>NZ_CANLCY010000001.1 GCF_947489255.1 uncultured Microbacterium sp.
GCAGCGGCACGGGCTCCGGCTCCATCGGCGACGTCGAAACCGACGGCACCGACAGCATCCTCGGCGGCAACCAGGCCGTCATCCCCATCGTCGTCCCCGTCACCATCGGCGGCAACGCCGTCTCCGTCATCGGCGACAGCCACACCGAGGACGCCACCACCACCGGCGGCAGCACCGGCAGCGGCACGGGCTCCGGCTCCATCGGCGACGTCGAAACCGACGGCACCGACAGCATCCTCGGCGGCAACCAGGCCATCATCCCCATCGTCGTCCCCGTCACCATCGGCGGCAACGCCGTCTCGGGCGTCGGCGACAGCACCTCCACGGGTGCGACCACGACCGGCGGCGCGGGCGGTGGTGGTGTCGTTGGGGGCATCACCACCGACGGCGCCGGCAGCATCGGCGGCGGGAACCAGCTGGCCATCCCGATCCAGCTGCCCGTCACGATCGGTGGCAACGCGGTCTCGGTGATCGGCGACAGCACCACCGAGGGCTCGCACACCGGCGGGACTCCGGGAACCCCGGGAACGCCCGGCACCCCCGGAACCCCGGGAACGCCCGGCACCCCCGGGACGCCCGGAACCCCCGGAACCCCGGGAACTCCCGGCACCCCCGGAACCCCCGGAACCCCCGGAACCCCGGGAACTCCCGGCACCCCCGGAACCCCCGGAACCCCCGGAACCCCCGGCACCCCCGGGACGCCTGGCACCCCCGGAACCCCCGGAACCCCCGGAACCCCCGGAACCCCCGGCACCCCCGGGACGCCTGGCACCCCCGGAACGCCCGGAACCCCCGGAACCCCGGGAACGCCCGGAGCCCACGGCGGCACCGTCGTCGTCGGATCCGTCGCCACGGTCAGCGCCGCGGCGCCCCTCGCGACGAACGGCGCGACGTCTCTGGCCGTGACGGGGACCGACGGCTCGTCGGCTCTCGGCCTCGGTCTCGCCGGCCTACTCGCCCTGCTGATGGGAGGGGTGCTGCTGCGCCGCCGCTCGCGCGCGTGACCCGCGGAGGGCACTGACCCTCAGCGGAACGACACCGGATGCCGACGTGCTGTCGTGGCATCCGGTGTCGTGGCGCGCCCGCGACGGGGCCCGGCCGGGGCCCGGACCCTTCGACAGGCTCAGGGCCCTCCCACGCCGGGGGTGCCGGCTCAGGCCCCTCCGCCGTGGGGGTGCCGGGCTACAGGGCCCCGCCGCGGCGCTCGCGTTCGAGGAACGCGATCGTCTCGGGGCGCTGCGGGTCGTCGAGGATCTGCGCGGGCGTGCCCTGCTCGACGATGCGTCCGCCCCGCATGAACACGATGCGGTCGGCGACCTCGCGCGCGAACGACATCTCGTGCGTGGCCATGAGCATGGTCGACCCGCGGTCGCGCAGCACCCGCACGAGGTCGAGCACCTCGCCCACGAGCTGCGGGTCGAGCGCCGAGGTGATCTCGTCGAGCAGCAGCAGCTCGGGGTTCGTCATCACGGCGCGAACGATTGCGACGCGCTGCTGCTGCCCGCCCGACAGGCGGTCGGGGAACTCGCGGGCCTTCGCGCCGAGCCCGAGCTGCTCGAGCAGCTCGGTGCCGCGGACGTAGGCCTCGGTCTTCGGCATCCCGTGCACCTTACGGGCGGCGAGGGTGACGTTGTCGATCACGCGCAGGTGCGGGAAGAGGTTGAAGTGCTGGAAGACGACGCCGATGCGGGCCCGCGCGGCGTCGGGGTCGATCGTCGGATCGGTGAGGTCGTCGCCGTTCAGCAGGATCTGCCCGTCGTCGACGCGCTCGATGAGGTTGATCGTGCGCAGCAGCGTCGACTTGCCCGAGCCCGAGGCGCCGATCAGCACGACCACCTCGTGCTGCGCGAGCTCCAGGTCGATGCCGTCGAGCACCACGTGGTCGCCGAAGGCCTTGCGGACGCTGCGGACCTCGAGCACGGTCATACGGTTCCGCCCATCTGCTCGCGTTTCGCCAGTCGGGCCGACACGTAGTCGGTGAGGCGGATCATCGGCAGCGCCATCGCCACGAACAGCAGCGCCGCGACGATGTACGGCGTGAAGTTGTAGGCCTGAGCCGAGGCGATCTGCGCCGCGCGCACGGCATCCACCGCTCCGAGCACCGAGATGAGCCCCACGTCCTTCTGCAGCGACACGAAGTCGTTCATGAGCGCGGGCACGACCTTGCGCACGCCCTGCGGGATCACGACGATCCGGAGCGTCTGCGCGTGGTTCAGACCGAGCGAGCGGGCCGCGATGCGCTGCGAGGGGTGCACGGCCTCCATTCCCGCGCGCAGCACCTCGGCGATGTACGCCGAATAGGTCAGCACGATCGCGATCGTGCCCCACAGCACCACCGGCACACGGCCGAAGACGCCGAGCGCCGGCAGCCCGAAGCCGACCAGGTACAGCACGATCAGCAGGGGGATGCCGCGGAACAGGTCGGTGTAGATCGTCGCGAGCGCGCGCAGCGGGAAGAACACCGGCCCGCGCAGCGACCGCAGCACCGCGAGGGTCGTGCCGAGGCTCGCGACGGCGATCGCGGCGACGAACAGCACCTGGATGTTGACCCACAGCCCCGCGAGGATCGACGGGAAGCTCGCCAGCGCGATCTCGGGGTCGAAGAACGCGCGGCGCACGTCTTCCCACCCGGGGCTCGACAGGATCGCCCAGCCCACCACGACGACGAACACGACCGAGCTGACCAGCGCGATCAGCACCGACTTCGTCGACTGCCGACGCCGCGTTGCGCGCCGACCGAGCTCGAGCTCGCTCGGCCGCCACGCGGCCTCGGACGGAGGGGATGCCACGGGGTCTTACTTCAAGACGGGAGCGGCGTCGGTGCCCCCGAGCCACTCCTGCTGCAGCTCGTCGAGCGTGCCGTCGGCGCGCAGGGCGTCGACCGCGTCGGTGACGGGCCCGGTCAAGGCCGACCCCTTGGGCAGGACGAACGCGAGCTCGTCACCGCCGGCCGAGGAGTCGGGCAGCTGGCCGACGACCTTGCCGTCGTCGAGCACGGCTCCGGCGAGGTAGAACGCGGTGGGCAGGTCGACCACGATCGCGTCGACCTGACCGGCCTGCAGGGCGGCCACGGCATCGTCGTTGGAGTTGAAGACGCTGAGGTTGCCGGTGCCGAGCTGGTCGGCGGCGACCTGGTAGCTGGTGGTCGCGCTCATGACGCCGACGGGCAGGTTCTTCAGCTCGGCCACGGTGGTCGCCGAGGCGGCGGGCGACGTACCGGTCGAGACGACCGCCTGCGTGGTCGTGTAGTAGGGCGACGAGAAGTCGACGGCCTGCTTGCGCTGCTCGGTGATCGAGAACTGCTGCAGGTTGAGGTCCCAGTCCTTGGCGCCGGGGGCGATCGCGCTGTCGAAGGTGCTGCGCACCCACACGACGTCGTCCTTCGAGAAGCCGAGCTGGGTCGCCACCGCGTCGGCGACCGCGGCCTCGAAGCCCTCACCCGAGGCGGGGTCGTCGTTCTCGACCCACGGCGAGAACGCGGGCTCTCCCGTGGCGATGGTGAGCTTTCCGGCCGTGACGGTCTGCAGGGCGCCTTCCGTGGCGGGCGCGGAACCGGCGTCGGAGCCCGTCGGGGCGAAGGCGCAGGCGGTCAGCGACACGACCGTGGCCGCAGCCACGGCGGTCAGGGCGGCGGCGCGGCGCAGACGTGCGAAAGCGGTCACGATGTCTCCTCGTGGACGTATCGGGGTCATCCCCGGAGTGCTGTGATGTGCTCAGCGTACCGGGGGCATGTTTCCGGGACGGTCGCCGGTGAAACCTGGCGACACGGTCTCCTCGACGGCGCGGAGACGTGCTCGAGGGCGAAGCGCCGGCCGGCCGCGGGGCGCACGATCGCGGCACCGCAGACGGTCGTCTACTCGGCCAGCCGCCAGTCGTCGAAGCTGAACCCCGGCGACACGACGCAGCTCACCACGACCTCCACGTCGCCCGTGGGTCGGGCCGCCTGCCACACTCCCGCCGGAACGGTGTGCTGCAGCACATGACCCGCGGCAAGGTCGGGGCCGAGGGTGATCGTCTGCGCCTCACCCGGCTCGGCCCCCGCTCCGCCCAGCGACAGCTCGAGCGCACCCGGACCGTGCCACAGCCACACCTCGTCGCTCGTGACGACGTGCCACGCGCTGCGCTCGTCGGGCTGCAGCAGGTAGTGGATGCAGGTCGCCGCGGGGCGCTGGCCCGCGGGGGTGTCGACCGCGTACGACCCCGTCCACATGCGCCGGAACCACCCGCCCTCGGGATGCGGTGCGAGGTCGAGCAGCCGCGCGGTCTCCGGGCGGTCGGTGTCGGCTCGATCGGTCATGCGCGCACTCCTGTCTCACGGGTGAAGGCGGGCGAGGCGAAGCGCGCCTCGCCGTCGATGAAGGTCGCGGCGGTCGTCCCGGCGCCGGACACCACGAGATGCTCGATCGTGGCATCCACCTCCGACACCGGGATGTCGAAGAACGCCAGATCCGCCACGGCGCCGACCGCGAGATACCCCGTGCGGGCGGGACCGGTGTCGAGACCCATCGCGTGAGCGCCCCCGAGCGTCGCCGCCCGCAGCAGCAGCTCCGACAGGTCGCGGTTGACGTACCCCTGCGCCCGCGCGAGCCGGTGCAGTTCGGCCACGTCGGCGAGCAGGTCGAGCGAGGGGCTGGATGCCAGCGAGTCGGTGCCCACGGCGAGCGCGTTCCCCTCGACGAGGTAGGCCGCGACCGGCGGCTCGTCGAGTCCGATCACCGCGTTCGATCGCGGGCACAGGGCCACGGTCGTGCCACGGGCGCGCAGGATCGCCCGGTCGCGCGCCGTCATGTACACGCCGTGCGCGATGTGGCAGTCGGGGCCGAGCACGCCGAGCTCGTCGACGAACTCGGTCGCTCCGGTGCCGAACCCCTCGTCGCGCAGGGCGCGGAAGCTCGCGGGACGCTGCTTCTGCCACGGCACCGCCTCGCCGTGCTCGCGCTCGAACGCCGCCTCGCCCAGGTGCAGGTGCAGGCGGCTCCCCCGCTCGCGCACGATATCGGGGATCTCGAGCAGCGGCTCCACGTCGAGCGAGTACGGCGCGTGCGGAGACAGTCCGGTGCCGGGCGGCGAGGGCAGCGCGTCGAGCCGGGCTTCGACCTCGGCGCGGCCGCGCTCGGCCCACGCGGCGTTGGTCCAGCTCATCACCTCCCAGTAGGTGATGCCGTGCAGGCGCGCGTCGTGCAGCGCCGAAGCGGCTTCGACGTCGGTGACGATGTCGGCGACGGCGGTCGTGCCCGCCGCGATCATCCGGAGCGCGCCCGCGGCGGCATCCCGAGCCCAGTCGTGGCCGGCGCGGTAGACCGGAGTGAACGCGTCGTCCCAGTCGTCGAACCCCGCGTACGACCCCCGACCCACCTCGGCCATGCCGGTGTACTGCAGGTGGGAGTGGGCGTTGACCAGGCCCGGGGTCAGCACGCCCGGCCAATGCGTCTCGTCGAACGCGATCCCCCGTGCCCGCAGCTCGTGAACGACCCACTCGCGGTCGCCGACGTGCCGGATGCGCCCACCCGCCACCGCGATCGCCCCACCCGGAATGGGGGGCGCCGTGATCGGAACGACGAGGGATGCCGAGTACACCTTCATCGCCCACCCCCGGCGTAGCGGGGCGAACGCCAGTCGTCGAGGCCCTCGGGGTCGACGGGCCGCGGCGCGTCGATCTCGGCGCCGCGCGCGCGGAGCGCCTCGCGCGCGACGAGGTCGTCGACCTCGGGGCCCAGGGCGTGCACGCCCGGTGCCGGGCGGCGGCGCAGCAGCTCGCCGAGGGCGGCGAGCTGCACGGCGAACGACAGGTCCATGATCTCGATGGGGTTGCCCTCGGCCGCGGTGATGTTCACGGCTCCTCCCCCACCGAGCAGCAGCGCGCCGGGCTCGGCGTGCGGCGCGACCTCGCCGGGTACTCCCCCGGCCACGGCGACGACCCGCGCCGCCCGGGCGATCTCCGCGGTGACGGTGCCGGGGACGCCGGTCGCCGAAACGACGAGAGCACCCTCCGCCAGCGACGCCGCCCGGCCGGTGGGATAGCCGTCGTGCCGCGCCTCGAGGGCCCGCACGGGGTCGGTCTCGGCGACCCGCACCTCGGCGCCGAGCGCGCGCAGGTGCGCCGCGACGCCCCGGCCGACGGGGCCGTACCCGAGCACGAGCGCCGGCTGGTCGGTGAGGGCGATCCCCCGCTCCTCGAGCAGGTCGGCGATCGCGAACACGCACGACTGGCCGGTGCCGTAGCGGTTGTCGAACATCGTCTTGGTGCGGGCGTCGTTGACCGCCATGACCGCGGTGCGCAGGATGCCGGCGTCCTGCATCCGCCGCAGCGGCGTCAGCCCGCTCGTGGTCTCTTCGCACGCCCCGATCCAGCCGGCGACGAGGGCGGGATCGTCGTCGTGGGCCAGGCGGATGAGGTGCGCGCCGTCGTCGAGCAGCACGTCGAGGCCCGCGCGCAGGAAGGCGCGGGCGGCGGCGAGTTCCGCGGCGCCGCTCACCGCCGGATCGGCCGAGACCGCGAGCCCCTGCGCCCGCAGCGCGTCGGCCACCGCCGGGTCGGTCTCGTCGGGGTGAGCGTACACCGACACCTGGGCCCCGCGCTCGCGCAGCAGCAGCGACAGCACGGCGGTCTTGGGCTCGAGCACCATCGCCACCCCCACGCGCAGACCGGTCAGCTCGAGGCGCTCGGCCATCGCGGCCGAGACGGGCATGTGCGTGCGAGCGAAGGCGATGCGACCGGCGGCGTCGCCGCGCTCGGGGAGCGGCGCACCGTCGAGGCGCACGGTGTCGGCATCCAGGTCGAACTCCACCCGCCCGGGCATCGGTTCGGGACTCGGGATGCCACCCAGCCGCACGAGCACATCGTGCAGGCTCGCGGAACCGGTGCCCCGCACGGCGAAGGGACGGCCGGCGAGCAGGAGGTTGGACGCGCGCGCGAAGCGCCGGACGATGCGCTCGGGTGCGCGAGGGTCGGTCACGGGGTTCAGCCTAGGGTCGCGGGTGCGGGCGACCGTGCGGCCGGGGTCCTCCGGCGCCGTGAGGCTCAACACCCCCGGCAGCCCGGTTCGGGGCGCATTTCTCCCTTCGGGGCGAACGATTCGCGCCCCAACCGCGAGAATCCGCCCCAAACCCCGAAGACGAAAGCGAAAAGGCCCCGCCCTGCCGGAGCAGGAGCGGGGCCGAATCGTGCGTCGCGAATTACTTCGCGGCGACCACCTGGAGGGTGATCACGGCGGTGACGTCGTCACGCAGGCGAACGGTCGCCTCGTGCTCGCCGACCGACTTGATCGAGGAGGTGATCTGGATCTTGCGCTTGTCGAGCTCGCCGAGACCGGCGGCCTTGACGGCGTCGGCGACGTCGGCGGGCTTGACCGAACCGAACAGGCGTCCCTCGTTGCCGGCCTTGACCGACAGCTTGACGGTGTTCGACTCGAGCGAGTTCTTCAGCGCCACGGCGTCTTCGTGAGCGTGGATCGCGCGGGACTCGCGAGCGGCGCGGATCGACGCGACCTGCTTCTCGCCACCACGGCTCCAGGCCACGGCGAAGCCCTGGGGGATGAGGTAGTTACGGGCGTACCCGTTCTTGACCTCGACAACGTCACCGGCGCTACCGAGCCCGGTGACCTCATTCGTGAGAATCAGCTTTGCCATCGGGTGCTCCTTAGCGGCCGGCGCCGGCGTAGGGCAGGAGAGCCATCTCGCGCGCGTTCTTGATGGCGCGGGCGATCAGGCGCTGCTCCTGCACGGAGACACCGGTGATACGACGGGCGCGGATCTTCCCGCGCTCCGAGATGAACTTGCGGAGGGTTGCGACGTCCTTGTAGTCGATGACGCCGACGCGGATCGCCTTCGCGGGGGCGGCGTTCTTCGCGCCCTTCCGCGGCTTGCGGCGGTCGCCAGTGGCCTTTCCAGCCATGCTTCCTTCTTTCGTGTGGTTCGGATGCCGGGCCGGTCACGCGGACCGGGGCATGGCATCCGGAATTTCGAGGGGTCTGTCGTCTCGCTCGAGAGCGGGGCGAAGATCAGAACGGGGTGTCGTCTCCGTAGGAACCAGGAGTGCTCCACGCGTCAGCGCCGCTGTTGCCGCCGCCGTTGTTCGAGCCGGGGGTCGACCACGGCTCGTCGTTCGACTGCTGCACCTGCGCGCGCTGGCCCCCGCCACCCCCGCCGCCACCGGCGGCACGGGTGACCTGGGCGGTCGCGTAGCGGAGCGAGGGGCCGATCTCATCGACTTCGAGTTCGATGGAGGTGCGGTTGTTACCCTCGCGGTCCTGGTACGAACGCTGCTTGAGGCGACCGGTCGCGATGACACGGCTGCCCTTCGTCAGCGAACCGGCGACGTGCTCGGCGAATTCGCGCCACACCGAGGCGCGCAGGAAGAGCGCCTCGCCGTCCTTCCACTCGTTCGCCTGACGGTCGAACGTGCGGGGAGTCGACGCGATCGTGAAGTTCGCCACGGGAAGCCCGTTCTGCGTGTAGCGCAGCTCGGGGTCGGCCGTGAGGTTGCCCACGACGGTGATGACGGTTTCGCCGGCCATCGTCGTTACTTCGCAGCCTTCTCGGCGGACTCGACCTTGCGGGGAGCGGCGGCCTTGCGGGCGGCCTTCTCCTCGGAGCGCTTGGCCTCGGCGGCGACCTGGGCGATCGCTTCTTCGGCGCGCAGGACCTTGGTGCGCATGATCTGCTCGTTCAGCTTCAGCTGACGGTCGAGCTCGTTCGTGGCCTCGCTGGTCGCGACGAAGTTGACGACGGCGTAGATGCCCTCGTTCTTCTTGCGGATCTCGTAGGCGAGACGACGGCGGCCCCAGATGTCGATCTTGTCGATGGTTCCCCCATCGGCCGTGATGACCTTGAGGAATCCGTCGAGCTTCGGAGCGACCTGGCGCTCGTCGACCTCGGGATCGAAGATGACCATGAGTTCGTACTGGTGCGTCACTAACCCACCTCCTTCGGACTAGAACGGCTGACGGGCATTTCCCGGCAGCAGGAGGGTGTGTTGCACGTCGCCGCGGGCTCACACGCGCATGGGCGTCGCCGGGCAACCTTCGTAGTCTAACGGATGCGGACTCCCCCGGGGAATCGACATCGATAGCCTGGGGAGCACCGACGACGGCAGGGGGCGGGATGACGGGGATCCGACCATTCGACGCGCGCGCGCTGACGATGCCGGGCGACGCCTCCGCGGCACGGGCGTTCACGGCTCGGCTGCGCGCGGAGGGCCGCCTGCCCCGGGCGAACACCGCCGTGGCGGTCGTCGCCTACGTCTTCGCGTTCGCCCTGATCGGCGGTGCGGGGGTCTTCCTTGTCGTGCTGCTCGCGATCTTCCGCACCGCGATCGGCGACGGCGTCGTCGTGCTCGGCCTGATCTTCGCGATCCCGATCCTCCTGGGCCTCGGGGCGCTCGTGGCCGCGCTGTTCGCCGTCCGCCACGGGCAGCGGAAGCAGGAGGACAGGCGCTGGCGCCTCGCCGGGTTCGCCCGCGACGTGGGGATGGAGTACGTTGCCGCTCTGCCGGAGCCGCCGCTCCCCGGCGCGATCTTCCAGATCGGCGGCGACCGCACCGCGTACGACCTGGTGCGTTCCGCCCACCCGCGATTCGTCGAGGTGGGCAACCACTCCTACACGGTCAGCAACGGCAAGAACACCACCACCTCGCGGTGGGGATACATCGCGATCCGTCTCGACGTGCCGCTGCCGCACATCGTGCTCGATGCGCAGGGCAACGGCGTCCGTCTCGGCCTGTGGGAGCGAGGACAGCACCTCAGCCTCGAGGGCGATTTCGACCGGTACTTCCGCCTGTACTGCCCGACCGGCTACGAGCGCGACGCGCTCTATCTCTTCACCCCCGACGTCATGGCGCGCTTCATCGACAGCGCGGCCACGCTCGAAGTCGAGATCGTCGACGACTGGCTGTTCCTGTACTCCTCCACCGAACTGTCGACGCTCGACCCCGCACGGTGGGCGTGGGTGTTCTCGGTGGTGTCGACCCTGCTCGACAAGCTGGAGCAGTGGGGCCGGTGGCGCGACGACCGGCTGTCGGATGCGCCCACCGCAACCGTCGTCGCGGCCCCCGCCATCGCCGGCCCGGGCGGGGCGGCGACGGCGAGCGCGGCGGTCCCTGCTCCGGATGCCGCGGTGCCCGTCGGCATCCGGAATCCGCCGCCGGGTGTCGCCGCCCCCGGACGCCGCCTGCGGCGAGGAGGAGTGTGGGTGATCACGGCGATCGTCGCCGGAACGGTCGTGCTGGCGCTGGGATTCGCGGCGCTCGTGTTCGTGCCGATCCTCCTGATGATGGCGCGCTGACACCGACGCTCGCGAGACGCCCTCGGTAGCGTGGGGCCATGAGCGGTACGGCCCTGGACACCTCTGCCCTGACACGACCGGTCACGCGTGCGGAGGTGCGCGCCTTCACCGCGCAGCTGCGCCGCCAGGGGACGCTGACGAGCGTCGTCATCACCACGATCGGATTCGTCCTCGTGGGCGGCATCCTGCTCGTCGCCGCATCGCTGATGGCCACCGTGGTCAGCTTCGGACTGTTCGCCGATGAGGGTCGCCCGAACCCGATCGGCATCGGTTTCCTGATCTTCTTCGCCGCCGTCGTCGCGCTGATCGCCTACGCGCTGATCGTCCTCTTCCGCGGACGCGCGACGCGCCGCTATCGGCTCGCGCACTTCGCGCAGGAGAACGGGCTGTCGTGGTTCCCCACCGTCCCGACGCCCGACCTTCCCGGCATGATCTTCAGCGAGGGCCACTCGCGCGAGGCCACCGATGTCGTCCACGGGCCGCGTCCCCGATGGGTCGAGGTCGGCAACTACACGTACAAGACCGGGTCGGGCAAGAACGAGCAGACCCACAAGTGGGCGTACGTACAGCTGCGACTGGACACCCCGCTCCCCCACATCGTCCTGGATGCCGTGGGCAACAACGGCCTGTTCGGGGCGTCGAACCTCCCGGCGACGTTCTCGCGCGATCAGCGCCTGAGCCTCGAGGGCGACTTCGACCAGCACTTCGCGCTGTACTGCCCGAAGGGTTACGAGCGCGATGCGCTGTACCTCTTCACCCCCGACGTCATGGCGCGCTTCATCGACAACGCCGCCGCACTCGACGTCGAGATCGTCGATGACCGCCTCTTCCTCTACGCGCGGCGCGAGCTGTCCACGATCGACCCGGCGACGTGGGAGTGGATCTTCGCAACGGTGGATGCCATCGACGACAAGCTCGGCCAGTGGGCGCGGTGGCGCGACGAGCGGTTGCCGGCGGCTCCTGCGCCGGTGGCATCCGGTGTCCCGCTCCTGACTCCCCCGCCCGTCGGCGTCGCCCGCGAGGGCCGGCGGCTGCGCCGGGGCTTCTCGTGGGTCGGCGGCGTGATCACCGTCCTGGCGATCGGCTGGTGGCTTTTCACGGTGATCTCCGACACGTTCCTGCGGTAGGACGTGAGCGTGAGTCGCCGGGATTCGTCGCCTGTGCGGCATGCAGGGCGACGAATTCCGGCGACTCGCGCAGACGCGCGCTAGCCGCGCGTTGCGCGCCAGAGCTCGCGGCGTGCCTCCTGCTCGACCGGGTCGGGCACGGGCAGCGACGCCAGCAGGCGCTTGGTGTAGTCGTCGCGCGGCTCGGTGAGCACCTGCACCGTCGTGCCCTGCTCGCGGATGACGCCCTGACGCAGCACGATCACCCGGTCGGCCACCTCGTCGACGACGGCGAGGTCGTGGCTGATGAACAGGCACGCGAAGCCGAACTCGGCCTGCAGCTGCGCGAACAGCTGCAGCACGCGCGCCTGCACCGACACGTCGAGCGCCGAGGTCGGCTCGTCGGCGATGAGCAGCTTGGGGTCCAGCGCGAGCGCTCGCGCGAGCGACGCGCGCTGACGCTGACCGCCCGAGAGCTCGTGCGGGTAGCGGTCGCCGAAGGCCCGCGGCAACTGCACCGCGTCGAGCAGCTCGTCGACGCGCTGACGCGCGGCTCGGCCGCCCGCGGCGCGCTGGTGCACGACCAGTGGTTCGGCGATGCACTCCGCGATCGTGAGCAGCGGGTTGAAGCTCGTCGCCGGGTCTTGGAAGACGAAACCGATGTCCGGTCGCGTCTTGGCCAGGTGCCGGGGCTTGGCTCCGCGCATCTCGGTCCCGAGCACCTTCAACGAGCCGCCGACCACCGAGGTCAGGCCCACCATCGCGCGACCGATCGTGGTCTTGCCCGAGCCCGACTCCCCCACCAGGCCCAGCACTTCGCCGGGACCGATCCAGAAGTCCACGCCCTTCACCGCGACCACGCCGGCGGAGCCGAAGCGACCGGGGTATCCGATCTCGACCTTCTCGGCCACGACGAGGCTACCCTCCGGCGGAGCGGTGGGGGCGGGGGTGTCGAGCGCCTGGTGGGAGCTCTTGCCGCGGCCCACGTGCGGAACAGCGGCGAGGAGGTCGCGGGTGTACTCCTCGCGGGGCGCGGCGAACAGCTCGCGCACCGGAGCCTGCTCGACGATGTCGCCGCGGTACATCACGATGACGCGGTCGGCGAGGTCGGCCACCACGCCCATGTTGTGGGTGATGAGCACGATCGTCGCCCCGAACTCGTCGCGGCACGTGCGCAACAGGTCGAGAATCTCGGCCTGCACGGTGACGTCGAGCGCGGTGGTGGGCTCGTCGGCGATGATCAGACCGGCATCCAGCACCAGGGCCATCGCGATCACCACGCGCTGCTTCTGCCCGCCCGAGAACTGGTGCGGGTAGTCGTCGACGCGCTTCTCGGGATCCGGGATGCCGACGCGGCGCAGGATGTCGACGGCCTTGGCCTTGGCCTCGGCCTTCGACAGCTTCTCGTGCGCGCGCAGTCCCTCGGCGATCTGCCACCCCACGGTGTACACGGGGTTCAGCGCCGTCGACGGCTCCTGGAACACCATCGCCGCGTCGCGTCCGCGCATCTCGCGCAGCTGGGCACCGGTGGCGTGGACGATGTCGGTCTCGCCGCCGTCGCGGCCGCGCACGATCACGGCGCCCGACAGCGTCGCCGTCTCGGGAAGCAGCCCGAGCAGCGTGTTCGCGGTCACGGTCTTGCCCGAGCCCGACTCGCCGACGATCGCGAGCACCTCGCCGGCACGGGCCTCGAGCGAGATCCCGTTGATGGCGGCGACGGGGGCGCCGTCGGTGGCGAAGGTGACGCGGAGGTCGTCGATGCGGGCGACGGATGCCGCGGTGCCGGTCATGAGGGGCTCCCGTCGGTGGTGGAGGCCGGGGTTCCGGCGGGGGCGGTGGTCGATGCGTCGGCCGGAGCCGTCGAGGGGTCGACGGCCGTGACCGGGGCGGGCGCGCGTCCGGCGCGCCGACGGGTGCGCAGGCGCGGGTCGCTGAGGTCGTTGAGGCTCTCGCCGACGAGCGTGATGCCGAGCACGGCGAGCACGATCGCGACGCCCGGCGGGATGGCCGTCCACCAGATGCC
The DNA here is from genome assembly GCF_947489255.1 of uncultured Microbacterium sp. GTDB lineage: Bacteria > Actinomycetota > Actinomycetes > Actinomycetales > Microbacteriaceae > Microbacterium > Microbacterium phycohabitans. The sequence continues at coordinate 13,411 of NZ_CANLCY010000001.1, forward strand.
GCTGGTGACGTCGCTGACCGAGCGGTTGAGGTCGTACCCCCACTCCGCGGCGGCGGTGGCTTCGATGCCGAAGCCGAGGAAGCCCAGTCCCGCGAGGGTCAGCAGCGCCTCGGAGGCGTTGAGCGTGACCACGACCGGCAGCGACCGCGTCGAGTTGCGCAGCACGTGCCGCAGCAGGATGCGCGCGGTCGGCACGCCGATGACGCGGGCCGACTCGACGAACGGCTCCGCCTTGACCCGCACCACCTCGGCGCGGATCACGCGGAAGTACTGCGGCACGAACACCACGGTGATCGAGATGGCGGTGGCCAGGATGCCGCCCCACAGCGTCGACTGGCCCTTGGTGATCGCGATGGACATCACGATCGCGAGCAGCAGCGAGGGGAAGGCGTAGATCGCGTCGCACAGCACCACGAGGACGCGGTCGAGCCATCCGCCGAAGTAGCCGCCGACCAGGCCGAGGAAGATGCCGAGGAAGATCGAGAACGCGATCGCGCACACGATCACCAGGAGCGCGGTCTGCGCGCCCCAGATCACGCGCGAGAGCACGTCGAAACCACCGACGGTCGTGCCGAGCAGGTTCATCGCGTCCGGCGCCTGCTGCGTGCCGAACTTCACCCCGTCCGCCTCCTGCTGCGCGAAACCGTAGGGGGCGAGCAGGGGCGCGAAGACGGCGACGATCACGAACACCGTCGTGATGACCAGGCCCAGCACGAGCATGGTGCGCTGCAGTCCGACGCTGCGGCGCAGGTGCGAGATCACGGGCAGGCGGTCGCGCAGTGGGACCTTGCGCTCGGACAGGGCCGTGGATGTGGTGGCATCCGTCATGTCAGTACCTCACTCGCGGGTCGATGATCGCCGCGATGACGTCGACGAGGAAGTTCGTGAAGGCGACCAGCACGGCGATCATGACGACGATGCCCTGCACGGCCACGAAGTCGCGGGCCTTGAGGTACTCGCTCAACATGAAGCCCAGGCCCTTCCACTCGAAGGTGGTCTCGGTCAGCACCGCACCCGACAGCAGCAGCGCGATCTGCAGACCGATGACCGTGATGATCGGGATGAGCGCCGGGCGATACGCGTGCTTCGTGACGAGGCGGTACTCCCCCACGCCGCGCGAACGCGCCGATGTGACGTACTGCGAGCCCAGCGTGCCGATGACGTTGGTCCGCACGAGCCGCAGGAAGATGCCCGCGGTCAGGATGCCGAGGGCCACACCGGGCAGGATCGCGTGGGTCAGCACGTCGCCCACCGCCGCACCGTCGCCGAGACGGATCGCATCGAGCAGGTATATGCCGCTCGGGGCATCCAGCGTCGACAGCTTGAGCTCCGTGCGGGTGTTCGCGCGACCGGCGACCGGAAGCACGCTCAACCACACCGCGAACACGAGCTTGAGCAGCAGGCCGACGAAGAAGATGGGGGTCGCGTAGCCGAGGATCGCCCCGATGCGCAGCGTGGCATCCTGCCAGCGATCGCGACGGTACGCCGCGATGAGACCGAACGGGATGCCGATGAGCAGCGCCACGACGAGGGCGTAGATCGCCAGCTCGAGGGTGGCCGAGCCGTACTGCAGCAGGATGCCGATGACCGGACGGTTGTCGGTGATGGTGGTGCCGAAATCGCCCCGCAGCACGCCCCAGATGTACTCGACGTACTGCTGGTACAGGGGGCGGTCGTAGCCGGCTGCGGCGATGCGTTCCGCGAGCTGCTCGGGCGGAAGGCGTCCGCCGAGGGCGGCCGTGATCGGGTCGCCGGTGACCCGCATGAGCAGGAAGACGACGGTGACGAGGATGAAGACCGTGGGGATGATCAGGAGGAGTCGGACGAGGATGTAGCGCCAGAGTCCGCCGCCCTTGGGGGAGGCGGGCGCGGCGATGACGGGGGCGTCGACGGCGGTGGCCATGAGGACCTAACTGGGGAACGGAAAGCGGCGGGCACCCGGTCCATCCACTGAGGGACCGGGCACCCGCCGATCGATTACTTGTGCAGCGGGGCGTAGCGGAACTTGAAGGATCCGTCGAGCACGGCGCCCTCCACGCTGGAGCCCACGACCGCGACCTGCTTGCCCTGGAGCAGCGGGAGGGTCGACAGGTCGGCGGCCACCTTGTCCTGGATGTCGCCGATCTCCTGCTCACGCGTGGTCTTGTCGGTCTGCGTCGCCTGGTCGACGAGCAGCTGCTGGACCTCGGCGTTGTCGTAGTGGTTGCCGAGGAAGTTGTCCGCCGAGAAGAACGGGGTCAGATAGTTGTCGGCATCCGAGTAGTCCGGGAACCAGCCGAGCTGGTACGCGGGGTAGACGTCGGCGGTGCGGTCCTTGGTGTACTGCACCCACTCGGTCTGGGCGAGGTTGACGGTGAACAGGCCGTCCTCCTCGAGCTGCGCCTTGATGGCGGCGTACTCGTCGCCCGACGAGGGGCCGTAGTGGTCGCCGTTGTACTGGAGGTTCAGCGTGACGGGCGTCGAGACACCGGCGGCCTCGAGCGTCGCCTTCGCCTTCGCGGCGTCGGGCATGCCGCTGCCGTCGCCGTAGAGGTCCTTGAGGGCCTCGTTGGCGCCGGCCAGGCCCTGCGGAACGTAGGAGTACAGCGGCGAGTACGTGTCCTTGTAGACGTCGGTCGCGATCGCCTGACGGTCGATGAGGTCGGCCGCGGCCTGACGCACGGCGAGCGACTTGGCCGCGTCGGCCTCGGGCGTCGTGGCGCCGAAGGGCATCGTGTCGAAGTTGAAGACGATGTAGCGGATCTCGCCGCCGGGGCCGTCGACGATCTTGACCGCGTCGTTCGACGACAGGTCGGCGATGTCGGTGGCGCTCAGGCTACGGAACGCGACGTCGATCGCGCCGGACTGCACGTCGAGCTTGAGGTTGGAGGCGTCGGCGTAGTACTTCGCCGAAATGCCGCCGTTCTCGGGCTTGGGCAGCGAGCCCTGGTAGTCGGCGTAGGGCGCGTACGAGATCAGCTCGTTCAGCTTGTACGACTCGATCGTGTACTGCCCCGCGAAGGCCTTGCCCTCGACGATGGTGTCGTCGGGGGTGACCGAGTCGGCCGAGAAGACCTCCTCGTCGACGATGGGTGCGGCGGGGCTCGACAGGATCTGCGGCCAGACCTGGTCGTCGCCGTTCTTCAGCGTGAAGACGACGGTGGTGTCGTCGGGGGTCTCGACGCTGTCGAGGTTGCCGAGCAGCGACGAGGGGCCGTTGGGGTCGGCGATGGTGAGCTGACGCTCGAACGAGAACTTCACGTCGGACGAGGTCAGGTCGTGGCCGTTCGCGAACTTCAGACCCGACTTCAGCTTCACGGTGTACTCGGTCGGCGAGGTGAACTCGGCCGACTCCGCGATGTCGGGCGTGACGTCCGAGGTGCCGTACTGGCTGTTGAGCAGGAACGGGTAGACCTGGTTCATCACGGCGAACGAGCCGTTGTCGTACGAGCCGGCCGGGTCGATCGAGCTGATCTTGTCGGTCGTGCCGACCACGAGCGGGTCGGTCGAGCCGCTGCCGGATCCGTCGTCTTCGCCGCTGGCGGAGCATCCGGCCAGGACGAGAGCCGAGACGCCGAGGGCGCCGAGGGCGAAACCGAGACGGCCTCGACCGCTGGTGTGCATTGTCATCGCATTACCTCTGCTGTGAAGTGTCGATCGCGACAAATGCCGCCATCCTTCGGACATCTTTGTCCCCGGCGGGCTGGTCACCAATTGCTCCGAGGTTTTTTTACATTACCGAAACTCGCGGAAGAAGTCGGATTTCTTCCGGCGCCGCCTCTCGCAGTCCCGAAGATCTCCGCGAGGGAGCGCTCTCGACACGGCAGCTCGTGTTCAGTGCGCGGACCACCCGCCGTCCATCACGTAGCTCGTTCCGGTGACCATCGCGGCATCCGGGCCGGCGAGCCAGAGGGCGAGCGAGGCGACCTCCGCCGGCTCGACGAGCCGCTTGATCGCGGCATCCTTCAGCAGCACCGTCTCGAGCACTTCGGATTCCGGGATGCCGTGGGCCCGGGCCTGGTCGGCCAGCTGCTTCTCGACGAGCGGGGAGCGCACGTACCCGGGATCGATGCACACACTCGTCACCCCGTGAGAACCGCCCTCGAGCGCCGTCGTCTTGGAGAGCCCCTCGAGACCGTGCTTCGCGGTGACGTACGCCGACTTGTATGCCGATGCGCGTATACCGTGGACGCTCGACACGTTCAGCACGCGTCCGAATCCGCGCTCATACATCCCGGGCAGCGCCGCACGGATGAGCAGGAACGGCGCCTCGAGCATCAGGCGCAGCATGAAGGAGAACCGCTCGGGGGCGAACTCCTCGATGGGGCTCACGTGCTGGATGCCGGCGTTGTTGACGAGGATGTCGACGTCGAGCTCCAAGCCGGCCAGCGCCGACGTGTCGGAGAGGTCGACCGCCCAGGCGCGGCCGCCGATCTCGTCGGCGAGGGCCTGAGCGCCCTCGGCGTTGAGATCGGCGACCGTCACCTCGGCACCGGCCTCGGCGAAGGCTCGCCCGATCGCCGCGCCGATGCCGCTGGCACCGCCCGTGACGAGGGCCCGGCGTCCGCTTAGGTCGATGGTCATGGTGCTCACTTCCCCCGCGCGGCGTCGGCGGCGTCGATGTCGCGCAGCGAGATCCCGCGCGTCTCCTTCAGCGACAGTACGGCGATCGAGGTCAGGACGCAGGCCGCCACGATGTACAGCGCGATGGGCAGCCACGAACCGAAGTCGCGCAGCCACTGCGTCGCGAGGATCGGCGCGAGCGAACCGGCGAGGATCGCCGTCACCTGGGCCCCGAGCGAGACGCCCGAGTAGCGCATGCGCGTCGGGAACAGCTCCGCCATGACCGCCGGCTGCGGCGCGTACATGCCGGCGTGGAACACCAGGCCCAGCGCCACGGCGGCGACGATGACGACGGGGTTCAGCGTGTCGAACATGGGGAAGGCGAAGAACGCCCAGGTCGCGCTGAGGATCGCGCCCGCGAGGTAGACGGGCTTGCGGCCGATGCGGTCGGCGAGGCGCCCGATCGGGGGGATCACGGCGAAGTGGATGATGTGCGCGATCAGCAGCGCGAGCAGCAGCTGGCTCGTGTCGTAGGAGTGCACGACCTTCAGGTAGACGATCGAGAAGCTCACGACGATGTAGTAGACGATGTTCTCCGCGAAGCGCACACCCATGGCCTGGACGACGCCCTTCGGGTAGCGCCGCAGCACCTCCACGACGCCGAACGAGGTCGCCTTCTCCTGCTGCACCTGCTTCTTGGCCTCGAGGAAGATGGGCGCCTCCTCGACGTGGGTGCGGATGTAGAAGCCGACCAGCACGATCACCGCCGACAGCCAGAACGCGACGCGCCAGCCCCAGTCGAGGAACGCGGCGGGAGAGAGGATGAACGACATCACCAGAAGCACCGTCGTCGCGAGGAGGTTCCCGACGGGGACCGCCGCCTGCGGCCAGCTCGCCCAGAACGCGCGCGAGCGGTTCGGGCTCTGCTCCGCGACGAGCAGCACGGCGCCGCCCCATTCACCGCCGACGGCGAAGCCCTGGATGAAGCGCAGGGCCACGAGCATGGCGGGCGCCCAGTATCCGACCGAGGCGAAGCCGGGGAGGCATCCCATCAGGAAGGTCGCCGCACCGACGATGATGATCGTCGCCTGCAGCGTGGGCTTGCGCCCGAACCGGTCGCCGATCTGGCCGAAGACGATGCCGCCCAGGGGCCGGGCGACGAAGCCGACGGCGTAGGTGACGAAGGCGGCGATGATGCCATCGAGCGGAGAACCCGACGATGGGAAGAAGAACGTGCCGAACACCAGGCTCGCGGCCGTGGCGTAGAGGAAGAACTCGTACCATTCGACGACCGTGCCGGCCATCGACGCGGCGACGACCTTCTTGATCTTGCCGGTGGCGATTTCGGGGGAGGCGCTGCGCTGCGCCGCGGCGGGGGATTCCATGCTGGCTCCTTCGGTGTCGACGGTGACATCCGCCGTCGAGTCTGCGGGCGGTATGAAGATGCGACAATGCCCATTCGTGCTCCCGCGCTGTGCACAATTGCAGAATGGATGCCATCACCGCGCGGGCCGACGACCTGCTCATGCTCCTGGCGGTCGCGCGAACGGGCACGTACAGCGCTGCGGCGCAGGTGCGCGGTGTCGACCACACCACCATCGCCCGCCGCATCGCGGCACTCGAAGACTCCCTCGGGGGCCGCGTCGTCGCCCAATCGGGCCGCGGATGGGAGCTCACCTCTCTCGGCCGCCGCGCGACCGAGGCCGCCGGGCGCATCGAAGCGGCGATGACGCAGTTGGCCGCCGGGGGAGAGGAGCCCGACCCCGTCGCCGGCGTCGTCCGCATGTCGGCGACCGACGGCTTCAGCGCGTACATCGCGGCCCCCGCGATCGCCCGGTTGCGCGAGCGGCATCCCGACCTCGTCGTCGAGATCGTGGCCGCACAGCGCCGCGCGGCCTTGCACCGCCCCGGTCTCGATCTCGAGGTGGTGGTCGGTCGTCCTCAGACCTCGCGAGGAACGACCCTCGAGCTCGGCTCCTACACGCTCGGCATGTACGCCTCGCGCGTCTACCTCGCGGCGCACGGAGAGCCCCGTGACATGGACGAGCTGCAGACGCACCGGTTGGTCTACTTCGTCGACGCGATGCTGCAGGTCGAGGCGCTCGACCTGCCGCGCCGCGTGGTGCCGAGCATGCGCGACGGCGTCACATCGACGAACGTCCTCGTGCAGGTCGAGGCCACACGGGCCGGGGCGGGCATCGGCATGCTCCCGTGCTTCGTCGCCGACCGCCACGACGACCTCGTGCGGCTGCTGCCTCAGCTCGTGACCGAGCGCCTGCCCTACTGGATGGTGATCCGCGCCGACTCGCTTCGGATCCCCGCCGTCGCCGCCCTCGCCGACGCCCTGCGCGAGCAGACGGCGCGCTCACGGACGATGCTGGACGGACGGGGCTGACCCTGAGTCAGCGGGGGACCGGCGTTCCGAGTCGGTGCAGCTCCGCGGCGGCGTACGCGCCCGTACGGAGCCCGAGCCGCGGCGCGACCTCGGTGGCCAGCAGCTCGATCGAGCGGAGGGTGATCTCGGCGGCCGGGTCCACGGAGTGCACCTGGAACGCCACGTCGGTGGCGAGGGAAAGGGTCCGATCGGCGGACAGCGACCTGACGACCTGCTCGACGGTTCCCAGGTGCGTATCGGTCGACCGCGCGAGGTCGCGGAGATCGCCCTCCGCATTCCTCTTGAGGAATGTGCGGGTAAGACGCCGGACGCCGTGGTCGGCCGCCCTCCAGGTCTCGTCGAGGCGGTCGGCATCCACCACCACCGCCGTGCGCGAGGCGAGGATGCGCGGCGGAACGCCGTCGGGCAGGGCGGCGAGATAGGCCTCCACGATCGGCACCTGCACCTCGTGCAGCGCCTGCCCCTCGTCACGCGGCTGCGTGCGGGACAGCAGCAGGCCGTCGCCCGCGAGTCCCGCGCGGCGGCCACCCTCGACCGAGAAGGTCGCCTGCCAGAACCGCCCGCCCAGGTGCGGTGCGGCGGGGTTCAGACGCAAGTCGGTATTCCGGATGCCGCGCCCGCCGAACGCGTCGCGCAGCACCGCCACGTGTGCGGCCTGGATCTCGCGCCGATCGTCAGAGGAACGCTCGAACGCGGCGAACGACGACGGGGTTCCGCCCGTCCCGATGCCGAGCTGCACCCGGCCCCCGCTCAAAGCGTCGACGACGGCGGCGTCCTCCGCCACCCGCACCGGCTCGTCAAGGGGGAGGGTCACGATGCCGGTGCCGAGCGCGATGCGCTGCGTCTGCACGGCCGCGGCGGCGAGGAACGGGAACGGGGACGGCAATCCGCCCTCGTCGCGGTCGAAGTGATGCTGAGCGACCCACGCCGACGCGAACCCGTTCTCCTCGGCGGCGCGCACCTGCGCGAGCGCCGCGCGGTATCGCTCGCCGTCGGTCCCGGCATCCAGAAGCCGCGTGAAGAACCCGAGCCGCGCGCCGGTCATCCGTCATCCTCTCCGACGCATTCCCGTCACGGAATGTCGTCGCCCTCCAGGCTAAGACTGTTCGCAGAGGGGTCGGCCGGGCGCCGGTGACTCCCACGTCCCTCTCAGCGCGACGCGACCTCGATCGGGTCGCCCGTGCGGGCGAGGTCGGCCTCGATCTCGCGCACGATCGGGATCACCGTCTCGCCGAACCGCTCGAGCTCCTCCTGGAAGTGCAGGAACCCCAGCAGGAACAGATCGACGCCGCGCTTCTTGTACTCGATGATGCGCTCGGCGATCTGCTGCGCGTCACCGAACAGCTGCGTGCGGAATCCGTCGTTGTACTGCACGAGGTCGTCGATCGAGGAGTCGGCCCACATGCCCTTGCCGTCCTTCGTCGACGCACCCGCCTCCTGCACGCTCTTGCGGAAGCCCTCGACCGCGCCATCGTCGGCGTGCGCGATGATTTCGCGCAGCTGCTCCTCGGCCGTGGCGCGGCTGTCGCGCTGGATGACAAAGCCGTTGAGTCCGAAGCGCGTGCGACGCCCGTGCTCGGCGGCGATGCGGGTGACGTCGTCGTACTGCTCCGTGAAGCCGTCGAAGTCCTTGCCGTTGGAGAAGTACCAGTCGGAATAGGCCCCGCCGTTGAAGCGGGCGGCCGTCGAGTTGCCGCCCTGGAAGATGTCGGGGTGGGCGCGACCGGGCACGTCGTAGGGGAAGGGGCGCAGCGTGAAGTCGGTGATGTCGTAGTACTTGCCGTGGAACGAGAACTTCTCCTCCGTCCAGAGCCCGCGCAGCACCTGGATGAACTCCGCCGCGCGCTCGTACCGCTCGTCGTGCTCGAGCCATTCGAGTCCGAGGTCGGTGTACTCGTCTTTGAACCACCCGCTGACGACGTTGACGGCGGCCCGGCCGTGCGAGAACTGATCGGCGGTGTTGATGAACTTCGCCAGGACCGCCGGATGCCAGATGCCCGGGTGGATCGCCGAGATGACCTTGAGCTTCTCGGTGTTCAGCAGCAGCGCAAGGCTGATGGAGGTGGACTCGTGCTGCTGGGCGGCGCCATAGCTGGAGGCGTAGCGCACCTGGCTCAGCGCGTACTCGAATCCCACACGCTCGGCGGTCTGCGCCAGTTTGACGTTGTAGTCGTAGCTCCAGTCGGTGCGCTGCTCGACCGAGCTGATCACGAGCCCGCCGCTGACGTTGGGCACCCAGTAGGCGAACTTCAGCGGCTCGTGGGTGGGGGTGGTCTCGGTCATGGGGTCCTCCTGGCGGGATCGGAACCCGGCTACCGTCGCACCGGCCCGTCACGGGCGTCAACGACATATGACGGAGGGTTTCGTCCTGTGACGCCGGGTCGGGTCGAGCGGGTGAGGATGGAGCCCATGACCTCTCCCCAGCGTGTGCGTTTCGGCTACTGGACCCCGATCTTCGGCGGATGGCTGCGCAACGTCGACGACGAGCAGACCCCCGTGTCGTTCGCGCACATCGCCGAGATCGCCCGCGCTGCCGAAGAGGGCGGTTTCGACCTCACGCTGATCCCCGAGCTGAACCTCAACGACATCAAGGGCGTCGAGGCGCCCTCGCTCGATGCGTGGGCCGTGACCGCCGGTCTCGCTGCGATCACGTCGAAACTCGAGCTCATGACCGCCGTGCGCCCGGGCTTCCACAGCCCGTTCCACACCGCGAAGCAGGCGGCCACGATCGACGAGATCAGCGGCGGACGGTTCACCCTGAACGTCGTTTCGGCATGGTGGGCCGAGGAGGCCAAGCAGTACGACGGTCTCTTCAGCGCGCACGATGACCGGTACGCCCGCACGATCGAGTGGGTCGAGGTGCTGCGGGGCCTCTGGTCGGAGACGCCCTTCGCCTACGAGGGGGAGTACTACCGCACCGAGGGCACGTACACCGAGCCGAAGCCGCGGGTCGTGCCGCGCCTGTACGCCGGCGGGGAGAGCGAGGCCGGTCGTACCGCCATCACGCGCTTCGCCGACGCCTACCTGACGCACGGCGGCACGCTGGACGAGCTCGAGGTCAAGGTCGCCGACATGCGCCGTCGCCGTGCCGAGGCGGGGGCGACGCCGTTCGAGGCGTTCGGCATGGCCGCCTACGCGATCGTGCGCGACACGGACGACGAGGCCCAGGCCGAGATCGACCGCATCACCGACGTGCGCGGGGGAGCGGCCTACGGGTCGTACCAGGACTTCGTGAGCAAGTCGAAGCTCGACACCCAGGTCGATCTCAAGGAGTACTCGGTCTCGAACCGCGGCCTCCGCCCGAACCTCGTCGGCACCCCCGACCAGGTCGCCGCGCGCATCGTGGAGTTCGCGAACGTCGGCGTCTCGACCCTTCTGCTGCAGTTCTCCCCGCACCTGCCCGAGATGCAGCGCTTCGCGGCGGAGGTCATCCCGCGCGTGCGTCGCCTGGAGGCGCAGCGCGACGCCTGACGTTCGCCGCGCAGCATTCGCCGGCCTCGCGCGAGTGTCAGCGCGCCGCGCGGAGCGCCTGATCGAGGTCGGCGATGAGGTCGTCGGCATCCTCGAGGCCGATCGACAGGCGGATGAGGCCGTCGCCGATGCCGAGGCGGTCGCGCGTCTCCTGCGTGAATCCGAAGTGCGTGGTGGTCGCCGGGTGCAGCGCCATGGAGCGGGTGTCGCCGATGTTCGTCATGCGGCTGAAGAGCCGGAGGGCGTCGAAGAAGCGCTCCGCGGCGTCACGCCCCCCGCGCACGGTGAACGAGAAGACGGAGCCCGAGAGACCGTTGTAATCGCGCACCGCGATGGCGTGCTGCGGATGAGAGGGGAGCCCGGCGTAATTCACACTCTCGACGGCATCGTGCGCGTCGAGCCACTGCGCGATCGTGCGCGCGCTCGCGAGGTGCTGGCGCATGCGGACCGACAGCGTTTCCATGCCCTGCTGCAGGAGGAACCCGTTGAGCGGCGACAGCGCCGGTCCGGTGTCGTTGGCGATCCCGAAGCGCAGCGACAGCTCGAACGCGCGTGGGCCGAACGCCTCGACGAACGACGAGTGCGCGGCGACGGGCGTATCAGTGAGCGCGGGATAGGAACGGTCGGCCGCCGCCCAGTCGAACGTCCCGCCGTCGACGACCGCCCCGGCGAGGTTGGCCCCGTGCCCGGAGAGGAACTTGGTGGCCGAGTGCACGACGATGTCGGCGCCGTGCTCGATCGGACGGATGAGGAAGGGCGTGGCGATGGTGTTGTCGACGACGAGCGGGATGCCGTGGCGACGCGCCACCCGCGCGACCGCGTCGATGTCGACGACGTCGTTCTTCGGATTGGGGAGGGTCTCGGTGAAGATCGCCTTCGTCTCGGGCCGGATGAGGGCGTCCCACTCGGATTCGTCGAGGGGGTTCCAGACGTACTCGACGGTGACGCCGAGGCGCGCGAAGGTGCGGTCGAAGAGCACCCGCGTGCCGCTGTAGATGCTCGCGGTGGAGACGATGTGCTCCCCGCTGCCCGCGAGCCCCAGCAGGGCCATCGTGATCGCGGCCTGACCCGATCCGACGACGAGTGCCCCGGAGCCGCCCTCGAGAGAGGCGAGACGGCGCTCGGCGACCTGGTTGGTGGGGTTGGCATTGCGCGAGTACAGATGCCCCAGGTCGACGGCGCCGAACCGATCGGTGGCCTCCTGGAACGAGGTGAAGCGATAGGCCGCCGACAGGTGCACGGGCGTGATCCGCGACCCGTGCGTGAGATCTTCTTCTTCGCCCGCGTGCACCTGGCGGGTGGCGAAACCGAAGCCCGCCCACTCGGTGTGCGGCGCTGCCGGTTCAGCCACGGAGACCGACCGCTTCCTTCGGGAGCAGGGAGCCCAGCCATCGGGCGATCTCGCGAGGTCCGGAACGGGGGGCGGTGGCCTCGACGTCGGGGTTGTAGTTCGTGTTGGTGTTCACGTCGTACGTGACGGTGCGTCCGTCGCGCGTCTCGATGAACTCGATGCCGGCGATACCGACGCCCTCGGCCGCGAGGAAGGCGAGATAGCTGTCGATGAGAGCGGGGTCGACGTCGTCGCGGCGGCGGAAGAGCGGCTCGGGTTCGACGCCGTCGGCTCCCGGGACGGCGCAGGCTTCGGCGGGGCAGAGCTCGAAGCTCCCCGCGCTGGTGTCGACGCGCACCGCATAGACGAAGTCACCGGCGACGAACTCGGCGCGCGTGACGAACGGCGACTTCGCGACGAGCAGTTCCTGCAGCAGGGTGATGCCGTCGGGGGAGGGCTCGAACTCGGCACCCGCGACCCACGCGGCGAACTCCTCGACCGTCTCCCACCGCCGCACTCCGAGGCCCTTACCGCCCTGATTGTGCTTGCTGATGAACGGCGCCCCGAAGCGCTCGGCCTGAGCGACGAGGTCGTCGACGCCGAAGACGGCGACCGTGCGCGGAACGTCGATGCCCGCGTGACGCAGCGCCGCGTGCTGCGCGACCTTGCTGACCTCGAGCTCGAGCACGTCGGCGCCGTTGATGACCGTGCGCCCCCACGAGGCGAGCCATCGCAGCACGGCCCGGCCGAACTCCTTGCTGTAGGCGTGGTCGCGCGTGTGGGCCGACGCACTGAGGCGCGACCAGAAGATGCCCTCGGGCGGCTCGACCGCCAGATCGATCGACCCGTCGGTCAGCATCCACTCCTCGAAGGGCACGCCTTCGGCCTCGAACGCCGCCGCGAACGGCGGGATCCACTGGGGGTTCTCGTGAATGACATAGACCTTGCCCGACATGCGGCCAGGCTAACCCGGGGCCCCGACATCGTGTTCTTTCGTCGTCACGAGGCGACACCGACGATCGATTTCCCTAGGCTCGAGATTCTCCGAGGGGATGCCATGAGTTCTGACTTCATCGATGCCAACCGCGCCAATTGGGACGAACGCGCGACCCTGCACGCCGCGCGCGACGGTTCGGGCTACGGCGTCCAGCGGTACGTGGACGACCCCGAGGCCCTATCAGACGTCGTGCGCTTCGACGCGCCTCTCCTGGGAGACATCGTCGGCAAGCGCACCGTTCACCTGCAGTGCCACATCGGCACCGACACCCTGTCCCTCGCCCGACTGGGCGCCCGGGTGACCGGACTCGACTTCTCCGAGAACGCGGTGGCCGAGGCCCGCAAGCTCGCTGCCGAGGTCGGAGTGGACGTGGAGTTCGTCCAGTCGGATGTCCGGAGAGCGGCAGACGTGCTCCCCCGAGGAACGTTCGATCTCGTCTACACCGGAATCGGCGCCCTGTGCTGGCTGCCGTCCATCGACGAGTGGGCGGGTGTCGTGGCCGACCTTCTGGCGCCGGGCGGAACGCTGCACATTCGCGAGGGGCACCCGGTTCTGTGGTCGATGAACGAGACGCTGCCGGGCCTGACCCTCGCCTTTCCCTACTTCGAGCAGCCCGTCCCGCTGGAGTGGGATGACGACAGCACCTACGTCGAGGTCTCCGCGCCGCTGACGTCGACGCGCACGTATGAGTGGAATCGAGGGCTCGGCGAGATCGTCACCGCTCTCCTCTCGCACGGCCTGCGCATCGACACTCTCGTCGAGCACGACAGCGTTCCGTGGGAAGCTCTCCCGGGCCGGATGACCCTGCGCTCGGACGGCGAATACGCGCTGACCGAACAGCCCTCCGTGATGCCGCTGAGCTACACGATCAGAGCGTCGAAGGCGGGGTGACGGTCGGTTCCGGCGAGGAGGACAACTGCGGCTGCAGTTCGAAGATGTCCCCGGGGACGCAGGGGCTGACGTAGCTGAAATTCACGATGCCCGTTCCGATCCACAGATCGGAGAGCGAGCCGTCTGGATTGACCCCGCTCACTGCGCGCTGACCGCAGGGCCTTCAGATCGTCGGAAAGCGCGACGGCACCCGTTGCCGCGCGGTCGTCCGAGAACACCTCGAAAGCCCGGACGTCGGGCATCGGCGGGTGGTACCCGATCCAAGCGAGTCCAGCGAATTCGCTGGGGTGAGCATCCGCCAGACGCGCCTGCTCCGCGACGAGAGACTGGGCAACGCGCACGTATTTCTCCATATCCGCCGGTCCAGCCCTCGATATCGGCTTGCGAGCGCAGTCGCTCCACCACTTCCTCGCTGACCTTCGCGCGCCGTTCCGCCAGATGGGAGACCTCGTACGCCGCTTCGACGGATCCGGGGACGATCTCCTCGGGAATCGACGCAGACGAAAGGCTGCTCATGTGTCACCCGCCAGCGCTCTGACGGTGGCGTCGGAACCTTCTTCGACCCGCTCGTACAACCCCGCCGACCCCTGGAGACCCGCGGCGGTGTCGTCCACCTGCGCCGTCGCCTCCGCCCAGCCTCCCGTCATCGCCTGCATGAAGGCGTCCACGGCCTGGCCGAGCTGCGGATGCCCGAGCTGTCGCGCGTCGGCGACCGCCGTCTCCGCCTCGGCTGCTCGCGCCGTCAGGTCGAGCGATCCGGCCGCGCGACGCAGGGTGTCGGTGATGACGGTGAGGCTCCGCATCCCGGAACCGTACTGAGATCTCGATACACCGCCGCGAAGTTGTCCACAGGCTCACCCGGATGTGGGCGATCTCTCATTCATCTGGACGACCGTGCCACCGCAGCGGTCCGGGTGGTGGGAAGCGGGTCGTCACCGTCGTTCACGGGGCCTGATCCGACGCGGCGATGCCCGCGATCATCACCGCCCGAAGAAAAGCGCGGCGCCGCCCGCGATGACCATCGCGGCGAGCACGACCCCGAGGTACAGACCCACGCGCGCGCCGTTCACCCGCGATCCCCGCGACTGCAGGGGTTCCGCGTGGACCGCGCCGGCCGGCGGTGCGGCGGCCGGGGTTCCAGCGGCCGGAGGCAGCTCCGCAGCGGCCTGTGGGAGCCTCAGCTCGTGCACGCGCGCCACGAACAGGTCCACGGTGGCCAGGACGGCCCGCCACGACGTCGCGTCGTCGTTTGACAGTGAACGCGGCGCGTAAAGGAAGAGCCACTGACCGCGTAGCTCCGCGTCGAGAGGATGGGCCTCGTCAGCGAGGGCGTCGACGATCTCCGGCGTGAGCAGCGCATCGACGGCCTGTTCCGAACCGGGTGCGGCTTCCACCCGCACGCCCGGACGACTGTCGTCCACCGCAGCCCCGCCCGGGGTCGCCGGAAGCGCCGACCGCGCGCGGTTGCGAACCGCCTCGATGGTTACCGAGGGCACGGCGACCCCCAGATCCACGGCGGCGTACCCCCATTGCTGCGTGAACTGATTCCCCACGGCGACCTCCGTGTAGAAGCTGTCGCCGACCTCGACCATCGGATCTCCCGGAATGCGCACGATGTTCACCGCGCGCTGAGAGAACCGCGCCTGCCCGTCCACCTCGCGGAACACCACACCGGGGAGCTGCTGATCCACGGCGTGCGTGAAGTACTGCCATCCGTTCTCCGACGCGAAGCGCGAGACCGCGTGGGCGGTCGGGTCGGTCCGTGCCGGGGGAGCGACAGGGTGCGTCAACGCGGTGTAGTCGATTTCACAATGCACGGTGTCATTCTGCCGGTCGCTTCCGAGAGGAATCTGGGGCTGCCTCCGTAACGCCGGAATGCCTAGGGTGTACGAGCACGACATTCTTGGAGGGCTGAATGACGAATTCCGCAGAAGTGCACGAGGCGCTGCGAAAGATCGACGAGCAAGTGGCGATGAGTCAGCACCGAGCCCAGCTCATGCAGGACCTGGCCGTGCAGATCGAAGCCATACACGTCGAGGTGACATCGCCCGGGGGCGAGATGACGGTTCACGTGGATGCCAATGGACGCTTGATCGACATCGATCTGACCTCGAGGGCGATGGCGCTCGAACCGTCGCGGGTGCGCACGCTGCTCCTGGACTCGCTCGACGAGGCGTACGAGGAGGCGACCCGCCGCAGCGTCGCCCTCGCATCCGCCGCCTTCGGACCCGACGCCCCGACGGTCGCGGGCCTGAGGGAGAACGCCGAACGTTACCGCCCGCAGCTCAAGCGGGAGGAGGACGAGCAGTGAGCGCCGACCTCATCCAGGTGGATCCCGATCTGCTGCGTCAGCACGCGCAGAAGATCACCGCTCTCTCCCACGACATCGGCGATGCGACCTCCGCCGCCGCTCACGTCGCTCTCGGGGGACGGGCGTTCGGCATCATGTGCTCGTTCGCCGCGCCCCCCACCACGCTGCTCGGCCTCGGTGCCGTGAATGCCGTCTCCGCCGTCCAGCGGGCGCTCATCCGTGCTGCGACGGCCGCGACGCAGATGGCCGACGACTTCGAGAACATCGAGAACCGCTTCGTGCAGGAGCTCGAGACTCTGCGGGCCGAGATCGACGGCGGGGTGTACGTGTGAGTGAAACCAATTCGTTGATCGCGCCACCCACGGAGGGAAGCCTGGCCGACGGCCTCGGCCCGTTCGAAGACGGCGCTTCGCTCGTCTCGTCGATCGCGGGAGGTGACTGGATCGGCGCTTCCCTGGCCGGCGGGTCCATCGCCGTCTCGGGCTTCGATGCCGTCGTGAACCCCATCGCGACGCTGGTCTCGCTCGGAGTCGGTTGGCTCCTCGAGCACATGTGGCCCCTGAACGACTGGCTGGATGAGCTGACCGGGGACCATCACGAGGTCGCCGGTTTCGCGCAGACGTGGCAGAACGTGTCGGGTCGACTAGGCGAGACCTCGGGTTCCCTGTCTCGAGCGGTGGGCGACCTCGCCGAGCTCGAGGGCGCAGCGGCGGACGCCTACCGCGCACTGCTGACGACTCTCACCGCCTCGCTGCAGCGGTGTGCAGAGCTCAGCGCGGGGCTCGGCGTCGCCGCTGATCTTCTGGCGGGCATCGTCAAGGCGGTGCATGACGTGGTCCGCGACGTCATCGCCGATCTCGTCGGCTTCGTCGTCCAGAGCCTGGCGGTCGCCGCCTGCACCCTCGGGGCGGCCACCCCCGCGATCGCCGCTCAGCTCGCGATCAAGTCGGCGCGCTGGACCTCGCTGCTCTCGTCCTTCGTCCGCGACCTCGTCACCTCGGCCGGCACCTACGTCGACCTCGCCAAGACGATCAAGGAGTTCGTCGAGGGGGCATCCTCCGCGCTCGACGACCGCGCGGCCGCGGCCTGATCGCCGTCACGGCGGACCAACGATCGTCGCGAGGTCAAGGAGCTGATCAGCCTCTCCACGGCGCGCCGGAACCTCCACCCATGAGGGCCATGACGCAGAGTGGCGCGGCCATGAGCACCACCGACGCGAGCACCCCGCCCCACGCCGCGTCCACCGTCAGGGCGTGCGATCCCCCCTCGTCCACGAATCCACGGAACGTCGCGACGAGAGGAATGCACACGGTGATGGCCTGACTGAACGCGACCGCCGCGAGCACGAGCGCTCCGATCACGCTCAATCCGGTGCAGATGGCTAACGAACAGACCATCACGAAGACGCGGTCTGCGCTCAGAGACAGAGCAGGCGTTCGTGGGGCATTCAACGTCATCCTCGAGGTGTCCGTCGATGCAGGGGGTTTCTCGTGGTGAGGGAGCGACGTTCTGGCCGGCGTTGCCCGTTCGTTCACTCCGGCAGGAAAAGCGCCAGCGCCAGGAGCGGAGAAGCGAGGATGCCGGTCACTGCCATCGCCACCGCCCACGACCCGTCGATGAAGAGCGTCCGCCCACCCCCGCCCGGGTCTTTGGTCCCCGTGTAGGTAACGAGGTAGGGGATGTCGATGGTGGTCGCCATCTCGGTCGCGACGATCGCGAGCAGCATGAGCATCACCGCGACGAACGCTGCGGCGATGACGGGGGAGAGCAGGGCGAGCACCAGGCGACCGACACGGAATCTCATCAGGCACCTCTCGCACGGCACGGCACGACACTTCACGCCCGCTCGAGCGTGGGCGGCCCGGGCGTCGCGCCCGGAGGCACCACACGCTAGTGAGCGCTGTGCATCAGCATCCGCGGATCCGCTCGCGTTTCACCCCCTCGAGCGCGACCTTCCCCCGCGCGCGTGAAGGAACCCGCTCACCGCTCACGCGCTGCACCCGCGGTGGGGAGGTCTCGACCGTCCTCTCCCACCGGCGTCGAAGCCCGGGCTCGAGCACGCCCCTCAGATGAAACGCCATGCGATCACGGGTGAAGCCGGCACAGAGGCGCCGAAGCGACTGGGAAGCTTGATCTCTCACCCTGTCCGTCAGGAGTTCGTATGGAAGACAGCGCGAACCTCGCCGTGATTGTCGGCATCTACGTGACGCTGATCGGCACGGCGTGGGCGCCCTCATCGACCCCCTTCGACCGGCGAACTACTGGATCTCGGTCATCCTGGTCGTGATCACGGGATTCCTGATCGCGGGTCTCGCTCCGGATGCCACGATGTCGGTGCCGCTCCTCACCATGTCGTTCGCAACCACCGCCTGGTATCGCGAACGACGCTGGAGAGCGAGTCTCATTCGGCAGCAGCGCCCACCCCGAACGCCGCCGCCTCCTCCTCCGTCAGCATCCGCGAACGGATGAGGAATCGCATCCCCGTCGGCCCCTCGACCGAGAAGCCCGCGCCGCGCCCCGGCACGACGTCGATCGTCAGGTGCGTGAACTTCCAGTACTCGAACTGCGACTCCGACATGAAGACCTGGATCGGATCGTCGAGCCCGGCGTCGATGGTGCCCAGCAGCACGTCGCTCGGTCCGGTCAGGAACATCCCCACCGGGTAGCACATCGGCGAGCTGCCGTCGCAGCACCCGCCGGACTGGTGGAACATCAGGGGGCCGTGCGTGGCCGTCAGGTCGCGCAGCAGCGCAGCTGCGGCATCCGTCACATCCACACGGGAGAGCTGGGTCGCCATGTCCCACTCCTTTCGGTTCATGTCCCAAAGTGTGTCGGTGTCGCGGCCGGTGACCGGCCATAAGTGGGACGAGGGTCAGCGCGGCCGCCACAGGAAGGCCGACGGTCAGCGCGGCAGCTGCAGGAACGCCGCCGGTCACCGCGCCAGCCGCAACGGGCCCGGAGCGACAGCGACGAAAAGGGGTGTGACCCCCGGGACGAACCCGGGGGTCACGCGGGTCGGGATCGCCGCCACGACCCCGACACGGCCGATCAGAAGAAGCCCATCGCGCCGTCGGCGTACGACACCAGCAGGTTCTTCGTCTGCTGGTAGTGGTCGAGCATCTTGAGGTGGTTCTCGCGGCCGATGCCCGACTGCTTGTACCCGCCGAACGCGGCGTGCGCCGGGTACTGGTGGTAGGTGTTCGTCCAGACGCGACCGGCCTCGATGGCCCGACCGGCGCGGTAGGCGGTGTCGCCGCTGCGGCTCCACACGCCGGCACCCAGGCCGTAGAGCGTGTCGTTCGCGATCGAGATCGCGTCGTCGAAGTCGTCGAACGACGTGACCGACAGCACCGGACCGAAGATCTCCTCCTGGAAGATGCGCATGTCGTTCGTGCCCTCGAACACCGTCGGGGCGACGTAGTACCCCTCGGTCAGGTCGCCGCCGAGGTCGACCCGCTCACCGCCCAGGAGCAGCTTGGCGCCGCCCTGCTTGCCGATGTCGATGTACGACAGGATCTTCTCGAGCTGGTCGTTCGAGGCCTGCGCACCGATCATCGTCTCGGGGTCGAGCGGGTTGCCCTGGCGCACCTTCTTCACGCGCTCGAGGCCGTCACCGAGGAACTGGTCGTAGATCGACCGCTGAATGAGCGAACGCGACGGGCACGTGCACACCTCGCCCTGGTTGAGCGCGAACATCGTGAAGCCCTCGAGCGCCTTGTCGTAATAGGCGTCGTCGCTGCGCAGCGCGACATCCTCGAAGAAGACGTTCGGGCTCTTGCCGCCGAGCTCGAGCGTCACCGGGATGAGGTTCTGCGAGGCGTACTGCATGATCAGGCGGCCCGTCGTGGTCTCACCCGTGAAGGCGATCTTGCGGATCCGCTTGTGCTGCGCGAGCGGAGCACCCGCCTCGATGCCGAAGCCGTTGACGATGTTCACGACACCGGCGGGCAGCAGGTCGCCGATGATGTCGAACAGGAAGAGCAGGGATGCCGGAGTCTGCTCCGCCGGCTTGATCACGACGCAGTTGCCCGCGGCGAGGGCGGGGGCGAGCTTCCACGCGGCCATGAGGATCGGGAAGTTCCACGGGATGATCTGTCCGACCACACCCAGCGGCTCGTTGAAGTGGTACGCGACGGTGTTCTCGTCGAGCTGGCTGAGCGAGCCCTCCTGCGCCCGTAGCACCCCGGCGAAGTAGCGGAAGTGGTCGATGGTCAGCGGGATGTCGGCGGCGAGAGTCTCGCGGACGGGCTTGCCGTTCTCCCACGTCTCGGCGACGGCGATCTTCTCGAGGTTCTCCTCGATCCGGTCGGCGATCTTGTTCAGGATGACGCTGCGCTCGGCGGGCGTGGTCTTCTTCCAGGACGCGAACGCCTTCCAGGCGGCATCCACCGCCCGATCGATGTCGTGGGCGTCACCGCGCGCGACCTCGCAGAACGGCTTGCCGGTGACGGGCGTGATGTTCTCGAAGTACTCGCCGCTGTGCGGGTCGACCCATTCGCCGCCGATGTAGTGCCCGTACCGCGAGCGGTATTCGGCGACGGCCCCGCGGGTTCCGGGTGCGGCGTAGACGCTCGAGACGCCTTCTTCGACGATGGTCATGCGTGTCTCCTTCGACGGTCATGAGACGCCGCGACGGCTCCGGTGCGGCGATGCGCCGACGCTACGCCGGGGGAGGTTGCATCCGGTTGCGCGGGAACGCGCCGCGAGAAGCATCCCGGATGCCGGCACCCGGCCGGCAGCGGAGTACGCGCAAGACGAACGGATGCCACGACCCGCAGGCCGTGGCATCCCTCACGCGAGACGGTCAGGCGTCGGCATCGGCCAGCACCGAGCGCAGCGGCGGCACGTTGACCTCGTGCAGGTCGACGTCGTCGAGACGCTCGATGCTCTGCACGCGCGGCGCGATGGCGCGGTCGTCGGCGACGATCCAGCTGCCGACCAGCAGGAAGCGGTCGTTGCCCGCGGTGATCGGCCCGGTGAGAGCGAACGTCTGGTGGGTGGGCGTGAGGAACGTGACGCGCACGGGCGTGCCGTGGGGAAGCGTGGACGGGTCGACCACATCGGCCGCGAGAGCGGGCTGCGGCGCCTCGATGCCGAGGTCGATGCGCTGGATCTCGGAGCTCGTCGCGAGGATCACATCGCCCACGAGCGGCTGACCGCCCACGCCGATGCGTACCGTGCCCTCGAGGGCGTAGAGGCCGTAGCGCGGGGAGCGGACGATGACGCGGGCGACGTCGCCGGCCTTGACCTCGGCGAGCGCCTCGCGGATGCGCGCCACGTCGCGACGGGCACGGGCTGCCGAGAAGATGTCGAGCGCTTTTTCGTCCATATGTTCACTGTAACCACGGCCTCCGACATCGGGGGGCCGTGCGGCGCGTCGCCTGTGGATAGGCGGAACCGTCCGCCTCAGTCGCGCTCGAGCCGCTCGATCCGTGCGACCAGACCGGCGCGACGCGGCGACCGCGGCGGCAGCATCGACAGGCACAGCCGGAGCACCTCGTCGTCGTCTCGGCCCTCCAGGGTCTCGGCGTACGCCAGCAGGACGTCGACCCCCGCCTCGGCGATCAAGGCCTCGCGGAGTGCCGAGCGCACCGAGTCGCGCACCTCCACGACGCCCGGCGCCTCGGACTCGGGCAGCACCGGTCCCGAGTACGCCGCGAGGGCGACCCGGTGCGCACCGCGATCGAGCAACGACAGCACGTGTTGCGCGTCTGTCTCGAGGTCGTCGGGCAACCGGTAGGGCCGGGATGCCGGCACCACCCGAGGCGCCAGAGGAACGAGCGCGCGCCGCAGACGCACCATCTCAGGCCGCAGCGTCTCGACGGCCGGGTGACCGTACACCGCCTCGCTCAACGCCTCGGCCGACATCCCCTCGCGGTGCACCGCGAGCAGCAGCAGGATCTCGGCGTGGCGCGCGCTGAGCTCAAGTGTCGACCCGCCCACCTCCAGCAGGGCGCGGTCGCGGCCGAGGATGCGCAGCAGCGCCCGCGACGGAGCCGAGCGTTTCGGGGGAGGAGCCTGCTGCGCGCGCAGCCGCGCGACGAGCAGTTCGCTCTCGATCGCCCGGGCCGTGGCATCCACGAGAAGCTGAGCCTGCGGAGTGACGGCCTCGGGACCTCCCGTGACGTCGATCACGCCGAGCAGCCGCCGTGTCTCCGGATCGTGCACGGGCGCCGCCGTGCACGACCAGGGCTGCACGAGCCGGTTGAAGTGCTCGGCGCCGCGGATCTGCACCGACCGGTCGAGCGTCAGGGCCGTTCCCGGGGCCGAGGTGCCCACGGCATCCTCCGCCCAGTTCGCCCCCGCGACGAAGCCCATGTCGCCCGTGAGCGAGCGGATGTGGCGGTCGCCCTCCACCCACAGCAGGCGACCCGCCGCGTCGCCCACGGCCACGACGACCCCCGATTCCTCCGCGGTTCCGGGCAGCAGGAGCGAGCGGACCATGTCCATGACCCCCGCCAGCGGATGAGTGCGTCGGTACGCCTCGAGCTCGTCACTCGCGAATTCCAGGTGGGGGAGACCTTCGGGTCCGACGAGGGATGCCAGCGACCGCCGCCAGGACTCCTGCACGAGCGGCCGCACGTCGGCGAGCCGCCGGTCCTCGTTTCCGGCGAGCAGTTCGTCGTGGGCGCGCGCGATCAGCAGCCCCGAGGTCTCGGGGGAGATCGCGGGTCGCGACCAGGGAGAAGGCACGGAACTCCCATCGACGGTGACGGCAGGTGCGACCAGTGTAGGGCGGCGACCGCTCCGCGGGCAGGCCTCGCGGCGGGCTCGCAGCAATCGGCGCCGCGCTGCCCGTGAGATGCGTTCCCGATCAGCGGAAAACGCCGTCAACCCCCGCGCGCGACGCGGCAGCGTGGAGGCACGGTGGGGAGAACGAGAGAAAGGGATGCCATGAAGGCAGTGCAGTATCGCGAGATCGGCAAGGGCCCCGAGGTCGTCGAGATCGAGGAACCCCACGCGGGTCCGGGGCAGGTGCGGCTCAAGGTGACGGCCGCGGGGCTGTGCCACTCCGACTGGTTCGTGATGGACCTCCCCGAAGACCAGTACACCTACGGTCTGCCGCTCACCCTCGGCCATGAGGGCGCCGGTGTCGTCGACGAACTCGGCGAGGGCGTCGAGGGCGTCGAGATCGGTGCGGCCTACGCGATCTACGGTCCGTGGGGGTGCGGCCGCTGCCACGCGTGCGCGCAGGGAGCCGAGAACTACTGCCCGTACGCGGCGGAGATGGGCATCACCCCTCCCGGTCTCGGCAGCCCCGGCGCGATGGCCGAGTACGTGATCGTCGACGATCCGCGCCACCTCGCCCCTCTCGGCGACCTCGACCCCGTCGAGACCGTGTCGCTCACCGACGCCGGACTCACGCCGTACCACGCGATCGTCGCCGCGAAGGAGAAGCTGTACCCCGGTGCGACGGCGGTCGTGATCGGCGTCGGCGGACTCGGCCACGTGGGCGTGCAGATCCTCCGCGCGATCACGCAGGCCACCGTCATCGCCGTCGACCTCGGCGACGACAAGCTCGCCCTCGCCCGCGAGGTCGGTGCGCACCACGCGGTGACCTCCGACGAGCACGCAGCGGAACGCATCCGGGAGCTGACGAACGGCCTCGGGGCGACCGCCGTGTTCGACTTCGTGGGCGTACAGCCCACCATCGACCTCGCCCGTTCCGTGGCCGGCATGGACAGCTTCATCCACATCGTCGGCATCGGCGGCGGGATCATGCCCGCCGGCTTCTTCTCGACGCCGATGGGTGCGGCCGTCCGCGCGCCGTACTGGGGCACGCGCAGCGAGCTGATCGAGGTCCTCGACCTCGCGCGCAGTGGCGCCGTGGGCGTGCACGTCGAGCGCTACGGCTTCGACGGGGCCGTCGAGGCGTACGCGAAGCTGCACAAGGGCGCCGTCCGGGGCCGGGCGGTCGTCGTCCCCTGAGAAATGGGGTGAGGGGTGGCGTCCGGATGGTGGATGCCACCCCTCACCGCGCATGCCGAATCCGGCATACGTTGACGGCGGGAGCGACGCGGACGTCGAGCGCCGTCTGCACACAAGGTCTCACGCGCAGGAGGGAGCACCTTCCGACGGGGGCGCCGCCAGTGCAACGGGACGGTCGTTGGACACCCCACTGCGCGAATCACGCCCCACTACGGCGCAACCTCCCACGGCAGGCACCACGCAAGGGCCACCGGCGCCTCAGCTACGCGCCGCCCACCACTCCCGCAGCCTCTTCTCGGCCTCGTCCTCGCCCAGCACGCCTTCGTCGAGGCGCAGATCGAGCAGGAACCGATAGGCCTCGCCGACCTCGCGTCCCGGCTTCAGACCCAGCACCTCCTGGATGCGGTTGCCGTCGAGCTCGGGGCGGATCGCGTCGATCTCCTCCTGCTCGCGCAGCGCGGCGATGCGGGCCTCGATGTCGTCGTACGCGGATGCCAGACGCTGCGCCTTGCGCTTGTTGCGCGTGGTCACATCGGCGCGCGTCAGGATGTGCAGGCGTTCCAGCTCGTCGCCGGCGTCGCGCACGTAGCGACGCACAGCGGCATCCGTCCACGCTCCCTCGGCGTAGCCGAAGAACCGCAGGTGCAGCTCGACGAGGCGCGACACGACGGTGGTCGTGTGGGCGTCGAAGCGCAGCGCCTGCAGGCGCTTACGGGCCATGCGCGCGCCCTTGATGTCGTGGTGGTGGAAGGTCACGCCGCCGCCCGACTCGAGGCGACGGGTGGCGGGCTTGCCGATGTCGTGCAGAAGCGCCGCCAGGCGCAGAGGCACGTCGGGCGCGGCATCCGGGTGCCGACTCTTCTCGAGAGAGATGGCCTGACGCAGCACCGTGAGCGAGTGCTCGTAGACGTCTTTGTGATGGTGGTGCTCGTCGACCTCGAGACGGAGCGCGGGCACCTCGGGCAGGAACTCCTCGATCAGACCGGTCTCGACGAGCACGCGGATGCCGCGCACCGGGTCGTCGGTCTGCAGCAGCCGCACGAGCTCGGCCTGCACGCGCTCGGGGCTGACGATCTCGAGCGACGCCCGCAGCTCGCTGATGGCGTCGAGCGTCGCGGGATCGACGGCGAAGTCGAGCTGTGACGAGAACCGCGCCGCGCGCAGCATGCGCAGCGGATCGTCGCCGAAGCTGACGGCGGGATCGATCGGGGTGCGCAGGCGCCCGGCCAGGAGGTCTTCGACGCCACCCGTGGGGTCGACGAGGGTGCGGGCCGGAACCCGCAGCGCCATGGCGTTGACGGTGAAGTCGCGTCGGCTGAGGTCGGCCTCGAGGGTGTCGCCGAATTCGACCGTGGGCTTGCGGGTGACGCCGTCGTAGCTGTCGGCGCGGTACGTCGTGATCTCGACTTGCTCGCCCTTGACGCGGGCGCCGATCGTTCCGAAGGCGCGCCCGACGTCCCACTGAACCGAGGAGATCGGCTTGATCAGCGCGAGGATCTCGTCGGGTCGGGCATCGGTGGTGAAGTCGAAGTCGTGGGTGATGCGACCCAGGAGGGCGTCGCGGACCGGGCCGCCGACGATCGCCAGATCGCGGCCCGCATCGGCGAAGGCGCGGGCGACGGCGGCGACGACGGGGTGCGCGGCGAGCTCCTCGAGGCGCGCGAGACCCTCGGCCATGTTCAGCATGCCTTCGAGCCTAACCGGGGCCGCTGACAGCGCTCAGCGGGGCTGTGGACGGCGACGCCCGCATCCGAACGGCCGCGACCCGGCGTCGCTCACTCCTCGAACGACAGGAGGCCGGTCACCAGCAGCTCGCGCACGCGCGGAAGCAGGTCGGCGCGCAGGTGCGCGGCATCCACCTCCATCAGCTGGGCGATCGCGTCGACCAGGGTCCCGACGGGAAGGTCGCCGTCGCACGCGCCCACGAGGGCCGCCAACGCCGGATCGACCTCGATCGTGCGCGCGAAACCGCCGCCCTGCCGGAGCTCGATCACCGAGGGGTCGCCCTCGCCCGGCCGGTGGTGGCGCGCCTCGGTGACGTCGGGCGCCACGCGCAGCAGGCTGTCGGCGAGGTCGTCGTCGTCGAGCAGAGCGGCGCGGTCGTGCGCGGCCAGACAGTCCGCGAGGTGCGGACCGAAACCCGCCTCGCCGCCGCCCGCCACGCGTTCGTAGCGCGCGAGGGTCGGGGCGCCCGCGAGCGGCCGGCGCACCAGGACGTAGCCGAAGCCGACCCCGGTCACGCCGCGCCGGGCGAAGTCGTCGAGCCACGCCTCGATGAGGCGGGCGTAGGCGGGGGTGCCGGGCACCGTCCCCCCGTCGCGCACCCACAGCTCCGCGTGGGCCAGCGGGTCGAGCACCTCGCGCTCGACCACCCACGCGTCGAGGGCGTCGCCGACCCATCCGCGCACGCGGTCGAGGCCCGACTCGCCCTCGTGGTACTCCCAGTTGCCGAGCGACTGCGCCACACCGCCCGGCGACAGGTGCACCCCGACCTCGCGGATCACGGTGGCCACCAGGGCGTCGCCCTCCATGCCGCCGTCGCGGTACTCGTACGCGGGAACCCCCTCGACGCGTGGGGTGATGACGAACGGCGGGTTGGATGCCACCCGGTCGAACGTCTCGCCCGCCACCGGTTCGAAGAGCGAGCCGTGCCGCGTCTCGATGCCGTCCACACCGTTCAGCAGGGCGTTCAGTCGGGTGAAGCGCAGCGCGCGCTCCGAGATGTCGGTGGCGACGACGCGGTCCACCAGGCGTCGCAGACGCAGAGCCTGGATGCCGCAGCCCGTGCCCAGATCGAGAGCGGTGCCGCCGCGGCGCGTGAGCTGGAGCCGGGCGAGGGTCTGCGAGGCCCCGCCGACGCCCAGCACGTGATCCTCGGGGAGGGGTCCACCGAGGGCTGCCTCGTCGAGATCGCTCGCGATCCACCATTCCACCTCGCCCGCGTCGTCGGCGAAGGCCTGCGGACGGACGAGCACCGCGGGGCGTGCCTGCTGGTCGGTCAGGGTGAGCAGGCCCAACGCCACGGCTCCCTCGACACCGAGCGCGGGCAGTGCCGCCGCGACCTCGCTCTGCAGAACCTCGAGGCCCAGCCCCCACAGGCGCCCCAGAGTCGCGAGAGCGTCGTCGCGAGAGCCGAGCGCCCGCTCCGCCGGCCCGCGCAGCCCTCGGGCCACAGCGTCATCCGCCTGCTCACCCCACGCCTCTCTCAGCGCCGCGCTGGTGTAACCCGCCGCGCGAAGGTCGGAGGCGAGCGCGTCGCAGAGCTGGGCATCGGGTTCAGGGAGCACCGGTCCATTCAACCGTCTGCGCGAGGCTATCGGCGGGCGTGAAGGGACGCGGCCTAGACTCGTCGCGATGCGAGGCCTGCCCCCTCGTGACACCGACGCTCGTATGACCGTGACTTCTCTGCCTTCGGGCTCACCCGTGCCGCGGCGCCTCCGCACGCGCCGACTCCTGGCGACCCTCGCGGCGTTCGCCGTGGCCCTCGGCGTCGCGCTCCCGGCCTCGGTGGCGGTCGCCGACGCCACCCCGTCGCCCTCGGCGTCGACCACGCCGGCGACGCTGTCCGCAGCGCCGGCCGCGAACGGCATCCTCCGATCCGGTGAAACCCTGTCGGTCGTCACCTCCCTCACCGCGGGATCCTCGGGCGCCGTGGCGACCCCCGTCGCCCTGAGCCTCGGTCGCGACCCGCTCGCCGACGACGCGGCACTCGAGCGCTGGCTCAGCGGAGACGCGACAGGAGTGACCCTCCAGCAGGTGGCGACCGGATCGATGGATGCCACCTCCGCCGGCGCCCAGAGCACCACCACCCTCTCCGCACCGGCGACCGATCCCGCCCTGGCCGGCCGCGCCGCGGGCGTCTATCCCGTGCAGGTGAGCGCGACGACCGTCGGTCTCTCGGCGCCGAGCGTCGTCGTGGTCCCCGCCGACACCGGCGCCCAGACGCCGATCGCCCTCGTCGTCCCCATCACCGCGGCGCCACTGACCCGCGGCCTGCTGACGGCGAACGAGCTCGCCGAGCTCACCGCCGTCGATGGTGCCCTCTCGGCGCAACTCGACGCGGTCGACGGAACCGGGGCGACCCTGGCCATCGATCCCGCGATCCCCGCCGCCATCCGCGTGCTGGGCTCCTCTGCGCCCCCCACGGCGGTGGCCTGGCTCCAGCGACTGCTCGCTCTGCCGAACGACCGCTTCGCCCTGCAGTTCGGCGATTCCGACGTCGCCGCTCAGCTGCGCGCCGGCCTCTCGATTCCCCTCGCACCCACCTCGCTGCAGACCTACATGACGGCCGCCGACTTCACGGAGCCCGCCCCGGCCGTCTCCGCCGTCTCGACCCCCGACCCCTCGCCCGCGTCGACACCCGGGCAGCCGACGTATCCCTCCACCGCGACGCTGCTCGACATCGGCACGGCGACGCCCAATGTGTACTGGCCGTCCACCGGTTCCGCGGGGTCCGACACCGTCGCCGCCCTCGGCGCCCTGGGAACCTCCGACGATCCCGCCCACGTCCTGGTCCCGTCGACGAGCGTGACCGGAGGAGCGCGACAGGCCGCCGCCTCGGTCGGGGGAGTGTCGACGCCCGTCTACGACGCCGAGGTGTCGCGCGCCCTCGCCGACGCCGCCGGACAGAACGACGCCACCCTCCGCGGGGCCTCGCTCGCCGCCGCGCAGGGATACCTCGCCATCGCCCGCGCGGCCACCGGTGATCAGCCCGTCCTCGCCGTCCTCGACCGGGGGACGGATCGCTCACGCGTGAGTCTGCGCGCCACCCTCGGGCTCATCGCCACCGCGCCGGGATTCGCCGGCTCGCGCCTCGCGACGATCGCGGCACTCCCGGCATCCGCGGTCACCCTCTCCGATCCCACCGTCGACGACGCGCGCGTGGCCGAGGTGAGCGCTCTGCTCGGAGACGAGCAGGTGATCGACCGTTTCGCCACGATCCTCGACCAGCCCGAGCTGCTCACCGGTCGCGAGCGCGCCGAGGTGCTGCAGGTCACCAGCACGTCCTGGACGGGGGATGCCGCCCGCAAGGCCGTCTCCGACCACCGCGCCGCGACCTCCACGACGCTCGACTCCGTCGGCATCCTGTCGTCCGATTTCCGGCTCGTCAGTTCGAGCGCTCCGCTTCGGCCCTGGGTGCGCAACGACCTGCCGTGGCCGGTGACGGTCGTCCTCTCGGTGCGCCCCGACGACGCCCGCCTCCGCGTGCAGGACCACACGACCGTCGACGCTCAAGCCTCGGCCAACACCCGCGTCGAGGTTCCGGTCGAGGCGCGCATCGCCAACGGCGAGGTCAGCGTCGATCTGCAGCTGTTCAGCCCCAGCGGTGAGCCGATCGGTCAACCGCAGGCCGTCGACGTCGAGGTCCGCGCCGAGTGGGAGAGCATCGGCCTCATCGTCATCATCGTGCTGGTGGTGGCGTTCCTGAGCCTCGGCGTCATCCGCACCATCACCCGCCGCCGCCGCGCCACCGCCGCACCCCCCGAAGGCGACCCCGACGCCGTGGACGGCGTGGGGAACAAGGATCCGGATGCCGACGGCCGAGGCGAAGCCGATCCCGACGACGCCCAGAGCACCGACACCGACCAGGAGACGCACCCGTGAGCAGTATCGGACGGGCGAGCGTGCTCATCGGGGCGGGCACGATCGTGTCGCGCGTCAGCGGGTTGCTGCGGACGGTGGTTCTCGTCGCCGCCATCGGCTCGATCAGCAGCGCCGGGGATGCCTTCGCGGTCGCCAATCAGCTGCCGAACAACATCTACGCCATCATCTCGACGGGTCTGCTGACCGCGGTCGTGGTTCCCCAGATCGTGAAGGCCGCCGCCCACGCCGACGGGGGACAGGCCTTCATCTCGAAGTTGTTCACGCTGGGCACCGTCGGCCTGCTGGGCGCCACCGCTCTCGCGATGATCGCCGCGCCGCTTCTCGTGCAGGTGTACGCCGGCAAGTTCACCGAGGACCAGATCGCGCTGTCGACGGCGTTCGCCTACTGGTGCCTGCCGCAGATCTTCTTCTACGGTCTCTACGCCCTCCTCGGCGAGATCTTGAACGCCCGCCGTGTCTTCGGTCCCTACACGTGGGCGCCCATCGTCAACAACATCGTCTCGATCGCCGGCTTCGGGGCGTTCATCCTGCTCTTCGGGGGGCCGCAGAAGAACGTCGAGGCATGGACGCCGAGCATGATCGCCGTGCTCGCGGCCACGGCAACGGCGGGGATCGTCGTGCAGACCGCGGTGCTCATGTTCTTCTGGCGTCGCGCCGGTCTCACTCTCCGGCCGGACTTCCAGTGGAAGGGCGTGGGGCTGCGACACATCAGCCGCCTGGCCGGGTGGACGTTCCTCATGGTCGTGGCCGGGCAGCTCGCGGGAATCGTGCAGTCCAACGTCCTGTCCGGGGCTTCGGGCGACGACCCCGCGATCTTCGCCTCGCAGAACGCCTGGCTGCTGTTCATGCTGCCGTACTCGATCATCGTGCTGTCCATCGGAACCCCCTACTTCACGCAGCTCAGCGAGCACGCCGCCGCGGGACGCCACGACGAGGTGCGGGCGGACATCTCCCGCAGCATCCGCACGCTCGGATTCTTCATCGTCGCGGCCACCGCCGCTCTCGCGGTGGCCGCCGTCCCCGCCAGCCGGATCTTCACGAACGGCCCGGATCAGGCCGCCGCAGCCGCACCCGTGCTGTGGTGCTTCCTGGTCTGCCTCGTGCCGCTCGCCGTGCTCTTCGTCATCCAGCGCACCTTCTACGCCTACAACGACACCCGGACCCCCTTCTTCTTCACGCTCTTGCAGTGCGTGCTCGTCGCGGGAGGCGCTCTCCTGGCCGGCGCTCTGCTCGGACGGTCCGAGTTGGCCGCGGGCGTCGCCCTGACGCAGTCCATCGCCAGCATCGTGCAAGTCGTCGTCGCCACGGTTCTGCTGCGTCGTCGCCTGTCCGGTATCGGCACGGGCTCGTGGCTCCTCGCCCTGGGTCGATTCGCCCTGGCCGCCGTTCCGGCCGCCGCAGCGGGATGGGGCGTTCTCCTGCTCCTCGGCGGAACGACGGGATGGATGACGACGAGCGCTCTCGCCGGCGCCGCCGGCGCCGCGGTGCTCGGCATCGTCGTCCTGGTCGTCTACATCGGCATCCTGGCTCTGTTCCGCACCCCCGAGCTGGCTCCGGCCCTCGCGCTCGGCCGACGGCTCCTCCCCAGGCGATAGCCCCCCGCTCCCGGAATACCCCAGGGCTAGCATGGGTTTCATCCGGCGGAATCAACGAAGGGAACGCGCTACCGTGCGTCACGTCATCATCATCGGATCCGGCCCCGCCGGCTACACGGCCGCCATCTACGCGGCTCGCGCCAACCTCGAGCCCCTCGTCGTCGCGAGCTCGGTCGAAGCCGGCGGCGACCTCATGAATACCACCGAGGTCGAGAACTTCCCGGGCTTCCCCGACGGCATCCAGGGACCCGACCTCATGGCCAAGATGCAGGCCCAGGCCGAGCGGTTCGGCGCACAAGTGCTCTACGACGACGTCGTGTCGCTCGAACTCGACGGACCGGTCAAGAAGGTCACGCTCGGCAGCGGCAAGGTCGAAGAGGCCGTCTCGGTCATCTACGCCACCGGTTCGGCGTACCGCAAGCTCGGCCTCGAGGGCGAAGACCGCCTCTCCGGCCGCGGCGTCTCGTGGTGCGCCACGTGCGACGGCTTCTTCTTCCGCGACCGCACGATCGCCGTCGTCGGCGGCGGCGACTCGGCCATGGAAGAGGCGAACTTCCTCACCAAGTTCGCGTCGAAGGTCTACGTCATCCACCGCAAAGACACCCTGCGTGCGTCGAAGATCATGCAGGAGCGCGCGTTCGCGAACCCCAAGATCGAGTTCATCTGGAACAGCGCGGTCGACGAGATCCTCGGCGACGAGGCAGTGAACGGCGTCCGTCTGCGCTCGACCGTCGACGACACCACCCGCGAGCTCCCGCTCGACGGCCTCTTCGTCGCGATCGGCAACGACCCGCGCACGCACCTCGTGCACGACAAGCTCCAGCTCACCGACCAGGGCACCATCTGGGTCGACGGCCGTTCGTCGCGCACGTCCGTCGACGGCGTGTTCGCCGCCGGTGATGTGATCGACCCGACCTACCGCCAGGCCATCACGGCCGCCGGCAGCGGAACGGTGGCCGCTCTCGACGTCGAGCACTTCCTCGCCGCGCGCGGTGAGGCCGGCGAGCCCGCTGTCGCCGAGAGCCCGATCGAGGGCCTCCCCGACGCGGCCGTCGTCTGAGGAACAAATCAGCCCTCACCGGCGTTTTCACTAACCGACGCTTCCATCTAAGGAGAAATCACATGACCGCCAAGGCGACGACCTCTGCGACCTTCGAGCAGGACGTCCTGCAGGCCGACGGACCCGTTCTCGTGGACTTCTGGGCCGAGTGGTGCGGACCGTGTCGTATGGTCGCCCCTGTCCTCGACGAGATCCAGAACGAGAACTCGGGCAAGATCACGATCCTCAAGCTCAACGTCGACGAGAACCCCGATCTGGCCATGAAGTACCAGATCACCTCGATCCCGGCGATGAAGGTCTTCCAGGGCGGTGAGGTCAAGACGACCATCATCGGCGCGAAGCCCAAGTACGCGCTCGAGCAGGACCTCGCCCCGTTCATCGGCTGAGTCCTCTCACAGACGACAGAGCCCCGGCACCTCGGTGTCGGGGCTCTTCTCGTTCCGGCGACCCGGCAGGGGCATCCCGGATGCCGTGTACGCGGCAGCGGGGGAGGACCTGGGCCCCATTCCTCGTCGACTTCTCGGGGACGCGCCGTCGTGACGACTACCGGCGCCGCAGCGCATCGCGGCGCGGGGGAGAGACGAGCATGCACTTCCGGTCTCACCTCGAGTCGACGGCGACAAGACGATCGCGCGGCCCGAGCGAGGCGGCCCTTTCGCGAATCGCTTGCTCCCGGGAGCAAGGCTGCGCTGAGAAGGCGTGTGTGCCCCTCAGGACGCGTCGAGCCGCACCGATGCATCCCAGCGCCGATGGGGCTCCTCATCGCCCAGAATGCGCCACACAGCGCGTGTGAGGGCGGGATAGTCCAGGGCGATCTGCCGTAGGACGCGATAGTTGCGCGCCTTGTTCGGACGGACGCCCCCGTTCTCGGCGATGTTGTCCGCGCGGAGAGTGAGCACGACGAGTTCGTCGACGCTGGGCAGGTCTTCCATGAAGTCCCACGGATCCTCGCCGCCGCGAAGGCGCTCGTGGATCAGGACCGCCAATTCGTCGGACGCCTCGGCGCGCAGAAGCTCGAGGCTGGCGCGACGGCGCAGGTTGTCATCGTTCGCAGTCACCATTCCAGCGTACGTCGCACCGCCGACACGGAGGCCCGGAACCGTTCGCTCCCCGCGGATGCGAGACGAGGATCAGCCCGCGTAACCCTCTTCGCCGAGCGCCGCGAGGATGCGATTGAGATCCTGAATGGTCGCGAAATCAATACTGATCTGGCCTTTTTTCGCGCTGAGAGAAACGCGGACCTTGGTGTCGAGCCGGTCACCGAGCCGCTCGGCGACGTCGTCGAGGCCCGAACGACGCGAGCCGGCCGTCGGCTTCTGGCGGACCGGAGCGACCCCGGGCATCTTCGCGGCCGCCTCGGCGGCTCGAACCGACAGGTCCTCGTTGACGATCTTGTCGGCGAGTTTCTGCATCTCCTTCGCGTCGTCGAGGGAGAGGATCGCGCGAGCATGGCCCGCGCTCAACACGCCGGCCGCGACACGCTGCTGCACCGGGACCGGCAGCTTCAGAAGGCGGATGGTGTTGCTGATCTGCGGGCGGGAGCGCCCGATGCGCGTCGCGAGCTCCTCCTGAGTGATACCGAAGTCTTCGAGCAACTGCTGGTAGGCGGAGGCCTCTTCCAGCGGGTTGAGCTGCGACCGGTGCAGGTTCTCCAGCAGCGCGTCGCGCAACAGGTACTCGTCATCCGTCTCACGCACGACGGCGGGAATGGTCTCGAGGCCGGCCTCGCGGGAGGCACGCGTACGTCGCTCTCCCATGATGAGCTCATACGTGCCGTCGCCCTTGTCGCGGACGACGACGGGCTGGAGCACTCCGAATTCGCGAACGGAGTGAATGAGTTCCGCAAGATCATCGGGATCGAAGTGGGTGCGCGGCTGACGCGGATTGGGCACGATCGACTTCGGATCGATGTGCACGAGACGAGCGCCAGGAACGGTGACGAGAGCGTCCTCGGTGGAAGGAGCTTCCATGGGGGAGTCGCTCTTCGACGCTGCATTCCCTTCGGGGAAGAACACGTCGACCGGGCGAGCCTCCGAGGGTTCCGCCGTGGGGATGAGGGCGCCGATGCCGCGACCCAGTCCGGTCCTCTTCGCCATCAGGAACCCTTCTTCGTGGTGTCTCGGGCGACGATCTCCACCGCTGCTTCGCGGTAGGCGATGGCGCCCGCTGACTGGCCATCGTACGCGATGACCGTCTGCCCGAAGCTCGGCGCCTCGGATACGCGGACCGAACGCGGAATGACGGTGTCGAGCACCTCGCTCGTGAAGTGCGACCGAACCTCTTCCGCCACCTGCTGCGCCAGGCGCGTGCGTCCGTCGTACATCGTCAGGAGGATCGTCGAGACGTGCAGGGTCGGGTTGAGGTGCTTCTGAATCATCTGCACACTGCCCAGCAGCTGGCTCAGGCCTTCCAGCGCGTAATACTCGCACTGGATGGGGATCATGACTTCGTCAGCAGCAGTGAATGCGTTGATCGTCAGCAGCCCCAGAGAGGGCGGACAGTCGATGATGACGAAGTCGAGGTGATTGTCCTCGATCGCCAGGTAGTCGCGCAGGGCTCCACGGAGACGATGTTCACGCGCCACCTGGGAAACGAGCTCGATCTCCGCTCCCGCCAGATGGATGGTGCTGGGGGCACAGAGGAGGTTCGGTGACTCCGGGCTCGTCTGAACGATATCGACGAGAGGGAACTCGTCGATGAGAACGTCGTAAATGCTGGGCGTCTCGGCGTTGTGCGCGACGCCGAGCGCCGTCGATGCGTTTCCCTGAGGATCCAGATCGATGACGAGGACACGCGCTCCCACCGATGCGAGAGCCGCGGCGACATTGACGGCGGTCGTCGTCTTGCCGACTCCGCCCTTCTGATTCGAGACGGTGAACACGCGGGTTCGACCCGAGAGCTCCACCTTCGCAGCTTCCAGCGCACGACGACGGGCAGACAGATCGGCGATCTCGCGAGCGATGGGGGAGTCGTCGAGCGAAAACGACGACGTGGACGCCTCATCGGACTGTTTCACGTGAAACACACCTCTCCGTCGCGAACTCGCCCAGTCTACCCGCGTGGTGCGTCCTTGATGATGACTTCCACGCATGGTGAACAGGGACCGTCTTGAGAAGTGGCTCATATCGCGGTTCCCCGACGTCAGCTGACTGAGTCCGAGGCGAACCTGCCGGTCGGACTGAGCAGTGCGGTGCACACAGGCGACGCGGTCATTTGGGCGAGGAGGCTGATCGGGCCGAACCCGCCACCCGACGCTCGATGCGCCATTCGATCGTTCCGCGTCGTTGAACGTTGCGGGCATTTTGACATCGATTCCGGTACCAGCTGGATGAGCCTTTGGGGCCGCTTCCACCCCCGCATCGACGGGACTCACCCCCGTCACACGCCCGAGTCGAACGATCGGCGGGATCGTCGGGTTCCGAGGTCACGATCATCGCGGGCTCAGCCGTCGTCAGCGCTCCCGGAAGGGCCCCGTTCATCCCCAACAACCGGACATTCAGACTTGGGCCGACGCATGCTCGCATGCACGCTGAACCCCCTCCGGTGGTTAACGAAGAACACCTCAGCGCGCACTCCCTAGAGGGCAGACTTCGACGGCTCATGGCCCTAGCCACGAACTGCTCGCGCTCCATGCGTTCGAAGAAGTGCTCTATCCAGAGTTCTCATCGCGACAGACCAGCAGGCCTGGCGAGCTGGCACGGAGAGCTAGTCGTGTAGTTCAGCGAGCTGGGGATGGCAGGTGTATGCAGACCCCTTAACGACGCGAGACCCATTCGCATCGGCGCATCATCTTCTTCCGACCGTCACGTGAGGACTCGTCCACCCATCGAATCGCGCGACGTCTCTATGCGAGCCCCGGGCGTATCGAACCCGCGATAAGCAACTCCCTCTTCAAGGCGACCGATGAGGTGGGCGCAGCGACATTGCCGGCAACCGCACCACGGCTGCGATGGCCTGGGTCCCTTAGGCCATTGCATGCTGGCGCGCGTTTCTGGCGCGACTACTGAATGGCCCTTGCGGGTCCGACGACGTCGACATTTGTGGCTGCGCAGTGATGACACCTCGATGTTTCACGTGAAACACGCACACGTGTTTGCGTCACGTCAATCCGAATCAAGCCGTGAACGCTCGCGGTTCTCTCAACTGAGCCCGGACAGGAGGCCGCCGAGAACCTGGTCGCTCTCCTGACCGTGAATACTCCCTCACTGCCGGGCGTCCAAAAAGCAACAGGGTCCTATGGGTTCCGCGGTAGAACGACGCTCCGGAGTCTTACGGTGATCACAGTGCTCCGATGTTTCACGTGAAACGCGCGCTTTGGCATGCTGAACGTACACGTGTCTTCGGTGGACCCAGGGAGTCGAACGCGATCCGCCCGGTCGAGTGTGTGCCCACGTCTGCACCCGGACGGGAGCGCGGCGCGTCATGGCAATGCGGCGACTGTTCGACTAGGCAACTGTCACTTGAGACTCCGGGCCAACAGACCAAGCACGGCCAAGACGTTCGCGGGTGAGCGTTTGGTGGATCCCGTAGAACCCGCGCCGCGCCTCAGAACAGGAGCAACCGCCACGGCGACGGGGAACGACAATCGACCGAGGAGCCGTTCGAGATCGATAGTGGGCAGCGGCAAGGCTCGAAACGGCACACCTCGACCGTGTCAGGTGGGATCACCAACGAACGAAGCGCACAGCGAGACCGGCTCTGATCGGCGACCCCAAGGATCGGAAATACTCGTCCGTGTCGTGTGAAGCCGGGAATGCGCGATACGGCACCCCTCGGCCGTGTGATACGAAATCGCTGCCGAACGAAGCGAACAGCGAGAATGACTTGCGCAACAGCACGGCACAGGACGGACTCTGCTCAAGCGCGTCACGCGACCCCGGGAACCGTCGACCATTTCATTCGGAACCAGCACCGAGCGACCTCCTTTATCCGAGCCGCTCTTCGTGGGCAATCTCCTGCCCCGTGCGGATGGCCATTCTCGTGTGACGACTCAACTAGGCAGGGCTCTGCGCACAGAGCGCCTCGGAGGCGCTGAGGAAACCGGATACCCACACTGCCAACGGCGTCGGTCGCCCTTTCGGAAGGCCTAGCGCCCGAGTTCAGACACAGTTGCAGTGCGATCCAAAACTCATTCACGTCTTCAGCGGGATGCTTCTCGACACGCTGGCCACGGACAACGCCACGCACTCCGGCACTCGCGCCCGTGATTCGACACACGTGCATCTCTGTTCGAAATCTCCCGTCGTGCTCACTTCTCGGCACCCTGCTGCTGTCTCGACACCACCGCCCCTCTCAAGCAGAACTCGCAGCGAGAGGCGTGATGAAAATGATCATCGTCCCGCCCACCCAGGCATCCGGGCAACGCCCGCTGAACGAGGGGCAGGACGCCCGACGGTTAGGGGGGGAGGGAGGGGGGAGGGTTCAGCTACCACAACCGGTCCTGTTGGTTGCTCCCCGGTTCCCATGCCCAATAGTCGGCGATGTTGACGACATCTTCGTGCGGGGCGTGGGTGTTTACGATGGGACTTCGTTCGTCACCGGCGCAGTAGCTCCTCGACCAGAACGTGCAGCAACTCCTGACCGGACCTATCCACACCGACCCCTCCTGCGTTCCATGAGCGCCGCGAGGGGCAATCAGTGACGCGGCGTGAGCCTCGCGACGCTCCTTGCGTGACGGGTTCTCGTGCCTCCCCCTCACAGTGGGTGGACCCGTCCCTGCTGTGGACCCGTCCCTGCTGTGGACCCGTCCCTGCTGGCTCCAACCGGCGACTCTGTGACACCCACTGGCGTGTCACAGCCGGATACGGGGATCCACCCGCAGGTTTCAACCGCACCCGCCCCACCGAATCCTAAAGAGCGCGTCGCGTCAGACATCGTCATTCGCACACGCACATGCCCGGCCAAGGCCCGCTCTGCCCATATGTGTCCCTCCCGAGGCACGCACCTCGGGTGCCTATCAATCCTGCTCCACTAGCCGCGAAACGAAGGCAGCAGCGATGTCCTCCCGTTTCACGTGAAACATCCTCACTGTCAGCTGATGTCTCAAAGCCGCACCCACAACGGATGCGGTGTTGTCGCCTCAGAGCGCACAACACGCCGCCTGCGCACCGACTTCTGCGAAGCCGTCACACCCGCCCCATCTGTGTGCCGTACAGCGGCACTGGGTTATCGGCGTCCCGCCGCCGGCTTGCGAATGGGCACCAAGGCCACGCGAGTGATCCGACAAGCGGGTTGGCGACGATCAGATGCACGTGTCGACGGCACACGAGGAGGGGCAACGGCACCTACTTGACACGCCAGCAATTCGCACCCACGAAGCGCCGTTATGTCGAGTTCGGTCGCGTGTCGGTGTCCTGACGTGCAGCGTTCGAGAGTCGCGTGTTCGGAGTGACGACACAGTTGCGCCCCACGCACACGGCGATCGTTTCACGTGAAACATGCACTCGAAGATCGCGGCTACCCCCGCGCTGTGCTGTGTGTAAACAAGTTGCATGCACAGACGACTGATCCGTCCCCTCCATCACTCGAGGCCGGCTCACCCAACATAGATCTCGCGTACTGCGCCTCAGATGGCTGCTCTCGCCCACATCACCCGCGGTCTCTGCCCGGAGCGTGGCAGGGGAGCGCCCGTGCACCGCTGCGGTGCCCCTGGGGCCGATGATCTTCCGCCCCGCACTGCAGACCGACACCTCCTCTCAGCACATCGATCCCGTCGGAAGAATCTGGTGGCGCTCGGGGACATCAGGTCGAAGCGGACGAACGCTCCCACCCGTCGAGTGACACGCATGTTCAGCCCTTCTCACTGGAAGAGCCGAACGAGGAGGCGAAACGAGCCAGGACTCTACTGGGCGAGTTCGACCGGTCTCGAGCGCTCGTCATCTACGGGTGCTCAGGAGGTCTCCTGACATCGATCACGGGGGCGGTAATGCGGTCAGCCGTAGCCTCGTCGGTCAGACGGGCGGCAAAACGACCATCAGACCTATCCACGCGGACGGGAGGGCCTTCTCTGACCACTGAGTGTGAACCGCCCAGGGACGCCATGCGACGCTGCCGCATCGCTCAGAGAGTCCACTATCGCTTGCTCGAGCCGCGCGGCCGCAAGCAGAAGCTGACGGAAGTGTCGAATCCATCCACTTGCCCGTTCCTGTCCAGCCACCCCGCCAGGGGCGGCGAGCCGGTGACACCGATGCTCACCTGCATCGCACTTCGCGTTGCGCGGGCAATCTCTTCGCAATCCTCACGTCAACGATTCCGAACCACCGAGCGGCCCGTGAGAGATCATGGGGGAGACCCGCGCAAGAACCGACGGAAGGCACACAGGACCTGAAGGCACCTCTTCCCAGCATCAGCCTCAACCCGCCTCTGCAATCTCCGTCGTTTCACGTGAAACATTGCCCGCCGCCATCAACCCGCAGGATGGGGACGAGGTGACGAAACGCGTATGGTGATCGCGAGCTCACACTCGACAACCCATTATCGGAAACGGCGTCGTCCGAATGACTTGTCGCCGCGCATCGAACCTGAACTACGCACATGCGCCAGGTTCATCGAAACCCTCACCAGTACCTTGCAAGACGCGACCAACCATCCGTCAGCAAATCGCGCCTAGACGACGACCGGTTCTCCGTCAGAGAACGCGCCATGGCAGGAGGAACAACGCGGAACAGGCTCACCACCCGCGCGTTCGCCATCTACGGACACCGAAGGTGATGCTCCAGTCCCATCCCTCGTACGTCGCCATCGGTCCACAGTCCGACGCACCCGCTATGACGTCTTGGGGGAGGAGCCCCGTGGACTCTCAGCCCGTCGACGACGTCTCACCGCCTCGACGGGGATCTGATCGGCGGCCCCTCGCCGAGAAATAGCCGGCCCGGTCGTCAGCCACGCGCTGGGACGTTCCCCATCCTCGAGCGGACACGCGGACGGCGACATGGCCCGCCGGCACAAACGGGTCGGTTTCGGCGGGCCATACCGGCGAAGCGTCTCACCTCTCAGAGCGGGTGGATGGATGACGAACCAGCACGAGGGAGCGAACCGTCGTGTCGCGCGACCCGACCCGCATCTGCGAGACGTTTCGCGTCCCCAACGGAACGGCTGGGCGCCACCCCCTCTCGAGCAGACCCATCGTGACCCTTGCAGGGACGCGGCTCGCCGCCCACAGCCCCGTCCACCCGCGCACAGCCGACCCCCTCACATCGCACGTCGATCCGCTCGTCGATCCACTGTCGGCGTGCGCTGCGAAGAACCGCAGGAATTGTTGTCTCCAGAGCTCATGACGCGCCGGCCGAACGGCATCCTCGATCCGAACACACGGACGATAGCCGATCAGTCTCCGAATCATCGCCGAGAAAACGCGGGCCAGTGCGCGACCGGTCTCAGGCGTCAACACGTGACTCCCGGAAGCACCCGTGCTGACCCCCGGGCGCGTTCCGCCTCAGAGCCACGCTCCGACACCGAGCCGCGATCACGACTGACAGCTCTCCAGGAAAATTCCTGATCAGAGGTCTTTTTGAAAGGGCAGCTCGATATCAGCGCGCCACGGTCGCGACGAAGACCCGCGTTGGCTCATCAAGAACGCCGTCGCCGACGACTTCGATCGACACGTCCTCCAGAGCGAACTTCCGTACCTGCTTCGACGCCGCTTCCAGCTCCGCGCCCACGTTGGCACCCTTGAGGAACACCAGACGTCCCTGCGGGCGCACGAGCGGTGCGGTGAAGGGGAGCAGGGTGCGCAGCGCGCTCACCGCACGAGCGGTGGCGACGTCGAACACGCGACCTCCGGTCCACTCCTCACCGCGCATACGCGCCACGGTGACGTTGGAGAGGGACAGCTCCGCGACTTGCTCCGACAGCCACGCCGTGCGACGCTCCATGGGCTCGATCAGCGTCCACTCCACGTCGGGCCGGGCGATCGCCAGCACCAGCCCGGGAAGACCCGCCCCCGACCCCACGTCGACCGCACGGCCATGGAAGTAGGGCGCCGCGATCGCGCTGTTGAGGATGTGGCGCGTCCACAGTCGAGGGACCTCGAGCGGGCCGATCAGACCGCGTTCTTCGCCGTGCCGCGCCAGGTTCTCCGTGAACCGGCGAGCACGGTCGATGTTCTCGCCGAAGATCGACGCGGCGACGGCCGGCTCGGTTTCGAGCTGTTCCGGCATCTCCGGCCTCAGCCGCGACGCAGCACGGTGTGACGATCGGCTCCTTCGCCGAACGACTCCGAGGCGTACCCGCGGTCCGCGGCGATGTCATGCACGAGCTTGCGCTCGTAGCTCGACATCGCGGGCAGCGATGCCTGCGATGCTCCCTCGTCCAACCGGGCGATGGCGCGGTCGACCAGGGTCTCGAGCTGCCGCTGTCGTGCGTCTCGAGATCCACCGATGTCGAGGATGAGTCGCGAGAAACGGCCCGTCGAGTTCTGCACGGCCAACCGCGTCAGCTCCTGCAACGCCTGAACCGTGTCGGGGTGGGACAGGCTCCCAAGGGCCGCGGCATCCTCGGCTTCGACGGACACGTATGCGCGCCCGCCACGGACATCCATCGCCAGATCGCCGTCGATGTCGGCGATGTCGAGGAGCCCCTCGAGGTAGTCGGCGGCGATGTCGCCTTCCTGCTCGAGCTGCTCTTCCGTGGCGGCGGTCTGGTCGGGGGCGATCTGATCGGACGTCGTCATCGTGATCTCCGGATGTCAGGAAGCGGGGGAGGAGCCGGGGCTGCCGGCGGACCCGCCCGCGGCACCGGTGTTCTTGGCGGACTGCTGCTTCTTCGCGCGCTGCTTGCCGACAGGCTGCTGACGCTTGGGGGCCGCGGCACGGGCACGCTCGGCCTCCTCGAGGAGACGCTGCTGCTCGGCTTCGTATTTCTCGATCGGCACGACCTTGCCCGACGAATCGATCGCCTTGCCCTTGCGCGCGAGTCGCTCTTCGCGGGCCTTCGCTGCATCCGAGCCCGGCGTGGGCATCTCACGGATGACGACGAACTGCTGCACCATCGTCCACAGGTTGCTGACGAACCAGTAGATGACGACACCGAGCGGGAAGAAGACACCCGAGAAGATGAAGGCCAGCGGCAGGATGTAGAGCATGATCTTCTGCATCTGGTACGCCTGACCGGTCTTGGCCTCGGGCGACAGGTTCTTCGAGATGATCTGCAGCTGGGTGAAGAACTGCGAGCCGATCATGAGCACGACCAGCGTCAGGAGGATCGCGACGGTGACCTGACCGTCGGGCTGAGTCCACGCGGTGACGAGGTTCACGTGCATGGATGCCACGTCGAAGAGGCGTGCGTCGTAGAACTCGGTCGTGAGCTCGGGCGTGAGCAGCCCCACACCACCGACGCCGCTCGCCGCGTGCTTCGACACGTCGTTCAGCACGCTGAAGAGGGCGAAGAAGATCGGCATCTGCACCAGCAGGGGCAGACAGCTGGACACGGGGGTGGTGCCGTGCTTCTTGTACAGCGCCATCGTCTCGCGGCTCATCGCCTCACGCGAGAGCTGGTCCCGCTTGCCGCGGTACTTCTCCTGCACCTTGCGGAGCTCGGGGGCGATCTCCATCATCTTGCGCTGGCTCTTGATCTGCCTCACGAAGAGCGGGATGAGAGCCGCGCGGACGATGAGGACCAGGCCGATGATCGAGAGCACCCACGTCAGACCGGCTGCCGGCGGCATTCCGAGGGCCGTGAACAATGCGTGCCAGCCCACCAGCACGAGCTCGACCGCCCATTTCAGCGGCCAGAGGATGGTCCCAATGAGATCGAATTGCACGATCAGTCCTTTCGGGCGGGCACGACGAATCCGTGCCGAGTGAGTTCGTGGCGGAAGGCCCGATGAGGACGGACGTCGTCGATGCCACCCTGAGCCCAGGGATGACACCGTGCGAGACGGGCCGCGGTGAACGCGATGCCCTTCACGAGTCCGTGCTGCTGAACGGCGCCCACCGAATAGGCGGAGCAGGACGGGTAGTACTTGCACACGTCGCCGTAGACGTGCGAGATCGTCGCTCGGTAGGCGTGCAGCAGCGCGAGCCCCGCATTACGCGGGAGGAGCGGGACGGATGCCAGGACGGCATCCGCTCGAAGGCGACCGGTCCCCGTGGAGGACGTCGGGAGTGTCGAAGCGCTCATGCTGACGCTTTTCGTTCGAGGCACCTCACCACGTCGGCGCGAAGGGTCGCGTAGTCGATCGTGGCGGCGGAGGGAAGTGCGCGGATGACGATCGAGGCGCCCCCGCGGATGGACGGGAGCGCCTCGGCGCACACTGCTTTGAGGCGGCGGCGGATGGTGTTGCGGGTGACAGCGGAGCCGACCTGTCGGCTCACGATGAAGCCGAAGCGAGGCGAATCGGTCTCGGCCGACGAGCCGACGTAGGTGATCGTGTGCGCTCCGGCACAACGAGAGCCCCGTCGGACTGTGGCTTTGTAGTCCGATCCGCGGGTGAGTCGGTTCGGCTTCGCGAGCACCGGGTCTATCAGGCCGAGAGCTCGGTGCGGCCCTTGGCGCGACGCGCCGAAAGGATGCCGCGGCCGGCACGCGTGCGCATGCGGGCGCGGAAGCCGTGCTTCTTGGCGCGGCGGCGGTTGTTGGGCTGGAAGGTGCGCTTGCTCATGGGTCACTCCGGAGGTGGTGTCGCCCGATGCTCTTCTGCCGGGGACGGGGTCGGGACTGCCGTATAGGCATAAGTCAACCGACTAAGGCTACGTCGCGCGCGCCGTTAACTCAAACCGAGGAGCCGACCGGCCATTATCCCCAGGCGTTGTCCACAAGCGTGGCAAAGACACGCGGCCGGGTCTTACAGTGGATTTTGCTCCGCGAGAGCCGCGAACTAGCGTGGCCCCGGAAGTTATCCACAGGTTCGGCGCGACACGTCGATCACCCGTCGCGTCTAGACCCCGGAGGGGACATGTCTCTGCACGAAGTACCGGATGTCCCCGTCTGGTCAGCTGTGCTGGACCATCTTCTCACCGACGATCGCGTCACCCCGCAGCTGCACGGCTTTCTCAACCTCGCGGTTCCGCAGGGCGTGATGGGAGGGACGCTGTATCTCGACGTCCCCAACGACTTGACCGCGGCCCAGTTCAACAAGCGCATGCGAGCCCCCATCATGGAGGCGCTCGCCCAGGTGCAGGGAGAAGACCCGTCGGTCGGGACGTTCCGCGTCGTCGTGAACCCGGACCTCGTCGACGCCCCGCGGCCGTCGACCTCACCGGCGATGACGACTCCCGACCGTTCGCCGGCGAACTCCGGCTCGCACGGGCCGTCGATCGAGCAGACCCCCGAGCCGATCGTTCCGGCCTCGCGCAACGACACACGACTGAACCCGAAGTACACCTTCGACAACTTCGTGATCGGTCAGTCCAACCGCTTCGCTCACGCCGCCGCCGTCGCGGTCGCCGAGGCGCCCGCCAAGGCCTACAACCCCCTCTTCATCTACGGCGATTCCGGCCTGGGCAAGACGCACCTGCTGCACGCCATCGGCGATTACGCCGCGAGCATGTACGCCGGCATCCGGGTTCGCTACGTCTCGAGCGAAGAGTTCACGAACGACTTCATCAACTCGATCGCCAACAACCGCGGTTCGGCCTTCCAAGCCCGCTACCGCGACGTCGACATCCTGCTCATCGACGACATCCAGTTCCTTCAGGGTCGCGCCGAGACCCAGGAGGCGTTCTTCCACACCTTCAACACGCTGCACGATCACGACAAGCAGGTCGTCATCACGAGCGACCTGCCTCCGAAGCAACTGACCGGTTTCGAAGACCGCATGCGAAGCCGCTTCGAATGGGGTCTGATCACCGACGTCCAGGCACCCGACCTCG
Source organism: uncultured Microbacterium sp. (assembly GCF_947489255.1). Classification (GTDB taxonomy): domain Bacteria; phylum Actinomycetota; class Actinomycetes; order Actinomycetales; family Microbacteriaceae; genus Microbacterium; species Microbacterium phycohabitans. Next base: position 58,345 of record NZ_CANLCY010000001.1, read on the forward strand.
AGACGCGCATCGCGATCCTCCGCAAGAAGGCCCAGAGCGAGCGTCTGCTCATCCCCGACGACGTCCTCGAATACATCGCCACCGTCGTCTCGTCGAACATCCGCGAACTCGAGGGCGCCCTCATCCGTGTCTCCGCGTTCGCGAGCCTGAACCGCTCGACGCTCGACATGTCGCTGGCGCAGACGGTGCTCCGCGACATCATCGACCAGAACGACGCGAACGTGATCTCGCCGACCGACATCATCACCGCGACCGCGCAGTACTTCAAACTCTCCGTCGACGATCTCTACGGATCGAGCCGGTCGCAGGCCGTGGCGACGGCCCGACAGATCGCCATGTACCTCTGCCGGGAGCGCACGAGTCTGTCGTTGCCGAAGATCGGGCAGCTCTTCGGCAACCGCGACCACACCACGGTCATGTACGCCTACAAGAAGATCAGCGACCTCATGAAGGAGCGCCGCTCCATCTTCAACCAGGTCTCCGAGATCACGAGCCAGCTCGGCCGCATGCGCTGAGCGCTCCTCTCCCCGAGGGGTCCGTCCGAGGTTTCGGACGGACCCCTCGGTCGTTTTCGCGCGCCAGCTCGCCGCGAAACGCCGCTGAGCGATATCTTTCAGCCGGTTCTACACAGTGTGGAAAACCTGTGGATAACTCTGATTTGCTGCGGATGAGATGTGCACGAACGCGTTAACACTGTGGATGACGCCGAGGGGGCCGCATCCGCGATCGCTGTTAACTGCCCAGGGTCTCCGCAAAGCGTCCACAGCCCACCGACGCTTCGATCCCTTGTGTTAACACGCGTGTCGAGAGTTATCCACAGTCTCCACAGCGGTTAACAAGATGAAGATCCTTTATCCGTGTTAAGAGAGATCCGATGACCTTGCCGTGCAAACGGCGGACGACGGGGACTGCGGGAGCAGGGCACTAGCATGGGTAAGCCATACCCGCCGTCAAGGGAGCGCCCGTGAAGTTCCACGTCAATCGCGATGTGTTCAGCGAAGCCGTCTCGTTCGTGGTCAAGCTCCTGCCCCAGCGCAATCCGCAGCCGATCCTGGCCGGTGTGCTCATCGAGGCGGGGGAGCAGGGACTCACCCTCGCAGCCTTCGACTACGAGGCATCCGCTCGCACCACCATCGAGGCGACGGTCGACGAGCCGGGCACGATCCTCGTCCACGGCCGACTGCTCAGCGACATCGCGAGCCGCCTGCCGAACGCTCCGATCCAGATCGCGGTCGACGATGACGGCGGCATCCTGCTCACGTGCGGCTCGGCCCGATTCACCCTGGCATCCATGCCCGTGCAGGAATACCCCGCGATCCCCGAGGTCACGGGGGAATCGGGCCTCGTGCCGGCCGACGAGTTCGCGACCGCGATCGCCCAGGTGGCGTTCGCCGCCTCCCGCGACGACGTCACCCCCGTGCTCACCGGTGTCCAGCTCGAGGTCACGGGCACGCAGCTCAGCCTCGTCGCGACCGACCGCTACCGCGTCGCGCTGCGCGAGATCCCCTGGGACGGCGGTGCCGCGGCATCCGACGAGCCGACCTCGGCGCTCGTGCCGGCACGCACCCTCCAGGAGGTCGGCAAGACCTTCGCCCACGGCGGCGATATCTCGATCGCCTTCTCCGGGTCGGGAGACCGCGAGATCATTGCTTTCTCGTCGGGAAACAAGACCGTCACGTCCCTGCTCATCAAGGGCAACTTCCCGCCCGTGCGTCGCCTTTTCCCGGCTCAGACCGAGCACCACAGCGTCGTGAACACCGCCGAGCTCGCCGAAGCGGTCCGCCGTGTCGCGCTGGTGCTCGATCGTTCCGCGCCCCTGCGTTTCACCTTCGGTCCCGAGGGCGTGTCCATGGACGCGTCGGGCACCGAGCAGGCGCGCGCGACGGAGTCCGTCGACGCGACCCTGGTCGGCGACGAGGTGACCCTCGGTCTGAACCCCCAGTACCTGCTGGAGTCGCTCGGGGCGGTGCGCAGCGAGTTCACGCGCATCACGTTCACCTCGAGCGACAACGCGAACAAGCTCAGCCCCGTGCTGGTCACCCCGCAGACCTCGGTAGACAAGGGCGGCGAGGGGTCGTTCAAGTACCTTCTGCAGCCCAACCTGCTGCTGCGCTGACGCACGGAGCCCGACCCGTCCGCCGTCACCGTGTCGGAGGCGGCGGGTAGTCTGACTCGGTGATCGTCGAGCAGTTGGGACTGAAGGACTTCCGCAATTACGCGGGTGCCGACGTCTCGCTCTCCGCGGGCGCCAATCTCTTCGTCGGACGCAACGGACAGGGCAAGACGAACCTCGTCGAGGCCGTCGCGTACCTTGCCACCCTCGGCTCGCACCGAGTGTCGAACGACGCCCCTATGGTGCGCGACGGAACGGATGCCGCGATCGTCCGCGCGCGGCTCGCCCACGGTGAGCGCACCGTGCTGCTCGAGCTGCAGCTCAACCGCCAGGGAGCGAACAAGGCGCGCGTCAACGGGGTGAACGTCCGCACCTCCGAACTCCCGCGGTACGCCCAGGTCGTGCTGTTCGCCCCGGAAGACCTCCAGATCGTGCGGGGCGACCCCTCCTCGCGTCGTCGCTTCGCCGACCAGCTGATCGTGCAGCGCAGCCCGCGCATGTCGGCCGTGCTCTCGGACTACGACCGGGTGCTGCGCCAGCGCAGCGCCCTGTTGAAGTCCGCGCGCGCACGCGGAGTGCGCGGCGACGCGCTGAGCACGCTCGACGTCTGGGACGAGAAGCTGGTGTCCCTCGGCACCGAAGTGATCGAGGCGCGCCTCGCCCTGGCATCCGATCTCTCGGCCCCGGTCGCCAGCGCGTACGCCTCGATCGCCGGCGACGACCACGGGCCCCGCTTGTCGTGGGCGCTGTCGGTGGGCGGCGGCGACCCCGAAGAGGGTGACGCCGGGGCGGCAGAAGGGCCGGCCGGACCGCTCGCGGACCAGTTCCGCGCCGCCCTCGCCGCCCGGCGCTCCGCAGAGCTCGAGCGGGGGCTGACCCTCGTCGGACCGCACCGCGACGACCTCGTGCTCGAGGTGCGCGGCCTCCCGGTCAAGGGGTACGCGTCGCACGGCGAATCCTGGTCGGTCGCGCTCGCCCTGCGGTTGGCCTCCGCGGAACTCCTGCGGGCCGAATCCCGCTTGGGCGACCCCGTCCTCATCCTCGACGACGTCTTCGCCGAGCTCGACGCCGGTCGCCGCACGCGCCTGGCCGAGCTGGCGGGCGGCTTTGAGCAGGTCATCGTCACCTCCGCCGTCGAAGAAGACGTGCCCGACGCCCTCCGAGCCCACGTCGTGCGGGTCGAGGCCGGTCGCATCCGGGAGAGCGCCGATGACTGAGGAGCCGGAACTCCCCGAGACCATGGCCACCTACCTGCGGCTCCGCGGGCTCGAACCGTCGCCCTATCGGAAGAGGAAGCGTCGGCGTCGCGCCGACGACGGCGAGAACGCGCCTTTCACCCCCGGACGCGACCCGCACGGCCTCGGCGACGTCCTCTCCACGCTCACGCGATCGGCGGGGTGGGAGCCGCAGCTCTCGCGTGAGGACCTCGTGCGCACCTGGGACGAGGTGGCCGGCGCCGAGACGGCCGCGCACACCCGGCCCGTGGCGTTGGACAACGGCACGCTGACGGTGCAGGCCGACTCGACGGCGTGGGCGAAGCAACTGCAGCTCATGCGCGCGCACATCCTCTCGGAGATCGTCCGGCGCTTCCCCGAGGCGGGAGTCGAGGCGATCCGCTTCGTCGGGCCCGACGTCCCCTCTTGGAAATGGGGGCCCAGAGCCGTTCCAGGCCGCGGTCCGCGCGATACCTACGGTTAGGCCATGGTCGGTCCCGGTTCGACACGATTTCTCCCCGCGTAGAGGCGTACACGCCATTTCGGCGGGCCCCGCGCGGTAAGATGGAGATTCCGACGAATCGATCTGGAGCGCGTTTACTCATGACGTCCGAGAACCCCGACAACGTTTCCGAGGAACCCGAAGCGACCACCCCCGCGAAGGTTCCCAACGAGTACGGGGCAGACGCCATCCAGGTGCTCGAAGGGCTCGAGGCCGTTCGCAAGCGCCCCGGCATGTACATCGGGTCCACCGGTGAGCGAGGACTCCACCACCTCGTGCAGGAGATCGTCGACAACTCCGTCGACGAGGCCCTCGCCGGTTACTGCGACACCATCGACGTGACGATCATGAGCGACGGTGCCGTCCGCGTGATCGACAACGGCCGCGGCATCCCGGTCGACATGCACCGCACCGAGGGCAAGTCGACCGTCGAGGTCGTGCTCACCGTGCTGCACGCCGGTGGCAAGTTCGGCGGTGGCGGCTACGCGGTCTCCGGCGGCCTCCACGGCGTCGGCTCCTCGGTCGTGAACGCGCTGTCGACCCGGCTCGAGGTCGAGGTGAAGCGCCAGGGTCACGTCTGGCGTCAGTCGTTCCGCGACGGCGGCGTTCCCCAGGCCCCGCTCGCGCAGGGCGAGGCCAGCGAAGACACCGGCACCTCGATCACGTTCTGGCCGGATGCCACGATCTTCGACACCGTCGACTTCGACTACGACACCCTGCGCACGCGCTTCCAGCAGATGGCGTTCCTCAACAAGGGTCTGCGCATCAGCCTGCGCGACGAGCGCCCGCAGGCGATGGTCACCGAGGGCGAGCCCGGAGAAGAGGTCACCGCGGCGCGTCACGACTCGTTCCTCTACGAGCGCGGTCTGGTCGACTACGTCGAGCACCTCAACCGCGTGCGCAAGGCCGATGTGGTCAACGACGAGATCATTGAGGTCGAGTCCGAGGACACTGATCGCAAGATCGCGCTCGAGCTGGCGATGCAGTGGACGACCGCCTACACCGAGAACGTCTTCACCTACGCCAACACCATCAACACGCACGAGGGCGGCACGCACGAGGAGGGCTTCCGTGCCGCTCTGACCACGCTCGTCAACCGCTACGCCCGCGCGAACAACCTCCTCAAGGAGAAGGACGACAACCTCACCGGTGACGACATCCGCGAGGGTCTTACCGCGGTCATCTCCGTGAAGCTGTCGGAGCCGCAGTTCGAGGGGCAGACCAAGACCAAGCTCGGCAACACCGAGGCGCGCGCGTTCGTGCAGAAGGTCGTGGGAGACAAGCTGGGCGACTGGTTCGACCGCAACCCGGGTCAGGCGAAGAACATCATCCGCAAGGCGATCGATGCCGCGACCGCCCGTCTGGCCGCTCGCAAGGCCCGTGAGACCGCTCGCCGCAAGAGCGTGTTCGAGTCGGCGGCCATGCCCGACAAGCTCAAGGACTGCACGTCGAAGGATCCCTCGATCAGCGAGATCTTCCTCGTCGAGGGTGACTCCGCCGGCGGCTCGGCCGTGCAGGGGCGCGATCCCCACACGCAGGCGATCCTCGCGCTGCGCGGCAAGATCCTGAACGTCGAGCGTGCGCGTCTGGACCGCGCCCTGGGCAACAAGGAAGTCCAGGCGATGATCCAGGCCTTCGGCACGGGCATCGGCGAAGACTTCGACATGGCCAAGGCGCGCTACCACAAGATCGTTCTGATGGCGGATGCCGACGTCGACGGTCAGCACATCACGACGCTGCTGCTGACGCTGCTGTTCCGTTACATGCGCGGACTGATCGAGGCCGGTTACGTCTACCTCGCCCAGCCGCCGCTCTACCGTCTGAAGTGGTCGAACCACGCTCACGAGTACGCCTACAGCGACCGTGAGCGCGACGCGATGCTCGTCGACGGCCAGGCGTCCGGTCGCCGGATCCCGAAGGACAACGGCATCCAGCGCTACAAGGGTCTCGGCGAGATGAACGACCACGAGCTCTGGGAGACCACGATGGACCCGGAGACCCGCACGCTGAAGCAGGTCACGATCGACGACGCGGCCGCGGCCGACGAGATCTTCTCGGTCTTGATGGGCGAAGACGTCGAGTCGCGACGCAGCTTCATCCAGCGCAACGCCAAAGACGTCCGCTTCCTCGACATCTGAGTCCGGCCCGGCCGACGACGAACGACGACACGAAACTGAGAACCCATGGCTGACGAAAACACTCCCGAGCCCGGCGACGTCCGCGACGTGGCCGCACACAACCACGGCAGGATCGACCAGGTTGACCTGCAGCTCGAGATGCAGCGGAGCTACCTCGACTACGCGATGAGTGTCATCGTCGGGCGCGCGCTGCCCGACGTCCGCGACGGTCTGAAGCCGGTGCACCGCCGTGTGATCTACGGCATGTACGACGGGGGTTTCCGCCCCGACAAGTCGTTCTCGAAGTGCGCCCGCGTGGTCGGCGAGGTCATGGGGCACTACCACCCGCACGGTGACGCGCCGATCTACGACGCCCTCGTGCGTCTCGTGCAGCCGTGGTCGCTGCGCTACCCCCTGGCCCTCGGCCAGGGCAACTTCGGCTCGCCCGGAAACCAGGGCGCCGCCGCCCCGCGGTACACCGAGACCAAGATGGCTCCGCTCGCGCTCGAGATGGTGCGCGACATCGAAGAAGAGACCGTCGACTTCGAGGACAACTACGACGGTCAGACGCAGGAGCCGACGGTCCTCCCGTCGCGGTTCCCGAACCTGCTCGTCAACGGCTCGGTCGGCATCGCGGTCGGCATGGCGACGAACATCCCGCCGCACAACCTCCGCGAGGTCTCCGCCGGAGCGCTCTGGGCTCTCGAACATCCGGATGCCACCCGCGAGGAATTGCTCGAAGCCCTCATGGACCGCATCCCGGGTCCCGATTTCCCGACCGCGGCCCAGATCCTCGGCACCCGCGGCATCAAGGACGCCTACCGCACCGGCCGCGGGTCGATCACGATGCGCGCGGTGGTCAACATCGAGGAGATCCAGGGCCGGACGTGCCTGGTGATCACCGAGCTGCCGTACCAGGTCAACCCCGACAACGTCGCCGTCAAGATCGGCGACCTCGCGCGCGAGGGCAAGATCACCGGTATCGCCGACATCCGCGATGAGACCTCGGGCCGCACCGGTCAGCGACTCGTCATCGTCCTCAAGCGCGACGCGGTCGCCAAGGTCGTGCTGAACAACCTGTACAAGCACACGCAGCTGCAGGAGAACTTCGGCGCCAACATGCTGGCGATCGTCGACGGCGTGCCCCGCACCCTCCCGCTCGACGGCTTCATCAGCCTGTGGATCGACCACCAGGTCGAGGTCATCGTCCGTCGCACGCGCTACCGCCTGCGCAAGGCCGAAGAGCGCATGCACATCCTGCGCGGCTACCTCAAGGCTCTCGACGCCCTCGACGACGTCATCGCGCTCATCCGCCGGTCGCCCACGGCCCAGGATGCCAACGAGGGACTGCAGAAGCTCCTCGACATCGACGACGTGCAGGCCCAGGCCATCCTCGACATGCAGCTGCGCCGTCTCGCGGCCCTCGAGCGCCAGAAGATCGTCGACGAGGCCACCGAGCTCGAAGCGCGCATCGCCGACTACAACGACATCCTCGCCACTCCCGGTCGTCAGCGCACGATCATCCGCGACGAGCTGACGGCCATCGTCGACCGCTTCGGCGACGACCGTCGCACCGAGATCCTGCACGGATTCGACGGCGACGTGTCGATCGAAGACCTCATCGCCGAGGAGGAGATGGTCGTCACCGTCACCCGTGACGGCTACATCAAGCGCACGCGCAGCGACAACTACCGCTCGCAGCACCGCGGCGGCAAGGGTGTGAAGGGCGCACAGCTGCGCGCCGACGACGTGGTGGAGCACTTCTTCGTCACGACGACGCACCACTGGCTGCTGTTCTTCACGAACAAGGGCCGGGTCTACCGCTCGAAGGCGTACGAGGTTCCCGAGGCCGGTCGGGATGCCAAGGGTCAGCACGTCGCGAACCTGCTCGCCCTGCAGCCCGACGAGGAGATCGCACAGATCCTCGACATCCGCGACTACCAGGTGGCGACGTACCTCGTTCTCGCCACCCGGGGCGGTTTGGTGAAGAAGACCCGCCTCGAGGAGTACGACACCAACCGTCAGGGCGGTGTGATCGCGATCAAGCTGCGCGGTCAGGCCTCCGACGAGGGCGACGACGCCGAGCAGGGCGGCGCCGACGAGCTCGTCAGCGCGCTGCTGGTCGACGAGGGCGAAGACATCCTCCTGATCAGTCGCTTGGGCATGTCGCTGCGCTTCTCCGCCACCGACAGCGCGCTGCGACCGATGGGCCGCTCCACGTCGGGCGTGAAGGGCATGGACTTCCGCGAGGGCGACAGCCTGCTCTCGGCATCCGTCGCGAAGGACGATGAGTACGTGTTCGTCGTCACCGAGGGCGGCTACGCCAAGCGCACGGCGGTGACCGAATACCGCATGCAGAACCGCGGCGGATTGGGCATCAAGGTGGCCCGTCTGACCGACGATCGCGGCGTGCTCGCGGGCGGAATGATGGTGTCCGAGACCGACGAGGTCCTTGTGGTTCTTGCCAGCGGCAAGGTGGTACGCTCCTCCGTGGCCGAGGTGCCCGCCAAGGGACGCGACACGATGGGTGTCGTTTTCGCCCGCGCAGGCGGCGACGACAAGATCATCGCGATCGCCCGCAACGCCGAGCGCAACCTGACCGAGACGACGGAGACACCCGCGGAGCCCACCGCAGATGATGCGGACGAGGCCAGCGCCTCCACTCCCGAGACCCCCGAGGAAAGTACTGACGCATGAGCACGGTAGCCGACAAGCTCGCCAAGAAGTCGACTCACAAGACCCCCGCCAAGCAGGTGCGGCTGCGCCTGGTGTACATCGACTTCTGGTCGGCCGTGAAGCTGTCGTTCCTGGTGGCGGTCGCTCTCGCGATCGTGACCGTCGTGTCGTACTTCCTGATCTACCTGGTGGTCTCGGCGACGCTGCTCACGAAGCTCGACGAGTTCTTCACCAGCTTCACCGACGGCGGGGCGACGCTCTCGCAGTACATCGGACTGCCGCAGGTGATGGCGTTCGCGGCGATCGTGGCCATCCTCAACCTGGTCGTCGTGACCGTTCTCGGCGCCGTGATGGCCGGCATCTACAACCTCGCGGTGAAGGTGACCGGCGGTCTGCTCGTCGGTTTCACCTCGAACTGACGTCGATTCGTCAAAACCTCGCGAGTCCGGTAAAGTCTTCGAGGTTGATATCACGTCAGCGAGACGGGGCTATAGCTCAGGCGGTTAGAGCGCTTCACTGATAATGAAGAGGTCCCAGGTTCAAGTCCTGGTAGCCCCACCCCTTCCCTCGCGGGGCCTTAGCTCAGCTGGTAGAGCGCCTGCTTTGCAAGCAGGATGTCAGGAGTTCGAATCTCCTAGGCTCCACTCTCGCGAAACGAGAAGCCGACCTTCGGGTCGGCTTTTCGCATATCCGCCGCCGCATCCGCCCGAGGGGGCGCGACGGGATCGCCCGGGCGGAGGTCGTACGCTGGACCCATGACGGCGGTGCGACTGGTGGGCCTGCGGCGGACGCCCGTGCCACGGAGGACCACCCGGTGAGCCGCCGGAAATCCCTGGTGAACACCGTGGCCGACGATCTGTTCGACCGGATCGTGGCGGGGGAGTTCGGACCCGGCGATCCGCTACCGAGCGAGGCCGAGATCGGGGAGCAGTTCGACGTCAGCCGGGTCACCGTGCGGGAGGCCCTGCGCACGCTCACGACGCGCGGCATCGTGCGGGTGGTGTCCGGCATCGGTTCCCGGGTGGCTCCTGTCGAGGCATGGCGCTCGGTACCGGATGCGCTGCGCTACCGGGCCGCTCACGGCGACGACGCGACCGTGTCGGAGCAGCTGATCTCCACACGCCGCCTCATCGAGTGCGAAGCGGCCGCGCTCGCGGCCCCCCTGATCTCGGATTCGGCGCTCGAGGACTGCGAGGCCTGCATCACGGCGATGGAGGACGCGTCGAAGGCCGCGGACGTGGATGCTTTCGTGGCATCCGATCTGCGATTCCACAGCGTCATCCTCGAGGCGTCGGGCAACCTCTTCCTCGCGGTCCTGCTGGCCCCGCTGACCGAGGTGCTCGCCGATCGTCGTACCGAGACGTCGCGGGTGCCGGAGATCCAACGGCATGCGATCCACGAGCACCGCGCGATCGTCGCGGCGCTGCGTTCCCGGGACAGCGCTGCATCACGCGCCGCCATGGAGCATCACCTGCAGCAGACGCTCGACGATCTGCGCCACTACGTCCTCCACTGAGCTGGGCGTCGTCGTCGCCCGCTTGACTCCTGACGACTGTCTGCTGCATGCTGTCATACACCTGACAGCAGAGCGGCGCGGGAGCCGCTCACTCGATGACGAGGAGTGAACGTGGCATCCATCGATCTGCACGCGCTGCCGCCGGCCGCCGAACCCGACGTCGACGCCCTCGCCGCTCGCGTCGCGCGCAGCGGGCGCGTGTTCGTCGTGCTCGACGACGATCCCACCGGCACGCAGTCGGTCGCCGACCTCCCCGTCCTCGGCGCGTGGGACGTCGACGACTTCGCGTGGGCCTTCGCCTCGGGCGCCCCGGCGGTCTACGTGCTGACGAACTCGCGGAGCCTCGATCCCGAGTCCGCGGAGCGGGTCAACCGCGAGGTCGTGCGCAACGCGATGGACGCCGCGGCCACGGCGGACCTGCGGGTCGCGTTCGTCAGCCGGAGCGACTCCACCCTGCGCGGTCATTACCCGCTCGAGCCCGACGTCATCTCGTCGGAGGTCTCGAACGCGGGAGGGGCCCCCATCGCGAACGTGGTCATCGTCCCCGCCTTCCCGGATGCCGGGCGCATCACGGTGCGCGGAACGCACGGGATGCTCGACGCCGGCGACTTCACCCCCATCGGCGAGACCGAGTTCGCGAAGGACTCGACCTTCGGGTTCGCCTCCTCGCGCCTGGCGGACTGGGTCGAGGAGAAGTCGCACGGGCGCTTCGCGGCGTCCGAGGTCGTCGAGGTGCACATCGACGTGCTGCGGGACAGCGCGGAGGCCGTCGCCGACGCCCTGCGATCGGCCCCCGAGGGTGCGCCCATCGTCGTCGACGCCGTCGTCGAAGAGGACCTCGTGCAGCTGGCGCTCGGACTCGAGATCGTCGAGGCCGAGGGGCGCGCGTTCGTCTACCGCGTCGGACCTCCGTTCCTCCGTGCGCGCATCGGGCAGCGCCGGCGCGAACCCATCGCCACCGACCGGGCGGGCGAGGGCGGAGCCACCCGCGGCGGCCTCATCGTCGTCGGGTCCCACGTCGGACTCACCAGCCGTCAGCTCGCCCACCTCATCGCGAACCGCGACCTCGCGGCGGTCGTGGAGATCGACGTCCCCCGTCTGCTCGACCCCGAGACCGGGACGCAGGAGGTGTCGCGCGCCGTCGCCGCCGTCTCCGATGCGCTCCTGCGCGGCGACGTCGTGCTGCACACCAGCAGGACCCTCGTGCGGACGGAGGATCCCGACGAGAGTCTCCGGATCTCGCGGCGTGTGTCCCAGGCGGTGGTCGACAGCGTGCACGCCACCGCCGAACGACGCACCCCGCGCTTCGTCATCGCCAAGGGCGGGATCACCTCCAGCGACGTCGCGACGCGAGGTCTCGACATCCGTCGCGCCCACGTGAAGGGCTCGCTGTTCCCGGGCATCGTCTCGGTCTGGGAAGCCGTCGACGGTCTCGCCGCCGGCATCCCGTACGTCGTCTTCGCGGGCAACGTCGGCGACGACACCTCGCTGACCGCAGCCGTCGAGCGGCTCTCCGCCACGCCCTGACCGCGGCACTTGTCGCCGCACCTCCCCCTTCCGTCGTCCGCAAAGGAGCACCCCATGACCGTCGTCCCCGCACCTACCGTCGCCGTCCTCGGACTCGGAGCGATGGGCCTTCCGATGGCCGCCCGCCTCGCCGAGACCCTGCCCGTACGCGGCTTCGACATCGCCGACGCGCGTCTCGCCCTCGCGGAGAAGGAGGGGGTCGTCCCCACCCCGTCGGCTCAGGATGCCGCGACCGGAGCCCAGGTCGTCCTCGTGGCGGTGCGCGACTCGGCGCAGCTGACCGACCTGCTCTTCGGGGCCGCGGGAATCGCGGAGGTCCTCACCGCGGGGGCGGTCGTCGTGCTCACGAGCACCGTCGGAACCGACGGCGTCACGGACGTGGCATCCGCCCTCGCCGAGAGGGGGATCGGCCTCGTCGATGCGCCGTTGAGCGGAGGGCCCGTCCGCGCCCGCCAGGGCGACCTGCTCATCGTCGTCGGTGCCGCACCCGCCGACCTCGAGATCGCTCGACCGGTGCTCGAGGCCCTCGCCTCGACGCTGACGGTCGTGGGAGAGCTCGCCGGCGACGGGCAGGCGTTGAAGACCGTGAACCAGCTGCTGTGCGGGGTGCACATCGCGGCCGCGGCCGAGGCGCTCGCTCTCGCCGACCGGTTGGGGCTCGACCTCGAGCGCACCCTCGAGGCCCTGCAGGCCGGAGCCGCGGCCTCGTTCATGCTCGGCAACCGCGGACCGCGGATGCTGCAGGCCTGGGACGACGAGGGCGCGGAGGTCCTCAGTCGTCTCGACATCTTCGTCAAGGACATGGGGATCGTCGGCGCGGCCGCCCGTCGCGTGGGACTGCCCGCACCGCTGGCGGCCGCTGCGGAGCAGAGCTACCTCGTCGCGCAGACCCAGGGTCTCGGCGAGGTCGACGACTCCGCGGTGATCCGCATCTCCGCCCCGACCCGTCGGTCCTGACACCTCACCCCGCCCACCCGCACCGTCAAGGGAGACCCCGCGAAATGAGCACGCCCGTCCTTCTGGCCATCGGAGTCGGAGGCATCCTCCTTCTCCTCCTCCTGATCATCAGACTGAAGCTGAACGCCTTCCTCGCGCTGCTGATCGTCAGCATCATCGTGGGGTTGGCAGCGGGGCTGCCGTTGGCCACCGTGCCCGCGACGGAGGACACCCCCGAGAAGCTCGGCGTCGTGCCCGCCATCGTGGCGGGTCTCGGCAGCACCCTCGGCTCCATCGCGATCCTCATCACGCTGGGGGCCATACTCGGCCGCATCATCGAACTGTCGGGCGGGGCCTCGAGCCTGGCAGGGCGCTTCACCGAGATCCTCGGCCCGAAGCGCGTGGGCGCCGCACTGACCGGTGCCGCCCTCGTGCTGGCGATCCCTGTCTTCTTCGACGTCGGATTCATCATCCTCGTGCCGATCGTGTACGGCTTCGCCCAGGCGGCGGGACTCAAGCCCCTGCGGTTCGGTCTTCCCGTGGCGGGGATCATGCTCGCCGTGCACGTGTCGGTTCCGCCCCACCCGGGCGTCGTCGGCGGAGCCGCCCTCCTCGGAGCCGACATCGGATGGCTCACCATCGTCGGAATCCTCATCGCCATCCCGCTGGCGTTCGTCAGCCACCTGCTGTCGAAGCGTCTGACGCGTCGCGAGTTCGACATGCTGGCCTCCACGGAGGAGATGTTCGAGCAGGCGGGCCGCGGGGGCGTGCAGACGACGGTCACGGGCACGGTCACCTCCACCATCGCACCGCCCTCGGCGGGGATGGTGCTCACCCTCATCGTGACGCCCCTCATCATGATCGGGATCGGCACCACGGCCGCCACGGTGCTGCCGTCGGGCGACCCATTGCGCAACATCGCCCAGTTCATCGGTGCCCCTCTCTTCGCGCTGCTGGTCACCGTGCTGCTGGCGATCTACTTCCTCGGCGTGCGCCGCAAATGGGGCCGCGACAAGATCAGCGATGTGCTCGAATCGGCTCTGCCGCCGACGGCGGCGATCATCCTGGTCAGCGGTGCGGGCGGTGCGTTCGCGCGCGTCCTCACCGAGAGCGGCATCGGTTCGGCGCTGTCGAGCGTGCTCCTGCAGACCGGGCTGCCGGTCCTCGTCCTGGCTTTCGTGGTCTCCCTCGCGCTGCGCGCCGCGCAGGGATCGGCGACCGTCGCCATCCTCACCACGGCCGGCCTGCTCACCGACACCGTCGCGAACGGCGGCTTCTCGATGCTCCAGATCGTCGCGATCACCCTGGCGATCGCCTTCGGCGCGCTCGGCCTGTCGCACGTGAACGACTCGGGCTTCTGGGTGGTCACCCGTTACCTCGGCCTCAGCGTCGGAGACGGCCTGCGCACCTGGACCGTCTTGACCACCGTGCTGGGCGTGTGCGGATTCGCCCTGGTCGCCGTGTTCTGGGGCATCGCCACCGCGGTCGGCTGACCCGCGCCGGCCCGCTCGCGTCCGCCTCCCGGGCGGACCGGGCGGGTTCGCGCGTACCGCGCGTCCTCGCAACCCGGTGGAGGTGGCTAGAGTCTGGTCATGGACATGCGGGTCGCCGCGTACGCCGTCATCACCGACGCCGACGACCGCGTGCTGCTCGCGCACTGGATCGACGGCCGCCGGGCCGCGTGGACGCTCCCGGGCGGGGGGCTCGAGCCCGGAGAGGATCCCGTGCAGGCGGTGCGCCGCGAGGTGCGCGAAGAGACCGGGTTCCGGGTGGTCGTCGGCGACCTGCTCGGCATCCATTCGCGGGTCATCCCGGCCGAGTCGCGGCTCGCGGAGGGGGCCAGGGATCCGCTGCACGCGTTGCGGATCGTCTACCTTGCCCGGATCGTGGGCGGGCGGCTCCGCTTCGAGACCGACGGCTCCACCGACCGTGCGGCGTGGTTCACGCTCGCGGCCGCCCGGAAGGTGCGGAGGGTGCAGCTCGTCGACATCGCGTTCCGGATGGCGGACCTGCCCCGTCCGTGAACGCGGTCAGGGACGCTCGGTGGTGATGTCGGCCACGGTGGCGCCGTAGGCCGCGATCAGGTCGTCGGCCTCGACGAAGAGGCTGAAGCCGTGCGCGCCCGCGCCCATGGCGGTACGGGTGCCCACGATGCGTTCGTCGGCGTAGACGGGCCATGCGGTGGAGCTGCCGATCGGCACGATCGTGCCGCGTTCGTAGCCCGTCGCCGCGAGGGCGAGCTCGGGCTCGGGGAGGCGGAGCTTGTTCACGCCGACGACGGCCCGCAGCTTCGGCCACGAGATGGCCCGGTCGCCGGGAACCAGGGCGAAGAGGTACGTGTCGTCCGACCTCTTCACGACGAGAGTCTTGACGATGGATGCCGGCGGGATGCCGAGCAGCGCGGCCGCTTCGTCGAGGCTCGATGCCGCCGGGCGCTCCCGCACATCGACGGAGAGGCCGCGCTCGCGCGCGGCCTCTCTGACTCTGATGGTGGGATCGCTCACGCGTCCGGCGCGCGCAGCGGGTCGTCGGCCACCCACAGCTCGTCGTCCGCACGCAGCGTCTGCCATGCGGCGTACGCGACGCCCGCCGCCGCGACGACGCCGAGGATGATGGCGATGACGCCACCGGCCCCGATCCCGTCGTGCTGCGAGGGGAGCTTCTTGGAGAGGCGCTTCGAGGCCTGCTTGCCGTACTTCTCGGCGCGCTTGGCGTACTTGTGGGCGTCGAGCTCGAAGCCCTTGCCCTTGGCGAGACGGTCACGGGTGTCGCCCGCGGCGTCCCACACCGAGAGTGCGCCGCCGACGACAGCACCGGCGGCCGGAACGACCTTGTTGCTGAGGAAGCGGTTGCTGTACTTCACGCTCTTGTCGACGTACGGTGCGGCGTACTTGTTGTAGCCGTCCTGCACGGCGGGGACGAGATCTTCGCGGCTGAAGCGACCGAGCTGGTGGCCGGCTTCACGAGCGACCTTCCCGCTCTCGCCCAGCAGCACCTGCTGCGACTCCCACACCTTGGCGGCGTGCTTCTGGAGCTTGCGCAGTTCCTTCTTGCTCTTGCGGCTGAGGCCCACGGCTCATCCTCCCTATCGATGGGATGTACGTTGCCCTCATCTTGCCAGAACGGGCTGTCCGCGCCGCCGACCCTTGCAGATAACTCTGAGAGAATGTACCCATGGCCAACCACACCGCCGTCGCGACCCTGCACACCAACCACGGCGACATCGTCGTCAACCTCTTCGGTGACCACGCTCCGCGCACCGTCCGCAACTTCATCGGTCTGTCCGACGGGACGCAGGAGTGGACCAACCCGGCCACCGGCGCCAAGGGAGAGGGTCCCCTCTACTCCGACGTCATCTTCCACCGCATCATCCCCAACTTCATGATCCAGGGCGGCGACCCGCTCGGTCAGGGGATCGGCGGCCCCGGGTACACGTTCAACGACGAGATCCACCCCGAGCTCGACTTCACCGCGCCGTACAAGCTCGCCATGGCCAACGCCGGCCTCCGCCGCAACGCCATCACCGGCCAGGCCGAGGGCACGAACGGCTCGCAGTTCTTCATCACCACCGACCCCACCCCGTGGCTCCAGGGCAAGCACACGATCTTCGGCGAGGTGGCGGACGACGCCTCCAAGGCCGTGGTCGATGCCATCGCGGCCGTCCCCACCGGTGCCCAGGATCGACCGAAGGCAGACGTCGTGCTGCAGTCGGTCGACATCGTCTCGGTCTGACCCCGGACGGCGGCGGGTGTCCACCACCGACGAGTTCCGTCGCAACAGCGACAACTTCTGTTACCGGCATCCCGACCGGCAGAGCTTCGTGCTGTGCCAGCGGTGCATGCGCACCGTGTGCTCGGAGTGCCGGACGCCCGCCGCCGTCGGAGTGATCTGCCCCGAGTGCATGGCGCAGCAACGCGCCGCGCAGACGCCTTCCCAGAAGAAGGCGGAGCGTCGCTGGGCGTCCCGCCCCATGTCGGTCGTGTCGTCCGGTCGTCCGACCATGACGCTCGGCATCATCGCCGTGACCGGCCTGGTCTACATCATCGGGCTGATCCCGGGCGTCGGTGGCGTGCTGTCCGACCTGCTGGCGTTCAACAGCTTCTTCCTCCTCCCGCAGGCGGGGCTGTTGCAGCCGTGGCGCCTGTTGACCGTGGCCCTCGTGCACGGCAGCTTCCTGCACATGGCGCTGAACATGCTCGCCCTGTGGTTCATCGGGCGCAGCCTCGAGCCCTTGCTCGGGCGCGCGCGTTTCCTCATCCTGTATCTGCTGGGGGCGCTGGGCGGTTCGGTGGCCGTCGCGCTGCTGGCGCCGGGAGTGTGGACGGTCGGTGCGTCGGGGGCCATCTTCGCGCTCTTCGGCGCGCTGCTGGTGATCGGGCGGCACCTCGGCGCCGACATCCGCGTGATCGCGATCCTCATCGGCATCAACTTCGCGTGGCCGTTCGTCCTCGCGGGGATCAACGCGATCGGATCCGGCGACTTCGCGTCGTCGCTCTCGGCGATCGGCATCTCGTGGCAGGCGCACCTCGGCGGCCTGGTCACGGGCGCGGTGGTCGGCGTGATCTACTCGCGCACGCGCGCTCAACGACAGCGAGGTCTGCAGATCGGTCTGCTCGTGGCGTTCACGGTGGTGCTCATCGCCCTGCTGGCGATACCCGCCGTGGCCTACCTCTGAGACTTATCCACAGCCCCATCCACAGGTGGGGATGAATTACACGGGTGTAAGTCAGCGCCACCGGGTGGTCATGAGGAAACCGACGAAGGCGATGCCGAACCCGATGACGAGGTTCCACGGGCCGATCCCCGGGATGGGGAACTGCGAGTTGCTGAGGTAGAACACCAGCACCCAGACGAGGCCGATCAGCATCAGGCCGATCATGATGGGCAGGAACCACACCGGGTTCGGGGCGGATCCACCGTCGTTGCGTTCGGCGATCGGGTCTTCGCCTTTGCCAGTTCGAGCCATGCGGCACAGTCTAATGCTCCGGTGTCCGCGAACCCACGGAACTAGACTCGCCTCGTGCACACCGTCACGCAGCCGCAGACCCGACGGGCGAGGCGGCGCACGACGGCCCCCCGCCGCGGGCTCTCGGTCGTCGGCGTCATCGGTGACCTCCTCGTCACGGCCGGTGTGCTGGTGCTCCTCTTCGTCGTGTGGCAGTTGTGGATCGGCGACGTGATCATCGGGTCGCAGTTCAAGAACGAGGCGCGCGACATCACCGAGTCCTGGGCGGCCGACCCGCCGCCACCGGCCCCCGGCGACACCTCGACCCCCGGCATTCCGCCTACGGCCGATCCGCCCGAGATGACGCAGCCCGACGACGCGCAGATCTTCGGCGTCGTCCGCATCCCGCGTCTGGGTCCCGACTACCAGTTCCGCCTCGCCGGCGGAGTGAGCGCGTCGCGCACGCTCGACCCGATCGGCCTCGGGCACTACCCCGACACCGCCATGCCCGGTCAACTCGGCAACTTCGCGATCGCCGGTCACCGCGGGAGCCACGGGGCCCCGTTCGCGGACCTTCCGTCGTTGCACATCGGGGATGCCATCGTGGTGGAGACCGAGACGGGGTGGTACACCTACCGCTATCGCAACCTCGAGTACGTGCGTCCGGATGCCGTCGACGTGCTGCTGCCCTTCCCGCAGCAGCCCGAGATCGAGGCGACGGACCGCATCATCACGATGACGACCTGCAGCCCGCGCTACGGCTTCTCGGAGCGCGCGATCGCCTACGGCGTCTTCGAGTCGTACACCCCTCGTACCGAGGCGGGCCCGCCGCTCGCCCTCACCTCTGGAGCCACCTGATGTACGGAGCCCTGTGGCGCGTCCTCCCCGGCCCCTGGTGGGTACGACTGCTGATCGTGCTCGTGCTGTTGGCGGCCGTGTTGTACGGACTGTTCTTCTACGTCTTCCCGTGGGTCAGCGACATCGTCTACCCGCAGGAGGTCACGGTCGAGTGAAGCCCTGGCGCGTCGTCGTCGTCGACAACCGCGACAGTTTCGTCCACACCCTCGCCGGCTACCTCCGCGACCTGGGCGCGGAGACCGTGCTCGTGGCGGCCGACGACGTCCGGCTGACGGCCCTGGTCCGCGACACCGCCCGCGCCGTCCTCGTCTCTCCAGGCCCGGGCCACCCCGCCGACGCCGGCCAGTCCGAGCGAGTGGTCCTCGAGGCGGCGGAGCTCGGCATCCCCCTGCTCGGCGTGTGCCTCGGACACCAGGCCATCGCGACGGCGTTCGGTGCTCGCGTGGGCCACGCCCCGGAACTGCTCCACGGAATCACCAGTGTCGTCCGACACGACGGTACGGGTGTCTTCGCCGACCTTCCGGACGGATTCGCGGCGACCCGCTACCACTCCCTCGCGGTGGGCCCGGCGTCTGTCCCGGACGAGCTCGAGGTGACGGCGCGCACCGATCACGGCGTCATCATGGGGATCCGCCACCGATCGGCGCCCATCGAGGGAGTGCAGTTCCACCCCGAGAGCGTTCTGACCGAGGGAGGTCACGCCCTCCTGGGCCGGTGGCTCGAGGACGCCGGCATGCTGGGCGCGGTGGAACGCGCCGCCCGCCTGCACCCGCGTGGGCTCAGGAGCCCGAGCAGACCGTCAGCGTGATCTCGCTGTGCACGGGCACCTCGCCGGGCGCGAGCGACTGACCGCTCACCGTCGGCGGGGTCGTGGCACGGCATCCGGGATCTTCCGTGGCGATGACCGTCAGCTGCTTGCTGTCGGACTCGAGCTCGCGCTTGGCGCCGTCGAGGGTGTACCCGGTGTAGTTGACGATGACGACCTGACCACTGGCGACCACGAGGTTGACGGCGGTGCCCTTGGCGAGCTGCGTCTCGGCCTCGGCGCTCGCGGAGATCACGGTGCCCGCGGCGAGGGCGGGGTCGGTGGTGCGACGGATCGATCCCACCGAGAGTCCCGCCCCCTCCAGTGCACTGCGGGCGGCGGTCTCGGAGAGGCCCTCCAGTGCGGGCACCGACGCGGTGTCGGGTCCGGTCGAGACGTAGACGGTCACCTGCTGACCGGATGCCACGGTGGTCCCCGCAGCGGGGGTGGTGCGCGTGACGTTCCCCGCGGCGATGCTCGCGTCGGGTTCGTTGACGCGGCTCGCGGTGAGCTCCTGCGCCTCGAGCGTCTCGACCGCCCGGTCGTACGACATGTCGACGACGTTGGGGACGGTGAACGAGCTCGTGGGGACGTCGTCGTTCGGCTGGATCTGCATCACCCAGATGAGCACCGCGACGAGGAGGACGGCGAGGACGGTGACGCCGGCCCAGATCCAGGCCACGGGAGGACCGGGTTGGGTGCGACGCATGGTCGTGTCGGTGCTGAGCTGCCGCAGCGAACGGGCGGTCTCCGCGGCCTGGCGGGGATTGGGCCCGTAGAGCTCGTTCGACAGCGCCGACATCTGACGCTTCGTCGGCGCCTTGCCGTCGGCGGTCTCGTCGAGCGCCTCGCGGAATCCCGCGGCATCCTGCGGACGCTGGAACGGATCCTTCGCGAGGGCGCGCAGCACGATCGCGTCGAGTGCGCGGGGGATGCTCTCGACGATCTCGCTCGGCGGCAGCGGCGCCTCGCTCACGTGCTGGTAGGCGACGGCCACGGGTGTCTCGCCGCGGAAGGGAGGGCGACCGGTGAGCAGTTCGTAGAGAACGACACCGGTCGAGTACAGGTCGGCGCGGGCGTCGACCGATTCGCCCTTGGCCTGCTCCGGTGAGAAGTACGCCGCCGTGCCCACGATCGCGGTGGTCTCGGCGACGGTGGAGGACGAGTCGGACACGGCGCGCGCGATGCCGAAGTCCATGACCTTCACGCGCCCGGCATCCGTGATCATGACGTTGCCGGGCTTGATGTCGCGGTGCACGACTCCCGCGCGGTGGGAGTATTCGAGGGCTTCGAGGATGCCGTCGACGTAGCGCAGGGCGTCGTCGACCGGCACGGAGCCCTCGGCGATGATCTCCTTCAGCAGGCGACCGTGCACCAGCTCCATGACGATGTACGGAACGGGGCGCTCCTGGCCGTCGACGCCCACCTCGACGTCTTCGCCCGCGTCGAAGACCCGGACGATGGTCGGGTGCGCCATGCGCGACGCCGCCTGAGCCTCGAGACGGAAGCGCGTGCGGAACGCGGCGTCGCCCGCCAGATCGGCCTTGAGGATCTTGATGGCCACCGTGCGCCCGAGCGTCTGGTCGTAGCCGCGATAGACGCTCGCCATGCCGCCGCGACCGATGAGGTCGTCGACACGGTAGCGCCCCGACAGGACGCGCGTCTCAATGGTCACGAAAAGACTCCCGGAGAGGGTGGATCGAAGCTCAGGGCTTGGTGGTGGGGACGGCGGCGCTCGTCGGGGTCGGGCTGGGCGAGTTGCCCCCCGTGATCGACGCGGACGCCTCGCCCGACGGACCGGCCGTGCGGTCGGTCCCCGAGCAGCTGACGGTGTACGTGACGCGCAGCGACTGTCCGGCTGCGTTGCTCACCTTCAGCTGCGCATTGCGCTCGTCGGGCGAGAACGACGCCGTGGACTGGCCGTTCGTGTCGAACGTGCCGTTGGTCGCGGTGAAGTCGTACGACGTCACGCTGCCGGTGCCGGCCGGGCAGGAGTACTGCTGCCACGACACCTGGACGTCGCTGCCGGCCGTGACCGACGTGCCCGGCAGGGTGGGCGTGCCGGGCTGCTGCAGAGGCGTCTCTTCGCCGTAGACGGTCACGGTGATGTTGGTTCCCTCGGGGTTACGTCCCGTGGGGTCGACGATGTAGACGAGGCCGATCTGATCGGCGTTGACGGCAGCCGTGCCGGTGGTGCACGTCGCGCCGAGCTTCGCCCCGCCCAGGATGCTGCGCGCTTCGTCGCAGGTCTTGCCGATGAGATCGAGGGCGTCGACGTCGACCAACTGCGTGGTCTGCGTGGGGGTGGGACTGGCCGACGGCGATGCGGGGGCGCTGGGCGTCGCGGAGCTGGGAGGGGTGCTGGACGCCACCGCGTCGGGCTCGTTCTGGTTCGCGAGCAGAGTGAAGAGGGTTCCGCCGAGCACCAGGGCCAGCAGCACGATGAGCGCGACCAGCGGCCAGGTCCACGGGCTGCGCTTCTTCTTCTGCGCCGCGCTGTCTTCTTCGGTGTGCTCCTCGGTGAGGAGGGATGTGGCACCCGCTGCGGCGCCGGCCGCGGGCAGGAGGCGCGTGGTGGCCGAGGTCTGCCCCGACGTCAGCAGCTGCGTGGCGTCGTCGACGACGGCGGTCCCGGCGGCGATCGCCGGGACGGCAGCCGCGGCGGCGGCGAGGTCGCCGCGACGGAGGGCTGCGGCCGCGCGCGAGACCGCGGCGGACGACGCCGGGCGATCCTCGGGCTTCTTGGCGATCATCGCCATCACGAGGTTCTGCACCGGGACGGCGACCGTCGGCGGCAGCGGAGCGGGCTGCTCGTTGATCTGCGCCATCGCGATGGCCACCTGGGACTCGCCCGTGAACGGACGCTTGCCCGCGAGGCACTCGTACGCGACGATGCCGAGCGAATACGTGTCGGTGGCCGGCGACGCCGGGTGCCCCGACGCCTGCTCGGGGGAGAGGTACTGCACCGTGCCCATGACCTGGCCGGTCGCGGTGAGCGGGACCTGGTCGGCGATGCGCGCGATACCGAAGTCGGTGATCTTGACGCGGCCGTCGGGGGTGATGAGCAGGTTGCCGGGCTTGATGTCGCGGTGCACGAGGCCCGCGGCGTGAGCGGCCTGGAGAGCGGCAGCGGTCTGCGCGACGATGTCGAGGGTCTTGTCGCTCGACAGCGACCCCTCGCGCTCGAGGATCGTGGACAGGGCCTCGCCGGGGACGAGCTCCATGACGAGGAAGGCGCTGCCGTCTTCCTCGCCGTAGTCGAAGACGCTCGCGATGCCCTCGTGGTTGACGAGAGCGGCGTGTCGGGCCTCGGCGCGGAAGCGCTCGAGGAAGCCCGGGTCGCCCATGTACTCGTCTTTGAGGATCTTGATGGCGACGGTGCGTCCGATGACGTGGTCGGTCGCTTCCCAGACCTCGCCCATGCCGCCGATCGCGATCCGCGAATCGAGCTCGTACCGCCCGCCGAAGGTCACACCCTGTGTCGGTCTCATTTACCCAGCACCGCCTCCATGACCTTCTTCGCTATCGGGGCGGCTATCTCGTTGCCGCTCCCGCTCTGCCCCTGGCCTCCACCGTTTTCGACGACCACGGCGACGGCGACCTGGGGGTCGTCCGCCGGTGCGAAGCCGGTGAACCAGAGAGTGTAGGGGCGGGAATCGTTCTCCGCGGTGCCGGTCTTACCCGCCACCTGGACCCCGTCTATTCTTGCATTCGATGCCGCGCCGTCCTGGACGTTCGCCGTCATCATCGACACCATCTGCGCTGCGACGTCGGACTCGATGGCGCGACCGAACTCGCTGCTGGTCCCCTCGTCGGTGACCGACAGGTTGGGCTCGATCACCCGATCGACCATCCTCGGATTCATGACCACACCGTCGTTCGCGATGCCGGCCGAGACCATCGCCATCTGCAGCGGCGTCGCCCGCACGTCGCCCTGGCCGAAGCCGCTCAGCGCGGTCTGCGGGGCGTTGGGGCTGGCGGGGTACGTGGAGGCCGTCGACTGCAACGGCATCGTGAACGACGTGTCGAAGCCGTACTTCTCGGCCTCCGCACGGATCGCGTCGTCGCCCAGTTCGACGGCGAGCTCGGCGAACGGGATGTTGCAGCTCAGGCGCAGGGCCGTGGCGATGGTGACGGTGTCGCCGCCGCCGCACGTTCCGCCTCCCGCGTTGCTGACGACGTTGGTCGACTGCGGCAGCGTGTAGGCGGCGAGGTTGGGGAACGCCGAGTCGGGCGTGTACTTGCCGGATGCCAGGGCGGCCGAGGCCACGACGAGCTTGAACGTCGAGCCCGGGGGGTTGAGGTTGCCCGCGATCGCGCGGTTGTCGAGCGGCTTCGCGGTGTCGGCGACCAGCTGGTCGTACGCCGCGTTCACGGCATCCGAGTCGTGGGAGGCGAGGGTGTTCGTGTCGTAGCTCGGCTTCGAGACCATGGCGAGGATGCGGCCGGTCGAGGGCTCGATTGCCACGACGGCCCCCTGCTGGTCGCCGAGGGCGTCCCACGCCGCCTTCTGCACGCTCGCGTCGAGAGAGAGCTCGACGTTCGAGCCGCGCGGGGCCTGACCGGTGATGGCGCGGTCGATGCGCGAGAAGAACTGGTTCGAGTCGGAGCCGCTGAGCACACTGTTCTCGGCGGCCTCGATGTTGGTCTTCGCGTCGAGCACGGGATTCATGTAGCCGGTCACCGGCGCCCACATCGCGGCATCCGTGTACTGGCGCTGCCAGCTGTAGACGTCGTCGGACGGGACCGATTGGGCGATCGGCGTGCCGCTGACGATGATCGATCCGCGCTGGATCTCGAAGGAGTCGTAGAGGGCGCGGGTGTTGCCCTGGGTGTTGGTCAGGGCGTTCGCCTGGACGACCTGGATGACGCTGGTCGAGGCGAACAGCGCCAGGAACATGGCGAGCATGACGATGCTGAGGCGTCGGAGCTCTTTGGTCACGGTGCCTCCTCGAGTCGGGGGGCGGCGGGGGTGCGGCGCATCAGCCGATCACCACCCGGGGGCGGGAGCGGACGGCGTCGGAGATGCGCAGCAGGAACGCCACGATGATCCAGTTCGCGATCAGCGAGGATCCTCCGGCGGCGAGGAAGGGGGTGGTCAGACCGGTCAGCGGGATGACCCGGGTGACGCCGCCGACCATGATGAACACCTGCAGCGCGATCGTGAACGAGAACCCGGTCGCGAGGAGCTTGCCGAAGTCGTCCTGACCGGCGAGTCCGACACGGATGCCGCGGCTGGTGAACACCATGTACAGCGCGAGGATCGCGAAGATCCCGACGAGGCCGAGCTCCTCTCCGAGGCTGGGGACGATGTAGTCGCTCTGCGACAGGGGCGTGATGTACGGGCGACCCTGGCCGAGCCCGGTGCCGAACAGTCCGCCGTGCGAGAGGCCGAAGATGCCCTGCACCAGCTGATAGCTGCCGCCGTCGCGGTCGATCACGTCCTGATCGAACGCGTTGAGCCAGTTGGCGAATCGACCCTGCACGTAGGGCAGGACACGGGATGCCAGGAACGCACCGCTCGCGACGAGGATGAGGCCGATGACGACCCAGCTCGTCTTGCCGGTCGCGGCGTACAGCATCGCGACGAACATGCCGAAGATGAGCAGGCCCGTACCGAGGTCGCGCTGCAGCACGATGATGCCGAGCGAGACGAGCCAGATGATCAGCACCGGGCCGAGCTCGCGCGCCCGCGGCCAGGTCATGAAGAGGAATCGCGTGCCGGTGGAGGTCAGGCTCTCGCGCGTGCGCACGAGGTAGCCGGCGAAGAAGATCGCGAGGCAGATCTTCGCCAGCTCGCCGGGCTGGAACGACACGAAACCGAGCGAGACCCACACGTCGGCGTTCTGATCGGTGCCCAGTCCCGGCACGAACGGCAGGAGGAGCAGCAGGATGCCGACCAGGCCCGAGAGGTACGTGTACCGGAAGAGCACGCGGTAGTTGCGCACGAAGATCAGCACGGCCAGCGCGCAGACCATCGCGATGGCGGCCCACGCGATCTGGCGGTGGCCCGTGGCATCCCATCCGCTGCTCTGGTCGGCGAGATCGATGCGGTAGATCATCGCGATCCCGAGGCCCGTGAGCACGGTGGCGATGGGGAGGACGAACGGATCGGCGTCGCGCACGCGCAGGCGCAGCACGACGTGGATGACGAGACCGAGCACGGCCGGCACCGCCGCGAGCGTGAGGAAGCCGGTGTCGATCGCGCCGGTGGCCCCGAGCTGCACGAGGGCGACCGCTGAGCCGTAGACGGCGATCGCGAAGACGAGCAGGCCCAGCTCGCGGTTGCGCTGCGTCGCCGGGACGCGGATCTTCTTCAGGGCGCGCATGACGGCCGTGTCGGTCGACACGGCGTCGGGCGAACGCGTCTGCTTCTGGTCGGTCATCCGCTTCCCTCCGCCGCCGGTCGCAGGCGGTCGACGATCAGCTCCGCATCGGAGAGCGAGCGGGCCGAGATCGTGGCCTCGACGGTCTGACGGTCGAAGTCCGACAGGTCGGCGAGGACGATGTTCGTGTCCGCGTAGACGGTGGACAGCGAGATCGGCCCGATGGACTGCTGGATGCCGCGGTAGATGACCACCGAGTTCTCGTCGGCGCCGACGTAATACCGCGTCTGCGTCCAGTTGTATCCGGCGAACAGGGCGAGACCGATGCCGGCCAGCACGACCAGCAGCGCCGCGAGCCACCCGAAGCGGCGTCGGCGTGCGCGTCGGCGGTCTTCTTCGATGAGCTCCTCGAGGAACTCGGCGGCGGGCTCGAAGTGGGTGGGTTCGTTCGCGACCTGGCGGGCGTGGTGCAGCCAGGTGGGCCGGCTGGGCCGAGCCGCGGGCACCACGACACCACTCGGGTTGGAGGCGGAACCGACGATCGCCGGCGTGCCGATGAACACCGGATGCTGGCCGCCCACGTCGACGAGCACCACGGTGACGTTGTCGGGGGCGCCGCCGTCGAGCGCCTGCTTGAGCAGAGCGTCGGCCGTACGCGCCGGGGGCATGCCGAGGGCGAGCGTCTTGGCCGTATGCGCGTCGTCGACGACGCCGGACAGTCCGTCGGAGCACAGCAGCCAGCGGTCGCCGTCCTGCGTCGGCATGATGAAGCTGTCGACCTCGGGGTCGGGGTCCATGTCGCCGAGCACGCGCATGAGAACGGAACGACGAGGGTGGTACCGCGCCTCTTCGGGCGTGATGCGACCCGAATCCACCAGACGCTGCACGAACGTGTGGTCGGCCGTGATCTGCGTGAGGGTGTCGTCGCGGTAGAGGTAGATGCGCGAGTCGCCGATGTGCCCGATCACGGCGTAGTCGTCGACCATGACCAGGGCGCTGACGGTGGTGCCCATTCCGGCGAGCTCGGGGCGTCGCGCGACGGTGTCGATCAGCTCGGCCGCGGTGTCGGCGAGGGCGTCGCGGATCGCGTGCTCCGCCTGCGCGGGGGTGGAGTAGGGCTGATCGAGCTCGGTGAGACGTTGGATCGCCAGACTCGAGGCGACGTCACCTCCGGCGTGCCCGCCCATGCCGTCGGCGACCACGAAGAGATTGGACCCGGCATAGCCGGAGTCCTGGTTGTTGGAGCGCACCTTGCCCGTGTGCGAGATGGCGGCGCTCGAGCCCTGGAAGACCATGGAGGTGGTTTACGTCCTCAACTCGAACGTGGTCGCGCCGACCTTGATGGGCGCTCCCACCTTGACCTGCACGGGCGAGGCGACGCGGACGCCGTCGTGGGTGGTGCCGTTGGTGGAGTCGAGGTCCTGCAGCATCCACTGGTCGCCCCAGAGCACCAGTCGCGCGTGGTGGCTGGAGGTGTAGTCGTCGCGGATGACGAGACCCGACTCGCTCGAGCGGCCGATCGTGAGCGGCTCGGTGCCCAGCGGGAGCTCGAGACCCGCCTTGGGGCCGCTCGTGATGACGATGCGCGAGACCGCCGAGGTCGTCGCGAGTCCGCCGACCGGGGCGGGAGCGGGAGGCGCAGCCGGCCGCTTGACCTGCGTGGTCACGGCGTCGGGAGACGCGGTCGGTGCGGCCGCCGCGGGGGCGGGGGAGGCCGCGGGCTCGGGGAGCTTGCGCACCTTGACGCCGAAGAGGTCGGCGCGCAGGGAGTACACGACGCCGAACACGAAGAACCACAGCAGCACGAGGAACCCGCCCTGCAGAAGAAGAAGAGTCAGCTGACTCATGACAGGGGTCCCCGTTCCCGGACGTCGAAGATGCTCGTGGCGTCGGGCGCCTGCGGGCGCCGCGGCGGCTGCGCCTGCGCGACCACACGGAACACGATATTGGTGCGGCCGATCGAGATCGTCGAATCCGGCGGCAGCGCGGCCTCGGAGACCTTGCGGCCGTTCAGGGTGGTGCCGTTGGTCGAACCCAGGTCGCGGACCATGGCGCGCTCGCCGTCCCACAGGATCTCGACGTGCTTGCGGCTGGTGCCGGCGTCGGGGATGGTGATGTCGGCGTCGCTTCCGCGCCCGATCACCGTGCGCGAGCTCGTGAGCGGATGACGCTTCCCGTCGATGTCGACGACCCCGCGCCAGGCGACGCGACCCTCGGTGGTCTGCGAGTCCACCCGGAGCGTGCCCGTCGACAGTGAGGCGTCGCGCTCGATCGTGATGGCCACGGGACCGGCGAACGAGTACCCCTGCGTGCGGGCGTGCTTCTTCACGAGCGTGTCGAGCTCGGTGATCAGCGTCGAGCCCAGGGCGCCCATCTTCTCGTCATCGGCGGGCGAGAGGCGGACCGTGAACGCGTTCGGGGCGAGGATGCGCTCGCGGGTGACCACAACGGCCTTCTTGTCGAGCTCGCTGCGCAGCGCGGAGGCGATCTCCACCGGTTGGATGCCGCTGCGGAAGGTCTTCGCGAACGCACCATTGACGGCGCGTTCGAGACCTTTCTCGAAACTGTCGAGTAGTCCCACGAGACTCCTTCGGGCAGGCAGACCAGTAGGCACATCGTAGCCAGGGCTGCTGGACAGGTCATGGAAGCGCCCTGCGACGGCCGCGTTTCGTCACGCGGACGCCGCCGTGATATTCTCGGGAAGTTGAGTTCGCGGCATCCGTGCCGCATCTCGCGCGAGTGGCGGAATAGGTAGACGCGCTGGCTTCAGGTGCCAGTGCCCGCAAGGGCGTGGGGGTTCAAGTCCCCCCTCGCGCACAGAACGAAAGAGACCCCGGGGTTCATCCCCGGGGTCTCTTTCGTTGTCTGCGGGAGTGGGAGGGCTTGAACGCGTGTGGGGTTGGGCCCACGCCGCCGGCCGCAGGGGAAGCGGAGACGCGCGCCGGCCGCCATCGGTGAGAAAGTTATCCACAGTTTCCACCCCTTGTGAACGAAGTTCTCCCCAGCGCGCTTGCTGTCCCGATCAACGGACCCGTCCCGCAGAATTACGCGGATGTAATTCGCCCGCAACCCCGGAAAGACGCGTTGGACGGCGGCGTCGATCAGGCTGCGCCGCAGCGTCCATCCGGACTTCCCACAGGGTTATCCACATGACTTTTTCGATTGTGCACAGAGTTGTCCACAGTTGGGGGATCGGGGTTCGGCGGCGAAGCGGCGAGTCGCGCTTCACCGCCGTGAGAAGGCCTACCGCCGCCGCGGGACGGGCGTTCGCGCGTCGCGCGAACCAGACAAACCCCTCCGACGCAACCCACCCCTCGAAACGCTTACCTGGGAGGAACCTGGAAGCAATGAGAGTCCCGCCTCCCGCGGGCTTCGATTCTCACTCGCGAAAGGAACGACAACATGGGATTCTTCGGATTTCTCCTCCTCGGCCTGTTGGCCGGCGCCATCGCCAAGCTGATCCTCCCCGGAAAGCAGGGCGGCGGATGGCTCGTCACGCTGCTGCTCGGTGTCGTGGGCGCGCTCCTCGGCGGATTCCTCGGTGGCCTGCTGTTCAACGCTCCGCTCCAGGACTTCTTCTCGATCCAGACGTGGCTGCTGGCCATCGGCGGATCGATCATCGTGCTGCTGATCTACGGCCTCATCGTGGGTCGTCGCGCCGCGCGCTGATCACTGACCCGAGGGCCCGGGGCGCGAAACCGCGTCCCGGGCCCTCGCACGTCGTGCCGACGACGATCCGACAGTCCCGCGGTGCCTCCGCATCGGAGGAATGTCGTACGAGGTCATGACGGGCGCGGTTTACTGATCAGGATGCCGACCAGACCCCGCCCCTCGTTCGTGATCGCGCTGCTGTTCGGTGCGGTCGCGGCGACCGTCGCGATCTGGCCCCAGGGGATCGGCATCCATCGTCTGCCGCTCGTCGCCAACGCCATCTCGTTTCGGGCCCTGCTGGCGATCGGCCTCACGGTGGCGGCCCTCGCGTTCGCCGCGGTCGCGGCGCGACGCCGACGCTGGGGAGTGTCTGCGGCCCTCGCCCTGTCGCTCCTCGTGGCATCGGTGGGCAACGGCGTCGTGCTCGCGGTGCGTGGTCCGGGCTCGGTGGTGTCCGACGGAGACCTCACCGTCATGGCCTGGAACACCTACGGGGGATCCGTCCCTCCGGAGCGGATCGCTCGAGCGGTGCGGGAGACGGGCGCCGACGTCGTGAGCCTGCCCGAGACGGATGCCTTCGCCGCAGCCGAGGTGACCGCCATCCTGGAGGCGGACGGTGTCTCGATGCACCACGACACGGTGTGGGCGGCGGAGGGCGGGGAGACGATCCCCACCTCGATCCTCATCTCCGATGAGCTCGGTACGTACCGGCGGGACACTCTCGCGGGGTCGACGCCCGGACTGCCGAGCGGAGTGTGGCGTCCCGCCGATGGCGCAGGTCCCACGCTGGTCGCCGCACACCCGATGCCGCCTTTCCCCGAGGTCCTCGCGCAGTGGAACGCCGGGCTGGGCTGGATCGCCGACGTCTGCACCGATGACGACGTGATCGTCGCGGGCGACCTCAACGCGACCCTCGATCACTTCGCCGGGTACGGCACCGACGGAGGGGATCTGGGCGGATGCCGTGATGCCGCAGCCGTCGCGGGCGCCGCCGCGGTCGGGACCTGGCCCGTGCGGCTACCGTCGCTCCTGGGGGCGCCCATCGATCACGTGCTCGTCGGCTCGGGATGGGTCGTCGACGGGTTCGCCGTCGTCACCGGGTCCGACGACGCGGGAAGCGATCACCGACCGATCGTGGCGACGCTGTCCCGACGCTGAGTCGTACCGACGCTGAGGCGGGGAGCGCCCGCGCGGGCCGGTGGCCGCGCGGGGCCGCCCCCAAACTCCCGGCCCCGCGCGGACCAGCGGCGAAGCCCTGCCGCTGTGAGCAGCATTCTGGCGCGTTCGCGGCGGGCCGTGCGCATCATTCCTGCGGGGTGCTTCGCGTGCTCCCTCGCGTGGCGCGGAAATCGGGCTCGGGGACCGGCCGCGATTTCATCCGTTCGGACTACGGGTTGCGGCGATCGAGGCCGTTCCGGGCGCCCCAGAGGGCGAGCTGCGTCCGATCGTCGAGATGGAGCTTGCGGAGGGCGGCCGCCGTCTGAGTCCGCACGGTGTTGACCGAGACGCAGAGGTGACGGGCGATGTCGTCGTTGGAGGTCACGCCACTGCTCAGCAGTCCCACCACCCGCCGTTCGGCGGCGGTGAGCAGCTCGAGCTGCGCGGGATCCGCCGGTGCCGGCCGCGCCTCGCGGAGTTCGCGGAGCAGCCGCGGGGCGACCAGAGGCGAGATCGTCGCGGTGCCGGCCGCGGCGCCGCGGATCACCGGCAGCAGCTGATCGCTGTCGTGCCCCTTCACCAGATACCCGCTGGCACCGGCCTCGAGGGCGTCGACGAGGAAGGCGTCGGACACCTCGCTGGTGAGGAGGACGACACGACAGCGGTCGCCACGATCAGCCGTGATCCGACGGGTGGCCTCGATGCCGTCCATGCCGGGCATGTGGAGATCCATGAGCACGACGTCGACCCGCTCTGCGCGCGCGAGGACCACGGCATCCTGGCCATTCGATGCCTCCCCGGCGACACGGATCCCCCGCGCGTTCTCGAGTCGGAGGCGGATGCCGCGGCGCACCGTGCGGTTGTCGTCGACGATGAGGACGCTGACCTCCGGGTCGTCGGCCGTCACGGCGAGACCGAGTCGAAGACGCCGACGGGCGCGCGGAGAACCACGGACCACCCGCCGTCTTCGCGGGGGCCCGCGGTGAGGGCGCCGTGGATGAGGTCCACCCGCTCGGCCATGCCGGTCAGTCCCCACCCGAGACCCCCGGCATCCGGCGCGGCGCGGGGGACGAGGGCGGCGTCGTTCTGCACCGAGACCCGCAGCATCGCGGGGGAGGTCTCGACGTCGACCCTCGTCACTGCTCCCGGCGCGTGCTTGCTCGCATTCGTGAGGGCCTCCTGCACGACGCGGTACGCCGTCGTGGAGACCATCGCGGGAAGGTCGGCGATGGACCCGCGCACGTCGACGTCGATGCTCATGCCGCGCGCCGCCCAGAAGTCGCGCAGTGCGTCGAGGGAGCGCAGGTCGAGGGTCGGTTCGACGCGGGAGCCGTTCTGGATGCGCAGGTCTCGCAGGGCGGCGTACAGGCTGGCCGAGGCGAAGCGGCCCTCGGCCCGCATCTCCGCGATCAGCTCGGTCGCCTGCGCGGTGTCGAGGACGTCGATGTCGACCGCCGCGTCGGCCAGGGAGAGCAGCCCGGCGAGGTGCTGACCCGCCACGTCGTGCAGCTCCTGTGCGATGCGCGCGCGTTCGAGGGCGGTGACGCGCTCCATCTCGGCGGCATGACGTTCGGCGGCGGCAGCGAGCTCGTCGCGCGTTCGACGGAGGACGCGCATCCGTCGCGCCCACCAGATGCCCAGGGCCACCGCGCCCGCGATCGGGGTGCCGAAAGCGAGCAGGGTCTCGAAGACGAAGCTCGCCACGATCCCCGGGGTGACGCCCGTCGACATCGCCCAGGCGAACAGCGCCAGGCTCACCGCGCCGACGACCGCGACGGACCAGACGATCGCGACGAGCGGTCGCCTGCCCGCGGCGAGGAGGAACACGGCGACCGCCACCACCAGGGGAAGAGCCGTGAGCCAGCGGGGGATGGACAGGCCGACGACGAGGGCGACGTAGCAGCCCGCGGTGCCGACGACCGCGATCACCGGCGCGCGGGCGCCCAGGAAGAGGAATGCGCTCTGGGCCGCGCAGCCGAGGACCACGAGGGCCACGACGGCGGGAAGGGGCACGGGTCCCTCCCACGGGAACTCGCCCTCCAGCAGGCCCGCGAGGGGGTTGATGAGCGACTGCACCGTGGTGACGACGAAGACGATCGCGACGAAGACCGCCATCGAGCGGGGGCGCGTCAGGACGCGGGTGAAGTCGTCGTTCGTCGGCACCGCGTCACTCTAGCGTCGGCGGCAACACGTAGACCACGTCGGCCCCGTCGTGCTCGTGCTCGACGAAACCGATGCGCGCGAGCATGTCGTGGGCGGGCTCGTCGTCGGCCGATACGCAGGCGTAGAGCGGACGCTCGGCCTCGCGCACCGTCAGTTGACGCAGCGCCTCCGTCGGTGCGGTGTCATCCGCCTCCGGCGAGACGGCCAGCAGGATCTCCCGGTCGCCGTCGACGTCCATCGCGGCAGCGACGCCGGTGACCCGGTCGTCCTGGGAGATCGTGAAGACCTCGACATCGGAACGTTCCACCCAGGCATCGAACGACGCCCGGCCGTCGAAGACGCCGCGGGGCCAGGACGATGTGCTGTCCCGCACGGCGTCGAACGCGGCGTCCCGGTTGTCGTCGGTGAGGGGGCGCAGCTCGATGTGGGGCATGGCGTCACGCTAGCGCCGTGCTGCGGCGGCGCGTCAGACCTTGTGCGGTCAGGCGAAACCGTGCAGCGTCAGGAACGTCCAGCTGGCGCCGTTGGCATCGCGTCGTGCGATCTGTTCGCGCAGATGCCGGAAGAGCGGTTCGCGGGTGTCGTCGTCGATGCTCGCCCATCCGTCGAGATTGCGGCGGAGGACGAGATCGGTCTGTTCGTAGGCCTTCCGGAAGACGACATTGCGCGAATCGGCCACCAGTTGCGAATACAAGGTCATCGCGGCCTCGACGTAGGCGCTCGAGGACGGGGCCTCGCGGAGGGCGTCGACGATGCTCAGCAATCGGACGATCTCCTCGTCGTCGGCGCGAGCGAGGGCGACGTGCATCACGCCCGCGATCGTGTGCGCGGCGTACTCGCGCATGTCCGTCCGGGCGCGGTCGGTGAGCGCGGCCACGCGCGTGTACCTGTTGGCGGCGACCTCGACGAGACCGATTCTCTCGAGACGCTGCAACGCCTCGCGGACGGGGGTGCGGGAGATACCCATGAGCGCGGCCAATTCCACGTCGCGCAGACGGTCGCCCGGCTGCAGGCGACCGTCGACGATGGCCTCGCCGAGAGAGCGATACGCCTCGTCGACGAGGACCGAAGCGCGCCGCCGACCATCCATGAGGCGGATTTTACGGCCCATCGTTAGCACAGAACATCGTCATAACTGACTGATTCTTCGTTTTCGTGTCGCGCGCACGCTTCCGCGCCGGTAAAGTGATCGCCGTCACGCATCGCGTGGCATATCCGGGGGGATCCGTCGACGCCCGGGCTTCGAGCTCTGCTCAGCCCGGGCGTCGTATGGGCTCAGGGCATTTCCACCGGCCATTCCGCCGCATTCTGCCGACCGCAACGTTTATGTCACGGAGCCGTGCACTGGACGATTCCGGCCATTACCGTGGGGGCACAGACCGGCGCGCTCGGCGTCGGCTCAAGCGGAAAACGGCATGACGATGAGCACGCAGGGCACGGTCAAGTGGTTCAACTCGGAGAAGGGCTTCGGCTTCATCGCCCCCGATGACGGTGGGCAGGACGTCTTCGCCCACTACAGCGCCATCCAGTCGGGCGGTTACCGCTCGCTCGAGGAGAACCAGCGCGTGGAGTTCGAGATCGCCCAGGGCCCCAAGGGCCTGCAGGCCGAGAACATCCGCGCGCTCTGACGCGTCCGGCTGCGGCCGGTGCCGCCCCGCCCGCGCGCCCTCGCGTCGGTCGGGGCGATCAGCGTTCCTGGCGCACGAGGTCCACGCCGGCGGCCGCGAACTGCCGGAGCGTGGCGTGGGGCAGGAACGCGCGCGTCAGCGCCGCACCGATCCGCGTGAGGTCGGCTTCGTCGCGGTAGAGCAGGTACATCGTCTCGTACCGCGGGTGGAACTTCTGCTTGAAGCGGTGCAGTGACGCGAAGCCGTAGACCGGCTCGAGCATGTCGGCCATGCGCGTCTGCAGGTCGGCGATGGCGCCGGCATCCGGGGGATACTCGTGCGCCAGCGGAGCGCCCGACAGCGACATGACCTGAGCGCCCTCGGCCGAGAACTGCTGTGCCGACGATCCGATCAGGTATTCCATGACGGGACCGAAACCGCCGTCACGCCGTCGCATGAGATCGAGGGTCCCCCCCCGCACCTCCCCCTCGCCGTAGACCGGCAGCCACGACAGGAATCCGTCGACGTCGCCGTCGGGGGAGACCGCCAGGGCCAGCCGCACCTCGGGGTCGGAGGCCTCGTGCAGTGTGCCGAGGGTGAAGCCCATCTCGGGGAGACCCTTGTCGCCGACCCAGCTCTCGGAGATCGCCCGCAGCTGCTGGCGCACTCCCCACGGCTCGTCGGCGAGGCGCGTGAGCCGGAACGTCATTCCCTCTCTCTGCGCGCGGTTCAGCGACGTGCGCACGGCGCCCCAGGCCTTGCCGGTGAACTGCAGACCCGGCAGATCGACCACGGTGTCGTCGGCGACGACGATCCGACGCCAATCCGCGGGCACGGCGGCGCTCGTCGCCTCGCCGGCGCTGAAGAAGCAGGGCGCGAGGCCCGCAGCCTCGGACCGCTCGACGAAGCGGCGCACGGTGGCGGCGCGATCGGCATCCGGCCCGAGCGGATCGCCGAGCGCGAGGGCGACCCCGGACCGGCGTTGGTAGGCGACGATCCCGCGACCGAAGCGCGCGTACGACATGCCGTCCCAGGTCGTCATCCATGACAGCGTCCCCCCACCGGTGGCGCGCAGCTCGGCCTTCACGTCGTCGACAGCCGGTGCGGGCGGGTCTCCGAGGGCGGCGCGCGGGCGGGCGTGGAACGCACCGCGCACGAGCACGAAGTAGGCGGATGCCACGATCCACAGCACCGACGAGGCCAGGATGCTCGTGACGTCGGTGTCGATCTCGGCCTCGACACCGGACAGGCCGACGGCGATCAGGATGCCGATGACCGCCACGACGAGCAGGACGTTGAGGAGGCAGTACAGCAGGACGAGGACCCACGCCCACCGGCGACCCCGGCGCAGGGACGTGGCGACGACCAGCACGACCGCGGTGTTGATCGCCACGTCGACCCAGGAGCCGGAGGTCGCGGCCGAGGTGCCGAACGGGCCGGTCATCGGCGCGACGTACCCGAGGATCTCGATGGCACCCAGGCCGCACACGACGACGAAGGCGATGAGGCGCTGCTCGCGCACGCTCACGCGCTGCGGTCGGAGCGAGCGGTCGACCGCGAGCACCAGGCCCACCGCGAGCACGTGCTCGAGATCGGGGAGCGAGCCGTAGTAGACGAACGTCACGGCCAGGATCGCGATGAACACGGTCCACGCGCGGAGTCGCCACGGGGAGGGCAGGAGCGCGAGCGCTCCGGCGATGCACGCGAAGACACCGCCCGAGGGGCCGACGTCGAGGACGACGGCCTGCTCCTGCGCCCACGACCACGGCAACAGCGACGCGAGGGCGAGGAACCCCGCGGCCGCCAGGACGGAGAAGAGCTGGCCTCCGGCGAAGTAGATCGCGGCGACGCGGCTCCCCCGGCGGTGCTCGAAGAAGGCCATCACCGCCAGGGCGGGGATGCCGGCGAGATACACCCAGGGCGCCGAGACGAAGAAGGTGCCGGTGACGGGGGTCCACCACCGCCTCTCGGCGAGGGCGGGCAGCCCGTAGGCGACGTCGGCCCACATCGGGGAGGCCGAGAACGGCGACCACAGGCCGCCTCCGACGACTCCGACGACGAGGAGGACGGCGACCAGCCCGAGGGTGACCGGGATGCGCCGTGCGGCATTCGTGAGGTGTGCGATGCGGGAGGAGTCCGCCGTGCCACTCACCATCATGCCGCTCACCATATTGCACGGTGCGGCGACGCCGCCTCAGCCGCGGGCGGCGGGAACCGCGTGCCATGCCGCCCGGGCGTTGGCCAGGGCTTCGGCGGCGTCGGTGGCCGCGCGGGCGGCGGCGAGCTCGTGGCGCGCCCGAGCGAGTCGCCGGCGGTCGGCGATGGGCGGGGCGTCGTCGCGCGCCTCCGCCGCAGCGACGGCGGCTCGCGCGCACGCGAGCGTGCCGGGAAGAGCGGCGCGAGCGGCTTCGAGTCGCTGGCGCGCGTTGACAGCGGTGCCCAGGGCGTGATCGCGCGTCTCTCGGACGCGCGCCACGGTCGCGATCGCCTCGCGCGGGCGACGAACGGCGGCGGCGGCCGCGGTGTCGAGCTCTTCGAGAGCCGCGCGCAGCGTCTCTTCGGCGGACGGCGCGCAGTCCGCGGGGCGGGCCACGGCGATCGCCAGCGCCGCATCGAGCTCCTCGCGGGCGGCCGCGAGTTCTTCCTCGGCGTTGTCGGCCGCCTGGAGAGCGATGCGGTGGGCGTCCTCGACGGCACGTCCGTGCCGCTCGGCGCGTCGCAGCGCTGCGGTCGCGCGTCGGAGGACGGCGGGAGAAGGATCGGTCTCGGCGTCGCGCAGCGCCTCGTCGGCGTCGGAGAGCGCCGCGGCAGCGGCATCGGCCGCTCGCTGCGCGTCGATCCAGTCGGATGCATCGAAGCGCTGCCGGAGAGCCGCGAGGAGGGGTTCCGGGTCGCCCGTCGCGGAGAGGATCGCGTCGCGGCGCGCTCGTGCGGCGTCACGCAGGGCGGAGGGGGAGCGACCGGCGGCAGCCCATTCGTCGAGGCGTTCTCCGAGAGCGTCGACCCGCGCCCGGCTCGCGTCGAGCTCCTCGCCGACACGTCGAGCCTGATCGCGCCGACGCGCCGGGACGGCGGAGCGGTCGTCCAGCGCGTCCAGGTCGATGAATCCGCGGTCGCGGGCGCGGTGCACGGCGGAGCGTCCGCGCCGCAGCTCCGTCGGGGCGTCCGGCGCGTCGAGCGCGTCGACGGACTCGAAGGCCACGTCGAGCTCCTCCACGGCGTCGTCGAGCCGGCGCAGCGCCTCCGCCGCACCGGCCACGGCCTCGTCGGCCGCGCTGCGGGCGCGCGGAGAGCGCCCCGCCGCCCGCACGACGAGCATGATCACGAGGGCGACGACGACCGCCGCGACGAGGGCGATGACGAACGGCACCGCCGCGCCGAGGTCAGGCACCGGAGGGATCCTCCAGGAGCAGCAGAGCGCGCAGCTGCGCGACGTCGTCGACGACTGCCTGGGCGCCGTCTGCCTCGTGGGGCCAGCTGAAGCCCCACCGCACGAAGATCACCGGCACGCCGGCATCCGCCCCGCCTTCGACGTCGTGATGCCGGTCGCCGATCAGGACGGGGCGCGAGACGTCGACTCCGGTGGCGGCGAGACGACGAAGCGCCTCGCGGACGATGTCGGCCTTCGAGCTGAGGGTGCGTTCGTCGAGGGTCGCCCCCACGATGGCCTCGAGGTCGGGGGCCAGTCCGAAGTGGTCCATGAGGGCCACGACCTGGACCTCGGGCTTCGAGCTCGCGGTGGACTGCGGCACTCCGGCCGCGTGCACGTCGTGCAGGAGGTCGGCCACGCCGGGATAGAGCTGCGCGCTGACCGTGTAGCCCTCGCTCTTGTTGAGCTGGCGGTAGAACACGACCGCTTCGGTCGCCTGCTCGGGCGTCATCCCGACGTTGGCCTGGAACGACTCGAACATCGGCGGGCCGATCCAGTGCGACAGCTCACCGCGCGTGGGCGCCCGGTGGCCGAAGTGCTCGAGCGTGATGGTCAGGCGGCGGAGGATCCCCTCCGATGCGTCGACGAGAGTGCCGTCGACGTCCCACAGGACGCAGGAGAAGGGAGAGCGTACGCGCATACGACCACGCTACCGGCGGAGTCGTGCGGCCCGGGTCCCACGGGTGGGCGGGCCTCGAGGCGTGTCCGCTCAGAACAGTCGCGGAGCCCCGGACTGCACGCCCTTCATCTCGTCGTAGTCGAGGGTGAGGCAGCGGATGCCGCGGTCGGTGGCGAGGACACGCGCCTGCGGCTTGATCTCCTGCGCCGCGAACACGCCGGTCACGGGCGCCAGGAGCGGGTCGCGGTTCAGCAGCTCGAGGTAGCGCGTGAGCTGCTCGACACCGTCGATGTCGCCGCGGCGCTTGACCTCGATGGCGACCGTGCCGGGCCCGTCGTCGTTGCGCAGCAGCAGGTCGACCGGGCCGATCGCGGTGGGGTACTCGCGCCGCACGAGGGTGAGGTTCTCGCCGACCACCGAGACCTGCTCGGCCAGGAGGCGCTGCAAGTCGGCCTCGACGCCGTCTTTGATGAGCCCGGGATCGACGCCGAGGTCGTGCGCGGTGTCGTGCACGATCTCGTGGATGCGCACGAGGAGCGCGTCGCCGGTCTTCGCGTGCGTCACCCGCCACCGTTCGATCACGCCGTCTTCGAGGTCGACCTCGTCGGGGTCCTCGCGCGTCAGGCTGCACGGAGGGCTCATCCAGTTCAGCGGCTTGTAGGAGCCGCCGTCGGAGTGCACCAGCAGACTGCCGTCGTTCTTGTGCACGAGCAGGCGGGTGGCGAGGGGCAGATGCGCGTTGAGTCGGCCGGTGTAATCGACGGAGCAACGGGCGATGACGAGACGCACCCGACGAGCCTAATCGCGCTCGCCGACGACACCGACCCCGGAGTCCGCCGCCCGCGCACCCGGCCGGCCTCAGCGGCGCGCGGCCTCGTCGACCTTCGCCTCGGCGGTCACGAGCGGCTTCGCCGCGCCGGAGAAGAGCCCGGATGCCACGATCAGCCCGACCACGATCAACAGGGTGTTCAGCAGACCGATGTGATCGCCGATCCAGCCCAGGATGGGCGGGCCGCACAGGAACGCGACGTAGCCGATGGTCGCGGCCGCCGCCACGCGGGAGGCGGCTTTGGCGGGGTCGTCGGCGGCCGCCGACATGCCGATCGGGAATCCGAGCGAGGCCCCGAGACCCCACAGCGCCGCCCCGATGAACACCAGCGGTCCGTACGGCGCCAGGATGAACAGCAGCAGACCCGCCGCCGCCGTGCCGGCGAGCACGCGCAGCACGAGCACGCGGCCGAGGCGGTCGACGATCGGGCCTCCGGCGATGCGGCCGACGGTCATCGCCACCGAGAACACCGCGAGCACCGCGGGGCCCGCCTCCTCCGGTGCGCCGTGGCCGTAGACCACCGCGGAGGGCAGCCAGTCGTTCGCGCTGCCCTCGGCGAAGGCCATGCCGAGCATGATGACGCCGAGTGTGTAGGTGCGCGGTTCGCGCCAGGCCTGCAGCGAGGTGGCGAGGCGCTCGCGCCAGTGCGCGCGCTCTTCGTCGGCGGGGGCGTCCATCGCGACCTCGGCGCGGGGCACGTTCGCCACCGAGACGAAGGCGACGACGAGGATGACGACGGCCATCACGACGCTGTGCGCGAGCACGGGGATGCCCGCGCTGACGGCGACGAAGCCCAGGCCGGCGCCGATGACCGTGCCGAAGCTGAAGAACGCGTGCAGCAACGGCATGATCGTGCGGCCGGTCGCCTTCTCGAGGGCGGCTCCCTCGACGTTCATCATCACGTCGACGGCGCCGTTGCCGAAGCCGAACAGGGCGAGGCCCACGAGGGCGATCCCGAAGGTCTGCAGGGTGTCGGCTCCGAATCCGATGATCGCGAGTCCGACCCCCACGAGGACGAGGGCGACGAGCATGCCCGAACGGGCACCGAGCCGCGCGATCACGGCCGGGGCGATGGAGAGGCCGATGATGGATGCCACGCCCATGCCGAGAAGCAGCAGGCCGACGCCGGAGTTCTCGATGCCGAGCGACTCGCGGATCGCGGGCACGCGCGACGCCCAGGTCGAGATGCTCAGTCCGCTCGCCAGGAAGATGGCGCAGATGGCGATGTGCCAGCGCACGAGCTGGGAGCGGGTCAGCGAGGTGGGCATGGGGACACTGTACCGAATCGATTCGACATCGATCGAATCGATTCGGCGCCGGGGCACAGCGCGGGTACGATCGGGCCGTGAGCACCCGTCGCGCCACCATCAGCGACGTCGCCCGTGAGGCCGGCGTCTCCGCGTCGACCGCCTCGGTGGTGTTCAGCGGCAAGACCCCCACCTCCGAGGCCACCCGGGCCCGCGTGCTCGCGGCCGCCGAGGCCCTCGGCTACACGGGGCCCGACCCGCGCGCGGCGTCGCTGCGTCGCGGTCGCAGCGGGATCGTCGGCGTGGTGTTCGACACGCACCTCGGCACGGCGTTCCTCGACCCGGTCACCACGCACATGATGGACGGCCTGGCCGACGGCGTCTCGCGTCTCGGCGCGGCGTTGCTGCTGCTGCGCGACGACGGCGAGACCGTCAGCGAACCCTCGCTGCACACCGCCCCCATCGACGCGGCCGTGCTGATCGGGTGCAGCCCGCGCATGCGCGATTCCCTCGAGATCGTGCGGGGGCGCGGCATCCCGGTCGTGGTCGTCGAGGGCGACGCGGGCGAGGGGGTCCCCCGGGTGCTGCTCGACAACGCCGAGGCTCAGCGCGCCGCGGCGCAGCACGTCGCCGACCTCGGCCACCACGACGTCGTGCTCGTGACCCTGCCGATCGACACCTCGCGGCGACGCGGGTGGGTCGCCGCCGACGAGCCCGTCCGCGTCGACGTGACCGCCGATCGTCTGGCGGGAGCGCGTGAGGTGTTCCCCCACGCGCCGGTGCTCGCGGCCGCGACGAGCTCGATCGACGAGGGCACGATCGCGGGCCGCACGATCTTCGCCGATCCGTCGCGCCGACCCACCGCGGTGATCGCGCAGAGCGACCTGCTCGCCGCCGGTGTCATCCGCGCGGCGGAGGAGACCGGGCTGCGCGTTCCGCACGACGTCAGCGTCACGGGCTTCGACGGCGTGGTGGTCGACGGCCTCGCCCCTCACGTGCTCACGACGCTCGTCCAGCCCGCGACCGCGAAGGGGCGTGCGGCGGGGGAGGCGGTCGCGGCGATGCTGGAGGATGCCGAACCCTCCGGTCTCGACCTGAAATGCACGTTCCGCGCCGGCACGACGACCGCCCCGCCGCCTACCACATGAGGATTCGTGGTCCGCGAACTCTCATGCTCCGCATAGAATAGGTCCGACACCCCGAGAGCCCGGGCATTCGCCCGTCGACCCCGAGGAGGCCCGAACATGTTGATGTTCCTCGGCGCCTTCGCGGTCCTGCCCTTGGCGCTCCCTTGGCTCGTCTCGCGGATCGGGGCTCGCGCCTTCTACATCGCCGCGGTCCTTCCGGCGCTCGCTTTCGCGCACGCGATCGTCCTCGCCCCCGCGGTGTTCGCCGGTGACATTCCGTTCGAGGAATACCAATGGATCCCGGCGATCGACGTCTCGCTGTCGATGCGCATGGACGTCCTCGGGTGGCTCCTGACCCTGGTGGTCACGGGTGTCGGAGCGCTCGTGATGCTCTACTGCCGGTGGTATTTCCGTGACAAGACGCGGGGCGTCGGACAGTTCTCCGCGGTTCTCCTCGCATTCGCGGGAGCGATGTACGGTCTCGTCCTCACCGACGACATCGTCGTGCTGGTCATGCTGTGGGAAGCGACGAGCGTGCTGTCGTACCTCCTGATCGGCTACTACCACGCCCGTGCAGCGAGTCGTCGAGCGGCACTGCAGGCGCTGCTGGTCACGACCCTCGGTGGACTCGTGATGCTGATCGGTGTCGTGCTGCTGGTCGTGCAGGCGGGAACGTCGAGCCTGTCGGCGATCCTCGCCGACCCGCCCACGGGCACGGTCGTCGACATCGCGGTCCTCCTCCTGCTGGTCGGCGCGCTCAGCAAGTCCGCGATCTTCCCCTTCCACTTCTGGCTGCCCGGAGCGATGGCCGCGCCGACCCCGGTCAGCGCCTACCTGCACGCGGCGGCCATGGTGAAGGCCGGCATCTACCTCATCGCGCGCCTGGCGCCCGGCTTCGCGGAGACGCCGTTCTGGCGCCCGACCCTCATCGCGCTCGGCGTGTTCACGATGCTGTTGGGCGGGTTCCAGGCCCTGCGCGAGCGAGACCTCAAGCGCATCCTCGCCTTCGGCACGGTCAGCCAGCTGGGTTTCCTCACGGTCATGCTGGGCTACGGCACGAGGGATGCCGCCCTCGCGGGCGTCGCGATCCTGCTCAGCCACGCGCTGTTCAAGTCGTGCCTGTTCCTCGTGGTGGGCGTCATCGACCGTCAGCTCAACACGCGAGACATCGGGCAGCTGTCGGGCCTCGGCCGGCAGGCGCCGGTGATGGCGACCGCGTCGTTCATCGCGATCGGGTCGATGGCCGGCGTCATCCCCACGCTGGGATTCGTCGCGAAGGAAACCGCGCTGACGGCGCTCCTGCACGAGGCCGAGGCCGGAGCGCCCTGGGGTCTCGTGGCCCTGATCGGCATCGTGCTGGGCTCCGCCCTGACGGCGGGGTACGGCATCCGGTTCCTGTGGGGCGCGTACTGGACCAAGCGCGACGTCGAGACGACCGACTGGCCCGATCCGCCCATCGGCTTCCTGTCGGCTCCCGTCCTGCTGGCCGCGGCATCCCTGGCCCTCGGCCTCCTCGCCCCGATCGTCGACCACTGGCTCGCGCCCTATGCCGACGGTCTCCCCGAGGCGACGCCCGGCGTTCCCGCTCCCGACTACCCCTACCACCTGGCTCTGTGGCACGGCCTCGAGCCCGCGCTGTTCATCTCGCTCGGCACCCTCGCGCTCGGCGCGGGCGTGTTCTGGCTGGTGCGCAAGACGCAGCTGCACAAGCGGCCCCGGGTGCTCCCCTTCACCGCGAACGACGCCTACAACGTCACTCTGCGCGCGATCGATCACTCGTCCGAGTGGGTCACGGCGCGGTTCCAGCGCGGGTCACTGCCGTTCTACGTGGGCACGATCTTCGTGGTCTTCGTCGTCGCCGAGGGCACCGCTCTGCTGGCCTCGAGCGAGTGGCGCGCTCAACTCGATGCGTGGCAGTCTCCGACGCAGCTCATCGCCGCCCCGCTCATGATCGCCGCCGGCATCTTGGCCGTCCGTGCCCGCAAGCGGTATACGGGCGTCGCGCTGGTCTCGGTGACCGGGTTGGGACTCGTGGTGCTCTTCGCGACCAGCGGCGCCCCCGACCTCGCGCTCACGCAGGTGCTCGTCGAGACCGTGACGCTGGTGGTGTTCGCCCTCGTGCTGCGACGACTGCCGGCGCGCATGGGGGAGCACAACGAGTCCGTCGCC
This sequence comes from uncultured Microbacterium sp., assembly GCF_947489255.1. Taxonomy (GTDB): domain Bacteria; phylum Actinomycetota; class Actinomycetes; order Actinomycetales; family Microbacteriaceae; genus Microbacterium; species Microbacterium phycohabitans. The sequence goes on from NZ_CANLCY010000001.1 coordinate 101,880, forward strand.
CCGATCGCCCGGGCCGTGCTGGGCGCGGGCGTGGGTCTGATGATGGCGCTCGTGGCCATCGTCGCCACCGGCGCGCGCCAGGACTTGCCCGTCTCGCTCGAGTGGCCTGCGCTGGCGTACGAGATCGGTCACGGCCGCAACGTCGTGAACGTCGCCCTGGTCGATCTGCGCGGGTGGGACACGATGGGCGAGCTGTCGGTGCTCATCCTCGCGGCCACGGGCGTGGCATCCCTCGTGTTCATCACCGACCGCAGCGACAACCTCAACCGTCGCTCGGGGACGGCCCGCAGTCGGGTCGGACTCGGCCGACGTCGTCCGCTCATCGAGACCGATGCCGGAGTGCGCGCTCAGCGCGTGGGCGAGTCCGGGGCTCCGCGCGCGTGGCTCATCTCGGGGTCGAAGGTGCAGCCCGAGAACCGGTCGATCCTGCTCGAGATCATCATCCGCGTGCTGTTCCACTCGATCATGGTCATCTCGCTCTACCTGCTCTTCGCCGGTCACAACCTGCCCGGCGGCGGTTTCGCGGGCGGGCTCGTGGCCGGCATGGGCCTCGTCATGCGCTACATCGCCGGTGGTCGCTGGGAGCTGGGCGCCGCGGCGCCCACCGACGCGGGCCGCCTGCTCGGAGCGGGCATGGCCATCGCGGTGCTGTGCGCCCTCGTGCCGATGGTCTTCGGTTTCGCTCCGCTGCAGAGCTTCACGTTCGAGGGTGAGCTGCCGATCATCGGGCATTGGGAGTTCGTCACCAGCACGATCTTCGACATCGGGGTGTACCTGGTGGTCATCGGCCTCGTGCTCGACGTTCTGCGCAGTCTCGGTGCCGAGGTCGATCGGCAGTCGCAACTGCCCGAGGATGCGGAGGTGGGCAGCTCGTGAGCATCTCCCTCGTGCTGGTCATCGTGATGGCCGTCCTCTTCGCGTGCGGCGTATACGCGATGCTCGAGCGCAGCCTGACGCGCGTGCTCATCGGGTTCCTGCTGCTGGGCAACGCGGCCAACCTCCTGCTGCTCGTCGTGATGGGCGCGCCCGGCCGGGCGCCCTTCTACGACGGCGGGGAGACGGATGCCGCCGACATGTCGGACGCGCTCCCGCAGGCGCTCATGCTCACGGCGATCGTCATCACGTTCAGCATCTCCGCGTTCCTGCTGGCCCTGATCTACCGGTCGTGGCAGCTGGGGCAGGCGGACACCGTTATCGACGACGCCGACGACGTGGCCCTGCGCACGCGCACCGCCGAAGAGGTCGAGGACGCGATGGACGAGGAGTCGCGCTCCGACGACGAGGACGTCACCACCGACTTCGTCGGCGACGTCGCCAACCCCATCCGCGTGCTGCACCAGGGCGACCTCTCGCAGCTCGTCGACGACGCCCCGGTCGATCGGGTCGCGGTTCGCCGCGAGACGGACGATGCGGGAGCCGACTCCCGCGACCCCCAGGACGGTGATCGCTCGTGAGCGCCCTCGTGCCCCTGCTCGTCGGCATCCCGCTCATCGGTGCCGCGATCAACCTCATCTTCGGACGCCGCAAGCGGACGCAGATCGTGGTGTCGGTCGCCGCCCTCGCGACCGTGCTCGTGCTGGGCGCGATCCTGCTCGTCACGGTCGACACCAGCGGCCCCATCGCGGTGGCCATCGCGGCGTGGCAGATCCCGCTGGGGATCGTGCTCTACGTCGACGTGCTGGCCGCCCTCCTGGTGGTGGTGACGAGCATCGTGCTCCTCGCGGTGCTGCTCTTCTCGATCGGCCAGGGGGCCGCCGACAACGACGCCGACACCCCGGTCTCGATCTTCTATCCGGCGTATCTGATCCTGGGCGCGGGCATCTTCAACGCCTTCATCGCCGGCGACCTGTTCAACCTCTACGTCGGTTTCGAGATCCTGCTCGTGGCCTCGTACGTGCTCATCACGCTCGGCGGCACCGAGTCCCGCATCCGCACCGGCGTCGTCTACATCGTCGTCTCGCTGGTGTCGTCGATCCTCTTCCTCGCCGCGATCGCCATGGTCTACGGCGCCCTGGGCACCGTGAACATGGTGCAGATCAGCGAGCGCATGGCGCTGCTGCCGCAGGACACCCAGACGATCCTGCACCTCATGCTGCTGCTGGCCTTCGCCATCAAGGCCGCCGTGTTCCCCCTGTCGTTCTGGCTGCCCGACTCGTACCCGACGGCTCCGGCCCCGGTCACGGCGGTGTTCGCGGGTCTGCTGACGAAGGTCGGCGTCTACGCGATCATCCGCACCGAGACGCAGCTCTTCGTCGACAACGACATCAACTTCCTGCTGATGATGGTCGCGCTCGCTACGATGATCGTCGGGGTGCTCGGGGCGGTCGCGCAGGCCGAGCTCAAGCGCATCCTGTCGTTCACGCTCGTGAGCCACATCGGGTACATGATCTTCGGACTCGCGATCAACACCCCGCTCGCGATCGGCGCGACGATCTACTACATCGTCCACCACATCATCGTGCAGACGACGCTGTTCCTGGCGGTGGGGTTGATCGAGCGCAAGGCCGGCAGCACCTCGATCTTGAAGGTCAAGGGCCTCATGCGCGGAGCGCCCCTGCTCGCGGTGCTGTACTTCATCCCGGCGATCAACCTGGGCGGCCTCCCGCCGTTCTCGGGCTTCATCGGCAAGTACGCGCTCTTCGACGCGGCCGCCCAGGTGGGCACCCCGGTGATGATGGTGCTGATCGTCGGTGGCATCGTCACCTCGGTGCTGACCCTCTACGCCCTGATGCGCGCGTGGAACCTCTCGTTCTGGCGCGAGGACGACGACTCCGCCGAGACGAGCGAGCGCATCGCCTACCTCGGCAACGCCCCCGCCGCCGCGATCTCGACCGAGCGCCGGACCATTCCGAAGATCATGACCCTGGCCACGGCCGGCATGGTGATCGTCACGATCTCGCTGACGGTGTTCGCCGGCCCCCTGCTCGACGCGTGCCTTCGTGCGGGGGAGCGCGTCGCCGACGGCGTGACCCTCGTGCAGCTGCAGGAACAGGCGGGTCAACGATGAGCCCGACGCGTCGCTCGCAGGTGTCTCTCTTCCTGCACCAGCTGCCCCTGCTGGTGTGGCTGGTCGCTCTGTGGATGCTGCTGTGGGGCCAGTTCACCTGGCTCGCCCTGCTCACGGGCCTGGTCATGGCGGTCTTCGTCACCCGCGTGTTCCGCCTGCCCCCGGTCGAGCTGTCGGGCCGGATCAACCTCTGGTACGGCCTCATCTTCGTCGTCACCTTCCTCGGCGCCGTCATCAAGGGCTCGCTCATCGTGGCGTGGCAGGTGCTCGACCTCCGACGCCAGCCGGGGGCTGCGATCATCGCCGTTCCGCTGCGGGTCGACGACGACGTCATCATGGCGCACACCGCGGTCACGGCATCCCTCATCCCGGGTTCGCTCATCGTCGACGTCGATCGCGAGAACCGCACGCTCTACCTGCACACCATCGGGGTGCGAAGCGACGAGGATGCCGAGCACCAGCGTCGCATCGTGCTCGGCTGGGAAGCGCGCATCACGCGTGCCGTGGGCTCGAAGGAGGAGCTGCAGGAACTGCGCGCGCGCATCGCCGACAGCTCGACGCACCACCACGAGTCCATCGAATCGCCGCGCGAGGGGAGGACCCCGCTGTGAACACCGCTCTCGTCGTCGTGATCCTGGTCGTATTCGCCGCGGCCGCCGTGCTCGCCCTGATCCGACTGGTCATCGGGCCCTCGATCCTCGACCGCGCCGTCGCTGCCGACGTGCTGCTGACCGAGGTGGTCTGCATCCTCGGCGCCGACATGGTGATCAACCACCACACGCGCTCGCTCCCGGCGATGTTGATCATCGCCGCGGTGGGCGTGTTCGGCTCGATCGCGGTCGCCCGCTTCGTCGCGCGGAAGGAGAACCCGCGGTGAGCCTCGAATCCGTGCTCGACACCATCGCCCTCGTCCTCGTGCTGGTCGGCGCCGTGCTGTGCCTGACGGCGACGATGGGGCTCCTCCGCTGGCGCGACGTGCCCACGCGCCTGCACGCCGCCACCAAGCCCCAGGTGCTGGGCGTGCTGCTGATCGTCATCGCCGTGGCGCTGTCGGTGCGCACGTGGGAGGTGGTGGCCTTCGGCATCCCGATCGTGCTCATCCAGTTCGCCACGGCGCCTCTCGCCGCGCACATGGTGGGGCGGGCGGCGTACCGAAACCGCACGACCGACGAAGAGAACCTCTACATCGACGAGCTGCAGCACCGTACCGAGCAGCCCGGGTCGACGGGCGCCCAGGAGCGACCCGAGCGCTGAGCGCCGGCGCTGTCACAGCGCGGCCGCGAGCGTCCGCCCCCACTTGTTCGCCCATTCGTCCTCCCCGTGCGGGCCGTCGAGCCGGTCCCACCCGGCCGAGCCCTGCCAGTCCTGCCAGGCGAGATCGAACGAGTCGCGCACGCCGAGGCGACGCTGCATGGGGGAGTCGACGAGGAAGATGCCTCCGAACGACCAGAACGCCTGCCCGCCGAGGTTCGCGGCGTTCTCCTGGTCGACGAGGATCACGCGTCGGCCTGCCCGCACGAGCTCGTTGCTCTCGACCAGGCCGGCCAGTCCCGCGCCCACGATGATGACGTCGGCATCCACCGATTCTCCCTTCGCGCGTCGGCGGTGACGTGCGTTCTTCGCATCATCTCCCGGGGCCGTGGGGACCGCGGGCGTGCGACGGAGCGTTTCCCCGAGACGAGGCGTTCGGCGTCAGACGCCGGCTTCCCGCACGTCCTCCTCCGCCTGCGGCGACGGGGTTCCCTCGGCGGGATCGGGTGTCTCGGTGCGGTGGTCGAGCTCGCGCGCCTCGCGCTCGTCGCGGCGCCCCTCGGCGAGGAACGCCAAGCGGTTCAGGCACTCGTGATTGCGCGCCACGAGCATCGGCTTCCACAGCAGCGAGGGCAGGAGGGCGGCGGCGCCCGACACGGGTTCCTCGACGATCGTCACGGCGATCCCGTCGCCGTGCGGGCGCACATCGATGCGGATCACTCCGCGACCGAGCAGACCGGCTTCCGGCCGCAGGCGGAGTCGACGCGGAGGGTCCCACTCGACGATCTCGGTCTCGTCGTGGATCATCACGGGCCAGACGCCGAGCGAATGGTGGATGCGACTGCCCTCGCGCGGCCACTGCGCGTCGACGTCGCGCATGCGGGCAGCGCCGACCACCCACACGGGGTACAGCCACCCGTCCGACAGCACCGCGAAGAGGTCGTCGGGCGTGCAGCGCATGAGTCGGGTGTTGCGGGCGGCCATGGCATCCCATCCCTCGGTTTCGACGTGCTTCGACTGTAGGGGGTGGATGCCGCGGCCGCGGCGGGACTTGACGGCTCGGGTGGGCGGAGGGGTCCGGGTGGAGGCGGCTGAGCTTGTCGAAGCCTCCGGGGCGGGGCGGCGCGGATCGGGGCGGAGGTGGCCGAGCTTGTCGAAGCCTCCGGGGTCGGCGCGGCGCGGATCGGGGCGGAGGTGGCTGAGCTTGTCGAAGCCTCCGGGGGCGGCGCGGGGTCCGGACCCTTCGACAGGCTCAGGGTCCTATCGGTCTCGATGAGCTCGGGGTCGGGGCGGGGTCCGGACCCTTCGACAGGCGCAGGGTCCTCGCGTTCTCGACAGGATCCGGGCCTCGCGGCTGCGGCGGAGGCGTGGCCCGGTGCCCCGGACCACCCCTCCCCGCGTCAACCGTTCGTGATGTCGGTCACCACGCCCTTCGCCAGACGCAGCCGGCGGCGGGCCCGGCGCGCCACGGCGGAGTCGTGCGTCACGACGACGAGGGTCAGCCCCTCGGCGTTGAGCGTCTCGAGCACGTCGAGGATCTCGTCGCGCATGCTCTCGTCGAGGTTGCCGGTCGGCTCGTCGGCGAGCAGCACGCGGGGCTGCTTCGCAACGGCACGCGCGATCGCGACGCGCTGCTGCTGACCGCCCGAGAGCTCGCCCGGGCGGTGGTCGGCACGATCGGCCAGGCCGACGCGCGTGAGGGCCTCGGTCACCCGCCGGTCGCGCTCGCCGCGGTCGAGGTGCAACGGCTCGAGCCCCATGTCGACGTTCTCCGCCGCGGTCAGGGTGGGGATGAGGTTGAAGCCCTGGAACACGAAGCCGATCTCCTCGGCGCGCAAGCGGCTCAGCTGCGCGTTCGACGCGCTCGCGATGTCGACCTCGCCGAGCGTCACCGACCCGCTCGAGGGGCGGTCGAGCGCGCCGAGCGTCTGCAGCAGCGTCGACTTGCCGCCACCGGTCGGGCCCTGGATGGTCACGAAGTCGCCCGCGGCGATCTCGAGGTCGATGCCGGCGAGGGCCTGCACGGTGCGCTCGCGCTGTCGGTAGGTGCGCGTGACCTTCGAGAGGCGATACGCGGTGGCGGTGGTGGTGGGAACGGTGAGGGTCATGATGTCTCCTTCGAAGGACGGGGGATGCCGCTCACGCGACCGAACGGAGGGCGGCGGCGGGGCTGAGGCGAGCGGCGCGCCATCCACCGAACGCTCCGGCGAGCACGCCGCCGAGCACCGCGATGCCGACCGCGGCCAGGACGACGACCGGAGTGACGGGGGCGCTCAGCACGATGTCGGTGGCCTGCGCCGCCGCCTGACCGAAACCGCCGCCGGGACCACCGGCGCCGGGCCCGCCCTGGCCTCCGGAGCCGCCCGAGCTGCTCGCCGCGACCGAGATGGTCGGCGAGATGACGTTGACCAGCAGGATGCCGCCGAGCCCGAGGATCAGACCCGCGACGCCGCCGAGCAGGCCTTGCACGAGCGACTCGCCCGCGACCTGCCGCACGATGCGCGCGTTCGACCACCCGATGGCCTTGAGCGTGCCGAACTCGCGGGTGCGGCGGGCGACGCCGGAGATCGTGAAGAGGACGGCGAGGGCGAGGGCGACCAGCAGCACGACGAGGCTGAGCCAGGTGCCGAGGTTCGAGATCATCGTCGAGGCGCTCGAGAGCGAACCCGAGACGGTGGAGGCGAGCTCGGACTGCGAGCTCACGGTGGCGTCGGGGAGTGCGGCGGCGATCTCGCTCTGCACCTGGTCGATGGCATCCGCCGAATCGGCCTGCACGTAGACGGTCGACACCACGTCGCCGACCCCGGCGAGGGACTGGGCCACGTCGAGGGGGAGGTAGACGTTCGCGGCGGTGTCGGCGTCGGCCGAGGCCGAGGCGACGATGCCGACGATCTGCATCGCGGTGCCGCCCACGTCGACGGTCCCGCCGACGCTGAGGCCGGCGCTCGCCGCATAGGTCGCGTCGATGACGGCGACGTCGGTGCCGGCATCCGCGGCATCCAGAGCGCGGCCCTCGCTGACCGTGACGGAGGAGAGGGGGCCGACGGATGCCGAGGGGTCGACGCCGAGGACGCTGAAGGAGTCGACGCCGAAGGCGCTGCCGCCGTCGCCGCCGGGACCGCCGGCCGGGGGCTCGCCCATGCCCTGGCCCTGCGCGGAGCCGCTGCCCGTGCTGCCGTCGGTGGTGGCGCTGCGGTCGGGGATCTGGCCCGAGAACGTGGTGTTGGTCAGCGCGAGGGCGCCGGTCGCGGCCGTGACGCCGTCGAGACCGGTGACCGTCGTCACGGTGGACGCGTCGAGCGTTCCGCGCATCATGTCGGTCATGAGGCGCGACTGGCTGAGCGTGGTCGTGCCGTCGCTGGTGGCGCCGTCCTCGGCGCCGAAGTCGAAGCGCGGACCCCCGCCGTCCTCGCCGGGCTGGGTCTGCGCGCCCGTGACGGTGAGGTCGGTGCCCACGCCGTAGACCGACGACAGCGCCTGCGACTGCGCGTCGCGCACTCCCGCCGACAGGGCGTTGACCACGATGACGAGAGCGATCGCGATCGCCAGTCCGACCGCGACGATCACGGTCTGCTTGGTGCGGCCGGCGAGTTCGCGCCGCAGGTAGGTGCCGTACATGCTTCTCCTTCCGGACGCGAGGTGCGGCCGTCGCAGTGAACGTAGGAACGGCACCCTCACCGCCGCCTCACGGTTTCTATGAAGCGCGTATGTCGCGGTGACACGGCGGCTGTGGGCGGGCATGCTGGCATCCATGACCTCCCGCCCCGCCCCCCTCCTGCGCCCCGACGGCACGCCGATCCGCGCGCTCGTCGTCGACGACGAGGCCAACCTGAGCGAGCTCCTGCGCATGGCGCTGCAGAACGAGGGGTGGGAGGCGCGCACCGCCGCCGACGGGCAGGAGGCGCTCGGCGTCATCCGCGAGTTCGACCCCGACCTGCTGGTGCTCGACATCATGATGCCGGGGCTCGACGGCATGGCGCTGCTCGCCCGCGTGCGCGCGGCCGGGAACGACGCTCCCGTGCTGTTCCTGACGGCGAAGGATGCCGTCGAAGACCGCATCGCCGGCATCTCGGCGGGAGCCGACGACTACGTCACGAAGCCCTTCAACCTCGAGGAGGTCGTCGTGCGCCTGCGCGGCATGGCCCGACGCCACGTCGCCGCGGTCGCCGACGCCGATCCGCGGCTGCGCGTGGGCGATCTGACGCTCGACGAGGAGGCGTACGAGGTCGAGCGCGGCGGCATCCCGATCAAGCTCACCGCCCGCGAGTTCGAGCTGCTGCGCTACCTCATGCAGAATCCGCGCCGCGTGCTGAGCAAGGCGCAGATCCTCGACCAGGTGTGGAGCTACGACTTCGGCGGAGACGGCAGCGTCGTGGAGATCTACATCTCGTACCTGCGCAAGAAGATCGACACGCTCGGCGAACCGCTCATCCATACGGTGCGCGGCGTCGGCTACACGATCAAGGCGTCATGACCGCGTCCGCCGTGTCGCGGTCCTCGTCGTCGTCGCACTCGTCGTCGCGGCAGCCGTCCGATCGGCGCTCGCCGGGGCGGCGGTGGACGCTGCGCCGCACCCTCGTCGTCGGCACCAGCCTCCTGGTCGCGCTCGCCTTCGTCGTCATGAGCCTCGCGACGATCGTGTCGCTGCGCTCCTTCACCCTCGACCGGCTCGATCAGCAGGTGACCGAGGGGCTGTCGTTCGCATCCGGTCGCGGGTCGTTCGAGAACCGCGGCGGATCCCAGCCCCCGCCGGGCCAGGGTCAGGATCAGGGCCAGAATGCCGACCGCCCGGCGCCGCGGATCGGTTCGCTGCAGGCGGTCGTCGCCTCCGACGGCACCGTGCGCACGTCGGACTACACGCGCAGCGACGGCACGCAGGTGCAGCTGACGGCGGACCAGGTCGCGTTGCTGCAGGCGGACGTGCCCACCGACCGCACCCCGGTCACGATCGACCTCGGCGGCGACCTGGGGTCGTTCCGGGTCGCCGCGGCCGAGGTCGACGGCACGACGGTGTTCGCCGGCAACTCGGATGCCGACGTCTCGGCGACCACGACAGCCCTGACGGTGATCCTCCTCGCGGTCAGCGCGGCAACCCTGCTGATCGCCGTGGTCGGCCTCTCGCTCTTCGTGCGTCGGAGTCTGCGGCCCCTCGACCGTGTCGCCGCGGTCGCCCAGCGGGTGTCGACGCTGTCTCTGGCCGCGGGGAGCGTGGAGATCCCCGATCGCGTGGGTGACGCCGACACCGACCCGACCACCGAGGTGGGCCGCGTCGGGGCTTCACTGAACGGACTCCTGGGGCACGTGCAGACCTCGCTCGCGGCGCGCCAGCACAGCGAGGACCAGCTCCGCCGGTTCATCGCCGACGCGAGTCACGAGCTGCGCACCCCGCTGTCGAGCATCCGCGGCTACGCGCAGTTGTCGCTCGGCGAAGACGCCCCGATGACGCCGACGCAGGCGCGCTCGTTCGACCGGATCGAGTCGGAGGCCACGCGCATGGCATCCCTCGTCGACGACCTGCTGCTGCTGGCGCGGCTGGATGCCGGTCAGCCCCTGCGCCGCGACGAGGTGGAGCTCACGCTGCTCGCCGTCGACGCTGTGAGCGACGCGCAGGCGGCGGATGCCACGCACGCCTGGCGCCTCGACGTCACCGACGACCTGATCTCGGTGACCGGCGACGAGAACCGCCTGCGGCAGGTGGTGGCCAACCTGCTGCGCAACGCCCAGGTGCACACGCCGCCCGGCACGACGGTGACCCTCTCGCTCGCCCGCGACGGGGCGGAGGCGGTGCTGCGCGTCGTCGACGACGGGCCGGGCATCGACCCGGGGGTCGCCGGGCGGCTGTTCGACCGGTTCGCGCGGGCCGACGATTCCCGCAACCGGGATGCTGGCAGCACGGGGCTCGGACTTTCGATCGCGCAGGCGATCACCGAGGCCCACGGCGGGAGCATCGCGGTCGAGAGCGAACCGGGGCGCACGGTGTTCGCGGTGCGTCTGCCGACGTGACCCGTCGCTCCTGCGTGAGTCGCCAGAAATCGTCGCCTGGGAGACTGGCGAAGCGACGAAATCTGGCGACTCGCGCGAGGTGGGGGCGCCGCGTCAGCCGATCAGGCTCGGCTGCAGGTCGCGCAGGGTGCGGTGATGCGTCATCCGCGTCACCCCGATCGCGGCGAGCAGCACGCCACCGGCCATCCACGCGCCGAGCACGAGCAGATCGGGTCCGACCCGCGAGACGTCGCCGCCGTACATGACCTGCCGCATGGCATCCACGACGTATCCCATCGGCAGCACGTGGTGCAGCGCCGCGAGAGGGGCGGGCAGGGTCTGCCACGGGAACGTGCCGCCGGCGGTGACGAGCTGCAGCACCATCAGCACCAGGCCGAGGAACTGCCCCACCGAGCCGAGCCACACGTTCAGCGCGAGCACGATCGCCGCGTACGTCGCCGAGGCGAACAGCAGGATGCCGAGGGCCGCCCATGGGTTCGCGAACGAGAACTGCAGAGCGATGGCGAGCACCGTGAACAGCCCCACCATCTGCAGGGCCCCGAGGCCCGCCGGCGTGAGCCACCCGGCGAGGGTGACGCGCACGGGGGAGCGCAGCGCCGTGATGGCGCGCTTGGACACGGGCTTCACGATGAGGAAGAGGGCGTAGATGCCGATCCATCCCGCCAGCGCGGCGAAGAACGGGGCGAGGCCGGCGCCGTAGTTCTGCGCCTTGGTGACGGCGCTCGTGCCGACCGCGACGGGATCGCTGATGGCCGCCGCCTGCGCCTGCCGCGTGGCATCGTCGGAGTCGGGGATCTGCTCGACCCCCGCGGCCAGGCCGTCACGCAGCTGGGTCGCACCGTCGGAGAGCTGAGCGATGCCGCTGTCGAGCTGAGCGGCGCCGTCGCGGAGCTGGGCGGATCCGTCGCGCAGCTGTGCGGCCCCGGATGCCGCGGAGGCGGCGCCGTCGGCCAGGGCCGAGGCTCCGTCGGCGGCCGTCGCTGCCCCCGAGGCCACCGAGGCGCTGCCGTCGGCGACCTGGCGGGCGCCGTCGTCGAGTTGGTCGATCTGGGCGACGGTGCTCTGCACGCGATCGTTCGCGGCGGTCAGGCGCTCACCGACCGGGTCGAGGCGCGCGAGGATCTCGTCGATGCGCGCCTGATCGAGCCCGGCGTCGGCCAGGGCCGTGGCGATGTCGCTCCGCGCCTGCGGCAGCTGTGCCGCCGCGTCGGCGGAGATCGAGCCGACCTGTCGGGCGGCGGCGTCGATGCGATCGACGCCGCCCGCGACCTGCTGGGCGCCGTCGGCCACGCGCGCCGACCCGTCACGCAATTGCGCCGTCCCGTCGCGCAGCTGGTTCGCTCCGGCCGAGAGCTGCGACGTTCCGTCGGCCAGCTGAGACGAACCGTCGGCGAGCGTGACCGAGCCGCTCGCCAGCTGGGAGGAGCCGTCCTTCGCGGTCGCGAGACCGTCGACCAGCTGTGTGGCCCCGGTTGTGGCATCCACGAGCTTCACGCGGATGGTGTGCAGGGCGTCGAGCAGGGTCCCACCGGCCTCGTCGATCACTTTCTGTGCGACGGAGGTCTGGATCTTCGCGACCGCCTGGGTGCCGATCGTCGAGGCGAGGTAGTTGTTGGCGTCGTTCGTTCGCAGCTCGATGTCGGCCTGGCGGGGACTGTCGCTCGAGAGCGAGGCGACGGCCTCCGTGAAATCGGCCGGCAGGGTGACGATGAAGTCGAAATCGCCCGCCTGCAGGCCGGCGTCGGCCTGATCCGCCGAGACCCGGTGCCACTCGAAGGTGCCGTCGTCGAGCAGCTGCTCGGCGGCCTCGTCGCCGAGGTCGCGCTGCGCGCCGTTCACCTCGGCACCCCGGTCGTCGACGACGAGGGCCACGGGAACGTTCGAGAGGTTGCCGTAGGGGTCCTGGTTGGCCCAGAGGTACAGGCCGCCGTAGAGGATCGGCACCGCGAGCAGCGCGATCAGGGCCAGCACCGACATGCGGGTGGAGGTGAGGCGGCGCAGCTCGGCCGTGATCATCTGGGGGATCTTCATCGCGTCGGCTCCTCGGCGTCGTCGAACCGGTCGATCGCGGTGCGCGACGCGCTCCCCGCGATCACGAGCACGGCGTAGCCGCGCTCGGCGAACTCGCGCGCGATGCGCCACCATCCGAGGGGCTCGCCGCCGTGGCGGTCGGGGGCGACCAGCACGAGGCCCTCGACGTCTTTGCGCAGGGCGGCGAGCTCGAGCAGCAGGCGTACGCGCGCGGCGGGGTCGATGTTCCCCACGGGAAGCGACGCGATCGCCTCGAGCCCGATCTGCTCGAGCCAGCGCGCGGCCGCGAAGGGGGTCGGTGCGCGGCCGGCGAACATCAGTTCTTCGGCGACGACGCCGGTCACGGTGACGTTCGGCTCCGGCTCCGACACGATGGGCGCATCGACGAGGGCGACACGACGGCGGATGGCGCCGCGATCGGCCCGTCCGTCGATCGTGACGCTGCCGGCGTCGACCTTCATGCGACCGGATGCCACGAGCCCCAACACCGTGGGACGCTGCTCCGTCTCGGCGACCACGAGGGTCGCGGTGCCGGTCTCGTAGGCCGTCGTGGTTGCGGGCAGCTCGCTGCGGCCCTTCGCGACGGCGTCGACGACGATTCTCACTGCGCCTCCAGCTCGGGGTGCTGCGCGAGGATCTCGCGCGCCTCGGTCCATGACAGTCCCGCCATGCCCAGCACGGCGCACACCGCGATGGCGCGCGCGGTGGAGGACTCGGCATCCACCCGGGAGACGACCATGCGACCGGTCTCCTCGAGCAGGCGAGCCAGGGTCGGCGCGGGGAGGTCGGTGCGCAGCTCGCCCGCCTCCTGACCGCGGCGGACGATCGCGTCGATGCGGCGGCGCAGCGGCGCGAGCGCCGCCGAGGTATCGGGCAGGTGCGCGTCGTCGAGGGCGAGGGCGGCGGCGGCCTGCACGTGGGCGGCTTCGCGCCAGAGCTCGGATGCCAAGCGGGCGAGCGCGACGCGGGAGTCGGCGTCGTCGACGTCGTCGGCGATGGCGTTGAAGCGGGCGGCGCCGGCGGCGATGACCTCGCGCACGATCGCGTTGCGGTCGTCGAAGTGGCCGTACAGCGCGCGGCGCGAGAGGCCGGCGCGGCGCGCGATCGTGTCGATCGAGGCGCGGGGGTCGTGGCCGATCGCGGCGGTGGCCGCGTCGAGGATGCCGGCGCGGTTCTCGACGGCGTCACGGCGGGTGGGGATGCTCACGGGTCGAGTGTACGCCTAAAGTGCACACTGGTGTGCAAGTTATAGTCGACGGCCCTCTGGCTCCCATGAGGACAGGCGATCGTTCCGGAACAGGGCGGGGTGGTGGCAGTCGGTCCTGTTCTCGCGTGGGGTCCTGTGCTCGCCCGTCGCGACGCCGGCGCGCCCGGCCGGACACGACGAAGCCGGTGGCCCGACGGACCACCGGCTTCGCGAAAACGCGCGTCAGCTCGTCACGCGCGCGTGTCAGTCGGTGCCGCTGTCGAACGCGGCGCCCTCGCCCGCGGCATCCGTCGCCTCGGCGAGACGCTCGCCGTCGGCCGTCAGGGGAGCGGCGGGCTCGATGATCTCCTGCGCGCCACCGGCGGCGACGTCGCCGACGAGCTCGCCGGTCGGTCCGCCGATGAGGCCGAGGGCCGCGTACTGCTCGAGGCGGGCACGCGAGTCGGCGATGTCGAGGTTGCGCATGGTGAGCTGGCCGATGCGGTCGACGGGCCCGAACGCGGCGTCGCCGACGCGCTCCATCGACAGCTTCTCGGGCGAGTACGACATGCCGGATGCCACGGTGTCGAGGATCGTGTAGTCCTCGCCACGGCGCAGGCGCACGGTGACCGAGCCGGTGATGGTCGATCCGACCCACTTCTGGATCGACTCGCGCAGCATGAGCGACTGCGGCTCGAGCCAGCGGCCCTCGTACATGAGGCGACCGAGGCGACGACCCTGCTCGTGGTACGTGGCGAGGGTGTCTTCGTTCAGGATGCTGTTGACCAGGCGCTCGTAGGTCAGGAAAAGCAGCGCCATGCCCGGGGCCTCGTAGATGCCGCGCGACTTGGCCTCGATGATGCGATTCTCGATCTGGTCGCTCATGCCGAGGCCGTGGCGACCGCCGATCGTGTTCGCCTCGCGCACCAGGGCCACCGGGTCGTCGAAGCGCGTGCCGTTGATCGCGACCGGGCGACCGGCCTCGAAGGCGACGGTGACGTCTTCGGTCTCGATCTCGACCGCGGGATCCCAGAAGCGCACGCCCATGATGGGCTCGACGATCTCGAGCGAGACGTCGAGGTGCTCGAGCGTCTTGGCCTCGTGCGTGGCGCCCCAGATGTTGGCATCCGTCGAATAGGCCTTCTCGGCGCTGTCGCGGTAGGGGAAGTCGTGGGCGACGAGCCACTCGCTCATCTCTTTGCGGCCGCCGAGCTCGGTGACGAAGTCGGCGTCGAGCCACGGCTTGTAGATGCGCAGCGCGGGGTTGGCGAGCAGGCCGTAGCGGTAGAACCGCTCGATGTCGTTGCCCTTGTAGGTGGAGCCGTCGCCCCAGATGTCGACGCCGTCTTCTTTCATGGCGCGCACGAGCAGCGTGCCGGTGACGGCGCGGCCCAGGGGCGTGGTGTTGAAGTAGGTGCGACCGCCCGAGCGGATGTGGAACGCGCCGCACGCCAGCGCGACGAAGCCCTCTTCGACGAGCGCGGTCTTGCAGTCGACCAGGCGCGAGATCTCGGCGCCGTACTGCGTGGCGCGGCCGGGGATCGAGGCGATGTCGTCTTCGTCGTACTGCCCGAGGTCGCCCGTGTAGGTGCAGGGCACGGCACCCTTGTCGCGCATCCACGCGACGGCCACGGAGGTGTCGAGACCACCCGAGAAGGCGATGCCGACGCGCTCGCCGACGGGAAGGGACTGCAGGACCTTGGACATGCCCTCGATTCTAGGGCGGAGGGATGCCGTGGCCCGACTCCGGGGGACGAGCGCGGCCGTCGAGCGGCTTGGGGAGGAGCCCTAGCCGACCACGACGTCGGTGATCGTGACGGGCGTCGCCGGGCGGCCGTCGGCGGACCCGCCCTCGGCGCCGGCCGCGGCGATGCCCTGCACGACGGCGAGGCCCGCGGGCGACATCCGGCCGAAGACGGTGTAGTCGGGCTGCAGCTGCGTGTCCTCGTAGACGAGGAAGAACTGCGACCCGTTGGTGCCCGGACCGGCGTTGGCCATCGCGACCGTCCCGGCGGGGTAGGTCTCGCTGCCGTCGAGCTCGTCGGCGAAGCGGTAGCCCGGTCCGCCCCGGCCGGTGCCGGTGGGGTCGCCGCACTGCAGCACGAAGATGCCCGAGGTGGTGAGGCGGTGGCACTCGGTGTTCGAGAAGTACTGCTGCTGCGCGAGCGAGACGAAGCTCTCGACGGTGCACGGGGTGCGCTCGCCGGTGAGGGTGATCGGGATGTCTCCCGCCGAGGTCTTCAGAACCGCCTCGACGTCGCCGCTCGGTCGGTCGGTGCCCGCGGCGGGCGGGGTGACGTCGACGGCGGGCTGACCCGAAGCCGGGTACGCGCACTCCGCGCTGCCGGCGCTGGCCGAGGCACCCGAGTCGGGTGCCGTGTCGGGAGTGGTGCCCCCGGCGCAGCCGGCGAGCAGGAGCAGGGCGGAGGCGGCCAGGGCCGCGGACATCAGTCGCGTGCGCACGCGTTCCAGGGTAGGGCGCTCAGGTCTTGCGCAGCGCCACAGGGTCGGCGCTCATCAGGTGAGCAGGGCCCGGCGCTCACGCCGGGAGTCCGGGGAGAGCGGCCTGGCCCGGCGACCTCCCCGGCGACGAAGGCGACCAGAGTCACGCATCGAGGGTGCCCGGCTGCGCCCGGGGAAGGCGCCTCGCTCGGCTCAGATCGCGCGCCGCCCTCGCACACGGCCGATCGCGACGACGCCGTAGGCGAGTCCCACGATCACGACCGCGATGACGACGATGTAGACGACCACGCTGCCCCAGCCGCCGCCCTCGTTGGGGTTGAGGAACGGGTAGGGGTACCAGAACGGCGCCCCCGTGGTGGGGTTGGTGATGAGCGGCGCGCGCACCAGCGTGTAGACGATCCACACGACGGGGAAGATCGCCGCGCCCAGGGCCGCCGTCCAGGGCAGGCGCCGACGCCCCGATCCGAGGAGCACGTCGAGGAGGAGGAAGAGCGGACCCCAGACGTGCATGATCTCGTTGGACCAGCCGACGGTCTCGGGCTGGAGGGGGAGGCCGCGCAGAAGCAGGTTGTAGACGATGCCGGTGACGATCATGTAGGTCGACACCCACGCGAGCACGGTCGCGAGGGCGGGTGGATCGACGTCGAGACTCCGCCGCCGGAGGAACCGCACGGCGAGGAGCAGCAGCACGATCGAGGCCGACACGTTCGAGAGGATCGTGAAGAAGCTGAAGAAGTTGGCGACGGTCGTGACGACGTCGCGCCCCTTGTCGATGGCGCCGGCGACGGAGGACACGAGCTGCGCCACCACGGCGACGATGATGCTCACGGCCGCGACCGCGCGGGCGATGTTCCAGCCGGTGACGAAGGCCCGCGATCGCTGCATGGCCTCAGGCTAGTGGGCCGTGGGCGCGGCGGCACGGCCCGAGGCCCCGCGGCGCGCGGACCGCACGCGACGTGTCGGGCGACGTCGACCGCACGCCGCTCAGATCGAGGGGCGCGGCTCCCGGCGACGATCGGCGTCGGCGCTCAGCTCGGCGGCGAGGGCGGGACGCGCGCGCAGCAGGCGGTCGGCGAGGGCGAGGGGGAGCACGAGCACGGTCGTGACCGTCAGTGCCGTCGCGGTGGTGGCCGCCGGCTCGCGCGTGAGCGCCGAGGTGCCGATCCACTCCCCGCGTTCGGCGGCGACGCCGGCGGGCTCGCCGTCGGCGGAGGCGAACAGCACGCGGCCCTCGACCACGAGCGACAGCAGTCCCGGGGTGCTCCCGGCCCGCAGCAGCACCTCGCCGGCGCCGAAGCGTTCGAGGCGCGCTCCCTCGATCACGGCGTCGCGTAGCGTCTCGTCGAGGTGCAGCGAGCGGGCGGAGGAATCGATGGCGTGCTCGAGCTCGCTGCGCTCGGCCGCGGCATCCGGTCTGATCTTGTCGAGAGCCAGGCCGCGCCGCCGCGCGGCGTACCAGAGCCACGACCGGAAGGTGCTGCGCGCGTCGTCGGCGTAGACCGGGGAGTCGAGGGGGATCGCCACCTCCCAGGCTCCGGCGCCGCCGTTGGTGACGGTGATGTCGCCGCCGGGCACGCGAGCCGGCAGGTCTTCGGCGACCTGCCGCAGCACCGCCGTCACGGCGTGCGGGGGGTCGGCCGGATCGAAGGTCGCGGTGATGACGGCGGTGAAGGGACCGGGCGGTCGGGAGAGGTTCACGAACGAGGCGTCGGCCAGTTTCGCGTTCGGGATGATCTGGAGCCCCGAGCCGGTGTCGATGTGCAGCGCGCGCCAGTTGACCTCCACGACGCGGCCGGTCGTGCCGCCCGTCTCGATCCAGTCGCCCTGGCGGAACGGTTGCTCGAAGAGAACGAGCAGGCCCGACACGATGCCGCCCGCCGCGCGCTGCAGCGCGAGCCCGATGACGATCGAGGTGACCCCGAGCGCGGTGATCAAGCCCCCGACGTCGGCGCCCCAGACCCACTGGAAGAGGAATCCGAGCCCGATCACCACGAGCAGGAGGCGGGCGATCTCGACGAAGATCGTCGGAACGCGCTCCCGCCAGGTCCCGCGCTCCGCCGTGGCGAACAGGGCGACGTTCAGCACGCTGAGCAGGAGAAGGATGACGAGGAACCCGAAGACCGTCGCCACGACGCGCGGCCACACCAGGTCGCCCTCGGAGCGGGTGGCGAACACCAGCAGGCCCACGAGGCCGCCGACGGGCACGACACCGTTGCGCAGGAGCAGGAGCGGCTTGACGGCGGGGCTCCGGCGCCGGCGCAGGACGCCGATCAGCTCGGTGAGCACGACCAGCAGCACCGGGACGGCGACCACCACGGCGATCGCCCACCCGATCGCGGTGCCGTCGAACACGCCCGGCATCACGACACCCGCCAGACCGGGGTCTCCCGGCCGTCGACGTGGACCGTTCCGGCATCCTCCAGGTCGAACAGGCCCTCGATCCGCGTGCGCACGGCGTCGGTGAGGAAGACCCCCGGCTCCTCGCCCGACCGTCTGAGTCGGGATGCCAACGACACGGCGTCGCCCCACAGGTCGTACGCGAGGCTGGCCCGCGCCACCACTCCGCTGGTCACCGCGCCGGTGTCGACGCCCGCGCGCACGTCGAGCGACGCCCCCGTCCGCGCGTTGAAGCGCTGGACGCTCTCGCGCATGCCGAGGGCGAACTCGACGGCGCGACGGGCGTTGTCGACGCGGGGCACGGTGAGTCCGCTGCTGGCCAGGTAGCCCCCGCGCAGGGTGCGCACCGACTCGACCCCGCACCGGACGGCGGCCTCGTCGAACCCGCGCATCAGCTCGTTCAGGGCCAGGGTCTCGGCCTGCCCGTCGAGCGAGCGAGAGTACTCGTCGAAACCGAGGAGCTCGGCGAACACGACCGCCACGTCGTCGTGCCGCTCCGCGAGGGTCTCTTCGCCCTCGCGGTACTTCTCGATGAGGCTCTGCGGCATGATGCTGCGCAGCAGCCGGTCGTTCTCCGTGCGCTGATGGTCGATGAGCTCCTGCCGCACCTCGAGGTCGCCGGCCATGTCGTTGAACGATCGGGCGAGATCGGCGAACTCGTCGGTGCCGCGGGCGGGGACCCGCGTCGAATAGTCGCCGTCGGCCACGCTGCGCACGGCGAGGGCGAGGCGCCGCACGGGGCGCGTGAACGACTGTGACAGCAACAGGCTCAGGATGCTGACCAGCAGCGCCAGCCCGAGCGTCGACAGCAGGAGGGTGCGCGTGAAGTCGGTGACGGGTTCGAAGGCCTCGGATGCGTCCATCCGGGCGACGATGACCCAGTCGAGGCCGTCGATGTCGAGCGGTGCGTACGCCGTGATGCTCTCGCCGCCGATGTACTCGGTCGAGACCGCGGTGCCGGTGCGCCCCGCGATGGCCTCGTCGACGGCGGTGCCGCGGACGGGCTGGAGCAGCACCGATCCGCCCGCTTCGGTGATGCGCTCGGCCGTGTCCGACGAGGTGCCGTCGGCGATGACCGCCGCTGCATAGCCGTCGCGGTCTTCCACGAGGCGTCGCGAGGTGGAGCGCATGAGGCGGTCCGACCCCGCGAGGTAGGTCTCACCCGTCGCCCCGAAGCCCTGCTGCTGCCACTGCTCGTATCCGGTCGTGACGTCGTTGATCCACTGGATGGGGACCTGCAGGGCCATCGCGCCGGTGATGCCGTCGTCGTCGCCGATCGCCGAGACGACCCACATCACGGGGAAGCCGAGCGCGGGCGTCCACTCCTCGATGTCGGTGGTCACGATGGTGTCGACGGAGTTGGCGGCGACGACGTCGCGATAGCCCTGCGCGAGGCGGCTCTCGCGGAACGGGCCGTCGTCGAGGTTCGACCCGAGGTCGACCCCTCCCGCGGCGGTGTAGACCACGTCGCCCGACAGGTCGGTGACGACCACGTCGGTGTAGCCGACCGTGCGCACGAGATCGGAGAAGTAGTCGTCGGCCTGCAGATAGGCGGCGGAGTACGCGCTGCCGTCTCCGGGGTCGGTCGCGGGGCGGTCGGCCGCGCCGTCCTGTCGCGTGAAGAGGTACTGGGCGTTGCGGCCGGCGGTCGAGGTCGGCACGAACGCGCGGTCGGCGTAGTCGTCGCCGGTCACGCCCTCCAGCCGCGGCAGGAAGGTTCCGGAGTAATAGGAGGAGAGGGTGGCATCCTGTTCGCCCGACAGCGGCCGGTTCTGCAGGGCGTCCCAGCCGGCGTTCAGCGCCGTCGAAGCGTCGCGAGCGCTGGCATTATTGCTGGCGAGAGCCGCCTCGCGCTGCACCTCGCCGAGGAGGGCGGTGATCTCGCCCGTCCGCAGCTCCCGCATCGCGGTGAGTTTGTCGACGACCTCGGCGCGCAGCGACTCGCGTCCGCTGACGTATCCCACCGCCCCGACCACCGCCGCGCTGAGCAGGCTCACGAGGAGCAGCATGATCAGCAGCCTCGATTGGACGCTCAGCCCCCCGCGACGATCGATTCCCGTGACGGTGCGGCGCGCATCGTTAGCCCCCATGGCGCTCACACTAGCGATACGGCGTTACCGCCCGACGTCGCCGGGGTCACTCGTCGGCCGTGTCGGACCCGCTCGGTAGGATGGGGTGTACCGCCGGACAACATGCGAGGAGCACTCATGCCCGGAATCGTGATCGTCGGCGTCCAGTGGGGCGACGAGGGCAAGGGCAAGGCCACCGACCTGCTCGGAGAGCGCACCGACTGGGTGGTGAAGTTCAACGGCGGCAACAACGCCGGGCACACCGTCGTCATCGGTGACGAGAAGTACGCCCTGCACCTGTTGCCCAGCGGCATCCTGTCTCCGGGCGTGACGCCCGTGATCGGCAACGGCGTCGTGGTCGACCTCGAGGTGCTCTTCAACGAGCTCGAGGCGCTCAACGCCCGCGGCCTCGACACCAGCCGGCTGAAGATCAGCGCCAACGCGCACATCATCACGCAGTACCACCGCACCCTCGACAAGGTCACCGAGCGCTTCCTCGGCAAGCGCATGATCGGCACCACCGGTCGCGGCATCGGCCCCGCCTACGCCGACAAGATCAACCGCGTCGGCATCCGCGTGCAAGACCTCTTCGACGAGAACATCCTGCGTCAGAAGGTCGAGGGCGCCCTCGACCAGAAGAACCACCTCCTGGTGAAGATCTTCAACCGCCGGTCGATCACGGCCGACGAGATCGTCGACGACCTGCTGGCCTACGCCGAGCGCGTGCGCCCGATGGTCGCCGACACCTCCCTGCTGCTCAACGACGCCCTCGAGGCGGGTGACGTCGTCGTCTTCGAGGGCGGCCAGGCCACCATGCTCGACGTCGACCACGGCACCTACCCCTTCGTCACCTCGTCGTCGGCGACCGCCGGTGGGGCCGCGACCGGCTCCGGGGTCGGCCCGAACCGCCTCGACCGCATCGTCGGCATCGTCAAGGCCTACACGACCCGTGTCGGCTCGGGGCCCTTCCCGACCGAGCTGTTCGACGAGAGCGGCGACTGGCTGCGCTCGCGCGGCTTCGAGTTCGGCACGACCACCGGCCGCCCGCGCCGGGTGGGCTGGTACGACGCCCCCATCACGCGCTACGCGACCCGCATCAACGGCATCACCGACCTCGTGCTGACCAAGCTCGACATCCTCGGTGGTCTCGAGCAGATCCCCGTGTGCGTCGCCTACGACGTCGACGGCGAGCGGTACGATGACCTCCCGGTCAACCAGACCGACTTCCACCACGCGAAGCCGATCCTGGAGTACTACCCGGGGTGGAGCGAAGACATCTCCTCGGCCCGCACGTTCGACGACCTGCCGCAGACCGCGCAGGACTACGTGCTCGCCCTCGAGAAGATGAGCGGCACGCGCATCTCGGTGATCGGCGTGGGCCCCGCCCGCGATCAGGTCATCGTGCGCCACGACCTCATCGACTGATGCGCCTCTGGGTCGGCGCGTACGCTGCGGATGCCGGCTCCGCCGAGGGCATCGGCATCCTGCAGGCCGGGGAGGCCGATGATGCGGGCGCCGGCGGGCCGCTCGGCATGGTCGGCACGGCCGTCGCCGCGCCCGGATCGCCCTCGTGGATCGCGCCGCACCCCTCGGGTGAGATCCTCTACGCCGCCCTGGAGTCCGACGGGGTGGTGCAGGCCTACCGCCGCGTCTCCGACACGCGGCTGGCTCCGCTCGGGGCGCCGATAGATGCGGGTGCGGCCGTGTGCCACGTGGCCGTCGCCCCCGACGCAAGCTTCCTCGTCGCCAGCTGTTGGGGCGACGGGCGCGTGGTGCGCATGGACCTGGATGCCGCGGGCCGCCCCTCACGACCGGTGATCGCCGCCGCGGCCACCGACCCCTACGACTCGTCGGCGGAGGAGGGAACGCTCTCCACCGGCGCGCGGGTGTCGGGCGCCGTCGTCCCCGACCTCGCGGCCGCGGCCCGCGCGCTGCGCGAGGCGGCCGGCGAGGAGTACGCCCACCTCATCCCGGCGTACGACGACGTGCCCGAGACGGATGCCGAATCGGAGGAGGCCGTCGCCGGCGCCCGCGTCTCGCGCGCACACCAGGCCACGTTCCTCCCCGGGGGTCTCGTCGCGACCACCGACATGGGCCTCGACCTCGTGCGGATCTGGCGCACCGTTCCCGGCGGGCTGCGACCCGTGCAAGATGTGGTGCTCCCGAAGGGCAGCGGTCCGCGGCACGGGCTCTGGCATCCCTCCGGGCACTTCTACGTCGTCACCGAGCTCAGCCGCGAAGTGTTCGTGCTCGCCCCCGACCGCGAGGGGCGTTGGCACGTGCGCTCCGGGGAGCAGCTGCTGGGCACGCTCGAGACCGACACCGCGGCCGAGCTGAGCATGGGACGTGACGGATCGGCGCTGTACGCCGGCGTGCGCGGGAGCGACACGGTCGGCGTGCTCGCCGTGCGCGGCGCGGGCGAGAGCCTGCAGCTGACCGCGCTCGCCGAGACCGGTACGCACTGGCCGCGTCACCATCTCGTGGTCGACGACACCCTGCTCGTGGCCGGCCAGCTCGCCGACGAGATCGTGTCTCTGCCGCTCGACGCTCGGACGGGTGTGCCGGGCCGCGTGCGCCATCGCACCGTCTCGCCATCGCCCACGCGGCTGCTCGCGAGGCGCTGAGCGGCTTCGCGACGGCGCCGACGCACCGGCTGGGTACGCAACGGCGTCCGGCGTCGTCGAGACGAACGCCCGGAGCCGCGCAGGAGGGCGCCGGGTCGTGCGCGCACCGGCGCGGGGCGGGCGTCGCTACTTCTTGGCATCCTGTCGCGGGATGACGATCTGCTTGATGATCAGCAGGACCGAGGCCGTCACGGGGATCGCCACGAGCGCGCCGAGCAGGCCCAGCAGCGTGCCGCCGACGAGAGCGCCGATCACCACGAGGGCACCGGGGACCGAGATCGTGCGGTTCATGACGCGGGGCGTGAGGATGTATGCCTCGATCTGCATGTACACGAGGTAGACGATGGCGAAGATGAGCCCGGCGGTCGGGCTGACGATGAGGGTGAACAGCGTCGCGGTCGCCCAGAACAGCACGGAACCCACGAGGGGGATGAGCGTGATGCCGAACGCGAGCGCCGCGAGCAGCGCGGCGAACGGCTGCTGCAGGATCGTCAGCACGATGAACGCGAAGACCGCGTTGCACAGCGCGAGCACGACCATGCCGGCGAGGTAGCCACCGACGGAGTCGGTGATCTGGCCGGTCATGTCGGAGACCGTCTCGCGGCTGCGCGCGGGGGTGAGGCGAACGAGGCTGTTCTTCATCTTCGGCAGAGAGGCCAGGAAGTACAGGCTCAGCACGAGCACGATGATCGCGCCCGAGACGAACTCGCCGATGCTGATACCTACCTGCAGCAGCCCCCCGCCGATCGCGGCGATGTTGGCCGGGTTCGTGACGAAGCTCTGCACCTCCTTCAGCACGTCGCCCAGGCTGTCGCCGAAGTTCTGCTCCACCCACCGCACCGCGTCGCTGTCGATGACGTCGTTGACGAACGTGGGGATGTCGCCGACGAACTGCTCGACCTGACGGACGACCGGCGGGATGAGCAGCCAGAGCGCTCCGGCGAGGATGACCGCGAGCCCTCCGAACACGATGATGATGCCCCACGCCCGCGACAGGCCCCGGCGCACGAGCAAGCGCACCAGGGGGTCGAGGGCGAGGGCGACGAAGAGCGCGATCGCGATGTAGATGAGAACCGTCGACAGCTTGCCGAGCGCGAGCGCCAGAAGGAAGGCGGTGAGCCCGCCGAGCGTGAGGAAGAACCCCGCCGCGTAGGGGCGGGAGATCGCCGACCACACCGGCTTGTCGCGGGAGGTGGAGGCCCCGGCGTCGGCGCCAACGGCGGTCGGGTCGGGGCGCGTCGATCGGCTCATGCTCACACTGTAGGACCCGGCCCGGGCGAACGACCGCGCACCGCACGGGGCTGCGCGGCGCGATAGGGTCGGAGCGATGTGGGAGGACTCATGACCGACGCCGATCCCTCGACGATCCTTCAGGGGCTGCGCGGCAGCATCGACAACATCGACGCCGCGCTCATCTTCCTGCTCGCCGAACGTTTCCGCTGCACCAAGCAGGTCGGTGTGCTGAAGGCGAAGCACGGGATGCCGGCATCCGACCCCGCACGCGAGGAGCAGCAGATCGCGCGGCTGATGCGTCTGGCCGAGGACGCCGACCTCGATCCGGCGTTCGCGGAGAAGTGGTTCAACTTCGTCGTGGCGGAGGTCATCCGCCACCACCGAACGGCCGCCGCGCAGCCGCACGACGACTGAGTCGCTGACACACCCCGCCCCGCCGCGCAAGGGCCCCACGACACGCCCGGGATGATCCCCGGCCGAGTCGATCCACCTCACGGCGTCCGCGGAATCCAAGCGCGCGCGCGTGCCACACGGCATCCGATTCCGCAAGGAGCGGGACGATTTGCCAGCCGATCCATCACCGTGAAACGTTGGATGAGGCCCGTCAAGGGCCGTTCACCCGACCAGTCCGCGGTCGCCGGTGTCTTCTCGGGGGAGGGGATGCCGCGAGCGTACGGTCGGCGGCCAGGACGCCGGACCCGATGTCCGGCATCGACGTGCTCCACCCCCCGGAGAGCGCCGACGGCTGCCACCCGGGCGTGACCTGTGCGGCCACCCGAAGGCCGCTGAGGTGCACCAGTGACACATCCGCATGCCCCGACGGCGCCCGATTCGGCGGCGCCCGCGAGCGAGACGCCCGCCCTCGCCGCCAAGAACCTCTTCAAGGTCTTCGGCCGCGCGCCCCAGGCCGCCGTCGACAAGCTCCGCTCCGGTTCGTCGCGCGACGAGATCGCCGATCACGGAACGGCCGCCGTCATCGACGCGAGCTTCGACGTCCGCCCCGGCGAGATCTTCGTCATCATGGGCCTCTCGGGCTCGGGCAAGTCGACCATCATCCGCATGCTCAACGGCCTGCACGAGGCCACCGCGGGAACCGTCGAGGTGCAGGGCGACGCCCTGACCGGCGTCGGCGCGGCGCGACTGCGCGGCCTCCGCCGCGACCGCCTCGCCATGGTGTTCCAGCACTTCGCGCTGCTGCCGCACCGCACGGTGGCGGCCAACGTCGCCTACCCCCTCGAGCTCCGCGGCGTCGGAAAGGCCGAACGTCTCGCGAAGGCGAACGAGATCCTCGCCCTCGTCGGCCTCGAGGGATGGGGCGAGAAGCTCCCCTCGGCGCTGTCGGGCGGGATGCAGCAGCGCGTCGGCATCGCCCGCGCGCTCGCCGCCGACACCGACATCCTGCTCATGGACGAGGCGTTCAGCGCACTCGACCCGCTCATCCGTCGCGAGATGCAGGAGCAGCTCCTCGAGCTGCAGCGGACGCTGAAGAAGACCATCGTCTTCATCACCCACGATCTCAACGAAGCGATGTTCCTCGGCGACCGCATCGCGGTCATGCGCGACGGGCGCATCGTGCAGATCGGCACCCCCGAAGACATCCTCACCGACCCTGCGAACGACTACGTCGAGCAGTTCGTGCAGGACGTCGACCGCGCGCGCGTCCTCACCGCCGGCAACGTCATGGAGCGTCCGCGTCCGCGCGTCGACGCCTCGGCGGGCCCGCGCACCGCGCTTCGCCAGATGCGCGACGCGTACATGTCGGCGGTCTACGTCACCGATCGCGACCGCAAGCCGCTCGGCATCATCACCGACCGGGATGCCATGAAGCTCGTGCGGGCGGGAGAGAGCTCCCTGCTCAGCCGGCTCAAGCCGCTGCCCCAGGCGGTGCGCGAGGACGACGTGCTCATGAACCTCTTCGTGCCGTCGGTCGAATCGCCGCTTCCCCTGGCCGTGCTCGACGCGGAGGGCCGGCTCGTCGGCGTCATCCCGCGCGTCACGCTGCTCGCCGCCCTCGGGCCCGGGCCCACCTCCACCGAGGAGATCACCGTGCTGCCCCAGCCCCTGCCCTCCGCCGAGATCGACGCGGTGCTCGACACCCCGGTCGCCGCCTCCGAGACCGAGGGGGTGCGCTGATGGATGGCTTCCGCATCCCCGTCGGCTCGTGGGTCGACTCCGCCGTGGACTGGCTCCGCGACAACCTCTCGGGCCTGTTCGACGTGATCGCCGTGACCGTCCGCTTCCTCGTCGGCGGGCTCAGCGACGTGCTGCTGTCGGCACCCATCGTCGTGGTGGTCGTCGTCGCAGCGCTCCTGGCCTGGCTGCTGCGCTCGTGGAAGCTCGCGCTCGGCACGGTGATCGGTTTCGCGCTCATCCTCGCGATGGGTCAGTGGGTCACCGCGATGCAGACCCTCGCGCTCGTGCTCGTGGCGACGATCGTCGCCGTCGCGATCTCGGTGCCGCTGGGCATCTGGTCGGCGCGCAACAGCACCGTGCGTGCGGTGCTGAAGCCAATCCTCGACTTCATGCAGACGATGCCCGCCTTCGTCTACCTGATCCCCGCGATCACCTTCTTCAGCATCGGCGTCGTGCCCGGCGTCGTCTCGACGGTCATCTTCGCGCTGCCCCCGGGCGTGCGTCTGACCGAGCTCGGCATCCGCGGCGTGGACTCCGAGACGGTCGAGGCCGGCCACGCCTTCGGCGCCACGCCGTGGCAGATCCTGCGCGGCATCCAGCTGCCGCTCGCGATGCCCACCATCATGGCGGGCGTCAACCAGGTGATCATGCTCGCCCTGTCGATGGCGGTCGTCGCCGGCATCGTCGGCGCCGACGGCCTCGGCAAGGAGGTCGTGCAGTCGATCTCGACGGTCAACCTGCCCAAGGGCGTCGAGGCCGGTCTCAGCGTGGTGATCCTCGCGGTCTACCTCGATCGCCTCACCGCCGCCCTCGGCAACCGCGCCGACAACACCGGGTCGCTGCTCGGCCTGCTGGCTCGCCGCCGTGCCGCGCGTCCCGCGACGGCTGTCACGGCCGGCGCGACCGCGGCCCCGCACGTCGACACGAGCGCGAAGGATGCCCCTCGTGACGCCGATCGCGAGAAGGCCTCCCCGCGCCGCGCCCCCATCTCGACGGGTCGCTGAGTCCCCCTCCTCGTCGCGTGAGTCGGCGGGATTCGTCGC
Organism: uncultured Microbacterium sp.; assembly: GCF_947489255.1. Lineage (GTDB taxonomy): Bacteria > Actinomycetota > Actinomycetes > Actinomycetales > Microbacteriaceae > Microbacterium > Microbacterium phycohabitans. The sequence continues at coordinate 129,320 of NZ_CANLCY010000001.1, forward strand.
CTCGTCACGAGCTGGGTCGACGAATCCCGGCACCTCGCGCGAGGTCACACGGAAATCACATACGAAAAGGAAGAGAACACAGCAATGAAGACACGACACCTCACCAGCGCCCTCGCCCTCGGCGCCGTCGGCGCGCTCGCGCTCGCCGGCTGCGCGAGCGGCAACCAGGCCGAAGGCGGAGCGGGCGACGGCGGCGACAAGGGCACCATCACCCTCGGCTTCCTCCCCTCGTGGACCGACGGCCTCAGCACCGCGTACCTTCTCGAGGACCAGCTCGGCAAGCTCGGCTACACCGTCGAGATGCAGACGCTCACCGAGGCGGGGCCGCTGTACGCCGGCCTGGCCCAGGGCGACGTCGACATCTACCCCTCGGCCTGGCCCGAACTGACGCACGCCGACTATATGAAGACGTACGGCGACTCGATCGAAGACCTCGGCGACTACTACGAGAACGCCAAGCTCACGATCGCGGTGCCCAGCTACGTCGACATCGACTCGATCGACCAGCTCCAGGCGAACGCCGCGCGCTTCGACGGAAAGATCTACGGCATCGAGCCCGGCGCGGGTCTGACCAAGCAGACCCAGGAGGTCGCGATGCCGGGTTACGGCCTCGACGGCTACGAGCTCGTCACCTCGTCGACCGCCGCGATGCTGACCGAGCTCGACAACGCCATCGCCGCCCAGAAGGACATCGCGGTGACCCTGTGGCGCCCGTTCTGGGCCAACGACGCCTACGACGTCAAGGACCTCGAAGACCCTCAGGGCCTGATGGGCGAGCCCGAGGCGCTGCACTTCCTCGGTACCGCCGGCTTCGCGGAGAAGTACCCGGATGCCGCCGAGCTCATCGCCGGCATCACGCTCGACGACGCGCAGTACGGCTCGCTCGAAGACCTCGTCGTCAACGAGTACGGCGAGGGCAAGGAAGCTGACGCGGTCGACGCGTGGCTCGAGCAGAACCCCGACGCGTTCTCGACGCAGCGCAACTGACCTCCCGCGCGATGACGGCCCTCTCCGGTGCGGAGGGGGCCGTCTCGCTGCCGTCGCCGGAGTGTCGTTGTCAGGGGACGACGACGGCGTTGTCGATGAACGACTGTTCTAGGAGGATCGCGGCGACCTGCCCGGCGGCCTCGAGACCGACCACGGCCCCGACGACGACCACGACGACCGTCGCGACCGATCTCGGCGCCCGTTCGCGGGCGAGGCAGAGCGCGACGATCCCGAAGAGGAGGGCCGCGACCCGTGCGGTGAACCCCCAGCCGTCGGGCAAGGGCACGGCAATCGCCGCAATGGCCGCGGCCACCGCCCACCAGTGGAGGGTGCTCGCCCGTGGGGCGACCGGCTCGCTCACAGGACTGGTCATACCGTGTAGATGCGCCCGTCGACCCGAGCCGGGTTGCCCGCCTGCGTCGTGACCGTGTGCACCTTGGTGAACTGGAACGGCAGTCCCTTGATGAACACGCTCGCCTGCGTACGGACCTCGCAGGTTCCGCGCCCCTGCGAGATCCAGGAGGAGGGTGTGGAGCTCGCGCTGATCACGCCGGTGGCGGATCCCGTGCATCCGAGATTCCGGACGACCGCGCTGCCCCGTGCTTCGTAGGTGTAGGTCAGGGTGAAGATGATGAGCGAGACATTGCCGATCCGGACGTCCTGCCGGTTGTTCACCTGCAGCGTGCGGGTTCCGGCGGCGGTGGTAGTGGTGACACGGCCACGGCTCGGGGCCGCGGTGGGCAGCGGAGTGACGGTCGACGAGACCTCCGAGACCGTGAAGAGGGTGGACGGATCCGCCGCACCAGCCTCTTGAGCCTCTTCGGGCAGTGAGGCGAAGTAGTCCTCGATCTGCTGCATCTTCGCGGAGGGGAGGTCGAGATCCGCGACGAACTCGTGGAAGACGGATTCGGGATCCGTCGTCGAGGCGGCCGTCACGATGGGCCCTGGTTCCGCGGCGTGCGCGGGTGCGCCGAGGGCGAGCGAAGCGACGACGAACGCCGCGGCGATCGCGGTTCGGGAGTGGGTTCTCATACGTTTTCCTTTCAACGCGCACGAAGCGACGACGAACAGGCACCGGCTGTGCCCCCAGGAATAACGTAGAAATGCGCAGTTATACATGTGAAGATGAAAACGATACGTGGAAGGGTGAACAGCCCTCGCGGGGCGCGTCCGGCCCCGCCGGATCAGGCGACGGCGTGGGCGGCAGTGAACCGCGTGATGAAGCCCGGGTGGTCGGCGGGCATCGCGAGCACCGAGTCGGGGGTTCGTCCCGAGAGCTGCGGGAAACCGGCATCCGCCACGAGCTCGTCGTCGAGGGCCTCGAGCTCCGCGGTGACGAGCGGCCAGGGTTCGTGGTTGTTCGCGGCCCAGATCGTGCGCCCGAGGTGACGCTCGTGGAAGCCCCACCGGGCGGTGAGGAAGCGCGAGAGGTCGTCGTCGACGGTCCGGGTGCCGAGCTTCGCGCGGATCCGCGTTCCCGGATGCCGGCCCCCGTGGCGTCGCGAACGATATTCGATGCGATCGTCTTCGGTGCGCACACCGGCGCGCGCCCAGCGGTAGGGGAGGCCGAACAGAGCCTGGGCCGCGAGGACCGGGGCGAGGTGCTCCGCCTCGAGCGTGCGGAAGACGACACCCCGACGGCCTTCGTCGTCCACGGCGTAGGTGCGGACGTTGATCTCGGTGAAGGTGCCCACGAACGGCACCGGCGGCAACGGCAGGAACCGGAACTCGCTCAGCACGAACGGCACGAGCCCGACCCAGGCCGACCCGTCGTGGACGTCGGGGCGGGTGCCCGGGGGCAGCAGAGGGGCGACCTCGGCCGGGTCGATGCGCCAGTGCACGAACACGGCGCGGTTCCAGCGCTGTGCGATGACGGCGCGACCGGGCAGGTCGGGGGCGTGGCGGTCGGTGATCATCGGGTCATTCTGACCCCGACACCGAGCCGCGGAGGGACACTGGACAGATGACCCCGTCGTCTGGTGCGGATCCTCGACTCGTGGCATCCATTCGCGAACTCCTCGCCGCGCGCGACGCCGGGAAGACGATCTGCCCCTCGGAGGCCGCGCGCGCCGTGGGCGGCGAGGACTGGCGCGACCTCATGCAGCCGGCGCGCGATGCGGCGCACGAGCTGGTCGGCCTCGGCGAGGTGGAGGTCACCCAGAAGGGCGAGGTGGTCGACGTGACCCGCGCGCGGGGGCCGGTGCGGATCCGCCGGAAGGGCTGAGCGCTCGGTTTCTCGGAGTGGATGGCGACGGCGGACCGGTGCTCCGGCGCCTCTGTCTCGCGCGACCCGGTGCGCGAGACGGGGCGGACGTGACGCGAAGCGACGGCCTCAGGCCGAGGGCTCGGGCGGGGTGGTGGACGTGCGGGACTCGGTCGCGCCGCGCGGGAGTTCGAGCGCGACCTTGCGCTCGAGTTCGTCGACGGCCTCGTCGCTCAGCCAGATGAGACCGTCGAGCTCCTCGCGAACGCGCTTGTAGGCGAGCTGGCGCTCGTTCGGCGTCGCCGCCTGGTCGGTCGCGACGGTGAGCAGTTGCTTCGCGGTGTCGAGGCGCTTGCGTTCGCCGGCGGTGAACGCCGCGTCTTTCACGCGCCGCGCGTCGCGTTCGGCGACGTCGAACGCGACCTCGTAATCGGTGACGGCGTCGCGATACTCCCGCAGGCGCTCAGCCGACAGGGTCTCGCCCTCGGCGGGGCGGAGGTTGTCGGCGACCTTCTTCGCGCGCAGGAACGCCGCGGTGAGCGGCTGACGGCCGTCGCTCATCGCGGGGTAGGAGATCAGCTTCGCGGCATCGAGCTCGTACTCCAGCCAGCGGTGGGTGACCGCATCGTGCGCGGACGTGAGGCGCGCGCGGGCGTCGTCGCCCGGAGCCGTGATCGCCGCCGGGGCGGGGGCCCCGGCATCCGTCGCCAGACCCCGCGCCTGCAGGAGCTCCAGCTGCTCCTTGTGGCGACGGCGGGCGGTCATCTCGCGGTGCTTCGCGCGGGCGTTCACGGCACCCATCGCCATTCCGAAGAAGGGGAAGGCGAGCCACCAGTACTGGCCGGCGAAGTTCAGGAGCTCTTGCACCTGCGCCATGCTACGCCGCCCGGCTCGGCCGTTTTCAGGATGCCGGGGGGCGCGGTCGATCCCGTGCGGGAGGCGGCCAGACCGGGCCGTCTTGCGGCCGAGACCCGGCGGCATCCGGGTGTCTGGCCGAAGCACGCCGGGCGCTGCGCTCGCTCCAGGAGCGGGCGGCGGCGCGGCCCATCGACTCCATGGAGCGGGCGAGCGCCCTCTGTGCCGTTTCGGCGAGATCGGATGCCACGCGGCTCCACGCATCGGGGCCCTCGACGCCGGGCTGGTCCGCGCCCTGGCGGGCCGCGCGCTCGGCACGGTCGAACGCCTGGGCGGTGCGCCGCACGGCGTCGCGGTAGGCGAGGTAGTCGGCGGGCTCGAGACGCGTCTGCACCGACGCGGGACGCAGCCACTGCGCCCGCTCGTGGGCGCGCAGGAAGTCGGCGAGCAGGGGCGAGCGGGAATCGCTCATCTGCGGATAGTCGATCGCGAGTCCGGGGTCGGTCTCGTAGGCCATCCAGCGCGCGAGGATCGCGTCGTGCTCGGCGAGCAGACGGGCGACCGGCAGCGGGGCACTGCCCGCACGGATGGCGGGGAGCATCGCCTTCGCGGCCCTCACCCCGGCACGGCGGGCGCGCACCTCGGCCATCGCGGCGCGCAGGTCGCGCTGCGCGTCGGTGAGGCGTCCCCGCGCGGCGGAGACGACGTCGGACGAGACACGGGATGCCGCCCGCTCGGCCTGAGCGCGAACCACCTCGGCGTCGGCGACCTTGACGTCGGCGCGTCCGCGGGTGACGGCGTGACGCGCGGTCTGCAGATCGAGCAGAGCGGCGTCGAGCTCGAGGCGGCGCGCGGCGGCCTTGCCCATCGGCCGGGACGCCCAGGCCCGCGCGGCGCGATCGCCGGTCGTCGTGGTGCCCGCGGGAAGCGCGCGGCGCCGCGTGCGGCGCACGCCGACCCAGCCGACGGTGCCCGCACCGGCCGCCGCGGGGCCGATCCACCACCACTCGGCCAGAAAGACCATCAGCGGTTCCACGTGCCCATGCTATGCCGGGCTCCCGACAGCGGGCTGGGCGGTGGGCCGGAATGCGCACGGGGTGAGCCGCCGAGTGTGAGATCGTAGGCCGGTGACTCGGCGAACCCCTGCGGCCCTCGTCCCCGGGTTCGCCCGACGGCGCGTGGTGCTCACGCCCGGGCGGGTCATCGCCCTCGCGTTCGGGGGAGTGCTCGCCCTCGGCACGGCACTGCTCTCGTTGCCCGTGGCGACCCAGGGGCGGCCGGCCACCTTCATGGAGGCGCTGTTCACGGCGACGAGCGCCGTCTGCGTGACGGGACACATCGTCGTCGACACCCCGACCTTCTGGTCGCCGTTCGGCCAGGTCGTGATCATGGTGCTCATCCAGATCGGCGGCTTCGGGGTCATGTCGCTCGCGACGCTGCTCGGCCTGCTCGTCGCGCGACGCCTCGGGCTGCGCACGCGCCTCACGGCCGTGAGCGAGACCCACACCGTCGCCGTCGGCGACGTGCGCCGCGTGCTCCTCGGCGTGGCGATCATCGCGCTGATCACCGAGGCGGTGGTCGCGGTGATGCTCGCCGGGCGCTTCTGGCTCGGCTACGGCGAGTCCTTCGGCCACGCCCTCTGGCTGGGCGTGTTCCACGCGGTGTCGTCGTTCAACAACGCGGGCTTCGCGCTCTTCAGCGACAGCCTCATCTCGTTCGCGACCGACCCGCTGATCTGCCTTCCGATCTGCGCCGCGATCATCCTCGGCGGCCTCGGCTTCCCGGTCATCATGGAGCTCTGGCGCCAGTACCGCTTCCCGCGGCGATGGACGCTCAACACCGTCACCGTGCTCGTCGGCAGCGCCGTGCTGCTCGTGGCGGGCACGATCGCCCTCACCGCTCTGGAGTGGTCGAACCCCGCGACCCTCGGCGCGATGGATCCGGCCGGCCGGCTGCTCGCCGGGTTCACGATGTCGGTGATGCCGCGCACGGCCGGATTCAACTCGATCGACGTCTCGCAGATGCTGCCCGAGAGCTGGTTCGTCACCGACATCCTCATGTTCATCGGCGGTGGCCCCGCCGGCACCGCGGGAGGCGTGAAGATCACGACGTTCGCGGTGCTGTTGTTCATCGTGCTCGCCGAGCTGCGCGGGGACACCGCGGTGAACATGTTCGGCAAACGCCTCCCCCGATCGACCCACCGCGAGGCGCTCACGGTCGCGCTGCTGTCGGTCGCCCTGGTGGTCGGATCGACCCTGGCGATCATGGTGGTGAGCCCGTTCGGCTTCGACCGGGTCTTCTTCGAGGTCATCTCGGCGTTCGCCACCGTCGGTCTGTCGACCGGCATCACGGCGGATCTGCCGACGCTGGCCCAGCTGATCCTGATCGTGCTGATGTTCATCGGCCGACTCGGTCCTGTCCTGCTCGGCACCGCCCTGGCGCTGACGCGGGAGAAGCGCATGTACGAACTCCCGAAGGAGCGTCCGATCATTGGATAACAACACGTTCTTCAGCCGGCGCCGGATGCGCGGGAACGCGGCGACCTCGATCGCGGTGATCGGCCTCGGACGCTTCGGCGGCTCGCTCGCGACCGAGCTCGCCCGCAGCGGAAGCGAGGTGCTCGGCGTCGACACCGACGAAGACATCGTGCAGTCGCTCAACGGCGTCCTCACGCACGTCGTCCGCGCCGACTCGACGAAACAGGCGGCCCTGGAGCAGCTCGGGATCGCCGAGTTCGACCGTGTCGTCGTCGGCATCGGGTCGGACATCCAGGCGAGCATCCTCACGACGTCGCTGCTCAAGCGCATGGGGACGCGCTCGATCTGGGCGAAGGCGATCAGCGAGCAGCACGGCCTGATCCTCGAGCAGCTCGGCATCGAGCACGTCGTCTACCCCGAGGCCGACATGGGCCGTCGGGTCGCGCACCTCGTCCGCGGCTCGATGCTCGACTACGTCGAGTTCGACCGCGATCTCGTCGTCGCGAAGACCGTGGCCCCGCGCGAGCTCGTCGGGCAGACCCTCGAGCAGGCCGCCGTCCGTCGGCGCCACGGGGTGACGATCGTGAAGATCCGGCACGCCGACGGCGAGTGGCACGCTGCGGGAGCGGCATCCGTCGTCGACGAGGGAGACCTGCTCATCGTGATCGGCCCGGTGGAGAAGACCGAGCGGTTCGCCGCCCTGGCGTGATCGGACGTCAGGCGGGCGGAGTGCTCGCGATGTGCGTCTGCATCGGGATGAGGTTGCGCAGCGGCGCCGTATAGCCCTGCCCGGGCAGGTCGAACACGACGCCGGTGACGCCCTGCTGCGCGAACTCGGCCAGCCACGCGACAGCGCCCGGGAGCGGAACGCTCAGCACGCGTGAGGCGGCCTCCTCGTCGAGTCCGTTCGCGAGGGCTCCGTCGTGCGCCCGCTGTCGCGTGGTGAAGGCGAAGACCATCGGCCCGTTCGGGAGCTGACCGATGAACGGCGACGGGGCGTCGTCGGGCCCGCGGGCGATGAACGACCAGTGCGGCAGCGCGAAGACGGCCCGCCAGAGGGCGTCCATCGCCGCGAAGCTGTCGGGCTGGGCGCGTGCCGCGTCGGAGAGGGCGTCGAGCGTGGCGACGGTCTCGGAGGTCGGGTCGATCAGCGACATGCGCAACAGCCTCTCGTCGTCAGCCCAGGATGAGCGAGATCACCGTCGCGCCCCCACCGGTGAGGACGAGCGCCCCGATCACGATCCAGGCGGTGATCTTCACGCGCTTCTGACGCTTGTCGCTGAACACGGTCATGTCGTCGTCGTCTGTCACGGCGCGTCTCCTCTCGGGCGGGGTGTCGTGTCGGGGGATCTCGGCTCCGCCGGGGGGGGCGAGGCCGCCGACGCCGCGCGGGCGGGAACCCGCGCGGCGACCGGCTCAGGCCACCGGCTCGGCGACGGTCGGTCCGAAGACGGCGGGCAGGGTCTCGGTCGACAGGCGGCGCAGCTCCGACACCGGGACGGTGAAGACGTCCTGGATCTCGAGCGCGGCCTCGGTCCCCGGCTCGACGTCGGTCACGCCGATGCGCAGCACCGGGTAACCGCGGCCGTCGCAGAGCCCCCGGAACTTCACGTCTTCCTCGCGGGGGACGCTGACCAGCACGCGGCCGGTGGACTCGCTGAACAGGGCGGCGGTGGCATCCACCCCGTCGCGCTCCATGAGCTCGGTCAGCCACACGCGGGCGCCGATGCCGAAGCGCATGACGCCCTCGGCGAGGGCCTGCGCGAGACCGCCCGACGACAGGTCGTGCGCGCTCGAGACGAGCGACTGCGATCCCGCGGCCTGCAGCAGCTCGGCGAGCTTGCGCTCCTGCGCGAGGTCGACCTTGGGCGGGCGACCGCCGAGGTGGTCGTGGATCGTGCCGGCCCACTGCGAACCGTCGAGCTCGTCGGCGGTGGTGCCGAGCAGGTAGAGGTTCTCACCGGCATCCTGCCAGCCGCTCGGGATGCGCGCAGCGACGTCGCCGATGATGCCCAGGACGCCCACGACGGGGGTCGGGTGGATCGGCTGGTCGCCGGTCTGGTTGTAGAACGAGACGTTGCCGCCGGTGACCGGGATGCCGAGCTCGAGGCAGCCGTCGGAGAGGCCCTCGACGGCCTGGCTGAACTGCCACATGACCTCGGGGTTCTCGGGGCTGCCGAAGTTGAGGCAGTCGGTGACGGCCGTGGGCACGGCTCCCGTGACGGCGACGTTGCGGTAGGCCTCGGCCAGCGCCAGCTTCGCGCCGTTGTAGGGGTCGAGCTGGTTGTAGCGGCCGTTGCAGTCGGTCGCGATGGCGAAGCCGAGACCGGTCTCTTCGTCGACGCGGATCATGCCGGCGTCGTCGGGGAAGCTCAGTGCGGTGTTGCCCAGCACGTAGTAGTCGTACTGGTTGGTGATCCACGACGTGTCGGCGAGGTTGGGGCTCGCCACCAGCGTGGTGAACTGCTCGCGGAGGGTGTCGGCATCCGTCGCCCGTTCGAGCTTCGTGGCGGAGTCGGCCTGCAGGGCGTCGATCCACGTGGGGTAGGCGACCGGCCGCTCGTAGACGGGGCCGTCGACCGCGACGGTCGAGGGGTCGACGTCGACGATGCGTTCGCCGTACCAATCGATGACGAGGCGGCCGTCGCCGGTGACCTCGCCGAGGACGCTCGTCTCGACGTCCCACTTGCCGACGACGGCGAGGAACGCGTCGAGCTTCTCGGGCGCGACGATCGCCATCATGCGCTCCTGGCTCTCGCTCATGAGGATCTCCTCCGGCGTGAGCGAGGGGTCGCGCAGCAGCACCTTCGACAGCTCGACCTTCATGCCGCTGTCGCCGTTGGCGGCCAGCTCGCTCGTGGCGCACGAGATGCCCGCCGCGCCGAGGTCTTGGATGGCCTCGACGAGGTCGTCGCGGTAGAGCTCGAGGCAGCACTCGATGAGCACCTTCTCGGCGAAGGGGTCGCCCACCTGCACCGCGGGCCGCTTGGTGGGTCCGCCGTCGGCGAAGGTGTCGGATGCCAGGATGCTCGCGCCGCCGATGCCGTCGCCGCCCGTGCGGGCACCGAACAGCACGACCTTGTTGCCCACGCCCGTGGCGTTGGCGAGCTTGATGTCTTCGTGGCGCATGACGCCGACCGCGAGGGCGTTCACGAGCGGGTTGCCCTGGTAGACGGCGTCGAAGACCGTCTCGCCGCCGATGTTGGGCAGGCCCAGGCAGTTGCCGTAGAACGAGATGCCGCTGGTGACGCCGTGAACCACGCGGGGGGTGTCGGGATGATCGATTGCGCCGAAGCGCAGCTGGTCCATGACGGCGACCGGGCGCGCGCCCATCGAGATGATGTCGCGCACGATGCCGCCGACGCCCGTGGCCGCACCCTGGAAGGGCTCGATGTAGCTGGGGTGGTTGTGCGACTCGACCTTGAAGGTGACCGCCCAGCCGTCGCCCACGTCGACCACGCCGGCGTTCTGGCCCATACCGACCATGAGGCGGGTCTTCATCTCGTCGCTGACCTTCTGGCCGAACTGGCGCAGATAGATCTTGCTCGACTTGTACGAGCAGTGCTCGCTCCACATGACCGAGTACATCGCCAGCTCACCACTGGTGGGACGGCGGCCCAGGATCTCGCGGATCTGGGCGTACTCGTCGCTCTTGAGGCCGAGGGCGCCGTACGGCTGCTCTTTCTCGGGCGTGGCGATCGCGTTCTCGACGGTATCGGCGAGAGCGGTACGGGCGGCGGGGTTCGGGGTGGTCACGCGGCTGAGCTCCAAGAATCGCAGGGGCCGGACGGGAGTCAGTCTAGTTGGGCGGGCCGACATGCCCGGGCGTCATTCCCGGCCGGTGGACGGGCCGGGGGATGGGGAGGAGCGGCGGGACGAACCGAGGTTGTGCAGATGTCGGGCGACGCGCCAGGCTGGGCCGCACCGGACCGAAAGGCGTACGCGCATGGCCATCTTGAACTTCCACCTCGTCGTCTCGGGCGACCTCGCCGCGGCCCAGCAGGCTACGCGGACCGCCCTCGACGCCGCGGGCTTCACCGTGACCGAGCAGGCGGACCACTGGAAGGCCGCGCACGGCAGCGTCGCCAAGACGATGTTCCTCGGGCTGCGCGCGCACGAGGCCGACGTGCGCGAGGTGCTCGACGTGCGCTTCGACGACCTCGGCGGCACCGTGCGCGTCGACCTGCACCGCCCGATCTTCCAGCCGGCCGGCGGGAGCGACGACGGACTCGAGCAGCTCAAGCTGCACAAGGCGTATCAAGACGTCGTCGCCGAGGTCGAGGCCGACCTGCAGCGCCAGGGCGTGCTCGTCAGCGCCGACGTCTGACGCCGTCGCATGCGTGTGGTCGTCGCCCCCGACAAGTTCAAGGGCACGCTCAGCGCGCACGAGGCGGCGGAGGCGATGGCCCTCGCGGTGCGTGACCGCTGGCCCGGGGCGCAGATCGAGGTCGTCCCCATCGCCGACGGGGGTGACGGAACGCTCGACGCCCTGGGCGGCGCGAACCGCGACGACGAGGTCACCGGACCGCTCGGTGCGCCCGTACGCGCACCATGGCGCCTCGACGCCGAGCGGGCCGTGATCGAGTCGGCCGCGGCATCCGGGCTCGTGCTCGCCGGAGGCGCGGCGCTGAACGATCCGTGGGCTGCGACGAGCCGGGGCGTGGGGGAGCTCCTCGCCCTCGCGCTCGACGCCGGCGCCCCGCGCATCATCGTCGGCATGGGCGGCTCGGCGATGACCGACGGCGGACGCGGCGCGCTCGAGGCGCTCGGCGATCGCGTCCCCTTCGAGCCCGGCCGGGTCGTGGTGCTGACCGACACCACGGCCGCCTTCGGTGACGCGGCGCGGGTGTTCGCGCCGCAGAAGGGGGCGGATGCCGCGATGGTGCGACGCCTCACGGCACGGCTCGAGAGAGATGCCGACGAGTGGGCCGCGCGATTCGGGCGCGACGTGCGTCGCGTTCCCCGCACGGGTGCCGCGGGAGGCCTCTCGGGGGCGCTCTGCGCGGCGGGGGCGGAGCTGGTCGACGGAGCCGCCGCCGTCGCCGACGCGCTCGGACTCGAGACGGCCATAGCCGGAGCCGACCTCGTCGTCACGGGCGAGGGCGCGTTCGACGCCACGAGTCTCTCGGGCAAGGGTCCGGGGCATGTGCTCGCGCTCGCCGCGGCCCACGGGGTGCCGGCCGCGGTGGTCGCGGGCGTGGTCCATCCGGACGTGGCGGGCGAGGGCGTGGTCTCGCTCGTCGACGCCGTGGGCGTGGAGCGGGCGCGGAACGAGCCCGCCGCCGCCGTCCGGATCGCGACCGCGGCGATGCTGGAGCGCTGGGGCGACGGCATCCCTTCGTGACCGCGGGCCGGATGCCGCGTCGCCCCGCCGGGGGACCTCGAGCGGCGACGCAGGCGCGCCGCCATTCGTCCGGGCCCTCGTCGCGAGACGGCACGCGCCGCGATCCGTGGACATGTCGGTGACGGCATCCCGCTGACGCTCGTGAAGGATGCCGCGGCCGGCGTCGTGCGAGGAGGGGGTCGCGCGCGTCGATGGGCGTAGCCTCATCTCGTGACGTCGCGCCCCGCCGAGATCGCCTCGGGCCCGCCCCTGCGGTGGTCGGCTCTGAGCGCGACGGGTCGTCGGGTGCTGCTGGACCTGCTGGTGCACGGTCCCCGCTCGCGCATCCGCATCGCCGAGCGCCTCGGGCTCTCGCGGGCGAGTCTCACGCGGGTGGCACGCGAACTCGTCGACGGCGGTCTTGTCCTGCCGGGAGACATGCTCGCGAGCGCGTCGCGCGGACGACCGGCCGAGGAGCTGCACCTGCGCCCCGGCGCGGCGCACTTCGTCGGCGTCAAGGTGACCGCGGAGCGGGTGTACGCGGTGGTCACCGACCTCGCGGCGACCGTCGTCGACGAGCTCGAGATCGCCCTCGCCGCGCCGGCCGAGGGCGAGGTCGTCGACGCGATCGTCGAAGCGACCCGGACGCTGGGAGCCCGGCACGGCACGATGTCGGCGCTGGGCGTCGGGCTCGCGGCCGACGTGCTGCGGCGCGAGGGGGAGCCGCTCGTGGCGAGCTCGCCCCTGCTCGGGTGGAGCGCTCCCGTTCCGCTGGCGCGGCTGCTGGCCGAGCGGGTGGGGATGCCCGTCACCATCGCGAACGACGTGCACGCGTTGACCGCGGCCCATCACTGGTTCGGCAGTGGCGTCGACCATCGCTCCGTGGTGGTCTACGGCGTGGGTGCCGGCATCGGGTGCGGGGTCGTGATCGACGACGAGCTGGTGCAGGGTTCCCACGGGCGCAGCGGCCGGGTGGGGCACACCCGCATCGCGCGGACGGGGCGCCTGTGCACGAACGGGCACCCGGACTGCGTGCACAGCTTCGTGAGCATGCCGGCCATCGAGGCCAACGCGGGCGTGGCGCCCGGCGACTACGCCTCCGCGCTCGAGCGGGCGCGGGCGGCGGACGGGCGCGAGCGGGAGGCGTTCGCCTCCGCGGCCTACGCCCTGGGGGCGGCGGTGGCCGAGACGGTGAACCTCCTCGACCCGGAGCTGGTCTCGCTGATGGGCGAGGGTCTCGACATGCTCGACCTCGCACCCGCCGCGTTCGACGACGGGCTGGTCGAGCATCTCGAGCAGGTTCCGCGGGCGAGCGTCCGCATCGATCGACCGCCGTTCGCCTTCGGCCTGTACGCGCGCGGTGCCGCGGCGACGGCGATCCGCGAGCTGCTCTCGGTCTGACCCCGCAGACGCCACCCCGGGCGCGGGGTGTCCTTCGCGTGCGCGCCACGATGTTTTGTTTCACAGGTTGACAAAATAGGTCGCGGCAGCGAGGGTAGGACGCGAGCACCCGGGGGTCGGCCCCGGGGAGCATCGGCCGCACCGTCGCCCGGAGCCGGTCGCACCTACAAAGGAGTAGTTCGTGAAGCGCAGCAGTCTCTTCCGCGTCGGCGCCCTCGCCGGAGCGTTCGCCGCCGTCCTCACCACAGCCGGCTGCGCCGGTGATGCGGGGCAGTCATCGGGTCCGGTGACCCTCGAGTACTGGGCGTGGGCGCCCGGCATCGGCGACGTCGTCGCCGTGTGGAACGAGGAGCACCCCGACATCCAAGTGAAGGTGGTCGAGGCCGCGGGCGCCGACGACATGATCGCGAAGCTGCTCGCGGCGCAGCGCGCGGGCGAAGGGCCCGACCTCGCACAGGCCGAGTACCAGAAGCTGCCCAACATGGTCGTCAGCGACGTCGCGCTCGACATCAGCGAGTACTCCGACACGTTCGCCGACGGGTTCTCGGAGGGCGCCCTGAGCCTGGTGACCGTCGGAGACGGCGTCTACGCCGTGCCGCAGGACACGGGCCCCATGATCTTCATGTACCGCAAGGACATCTTCGACCAGAACGGGTGGGCCCCTCCGTCCACCTGGGACGAGTACGCCGCTCTCGCGCAGACGGTGAAGACCACGCTCCCCGGGACGCTGCTCGGCGGCTACCCCGACGACGCATCGACGATGGCGGCGTACGCGCAGCCCCTCGGTGCCGAGTGGTGGGCCACCGAGGGCGACGCCTGGAAGGTCGGCATCGACGAGGCGCCCACCCAGCGCGTCGTCGACTTCTGGCAGCCGCTGGTCGAGCAGGGCCTCGTCGACACCACGCACTTCTTCACCCCCGAATGGGGCACGAAGATGAACGACGGCAGCATCCTCAGCTGGACCGCGGGAGCGTGGGCGCCCGCCGCGGCGTTCTCGGTGGCGCCCGACACGGCGGGCCTCTGGGCCGCCGCGAAGATGCCCACGTGGGACGGCGAGAGCGGAACCGGGTTCATGGGCGGCTCCTCGGTCATGGTGACCAAGAACACCGAGCACCCGAAGGAGGCGGTCGAGTTCCTCCAGTGGCTCAACGCGAGCGACGACGGAACGCGGGGTCTCATCGACATCGGTCTGTTCCCGGCCTCCTCGGCCGGCCAGTCGCAGCTCGCAGATCAGCCCGTGCCCGACCTGGTGAGCGATCAGGCCAACTTCTGGGACCTCGCCGTCGGCATCGCCGAGAACAGCGCTCCCTTCACCTGGGGCCCGAACGTGCAGGTGGCCTTCGACGCCTGGTCCGACGGGGTGAAGGCCGCCACGCAGAACGGCGGTTCCTACACCGCCGTGTTGAAGACGGCTCAGGATGCCGTGGTCGCCGACCTCGAGAAGTCCGGTTTCACGGTCCAGTGATCGCCCCGCGGTGGGAGGGCGCACGCCCTCCCACCGCCCACCCAGGAGAACCAACCGTGACCACCACCGTCCCGCGCGCGGCCCCCCGGCGCACCTCCCTCCGGCCCCGTGTGGCCCCGTGGGCGTTCCTCGCCCCCGCCCTCGCGCTGTTCACGATGTTCCTCGTCGTGCCCATCGGGTACGCGATCTACCTCAGCGTCATGCAGCTGCGCTCCAGCGGCGGAGCCTTCGGCATCCGTCGGCAGACCTTCGTCGGTCTCGACAACTACGTCGCCTCGCTCACCGATCCCGAGCTCGTGGCATCCCTGGGTCGGCTCGGGATCTTCGCCTTGATCTCGGTGCCGCTGACACTCGGTCTCGCGCTGACGTTCGCGCTGCTGCTGGATCTGCCCGGGGTGCGCCTCGCCCGCTTCTCGCGCCTCGCGATCTTCCTCCCCTACGCGGTTCCCGGGGTGATCGGCGCGCTGCTCTGGGGCTTCCTCTACCTGCCCCGCACGAGTCCCGCGACCTACCTGCTGGAGGCCGTGGGGCTGGCCTCGGTCGACTTCCTCAACGGCTCCTGGCTCTACCTGTCGCTGTCGAACATCGCCGTCTGGGCGGGCGTCGGCTTCAACATGATCGTGATGTACACGGCGCTGCGGTCGATCCCTTCCGAGCTCTACGAGGCGGCCAAGATCGACGGCGCCTCGGAATGGCAGATCGCCTGGCGCATCAAGGTGCCCCTGCTCACGCCCGCGCTCGTGCTGACGTTCCTGTTCTCGATCATCGCCACGCTCCAGGCCTACGGCGAACCGACGACGCTGCGGTCGATGTCGAACTCGATCTCGTTCAACTTCTTCCCGCTCATGAAGATCTACCGCGACGCCTTCAACCTCGACAACACCTCGGGGGCGGCGGCCGCCTCGGTCGTGCTGGCCCTGGGAACCCTGATCATCTCGCTCGGGCTCCTCCGCCTTCTGCAGCGCCGCACCTTCGGAGAGAACTGATGGCCACCCTCACCGCCGACGTCCCGACGACGACCGCGTCGCGTCCGCCCGCGCGTCGCCCGCGCCCCGCCGCCCGGGGCCGCGTCATCCCCAGCCTCGTGCTGCTGATGGGCGCGATCTACACGCTCATCCCGATCGTCTGGGTGATCACGGCCTCGACGAAGTCGCGCGGAGAGCTGTTCAGCACCTTCTCGTTCCTGCCCGGGACCGGGTTCTGGCAGAACCTCGTCGACCTGTCCACCTACGGCGGCGGCGTGTACTGGAAGTGGGCGGGCAACAGCCTGCTCTACGCCGGGGGCGGTGCGGTGCTGTCGACCCTCGTGTCGGCCGCCGCCGGATACGCGCTCGCCCGCTACCGCTTCCGGGGGCGCGCGGTGGTGTTCAACGTTCTGCTGGCGGGCGTGATGCTGCCCCAGATCACCCTCGCCATCCCGCAGTACTTCCTCATGGCCGAGCTGGGCCTCGCGAACACCTACTGGGCCGTGCTGCTTCCGAGCATCATCAACCCGTTCGGCATCTACCTGGCCACGATCTACGCGCAGTCGTCGGTGCCGGAAGAGACGGTCGAGGCCGCACGGCTCGACGGCGCCAGCGAGTTCCGCATCTTCCTGTCGATCGCGATGCCCGTGATGGTCCCGGGTCTCATCACCGTGTTCATGCTGCAGTTCGTCGGAATCTGGAACAACTTCCTGCTGCCGTTCATCATGCTCAGCAACGAACAGCTCTACCCCCTGACCACGGGCCTCTACCTCCTGCTGAACCGCGGAACCGGAACACCGGCGCTGTACTCGCTCGCGATCGTCGGCGCCCTGCTCGCCATCGTGCCGCTGCTGCTCCTGATGATCTTCCTGCAGCGATTCTGGCGACTCGACCTCGTCAGCGGCAGCCTCAAGGGCTGACCTCCCCCCGCTCGCGCCTTCCCCTCACGAAAGAACCATGAACGACTTCTCTTCGCACGCCGCCGACCTGCCCGCCCCCACCCGCTTCGGCTGGATCGCCGACGGCATCGCCTTCGGGGCCGACTACAACCCCGAGCAATGGCCCGAGGAGCTCTGGCCCGAGGACATCGCCCTGATGCAGCGCGCGGGGGTCACCTCGGTGTCGCTCGGGATCTTCTCGTGGGGTCTGCTCGAAACCGCCGACGGGGTCTGGGATTGGGGGTGGCTCGACCGCATCATGGACCTTCTGCACGCCGGCGGCATCGGGGTGAACCTGGCCACCCCGACCGCGGCGCCGCCGATCTGGCTCCTGCGGGCGCACCCCGAGATTGCGACGGTGGATGCCGACGGCCACCGCACCGCGCAGGGCGGGCGCCTCGCCTGGTCGCCGAGCTCGGCGGTGTTCCGCCGATACGCGCTGCGCGTCGTGCGCGCGGTCGCCGAGCGGTACGGCTCGCACCCGGCGCTGCGCATGTGGCACGTCAGCAACGAGATCGGCAACGAGAACGGGCGGTGCTACAGCGAGGAGACGGGCGCGGCGTTCCGCGTCTGGCTCGCCGAACGCTTCGGCGACGTCTCGCGCCTGAACGCCGCGTGGGGCACGGCGTTCTGGGGACACCACTACACCTCGTTCGACCAGGTCGAGCCCCCGCGCGGTGCGCGGACGGGGCACAACCCCGGGCTCCTGCTCGATTTCGAGCGCTTCACCTCCGACGCGTTGATCGCCCACTACCGCGCCGAGCGCGACGAACTGCGACGGATCACCCCCGGGATCCCGATCACGACCAACTTCATGGTGATGAACACCCCGGGCGCCACCGATCACGAGGTGTGGGCGCGCGAGGTCGACATCGTCGCGAACGACCACTACACGATCGGCGCCGACCCGTTCCGCCACAGTGAGCTGGCCTTCAGCGCCGACCGCGTGCGCGGCCTCGTCGACGGGCGCCCGTGGATGCTCATGGAGCACTCGACGGCGGCGGTGAACTGGCAGGGGGTGAACCGTGCGAAGTCCGCCGGCGAGATGGCGCGCGACTCCCTCGCCCACGTCGCTCGGGGCTCCGACGGCATCCTGTTCTTCCAGTGGCGGGCGTCGTCGGCGGGCGCCGAGCAGTACCACTCGGCGATGCTGCCCCACGCCGGGGCGGACTCGACGATCTTCCGCGACGTCGAACGGCTCGGCGCGACGCTCAAGGCGCTCGCGCCCGTGCGGGGGACGCGGGTCGAGAAGGCGCGCGTCGCCCTGCTGTTCGACCACGACACGGTCGCGGCCCTGCGCAGCGGCCGCAAGCCCAGCGACCTCGTCGACCCGATGGACATGCCCATCGCTGTGCACCGCGCCCTCACCCTGCGCGGTGTCGCGGTCGACGTGCTGCCGTCGTCGGCCGACCTCGACGGGTACGCGGTGGTGATCGTGCCGACGCTCTACCTCGTCGACGACGCGCTGCCCGCACGCCTCGAGCGGCTCGCGCACGACGGTGCCCACGTGCTCGTGACCTACCTCTCCGGCATCGTCGACCCCGAGAACCGCGTGCGCACCGGCGGGTATCCGGGCGCCTTCCGCGATCTGCTCGGCATCCGCGTCGACGAGTTCTTCCCGCTGATGCCCGGAGAGAGCGTGACTCTCGACACCGGCCACTCGGCGTCGGTGTGGCTCGAGAACGTCGACGCCCACGACGCCGAGGTGCGGGCTCGCGCGACGAGCGGCGAACGCGCCGGCGTTCCCGTCTTCACCCGCCGCACGATCGGCCGGGGCACCGCGTCCTACCTGGCCACCCGGCCCGACCCCGAAGGCCTCGACGCCGTTCTCGCTGAGGTGCTCGCCGCCGCGGGGGTCGTCCCCGTGGTCGCGTCCGAGCCGGGGCTCGACGTCGTCCGACGCGTCGGAGAGGGCCGTTCCTACCTCTTCCTCATCAACCACACGGATGCCGAGCGCACGGCGTCGGCGTCGGGACGCGACCTCCTGACGGGGGAGCGGCACGACGGCACCGTGCGGGTGGCATCCGGAGCCGTCGTCGTCGTGGAGGAGGAGCGATGAAGTTCACCGACGGGTTCTGGCAGCTGCGGCCGGGGGTGCGCGCGCTGTACGCGCAGGAGGCGGTCGACATCCGCGAGGTCGAGACGATCGACGGTCCGGGCCTGCGCGTGCTGGCTCCGACCAAGGTGATCGAGCGCCGTGGCGACACGCTGAACCGGCCCGTGCTGACCA
The DNA here is from genome assembly GCF_947489255.1 of uncultured Microbacterium sp. Taxonomy (GTDB): domain Bacteria; phylum Actinomycetota; class Actinomycetes; order Actinomycetales; family Microbacteriaceae; genus Microbacterium; species Microbacterium phycohabitans. Next base: position 148,164 of record NZ_CANLCY010000001.1, read on the forward strand.
CGACCCTGTCGTCGCCGGCGGAGGGGGTCGTGCGCGTGCGGATCGAGCATCACACCGGTCGGGGGCGCGGCTGTTCCTTCCCGCTGCCCGGCGCGGGAAACGAGGCGGGGTCGGTCGATGCGGATGCCGGCATCCTGCGCTCCGGGACGCTCGAGGCGCGGGTGGCCGGCGGGGCGCCGTGGTCGCTGACCTTCCGCTCGGGCGGTCGCACGCTGACATCCAGCGGCGCGAAGGCGCAGGCCTACGTCTCGCTCGACGAGGGGGCGCAGGTCGACCGGGCGATCGTCGATCCGGCGGGATCGAGCCCTCCGCGCACCTTCGTCCACGAGCAGCTCGACCTCGGCGTCGGCGAGCTCGTCTACGGCCTCGGCGAGAGGTTCGGGCCGCTGGTGAAGAACGGCCAGTCCGTCGACATCTGGAACGCCGACGGCGGCACCTCCAGCGAGCAGGCCTACAAGAACGTGCCGCTGTACGTGTCGAACCGCGGGTACGGCGTGCTCGTCAACGACCCGGGTCACGTGTCGTTCGAGGTGGGCTCCGAAGCGGTCGAGCGCGTGCAGTTCTCGGTCGCCGGCGAGGCTCTCGAGTACTTCGTCTTCGACGGCCCCACCCCCGCCGACGTGCTCTCGCGCTACACCGCTCTCACCGGCCGACCCCCGGTCGTACCGGCCTGGTCGTACGGCCTGTGGCTGTCGACGAGCTTCACCACCGACTACGACGAGGCGACCGTCACCTCGTTCATCGACGAGATGGCCCGCCGCGAACTGCCGGTGTCGGTGTTCCACTTCGACTGCTTCTGGATGCGCGAGTTCCAGTGGTGCGACTTCGAGTGGGACCCCCGCGTCTTCCCCGACCCCGACGGCATGCTCCGGCGCCTGCACGAGCGCGACCTGCGCGTGTGCGTCTGGATCAACCCGTACATCGGCCAGGCGTCGCCCCTGTTCGCCGAGGCGGCGGAAGCGGGCTATCTCGTGCGCCGGGCCGACGGCTCGGTGTGGCAATGGGACCTCTGGCAGGCCGGCATGGGCCTGGTCGATTTCACCGACCCGGATGCCACCCGCTGGTTCCAGGAGCACCTGCGCCGTCTCGTGCGACAGGGCGTGGACTGCTTCAAGACCGACTTCGGGGAGCGCATCCCCCTCGACGTGGTCTACGCCGACGGCAGCGCCCCCGATCGCATGCACAACCTCTACACCGAGCTGTACAACCGGGCCGTCTACGACGTGCTGGTCGAGGAGCGCGGCGAAGGCGACGCGGTGCTGTTCGCCCGGTCGGCGACGGCGGGCGGGCAGAGCATGCCCGTGCACTGGGGCGGCGACTCGACGTCGACGTTCGCCTCGATGGCCGAGACCCTGCGCGGCGGGTTGTCGCTCGCGATGAGCGGCTTCGCGCACTGGAGCCACGACATCGGCGGCTTCGAGGGGCTCCCGGATGCCGCGGTGTTCAAGCGCTGGACCGCGTTCGGCCTGCTCGGCACCCACAGCCGCTTCCACGGCTCGGAATCGTACCGCGTGCCGTGGCAGTTCGACGAGGAGGCGGTCGAGATCACGCGCCTGTTCACGAACCTCAAGATGCGGTTGATGCCGTACCTCTTCCAGCTCGGCCTCTCGGCGGCCGCCACCGGGGTACCGGTCATGCGGCCGATGATGCTGGAGTTCCCCGACGACCCCGCCGTCGCCCACCTCGACCGGCAGTACATGCTCGGACCCGACCTCCTCGTCGCCCCCGTGTTCTCGGCCGAGGGGGAGGTGGAGTTCTACCTCCCCGCGGGGCGATGGACGCACGTGCTGAGCGGCGAGACGGTCGAGGGAGGGCGATGGCTGCGCGAACGCCACGGCTTCGACAGCCTTCCGCTCTACGCCCGGCCGGGAGCCGTCATCCCCTGGGGTGCGCGGGTCGACCGGCCCGACTACGACTACCTCGACGGACTCGAGCTGCGCGTCTTCCCCGGCGGCAGCGGCACGCGCGAGATCATCGTCACGACCCCCGACGGACGCGCGTCCGCTTTCCCCGTCGACCTCGAGGAGGCCCCCCGATGACCCTTCCCCCCACGGTCGGCGCCGCCGACTTCCGCGACAGCGGACTCGTCTTCCCCGAGGGCTTCACGTTCGGCTCGGCCACGGCGTCGTACCAGGTCGAGGGGGCGGCGGCGCAGGACGGCCGCCTCCCCTCCATCTGGGACACCTTCAGCAAGACCCCGGGCCGCGTGTGGAACGGCGACACCGGAGATGTGGCCTGCGACCATTACCACCGCTGGGAGGCCGACCTCGATCTCATGGCGGAGCTGGGGCTCGGCGCCTACCGCTTCTCGATCGCGTGGCCGCGCATCGTCCCCGAGGGCACCGGTGCGGTCAACCAGGCCGGGATCGACTTCTACTCGCGCCTCGTCGACGGCCTCCTCGACCGGGGCATCCGTCCCGTCGCAACGCTGTACCACTGGGACCTGCCGCAGGCCCTGGAGGATGCCGGCGGCTGGCCCGTGCGCGCGACCGCCGACGCCTTCGAGCGCTACGCCGAGATCATGGGGGCGGCCCTGGGCGATCGCATCCACACCTGGACGACGCTCAACGAGCCGTGGTGCTCGGCCTACCTCGGCTACGGCCAGGGCGGGCACGCGCCCGGTCGGCACGAACCGGCGGCCGCGCTCGCCGCGGTGCACCACCTGAACCTCGCCCACGGCCGCGCCGTGCAGGCGCTGCGGGCCACCTCGACCGGCGACCCGGCGTACTCGGTGACGCTGAACTTCCATGTGCCGCGGGGCCGCGGCGAGCAGGCGGGCGAGGCCGTGCGGCGCGTGGACGCCCTCGCCAACCGCGCCTTCACCGGCCCGATGCTGCGGGGGGCCTATCCCGACGACCTGCTCGCCGACACGGCATCCGTCACCGACTGGTCTTTCGTTCATGACGGCGATCTGGATGCCATCCGCCAACCGCTCGACGTGCTGGGCGTGAACTACTACTCCACCGTCACCGCGCAGATCTGGGACGGGGTGTCGCCGAAGCAGAGCAACGACGGGCACAAGGCCGCCGCGGGAGGCACGGCGTGGCCCGGAAGCGACGAGGTGCTCGAGTTCCTGCCGCAGCCGGGGCCGTCGACCGCGATGGGGTGGAACATCGCTCCCGAGGGACTCGAGGAGCTTCTGCTGTCGCTGCACGAGCAGTTCCCGCAGCAGCCGCTCATGGTGACCGAGAACGGCGCCGCGTTCGACGACGTCGTGGCCGCCGACGGCTCCGTGCCCGACCCGGAACGGCTCGACTACCTCCGCCGTCACTTCACCGCCGCCCACCGCGCGCTCGAGCAGGGCGTCGACCTGCGCGGGTACTTCGTGTGGTCGCTGATGGACAACTTCGAGTGGGGCTACGGCTACGCGAAGCGCTTCGGCATCGTGCGCGTCGACTTCGACACGCTCGAGCGCACCGTGAAGGACAGCGGTCGCTGGTACGCCGAACTCGCCCGCACGGGGGTTCTGCCGGCCTGAGGCAGGGGGCGGATGCCGCGGCGTCGAGCGCGGTGGCTGTGCACAACGGCGGGTGGCGCGGTCGACACGCCGCTGTGGGTAGGCAGGCGTCGGCGTGTCGGGTGATCGGCCCGCCGTTGTGCTCGACGCAGGATGCCGCGGCGTCGAGCGCGGTGGCCGTGCACAACGGCGGGTGGCGCGGTCGACACGCCGCCGCACGCGCGCCGGGAGACGGTGTGTCGGTGATCGGCCCGCCGTTGTGCACACGGGCGGGGGCCGCAGCGCGGCGTCGCTCCGGGCCGGAGCCGAGGCGCGACGGCCCGGCTCCGGCCGCAGCGTCAGGCCGTCTTCGCGATGCGCACCCGGATGTCCTTCATCAGCGGCTGGTCGCTCTGGCGGCTGTAGTCGTCGGGACCGAGCAGCACGTTCAGCTCCGGGAAGTAGCCGGCGGCGCTCCCGCGCGGAGTGTCGTACTCCAGGGCGCGGAAGGCGGTGACGCTGCGCACCGACCCGTCGCGCGAGGTCGCGACGATGTCGACGAGGTCGCCCTCGGCGATGCCGCGTTCCTTCATGTCGCGCCGGTTCATGAACACGAGCTCGCGGATGTTGCGCACCCCGCGGTAGCGGTCGTCGGCCGAGTAGATGGTCGTGTTCCATTGGTCGTGCGAGCGCATGGTCTGCAGCACCAGCACGTCGGCCTCTTCGGGGATGACGTTGGGGAGGTCGGCCTGCGAGAACTCGGCCTTGCCGGAGGGGGTGCGGAAGTCGCGCTCGCGCGCGGGCTGCGGGATGCGGAAGCCGTACTGCTGTCGCACGAGCTCGTTGAAGCCCTCGAAGCCGGGCAGCGCCTTGGCCATCGTGTCGCGAATGCGGTCGTAGTCGCCCACGTACCACTCCCACGGGGTGGCCGAGTCGGGCATCGTCGCCCGCGCGATGCGGGCGATGATCTCGGGCTCGCTGAGCAGGTGCGGCGATGCGGGCTTGCGGGAGCCGAGCGAGAGCATGACCGAGCTCATGGCATCCTCGGTCGAGATCGACTGGGGGCCCGCCTCCTGCACGTCGCGCTCCGTCCGGCCGAGGCACGGCAGGATCAGCGCCTCCTTGCCGTGGGTGAGGTGACTGCGGTTGAGCTTCGTGCTGACGTGCGCGGTCAGACCGACCCGGCCCATTCCCTCAGCGGTGAGCTTCGTGTCGGGAGCAGCCCGCACGAAGTTGCCGCCCATGCCGAGGAACACCTTGAGGTCGCCGCGGTGCAGGGCCGCGACCGTGTGGACGGTGTCGAGTCCCGGCTCACGGGGCGAGGTGATGCCGCACACCTCGTCGAGCTTCGCGAGCCATTCTTCGGTGGGCTTGTGGTTGATGCCGCACGTGCGGTTGCCTTGCACGTTGCTGTGTCCGCGCACGGGGGAGGGGCCGGTGCCCTTGCGTCCCACGTTTCCGCGCAGCAGGAGCAGGTTGACGATCTCGCGCACGGTGTCGACGCCGTGCTGATGCTGGCTCACACCGAGGCACCAGCTGATGACGCACGCCTTCGAGGCGAGGTAGACGGCGGCGGCGGAGCGGATCTCGGCCTCGGTGAGTCCCGCCTGCTCGACGAGCTCGTCCCACGACGTCGCCTCGACGAGGGCGCGGTAGTCGTCGAGACCGCTGGTGTACTGGTCGAGGAAGACCTGGTCGAGGGCGGTGGGGTCGGTCTCCGACGCCTCGAACACGACCTTCGCCATTCCGCGGACGAGCGCGAGGTCGCCTCCCGGGCGCACCTGCAGGTTCATCGTGCTGGTCGGCGTGGAGTGGAAGGTCGCCATGTCGACGATCTCGTGCGGCACGATCGTGCGGGTGCCCGCGACCTCGCGGAGCGGGTTGACGTGCACGACCTGAGCACCGCGGTCGATGGCCTCGGCGAGGCTCGTGAGCATGCGCGGGGCGTTGGAGGCCGCGTTGACGCCGAGCACGAAGAGGGCGTCGCACGCCTCCCAGTCCTCGAGGTCGGCGGTGCCCTTACCCGTGGCGAGGGATGCCGTGAGCCCGCGGCCCGAGCCCTCGTGGCACATGTTCGAGCAGTCGGGGAGGTTGTTCGTCCCGAGTTCCCGCGCGAACAGCTGGTAGAGGAACGACGCCTCGTTGCTCAGGCGGCCGGAGGTGTAGAACGCGGCCTGGTCGGGGGAGTCCAGGGCGGTGAGGTGCTGGGCGATCATGCGGAACGCGTCGTTCCACGAGATCGGCACGTAGTGGTCGGTCGCGGCGTCGTACGCCATCGGCCCCACCAGGCGCCCGGCATCCTCGAGCTCGAAATCGCTCCACTGCGACAGCTCGCTCACCGAGTGCTCCGCGAAGAACTCCTTGCCCACGCGCTTGTGGGTCATCTCCCACGTGACGTGCTTGATGCCGTTCTCGCAGATGTCGAGAGTGACGCCCTTGTCGTCGGGCCACGCGCACCCCGGGCAGTCGAAGCCGCTCTTGGGGTGGTTCATCGTGAACATCGCCTTGGTGCCGGCGAGGGGCTGACGCTGTTCGTAGAGCACCTTGCCCACGGTGAGGGCGGCGCCCCACCCGGCGGCGGGGTGCTCGTAGGGGCCGGTGCTCGACCACTCGCCGTCGACCTGCGGCCCGAGGCCTCCCTGGCGCGGTTCCTCGGTCATCAGCCCGAACGACTCACCCATGCTCACCCTCCGTGGTTTCCGGCGCCGAGTCGGTGGCATCCACACACCGCGCGCACGTTCGTCAGCGTACGCCCGCGACCTCTTCGGTCACGGGGGTTGTGGACGGGGCCATGATGCGATCCGCCCGCGTGTACAGGTTCATGCTCGAGCCGCGCACGAAGGCGGCGAGCGTCAGGCCCGCGCGCTCGGCCAGCTCGACGGCGAGCGACGACGGCGCCGACACGGCCGAGAGCATCGGGATGCCGGCCATCACGGCCTTCTGCACGAGCTCGAAGCTCACGCGGCCCGACACCTGCAGCGCCGTGCCGCGCAGGGGCAGGCGGTCGTTCAGCAGCGCCCAGCCGACGACTTTGTCGACGGCGTTGTGCCGACCGACGTCTTCGCGTGCGACGAGCAGCTCGCCGGTGGTGCCGTCGAAGAGGGCGGCGCCGTGCAGGCCGCCGGTCTTGTCGAAGGTCTTCTGCTGTTCGCGCAGCCGGTCGGGGAAGGCCGCGACGTCGTGCGCGGACACCGTCAGCTCGTCGCTCGAGACGTCGTAGGTCGACACCTTCTCGACCGCCTCGATCGAGGCCGTGCCGCAGACCCCGCACGAGCTCGTCGTGTAGAAGGAGCGTGCGATGTCGGGGGAGGGCAGGGCGACGCCCGGCGCGAGCGTCAGGTCGAGCACGTTATAGGTGTTGCCGTCGGCGCCCCCCGTGCCCGGGCCCCCGCAGTGGATCGCGCGGGCGAACTGGTCGCCGCGGCTGATCACGCCCTCCGAGACGAGGAAGCCGGCCGCGAGCTCGACGTCGTGGCCCGGCGTGCGCATCGTGACGGCGAGCGGCGACCCCGCGACGCGGATCTCGAGCGGTTCTTCGACCGCGATGGCATCCGGTCGCTGGCGGTTCGCGCCCTCGAGGGTGATGCGCGTCACCCGGCGCGACGTGGTGAGACGGCCCATGTCAGGACCGCGCCGACGGAAGCAGGGGGGACATGGGTCGAGCGTACGCCCGGCAGACGCGGACCGGCCCGGGAACCCCACGTTCCCGGGCCGGCGCCGAAGCGCCCTCGATCAGGCGGTGACGGTACGACGACCCAGCACGCGCACCACGGCTCCGGCCACGAGGGCTCCGGCGATCGGGGCGAGGATGAAGACCCACAGCTGGCTCAGCGGCAGCGCGCCGCCGTAGACGGCGGTGGCGATCGAGCGCGCGGGGTTCACGCTCGTGTTGCTGATCGGGATGCTGATGAGGTGGATGAGCGTCAGCGTGAGGCCGATCCCGATCGGCGCGAACGCCTGGTACTCGGCCTTGGCGGTGACCGAGAGGATCACCGCGAGGAAGATGCCGGTGAGCACGGCCTCGGCCACGAAGACCGCCGCCAGACCGTATCCGCCCGGGCTGCCCTCGCCGAAGCCGTTCGAGGCGAAGCCCGCCTCCTGTGCGGCCGCGAAGCCGTCGGGACGCCCGGCGAGCACGAGGGCGATGACGCTGGAGGCCAGGATGCCGCCGATCAGCTGCGCGAGGATGTACCCCGGCACGTGGCGGGCGTCGGTGCGACCGGCAGCCAGCAGGCCGAGGGTCACGGCGGGGTTGAAGTGGCCTCCGCTGATGTGGCCCACCGCGGCGATGCCCGCGACCAGGGTCAGGCCGAAGGCGAGGGCCACACCAAGGAAGCCCACGCCGGCCTGGTTGTCGTCGGCGCTGGGGAAGTTCGCCGCGAACAGCGCCGTGCCCACTCCGCCCAGCACCAGCAGGAAGGTGCCGAACAGCTCCGCGGCGTATCGCGCGGGCGACGACCAGCTGCCCGCCTTCTGCCGCTGCTGCTCCGAGGTGGAGTCCGCGATGTCGACCGGCTCGTTGCGCTTCTTGTCCTTCTTGCCCATGATGCTCCGTTCTGTCTGTTCCCACGGGTGTGTCAGGGGGATGACGTTGCGAGCAGGGCGAGTGTCACACCCGAGTTCTCCGGATGCCGCCGCAACCTCCGAATCATGGCGACGTGAAACGAACGGATCGTGCCGCTTGACCGGCTTGCCACGACAGCGATATACGGCGTAAGCGCATTCGCTCACATACACAACGCGAAAGGAATTTCAATCCCGGCGTGACGATTCCGAAAGCCGGTACGTCTTAGTGGTGTAGGCCGAAGCGCCCACCCCGAAACATCGGGTCACGACATCGAAAGGCACGGACATGGCTGAGAACGCCCCCACCACCCCCGCTGCGCAGAACGTCCCCCAGACGGCGTCGCGCGTGAACCGTCCCCTCGCCGCACGTGGTCAGGAGACCCACACCGAGGGCAAGACCACGATCGCCGAGGGCGTCGTCGCGAAGGTCGCCGGTATCGCGGCCCGTGAGGTCAACGGCGTGTACGCGCTCGGTGGCGGCGGAGCCCGCGCCCTCGGCGCCATCCGCGACGCCATCAACGCGACCGACCTGACGCAGGGCGTCAAGGTCGAGGTCGGCGAGACCCAGGCCGCCGCCGACGTCACGATCGTCGTCGAGTACGGCGCCCCGATCCAGGAGGTCGCCGACCAGGTCCGCGGCCGCGTGGCCGGTGCGATCAGCCGTCTCGTCGGTCTCGAGGTCGTCGAGGTCAACGTCGATGTGAACGACGTCCACATCCCGGGCGACGACAACAACGACGCCGAGTCCGAGAAGCGCGTCCAGTGAGCGCCACGACGAAGGGCGCTCTCGCCGGTCTCGTGCTGGCCCTCAGCGCCCTGATCTTCGGCTTCTGGGGATTCATCCTCGTCGCCCTCTTCATGGCGATCGGTGTGGTCGTCGCCCGTATCACCGCGGGTGAGATCGACTTCCGCAACGTCGTCAACGCCTTCAAGGGTCGGAGCACATCGTGACCACCGTCACCGCTTCCCCCGGGGTCGGCAGCCGCAGCGCGGTTGCCGGCCCCGGCCTCCCGGCCGGCCGGGTGAACATCGCCGACCGCGTGCTGCAGAAGACGGCCGAGCGGGCCGCCGCCGACATCATCGGGGTGGATGCCAAGGGCGTCCACGTCGAGATCGTCTCGGCCCGCGACACCGCCGCCGTGCGCGTGACGTCGCCGTTCCCGGTGCCGCGCCTCGACGACACCGCGGCCGTGCAGGCCGCCACCCCCGTGCTCGAAGCGGCCGCCGCCGCCCAGAGCGAACTGCGCACGCGCCTGTCGCGGCTGTTCGGCCGCGAGATCTCGCGCGTCGACCTGACCATCTCGGGCGCCACCGCCCCCCAGCGAAAGCGAGTGCTGTGATGACTGACGCCGTGCTCCGCACCGTCGTGCGTCGCGAGACGCACTCCCCGCGCACCGTGGCCATGCTCGTCGTGGTCGTGCTGCTGCTGCTCGTCCTGGCGTACGCCGCGGTCGAGATCATCCTCGCCCTCACCGGCGCCCAGCCGCTGCTGGTCTCGCCCGGCGAGGCGCTCAACGCCGTCGTCGCGGCCCCCACCGCTCTCATGCCGGTCGCGTTCATCGTCGGCGGCGTCGTGCTCGCGATCCTCGGACTCATCGTCCTCGTGATCGCGCTGAAGCCCGGGCGCCTGTCGCGCCACGAGATGGAGTGGGGCCAGCGTGCCGTCGTCGTCGACAACGGCGTCGTGGCATCCGCCCTCGCTCAGCACCTGAGCAACGAGTCCGGCATCGCCCGTGACGACATCGTCGTGGGCGTCGCCCACCGCTCCGTCGACGTGACGGTGCGGCCCCCGGTCGGCATCCCGGTCGACGAGGCGCAGCTGCGTCGCATCGTCGATGACGAGGTCGCCGCCTACAAGCTCACCCCCGCCGTGCGCACCCACCTGCGCGTCGAGCGTCCCGACACCAAGGAGTCCTGATGAACGCCACGCGTCGCGGTCTGAACCGCTTCATCCTGTTCCTGGTCGCCCTCGTGCTGCTGGGCCTGGGCGCTCTCGCGCTCGCCGTCGGGCTGCTGCCCGGTGGCACCGACACCTGGACCTCCGTCATGGGCGGGTTCCAGGGCTGGCTCGAGTCGCTCGGCCGTGAGTCGGCGGGCTGGGGCGCCGTCGCCGCCTTCGTGGTGCTGGCGATCATCCTCATCGTCATCGCGTCGGCCGCCGTGCGCGGACGCCGTCAGGCGCCGCTGCAGTCCACGGGCAGCGCGAGCGACGCCGGTCGCATCACCGTCACCGACGGGTTCGCCTCGGAGGCGCTGAAGCACGCCCTCGCCGAGCGCGACGAGATCCTCTCCTCGCGCATCACGGCCGGCGAGATCAAGAACGAGTCGGTGCTCCACGTCGCGGTGACCCCGCGGCAGAACACCTCGCCGCGCCAGGTGGCCGAGCACGTCGACACGCTCGTGACCAACCTCGCCGCCCTGACGGGCCAGAACCTGCGCGCCTACATCTCCATCCACTCGGGCCTGCGCGCGAAGCTCGCACGCGACAACACCCGCGTGCACTGACCCCCACGAGGAGCCGTCATGACCACCATCGATGCCACCATCGACCCGCCCGACCTGGATGCCGCGGCGAGCCTCGCCGCCACCGCGGCCGGTTCGGTCCCGGGCGTCCACGCCCTGGGCAGCCTGCTGGGCCGCGCGTCGGACGCCGTCCGTGAGCGCGTGGGCCTCGCCAGCACCGCCCCCGGCGTCAAGATCGACACCGACCGCGCCGACTCGGTCACGGCCACGATCTCGCTGGTCGTCGACTATCCGCACAAGCTGCACGAGGTGTCGGATGCCGTGCGCACCGCCGTCCGCACGGCCCTCGAGCCCCTCGGGCGGGGACGAATCGACGTCGACGTGGTCGTGACCGGTGTCTTCGGCCCCTTCGACCGCGACATCGTCGAGGAGGCGGAAGAGAAGGCGGATGCCGCCGAGGATCGTGCGCGCGAGATCGCCGGTGACGTCAAGGAGAAGGCGGATGCCGCCGGAGACCGCGCTCGCGAGATCGCCGGAGACGTCAAGGAGCGGACGGATGCCGCGTCGGCGGCCGTGCGCGAGAGGACGGCCGACGCTGCCGCCGTCGTGCGCGAGAAGGCCGACGACGCCGCGAAGGCCCTCGGCGACGCGAAGGACGCCGCCTCCGACCTCGCCGCCGGAGCGGCCGCCGCGGCCGGCGAGTTCGCTCGTCAGAACGCCGAGGCCACGCGCCGCGAGCAGGCGGAGGCCGACACCGAGCACGCAGCGCGCGAGCTCGAGCCGACCGACGAGGGCTCGGCCCTCGACACCCCCGCGCCGACGGCGGATGACGACCGCGGCGATGTGCGAGACGTCGTCGCCGAGGCGCTCGAGGATGCAGCGGTCGACATCGCGATCGCGGCCGACGAGGTGCGCGCCGATGACGAGACGCCGGCCACCGACAGCGTGCAGTCGGTCGTGGAGGACGAGCGACCGCAGAACTGATGGTTCGAAGACAGGGCCCCGCTTCGGCGGGGCCCTGCGCTGTCTCACCCCGCGCGCACAACTCCTGAAATCAGGGCGGGGCCGCTTCCGCAGCCCCGGATCGACGCGGCCCGCCCGGCTTCGCCGGTCGATTTCTCCGGAGTTGTGCACGACGGAGCGGACACCGCGCCGCGGCGCGCGACAGCCTGCGGCGCCCCGCGGCGCGCGCACAACTCCTGCGAAACCGAGCGGGGCCGGTTCCGCGGCCCCGGAATGACGCGGAAGGCCGGACCTTCGCGATCGGTTCTTCCGGAGTTGTGCGAACGGCGGAGCCGACACCGCGCCGGGGACGAGCGATCGGTGTGATCGCGCGGTGATCTGGGCGCGTGCTCCCCCGGATCGTGGCACTTCGGCCGGGCACCCCGGCGCCCCGGGCGGCGTCAGAGCGCGCGGAGGTACCGCCGCGTCATCCACGCCTGCACGCGGCGCCCGAGTGGAGCGCCGACACGCGTGAACCACCGGCCGGGGCGGGAGAACGCGGCGATGTCGAACGCGACCTCGCCCGACGGCTCCAAGGTGAGCGTGAACCTCTCCTCGCCGCGCTCGGGATGCCCGGGCAGCGTGCCGTAGGCGAATCCCGCCACGGTCTCGGTGCGTTCGGCCCACACCACCAGACACGGGATGCGGAAGCTCAGGATGCCGACCCCCAGCCGCATCGTCACGCGGGTACCCTCGCGCATCGGCGTCTCGCTCAGCTCGACGCGCGCTCCCGCGCGGCGCTGCGCGTCGCCCGCGAGCAGCGCATCGGCGGCGCGCTCGAAGACCTCCCGGCCGCGACCGATCACCCGGCGGGCGCGCACGTGGTGGTAGCCCGCGGGCATCTCGCCGGCGGTCGCGCCGACCTCGGCGTAGGTCAGGGCATCCATGCGGACACGGTAGCCAACGTGCGGTGCCGTGACGCACGGCTTGCGCCGCGGCGCCACGCCCGTCCGAGCCGGTGCCGCCGCGCCTACGCTGAGCACATGCCCCTGTCCCGTCCCCGGTTCCTCGCGTGATCGACGTCAGCGAGCACCTCGCGGCGATCCTCGAGGCGGTACGGCCCCTCGTCCCCGAATCGCGCGATGTCGCCTCCGCGCGCGGCCGGGTGCTCCGGCATCCGGTCTCGGCCGCCGTGGACGTGCCGGGCTTCGACTCCTCCGCGATGGACGGCTTCGCCGTGCGCGACCTCGACGCGCCGGCCACCCTGCGCGTGGTCGCCGACCTCCCCGCCGGCACCGACCTCGACCCGCCGATGGATGCCGGTGACGCCGTCCGCATCATGACCGGGGCGCCCGTACCCACCGACGCCACCGCCGTCGTCCCCTTCGAGGAGACCGCGCGGGGGCTGGCCGGGGGCCTCGAGCCCGTCGAGGTCGTCGTCTCCCCGCGGGCGCCGGGGGCGCACATCCGCCGCCGCGGCTCGGACGTGCAGCAGGGGGATCTCGTCGTTGAGGCCGGCGTGCGCCTGACCGCCGCCCGGATCGGTGCCATCGCGGCATCCGGAGTCGGCACCGTCGAGGTGTCGCGCGCCGCCCGGGTCGCCGTGGTGTCGACCGGGTCCGAGCTCGTCGCGCCGGGCGCGGAGCTGCGTCGTGGCCGGATCCCCGAGTCGAACAGCGTGCTGCTCGCCGGTCTCGCCGAGGAGGCCGGGGCCGACGTCGTGCTGCGCACGAGCGTCGACGACGAGGGCGACGGTCCGCGCCGTGCGATCGCGGCCGCGGAGGCAGCGGGGGCCGACGTCGTCGTCTTCTCCGGGGGCGTGAGCGCCGGGGCGTACGAGGTGGTGAAGAACACGCTCGGCGACCTCATGCGCTTCGACCGCGTGCGCATGCAGCCCGGAAAACCTCAGGGCTTCGGGCGCACCCCCGCCGGCACCCTGCTGTTCGGGCTCCCGGGCAATCCCGTGAGCGCCGCGGTGTCGTTCGAGCTGTTCGTGCGTCCGGCACTGCGCGCGCTGGAGGGCGACGTCGAGCTCGGGCGCGCGCAGGTGCGGGTGGCGCTCGCCGGGGGGTGGCGGGCGCGACCGGGCAGAACGCAGTACGTGCCGGTGTCGCTCGACCGCTCCGATCCGCAACGCTGGCGGGCGACCCCGACGCCGCGCGGCACGCGGGGCCTCGGTCAGGCCGAGGGACTGGCCGTGATCCCCTCGCGCGACGACGACCTCGACCCCGATGCCCTCGTGACGGTCGCCCTGTGGTAAGCGTCGACGCGATCCTGCTCGCCGGCGGTCGCGGGTCGCGGGTGGGCGGCGCCGCGAAGCCGCTGTTCGAGGTCGGGGGATCGACGCTGCTCGCCGCGGCGATCGACGCCGTGCGGGCCGGCGGGACGGGACGCGTCGTCGTGGTCGCACCGATGCTCGACGCCGCGCTCGACGTCGATTGGGTACGCGAGGATCCGCCCTTCGGCGGCCCGGTCGCCGCCGTCGTCGCTGCGCTGCCGGCGGTGGATGCCGACGAGGTCTACGTCATCGCCTGCGACCTCGCCGCACCGGCCGCGGCCGTCCGACGGCTCACCGCGCCCATCCCGCCCGGGGCCGACGGGGTGTGTCTCGACGACGGCCGACGCCAGTGGCTCATCGGCCGGTACCGCACCGCGGCGCTGCGGGCAGCGGCATCCGGTCTCCCCGCGGCGGGCCGCGACGCGTCGATGCGGGCGCTGCTCGGCGGCCTGTCCATCGCCGCGATCGCGGCCCCCGCGACGGAGACGCGCGACATCGACACGTGGGACGATCTCCGGAGAGCCCGAGGAGGAGCCATGACCGAGAACCGCACCCTGCCCCCCGAGGCGCTGAACGAGTGGAGCGCCGCGCTCGCCGAGCGCTTCGGCCTCGACGACGGCGACATCCCCATCTCGCTCATCCTCGACCTCGCCCGCGACGTCGCCAACGGCGTCGCGCGCCCCGCGGCTCCCCTCAGCGCCTTCGTGGCGGGCCTCGTCGCGGGTCGGGCGGGAGGGTCCGCCGCCGACACCGAGGCCGCCGTCGCGGCCGTCGTCGAGATGGCGCGCGAGTGGAAGAACCGCTGAGCCCGATTCCGGAAGGGCTCGTAGTCGTGCTCGGCGTCGTCGCCGGGCTCGTCATCCTGTGGCTCGCGCTCGTGGTGGTGCTGTGGGTGCAGCAGAAGCGGTCGGGTGAGGCGGTCGACTGGCGCGCCGTGATGCGCCTGGCGCCCGACGTGGTGCGGCTGATCCGCCGACTGGCGGCCGACCGCACGGTGTCGCGAGCCACCCGGTGGTGGCTGGGCGGGCTGCTGGTCTACCTGCTGCTGCCGATCGACCTCATCCCCGATTTCCTGCCGGTCATCGGCTACGCCGACGACGCGATCGTGGTCGTCATCGCCCTGCGCTTCGCGATCCGTCACGCGGGGATGCCGGCGATCGAGCGCCACTGGCCCGGCACACCCGAGGGGCTGCGGAGCGTGCTGGCGCTGGTCGGCGCCGCGCGGTGAGGGTCAGGCCGTCTCGAGAACGTTGATCGCGAACTCCGGCGCGATCGCGGCGAGGCGCGCGTCGTTCGTCCACAGGCGCGTGCATCCCGCGTGCTGCGCGATGGCGAGATGAAGGGCGTCCGATGTTCCCAGGCCCGGGTGCTTCGCCCGGAGGCGCGCTGCGCTCAGATACGCGTCGGGCCCTGCCGACAGCATCTCGAACCGGTCGAAGACGCTCCACATGCGCAGCTGCGGCTCGGCGTGCCCGTCGCGCATCGGTCCGACCATCGACTCGAGCATGACGAGCGGACTCGCGGCCAGAGGAGAGTCCGCTCCGATGAGTGCGTGACGAGCCCGGTCGCCAAGGTCGTCGCCGCGCTCGACCGCGTAGATCACCACGCAGCTGTCGACATAGATCACGCTCCGGCGCACCGGTTCTCGGCGACGATCTTCTCGATCTCGTCGATGGGGCGCGTCAGCTCGGGTGTCAACGGGTTCTCCCGCAGCCACGTCGCGAAGGGGTTTCGAGGCTGTTCCGGCACGGCGAACGGCACGATCCGCGCGACCGGCACCCCCCGTCTAGCAACGGTGACCTCGGCGCCCGATTCGACGTCGGCGATCAGCCGCGACAGGTTGTTGCGCGCCTCCACGACGTTGTACATCACGGCGGCACCCTAGCCACCTACCTGGCTAGATCGACCTCATCGCCCCACGTATTCACCCCGCGGGCGCAGCCGCATGGCGGGCTCGGCATACTCCGCGGCAATGTGCGCGATCCACCCCGCCAGCCGGCCGATGACGAAGATCGTGCTGGCGGCGTCCTCGGGCAGGCGTGCCCCGGATGCCAGCGCGGCCAGCGCCAGATCCACGTTGGGCCGCAGCCGCGCCCGCGCGCCGACGACCTCCAAGAGCCGGTGCACGGCATCCATCGTCCCCGCCCCGTCGGGAAGCGCCGCGATGAACGGGAACAGGGCGTCGGCGCGGTCGTCGACGCCGCGATAGAGCGGATGGCCGAAGCCCGGGATGCCGTTGCCGTCCTGCAGCGCTTCGGCCAGGGCCCGTTCGGGGTCGAGGCCTCGTCGCACGCGCGTGAGAAGGCGCGCGGTGCGGGTGGCCGCCGAGATGTGCAGGGGGGAGTCGGCGGCGCCGAGCGCGGCGCTGACGGCGGCGTATCCGTCGGCGCGCGCCGAGGCGGCGACGCGCGCGGCGAAGGTCGACACGGCGAGGTCGTGATCGATGAGCAGCACCAGAGCCGCGTTGACGGCGGGACCGACGGATGCCGGGGCGTTCCACGCGCGCGTCAGCGACAGCGCGATGTCGGGGTCGGGGTCTCCGCCGAGGGCCACCGGGAGTCCGGTCAGCAGCGTCCATCCGATGCGGTGCAGCGTGGCCGGTGATGCGTCGTGCCGCAGGGGATCGTCGGCGGCGAAGCCGGTGAGGGCGGCGCGGAGGCGGTCCATGGCCCCGGCGTGCGGAGGCAGCGCCGCCACCATCTCCCGGGCGCTCCCGATGGCGGGGTCGGGGGCGTCGACGCGCTCCGCGTCCCAGAGCCACGCGACGATCTCGGCGAACGGACGCTCGACGAGGTCGCGGGCACGGCGCCCCCGGTAGAGCAGCTCGTCGTCCTCGATGTCGGCGATGTCGGTGTGCACGACCCCCAACGGCATCCCGGTGGTGGGGTGGGTCGGTGCCTGCGCGGCCGCGCGTCGCCTCCCGGTCGCGAAGGCCTCGACCTCGAGGGCGTCGAAGGTCGAGCCGCGCGCGTCGCGCTCGCGGCCGAGCAGCCCGCGGGAGACGTAGGCGTAGACCGTCTCGGGCTTCACGCCGAGTCGGGCGGCGGCCTGCGCGGCGGTGAGGCGGGGGAGGGGCGCTGTCATCTTGATCCGATCAACGTTGACGCTTTCGACGTCATGTTCGCACACTGAGCGCATGAGCGACCTGATCGATGTGCCCCGCGGACTCAACGGCGTCGTGGCGGCCGAAACCGCCATCAGCGACGTCGACGGCGACGCCGGTTTCTACCACTACCGCGGCCACTCCGCGGTCGACCTCGCGCGCACGCGCCGCTTCGAAGACGTCTGGCACCTCCTCGTCGTCGGCGCCCTGCCCGACGACCCGGGCGCCTTCGCCGAGCGGATCGCCGCCGCGCAGTCCGATGACCGGCTGGCGCCCCTTCTCTCCGCCGTGCGCGCGCAGAGCGACCAGCCGCTCGCGGTGCTGCGCGCGGTGTGGACGCTCGCGGCATCCCTCCGTCGCTCCCGAGCGCTGTACGACCTCGACGAGGCCGGGAGGCTCGACGAGGCGATCGCTTTCGCCGCGATGGCACCGCTCGCCCTCGCACCGTCAGCGGAACGGATGCCGGCGGGCCGCGGCGTCGTGTCCGACTACCTCGAGCGGGTCACGGGGGCCACCCCCCACGAGGCGCACGTCCGCGCTTTGTCGGCCTACCTCGTCGCGGCGATGGACCACGGCTTCAACGCCTCGACGTTCACGGCCCGGGTCATCGCCTCGACCGGCGCCGACATGGCATCCTGCCTCACCGGCGCGCTCGGCGCGCTCTCGGGACCGCTGCACGGGGGAGCCCCGGCGCGGGCCCTCGACAGCCTCGACGCCGCCGGCGACGATCCCGCCGCGTGGATCGCGGGCGAGCTCTCCGCCGGGCGACGCCTCATGGGCTTCGGGCACGCGGTGTACCGCACGGCCGATCCGCGGTCGGAGCTGCTGCGCGAAGTCGCGCGGGGCCTCGGCGGCGACCGGGTGGTGCAGGCGCTGGCGTTCCAGGCGGAGGCGGAGCGGCAGCTCGCCGTCCGGCATCCGGAGCGCCCCCTCCGGGCCAACGTCGAGTTCTACGCCGCGGTCGTGATGGAGCAGTGCGGCATCCCGCGCGAGATGTTCACCCCGACCTTCGCTCTGGCCCGCACGATCGGCTGGACGGCGCACGTGCTCGAACAGGCGCGGGACCCGAAGATCATCCGACCCGCGGCGCGGTACGTGGGGCCGGGATCGATCCGCTGACGCGGGGCCGCCGGGCCCGCGGCGCGGCCGTGCGGCGGGCGGCGGGCTCGAGCGGTCGTGTGGCGGGCGGGGTCCTCGCCGGGGCCTTGCGGCGGGCGGTGGCCCCGACACGGTCGTGTCCCGTCGTGCGGAGTCGACCGGCGACGCGCCGAGCGCCGCCGCCGCGCGGCGGCGTGTCGGATCGCGACTCCGCACGACGGTACGGCCCCTCGACGCCCGGCCCGCCTCCGCACGGCGGCACGGTCCCGCGGCGCGGCGCGGCGCGGCGCGACGCTCGACTCCGCACGACGGTACGGCCCCTCGACGCCCGGCCCGCCTCCGCACGGCGGCACGGTCCCTCGGCGCCCGGCCCGCCTCCGCACGGCGGCACGGTCCCTCGGCGCCCGGCCCGCCTCCGCACGGCGGCACGGCCCCTCGGCGCCCGGCCCGCCTCCGCGGACGATCGGTCGGATGCCGCGGACGAACGGCCCGGCGCGAACCGCGGTCGCCCGCGAGCATCGGAGGATGACCACCACCGCTCCCGTTCCCACGCCCGTCGTCGGGCCGTCCACGATGCGCTACGGCGGCCTCGTCGTCGTCATGCTGCTGAGCTTCCTGCTCGTCACCGCGGAGTTCCTCCCCAACGGCGTCCTCACCGAGATGGCCGCCTCACTGGGCGTCACGGCGGGGCAGGCCGGTCAGACGGTCACCGTCACCGCGCTCGCGGGGCTCTTCTTCGCACCGACCGTGGGGCTGCTGCTCCCGCGTCTCGACCGCCGCACGCTGCTGATCGGAGCGGCCGCGTCGGCCACCGTCTCGAGCCTCGTCGTGGCCATCGCGCCGAGCCTGCCGGCGATCCTCGTCGCGCGCTTCCTGCTCGGAGCCGCGATCAGTGCGTTCTGGTCCATGTCGATCACGGTCGCCGCCCGCCTGTCGAGCCCCGACCGCATCGGTCGCGCGATGATGTTCGGCTCGGCCGGACTCTCGCTGGCCACGGTCGCGGGCGTGCCGATCGGGGTGGCACTGAGCGAGGCGCTCGACTGGCGCCTGGCCTTCCTGCTCATCGCCGTCGCGACCGCGGCCGTGGGTATCGGCGTGCGCGTGGCGCTGCCCCCGGTGCCGCCGGCCGCGGCGTCGAGCCTCGGCATCCTGTTCGACACCCTCCGGCGGCCCGGCAACACCGGAGGCATGGTGGGGCACGTGCTCGTCGTGCTGGGGCACTTCGTCGCGTACACCTACGTGCGCCTGTCGCTCGAGCGCATCCCCGACGTCGGCGCGGGCACGATCGTGCTGCTGCTCGCGTTGTTCGGGGTGGGAGGATTCGGGGGCAACATCCTCGTCGGCCTCGTCGTCGACCGCGCCTTCGCCCGTCTCTCCGTCGTCGGACCGCTCGCCATCGCCCTCGCGATCGCTGCGGTCATGCTGCTGCCCGGGTCGCTCGTGGTCGTCGCGATCGCCGTCTCGGTGTGGGGCTTCTTCTTCTCGTCGTGGCTGATCATCGTCAACACGTGGGTCGGACACCGCATGCCCGACCGCCTCGAGGCCGGGGGCAGCCTCGTCGTCACGGGGTTCCAGCTCGCGATCACCATCGCGGCGGGTGTGGGCGGCATCCTCGTCGACGCCACCAGCGTGCAGACGGTGGATGCCATCGGCATCGCGCTCCTCGTCATCGGCGCCGTGCTTTTCGGCGTCTCGCTGCGCGAGCGGCGGTCCGTCCGGGGCTGAGCCGCGGGCGGGGTGGGGTTTGGGGCGCGTTTCTTCGTTCGGGGCGGCAGTTTCGCGCCCCAAACGCCGGAATGCGCCCCAAACCCGGCCGGGGCTTGCGGGATCGCACGGATCCCGCCAGGGACGCGGGATCGCGTCCCGGACCCCGCCGGGTCCGCAAAACGCGCCTCGAACCGGCCCGGGGTCGCGGCCGCGTGGGGGCCGCCGGGAGGGCCGCAGCGACGTCCTGGGTTTGGGGCGCGTTCCTTCGTTCGGGGCGGCAGTTTCGCGCCCCAAACGCCGGAATGCGCCCCGAACCCGGCCGGGGCTTGCGGGATCGCGCCCCGGACCCCGCCGGGTCCGCGGAATGCGCCCCAAACCCGGCCGGGGCTTGCGGGATCACGTCCCGGACCCCGCCGCTCGTCCCGCGCGGGTCAGACCGCGAGCTCGCGCCGACCCGCCCGCCACGCCGAGGGGGCGACACCGACGTGACGCCGGAACGCGCGCCGGAAGCCCTCGTCGGAGGCGTAGCCCAGTGCGCGAGAGGTCTCGGAGACGCCGGTCCCGGCATCCAGCAGCTCTTTCGCCCGGCGCATGCGCACCTCGGTCACATACGACGCGGGCGAGGTGCCGAAGACCTGTCGGAACCGCGCCGCGAACACCGATCGCGACATCGCGCCCAGGGCTGCGAGGTGATCGATGGTCCACTCGCGGCCGGGGTCGTCGATGACCGCCGAGACCACCCGAGCGAGGAACGGGTCGTCGGTGCGGGGCGGCCAGGTCTGCTCGTGCGCGGTCGCCGCCCACGCGCGCAGGGCCGAGAGCAGCACCGTCGTGACCATGAGCTTGCAGATCGTGGTGTCGCCGCCCCGCGGACCCATCGCTCCGGGAGTCGGGATGCCGAGATGCGCGGCCAGGCCCGCGGCGGCGGGCTCGGCGCGCGCGAATTCGCTCACGAACACGACGGGCGGCAGCGCCCGGGTGTCGCTCGTGGGGGTCAGAGTGAGGGGCACCACGGTGACCTCGGCTCCGGACTGCGACGTCAGGGTGAGGGCGTGGCATCCGAGCGCGACGACGGCGTCGCCGGCGAGGAGCGTGCGGTCTCCCTCGATGGCCGCCGCTGAGCCGGAGGGGGCGTCGACCGCACAGACCGACCGCTGCGAGGCGCGGCCCGTGAGCTCGCCGGCGCGCAAGTAGACCAGCGCGGCGTCGCCGCGGGCCAGGGTGAAACGTTCTCCGGCGTCGAGGCGTTGCCGCCGGGCGTGACCGGGCGACACGTCGATGCGCGAGAAGGCGCGTTCGAGGGCGTGCGACGGCGTCATGTCACGGTCGAACCCCGAGCCCGGTTCGGCTATTCCACGGCGACGCGCGCCTCACCCGACTGGCACCCCGAAGCCACCTGTCCGAGGATGGACGCATGCGATCCCCCCGCCCGCTGCTCCTCGCCACGCTCCTCGGCGCCGGTCTCGTGCTGTCCGCCTGCACCGGTCCGACGGCATCCGAGACCGGTCCCGTCGACGCCGCTTCGGCGGCCCCCGCTTCGCCGACCGCGGTCCCCACTCCCACCGCCACCGCCTCGGCATCCCCCGAACCCGGCCCCGTCGAACGGTTCGAGTCGTGGTGGACGGCGGTGCGCGCCGCCGACACGGTGGCCGCCTGCGGCGCCCTCACCGAGCCCCTGCAGCAGCGCATGATCCAGGAGTACAACGACACCATCGGTGCCGGGATCACCGACTGCGCCACGCTCATCGCGCAGACCTCGGCGCTGTATGCCGCGACCGGAATGTCTGCCGACGTCGATGTGCAGGTCGTCTCCGAGACGGCGTCGGACGCGGTGCTCGACGTCACCTACGCCGGTGGCGATTGCGGCACGGTCCACCTCGACCGCTCGAGCGGGTCGTGGATGCTGACCGAGCTCAGCATGGAGTGCGCCGGCTGACGCCTCAGTTGAGCAGTTCGCTGAAGAAGCCGATCGAGATCGAGAGCAGACCCGCCGCGACCCCGGCGATGAAGCCCGCGGCGGCGAGCTCGCGCGCCATGCGCGCATTCAGGCTCAGGATGCCGCAGACGAACGACACCGCGGCGAGCACCCACATGCCGATCTGGATCCACGGCATCTCGTCGACCTTCGAGATGGTCTGCACCGTCGCGATGAACAGGTACCAGGCGATGACGATCGCACCGGTGACGATCGCGATGATCGACACGGCCCGCAGGTCGCCCTTCGGGGTGGGCGGCGGGGCGGGTTCGTCGCGCGGCGGGACGTCGGTCGCCGGTTCGAGCGAATCGGGGAGATCCTCGTCTGCCATGCGTCGATCCTCCCAGGTCGAGGGGTGAATCGGGGATGCCTTGTCGCGCCGTCGTTCTCATGCGACGCGCTCGCTCACGCGGGTCGCGCCGTACTCCCGCCGCGCGAGGCGGCTTAGGCTCGAGGCGATGAGAACCGTCGGGATCGACCTCGCCGCGGGAGCGCCCGGCACCGCCCTCGCCGAGCTGGAGTGGGCCGACGGCCGCGCGGTGCTCACACTGCTCGAGATCGGCATCCAGGATGCCGACATCGTGGCATCCGTCGCCTCCGGTGACGCGTGGCTCGGGGTGGACTGCCCGCTCGGCTGGCCCGACGCGTTCGTCGACTTCGTGCGTGCCCACCACGGAGCCGTGGAGCCCGCGCTGGGGCCCGTCGAGGGTCACGCCGACTGGCGTCGCCCGCTCGTCTACCGCCGCACCGACCACGTCGTGCGCGAGCGCATCGGGCGCTGGCCGCTGAGCGTGTCGACCGATCGGCTCGGCGTCACGGCCCTCCGCGGGGCGGGGCTGCTCCGCCGCCTCGCCGCCGTGGGCTTCCCCGTCGATCGCGCGGCCGAGGGACGCCTGTTCGAGGTGTACCCCGGCGGGTCGCTGCGGCTGTGGGGCTTCGACACGACGGGGTATCGGGTGGATGCCGCCCGCCGCGCCGTCCTGCTCGAGACCCTGACCGCGCGAGCGCCGTGGCTCGACGTGGGACCCTTCGCCCCCCTCGCGGTCGCGAAAGCGGACGCTTTCGATGCCGTCATCGCGGCGTTGGCGACGCGCGCCGGGGCACTCGGGCTGTTCGAGGCGCCGGCCCACGAAGCCCTCGACGTCGCGCGGCGGGAGGGGTGGGTCGTGTTGCCGGACGGTCCCCTGGAGGGGCTGATCGCCGGCGCGTGAGCGCGCGTCGCGGGCGTCTCAGGCGAGCATCTGAAGCTTCACGTGCGCCCCCGTCGGGCGCGCGCGGCGAACGCGTCCACGGCATCCAGGATCTCGGATGCCTGCCAGATGCGGTTGCGGCTTCCGCCGCCGACCTGGGTCAGCACTCCTGCTGCGGCGAGCTTGGTGATCGCCGTGCCCGCGGCGACCGTGCTGATGACGAGGGTGGAAGCGACCGACGCCGCAAAGGATAGGACCGTAGCCTTTGCTTGGGGCTCTCCAATCCCGCCCTTCCGGCCGATCGGAGAACCCGTCACGCGGCGGACAAGCTCGCAATCAGCCCCTCGACGCGACCCTTGATCTCGTCGCGGATGCGCCGCACGGCGTCGAGGTCTTGACCTGCGGGGTCGTCGAGCTCCCAGTCCTCGTAGCGCTTGCCCGGGAAGATGGGGCACGCGTCGCCGCAGCCCATCGTGATGACCACGTCGGACGTCTTCACGGCGTCGACCGTGAGTACCTTCGGCTGGTTCGCCGAGATGTCGATGCCCTCTTCCGCCATCGCGTCGATCGCGGTGGGGTTGATGGCGTCTTTGGGCGCGGATCCGGCGGAGAGCACGTCGATACGGTCGCCGGCGAGCTGCTGCAGGTAGCCGGCGGCCATCTGCGAGCGTCCGGCGTTGTGGACGCAGACGAAAAGGACGGTGGGTCGGGTCATGGTGCGCTCCGGTGGTCAGGCGGCGAGGTGGGGGAGGAGCCCGTCGATACGGCGGGCGAGATGTCGATAGGTCTCTTCGAAGGCGTCCGCGGTGTTCGAGGGAACCGGGTCGGGCACCGACCAATGGAGGTCAGTTTTCTCGAGGGCCTCGTGGGCGTTGTCGCACACACTGATCAGCAGGTCGTCGTCGTGGCGGATATCGGCGAGCAGCTTGGGTGCGGCGTCATGCAGGTCGAGGTCGTGCCGCGCGGCGACCGCGATGGCCCCCGGCGCGACGGCGGGCGACGGGGTGGTTCCGGCTGAGGCGGCGGGGACATCGCTGCGGGTGCGCCACAGGTGCTCGGCGAGCTGAGAGCGGGCGGAGTTCGCGGTGCACACGAACACCACTCGCGGTGCCGTGAAGATCGTGCTGCCGGAGATCGGACCGGTGGCGTCCGGCGACAGCGAGACGTAGGTGCGGCGGCGATCACCCTCCGAGCGCGAGCGGACGACGATGCCCGCTCGCTCGAGCACCTTGAGGTGATGGGACAACAGGTTCGAGGCGATATTGATGCGCGCGAGCATCTCGAGGGGGGAGAGGTCGCCCGTCTCGAGCAGGTCGACGATCTGCAGTCGCGCGGGGTCGGCGAGGGCGGCGTGCCGTGCGGCGCGCCTCTCGAGGTCTGTTTGCTCACCGTTCATTGTCTCAATATTGATTGATGTAGTGTGGCGCCGTCAAGGTAGGAGAGACATGAATTCACAGACGATCGCCCCCGTCTTCGCCGAAGCGGTGGGCACCGCAGCGCTGGTCTGCGTCGTGGTGGGCTCGGGGATCGCCGCGTCATCCCTGACGGATGACGCGGGTCTTCAGCTCCTGGCCAACAGCATCGCGACGGCCATGGGCCTGTTCGTGCTCATCTCCGTCCTCGGTCCCGTCTCGGGTGCTCACCTCAACCCGGCCGTCACGGTGGTCGATCTGTTCCGCCCGGGAAGCGCCCTCTCAGGCCGCGTGGGCCGCGCCGCGCTCTACGTGACCGCACAGCTGGTCGGGGCGATCGGCGGAAGTGTTCTGGCGAACGCCATGTTCGATGTTCCCCAGGCGCTGTCCACCACCGACCGCGGCGGGCTCGGGGTGCTCCTCGGAGAAGTGGTGGCGACGGCCGGGTTGATCGTCGTCATCCTGCTCGCCGCACGCCACGGCGCGGGACGCGCGGTCGCCCTGTGGGTCGCGGCCTACATCGGCAGCGCCTACTGGTTCACCAGCTCCACCTCCTTCGCGAACCCGGCCGTCACCGTCGGGCGGATCTTCACCGACACGTTCGCCGGCATCGCCCCCGCCTCCGCCGCCCCCTTCGTGCTGGCGCAACTGCTCGGCGCCGCCGTGGGCGTGGCGGTGGCCTCCCTGCTCCTGGCGTGGCCCCCGCGCGTGCCACGCGACGCCGTCGCCGCTCCCGTCGTCTCATCCCTCTGACCCGAAGGACCCCTCATGCACATCGTCGCCATCGGCGGGAGTGACGCCGGCATCTCGGCCGCGCTCCGCGCTCGCGAGCTCGACCCGTCCGTCGACGTCACCGTCGTGGTCGCCGACGCCTACCCGAACTACTCCATCTGCGGCATCCCCTACTTCTTCTCCGGAGAGGTGACGCCCTGGCAGTCGCTCGCGCATCGCACCGCAGCCGACCTCGAAGCGACCGGCATGCACCTCCGGCTCGACACCCTCGCCACCGACATCGACGTCGAGGGTCACCGCCTTCACCTGCGGGGGGCGGACGGTGTGCAGAGCCACCTCGACTACGACGCCCTCGTCGTGGGGACCGGCGCTCTCCCGTCGCACGCGGGGATCGAGGGGCTCGGCGCCCTGGGGCCCGCGGACGGTGTGCACGTCATCCACTCCATGGGCGACACCTTCGCCCTCGACCACGACCTGAACGCGCGCAGCCCCCGCAGCGCCATCATCATCGGCGCGGGCTACGTCGGGCTCGAGATGGCGGAAGCCTTCATCGCGCGGGGAATGCAGGTCACCCAGCTGCAGCGCGGACCCGAGGTGCTCTCGACGCTGGATGCCGAGCTGGGCGCGCTGGTGCGCGACGAGCTCATCGCGCACGGCGTCACCGTGCGCACCTCGACCGTCGTTCGGGGCATCGAGAAATCGGGGACGGAACTCACCGTCCACGCCCTCACCGACGGCGAGGAGCGCGCGTATACGGCCGATCTCGTCCTGGCCGTCGTCGGTGTCCGCCCGAACACCGAGCTGTTGAGACGAGCCGGGGCATCGCTCGGGGCGGGCTCGGCGGTCGCCGTCGATGCGTCGATGCGCACGGGGTTGCCCGACGTCTTCGCCGCCGGCGACGGCGTCATCACCCACCACCGTTTGCTCGGCGAGACCTACCTCCCCCTCGGCACCACCGCCCACAAGCAGGGCCGCGTCGCCGGAGAGAACGCGCTCGGCGGCACCGCCCGCTTCGCCGGTTCGGTCGGCACGCAGGTGGTGAAGGTGTTCGATCTCGTCGCCTCGCGCACCGGGCTCCGTCATCACGAGGCCGCTGCCGCCGGCTACTCCCCGCTCACCACGCAGAGCGTCGCCGACGACCACAAGCGCTACTACCCGGGCGCGCAGCCGATCTCCCTCCGCATCACCGGCGACGAGAACACCGGACTGCTCCTCGGCGCGCAGCTGGTCGGGCGCCTGGGCACCGAGACCGCGAAACGCGTGGACACGTATGCCACCGCGTTGTTCGCCGGCCTGAGCGTCGAGCAGGTCAGCGATCTCGACCTCTCCTACACCCCGCCCCTCGGATCCCCGTGGGACGCCGTCCAGATCGCGACCCAGGCCTGGTCGCGTCAGCAGCATTCCTCTGGAGGACACGCATGACCGCCCCCACCGTCCTGTTCATCTGCACGCACAACGCCGGACGCTCGCAGCTCGGCGCGCACCTCATGGACCACGTCGCACAGGGGAGGGTGCGCGTCCTCAGCGGCGGTGTCGCCCCGGCCGACCGGATCAATCCCGCCATCGCCACCACCCTCTCGGAGCTCGGGATCGACACGACCGACGCCACACCCCGGGCCGTGACGGCCGACGACCTCGCCACTGCCGACGTGGTGGTGACGATGAAGCCCAACCTCGACCTTCCCGGTCCGGTTCGCGGGGAGCACGTGCAGTGGAGCTTCCCCGACCCCGCCGAATGGGATGCCGACGGCGCCCGTGGAATGCGCGACGCGGTCAAGAGCGCGGTGGAAGATCTCGAGCGGCGTCTGCGCTAGACGGCCCGCGCGCATCGCAGCGCGATCTCGCCGTCGCCCGTGAGGTGGTATTCCGCCCCCTTGCGGGCGACCCAGCCGAGGTTCGTCAGGCGCCACAGCGTCTCATCCCGCATCCTCGGCAACCGCTCGCGGTGTCCGGCGCCGAGGTCGGGACGTCGACGCTCCCATTCGCGAAGGATCCCTTCGCGGGTGAGTGGGCCCATGGCGGACAGGATCTGCAGGACCAGGGCTCGCACGGCGGTGAGGTGTCGCGCGACGTCGATCTCGCTCATCCGCGCCCGTTCATCGCGCTGCGCCGCTCGATCAGCACGGTGTCCCGCCACTGCCCGGCCCACGGACCCACGAGGGAGCGTGCGATCCGCTCGCGTCGGCCCACCTCGCGGAAGCCGAGGCCCTCGTGCAGGCGGAGGGATGCCGTGTTCTCGGGGAACACGCTGGACTGGATCGTCCAGACCCCGTTCATCTCGGCCGAGGCGATGAACGCCCGCACGAGAGCGACACCGATGCCCCGTCCCTGTGCGCGAGCGGCGACGTACACGGAATGCTCGACGACACCGCGGTACGCGGCGCGGGCCGATACCGGCGACGCCGCCACCCACCCGACGACCGCGTGCGCGTCATCGACGGCGACCAGTCGACCGAACCGGGCCTTGGCCTGATCGAACGCGTCCCAGGTCGGCGTCTCGGTCTCGAAGGTGGCGTTGCCGCCCTCGATGCCCTCGCGGTAGATGTCCTCCACCGCGGCCCAGTCCGCTCGTTCGAGCGCGCGCACGAGCGTCATGTCAGCAGCACCCACCGGCATCCGTCGAGCACACGCCCGTGGCCGGCAGCGTCAGCTCGACGCGAGAAGCCGAGGCCATGTCGCCCGCGAGCCACGCCACGATCGAACGCACCTGCTCGTACCCGGTGGCCAGCAGGAACGTGGGCGCGCGGCCGTACGACTTCATCCCGACGAGGAAGAAGCCGTGCTCGGGGTGCGTCAGCTCCCGGAATCCGTGCGGCTCGACGGTGCCGCACGAGTGCACGTTCGGGTCGATGAGCGGAGCGAGCAGGCGCGGCGCCTCGACGACGGCATCCAGGTCGGTGCGGATCTCGCGCAGCGGGGCGAGGTCGGGCCGGAATCCGGTCGCGTTGACCACGACGTCGGCGGTCACCTCGGCGAGTTCGCCGCGTCGTGTTCCGGAGAGGTGGATGCCATCCGGTCGGGCCTCGACACGGCCGATCTCGAAGGAGTCGATCTTGTCGACGGCGCCGGCCTCGACGTACCGGTCCACGCGCGCGCCGAGCTGCGCGCGACCGACGAGCTCGTCGTCGGCCGACGACGACACGCGCACGGCGCCGGCGTTGCGGATGAGCCACGTGATGCGCGTGCCGGGGGCGTCGCGCTGTAGGCGGACGAGCGAGATGAGGGTGTTCGCGGCGGAGTGCCCGGCGCCGACGACGATCGTGTGCCGGCCCGCGAAGCGTTCGCGCTCGCGGCCGAGCACGTCGGGCAGGGCGTGCGAGATCCGCGCGTCGTCGATGGTGGGCAGGCCCGTCGACAGCAGCGAGTTGGGCGAGTCGTACGTTCCCGAGGCGTCGAGCACGGCCCGGGCGAGAAGCTCTCCCTTCGGGGTGCGCACGAGGAACGGGGTGTTCTCGCGGTCGGCGGAGCGCGTGCGATCCATCCCCTCGCGCGCGACTCCGGTCACCCGCGCGCCGTAGCGGATGTGCTCCGCGATGGCGGGCAGCTCCGCGAGCGGGCGCAGGTAGTCGTCGACGAGCTCCCGGCCCGTCGGTGCACGACCCTCGGCCGGCATGGTCCAGCCGGTGGTCTCGAGCAGGCGGCGGGCGACGGGGTCGACGACCTCGCGCCAAGCCGAGAACAGGCGGGTGTGGCCCCACTGCTGCACGGCGGCCGCGGGAGTGGATGCCGCCTCTACGACGACGAAGTCGATTCCTCGGTCGGCGAGGTGCGCGGCGGCGGCGAGGCCCACGGGCCCCGCGCCGATGACGACCACGGGAAGGGCCGCGACGCGGTCCGTCGTGCGGGGCCGCGGGGTGAGGGTGAGCGTCGACATGGGACTCCTCGTGCATCGATGACTGTCGATGCCCCATCGTGCCCGCATCCATCGATGGATGTCAATATCGACTACTATCGATGTATGACCACGCTGCCGCTCCTGCCGTCCGCTGCCTGCTGCGTGTCCAGCGGGGGCGCCCCGATGTCGGTCGCCGACGCCGAAGGGCTCGCCGGGCGGCTGAAGGCCCTCGGTGACCCGACGCGGCTGCGCCTGCTGTCGATCGTCGCGAGCGCCGACGCGCAGGAGGCCTGCGTGTGCGACCTCACCGAGCCGGTCGGGCTGTCGCAGCCCACGGTGTCGCACCACCTCAAGGTGCTGACCGAGGCGGGGTTCCTCACGCGCTCGAAGCGCGGAACCTGGGCGTACTACCGGCTCGTGCCCGGTGCTCTGGATGCCGTGGCCGGGGCGCTGCGCATCGACGCCTGAGTCGACTCAGCGCCCGAACAGCCGGGAGAAGAACCCGCCGCCCTCGGCGGCGGCCTGCTTCTCGTGCCCCTCGCAGCGGTCGCGCCGGGGAACGCCGGCCATCACCTGATCGACGTGCTGACCGCACCCGGCCCACGTCGCTTTCCCACACGTCTTGCACGTCACCTGTCGGCACATCTTCGGCATCCTTCCGTTCTCGGCCGCGGTCGCGACCGGCCTCGACTATACCCCCGGGGGTATAAGGTGGAGGACATGAAGACGGTCATCATCGGCGGGGTCGCGGCGGGAATGAGTGCGGCGACGAGGTTGCGGCGACTCGACGAGACCCGCGAGATCACGGTCTACGAGCGCGGCGCGTACGTGTCGTTCGCGAACTGCGGACTGCCGTACCACGTGGGCGGGGTGATCGCGGAGCGCTCGTCGCTCCTTCTGCAGACGCCGGAATCGCTCGCATCCCGCTTCGCCCTCGACGTGCGCGTGCGGCACGAGGTGGTCGCCATCGACACGGCCACCCGAACGGTGACCGTGCGCGATATCGATGCGGCCACCGAGAGCGTCGAGACGTACGACGACCTCGTGATCGCCACGGGGGCCGCGGCTGCTCCGGGGCCGTCCGCGGGGGCCGTTCCCACGCACACGCTGCGCAGTGTCGACGACGTCGACCGCGTGCTCGAGGTGCTCGCCGACGCCGGTCCGCAACCGAGCGTCGTTGTGGCGGGAGCCGGCTTCATCGGGCTCGAGGCGGTCGAGAACCTCGTCGCGCGCGGCGCGCGAGTGACCCTGGTGACGCGCGGTCGGCAGGTGCTGTCGCCCCTGGATGCCGAGATGGCCGCGCCGCTGCTGGCCCTCCTCCGTGAGCACGGCGTCGACGTACGGCTCGGCTCGACCATCGTCGGTGCGGAGCCGGGGCGCGTCCTCCTGGATGACGGCGGGACCGTCGAGGCGGTGCTCGTCGTCGAGGCGAGCGGAGTGCGCCCCGATCGCGGTCTCGCCGAGGCCGCCGGTCTCGAGGTCGGTCCGACCGGCGGGATCGCCGTCGACGCACGGCAACGGACTTCCGCCCCGCACGTCTGGGCCGTGGGCGACGGCGTCGAGAAGCGCGACCACGTCGACGGCGAGCCTGCGCTGGTGACCATGGCGGGCCTGGCCAACCGCCACGGCCGCGCGGTGGCCGACGACATCGCGGGCCTCGAGCCGGCCCCGGCGCGTCCCGCGCTCGGCACCGCCGTGCTGGGGCTGTTCGGCGCGACCGTCGCCTTCGTCGGGTGGAGCGAACGCCGACTCGTCGCCGATGGGCGGGCGCACCGCGTCATCCACACGCACCCGGCCTCGCACGCGACCTACTACCCGGGGGCGCAGGCGATGGCGATGAAGCTGCTCGTCGATCCCGCGTCCGACCTCATCCTCGGGGCGCAGATCGTCGGTGGCGACGGCGTCGACAAGCGCATCGACGTGATCGCCGTGGCCATGGCGGCGGGGCTCACGGCATCCGCTCTCTCGCAGCTCGAACTCGCCTACGCTCCGCAGTACGGCTCGGCGAAGGACCCCGTCAACATGATCGGGTACGTCGCGCAGAACCTCGCCGAGGGGACGACGGATGCCGTGCAGTGGCACGAGCTTCCGGCGGCGCTCGACGCCGGGGCCGCCCTCGTCGACGTGCGCACGCCCGCGGAGTTCGCCGCGGGGGCCATCCCGGGGGCGGTCAACCTGCCGCTCGACGAACTCCGCGAACGGCATGGCGAGATCGCCGACGGCCCGGTGATCGTGCACTGTCAGGTCGGGCAGCGCGGACACACGGCCGCGCGGCTGCTCACGCAGCTCGGGTACGACGTGCGTAATCTCGACGGCGGATACCGCACCTGGCTCGCCGGCCGCGAGGCGATGTCCTCGACCCTTGCTGAAGGAGAACACGCATGAGTGACCGCAGCCTCCACGATCCCCAGGCCGTCAAGAAGGTCGCCAACCGCCTGCGCCGCGCACAGGGGCAGCTCGCCGCCGTGATCGCGGCGGTCGAGGGCGGCGGCGACTGCCGCGAGGTCGTCACCCAGCTCGCCGCGGTGAGCAGCGCGATCGACCGCGCGGGTTTCGCGATCATCTCCACGGCGATGAAGCAGTGCATCACAGACACGGATGCCGATGATGCCGACGCCGCGGGCGACGCCGACGCCCCCGGCCGGCTCACGGTCGAGGAGCTCGAGAAGCTCTTCCTCACGCTCGCCTGAGCGGGCCCCGCCCCCGTCGACCGAGGAGGGTGGGGGCGAAGCGCCACGGCGCCCCGCCCCCACCGCTGCTCACGGGGAGGCGAGCAGGTCTTTCATCGTGGCGATCTCGGCCGTCTGGCTGTCGACGATCGAGCGGGCCAGGTCGACGACCTCGCTGTCCTGTCCGTCATCGATCTCGCTCTGGGCCATGTCGACGGCACCCTCGTGGTGCTCGATCATCTGCTCGAGGTAGAGACGTGCGGCATCGCCGCCCTCGGCATCCTCGAGCTCCTGCATGTCGGACTCCGACATCATCCCGCCGTGATCCATTCCGCTCATGCCCCCGCTCATCGACACGCCCCAGTCCGAGAGCCACCCCTTCATCGTCTCGATCTCGGGGCCCTGGGCGGCCTTGATCTGCTCGGCGAGGGCGGTGACGCTGCCGTCGACACCCGTCTTGCCGAGCAGGGTGTCCGACATCTCGATGGCCTGCTCGTGGTGCGGGATCATCATCGTGACGAACATGATGTCGGTCTCCGACGCCTCGGCGGCCGTGGTGGCCGTGGCCATCGGGCCGGAGCCGTGATCCATGCCGGGCATGGACCCGGATCCGATCGTGCCGGAGCATCCCGCGAGGGCGAGCACGGCGGCCAGGGGGAGGGCGGCCGCGGCCGCGAATCGGGTCTTCATCGTTTCTCCTCGTCGTTCGCCCGTGGGCGGGTGGGGGCGTGGTTCTCGTGGAGGCGAGTGCCTTCGCGATGCCCGGGGTCGTCCGCCGGCCTCAGGTCGAGCCTCCGGAGCAGCTGCGCGTTGACGGCGACGACGATGGTCGACAGCGACATCAGGATCGCCCCGATCGACATCGGCAGCACGAACCCGACCGGTGCGAGCACGCCCGCCGCCAGCGGCACCGAGAGCAGGTTGTATCCCGCGGCCCACCACAGGTTCTGCGTCATCTTGCGGTAGGCGGCACGCGACAGGTCGATCGCGGACAGGACGGCGCGGGGGTCGTCGTGCGCCAGGATCACGCCGGCGGAGGCGATCGCCACGTCGGTCCCCGCCCCAATGGCGATGCCCACGTCGGCCTGAGCGAGAGCCGGGGCGTCGTTCACGCCGTCGCCGACCATCGCCACCGTCCTCCCCTCGCGCTGCAACTGCTCGACCTTCGACGACTTGTCCTCGGGGCGTACGCCCGCGAAGTACCGGTCGATCTCGACGGCCTCGGCCACGGACGCGGCGACGGCCTCGGCATCGCCCGTGATCATCACCACCTCGACGCCCCGATCGCGCAGCGACCGCACGGCGCTGATCGACTCGGGGCGCACCTCGTCAGCGAGTCGCAGGGCACCGGCGACCGCACCGTCGACCACGACGTGCAGGATGATCGCACCCTCATCGCGCCACGATCGCGTCTCGTCGATCTCGTCGAGACCCTTCTCCTCGAGCAGGTGCGGTCCGCCGACCTCGACGACTCTGCCCTCGACCCGGGCGCGCACGCCGACGGCGGGAGCGGAGGAGAAATCGTCGGCGCGGGGCACCGTGAGCGCCTCGGCCTCCGCGGCGGCGACGATCGCCCGGGCCAGCGGGTGCTCGGAATCGGATTCCGCCGCGGCTGCCCACGCGAGCACGCGGTCCGCGTCGGCGTCGGAGGTGGGAGCGACGGCCGTCACTGCGGGGGCGCCCGCGGTGAGCGTTCCCGTCTTGTCGAAAAGCACGGTGTCGACGGCCCGCATGCTCTCGAGCGCGAGACGGTCCTTCACGAGCACACCGGCCCGCGCGGCCCGCTCCGTCGCGATGGACACCACCAGCGGGATGGCGAGGCCGAGCGCGTGAGGGCACGCGATCACGAGCACGGTGATCGTGCGCACCACCGCTTCGTCGGGCAGGCCGATGAGCGTCCAGGCCACCGCCGTGATGACGGCGGAGCCGAGCGCGAACCAGAACAGCCACGCGGCCGCACGGTCGGCGATGCGCTGCGCGCGCGACGACGAATTCTGCGCGTCCGACACGAGCTTCTGGATGCCGGCGAGGGCGGTGTCGTCGCCGACCGCGGTGATGCGGACCCGTACGCCCGAGTCGGTGGCCACCGTGCCCGCGACGACGGCGTCGCCTTCGGCGCGGCGGACCGGGCGCGATTCGCCCGTGATCATCGATTCATCCATGCTCGCCGAGCCCTGGACGATCTGTCCGTCAGCGGGCACCCGCGCCCCCGGACGCACGACGACGACATCGTCGATGCGCAACTCCGACGGCGACACGCTGACCGTGGAGTCGCCCTCGACGCGTTCTGCCTCGTCGGGAAGGAGCGCGGCGAGCGAGTCGAGCGCCGAGGTGGTCTGCGCGAGCGACCGCATCTCGATCCAGTGCCCGAGCAGCATGATCACGATCAGGAGGGCGAGCTCCCACCAGAAGTCGAGTTCGTGATCCAGGATGCCGAGACTCGCCCCCCACGATGCGAGGAAGGCGACGGTGATGGCCAGCGCGATGAGCAGCATCATGCCCGGCGCGCGGGAGCGCACCTCCGACACGGCGCCGGTCAGGAACGGCGATCCGCCCCAGACGTACATCACGGTGCCCAGAGCCGGCGAGATCCAACCGAGCCACGCGGCATCCGGCAGCGGATAGCCCAGCAGCATCGCGAACATCGGCGAGAACGCGACGACCGGCACGGCCAGCACGAGCATGATCCAGAACAGTCGTCGGAAGGCAGCGACGTGATCGCCGTGTCCGGCGTGGCCGGCGTGGCCGCCGTGCCCGGCGCTGCCGCCGTGGTCACTGTGCCCGGTGTGGGCGGCGTGCGCCTGGTGGTGCCCGTGCTCCGCGTGGTCTCCGGGTGCGGAACGCATCGACTCGTGCTGTCCCGCGCGTCCCTGGTCGGAGGGCGCAGCGTGGACGTGATGATCGCTCATACGTCCTCCTCTCGTGCCGACCCGGTGAGCGTATACCCCATGGGGGTATAGAGGGGCCGCCTTGCGCCAGGACGCCCCCCGGGTCAGCGAATCCGGGCGGCCGGCTGTCTGAGAGTCGCTGCGGCGCGCCGTCATGAGCCCCTTGCCGCACGGGTCGATCACCGCTAACGTGCAACCAAATGGTTGAACAACAGAGCGACGCCGACATCGACCGGGTGTTCCACGCCCTCGCCGATGCCACGCGGCGCGACATCGTGCGGCGCACGCTGGTCTCCGAGCAGTCGGTGACCCAGCTCGCGGCGGCCTACGCGATGTCGTTCGCGGCGGTGTCGAAGCACATCGCCGTGCTCGCCGAGGCGCGGCTCATCACCAAGCGCGCGGAGGGGAGGGTGAGGCTCGTGCGTGCCGATCCGTCCGCGATCGCCCGGGCGCAGCAGCTGCTCCGCTCGTACGAAGACCTCTGGCGCGGGCGCGTCGGCCGGCTCGACGCGCTGCTGTCCGAAGAGGCGGATGCCGCGGCATCCACAGCGGTCCCGCCCACAGAGTCACCGGGTGGAGCGGCATCCACCCCTCGACCCGCCGCGGTTCCGCCCCCAGGGGCCCCGCCCGCCACGGCATCCGCCCCCGAAACCCCCGCGCCCTGACCCGACGAAGGAGTCCGTCATGCCCGTCACATCCGTCGAGAGCGACACCGAAGCGCTCACCATGACCCTGATCGCCGACTTCGCCGTCGGCCCGGACCGCCTCTGGGCGGCGTTCACCGACCCGCGTCAGCTCGAACGCTTCTGGGGTCCTCCCGGGTGGCCGGCGACGTTCGACGCGTTCGACTTCACGGTCGGCGGGCACGCGAAGTACCACATGACGTCTCCGCAGGGTGAGCGCGCGGGCGGAGCGTGGGAGTTCACCGCGATCGACGAACCCCGCGGGTTCGAGGTCATCGACTCCTTCGCCGACGAGAACGGCGAGCCCCTCGAGGGGATGCCGTCGATGCGCATGGTCTTCTCGTTCGAGGCCGCGCCCGAGGGCTCGCGGATGACGAACGTCAGCCGCTTCGACTCCGTCGAGGCGCTCGAGCAGGTCGTCGCGATGGGTGCCGTCGAGGGCTCGACCCTCGCGATGAACCAGCTCGACGCCGTGCTGCAGGGCCTTCGCGAGTTCGCCCAGGGGAAGGGGACGCAGCTGGAGGTGCTGAGCGACCAGCACGTGCGGATCACACGCCTGATCGACGGCCCGCGCGAGCTGGTGTGGCGCGCGCACGTCGACCCCGACCTGATGCGGCAGTGGATGCTCGGCCCCGACGGCTGGCGCATGACCACGCACGAGGTCGATCGGCGCGTCGGGGGCGGATACCGCATCGCCTGGACCCCCGAACCCGGCACCGAGGGGGAGCCCTTCGGTTTCGACGGGGAGATCCTGCTGCTCGACGATCCCCGGCGCATGGTGCAGACCGAGCACATGACCGGCACCGACTTCCCCTCGACGGTCAACGACCTCTCGCTCTACGAAGAGGACGGGGCGACGCTGCTGACGCTGCTGATCGAGTATCCGGATGCCACGACCCGCGACATGGTCCTGGCCACCGGCATGATCGACGGCATGGAGGAGAGCTACCGCCGTATGGAGCGCGTGGTCATGGGGTGAGGGGGATGCCGCGGCGCCGAGGCCGTGGCATCCGGCCCTCGATCGGGCCCCTGTCGAAGCTCGAAGTCGCACGCGGTGCTCGCAGACTCCGCCGGGAGATCTGCGAGCACCGCGCCGTTCTGCGAGCTCCGGGGCGAGCGTCAGCTCGTGATGTACCCGTTCGGGTTCAGCACGTACTTGCGCGGGGCGCCCTTGTCGAAGTCGGCGTAGCCCTGGGGGGCTTCGTCGAGTCCGATCGGGGTGGCGTTGACGGCCTTCGCGATCTGCACCTTGTCGTGCAGGATCGCCATCATCAGCTGCCGGTTGTACTTCATCACGGGGCACTGACCGGTCGTGAACGACAGCGACTTCGCCCAGCCGAGCCCGAGTCGCAGCGACAGCGACCCGACCTTCGCGGCCTCGTCGACCCCACCGGGGTCGCCCGTGACGTACAGACCCGGGATGCCGACCCCGCCGCCCGCCGCGGTCACCGTGAACAGCGAGTTGAGCACCGTCGCCGGGGCTTCATGACCCGCATCGGCCCCGTGGCCGCGTGCCTCGAACCCGACCGCGTCGACCGCGGCATCCACTTCGGGGACGCCGAGGATCTGCTCGATCTGCTCTCCCGGGTCGCCCTTCGACACGTCGACGCTCTCGAAGCCGAGTGAGCGCACCTGCGCGAGGCGCTCCGGGTTGAGGTCGCCGACGAGCACCGCGGCCGCACCCAGCAGCTGGGCGCCGACGGCCGCGGCGATGCCCACGGGCCCCGCGCCGGCGATGTACACCGTCGATCCGGGCCGGACGCCCGCGGTGTACGCGCCGTGGAAGCCCGTGGGGAAGATGTCGGACAGCATCGTCAGGTCGAGGATCTTCTCGAGCGCCTGCTCGCGGTCGGGGAAGACCAGCAGGTTCCAGTCGGCGTAGGGCACGAGCACGTACTCGGCCTGGCCGCCGACCCACCCGCCCATGTCGACGTATCCGTAGGCGCTGCCGGGGCGGTCGGGGTTCAC
The DNA here is from genome assembly GCF_947489255.1 of uncultured Microbacterium sp. Lineage (GTDB taxonomy): Bacteria > Actinomycetota > Actinomycetes > Actinomycetales > Microbacteriaceae > Microbacterium > Microbacterium phycohabitans. Next base: position 185,109 of record NZ_CANLCY010000001.1, read on the forward strand.
GTTCAGGCAGATGCCGGTCTTGCCTTCCTTGCAGTTGCGGCAGCGGCCGCACGCGATATTGAACGGGACCGAGACGATGTCGCCGACCTTGACGAACTCGACGTCGGGTCCGACCTCGATCACCTCGCCGGTGATCTCGTGACCGAGCACGAGCCCGGCCGGAGCCGTGGTGCGCCCGCGCACCATGTGCTGGTCGGAGCCGCAGATGTTGGTGGAGACGGTGCGCAGGATCGCACCGTGGGGGACCTTGCGGCCCACGTTCGCCGGGTTGACGCCCGGCCCGTCCTTCAGCTCGAACTCGGGGTAGTCGGTGTCGATGACCTCGACGACTCCGGGCTCCTTGTACGCGACTGCTCTGTTCCCTGACATCTTCGTCCTCTCCGGCCGGTCGCCCGACCGATCGTGTCGTGCAGGCGGGATCCGGGGATCCCCGCCGCGCGGCATCCGGTGGGGATGCATCGACGCGGCGTCTGCCTTCAGACAACGCCGAGGTCGAGCGTCGGACAAGACGGGTGCGGCTTCGCGCCGCGAGGCGTAAGGTGCAGGGCTTCGAGTGTCAGGCCGCCGGAGCCGCCCTGCGCACGAGAGCGCGGATCGTCTCCTCGACCTCGGGCGTGACCTCGACCACCGCGTATGACACCGGCCACATCGGGCCGTCGTCGAGCTGGGCCGAGTCGTCGAAGCTCACCGTGCCGTAGCGGGTCTTGAACTTGGATGCCGGCTGGTAGAACACCACGACCTTGCCGTCCTTGGCGTAGGCGGGGAAGCCGTAGTACGTCTTGGGCGTCAGGTGCGGCGCTTCGGCGAGCACGATGACGTGCAGCCGTTCGGCGACCGCACGGTCGACGCCGTCGAGCTTGTCGATGGCCTCGATGCAGGCCTCGTTCTCCTTCTCGAGCTTCGCTGCGCCCTTGAGACCCTTCATCGCCTTGAGTTCCTCGGCGCGCTGTTTCATCGCCGCGCGTTCCTCGTCGCTGAATCCCGCTCCACCCGTGGCCATGGCATCCGCCCTCTCGTCGGTCTGGGGGCAGAATAGCGCCGAGGCCGGCGCGAACACAGGGCCGTGCCGCGCACACTGTGCGCGGACGCTCCGTGGGTCAGGCCTGCCGCAGGCCCTCTTCCAGCGCGACCCACGCGAGCATCGCGCACTTCACGCGGGCGGTGTACTTCGACACCCCCGACAGGGCGGCGGCATCCGCGAAGGTCTCCTCGTCGAGGGGGATCTTGCCGCGCGAGCGCAGCGACTCGCGGAACCGCTCGATCAGGACCTGGACGTCGGCGGTCGGCATCCCCTCGTCTCCGCCGTCTTCCTGCAGCAGGGCGACGAGCATGGATGCCGACGACTGCGAGATCGAGCAGCCCGCGCCCTCCCAGGTGACGGATGCCACGCGGTCGCCCTCGACGTCGACGCGGAGCGTGATCTCGTCGCCGCAGATCGGGTTGCGCTGGTGCACGGTGGCGCTGTGCGCTCCGGGCTCGGCGAGACCGAAGCCGCGGCGGTTCTTCGCGTGGTCGAGGATGAGCTCCTGGTACAGCGACTCGAGCCCGCTCATGCGCGTGCTCCCGCCGCGCCGACGCCGAAGAACCCGCGAACGCCCGAGACGGCGTCGAGGAACGTGTCGATCTCGGCCTCGGTCGTATGGATCGCGGCGCTCGCGCGCACCGACGCCGTCACACCGAAGCGGCGGTGCAGGGGCTGCGCGCAGTGGTGTCCCACGCGGACGGCGACCCCGCGGGAGTCGAGGAACTGCCCCACGTCGTGCGCGTGGACCCCCTCGACGACGAAGGCCTGCAGGGCGACGCGCTCCGCGGCATCCGTGTCTCCGAGCAGGCGGATGCCGTCGATCGAGCGGAGCCCCTCGCGCATGCGCTTCTCGAGCGCGGCCTCGTGCGCGTGCGCGGCGGCGAGGTCGTGCTCGCCGAGCCAGCGCACCGCGGCGGCCAGGGCCACGGCCTGCGACACCGGCTGCGTCCCGGCCTCGAAACGCTGCGGCGGCGGGAGGTACTCGGCCTCGTCGAGGGTGACGGTGGTGATCATCGACCCGCCCGTGGTGAACGGCGGCAGGGACTCGAGCACCTCGTCGCGACCCCAGAGCGCGCCGATGCCATAGGGGCCGTAGACCTTGTGTCCCGAGAACACGGCGAGGTCGACCCCGGATGCCGGCAGGTCGAGCGCGAGGTGCGGAGCCGACTGGCACGCGTCGAGCACGGTCAGAGCGCCGACGGCGCGGGCGAGGGTGACGAGCTTGGCGACCGGGTTCACGATGCCGAGGACGTTGGAGACGTGCGGGAAGGCGACGACCTTCGTGCGCTCGCCGATGAGGTCGGCCGCGGCGTGCATGTCGAGCATGCCGTCGTCGAGCACGGGGATGTGACGCAGGCGCGCGCCGGTGCGCCGGGCGAGCTCCTGCCACGGGATCAAGTTGGCGTGGTGCTCGGCCTCGGTGACGACGATCTCGTCGCCCTCGCGCAGGCGCCCCGCGTATCCGAGCGAACCCGCGACGAGGTTGAGGCCGCCGGTGGCGCCGCTCGTCCAGACGAGCTGCTCCGGCTCGGCGCCCACGAAGTCGGCGACCGTGATGCGGGCGTCTTCGAACAGCTCGGTCGCCTCGGCGGCGAGCGTGTGGGCGCCGCGGTGCACGGCCGAGTTCGCCCGTTCGAGGAAGTCGCGCTCGGCGTCGAGCACGGCGCGCGGCTTCTGGCTCGTCGCGCCGGAGTCGAGATAGACGAGCGGGTGGCCGTCGACCTCGGTCTCGAGGATCGGGAAGTCGGCGCGCACGGCGTCGACGTCGAAGGCAGGGGTCACTCTTCTAGGCTACGCGGCGGCGGATGGCCGGGCGCGTTCCGTCAGGGTCGTCGGGCTCCCCGCATGGAAAGCGTCAGGGCCCCGCATCCCGGGACGGCGGGGGCGTAGACCGGATGCCATGACCCTCACGGCCTTGCTCCCGACCCTCCGCTCCAGCATCCCGGCGCCGTTCGACGCCGCGGCGTGGCCCGCCGGCTCCGCCCCGACGCTCGACGACGTCACCGTGCGCGCGATGTCGGTCGGCCGCTTCGCCGAGATCTGCGGCACGCCCTGCGTGTGCACGGGCCCGGCGGTGATCCCGGCGTCGGGCGGGGTGGCATCCGCGGTCCAGTCGACGACCGTGGTGGTCGCGACGGTGGTGGATGCCGCGCCCGACACCGTGCGGCTCGACGCGTGCGTCGCGGGTCTCGACGTGATCTGGCGCGAGGCGCGACTGATCGGCCGGGTGTCGCGTGCCTACGACGAGCGGTACGCCGTGGTCGACGCGCACGGCGATTCGTGCGGAGCGGTCGTGCTGCCGGGCGACCTGCGCGTCGGCGATCGCGTGGCGGTCCCGTGCCCCGGATGCCACACCGTCGGCGAGGTGCGCTGATGCTGCTGCACTCGATCGTCTACGCGTGCCGCTGCGCGCGGGTTCAGGCGGAGTTCGAGGCGGTGGAGGCCGAAGACCTCTCGGTCTCACGATTCTTCTCGGAGCATTCCTCCGAGAGGTGAAATCCCAGATCCGGAATGCCGCTCGGGAGGGTGGAAGATCGACGGTTTCAGTACGCCGATCACAGAACGCGAATTGCACTCATCCGCTCGTCGACACTCTGACGGGCACCTGGTGAAGCTTCTCCTCAACGCGTAGATCCCCGGGAGGAAAGGTGCGTCGCCACCTCCATGCCTCGTGACCGCTGCCCAGGGCGGTATCGGTCGGTGGAATCGGCGCCAGGCGACTTCACCCTCTTCAGGCGTCGATTTACTCCGGTTCGCGAAAATGTGACGCCGATGCCTCGCCACAAGAATCCGAAAGGCCCCCAATAAAGTCGCCCTCATGGTGGTGAACGGAGAGCGAGCTCGCATCCTGGTGACGGTCAAGGCAGCGCCGCAGCCGTCGGCCAAGTACGGCGACACGGTATGCGTGGCCGGCATTCGCGTGGACACAGGCGAGCACGATTGGGTGCGCCTGTATCCCGTGCCGTTCAGGTGGCTCGACGCCAATAGTCAGTTCGGCAAATACGACATCGTCGAGCTCTTCATGCGACGCAGAACCCAGGATTCGCGCAAGGAGAGCTACGTTCCTGACACCCAGTCCATCAGGGTCAGTCAGCATTTGGACGGATGGGAGGAGCGCACCCCGTTCATCAACGACGTGGCTCTGACGACCACATGTCGGTTGATGAGCGAGGCCGAGACGGACCACGCGGCCCCGTCGCTGGGAATGGTGTCCGTCGCCGAACTGATCGATTTCACTCTCGAGGAGCACCCGGGCTGGTCCGCCGAGGAGCAGGCGAAGATCGATCGCTCGATGGCAGCGGGGGAGATGGACGTCTTCGGGACCTCGACACAGCCGACGAAGCTTCGTGCTCCGCGTGTGAAGCTGCGCTACCGCTATCGCTGCCACGAAGAACGTTGCCCGGGGCACTTCGGTCAGAACCTCGATTGGGAGCTCCGCGCTTTTCAGAACCGCTTCCACAGCGACTCGATCGGACGGCTGAAGGAGCGCGTCGAACAGCGATTCGTTGACATGATGTTCTCCCCGAAGCGATCCACGTCATTCTTCATGGGAAACTTCGAGGCGGCCATCAAGCGAAGCAAGTTCAGCGTTCTCGGCGTTTACTGGCCCCCCGCGGGCGTCGCCTCGAAGGTGACCCTCTTCTGAGACCTCACGCAGTTGCCGGCAGCAGCTCCATGAGGCGCGAGCGAACGGCGGCGAGCGTCTCTCGGCGATGGCAGTGGAGCTCAGACGCCTCGAAACAGAGCAGCGCGATCCTCTTGTGCCTCGCCAGGTCCGCGAGCTCGGCCACCGCGGCAGCGCCGGCCTCGGTGGCGATGGACGTGTTGTAAGTCGCTCGCGCCGCGCGGCCCTCCGGGGTGTTCCAGTCCTCACCGAACCCCGCGCGGTTGTCTCTGGGATTGCCGAGTTCGGGCTTGTGGCGATACTCGATCCCGTTCTCGGCCAGGGCCGCGCTGAGAGCACGCTTGGAGAGACCGGCCTTTCGGGAGATGGCGTTCAACCGGACGTCGATCAGAACCGCGACGCCCATCGCACGCAGGTTCTCGATCAGCTCGGCGAGGTTTTTCCCCTCGTAGCCGATGCCGATCGCGCCCGCGTTCTCTGTCATCATGGCTCCAGAGTAACCGGGGCGCTCCCGAGCACGCGGAGCAGTCCCCGAGGGTGTTGATTCCGCTGAGTCGACCTCCCCGGGGACGTCGACAGCACCGCGGGGGACCTCCCGATGACTCCGCGCCCCAGGTCGATCCCACCCTCCGCTGGGCTCGACCTCACACCACCAGCCGATACCCCATCCCCTGCTCTGTGAGCAGGTGCGCCGGGTTCGACGGGTCGGCCTCGAGCTTCTTGCGCAGTTGCGACATGTACAGCCGCAGGTAGCCGCTGTCGGCGACCTGCTCGCTCGCCCAGATCTCTTTGAGCAGCGTCTGGCGCGTCACGAGCGAGCCGGGGTTGCGGGCCAGGAACTCCAGCATCCGCCACTCCGTCGGGGTCATGTGCACCCGGACGCCGCCGCGCAGCACCGCCTTCGCCGACAGGTCGACCTCGACGTCGCCGAAGCGCACGACCGCGTCTCCGGATGCCGGGACCGACCGCCGCGCGTGCACCCGCAGACGCGCCAGCAGCTCGTCGATCTGGAACGGCTTGGTGACGTAGTCGTCGGCACCGGCGTCGAGGGCCTCGACCTTGTCGGCCGAGCCCGTGCGGCCCGAGACGACGATGATCGGCGCCGTGGTCCAGCCGCGCAGGGCCTCGATCACCTGCACGCCGTCGAGGTGCGGCATCCCGAGGTCGAGCAGCACGATGTCGGGATGCGCTTGGGCGGCCAGCGTGATCGCCGCGGCGCCGTCGGCGGCGGCGACCACGTCGTAGCCGTGGGCGGCGAGGGTGATGCGCAGGGCGCGGACGAGCTGCGGGTCGTCGTCGGCGATCAGGACCTTCACGGGGCGTCCTCTCGGGTTCCGGATGCCGCGGGCCGCGGTGCGGGCGTGGACGCGGGCTCGGCGACGCCGGTGTACGGGTCGTCGGCGGGGCCCTCGTCGGAGACCGGCAGCGCGATGACCATCGTGAGCCCGCCGCCGGGGGTGTCCTCGGGGGTGAGGGTTCCGCCCATGCCCTCGGCGAAGCCGCGGGAGAGGGCGAGGCCCAGGCCGAGGCCCGCGGTGTTGTCGGTGTCGCCGAGGCGCTGGAACGGCGAGAACATGTCCTCGCGGCGTTCGGCGGCGATGCCCGGGCCATGGTCGATCACGCGGATCTCGGCGGTGCCGCCCAGACGGCTCGTCGCGATGCGCACGCGTCGACCCTCGGGCGTGTAGCGCTCGGCGTTGGTCAGCACGTTCACGAGCACGCGCTGCAGCAGCACCGGGTCGGCGCGCAGGGCGGGGAGGTCGGGATCGAGGGCGAGCTCCACGGCATCCGGGCCCAGGTCGAGCTCGTCGAGCGCGGTGAGCACGACCCCGGCGGCATCCACCGCCGTGAGCGACACCGCGAGCACGCCGGCCTGCACGCGACTGACGTCGAGCAGGTCGGTCACGAGCACCGACAGGGTCGCGAGGCTCTCGTCGGCGGTCTCGAGCAGCTCGCGGCGGTCGTCGGCCGAGAGGTTGTCGCCCGCGGCGCGCAGGCCCCCGAGGCTGGCGACGGCGGCGGCGAGCGGGCGGCGCAGGTCGTGGCTGACGGCCGAGAGCAGGGCGCTGCGCACCTGGTCGGTCTCGGCGAGGGCCCCGGCCTCGGCGGCGGTCTCGGCCAGGTCGGTGCGCTCGAGGGCGGCGGCGAGCTGTGCGACGACGACGTCGAGCAGGCGCCTCTCGCCGGCATCCAGGTCGCTGCCGTGGAGCTCGAGGCGCGCGCGGTCGTTGCCCACGGACACGATGGTCGAGCGGCCGTCGCGGACGGGTTCGCCGTCGGTGGCCAGCGTCGACCCATCGGATGCCACGAGCCGCACCCCCGCGAGCCCGAACGCCTCGCGGGCGCGGCTCACCAGAGCCGGCACGGCGCTCTCGCCGCGCAGGACGCTACCGGCCACGGTGGCGAGCAGCTCCGCCTCGGCGGCGGCACGGCGGGCCGCACGGGCGCGCCGGGCGGCCTGATCCACGACGACGCTCACGAGCGTCGCGATGATCACGTAGAGCGCGAGGGCGATCGCGTTGGCAGGATTGCTGATGGTCACGGTGTAGAGCGGCTCGATGAAGAGGAAGTTCAACGTGACACCCGACAGCACGGCCGCGAACACCGCGGGCCAGATCCCGCCGATCAGCGCCACGATCACGACGAGCAGCTGATAGACGAGCACGTCGGCGGCGACGGAGTCGTCGGTGCCGGTCGACAGCAGCAGCAGGGAGATGAGCGGTCCGCCCACGAGCGCGGTGACGAAGCCCAGGATGCGACGCTTCGCGCTGAGCGCGGGACCGGTGAGGCGGGGGAGGGCGAACCGACCGCCGGCGCGCGCGTGGTTGACGATGTGCACGTCGATGTCGCCGGAGAGACGGATGACGGTCGCGCCGATGCCGGGACCGGTGAGGGCGGCCGCCACCCGACCGCGGCGGCTCACGCCGATGACGAGCTGCGAGGCGTTGACCGACCGGGCGAAGTCGACGAGCGCGGTGGCGGGGTCGTCGCCGACCACCTGGTGATACGTTCCGCCGAGCGTCTCGACGAGCGCGCGCTGCTCGGCGAGGGCCCCGGGGGCGCTCGCGCGCAGGCCGTCCTGCGTCGACACGTGCACGGCGAGCAGCTCGCCACCCGCCGACCGCGCGGCGATGCGCGCGCCGCGGCGCAGCAGCGTCTCGCCCTCCGGTCCGCCGGTGAGGGCCACGACCACGCGCTCGCGCGCCTGCCACGACCCCTCGATGCCGTGCTCCGAGCGGTAGCGCTGCAGAGCGGAGTCGACCTCGTCGGCCAGCCACAGCAGGGCGAGCTCGCGCAGCGCCGTGAGGTTGCCGAGGCGGAAGTAGTTCGACAGGGCCGCGTCGATGCGCTCGGCGGGGTACACGGAGCCCGCGGCCAGGCGATCGCGCAGCGACTGGGGTGCGAGGTCGACGACCTCGATCTGGTCGGCCGCGCGCACCACGGCATCCGGGACCGTCTCGCGTTGCACGACGCCCGTGATCTTCTCGACGACGTCGTTGAGGGAGGCGATGTGCTGCACGTTGACGGTCGTGATGACGTCGACGCCCGCCGCGAGCAGCTCCTCGACGTCGATCCAGCGCTTGTCGTTGCGCGAGCCGGGCGCATTGGTGTGCGCGAGCTCGTCGACGAGGGCGATCTGCGGATGCCGGTCGAGCACGGCATCCAGGTCCATCTCGTCCAGCGCGACCCCGCGGTGGGCGACGGTTCGCCGGGCGACGACCTCGAGCCCCTCGGCCTGGGCGGCGGTGGCGGCGCGACCGTGCGTCTCGACGACGGCGATCACGACGTCGCGTCCCTCGTCGCGGAGCCGGCGGCCCTCCTCGAGCATCTCGTACGTCTTGCCGACGCCCGGCGCCATGCCCAGCAGCACGCGCAGCCGCCCGCGCTTCACGATGCGCCTCCCTCGCGCGAGGGTGACCCCGCGCGGCGTAAGGTCCCTGAGCCTGTCGAAGGGACCGGCGTGGGTGGGGTCGCGGTGGTTTCGACGGGCTCAGCCACCTGGTGGGCAGTCGGCTCGATCGGAACCCAGGTCCCTGAGCCTGTCGGAGGGACCGTGGCCCCCGCGGCCGCGTCGACACGCTCCGCGCTCGCTTCCGGCGCACGGCGCCGCCGCCGCGCGAGAGGCGCGACGGCGGCGGGTGACAGACGCATGTTCCTGATTCTCGTCGTCAGAGCGCGTCGAGCGCGCGATTGAGCTCGAGCACGTTCACGCGGGCCTCGCCCAGGTAGCCCAGGTCGCGGGACTGCACGTGCTGCTGCACGAGCGCCTCGACGTCGGAGACCGGGATGCCGCGGGCCTCGGCGACCCGCGCCGCCTGGCGCTGCGCGTTCGCGACGGAGATGTCGGGGTCGAGGCCCGAGCCCGAGGCGGTCAGGGCGTCGGCGGGGATCGACCCGGAGCCGTCGAGCTCGCGGGACGCCGCCTGACGCTCCTCGATCGAGGAGATGAGGTCGTCGTTCTCGGGGCCGAGGTTCGATCCGCTCGAGGCGGCGGAGTCGTAGCCGTCGCCGGCGGCGGAGGGACGCGACTGGAAGTACTCCGGCAGCGCCGCGCCGTCGGCATCCGTGAAGGACTGACCGATCAGCTGCGAGCCCGCGACCTGCCCGTCGGCCGAGCGCACGAGCGAGCCGTTGGCCTGGAAGGGGAGGGCGACCTGTCCGACGGCGGTGATGACGAGCATGTAGCCGACGCCGAGCAGGACGGTGAAGACGAGCATCGCGCGGACGGCGACGCCGGCGGTACGCAGGGTGGTGCGCATGAGGGGGCCTTTCAGAAGCCGGGGAGCAGGCTCACGACGAGGTCGATGAGCTTGATGCCGATGAAGGGGACGATGACGCCGCCGAGCCCGTAGACGAGCAGGTTGCGGCTGAGGATGCTCGACGCGCTCGCAGCGCGGTACTTCACGCCGCGCAGGGCGAGGGGGATGAGCACGATGATGACGATCGCGTTGAAGATGATCGCGCTGGTGACGGCGGATGCCGGCGAGTGCAGGCCCATGACGTTCAGCACGGCGAGTCCGGGGAACACGCCCATGAACATCGCCGGGATGATCGCGAAGTACTTCGCGATGTCGTTCGCGAGCGAGAACGTCGTCAGCGCGCCGCGCGTGATGAGCAGCTGCTTGCCGATGCGCACGATGTCGATGAGCTTGGTCGGGTCGGAATCGAGGTCGACCATGTTGCCGGCCTCCTTCGCGGCCGAGGTGCCCGTGTTCATCGCCACGCCCACGTCGGCCTGCGCCAGGGCGGGGGCGTCGTTGGTGCCGTCGCCGGTCATCGCGACGAGATTGCCGCCCTCCTGCTCGCGCTGGATGAGGGCGAGCTTGTCTTCGGGGGTGGCTTCGGCGAGGAAGTCGTCGACTCCGGCCTCGGCGGCGATCGCCTTGGCGGTGAGCGGGTTGTCGCCCGTGATCATCACGGTGCGGATGCCCATGGCCCGCAGCTCGCCGAAGCGCTCGCGCAGCCCGTCTTTGACGACGTCCTTGAGGTGGATGACGCCGAGCACGCGGCCGACGCCGACCGCCACCGGGAGCTGCGGGGTGCCGGTCCCTTCGACAGGCTCAGGGACCTCGGTTGCAGCGGAGGTGGCTGAGCCCGTCGAAGCCACCGGGCGTCCCGCCGGAGTCCAGGTCGCGACGACCAGGGGCGTGCCGCCCGACTGCGAGATGGCATCCGTCGCGCTCTGCAGCTGCGCCCGCAGCGCCTCGGGGACGGGGGAACCGGATGCCGCGAGCCAGGCCACCACGGCCGACGCGGCGCCCTTTCGCACCTGCGTGCCGTCGACGAGGTCGAGCCCCGACATGCGCGTCTGCGCCGTGAACGGAACCGGCTCGGCCCCGCGGGGCATCTCGGCGACGATGCCCTGCGCGGCCGCCAGCTCGACCACCGACACGCCCTCGGGCGTGGGGTCGGCCTGCGACGACAGCGAGGCGTACTCCGCGAGCTCCGGGCCGCCGACGCCCTTCATGGCGACGAAGGCGGAGGCGCGGCGGTTGCCGTAGGTGATCGTTCCGGTCTTATCCAGCAGCAGAGTGGTGACGTCTCCCGCGGCCTCGACCGCGCGGCCCGACATGGCCAGGACGTTGCGCTGCACGAGCCGGTCCATGCCCGCGATGCCGATCGCGCTGAGCAGCGCGCCGATCGTCGTCGGGATGAGGCACACGAGCAGCGCCACGAGCACGGGGATCGAGACGGGCGATGCCGCGTACGAGGCGATCGGGTTCAGCACGAGCACCACGACCACGAACACGATCGACAGGCTCGCCAGCAGGATGTTCAGCGCGATCTCGTTGGGCGTGCGCTGGCGCGAGGCGCCCTCGACGAGGGCGATCATGCGATCGACGAACGTTTCACCGGGCTTCGACGTGATCTTCACGACGATGCGGTCGCTCAGCACGCGCGTCCCGCCGGTGACGGCGCTGCGGTCGCCGCCCGACTCGCGCACGACCGGGGCCGACTCGCCCGTGATCGCCGACTCGTCGACCGTCGCGATGCCGTGGACGATGTCGCCGTCGCCGGGGATGAGCTCGCCGGTCTCCACCAGCACGATGTCGCCGACGCGGAGGTCGCCCGAGGGCACGTCCTCGGTGGAGGCTCCGGATGCCGCGGGGTCGGCCGTGGCGTCGTACGACACGACGCGGCGGGCCGAGGTGGTCGTGCGGGTCTTGCGCAGGGTCGCGGCCTGCGCTTTGCCGCGGCCCTCGGCGACCGACTCGGCGATGTTCGCGAAGAACACCGTGAGCCACAGCCAGACGGCGATGCCCCAGGTGAACCCGAACGGCAGCTGCTGGTCGGACGCTGAGCCCGTCGAAGCGTCCCCGAGGAACGGCTCGGCGATCGCGATGAGCGTTGTCAGCGCCGCGCCCACCCACACGAGGAACATGACGGGGTTGCGCCACTGGGCGGCGGGGTTGAGCTTCTTCGCCGCGCCGGGGAGGGCGGCGACGATCTGCGCGGCGCTGAACGCGCGGCGCGGGGCGGGGGCGCCGGACCCTTCGACGGGCTCGGGGGCCGACGGGTGGGGAGCGTGGGTGAGGGTGGACATCAGCGGGTCAGTCCTTCAGCGAGGGGTCCGAGAGTGAGGACGGGGAAGTAGGTCAGAGCGGTGACGATCACGGCGACACCGGCGAGCAGGCCCGCGAACTGCGGGCGGTGCGTCGGCAGCGTCCCGACGGTCGCGGGCACGGCATCCTGGGCTGCGAGGGCACCGGCCAGGGCCAGCACGAACACGATCGGTAGGAACCGGCCGAGCAGCATCGCCACCCCGAGCGCGGTGTTGAACCACGGGGTGTTGGCGGTGAGGCCCGCGAATGCGGAGCCGTTGTTGTTCGCCGCCGAGGTGAAGGCGTAGAGCACCTCGCTGAGTCCGTGCACGCCGGGGTTCCAGATCGACGTCGACTCGACGTCGGAGCGGATGGCGGGGATGCCGAAGCTCAGCGCGGTGCCGGCGAGCACCAGGGTGGGCGTGACGAGGATGTAGAGGCTCGCGAGCTTGATCTCGCGCGGCCCGATCTTCTTGCCGAGGTACTCCGGCGTGCGGCCGATCAGCAGTCCGCCGACGAACACGGCGATCACGGCGAGGATCAGCATGCCGTACAGGCCCGAGCCGACGCCGCCGGGGGCGACCTCGCCGAGCATCATGTTGATCATCGGCATCATGCCGCCCAACGCCGTGTAGCTGTCGTGCATCGAGTTGACGGCACCGGTCGAGGTGAGCGTGCTCGTCGAGCCGAACAGCGTCGAGCCGAAGATGCCGAAGCGCACCTCCTTGCCCTCCATCGCCGCGCCGGCCAGCCCCGGCGCGGTTCCCGCGCCGACCGTCTCGGCCCACGTGAGCAGAGCGGTGGATGCCACGAAGATCGCCGCCATCACGCCGAGGATCGTGTAGCCCTGGCGGTCGTCGCCGACCATGCGGCCGAAGGTGCGGGGGAGCGAGAACGGGATCACCAGCATGAGGAAGATCTCGAAGAGGTTCGTCCACGGGGTCGGGTTCTCGAACGGGTGCGCGGAGTTGACGTTGAAGAAGCCGCCACCGTTGGTGCCGAGCAGCTTGATCGCCTCCTGGGATGCCACCGGCCCGCCCGGGATCGACTGGGCCGCACCCGTGAGGGTCGTGGCATCCGTGAACCCGGTGAGGTTCTGCACGACGCCGCCCGCGAGCAGCACGACGGCCGCGATGACCGCGAACGGCAGCAGCAGGCGGAACGTGCCGCGCGCGAGATCGACCCAGAAGTTGCCGATCACGCCGCTGCGGCGGTACGCGAAGCCGCGCACCAGGGCGACCGCGACGGCGATGCCGACGGCGGCCGAGACGAAGTTCTGCACCGTGAGCGCGGCGAACTGCACCGTGTAGCCCAGGGTGGACTCGCCCGCGTACGACTGCCAGTTGGTGTTGGTGACGAACGAGACGGCGGTGTTGAACGACAGTGCTTCGCTCGGGGCCTCGAGCCTCAGCGCGAACGGCAGCACCGGCTGCAGGCGCATCAGCGCGTAGACGAAGACCACGCCGACGACCGAGAACAGCAGGACGGAGCGCAGGTAGGCCTGCCACGTCTGGGCGCTGCGCGCGTCGACGCCGATCAGGCGGTAGAGCCCGCGCTCGACGGCGAGATCGCGCTCGCCGGTGTAGATGCGGGCGATGTAGTCACCGAGGGGGCGGTACGCCAGGCCCAGGGCGACGATGAGGGTGAGGCTGGTCAGGACGATCGACCAGAGGGTTCCGGCATCCATGGGTCAGAACTTCTCGGGACGGACGAGGGCGACCACGAGGTACACCACGGCGGCGACCGCGAGGACCGCGGCGAGGATGGAGAAGAAGATCACGGCCGGTCGCCCCCTCGCGTCCGAGTGCGGGGCGCCGAGGAACGGGCGTCGGGGCCCAGCTTCTCGACCCCCTTGGCGACGAGGGCGACCAGCGCGAACAGCGCGACGGTCGCGGCGAGGAAGACGGCATCGAGCACGACGACTCCAGGTTCGGATACACAACCGCGGCAGCACCGCGGGCGCCGCGGGGCGGCACGTGTGTCGATACAACTCCGCCGGGGCGCGGCATCCTCGGGCCCTAACGCTTTCCCTACGGATCGCTGACGGACGCATACGGAGTGCTTACGGGGTCGCTGGAACCGCCGGCCGCGCGGGTCGCGGTGCACAACTCCTGCATGGCGTGCCTCCACAGGAGCCGAAACCGTCGGGACGCCGATTCTGCAGGAGTTGCGCGCCGACCGCGCATGATGGAGGCATGGCCGACATGGACGTGCGCGTGACCGCGGGACTCACCATCCCGGCGGCCGAGCTGTCGTGGCGGTTCTCGCGCTCGTCGGGTCCGGGCGGTCAGGGCGTGAACACCGCGGACTCCCGGGTGGAGTTGATGTGGGATGCCGCGGCATCCGCCGTCCTGTCGACGGTGCAGCGCGAGCGTGTCTTCGAACGGCTCGGCCACCGCCTGGTCGACGGCGTCATCACGATCGCGGCGTCGGAGGAGCGCGCTCAGCTGCGCAACCGCGACGCCGCACGTGCCCGCCTCGCCGCCCTCGTGGCCGAGGCGGTGCGGCCGCCGGCGCCGCCGCGTCGCGCGACGAAGCCCACCCGCGGGTCGAAGGAGCGGCGCCTGAAGGCCAAGCAGCGCCGCACCGACGTGAAGCGGATGCGGCAGCGGCCGACCGACTGACGCGCGCCCTCCCCATCCCACAGCCGAGTGTCCAGAACACCCGGACGTTTTTCGAACGCGTCCGGGTTTTCTGGACACTCGACCGCGCTCCGGTCCACCGGATGCCGAAGGCCCGCGTCGCGGAACGCCGAACGCCCCCGCCGCGCGGGCGAGGGCGTTCGGACGGGGCTCAGGATGCCGAACCGGGCGGCGTCTTCTTCGACTTGGTCGCCGGCACCTCGGCGACGGGCCGACCACTGCGCTGCTGGCCGGGCAGGGGCCGCGAGCGGCGGCCGTAGATGAGCTCCGAGGAGTCCAGCAGCCACGGCACCAGCGTGATCGAGACGCCGTGCACCAGCATGAGCTGCTGCGCGAGGCGGCGGGAGCGTCGGTTGTGCAGGATCGACTCCCACCAATGCCCGACGATGAACTGCGGCAGGTACACCGTCACGACGGCCGAGCCGTTGTTCTCGCGGTACTTCTTGATGAAGGTCGACACCGGCGAGCTGTAGGTGCGGTACGGGGAGTCGATGATCACGAGGGGCAGGGGGAGGTCGTGCTCCGCCCACTCCTTCTGGAGCTTCGCGGCATCCTCGTCGGTGATCGCGACGTGCACGGCGAGAGTCTTGTCGTGGTTGGCCGCGAGGGCGTAGTCGATCGCCTTCATGACGGGCTTCTGAAGGCGGTTGACCAGCACGATGGCCACGTCGCCCGACGAGCCGAAGTGCACGTCGTCGTCCATGCGG
This sequence comes from uncultured Microbacterium sp., assembly GCF_947489255.1. Taxonomy (GTDB): domain Bacteria; phylum Actinomycetota; class Actinomycetes; order Actinomycetales; family Microbacteriaceae; genus Microbacterium; species Microbacterium phycohabitans. The sequence continues at coordinate 200,150 of NZ_CANLCY010000001.1, forward strand.
ATCTCGTGCTCGACGTCGCGGTAGTAGCGGTTCACGCCGATCATCAGCACCGCGAGGATCGGGATGGCGATGAAGACCAGCCACGCGCCGTGCGTGAACTTCGTGATGGTCACGATGAGCAGCACGAGCACGGTCATGCCGGCGCCGACGGAGTTGATCCACAGGCCCGAGATGGCCGAGCGGCGCTCGATCGCCGCGGACTGCTGCTTCGCGGCCTCGGGCGAGAGCGTCTTCAGCCCCCGCAGTGCGCGGCGCCAGTGCCGGACCATGCCGATCTGGCCGAGCGAGAACGACACGAAGACGCCGATGATGTAGAGCTGGATCAGCGTGGTGAGGTTCGCCTGGTAGACCACGAGCACGCCGATGGCGACGATGCCGAGGATGATCATGCCGTTCGAGTACACGAGGCGGTCGCCGCGGGTGTTGAGGGCCTTCGGGGCGTAGCCGTCGCGCGCGAGCACCGACCCCAGCAGGGGGAAGCCGTTGAAGGCGGTGTTGGCCGCGAGCAGCAGCACGCACGCGGTGGCGGCCTGGATGACGAAGAACGGGATGCTGCCCATGCCGAAGGTCGCGGCGGCGACCTGCGCCATGAGGCTCGGCTGCGGGTTGTTGGCGCAGTCGAAGCCGATGAGGTTGCAGGGGTTCTCGGCGTAGTGCACGCCCGAGATGAGCGCGAGAGCGGTGAGGCCGACGAACAGGACGATGGCGATGCCGCCCATCATCGTCAGCGTCGTCTGGGCGTTGCGGATCTTCGGCATCCGGAACGCGGGCACGCCGTTCGACACGGCCTCGACGCCCGTGAGGGCGGAACAGCCGCTCGAGAACGCGCGCAGCACGAGCAGGATCAGCGCGGCCTGCGTCAGCGATTCGGCCTGCACCTCGTACTGGGCGCTCGAGGCGACGGGGGCGAATCCGAGGAAGGTGCGGCCGAGGCCCACGACGATCATCAGTCCGACCGACCCGATGAAGAGGTAGGTGGGGATCGCGAAGACGCTCGAGGCCTCGCGCACGCCGCGGAGGTTGACGATGACGATGAGGATGACGAAGCCGACCGCGATCTCCACCCGGAAGGGGTTGAGCTCGGGGAGCGCCGAGATGATGTTGTCGACTCCGGATGCCACCGACACGGCGACCGTGAGCACGTAGTCGACGAGCAGGGCCGCCGCCACGACGACACCCGGTACTTCGCCGAGGTTCTTGCTGGCGACCTCGTAGTCGCCACCGCCCGAGGGGTAGGCCTTGATGAGCTGACGGTAGCTGAGCACCACCACGACCAGCAGCACCACGACCGCCACCGCGACCCACGGGCTGAGGGTCAGCAGAGCCGTCCCGCCGATGAGGAGGATCATCAGCAACTCCTGCGGGGCGTAGGCCACGGAGGAGAGGGCGTCGGAGGCGAAGATGGGCAACGCCATCTTCTTGGGGAGGAGCTGCTCGTCGAGTTTCTCGGAGGTGAGGGGCTCGCCGATCAGGATGCGTTTCGCGATCGGCGTCTCTTCGCCGTCAACGCGACTTTCGTCAGTCACGGCGCGCGACACTACGCGCACTCGGGCCGCTGCGCAATCTGACGCGCAGGTCGTTCAACCACTGGTCGCTGGAACGTGACCAACGACTGCCTCGGATGCCGCATTCCCGATATTCGGAAAATGATTCATCGGGCAGCGATCCGGGCGATGAAGGCGGCCACGGCGTCCGCGCCGGCGTGGTCGTCGGCGGAGATCGTGACGACGGCATCGTCGACGAAGACGACCAGCTGTCCGTAGGCGCCGTGCAGGCGCCACGCGCCGCCCGGACCCTCCCAGCCGGAGAGGGCGTAGTGGCGGTACCCGTCGCCGGCGCTGCCGGTGTCGATCCACCCGGAGTGCATGGCATCCACGGTTCCGGGCGAGACGAGGACGCGCCCGTTCCAGACTCCTCGATCGCGGATGAGCAGGCCCAGGCGCGCCATCTCCTCGGTGCGCAGGGCGATCCCCTCGCCGCCGAGCACCCGCCCGTTCGGGCACCTCCGCCAGGAGACGTCGGCAAGGCCCAGGGGGATGAACAGGCGCGGGCGCAGGTAATCCTCGACGTCACCGGTGCGCTGCGACAGAGCATGCATGGCCGTGTACGTGCTGGCGTTGGAGTACTGGAAGACGCGACCGCTTGATGGGCGCGAGAGGAACTCGGCGGACAGGTCGGGCCAGTCGGTCATCATCGTCTCCGACCACGGCAGGTCGATGCCGCTCGACATCGACAGCAGGTGACGCACGGTCACGTCGTCGGCCGCCGTGCCGGGGAGGAGACACGCGACCGGCTCGTCGAGCGACACGAGCCCCTCGTCGGCCGCGATACCCGCGGCCAGCACCGCGACCGCCTTGGCGACCGAGTGGATCTCCTCGCGCACGTCGGGCGCCCAGCGGTGCCCCGCGGTGTCATCACCGACTCTCACGTGGATCCCGTGCGCGCCGAAGCCGGTGCCGTCGATGCGGGCGACGAGATCGTCGCGCAGGCGGGCGGCACGGGTCATGCCCTCAAGGCTACGGAACCGACCGCGCCGCCCCCCTATGCTCGCGGAGTGCACAACATCGTCGGGTCGGGCCTGCTCGCCGTCTTCGCGGGCGCGGTCGTCGCGGTGCTGGCGTTCGTGCCGTTCGTCGCCCTCAGCTACCGCCGTCGCGGGGGACTGACGCTGTGGCGCACGACGCTGTGGGCGGGCGCCGCGGTGTACTTCTGGGCGATCTGGACCTACACGCTCATCCCCCTGCCGGATGCCGAGGTCTACCGCTGCGCGGGCGTCAACCTCCGGCCGTTCGAGTTCGTCGACGAGATCCGCTCCGCCGTCGCCGTCTCGGGGCGCTACCTCACCGATCCCGTCGTGCTGCAGGTGGCGCTGAACGTGCTCCTCTTCCTCCCGCTGGGCTTCTTCCTGCGGGTGCTCGGCGGGCGCGGCATCCTGATCGCGGGGCTGGCGGGTCTGGTCGTCTCGGGGATCATCGAGACGACGCAGCTCACCGGCGTCTGGGGGATCTTCCCGTGCCCGTACCGCGTCTTCGACGTCGACGACCTGATCGCCAACACGTCGGGGGCCTTGCTGGGTTCGCTCGTCGCCTTCGCGGTGCCCACGCATCATCGGGGAGCGCAGAAGACCCCGGATGCCGAGCACCCCCGCCCGGTGACCCGTCGCCGCCGGCTGCTGGGCATCGCGTGCGACGTCGTGGGCGTGTGGCTCGTCGGCTTCGCCGTCTCGGTGACCGTGCAGGCGGTGATCGCCCTCGCCCTGGGCGATGCCGCGACCTTCTCGACCGACGAGGTGGCCTCGCTCGCGGGGACCGTCTCGTCGGCCGCGGTCTGGCTGGTGACCGTGCTGGCGACGGGCCGCTCGGTCGGCGACCTGGCCACGCGCGTGCGCTTCACGAACGGGGTGCTCCCGGTCTGGGTGGCGAGGCCGCTGCGGTTCCTCACGGGGGCCGGGTTCTACGTCGTGCTCGCCGGGCTCCCCGCCCCGTGGTCTCTGTCGGCCTTCGCACTGGCCCTGGCCACCGGAGCCCTCCTGGTCGTGTGGCGCGACGGACGCGGTCTCACCGGGTGGATCGGGCGCCGTCGCCTGGTCGACGATCGCGCGGGGGTGGTGAGTCCGTCGGTCGACGCGGCGTCGCCGACTCGGGGGAACCTCCGCCCATGACAAAGATTGCCATGCGTGGATAAACTGGCTTCATGGCCACCATGAACATCTCGCTCCCCGACGACTTGCGGGCTTTCGCCGATGCTCAGGTGAGTTCGCACTCGTTCGCGTCCAGCAGCGAGTACGTGCGGGAACTCATCCGCCGGGACCGAGAGAACGCCGTCGTTCGCGAGGCGGTCCTGGAGGGGATGCGGTCCGGTGAGGGCTCGGAGATGAACGCCGACTACTTCCGGACGCTTCGAGCGCGCGTGAACGACCCGTCGTGACCCGGGTCGTCACGTCTCGCGCAGCCGACGTCGACATCGCTCGAGCCGTCGAGCACTATCGGGACCAGGCCGATGTCGAAACGGTGTCGCGCTTCATCGACGCCCTGGAGCAGGCGACTCGCCGCCTCGCGACATTCCCCGGATCCGGGTCGGCGACGGCCGAGGTGCGCACCGGCATCCCCGGCCTTCGCGCCATCGGAGCGGAGGGCTTCCCCTTCCTCCTCTTCTACACCTGCGACGACGATGCCGTCCGCGTCCACCGCGTCTTGCACGAGCGGCGCGACATCGACACCGAGTTCCGGCCCTGGATCTGACGATCCCGATGGACGTCACCGGTTCGCGGCGAACTCCTCGGCCAGCACGCCCATCAGCACCTCGTCGTGGAAGCGGCCCCCGTGGAACGCCACGGCCCGACGCACGCCTTCGCGCACGAACCCCGCCTTCTCGTAGGCCCGGATCGCCCGCGTGTTGAAGGCCCACACCCGCAGCTCGACCTTGTGCAGGCCCAGCTCGTCGAAGGCGTAGCGGAGCATCGTGCGGGTGGCATCCGTCCCGTAGCCGCGGCCGACCGCGTCGGGGCCGAGGATGATCGCGAAGGTCGCGACGCGTGCCGGCAGGCTCCCTCCCCACAGCGTGGCGTGGCCGATGAGGTGACCGTCCTCGTCGTCGACGCTGAAGCCCGCGCCGCCGGCGGAGTCGTTGCGGCTCCACGCCTGGAACATCTCCCGCACGGATGCCACGGGCCGGTGCTGCACGCCGCCCTGCTGCAGGATCGCGGAGTCATCGCGGCGCCACCAGTCGACGAGCGGGTCGAGGTCGGCATCCGTGGTCGCCCTCAGCCGTACGCGCTCGCCGCGCAGGATCCCGCCGCCGTAGGCGAGGGCCGAAGCGGTGTCGTGCAGATCGTCCATGCGTCGACCGTAGCCAGCCGCCGACGCCGCAGCGGGGAGGAGGGTCAGGCGAACATCTGGCGGAGAGCGCGAAGATCCCCGTCGTCGAGAGCGCGGGCGATCACGTCGGCATCGCCGGCCACGGGGAAGAGTCCCGCCAGATCGTCGCGGAAGATCACGCGCATCGCGTCGAGATCGTCGGCATGGGCGGCGACTCTCATCGCCTCGACGGCCCGCTGATACGGGATCTGCTGGTACCCCCCGGGGGCATCGGGCGGGCTGAAGAAGGGGATCCACGGAAGGGATGCGTCGGGGTGCAGGAGCAGCACATCGCCGGGCTGGATCACGCGCGTGTGGTTGAGATCGGCGATGGCCAGGGGGTTGGCGATGCAGAAGCGGTCACCGATCGCATAGAGGGAGTCGCCCGGTTCAACGGTGTAGGCCCTGACGACCCCGTCGTCGTCGACTGCTACGGGGCCGGCGGCGAGCTCGCGCGGGCCGCGGTCGGTCAGGTCGCCGTTGAGGCTGGCACTCATCCTGCCGAAGTGGAGCCACCGCGGGGCGTCGCATCCCTCGGGGTCGTTCCGCGGGATGCTGACGCCGTTGCCGACGTCCACGTAGTCGTCTCCGAGCCCGGCGGGACCGGCCCCGGTGTCGGCGTCCTGCGAATCGGATGCCGTGATCCCGGTCGGAGACGGGGCGGCCACCGCCGCGGCGATCGATGTCACCTGCGCGACTGCGGCTGACACGGCGGGGGCGGCCAGGGCGACGAGCCCTCCCACGACGAGGAGAGACACCCCAGTCGCGATCGCCGTTGCCCTCCTCATGCGATCACCCTACGGGAGAGCCTCGGCGGATGCCGGGGTCCTGCGCACGCGGTCCGCAACCGTGCGGGGACGCCCTCTCCGATCTGCCGGTGACCGAGGGGAGGGGTACCGCCAGCCCCGCGGAGACGGCCCGCCCGACGAGGGGGCCCCGCCGCATCACCCGTCGCGCTAGCGTGACCGCATGAGAGAGCCGCTGTCGCCGGCGGACGCCCGCATCCTGGCGCTGGAGTCCGACGTGGTGCGCGGCCACGCCCTCAAGCTGCTCGTGCTCGAGCCGGGCGAGGCGGTCGATCTCGCGGCGCTTCGCGCGAGCATCGCCGAGCGCCTGGCGGCCTTCCCCCGCGGTCGCCAGGTCGTGGTCGACGACGGCGACGGCCCGGCGTGGGTCGACGTGGGCGAGGTCGAGGTCGCGGAGCACGTCCGCCGATACGCGGCCGACGACCCGGCGGCCCTGCGCGCGGTCGTCGGGCGACTCATGTCGGAGCCCCTCGACCGCTCGCGACCACTGTGGACGATCGACCTCATCGGCCCGCTCGCCGACGGACGCGAGGCCGTCGCGGTGCGCCTGCACCACGCGCTCGCCGACGGGCTGACCGCCGTTCGCTTCCTCGAGACGGTGATCTTCGAGCCCCACGACGCCCCGGCGCACGAGGTCGGCATCCGCGATCCCGCTGCGCGCCCGACGCGCTGGAGTGAATGGGAGCGGATGCCGGTGACCCTGGCCCGCGAGCTCGGGCACCCCGGCTCGCACTCGCCGTTCGATCGCCCGCTCACCGCGCGCCGCGCCCTGGCCTTCGTCGACGTGCCCCTCGCGGAGGCACGGGACGTCGGCGCGTCGCGCTCCGCGCACGCGACGGTCAACGACGTGCTCCTCGCCGTGATCGCGGGGGCGCTGCGGCGGCGGCTCCTCCACCACGGACACACACCGCGCGTGAACGCCCAGGTTCCCGTGAGCCTGCACGAGAAGGGGGAGGATGCCGCGACATCCGGCAATCGCGACTCGTTCGTCGACGTGGGCCTGCACCTGCACGAGCCCGACGACCTGCGGCGTCTCGACCTGCTGAGCGCCGAGATGCGCGCGCGCAAGAAGGGCCGCGACGCCAGGGCGCTCGACGAACTTTTCCAGGCGCTCGCGTCGGCGGGACCCCTCGGAACCCTGGCGCGCGGCCTCGCCGACGACCCGCGCGAGTTCGCCCTCGCGATCTCGAACGTTCCCGGTCCGCGGGTGGCGGTGGCCGTCGCGGGTCGCCGCGTGGGACACGTCTACACGTCGTCGGAGCCGGGCCCCCGGCACGCGCTGCGCGTCGCCGCGATCTCGAATGACCGGTGGCTCGGCGTGGGCTTCTGCGTCGATCCGGCCGCCGTGCCCGACGTCGACCTGCTCGCCGACGCCGCGCACGACGCGTGGGAGGCGTTGCGCTCCGGCTCGACGTGACCTGCGCGGCCTCGCGCGTGCATAACGGCGGGGATCTCGTCTGACACGCCGTTCCCGGATGCCGTCACCCGGCGCGTCGCGATGGCAACCCGCCGTTGTGCTCGGCCGCGGCGCCCGCGCGCCCACCGACCTGTCTCGATGACGGACCACCCCCGTCGAACCGCGCCGCGCGCCGAATAGGGTGGGTGAGAAGGAGTCGCATGTCGTCGAGAGCAGGGCGCGCCCAGCGCGCGGGACGCGGTATCGCCGCGGCCGCTGTCGCGACCTTCATCGCGACCGTCTCGCACGCCTCGGTCGGCGCGGCGCTGCCGCCCGCACTGAACGTCGCGATCGCGCTGTGCCTCGCCGCCCCCGTGTGCGTCATGCTCGCGGGGCGCTCGATGTCGTGGTGGCGCCTGTCGATCGCCGTCGTGCTGAGCCAGGCGCTGTTCCACGGCATCCTGGCGCTCGATCTGCGCGGGGACGGGGTGGCGGCGACCGGCGGGCATCACGGGGGAGCCGCGCTGCTGCTCGATGCCTCGGCGTCCGCGCACCTGCCCGCCACCCACGCGGCGCACTCGCCGTGGATGTGGGCGGCGCATGCTCTCGCCGCGGTCGTCACGATCCTCGCGCTGGGGCGCGGGGAGCAGGCGGCGCGCGCGATCGTGCGATTCCTCGTGGCGGCCGTCCGGGCCCTGCGGCCCGTGCAGGGCCTCGGGCCGGAAACGGATGCCGTGCTCCCCGCACCCGCCGCTCCGCTTCTGACGAGGGCGATGACGGTGTTGTCGCCGATGAGGCACCGGGGTCCGCCGCGCGCGGCGTGATCCTCGACATCCTCATCTTCGGCGCGTCCGTCTGATCGGCGCGCCCCTTTCAGAAAGCAGCATCCATGTCTCGCAAGACCACTCTTCGTCGTGCCCTCATCGGGCTCACCGCCGGCGCGGCACTCGCCGTCGCCGTCCCCCTGGCGGCCTCGGCGCACGTCACCGTCAACCCCAACACGGCCACTCCCGGCAGCTACGCGACGGTGAACTTCCGTGTTCCCACCGAGTCCGAAACGGCATCCACCGTCAAGGTCGAGGTCGCCCTGCCCACCGACACCCCGCTGAGCGCGGTGCTCGTCGAGCCCGTCCCCGGCTGGACCGCCACGGTCGAGAAGGGCGCCCTGCCCGCGCCGGTCGAGGTCGACGGCAACACCATCTCGGATGCCGCGCTCAAGATCGTGTGGCAGGCCGACCCCGGGGTCGGCATCGGTCAGGACCAGTTCCAGATCTTCTCGGCCGTGCTCGGACCGGTGCCCGACACCGGCCACCTGCTGCTGCCGGCGACCCAGACCTACTCCGACGGAGAGGTCGTCGACTGGGCCGCGACGCCCGACGAGGTCGCGGCCGACGACACGCTCGAGCCCGCGCCGGTGCTCTACATCAACGACGCCCCGCCGACCGCCGAGCACAGCCACGGCACCTCGACGTCGACGTCGTCCGCATCGGACGACCACTCGAGCGAGGCGAGCGCCACGACGAGCGATCCCTCGTCGGGCGTCGCCCTGGGCCTCAGCATCGCCGCCCTGGTGGTCGCCGCGGCCGGTGCCGTGCTCGGCGCCCTCGCCTTCGCGCGTCGTCCGAAGCGCGCGTGAGCATGCGCTCCCGCAACGCGCTGCGTCGCGTTCTCGCCGGGGCGGCGGTGATCGCTGCGGCGATGACCGCCGCCCTGGGCGGGGCCACGGCCGCCTCGGCGCACGACAGCCTCGTCTCGTCGACGCCCGCCAAGGGTGACAGCGTTTCGTCGCTGTCGGAGGTCACCCTCGATTTCAGCGCCAACCTGCTCGGTACCGACGGCGGCAACCTCATCATCGTGGTGGGCTCCGACGGGCGGCACTACGAGAGCGCGTGCGCGGAGCTCGCCGGTCCCACGCTGACGACCTCGGTCGCGCTCGGCGCCCCCGGCGACTATCAGGTCGAGTGGCGCGCGGTGTCGTCCGACGGTCACCCCGTCTCGGGCGTCATCCCGTTCACCTACACCGGCGAGAGCGTCTCGTCGGGGGCGGAGGAGTCCCCGTGCGCCGCCGCCGTCGGTGCGGGGGAGGCCGCGCCCTCGACCGACGCCCCGGCCTCGGCCGGCATGTCGGGCCTGACGATCGGACTTCTCGCCGGCGGCGGTGCCGTGGTCATCGTCGGCATCCTGATCGTCATCATCCTGCGCACGCGCAGCCGCGAGGACTGAGGCGGTTCCGCCCGCCGACGGACGTCCGCGGCGGGCGGGCCGTCGCGCGGAGTTGGTGTGCGACGCGCCGGGTGGTGGCATCCGGATGCCGGGGTGTCGGTGTCGGAGTCCGCGCGACGGTTCGCGCGGTCCGTGGGCGGGTGTGCTCGTCGTTCCGTGGCCTCGGGGGCGGGCCGTCATGCGGAGTTCGGTCACGACGCGCCGGGTGGTGGCATCCGGATGCCGGGGTGTCGGCGTCGGAGTCCGCGCGACGGCCCGTGCAGCGCGACACGCCTCGGATGCCGCGGCCTAGAGGCTCCCGCCGGGCACCGAGAACGTGTCGCAGGCGTTCACGCCGCCCTGCCTGCCGGCGTCGAACCACCGCGTGCGCTGCTCGCTCGAGCCGTGCGTGAAGCTCTCGGGATTGGTGACCTGGCCGGCCTCGGCCTGGATGTGGTCGTCGCCCACCGCGGCCGCCGCCGACAGGGCGTCGGTGATCTGCTGCTCGGTCGGGGGCTGCAGGTAGGGCGTGCCGTTCTCGTCGACCTGTTCGCCGGCCGCGGCGACCCAGGCGCCGGCGTAGCAATCGGCTTGCAGCTCCGTGCGCACGCCGTTGCTGTCGGGCCCGGTGCCGTTGTTCGGGTACTGGTCCATCACCCCGGTCAGGTTCTGCACGTGGTGGCCGTACTCGTGCGCGAGCACGTAGAGCTGGGCCAGGGGCCCGGCGGTGGTGTCGTACTGCTCCCGCAGAATCGAGAAGAACGTCGGGTCGACGTACACGGTCTCATCGGGCGGGCAGTAGAACGGCCCCGTCGCGTTCGACGCCGTCCCGCACGAGCTCGAGGTCGCCTGGTCGACGATGATCAGCTGCGGCTGGCGGTAGCCGTCGAGGCGTTCCTGCCAGAACTGGTCGATGCTGAGGGTCGCGGCCGCGAGGCGGCAGGTGTCGTCGTTGTTGGCATCCTGTCCGGTCGAGCAGTTCGCGATGGACTCGCCACCGCTCTGCGGGGCGGCGGGCGCCCCTCCACCGAGCAGCCCGGTGAGATTGGTGCCGGTGAACGCCGAGATCAGCAGCACCACGATCGCGCCGAGGCCCACCGCGCCGCCGCCGACGGCCGCGACCGTGCCGCCGCGCCGCTTGGCCGAATTCCCGCCGACGCGGGCATTGTCGTTGAACGTCACGACGGTCACGGTACGCGCGCCCGCGGTCGCGGATACAGGGCTGGACTTCCCGCCGGAGAACGCCCCACCGCGCATCTCATCGCTTTCGCGACCCCCGGAATCGGCCGGCTCAGCCACCTGCGCGCGAAGGGGCGGGGGGCCGCGTGCGTCCGGTGGCTTCGACGGGCTCAGCCACCTGCGCGCCGGGGGCCGAACCTCAGTCCAAGAACTCCCGCGCCGCCACCACGAGGTTCTCGACCCCGCGGTCGATCGTGGGCTGCATCACCGGGGCGAAGAACGGCGAGTGGTTGGTGGGGATGTCGCGCTCGATCGTGCCGCCGGCCAAGGCATCCGCGAACTTCTGCGGGTCGACGCCGCCCCAGAACCAGAACACCAGGGGCGCGCCCGACTCGCGGGCGAACCACGACACGTCCTCGCTGCCGGTGAACATGCCCGGGTCGACCACGCCGCCCTCGCCGAACGCCCGTCGGAACGCGGCCGTCAGGCGGGAGGTGGCATCCGGGTCGTTGATGGTGGGCGGGAGGGTGTGGTCGGTGCTGATCGTGGGTTCCTGCTCGGCCCCGGATGCCGCGGCCTCGGCGCGGATGATGCGCTCGACCTTCGTCATCACGCGCTCGCGCGCCGCGTCGTCGGGATAGCGCAGGCTCAGCTCGAGCTTCGCTTCGGCCGGGATGATGTTGTTCTTCAGCCCCGCGTGGATCGAGCCGACCGTGACGACGGCGACGTCGCGCGGGTCGACCTCGCGCGACACGACGGTCTGCAGGCGCATCACGGTGGCGGCGGCCATGACGACCGGATCGATGGTCGAGTGCGGACGCGAGCCGTGACCGCCGCGACCGTGCAGCACGACGGTGAGCCCGTCGGATGCCGCCATCTGGGTGCCCGGGCGCACGCCGATGACGCCCGCGGGCAGGGGCGTGACGTGCTGGCCGAGCACGATGTCGGGCTTCGGGTAGCGCTCGAGCACGCCGTCGGCGATCATCGCCTGCGAGCCCGCGCCGTACTCCTCGGCCGGCTGGAACACGGCGACGATCGTGCCCGACCACTCCGACGTGGTGGCGACGAGCCGCTCCAGGGCGCCGATGAGCGCGGTGACGTGCATGTCGTGCCCGCACGCGTGCATCACGGGCACGGCGTTTCCGGCGGGGTCGGTGCCCCGCGCGGTGCTGGCGTACGCGAGGCCGGTCTGCTCCTCGACGGGGAGGCCGTCCATGTCGGCGCGCAGCCACACGACGGGACCGGGACCGTTGTCGATCTTCGTGACCACGCCGGTGCGTCCGACGCCCTCCTCGACCTCGAGGCCGAGATCGGCGAGGTGGCGCGCGATGACGCCCGCCGTCCTCGTCTCTTGGAACGACAGCTCCGGGTGGGTGTGCAGGTCGGTGTAGAGGCTTTCGAGGTCGACGCTCATGCCCCGAGCCTAGTTCGGGGCATGAGCGTGCGCCGGGGAGGTTCCGCTGTTCAGTCTTCGATATCGGGTTGCCGCCGAATGAACCGGTCCATATTCGGGACGGTGAAACTGACGTAGCCGCGGCGCTCGGCGTAGATGATTCCCTTCTCGATGAGAGATTGCCTCGCGGGGCTGAGGGAGGCGGGAGCCACGTGCAAGTGGTCGGCGATGGCGGCGGTGCTGGCGACCTCGCCGCCGACCGCGACGATGGTGCGGAGGTATTGCCGTTCCGAGGGCGTGGTTCGATCCCACCGGGCGGGAAAGAACCCTTGGTCGAGGTCGGCGTTCCCCTCAGCGATTCCCGCGCGCGCGATCTCGAGGTCGATGTGCCGGTCGGGCGTGAGGTCCCACACGGCTTTGCCGTACGTCTGGAGGAAGAAGGGATACCCCTGCGCTTCGTCCACGATCGCGGCGACAGCCTCCGAGGAGAATCTGGCCCCCAATTGCTCCGCTGGTCGGATGACTGCCTCTGTCGCGGATGAGGGCGAGAGTGCGCCCACCTCATGGAGGGCGAACCGCTCGGAGTACGACCGTGCTTCGGCCAGGGTGCGTCGCAGGGTGGGGAGGCCTGCACCGATGACGTAGAAGGGCCAATCCGCCTGCGTCGCTTTGTGCTGGACCGCGAGAAGGGCCGTCAGGAGGTCGCCGTCGAGGTCTTGCATCTCGTCGACGAAGATTGCCAGCGCGCTGTGGTTCTTCTGCAACGGTTCGGCGAGATCCGCGACGAGCTCTTCGAGGTCGACCTCGATGAGCCCCGAGTTGGCGCGGTGGTCTGACGGCTCTACCCCCAGGTTCACAGACACTCCCGCCACGGTCAGCGCGAATGACGAAACAGTCGACACAGCCGCTCTGACGTCGGCCACCGCCGTCCGGAAACGCGCCATTTTGCGACCCGCCATCGCGACGCCTCGCGCGAGGGACTGGCGCGATACGAGCTTGCCGGCGGCCCCGGGGCGAGCTTCGAACTGCACCGTCACCCAGCCGGCCTGATCGACATTTCTGTGCAGTTCGTTCAAGAGCACGGTCTTGCCCACCCCGCGCAGCCCGTAGGTGATCAAACCGCCGTCGTTCCGACGCGCGCGACTTTTCGCGACCATGAGATCGACGAGATCGATTTCCGCTTGCCGGCCGACCAATTCAGGTGGGCGCACTCCTGCGCCGGGACGGAAGGGATTCAGCTCGTGAAGCACGACGCAACTCTAGAACTCTCTACCTAATATCTAGCTCAATCGCTAGATATTTCACCCGCCACCCACCCACCCATCGGGTGACGGAACCGACGTCAGGCTGTCGTGAGGCGCGGCCCAGGTCGGCTCGCGACGGGGGCCACCTAGCCCGACCCGGTCAGGCGGTGCCCGACCCACCGGAGACCCGAGACGCACCGCGCTACCGGATGCCGCCGACGCTCGCAAGCCGTCCGATCCGGCCCGGTGCGGGGGTGAGGCTGGCCGCATGACGACGACACATTTCGACTACCTCATCGTCGGCGGCGGGATGGTCGCCGACACCGCCGCGCGCGGCATCCGCGAGATCGACGCCGACGGATCGATCGGCATCCTGAGCGACGACGTCGACGAGCCGTACACGCGCCCCGCCCTCAGCAAGAAGCTGTGGACCGACGACGAGTTCACGTGGGACAAGGTGCCGCTGGGCACCGCCTCCGACACGGGCGCCGACATCCGTCTCCGCACGCGCGCCACGGCGATCCGCCCCGACGCGCACGAAGTGGATGCCGACGGCGAGACCTTCTCGTACGGCAAGCTCTTGCTCGCGACCGGGGGCAAGCCCGTGCCCCTCCCCATCGACGACAGCTCGAACGGGGAGCGGGCACTGTCGTTCCGCACCGCCGAGGACTATCGGCGACTGCGCTCCCTCGCTGAAGACGTCGATCGCATCGCGGTCGTCGGCGGCGGGTACATCGGCTCCGAGCTCGCGGCGGCCCTCGTGCAGAACGGCGTCGAGACGGTGCTCATCCACACCGGCGCGGTGCTGGGCGACGCGGTCTTCCCCGCCGCGCTCGCGGAGCGTTTCGAGAAGCTCTTCCGCGACGCGGGCGTCGAGACCGTGGCGGGGTCGAAGGTCGAGGGTGGATCGGCGGATGCCGATGGCGTCACGCTCGCGCTCGAGAACGGCGACGAGGTGCGCGCCGACGCCGTCGTGAGCGGTCTGGGCATCGAGGTGGCCACCGACCTGGCCGAGAAGGCCGGCCTCGCGGTCGACGACGGGGTGCACGTGGACGCGCAGCTGCGCACCTCGGGTGACGACGTGTACGCCGCGGGCGACGTCGCGAGCTATCCCGACCGCCTGCTCGGACGCCGCCGGGTCGAGCACGTCGACAACGCCAACGAGCAGGGCAAGGCGGCGGGCCGCAATCTCGCCGGTGCCGCCGAGCCGTACACGCACACGCCGTACTACTACTCCGCGGTCTTCGGCATCCGGTACGAGGCCGTCGGAACGCTCGACTCCTCGCTCGAGACGGTGGAGGACTGGATCGACGCCGACCGCGGCGTCGTCTACTACCTCGACGACGACCGTGTCGTGGGCGTGCTGCTCTGGAACGTCGAAGAGGCCCGGGATGCCGCCCGCTCGGTGCTGGCGGAGGCCGACACCCTGACGCGCGACGACCTGGTGGGTCGCATCCGCTGACGCGGGCTCGGGCCGGACCGGCGACGGCCCGGCCCCGTCCCGTCGTTCCTCGGCGGGGGTCGGCGGTGTCGCGTCATCGCTCGACGGGTCTAGCCTGGACGCGCGCTGTGAGTCTCACGGTGCGTGACACCCGGGAGCATCCCACATGGCCACAGCCGAGCTTCGTCTCACCCTGCCCGTCGACCGTTCCCGCGATGCGGTCGCGGCCGCCCTCACCGAGCAGGGCTTCTCCGTGCAGCCGACCCCGAGCGGATCACTCGACGTCTCGCGGGGCAGCCTGGGCACGACGCTCGTCGCGGGGGCGTTCGCCGGTCAGGACATGCACGTGCGGTTCGACGTGCACGTCACGGAGACCGCCGAGGGCGCGATCGCCTCGTTCGAGCACTCGGCCGCCGGGGGGTTCCTCAAGGGAGGGGCGATCGGCGCCGCGAAGGTGGGCGACGTCGTCCGCGAAGCCGCACACCTCGCCGGCGCGCGCCTCGCATCCCAGGGGTTCCTCGTCGGCGCCGAGGGAGTCCCGACTCCCGCCGACCCCACCGGGCCGGAGGCACGGGATGCCGCGGCTCCTCCCTCCGGCGACGCCACCGGAGCGCCCACCCCGAGCTGGCCCGCAGCGGCCGCCCCGACGGCTCCCGCCGACTCGGGCGCACCCGTGCCGCCGGCAGCTCCCGCTCCGCCCTACACCGCGGCGGAACCCGCGCCCCAGAACGGATACCCCGGCTACCCGGGCTACCCCGGAGCTCCCGCGCCGTCGGGCTCGGCCTACGCTCCCGGAATGCCGCCCTCCGCAGCGGGAACATCGCCGTACGCCCCGGGCGCGGCATCCGGGAATCCCGAACGGACGAACGGCGTGGCGATCGCCGCGATCATCATGGGCTTCGTGCTGCCGATCGGTGGGATCATCGCCGGTGCCGTCGCCCTCGCGCAGATCAAGCGCACGGGCGAGAAAGGCCGCGGTCTCGCGATCGGCGGGATCATCGCGGGCGGCGTCATCACGGTCCTCACGATCCTCGCCACGGTCGCCTTCGTGCTGTTCGCGATCTTCGGCGCGGGTGTCGCCGCTTCGTCGGCCGACCCGTTCGACCTGCCCGCGGAGCCGGGGGACGGCGGCGTGACCATCGGCCCGAGCGAGCAGGCGCCCGGCGACCTCTACACGCTCGCCGTGGGCGCGTGCCTCGACGACATCCCGAGCGGCTTCATCTCGCCCTCCAACCTCGTCGACTGCGCGCAGCCGCACACCTACGAAGTGTTCGGCAGCTTCTTCCTCGACGACGGCGCCTTCCCGGGTGATGACGCGATCGAGTCCTCGGCGTACGAGGGATGCGACGCCGCCTACCCCGACTACGTCGGCGTCACGTGGGACCAGTCCGCGCTCGCCTACTCCTTCGTCTCGCCGAGCGAAGAGACGTGGGCCGAGGGCGATCGAGAGATCTCGTGCCTGCTGTACGACCCCGCGGTCGATCAGACCACCGGATCGTTGCGGGGCGCCGCGCGCTGAGGCGAGCCGGCTCGGCGTGCAGTGCTGGGTGCCTCGCTCTGGCGGGCGGGCCCACGCGGGCCTTCATCTCGGCTCGCGCATGTTGCGTGTGGGCGGGTGCGAACGGGATAGACCCGTGCCCCGGCGCACGCGCCTCGCGCTCGGGTTCGCCGCGAGCACCGTGAGCTAACCGCGCGGGTGAACCGCTTCGTGAGAACGACGGCCCTTGTGCCGTGAGCCCCGATCGCCGCCCGACGGCGACCGTACGGTGAACGATGCCCCGTGCTCGCCGGGGGATTCGTCGGAAGAGGTGACCGATGGCCGAGACCGCACGCCTGCAGCTCCGGATGCCGCTCGCGACGGCGCGGGGGGCTGTCGCCGCCACCCTGTCTGACCAGGGATTCGTCGTGCACCGGCGGGGTGACGGCCTCGAGGTCGAACGGGCCTCCGTCATCGGTGGAGCGTCGGCGGGGGAGCCGGTGCGATTCCCCGTGCGGTTCTCGCAGGACGGGGAAGGCACCGAGGTCGAGTTCGTCATCGAGCCCGCCACCGAGCCGGGTGCCGCGCGCGTCATCGTCGCGGCTGCGCGGGTGGCGGCCGACCGCCTCGCCGAGCGCGAGTCCGCGTGGACCATCGACGCGTCGGCCGATCACGCGCTGCCCGCGCGCGCGACTCCCGAGCCGGATGGGTCGGTGTCCGCGGCGCCGGAGCAGCACGGGCCGACGATGGGGACCGCGCCCGAGGCGGCAGCGTCGTCGCCGGCGGCGGACATGCGCGAGCATGACGGTTCGGTGCCCGGGGACGACGCCGCGGCGACCGCCGACCGGCCGGCGTCCACGAGCACGTTGGCGATCCTCGCCCTCATCCTCGCCTTCGTCGCGCCCGTGGGCGGGATCGTCACGGGGGTCGTCGCGCTCGTGCGGTTGCAGAACACGCGGGAGCGCGGTCGAGGGGTCGCGACGGCCGGCATCGTCATCGGCGCCGTCATGGCGCTCCTCGTTCCCGCGGCCGTCCTCGCGGGGGCGGCGCTCGTCGTGGAGGCGGCGACGGAGGCGCACTCCGATCCGACGGCCGGCATCCTGGGCACGCCCTCGCCCGCCCTCACGCCCGCGCCCACGTCGTCGATGACGGCCTTCGTACCGGCCGTCGGCCAGTGCTTCACGCAGAGGGGACGCGGAGAGATCGGCGAGGGCAACGCCGTCGCGTGCGACGTTCCGCACGCGTACGAGGTATACGCCCGCTTCGCCCTCGAAGGCGACGCGTACCCGGGCGACACCGCCGTCGCGGAGCGGGCGCAGGCGGGATGCGTCGACGCGTTCGCGACGTTCGTGGGGCGGCTCTACGGGGAATCGGTGCTGGACGACGTGTACGTCAGTCCGACCCCGAAGACGTGGGCGCGCGGCGATCGTTCGGTCATGTGCCTGGTGACGGACCCCGCCGCCGCGACGACCGGATCGCTGTACGGGGCGGCGCGCTGAGGTCGACGCGCCCGACGGCTCGGCATCCTCCCGGAGCGGTCGCCGTGCGCGATACCCACCGCTCGGTACGATCGCGTCAGCGCGACGGGCGAGCCGTCGAGCCGCGGTCGACCAGCTCGAACGGCAGCGTTCCGCGACCTCGAGCGGGCTCGGCGCCGTCGAGCTCGGCCAGAACGGCGTCGGCGGCGCGTTCGCCCTGACCCCGGGCGAACTGATCGACGGTGGTCAACCCGAACCAGCGGCCCAGCTCGTGACCGTCGACGCCGATGACCGAGACGTCTTCCGGCACGCGCAGCCCACGCCCACGCGCGGCGAGGATCGCACCGATGGCCATCTCATCGGATGCCGCGAAGATCGCCGTCGGCGCGGCGGGCGACGAGAGCGCCCGGTCCGCGGCATCCGATCCACCCTCGATCGTGAAGTCGGCGGGCTCGAACAGCGCTCGCTCGATCCCGGCCTCGGCGAGGGCCTCCTCGAAGCCCCGACGACGGAGCCCCGGCACCGTCGCCCCGGCATCCCTCACGGCATCCGCCCCGATGTGCGCGAGTCGGCGGTGCCCCAGTTCGAGCAGGTGCGTGGTCGCGAGGCGGCCGACGGCAAGGTCGTCGACCGTGAGGGTGGTCAGCAGGGGATTGGGGCCGGCGATCGCGACGATCGGAACACCGAGGCCGCGCAGCGACGCCGACTCCTCGGCATCCAATTCGAGGGCGATCGTGATGACCGCGTCGATGCGGCGGCGGCGCAGGTGGTCGTCGAAGACGCGGCGGCGTCCGGCCGCGTCGGTGCTGACGCTGTAGAGCGTGATGTCGTACCCCTGGCGCACGAGGGCGTCGGAGATACCCGCCAGCACGGTGCTGAAGAACCACCGGTCGAGGAAGGGCACGACCACCCCGACCGCTCGCGTGCGCCCCGAAGCGAGGCTCGACGCGGCCGCCGACACCACGTAACCGAGCCGGTCGGCCGCCGCGAGCACGCGGTCCCGCGCGGCGGCCGAGACGGGCCCGCGCCCGCTCAACGCCCGCGAGACCGTGGCCGTCGAGACCCCCGCCGCGCGGGCGACGTCATCGATACCGGCCACGGTCTCGCGCGTTGTCGAACGGACGGATGCCGCGGCTCAGGCCGCCGCGATCCAGACGGTCGTGTCGGTGGGCAGGCGCTCGCCGTCGAGGGGGCCGCTCGCGACGAGCACCTCTCCGGCGGGCAGCTCGACGGCGTCCTCGCCGAGGTTGGCGACCACGAGCAGCGAGCCGTTGCGGAACGCCACGACGTCGTCGCCGAAGCCGTCGACCCACTCCAGGTCGCCGGCGCCGAGGTTCCGCGCGCGACGCTCGGAGAGCAGCGCGCGGTAGAGCGTCAGCGTGGACGAGGGGTCGTCGACCTGCTGGTCGAAAGCGAGTTCCGCCCACTCGGCGGGCTGGGGGAGCCACGATTCGCCCGTGCCGTTGAAGCCGTACGCGGGCGCGTCGGCGGTCCAGGGCAGGGGTACACGGCATCCGTCGCGCCCGTAGCGCTCGCCGTTCGTGCGGAACCACGTCGGGTCCTGACGGGCGTCGTCGGGCAGGTCGATGACCTCGGGGAGTCCGAGCTCCTCGCCCTGGTAGAGGTATGACGAGCCGGGGAGGGCCAGCATGAGCGAGGTCGCGGCGCGGGCGCGGCGCAGACCCTTCACGGGGTCGGGCTTTCCGGGCGATTTCGGGCCGATGCCGGCGCCCTGCGGGTTCTCGGCGGTCAGCGCGAGGCGCGAGGCGTGACGGACGACGTCGTGGTTCGACAGCACCCAGGTGCTCGGAGCGCCGACGGCGCCGTACTCGTCGAGCGAGTCCGTGATCACGGCGCGCAGGGCCGCGGCATCCCAGTCGGTCTCGAGGTAGTGGAAGTTGAACGCCTGGTGCATTTCGTCGGGGCGCACCCACAGCGCCGTCTGCGCGACGGTCGGCAGCCACGCCTCGGCGCACAGCGCGCGGTCGCCGTCGTACTCGGCGAGCACTTCGTGCCACTCGCGCCACACCTCGTGCACGCCCGACTGGCCCCAGTACGGCACCTCGGCTGCGTCGCCGCCCATCGATCCGCCGTCGGGGTCGGGGGTGTAGTCGGGCAGGCCCTCGGCCTTGATGAGGCCGTGCGCGACGTCGACGCGGAACCCGTCGACCCCGCGGTCGAGCCAGAAGCGCAGCACGTCGCGGAACTCCGCGCGCACCTCGTCGTTGGTCCAGTCGAAGTCGGGCTGGCTCTCGTCGAAGATGTGGAGGTACCACTGCCCCGGCGTGCCGTCGGCCTCGGTGACGCGCTTCCACATGCCACCGCCGAACACGCTCTCCCAGTTGTTCGGGGGGAGCTCGCCGTTCTCGCCCTTGCCTTCGCGGAAGATGTACCGCGCGCGCTCGGGGCTGCCGGGGGCGGCCTTCAGCGCCTCCTGGAACCACACGTGCTGATCGCTGGAGTGGTTCGGCACGAGGTCGACGATGACCCGGATGCCGCGCTCGTGCGCGCCCGCCAGCATCGCGTCGAAGTCGGCCAGGGTGCCGAAGATCGGGTCGACGTCGCGGTAGTCGGCGACGTCGTAGCCCGCGTCCTTCTGCGGCGAGGTCTGGAAGGGGCTCAGCCAGATGGCATCCACCCCGAGGTCGCGCAGGTCGTCGAGGTGGTCGGTGACGCCGGGCAGGTCGCCCAGGCCGTCGCCCGAGGCGTCGGCGAAGGAGCGGGGGTAGATCTGGTAGATGACGGCGGTGCGCCACCACTCGGAGCCCGGGGCCGAGACGAGATCGGCGCGCGCGCCCTCCTGCGTGAAAGTCATGGCGTACAGGCTACTGCAAGCGCTTACAGTCGCGTCAAGCGCGCGGTCGGATTGCTCCGGTGGGTCATCGAGTGTCCATGACATCCGGATGGTCTGCGGAAACGTCCGGGTGTTCTGGACACTCGGGCGTGGGGCGTGGGGCGTGGGGCGTGGGGCGTGGGGCGTGGGGCGCGGGGCGTGGGCGCGGGGTGCGAGCGCAGGGAGGGGGTGACGGGATGCCGCGATTAGGCTGGAACCCGTGCCCGACGCCTCCGCCCTCACCCGCGCTGAATCGCTGATCACCAGCATCCCCGACTATCCGAAGCCGGGGATCGTGTTCCGCGACATCACGCCGCTGCTGACGGATGCCGCGGCCCTGCGCACCGTCGTCGAGGCGCTCATCGAGCCCTTCGCGGGCCGCTTCGACGCCGTCGCGGGAGTCGAGGCGCGCGGGTTCCTGCTCGCCGGGGCCGCCGCGATCGCCGCCGACGTGGGGCTCATGCCGATCCGCAAGGCGGGCAAACTGCCTCGCCCCGCGGCGTCGATGTCGTACGACCTCGAATACGGCTCGGCGCAGATCGAGATGCACGACGACAACGCCGCGGGCGCCCGCGTCCTGCTGCTCGACGACGTGCTCGCCACCGGCGGCACCCTGCGCGCCGGACGCGACCTGCTCCAGGCGGTGGGCAGCGAGGTCGTCGGGATCGCGACGCTGCTCGAGATCGACGGCCTCGGCGGCCGCGAGGTGCTCGGCGACGACGTGCACGCGGTCTTCCGCGTCTGAGGCGCCCCTATCGAGGTGCGGTCGCCGTTCGGCGACGTGCGCAACTCCTGAGATTCCGGGTGTTGCGGGGCGGGATGCCGCGCATTTGCGCGGTCGCCGGGTGCGCGGCTCTCGAATCTTCCGGAGTTCGGCTCGGCCACGGGCGCGGAAGCCGCCCGCGTGCCGCGCGGACTCAGCCCCCGCCCACCGCGCCCCTCAGCCCAGGACGCTCGCGCCCAGCTCCACCGGGCTGCCCTCGATGTTGCCGACGATCCCGCGGATGACGCCCGTTCCGTCTTCGCGGCGGAGGCCGTCGTACCAGGCCTGGGTCGCGGCGACGTCGAATGCGTGCGTCTCGTGCGCGCGCTTGCGGGCGCGGAGCACCAGGTCGCCCGCCCGCTCAGTGCGGATGCGCTCGTAGCGCTTCAGCGAGTCCTCGATGCCGAGGGTCGACGTGGCGAAGACGATCCCGAGCGCGAAGCTGTCCTCCAACGCCGAGCAGGCGCCCTGGCCGATGTCGGGGGCGGTGTTGTGCGCGGCGTCTCCGAGGATCGCCACGCGCCCGCGCACCCAGGTGTCGAAAGGGTCGATGTCCCAGATCTCGACGCGGTTCAGCGATTCGTCGGGGTCGATGCCGTCGAGCAGCGCCCGCACGCCGGGGGCGCCCCACTGCCCGAACGCGTGCTCGAGCGCGGCCATGCGGTCCTCGACCACGCCCGAGGGTCCGGGCACGTCGACGAAGAAGTAGAAGCGATCGCCGGCGACGGGCATGACGGCGCAGCGCTTGCCGTCGCCGACGTAGGTGGTCCACTGGTCCAGGGGACCGATCCGCTCGTCGGCGGCGACGAGGCCGTTGTAGTTGACGTACCCCGAGTAGCGGCGTTCCGGGCGGATGCCGGTGGGCTCGGTGACGTAGTCGCGCACGAGCGAGCGCGCCCCGTCGGCGCCGATCAGCAGGTCGGCGGTGTCGGTCGAGCCGTCGGCGAAGGTCGCGGTGACCGTCTCGCCGTCGTCGGCGACGGCGACCAGTTGGCGGCCGAGGTGGATGTTCGCCGGGCCGACGGCATCCATCATCAACGCCTGCAGGTCGGCGCGGGCGACGGGGTAGGGGCGCTGGCCCGTCTGCTGGGTGACGGGCGACAGGCTGAAGCGGCAGAGCTCGTCGCCGGTGTGGCCGTCGTAGTACGCCATGTCGTCCATGCGGCCGCCCAGGGCGGCGACCTGCGGGCCGAGACCCAGCCAGTTGAGCACCTTGACGCCGTTCGACCACAGCGACAGGGCGGCGCCGACCGGGCGGTTCTCACGCATGCGGTCGTAGACCACGACCTCGTGACCCAGCTTCTGCAGGGCGAGGGCGGCGGAGGTCCCGCCGACCCCCGCGCCGATGACGATGACCTTCATGTCTCTCCTCAGCTGCCGCGGTAGGTCGAGTAGGCGAACGGACTCAGCAGCAGCGGCACGTGCAGGTGGGCCTCGCCGCTCACGGTGAACGCGACCGTCGCCACGGGGTGGAACGACGCGACCCCGCGCGCGCGGAAGTACGCGCCGGTGGCGAACGTCAGCGCGTAGTCGCCGTCGGCCAGGAGCTCGGGGCCGAGCGCGAGGCGGCCGTCGGCGTCGGTGGTCGCCTCGGCGATGAGCGCGCCGTCGAGGTGGGCCAGCGTGACGGCGACTCCGGCCGCGGGCGTGCCGGCCGTGGCATCCAGGACGTGGGTGGTGAGGTGCGTCATCGCGCGACTCCTCGGGCGCAGCTGAGGGCGGTGGCTCCGCGGGCGCAGTCCCGGGCGACGGGTGCGCAGCGGGGAGCGGGGGCGCGGCGCGTCATTCCGCCGCCTCCGGCTCGGCGGGGGCGTCGTCGGCGAAGGTGGTGCGCAGGCGCAGCAGGGCGATCTCGGCGAGCTGTCGCGTCGCCTCGATGGTCTCGGCGTCGGGGTCGTTGGCGAGCCGTCGCTCGAGCTCGGCGCGCATCTCGCCCGGCGTGCGTCCGGCTGCGCGGATGAGGAAGACGCGGCCGAAACGCTCCTCGTACGCCGCGTTCCCGGCGGCGATCGCGGCGACGTCGTCGTCGGCGGCGGATGCCATGGATCCCTGTTCGCGACGGGATGCCGCCGCCTCGGCGCCGGTGCCCGACACCCTCGCGCCGATGCGGGGGTGCGCGTGCAAGGCGGCGGCGAGGTCGTCCGGCGACCAGGTCGAGGCGAGGTCGCCGGCGTAGGCGGCGAGGGCGTCGACGCTCGTGTACGGCCGACCGGCCACGACGGCGTCGACCCAGCCCGGGATGTCGGCCCACACGCGCACGACGGCCGTGGCCTCCGCGTCGTCGAGGGCATGGAAGTCGTGCAGGTGCATGCCGGTCAGGCTAGGCGGACCGCGTTACGGGGCTGTGGCGCGATGTGTCGGCGATGTTGCTGTGGGGAACATTCCGGGGTCAGGCATCTCCGCGCAGTCCGCGGGTGAAGGCCTGAACGACAGCCGTTCGTCGTGCGACGTCTTCCGGTAGCCCGAGGAGCTCTCGGGCGAGGTGGCGCGAGTCGAGCCGAGCGAAACGCGCGGCCAGATCATCTGCATCCTCAGGATCCAGCTGTCGGCGCACGTCGCCGCCGAGGAGGCCTGCGGCGCCTTGGGCCAGATCGAAACCGTAGAGCTCGGCGACGTCGATGTCGTCGCCGTAAAGGCGATCGAGGACGTCATTGCTTTCCGCATACCAGTCGAGCGCGACGGCCAGGTCCTTCGCATCTTTGTCGTCGGGCGACCGGTCTGCCCAGGCGCGAACCTTGAGGAGCGTGTATCCCTCGGGCTGAGGGAGGCGGATCGATTCGCCGCTCGCGAGCTCCAGCGACGCAGCCCGATCGAAGACTTCGCGGAACCCGAAGACGACGAGGTCCTCCTCCCGTGGCGCGAGCCGGGTGAGGCCGCGAGGGTCTTCGGCGACGGTCCCGAAGGGCACGATGTCGACGGGGAGATCGGCGATCCGGTAGGCGATGTCGTTGTCTCGGATCGAGGGAAACGTTTCGCCGATTCGCTCGAACTGCTGCCAGGACGCGATCGCGATCGCCAGGTCCAGGTCATCGGTCTGTCGAGTCGGGGTCGTTCTTCCCAGCGCGGAGTGGATGGCGTCACGACACCGCGCCCCGACGAGCATGATTCCGGCGGGATCCACGCCCGCCCTGCTCACCAGCTGATGGACTGCCTCCGCGACGTCATCGAGGAGGCGGTGATCAAGCCGCGCGAAGTCGAGCATTGTTGCCGCGGAGGTGGTGAGCCGCTTCTCGTTCCCGGGAATCGCCGGACGCGAGGAGATCGGCGTAGACGAGAAGTGGGGGCGCGACGAGTACTCGTGTACCTGCGAAGGGTTCCGCGGGCACCGGCTCGGTCCAGAACTTCTGCCGTACGAAGATCGTGGGCTCGAGATCGTCGCTCGCCCACCGGCCCGTCCGTGCAGCGTCTCGGGGGATGCCGTCCGTGTAGATGGTCCAGGTCATGTGCCTTCTGATCCACGGTGCTACGGCCTCTCCACTGAGATAAAGCGGCGGCCCGTCGTCGGGGAGAGCGGATGGGTCGAATTCGCCGCGGAAAGTTCGCGTGTTCTCTCGTGACCCGAGGCCGCTCGAGAACGCTGCTGACCACCCGTCGATCAGTGAGTCGATGTTTCGGAGTGACCCCGAATCGCGCGGGCCGAAGGTGTCGAGGTAGTTGGCCGTTTCGAGTGCAACGAGTGTCTTCTGCGTGAAGCTCACCGAAACCCCGGCGGCGCGGGCGAGGTCTTGCAGCCGTCCGGAGAGAAGGTCGGGCCAGCTGATCGCCGCGAGAATGACCTGCGATCGTTTCTCGGTGAAGAGCGAGGCGCTCTTCGTCGGCTTGCGGAGTTCTCCCGGTGTGCGGGGGGTCCGCCCGCGCACGTCGATGAGGGTATCTCCGAACGCGAGATAGCCGTTGCCTGCCTCGTCGAAGTAGTTGATGCCGGCGCCGCGCAGGTGATCGGCGTTGCGCGGAGTGATGCGGGCGCCGAGCGCGAGGACGGGGGCTCCGACATCGAGGGGCATTACCCGCTCCACGTCGTCGAGGGTGAGGGGTGAGGCCCCAATGGCCGTCATCGCCTGATGCTGAGCCCCGCGGGTCACGATGAGTGAGGTCACGGGATTGTCGGCGGAGGGGATCTCCCCGACCAGGTCGACGCCGTACTCCTGCACCCTGCTTCGAATCTTCTCGCTGTCCACTTTTCCTCCCAGGAGAATTCTCTCAGGAGGAAATTTTTCTCGCAAGGAGAAACCTCCTACCGGGAAATCAGGCGTGCACGATCAGCCAGTGCGCCACGGCATCCGCGGTGCCGGTGTTGTGAAGGCGGTGAGGGACCGAACAGGGGTAGCTGATCGCGTCGCCGGCGCGGAGGATCACGCGCTCGGCCTCGAAGTCGATGGTGAGCTCGCCCGCGACGACCGTGCCGACCTCGTAGCCCTCGTGGTGGAAGAGCCCGTCGGCACCGTGCGCCGAGGCGCCGGGCGGGTAGATCGATTCGAAGTAGTCGACGCCGGGGGAGGAGCCGGGGGTGAGCCGGCGGAACGACACCCCGCTGTCGAGCACGATGTCGGGGGACTGCCCCGCGCGCTGCAGGGTGAAGCCCGACGGGCCGGCGGGTTCGACGGGGCGGTCGGATGCCGGGTCGAAGGCCGCGACCAGGGGAACGCCGAGGGCGTCGGTGATGGCGATCAGGCGCGAGACGCTCGGCTGCATCACGCCGCGCTCGATCTGCGAGACGGCGCTGGGGGAGATGCCCAGCGACTTCGCCAGCGCTCGAGCCGAGATCCCGCGCGCCTGCCGCAGGTCGCGGACCCGCGCCCCGACGGATGCCGAGGGCTCGGTCGTCGTGGTGCCCGCGGGCGAGGAGCCGGTCGTCGCGGCGTCGTGATCGACGGCGTCGGCGAGGGGCGGCTGCATCATGCCCCGAGTCTAGGGAGCCTCTCAACGTGAAGGAGCGACTTCACATGCTCGTTACATGAGCGAAACCGGCCGCGCTGTGTGAACCCATAACTTCACATCAGAGCTCCACTCCGGCCGCGGACTCCACGTCGTGGCATCCATCGCCCTGAGAGGAATGACATGACATCGACCCCGCTCACCGGTCCCCACGATCTCGTGGAGGCCGCCGGCCACCCCCACGGGGGCGGCAACATGAAGCCCCACTACGACGACCGCCTCGCCAACGAGGATCTCGCGCCCCTGCGGAAGCAGAAGTGGTCGAGCTACAACATCTTCGCGTTCTGGATGAGCGACGTGCACTCGGTCGGCGGCTACGTCACGGCCGGTTCGCTGTTCGCCCTCGGCCTGCAGTCGTGGCAGGTGCTGGTGGCGCTGATCGTCGGCATCGTCATCGTGCAGGTCTTCGCGAACATGGTCGCCAAGCCCAGCCAGAAGACCGGCGTGCCCTACCCCGTGATCAACCGCGTGGTGTTCGGCATCCGCGGGGCCAACATCCCCGCGATCATCCGCGGCCTCATCGCCATCGCCTGGTACGGCGTGCAGACGTTCCTCGCGGCGGAGTCGCTGAACATCGTGTTCCTGAAGTTCATCCCGGGCTCGGCCGCCCTGCTCGACGTGTCGTTCGCGGGACTGTCGGCACTCGGCTGGATCTCGTACGCGATCCTCTGGACGGCGCAGTTCCTGCTCTTCTGGAACGGCATGGAGGTCATCCGCCGCTTCATCGACTGGGCGGGACCGGCGGTCTACCTCGTGATGATCGTGCTCGCCGTCTACCTCGTGTCGCAGGCCGGCATCGAGAACATCTCGTTCACCTTGTCGACCACGCAGCTGGACTTCTGGGCCTCGATCCCGGTGATGTTCGCCGCGATCGCGCTGGTGGTGTCGTACTTCTCCGGCCCGATGCTGAACTTCGGCGACTTCGCCCGCTACGGCAAGAGCTTCCGCGCGGTGAAGAAGGGCAACTTCTGGGGCCTGCCCGTCAACTTCCTCTTCTTCTCACTGCTGACCGTCATCACGGCATCCGCCACCGTCCCGGTGTTCGGCGACCTCATCACCGACCCGATCGCGACCGTCGAGCGCATCGACACGCCCTTCGCGATCCTGCTCGGCGGCCTCACGTTCGTCACCGCGACGGTCGGCATCAACATCGTCGCCAACTTCATCTCGCCCGCGTTCGACTTCTCCAACGTCGCCCCGAAGAAGATCTCGTGGCGCGCGGGCGGCATGATCGCCGCGGTCGGCTCGACGTTCCTCATGCCCTGGAACTGGTACTCCAACGCCGACGCCATCCACTACTCGCTCGGCGTGCTGGGTGCGCTGATCGGCCCGCTGTTCGGCATCCTGATCGCCGGGTACTACATCGCCGCCCGCCAGCGCGTGAAGGTCGACGCGATGTTCACGATGGATGCCGCCGGGCCCTACTGGTACTCGGGCGGCTTCAACCCGAACGCGGTCAAGGCCGTCATCGCCGCGGGTGTGCCGACGGTCGCGATCGCGATCTTCCCGAAGCTCTTCGCCGACCTGGGCCTGTTCGACGTCTCGGCGATCAGCGACTACAGCTGGTTCATCGGCTGCGGCCTGGGATACGTGCTGTTCCTCCTGTTCGAGCGCCGGGATCCCCGCATCCCCACCTTCGACGGCGAGACGGAGGGCATCTCCGACGGCACGCTCGACCAGACCGACACCGTGGCCGCGCCCGCCTCGGTCGCCTCGCCCGCCGCTCCCGCCGAGGTTCCGGTGCTCGCGATCGAGACCCCGGATGCCGTGCCCGGGGCGGGTCCGCTGCCCCGATCGGCCGGGGGATCCGCGCGGGAGGCGCTCGCGTGAGGATCCTGCTCATCAACCCGAACACCTCCCGGGCGATGACCGCGAAGATCGCGGCCGCCGCCCGGGGGGTGGCCGGGCCCGGCGTCGAGATCGAGGCGGTGTGCCCGACGAACGGGGCCGCCGCGATCGAGAGCCACACCGACGAGATCGCCGCCGCCGCCGCCGTGGTCGAGCTGGTGGTCGCCGACCGCGACGGACCGACCCCGGCCGACGCGTACGTCGTGGCGTGCTTCGGGGATCCGGGACTCGACGCGGCCCGCGAGCTCGTCGCCGCGCCCGTGGTCGGCATCGCCGAGGCGGCGATGCACCTGGCCGCGATCTCGGGGCGGCACTTCGGCGTCGTGACGACGCTCAGCCGCACCCTCGGGCGGGCGCACGACCTCGTCGCCCGGTACGGCATGGAGCGGTCGTGCGTGTCGCTCGCGGCCACCGGCATCCCGGTGCTCGATCTCGAGGACACCGGATCGGAGGCGGTTGCGACGATCGAGCGCCTCAGCGCCGACGCGGCCGCGGGCGGGGCCGACGTGATCGTGCTCGGCTGCGCCGGGATGGCCGACCTGTGCGCCGAGCTGACGGCCCGCGTGGGCGTGCCCGTGGTCGACGGGGTCGCGGCCGCCGTGGGCATGGCATCCGGGATGGTGCGCATGGGCCTCGGTACGAGCAAACGCGACGAGTACGCGCTGCCGTCACGGGCGTTCGCGGGCGTCTCCGCTGCGGGGACGGTGCCGGCCGACCGGGGCGCTTTCCGTGCAACGGGGCGCACAGGGGACACCCCGGTGCACGCCGAGCGCCCCGGTGACCCCACCGGCGGCCCGGTGTCGTCGACGGGAACCCCTCCTCCCCAGACGAGCGATTTCGCGGTGTTCGCGTGAATGTTGATGACGGTTACATTCGCGAAACGCGGGGCCCCTAGCGTGAACGGCATGAGCACTCGGATCGCCGCCCGTCGGGTCTATCTCGACGGCGCCTTCGCGCCCGCCACCGTCGTGATCGACGACGGACTCGTCGTCGCGGTCGAGGAGTTCGACGCCACCGCCGACACCGTCCTCCCTCAGGACGCGACGCTGTTGCCCGGCCTCGTCGACTCCCACGTGCACTTCGACGAACCCGGCCGCACCGAGTGGGAGGGCTTCGCCACCGGCACCGCCGCCGCCGCGGCGGGCGGGGTCACGACGGTCGTCGACATGCCCCTGAACAGCGTGCCGGTCACCACCACCGTCGAGGCCCTGGAGGCCAAGCGCTCGGCATCCCGCGGAACGCTCGCTGTCGACGTCGCGTACTGGGGCGGAGCCGTGCCCGAGAACCTCGGGTCGCTGCGTGCGGTCGCCGACGCCGGCGTGGTCGGGTTCAAGTGCTTCCTCTCGCCCAGCGGCATCGACGAGTTCGGCCATCTCGACGCCGACCAGCTCGAGCGCTGCCTCGCCGAGCTCGCGGAGTTCGACGGGCTCCTCATCGTGCACGCCGAAGACCCCGCCCACCTGCACGCCGACGGAGCCCTGGGGCCGCGCTATCGCGACTTCGAGCGGAGCCGGCCCCCGCTCAGCGAGCGCGCCGCGATCGAACGGGTCATCGAGGCCGCCCGTCGCACCGGAGCCCGCGCGCACATCGTGCACGTGTCCGACGGAGGGGCGCTCGACGCCGTGCGGGCGGCAAAGGCCGAGGGCGTGCGCCTGAGCGTCGAGACGTGTCCGCACTACCTCACGCTCGACGCCGAGCGGGTGCCCGACGGCGCGGCCGCGTTCAAGTGCTGCCCGCCCATCCGCGGCGGCGTCAACCGCGACCTGCTGTGGGCGGGGGTCGTCGACGGCACGATCGACGCGATCGTCAGCGACCACTCCCCGGCGACGGTCGATCTGAAGAGCAACCCCGACTTCGGCCTCGCGTGGGGCGGGATCGCGGGTCTGCAGACGGGCCTGTCGGCCGTGCACACCACGGCGCGCGAGCGGGGCCTGGCCTTCGAGACCCTGCTGCCGCTGATGACGACCGGCCCCGCGCGCATCGCCGGGCTCGCCGGTCTGGGCGTCATCGAGCCGGGCGCCCCCGCGCACCTGGTCGCCTTCGCCCCCGACGAGGAGTTCGTCGTGGATGCCGCCCACCTCGAGTACCGCAATCCCGTGTCGCCGTGGCACGGGGCGACGCTGACGGGGGTGGTTCGCGAGACCTGGCTGCGCGGCGTCTCGACCTACCGGCGCGGGGCGCCGGTGACCGAGCGCGAGGGGCGCGAGATCCTCCGCGCGACCGCGACGGTGCAGGCGTGAGCGCCGTGACCGAGGCCTCGGCGCCCGTGCCGATCCTGCAGCCCGGTGTCGGCGCGATCCCCGGCGATCACTACGTCGCCGCCACCCCCGCGACGGTGCTGTGGGGGCGCCTCCCGTGCGCGACCGACGCGGCCGTGCTCGAGATCTCCTCGGGCGAGAGCGTCACCTTCGACACGGTCAGCCACGAGGGCATCCTCGACGACCAGGGCAAAGACCCCCGCGCCTACTTCGCGACCCACGGGGTTCCCGCTGAAGAGGTGCTCGACGATGCCGTCGAGATCGCGGCATCCGTCGCCCGAGACCCCTTCGCCGACGGACCGCACGTGGTGGTCGGGCCCGTGCACGTACGCGGGGCGCACCCCGGTGATCTGCTCAAGATCACCATCGAGACCCTCGCGCCGCGCGTGCCCTACGGCGTCATCTCGAACCGCCACGGCAAGGGCGCCCTCGTGGGGGAGCTGCCCCGCGGCGAGCACAACGTGAGCGTCTTCGCGGCGGTGTCGGAGCGCGACGGCGTCCTGCACGGCACCCTCCCGATCGTCGACGGCGGCGAGCCGGTGGTGGCTTTCCCGCTGGCGCCGTTCCTGGGCACCATGGGCGTGGCCGTGGCCGCCGAGGAACGGCCGCACTCCGTCCCGCCGGGCCCGCACGGCGGCAACATCGACATCAACCTCCTCGTCGAGGGGACGACCCTCTTCCTGCCGGTGCAGGTCGAGGGAGCGCTCGCCTACGTCGGCGACCCGCATTTCGCGCAGGGCGACGGCGAGGTGGCGCTCACCGCCCTCGAGGCCTCGCTGCGCGCCACGCTGCGCTTCGAGGTGATCCCCGCGGATGCCGCCCGCGCGGCGTTCGGCGAGGTCACGGGCCCGCTGGTGCGCACGCCCGAATACCTCGTGCCGACCGGCATGGATCCCGACCTCGACGCGGCGATGCGCGCGTGCGTGCGTGCCTCCCTGGCGCTCATCGAGGGGCGGTGGGGCATGGCCGAGCACCTCGCCTACGCCTACCTGAGCGCCGCGACCGACTTCGACATCTCCCAGGTCGTCGACATCGTCTCGGGTGTGCACGCGCGCATCCGCGAGGCGGACTTCGCGGGCGTCGCCGCCGTCGAGCCCGAGGCCCTGGCATCCGCATCCGGATCCGCATCCGCATCCGCATCCGGATCCGCATCCGTCCCCGAGGGAGACACCCCGTGACCCCTGCTCTGGCCGCCGCCCTCGCCCGCGTCGAGGCGCCCGCCCGTCCGGATCCCGACCGCGTGTCCCCGACACGCGTCGCGGCGGGGCGACCGCTCGGCGTGTTCCGGTCGCTCGGCGCACGCCGGTCATTCGACGCACGCCGGTCGCTCGGCGCACGCCGGGCGCGAGGGGAGGAGAAGCGATGACCGAGACCGTCCCCGCCGACCTGCGCGCGGCGTTCGACGCCTACGAGAGCGCGATCGTGACGAACGACCTCGACGCGCTGGATGCGTCCTTCGCTCCCGGGCCCGACACGCTCCGCGGCGACACCGCCGGGCTGCTGGTGGGGCACGACGCGATCAGCGGCTTCCGCGCGCTGCGCGGCGGCGTTCCGCCCCGCGACATCAGCGAGGTGCATTACCGTCCCCTCGGCGACGACGTAGCCCTTCTGATGTCGGTCTCGGCCTTCCGCGGGGGAGGCCGCGGGCTGCAGACGCAGGTGTGGCAGCGGATCGACGGACGCTGGCTCATCACCGCCGCCCACGTCACCCCGCGCACCCCCGCCCTTGACCGCACGATCTGGCGCAGCGTCGGCGACCCCTTCCTCCAGGGCGCCTGGGAGGGCCCGCTCGAAGGACTCACCGTCGCGGTCAAAGACCTCTTCGCCATCGCCGGTTTCCGCATCGGTGCGGGCAATCCGACCTACCTCGAACAGGCGCGGCCCGAGAAGGCCACGGCTCCCGCCGTCGCCGACCTGCTGCGGGGTGGGGCGTCGCTGCGCGGCATCGCGCGCACCGACGAGTTCGCCTACTCGATCGCCGGCGACAACGCGCACTACGGCACCCCGCCGAACGGCGCCGTCGTCGGGGCCCTGCCGGGAGGTTCGTCGAGCGGACCGGCCTCCGCCGTCGCCCTCGGCCACGCCGACATCGGCCTCGCGACCGACACGGCCGGTTCCATCCGGGTGCCCGCCTCGTACCAGGGGCTGTGGGGGCTCCGCACGACCCACGACCTCGTGCCGCGCCAGGGCATGCTCCCGCTCGCGCAGTCGTTCGACACGATCGGCTGGCTCACGCGCGACGGCGAGACCCTCGAGCGCGTGGCCGACTGGTGCCTCAGCTACGACGGCTCGGCCTCGACCGAGAACGTCTACGGCGCATCGGGCGCCGACCTCCCTTGGCGTTTCCTCGTGCCCGAGGAGATCCTCGACTGCGTCGACGCCTCCACCCGCGAGGCCTTCTCGAAGCTGCTGGCCGCCCTGGCGGCATCCGACGATCCGCCGCCCTTCCGGGCGGTGCACGCGGGCGACCTGGATGCCGCCTTCACCGCGTTCCGCACGGTGCAGGGCGCCGAGGCGTGGCGCAACGACGGGGAGTGGATGCGCGCGCACCCCGGGGCCGTGGGCGCCGCCGTCGCGGAGCGCTTCCGCGTCGCCGCGCGGATCACCGCCGATCAGGAGCGCGCCGCTCGCGCCGAGCTCGAACCGATCGCCGCCGACCTCGCCGAGCTCGTCGACGACGCCGTGCTGATCTTCCCCACGGTGCCGGGGCCCGCGCCGCAGCGCACCGCCGACGTCGACGCCGTCCGCGCGGCGACCCTGCGCATGACGGCTCCCGCCGCGATCGCCGGGCTCCCCGCCGTGTCGGTGCCGCTGCTGAGCGTCGAGGGGGCGCCCGTCGGCGTCTGCCTCGTGTCGCGCGCGGGCACCGACCTCGCCCTCGTCCGCCTCGCCCGTCGTCTGGCCGCCCTCGCCGCCGTCCCGCCCCACCCCACGGAGTCCTGATGTCCCACCTCCCCGGCCCGATCGACCCGCCCGCGCGCCTGCTCATGGGCCCCGGACCCATCTCGGCCTACCCCAGCGTTCTACGCGCGATGGGGGCGCCGCTCGTGGGGCAGTACGACCCGTTCATGACCGCGACGATGACCGAGACCCAGGAGTTGTACCGCCGGGTCTGGGGCACCGGCAACGACGCGACCCTCCTCGTCGACGGCACGAGCCGTGCGGGCATCGAGGCCGCCATGGTCTCGCTCATCCGCCCCGGCGATCGCGTGCTCGTGCCCGTGTTCGGGCGGTTCGGGCACCTCCTCGCCGAGATCGCGGAGCGCGCCCTCGCCGAGGTGCACACCATCGAGGTGCCGTGGGGCCAGGTGTTCCCGGTCTCGGCGATCCGCGAGGCGATCGAACGTGTGAAGCCGCACCTCGTCGCCTGCGTGCAGGGCGACACCTCCACCACGATGCTCCAGCCGCTGGAGGAGATCGGTGAGATCTGCCGTGCCCACGGCGCCCTGTTCTACACCGACGCGACGGCGTCGCTCGGCGGGAACCCGTTCGAGATGGATGCCTGGGGGCTCGATGCCGCGACGGCGGGCCTGCAGAAGTGCCTCGGCGGGCCTTCCGGTTCGGCACCGATCAGCCTGTCCGACCGTGCCGTCGAGGTGGTGCGCTCGCGGGCCCGCGTCGAGGCCGGCATCCGCGAGGAGGGCGACGCCTCGGCATCCGACTTCATCCGTTCGAACTACTTCGATCTCGCGATGATCCTCGACTACTGGGGACCGCGGCGCCTGAACCACCACACCGAGGCGACCACGATGCTCTACGGCGCGCGCGAGTGCGCGCGCGTGCTGCTGCTCGAGGGCCGGGATGCCGTGATCGATCGGCACCGGCTGCACGGCGACGCGATGCTCGCGGGCGTCGAGGGCCTCGGCCTCACGGTCTTCGGCGACGTCGCGCACAAGATGACCAACGTCGTCGCGGTGGAGATCCCCGAGGGGGTGGTCGGCGACGCGGTGCGCGCGGAGCTGCTCGGCGACTTCGGCATCGAGATCGGCACCTCGTTCGGTCCCCTGCACGGCCGCGTCTGGCGGATCGGGACGATGGGGTACAACGCCCGGAAGGATGCCGTGCTCACCACGCTCGCGGCGCTCGAGGCGGTGCTGCGCCGTCACGGCGCCGCGGTGGCCGCGGGCGGGGGAGTGGAGGCGGCGCAGGGCGTGTACGCCGGAGCCGGATCGTGACCGCCGCCGCACGCGTCTCCGCCGCGGGGGCAGCCGCCGGTCCGGTGCTCGCCGCCGTTTCCGCCGCGCCCGTCGGCACCCGCGGTCCCGCCGAGCGGCGAGGCCCCGCATGACCCTCGCGACCCGCCTGCAGGTCGCTCCGGAGCGCCTCGCGGCCGCGGCCCGCCGCGTGATGGGCCGCTGCGAGGAGCTCGCCCGCGTCACGGCGACCCCCGGGAGCATCACGCGCGTCTACCTCTCGCCCGAGCACGCCCGGGTCAACCGCCTCGCCGCCGAGTGGATGCGCGAGCTGGGCATGACGACACGGCAGGATGCCGCCGGCAATCAGGTCGGGCGGCTCGCCCCGACCGGCGCCCCCGACGCCCCCGCGCTGCTCCTCGGTTCGCACCTCGACACGGTTCCCGACGCCGGGCGCTTCGACGGCATCGTCGGGGTGCTGATGGCGCTCGAGGTCGTCCGGCTGTTGCGCGACGTCGACGCCGAGGGGGCGGCATCCAGTCCCTTCCCGTTCGCGCTCGAGGTCATCGCGTTCAGCGACGAGGAGGGCACGCGGTTCGGCAAGGCCCTGCTGGGGTCGTCGGCGGTGGCCGGGCAGTGGGATGCCACCTGGTGGGACCTCGCCGACGCCGACGGCACCACGCTGCGAGAGGCCTTCCGCGAGTTCGGCCTCGATCCCGGTCGTATCGGCGAGGCAGCCCGCCGACCCGAGGAACTCGTCGCCTACCTCGAGGCGCACATCGAGCAGGGGCCCGAGCTGCACCGCAGCGGGCAGGCGCTCGCCGCGGTGTCGTCGATCGCGTCGGCCCGGCGCTTCCAGCTCGTCGTCGAGGGGGAGGCCCGGCACGCCGGCGGCACGCCCTACGACATGCGGCGCGACGCGCTGCTCGGCGCGAGCGAGGCCGCCCTCGCCGTCGAACGCATCTGCCGCGGCGAGCACCACATCATCGGCACGGTCGGTCAGCTCGAGGCCTTCCCGGGCGCCGTGAACGTCGTGCCGGGGGAGGCGCACTTCTCGCTCGACCTGCGCGGCGAGTTCGACGACACGCGCGACCACACCTGGGACGAGATCTCGAACGAGCTCGACGCGATCATGGGGCGCCGCGGCCTGCGCTGGCACGCCCGCGAGGTGCACAGCGCCCCCGCGGTGTTCTGCGCGCCGCTGCTGCAGGACGTCGTGCGCGCGGGCATCGGGGGCGAAGCGCCCACGCTGTTCAGCCGCGCCGGACACGACGCGATGTCGATCGGCGCGATCACCGGCGTCGGCATGCTCTTCCTCCGCAACCCCGACGGCATCAGCCACCACCCCGACGAGGCGGTGACCGGCGCCGACGTGGCGGCGGGGCTTCGCGCTCTCGCCGAGGCGGTGCTGCACCTGGGCGCGGAGGTGCGCTGAGCCGGCGGACGCGCCGATAGCCCGGGCGCTCCGGTGCCGCGTGCACGGTGGCGGGCGGGAGCGCCGACACCCGTCCTCGCGGCGGGGCTGCCCGGCGTGTCGGGGTCGGGGCCCGCGGTCGTGCACGCCGGTCGGACGCAGCGGGCAATGCGGCCACGGCTGCCGGGGTGCGAGTGAGGGGCCACTCGCGGCGAAGTGGCCCGCACCTCTCCCATCGGGGTTCGGCGAGGATGGTGCCATGACCGAGACCCCCGGCATCCTGCAGCTGCTCGCCTTCGCCGCCGAACCCGGCGGCGGCAACCCGGCTGGAGTGGTCCTGGATGCCACGGCCCTCGACGACGCGCAGATGCAGCGCATCGCGGCCGACCTGGGCCACCCCGAGACGGCCTTCGTGGGTCGCCGCGACGGCCGTCGCGCGGCGGTGCGCTACTTCTCGCCCGGGGCCGAGGTCCCCTTCTGCGGGCACGCCACCATCGCCACGGCGGTCGCGCTCGCCCAGGCGGAGGGCACCGGCCCCTTCACGTTCGACACCGCGGCCGGCGTCGTCGAGGTCTCGACCGACCGCGACGCCGAGGGGCGCGTCCGTGCCGGGTTCACCAGTGTCGAGCCGTACACGATCGACCTCGAACCCGACGTCGCCGACCGACTCCTCGGCATCCTGGGGCTTCGCCGCGCCGATCTCGACGAGCGGATGCCGCTCGCCCAGACCTTCGCCGGCAACCTGCACCCGGTGGTCGCGATCGCGTCGCGCGAGGTGTTCGACGTCTTCACGTTCGACCCCGCACGGCTGCGGACGCTCATGGACGAGCGCGGATGGAAGGGAACCGTCATCACCGTGCACGTCGCGGGCGACCTCGCCGACGGCCTCGTCGCGGAGGCCCGCAACCTCTTCCCGGTCGGCGACATCACCGAAGACCCCGCCACCGGCTCCGCTGCCGGTTCGCTCGGCGCCTACCTGCGCGACCGCATCGGTGTACCCGCGCCGTTCGCCTTCACCGTGCGGCAGGGTCGCCACATCGGGCGGCCGAGCGTGCTCGAGGTCGAGGTCCCGGCATCCGGTGGCATCCGGGTCTCCGGAACGGCTGTGCCGCTGGAGGGCTGAGCCTGGCGCGCCGGGCATGTCCCACTTATGGTCGGTTAAGTTCGCGCGCACCGGCCATATGTGGGACATGCACCAGCCATGGGTGGGACGAGGGTGCGGCCCCCCGCTGACGCTTGCGCCTGTCGTCTGCGCTCCGCTCGCCGCCTGCGCTCCGCCAGATGCCTGCGCCCCGCTCGCCGCCTGCGCTCCGCCTGTCGCCTGCGCTCCGCCTGCCGCGCCGGGCATGTCCCACTTATGGTCGGTTCAGTCCGCGTGCACCGGCCATATGTGGGACATGCACCAGCCGTAAGTGGGACGAGGGTGCGCCCGCCCCGCCGGCCGCCTGCGCTCCGCCCACCTCCTGTGCCCCGCCCGCCACCTGCGCTCCGCTCGCCGCCTGCGCTCCGCCAGATGCCTGCGCTCCGCGTGTCGCCTGCGCTCCGCCTGCCGCGCCGGGCATGTCCCACTTATGGTCGGTTGAGTTCGCGTGCACCGGCCATATGTGGGACATGCACCAGCCGTAAGTGGGACGAGGGTGCGCCCGCCCCGCCTGTCGCCTGCGCTCCGCCCGCAGCCTGCGCTCCGCCTGCCGCGCCGGGCATGTCCCACTTCTGGTCGGTTGAGCCTGGCCGCACCGGCCATGTGTGGGACATGCACCAGCCATAAGTGGGACAAGGGTGCGCCCGCCCCGCCCGCCGCCCCATGTCCCCGGCCTCGCCTGCCGTTCCCGCCCCGTCCGCCGCCCCATGTCCCACTTATGGTCAGTTGAGCGCGCGCGCACTAGCCATAAGTGGGACACGCACCGCCATTTTCGGGACGAGGCCCCGCCCCACACCACCCCACACCACGCCCACCCCACCCCACGCACAGCCCCGCCCCACGCCGCACGCGCACAGCCCCCGCCCCACGCCGCTCGCGCACAGCCCCGCCCCACGCCGCACGCCAAGCCCCCGCCCCCACGCGACGCGCGAGCGCGGTCAGCTTCCGCCCGCGAGCCTCCACACCCGATCCCGCGAGAACGGCAACTCGTACCCGCGCCGGCCGACCGCGCGTGACACGGCGTTGCCGATCGCCGCTCCCACGGGGTTGTACGGCGACTCGCTCATCGACTTCGCCCCGAAGGGGCCGAGGCTGTCGTCGGTCTCGGCGAAATACACCTCGGTGTCGGGCACGTCGGCGAACTGCGGGACGCGATACGTGCGGAACACCGGGTTCTGCACCACGCCGTCCTCGAGCAGCACCTCCTCATACAGCGCTCCACCCAGAGCCTGTGCGGCTCCGCCCTCGATCTGTCCACGGCACTGCGCGGGGTTGATGACGACGCCGGCATCCGCCGACTGCACCGACTGCAGCACCTTGACGGTCCCCGTCTCGGGATCGACCGCGACGCGCGCCGCGTGCACGTTGAATGCGAGCGAGCGCAGATCGCCGAACTCCGCGCCATCCGCCGTGAGCCCCTCGTCGTCTTCGCCGGCTCCGGCCGCGACGATACGCTCCCACGTGACGACAGCGTCGCCCACCCGGATCCCGGATGCCGTGAACTCGACGTGCGCGGCATCCTCTTCCGCACCGTGCTCCGGCGAGGCGCCGGTCCCTCCCGACGCCCCCGCGAGCGCGCCGGTGGGCGGGACGTCTCCCCGGAAACCCTCCTCGGTCTGCCCGCCGCCGGCCGCCTCGAGTCCCCGCGAGGCCCCTGCCCCGCGGCCTGCCGCCTCGAGTCCCCGCGAGGCCCCTGCCCCGCGGCCTGCCGCCTCGAGTCCCCGCGAGGCCCCTGCCCCGCCGCCCGCCGCCTCGAGTCCCGACGGAGCCCCCGCCCCGACGAGCACCGACTCCCCGCTCGCGAGCTCGGTCGCGATCGCGACCATGCGTCGCCGCAGCGCCGTGCACGCGCCGAACAGGGCCTTGCCCGCGACCACCGTTCCGGCCGAGGCGAAGGCGCCCGTGTCATGACGGACGGCGTCGGTGTCGGCGGCCCACAGCTCGAGGCGCTCGAGCGGCGCGTCGAGCACGGTGGCGGCGATCTGCCGGTGCACGGTCGAGGTGCCGTTGCCGAACTCGGCGGTGCCCACCCGCAGCAGGTAGGTGCCGTCGGCGCGCAGGGTCGCGGTGGTGTGCGCGATGTGCCCGCGCGGCGCCATCGTCGCGATCATGGCCGTCGCCATCCCCTCGCCGACGAGCCACCCCTCGGGAGCCTCGACGCCGTTGCCGCGGCGCAGGGCGTCCTGGGCGAGGTCGAGGCACTGGTCGAGCCCGTAACTGCCCCAGATCAGGTCTTCCTCGTACTTCTCGTCGTCGTCGGGGTGCAGCGGATCGCCCTGGCGGACGGCGTTGATGCGGCGGAGGTCGAAGGGGTCGAGGCCGAGTTGCTGGGCGAGGGCGTCCATCGCCGACTCGACGGCGAACACCACCTGCCCGAGCCCGTACCCGCGGAACGCCCCCGACGGCGGATTGTTCGTGTAGACCGCTTCCGCGTCGATCCACTTCGTCGGCACGCGGTAGAGCGTCGTCGACTCGGCGCACGAGTGGAACAGCACGCCGATCGCGTGATTGCCGTAGGCGCCGGTGTCGCTCAGCACGTCGAGCTTCATCGCCGTGAGGGTGCCGTCGGCATCCGCCCCCAGGGTCGCGCGCACGCGCATCGGATGCCGCAGCGACGCCCGCACGAACTGGTCGGTGCGCGAGAACTCGTAGGCCACCGGACGCCCGAGCTTCAGCACGGCCAGAGCCGTGAGGTCTTCGGTGAACAGCTCCTGCTTGCCGCCGAATCCACCGCCGACCCGTGTCGCGTAGACGCGCACGCGGTCGCGTTCGAGGCCGAACACGTGCGCGAGCTCGTTGCGGGCGAGGAACGGCACCTGCGTCGACGAGCGGATGACGAGCCGTCCCTCGTCGTCGAGCCAGCCGACCGCGCCGTGCGTCTCGAGAGCGGCGTGGGTCACGCGCGAGGAACGCCATTCTCCGGTCACCGTGGTGTAGCTCGCGGCCAGGGCCGCGTCGATGTCACCGCCGTGACCGGTGTGGAAACCGGCGACCACGTTGCGTTCGGCCGCCATCACCCGCTCCTGGGGCGTGCGGTTGGGGTGCAGCAGCGGTGCCCCCGGTCGGCGGGCCTCCTCGGGGTCGAACACCGCGGGCAGCACCTCGTAGTCGATGTGCACCGCGCGGCAGCCGGCATCCGCCGCCTCCGCCGTCTCGGCCACGACCGCCACCACACGCTGGCCCACGTGCCGCACGACGTCATCGAGCATGCGGGTGTCGTCGGGGTCATCGGTGCGGTGCTCGTGTCGACCGGTGGAGTAACGCACGTCGGGGACGTCGGCGTGGGTGAACACGGCGACAACGCCGGGGACGGCGAGGGCGGCCGCGCTGTCGATGGCCACGACGCGCGCGTGCGCGTGCGGAGACGTCACGACGCGCAGCACGAGCGGGGGTCCGCCGGGCACCGGCTCGTCGAACGTGAACGGCTCGCGGCCCTGCACGATGCGCCGCGCCGCTTCGGGCACCGTCGAGCTGCCGACGCGTCCGGTCGTCGCAGCGGGGGATGCCGGGGCGTCGCCGTGACCGGTGCAGGTACCGCCGCAGCCATCGGCCGGGGCGGGGGCGGTGGTCCCCGTCTCGCGCACGGGGCCGAGCACCGAGGCTCGGATGGCCTCGCGGATCGGGCGGTATCCGGTGCACCGGCACAGGTTGCCCTTCATGCGGCGGTCGAGGTCGTCGAGATCATCGGCGGTGAGGGTGGATGCCGTGACGCTCATGCCGGGGGAGCAGAAGCCGCACTGGAACCCGAAGCCCGTCGCGAGCGCCTCCTGCACGGGGTGCAGCTCGTCGCCGGGGGCGAGGCCCGCGGCGGTGGTGATCGTGCGTCCCTCCAGCCGCATGGCCGGGATGATGCAGGAGTGCGTCGGCGTCCCGTCGAGCAGCACCGAGCACGCGCCGCAGTCGCCCGCGTCGCAGCCCTTCTTCACCTCGACGTGGCCCGTCTCGCGCAGCAGCGTGCGGGCGCTCTGGCCCGGCCGCGGCTCCGCCTCGAGGGGGGAGCCGTTGACGTGGAACTTCATGCGACGGCCTCCCCGGCGGTGCTGTTCCGGCGCTCCGGCGCCGCGGGTCGCCGTCCGACGAGCGATGCCGCCGTCATGCCGCACCCCGCTGCGACGCGCGCGCGAAATCCGCCCGCAGCCGCTCCGCGAGCACGACGCTCACGCCGCGGCGCCAATCGGCGCTGCCGAGCGGATCGGTGTAGAAATCGGTCGCGCCGGCCACGGCATCCCGCAGCTCTCCGGCTCCGGGCACGCGCGCGAAGCGCAGCACGCGCGGGCGGCGCACCGCCGCCGTCACGACGAACACGCTCGATCCGTCGGGATCGACGCGGGCGGTGACCACCGCACCCGAGCGACCGAGCTCGGCCAGGGCGATCTTGCGCAGTCCGACCTGCGCGGTGAGGGCGCGCAGCGGGACGTCGAGGGCGCGCACGATCTCCCCGGGCGCGAGCGAGGTCGCGGCGTTGTCGATGACGAGGTCGGCCACCGCGATGCGGCGCTCGCCGCCGTCGGGCGTCCACACCAGGGCCGTGGCATCCAGGGTCGACAGGAGGGCGATCATCGCCCCGGCAGCGAACGCCTGGCACACGTTGCCGCCGACGGTCGCGGTGTTCCAGATCTTGAACGACGCCAGCAGGGCGTCGGCGGCGGGGCGCGCGAGCGCGAGGGAGGTCCACGCCGGCGGGGCCTCGTGCTCGACCCACGTCAGCAGCCGCGCGATCGTGCAGGTCGCGCCGATCCGCAGGCCCTCCTCGCTCACCTCGAGGTCGGGCCAGTCGAGGCCCGTGAGGTCGACGAAACCCGTCGTGCCCGGCTGCGGCTCGCTCATGAGCCACGTGCCGCCGGCGATCACGACCTCGCCGTCGCGCAGGGCGAGGTCGGCGCGCGAACGGGCGACGCGGTACGAGGTGACGCTGGTGATGTCCATGCTCAGCCCGCCTTGATCCGGCCGATCCAACGCCCGTCGGCGAGCGTGTAGTGCTGGCGCGTGCTCTGACCGAGGGCGTCACCCCGCCAGAAGGTGAGCGTCACGGGGCGGATGCGGAAGCCCACCCAGCGCTCGGGCGGCTCGAGCTCGGGATGCGCGGCGTCGAACTCCGCCCACAGGTGACGGCGTTCGAGTACGTGCAGGTGGGCGTTCTCGTCGGTGTTCAGCCACGCGAGCAGCTGCAGGTAGCGCGAACGCTGGCGGTACACCTCGGCGGCGTCGGCGGTGCTGACCCGCTCGACGATCCCGCGCACGACGAGCTGGCGCCCCACCTCGGGCCAGGCGACCGACATCGCCGCGACGGGATTCGCGGCGATCTGCGCGACCTTCGCGCTCGCGGCGTCGGTGTGGAAGTACAGCCCCGTGAGGTCGCGGTCGCTGACCAGCACGTGCCGCAGCGAGGGCAGGCCGTCGCGGCCCATCGTGGCCAGGGCGGCGAGGGGTCGCAGCTCGCTGTCGTGCGGCGGCAACCACCGCACGAGCAGGGTGAGCGGGTCGTCGACGAGCGTGTCGACGTCGTCGACGTCGGAACCGAACGTGGTGCCGGCCGTGATCATGGCGACCTCCGGGGATGCTGCGGGTATCGACGAGCGTAGGCAGCGCGCGTTTCCGCGATGTTGCCGCCATGAACATTCGTCGAAACACGGCGTTCGTACACTCCCCGCATGAGCGCGCTTCCCCTCATCGACTCCTGCCCCAAGCGCATGGAATACGGTCCCTGCGGCGGGGTGGGCTTCGACGGCTCCTGCGAGGTCGACGCGGCGCACCGCTGCGCGTTCGTCCACCGCCCGACCGTGCCGTGGTCGGGGCTCGATCGCACCACGGCGGTGGGGCCCGGACCGCGCACCGCCGCCGCCACTGCGACCCTCGCGGCCCTCGGCACGCGCCCGTGGATCGTGGCCGACCTCCCGGCGCGGGCGCTGAGCGTGGCATCCATCGACGGGTGCGCCGCGATCCTGACCGGAGAGGTGGATGCCGTCCTGGCCGGCGACGCGGGGAGTGCGCGGGTGCAGTTCCCTCCCGCCTATCGGGCGCACCTGCTGCAGCGGCGGGGCCTGCGCGTGTGGACCGGACTGAACATGCGCGACCGCAACCGGGTGGCGATCGAGGGCGAGCTCGCGGCCCTCGCGGTCGAAGGCGTCGCCGGGGTGCACTGCGTGACCGGCGACCACACGCGCACCGGTCACCGACCCGACGCGGCGCCCGTGTTCGACCTCGACTCGACGGAGGCGACGGCCCTGGCTCGCGCAGCCGGACACGTGGTGTCGGTCGCCGCGTCGCCCGCTGCCCCGCCGGTGGACCGGCGCGCGGCCCGCCTGCGGGAGAAGCAGCGCGCCGGTGCTGACGTGTGCTTCGTCAACCACGCCGGTGGGGCGGTGCCGGTGCGCCGTTTCATCGACGAGGCGGGCGACGGCATCCGCTACATCCCGTGCGTACCGGTGGTCGTGGATCACCAGTCGGCGGATCTGCTCGAGTCGTTCACCACGCTGGTGCTGCCGGACGGTTTCCTCGCCCGTGTGCGCCGGGCCCGCGATCCGCGCGCCGAGGGAATCGCCCTGGCGGTGGCGATGGCGCTGGAGATGCTGGCGCTTCCCGGCGTCGTGGGCGTGAACCTGTCGGGCGGTCGCGAGGGAGCCGAGGAGTCGTTCGCCGAGGCGCTCGCCGAGATCGCGCGCCGCGTGCGCTGAGCCCGCGCGAAAGTCGTCGAGTGTCCAGGAAACGCCGTGCCGCACCCCCGAGAGCCGGCGTGTCTCGGACACTCGACAGTCGATCGAGGCGCGGTGGGATGTCGCGCGCCCCGTTCGCCGCGCCGTCCCTGCGCCGGTGAACCGGCGCGGTGGAAGCCGTCGAGTGTCCAGGAAACGCCGTGCCGCACCCTCGAGAGGCGGCGTGTCTTGGACACTCGACGGGTCGGCGCGGCGCGGCGTCAGCGCGTGACGGCGGGGGAGAGCTCCGCCGCGACCGCGACCAGGTGCCCGCCCTTGCGCTCCGCGCGGGCGATGCGACGCGGATCGGCGGCGTCGCGTTCGAGCAGACGCCACGGGTGAGCGTC
Source organism: uncultured Microbacterium sp. (assembly GCF_947489255.1). Classification (GTDB taxonomy): domain Bacteria; phylum Actinomycetota; class Actinomycetes; order Actinomycetales; family Microbacteriaceae; genus Microbacterium; species Microbacterium phycohabitans. Next base: position 243,986 of record NZ_CANLCY010000001.1, read on the forward strand.
GATGTCGGCGCCGCCCGTCGCGCACGCCAGCAGGGCGAGGGGCTCGAGGACCCGCCACCGGCCCCGCGGGCGCTGCATGTCGACGATGCCGGCGCGTCCACCCGGACGCACCGCGGCGCACACGCGTCGCCAGGCCTCGTCGCGTGCGGGGATGACGCTCAGCGCATAGGTCGAGAACACGGCATCCACCCCGCGCCCTCCGTTCGCGTCGAGCAGGACGGAGGGGTCGAGGGTCCCGGCGTCCGCCGACACCAGGGTCACCGTCTCGGACCATCCCGACGCGGCGATGCGGCGGCGGGCGACGGCGAGCATGTCGGGGCTGCGGTCCACGCCGATCACGCGTCCGGTGGGGCCCACGGCCGCGACGAGACCGGCGAAGTTCAACCCGGTGCCGCAGCCGAGGTCGACCACGGTGTCGCCGGGACGCGGATCGAGAAGACGGATGCCGGCCTCCCGGCCCGCCCGGTAGACCCAGCGCTCGCCCGAGAGCACGTCGTACCAGCGTGCACCGAAGCCGTAGCGGCGCAACGGTGTGGTCATCGCGCCACCTCCTGTTCCGACCACCCTAGGCTTCGGGAATGGCCTCCGTCTCGCGTCGTCGCGCCCGTCCGCTCACCGCCGTCGAAGCGGGTCGGGGGGACTGGGACCTCGTCGTGATCGGTGCCGGCAGCGCCGGGCTCGTCGGGGCGCGCACCGCGGCCGTGCTCGGGGCGCGTGTGCTGCTCATCGAGGCGGACGGGTTCGGCGGCGAATGCCTGTTCACCGGGTGCGTTCCCTCGAAAGCGCTCATCGCCGCGGCCGACGCGGCGCACGACGCACGGGATGCCGGGCGGCTCGGCATCCACGCCGGCGACGTCCGCGTGGATTTCGCCGCCGTGATGGCGCACGTGAAGGGCGCGATCGCCGCGATCGCACCCGTCGACTCGCCCGAGACCCTCGCCGAGACGGGCGTGTACACCCTGCGCGGTCGCGCCCGCTTCGACGGCCCCCGCTCGCTGGTCGTCGAGGGGGTCGGCATCCGTTTCCGTGACGCGCTCGTCGCGACCGGCAGCGCACCGGTCGTGCCCGAGGGGGTCGACGTGCTCACGAACGAGACGCTGTGGGACCTCGAGGAGCTGCCGGAAACGCTGCTCGTGCTCGGGGGAGGAGCGATCGGATGCGAGATGGCGCAGGCCTTCGCTCGCCTCGGCAGTCGCGTGACCCTCGTGCACCGCGGCGATCGTCTGCTGCCGAAGGAGGATCCCGCCGCGAGCGCCCTGGTGCTGTCGGCCCTGCGCGCCGACGGCGTCGAGGTGCGCCTCGGGACGACGCTCTCCGGGGCGGAGCGCGAGCACGGGCGCACCACTGCGCGGCTCGACGACGGCACGACGGCGGTCGCCGATCGGGTCCTGGCCGCTCTCGGCCGCCGCGTCGACACGACGGGACTGGGGCTGGACGCCGCGGGCGTCGACCTCGACGCATCGGGCGCGATCGCGGTCGATCGCACGCTCGCGACGAGCAATCCGCGCGTCCGCGCCGCGGGCGACGTCACCCCCCTCCCGAGGTTCACTCACACCGCGGGGATGTTCGGCAGCGTCGCCGCGACCAACGCCGTGCTCGGTCTGTCGCGTCGCGTGCGTCTCGATGACGTTCCGCGGGTGACGTTCACCTCGCCCGAGGTGGCGGCGGTGGGGGTGTCGACGGCGGATGCCGCGACGCGGGGCCTGCGCGTCGTCGAGACCGCGCACCACGACCTCGATCGCGCGATCGCGGAGGGGCGCACGGACGGGTTCACGCGCCTGGCGGTCGACCGGAAGGGGCGCGTGGTGGGCGCCACGATCGTGGGCCCGCGCGCGGGGGAGTCGCTGGGGGAGCTGTCGACGGCGGTCTCGAGAGGGCTCACGGTGCGCGATCTCGCCGGTGTGCTGCACGCCTATCCCACGTACTCCGACGCCGGGTGGAACGCCGCCGTCCGCGACGCGCAGGGGGCGTTGCGCGCGGGGATCGTCGCTGCGGCGATCCGGCTGCTGCGCCGCGTGCGGCGGCGGCGGGGCTGACGCGGCGGGGCGGATCCGGCGGGCCGAGGCGGCGGCGCTGATCCGGCGGGGCTGACGCGGCGAGGCTGACGCGGCGGGGCCGATGCGCGGCCGCGGGGCGCCGAACCGGCGCCCCTCACCGCAGCAGGCGATACCCCACGACGACGCGCTGCACGGCACTGACCCCGACGAACAGCCCCCACACGAGCGCGATCCACCCCGCCCAGAACGGCAGGATCAGCCACAGCGCGTGCACCACGATCGTCTCGGTGCCCTCGGCGATGTGCCCGAGGAACGACAACGACCGGCCGTCGTCGATCCGACGCCCCGTCCGCTCGGCGATCGAGGAGAACGCCAGGAACGCCGTGCCGTTGACGTAGTAGGCCACCAGCACGAGCAGGAACGGCCACCACGGGATGCCGAACGCCGCCGTCGCCCCCCATGCGACGCCGAAGACGCCCGCGCCGTACGCGATGAAATCGGCCGCGATGTCGAGGAAACCGCCCGCCTCGCTCTCACCGCCGTCGCCGCGCGCCCGTCGCCGCCGGGCGAGCGTGCCGTCGAGACCGTCGGCCACCCGTGACAGCAGCCACAGCACGACCGCCGCGCCCCACCACTGCGCCGCCGCCGCCCCGGCCGAGGCGAGGGCGAGCGCGAGGCCGGCGACGGTGAGTCGATCGGGCGTGATCCCGGGGCGGTCGAGGGCGGCGGCCGCGGTCTCCAGGGGACCGGAGAGCACCGCACGCATCGCGCGGTCAAGCACCGGGCGCCCCCGCCTCGCGACGGCGGCGCGCGACGGCCCCCGCGACGAGACCGCCGATCACCAGCACGCCGATCGCGGCCAGGGCGATCCAGAAGCCGGGCCCCAGCTCCCAGCCGAACGCGCCGAGCGCGACGTACGCGGCCGACCCGGGGAGGATGCCCACCGCGGTTCCGATCGCGTAGTCGCGGCGACGCACCGAGGTCAGCCCCGCGCCGTAGTTGATGAGCGTGAACGGGATGACGGGGATCAGGCGCGCACTCAGGACGGCGAGGAGTCCGCGTCGGCCGATCGCGGCATCCAGGCGGGCCACCCGTGCCCCCGTGAAGCGTTCGACCGCCTCGCGCCCCAGGGCACGACCGATGATGAAGGAGGCCGCGGCGCCGATCAGTGCACCGATGTAGACCATCGCGAATGCGACGGGGAAGCCCCAGACGATGCCCGCGGCGATGCCCAGGACGTTCTTCGGCGCCGGGCTCAGCGTGAGCGCCGCGTACAGCAGCGTGAAGAGCACCGCACCGGTCCATCCGGCCTGGCTCGACCACGTCCTGATCTGTTCGACGTCGTGCGGGACGAACACGAACCCAACCGTTGCGACGACGGCGACGAAGACACCGAGAAGCGCCAACCGGAGGAGGGGGCGACGCATCGCACGGCGCGCAGGCGCGTCGGTTCCGTTCGGCTCCATCGATTCTCCTCCGCTTCCCCATACCCTAAGTCCGCGCGCGACCAGCGGTCGCCGGTCCCGACCGAGGAGCCCCATGACCCCCCTTCGACGCCGACGTCGTCTCGCCGCGATGACCGTGACGACGGCATCCGCCCTGTTCGCCCTCGCCGGGTGCGCCGCACCCGCGGCCCCCGAGACGGCGGAATTCGCCGACTGGGATGCCGTGCTCTCGGCCGCCCAGGGCCAGACCGTGCAGCTGTGGATGTACGGCGGCGACGACCAGGGCAACGCCTACGTCGACGACGTGCTCGCCCCCGCGGTCGCCGAATACGGCGTGACCCTGGAGCGCGTCCCCGTCACCGACACCCGCGATGCGCTGAACCGGGTGTTCACCGAGCTGCAGGCGGGTCGCGAAGACGGCAGCGTCGACCTCGTCTGGGTCAACGGTGACAACTTCCGCACCGGTAAGGAGGCGGGAGCCTGGCGCTGCGGGTGGACCGGCATGCTGCCGTCGATGGCGAACACGTCCGCTGACGACCCGCTGCTGCAGTCCGACTTCGGCACGCCCGTCGACGGGTGCGAGGCGCCGTGGCACAAGGCCCAGTTCACGCTCGCCTACAACGCCGAGGCGATCGCCGACCCGCCGACCACCCTCGCGGGGGTCCTCGACTGGGCCGATGCCCACCCCGGCCGCTTCACCTACCCGGCGCCGCCGGACTTCACCGGATCGGTCTTCGTGCGCGAGGCCCTCGCGAGCGTGTCGGGCGGGGCCGACGAGGTACCCACCGCCTACTCGCAGGACGCCTACGACGACCTCGCACCGGCGCTGTGGGACCGCCTCGACGCCCTCGCGCCGAACCTGTGGCGCGGCGGCGACACCTACCCCGCGAACGAGACCGAGCTCGGCCAGCTCTTCGCCGACCGGCAGGTCGACATGACCATGACCTACGGCCCGGCGACGCTCACGGGCCTCGTGGCCGACGGGACCTACCCCGCCCAGACCAAGGTGCTGACGCTCGAGGACGGCACGGTCGGCAACGCCAGCTTCCTCGGACTGCCGGTGAACTCCGACGCCGCGGCGGGCGCGATGGTCGTCGCCAATGTCGCCCTCTCGGCCGAGCAGCAGGCGAAGAAGGCCGAGCCCGACGTGTGGGGTCAGTTCCCCGTGCTCGACCTGAACGCCCTGTCGGCCGAGGACCGCGCTCTCTTCGATGCTCTGCCGGCCTCGCCGGTCGTGCCCGCGTACGACGAGCTCTCGCGCAACGCGCACGGCGAGCTCGCCGCGGAATGGGTGCCCGCCCTCGACGACGGGTGGCGGCAGAACGTGCTCTCGCGGTGACCTGGGCGCCCGTCGCGCGGCGCCGCGGCTCGCCCCGCGAGAGGCTGCGCGGGGCGGTGCTGGTGCTGCCCGCCGTCGTTCTCGCCCTCGTGGTGCTGGGCGGCGGCATCGGGGCGACGGCGCTGCAGGCGTTCGGGCTGCTGCCGGTGGTGGGACGACCCACTCCGGGGGTGGCGGCCTTCACGGCGCGTCCCGGCGAGCTGCTCGCCGCGGTCGGCGTCTCGGTAAGCGTCGCCGCGGTCAGCACCGTGCTGGCGGTGGTCATCGGCACGCTCGCCGCCGTCGTGATCGTCTCCCGCACGCGCAGCAGCCGCGCGGTGGCGGCTCTCGGCACCCTCACCGTCACCGTCCCGCACCTGATCGCCGCGGCCACCGTGGGCCTGCTGCTGTCGGACGCCGGTGTGCTGCCCCGACTCCTCGGCATCCCCCCGGAGTCGTGGGCGCCGTGGGTCGGCGGTCCGCTCTGGGGGGCCGCGATCGTCGAGCTGGCGTGGAAGGAGTCGGCGTTCATCGCCCTCATCGTCACGGGCACGCTCGCGACCCGCATCCAGACCTACGACGAGACCGCGGCCCTGCTCGGGGCCGGCCGCGCGCAGCGGTTCCGCCACGTTCTGCTGCCGCTGACGGCGCCGACGATCCTCATCGGCGCGGCGATCAGCTTCGTCTACGCCCTCGGGTCGTACGAGGTGCTGTGGCTTCTCGGTCGCACCTCGCCCGAGCCGCTCCCGGTCCTGGCCGTGCGCCTGTTCCAGGGCGTGTCGCTCGACTCGCGGCCCGAAGCGGCGGCGGTCGCCCTCGTCACGAGCGTGCTGGCGCTCGTCGCGGTGGCCCTCACCTTCGCCGCCCTCCGACGGACGGCGGCGTGGCGGTGACCGCCGTCGACAGTCCCCTCACCCGCCCCCGCGGCGCCGGCCGGATCGTGCGCCGCACGTTCGCCGTGGTCCTCGCGGTGTGGTTCGCGCTCCCGCTGCTGCCGCTCGTGCTGTGGTCGTTCGCCGATCGCTGGAGCTTTCCGTCCGCGCTCCCCACGGAGTTCGGCATCCGTTCCCTCGACCAGGCGATCGCCTTCGGCGCGGTGCCGGCGCTGGGCCGCTCCCTCGTACTCGGTGTCGTCGTCGCGGTCGCCGCGACCCTGCTGGGCGCCCTCGCCGCTCGAGCGCTCACCTTCGGAGCGGTGCCCGGGGCACGGTTCGTCTCGGTGCTGCTGCTCGCACCCATCGCCCTTCCCCCCTTCGCCGCCGTGCTCGGCGTCAACATCGTGCTGCTGCGCGCGCACGTGCCCTCGGCCGTCGGGGTGGCGATGGTGCTGACCGTCATGGCGCTGCCGTACACGGCGTTCGTCATGCGCACCGCCTACGGCGCCTACGACCGTTCGTACGAGGAGGAGGCGCGGCTGCTGGGCGCGGGCCGCCTGCAGGTGCTGCGCCGGGTGCAGCTGCCCCTGATCGCGCCGGCTCTCGCGCGCGCCGCGTTCCTGGCGTTCCTCGTGGCCTGGAGCGACTACATCGTCACCCTCATCGTGGGCGGGGGCGAGGTCGTCACCCTGCCGATCGTCGTCGCCTCGGCGGCCGCGGGTCTCGGCAACGACGCGGCCGTGGCTCTGATGTCGCTGTCGGCGGTCGTGCCCCCCGTCCTGCTGCTGATCGGCGTCCTCGCCTGCGGTCGCCGCCGCCCCCGAACCCGGAAAGAGGTGGTCGCGTGAGCGCCGACCTGGTCCTGACGGGACTGACGAAGACGTTCGCCTCGTCGACGGCCCCCGCCCTCGACGACCTGTCGCTGACGGTCGCCGCGGGCACCTGTACGGCGGTGCTCGGACCGAGCGGCTCCGGCAAGTCGACACTGCTCCGCGTGATCGCGGGGCTCGAGAACCCCGACCGCGGCACGGTCTCGATCGCGGGGCGCGATGTCGCCGACGTCGTCGCCGAGCGGCGCGGGGTCGGCATGGTGTTCCAACGGTCCCTGCTGTTCCCGCACCTGTCGGTGCTCGACAACGTCGCCTTCTCGGACCGGGTGTCCGGGATGCCGCGTGCTCGCGCCCGCGCGCGCGCCGAGCGCTACCTCGACACCGTGCGGCTCGCCGGGTACGGCCGACGCCGGGTCGGCGAGCTGTCGGGCGGGCAGGAGCAGCGCGTCGCGATCGCCCGGGCCCTGGCCGCCGAGCCCGCCGTGCTGCTGCTCGACGAGCCGTTCAGCGCCCTCGACCCGGCCCTGCGCGCCGACATGCACGACCTGCTCGAGGCGGTGCGTGCCGACCTCGCCCCGACGATCCTGCTCGTCACGCACGACCGTGACGAAGCCGCTCGGGTCGCGGATCGCATCGCCCTCGTCGAGCACGGCCGGCTGCTGCACGAGGGCACGGTCGTCGACGCCTACCGCCGCCCGGAGAGTCTGCGCGCGGCCGAGCTCATGGGCACGCGCAACGCCGTCCCCGGGGAGGTGCGCGGCGGCATGCATCGCAGCGCGCTCGGCGAGGTCGCCGCGGTCGGCGTCGCCGACGGTCGCGCGACGCTCGTGTTCCGCCAGGAGGACGTGCGCGTGGGCGAGGCGGGGGATGCCGCTTCCCTCGGCCTCGTCGGAACGGTCGAGGCGCGGCGGCCGGTGGGTGCGCGCAGCGAGGTCACCGTGCGCGCCGGAGCGCTGACGCTGCACGCGGAGGTGCCGTCGGTCTCGCCCCTGCGGCCGGGCGACCAGATCGCGGTGTCGGTCCCGGTCGAACTCGCGCACGTCGTCGCGGGCTGAGGCGGCCCGTCGCGCCGCGGAACGTTCCGGAGGCCGCGCCGAACGCCGCGGCGCAGTCGCTCCGGCGGCGGGTCACGGCATCCGCACGCGCCTCACGCCGTGCGAGACCCCGTCTCGCGCACCGCGGTCAGCCCCGACGGGCGAGCCGTCACCGTCGCACCCGGGCGCACCGTCGGCAGCGGCAGGATGCGGCGAAGCTCCTCGTTCTCCTTCGGGTCGAGCACCGAGTGCTGTACGCACGCGGGCACCAGACGGCCGTCCTCCGGGTGAGCCATGGCGTACATGCACGCGCCCAGGCGCTCCTGCGTCTCGCGCAGCAGCGGGTCGTCGGCGGTCACGCCCTCTTCCATGAGCTTCCACGCGGGCGCGACCTGCTCGGCATCCATGAAGTTGTGGATCACGAACGTCTTGAACGAGACCTTGCCGCGGCGCGCGGCCGACACGACCTTTCGCAGACCGCCCGCGCGGTGCAGCACGCGCGACATCAGGCCGATCAGCGGAGGGATGTCGCCGGGGTGCGAGGCGAGGGCGCGCACGACCTTGACCGCCAGGACATGACGCGGGATGCCGCCGAAGATCATGCCTCCGAAGTGTGCGAGGAACCGGTCGCGCGCCGCGATGTCCTTGGGGTCCTCGGGGTCGAGAACCGGTGCGAAGGTCTTGCCGACGCGCACGCCCACGGTCGAACGGTTGCAGCGCGGATCGCCGAACTGCGTGGCCTGCCACGGCAGCTTCTGCCCCGCGCCGGCCTCGATGCGCTCCCAGACCGCGTCGATCGTGACCTCGCCGAAGTCCTCGCGCCAGCGGCGGTCGTCGCCGATGAAGGCGGCGGGCTGGAACGACATCATGTCGAAGGGCATCTCGAGCACGTCGCGCGTGACCTGCTCGACCTCGCCGACGTTCGACGGGGTGACCGTCATGTTGTGGGCGAGGTAGCTGCTGACGCCGTGGTCGCGCTTGAGGTCGACGAACATGCGCGCGAACTTCTCGCGGAAGGGGTTCAGCTCGGCTTCGCCCCGCGGGCGGACCGCGCCCCGGCGGCCGCGCATCAGGGAGTCGAAGTGCGCCGCGAACGACACCTTGTCGAAACGCGGCTTGCCGTCCTCGTCGAGGACGACGTCGAGCAGGTAGTCGTAGTCGAAGTCGCCGTGCGTCATCGACATCGGCTCGCGGCCGACGGCGCGCATCGCGAGCAGGGATCGCGCGTGATCCTCCGCGCTGAGAAGGCTGACCTCTCCGCCGATGAGCTGCGCGTGCGCGCGGGGTCCGCGCACCTCGCGCAGGTAGTCCATCTGGCGGGTGACGTTGTCGACGGTGTGCTCCCCGTCGATGCGCACCTTGTTGGCATCCGCCGAGTGGTAGCAGGGCGAGCAGGTGAGATTGCACTTCGGGAAGACCCCGTGCGTGCCCTCGCACCCCACCGCGCTGCGCCCCAGGAGCTGGCTGGGCGTCTTGGCGTGCTCGGGCAGCTCCGCCCATCGCCGGTCGAGGGCCCGGCGGGTCTCGGGGTGGATGGGGCGGGTGTCGAGTTCGAACCGCCGGAGGGTCGTCGCCAGTCGCATGTCGTCCTTTCGTGGCGTCGTCGCACTACGAGAAGTGTTCGCCGCGCGCCCGGGTTCGGATTGCGCAGGCCTCCATCCTGCCCTCCTTCCGCTCGATCGGCGCGGGCGAAACGGGCCGGGTCAGCGGATACCAGCGACGCGGCGGAGGGCGACGGCGCTCGTGACCGCCCCCGCCACGCGGTCCGTGTGCCGCAACGACAGGGCGTTGGAGTTCGGCCGGGTGAAGGCTCCGGCCTCGAGCCCCGCGGTGAACGGGCCCAGTGCGAACAGCGTCGCGTGCGCCGAGCCGTCGCGGCCGATCACCCGCCCGTCGGGGTCGGTGTCGATGCGTCCGAGCGAGCCGCTGAACTGCTCGTCGGACACGTGCACCTCCCGCCCGTGCCGGGTGGCGAGCTCGCGCAGGGCCGGGTTGTCGCTCGCGGCCGCCGCGGGTGCGGGCAGCCACGCGTCGACGAGCGCGGAGGCGACGATCTCGCCGCCGTGACGGGGGGAGGTGGCGACGAAGCCTCGGGTCGGGTCGAGGTGCACCGACAGCTCGGGCCCGAGGAAGCGCACGACGCCCGCGTCGGCGAGCGCGAGCAGCTCCTCCAGGCGGTGCGGCGGTGGTCCCGACGCGACATAGCTGAAGAACGTGTGCCACGTGACGGGCAGGTCGACCGCTCGCGAGCGCGCGCTCCACCGTTCGACCGGGATGTCGCCGAGCGCGAGGAACGAGCCCAGGATCGTCAGGAACAGCGCCTGCGTCGCGCTGTGCTGCGCCGAGGTGCGCAGCAGCAGGTCGTCGGCGATGTGCCGCCGGACGCGCGCGTGAACCGCCCGCTCGTCGGGGAAGGTCTCCTCTCCCAGCGGCACGTCCAGGAGCGGAACGTCGAACCGGTCGAGGGGATCCGGCACCACCTCGGCGACCGCGCGGCGGAGCGCCGCCGTATCGCCGTCGACCGCCTGCAGCGTCGCGCGGAACGCCTCCCAGGTGGTGCCGACGCGTTCGGGGTGCCCGGTGAAGAGCTCGCGGTAGTGCCCCCGCACGAGCTCCCGCGCGATGAGCGGCCACACGTCGTCGAGGAAGTCGATGGTGCCGGGCCGAGCCAGCAGCTCGGCGATGGCCGCGGGCGTCAGGACCTCGCGCTCGGGAGGATCGCCCTGCACCTGCGACGTCACCTTCGATCGGTAGGGCACGCCGCGCCGCGAGCCGAGGTGCAGCCGCGGCTCGCGCCCCGAGGGGATGTAGACGAGCGTGCCGCGGGCGTTCCGCGAGAAACGGCCTCCGCGCCCCTGGGTCAGCAGCACCACGGCATCCACCGACGCCAGTCCCATCCCGCGCACGATGACGTCGTCGCCGGGGGCGAGGCGCGTCAGGTCGGCGTCGGCGGTGAAGTCCGGCTCGAGGTAGGCGAAGCCGGCGGCGGCGGCCGCGGCGCTCACGTCGAGGGCGGTGCCCTCCGGCTCGCGTCCGTTGTGCCCGACCGCGTAGACGACGACGTCGGCGTTCAGGCGGATGCCGTCGGCGAGCGCGACCTCCCACCCCTCGGGGGTCTCGTCGACCCACTGCACGCTGCCCGGATGCCATCGCACCTCGACTCCCGGGGGCGCGATGGCGACCGTGCGGCGCCAGAACCAGTCGAGGTACAGGCTCTGCAGGCGGCGCGTCGGGAAGCTCTCGCCGCGCAGACCGTCCACCTCGTCGGCCAGCTCGGGATCATCGATCCGCACGTCGGGCAGGCGCCCGTCGCGCACGCGTTCCGCCCACTCGATGAGCGAGGGTCCCGAGCGCACCGGACCGGAGATGACGCAGCTTTCGTCGGTGAAGACCGTCACGTCGCGCGCCATCGAGTTGAGCTTCAGCAGGGGCGACTGCGCATACCGCCAGATGCGCCCGCCCCCGGGCGGGAACGGGTCGACGAGCGTGATGCGCAGGGGCACGGCGTCGGCGCGCGTGCGCCGTGCGAGCAGGCGCTCCACGAGCATCACCGCCCGCGGTCCCGCCCCGACGATCACGAGGTCGCTCACGGCGCGGTGACCCGTTCGCGAACCGCCGGCAGCCCCAGCAGGTCGTGCAGGGTGGCCCCCTCGTCGTACGAGCGTCGGTACGACCCGCGCTCCTGCAGCAGCGGCACGACCCGGTCGGCGAACTCGTCGAGGCCGTGCGGGGTGACGTGCCCGACCACGGTGAACCCGTCGGTCGCGCGCTCCTGCACGTAGCGGTCGATCTCGGATGCCACGTGCTCCGGCGTCCCGACGAAGGTGTGGTTCGCGGTCAGACGGATGACGAGCTCGCGGATGCTGAGGTTCTCGGCCGCCGCCTGCTCGCGCAGCTTCCCGACCCGGGCGCGGATGGCCGCGTGCCGACCCGCGAAGCCCTGTGCGGTCTCGACGCCCGTGTCGGGTTCGACGTCGGGCAGCGGTCCGTCGGGGTCGTAGCCGCTGAGGTCGCGGTTCCAGATCTGCTCGAGGTACGTGATCGCCGTCTGCGGGCGCACCTGCGCCAGGGCGATCTCGCGCGAGCGCTCGCGGGCCTCATCGGCGGTGTCGCCGAGCACGAAGGTCGCGGCGGGGAGGATCTTCAGGGAGTCCTCCTCTCGACCGTGCGCGGCGAGCCGTCCCTTCACGTCGCGGTAGAACTGCTGCGCGTCGGCGAACTCGGTGTGCAGCGAGAAGATGACGTCGGCGTGGGCCGTGGCGAAGTCGCGGCCGTCGGCCGAGTCCCCGGCCTGCACGATCACCGGCCGCCCCTGGGGCGAGCGCGGCACGTCGAACACCGCGTCGACGTCGAACAGGCGCGACGCGTGCCGCACCCGCGCGATCGCTCCCGCCCGCAAGAAGGCCCCGGTCTCGGCATCCGCCTCGATCGCGTCGTCGCGCCACGACGACCACAGTGCCTTCGAGATCTCCGCGAACTCCGACGCCCGCACGTACCGGTCGGCGTGATCGAGGTAACCGCCGCGGCGGAAGTTCGCGCCGTGGAACGCGTCGGAGCTGGTCACGGCGTTCCACCCCGCGCGGCCGTTCGAGAGCAGGTCGAGGGTGCCGAGCTGCCGGGCGAGCTCGTAGGGCTCATTGAACGTCGTGTTGAGCGTGCCGACGAGTCCGATGTGCTCGGTGACCGCCGCGAGAGCGCTGAGGATCGCGAGGGTGTTCGGACGCCCGGCGACGTCGAGGTCGTGCAGTCGTCCACGATGCTCGCGCAGGCGCAGCCCCTCGGCGAGGAACAGGTAGTCGAACAGGCCGCGCTCGGCGGTGCGGGCGAAATGTTCGAACGACGAGAAGTCGATCTGGCTCCCCGCGGCCGGATCGGTCCAGACGGTCGTGTTGTTCACGCCGGGGAAGTGGGCGGCGAGGTGGATCTGCCGACGGGTCATGCGCCGACCTCCTGACGGGCGTAGCGACTGGCGGGGCGGGGGAGTCCGAGACGCTCTCGCAGCGTGGCGGCACCGTCGTCGGGACGCAGGATGCCCGCTTCCGCCGCCCGCGGGACCACCCGATCGGCGATCGCCTCGAGGTCGGCGGGCACGCGGGCCGGGCGCAGGCGGATGCCGTCGACCCCCGCCGCGGCGAGAGCGCGGATCTCCTCGACGACGTCGTCGGCGGTGCCCACCACGACGCGCGCGTCGGTCGTGAGCGGCGCGCGGTCCCGGAGGCGGCTCCACACGGCGTCGGCGGCTTCGCGCGTCTCCTCCACGAGCACGAGTAGGTCGGCGAAGACGCGCAGCGGCTCCTCGAGCGCGCGCACGGCGTCGGCGGCATCCCGCAGCTCGTTCAGGATGCCGGTGGCCGACGCCGCGTCGGAGGGGGTGACGAACACGAGGTCGGCGTGCTCCGCGGCGAAGCGGTACGGCACGCTCTGATGGGCGAGAGCGGTGATGAGCGGCTGGCCCTGCGGGGAGCGCGGCACGATCGAGGCGCCGGTGATCGAGAAGAACTCGCCCGCGAAGTCGGCGTTGTGCACGCGGTCCCGGTCGAGGAACCTCCCCGAGGCGACGTCGCGCACGATCGCGTCGTCCTCCCACGAGTCGGCGAGGCGCCGGATCACCTCGGCGACCTCGCCCGCCTCGCGGAACGCGGCGAGCAGTGCCGGGTCATCCTCGACGCGGCCCGAGGCGGGAAGACCGGTGGGTCCGTCGGCGCGGCGGCCGAAGTTCGCCCGCTCCTGCTCCGTGGATCCGGCCACGAGCCGCACGCCGCCGCGTCCCCGGCTCGCGTGGTCGAGCGTCTGCAGGCCCGTCGCAAGGTGGAAGGGCTCCGGGTGCGCGGTCGTCGCCGTGGGCACGAGGCCGATCCGGCCCGTGGCCGGTGCCAGGAACGACGCCAGCAGCACCGCGTCGAGACGCCCGCGCACGCGGTCGCGCCGGGTCTCGGCATCCGGTTCGCCCGATCGTCCGCCGAGGCTGAGCGCATCCTCGATCGTGGCGAAGAGCAGGCTCGCGTCCTCGGCGGTGCGGATGAGGTCGCGCCAATAGCCGGCCGACGTCAGCTCGGCGGGGCGCGCGCCGGGCTCGCGCCACGCGGCGGGATGCCAGCCGGCCCCGTCCAGGGCGACGGCGAGGTGGATGCGGTCGGGCATCGGGGCTCCTTGTTCTGCGGGTGGCGGGGTCGTCATCACTGTCGCGCGAGGGCGGCGCGGGGCTCAATCGATGACGTAACGCAACGCCTCGCAGCGACACGTTCGCGCGAAAGCGGCGCAACATAACGGCTCCGGAGGGACGTCGCACGCCGCAGCGCTTTCCGTGACGTTTCACGACTCCGCGTTTCCTCCCATGACGTGTGACGACTCCGCGTTTCGGTCGAGATGAGCGCGCCCGCTCCGGCCTCTAACTTCGGCCGGAGCCCCGCCGTCCAGCCTGGTCCCACCGTCACCGAGAGAGGCCCGTCCATGAGCGCTCCCACCGCCCTCGCCCCGCTCACGGGCGTATCCGCCCTCCTCGATGCCGTGGGCGCGGATGCCCCGCACCTCGACGTGCGCGCGCCGTCGGCCGCCACGGCGTCGTTCGCCTGGGACGCGGGCACGGCCCCGCGACAGGGTGAACCGGCCGGCGACGGGCCCGCCGTGGCCGTGCCGAGGATGGTCGCCGAGGTGCAGGAGCTCGTGCGACTCGCCGCGCGGTACGGAGTGAGCGTCGTCCCGCGCGGGGCGGGGACCGGGCTGTCCGGCGGCGCCGGCGCACAGGCCGACCAGCTGGTGATCTCGACCGACCGCCTCGACCGGATCGTGGAGGTCTCGCCGGCCGACGAGGTCGCGGTGGTCGAGCCCGGCGTCCTCAACGCCGCCCTGAACGACAGGCTCGCCCCGCTCGGCCTCTTCTACGCCCCCGACCCAGCGAGCTGGCGCATCTCCACGATCGGCGGCAACATCGCCATGAACGCCGGGGGCCTGCGCTGCGCGAAGTACGGAGTGACCCGCGAGTCGGTGCTCGCCCTCGACATCGTCCTCGCCGACGGCAGCCTCGTCTCGGTGGGCCACCGCTCGATCAAGGGCGTCACCGGTCTCGACCTCGTCTCGCTCTTCGTCGGGTCCGAGGGCGTGCTGGGCATCGTGGTCGGCGCGACCGTCCGCATCCGTCCGCTCCCCGTCGCGCGCCGCACCGTGACGGCGTTCTTCGCTTCCACGGCGGAGGGGGCCACGGCGATCGGAGCGATCACGGCGTCGCGCGTGCGTCCGAGCGTCGTCGAATTCCTCGACGAGCCCACGCTGGTCGGCATCGACGCAGCGCAGAACTCGGACCTGCGTGCTCGCGGCGCGGCGCTGCTGCTCATCGAACTCGACGGCTTCGGCATCGACGAGCAGACCGCCGAACTGACCGCCGCGCTCGAGGCGGCCGGCGCCCGTGTGCGGGTGGAGAGCGAGACGGATGCCGAGGTGCTCTGGGAACTGCGACGATCGGGGCGCAGGTTCGACGAGTGTTCCTGGTTCGCGGGCGGCGACGTCGCCGTGCCGAAATCACGCATTGCGGAGATGTTCGCGGGGTTCTCGGCCATCGAGTCCCGTCACGGCGTCGAGATCAGCGCGGTCGCCCACGCCGGCGACGGGAACCTCCACCCGGTGGTGACGCTCCCGATCCCCGCGGGGGCCGACCCCGCGAACCCGCCTGCCGCGCTGCACCACGCCGTCGACGACATCGTGCGTGCCGCCCTCGCCCTCGGCGGCACGGTCAGCGGCGAGCACGGCATCGGCACCGTCAAGCGGGCGCTCGCCGCCGAAGAGCTCGCCGACCGGGTGCGCGCGGCGCAGTTCGCGATCAAATCGGCGCTCGATCCCGCCGGACTGTTCAACCCCGGCAAAGCCCTGTAACCCTCCCCGCAGTCAAGGAACGTCACGTCATGACCATTCGCCTCCGTCGCCTCACCGGCGTCGCCTCCGTCCTCGCCGCCGGCGCCCTCGTGCTCAGCGGGTGCGGCGCCGGTTCCTCCTCCGCCCCGGCCGAGAGCTCGACCCCGCAGACCGGGGGAGACCTCGTGTTCCTCATCGATTCGCTCGGCGCCACCTGGATCCCCAACAACAGCTCGATCTCCAGCTATCAGGGACAGATCTGGGGAAACGTCACCGACAAGCTCGTCTACGTCGACGCGGAGGGCACGCTGAGCCCGTGGATCGCCGAGAGCTGGGACGAGAGCGCCGACAAGACGCAGTTCACGCTCCACCTGAAGGAGGGGGTGACGTTCTCCGACGGCACCCCGCTCGACGCGGCCGCGGTCGTGGCGAACATCGACATCTGGGCGAAGGGACGGCCCGACGAGGGCATCAACCGCATCGGCCTGTTCCCCTCGGCCAACTACCTCGGCGCCGAGGCGGTGGATGCCACGACGGTGACCGTGTCGTTCTCGGCACCCACGCTCAGCTTCATCCCCACGCTGGCTTACCACGGCTCGATCCTGCTTTCGCCGGCCACCCTCGCCCTCCCCTCCGACCAGCAGGCCGATCTGACCAAGGACATCGGCAGCGGGCCGTTCGTCGTCGAGAAGGTCGCCGACGGCGACAGCGTGGTGCTGAAGAAGCGCGACGACTACGACTGGGGTCCCGAGGCGCTCGGGCACGACGGTCCGGCGTACCTCGACACGATCACGTACAAGCAGGTCGCCGAGCCCTCGCTGCGCACGGCGTCGGTCGAGTCGGGCCAGGCGCAGGTGGCCTACAACGCCAGCCCGCAGGACCTGGACGCCCTGAAGCAGGAGGGGCTCACCGTCGAGACGCCGCGCTACCTCGGCTTCGTGAACGGCTACGCGCTGAACACCGCGGTCGCTCCGTTCGACGACATCCGCGTGCGCCAGGCGGTGCAGCACGGCATCGATCGCGACGAGATCCTCTCGACCGTCTACACCGCGGACTGGCACGCCGCCGAGTCGTTCATCCAGAGCACCGTGCTCGAGGCGACCGATCACGGTGCCGACTTCGCGTACGACCCCGACGAGGCCGCCGCTCTGCTCGACGCGGCGGGCTGGGTGAAGGGCGCCGACGGCACGCGCACGAAGGGCGGGCAGAAGCTGACGTTCACGCTCTACCCCAACCCCTACCTCCAGGCCTCGCAGGCCGTCGACGAGCTCGTCGATCAGCAGCTGTCCGCATTGGGCTTCGAGGTGAACCTCGAAACCTATGACGTGCCCACCTACGGACAGAAGGTCATCGGCAACGCCACGGTGCCCGCGACCGAGATCACGCGCAGCTTCGTCGACGTCGGCACGGTGGCCGGGGTGCTCACGGCGCAGAAGAAGGGGGACGAGGACTGGTTCAAGCTCGGGACCTCGGATGCCACCCTCAACGACCTGTCGACGCATATCGCCACGGCCACCGACCGCGAGGCGCGAGCCGCCGTGGCCGACGAGCTGCAGGGCTACGTGCTGACGCAGGCGTACTTCGTCCCCCTGACGCAGATCGTGCAGCGCATCTACGTGCAGGCCCCCGAGGTGAGCGGCGTCGCCTACAACGGTCTCGCCTACGCGTACTACCTCGACGCCTGGCTGAACGACTGACCGCGGTCGGGGGCGCGTGCGCGGCATCCGTCCCCGATCCTCGTCCCGAGAAAGGAGCGCGCATGCTTCGCACCTACGGCCGTTTCGCGCTGCGGCGCACCGGTCAGGCGATCGTCGTCGTGCTGCTGGCGTACCTGTTCACGTTCGCCGTGATCAGCGTCCTGCCCGGCGACCCCGTCACCAGCACCCTCCGCAACCCCGACAACGGCTTCACGGAAGACGACATCGCCCGCATCGTCGCCTACTACGGGCTCGATCAGCCGTGGTGGGTGCAGCTGTCGTCGTCGCTCGGCCGCTTCGTGGTGGGCGACCTCGGCGTCTCGCTGCGATCCAACCTGCCCGTCGGTTCGCTCGTCGTCGACGCCCTCGGCTCGACCCTGAGCCTCGCCGCGGTCGCCCTGCTCGTCGCCGTCGTGCTGGCGGTCGTCATCGCGTACGGCACCCAGTTCCTCCCCCCTCGCCTGGGACAGGGCGTGCTGCGGTCGCTGCCCTCGCTGTTCCTGTCGGTCCCGAACTTCGTCATCGGCCTCCTGCTCATCCACGTGTTCGCCTTCGGCCTCGGGCTGTTCAGCATGATCGACACCGAGACGCCGTGGGGGACCTTCTTCGCGGCCGTGGCACTCGGCATCCCGGTGTCCGCCCAGCTCGCGGAGGTGCTCATCGCCTCGCTCGACCACGAGTCGCGGCAGGAGTACGTCGCCGTGGCGCGCTCGCGCGGACTGCGATCGGGGGCGCTGTTCCTGCGGCACCTCGCGAAACCATCGGCGCTGCCGACCGTGACGGTGCTCGCACTGATCGTGGGCGAGCTGCTCGGCGGGGCGCTCATCACCGAGGCGATCTTCGGACGCGTGGGTGTGGGCACCCTCGTGGAATCGGCCGTCGCGAGCCAGGACCTGCCGGTGCTGCAGGCGGTGGTCTCGCTCGCCGCGCTGGTCTTCGTGGTCGTGAACCTCCTCGCCGACCTCGCCTATCCGCTGCTCGATCCGCGCGTGTCTATCGCTTCCCGCGGTCGCGCTGCCGGCGGCGCGTCCAGCTCGGACGGGCCCGCGGCCTCACCGGAGGCGTCGACTCGGTCGCGGCGCGAGGAGGTGGGCGTCGCATGACCGCCGCCTCCGCCCTCGTGCCGCGCTTCTCGATCGCCCGCGTCCGCGGCATCCGTCCGCGCGTTCCGGTGAGCGTCGTCGTGTCGTTCCTCGTCGTGGCGGTGGTGCTCGGCTGGTCGCTCGCCCCGACGCTGTTCACCTCGCAGAACCCCGCGCTCGGGGTGCCGGCCGACAAGCTCCAGGCCCCCGGCGCCGCGCACCCGCTCGGCACGGACCACCTGGGTCGCGACCTGTTCGCCCGCATCGTCTTCGGTGCCCAGTCGTCGGTGACGAGCGCCCTGGTCGCCGTGGCGATCGGCGTGATCGTGGGCGGCGTGATCGGTCTGCTCGCGGGCTTCCTCGGATCGTGGATCGACGTGGTGCTCGCGCGCTTCATCGACGTGCTGCTGGCGATCCCCGCCTTCCTCCTCGCGGTCGTGATCGTCAGCTCGCTCGGCTTCCAGACCATCAACGCCGCGATCGCCACGGGGGTCTCCGCCGTGGCCGTGTTCGCCCGCGTCATGCGGGCGGAGGTGCTGCGGGTGCGCTCCGCGGTGTCCGTCGAGGCGGCACGGCTGCAGGGAGGCTCGCGCCTGCACGTGCTGTTCCGCCACGTGCTGCCCAACGCCTCGCGCTCGCTCGTGCCGCTCGCGGTGCTGCAGTTCGGACTGTCGATCCTCGTCATCGCGGGGCTCGCGTTCCTCGGCTACGGCGACCCGCCCCCGGCATCCGATTGGGGATTGCTCATCTCGGCGGGCAAGGACTACCCGCGCGCGCCGTGGCTCGTGCTGTGGCCGGCCCTGGTCACGGTGGCGACGGTGCTGTCCATCAACCGCATCAGCCGGTGGCTTCGGAGGACCTCATGACCATCGCACTTCCTTCCGCTCGGAAGGCGACTGTTCCGGCCCCCGCCCTCCTGCGGGTGCACGATCTGTCGGTCTCTTATGCGCGCACGACGGTGGTGCACGAGGTGTCGTTCGCGATCCCGCGCGGGGGCAGTCTCGCGCTCATCGGGGAGTCGGGTTCGGGCAAGTCGACGATCGCGCGGTCGGTGCTGCGGCTGCTGCCGCGCGGTGTCGGGCGGGCGGAGGGACGCGTCGGGCTCGACGGCACGGAGGTGCTGGGCCTGTCCGAGGGGGCGTTCCGGCCGCTGCGCGGGCGTCGGATCGGTTTCGTGCCGCAGGACCCCTCGCACGCGCTCAACCCCGTCCGCACGGTCGGCGCTCAGGCGCACGAGGCGGCTGCGCTCGCCGGTCTCCGCGACGCGCGGGAGCAGCGCGAGGCGATCCTCGACGTCTTCTCGCGCGTCGGCCTGCCCGACCCGCGTCGCGCGTACGACTCCTACCCGCACCAGCTCTCGGGCGGCATGCTCCAGCGCGTACTGATCGGCCTCGCCGTGCTGCCGCGTCCCGACCTGCTCGTCGCCGACGAGCCGACGAGCGCCCTCGATGTGACGATCCAGAAGCGCATCCTCGACCTCCTGGAAGACCTGCGCGCCGACCTCGGCATCGGGTTGCTGCTCATCACCCACGACCTCGCGATCGCCGCCGAGCGCACCGACGAGATCGTCGTGCTCAAGGACGGTCGCGTGCAGGAGGCCGGGCCGACCCGCGCCGTGTTCGCCGCGCCGACCTCGCCCTATACGGTGCAGCTGCAGGCCGACGCGCCCGCACTGAACCCCGACCGCTACCGACGCGATCTCGACGACCGCGGGGTCGACGCGTGGACCACCGACACCGCGTCGGCCCGCATCGACGTGAGTGGGATCTCGAAGAGCTTCGTCGTCGACGGCACGGCGCGGCCCGCCGTGTCGGGGGTGTCTTTCCGCGTTCCCCCCGGCACCACGCACGCCCTCGTGGGGGAGTCGGGGTCGGGGAAGACGACGACGGTACGGTTGCTGCTCGGCCTCGAGACGCCCGACGCCGGGCGCATCCTCGTCGACGGACAGGCGGTCACGGGGCGCCCCGACGCAAAGCTGCACGGCATCCGACGCCACCTGCAGCTGGTGTATCAGAACCCCTTCACCTCCCTCGATCCCACGTGGAGCGTCGGGCGCATCGTCCGCGAACCCCTCGACCGCTATCGCGTGGGCACGCGGCGGGAGCGATCGACGAGAGTGACCGAGGCGCTGGATGCCGTGGGCCTGCCGCCCCACCTGGCCCGTCGTCGCCCCGACGCCCTGTCGGGCGGCCAGCGTCAACGCGTCGCGATCGCGCGCGCCCTCGTGCTCGAGCCCGATGTGATCGTGCTCGACGAGCCCACCTCGGCGCTCGACGTGACGGTACAGGCGGGGGTGTTCGACGTGCTGCGCCGCCTGCAGCGCGAGCGCGGTCTCACCTACCTCTTCGTCTCGCACGACCTCGCGCTCGTGCGGCAGATCGCCGACACCGTCTCGGTGCTCAAAGACGGTCGCGTCGTCGAGGCCGGTCGTGTGGACGACGTGCTCTCGCATCCGCGCGAGGACTACACCCGCGCCCTCGTCGACGCCATCCCGTCCCCCGACCTCCGGAGCTCCCGATGACCGTGCTGTCCCTTCCCCGTTCCCGTCCCGCGCTCATCGAGGCGTTCACCGCGCCGAAGGGATTCGGCGATCAGACCCTGCGCGATCGCCGCCCGGATGCGATCGAGCTGCTCGGCGGCATCCCGGATCCGTCGGTGCTGCCGACCGCCGAGCTCGCGGAGGCGACCGCGCGCGTGCTCGCCCGGCCGGGAGCGTCGTCGCTGCAGTACTCCCGCACGGAGGGGATCCCGGGGCTGCGCGAGTGGATCGCCGCGCGCGAGGGCGTCGACGTCGCGCGCGTGCTCGTCACCAACGGCGGCTTCCATGGGCTCGCGCTCGCCGTGCAGGCCGTGCTCGAACGCGGCGACCTCGTCGCCGTCGACAACCCCGTGTTCCCGCTCTTCCTGCGCGGGCTGGAGCTGGCCGACGCGCGGGTGCTGCCGATCCGCGTGGGTGCCGAGGGCCTCGACGTCGACGAGCTCGCCGCGCGCCTGCGCGAGGGGGCGCGCCCCGCCGCGGTGTACACCGTGCCCGAGTTCCACAACCCCTCGCAGTCGTCACTGCCGACCGCGCGACGGCGTGAGCTGGTCGCTCTGGCCGAGAAGTACGGCTTCGTCATGTTCGCCGACGACCCCTACCGCGAGCTGCGATTCCGCGGGGAGCCCGAGTCGCTGACCCCCTTCCACGACTCCGACCACGTCATCCACGTCAACACGTTCACCAAGACGCTCGGCCCGGGGCTTCGGCTGGGGTGGATCGTGCTGCCGCCGCGTCTGGTCCCGGATGCCGTGGCCCTGCGCAGTCGCCAGGACTCGCATTCGTCGACCTTCGTCCAGGCCGTGATCGCGGAGCTGCTCACGAGCGACGCGGAGCTGTTCGACCGGGTGCTGGGTCGGGCGCGGGCGTTGTACCGCTCCCGCGCACACGCGCTGGCGGACGCGCTGGAGGCGGAGGCGCCCGGGGCGTTCGAGGTCACGGTGCCCGACGGTGGGCTGTTCCTCTGGCCGCGCGTGAACGACGACGCGATCGACGCCGACCGCCTCGCCGCCGACGCGAGCGCCGAGGGCGTGGAGTACCAGCGCGGCTCCTTCTTCCCCTCGGGACCGGGGACGGATGCCGACCGCCACCTGCGCCTGGCCTATGGCGACACCGATGAGGAACGGCTGCGCGAGGCCGCACGCCGACTGGGGCGGGCGGTGGCGCGGCAGCGCTGAGCCGCGGCTCGTGCGCGCCCGCTCGGCGCTGCGCGTGAAGTCGGTGATGTGCGCAACCTCGGTCCGAACGGGCGGACGCCGGCGGAGGATGTGCGCATCGCGGAGGTTGTGCGCGCGGGCCGTGCCGGTGGGTGCCGCACGCAGGGTCAGGGGTTCGCGCTACGTCAGTCCGGACTGCCGGCCGAGGTCGGGCCGCCGACCGGCGGCGAGTCACTCGCCCGGCGCCCACCCCAGGAGCGGGCCGAGTCGGCCCGCGATGTCCTCGAGGATCTGCACGTAGTCGTCGGCGGCGAAGTCGAAGGGCAGGGCGAACGCCACCTCGTCGACCTCGGGGAACGCCCGCGACGACAGCAGTCGCTCGGCGATCTGCTCTGACGTGCCGACGAGATCTTCGGCGAACAGCAGTCCGCGCGGGCCGTGGGGGATGCCGATGCGCCCGCGCCGCGCCTCGGCGTATGCCTCGTAGCGCCGGCGCTGTGCGGGTGACGCCGTGTCGGTCGGGACCACCACCAGTCCCTGCGAGACGCGGGCGCGCTCACCGGCGCGGTGCGTCTCGCGGTAGAGCAGGATCTGCGCGTGCTGCTCCCGGTCGAAGTCGGTGGTCTCTCCCGCCTGGACGACGCTGCTCGTCAGGAGGTGGAAGTCGTCCTCGGCCGCCCACACCGCCGATCGGGCGCTGCCCGCCCCGTACCAGAGGCGTTCCGCCAGGCCGGGCGAGTGCGGCTCCACGCGCTCGGAGAACTCCTCGATGCCCTCGGTGCCGGCGCGGGCGCTGATCGCATCCCCGGCGATGAACCTTCGCAGCCGCGCGAGGCGTTCGTATCCGAAGTTTTCGTGCTCGACGGTGTCGGGGTACAGCGCCGCGGCGACGTCGTCGAGGCGCGGCGGCGGCCCCACCGAGAACCCCGGCTCGAGGCGCCCGCCCGAGAGCACGTCGACCGTGGCCAGGTCTTCCGCGAGTCGCAACGGGTTCTCCCACCCGAGCGGGATGACCGCGGTGCCGAGGCGGATGCGGCTCGTGCGCTGGGTAGCCGCGGCGAGCACGGCCACGGGCGAGGAGATGCCGTACTGCAGGTGCCGATCGCGCAGCCACGCGCTGTCGAAACCGAGGCGCTCGCCGCGCTCGATGATCGACAGGGTCGTCTCGTGTCCGGCCCGCGGATCCTCGCGATCGAACAGGCCGATGGTGAGGAAGCCGAGGGAGCGCAGGCGGCGGGTCACGGCATCGACGATAGAGGGCGCTGCCTTCGACTCGCCTCGTTCTCCGTCACCGCCCGCAATATGCGCATATCGCGCGACTTTCACATTTAGTTGCGCAAATTGCGCGACTCGCTTAGTCTCGGATCACGAGGTCACCCGACCCACCTTCCCGCGTTCGACGCGGCATGTGGCGCGACGCGGCATCGACGACGAGGTCGCGAGGGAGTGGCACAGGAATGAGCGAGACGCTGTCGGGCGACGACCTCCGCACGGTCGACGAGGC
This sequence comes from uncultured Microbacterium sp., assembly GCF_947489255.1. Classification (GTDB taxonomy): domain Bacteria; phylum Actinomycetota; class Actinomycetes; order Actinomycetales; family Microbacteriaceae; genus Microbacterium; species Microbacterium phycohabitans. The sequence goes on from NZ_CANLCY010000001.1 coordinate 267,306, forward strand.
GCGAGCGAAGTACGCCGCCGTCCTCGGCGAACTCGACGGGCTCGTGCGGACCGCGCCGCTGATCGGGACCGGATTCTCCGTCTGCAACGACCACATCTGCTCCGTCGGCGAGGCCGAATTCGCGGCGATCGTCGAGGCGCAGGACGACGACGACCAGGAAGTGCGCGACCTCGCCCGATGGCTGCACGATCGCATCCTCAACGGTCGCGGAGGCGAGGTCCTCGCAGCGCGTCGGGGATTCGACTGGATCGCGCGCACGTTCCGGGGCACGCCCACGATGGGCGGGACCGGCGCGCAGGTCTCCCGCGTGCTGGCATCCCTCGGTGTGCAGAGCGTGCTCGCGCTGACGGATCGGACCGCCGTGCAGCTCGAGACGATGGACGACGGGCTCCGCGTCGTCGGCGACGACGGCGACCTGCACTCGCCCCGCGAGATCACGCCGTCGACCGAGCGACCGAACGACCCGATCTTCGTCTTCCAGTTCACGCAGGGCGTGCGGCTGCGCGCAGCCACCGACGATGCCGACGAGGTGACGACGCGCCGCTCGACCCGCATCATCCTGCGTGCCCCGGCACGCACCCTCGATCTGGACGATGCCTTCGCCGCATACGTCGAGGGACAGGGGCTGACGACGGTCCTGCTGTCCGGCTTCCAGACGGCTGCGCCGTCCGCCGTCGAGCCCACGCGTGCGTGGTTCGAAGACCGGTTCGCGGGGCTCGCCGAGCGCCGCCGCCTCGTGCACTTCGAGATCGCCGAGTACGAGAGCCACGAGCACGCCCGCTCCACCGTCACGGCGCTGGCCGGGTTCGTCAACAGTCTCGGCATGTCGCTCTCGGAGCTCGATCAACTGGCATCCACGTCCGATCCGGTCGAGGCGGCGGTCGCCATCGCGAACGAGCTCGGACTGGACCGTCTGAGCGTGCACGCCGACGATTTCGCCTTCGTCGTGACCACCGGCGATCCCGCGCTCGAAGAGAAGGCGCTGCTGACCGGGTGCCTGCTCGCCGCGACCCGCGCGGTCACCGGAGCCCCCGTGCTGCCGCGCGAGATGCCGGCCGGGACCGCCCTCGGCTCCCTCCCGGCGTCGCTACGCCGCGAGTCGCCGGATCCGCGCTACCGCCTCGTCGCGGTGCCCTCTCCGTACACGCCCTCGCCCCGCGTGACGCTCGGCCTCGGCGACACGTTCGTCGCCGGGATGCTGCTCGCGCTCGCGCCCCGCTGATCCCGCCCCCGACCTCGACAGACCACCCACGAGAAGAAGGTCCCTCCGTGTCTCACTCCACCTCTGCTCCGCTGCCCCACGACGTGGGCAAGGTCCGATCGCTGCGCCGGTCGACGACCGCCGACGGGTTCTTCACGCTGTGCGCGATCGACCACCTCTCCGACTTCCAGATCCTCATCGACGACGACCCCTCGAAGGTCACGTACGAACAGACGGTCGAGGGGAAGCACCGGGTGATCGCCGGCCTGCGCGAATCGGTGAGCGGCTTCCTGGTCGACCCGCAGTACTCCTACGCCCAGTCGGTGCTGTCGGATGCCATCGGGAGCGACATCGGCGTCATGGTCAGCCTCGAGGACGACGGCTACCTCGGCGACGCCACCGAGCGCGCCACGCGGATGCGCGAGACGTGGAGCGTCCGCCAGGCGAAGCTCGCCGGGGCCGACGTCGCGAAGCTCCTGTGGTTCTACCGCCCCGAGTCCCCGTACGCCGCGCAGCAGCGCGATCTGGTCTCCGCGCTGGCGGAGGAGGCCGCCGACTGGGCGATGCCCCTCGTGGTCGAGCCCATCTGGCATCCGCTCGCCGGGGAGGACCCCACGTCGTCGGCGTGGAAGCAGGCGCGCATCGACGGGATCGTCGAGTCGGGCCGGCTGGCCGTGGACCTCGGTGCCGACGTGCTCAAGACGGAGTTCCCGGGCTACCTCGGCGCCGGTGGCGACGTTTCGCGCGCCGAGGACGCCCTCGCGCAGTTGGATGCCGCGATCGACGTCCCCTGGGTCATCCTCTCGGCGGGCGTGGACTTCGCCGAATTCGCCGACCAGGTCGAGCTGTCGTCGAAGGCGGGCTCCAGCGGGTGGCTCGCGGGCCGCTCCATCTGGCGCGAGGCCGGAACGGCGACCACCGACGAAGCCTGGAACGTCGGCATCGAGCTGGCGCGGCAGCGCCTGCAGGACCTGACGAACATCACCCGCACCCACGCGCGGCCCTTCCGCCCCTCGCTCTCCGCGGAGGGCATCTCGAGCGGGTGGTACGAGACGTACCACGCCGAGGCCGCACGCTCCTGATCCGACGACGTCCGAAGAAGAACGCAAAGAGGTCATCATGTCGAACGCCATCACCACTGATCTGCTCATCGCCGGCGAGCTCACCGCCGGTCACGGCGCGCCGCGCGAGGTGCGCAACCCGGCGACGGAAGAAGTCGTCGCCGTCGTGCACGACGGCAGCACCGACGACCTCGAGCGGGCGCTGGCCGCCGCCGACCGCGCGTGGGGGCCCTGGGCGGCGACGCCGCCGGGGGAGCGGGCCGCGATCCTGCGCCGCATCGCCGACCTGCTCGACGAGCACGCCGAGGAGCTCGCGCAGCTGTTGGTCGCCGAGGTGGGCAAGCCCATCTCGGAGGCTCGGGGGGAGACCGGCGCCACGTCGGGATACTTCCGCTACACGGCCTCGTTGCTCGAGACCCTGACCGACGAGATGGGCTACACCCCCAACAGGGGCGAGAGCCTGTGGGTCCGTCGCCGACCGCACGGCGTGGTCGGGGCGATCATCCCGTGGAACTACCCCTCGGCGCTGACCTCGCGCAAGATCGCCCCCGCGATCGCCGCGGGCAACGCCATCGTGGTCAAGCCCGACGAGAAGACGCCGCTGTCGGCGCTCGCGGTCGCCCGGATCATCCATGAGAGCGGCCTGCTGCCTGACGGCCTCGTCAACGTGGTGACCGGACCGGGCGAGGTCATCGGATCGGCCCTCGTCACGAGCCGGACCACGCAGATGATCTCGATGACCGGCAGCACGTTCGCCGGCAAGGCGATCCTGGCGGCTGCGGCATCCCAGGTGAAGCCCGTCTCGCTCGAGCTGGGAGGCAACGCCCCTCTGATCGTCATGCCCGACGCCGACCTCGATCACGCGGTGGCCGAGACCGTCGCGTCGCGGCACGCGAACAACGGGCAGGTCTGCATCTGCGCCGAGCGCATCTACGTCCATCGCGACGTGTACGACGACTTCGTCCAGCGCTACGTCGCCGCCGTCGGCGAGCTCGTCGTCGGCGATCCGCTGTCCGAGTCCACGCAGCTCGGCCCCAAGGTCAGCCGCGCCGAGCTCGAGAAGACGCAGGCCCTGGTGGCGGAATCGATCGCCCAGGGCGCCCGCGTCGTTCTCGGGGCGGATCTTCCGGATGCCGAGGCCTTCCGGGCCGGCTACTGGATGAACCCCGTCGTGCTCGCCGACGTCACCGACGAGATGGCGGTGTTCACGCACGAGGTGTTCGGGCCCGTCTCGCCCATCAGCTCGTTCGACACGTGGGACGAGGTCGTGGCGCGGGCGAACGACACGAACTACGGGCTGTCGGCCTACGTCTTCACCTCGAGCCTCGACACCGCGTTCCGCGCGAGCGACGACCTCAGCTTCGGCGAGGTGTACGTCAACCGCACGGGCCCCGAGGAGATGAACGGGTTCCACACCGGCTTCCGCGAGAGCGGACTGGGCGGCGACGACGGCCCGCACGGGTTCGATCAGTTCTTCCGCCGTCAGACCACCTACGTCCGACACACCTCGCAACGCCCCTGATGTCGACGCACATCGACGGCGAGCCGGAGACGCGGCGAGGGGTGGCGGTGATCGCCGACGACCTCACCGGGGCTCTCGACGCGGCCGCCCCCTTCTCCGCACACGGCTTCACGACCCAGGTCATCCCGTCGTCCGCCATCGACGCCCGCTCCGGTCACGGGGCCGACGTGCGCATCCTGTGCTCCGACACCCGCGACCTCTCGCCGTTCGCCGCCGCGGACAAGAGGGATCGCTGCATCGATCTCGTGCTCGAGGCCCCGGCGATGCGCCTCGGCCTGAAGATCGACTCGCTCCTGCGCGGCTCCATCGCGGCCGACATCCGGGCGGTCGTGTCGCGGCTCGAGCAGCCCGGGCCGGTCTTCCTCGCGCCGGCGCTTCCGGAGCAGGGCCGGGTCACCCGGGAGTCCCGCGTCGTCGTCGACGGGGTCGACCTCGACGACACGGAGAGCTACGTGCGATTCGCGGCACCGACCGCGCGCCTGCTCGCCGAGCAGACGGGTTTCGCGGTCCGCGTCGTGGGCCTCGACGAGCTGCGCTCCGACGCCTTCGGCAGCGCGGTCGTCGGGGCGCCGCACTCGCGCCCGCTCATCTACGTCTTCGACGCAGAGACGGATGCCGACCTCCGCCGCATCGTCGAGATCGGGGTCGCATCCTCCGTCGCCCTGTGGGTCGGTTCGGCCGGCCTGTTCCGACAACTGGCGATCGAGCTGTCCGGGTCGGACACCGCGACGCGGGACGACGGATCCGCTCCGACTCTCCCCGCGCTCACCACCCAGCGCGATCCGCGCATCCTCGTCGTGTCGGGGAGCGCCTCCGCGCGGTCGTCGGCCCAGCTCGAGGCGCTCGTGGCCGACGGGGCGGTCGCGTGCTACGCGGAGGATCCCAGCGACGTCTCCCGTCTCATCCGCGAGTTGCGGGCGGCGCTCGCCACCGGAGCCGTCGCGGCGATCGGGGTGCAGCGCCCCGTCGACGACACGCTCCCGCTTGATCCGAAGCACGCCCGTGTCATCGCCGCCGTCGTCGCGGAGTTGCGCGGGTACGTCGATGGGATCGTTGTCGTCGGCGGCGAGACCTCCCGCCAGAGCTTCAAGCAACTGGGCGTCCTCACGCTCCACGTGACGGCATCCCTCGACGGCGGCATGGCCGCGGGTCTCGCCGAGCCCGGGCTGAACGCTCCGCAGGCGGCCTTCCCCTTCGTCTCGAAAGCCGGATCCTTCGGCGACGACGAAGCCCTCATCCGCGCCGTCACCCATCTGCAGCGGCAACTCGAAGGAGCACAATGACCAGTCCACGCATCGCCATCACCATGGGAGACCCCGCGGGCGTCGGCCCGGAGATCATCGTGAAGGCCCTCGGGGACCCCGCCGTGCGCGAGACGACCCACGCCGTCGTCATCGGCGACCTGGCCTGGCTGCGCGAGGTCGCCGGCATGCTCGGCTCCGACGTGGAGTTCACGGCGGTCGAGCACCCCGACGAGGCGGACTTCGACGGTGCGGCCGTGCCGGTCGTCGACCTCGCCAACGTGACCCCCGAGGTCGCCTTCGGCCAGCTCTCGGCCGCCGCGGGCGACGCCGCCTACCGCTACATCGCGCGCGCCGTCGACCTGGCCGTCGACGGATCCGTGGATGCCATCTGCACGGCGCCCCTGAACAAGCAGGCGCTGCACCTCGCGGGGCACATCTACCCGGGGCACACCGAACTGCTCGCCGATCTGACCGGTACCGAGGAGGTGTCGATGATGCTCAGCGCGCGGTCGCTGCGCGTCATCCACGTGACGACCCACCTCGGCCTCATCGACGCGATCGACCGCATCGAGCCGGGCCTGGTGACCCGCACCATCGAGCGTGCCCACCGGACCCTCGTCGACGCGGGGGTCGAGAAGCCCCGCATCGCGGTCTGCGCGATCAATCCCCACGGCGGTGAGAACGGCCTCTTCGGGTACGCCGAGGAGGAGCTGAAGATCGCGCCCGGGATCGAGAAGGCGCGCGAACAGGGCATCGACGCCCAGGGCCCCGTGCCCGCCGACACGGCGTTCTTCCGCGCGGTCCGCGGCGACTTCGACATCGTCGTGGCGATGTACCACGACCAGGGGCACTGCCCCGTGAAGGTGCTCGGCATCGATGCCGGGGTCAACATCACCGTGGGGCTCCCCGTGGTGCGCACCTCGGTGGACCACGGAACGGCTTTCGACATCGCCGGCACGGGGATCGCCGACGGGGCGGGCATGACCGAGGCGCTTCGTCAGGCTGTGCTGCTCGCCCGAGTGCGATAGACACGTTCTCATGCGACACAGCGCGTCACCGTCGTCCGCCGACGCCGTCCCGGCCTCGCCGGGTGCCCGCGGCGCCACCCGGGCACGCCGCGAACGCATCGTCGCCATGGTGCAGTCGGGCGAGACGGCGGTCGAGAGCCTCAGCGCCGTCCTCGCCGTCTCGCCGTCGACGATCCGGCGCGACTTGGCCGAGCTGCGACGCGACGGGCGCATCACCCGCACCTACGGCGGAGCCCTGCTCACGGGCCACGGACACGAGACCACGGTCGACGAACGCGACGGCCAGGCGTGGGAGCAGAAGCACGCGATCGCCCGGCGCGCCCTCGAACTCGTCGCCGACGGCGACACCGTCTTCCTCGACGGCGGCACCACGGTCGGTCAGCTCGTGCCCGGGCTGACGTCGTTCCGCAATCTGACGGTCATCACGAACTCCCTGACCGAGCTGCCCACGCTCATGGAGGCGCCGTTCACGGTGATCTTCCTCGGCGGTGAACTGCGCCGACCGAGCCAGAGCACGGTGGGACCGCTTTCCGAGGAGGCGCTGCGCCGGGTGAGCGCCGACCACGCGTTCCTCGGGGCCGACGGCATCGTCGCGGGCCGCGGCATCTGCGAAGCCGACCTGACGCAGACGATCATCAAGGAGTCGATGTCGCGCAACGCCCTGCGCACGCACGTGCTCGCCGACTCGTCCAAGCTCGGCAACGCGCCCTTCACGGCATGGGCCGTGTTGTCCGGGGGCTACACGCTCATCACCGACGACGGGGCCTCGCCCGAGCAGCTGCGTCCGTTCGAGCAGGACTCCGGCGTCGAGGTGATCGTCGTGCCCGCCGGTGCGGCGAAGCGACCCACCGGCCCCTCCGTCTGAGCGGCGTGACGGGGGATCCCCGTTCCGCCGCGGTCCGAGCCGCATCGCGAGCCTCGGCCTCCCGTCCTCCGTGCTTCACGGTCGGGGGACAGCCCCCGCCCATCCGAGGCGTCGCGCTGGTGATCGCATCGGCGCGCCCGTCGGACGCGCCTCGGGCCGGGCTGCACCGCCGGGGCCCGGCACCCCGCCCGCCCGTCGGTGCGACGACGACGCCCCCGGCCACCGCGGAACGGGTATTCCGCGGCAGCCGGGGGCGTCCTCGCCTCGGTCAGTCGACGAGACGGATCACGCGATCGGCGTGGCGCGCGGTCGAGTGGATGAGGTCGGCGTTGATCTGGTCCGAACCGAGGGTCCAGAACCGCGCGTCGTCGATGGATTTCCCGAATGCCTGATGGCGCCGGATGAGGCGCTCGTGGCGCAGGTCCTCCGCCGGGGCGAGGAACCAGACGGCATCCACGGCCGCCCGGGCCTTCGGCCACGCGTCCTTGTCGAGCAGGAGGTAGTTGCCCTCCGTGACGACCAGGGGCGTTTCGGGACGGATGCCGATGCTCGAGCCGATCGGCTCCTCGATCTCGCGCCGGAAGACCGGGGCGTAGATGACGGCATCCGTCGGCTTCTGCGCGTGGATGCGCTCGATCAGGTGGGCGTAGCCGTCGTCGTCGAAGGTGTCGTGAGCACCTTTGCGATCACGTCGTCCGAGCGCGAGAAGGACCTCGTTCGCGAGGTGGAAACCGTCCATCGGGACGAGGACGGCGCTCTCGGAGCCCAGGGCGTCCACGATGTGCGCCGCCACCGTCGACTTGCCGGCTCCCGGAGCGCCGGTGAAGCCGAGGATGCGGCGCGTTCCGGGCACGGCGAGCGAGCGGGCCTGGGCGACGACCTCGTCGAGGGTGAGCTCTTCGACGGTCGGGGTGAAGGGCGTGGTCATGGTCGAACCTGTTTCTCGGCCTCGGAGGATGACGGGCCGGACGGAGAGGGGGCGGAGAGGGAGGGGGCGGCGGTCGACGGGGTGCCGAGGGTGGCGAGCCACTCCCGGGGTCCCATCGTCGCCACTCGCCGCCCGGCGATGCGGGCGGCGAAGGCGATGCGCTCGCGGATGTCGGTGTCGGCGGCGGCGACGGCGAACGCGTAGGCGCCGTGGAAGACGTCGCCGGCCCCGAGCGTATCGACCGCGTCCACGGGCGGCACCTCGACCTGGCCCGCAGACCGGTCGCGCTCCGCGTAGTCGACGGCGCCCGCTCCGTGGGTCGTCACGACCACACCGACCCGGCGGCGCAGCTCCTGCGCGCTGCCGTCGGCGGTGTCGGTGCCGGGCATGCGGAAGTCGTCCGAACAGAGCATGTGCGGATCGAGGTCGATCAGATCGTCCATCACCGGTTTCCACCGTCCGGCGTCGACGACGACCGGCACACCGACCGTTCGCGCGGCTCCGGCGACGGCTACCGCGAGGGCGGGGTGGTGCCCATCGATCAGCACGACGTCGGCGTCCCCGACGAGAGCCTGCGCGTCGGCCTGCGCGGGGGCGGCGACGTTCGCGCCGGTCGCGTCGATCGACACCACGCTGCGCTGAGCTTCGGCGGGGTTGACGCTGACGGCCGACACCGCCGCGCGATCCCGGTCATCGGGCGTCAGATCGACGATCCGCACACCGTGACCCTCGAGGTCTGCGACGATGACCTCCGCGACCGGGCCGCGCCCGATCGCCGTGACCAGGGTCGCCTCCCCGCCCAGCGCGGCGAAGGTCACCGCCGCGTTCGCCGCAGGTCCCCCTGCCGCGAGGAACTGCGCCGTGGCGGTGACCTTCTCGTTCGGCGCCGGAGCGCGGTCCACGACGTGGACCACGTCCAGCGTCGTCAGTCCGACGAAGACGCCTCGCGGCTCAGACACGTCCCGCGCGCTCGTCGTCGGTGGGCCGCTCGGCACCGGTCATCAGGGCGACGACCTCCGACATGCTGCGCTGCTTCGGATCGACCACGCCCGCCCGCTGGCCGAGGCGGTGCACGTGGATGCGATCCGCGATCTCGAACACGTGCGGCATGTCGTGACTGATGAGGATCACGGGGATGCCACGGTCCTTGATCGAGCGGATGAGGTCGATGACCTGTCCGGACTCCTTGACGCCGAGAGCGGCCGTCGGCTCGTCCATGATGATGACGCCGCGGCCGAAGGCGGCGGCGCGGACGACGGCGACGCCCTGTCGCTGACCTCCGGACAACGTCTCGACGGCCTGGTTGACGGACTTGATCCCGATCTTCAGATCGGCCAGGTGCGCCGACGACTCCTTGCGCATCCGCGGCATGTCGAGCTGGCGGAACAGCGACCCCCGGATGCCCTTGCGCCGCACCTCGCGGCCGAGGAACACGTTCGAGGCGATGTCGAGCGCCGGGATGACCGCGAGGTCCTGGTAGACCGTCTCGATGCCCTTGGCCCGGGCGTCGCGGGTGTTGTGGAACACCACGCGCTCGCCGTTCATGCGGATCTCTCCGGCGTCGGGGACGATGGCGCCCGCGAGGGCCTTGATGAGGCTCGACTTGCCGGCGCCGTTGTCGCCGACGACCGCGAGGATCTCGCCGTGACGCAGCTCGAAGTCCGCTCCGTTGATGGCGGTGACGCTGCCGTACCGCTTGACGAGGCCGCGCGCCTCGAGCGCGTACGGCGAGGGGGTCTTCCCCTGTGCAGAACCGGTCATGAGGTCCTCCTACGTGCGAACTGGTCGACGGCGACGGCGATGATGACCAGGATTCCGGTGGCGATGTTCTGGTAGAGGCTGTCGACACCGGCCTGGGTGAGGCCGTTGCGCAGCACGCCGACGATGAGCGTTCCGATGAGCGTTCCGATGACGCTGCCGCGTCCGCCGAAGAGGCTCGTTCCGCCGATCACCACGGCCGTGATGGTCTCGAGGTTGGCGTTCTGGTAGGCGTTCGGGTCGGCATTGGGGATGCGCCCGAGGGCGGCCCACGCGGCGATCATGGCGATGATGCCGGTGACGAGGTAGACCGAGAAGAGCGTGCGGTCGGACTTGATGCCCGACAGCTTCGCGGCGGTCATGTTGCCGCCGACGGCGTAGACGTGCTTGCCCCACGCGGTCTGCGAGAGCGCGTACCAGACCAGCGCGTAGACCAGCAGCATCGCCACGACGCCGTAGGTGGTGGAGAAGGAGCCGATGCGGAACGACGTGCCGAGGAAGGTCAGCGGACCTTCGGGCACCTGGTAGGTCTGCGAGCCCGCGAACAGACGTGTCGCCGCTTGGATGGCGGTGAACGTGCCGAGCGTCACGATGAACGGGGGCAGGCGCAGGACGGTCACCAGACCGCCGTTGACGGCGCCGAGCGCCATGCACACCAGCAGGGTGGCGCCGAGGGCGACGAAGGGGCCGGTGGTGCCGAGGGCCTGGGCGGCGACGAGGGTGCCGAGCACCGCGACGGAACCGATCGACAGGTCGATGCCCGACGTCAGGATGATGAGCGTCTGGCCGACGGCGAGGATGCCGACGACCACCGACTGCTGAAGGATCAGCGAGACGTTGTTCGGGTTGAGGAAGGTCGGGGTGATGATGCTGAAGATGAGGATGGCCAGCAGGAGCGCGCCGATGGGGCCCAGCAGGGGCTCGCGGATGACGCGCTCGAGCAGTGAGCGCGACTTCTGCCCCGGGGTGACGACCGCAGAGGTCGGGGTGGAGTTCATGATGTCCTTCACGTGTCGAACGTGGCTGTTAAGGGGGAACGTGGCCAGGGGGCGATCAGCGCAGGCGATCGCCCCCGGCACGTGTGCTCGTCAGCGGAGGCCGATCAGCCCCAGCAGTTCTCGGCTCCCCAGGTGGTGTCCTTCGACTCGACGCCGTCGACGGGCTTGTCGGTGACCAGCTGCGACCCGGTGTCGTTGAAGCCGGACGGCTTGGTGCCGTCCTTGGCGTACTGCACGACCGCCTGCACGCCCTGCTCGGCCATCTTGGCCGGGAACTGCAGGACCGTCGCGCCGATGATGCCCTTCTTCACGTTCTCGATACCCGTGCAGCTGCCGTCGATCGAGCCGATCGTGACCTGGTCGGTGAGACCTGCCGACTTGATGGCCTCGTAGCCGCCGGCTGCGGCGGGCTCGTTGATCGTGTAGAGGGCGTTGATCCCCGGCGCGCGCTGGAGGAGGTTCTCCATCGCGGTCTGCGCCTTGGTCTGGTCGCCGTTGGTGTCGGCCTGGCCGACGATCTCGCTCGATCCCTCGGTGATGCCCGCGCCCTCGAGGAAGCCGTCGTGACGGAAGGTGTCGACGGTGCCGCCGGGGGTGCCGTCGAGCATCGCGAGCTGAGGGGTCTTGTCGCCGAGGGCGGCACGCACCCACTTGCCCTGCAGGACGCCGGCCTGCTTGTTGTCGGTCGCGAAGGTCGCGTCGACCGCGTCCTCCGGGTCGGTCGCGGTGTCGAGCGCGATGACGATGACGCCCGCGTCGCGCGCCTGCTTGATCGCGTTCAGGATGCCGGACGACGAGTTGGGCGTGATGAGGATGCCCTTCACGCCCTGACCGACGAGGTTCTCGATCGCGGCGACCTGACCCTCGTTGTCGCCGTCGAAGGCGCCGGCGAGGGCGATGAGCTCGGCACCCTCGGACTCCGCGGCGGCCTTCGCCGACTCGCGGATCTTGACGAAGAAGGGGTTGGAATCGGTCTTGGTGACGACGCCGATCTTGATGGCGTCGCCGCCACCCGAACCACCGCTGCCGGAACCGCCGCTGCAGGCGGTGAAGATCATGGAACCGGCGATGACGGCGGCTCCGAGCGCCACCATCCTCTTGGATCGCTTGAACATCTCGGGACTCCCTTGGCCTCTGTGAACCGGGCAACTTTGTCCGGCTCGGCTACCGTAAGGCCGCGCAAGGGCTTGCGCAAGCGCTTGCTATTTATTTCTCCCCGGCTATCGTGGGCGGTACGGTTGGGCGGATCCCGCCGAGCAGCACACCCGGTGTCAGGCGCTCGGGACGGATTCGAAGACGATGGAGTTACCCGATGGCAACCATGGACGATGTCGCCGCGCGTGCCGGCGTCTCGGGGACGACGGTCTCGCACGTTCTCAACGGCACGCGCTATGTGAGCGACGCCACACGGGCGAAGGTCGAGGCGGCCATCGCCGAACTCGGGTACCGCCACAACATGGCCGCGCGCGCCCTCGCGGCCGGCCGCAGCCAGACCATCGGGCTGTCGATCTCCGCGCTGACCAACCCCTACTTCGGCTCCCTCGTGCACGCCATCGAGAAGCAGGTGACCGAGGCCGGCTACATGCTCGTGTCCGGTGACTCGCACGACGACGCCACCATGGAGAAACGCGTCGTGGAGTCGTTCCTCGACCGCCGGGTCGACGGCATCATCATGGCCCCCTCGGTCGGCGCGGAATATCGGACGATTCCGCAGATCACCGCCTCGAACACCCCGCTGATCCTCATCGACCGCAACGCGCCGGTCGACTGCGATCAGATCACGCCGGAGAACATCGATTCGTCGTACCTGCTGACCCGTCACCTCCTGGAGAAGGGGCACCGTCAGGTCGCGGTCGTCACCGGTCTGGCGGGCCTCGGGTCGACCTCCGAGCGGTATCAGGGCTACGTCCGTGCCCTGGCCGACTTCGAGATCGAGGTCGACGAGACCCTCGTGCTCAACGGAGCGTCGAAGGCCGAGGTGGCGCAGGAGGCCGTCGTCCGCCGGTTCCGCGAACCGCACGGACGTCCGACCGCCCTCGTCGTGATGAACAACGCCATGTCGATCGGAGCCATCCGCGGTCTTCGTTCGCTCCACCTCGCCATCCCCGATGACGTGGCGTTCTGCGGGTACGACGACTTCGAATGGGCCGACCTGTTCGAACCCCAGCTGACCACGGTCGCTCAGAACGTCGAAGAGATGGGCTCGCGAGCCGTCGAGCTGCTGTTCCAGCGCATCTCCGGCAACGATGCTCCCGCCCGACGCCTTCAGGTGCCCACGACCTTCCGTCACCGCCATTCGTGCGGATGCCGCTAGCGCGCGGCCGCCCCCTTCCCTCCGTGGCGCTGCCCAGCGCCCGCACCCCCGACCATCGTTTCGAAGGAGAACCCGATGCCCATCGCCACCCCCGACGTCTACCGCGACATGCTCGACCGGGCGCGTGAGGGCGGGTTCGCGTACCCGTCGATCAACGTCACGAGCTCGCAGACCCTCAACGCCGCTCTGCAGGGGTTCGCCGAGGCGGAGAGCGACGGCATCATCCAGGTGTCGGTCGGCACCGCGCTCTACCTTTCCGGAAATCGCGTGCAGAACCGCGCCCGCGGGTCCAAGGCGCTCGCCCTGTACGCGCACGAGGTGGCGGCCGACTACGGCGTCAACGTCGCGCTGCACACCGATCACTGCGCCTCCGAGAACCTCGACGACTGGGTGCGCCCGCTCCTGCGCGATTCGATCGAGCGGCGTTCCCGCGGCCTCGAGCCGCTCTACCAGTCGCACATGTGGGACGGTTCGGCCCTGCCGCTGGCGCAGAATCTCGCCGTGGCGCGGGAGCTGCTCGACGAGTCGGTGCGGGCGAACACGCTGCTGGAGATCGAGGTCGGCGTCGTCGGCGGCGAGGAGGACGGCGTCGAGCACGAGATCGACGACAAGCTGTACAGCACCGTCGACGACGCGCGCGAGACGGTCGCCGCCCTGGGGGCGGGAGAGGCCGGTCGCTACCTGACCGCGTTGACCTTCGGCAACGTGCACGGCGTCTACAACCCCGCCTCGGTGCACCTGCGCCCCGAGATCCTCGGCGAGATCCAGTCGGTGATCGGCGGCGAGGTCGGGCGGGAGAAGCCGTTCGACCTCGTGTTCCACGGCGGATCGGGGTCGTCCGACGCCGACATCGCCACCGCGGTCGCCCACGGTGTCGTCAAGATGAACATCGACACCGACACCCAGTACGCCTTCACCCGTTCGATCGCCGGCCACATGATCGGCAACTACGACAAGGTCCTGAAGATCGACGGCCGCTACGGCGACAAGAAGGCCTACGACCCGCGCAGCTGGGGCAAGACCGCCGAGACGGCGATGGCCCGACGCGTGGTCGAGGCCGCCGTCAGCCTGGGCTCCGCCGGTCGCACCGCGCGCTGAGCGGAGGCGGGTCGGGCACCCTATGCCGGCGTCCGCACCGCCGCGAAGCGGTTGCGCCGCCGCAGCGTGAAGCCCAGCTTCTCGTACGCCGCGATCGCGTTCACGTTTCCCGCGGCGGCGTGCATCATCGCTCGGTCGCCGCGCTGCTGGATGTGGAAGGCCACATCGAGCACGAGACGCGAGGCGAGCCCGTGACGCCGGTGGTCGGCATCCACCGCGACCGCGCTGATCTCGGTCCAGCCGGTGGGGTGCAGGCGCTCGCCCGCCATCGCGACGAGCCGACCCTCGCGACGGATGCCGATGTACCGGCCGAGCTCGTACGTGCGGGGCCGGAACGGGCCGGGCTGATTGCGCTCGACGATCGCGATCATGTCCGCGGCGTCGGCGGCTCCGAGCTCGATCGCCTCCTCGAAGGGGCGTGTCTGCAGGGCGTCGGTCTCGACGAGCTGCACACCCTCGCCGCCACCCAGGAACTCCCAGCCCGCCGGGAGCTCTCCCTCGTAGCCCGACAGGCCCACTTCGGCGCCGGGTCCGACGAGGTCGCGCAGGGCGTCCCACACTCCGGGCTCGTCCCACGAGCGCACGGCGACGAAGGGGGCGACGTCCTCGGGATATCGACGCACGAGATCGCCGCCGATGGCGAACGAGGCGTGCGGGCCGGCGAGGGAATGCCACGCGGCGTTGTCGAGGACGGTGGCGTCGGCGTGCGGGATGTCGAGGGCGGGAGCGGAGGTCACCGGGACACTCTGCGCCGCCATGGCCCGGGGTGCAAGTCGTCCGACACCGCGCGCAACGCGCGGACGATCCCGACCCGTGTTACCGGGCGTTTCCGACGCGGCCCCGGCCGTCGCGGCCCCCGACAGACTGGGATCATGACCGCGGTGCAGACGACATGGACGATCGAGAACGTCGATTGGCACGATGCGCGGGCGGTCGGGCTGCGCGAGGCGATGGATGCCGAGGTCTCCCCCCGATACGCGGAGGTGTTCGCCGCATTCGACGACGAGACGGCCGCGGTGCTGGCGCGGGATTTCGCCGTCGACCCCGCCTCGATCGTCGAGACCGTGCTCCTTCTCGACGCCGGCGGAGAGGCGGTCGGCCATGCCGCGCTGCGCGCTCTCGGCGAGGAGCTGGAGGTCAAGCGCGTCTACGTCGCCCCCCGCGCGCGGGGTACGGGGGCCAGTCGCGCGCTGATGGCGGAGCTCGAGCGCCTCGCTTCTGCTCGCGGTGCCGCTCGACTCATCCTGCAGACGGGCGACCGCCAGCCCGAGGCCATCGCGCTGTACCAGCGGATCGGCTATGCCCCGATCGAGGTCTTCGAGCCGTACGTGCGCTTCGCGGGCTCGCGCTGCTTCGCGAAGGATCTTCGCGGATCGCCCTAGGCCGCGGCGTGGGCTGCTGTGCTCAGCAGAGCGGAGGGCCGCATCGGATTCAGGGGCGTCTGCGCGGCATCCGGTGCCGTCGTCCGAATCCGTTGCGGATCGGCGACCGTCGCGGCGAACCGCGCGTGCGTCAGAGGTCGAACCCGAAGGCTCGCAGATCGAGCCAGCGGCCGGGCTCGACCTCGACGGGGTGCTCGCGCTCCGTCAGACGGCGGAAGCCCATCTTCCGGTACAGCGCGTGGGCCCCGAGCATCTCGGGGCCGCTGTTCATCACCACGCGAGACGCGCCGCGCTCGCGCGCGAGATCGAGCACGTGGCGCGTGAGCCGTTCCCCCACGCCCCGGCCGCGCGCCGAGGGGGCGACCGCGAGCTGACGGAAGTCGAGTTCGCCCTCCTCCGCGAGGGGTGAGAGGCGCTCGCCGGGTCGCGGTGTCCACACCGTGCCGACGATCACGCCGTCGGTGAGGGCGACCCACACCTCGCCCTGCTCCACCCGTCCGGCGACGTCGGCGAGCGAGGCGAGGTACGCCTCCGAGAGCCCCTCGTAGCTGGCGCGATAGGCCTCGGCGGTGATCCGGCCGGCCTGGGCGTATTCGTGCGGGTCGACGAGTCGGACGGTGAGGGTCGTGGTCATGGCATCCATTCTTCTCGGGCGCACGCGCGGCACGGCCCGGTCGCGCGAGACCGGGCCGTGCGCGGGGAGTCAGGACTTCGGAAGCCCCGGCGGGTTGATCTGCGACGTCGAGATGCCCTCGGACGTCAGGTTCCAGGCCTGCAGCACCTCGGCGTATTTGCCGTTCGCGATGAGGTCGTTCAGCACGATCTGCACCGGCTCGACGAGACCGTTGCCTTTCCGGGTGCCGGCGGCGATGTCGGCCTGCAGCGGGAATCCGCCCGGAACCACCCCGACGACCTTCGTCTCGCCCGTCTCGCGCGCTGCCCACGCGGCGGTCGCGTTCGGTCCGAAGGTCGCGTCGACACGGCCCGACAGCAAGGCGAGGGTCGCTGCGGCGGTGTCGTCGTAGTACTGGAGGTCGGCGGGGGCCTTGCCGGCCGCGACGAGCTGCTCGTTCCAGTTCAGCAGCACCTTCTCCTGGTTGGTGCCCGAACCGACGACGATCTTCAGCCCGGAGATGTCGTCGGCCGATTCGATCCTGCCGATCGTGCTGTCGGCCTTCACCGCGAAGCCGAGCAGGTCCTGACGGTAGCTCGCGAAGTCGTAGAGCTCCTTCCGCTCCTCGGTCACCGTGACGTTGGCGGTGATGAGGTCGTATTTGCCCGACTGGATGCCGAGCGGCCAGTCCGCCCACGCCACCACCACGGGGTTGTACTCGAGGCCGAGCCCTTCGGCGATCAACGAGCCGATGTTCGGCTCCGTTCCGGACGGCAGGGTCTCTCCCTCGGGCACGTAGCTGAGCGGCGGCACGAACGCACCGACGGCGACCGTCAGCTTGCCCGGTTCGATGGGGGTGAACCCGCTCGCCTTCAGAGCGGCGACGGCCGCGGGGACGGCGTCGGTGTGCACCCATTCCGCGGGGGTGTTCGCAGCGGATGCCGAGGCCTCGGGCGCCGCGACCGCCTCGACGGGGCGGGTGAGGCCGATGGTGACGCCGACGCCGACGACCGCGACGAGGGCTGCGGCGATCACGCCGAGCGCGATCCCCTGTTTCTTGCTGAGGGCCATGCTGTGTCTCCTTGTGAGTCTGGGGTTGGACGGTGGAGGTGGCTGAGCGTGTCGAAGCCACCGGGGTGCTGCGGGTGCCGGTCCCTTCGACGGGCTCAGGGACCTCGGGGTTCAGGGGAGGTGGCTGAGCCTGTCGAAGCCACCGGCGGACAGCGGCCGGTCAGCCGAGCACCTTCGCGAGGAACTCGCGCGTGCGCGGGTGCCGTGGTCGAGAGAGCACCTCGTCGGGCGACCCCTGCTCGATCACCCGGCCGTCGTCGAGGAACACCACGCGATCGGCCACCTCGCGGGCGAAGCCGATCTCGTGCGTCACGATCACGAGCGTCGTCCCGAGCTTCGCCAGATCCCGGATGACGTCGAGCACTTCGCCCACCAGTTCGGGATCCAGTGCGCTCGTCGGCTCGTCGAACAGCAGCACCTTCGGTTGGAGGGCGAGCGCGCGGGCGATCGCGACGCGCTGCTGCTGGCCGCCCGACAGCTGCCGCGGATACGCGTCGGCCTTGTGCGCGAGCCCGACACGGTCGAGCAGGCCTCGGGCGAGCTCGAGGGCGTCGCTCTTACTCAGCCGTTTGAGGGCGATCGGCGCCTCGATGACGTTCTCGATCGCGGTCAGGTGCGGGAACAGGTGGAAGTTCTGGAACACGATTCCCACCTGCGTCCGTCGCTGCAGGATCTCGCGCTCGCGGAGCTCGTGCAGCTTGCCGTGGCGCAGCTCGTAGCCGATGAACTCCCCGTCGACCGTGACCGACCCGGCATCCACGGTCTCGAGGTGGTTGATCGTGCGCAGCAGCGTCGACTTGCCCGAACCGCTCGGGCCGAGCAGAGCGACGACCTCACCGGGCTGGACCGTCAGATCGACGCCCCGCAGCACCTCGGTACCGTGGAACGACTTGTGAACGTTGCGGATCTCCACCAGTCCGCGGGTCACGGTCGCGGCGGTCATGCTCCGGCTCCTCGCGTCTCGACGTCATCGGTGGATGCCGGTGTCACGGCATCCGTTCGTCTCCGTCGTTGCGGCGGGGCGGTGTCGTCACCCAACCGCGCCCACTGCGCGCTCACCCAGCGGCGGGCCCGCTGCGCCGGCGTCGGGGGCAGGGCGCGGGCTGAGCCGCGGGCGTAGTACCGCTCGATGTAGTACTGCGCGACGCTCAGGATCGTGGTGATGAGCGTGTACCAGACCACCGCGACCAGCAGCAGCGGGATCACGCGGCTGTTGCGGTTGTAGATGACCTGCACCGCGTAGAACAGCTCGGGGATCGCGATGACGAAGACCACCGACGCACCCTTCACGAGACCGATTACCTCGTTCGTAGCGTTGGGGACGATCGAGCGCATCGCCTGCGGAAGGATGATGCGGAACAGGCGACGGGATGCCGGGATGCCGAGCGCGGCGGCCGCCTCGTGCTGACCCGGGTCGACCGACACGAGCCCGCCACGGATGATCTCCGCCGAGTACGCGGCCTGGTGCAGGCCCAGGCCGAGGATCGCCGCGGCGAAGGCGCTCACGAGCTGCACCGTGGGGAACTCCACGATCCAGAAGTCGGTCGTGAACGGGGTTCCGAGGCCCAGCGTCGGGTAGAGGTAGCCGAGGTTGTACCAGACGATGATCTGCACCACGAGCGGCACCGAGCGGAAGAACCAGATGTAGCCCCACGCGACCGCGTTCAGCAGCGGCGAGGCCGACAGACGCCCGAGGGCCAGGAGCGTGCCGAGCGAGAAGCCGACGACGGCCGAGATCGCCGTGAGCGAGAGCGTGTATCCGATGCCGATCAGCACGGGCTCCGAGAAGAAGTACTCGGCGAACGTCGCCCACATGTACCGGTCGTTCGTCACGAGGCTCCAGGCGAACTGGGCGACGACGAACAGCAGCAGGGCGCTGAGGATCCAGCGCCACCAGTGGCGGACGGGGACGACGGCGATCGTGCCGAGATCGACCGTGGCGGTCGGCCCGGCGGGCGGGGCCGTGCGGTCGGCGGGGGCCGGCGCGGTGGTGGTCATGACGTGCTCCTCGGACTCCGTTTCGGCGCGGGGCGCCGGTGGGTTGCGTCACGGTACGACGGCGTCGGAGGGCGTCGCGAGGTGCCCATTCACACGTCGCAACGGCCCGCCACGCACCGCAATGCGACGCCATGCGCGGTAACACGCTGGACGGCGACTGCGGGGTCGGGTACGTCCGGCTCACGCCGCGCGACCGCCGCGCGGAGCCGTGCACAACTCCTGCATTTCCTGCGGCGGAAGTGGTTACGGGCCTTCGCCCCGCGCTTCTGCAGGAGTTGTGCGTGCCGGGCACCGAGCGTCGGCTCAGGCGCCGCGCGGAGCCGACCGTCGGCTCACGCGCCGCGCGGAGCCGACCGTCGGCTCACGCGCCGCGCGGAGCCGACCGCCGGCTCACGCGCCGCGCGGAGCCGACCGCCGGCTCACGCCTCGCGCAGGATCCGCGCCGTCACCCGCGTACCGAACGCGAGCGCCTCCACCGGCACCCTCTCGTCGGCCGCGTGGAACTGCCCGAACACGTCGAAGTCGGCGGGCACGCGCAACGGCACGAATCCGTAGCCGCGGATGCCAAGCCGGCTCAGGTGCTTGTTGTCGGTACTCGCCGGCAGCAGGTACGGCACGACCACCCCGTCGGGGTCTTCCGCGGTGATCGCGCGCTGCAGAACGTCGACCAGGGGCGCGTCGACCGGCGCCTCGATCGCGGCGATGTCGCGTGCCCAGGTCACCTCGATGTCGTCGCCGACGACGGCCGCCAGCTCGGACCGCACCACGTCGTGCTGCCCGGGCACGATGCGCACATCGAGCGTCGCGCTCGCCGAAGCGGGGATGACGTTGGCTTTCCCGCCCGCCGCGAGCACCGTCGGGGAGGCGGTGTTGCGCATGCCGGCATCGAGGAGGGATGCCGCGAAACCCAGGTCGTCGATCCGCCCGCCCGCGCGCTCCCAGGTGTCGACGAACCGTTCGAGCGTCGCCGTGCGCACCACGGGGAACGTGTGCGCGCCCACCGCGGCGACGGCCCGCGCGAGCCGGACCACGGCGTTGTCGGCGGTGGGACGCGAACCGTGCGCGGCCCGGCCGCGGGCGGTGAGAGTCGCGGTCGAGACGCCCTTCTCCGCCGTGGCCACCAGGTACGCGCGGCGGTCACCGGGGAGAGGGAGCGAGAATCCGCCCACCTCGCTGAGCGCCTCGGTCGCCCCGGCGAACAGCTCGGGGCGGTGCTGCACGAGCCACCGAGCCCCCCACACGCCCCCGGCCTCTTCGTCGGCGAAGAAGGCGAAGATCAGATCACGCCGCGGCACGGTCCCGTCGCGGCGGAACGCGCGCGCGATCGCGAGCAGCATCCCGGCGAAGTCCTTCATGTCGACCGCCCCGCGGCCGTAGAGCATGCCGTCGTGGATCTCGGCCCCGAAGGGCGGGTGCGTCCAGTCGGAGGCGTCGACCGGCACCACGTCGAGGTGGGCGTGGGCCACGAGGGCACCGGCATCCGGATCCGAACCGGCCAGGCGGGCGATCACGCTCGCGCGCCCCGGCACGGGTTCGACCAGGGTGGTCGCGTAGCCCGCGTCTTCGAGCTGCGCCTGGACGAATCGCGCCGCGCGCGTCTCGCCGTCGCCGATGGTCGCGGTGTCGCCGGTGTTGACGCTTTCGATGCGGATGAGGGCGCGGACGAACTCCAGCGCCTCGGCCTCCAGGGGCGACACGGGTCAGTGCTCGTGGGGGCGGGCGTCCTCGCCGAGCTTGAATGCGAGGCGGCCGTGCGCGTAGCCGCCGCCCGCGCGGATGGCGGTGGCGACCCACGCCGCCTCGGCGAGCTCGGCCTCGGTCGCTCCGGCCTTGACCGCGTTCTGCGAGTGCCCGTCGATGCAGTAGACGCACTGCGTGGTGATGCCGACGGCGAGGGCGATGAGCTCGCGGTACTTCAGCGGGATCGCCCGGCCCTCGGGGGCGAAGACGGCCTGATCGAACGCGGCGAAGGCGGCGAGGATGTCGGGCGTCTCGTTCTTGTAGACCTTCGTGTAGGTCTTGTCGGCGGTGCGGTCGAAGTAGTCGGACATGGTGCCTCCCGGCGACGTGAACGGTGTCGATGTCTCGATCCCACGGTGCCATGCGGCACGGCCGTCTCGGGGTGGCGCACGTCACACGGTGACACACCGGGACGACCGCGGCCAGGGCCCGGCGTCAGTCCCACAGGCGGGTGGCCAGCGCTTCCGTCGTCTCGAACGCCGAGCGCGCGGCATCCATCCCCGCCGTGGCGGCGGCCAGGTTCGCATTGAGGCGCGTGAGAGCGTCGGACCACTGACGGTGGGCCATGTCGTATGCCGCTCTCGCCTCGCCCGTCCATTCGGCTCGTCCCGCGGCGACGGCGGCGTCGAGGTCGCCGAGGTGGCGCTCGATGGCGGCCGTGGCCTGGCGGAGGGCATCGATGAGCTGAGCGTGGCGGTCGCTGTCGAAACGGATGGTCACGGCTGTGGTTTCGGCCAGGTCAGGTCGTACCAGCGCAGCTCATATCCGTGTGGGATTCGGCCGGTCTCGTAGTAGTGGAAGAAGATGTCCGTCGCTTCGTCGGCGGCGAATACTTCGTCGGGATACACGGTCGCCGTGCGGTTGCCGTCGAAGAATGGGATGTCGACGGAGGGCTCACCAGAGTGGTCGCCGCCGCGGCCGACGATGTAATGCCGGTCTTGGCCGTCGTCGTCGACCTTGTGCCATTCGATCGTCATCGCTTCGGCGGTGCCAGCGCATTGGAGGTAGACGGAGCTGCCGCCTTCTTTGTGGAGGTAGGTAAGAAAGTCCTTGTCTGCCGGTATGGGCGCCAAGAGAAGGGTTGACCGCTCGCTTGTTCTCATCAAGTTCAGCAACCGCGCGAGGGTCTCCTTGGGAGACCTGACGTCTGCCACGAACTCACCAGAGCGTTTTCCGTCGACCGTGTAGTAAAATCTCATTTCATTCAATCCACTTTCTGCACGCGCACATTGGTGATCAACACCTTCTCGCCATTCAATGTCACATGGGCTGGATTTTCGGCGGATATGGCGTCGTCGAACGCTTTCTGATTACCCTCATTACTTAGATACCTGTCCAGGGCGCTACCGCTTTTGACTTCCACTGCTGTGTAGCTACCGTCGGCGTTTTTGTAGTAACCGTCGAAATAACGCTGCTGCGGGGCCCCTTCCACGGAGCTGCGCGCCTTCGTTCGGATCATCTCTTCGCCGACATCTACCTCGACCTCGTCCAGCCCCTGTTTTTCCTTATCGACCCACGGCTTGGTGCTCTGTCCCTTGGCAAACTGCCCGTAGTCGTCGCGACCGTCGCCCCGGTCGACCCCGTGGGTCTTCTCCATCAGCATGACACCGGCACTGCCCGCTGCCTCGCCCGCCAGCTTCGACGCCCCGGCGGCGGTCAGGGCGCCGCCCGCGCCTGCTAGGGCGATCCCGCCGTAGACGGCGGCGCCACCGGGGACGCTGCCCACGCCGGTGGCCGCGAGTCCGCCACCGCCCAGCGCGGTTGCCCCGCCGCCGAGCATCAGCGCTCCGCCCCCGAGGATCGCGAGGAGCGCATCCGGGTTTCGGAGAATCGCGTTGCCGACCGAGGCGGCACCGTTGACGAGGGCGGCGAGGGTGTCCCACTGAATCTGCCCTTGCGCAGCGAGCGACGCCAGGAAGAGCGTGCCGGTGCCCTGAGGGCGTTCCGAGCTCCGCCTCAGTGCATGATCATGCCGCCGGTGACGTTGATCGCCTGGCCGGTGAGATAACCGCCCGCCGGGGAGGCCAGGAAGTGCGTCACCCCGGCGACGTCCTCCGGGATGCCCAGTCGACCCAGCGGCGACTTCGCGCTCCACGCGGCCACGTCGGCCTCCGATCGGGTGTCGGCGCCCATCTCGGTGAGCACGTACCCGGGGCACACCGCGTTGACGGTGACGCCGTGGCATCCCCATTCCTGGGCTCCGGCGCGCGTGAGGGCGACGACCGCGGCCTTCGAGGCGGCGTAGTGGGCCTCGCCTCCGCCGCCGTGCTTGGCGGCCATGCTCGCGATGTTGACGATCGAGCCGCGACGGGCCTCGAGCATCGTCGGGGCGACGGCCTGCATCGTGATCAGGGTGGCGCGCGCGTTGATGTCGATCACGCGGTCCCAGTCATCGACGCTGATGTCGAGCAGCGCGGTGTGCTGGAAGATCCCGGCGCAGTTCACGAGCACGTCGATCCCGCCGAGGGCCTCGACCGCCTCGCCGACCGCGCGTCGCGTGTCGAGCGGGTCGCGCAGGTCGACGGAGATGAAGGCGGATGCCGCGGGGTCGGCCGGAGCGCGACGGTCGAGCACCGCGACCCGGGCCCCGTCGTCGACGAAGCGCTGGACGATCGCGGCGCCGATGCCGCCGGAGCCTCCCGTGACGATGACGCGCTGCGACATGACGCTCCTCCCGCGGGCGTCGGGTCGCCCTGGCGGTCACGGTACGCCCGGCGGCGAACGCGGCGGCGACGGCGCTGTTTCGCGGGCGTAACGCTCCTCAGGCGAGCCGTGCCCACACCGCCGCGGCATCCACTTCGAGCCGTGCGTCGGTGCCGCGCGAGCGCCACGCGTCGCGATCGAACACGAACGCCCGCTCGACCTCGAGCACGTAGAGGCGCTTGGTGGGCACCCCCAGCACGAGGGACGGATCGTCGTCGCCGGCATCGCGGGGGAGCCGCGCGGCCAGCACGTCCCGGACCGCCGAGGCCTCGGCATCCACTTCCCGTGCCGCGAAAGCCAGCTGCACGCCGTCGGCGTCGGCGAGGGTCGCTGCCGGGTCCAACACGACCCCGGATGCCACGCCTGACGCCGCGATCGCCCGCGCGTGCCGCGACGAGACGTCGGACTCGACGTACAGGCCGCGGGGGAGGAGCCGGTACTGCGCGGCCGCCGTCCACGGGCCGTCGGCGTCGGCGGTGCCGATCACGACGAACCGCTGGGCGGCGAGGATCGCCGCGGCGCGCTGCACGGGGGAGTCCATGCGGCCATCGTCGGGGGCGCGCGCGACGCGGGTGTTTCCACGCCGTAACGCTTGCGCGGCTCGCGCCGTGTCACGTCGCGCGCGCGCCTACGCTCGCATCCGAGGCGCCGCCGCTCGTCGAATGTCCACGACACGCCGCATCCGGCCAGCCTGTCGAGTGTCCAAGACACGCCGCGCGGAACCGGCCGCCAACGGCGTGTCGTGGACACTCGAACCTCATCGAGAACGAACCAGGAGCACCGTGAGCGACAGCGTCCACCCCGCCATCACCGACCCCGACGTGCGTGCGCATCTCGCGCGCCTCGCCGCGCAGGCCGGCACGATCCCCTCGGGGGCCACGGATGCCGACGGCGACGACGCCGCGCGCATCGCCGAGCTGCGCGCGAACCCGTCATGGGTGCGGCTGCCCGACGACGAGGCCCTCGAATCGATCGACCTGGATGCCGACGGTCTCGCCCTGCGCCTGTACCGCCCGCGCGGCGGTCGCCGCGGGACGCTCGTCTTCGCCCACGGCGGGGGATGGGTCGCCGGCGACCTCGACAACAACGACGCGCTGTGCCGCGCGCTCGCCGCGGCGACCGGGGCCCAGGTGCTGAGCGTCGACTACCGCTTGGCGCCCGAGCATCCGTTCCCGGCCGGACTCGACGACCTCGATCGCGCGCTGCGCTTCGCCGCCGCCGGAGCCGGCGGACTCGTCGACCCATCGCTGCTCGGCGTCGCGGGCCACAGCGCCGGGGGCAACCTCGCCGCCGCTCTCGCCCTGCGTGCGCGGGAGGGTCGGGCTCCCGGCATCCGGGTCCAGGTGCTGCTGTGCCCCGTGCTCGACGCGCCCGACCCCGACCGTCCGAGCTACCGCGCGCACACCGAGAACCTCCCGCTGACCGCGAAGGGGATGCAGTGGTACTGGGGGCTGTATCTCGGCGGCGCCGCGGGGGCGGCCGCGCCGGCGGGCGCCGACGCTCCATCGCGAACGGATGCCGCGGATGCCGTGCCCGTCGAGGCGGCGCCGCTCCGTGCGTCGGAGCTCGCCGGTTCGGCTCCGGCCGTGATCGTCGCGGCGGCCGTCGACCCTCTGTCGGACGAAGCGGAGGAGTATGCCGCCCGGCTGGCGGCATCCGGCACCCCCGTCGAGTTCGTGCGACGCGAGGGGGTGCCGCACCTGTTCCTGGTGTTCCCGTCGACGCCCGCGCGCGACGAGGTGCTGGCCGCGGTCGCGCCCGCGGTGCGCGCGGCGTTCGCCTGACCCCCTCGTCCCACTTGTGGTGGGTGCGGCGGTGTGTGACCGGCGTTTTGTGGGACATGCACCGCTAGAGGTGGGACGGGGTGCTGGCCGCGGTCGCGCCCGCGGTGCGTGCGGCGTTCGCTTGACCCCCTTGTCCCAGTTGTGGGGGGTGCGGCGGTGTGTGACCGGCGTTTTGTGGGACATGCACCGCGAGAGGTGGGACGGGGTGCGGGGGTGGCGTTGGGCTGCGGGCCCTTGTCCCATTTGTGGTGGGTGCGGCGGTGTGTGACCGGCGTTTTGTGGGACATGCACCGCTAGAGGTGGGACGAGGGGCTGCGGTGGCGCCGACATGCACCGCCAGAAGGGGGACGCGGCCTCCCGCAAACCGCTCGCCGCACGCCCGGAACACCGCGGAAACACGCCATTGTTACCGTCATCAACATGTCGCTCCTGGTCACGAACGCACGTCTCATCACGGTCCCCGCGGGCACCGACGACCCCGGCTACATCGAGCGCGGGTACATGCTCGTGCGGGGCGGACGCATCGCCGCGATCGGCGCCGGCGACCCCGACCCGGGCATCACCGCCGACGAGATCCTCGACGTCGACGGCAAGTTCGTCGCCCCCGGCTTCGTGTCGAGCCACAGCCACCTGTTCACGAGCGGCTCGCGCGGCCTCGGTGTCGACCAGACGCTCTACGGCTGGTGCACCTCGATGTTCAGCGTCCTCAACAACGCCTCGCCCGATCAGATCTACTGGGCGACGCTGCACGGATCGCTCGACTTCCTCGCCAACGGCGTGACCACGGCGTACAACTTCACCGACCCCCTCCTGCCGTGGGAGCCCATGGTCGAGGGCAAGCGCGCCGACGGCGGCGGCATCCTGCGCGACCACGCGTGGCACACCCGCCAGGCCGACGGATGCCACGATGCGGGGCTCCGCTTCGTCGACTCCATCGCACTCGATGCCACCGTGGGCACCGACGACGAGATCTTCGCCCGGTTCGAGGCCTCCCTCGACCACGTCCTCGCGATGGACCCCGACATCGCCCTCGGCGCCTCGATCATGGGGCAGGTGCAGTGGTCGACGCGCCCCGATGCCGCGGAGATCGAGGTCGCGGTCATGGACCGCTTCGGCGTCACCAACCAGGCGCACTTCCTCGAGACGTACGAGGCGATCGAGCACCAGCAGACCAAGTTCCAGCTGTACAAGAACGCCGGAGCCCTGCGCCCCGGCATGATGTTCGGCCACTTCATCCAGACGACGCCCGAGATCATCGCGGATGCCGCCGCCGGCGGCGCCAGCATGTCGTGGCAGCCTGCGTCGAACGGGCGTCTCGCGTCGGGCATCGCCCACGTTCCCGAGATGCTCGAGCAGGGGATGAAGGTCGGCATGGGGCTCGACGACCAGGCCTGCACCGACGTCGCCGACCCGTGGCAGAACATGCGCATGGGGATGTTCATGCAGCGCGCCCGTACCCACGACCCGCTGTCGATGATGCCCGAGCGGGTCCTGCGCCTGCATACCCTCGGGGGCGCGGAGATCATGGGCGTCGACGACCGCGTCGGCAGCCTCGAGGTGGGCAAGCTCGCCGACTTCGTCGTGGTCGACCCGCGCACGCCCGACATCGGTCCGCTGTGGAACCCGGTGCGCAGCTACGTGCTCGCGTGCGGCCTGCGCAACCTGCAGCAGGTCTACGTCGGCGGCAAGCTCGTCAACGAGAATGGCGTCTCGACCAACCCGCTCGCTGTCGAGGCCTCCCGCGTGCTGCACGAGGAGCTGCCGGCGCTCGCGGAGGAGTTCGGCGTCATCCTGTAGGACTCCGTCTCGTCGCGGCCGCCCCCGTCGATATCCGTCCCGCGAGCACAACGGCGGACACCGCGGCCGACACGCCGCACTCGACCGTCTGGCGGCGGTGTGTCGTCGCCAATGTCCGCCGTTGTGTACGCCGCGCGGCATGACGTGATGGCGGGCGCGGCGACGGCCGTCGTGCCCGGCGAGGGTCGCGGCGCGTGCTCCGACGCGAGCACAACCGCAGGCGCACTGCCCGACACGCCGCGCTCGACCGTCTGGCGGCGGTGTGTCGTCGCCGACGCCCGCCGTTGTATACGCCCGACACCTGGCCGTCGTTCCCCCGACACTGGCCGCCCGTGTGCGCGGGGGCCGATCCCGCCGGCGGGTCTCCGATTCCGAGGCTCCGCCGTCAGCCCCGCGCGATCCGCAGCACCCACTCGCCCGCCGCGGCGATCCCCGCAGCCAGCGCCAGCGACACCGCGATCGTCACCAGCGCCGCGGCCGGGCCCGTGGCATCCAGAGCCGCTCCCGCGATCACACCGCCGATCGGCACGCCGAGCGACATCGCGGCGGTGGGGTAGGCGAGGGTCTCGGTCACGCGACCCTGCGGGGCGCGAGCGGATGCGACCAGGATCCCCGACACCATCACCGGCGACACCGCGAGCCCCAGCAGCAGGATCACCCCGAACAGCACCGGAACCGACCCCTGGGCGAAGGGGAGCCCCACGGCGACCACCGCGGCCAGCGCCGCGAAGCCGATGTAGCGGGCGGCGGGCGTGAGCCGCCACGACCGCGCCCCCGTGATGACCGAACCGATCGCGATCGCCACGGCGAGGGCGCTGAACGCCGGCCCCGCGAGCCACGGCCGTTCGCTCAGCTCGGCCCAGCCGACCAGGCTCACGTCGAACGCCCCGAACACCCCGCCCAGGGCGATGCACGCCACCGCGATGGGGATGACGCCCGCGGGCGGGAGGACCAGACCGCGGCGCTGGGGGCCCCGCGGGGTCGGCGGGGGCTGCGTGCCCCGCTGCGCGGCGAGCCAGACGCCGCCGATGACCCCGAGCCCGAGCGAGCCGAGCATCGCCACGGCGGGATCGATCGCCGCGGCGATCGCGGTGATGGCGGGCGGCCCGGCGATGAAGACCATCTGGTCGGCGATCGTCTCGAGGGCGAGAGCGGCGGTGCGCTGCGAGGGCGGGGCGAGCACCGTCCACCGCGCGCGCACGGCCGAGGTCAGATCCGGGGTCGCCGCCCCCGTCACGAACGCCGCGACGAGCCAGGTCCAGAACGGCGCGCCGGTCAGCACGAGGGCGAGGAATGCGGATGCCGCGAGCACGAGGCATCCCAGCGATACGAGGATCACACGGGCCTGGCCGAACCGGTCCATGCGCGACGACCACAGCGGGGCAGCGATCGCCATCCCGCCCACGAGAGGAGCGACCACGAGCCCGGCCGAGGCGAAGCTGCCGGTCGTCGCCGACACGAGCAGGATGATGCCCAGCGACAGCGTCGCCCGGGGGAAGCGGGCGAGGATGCCGGCGGCGACGAAGCTGCGGGCCCCGGGCAGGCGCAGCACCTGACCGTATGCGCGGACGCCCTGGCCGGTCTCGGTGGCCACGCTCACGCGCGCACCGCCGAGACCACGGCATCCGGCATCCGGTCGTGGCCGCGCGCTGCACAACTCCTGCAGGACGAGCCCTCCGAACCGTTCTCGGCGCGAAGAAGTCGGATCTGCAGGAGTCGTGCACGCCCGCGGTGACTCGCGATCCCCGCTCGAGCCGCACCGTCCGGCATCCCGTCCGACCCGGCCGCCGCACGACTCCTGCAGGAGCGGCCCGCGGGGACGGATCCGGCGCGGAATCGTCGGATCTGCAGGAGTCGTGTGCGCCTCGAGCGACTCACGCGGTGTAGTCGAATCGGTTGATCTCCTCGAGCGCCTCGACGACGAACGACACGCTCTGCTCGAACAGCTCCGCACCGTGCGCGGCGTTCGCGCCCGTCGGGTCGCCGAGCACGCCGGTCGGCCCGAAGTCGTTCGAGAGCCACCCGAAGGTCACGGGCTTGCCGTTGAAGCCGATGTGCCGGAAATCGCCGATGTGCGCCGGAACGGTGGCCTCGAACTGCGTCGCGTCGACCAGCTCGGGGCGCAGGTGCATGATCATGCTCGTCTCGCCGTGCCCGGCGTGGATGCCGGTGCCGTGCTCGTCAGGTCCCCCGTCGGTGCCGTCGAACGAGGGCACGCGCGCGGCGGGCATGAAGAACGTGCGCAGACCGAAGCGGCGCCGGAGCTCCCGGTTCGCGACGTTCAGCAGGGCGACGTTTCCGCCGTGGCCGTTGAGGAACACGAGGGTGCGCGCGCGGGTGGTGAGGATCGACCGGCCGATGTCGACGACCGTCTGCAGCATCGTCTCGGGCGTCAGCCACAGCGTCCCCGGGGCCCACGAGTGCTCGTCCGACTTCGTGATCGACAGGGTCGGCAGCTGCCAGACGTCCAGCCCCTGCGCGGCGGCGCGCGCGACGGCGGCGGTCGCGGACGCCTCGGCGACGATGGCATCCGTGGCCAGGGGCAGGTGCGGTCCGTGGTGCTCGATCGCGCCGGTGGGCAGCACGAGGATCGAGTCCTCGGTCAGCGCCTCGGCCGCGGCCGGTCCGCTCAGCTCTGCGAGAAGTCGGGTCATGAGATGATCGCTCCCTTGCGCGCGCCGGTGTAGTCGGGGTTGAGCTTGCCGGGGTTCAGCAGCCCGTTCGGGTCGGTGACGCGGGCCGTCTCGATCGTCTGCTCGACGTTGAAGTCGACGTTCCACTGGTGCGGATTGTGCACGCCCACCCCGATCGCGTTGAGCTCGGCGATGCCGCGGTACACGTCGTCCTCGCTCACGTAGGGGGCGGCGAGCATCCCGATCGGGAACGCCTTGGTCGACTCGATGTGCAGCTTCGATCCGGGGAAGACGCTCTCGATGGCCTCGATGTCGTCGGCGAGGGGAGCGCCCGCCACCTCGAGGTGGAACACCTCGTGCGGCTGGCTCTTCTGGTACCACTCGATCGGGTGGTTGTAGCTGAGCATCGACAGGCGGATGCTGGCCTGCGGCCCCTCGCGCACGGCTTCGACCCGGCCGCCGGCGCCCTCGATGATCGCCGTGACAGTGTCGATCTGGGCGGCATCCAGGATCACGCGCAGACTCGACCGACCCTCGGGGATCGCCTCGTCGGAGGGGAGGGATGCCGAGATCTCGGGCCCGTCGCCCGACACCAGGCGCGGTGAGGGGTCGAGGGTGCCGATGGTCTGCACCACGGAGAGGGTGCCGGCGAAGTCGGGGAAGCTCGCCCACAGGCCACGCCACTCGCGCAGCGGTTCGAGGCGGACGGTCGCACGGACGATGATGCCGGCGGTGCCGTAGTTGTGCACGTACTTCTGGGCGTCGTCGCCCTCGACGTGGATGATCTCGGCGCTGCCGTCGGCGTGCACGACGTCGAGCGCGGCGACGAAGCCGCGGTCGTTGGAGCCGTACGCGATCGACCCGGTCCCGCCCGATCCGCCGGACAGGAAGCCGCCGATCGTCGACTGCGCGGTCGAGGGGTACATCCACAGCGCCTGGCCCGCGGCCCAGGCGGCCTGCTCGAGCAGCACCATCGGCGTGCCCGCCTCGGCGGTGATGTAGCCGTCGCCCACCTCGACGATGGCCTTGGCGCGGGTGGTGTCGATCACGAGACCGCCGTGCATCGGGATCGCCTGCCCGTAGTTGCCGGTGCCCTTGCCGCGCACGGTGATCGGAACCCCGTGACGGGATGCCGCCGCCACGGCCGTGGCGATCTGCTCGGCGTCGGCGGCGAAGACGACGAGGTCGGCCAGGCCCAGGGGGAGTTTGGCGGCAATGATCGGCGACATCGGCGAACCGTCGACGCTGGCACGTTCGCGAACGCGCGGTTCGGTGCTGACGGCGGCCGGGCCGAGCAGGTCGAGCAGTTCGTCCTCGAGGGAGAGGACGCGGGTGGCGGTGTCGCTCATGGGTGTTTCTCCGGGTGGAACGGGCGGGGGAAGGATGCCGCGGGCGCGGGGGTGGCTGAGCCTGTCGAGGCCACTGTGGGTGTCGCAGTGCGGAGGTGGCTGAGCTTGTCGAAGCCACCGGGGGTGTCGTGGGTTCCGGTCCCTTCGACAGGCTCAGGGACCTGGGTCTCGCGGGGTGTCGTGGGTTCCGGTCCCTTCGACAGGCTCAGGGACCTGGGTGTGGCGGAGGTGGCTGAGCTTGTCGAAGCCACCGGGGGTGTCGTGGGTTCCGGTCCCTTCGACAAGCTCAGGGACCTCGGTTCAGCGGGGTTCGGGCCGCCCCGCCGGGCGGCCCGGCCCGCCGAGGCGGACCGGGCCGTCGGGTCAGAACGAGATGCTCGTGTCGATGAACTCGTTCGTGTACAGGTCGGCCGGGGTGTAGCCCGACGCCGGCGGGGTGCCGAGGTCGGTGTAGACCTTGCCGGCCTTGTCGAAGAAGTCCGCGAAGCGGTCGTCGTCGAAGTTGCCGTAGGTGGAGTCGGGGCCGTTGCCGACGAGGCCGAGGTCGACCTGCGTCTTGACGGAGTAGTCGGCCACGCCCTGCGTGTACGTCCAGCCGGTGGCGTACTCGTCGACGAGCTTCAGGATGAGGTCGTTGGCTGCCGACGGGTCCTTGTAGTACGCGACGCCGGCCTTCTGCAGCACGGGGACGAGCTTCGAGAGGCAGGGCGACAGCTCGTCGAACTTGTCGGCCTTGACCGACACCGACGACTGGTAGGTCTGCCATCCGGCGTCGTGGATCAGGGCGAAGTCGACGGGCTTGCCCCACGCCGAGACCTCGTTCTGGTACACGTACGGCTCGGCCGAGGCGAAGCCCTGCTGCATGTCCTTGCCGCCGGCGGCGACGAAGTTCGAGGGCGTGCCGTCGTACGAGCCGTCGAGGATCGCCGAGTCGGCGAGGCCGGCGCTCTTGAGGTACTCGATGTACGCGGAGCCGTCGAAGTAGCGCCACACGCCTCCGTTCGCGGACAGGGCGCCCTTGACGTCGTCGATCGTCTTGACGTCGGGGTAGGTCTCCGGGTCCCACATGACCATGGTCGGGCTGATGTCCAGGGGCGCGAAGACGGCCTTGGTGGGGGTGGTGGAGGAGAGCTGGATCGCCTCGTCGGTGCTGATGTAGCCGAGGGTGATGGCGTCATCCTGGTACATCTGCGCCGAGACCGTCTGGAAGCCGATGGCGGGGCCGCCGGCGCGGATCTCGAGGTTGACGCCGGTGTACTCGCCGTCCGACATGAGGGGACCGGTGACCGACTTGGTGTTGGCGTCGATCTCGTAGTCGTCCTTGATCATCTCGTAGAGGTGACCGTGCTCGGCCTCGGGGTTCCAGTCGGTCTGGACGACGATCGTCGAAGGGCAGTCGGCCGAGAGGTCGACCGAGCCGATCTCCATGTCGGAGGAGGCGGCCGGGGCGCTCTCCGCCGCGCTTCCGGCGCAGGAGGTGAGGGTGAGGGCGATCGCGACGGCGCCGGTGACGGCGGTGCCGCGGAGGAGGGTGGAGCGCTGCATGCTGGTTCGCTTTCTGTGACGTCGGTGGTGCTCGGGTGCGGGAGGGGGAGCTGCGGGTTTTCGGGTACGCCGGATGCCGCCTCCCGCACGGGCGCGCGGGAGGGAGGGCGCGGCGCTACGGCATCCGGGGGTCTAGAGTGCGCTTTCGTACCAGCGGCCGACGGCCACCTTCGACAGCCAGCCGAAGAAGGCGAAGATCGCGACACCGAGCAGGCACGCCGCGAGGATGGCGGCGAACAGCTCGGCGCTCTGCAGGCGCGACTGGTAGTTGGCGATGAGCGAGCCGATGCCCGGCTCGCCGCGGCGGAAGAAGTAGTCGCCGACGATCGCGCCGATGACCGACAGTCCCGCCGAGGTGCGCATGCCGACGAAGATCGAGGGCAGCGCCGCCGGGAGGGTGAGCTTGGTCAGCACCGTCCACTTGTTCGCCTTCTGGAGGCGGAACAGCTCGCGCTGCGACTTGTCGACCGACTGCAGGCCGAACAGCGTGTTCGACACCATCGGGAACAGGGCGATGAGCACGCACACGATGACGCGGGCGGTGAACTCATACCCGAACCAGAAGCCGACCAGCGGCACGAGCGCGAGGATCGGGATGCACTGCAGCATCACGGCGTAGGCGTAGGTCGAGCGCTCGACCCACCGCGCCAGCGACATCGCGATCGCCCAGCCGATGCCGAGGATCATGGCCACCGCGAGGCCGGTGAGGGCGACGCCGGTGGTGCGGAACAGGGCGATCCAGATGTCGGAGCCGACCTGCGGGTCGAAGAAGCCCATCGTGAACATCTCGTGGGGCATCGGCATGAGGAAGCCCTTGCCCGACGCGGCCAGCGCGATCGACACGCCGTACCAGCCGCCGAGCAGCACGACGAGCACGGCGAGCGGGGGGCCGACGACGCCGAGGCGCGAGGCGAATCCCCGTCGGGGTGCGGCCGCGCGCGGGCGGGGCGGCTCGAGGGGAGGGGTGGATGCCGGGGGTGCCGCCGTCGTGTCGACGACGGGCTCAGCGGAGGTGGTGCTCATGAGTGTCCTTCCCGGAGGGCGTGGGAGACCTCGCCGACGAGCTTCGCGAACTCGGCGGTGTAGCGGATCTCGGGGTCGCGCGGCATGTCGAAGGGGACCTCGAAGGTGTCGACGAGGTGGCCGGGGCGTCCCGACATCACCACGACCTTCGTGGAGAGGTAGATGGCCTCCGAGACCGAGTGGGTGATGAAGAGCCCCCCGAACTTCTGCTCGACGAAGATCTTGATGAGCTCGTCGTTCAGGCGTTCGCGGGTGATCTCGTCGAGCGCGCCGAATGGCTCGTCGAAGAGGAAGAGCTCGGGGTCGAGCGTGAGGGAGCGGGCGAGCGAGGCGCGCATCTTCATCCCGCCCGACATCTGCTTGGGCAGGTGCTTCTCGAAGCCGTTGAGGCCGACCAGGTCGATCGCCCACTTCGCCTTCGGGGTGCGAACGCGCTTGGGCTGCCAGTTGAGCTCGGCGAGGAGCTCGACGTTGGACTGCACGTCGCGCCAGGGCAGGAGCGTCGCATCCTGGAAGACGTAGCCGATGCGATCGGTGTTCACCGTCGCGGTTCCTTCGCTCGCGGATTCGAGACCCGAGGCGATGCGCAGCAGCGTCGACTTGCCGCAGCCGGAGGGGCCGACGACGCTGACGAATTCGCCGCGCTGGACGGTGAGGTCGACGCCCGAGAGGGCGGTGGTGCCGTTGGGGAACGTCATGGCGACGTTGCGGAAGTCCAGGATCGGCGCGGTGGGATCCGCGACGGACACCGGGGCGGGGGAGGCCAGGGTCACGGGGGCGCTCTCTTTCGGTGGGGTCGGGTTACGACGCCGTCGCGGGTGCGGCGGTGCGGGTGGGTTCGGACGAGGAAATCGGGGCGGTCTCGGTCGACACGCGGGTGCGGCTGACCAGACGTCCCCGGTGGATGACGACGCGGTCGGCGCTGGCGAAGGCGACGGCCTCGCCGAGCGACTCGGCTCTCACCGCGACGAGGTCGGCCCGCGCTCCGGGGATGGGTCCCGCGAACGGCAGGCCCATGACCTCGCGCGCCCCGACCGTGACGGCTTCGACCGCGTCCTCGGGGGCGAGATGCCCGGCGCTGACGAGCAGCGAGGCGGTCTCGAGGTGATCGCAGCGGCCCACGGGATTGAACGGGTCGCGCACGTTATCGGCTCCCGCGGCGACGCGCACGCCGGCGGCCTTGAGACGGCCGATCGGCGCGATCCCGCGCGGTACGGCGCGCTCGGCATCCCACCCCTGCAGGTACAGGTTGGTGATGGGCAGCGCGATGATCCCGATCTCGGCCTCGCGCACGGTGTCGGCGAGCGCGGTGAGCTCGGTCGCCGGCATCATGCTCAGGCGCACGCAGTGGCCGGCGGTCCGGGTGCGGTGCCAGCCGGTGACGGCCCGCGCGTAGGCGGCGAGGGTGTCGGCTCCGGCGAGGCTCTCGTCGGTGTGCAGGTCGAGGCCGACGTCGCGGCGCCGGGCGAGGGCGACGAGACGCTCGAGGTCGGCGATCGGATCCTCGGCGAGGTGCGGGGCGCCCCCCACCAGGTCGACGCCGGCGTCGAGCGCGGCCTCGAAGACCTCGTCGGCGACGGTCGGGCCGCCCAGGGCGACGAGCTCGAGGTCCATGATCCCCGCGAGCTCTGCCCGCAGTCGCACGAGGGCGCGGACGCCCGTGAGGGCGTCCTCCCCGCGCAGGAGGTCGACGTGGGTGCGCACGGAGGTGATCCCGGATGCCAGCATCCGCAGCGCCGTCGATCGCGCCCGGCGCAGCGTGTCGTCTTCGTCGAGGGTCAGGGCGTAGGCGTGCCAGCTCTCGATCGCGCGCTCGAGATCTCCGAACGGCGGCTGGATGGCATCCCACGACTGCGACTTGTCGAGGTGCGCGTGCGGTTCGGCGCCCGCGGCGGTGACGACGTATCCCTCGAGGTCGAGGACGACGCCGTCGGTCTCGGGGAGGGGGCTGCCGGCCGGGACCACCGCGAGCACCTCGTCGCCGTCGAGCGCGATGTCGACGACATCGCCGGAGGCGAGACGCACACCCCGCAGAGCGGCGATCGAGGCGGGTGGAACGGCGGACACGGAGACCTCCGGGAAGTCGGGATGACAGGAGTGGAGACGGGGCCACGGCGACGGGGCGAGCCGCTCGGGGCGGCTGCGTCAGTGTTGGTGTGAGCAACATCCGGCGATGATCCGATGCTAGGAAGCGTGCGTTTCCGCCGTATTTCTCCCGCGTGACCCTCTCGACAAAGTTGTCGGACAGGCTGAGCCCGACGCCGTGGTCAGGGTCGGGGGCTGCGCCCGCGCGAGAATTCTTCGCGGGCGTCGGCGTAGACGTCCGCCACCCGGTCGACGTGCCGACCGAAGTCGAGCGCGGCCGCGCTCGCAGCGGCACCCCGAGCCAAGCGAGCGCGCAGGGCCGCATCATCGGCGAGCCGGCGCAGGCTCGCCGCCAACGCTTCCGCGGTGGCCCCCTCGGTCACGAGCCCGTTCTCGCCGTCGCGGACGAACGTCCCCGCCGCCTGGGGGGTCGCGATGACGGGGCAGTGCATGAGCAGGCTCTCGGCGATCACGAGCCCGAACGTCTCGGGCCAGAGCGAGGGGAACACCAGCGCGGTCGCCGAGGCGATGAGGTCGGCCTTGCGGGCGGCGTCGACCCATCCGACGTAGGCGATCCGTCCCGATGCCGCCGCGCGCTCCACCGCGGGGCGCTCGGGACCGTCTCCGGCGATCACGAGATCGGCGTCGACTCCGGCGAGCGCCCATGCGCGCAGGAGGAGTTCGATGCCCTTGGTGGCCTGGAGCTTGCCGAGGAAGACGAAGCGCGGGCGGGTGCGTGCGCTCTCGCGGCGGCCTGCGGAGCCGGCGGGCGCCGGCCACCCGTGCGGCACGACGCGCTGGTCGACGCCGCCCGCGGGCAGACCGAGCGCGCGATGACGGGCCAGGGTGCGCTCGCTCGGGAACACGAGGATGCTGGCACGCCGGGCTGCGCGCCAGATGACACGGGCCCGAAGTCGCTGCACGGCGCTCAGGCGCCCGGGTTCACGCCCCTCGCGGATGGAGGTGGAGGTCGTGTCGACCAGGCAGTAGTCGTGCGCGGTGTGCACCACGGCGCCGCGTCGGGCCCGCAGCACCGAGGGGCCGAGGCCCTGGAAGCGGTGCACGTGCACGACGCCGTCTGGCCGCTGCACGTCCGGCATCCGGTCCGGTCCGAGGGCCTCGAGCACGTCGAGCGCGTGGAAGGCGATCTTGGCGGCGACTCCCGCGCCGTGCTGATCGGGTCTGTAGGGCCGCCACACACGGTGCACCCGGATCGCGACGCCGGCGCGACGAGCCCGCTCGACGGTGTCGGCGTCGGCCCAAGCGGTGACGATCTCGACCTCGTCGCCGCGCCGTGACTGCTCCGTCGCCAGCGCCAGCACGTATGACTCGGCCCCGCCGAGCGGAGCGACGAAGCTGCTCTGGACGTGCGTGATCTTCACCTCGGCTCCCTTCCCGGAGACCGTACGCCGCGGCGGAGGGAGTGAGAGCGCCTCGAGGGCGGGCGATACGGCGGGGCGCTCGGCCTTCTCACCCGGGGCGGGGGCTGCGGCCGATTACGTCTTCACCCGCCCCGGGGCGCGGAGCGGTGGCTCGTCGACGGCAGCGGCATCTCGAAAGTGAGACGCGGCGCCGCCCGCTCGACGCCGGGAAGGAAGCCCGTGCGGATCGTCAGTATCGCTCCGGTTGTGCCGTACGACGGCATCCCCCACGCCGGGGGGCAGTATTACCTCCGTCATCTGCGCGCCCTCCGGGCCGACGGCCACGAGGTCACGCTCGTCGCCCCCGATTCCGCCGAGAACCGCGCCGCCCGGGCCGTCTCGTCCGCGGCATCCGCCGTCGTCCTGGTCCCGCTCACGCCTCCGGCGCGTGGGCTGAGCCGTGGCGCGGCCTGGTTCGATCGGCAGCAGCTCCGATTCTTCCCCGCCCGTCCGCTGCGACGCGTTCGGCGGGCCTTCGCCCGTTCGGCGCGGGTGCGGGAGTCGGTCTCCGCCGCCGACGTCGTGGAATTCCAGTGGACCGAGACGGGGTGGCTCGCCACCCGGATGCCGGCATCCGCTCGGCGTATCGTGATCGCTCACGACGTCGTGCTGCAGAACGCGGAACGCTTCCTCGCCGCGAGCGGTCCACCCTGGGGCCCCCGCGCCCTCGTCTCGCGAGCGCGCCTGATCACCGTGCGCCGCGATGAACGTCGCATTTACACCGCCGTCGACACGGTCCTCGTCTTCAGCGCGAAGGACGCCGCCCTCGTGCAGCGTGCCGCGCACGGATCGGCCGTCGTCCGCGTCGTGCGGCCGCCGTTGGCCGGATCGATCGAGGGGGAGACCGCCGCGGCCCCCGAGGGCGGGACGATCCTGTTCGTCGGCGCCTTCGACCGGTCCGTCAACGCCGACGCCGCGCTGTGGACCCTCCGCGAGATCGTGCCGCGGGTGCAGCGACGGTACCCCGACGCGCGTTTCGTCTTCGCGGGCGCGAACCCCACCGACGAGATGCGGCGCGAGGCGGGTCGCTCGCCCGGCACGCTCACGGTCACCGGTCGGGTCGACTCCCTCGACGAGCACTACTCCGTCGCGGCCCTGGTTCTCGTTCCGTTGCGCTCGGGCGCCGGGCTGAAGTTCAAGACCGTGGATGCCATGGTGCGCGGCATTCCGGTCGTGTCGACCTCCATCGGGGTCGAGGGCATCGTCGATGACACCCTGTCGGTCTTCGCCGTCGCCGACGATGCCGAAGGGCTCGCCGACGGGATCTGCGCTGCGCTCGACGACCCCGCCGCGGCGAGAGGTCAGGCTCGTGCCGTGCAGCCCGCCGCGGCCCGGGAGTTCTCCGTCGAGCACTTCCGGCGCACCCTGGCCGACGTCTACCGTCCCTCCCCTCTCGAGAGCTGAGCCCGTGACCCTCCCCTCCCCCGCCCCGCGCGTCATCGGCGCGACCGTCACCTACGGGGCGCGGTCCGCGTCGTGTCTTGCCACCCTCGACGCGCTGCTGGCCGCGGGCGTGAGCGAGATCGTCGTCGTCGACAACGGCTCGGTGCAAGCCGCGCGCCGAGATCTCGACGCGTATGCGCGGGAGCACGCGCCGCGCGTGCACGTGCACCGCCTCGATCGCAACGAGGGTTCCGCCCCGGCGTTCGGCGTCGCCCTCGCCCTCGCCGTCGAGAGGGGGGCCGACTACGTGTGGGTGCTGGACGACGACAACCTCCCGGTGGGGGATGCCCTTGTGACGCTCCTCCGGGAGGAGCGGGCCTTGCGGGCCGCCGGATCCCCGCTGTGCGCGGTCGCTCCGACGCGCGCGCCGGGGTTCGCCCCCGAAGACATCGCGCACGCGATCCGCGTCGAGCACGCGCGCGAGCAACCGCGCGAGGACCGATCCTTCGCCGGCGTGGAGGGCGCCCTCTTCGCGCGCCGTGCGCTCGAGCGCCTCGGTCTGCGTCGCCCGCGGGTGCCCGATGCCGCCGCGGATCTGCCGTACGCCCCCTACGGGGGACTGCTCATCGGCTCCGACGTGATCGCGCGCATCGGCACTCCCGACGCCGATCTCGTGCTCTATGGCGACGATCTGGAGTACACGTCCCGGATCGTCGCGGCGGGGGGACGCATCCGTCTCTCACGCTCCGCGATCGTCGTCGACCCCCGCGGGCAGCGATGGATGCCACCGGGGTTCGAGGTGCTCGCGATGTTCCGTTCCACCAACGATGCGCTGCTCTACTACTCGCTCCGCAATCGCATCCATCGTGAGCTCCGCACCGGCCGCCGCCGCAGCCTCGCCCGTTCGGCGAACGCCGCCCTGTTCTGGGCGCTGTGCCTGGCCTGCGCGGTGACCACGCGGCGGCCCGGGAAGCTCCGCGTCCTCCGCCGGGCCGCGGCGGACGCGCGGGCCGGGCGGCTGGGCCGCCGCGTCGAGCTCTGACACGACCCCGCGACAGGGGGGACTCGCATGGCGAAGCGGGTGACCGACGGGGTGAGCTTCTAGAGCTCCAGCGTGATCCGCTCGCACGCCGCGCGCGAGACGCACGGCATCATCGTGCGGTTCGCGTCCTGCTCCTCGGGCGACAGCACCGAGTCGCGATGCTCGATCTCGCCGTCGACGACGGCGACCTCGCACGTGCCGCACGTGCCGACGCGACAGCTCGAGGGCACGACGATGCCGTTCTCCTCGACCACGTCGAGGATCGACCGCTCGGGCGGGACCGTCACCGTCAGCCCCGACATCATGAGGTCGACCTCGAACGGCTCGCTCCACACCGGCGGGCCGAGCACCTTCGCCTCGAACCGCTCGACGTGCAGACTCCCGCGCGGCCAGCCCGCCATCGTGGCATCCAGCGCCTCCAGCAGGCGCGCGGGCCCGCAGGCGTACACGACCGCGCGCGCGACGGGGGTGCCCAGGCGCTCGGTCAGCTCGAGGCGGCGCCCCTCGTCGGCCGCGAACACCTCGACGCGCTCGCCGTAGCGGGCCTCGAGCTCGTCGACGAAGGCCATCGTGGAGCGGGACCGTCCGACGTACAGCAGCGTCCAGGTCGCACCGGCGGCCTCGGCCGCCTCGACCATCGGCACGATCGGGGTGATCCCGATGCCGCCGGCCACGAACACGTAGGAGCGACCCGCCGTGGGCGCGAACAGGAAGTGGTTCGCAGGGCCCCGCACCCGCAGCGTCGCGCCGACCCGCGCGTTCTCGTGCAGCCACACCGAACCCTCGCGCTCGCGCAGCACCCCGATGCGCCACGTGCCGCGCTCGGTCGGCGACCCGCAGAGGGAATACTGCCGCTCGAGTCCGTCGGGGAGGATGACGTCGATGTGCGCCCCCGGCGACCAGTGCGGCAGGGTTCCGGTCGCCCGCTCGAGATCGAGCACGACGACCCCGTCGGCGGCATCCCGTCGCTCCCGCACCACGGCGTCGAAGCTCACCCCTGCGCTCACGCGTTCTCCTCTTCCTAGACGTCGGTCGGATCGTCGGCGCCGTCGCCGTGGACGACCTCCTTGACGATCAGCAGGCGGTACGGCGAGCCGTCGGGCGAATGCCAGCGATGCGGCGTGCCCGAGCGGCAGTAGACGGAGTCGCCGACGTGGAGCGTGCGCTCTCCGAACGCGCCGAACGAGATCACGATCGAGCCCTCGAGCACCGTGAGGAACTCGTCCTCGTCGTGCACGTAGTGATCGCCCGGCTGCGGGTTGCTGCCGGTGAACTCGAGCGGCTCGAAGCGTCGAGGGCCCTCCGCGAGCAGGCGGGCGGTGCCTTCCGCGTACGGACCCGTCACGCCCTCGCCGGCGGCGACGAACGACGGCTGCGCGTCGGCATCGGCGCGCGGCGGCTCCGAGCCCGCGATCAGCTCGACCCGACTCGTGCCCAGGGCCCGCGCCAGGCGCTCGAGGCTCGCCATGCTGGGGCGGGCGAGCCCGCGCTCGAGCTGGCTGAGGAAGGGGTGCGACAGCTCGGCCGCCTCGGCCAGCTGGGTGAGCGTGAGCCCTCGCGCCTTGCGCAGGCCGCGCAGGTGCGCGCCGAGACGCTCGTCGCTCGTGGGGGTCTGCGGGGTGGGGGTCGAGTGCGCGGACGAGAGGGGGACCGCCGGTGGTGCCATGGACGTCATCGTGCCACCCTCTCGAAGAGTCGGGCGACGATCTCGCCCTCGTCGGCCGTGACCAGCCCGCCCTCGTCGACCACGACGCGACCGGCGACGAGAACCGCGCGCGGACGCCGCCCGGGCGAGGCCCACAGCAGGCCCGCGACCGGATCAGCCACGCCCGCGTCGGCCACTCCCGACACGTCCCACAGGCAGAGGTCGCCCGCCGATCCCGGCGTGAGGCGCCCCAGATCGCTCCGGCCGAGGCCGTCGGCGGAGCCCGCCGTGGCCATCGTCAACACCTCGGATGCCGGCAGCTGGGGCCCCACCAGCGCCGACACCTGCATCGCCAGGCGCGCGTCCGCGAGCAGGTGCCCCGCGTCGTTGCTGCCGCCGCCGCTCGTCCCGAGCCCCACCGCGATCCCGGCGTCGAGGAGGCGCCGCACGGGCGCCACCCCCCACCCCATGGGCACGTCGCAGCCGGGAGCGTGGGTGGCGGTGACCCCGGATGCCGCGAGGCGGGCGATCTCGTCGGGCGTGACGTCGCACAGGTGCGCGAGGGTCACGTCGGGCCCCAGCCACCCCCACTCCTCGAGCAGGTCGAGCGGCCGGCGCCCGTAACGCTCGAGCGCGATCTCGACGTCGACCACCTCGTTCGCCTGCGTGCGTCGGCGCAGTCCGTGGCGTCGAGCGACCTCGCCCAGCAGGGCGAAGGTCTCACGGGGATCGCTGTGCACGCCCGCGGGCCCGACCGCGACCTGGAGCATCCCGTCGGCCGAAACGCCCCCGACGCCGTCGGGCACGAGCGCCGACACGATCGCCTCGGCCGAGATCGCGGCCTCCTGCGGGTCGTCGCGGGCCGCGCCGCGGACGAACGCCACGCGTGCGCCGAGGTCGGATGCCGCGGTCGCCGCGCCCCGCGCGATCCCGACCGTGTCCGCGCCGCTCGGCCACGTCAGGTGGTGGTCGGCGACCGTGGTCACCCCGCTCAGCAGGGCCTCGGCGAGACCGGCGCGCGCGGCGAGGAGAGTCAGTTCGGGGTCGACGACCGCGTCGGCGTACGCCGCCGCCATCGCCGGCAGCCAGTCGCGCATCGGGATGCCCCGGGTTCCGGGAAGGGTGCGGAACGCGGTCTGCAGCAGGTGGTGGTGGGCGTTCACCAGACCCGGCGTCACGACGCACCCGCTCGCGTCGACGACCCGCGCCCCGGTGAGGTCGGCCGAATCCACGACGCGTCCGTCGGCGATCACGACGTCGCCCGTGCGCACGCGCGCGGAGTCCTCGACGACGGCGACCGCGCCGCGGACGACGACGACGCTCATGCGCTCCTCACGGCGCACGATCCGGCATCCGCCTGCGACGCGTCGCCGCGGTGCAGGCGCCCGGTCAGGCCCTCGCTCAGCGGCCGCGCGTCGGCGGCGTTGCGGGACGACACGATCTCGGCGATCACCGACAGCGCCGTCTCCTCGGCGGTGGCCCCGCCGAGGTCGAGACCCAGGGGCGAATGCAGTCGTGCGAGCTCGGCATCCGTCACTCCGACCCCGCGCAGCAGGTGCGCCCGCCGCGCGACGGTCGCCCGCGCCCCCATCGCGCCGACGAAGCCGACCGGCATGCGCAGCGCCGTCCGCAGGGCGGGCACGTCGAGTCGCTCGTCGTGCGTCAGCACGCACACCGCGGTGCGCTCGTCGGCGTCGTCGAGGGAGGCGAGGAAGTCGTGAGGCGCGGCGACGACGACCTCGACGGCGTCGGGGAAGCGCTCGCGGGTGGCGAGCAGCGCCCAGTCGTCGCACACCGTCACCGCGAATCCGGCCGCCGCTCCCAGGCGGCACAGGGCCGCGGCGTGCTCCCCGGCGCCGAGGATGATCAGGCGCGGGGCGGCGGGCCGCTCGAGCACGAGCGGTTCTCCGTCGAGCTCGAGGCGCACGCGCGCGCTGCGTCCTGCGCGAGCCGCGTCGAGCGCCGGGCGGATGCCGTCGTCGAGCGGGTAGGCGACGACGTCGACCGCGCCACCGCACGCGAGGCCCGCGGCGATGGGGGTGACGATGCCGTCGTCGGTGAAGCCGAAGCGCGCGCGGCGCACCGACCCGGTGCGCAGCACGTCGAGTCCGAGCATCACGGCATCGTTCTCGACGCAGCCGCCCGAGATCGATCCGATCACGCGCGCGTCGCGCGTGACGACGAGGGTGGCGCCCACGCCGCGCGGCGCGCTGCGCACGACGGCGGTGACCGTGACCGCCGCGAGAGGCATCCCGGCATCCATCAGGGGCACCAGGTCGGCGGCCAGATCGAGCATGGGGGCGACGGTAGTCGGGGCGTGTTTCGCGCACGCTACGCTGTCGTGACCATGCCCGCCGCGCCCCCCGTCGCCGTCTCGGGACTGGTCCTGGCTGCGGGGGCGGGTCGTCGTTTCGGCGGGCCCAAGGCCCTCGCCCGCACCCCGGCGGGAACGCCGTGGGTGGCTCTCACGGTGCGCGCGCTGATCGAGGGCGGATGCCGCGACGTCACCGTCGCGCTCGGGGCCGGCGTCGATGAGGCGGCGGCGCTCGTGCCCGCGGAGGCGTCGATCGTACGGGTCGAGGACTGGGAATCGGGGATGGCGGCCTCGCTGCGCGCGGGACTGGCCGCCCTGTCGTCGGGGTCGGCGCTCGCGGCCGTCGTCGTCCCCGTCGACACCCCCGAGCTGGTGCCTGCGGCCGTCGCGCGCGTCGCCCGCAGAGCCGCCCCCGACGCCCTCGCCCAGGCCGCCTACGACGGTGCGCCGGGGCATCCGGTGCTGCTCGGACGGGCCCACTGGGCAGCGGTGTCGAGCGCCGCGCGCGGCGACGTCGGCGCGCGTCCCTACCTGATCGCGCAGGGCGCGACGCTCGTCGAGTGCGCCGATCTGTGGTCGGGTGCCGACCGCGACGTGCGTTGACGGCTGATCAGGGCGCGTTTTCCGGCACTTCCGGCGGCTCGGTCACGGTCCGATCACGGGCCCGGACAATTTTGACGTGGCTATAGACAAAACCCTCGGCGATGGATATTTTTTCGGAGCCGTCATAATTCGACGGACCAGAGTGCCGGGACGAAGACGTACCCGATCCGACGCCGGGGAGGGCGCGGGTGCGGACCATACGGTCCCTGCTGTTCAGAGAGGAACGCAGATCACATGCTGAAGAAAATCCTGACCGGTGCGGCCATCGCGGCGCTCGCCGTGGGTCTCGGGGCGTGCAGCTCCACGCGCCCTGCCGACGGGGGCGGCGACGCCGCCGGTGCCAGCGGCGACTGCAACGTCGGCATCGCGATGCCGACCCGCAGCCTCGAGCGCTGGATCAACGACGGTGAGCAGCTGCAGAAGAAGCTGCAGGACGCCGGGTGCACCGTCGACCTGCAGTACGCCGACAACAAGACCGACCAGCAGATCAGCCAGATCCAGAACCAGATCTCGGGTGGGGCGAAGATCCTCGTCATCGCCGCGATCGACGGCTCGACGCTCGGCCCGGTCCTCGAAGAGGCCAAGTCGCAGAACGCCACGGTCATCGCCTACGACCGTCTCATCAACGGCAGCGAGAACGTCGACTACTACGCCACGTTCGAC
This sequence comes from uncultured Microbacterium sp., assembly GCF_947489255.1. Lineage (GTDB taxonomy): Bacteria > Actinomycetota > Actinomycetes > Actinomycetales > Microbacteriaceae > Microbacterium > Microbacterium phycohabitans. Next base: position 312,117 of record NZ_CANLCY010000001.1, read on the forward strand.
AACTACAAGGTCGGCACCCTGCAGGGCCAGTACATCGAGGAGCAGCTGGGCCTGAAGGACGGCAAGGGACCGTTCAACCTCGAGCCCTTCGCCGGCAGCCCCGACGACAACAACGCGAAGTTCTTCTTCGCCGGCGCCTGGGACGTGCTCCAGCCCTACGTGGAGAAGGGCCAGCTGGTCGTCCCCAGCGGCAAGTCGCCCGCGAACGACGACGCGTGGGCGTCGATCGGCATCCAGGGCTGGGCCTCCGACAAGGCCCAGGCCGAGATGGACAACCGTCTGTCGTCGTTCTACGGCGACGGCAAGAAGGTCAACGTGGTGCTCTCGCCCAACGACAGCCTCGCCATCGGTATCGAGGCGTCGCTGAAGTCGGCCGGCTACACCGCCGGAGCCGAGTACCCGATCATCACGGGTCAGGATGCCGACAAGGCCAACGTCAAGGCGATCCTCGACGGCCTGCAGTCGATGACGGTCTGGAAGGACACCCGTGCCCTCGGTGACCGCGTCTTCACGATGATCCAGGAGATCAAGGACGGCAAGGAGGTCGAGGTCAACGACACCAAGACCTACGACAACGGCAAGAAGGTCGTGCCCTCCTACCTGCTGACCCCCGAGGTCGTCGTCAAGGACGACGTGCAGTCCAAGCTCATCGACTCGGGCTTCCTGAAGGCCTCCGACGTCGGGCTCTGAGCCCCACCGGCCGGGGCGGGTCCCTCCCGCCCCGGCCCTCTCGCGGCGGGGCGGGTTCTCCCGTCCCGCCGCTCGATCCTCGCCACCTCGGCGAGGGAGCTGACGGAGGAAACACACCATGACCGAACCGATCCTGCGCATGGCGGGGATCTCGAAGTCGTTCAACGGCGTGCCGGCCCTGGCCGACGTGTCGGTCGACGTGCACCGCGGTGAGGTCCACGCGATCTGCGGAGAGAACGGCGCGGGCAAGTCGACCCTGATGAAGGTTCTCAGCGGCGTCTATCCGACGGGGTCCTTCGAGGGCACGATCACCCTCGAGGGCGAGCGGATGGAGTTCCGCTCGATCAACGACAGCGAGGCCGCCGGCATCGTCATCATCCACCAGGAGCTGGCGCTCAGCCCCTACCTCTCGATCGCCGAGAACATCTTCCTCGGCAACGAGAAGTCCAAGCGCGGCGTGATCGACTGGAACGCCACCAACACCGCCGCAGCCGACCTGCTCAAGCGCGTCGGCCTGCGGGAGAACCCCGCGACGAAGATCTACGAGCTCGGCGTCGGCAAGCAGCAGCTCGTCGAGATCGCCAAGGCGCTGGCCAAGGAGGTCAAGCTCCTCATCCTCGACGAGCCCACGGCCGCCCTCAACGACGACGACTCGGCGCACCTGCTCGACCTCATCGACCAGCTGCGCACGCAGGGGATCACCTGCATCATCATCAGCCACAAGCTCAAAGAGGTGCTGCGCATCGCGGATCGCATCACGATCATCCGCGACGGCCGCACGATCGAGACGATGCACCGCTCCGATCCCGAGACCGACGAGGGGCGCATCATCCGCGCCATGGTCGGCCGCGACCTCAACAGCCTCTTCCCGCCGCGCGAACCCGACATCGGCGAGGAGTTGTTCCGCGTCGAGAACTGGACCGTGCACCACCCCGTCGACACCGAGCGCGTCGTCATCCAGGACGCGTCCTTCATGGTGCGCGCGGGCGAGATCGTCGGCTTCGCGGGTCTCATGGGCGCCGGTCGCACGGAGCTCGCGATGAGCATCTTCGGCCGCATGTACGGCACGGGCATCTCGGGCGAGGTCTACAAGAACGGTCAGCAGATCGACGTCCGCACCGTCGACGCCGCGATCAAGCACGGCATCGCGTACGCCACGGAGGACCGCAAGAAGTACGGCCTCAACCTGATCGGCGACATCCAGGTCAACGTCTCGGCATCCGCCCTCGCCCGGCTCGCCCGGCTCGGGGTGGTCGACCGGTACCGCGAGTACAAGGTCGCCGACTCGTACCGCTACAAGATGAACATCAAGGCGCCCAGCGTCGCCGCGATCACCGGACGTCTCTCCGGCGGCAACCAGCAGAAGGTCGTCCTGTCGAAGTGGATGTTCACCGGACCCGACGTGCTCATCCTCGACGAGCCCACCCGCGGCATCGACGTCGGGGCCAAGTACGAGATCTACGGGATCATCAACGAGCTCGCGGCCCAGGGCAAGGCCGTCATCGTCATCTCGTCGGAGCTGCCCGAGGTCATCGGCCTCTCCGACCGCATCTACACCATCTCCGAGGGACGCATCACGGCCGAGGTCGGCCGTGACGACGCCACGCAGGAGACCCTCATGCGGCACATGACCGCCGGAAGGAACTGACAGACATGGCCACCGCATCCACCCAGACGGTCGACGCGCCGACGCAACCCGGACCGCGACGTCGCGGCCTGCTCGCGCGCATCAACTTCCGTCAGTTCGGCATCCTCGCCGCCCTCGTCATCATCATCGTGCTGTTCCAGGTGCTCACGGGCGGGCGCCTGCTCATGCCGGGCAACGTCAACAACCTGATCCAGCAGAACGCCTACGTGCTGATCCTCGCGATCGGCATGGTCATGGTGATCATCGCCGGCCACATCGACCTGTCGGTCGGTTCGGTGGTCGCCATGGTCGGCGCGATCGCCGCGATCGCGATGAACCAATGGGGCCTGCCCTGGTTCGTCGCGGTCCTGCTCTCGCTCGTCGTCGGCGCCGTGGTCGGGGCGTGGCAGGGGTTCTGGGTCGCCTTCGTCGGCATCCCCGCGTTCATCGTCACCCTCGCGGGCATGCTGCTCTTCCGCGGCCTCACGCTGGTGCTCCTCACCGGCGGCACGATCAGCGGCCTGCCCGACGGCTTCACCGCGATCGGCGCGGGATGGCTGCCGCCGTTCCTGGGCTACCTCGGCAACTGGGACGCCCTCACTCTCGTGCTCGGCGCCATCGCGTGCGTCCTGCTGATCGTCCAGCAGCTGCGCACGCGGGCGACGCTCCGCCGCCTCGAGCTGCCCCGCGAACTGGCGTGGTCGTTCTGGCTGAAGAACGCCATCGCGGTCGTCGCGATCATGGCCGTCGCCTTCACGATCGCCGCGTACAACGGCACCCCGATCGTGCTGATCATCCTCGCCGTGCTCGTCCTGGCCTACACGTTCGTGCTCAACCGCACGACCTTCGGCCGGCACATCTACGCGATGGGCGGCAACCTCTTCGCCGCCGTGATGAGCGGGGTAAAGACGAAGTGGGTGAACTTCTTCATCTTCGTCAACATGGGCGTGCTCGCGGGCCTCGCCGCGGTGGTCAGCACCGCACGCGCCGGTGGCGCCGTGGCATCCGCCGGTCAGAACTACGAACTGGATGCCATCGCGGCGGTGTTCATCGGCGGTGCCGCCGTGCAGGGCGGCATCGGCACGGTCGTCGGGGCCGTCGTCGGTGGTCTGGTGATGGGCGTGCTCAACATGGGCCTGTCGATCCTGAGCGTCGACGCCGCGTGGCAGATGGCCATCAAGGGCATCGTGCTGCTCCTGGCCGTCGCGTTCGACATCTTCAACAAGCGCCGCAACGGCGGTGTCTGAGCGGATGGGGAGCGCGGCCTCGCGGCGCGCTCCCCATCTGCTCCGCCCGCTTTTCCGCCCGGACCCCCGCGATGCGATGATGGGGGAGGTGTCTCCCTCATGACTCCTGCCGTGTTCGAGCCCGCAACCCCGCTCGCGCCGCCGGCTGGCCGTACGACGAACGACCTGATCCGTCAGCAGAACCTCGCGTCCGTCCTGTCGCTCCTCCACTCCCGGGGAGCGCTCTCACGCGCCCAGCTCGGGGCGACCACGGGGCTGAACCGCTCCACCGTCACCGGTCTGATCATGGAGCTCACCGAGCTCGGCCTCGTGCGCGAGGCCCCCGGCGGAGAGCGCACGGGCAAGGTCGGCCGCCCCACGCTCGACCTCGAGCCCGAAGACCACGTCGCCGCCCTGAGCGTGCGGGCCGAACCGCACGCGGTCACGGTGGCCCTGGTCGGTCTCGGCGGCGTCGTCCACGCCCGCCTCCGTCACGACACCGCCAGCGCCCCCTCGCCGCGGCGTTTCGTGCAGATCGTCGCCTCGTCGGTCGAGGCCATGCGGGCCGACATCGACCGGCACTATCGCGTCGTGGGCGCGGGTCTCGCCGTGCCGGGCCTGGTCAACGCCAACGGTTCGGTGCTGGTGTCGCCGACCCTCGGGTGGAAGCGCGACCCCGTCTCGGCCCGCTTGAGCGACGAGCTCGGGATGCCGGTGACCGCGGGCAACGACGCCAGCATCGGCGCCCTCGCCGAGTCCCGGTTCGGGGTCGGGGTGGGCGTCGGCAACCTGCTGTACCTCGGCGGCGCGATGCACAGCATCGGCGGCGGCCTCATCATCGACGGGACGCTGCTGCGCGGCACCTCCGGCTACGCCGGCGAGCTGGGGCACACGGTCGTCGACCCGCGCGGCCGGGCCTGCGTCTGCGGACGCCGCGGCTGCCTCGAGGCCGAGGTCAGCCTCGACATCCTCGAGCCGCTGCTCGGCCGTCGCAAGCTCGACGAAGACGAGCTCGACGTCGAACTCGGTGTCGCGCGCAACCCGCGCGTGATGACCGAGGTCACCCGTCAGGTCGAGATGCTGTCGCTGGCGCTCACCAACTTCGTCAATGCGTTCGCCCCCGAGACCGTCGTCCTCTCGGGCTATCTCGGCGCTCTGCTGTCGGTGAGCCGCGAACGTCTGGCCGACGCCGTGCGCGTGCACCCGCTCGGAGCCGAGGGACGCGCGATCCGCCTCGAGCGCGCCCACCTGCGCTCGCGTCTGATGCTCATCGGCCCCGCGGAACTCGCCTTCGCCGACCTGCTGTCGAACCCGGCGGGCTTCCGCGGCTGAGGCGCTCACCGCCGCCCGTCCGACGCCTCGCCACCTCCGCGGGGCAACCGGGGCACAACGGATGCCGTATCCCGGACGTTCACGTCGCCGATGCTCGTCCCGCCTACCGTCGCGGCGTGGACGGAACTCGATGAATGCCGAGAGGGTCAGCGTGCATCCCGACGTCGACGTACGCCGGCCGCTCTGGCCGTGGCTGCTCGCGGTGGTCGCCGCGGTCGTCGGCGTGGGCGTGCTGTGCACGCAGGCGCAGACGGCGGCCCGCGACGCCGAGCACCGCTCCACGTCGGCCGTGATGCAGGCCGGGCTGGTCACGGCATCCGGGGCCTTCTCCGACGCGTCCGCCACCGCGGGAGGTGCGACGTCGCTCGGCGCGACCGACGAGTCCGTGTCCGGCGCCGAGGGGACGCGCGGTCCCGCCCCCGCCGGCGTGGCGGTCGCCGACGGTGCCTGGTCGACCGTGACGGCGGCGCGCACCGGCATCCCCGATCGCGCGGTGCGCGCCTACGCCTCGGCCGCGCTGACGCTGCTGCGCGAGCAGCCGGGATGCGGGCTCGGGTGGAACACTCTCGCCGGCCTCGGCGCGATCGAGTCCGCGCACGGTTCGCACGGGGGCGGCGTGCTGCGGGCGGACGGGTACCCCGATCCGCCCATCCGCGGGATCGCGCTCGACGGCGCCGCAAGCGCGGCGATCGCCGACACCGACGGCGGCCGTTTCGACGGGGATGCCGTGTGGGACCGCGCGGTGGGCCCCCTGCAGTTCATCCCCTCGACGTGGGAGCACTGGGGCGCGGATGCGAACGGCGACGGCGTGGCCGATCCGAACCAGATCGACGACGCGGCCCTCGCCGCGGCGCGTTATCTGTGCGCCGCGGGCGAGATGACGACCCCCGCAGGCTGGCGACGGGCGGTGTTCTCGTACAACCACCTGGACAGCTACGTCGACGATGTCGCCGCCGCCGCGAACTCCTACGCGCACCTCGCGGGCTGAGCGCCCCGCCCGCCTGTCCTCGAGTGTCCAGGACACGCCGCTCGGCTCGTGTCTCCGGCGGCGTGTCCGGGACGCTCGAGGAGACGAGGGGATCAGCCGCCGAGCACGACGTTCAGCGGCTGCTCGCCGGCGGCGAGGCGATCGATCTGTCGGCGCACGAGACGCGCGATGCGCGGGCGCATGGCATCCGTCGCCCCTCCCACGTGCGGGGCGATGAGCACTCCCGGAAGATCCCACAGCGGGTGGCCCGCGGGCAGCGGCTCGGGGTCGGTGACGTCGAGCGCGGCGCGGAGGCGACCGCGGCGCACGTGGTCGACCAGGGCGTCGGTGTCGATGAGGGGTCCGCGACCGACGTTGACGACGAGCGCGCCGTCGGGCAGCGCCGAGAGCGCCGCGTCGTCGAGGACGTGGCGCGTCGCCTCGCCCCCGGGGAGCGAGGCGATGACGATGTCGGTGTCGACGAGCACCTCGGCGAGCTTGCCGAGGGGGAACACCTCGACGTCGTCCTGCAGCCGGCCGTGCGAGGCGATCGCGCGCAGGTGCACCTCGAAGGGCTTCAGGCGCGCGGCGATCGCGCGTCCCACACCGCCGAAGCCGAGCAGGGTCACGCGGGCGTCGGCCAGTCCGGGCGCCTCGCCGCCGGTCCACTCGCCGCGATCCTGGGCGCGGACGAAGTCGGGCAGCCGTCGTTGCGCGGCCAGGGTGAGGGCGAGGGCGAGCTCTGAGGTCGCGGTTTCGTGGACGCTCGCCGCGTTGGCGAAGACGATCCCCTCGGGCAGACGCCCCTCGACGTTGTCGTAGCCGATCGACTGGCTCTGCACGAGGCCGACCTCGATCTCCTGCAGGCGCTCGATCACACCGGTCATCGACATGTACGGCGGAACCACCATGTCGAAGCGTTCTCGAGGGGCGGCATCCTGCATGTCCCACACGATCACCTCGACGCCGTCGGGCAGCTCGCCCAGATCGTCGCGCAGCTGAGCGGTGGGAACGGACACGAGGAGCGGGGTCGAAGTCGTCACCCGATCGACGCTACCCGCGCCGACGGTGCTCCGGCCCCGGTGGACACGACGCGGGAGTCGTGTGCGCTGTCGGGGCCCGGGTGGATCAGGGCGGTGTCACGCGGCGGCGGTCCGGCGTCGTGCGCGTCTCCCGCCGCCGCGCGACTCAGGCGACGGTGACCGGTGCCGCCGAACGGCGGCCGATGTGCACTCCCACCGGCACGTCGTAGGCGAGGTACTCCGCGAGCAGGCGGTCGGAGTCGTGCTCGAACAGACGACGCGAGAGAGCGGCGGCGAGCTTCGTCGCGCCGCCGACGAGGCCGGGGATCTGGTGGCTCAGCATGCCCTGGCTGATCCGCGCGCCGTGGTTGAACATGTGGATGCGCGACAGCGCCGAACGGCCGGGAGCGCTGCGGCTGACGAGACCGAAGTCGTCGTCGAGGTACGGGAACGCGGCGAGTCCCGGGTTCTGCGCCACATCCGCGGGGGACAGACGATCGCGCCACAGCACCGCGTCCGCGGCGACACCGGCCAGCTCGGGGCGCCGTGCCAGGTCGGCCACGATCCCCGTCGCCGCGAGCACGACGTCGTAGTGATGGATGCCGTGGGGAGTGGTCACCGCGATCTCGTCGCCGGTCCACGAGACGTCCTCCCACGGCGACGAGGTGAGGAAGCGGAACGCGTCGAACGCGTGTGCGCGCCACAGGGCGTTCTGCGTCGCGGGCTGATCGACGGCGGAGAGGTGCACGTTGAACGCCCACTTCTGCGCGTCGGTGAAGGAACCGTAGTTCTCGATGAGCCCGGCGAACTCCATCCAGCGGTACGGGCTCACCTGCGGCATCGACGGGCGACGCATGTGCACATCCACGCTCGCGGCCCCGTGCTCGAGGGCGGTGGCGGCGTTGTCGAACGCCCCGGTGCCGGCCCCCAGGATGCCGATGCGCAGGCCCGCCAGGGCGGAGAAGTCGATGTCGTCGTGCGTGTGGTGCACGCGCTCGGCGGGCAGCCCGTCGAGCAGCGCAGGAAGGTGGCGTCCCCCGGCCCCCTCGATGCCCGTGGCGAGAACGACGTGCCGGGCGGGCAGCATCCACTCTCCGTCGGGTCCGTCGAGGTGCAGGGTCAGCGGGTCGTCGGCGCCCGCGACGGCGAGGGCTCTCACGCGCGTGGATGCGACGGTGGTCACGGCGGAGGCGTCGCGGTACCAGTGCAGGAAGCCCTGCCACGCCACGGTCGGGAAGTACTCGATGTCCTCCCAGGCCGCGTCGCCGTAGACGGCTTCGAACCACGCGCGCGGGCTCACCGCGGGGGTGCCCCATGTCGGCCAGGCGATGTCCTTCGGCGTGCGCAGCGTGTGCATGCGCGCGTAGGTGGTCCACGGCCCGGCCGCCTCGGTGGGTGCCGCATCGACCACGACGACGTCGTCGATGCCCCGGCGCCGCAGGCCCCGGGCGAGTACCAGACCGGCTTGACCGGCGCCGACGACGACCACCGGCCGCACGCCGTCGCGGGCACCGGCCCACGAGCGCCCATCGCCCGCGCTCAGCTCCGCCTGATGCGCGGCCTCGCGCTCGAGGGCGGCGAGGCGCGCGGCGGCATCGGGCAGAGGGGTGAGCACCCTCACTCCCCGTCGATCACGACGCGCACGCCGTAGGCGTCGTCGAGACGGTGATTGTGGTGGTCGGAGACGTTGGTGTCGTCGAGCTCGAGGTTGACGAAGTCCATGCTCGGGTCGGCGAAGAAGGGCCCGGCGTGCCAGGTGCCCTTGCGCATCGTGATGGCGGTACGCGGGGGGATGCGGAAGGCGCGCAGGTCGTCGAGGGTCGGCTCCTCGACCCCGGGGGCCGCCACGGCGATCGTCCACTCGACGTCACCGACCGCCATGAGCGTCTGCGTGGTCTCGAGGTGACGGGTGACCCGCACGAATTCGGCGGGCTTGTCGTCAAGGTGCATGAGGTAGAAGCGCGGGATGCCGCCGGACACATCGAGCACGGCCTCCTCGGCCGTGAACGGGGTGCCGTCCTCCATGGGCGTCAGAACGACGCCGAAGGCCTCGAAGGCCTCGGCGGAGACGATCTCGGATCGCAGCGGGTGGACGGTCAGGGTGTCGGTCATGACGGCTCACTTTCGTCGGGTGACCCCGACGTTACGCTTGTCCAACAAGAGTTCGAGACCCTTGTCGGACAAGTTCACCGTGCTGTTACGCGGCCGAAACGCTCAGGCTCGCACGCGCCGGATCAGCGCGTTGCGCAACCCCGGGGGTGCCGGGAGCTGGACCTCCCGCGACCAGTAGCCGATCGCGTCGTCGGCGCCGTAGCCGCAGTAGGTCATCTCGATGACCGGCGTCGCCGGCGCCGTCGACAGCAGCGCCGCGCGCTCGGCATCCAGGCCGCTCGCCTCGATCCACAGCGTCTCCCACGCGACGCGCACGCCGTTCGCCGCTTCCGCGAGGGCGAAGACCGGGCTGTGGGGATCGACCTCGGCCTCGCGCGTGACCGGCACGAGATCCTCGGCGAGGGCGTACGGCTGCCCGTCGACCCGCCACATTTTGACCGTGCGCAGCACGCTCGTGCCGTCGGGAAGGTCGTCGAAGCGGTGGATGCCGGGAGTCAGGGCGACCCGCTCCGACGACACCAGGTCGAGGGTCGCGTCATAGCCCGCGGAGCGGATCGACAGGAGATGATCGAACTGCTGGTCGATGCGCCGCCCGACGCCCGGTAGGCGACGGTTCGGCGAGGTGCGCGCCCCCTGCGTGCGATGGACGTACCCCCGCTCCTCGAGGCGGATCAGCGCCTCGCGCACTGAGTTGCGGCTCGCGCCGGTCAGCTCGGCCAGGCGCGGCTCGGAGGGCAGGGTGTCGGCATCCGCTCGCCAGAGATGCAGGATGCGATCGATGAGCGCGTCCTGATCGGGGGCGCGCTTGTCGGTCACGGCGGGACCGGATCAGGCGGCGGCGTTCACCGCGGCGGCGATCGCCGACGTGAAGAAGCCGAGACCGTCGACGCCCGAGCGCATGGCGGCCGGCGTGCCCGGGCCGAAACCGGGCTCGACCGCGTGCTCGGGGTGGGGCATGAGGCCCACGACGTTGCCGCGCTCGTTCGTGAGGCCGGCGATGTCGTCGAGGGAGCCGTTGGGGTTCACGCCCAGGTAGCGGAAGGCGACGAGGCCCTCGCCGTTCACGCGGGCCAGGGTCTCGGCATCCGCGATGTATCCGCCGTCGGCGTTCTTCAGCGGGATGACGATCTCGTCGCCCTCGGTGAAGTCGCTCGTCCACGCGGTGGAGGCGTTCTCGACGCGCAGGCGCTGATCGCGACGGATGAACTGCTGGTGCGCGTTGCGGATGAGGCCGCCGGGGAGCAGGTGCGCCTCGACGAGCATCTGGAAGCCGTTGCAGATGCCGAGCACGGGCATGCCCTTGGCGGCGGCGTCTTTGACCTCGGCCATGATCGGCGCGAAGGCGGCGATCGCGCCGGCCCGCAGGTAGTCGCCGTAGCTGAAGCCGCCGGGCAGGACCAGGGCGTCGACGCCCTTGAGGTCGTGCTCACCGTGCCAGAGGGCCACGGGCTCGCCGCCCGCGAGGCGGATCGCGCGCTGCGCGTCGCGATCGTCGAGGGAGCCGGGGAAGGTGATGACCCCGATGCGTGCGGTCACCGCTCGATGACCTCGACGTTGACGACGTCTTCGATGACGGCGTTCGAGAGCATTTCGTCGGCGAGCTCGCGGGCCCGGGCGAGAGTGGCCTCGTCGACCTCGCCCTCGACGGTGAGCTCGAAGCGCTTGCCGATGCGGACGTCGGAGAAGCGGTTCTCGCCGAGCCGCGACAGGGCGCCGGCGACGGCCTTCCCCTGCGGGTCGAGAAGCTCGGCCTTGGGCATGACGTCGACGACGATGGTGGGCACTGCAGCTCCAGAAGTCGGGTGGCGTTGTGGGAGTCATCTTACGCGAGCGCCCGGTGCGCCGTGGTGCAGGCTGAACGGCCCGGGGCGCCACGCGGTGGGCTCGCAGCGACCTCGACGCGTCGGGGGAGCTCGGCGTTGCGTGCGCGGCGGGGGCGGCGCCCGCGTCTCCGCCGCGCCGCGGGCTCGGCCTTGCGTGTCCGGCGAGGTCCACGCCCGCGTCTCCGCCGCGCCGCGGGCTCCTCCCACGCGCATCCCCGCTCTGCCGCGGGGTCATCCTGCTCGATAAACGCCCGCTGTGCCGAAAAACGCGCTCCGGGAGCGTTTCCCGGTACGCGCGGCGTTTATCGCGGCCTGAGGTGCGGCGGCGGAACGTGGGAGCGCTCTCTTGACGTCGTGGGAGCGATCCCATATTGTCGCTCTCGGTCGGTGAGAGCGCTCCCACACCTCGCACGTGGGAGCACGTCACCGGTCAGCACCCACCACAAAGGAGTGATCTGTGAACACCCATGCCCTGCGCCGGACCGCGCTCGTCGCCGCGGTCGCGTCCACCTCCGCCCTCGTCCTCGCCGGCTGCTCCGGCGCCGGGGGCTCCGCCTCGGGCGGAGACGGCGACGTGACCCTCACCATCGCCACCTTCAACGACTTCGGGTACACCGATGCGCTCCTGCAGGAGTACATGGACGCGCACCCGAACGTGAAGATCGTGCACAACAAGGCCGCGACCAGCAACGAGGCCCGTGAGAACTACTTCCAGAAGCTCGGCAAGACCGGCCTCGCCGACATCGAGGCCATCGAGGTCGACTGGCTGCCCGAGGTCATGGAGTACGCCGACCTGCTCGCCCCTGTGCCCGACGACCTCAAGAGCCGCTGGCTCGACTACAAGGTCGAGGCCGCGACCAGCGCCGACGGCAAGCTCGTCGGCTACGGCACCGACATCGGACCCGAGGGCGTCTGCTACCGCTCCGACCTGTTCGCCGCGGCGGGCCTGCCCACCGATCGCGCCGAGGTCGCCAAGATGCTCGAGGGCGACTGGTCCACCTACTTCGCCGCGGGCGACAAGTACGTCGCGGCGACCGGCAAGGCGTTCTTCGACTCCGCCGGCGGCACGTACCAGGGCGCGATCAACCAGGTCGAGGCCGCCTACGAGAACCCGGATGACGGCTCGATCATCGCCACGAGCAACCCCGAGGTCGAGAAGATCTACGACCAGGTGCTCGCCGCCAGCGCGACGCAGTCCGCGCACCTCGGCCAGTGGTCCGACGACTGGTTCGCCGGCCTGTCGAACGGCGCGTTCGCCACGATGCTCTGCCCCGGCTGGATGCTCGGCGTGATCGAGGGCAACGCGCCCGAGGTGACGGGCTGGGACATCGCGAACGTCTTCCCCGGCGGGGCGGGCAACTGGGGAGGGTCGTACCTGACCGTCCCCGGCAACGGCAAGAACGTCGAGGCGGCGCAGGAGCTCGCCGACTGGCTCACCGACCCCGAGACCCAGGTCAAGGCGTTCGAGAACGCGGGCACCTTCCCGAGCCAGACCGACGCGCTGAAGGCCGACGCCCTCACCGGCAGCGTCAACGCCTACTTCAACGACGCCCCCGTCGGCGAGATGCTCTCCGAGCGCGCGCAGGCCGTGAAGGTCTCGCCGTACAAGGGCCAGTTCTACTTCCAGATCAACGACGCGATGCAGAAGGCCCTGACCCGCGTCGAGGACGGCACGCAGAGCGCCGACGAGTCCTGGAAGCAGTGGGCGACCGAGGTCGACGCCCTGTCCTGACCGCGCGAACGGATGCCAGGGGGTTCGCACCCCTGGCATCCGTCGCCCGTCCCCCTTCTCGCGTGAGGGGCCGGTGATCGTCGCCGAGGCATCGTCGCCGGCGACGGATTTCCGCCCCTCACGCGGCAGAAACGGAGCACAAGCCGTGACCAGCACACTCGAGCGACCCACGCCGGTCGCCGCGCCTCGGGCCCGCGAACCGCGGCGCCTCGGCTTCGGCCGGAGCCGCCGCAGCGCGTGGGACCTCAAGCTCTCGCCCTACCTCTACATCTCGCCGTTCTTCATCCTGTTCGCGATCACGGGTCTGTTCCCCATCGCGTACACCGCCGTGATCTCTTTCATGGACTGGGACCTGGTCCGCAACTCCGGCGAGTTCATCGGTTTCGACCAGTACGCGTGGGTGCTGTCGCAGCCCAAGTTCTGGATCGCGCTGCGCAACACCTTCAGCATCTTCCTGCTCTCCAGCGTCCCCCAGCTGATCATCGCGATCTTCATCGCCGCGATGCTCGACCAGAACATCCGCGCCAAGACCTTCTGGCGCATGAGCGTGCTGATCCCCTACGTCATGGCTCCCGTGGCCGTGGCCCTCATCTTCAGCAACATGTTCGGCGACCAGTACGGCGTGGTGAACACCACGCTGCAGAACCTCGGCTTGCCCGCCGTCCCGTGGCACTCCGACGCGTTCGCGAGTCACATCGCCATCGCGACGATGGTCAACTTCCGCTGGACCGGGTACAACACCCTCATCCTGCTCGCCGCGATGCAGGCGATCCCGCGCGAGTACTACGAGGCGGCGACGGTCGACGGTGCCGGCAAGGTCCGCCAGTTCTTCTCCATCACGCTGCCGAGCCTGAAGCCCACGCTGATCTTCGTCATCATCACCGCCACCATCGGCGGCCTGCAGATCTTCGACGAGCCGCGCATGTACGACCAGTACGGCACCGGCGGCGCCGACAACCAATGGCTCACCGTGACCCTGTGGCTCTACAACGTCGGATGGGGGGAGTGGAACTTCGGCCGTGCCGCAGCCCTCGCCTGGATCCTGTTCCTGATCATCCTCGCCATCGGCGCGATCAACATGATCGTCACGCGCTTGCTCGTGCGCGACGACGGCACCCGCGACCCCCGCAGCCGCCGCGAGCGCCGGGTGCAGGCGCGCGCCGCGAGACAACGAATGATGGCGGATGCCGCATCGGTCGGCATCCGCGGAGAGGAGACGCGTCGATGACCGCCGTCAACGCCGCCCCCGTCCCGATCGTGGAGCGCGACGCCCCGTCGCCCGCGCGCCGGCGCCCCCGCGCGGTGCGCGGCTCGCGGCCCGGCTGGATCGTCTACGCCACCCTCGGTGCGGTGCTGCTGGCCAGCGTCTTCCCGTTCTACTGGTCGTTGCTCATCGGCTCGGGCGACTCGTCCACGATCCGCGACGCGAACCGCTCGTGGATCCCCGGAGGGAACTTCCTCGCCAACGCCGCTGCGGTGATCGGCGACCCCGCGGTCAACTTCTGGCCGGCGCTGCTCAACTCGATCATCAGCTCCGGCCTGATCGCGGCATCCGTCGTCTTCTTCTCCACCCTCGCGGGATGGGCGTTCGCGAAGCTGCGCTTCCGTGGCGGCCCCTGGCTGCTCGTGTTCGTCGTGGGGACCATGGCGGTGCCGATGCAGCTGGGGGTGGTTCCGCTCTACATCCTGTTCAGCGAGCTCGGCTGGACCGGGCAGCTCGGCGCGATCATCATCCCGGCCCTCACGAGCGCCTTCGGGGTGTTCTGGATGACGCAGTACCTGCGCCAGGCCGTCCCCGACGAGCTGATCGAGGCGGCACGCGTCGACGGGGCGAGCTCGTTCCGCACCTTCCTCACGGTGGGGGCGCCGGCCGCGCGTCCCGCGGCGGCGATGCTGGGACTGTTCACCTTCGTGAGCGCCTGGAACAACTTCTTCTGGCCGTTCATCGTGCTCGACCGCCAGAACCCGACCCTGCCGGTGGCTCTCTCGCTGCTGCAGTCCAACTACTTCGTCGACTACTCGATCGTGCTCGCGGGAGTGCTGCTGTCGACGATCCCGCTCCTGCTTCTGTTCGTCTTCGCGGGCAAGCAGCTGGTCAGTGGCATCATGCAAGGGGCGGTCAAGGGATGACCCTCGCGCCCACGGAAGGAACCCGAACAATGTCCGACACCCGAGCCTTCCCCGAGGGCTTCCTCTTCGGTGCCGCCACGGCGGCCTACCAGATCGAGGGGGCGGCGTTCGAAGACGGCCGCACCGCCTCGATCTGGGACGCCTTCAGCCGTGTCCCGGATGCCGTGATCAACGCCGACAACGGCGATGTCGCGTGCGATCACTACCACCGCTACGCCGACGACGTGCAGCTGATGAAGCAGCTCGGCCTGCAGACCTACCGCTTCTCGACCTCGTGGTCGCGCGTGCGCCCCGACGGCGGCCCGCTCAACGCGAAGGGCGTCGACTTCTACAAGCGTCTCGTCGACGAGCTGCTGGATGCCGGCATCCTGCCCTGGCTGACCCTGTATCACTGGGACCTCCCGCAGGCGCTGCAGGAGAAGGGCGGGTGGACCGTGCGCGAGACGAGCGACCGGTTCACCGAATACGCGCTCGACATGCACGACGCCCTCGGCGACCGCGTCGACGTGTGGACGACCCTGAACGAGCCGTGGTGCTCGTCGTTCCTCAGCTACACCGCCGGCATCCACGCCCCGGGGCACTACTCGCAGGCCGAGGGCATGCTCGCCGCGCATCACCTGCTGCTCGGGCACGGTCAGACCGTGCGGGAGCTGCGTTCTCGCGACGCCTCGCTGAACCTGGGGCTCACGCTGAACCTCACGGTGGCGGATGCCGTCGACCCGGCCGATCCGGCCGACCTCGACGCCGCGCGCCGCATCGACGGGCAGTTCAACCGCTGGTTCCTCGACCCGATCTTCCGCGGGTCGTACCCGGCCGACATCATCAGGGATTTCCGCGACACCGACGCGGAGGCCGTGGCGCGCTGGCAGGAGGCCGTCCAGCCCGGCGACCTCGAGGTCATCTCGACCCCGATCGACTCGCTCGGCGTGAACTACTACCACGGTGAGCTCGTCGGCGGCACACCGCCCGAGGTCGACCCGCCCGCGGGCGACGCTCCGACGGTTCGACCGATCGGGGTCCCCTTCCCGGCGCACGAGAAGCTCTACTGGCACGACCGCGGACTCCCGCGCACGAACATGGGCTGGGAGGTTCAGCCCGAGGGTCTCACCCGCCTGCTCGAGCGCGTGAGCGGTGAGTACGCGGCCGAAGCGGGCGTGGCGCTGTACGTCACCGAGAACGGGGCGGCCTACGACGACGAGATGGTCGACGACGACGGCGAGAAGCGCGTGCACGACGTCGACCGCGTCGAGTTCGTCGAGGCCCACCTCGGAGCCGTCCTCGACGCCGTGGACCACGGTGTGGACGTGCGCGGCTACTTCTACTGGTCGCTCATGGACAACTTCGAGTGGGCCTGGGGCTACGCCAAGCGGTTCGGCATCGTGTACGTCGATTACCCGACGCAGGAGCGCGTGCTCAAGGACTCGGGTCGGCAGTACGCTCGCATCATCGCCGAGCGTGCTCTGGCCGCGGTCCCCGCGGTCTAGAGCTCGCCCGCCGGGTTCGCAGGAGGCAGGGCTATGGAGATCGCTCCCGTTCGCGGTACCGCCACGATCGAAGAAGTCGCGGCGCGGGCCGGTGTCTCCCGCTCGACCGTGTCACGCGTGGTCAACGGTTCCACGGCCGTGTCTCCCTCCGCACTCGAGGCCGTGCGCCGCGCGATCGACGAACTGCAATACGTTCCCAATCGCGCGGCGCGCTCTCTCGCCAGCCGGCAGACGCGGGCGATCGCGTTGGTCATCCCCGAGCAGACCGACCGCTTCTTCGGCGATCCGTTCTTCGCGTCGATCGTCGCCGGCATCGGCGAAGTGATCGGCGAGAGCGACTACATCATGAACATGCTGATCGCCAGCGACGACGCGAGCGCCAAGGCGCTCGGCTACCTCCGAGGGGGCAGCGTTGACGGGGCGATCGTGGCCTCGCACCACACCAGCGACACCTTCCTCGATCGCGTCGCCGACGTGGTGCCCGTCGTCTACGGCGGGCGACCGGCGCGGGTGCGCGCCGACGACTACTACGTCGACGTCGACAACGTCGAGGGCGGTCGAGTCGCCACCGCCTACCTGCTGGCCCGTGGGCACCGCCGCATCGCGACCGTGTCGGGACCGGACGACATGCCGGCCGGCATCGACCGTCTGCAGGGGTTCCGCGACGCGATGGTCGAGGCGGGAGTGGAGCCCGTGGCCGTCGAGAACGGCGACTTCACCGAGATGGGCGGCGCGCTGGCCATGACGCGGGTGCTGGCGTCGGGCGAGCGGCCCGACGCGGTCTTCGTGGCGAGCGACCTCATGGCGCGCGGCGCCTACACGGTGCTGCGCGAGAAGGGCCTGGAGCCCGGTCGCGACATCGCCGTCATGGGCTTCGACGACTCCGCGGTGTCGACCGCCCTCAGCCCCGCCCTGACCACCGTGCGTCAGCCCTCGCTCACGCAGGGGCGGTACATGGCATCCGTTCTGCTCGACATCCTCGCCGGGCGTCCCGCGGCCCACGCCACGATCCTGCCCACCGAGGTCATCGAGCGCGGCTCCGCCTGATCACTCCCACCGCGCGGTGTCGGGGTCGATGCCGTGCGCGCGGGCGCTCGCCTCGATCGCGTCGCGCAGCCAGGCCGCGAGTCCGGGGCGGATGCCGTCGTAGTGCGCCGCGAAGCGGGGGTCGTCGGCGTACATGCGACCGAGGTGCACCTGCATCTGCCGCGTGAGGGGGAAGTACTGCGAGAACACCTCGCGGTGGCGCTCGACGAGCGCCTCGGCCACCGGATCGCCGGGCCGCACGCCGGCGTCGACAGCGGCCCCCAGCTCGTGATCGAGGTCGGAGACCAGGCGTGTCACCGCCGCCCAGTCGTCGGCGGAACGGGATGCCGAACGCTCGGCATACTGCTGCCATTGCCGCGATCCGCCGTAGGCGTCCCGCGCTTCGGCGGGCCAGCCCGTGTCCCAGGCCGGTCCGAACGTCTCGCGCTGCTCGTCCTCGGACAGCAGGATGCCGTGCTCCTGCGCCGCGATCATGCGCTCGAGGTCCTCGTCGAGGACCTGCAGCTGCGCGATGCGCTGAGCGACCTGGGCCCGCTGGACGCGGAGCTGATCGGCCACGTCTCCGCCCGGCTCGTCGAGCACCGCGCGGATGGCATCGAGGTCGAGGCCGAGTTCTCGGTAGACCAGGATGCGACGGAGGCGATCGAGGTCGTCGTCGGTGTAGAACCGGTAACCGGCGCTCGAGCGCGCAGCCGGTCGCGCGAGTCCGATCTCGTCCCAGTGGTGCAGGGTGCGCACGGTCAGACCGAGTCGTGCGGCCGTCTCGCCCACCGGCATCCCGTGCTCAGCCATGCGACCCATCCTCGTCGACCCCGATGCCGACCGAGCGGAGATTCCGCCCCTCGGCGGACGCGGGGTCGAACACCTTGGCCGCGGTGAACAGCACGCGTGCGTTCTCGGGGGTGACGACCTCGACGTCGCGGGTGTTCCACGGGGTGTCGAGCATCTCGGGGGCGGCGCCGAGGGCGCGCAGCGACGACATCAGCGGCTCGATCTGGTCGAGGACGCACGCGAAGCTCATGCGAACGGGCGACGTCTCCGGGGCTGGCTCGCCGACCACGAGGAGGACGTCCTGGAACGCCCATCGGCGCAGGTGCACCATCTGGCCCGGGATGCCGAAGAGCTCGATGAATCCGAGACCGCGGGTCCAGAAGTCGACCGATGCCGTCAGGTCGGCGGTCGGCAGGGTGACGAACATGGGCATGCCGTAGATCCCCCGGTACACCGGCGGTGCGACGGCGTCCGGCCCCGGAGCGGGGACGGGGCTGATCTCGAAGGCATCGAAAATGTCGTTCATGACCCCAGGGTCGGCCCTCACGTCGCGTGAGGGTCAAGCGTCACGCGGCCCGACCACTCGACTCGGTGAGCACGATGGGCCGCGTCCGCGTCGGAAGCCCCCTCCGGGCGAGCGGTCCGCTCTCGATGCGGGTGCGTTCGGGGACCGCCCGCGCGTCGCCTCGGGGCGGAGGAGGTCAGCGCCGCGGCGACTCCGGCTGCTGGTACACGTCGGGGATGTCGTCGCCGTCGGCATCCACCTCTTCGGCGAGAGCCAGCTGCTTGTAGCGGCGGTTGCGTACGAGCAGCACGGCCGAGGCGAGGACGGATGCCAGCAGGGAGGCCGCCATGATCGCGATCTTCGCGTCGTCGGTGTGCGGGGAGCCGGCCGGGAAGCTGAGCTCAGCAATCAGCAGCGACACCGTGAACCCGATGCCGGCGAGCAGACCGACACCGGCGAGGTCGATCCATTTCAGCGCCGGGTCGAGGCGCACCTTCGTCACGAGGGTGAGCAGGCGCACGCCCAGCAGGATGCCGAGGGGCTTGCCCAGCACGAGACCGGCGACGACGCCGATGGTGACCGGGTCGGTCAGCGCGCGCACGACGCCCTCGCCGCCGCCCACGGCGACACCGGCGGCGAAGAACGCGAAGATCGGCACGGCGATGCCGCTCGAGAGCGGGCGGAAGCGGTGTTCGAACTGCTCGGCCAGGTCCATGCCGTGGTGGTCGGGCTGGCGGCGCGAGGCCGCCACGGGAATCGTGAACGCCAGGGCGACACCGGCGATCGTGGCGTGCACGCCCGAGGCGTGGAGGAACGCCCAGGCGGCGAATCCGATCGGCAGCAGCACGACCCACGCGCCCCACGCGTTGCGCGAGAACCACGCGCGCGCGCGGTGCGCGATGACGCCGTAGACCACGACGAGCGCGGCGAAGACGGCGAGAGGGATCAGCGCGATGTCGGTCGTGTAGAAGATGGCGATGATCGCGATCGCGATGAGGTCGTCGACGACCGCGAGCGTCAGCAGGAAGATGCGCAGCGGCCCGGGCAGGTGCGAGCCGACGAGAGCGAGGACGGCCACGGCGAAGGCGATGTCGGTGGCCGTGGGGATCGCCCACCCCGCCAGGAGGCTCGGCTGCGTGTGCACGATGGCGACGTAGATGAGGGCGGGCACGGCCACACCGGCGAACGCCGCGGTCACGGGGACGATGGCGGTGCCGAAGCGACGGAGACTGCCGGAGACGATCTCGCGCTTGAGCTCGAGGCCCACCATGAAGAAGAAGATCGCCAGGAGGCCGTCGGCCGCCCAGGATCCGACGCTGAGCTCGAGGTGCCACGGCTCGTACCCGAAGCGGAAGTCGCGCAGCGCGAAGTAGGCGTCGGCGGCGGGGGAGTTGGCCCAGATGATCGCGATGATCGCGGCGACCACGAGCAGCATCCCGCCGACGGACTCGCGGCGCAGCAACGTGGTCACGCGGTGGACTTCGCGGTAGCCCGGCCAGCTCGGCGCGCGCGTGTGGGTCTCGGTCATGGGGAGTATCCCTTCCGGGGTCGATCGACAGATCGTCGACCAGACTTCCCGACACGCCTCGACCATTCTACCCGGGCCGGCTGGGCGATGCCGGGGTGCGTCGACGATCGCCGAGACGACCCCCGGTGCCGAGGGGACCCGCGTTTCGTCCGAATCGCGGGTCCCCTCGATGACGGCGGGTCATCTCGCGGAACGCGGGCGGCGGGGGCGCGAGCGGCGCGGGCCGGGGCGGATGCCACGGCGACGCGCGTCAGGACGGGTCGCCGCCCAGCGGGCCCACGGCGGGGATCGGGCCGCCGTCGTCGGCGCCGGTCTTGCGGGCGCGCGCGATGGCGTTGCCGAGGTGGTAGATCACCAGGGCGGCGACGGAGCCGAGCACGATCGCGCCGAGCTGGAAGTCGCCCCACTGCATCGTGAATCCGGCGATCGCGAGCACGAGAGCGACGGCCCCGGTGTACTGGTTGACCGGGCGCGAGAAGTCGACGCGGTTGTCGACCCAGATCTTGATGCCGATGATGCCGATCAGGCCGTAGAGCGCGGTGGTCACTCCGCCCAGCACGCCCGGCGGGATGGTGTTGAACACCGCGCCGACCTTGGGCGAGAGGCTCAGCACGATCGCGGTGAGACCGGCGACCCAGTACACGGCCGTCGAGTAGACGCGGGTGGCGGCCATGACGCCGATGTTCTCGCCGTAGGTCGTCGTGCCCGAGCCGCCGAACGTGCCGGCCAGGGTCGTGGCCACACCGTCGGCGATGAGGGCGCGACCGGTGGAGCGGTTGGCCGTGGCATCCGTCATCGCGGCCACACCGCGAACGTGACCGACGTTCTCGGCCACGAGCACCAGGACGACGGGCAGGAACATCGCGATGACCGACCACGTCGCGGGAGAGGCGAAGTCGGCGATCTGGAAGGTCGGCAGGCCCACCCACGGCGCCTGCTCGACGACGGAGAAGTCGATGAGGATCTCGCCCGTGGTCAGCTGGATGATCACCGTGGCCACGTAGCCGACGATCACGCCGAGGAAGATCGAGATGCGTCCGAGGAAGCCGCGGAAGAGCACGCTGAACAGGATCACCGCGACGAGGGTGATCGTGCCGGGCAGCGGCTGCACCTGGAAGTTCGACCACGCCACCGGTGCGAGGTTGAATCCGATCAGCGCGACGATGGCCCCCGCCACGACGGGCGGCATGACCTTATCGACCCACCCGAGGCCGACGAACTGCACCACGAAGCCGATCGCGGCGAGCAGGACGCCGACGGCCACGATGCCCGCGAGGGCCGAGCCGGTGCCGGCGGTGGTCGTGGCGGCCGTGATGGGCGCGATGAACGCGAACGACGAGCCCAGGTAGCTGGGGAGGCGGTTCTTCGTGACGAGCAGGAACAGCAGGGTGCCCACACCCGAGAACAGCAGCGTCGTCGACACCGGGAAGCCGGTGAGCACGGGGACGAGGAACGTCGCGCCGAACATCGCGATGACGTGCTGGAGTCCGATCGCGATCGTCGCCCCCCAGTTCAGTCGCTCGCCCGGGGCGACGACGGCTCCGGGCGCGACGGTGCGGCCGTCGCCGTGCAGCTTCCAGCGGAACATGGTTCTCCTTGCGGGGGTGTGGTCGGGGGCCCTTCGACAGGCTCAGGGGCCGGTGCTCGGCCTCGTCGGTCGACGCCGACGCGGTGGCTGAGCCTGTCGAAGCGGTGGCTGAGCCTGTCGACGCGGTGGCTGAGCCTGTCGAAGCCTCCGCGGGCGGATCAGGATGCCGTGAGCAGGCCGAGCAGTGTCGCGTAGCGGTCGCGGGTGCGCTCGACGATCTCGGTGGGGAGGGCGGGAGGATCGCCCTGCTTGTCCCAGTTCTCGGACAGCCAGTTGCGCACGATCTGCTTGTCGAAGCTCGCCATGCGCTCGGCCGGGGTGGACCCGGTGCGCCAGGCCTCGGCATCCCAGTAGCGCGATGAATCGGAGGTGAGCACCTCGTCGGCGAGCGTGAGCACGCCCTCGGCGTCGTAGCCGAACTCGAACTTCGTGTCGGCGAGGATGAGGCCGCGCGCCTCGGCGGTGGCCGCCGCGCGGCGGTAGATCTCGAGCGACAGGTCGCGCAGGGCGGCGGCGGTGTCGGCGCCGACGATCTCGACCGAGCGCTCGAAGGTGATGTTCTCGTCGTGCTCGCCCATGGGCGCTTTCCACGCCGGCGTGTAGAGCGGTTCCGGAAGGCGGTCGCCATCGTGCAGTCCCTCGGGAAGGGGGATGCCGCACACCGTGCCCTCCGCGCGGTACTCGGCCCAGCCCGAGCCGGTGAGATAGCCGCGCACGACGCACTCGATCGGTTGCATGTCGAGCGAGCGCACGAGCATCGCGCGCCCCTGCACGGCATCCGGGATCAGAGGTTCCGCCTCGTCGCCCTGGAGTGCGTGGTCGGCGGCGAGGTGGTTCGGGACCGAGCGGCCCCCGTCGGCGCCGGCGAGCTGGTCGAACCACCACAGACTGAGGGTGGTCAGCAGGACTCCCTTGTCGGGGATGCCGGGGGAGAGCACCTGGTCGAACGCGCTGACGCGGTCGCTCGCGACGACGAGGAGGTGCGCGGGGGTGGCGTCATCGGCGGTGTCGGCGGGGACGTAGAGGTCGCGCACCTTGCCGGAGTAGACGTGGCGCCAGCCGGCGAGCTCGAGGGGGGAGGCGGAGGTCACCCGCTCATTATTGCGGGTACGCGAGAGGCGCACTCGCGCGAATTCTCGCACAACGACGTTCGCGGCGCCTGCCCCCCCGGGAGTCGCGGGGGCTCTCACTACCCTCGGAGGAATGACCGATGACACCTCCGGACCCGCGGTAGCCATCGATCCTCACGCGGGCAGCCGGCACAAGACCATCCGCGGCTGGGTGTTCTGGCCCGCCGCCGTGATCGCGCTGGCGTTCATCGCCTTCGCGCTCTTCTTCCCCGCCGCGGCCGAGGCCACCTTCGACACCGTGCAGACGACCATCGTGTCGACGTTCAACTGGTACTACGTGCTGATCGCGGCGTTCTTCGTCGTGTTCGCCCTGGCGATGGGCTTCAGCCGGTTCGGCAACATCAAGCTCGGTCAGGACGACGACGAGCCGGAGTTCTCGACGATGTCGTGGTTCGCGCTGCTCTTCGCCGCCGGCATGGGCATCGGTCTGGTGTTCTACGGCGTGAGCGAGCCGCTCAGCCACTTCGTCTCGCCGCGCCCCGGTGTCACCGGCACTCCCGCCGAGCTCGCGCAGCAGGCGATGTCGCAGACCTTCCTGCACTGGGGCGTGCACGCATGGTCGATCTACGTGGTGCTGGGTCTCGCCCTCGCCTACGCCTTCCACCGTCGCAAGCGGCCGCGCACGATCCGCTGGGCGCTCGAGCCGATCCTCGGTGCGCGTCTCGTGCAGGGTGGCTGGGGCAACGCGGTCGATGTCGCGGCCCTCGTCGGCACGCTCTTCGGGGTGGCGACCTCGCTCGGACTCGGCGTCATCCAGATCAGCGCCGGCCTGGACTTCCTCGGGGTCGTCCCGCCCTCGATCATCAGCCAGGCCGTCATCATCGGCATCATCACCGGCTTGGTGCTCTTCTCCGTGCTGTCGGGCGTCGGCAAGGGCATGAAGTGGCTCTCGAACATCAACCTCGTGCTCGCCGGGGTGCTGATGCTCTTCCTGCTCTTCGTCGGTCCCACCGAGTTCCTCCTGCGCGACGTCGTGCAGTCGATCGGCAATTACATCCAGAGCTTCGTCGGCCTCTCGTTCACCGTCAGCGCGTACGCGGGCGACGACGGCGTCGCCTGGCAGGGCGCGTGGACGGCGTTCTACTGGGGCTGGTGGATCTCGTGGGCCCCCTTCGTCGGCATCTTCATCGCACGCATCTCGCGCGGTCGCACCGTGCGCGAGTTCGTCGTCGGCGTGATCCTGGTGCCCACGCTCGTCGGCATCCTGTGGTTCACCGTGCTCGGGGGAACCGCGATCTACGGCGAGCTGACCGGAACGGCCTCGTACACGGGTGCGGACGGGTCGGTCGACGTCTCGACGGCGCTGTTCCAGATGCTCGAGGGCGTTCCGGGCTCCGCGGTGCTGATCGTCGGCTTCCTCATCCTCATCGCGGTGTTCTTCGTGACCTCCGCCGACTCCGGGGCGCTCGTGATGAGCATGATCGCCACCGGGGGCGAGGAGGAGCCCAAGAACTGGGTGCGCGTCTTCTTCGCGCTCGCCACCGCGGTGATCGCCTTCGCCCTGCTCATCGCGGGAGGCCTCACCGCCCTGCAGACCGCGGCGATCAGCATCGCGCTGCCGTTCAGTGTGGTGCTGCTCGCGATCTGCTGGGCGACGGTCGTGGCCTTCCGTCGCGAGATGAAGGCCTACGACAAGGCCGAGCGCGCCCAGTTGCGCGACTCGATCGGCCAGCACTACGGCCTCGAGGTCGAGGAGCCCAACCAGCGCGGCATCTTCGGCCTGCCCGCGCGGTGGCGCCGTCACCGGTCGGCCAGCGCTCCGGCCGGGACCCCCGCGGACGCGCCCGTCGCGGAGAAGGATGCCGCCGAGGCGGTGTCCGGCTCTCCCTCGTCGACTTGAGCCGAGTGCCCGTTCCGCGAAGACGCCGCCCCGGTCCGCCGGTGCGGCGTCTTCGTCATGAGGCGGCGTGACGCCGCGCGCAACCCCACCGGGCGCGGCATCCGTCCGGCGTTGACTGTCCCCGACATGCCGCGCTGCGCGCACCCCGCCGACGTGTCCGGGACACCCGACGTTCATCCGAGGGGTTCGTGGTCGCGGCGAAACGGGCGTATAGTCCATGTGGACTAGTCGACACGGACCATGAAGGGGGACGGATGCCGGAGACCAGCCGCCTCACCCCCGTGGGAGTGATGATCCTCGCGACGCTGCGCGAGGGCGACATGCACCCGTACGAGATGGTGCGCCTGCTCAAGGAGAGGCGCGACGACCGTCTCGTCCCTCTGCAGAAGGGCACGATCTACCACACGGTCGCCCGCCTCGAACGGGACGGCCTGCTCGCCGAGGTGGGCGTCGACCGCGAAGGCAACCGGCCCGAGCGCACGACCTACACACTCTTGGATGCCGGTCGCCACGCGGTGGAGGAGTGGGTGCGCGCCGAGCTTCCCCAGATCGAACGGGCGAACGACTTCCGGGTGGCCCTGTCGGAAGCGCACAACCTCGACCGCGACGAGGTCATCGCTCTGCTCGACCGGCGCCGCGAGCTGCTCCTGGCCTCCGTGGAGGAGCACCGCACCGGCCTGTCCGCCTCGGCCGTCGCCGAGACCCCCGAGCAATTCCTGGTCGAGCTGCAGCGGCAGTCCGCTCTGCTGGACGCCGAACTCGCGTGGCAGGACTCCCTGCGTGCGCGCCTCGCCGATCGTTCCCTTCCGTGGGGCATCGCCGAAATCCCCGAACACATCAAGAAGAAGCACCGCGTCTCAAAGGAGACCACCCCATGACCGACTCCCGCGCCGCCTCCGCGGCATCCGCCCCCACCGGGTCGACCCGCACCGGGTCGACCCGCACCACCGAACGCAGCCCCTGGCCCGCCCTCTGGGCGCTCGTCATCGGGTTCTTCATGATCCTGGTCGACACCACGATCGTGTCGGTCGCGAACCCCGCCATCAAGGCGGCCCTCGATCCGAACACCAACAACCTCGACAACGTGGTGTGGGTCACCAGCGCCTACCTGCTCACGTACGCCGTGCCGCTGCTGATCACCGGCCGCCTCGGCGACCGCTTCGGCCCGAAGAACGTCTACCTCACGGGCCTCGCGATCTTCACCCTCGCCTCGCTCGCCTGCGGTCTGGCCCCCTCGCTCGAGGTGCTCATCGCCGCTCGCGCCGTGCAGGGCCTGGGCGCCGCCCTCATGACCCCGCAGACGATGGCCGTCATCACCCGCACCTTCCCGCCGCAGAACCGCGGTGCGGCGATGGGCCTGTGGGGCGCCACCGCCGGTGTCGCGACCCTCGTCGGACCGCTCGCGGGCGGTCTGCTCGTCGACGGCCTCGGCTGGGAGTGGATCTTCTTCATCAACATCCCCGTCGGCGTGATCGGCTTCATCGCCGCCGTGATCCTGGTGCCGCAGCTGCCGAAGACCGCGCACAAATTCGACATCCTCGGGGTGATCCTGAGCGCGGTCGGCCTCTTCCTCATCGTCTTCGGGCTGCAGGAGGGCGAGCACTACTCGTGGGCCACGTGGATCTGGGTCATGGTCGCCGCCGGCGTCGCGGTCATGGGCCTGTTCATCTGGACGCAGGCGCGCAGCAAGGGCGAGCCCCTCGTGCCCCTGGACCTCTTCCGGGAGCGCAACTTCTCGGTCGCGAACCTCGCGATCGCCGCGGTGGGCTTCACCGTGACGAGCATGGCCCTGCCGCAGATGTTCTACCTGCAGCTCGCGCGCGGCCTCACCCCCACCGAGTCGGCTCTGCTGCTCATCCCGCTCGCGATCCTGTCGGGCGTACTCGCCCCCTTCGCCGGGAAGCTTCTCGACCGCACCGACCCGCGCTTCCTGCTCGTGCCCGGCCTGCTCCTGGTGGGCGGATCGCTCGGAATCTACGTCGCGCTCATCCTGAACGATGCCCCCATCTGGGCGTTCCTCATCCCGTCGGCGCTCATGGGCGTCGGAAACGCCGGCATGTGGGGCCCGCTCGCCACGACCGCGACCCGCAACCTGCCGCCGCGTCAGGCCGGGGCCGGTGCGGGCATCTACAACACCACCCGCACCGTCGGATCGGTGATCGGTTCGGCATCCATCGCCGCGTTCATGCAGGCGCGCCTCGAGGCGAACCTCCCCGGCGCGGCCGACGCCGACGCGAGCTTCGGCGGCGGAACCCTGCCGCCGCAGGTGGTCGAGGGCTTCTCCACCGCCATGGGCCAGTCGCTGGTGCTGCCGATCATCGTGATCGGTGTCGGCCTGATCGCCGTGCTGTTCATGCGTCGTCCGTCGGTGATCCGCCCGCACGGGGCGCCGCGCGATGCGGCCCCCGCACAGCAGGCCGCGCAGGCCGCTCCCGCCACCGCGAGGGAGTAGGACCTGGACCCCGGACGCCGTCACCCCGCGCGGGTGGCGGCGTTCGGCGTCGGGTGCACCAGGACGGCACCGTCAATCAAGCCGCGGTACGTCTTCTGCCACGCGAGGGTCTGGACGCCGCCACGGCCGCGGCATCCTCGACGCGTACCCGCTCGATCGCGATCCCCGTCGTCATCGTCGCGTGCCGATGAGCGCCCCTACCGGACGTTCGCCGCCTGTCGCGCGCGTGTGCGTCTCGTCCACGCGGAAGCCGGCGGCCTCCACCCGACGGGAGAGCTCGACGACGGGCCAGCGCCAGGCGCGGACGACGGCGTGGTCGAACGCCTCGATCTCGGGCCCGACGAAGAAGCCCAGGAGCAGGCTCCCTCCCGGACGCATCGTGCGCGCGAACTCGTCCAGCGGCGCCGAGATCGCCTCGGGCTCGTGGTGGACAGTCGAGAACCACGACAGGATGCCGCCGAACACGCCGTCGGCAGCGTCGAGCCGATCGATCGTGCCCACATCGAACCGGATGCCGGCATGCGCGACCTGCGCGTGCTCCACGAATCGCGGCGCGAGGTCGACTCCGCGCACGTGGAGGCCGAGGTCGGTCAGGTGCTGCGTCCAGTGGCCGGGGCCGCAGCCCGCGTCGAGCACCGGGCCCGCAAGCGCCGCGGCCCACGCGTCGACGGTCGCCCGGTCGACCGGATGCACGGCATCCATCGACCCGAGTGCCGCGATGTAGTCGGCGGCGCGGGCGTCGTAGGCCGCGGCGGTCGAGGTCATCGTCCGGGGGCTCAGTCCTGCGCGACCCTCGCGGCGATGTCGGTGCGGAACTGCCCGCCCTCGAGGCCGATGCGCTCGAGACCCGCATAGGCCGCTTCGCGCGCCTCGGCGAAGGTGGTTCCGGTCGCGACCACGGACAGCACGCGTCCGCCCGTCGCGATCAACTCGCCGTCGCGGTCGGCGGTGGCGGCGTGGGCGACGTGCACGCCGTCGACCTCCTCGGCCTCGTCGACACCGGTCAGCACGCGTCCGGTGAGCGGTGCCTCGGGGTATCCCTCGCTCGCGAGCACGACGGTCACGGCGGTGGCCTCGGCGAACGCCGGGCGGGGCTCGTCCTCGAGCGTTCCCGAGGCGGCCGCGAGCAGCAGTCGCGACAGCGGGTCGACCAGGCGCGGCAGCACGACCTGCGTCTCCGGGTCGCCGAAGCGGGCGTTGAACTCGATGACCTTCACGCCCTGCTCGGTGAGGATGAGTCCGGCGTAGAGCAGCCCGATGAACGGGGTGCCTTCCGCATCCATCTGGCGGATCACGGGCTCGGCGATCACGCGCGCGACGTGATCGACGAAGGTGTCTTCGTCGCCGAAGCGCTCCGAGAGCCACGGCAGCGGCGAGTAGGCGCCCATGCCGCCGGTGTTGGGGCCCTCGTCGCCGTCGCGCAGGCGCTTGAAGTCCTGCGCGGGGCTGAGGGGCGCGACGTGGTCGCCGTCGCTGAGGAAGAACAGCGAGACCTCGGGGCCGGAGAGGAATTCCTCGATGAGCACGGCGCCGGTCGGCAGATACGTCTCGGCGTGGGCGATCGCCGCGTCGCGGTCGGAGGTCACGATCACGCCCTTGCCCGCGGCCAGACCGTCGGCCTTGACCACGTAGGGCGCGCCGTACTCGTCGAGGGCGGCGGTGACGGAGGCGAGGTCGTGCGCGCGCGCCGAGCGTCCGGTGGGCACGCCCGCGGCATCCATGATGCGCTTCGCGTAGGTCTTCGACCCCTCGAGCTGGGCCGCGGCCTTGCCCGGACCGAAGACCGGGATGCCGTGCGCGCGCAGCGGATCGGCCACGCCGGCGACGAGCGGGGCCTCGGGTCCGACGACGACGAGGTCGATCGCCTCGTTTTTCGCGAAGGTCAGGACGGCGGTGGGGTCGAGGGGATCGAGGTCGACCAGGTGCGCCTCGCGCGCGATGCCGGCGTTGCCCGGCGCAGCGAAGATCGCGTGCGAGGCCTCCTCCGAGCGCAGGGCGAGGATGATGGCGTGCTCGCGCGCGCCCGAACCGAGGACCAGGATTCTCACGCGGCCAGCCTACCGAGCGGCGGGCGTCGGCTCCCGCGCGGGTTCTTGGGACGTCGCTTCCGGTTCGCCGCGGGCTGGCGTCGGTTCGCCGCGGGCTGCCGTCGCGGGGGGCGGGCGCAGGCTCCGTGATGCGCGCAACCTCCGTCGGGAGGGGCGTCGGGGAGCTGAGGTTGTGCGCATTGCTGAGGTTGTGCGCGGAAGCCCCTCGGAGCCGCCGCGTCCCGATCGTCGCCGCCCGGAGCCCCCGCCTCACCCTCGGCCCCGCCGCGCGCCCACCGGCCCCGGGTACCGTGGATGCCATGCCTCCCCGCCGCATCGAGACCGGAGACGGACGCGCGGCGCTCGCCGCCGTCGCCGCCGGAGACGCCCCGCGCCCGGCGACCGCCACCGCGGTGCGCTACCTGCTGCAGCTCCTGGCCGAGAAGGCGCCGGGGAACTCGGTCGAGATGCGCGTGCCGCCCTTCGGCGCCGTGCAGGTGATCGAGGGTCCCCGCCACACGCGCGGCACCCCGCCCAACGTCGTCGAGACCGACGCCGCGACCTGGATCGCCGTCGCCACCGGCGAGGAGCACTGGACGGATGCCGTGACCGCCGGCCGCATCGTCGCCTCCGGCGTGCGCGCCGACCTGAGCGCGCTGCTCCCGCTGCGCCCTTAGGCCCCCGCCTCCGCCCCGCCCGCCCCGCGGCGCCGCCGCCCCGGGCCTCAACGACACCGACGCCCGCCTCGCGGATGCCATCGACCCCAACGCGATCCTCGTCGACAAATTCACCGCCGCAGAGACAGAGCTCGACCGGCTCCGCGGCTCGAGCCTCCCTCTCGACGCCGAGAGTTGGCGCAAGATCCAAGCCGCGGCCCCCGCCGAGCTCACGATCGTCGCCCAGCACGCGCAGCGCCCCGCGGGAGCCCTCCGCCGACTGTTCACCCGCCGATGACCACACCCACCACCGCAGGAGCACCCGTGAACAGCCCCCACCCTCGACGACGTCGCCAACCTCGTCCGCATCCTCGCCCTCACCACCCGCGACGACCAGCGCGCCGACACCAACCTCGTCCAGCCCGCCCTCCTGC
The DNA here is from genome assembly GCF_947489255.1 of uncultured Microbacterium sp. Lineage (GTDB taxonomy): Bacteria > Actinomycetota > Actinomycetes > Actinomycetales > Microbacteriaceae > Microbacterium > Microbacterium phycohabitans. The sequence goes on from NZ_CANLCY010000001.1 coordinate 342,240, forward strand.
AGCAGCTACGCGCCAACATCGTCCCCGACGGCGAGGGCGGACCCGGCGTGCGCGGCAAGCTCGCCAACGAACGCTCCCCCATCAACGCCGCAGCGTTCACCCCCTACGAGTTCGTCACCCGCAAGATCGGCGACCTCTACCGCCAGGCCACCAGCCGCACCCCCTACGGATCCCCAAGGAGATGCTCGTCGCCTGGTAGATCGCCCTCGCCGTCGGCAACGCCCACGACGCGCTCCTGCAGGCGCAGATCGACACCCTCCACAACCGCCTCGACGACTACCGCACCCGCATCATGGATCTTTTCCACCCGCCCGAGGGTGCCGAGATCTCCCACCCCTGCCCCGAATGTGACTGGCGACACGTCGCATGAGACAACCCCGAAGGCGCCGTCCGACAGGCCGCCCTCGTCGGATGGCACCGCCCATGGCGCAACGAACACGGCGTCCACTGCCGCAACTGCAACTGCAACACCACCTGGACTGGCGAAGACGCCATGCGCGCGCTCGCCACCGACCTCGGTATCGAGCCCGCCGCGCTCGAGGGCGAGAAGCCGGCCGAGGCGCCCTTCGACCGCGCGCCGTTGTACCTCTGCGCGATAACTTACGAGCAAGCCAACGGGTGGGCTCGCGAGCACGACGTGCCGCTCAAGCGGATCCAGCTGGCATCCGCCCCGATCGACCGCCTCCGCAAGACACACCGCCCCGTCATCGTCCACCGGCAAGACGCCTACAGCCCGGGCCCCCACAAGACCGCCCGCGTCAACGAAGCGATCCGCACCGCCGGCCTCGTCAACGCCATGAACGGCTACGAAGCCGATGGCTCCTGAAGACAGCGTGACCCGCCGTGCGTGCGCTGACTACCGTCGGCCTCGCCGGCGTGCTCGTCCTCACTGCGTGAACGAAGGAGACGCCAAGAGCCTCGGGATTACGCGTCGTTCAATACCGCACGCGCCTTTGCAGGATTTATCAGTTCGAGATTTGGCCAGATGCTCATCTTGCTCACGAGCGCCGCCACCTCTTCTGTCAGAGCGTGCGCCCCGCCAGACTCGGCCACAGCGCGCCCCAGGCCGGCCATCAAATCAGCCACCTGAACGCGCGCATCCAACTTGGAATCCACCAGAGTCACGTCGACCAACTCGACTCCTCGGCCGACGCGATGCGCCGCGACGATCTCCGGCGACGCGAGCGACTCCTTCATAGATTCGATGCGCTCCGGGGTGAGTTCCTTCGCAGCGTCGTGAACCACTTCGATCGGTCGCCCGGACATCTCAGCCCAGAGAATGACAGCCGAGCCGACGGCGGAGACCAGCGGGTCGAGGGCCCTCAATCGGTGATCAATCCCGTCACCAAGCTGCAGCTGCGAGTACGTCTTCAGGTGTTCGACCCCTTGATGGGCGATTGTCAGGAATCTGTCCGGCTCACCTGTCCAGGCGCCCAGCAGGTCGATGAAAGAGGCGTCTAGATTTCCTAGTTCGGTAGCTGAATCCGCAGCAGTCTTCGCTCGAAGGAATTGCTGCAGCGTCTGCAACAAGGTGTCCCAACGCTGGCCGTGCATCGCAGGTGCTGTGAAGAACAGCAGGTTCGCTCCAGCCAGCGCGGAACCGTCCTCATACATGTTCAAACCGTCTTCGTAAGCAGTCTCCTCGACCGTCATGTCGAAGAGCTTGGTCACCAGGAAGTAGCGCTTGTGCGTCAGATGAATGGAGGCCTGCCCCGCGACCGCGGGATGCTCGAGTAACCATCTCACCGTGGCTTCGTGCTTTGGCTGCAGGAAGGTCTTCGATTTGAGTTCCACACTCAAGCTTCCCGTCCGCTTTCGAACCTCGACCATAATCGCCGTAGCGTCAGCTTCGGACAGCGTCACGCTCGCGTGGGCAAAGACCGGTGAGCTGCCAGAGAGGAGATTCTCCCCATCGTTCCCCGATTCGTCGCACGCAATGACAAGCGGCGTGACAGCCGCTCCCCCACCACTCGTTGCAGTCATCGGCCCATAGTGGCACGCGACTTCCCGAAGACTAAGTCCGCGCCGAGCGCCTCGCCCGCCAAGTGATTGGGCTCTTGCCGCGGATAACCCGGTTAAGCGCTCGGAGTCGATACCTTGAGCGCATGTCGTATCACGCCACCGTCCTCCGCGTCATGATCGCTTCGCCTTCCGATGTTCCAGAAGCGCGCGATGCTGTCGAGCGAGCCCTCTACTCCTGGAACGCTTCTAACTCGCGCAACAAAAAGGTGGTGCTCGTGCCGTGGCGATGGGAGACCTCATCCGTGCCGGTACTCGGGGGACACCCCCAGGCGCTCATCAACGGGCAGGGCGTGGACGACTCCGACGTCGTCTTCGCCATGTTCGGCGGGCGCTTGGGTTCGCCAACTCCGGAAGCAATCTCGGGGACGGTCGAAGAGATCGACCGTGCCCTCGAGCTCGGCAAGCCCGTCCACCTCTACTTCTCGAACGGTCCGCTCCCACGAGACGTGGATCCCGCCCAACTCGCTGCACTGAACGACTTCAAACGAAGCATGCAAGAGCGAGGCATTTTGGGCGAGTTCAGCAACTCGGAGCAACTGAACCACGAGGTCTGGAAAGCTATCGAGCACGACCTTCAGAGCCTCAAGTTGGAGGACGCCCCTGCGGCCCCCACGAAGCCATCTGGTGTTGAGTTCATGGTCCAGCCGGACCAAGAACAGCAGCCCAACGGCTTCTCGAAGGCCGGCCGCCCCAGATATCGAACGCGACGTTGGTTGACGATCACCAACAGCGGCAACGTGGACGCACACGGGGTGACCTACGAGCAAGTGGGCGATTCAGGTCTGCTGCTGATGACGGCTGGCGAGCCGACCGTAGTGCACGCCGGGCAGACTCGACGAGTGAACTACGAGCTGTACGCCGGCGCCGAGAATCCCATCATGAGGATCAACTGGGTCGAGGCTGAAGAGTCACGCCATAAGGATTTCCACATCGGCTGACTTGCGTTCAACTCGACCCCCATGCCAACCCCCGCCCTCCTCGGCCCAAAGTCGATGCGCGCGCTCCACTTCGTGCACACGATGACCAACCATGGGCACACGCCGACCGCCCAGGAGATCAGATCTTTCGTCGACGCGCGCACCAACCGATGGGACTGGGATCCCCTTCGCGAAGAGCTGTCAAGGGACACCGTCGAGTATCTCCTCGACGCAGGCGTCCTCTTTCAAGACCGCGGCGTGGTCACGATGACTCCCGTCGGCCAGGCCATCCACAGCGCAGCGCTCGCCGCGGACGGTCCCGTCCCAGGCACGCCGATCGAGGTCGTCGGAAGACTGAATGACCCGTTCACCTACGCGGAGCTCTTGACCCGCGTGAATGACGTGCAAGACGCGATCGTAGTGGACCCATACCTTCCACCCGACGACCTACGTGCGTTGCTGCGCCTCGACAACATCCGTCGTGTACTTACTCTCGACCAACGTGCCGCAGGTCTCGATCGCGAGGACCGCCGGACCAAGCTCGGCATCGCCCTAGGGGCGCGTCCCGACGTGCAACTCCGTTTCGCGCGCTCTGCTGATCGCGAGCTGCACGACCGGCTGATAATGCCATCTGGCCAGGGAGATGCCATGATTCTGGGCACCTCGCTGGGAGGTACGCAGCTGACGGTCATCACACGAATGGGCTCCACTGCCACCGATGTCCTTCGCGATCACTACGAGAGGGTGTGGGAAGACGGCCAGACCTTAGAGCCAATCGGGCGTCATGAAAGTGACGTCTAAGCGCGCCCTGGGCGGTCCACTGCGACGAAATCGTGTGCGACATTTTCGGCACGCGGTGGAGGTGTTCCTCCCGCCAGATGAAGCCCCAGGCCTTTCGGCCTGGGGCTTCTTCCGTTTCACCGGGGCTCAGCCCGCGGCCTGGCGTGCCGGTCGAGGGTCCGGCGCGGCTGCCCCCGCGGCTCCTGGGTGGAGGCCGCGGGGCAACTCCACACCACCGGAGGCGCCAGTGGCCCGCGTCGATACGCGTCGCATGAAGGACCTTCGTGCGGAGTTCTTCGAGGAAGGTAAGCGGCTCGACGCCGCCGGGAATCCCGCCGCGAATTGCTGGCTCTGCCTGCTCCCCATCGACTACAGCGTGACGCCCAACAGCACGACCGACTCTCACAACCTCGACCATTACTACGTCGTGCGCGACTACCCCGAGCTGCAGGAGGATCCTGAGAACTTCCGGCACTCGCATCAGGGATGCAACAACGATCGAGGCGCCGAGGCGCCGCAGCCCGGCCTCGGCATCCCGAGCAGAGATTGGCTCGCGGCGGTCGCCTCACCCCATGCTCCCGGGCCGCCCTGAATGAATGAGCCGTGGCTCATAGCGACAGGCAACGCGGCGGGTTTCTCGTCGTCGATCGCAGGGGTAGGGGCGTTCGGATCCCACAGAGCTGGGCCCGACGGCCGCGTCATCGAACGGACCCTCGACGCCCGAGATGCCCCGCTTGTTCGCGCGAATCGCCGGGTCATCTCACGCGAAGCCGGTCTGTTCGCAGGCAGGCCCTCGCCCGCCGGAGGGCCACCGCCTGTGGAACCGCGCCCCACGCGGGGCGCGGGCGGTGCCTCGACGCCGAGAAAGCCGCCCCACGCGCGGCGCAGCGGTGGGACAATATGCATATGTCCGACCAGCCCGCATACGAGCGACCGGTGTACGTCCGCGACGACATCGAGACCGTCACGGTGCGCCGCGCTCCCAAGTACGGCGTCTTCCTGGCCGCGGGTGCCTTCCTCGGCATCCTCGTGGCCCTCATCCTCACGGTCGCCATCGACGGCAGCGACGTGAGCCCCTACACGCAGGTCGTGTACTCCCAGATGCAGGTCTTCGGCTTCACGGCGCTCATCTGCGTCGTGGTGGGCGTGGCGGTCGCCGCGATCGTCGCCCTCGTCTTCGAGCGCGTCCTCGGTCGACGCACCCGTCAGGTGACCGTCGACCACGAGCAGTTCGAGGTCTGACCCTCACGCCAGTTCGGCGATGATCGGGTGGATCGCGGTATCGAACGCGACCACGTCGCTGCGCAGTCCGTCGGTCACGGCGACCGTGAGCGAACCGATCCACCACACGCCCCGCTGAGCGAGCGGCAGAACCTGCACGTTCAGTTCGAAGGAGTGCGCCCGACGGCCGACGACGCGTTCGTGGGCCGCGATCGCACTCGCGTACGCGCGATACGACACCCCCGGGCGAGCGGCCGACTCCCGCGCGTAGCGATCGTGGGCGAGGCGGGCGAAGTCGACGGCGTCGTCGGCGTGCCGGCCGATCGCCCCGCGCAACGTCTCGGCACCCTCCACGGGAAGAGCGACGAGCGTGTCGAAGCCGTCGACCAGCTCGAGCGGCACCGGCGAGGGATGGGCCTGAGGTTCCACGGTCAGCGCCCAGTAGCTCCGCCACTCGCGCTCGAGCCGCTGCTGTGCGGCATCCGTCCGCTCGTCGATCAGGGGCGAGGGAACTCGGCGCAGCGCGGGAAGCTCCTCCGGAGAGCGGACGCCGAGCACCTGGCGCAGATAGAGCGCGACGAGCACCGGTTGCGCCGCGTCTTCGCGGATCACCCATTCCGGCTGGCCGCCCGTCATGGCGCAATTGTAAGGAGGCGGGACAGCGGGTGGGGCGGCCCTTGCGTCGGCCCCGGCGCACCCGCGCGTGTCACCCCGGGTAGTCTGTTGCGGTGGCCTCCGCTCCCCACGAAAACCCGTACTCCGCCGCAGGCGTCGATACCGCCGCCGGAGATCTCGCCGTCGAACTGATGAAGTCGGCCGTGCGTCGCACGCACGGGCCCGAGGTGCTCGGCGGGGTCGGCGGTTTCGCCGGTCTCTTCGACGCCTCCGCGCTCCGCGACTACGCCAAGCCCCTGCTCGCGACCAGCACCGACGGCGTCGGCACCAAGGTCGCGATCGCCCAGGCCATCGACAAGCACGACACGATCGGCGAAGACCTCGTCGGCATGGTCGTCGACGACATCGTCGTGGTGGGGGCGCGCCCGCTCTTCATGACCGACTACATCGCGTGCGGCAAGGTCGTGCCCCAGCGCATCGCCGACATCGTCGCGGGCATCGCGCGCGGCTGCGCCATGACGGGCACCGCTCTCGTCGGCGGCGAGACCGCGGAGCACCCCGGTCTGCTGGGCGTCGACGACTACGACGTCGCGGGAGCCGCGACGGGCGTCGTCGAGGCCGACCGCGTGCTGGGCGCCGAGCGCGTGAAGAACGGCGACGTCGTGCTGGCCCTCGCCTCGAGCGGCCTTCACTCCAACGGCTACTCGCTCGTGCGTCACATCATCACCGGAGCGGGCATCGCCTACGGCTCCGCCTCCGCCGAGCTCGGCTCGACGTGGGGCGAGGCGCTGCTCGAGCCGACGCGCCTGTACACCTCGCCGCTGCTGCGTCTGCTCGACGATGCGGCGGTGGGCTCCGGCATCCACTCGCTCAGCCACGTCACGGGCGGCGGCATCGCGGCCAACCTCGCACGCGTGCTGCCCCAGAACACGTGGGTCGACGTCGATCGCTCGACCTGGAGCCCCTCGCCGGTGTTCCGCGTGCTCGCCGACATCGGCGGACTCGACCTCACCGCGACCGAGGGCACGTGGAACCTCGGCATCGGCTTCCTCGCCGTCGTCGCCCCCGAGATCGCGGATGCCGCGACCGCGGCGCTGCAGGCCGATGGCATCGCCACCTGGCAGGTCGGCGTCGTACGCGACGACGCCCGGCCGGAGGGCGACTACGAACAGGGCGCGAAGGGCGTCGACGGCGGTGCCGTGCGTCTCGTCGGAACCTATGCGGATGCCGGTGCGCCGGCGAACGGAGCGATCTAACACCCCATGTGCGGCATCGTCGGCATGGCCGGGCAGGGCCCGGTCAACCAGGAGATCTACGACGCGCTCCTCCTCCTCCAGCACCGCGGACAGGACTCCACGGGCATGGCCACCGCCGAGTCGAGCGGCGTCTTCCACATCCACAAGGCCCGTGGTCAGGTGCGCGAGGCGTTCCGTACGCGCGACATGCGCGCGCTCCTCGGCGACATCGGCCTCGGTCACGTGCGCTACGCCACCAAGGGCACGGCATCCAACGAAGAAGAGGCGCAGCCCTTCTACGTCAACGCCCCCTACGGCATCGTGCTGGTGCACAACGGCAACCTGACCAACACGCGCGAGCTCACGCGCGAGCTGTTCAGCAAGGACCGTCGGCACCTCAACACCAGCAGCGACACCGAGCTGCTCGTGAACATCCTCGGCTCGGAGCTGCAGTCCGAGATCACCGGGCCCGACCTCGACCCCGCCCAGGTCTTCCGTGCCGTGAGCCGCGTGCACGAGCGCGTCGAGGGGTCGTACGCCTCGATCGCCCTCATCGCCGGGTACGGCCTGCTCGCCTTCCGCGACCCGTTCGGCATCCGTCCGCTCATCCTCGGTAAGCGCCCCGCGGCGCAGGTGCCCGGCGGCGAGCCGCGCGACGAGTGGATCGTCGCGTCCGAGTCGCTCGTGCTCGAGAACGGCGGCTTCGAGGTCGTGCGCGACGTCGAGCCCGGCGAGGCGGTCTTCATCGCCCTCGACGGCACGCTGCACGCCCAGCAGTGCGCCGAGAAGACGATGCTCGCGCCGTGCTCGTTCGAGTACGTCTACCTCGCGCGTCCCGACTCGGTCATGAACGGCGTCTCGGTCTACGAGACGCGCCTGCGTATGGGCGAGCGCCTGGCCGACACGGTCGCGAAGTACACTCCCGCGGGCGCCATCGACGTCGTCATGCCGATCCCCGATTCGGCGCGACCGGCCGCGATGCAGGTGGCCCGCAAGCTCGGCATCGAGTACCGCGAGGGCTTCTACAAGAACCGGTACGTCGGCCGCACGTTCATCATGCCCGGGCAGGCGGTGCGCAAGAAGAGCGTGCGCCAGAAGCTCAACGCGATGTCGACCGAGTTCCAGGGCAAGAACGTCCTCCTCGTCGACGACTCGATCGTGCGCGGCACGACGAGCCGCGAGATCATCCAGATGGCCCGGGATGCCGGGGCCAAGAGCGTGACGTTCGCCTCGGCGGCCCCGCCCGTGCGCTACCCCCACGTCTACGGCATCAACATGCCCTCGCGTCACGAGCTCGTCGCGCACGGCCGCACGATCCCCGAGATCGCGGAAGAGCTGGGCTGCGACTATCTGGTGTATCAGGAGGTCGACGACCTGAAGGCGGCGATCATGGAGGGTACCGACCTGGTCGACCTCGACATGAGCTGCTTCGATGGTCGGTACGTCACGGGCACCGTGTCGGAGGAGTACCTCGCCTGGGTCGAGGGCAGCCAGGAATCTTGACCCGCCGCGCGGCGGGGACGCTGGCACTGGCCGCCGCGGCCATCGTGCTGCTGGCGTTGACGCTGCGCATCGCGGTGGCGTCGCTGTCGCCGCTGCTGGTCGTCATCGGGCGCGACTTCGCTCTGCCGGCGGCGGTCGTGGGGCTCATCGGCATGGCCCCGCCCGTGGCCTTCGCGCTTTCGGGGATGGTCGCTCCCGCGATCGAGCGTCGGCTCGGTCTCGAGCGCAGCGTGCTGATCGCCGCCGTCGTCGCGGCGGTCATGCTGGCCCTGCGGGCGGCCTCTGTCGACGCGTGGACGTTGCTGGCGGCCACGGCCGGGGTGTTCGCGGCGGTGGGCGTGGCCAACGTGCTGATTCCCGCGGTCGTGAAGAAGTACTTCCCCGAGCGCATCGGCCTGATGACCACCGTGTACACGACCACCATGGCCGTGGCCACCTTCACCCCGCCCCTGGTCGCCGTCCCGCTGGCCGCGGCGGTGGGCTGGCGCGGCTCGTTCGTGACCTGGGCGGTCGTCGCGCTCGCGGCCGTCGTGCCGTGGATCGCGATGAGTCTGCGCGCGCGGGCCTCTCGGGCCGACCTCGTCGAGGAGCCGCGCACCTCGGTGCTGTCGCGCGTGGTGCGGGTGCCGCAGACCTGGGCGCTCGTGGTCACCTTCGCGGTGAACTCCTCGATCGCCTACGGCTTGTTCGCCTGGCTTCCGCCCCTGTTGATCGATGTGGCGGGAGTGGATGCCGCCGCGGCCGGCGGTCTGCTCGCGCTGTTCTCGTTCATGGGGCTGCCGGTGTCGCTCATCGTGCCCCTGCTCGTGCAGCGCATCGGCCGGACCACGCCGTTCTACGCCGCGGCCGTGATCTCGGGTCTGCTCGGAGCCGGCGGCCTGCTGTTCGCCCCCGAGGCGGCGACCGTGCTGTGGGTGGTGCTGATCGGCATCCCACCCCTGCTCTTCCCGATGGTGCTGGTGCTGTTCGGCCTGCGCACGCGCGCGCACGACACGGCGGTGGCCCTGAGCGGTCTCGTGCAGAGCGTCGGCTACGGCCTGGCGGCGCTGATGCCGCTCGCGATCGGTCTGACGCACGAGCTCACCGGCGGATGGACCGCGGCCCTCGTGCTGCTCGGAGCGGCCGTCGTCTGCGCCGTTCCGGCGGGCCTCGTCGTGGCGCGGCGCGAGACCATCGAAGACGCGTGGGAGCGCCGCACCGGTCGCACCTGGTGACGGACCGGCGCCCTCATGCCTGCCGACATGCGAACGGCGGTGACGATCACGTCACCGCCGTTCGACGTCGAGGGTCGGCGAAAAGCGCTGTCGCTCACTCGACGCGGAGGCGTCGGCGGGAGCGGAAGGCGTCAGGCCTTCTCGTCTTCGTATTCGTCGGCGTACTGGTCGGCCCACTTGTCGACGTAGGCGTCTTCACCCGCCGCGGGTGCGCCCAGCTCGCGCTCGAGTGCCGAGTAGTTCACCGAGTAGGTGTCGTACTTCAGCTCACGGGCGATCTTGGTGTTCTTCGCCTTCTGACGGCCACGCCCCATGCGAGACCCCCTCACGATCGACGTCGAGGGCCGCGTTGCGGGCCCTGCGTATTGCGGTTCCGGACCGAGCCGGTAAGAGTAACAGCCAGGATATCACGGCGCATTCCGGCCCAGCCGTCCGGGCCCACCGGCCGGCGGCCGCGGGGTGGTCGGCGCCCGTGTCGAGAGGAGCAGGCATGACCGATCAGTCCCCTTCGCCCGTCGCCGCGGGAGCGGTGATCGCCGGGGTCGTTCCCGGGCAGTCGCCGCGGGTCGTGCGCGAGGCCGCGCGCTACGCCGCGCTCGCGAAAGCACCTCTCGTCATCGTGCACGTCGACACGACCCGCTTCGTCGCGTTCGAAGACCCCGACGGCTACGTCCACTCGTCCACGGTCGACGTGGCGGGGGCGGCGTCGAAGGCGGCGCTCGACGAGGTGCGCCAGGCGGCCACCGCAGCCTTGGCCGGCGAGGAGGTGAGCTGGAGCGTGCGTCAGGAGATCGGCGACCCCGCGCTCGCGCTGATCCACCTCGCCGACCAGATCGAGGCGTCGCTCCTCGTCGTGGGTACGCGCAAGCGCGGCCTGGGCGAGTCGCTGCGGGAGTTCCTCACCGGGTCGGTCGCGGCGCGGCTGACGCATCGCCAGCGCCGGCCGGTGCTCGTGGTCCCGTTGGGGGAGCCGGCCGGCGCCGACGATCAGCTGCCGTGGGAGTGAGGCTCTAGCCGCGCAGTGCGTGGGCGACGGCGTCCGACGCGCGTCGCAGCGCCTCCTCGATCCCGTCGACCCCGGATGCCGACAGTTCGCCGCCGCGGGCGACGTGCGCGCGGAGCTCCGAACGCACCCGGCCGCGGAACTCGGTGATCGCCGCATCGGCGCGCGACAGCTGCTCGCGACTGCGCGAGCGGGCGTCGTCGGCGGGGGTCGCTCGCGCCTGTTCGCGTTCCTCTCGGGACGCGGCGGCGAGGTCGGCCCGCAGGCTCCGCATCGCGTCGCGCACGCTGCCGCGTACCTCGTCGGCGATGAGGCGCACACTGTCGGCGAGTCCGGCCTGGATTCCCTCCAGATCGCCCGAGCGCTCCGCGACCTCGGCTCGTCCGGCATCCGTGATCTCGTAGACGGTCTTGCGGCCGTCGACGGACTTGGTCACCAGACCCTCTTCTTCGAGCTTCGACAGGCGCGGATAGATGGTGCCGGCGGACGGCGAGTACGTGCCTCCGGTCCGCTCCGAGAGGGCCTGCATGAGGTCGTAGCCGTGGCGGGGTGCCTCATCGAGCAGGCTGAGGATGTACAGGCGCAGATCGCCGTGGGAGAAGACGGGGGGCATCACCACTCCTCCTCTCCGGCGAGTTCCTCGGGGCGGAGACCGGAGATGCCGCGGCGCAGCACCGTGATCTCTCCCGAGACGGTGTTGGCGCGCACGTCGACGAACTGTCCGGCCAACGTGCCCGTCGAACCGGTGTAGTTGGTGGGGCCCTTGCCCGAGCGGACGGACCCGTCGATCTGCACGCGGCCGCTCACCGAGCGCGACACGTAGTTCGCGGGGAGCGAGCGATCGAGGCGGATGGTCGCGGTGCCGCTGACGGAGTTCAGCGAGATCGACTGCGTCGGACCGGTGGAGTCGACGAGCATCGCGCCGGAGACCGTGTCGATGGAGGCCTTCGTGATGCGGCCGGTGGCGGCGACGTCGCCCGAAACGCTGTTGGCGCTCAGTGCACCGTCGAGCTCGCGCACCTGGAGGTCGCCCGAGACGGCGTTGAGGTCGACGTCGCCCTCCAGGCCGTCGACGATGATGTCGCCCGACACGGTGTTCAGGCGCACGTCGCTACGCAGACCCGCGACCAGCGCGCTGGCGCTGACCACGCCGAGCGTGAGGGCGACGGTGCGCGGCACGGCGACGCTGATCTCGGCCCGGGGGCCGCCCGCGCCGAAGTTGCGGAACACCTCGAGGAAGTTGTCCCACCGCAGCTGGGGGTGGTCGATCTCGAGGCGGTCGTCGACCATCTCGATGCGGAGGTCTTTGACGGTGACGCCGTGCACCTCGATGCGGGCATCGGTCTCGTCATGGGCGATGACGTCGATCTGCCCTCCGACGAGGCCGATCTTGAGCTCGCGCAGGGCTGCGACGTCGATGACGCGCGTCTCACCGGGATGGACGATCCATTTCTCCATGGGGGGTTCTCCTCACTCGCGATATATCGCGTTAAGTCGAGTATCGCGATATATCGCGAGTTCGTCAACCCCGGCGGAGCCGAGTGGGTTCCGGTGGCTTCGACAGGCTCAGCCACCTGGGTGCGAGGGTGCCGGTGGCTTCGGCGGGCTCAGCCGCCATGAAGCGGAGGTCCCTGAGCCTGTCGAAGGGACCGCGACGGGCGGAGACGACGGATGCCACGCCCTCGATGAGGACGTGGCATCCGGGGCGGGAGAACCCGCCGGGAGTCGAGGGCGACGCGCACCCGAAACGCGTCGCCTGCTCGATGGGGTCAGACGGGCTTGCGTCCGCTGATGAGGCGGAACAGCAGCACGATGAGGGCGATAAGGCCGACGATGATGGCGATCCACAGCAGGAAGTTGGCCGCCTGGCCGAGTCCGCTGAAGATGGCGATGACGATCGCGGCGACGATGATGATGATCAGGAAGATGTTCATTGGGGGGCTCCTTCTTCCCCGCGCGCGGGCGCGGGACCTGGCGAGGTGGTCCACCCGCTCCGCTCTGCGACGAGCGCAGCACGCAACGGGGGCTGAGTTCCACGGTGCCACCGACGAGGGTCTCGGTCAGCGGGGTTGACGCTGCGCGAAACCGGCTGTTACCCGCGCGGATGTCAACCCGCGGACGCCGGGATGCGCGCGCCCGTAGCGTCGGATTCCCCGACGGAAGGAGCCGATCATGCCCCAGGGACGAGGGTCCAACAGCCTCAAGGATCCCGAGATGTACGAGGAGCTGCGAAAGCAGGGCGACTCGAAGGAGAAGGCGGCCCGCATCTCGAATGCCGCCGCGGCGCAGGGACGCGACACCATCGGGGAGAAGGGCGGGCACGCCGAGGATTACGAGGACCGCACCGTCGACGAGCTGAAGAAGCGCGCGAAGGAACTCGGCATCACCGGATACTCCGGCAAGAAGAAGGCGGAGCTGATCGACATGCTCCGCTCCCACTGACGCGCATGGCGCGGTTCATCCGCGTCCGGCCTTACGAGGATCCGGGTTACCGCCGGGTGCGCTCGGGGTCGGGATTCCGGTTCGTCGACCACACCGGCGCCGCGATCTCCGAACGCGATGCCGAGCGTGCGCGCGGTCTCGTCATCCCGCCCGCGTGGCGCGAGGTGTGGATCGCGCGGGAGCCCAACGCGCACATCCAGGCCGTCGGCACCGACGAAGCCGGCCGGCGCCAGTACACGTACCACGCCGACTGGTCGAAGCGGCAGGACAAGGGCAAGTTCTCGCGCGCGCTGCAGCTCGCCGAGACCCTGCCGCGCGCACGCGCACGGGTGACGCAATCGCTGCGCCGGAGCGACATCGACCGCGAGCGCGTGCTGGCGGTGTCGTTCCGGTTGCTGGATCTCGTCGCACCGCGCGTCGGCAACGCGCGCTACTTCGTCACCAACGGCAGTCGCGGGCTCACCACGCTCCAGCGCAGGGACGCCACGATCGAGGGCGATCTCATCCGGCTGTCGTTCCCGGCCAAGAGCGGCAAGCGCGCCGACCTGCGCGTGCACGACGCCGAACTGGCATCCCTCATCGAAGAACTCGCGCTCGGACGCTCGCGCGCGGCGCTGCTGAGCTACAAGCGCGGACGCCGACGTGTGCCGCTGACGCCGGGCGACGTCAACGCCTACGTGCGCTCGCTGACCGGCGGTCCGTTCAGCGCGAAGGACTTCCGCACCCTGCGCGGCACGATCCTCGCCGCCGAATCGCTGGCGAAGGCCGGAGCCGTGGGCGGCAAGAACGAGCGCAAGAAGGCCGAGCTCGCCGCCGTCCGCTGCACCGCCGAGGCCCTCGGCAACACCCCGGCGGTCGCGCGGGCGAGCTACATCGATCCCCGGGTCTTCTCGCTGTACCGCAAGGGTCGCACGATGGACCTGGGGGGATCGAAGGATGCCGCGATCCGGCGCCTGATCCTCGGAGAGTGACGGCGTCGGCCCGTGCGGCCCGGCGGGTCCGCGCGTCCGGAGCGCCGGGGGCATTCCGAGGGCCATCCGCGTGCCGTGGCTGCCCGATCGCGAGGGGACCTCGGGGGAGCGGTTCCTCGTGCTCGCGGCGTAGGGTGGCGCGGTGAGCATGTGGCGTGACGCGGTCCTCGTCGCCGTGGGCGGTGCGATCGGCACCGCCGCCCGCGCGGGGCTCACCCTCGCGCTCGGCGACGACCTCGGTTCGGCTCTCGTGCCGATCATCAACGTCGTGGGGGCGTTCGCGATCGGCATCCTGTTCGGATGGCGGGCCCGGATGCCGGAGTCCTCGCGCGCACAACGGGTGCAGCTCTTCGTCGGCACGGGTGTGCTGGGCGGCTTCACCACCTACAGCGCGCTCGCCGTGGAGTCGGCCGATCTCGCCCTGCTGTGGTGGGGCGTGGCCACGGTGGTCGTCGGGACCGCGGCCGCCTGGGGTGGCGTGCTGCTCGGGCGCGGGGGGCGCGTACGGTGACCCCGCTGGTCTTCCTCGTGGTCGCCCTCGCCGGCGGCGTCGGCGCGGCGCTGCGCTACCTCCTCGACCTCGCGATCCGCCGCCGCACGGGGGAGCGGTTCCCCTGGGGCATCCTGGTCGTCAATCTCACCGGGGCGCTGGTGCTCGGCATCCTGAGTCCCCTTCCCGCCGACGAAGCCTGGCGGTGGATCCTGGGAACGGGTCTGCTCGGCGGGTACACGACCTTCAGCGCGGTCGCGGTGACCACCGCCCTGCTGGCCGAGGAGGGGCGCACCCGGGCGGCGGTGTCGTACGCCGTGCTCTCGTTCGTGGGTTCGGTGGTGGCCGCGGCGGTGGGACTCACGGTGGGCTCGCTGCTCTGACCCGCGCCCGAGCGCGGAGCGGCGTGGGATACTGGGCGTTCGATACATCCCTGTATCGAGTGGTGATCCCGGAGGGTCCTTCGTGTCGTACCTGGCCGTTCTGAGCCTGAAGAACCGTGCCCTCATCGCCCTGGTGACGATCGTCGCGGCGATCTTCGGCGGGCTCGCGTTGACGAGCCTGAAGCAGGAGCTCATCCCCTCGATCGAGTTCCCCCAGCTCGCGATCGTCACGACCTACCCGGGCGCCTCTCCCGAGGTGGTCGAGGCCGACGTGTCCACCCCCATCGAGAGCGCGATCCGCGGTGTCGACGGCCTCGAGTCGACCACCGCGACGAGCACGACGAACTCGTCGATCGTGTCGGCCTCGTTCACGTACGGCACCGACCTGGCGGCGGCGCAGCAGAAGATCCTCGCCGCCATCGCCCGCATCAACGACCAGCTGCCCGAGTCGGCCGACACGACCGTCGCCTCCGCCAGCATCGACGACTTCCCCGTCATCCAGCTCGCCGTCACCGGCTTCACCGACGCGCAGGCCACGCAGTCGATCCTGCAGACGAGCGTCATCCCCGACCTCGAAGACGTCGACGGCGTCAACGGCGCCCAGATCGTCGGCGGCACAGGCCAGCGCGTCACCATCACCCCCGACACGACGAAGCTCGGCGAGCGTGGCTTCAGCCAGCAGGCGATCACCGACGCCCTCGACGCGAACGGCGTGCTCTTCCCCGGCGGCTCGCTCACCGAGGGCGATCAGACCCTCACCGTGCAGACGGGCACCAAGCTCACGAGCGTCGACGAGATCGCCGCGCTTCCGCTCGTGCCCACGGATGCCGCGCAGTTCCAGGCGGGGCAGACGACCATCGCCGACGTCGCCACCGTCGAGTTGCAGGCCGATCCCGTCACGACCCTCTCGCGCGTCGACGGACAGCCCGCCCTCACCATCGCCGTGACCAAGCTCCCCGCCGCCAACACCGTCGACGTCTCCCGCGGCGTGCTCGCGGCGCTCCCCGGCCTCGAGTCGACGCTGGGCCAGGGCGCCACCTTCACGGTGGTGTTCGATCAGGCGCCGTTCGTGACGCAGTCCATCGAGGCGCTCGCCCAGGAGGGCCTGCTGGGCCTGGTGTTCGCGGTCGTGATCATTCTGATCTTCCTGATGTCGGTGCGATCCACGCTCGTCACGGCCATCTCGATCCCCACAAGCGTGCTCATCACCTTCGTCGGGCTGCAGGCCTTCGGGTACTCGCTCAACATCCTCACGCTCGGCGCCCTGACGATCGCCATCGGCCGCGTCGTCGACGACTCCATCGTCGTCATCGAGAACATCAAGCGTCACTACGTCGGCGACGCCGAGAAGATCCCCACGATCATTCGGGCGGTGCGCGAGGTTGCGGCCGCCATCACGGCATCCACGATCACCTCCGTCGCGGTGTTCCTGCCGATCGCGTTCGTCGGCGACGTCACCGGCGAGCTGTTCCGCCCGTTCTCGCTCACCGTGACCATCGCGATGGCGGCGTCCCTGCTCGTCTCGCTGACGATCGTGCCCGTGCTGGCGTCGTGGTTCCTCAAGCCCGGCAAGGTCGTGCGCGACGCCGAGGGCAACGCGATCGACCCCGAGGCCGCGGACGCGCCCCCGACCCGTCTGCAGAAGGCGTACGTTCCGGTGCTGAGCTGGACGCTGAAGCACTCGTGGGTCACCCTCGGCCTCGCCGTGCTCGTGCTCGGCGGCACCCTCGCGTCCGTTCCCCTGCTCAAGACCGACTTCCTCGGCGACTCGGGCCAGAACACCTTCACCGTCACGCAGAGGATCGGCTCCGCCCCGAGCCTGGATGCCGAGGATGCGGCCGCGCAGAAGGTCGAGGCGGTGCTGCTCGAGACCGAGGGCGTCCAGACCGTGCAGACCTCGATCGGCTCGAGCGGATCGGCGCTGCGCGACGCGTTCTCGGGCGGCGGTTCGGGGATCACGTACTCGATCACGTCGCAGTCGGGCACCGACCAGGTGGAGCTGCGCGAACGCGTGCGCACCGAGCTCGAGAAGCTCACGGATGCCGGCGAGATCGAGGTGGCCGCCTCCGGCGGCGGCTTCGGCTCCACCGACATCACCGTCGACGTGACCGCGGCCGAGGGGCAGTCGCTGCAGCAGGCCAACGACGCGGTCGTGGCGCAGCTGCAGGGCGAAGACGGAATCGGCCAGGTCACCAGCAGCCTCTCGGCCTCCCTCCCCTTCGTGTCGGTGCGCGTCGACCGCGACGCCGCCGCCGAGCGGGGGCTGTCGGAGCGCACGGTCGGCGCCCTCGTCTCTGGCGCCCAGCAGCCTCGCCAGGCCGGCACGGTCGAGATCGACGGTCGCGGCGTCACGGTGTACCTCGCCACGGCCAACCCGCCGCAGACCATCGACGACCTGCGCGCCCTCGAGATCCCCAGCGCCCGAGGGAATGTGCGCCTCGACGAGATCGCCACGGTGGAGCAGAGCCAGACGCCGCCCTCGATCACCACCGCGCGGGGACTGCGCACGGCATCCATCACCGTCACGCCCACCTCCGACGACCTCGGCAGCTCCTCGGCCGCCGTCACCCGGGCCCTCGCCGACGTGCAGCTGCCCGAGGGCGCCGACGCGAAGGTGGGCGGCGTGGTCACCGATCAGCAGGACGCGTTCGGACAGCTCGGTCTCGCCCTGCTGGCCGCCATCCTCATCGTGTACGTCGTGATGGTCGCGACCTTCAAGTCGCTCCGCCAGCCCCTCGAACTGCTCGTGTCGGTGCCGTTCGCCGCGACCGGCGCCATCCTGCTGCTGCTGATCACGGGCGTGCCGCTCGGGGTCGCCGGCATGATCGGCGCGCTGATGCTCGTGGGCATCGTGGTGACGAACGCGATCGTGCTGATCGACCTCGTCAACCAGTACCGCGCCCGCGGGCTCAGCGTCCACGACGCCACGATCGTCGGTGGGGCGCGACGCCTCCGGCCGATCCTGATGACGGCGCTCGCCGCGATCTTCGCGCTCGTGCCGATGGCCCTCGGCATCACCGGTCACGGCGGGTTCATCTCGCAACCGCTCGCGGTCGTCGTGATCGGCGGTCTCGTGTCGTCGACGTTCCTGACGCTGCTGGTGCTGCCGACGCTCTACAACCTCATCGAAGGAGCGAGCGAACGGCGCCGGGCGCGGCGTGCCGAGCGCGACGAGGCTGGGTCCGCGTCGTCGGCCGCGATTGCGGACGACGGCCACCCGTTGAGCCGACGCGAGCTGCGCGAGAAGCACTGACGGCACGCGAGCCCGCGTCGGGCGTCGCGGCGGCTCGTCCGTGGCGCGGCCCGCACCCGGTCGCGTGACCGATGGTGTCGGGGCGTGCGGCGGATGCCGCGGTGCCCCGCGCCGGACGAGGAGTCGCCGTCATCGCGGCATCGCGGTGCGCCTTCGCGCGCGGGGAGGTCGGCGCGTCAGCGCTGATCGGGGTCGACGCCTCGAGGATTCCGTGTGCCCGCGCTGCCGCTGTCGACCGGCGAGCGTCGGGGAGGGACGTGACGGGCGAAGCGGTGGACCGGCGTGCTGCGCCGAGGGGCGAGAGCGGTAGGGCGGCCCGGTCGGCGAGCAGCGCGAGCGCGGCGATGCGGCGCGCAGTGCGACCGGGGCCGCTGACGCGCGGGGCGCGGGTGCGCGGCGCGGGCGACCCGGCGATCGTGGTGGCGGCGACCGTGGAGGAGGAGGCCAGGCTGCGGCGGCGCGCACGGCGAGGCGCGACGTGCGCCGACGAGCGCGGGGATCCGGCGGGCGCGGGAGCGGTGGTGCGCGATGCGGCGCCGGCGAGAACGTGCGTGAACATTCCCGACCAGGCGAACATCGCGGTGCACGAGATGGTCTCGAAAAGGGCGAGATTGATCGTGGCCGAGACGAAGAGCGCGATCGAGATGATCAACCACACGGTGGCGATGGCGGTGCTCAGCGCCATGCGCTTTCCGAGGCGGTTGAACATGATCGGAGCGCTGATCAGGAGAGCGAGGAATCCGAGCACCATCGAGCCTGCGACACGGTCGTGGAGGTCTTTGTCGGTGTTGAGAGGAATGCAGCCGACGAGGGCGAGATTGACGCCGACGACATTCAGGCAGATGAATGCCACGGTCGCCGCCCCGCGGCGCACCGGGCCCCGCCCGAGTCGACGGACGTCGCGGCGCACGCAGAACGCGAACACGACGACGATGAGGCCGCTCACCTTCAGCGTGGTGTTGAAGAACGCGCTCGAGAGGTCGCCGAAGATCCCGAGCTGGCTGAAGTGCAGCTGCCACCACAGCGGGTCGCTCGTCGTCGCGATCGCCAGCAGCAGGCCGGTGACGAGCACGGTCAGGGCGGCGGCGCCGACGTGCAGCGACGGGAGGGTGCGCAGACGGCGGGTGAGGCCGGTCAGGTGCGTCGTCGACGGGGAGAAGGGGACGGCGGAGCGGAGCGCGCTGCTCATGATGGGGGATCTTTCCTCGTGACGGAACGAGGATCCCCCCACATCGCGAGACCCTCGGCCCCCGTCGGCTCATTCGGGTATGAACCGGGGCGAACCTTGACCCTTTGCCGCCCCCGGCCTTGACGGAAAACCGTCAACACGGATGATATCGTTCGCGCCGCCGAAAAAGGAAAGGGCTTGTCCCAGCTTTTCCCAGGTCATATGCCAGATTCCTTGTCCCCCAAATGGGGGACAAGGAATCTCATGCCGTGAATCGCACGCCCCATTCCCGGTGCAGAATGTGTCCCGGCTCGAGCCGCTCGAGGTCGTCACCCGTGGCGAAGGCGTTCGCGGGGGCCGTCATCGGCTCGATCGCGACCGCGAGGGGCTGGCCCGGGTAGCGGTCGGTCGTGAACACCTGCGCCCAGCGGAACCCCTCGTCCTGCCAGAGCTCGACGCGCGCCCCATCGGGGGCGGTGAGGGTGTGCCGCGCGCGGCCCTCGGCATCCCTCTGCAATCCCCGGTAGCCGTTGTCGAGGGCGGCGTCTCCTAGGCGCACGCCCGCGCGGAGGTCGGTTCCCGTGCCGACGGGAACCTCGTCGACGGGGATGTTGCGGTCGTCGACGACGAGCGTGGTCGTGCCCGTCGAGCGCACGACGAGGTCGGCGGTGGCGACGCCGCCGATCTGCAGGTACGGATGCACGCCCAGCGCCAAAGGCGCCGTGGTCGCGCCGATGTTCTCGATGTCGTGGGCGACGTGGAGTCCGTCGCGCTGCAGTGAGAACGTCACCCGCGTGCGCAGGTGGAACGGGTAGCCGGTCTGCGGGACGACGTCGGCGCCGAGGACGAGTCGCTCGTCGGACTGCTCGATCGGTTCGTACGTGCCGAAGCGCAGGAGGCCGTGGCTGGCGTTGCCGAACTTCGGCTCGCTTATCGCCAGCTGCAGGTCGGCGCCGTCGAAGGAGTAGCGCCCGTCGCGGATACGGTTCGGCCACGGGACCAGCACGACCCCGGATGCCGCGGGAGTGGGGACGTCGTCGGGATAGCGGGGCACGAGGTCGACGCCGTCGACGGTGAGCGCGCGCAGCGCCGCGCCCACCTGGGCGATCTCGGCGGACGAGTGCGGGCCGCGCAGGTGGAAGCGCCGGCCGGTGGGATCAGCGGTCATGACGAGGCCTTTCGAGGGCGGGGCGGACGCTGCAACCAGGGGCGGAGCAGACGGGTCACCCACGGCAGGACCGCGTAGGTCATGACGGGGGTGAGCATGAGGGTCGTGGCGAGTACGCGCAGCACGAGGGGCACCTCGGCGAACCCGGGCACGAATCCCAGCAGCCAGGACGCCAGGAGATTGGTGGGGAAGAAGCCCACCCAGATCGTCACGGCCTGCTTCCACCGCGGGGGAGCCGGCGGCACCGGTTGCTGCACGGGGGAGGTCGTGGCATCCGTCGGAGCCAGCACCGAACCGAACGCGGCGTCGAACCACCCCTCGATGCCGGTGCGGCGTTCGGTCCGCTCCTCGCGCGCGAAGGGGCGCCCGGAGTCGAGCCACCACTGCCGCTGCGAGGACGTCTCCCACTGCTCGAGCGTGGTGATGTCGCGGAAGCGGTACAGCATGTACCAGAGGTCGCTGTCTTCCCCCGCGCGCACCCACCCCGAGCCGAGGAAGCCCGGGAAGGCGGTCGCGAGGTCGGTGCCGGCCTGCATCCAGGAGGTCGCTTCGGCGGTGCGCGTCGGGTCGATGCGCCGCTCGATCGCCACCGTGATGGGGTGGGCGTCGGTGTCTGCCATGCGTCTAG
Organism: uncultured Microbacterium sp.; assembly: GCF_947489255.1. GTDB lineage: Bacteria > Actinomycetota > Actinomycetes > Actinomycetales > Microbacteriaceae > Microbacterium > Microbacterium phycohabitans. Next base: position 363,253 of record NZ_CANLCY010000001.1, read on the forward strand.
TTTCGTGCACGGCGCGATGGTCTTCGGGCGCTCCGTCGCGTCGGCGCGGTGTCGGCGCGTTCGTCCCACTTATGGCGGTGCGTGTCCCGGTTGTGGTGGGTGTGGGGTGCCTGGCGCCGGCTATAAGTGGGACGCGGGGTGTCCCGGGGGGTTGTCCCAGTTATGGCGGTGCGTGTCCAGGTTGTGGTGGGTGTGGGGTGCCGGGACCGGCCATAAGTGGGACGAGGGGTGTTCCGGGGGTTGTCCCAGTTATGGCGGTGCGTGTCCCGGTTGTGGTGGGTGTGGGGTGCCGGGACCGGCCATAAGTGGGACGAGGGTCGATGGGAGCGACATGGATGCCATTCCCAGGCGCGGGCTGTAATGTAGGGCGGTCGGCTCTGGACGCCGCGTGTGATGCGCGGATGGGTTTGTGAGTCCAAGGGGCCGATGGACAGGACGCGATCGCGGCCTCGACCATCATCAGTGAATGGCCCCCGGCCGACGACAGTCCGGGTATCGCACCGCCACGAGCGGTGTCGCTGTTTCGCGCGAACAGAACCCAGGAAGTCCTCCATGCCCAAGAACAAGAAGCCCGCCGGCGGCCGCGCCGCCAAGAACTTCGAGCCCCGCTACGGCGCGAAGACCTCGTTCCAGGACCGCAAGCGTCGCCCCGAGGGTGCCGCCGCCGACAAGCCCGGCAGCAAGAGCCCCGGCCACCGCGGTTACCGCGCCCCCGAGGCCGACGCCGCCCCCGCGAAGCGTCGCTGGAGCGCGCAGGATCGCGTCGGTCGCGACGAGGCTCATGGCATCCGCAGCCAGGCCCGCGGTGATGACCGTTACTCCCGCCCCGAACGGGATGCCGCCCCCCGGGGCCGCGATGACCGTCCGGCGCGTTCGTTCGATCGCAGTGACCGTCCGGCTCGATCGTTCGACCGTGATGAGCGCCCGCGTCGGTCGTTCGACGATCGTCCGGCCCGTTCCTTCGACCGCAGCGAGCGTCCCGCCCGTTCGTTCGACCGCGACCAGCGTCCCGCGCGCGACGACCGCCCCGCGCGTTCGTTCGATCGCAGCGACCGTCCGGCCCCGTCGTTCGACCGCAGTGACCGTCCCGCCCGTTCGTTCGATCGCAGCGACCGCCCCGCGCGCTCGTTCGACCGTGACCAGCGTCCCGCGCGCGATGACCGTCCGGCGCGGTCGTTCGATCGCAATGACCGTCCCGCTCGGTCGTTCGACCGTGACGAGCGTCCGCGTCGGTCGTTCGACGACCGCCCGGCCCGCTCCTTCGACCGCAGCGAGCGTCCCGCCCGCGACGACCGTCCCGCCCGCGACGACCGTCCCGCGCGTTCCTTCGATCGCACCGAGCGTCCCGCCCGGTCGTTCGACGACCGTCCGCGCCGCGACGGCGCCGATCGTCCGGCCCGCTCCTTCGAACGCAGCGACCGTCCCGCGCGTTCCTTCGACCGCAACGACCGTCCCGCGCGTTCCTTCGACCGCAGCGATCGTCCGGCCCGCGACGAGCGTCCCGCCCGGTCGTTCGACGACCGCCCGCGTCGCACCGAGGCGCCGAACCGCAGCGACTGGAACGCCACCCCGAAGCGTTCGGCCGAGCACGAGCAGCGCGTCGACGTCGTGCACGAGCGCCTGCAGGCTCAGGCCGTCGACGCCGCGACCGTAACCGGTGCCGGGTTCTCCGAGCTGGGCCTGGGCGACAACATCGTCCGCGCCCTCGCCGACCTCGGCGCGGCGAGCCCCTTCCCGATCCAGGCGGCCACGGTCGCCCCGATCCTCGAGGGCCGTGACGTGCTCGCCCGCGGCCGCACCGGCTCGGGCAAGACCATCGCCTTCGGTGCGCCGCTGGTCGAGAGCATCCTGCGCTCACAGGCCGGCAAGCGCCGCGAGTTCGGCCGTGCCCCGAAGGCGCTCATCCTCGCCCCGACGCGCGAGCTCGCTCTGCAGATCGACCGCACGATCCAGCCGATCGCGCGCAGCGTCGGTCTCTTCACCACGCAGATCTACGGCGGCGTTCCCCAGGCGCGCCAGGTGGGTGCGCTCAAGAAGGGCGTCGACATCATCATCGGCACCCCCGGTCGCATCGAAGACCTCCTCAACCAGGGCAAGCTGAACCTCTCCGAGGTCACGGTCGCCGTGCTCGACGAGGCCGACCACATGTGCGAGCTGGGCTTCCTCGAGCCAGTGCAGCGCATCCTGCGCGCCACCGCGAAGGGCAGCCAGAAGCTGCTGTTCTCGGCCACGCTCGACCGCGAGGTCGCGGCCCTGGTCGACGAGTTCCTCGTCGAGCCGGCCGTCTACGAGGTCGCCGGTGAAGACCAGGAGTCGAGCACGATCGAGCACCGCGTGCTCGTGATCGAGCACCGCGACAAGGCGCAGATCCTCGACTCGCTCGTCGACCGCGAGGGCAAGACGCTCGTCTTCGCCCGCACCCGCGCCTACGCCGAGATGCTCGCCGAGCAGTTCGACGACGCCGGGATCGCCGCGGTCGCGTTGCACGGCGACCTGAACCAGCAGAAGCGCACCCGGAACCTCGAGAAGCTCACCTCGGGTCGTGTCAACGTGCTCGTCGCCACCGACGTCGCCGCTCGCGGCATCCACGTCGACGACATCGACCTGGTCATCCAGGCCGACGCCCCTGACGAGTACAAGACCTACCTGCACCGCTCCGGCCGCACCGGTCGCGCCGGTCGCAGCGGCACGGTCGTGACGCTCATCACGCGTCAGCGCCGTCGTCGCATGACCGAGCTGCTGGATCGTGCCGAGATCGAGGCCCCCTTCGAGGAGACCCAGCTCGGCGACGACGTGCTCGAGGAGCTCTCGGGTCGTCAGCTCGCCGACGTCACGTCGTAACCCGTTCTGCTGAAAGGCCCCCGTCCGCGCCTGTCGCGGCGGGGGCTTCTTCGTACCCGGAGGCCCTTCGGCATCTCGAGGGGCGTGGTCGCTGGCGGCCGGGCGAGGATCCTCACGGAGGCTCATCGCGGTTCGCCGATCCGCCGGTCAGAACAGCGTCGGCTCGCTCGCCGGGGCGACCCGCGGGCGACCGGATGCCAGGCCTGCGGTGCTGCGGATCGGACCGAGGGTGCTCGTGGCCGGCGCGCGGGCGGCGAGCCCCGGCTGCGGGCGGCCGCGGGGGTGGTCGTCTTCGTCCCACCCGTCGAGGCGGTGCATCCGCAACAGGGGACGCATGCGCTTACCGAGCCAGGTGCGATAGGCCTTCGGCGCCGTCACCGAGACGCCCGGGTAGAGGCCGCGGTACGACGACACGAGGTGCGGGTGCTCACGTTCGAGCCACTCGAAGAACCACTGTTTGGCGCCCGGGCGCAGGTGCAACGCGCCGTAGACGACCCTTGCGGCGCCGGCCGCACGCAGGCGTGCCAGGGCGTCGTCGAGGACCGGGATCGAGTCGGTGAGGTGGGGGAGGATCGGCATGAGGAACACCGTCACGCGGAATCCCGCCGCCGTCGCGGCGCGAACCGTCTCGAGTCGGGCCTCGGCGCTGGGGGTGCCCGGCTCGATCGAGTGCTGGAGGGTGGCGTCGAAGACGGCGATCGACATCGCCAGTGACACCGTGACCTGCTGGGCGGCCTCGGTGAGCAGCGGCAGGTCGCGCCGCAGGAGCGTGCCCTTCGTGAGGATCGAGAAGGGCGTGCCGTTGTCGGTGAGGGCTGCGACGATCTCGGGCATCAGGCGATAACGGCCCTCCGCCCGCTGGTAGGGATCGGTGTTCGTCCCGAGCATGACCGGCTCGCGCGCCCAGGATCCGCGCTGCAATTCGGTGCGGAGGACGTCGGCGACGTTGACCTTCACGACGATCTGCGAGTCGAAGTCCGCGCCGTAATCGAGGTCGAGGTATTCGTGCGTCTTGCGGGCGAAGCAGTAGGAGCACGCATGACTGCAGCCCCGGTAGGGGTTCACGGTCCAGTCGAACGGCATGGCCGATGCCCCGGGAACGCGGTTGAGGGCGGTCTTGCACAGCACCTCATGGAACGTCATCCCCGCGAACTCAGGAGTGGTGACCGACCGGACGAGACCGTCCATGCGCTCCATGCCGGGCAGCGCCGCCGCGTCGTCGACGCCCAGCTGCTGACCCCGCCATCTCATGCGAACAGTCGAACACATGTTCTACCTCAGCGCAAGGTCGCCCTTTCCACATGCGTCCGCATGGGCGAACGGAGAACCGCTACTGTGACTGCGAAGCCCGCTCGCCGCGCGGGTCGACAGGGGGCGGACATGGATGCGGACCGGCACGTGTGGGGCCACGCCCTCGTGAACGGATCCGCGCGCCGGGTCGAGTCCTTGCATCCGCTCTTCCTGGTGCGGCATCCCACCCTCTCGGGGTGGATCTGGCTCGCCGCAGCGGTGGTGCTGCTCGTCGTCTGCGAGCTCTGGGTCGACGACGAGACCGCCGGGGTCGTCGTCTCCCTGCTCGGGGCCCTGCCGTCACTCGGAGCGACGCTGCTGGTGCTCGCGCAGACGCCGCGCACGCACCTCGAGTACGAGGAGTCCATCCTCGGGCACTTCTTCGCGCGGTTCTTCGCCGTGCTCGGCGCGCTGATCCTGTGGGTCGGATCGGTCGTCCTCGGTGCCGCGGTGGCCGTCCAGCTGGCGGAGGACACCGGGGCCGACCCCGAGAAGGCGTGGGTCGAGGCCTTCGAGATCTTCGGCGCCGTCGTGCCGTTCGTCGTCGCGATGCTCTGGGCCGTGCTCGTCTTCCGCTGCGTCGGCTACATCGCCCGCCTTCGCGGGTGGGCGGGGGTGCCCGAGCGCCACCGCATCCCCGACGAATTCCTCACCGAGCTGCCGCGCACCCGGCGCCTCGTGATCGGGCTCGCGCATCCCTCGCTCCTCCTGGTCGCGGGGCTGTTGAGCATGGTGGTCGCGCTCTTCGCGGCGGCTGAGGTGGCGTCGAGCGGCCTCGCCTAGCGTTCCGGGAACCGGGTTGTCCGAGCGGACGGGCGGCGAGAAGGCGGAGGCGTCTCCCGCCCCGTGACAGCGTCGATCGAGCGGCGGGCTCGACCGCGGCGCGCCGCCGGGGGAGAATGGGAGCACTCATGTCCCCCGATCCCGAGCTGTCCCCCCGCCGCGCCGCGCGCGCGGAGGCCGAGCGACTCGCGACGGCGGCGGTCGCGCAGGTCCCGCCTCCCGCCCCCACCCGGCGGCAGCTGCGCGAGGCGGCGAGTGCGAATGCGCTCCACGCTGAGGAGCAGACCGAGGCGCGCAGTGCGACCTGGCGCCGTCTTCCGCAGCTCATCGCGGCCCTTCCCGCGCACCGCCGCCGACGTCTCGCCGTCGTGGCCGGGGCGGCCGTCGCGGTCGTCGTCGGCGTCGCGGTGGCGATCGGCGCGGCCGCGGGCTCGGCGCACGATGTCGCGGCCTCGGCATCCGTCGACGACACCGTCACCGCCGCCGTGGCCGGCCCCCCGGCGATCTCCGACGAGGGATTGCCGGTGCCCCAGGTCGCCGCGGTCGCCGCGACCGCCACCCCGTGCGACGACCCGGACTTCACCACCGCTCTCGCCCAGGGCGACGACACCGCCGCGATCGCCGCGGCGGGCGGTGGGGCGGCGTTCCGCTCCGCGGTGGCATCCGGGATCGCCCCCTGCGTCTCGCTCAGCGACCCGGATCGCGAGTGGCTCGTGGTCAACAAGCAGCGCCCGCTCGACCCGATCGACTACTACCCGGGCGACCTCGTGATGCCGTCGAACGTCCGCGCCCTCGAGCAGTCGGCGCTGAGGGCCGCTCCCGCCGAGGCGTTGAGCGCGATGGTCCGCGCCGCGTCCGACGCCGGAGCCGGCGAGATCGGCTATCTCAGCGCCTTCCGCTCCTACTCCACGCAGCAGTCCACCTATGCCGGCCGCGTCGCCGTGGGCGGCGTCGCCGAAGCAGATCGCGAGAGCGCGCGGCCGGGGTTCAGCGAGCACCAGACGGGCAAAGCCGTCGACGTCGTCCCGTGCAACGGCTCGTGCGGAACGCTCGACGACGTCGCTGCGTCGGCGCAGGGTGCCTGGGTGCGCGAGCACGCGTGGGAGTTCGGCTTCATCACGCGCTACGCCGAAGGGCGCGAGGATTACAGCGGGTACGAGCCGGAGGCGTGGCACCTGCGCTACATCGGACCGGAGCTGGCGCAGGCGTACCACGAGGGCGGCTACACCACGCTCGAGGAGTTCTTCGGGCTGCCGGCGGCGCCGACGTACTGAGCGCATCTCGACGCGCCACGGGACGAGGCGCTACATTCGTGTTCTTCCTCCGCCCGAACGGATGATCACGTGACCGGTCTGTCCCGCCGCCAGTTCCTCCACGTCGCCGCCACCGCCGCCGCCGCGACGGGGATCGGCCTCGACGCCCTCGTCGCGGACTCGGCGCGCGCCGCCACTCCCGCGGCGACCGCCGCCGGCATCCCGTCGACCCTGCTGCAGACGATTCGGCAGGGCTCTGTCGTGTCGGGGCGCTACCGTGCGCTCACCACGGGCCCGGGGGAGCCGTACATCGCTCGCACCGATGTCCTGCGCAAGACCCCCTCGGCTGCCCGCGCGGCATCTCGGCGGTCGCTCCTCTACCTCGGACACCTGTCCGACCTGCACGTCATCGAGGCGCAGTCGCCGGGGCGCATCGAACCGATGATCGTGCAGGACCACGCGGCGTGGGGCAGCGCCTTCCATCCCCAGGATCCCCTCAGCCCGCACGCGACCGCGGCGATGGTGCAGGCCTTCTCCGACGCCCGGTACAGCCCGCTCACCGGCGCGCCGATGAGCGCGGCGATCGTCACGGGCGACAGCGCCGACATGCACTCGCACCTCGAACTGCGCTGGTACATCGACCTCATGGATGGCCTCCCGGTCGATCCCGCGACCGGGGGACCCACGTGGCAGGGCGTGCAGGCCTGGAACGAGGCGACCTGGGCCTACCGCCCCGGTGATCCGCGCGGTGGCGCCTTCGGCGACTACGGCTTCCCCCGCCTGCCCGACCTGCTCGCGCAGGCGATCGCGCAGAAGGTCGACTCCGTGGGCCTGCCTGCTCCCTGGTACGCCGTCTACGGCAACCACGACACGCTCCTGCTCGGCACGTTCGACATCAGCCCGCAGCTGCGCGCGCTCGCCGTGGGGTCGCAGAAGTCCTACACCCTGGATGCCACGGCGAGCACGGCCCTGGAGGGATGGGCCTCGAGCACCAGCCTGCTCTCACAGGCCCTCGCGGCCCTTGGGCTGGCATCCGGGGGAGCGGGGTTGCGCGAGGTGCCCGCGAACGGAGACCGCTACCTGTTCGAGCGCCGGGAGTTCATGGCGGAGCACTTCCGCACGCAATCCACCCCGGGCCCGATCGGGCACGGCTTCACCGCGCACAACCTGACCTCGGGCGAGACGTGGTGGCACGCCGATCTGAGCCCGCGCGTGCGGGCGTTCGGGCTCGACACGTGCAACGTCGTCGCCGGGCCAGACGGAGCGGTCCCGGAGTCGCAGATGCGGTGGCTGCGCCGGCAGCTCGAGATCGCCCAGCGCGACCAGGTGCTGGCGCTGATCTTCAGCCACCACAACAGCCTGACGCTCGAGAACCGTGCGGTGCGCCCCGGTGCGGACGAGAAGCTGTACGGCGCCGACGACCTCGTCGCGCTGTTGCTGGAGTTCCCCGTCGTCGTCGGCTGGCTGAACGGCCACACCCACCTGAATCAGATCCTCGCCCACACGAACGACACCGGGGGATTCTGGGAGATCACGACCGCCTCGTGCATCGACTTCCCGCAGCAGCAGCAGGTGGTCGAGATCGTCGACAACCGCGACGGCACGCTCTCGCTGTTCACCACGGTGCTCGACCACGCCTCGCCGGCGGTCCCCGGATCGTCGGGCTCGGTCGCCGACCTCGCCAGCCGCAGCCGCGAGCTCGCCGCCAACGACTGGGCGGAAACGCCGCTCATGCGGCGCGGGTCGCCGCTCGACCGCAACACCGAGCTGCTGCTGCCGGCGCCGTTCGACCTGGAGGTCATCACCGACGCGCAGCTCGAGGCCCAGCATGTCGCCGAGCGCGCGCGGATCCTCGCGTACGAGACGGGACGCGGACTGTGAGGCGCGTGCTGTCGATCCTCCCGCTGCTGGCGGTGGTGGGCCTCGCGGGGTGCTCGCAGATCGCGGCGATCGCCCCGGTCGGCGGCAACCACCTGACCGAGGTGCGGTTCGCCACCATCGACGTGCTGCTGCAGCGCGGGGTCGTGCTCGAAGACGTCCCGACGTGCACCCGTGGCGATGACGGAACGGTCGCCTGCGCGGGCACCACGAGCGAGGGGGAGGCCGTGGCCTCGACCTCGCCGGCATCCGATCCCGACTCCTTCACGGTCGCCGTGTCGTCGGAGGTCGTCTTCGCCGGCAGCGTGAGCGCCGTGATCGACGCGGCGGCAGGGGCGGGGTCGTGAGGCGGATACTGCTGACGACCGCGGTGGTCGTCGTGAACGCCGCGGTGCAGGCCGCGCTGGTGATGCCGGGGGTCACGGTCGCGGCATCCCCTGTGTTCCTCGGGCTTCTCGCGGCGTCGACGGTGACGATGCTCGCGGCAGCGGTGGCGCTCGTGATCCTTGCCGGCACGGGCGGACGGCCCCGGGCCGGGCGGGTGATCGCGGCGGTCGTCGTGGCGGCGACCGTCGTCGGCGCCCTCGCGGTGCTCTCGACGGCGACGCTCGTTCCGTCGGTGCTCGTCGCCCTGGTCGTCGTCTCGCCGCTCGGCACCCAGGGGGCCGGCCCGAACAGCGGGCCGAGGTGCTTCGTCCGCCACCCCGTGCGGGCCGTGCTGCTGGCGGTGGCGACGGCGATCGCCGTCGCGCTGATCGGCGTCGCGGCTCTCCTGCTCGGCTTCCTCGTCACGGGATGGCTCGGAGCCTTCGCAACCTGGGTCGTCGGCGGGGCGCTGGTCGCCGTGCTCGTACACGCCTGGGCGCGGCTCGCCGCGCGTCGGCGCCCCACGGATCAGCCGCTCGCGCGGGTCAGACCCGACGCCGTCGCGCGGTGAGGCGCACCGCGGGCAGCGGAGGCGCCGGAATGCGCTCGGGACCGTGGTCGACGACCTCGCCGAACCGCGCCCCGCGGGCCTCCCACTCCTCGCGCGCCGCGACGATCTCGTCGTGCGTGCGGCCGACGAAGTTCCACCACATGACGATGTCGGCCTCGAAGGGCTCGCCGCCCAGCAGGAACACCCGGGCGCCCTCGTCGCTGCGCAGCTCGAGGTGATCGCGACCGGTGCCGAGGTAGACCAACCGCGTGTGATCGACGGATGCCGTGGACCCCGCCTCGAGCGCCGGCGCCGGTCGTCTCGCGGCATCGGCGTCGACGGCATCCACGCCGGTCACCGCCTCGGCGGTACCGGTCATTCCGTAGACGGCGTACTCCCAGTCGTCCCGCAGCGGCACGCGAACCCTCGCTCCCGCGGGCAGGCGCACTTCCGCGCCCACGATCGGCGTGTGGACGGTCGCGGGGGAGACCACCGTGTCCAACTCGCCCATCACCACGACCGCGTCGGCGCCGCCGCCGAGGTCGAGCACGGGCAGGTCGTCGTGTCGCTCGAACGCGGGGGCGCCGTGCCGTCGTGATTCGGGGAGCGCCACCCACAGCTGCAGGGCGTCGAGGGGGATGGGGCCCTCGCCGACCGAGTACTCCGAGTGGGCGATGCCCGCGCCGCTGGTCATGAGGTTCAGCGCGCCGGGGCGCACGACGACGTCGCTGCCCACGGTGTCGCGGTGCCGCACCTCGCCGATGATCGGCCACGTGACCGTCTGCAGACCGATGTGGGGGTGCGGCTCGACGCGCATCAGGGTGTCCTGCGGACCGAACCGGTCGAGGAAGCACCATGCGCCGACCATCGGCAGCGAACGGTGCGGGAGCGTGCGGTGCACCTCCATGCCGCGCACCCCACCCAGCGGCACCTCGCGCGCCTCCACGACGAGCGCGCGCGGACCGTCGCATTCGACGGGGCCCTCCGCCTCGGGCGGGGCGACGTCGAGGCGGGTCACGACGCCTCGTCGACGCCCTCGGGCCACTCCACCGAGAGGCCCTCGACGTCGTGCTCGCCGAGGTAGTGCGCCACGAACGGGCAGGAGGGGATGACGGTGTCGCCGCGCCGCGCGAGATCGCTCAACGCCTCGCTCGCGAGCTTCGAGCCGAGACCCTTCCCCTTGAAGGCCGGGTCGATCTCGGTGTGGGGGAGCTCGACGCGGTCGCCCGCGGGCTCGAACTCGAGGAACCCGCCGAGCTCGTCGCCCACGTGGATCTCGTAGCGGTGCGCCTCGTCGTTGCGGGTCACGGTCAGGTCGTCGGCCATGGGGTCTCCTGTCGTCGGTGCTCACAGCAACGTATGCGCTGGCATGGATGTTCCGCCATCCCTGGACACGGGCGCCGCTGAGCATCACCGTTCGGCCGCGGGCGGCCGCCCGCCACGTCCAGACCGTGGCGCCCCTCAGGAGCGGGCGCGATGCCGCCGGACGGCGGCCCGGTTCGCGCACCGCACCGAGCAGTAGCGCTGACGGCCGTTCCGCGTGACGTCGACCACCACCCGGTCGCAGGGCTCCGATGCGCAGCGGCCGAGGCGGTCCATCCCGCGGGTGACGAGGTGCAGCGAGGTCCCCACCGAGATGACGGCCGCGAGCACGCGCGGCAGCGCCTCGTCGCTGTCGCGGTAGTGCAGGTGCCACCCCTCACCGTCGTGATCCGTGAGACGCGGATACGCCGCGACGGCGGCCATCTGCTCGTTCAGCAGCGCGGCCCGTCCGGCCGGGTCGGCCTCATCCACGACGCGCAGCCACTCGTCGACGACCGCTCGCGTCCTCTCGTGATCGTCGGATGCCACGGGGAAGCGCATCGTCATCCCCATCTCGATCGTCCGCTCCTCGATCCCCGCGCGGTCATCCGGCCACTCGTTCGCGAGCGAGGCGGCGAGCAGGACCGCGTACTCCCCGTAAGGGTTGAGATGCATAAGGGCATTACAACACGCTGGGATCATGACCGCCTCCCGAACCCGATCGGCCGCCGCCGCGGCATCCGTCCACGAGCACGGCTGGGTCACCGAATCGGTGCACGCCACGAGCGCCGGACGCGTGCGATACGTGCGCTGCGCGGGGTGCGACGCCTGGCGCGTGGATGCCGATGAGGCGGCGGCGATACCGCCCACCGCCGTCTCGCGTGTCATCAAGTGACGTCGACGAGGCGTCGTCTGCTGCTCGGCGTCGGAGGGTTCGCGGCTGTGTGAGGCGCCACCCGTCGGGGCCACCCGCACGGTAGCGTCGAGGAGGACCGTCGACGGAGGACGCATGGATGCCCTGAGCCTGTTCGCCACGATCGCGGGAGCGGTGCTGGTGATCGCCCTCGTGCTGCACGTCTGGTACGCGATCGGGTTGTCGCGCGTGATCGCCGCGCACGGCGGCGAACCGTGGCGCGCGTGGGTGCCGCTCGTGAACGAGGCGGAGGTCTTCCGTCTGGGCCGCCTCGATCCGGTGCGGGCCGTGCTGCTGATCGTCCCGTTCGTCAACGTGTACGGGCTCGTGTTGAAGGCGACGGCGGCGAACCGGCTCGGCCGGGCCAGCGGTCGCGGGGCCGGGACGACGGCTCTCGCCGTGGTCCTGCCGCCCGCGTGGGCGATGGTCCTCGCGCGGACCTCGGAGACGACGGACGCCGAGCCCTCGGCGCGCCCGCAGATCGCCCTCGACGAGTCGGACCCCGCCGTCGGGACCGCGGGACCCATCGCGGCGGTCCCCGGAGCTCCGGCTGCCGCCGCCGCGGGCGGCCGACGCGGCGCCTCCGAGCACGACGAGCCGTACGCGCCCCCCGCCCTGCCCGGGCCCCGCGAGATCGGTGCGGGCGCGCAAGCGGCGATCGTCGAGCCGGCCGCGACGACCGACCTCGCGGGTGGGGCGGGAGCGACCGCGACGTCGTCGAGCGCCACGCCTGCCACGGCGGCTCCGTCGATCGCTGCAGCTGCGCCGGCGGCTCCGGTGACGCGGATCCCCGAAGCCGTGTCGACGGGGTTCGCCGCGGCGCCGCCCGCGGCCGCCGATGCGCTGCCCTCCGGCGAACAGCCCTCTGACGCGCAGCCCTCCGGCGCGCAGCCCGACGACCTGACCGACGGTCGCGGCGACCACGTGTCGGAGACCACGGACTCCACGGCCGAACGCTCCGCCGGGCGCACCGACGTCGCCGCTCCCGTGGACGAGTCGACGCAGACCGCGCGTCCACGCTCGCGCCGCCGGGGGGAGTGGACCCTCGCTCTTCCCGACGGAGCCTCGGTCTCCCTCGCCGGCCGCACCGTGGTCCTGGGGCGCAAGCCCTCGAACGCCGACGAGGCGGTGCAGTACGTCGCCGTGCTCGACGACAGCCGCACGATGTCGAAGGAGCACGCCCGCCTCGACTGGACCGTCACCGGCTGGACGATCACCGACCTCGACTCCACCAACGGCGTCACCCTCGTCCACGACGACGGGCGCGTCGAACGCCTCCCCGGCGGCGCCACGGCTCCTGTGCCGACCCGCTTCCGTCTCGGCGACGCCGACCTCCGGCTCCGCCCGACGGCGGGCTGAGCGCGGCGCAACGATGGCCGCGGGGTCGATCACGGGGTCGCCCTCGCGTCTGCTCGACGGACGTGTCGATGACGCGAGCCGTCGGCGCGGCTGCGCCGGACGCGACGAGAGGCGCGGGGTCGCGCTGAATGGCGCGGACTCCCGTGCGGCCGGGTCGCCATCACCGGGCAGCGGACGTGCCGCCGGATCTCAGTCGGTGGCGGTGTCGTCGCCGTACAGCCCGCGCCCGGTCGGCGCCGGACGACGGGAGGCCGTGTCGTCACGCCGGCGACTGACGAACACCGCCATCGCCCCGATCGCGCCCAGCAGCACCAGCGCTCCCGCGCCGATGCCGGTCGCCATCGTGATGGCCGCGGCATCCGGGCCCGGACCCACCGCGATGCTCACCGGGGTCGGGGTTCCACTCGGCTCGGGCGAGGCGGACGAGGAGACGAACGGGCTCGAGGGTCCGCGAAGGCCCGATCCCGGGACGAGCACGATCGCGTCGTAAGGCTGCACCACGCCCCATCCCGAGGTGTTCGACCGTGCGTCGGGCTGCCCCCGCACCGCGGTCGCCTCGAGGCGGTACGCCCACTGGTCGGGCGTCTCGTCGGGGTGCGCTGACGCGACAAGCGCGGCGGCGGCCGACACGTACGCGGCCGCGTAGCTGGTCGCGGGTTGATCGCCCGACACCACGCAGTCGCCGCCCTGCGGCCACGACGAGGCGATGGCCTGGCCGGGGGCCGACAGCTTCACGTGCGATCCTCGGATGCTCGCGCTGGTGACGACGCCCGCCGAGTTGGTGGCCGCGACCCCGATCGCTCCGCGGAAACCGGCCGGGTAGCGCACGCCGTCGGAGTCGTCCTCCTCGACGGCCGCTTCGGAGTCGCGGTTGCCGGCACTGGCGACGACGAGACTGCCGCGATCGCGTGCATAGGCGACGGCCGAGGCGAGGTTCCCGTCCTCCGCGGTCGTGCTCATCGAGACGTTGATGATCTGCGCGCCGAGGTCGGCGGCGATCCGGATGCCGTCGGCCATGCGCGCGGTGTTGGGGCCGAACCCCGCGTCCTTCTGCTGCTGCGACGTGCCGGCGAACACGCGGATCGGGAGGATCTTGGCATCCGGAGCGAGACCCTGCACCCCCGAATCCGGGATGATCTGCGCCGCGATCTGACCGGCGATGACCGTACCGTGGCCGTAGTAGTCGGTCCGTGCGACGGCGTCGGTCCCGTCGGGCACGAGATTGATCCCCGGGAGCACGGAGGCGTCGAGGTGGGGGTTCGGGGCCACGCCGGAGTCGACGACGGCCACCACCACGCCCGCGCCCTTGGTGATCTCCCACGCGGCGGCGCTCTGCAGCTGCCCGAGGGCCGGCGGCGTGTCGGAGACGCGCGTCGAGGCGACGCAGCCGTCATCCGAGGCCGCGAGCACGGGAACGGTGCCGATGCGGCTCGCGATCGGGGCGGCGTTCGCGACGGAGGGCGCTCCCGAGACCGCGATCCCCACGACGAGGGCGAGCGCGCCGAGACGCGCGGCCCCGACGCGACGGATCACTTCGCCTCCGGGGTGCGCTGCGCGGCGCTCTCGCTCAGCGACGGGCCGGTCGCCAGCAGGGCCGTCCACCCGTCGGGGATCGAGCCGATGTCGCCGGACGAGTAGCCCAGCCGGGCGATGGTCTCGTCGTTCGCGTTCGGTAGCGGATAGGCGGTGCCCGTGGCATCCACCAGGGTCAGCACGCTGGTGCTCTGGTCGCCGCGTCCGCCCGCGCGCACGAGGGCGCCATGGCTGGGGTCGACACGCACGCCCGGTGAGACGGTCGTCGAGACCGGCTGCGTGGCCAGGGTGGTCACGGCCTGCCCCTCGCCGCCCTCGAGGACGGCACAGGGGCGCTGTCCGCTCGGGACCGTCTCGAAGCCCGTCGACGGCCACTGGTCGCCGATGCCCTTCGAAGCCGTCGCCAGGCCGCGGATCTCGCTGCCGGTCACCTCGGTGACCTCGCCCTTGAGGGCGCTGCCGCTGCCGAGCTGATACAGCTGCCACGCGAGCGGGGACAGGGTCTCGAGGACCCCACCGGTCTGCACGAGGAACCGCTCGTCCTCGGGGGCGCCCGCCTGACGCACGACCTGGCCCACGCGCAGCGACGTGCCCGAGACGCTCTCGCCGTAGTTCTTCAGCGTGATCGGGGTCAGCGCGGTGCCCGCGGTGAAGAGGTCGAGCCACGACGCCGGAACCGTGATCGGGTCGAGCGCGGAGATGCCCGCGGCGCGCAGGACGGCGTCGGGATCCTCGCTCGACACGGCGAAGCTCCGCTCACCCCGGATGACGTGCAGGATGCCGTCGACCGAGACGACGACGGCTCGTTCCGGCGCGGGAGTGGGGCCGGTCGACGTCGAGACGCGCACGTCGAGCGACGCGTCGTCGGACACGCACGCGCTCCACCCCGTGTTGACCAGGCCCGACACGGGCGGCAGCTCGTCGGGGGCGCCGGTGATGCCGAGCGTGTCGCCGACGGGGGTACCCGCGAGGGTGGCCTGGTCGGTCGAGATCACGCCGTACTCGTTCGCCGGGAGCAGCAGGCGGGCGCTGGCGGTGTTGATGACGGGGTGCAGGGTGCCGTCGACGGTGACGAAACGGGCGCCGGTGTCGGAGACGAGCACGAGCTTGCCGTTCTCCCATCCGGTGGGAAGCCCCGGGCGGATGAGCCCGTAGAAGACCCCGACGAGCACCACGATGACCGTGAGCGCGATCGCGGCGATGACGGCGCGCAGGGGAGCGGTGGGCTGCAGTTCTTTGCCGCCCGGGGCTCCGCTGACGAAGGCGGTGAGCAGGCGGCGGCGCGAGAAGTTCTGCGCCTCGATCAGGTCGCCCTTGGTGGCCATCGCGTCAGGCCAGTCCGGCCGAGATGACCGCGAGCGGCAGCAGCGCGGCGAGCACGAGCAGTTCCGCGGTGTCGGCCACACGGATGAGGCGCAGACGGGTCTTCGGCGCGAGCAGGGTGATGGTCACGACGCTGACGGTCGCGATGAGCAGCACGACCAGGATGCCGACCCGCAGCCCCGGCTGCGCGAGAGAGGCCACGACGCCCGCGACGACGAGCCCCAGGATGCCGGTGGCCATGACGGTCAGGACGCCCGAGCGCGCATAGGTCTGCCGTGACGGGAACATCATGCCGGCGAAGGCGAGGGCGCACACGAGCGCACCCGTGGCGTTCTGGGCCGCGACGAGGGGAGTGGCGACCAGGATCGCCGCCGCGAGGGCCAGGCGCAGCGCGATGAGGATGCGCTTGCCCTGCGCGACGCGGGCGGCGACGTCATCGGCGTCGATCGGCTGCGGGTCGGCGAAGATCTCGACGTCGTTCTGCGGGGAGGCCACGCGCAGGCGTGTGGTGCTCATCGCAAGCCACGGCAGAGCCCCCGCGAGCGTCGCGACGATTCCGACCATGAGCGTCCACACCGTCGGGGCCGGGAAGAACGCGGCGAGCGTGCCGGTGACGCCGAGCGCGCCCCCGGCGACGAGCGGGGTCAGTTGCAGCTCGGCGCGCTCGCGGGTGAGCGCCAGGGCGACGCCGGCGATCACGAACGCCCCGCCTCCTGCGGCGGCCAGCGGCCAGCCCCACATGTCGAACGAGGCGGGGATCGCGAGGAACCCCGCGACGGCGGCGAAGACGGATGCCGCCATGCCAAGCCCCTGGCCGGCTTCGCGCTGACCGAGCCGGGCGACCACGGCCGAGACGACGAGCAGCACCACGGCACCGCCACCGGCGACGAGAGCCCCGAGCGGCAAGGCGCGGCCCGCGGCGAGCAGCAGCACCGCGCACACCCCGAGCAGGGCGAGGCTGACGGCCAGCGCGGTGCGGGCGTTGTCGCGCGTGGTCCACGGGCGGTTCTGCTGCGCGGTGGCGTCGATGACCGCCTCGACGATGTCGTCGTAGACGCGGGGCTGCGCCACGAGTCCTCCGCGCACCAGGGTGAGCACCTCGCCGTCGACGATGCCCTGGGCCGAGGCGCCGAGCGAGGGATCGACGGTGGACCCGTCGGCGCGCTGCAGGGCGTACCCGGCGGAGGTCATCGACGCGTCGAGAACCCCGAGCGAGCGGGCGAACCCGGGCAGGAACTCGATGACGGGCACCTGAGCGGGAATGGCGATGTCGAGCCGCCGCCCCTCGCTCTGCACGGAGAGTCGCAGCAGCGCTCGTGTCGCGTTCATGACGTCAGCCATCCGCGGCCCCCTCTTTCCGGACCGAAGCCCCCTGCGGTCAGACCTCGAAATCCTATCGCCGCGGGTCGCGGCGGCGGTCGAGCGCCGAGCGGTGATCGCTCACCGCTCGGCGTTCAGCGCTGCGTGTTCGGCATCGGCCGCTCAGCGCCGAGCCGGTCACTGGAAGCGCGCGGCCGACGCCCGGTCGGCCGAGACGTAGTCGTCGGCGATCGAGTCGGTGGCGTTCGAGATGCGCGACAGGGCGTCGCGCATCTGCTCGAGGGTCGCGCTCCACTGCTGCTGGGCGTTGTTGTAGGCCGCCTGAGCGGTGCCCTCCCAACTCCCGCGCAAGCGCGAGACCTCGGCATCCAGTCCGCCGAGGGCGGCGTCGATGCGCGCGCTCTCGGAACGCAGCCGCGCGGCGGCGGCGTGCAGGGCTTCGGGGGTGACGCGGAGATCGCCCATCTCACTCTCCTCCGAGCAGCGAGCCGAGGCCCTGGATGGTGGTGCGGTGCTGCTCCTCGACCGCTTCCTGGTCGCTCGCGGTCGCGCGCAGGGCCGCGCTGAGGGTGACGAGCACGTCGTTCAGACGGGTGGCCCCGGCCGTCCACTGGTTCACGAGCGCGTTGTACGAGCTCGCGGCGTCGCCGGACCAGTTGGCGGCGAGCTCGTCGAGCTCGGCGAGCACGCGGCGGGCGCTGTCGCTGATGTCGGCGTGCGCGCCCATCACCACTTCGGCGCCACGGACGAGCGCGCCCTCTTGGGCGGAGATGCGATCAGACATCGTCTTCCTTCTTGTCGGTCAGGGTCATCGGGCGACGAGGGTCACTCGTCGCGGCCGCCGGCCTGGGCGTTCTCGGACCGGGGACCGATCTGCTCGTCGTCTTCCATGCGCGGAGCGATCGGACCCGCGAGGCCGCGTGCCTCGTCCTTCTTGCGCTCGGAGCGGGAGCCGGGGCCGCCCATGCCGCCCACGCCGCGTGATCCGGCACCCGCGGTGCGACCGGTTCCGGCCGCTCCGGCGCCGGAACCACCAGCGGCGCCCACGCCGGCACGTCCGTTCGCCGCACCTGCACGACCGCCGGACGTGCCCGTGGCCGAGCCACCCGCTCCGCCGACACCACCGGCGCGCGTGCCCGCGGCGCCGAGGCCGCCCGCTCGCGCACCCGCGCCACGCGCTGCCGAGTTGGCCGAACCCGTGCCCGCCGCGCCGAGACCGCCGACGCCGCGCGTTCCGAGACCGGCGCCGGCACCGGGCCGTCCGAGCAGACCGCCGGATCGTGCGCCGCCGGCGCCACCTGCGCCAACCGAACCGCCCGCGGGTCCGCCGAAGAGACGGCCACCGGGCACGCCCGGTGCTCCTGCTCCGCCGCCGACGCGTCCGAGCGCGAGCGCCCCGCCGCCGCCGGCGATGAGCCCCGCTCCCAGGCCCGAACCGAGACCGGCCCCGGGGCTGCCGGGCGTCCCGACGAGTCCGCCGCCCCCGCCGCCGGGAACCATCGGAATGCCACCGGGGAGAGTGGGGCTCCCACTGATCGGGCCGTCGGGTGTGGGGTCGGGCGGGACGTTGCCGATGTCGATGGGTGGCTGCCCACCCGGGGTCTGGCCGGGAGGGTTCGGGAACGGCCCGTACTCGCTCGGGGGAGGCTGGATGCCGCCGCCGCCGCCACCGCCCCCGGGAGGCGGAGTGGCGGTGCCGCCACCGTTTCCGCCACCGGCAGCGCCGCCGCCGGACATGTCCCAGTCGGGGTAAGACTCGAAACTGCGTTGCTGGGCGCCGTATCCGCCGGCCGGTACTTCCGAAGAAGAGGGTGAGCTCGTGGGTTCGGAGGAGATCACCGTCGACGAGAAGGCCGGCGGCTCCCTCATCTCGATGGCATCCATCTGATCCGAATGCTTCTCGACGGCCGTACGTGCGGCCTCTTCGCGCTGTGAGGCCATGTATCCGTTGATGGCATGACTTGCGCCTTCACCGGCGAGGAACGCCACCGGTCCGAAGACGATCGACGCGCCCGCGGCCGCCCCGCGGACCATCGCCTCCTGGTTGCCGTTCATCTCGCCCGGAGGCAGTGACGCGGCCGAGTCCCGCGCCTGGCGACGCACATCGTTCGCATCGATGAGGCGCTCGTTGACATGGTCGCGCAGATATTGGATTTGCGCATCGACCTCGGTGACCGAGGCCGCGAACTTCGCTCGCGCCGCATCTCCGGCATCCCCGCCGATGCCGGTGTCTTTCGACGCCGCATCGAGGACCTGCCTCAGCGCTTCGAGGGCGTTGGCCAGCTCGTAACGGGTTGGCATGTCCCACGGAACGCCACCCTCCGCGAGGTTCTGCAGGCGCTGTTCCCACGTACCTGTCACGGTGTGTTCCCCTTTCCGGCCTTGCGGCGCTGGGCGATGACGATGAGCACAACCACGACGGCGGCCACCACGATGAGGACGCCGATGCCGGTGACGACCCAGACGACGAGAGAAGCCATGTCGAAACCGGAGGACGGCGGAGCGGTGTCTCCGTATTGATCCATGCTGCGAGGGATGGTGACGGGGACGAAGCCCTCGGTCTTCGCCGTGTCGATCTGCTCCGGCGTCGGTACACCCACCTGTTTGCTCAGGAGAGGCGATTCATCCGGGAAGGTGGTCGGGTCCACGCTGAGCAGAGTCGGGAGCCACGCGGCCCCGTAGCCGTAACCGTCTTCGGTGCGCGCCGGATCGTGCTGCGTGCCGTTCGTGGTCGCGATCAGCGATTGAACGAGTTGGTCACCGGTGGCGTCGGGGTATTTCTGCGCGGCGAGGGCGAGCATGCCCGCCACCATGGGCGCGGCGAATGACGAACCCACGGCTGCACGCGAGGAGTTCCAGTCGCCGTCGATCCCGACGGTCGGCAGATTGACGCCCGCAGCGACGACATCGGTCGTGGGCACGACGAAGGGCGCACCGGCCCCGTCGGTCTGGACGGCGCCTTCACGGTCGATCGCGGTGGCGGCGATGACACCGTTGAAGCTCGCCACGTCCGTTCCGCTGTCCACGGGAGTGTCGGCGTTGGGTGTGCCCACGACGATCGTCACCCCGCGCGCGAGGGCGTACGCGATGGCCGGTGCGTCGTTCTCGTACGCCCTCCTCTGAACCGACGTCGTGATGATCTCGGCCCCCTCGTCCACGGCCTTCTTCACCGCGTAGCCGAACATCGAGACGTCGTCGTCCGTGTTCGGGCGGCAATAATCCTCCTCCCGAAGGTCGAGGGTGCCGTATCCGTAGAAGGTCACATCGGCGTCGGGGGCGATACCGCGGATGCCGCTCGCGCCGGCGCCGTTGCCGATGAGCAGGGCGGCCATCGTGGTGCCGTGAATGGAGGGTTCGGTCGCCGTCTCGGACACCGGTTCGGTGCGGGACTCGCAGATCTGGGTGTCGCTGACGGTGAGGTTGCGTCCCTCGAAGATCGGCAGGTCGGGATCGATCTGCGTGTCGATGACGGCGATCTTGACGCCCGCCCCGGTGATTCCGGAGTCGTGCGCGGCCTGCACCTCGTACGTGTCGTACCACCAGTCGTAGTCGCCCCCGGCCGCGGCCTGCGCAGCCGGTGCGACGCCCGCGCCGGCGAAGACGCCGACGATCAGCGCGCCCCCCAGCGCGCGCAGGGCCCGGCGACGGCGTCGGGTCACTGGGGTCCTCCGCCGAGAACGGAGCGCACGCCCGCCGCACCGCCGGTGGGCGCCGGCTGAGCGGGCGCCGCGGTGGGCTCCGAGGCCGACTCGACGATCGAGAGGGCGTTCTGCGCCATGGCCGAACCCGAGGTGTCGGTGTCCTGGAGCGACTGCGCAGCCTGTGACAGGGCGTCGGCGCTCCCGGCCACCATCTGACGCAGCTTCTCCACCTCCGAGGCCAGCTCCTGCGCGCGCTGGCGGACGCGATCGGTGAACGCCGCCGCGGCCGGCTCGGTGCCGTTGCCGTCGACGATCTCGATGGCGCCCGCGGAGGGGAGCTCCTCCGGCACCTGCGTCAGCTGCAGGACGCGCTGGATGGCGAGGTCGAGGTTGAGGAAGATCGAGTCGGCCATGGGGGATCACTCGTTTCTCTGTGATCGGGATGCGAGGGGATCGGGCACGCGAGCGACGAAGGCGCACGAGCCCAGAGAACCGGCGGCCGCCGCAGCGACCGCCGGTCCGGAGTGGCTCAGGCGAAGCGGCCCGCGGCCGACTTGTCGGTCGAGGTGTAGCCCTGGGCGATCTCGTCGGTCTTGCCGGCGATCTGCTGGAGCAGCTCGTTCAGGCGGGTGATGGACTGGGTCCACTGCGCCTGGGCCTGGTCGTAGGCGGTCTGCGCCTCACCATCCCAGGACGCGCGGAGGGCGTTGACCTGCGACTCGAGCTCGTCGAGACGGGTGCGGATGCCGGAGGCGCCGTTGCGGATCTGACCGGAGAGGGCGATGACCTGCTCGGGACGAACGGACATGGACTGCATGAGAGTTCCTTCTTTCGTGTCGAGCGGGTCAGCCGAGCAGCGAGCCCAGGTTGCCGATGGTCTGCTGGTGCGACTCTTCCGACGCCGCCTGGTCGCGCTCGGTGCCGCGCAGGGCGTCTTCGAGCGTGACGAGCACGTTGTTGAGCTTGGTGGTCTCTTCGTTCCACCGCTGCATGAGCTGGGTGTACGAGCCGGCCGCTGCGCCGGTCCAGAAGCCGGCCACCTGGTCGAGCTCGCTGCGGACTTTGCGCACCTGCTCGTCGATGCCCGACTTCGCGGTGTTGACCGCCTCGGCCCCGCGACGAAGCGCACCCTCCTGGGCTGCGATGAGATCTGCCACGTTGTCTCCTCGATGTTCCTCCGGGGCGCGCCCGGGCGTTGCGGATCGTGTCTGCACGCACGGGGATCGGCCCCGAGCGCGGGATCGATGGAGTGACCGGAGCCCCCCACCGACTTTTGAACTTACGTAATGCTCGACGAAGCGACAACCCTCTTGCGCTTTTTGAAAGATGACAAAACTCTCATCTTTATCCCCGGTGATGAATGGAAACACGCGACAGTCTCCGCGGGGCGGATACGCTGGTGCGGTTGAGCCGGCCCTCGGGTCGGTGGCGCGAGAACGAGGGGGACCGTTGAGCGCGGAAGTGATGCAGGGGCGACGCGTCGCTCTCATCGATGGCGCGTCGAGATTCGACCTCGTGGTGCCGCTGCGTGCCGAAGTCCGCGATGTTCTTCGCGCCGCGGGCAGCCCGCTCGAGCGCGATGTGCGCGTGGTGGGGCTCTCGGGGCGCGAGATCGACCGCTCGACGACGATGACCGCCCTCGAGGACGGAGTCGTCCTCGTCCTGGTCGACCCCGCCGCCACGGTCGATCCGGTCGATCGGCGCGCGACACGGGTGCCGATCGCGGCGCGCGCGACGGCCGTGTGGATGGTGATCGCCGCGGCGGGCGGCATCCTGGCTTTCCTCCGTCTGCTCGGCGCCGACACTCTTCCGGGCGAGGTGCGCACTCCCGTCGCCGCGCTGGCCCTGCTCGCGGCCCTCGCCGCCGTCGCGGTGTTCTCGCTGCGCGCGCGACCGCGCACGGCGACCCTCGCTCCCGTCGTGGCCGTCGCCGCCCTCGCCTTCGGCGGGGGAGTCGCCATCGTGCCCGACCTGCCCGCGTCGTCGGCGCAGGTCGCGGTGTTCACGGGCCTGCTCGCCGCGGCCGTGGTGACCGGGGTCGCCGGGGTCCTGGGGGCGACGCAGACCCTGCGCGCCCAGAGCCGCACCGCGACGATCGTCACCGCCGTGCTCGCGGCCGTGTGGGCGCTCGCGCTCCTGCTGCACCTCGACCCCTCGGCCCCCGCCGCCGTGACCCTCGGACTCGTTCCCGTGGCCCAGCGCATCCTGCAGTCGAGCCTCGTCGACGTCGAGCCCGGCACGTTCATCGACTACGCACGCTTCCAGAGCACCCGATGGACGGTGCGGCAGAGCCTGCCCGACGAGGTGCGCACGATCGAAGCCGACGACGCCGACGCCCTCGTCGAGCGCTCGACCGCACGGTTGACGGTCGGGGTCGTGCTCCTCGTCGCGGCGGGGGCGGCCAGTGCGTTCGCCGCCCTGCCGACCTTCGCGGTCGCCGACCCTGTCGTTCTCGGCGGGCGCATCGCCCTCGCCGTCACGGTGGTGCTCGCGCTGCTGTTGAGTTCGCGAAAGAGCACGGTGCCCTTCCTGCGATGGGTGGCTCGATTCGGTGCCGTGGCGGTGACGGCGGCCGTGCTGACGGCCCTCGTGCCCACGATCGCGTCTGACATGCTCGTCGTCGTCGCCGGCGTCATCCTGGTCGCCGCCCTCGCCGCTGCCCTCCTCGTGGTCCCGGTGGGGCGCGGCCTGAGGTCGCTGGGATGGTCGCGCACGGGCGACGTGTTCGAGGCGCTCGCGACGGCCCTGTCGCTCCCGGCGGGTCTGGTGGCCGCCGGAGCGATCGAGGTCGCGCGTGCGATGATGGCGGCATGACGCCCTCGCCGCCGTTCGGCGCGCCCGCGACGGTGGGGGTGCGCCTGGGCGCCTTCAGCGTCGACGCCGCCCTCGTGGTCATCGCCGCCGGCGCGGCATCCCTCCTCGGATCGCCCGTCCTGGGGGCCGCGGTCGCCGCCGAGGCGCTGCTGGGCCTGTGGATCCTCCAGGCGCGTCTCGGCTTCGGCCCGGGCGCGCTGTTGTTCGGTCTGCGCACCTCGCGCGCCGAGGCACCGCTCGTGCCCGGCGCGGGAAGGGCGTTCGTGCGCGGGTCGCTCGTGCTGCTCGGAGGTCTCGTCCTCGTCGCCGGAGCCTGGGTCGTCGTCGCGTCGGCCGCTTTCGACCGCTCGGGTCTGCGACGCTCCTGGGCCGACCGCGCGGCCGGCACCGTCCTCGTCGTCGCTCCCCGAGGGCGGCAGGATCAGGATGCCGACGACGCCCCCGCGCTCGCCGAACCCACCGTCCACGCGCGCCCCTCCGCCGGCCGCGAACCTCTGCGCGTGTCCGCCGCCGCCGCCGCGCTGCCCACCGCGCCGGCGTGGGACACCCCGCTGCTCGCCGTCGATGCGCCGATTGCGACCGACGTTCCGGCCGCCGTCGACGCCCCCGCTGCGGCGGGCGGGCGTGCCCCCGTCGCCGCACCGCCCGCGCGGGCGGCGGAGGAGCCGATCGTCACGGGCGGCGTGGGCCGCGCGCAGCTGCTCGTGATCTTCGACACCGGTCAGCGCGAGCAGATCGACCTGCCCGCCTCGGTGAACTTCGGGCGCGCGCCGGTCGCGAGCGAGCCGGGCGACGTCCTGATCGCCGTCGACGATCCCGATCGGCTCATCTCGAAGACGCACCTGCGCCTCGAGCACGACGGCGAAACCGCGTGGGTCATCGACGCGGGTTCCACGAACGGCTCGGAGCTCATCGACGACGACGGAGCCGTCCACCCCCTGCAGCCCGGTGCGCGCACGCTGCTCGAAGACGGCACCCGGGTGCGTCTGAGCGAGCGCGTGTTCACCCTGAGCCGATTGATCGGAGGTCCGGTGTGAGCACGGGTCCGCGTATCGCCCCGCCATCGCTGCCCAACGGGCGGGTCGTGCTGCAGCCGCCGCCCGAGCTCGTTCCGAACGAGGGCGGCAGCGGCATCCTGACCTCCCTCCTGCCGATGCTCGGCAGCGTGGGCGCGATCGTCATGGTCACGATCTCGAACAGCGGCCCGACCGGTTTCCTCATCGGCGGCATGTTCCTGCTGTCGTCGCTGGGCTTCGTGGCCGTGAACGGGTGGCGCCAGCGCGCGCAGCGCAACGCCGAGGTGCTCGGCAACCGGCGCGAGTACCTCGCCTATCTGTCGGAGCTGCGCGAGACCGTGCGCGTGGCCGCGCGCAAGCAGCGTCGTCACGGCGGGTGGATCATGCCCGCCCCCTCGGCCCTGCCGTTCATCGCCGAGGAGCGCTCGCGCGTGTGGGAGCGTCAGCCCGGCGACGAGACGTTTTTGCTGGCCCGCATCGGCGTGGCCGATCAGCCGCTCAGCCTCACGCTCGAGGCTCCCGAGCTGCCGCCCCTGGCCCAGCTCGACCCCGTCGCGGCCTCCGCGGCGCACCGCTTCATGCTCACGCACGAGATCCAGCGCGATCTGCCGTTGGGCTTCCCGCTCGGCGAGTACGCGCGCATCGAGCTCGTCGGTCCCGACGAGGAGGCCGTGCGCAGCCTCGCCCGCTCGCTCGTCGCGTCGGCGGCGACGTTGCACGACCCCGAAGACGTCATCATCGCGGTCCTCGCCGGGCCCGCGCAGATCGGCGCTTGGGACTGGGTGAAGTGGCTGCCGCACGCGATGTCGTCGCGCGTGCAGGACCGCCTCGGCCCCGCGCGCATGATCGCGGCATCCCCCGACGAGCTGATGGACATGCTGCCCGCTCAGCTCGCCTCGCGCGCCCGCTTCACCCCCGGCGGTGGAATCACCCCGCACGTCGTCCTGGTGGTCGACGGCGTCGAGGCCTCCTCGAACGCCCCGCTCACCGGACTCGAGGGCGCGCAGGGCGTCACCGTCATCGACCTGCCCACGCGCTGGGACGAGCTCGACGACCCGGCCATCGCCCGCGTCGCCCTGGCGGACGCCCCGGTCGCCGTCCGCACGCGTCGCGGTGAGGCCGTGCCCGCCGTCGCCCCCGCCGAATTCATCGACGGCGCCGGTCGCGCGCAGTCCTTCGTCCCGGATGCCATGTCCATCGCCGAGGCCGAGGCGACCGCGCGCCGCCTCATGCCGTTGCGCCCCGCCCCGATGGTCGTCGTCGACGCCCCCACCGCGCAGGGCCAGGCGGAGCTGACCGAGCTCCTCGGCCTGCCCGACGTGCGCGCCGTCGACTTCGATCAGGCGTGGACGCCGCGCCTCGAGCGCGACCGCCTTCGCGTGCCGATCGGGCAGGAGCCCTCGGGCGCCCCGCTCGTGCTCGATCTCAAGGAGTCCGCCTCTCAGGGCATGGGCCCGCACGGCGTGATGGTCGGAGCGACGGGTTCGGGCAAGTCCGAGGTGCTGCGCACCCTCGTGCTCGCTCTCGCCATGACCCATTCGCCCGAGCAGCTCAACTTCGTCCTCGTCGACTTCAAGGGGGGAGCGACCTTCGCGGGCATGGCCGAGATGCCGCACGTGTCGGCGGTCATCACCAACCTCGGCAGCGAGCTCGCGCTCGTCGACCGCTTCCAGGACGCCCTGCAGGGCGAGGTCGTGCGCCGCCAGGAACTGCTGCGCTCGGCGGGCAACTTCGCCAACGTCGGCGAGTACGAGGCCGCACGTCGCGGTGGGCGCGGCGACCTGGCGCCGCTGCCGGCCCTGCTCATCGTCGTCGACGAGTTCTCCGAACTGCTCACGGCCAAGCCCGAGTTCGTCGACAGCTTCCTCAACATCGGCCGCGTCGGCCGTTCGCTGCACGTGCACCTGCTCCTGGCATCCCAGCGCCTCGAAGAGGGGAAGCTCCGCGGCCTCGACACCTACCTGTCGTACCGGATCGGCTTGCGGACGTTCTCGGCATCCGAATCCCGCACCATCATCGGCACCCCCGACGCCTACACGCTCCCGCAGGAGCCCGGCGTCGGCTTCCTCAAGAGCGACACCGAGAACCTCGTGCAGTTCCGCGCGGCCTACGTCTCCGGGCGCCCGCGGGGCACGGCCGGTGTCGACGTCGGAGGCGCCGAGTCCGTCTCGGGCGGCCCCGCCCGCGTCGAGGTGTTCACGGCTCTGGCCCAGCCCGACGACGATGGGTCGCCGGAGGAGACGGATGCCGCGCCCGCGGCGATCGCGGCCCCCGCGGCGGAGAAGCGCTCCACGTTCCAGATCGCTGTCGACCGCATGAAGGACCGCGGCCCGGAGGCTCACCAGGTGTGGCTGCCCCCTCTTGCGGAGCCGTCGCCGCTGGACGCCCTCATGCCGGATCTCGCCGAGGACCCCGAGCTCGGACTCGTGTCGCACCGCTGGCGCGGCGCCGGCGCGCTGACCGTGCCGATCGGGCTCGTCGACATCCCGCTCGAACAGCGCCGCGACCACCTCACCGTGTCGCTCGGCGGCGCCGCGGGTCACGTGGCGATCGTCGGCTCGCCCCTGAGCGGCAAGTCGACGCTCGCGCGCACGCTCGTCTCGGCCCTCGCGCTGACCGGGACTCCGCGGGAGTTCCAGTTCTTCGTCCTCGACTTCGGCGGGGGCGGCTTCACCGCGATGCAGCAGCATCCGCACGTGTCGGGCGTCGCCACGCGCACGGAGCCCGAGGCGGTGCGCCGGGCCGTGGCCGAGGTGGAGGCCGTGCTCGACGCGCGCGAGCAGTACTTCCGCCGCAATGCGGTCGACTCCATCGAGACGTACCGTTCGCGTCGCCGCGAGGGACGCCTCGACGACGGCTTCGGCGACGTCTTCCTCGTCATCGACGGCTGGTCGACCCTGCGCTCGGAGTTCGAGCCGCTCGAGGCGCGGGTGCAGACCATCGCCGCCCGCGGCCTCAGCTTCGGCGTGCACGTCGTCGTCACCGCGAACCGCTGGCTCGAGATCCGCGCCAACCTGAAGGACCTCATCCAGACGCGCCTCGAACTGCGCCTGGGCGACCCGACCGACTCCGACGTCGACCGCAAGCAGGCGGCGAACGTGCCCGTCGGTCAGCCCGGTCGTGGTCTCAGTGCGTCCAAGCTGCAGATGCTCACCGCGGTGCCGCGCGTCGACGGAGCCGACGATCCCGCCACGATCGCCGACGGCGTCGCCGACATGATCGGCCGCGTCGCGGCGGCGTGGCACGGCGAGCCCGGACCGAAGCTGCGTCTGCTGCCGGAGAACATCACGCTCGACGAGGTGCGCGCGCTCACCGAGCCCGGCGACGGCCGCATGCTGCTCGGCATCGAGGAGGCTCAGCTGGCGCCCTTCGGCATCGACCCCCGCGTCGAGCCGCACCTGTTCGTGTACGGCGACTCGGGCATGGGCAAGTCGTCGTTCCTCCGGGCGGTGGCGAAGGAGATCCAGAGGCTGTACACCCCCGCCGAGGCGAAGATCTTCGTGGTCGACTACCGCCGTGCGCTCCTCGGGGAGATCCCCGACGACTACCTCGGCGCCTACCTCACCTCGCACGATCTCGCGACCGGCGGCATGAACGACCTGGCGCAGTACTTCTCCACGCGCATCCCGGGGCCCGACGTCACCCCGGCGCAGTTGCGGGAGCGCAGCTGGTGGAAGGGCGCCGAGGGGTTCATCCTCGTCGACGACTACGACCTCGTCGCCACGAGCCAGGGGAACCCTCTCGCCGTCCTCCAGCCGCTGCTCGCCCAGGCGGGCGACCTCGGCCTGCACGTGATCCTCACCCGACGCTCCGGCGGCGCGAGCCGCGCGGCGTACGACCCGATCATCCAGCGGTTCACCGACCTCGGCGTCACCGGCATCCTGCTCGGCGGCAACCCCGAAGAGGGGGCGCTGATCGGCCGCGTCAAGCCGGAGCGCGCCGCTCCCGGCCGCGCGCAGATCGTCAGCCGCGAGCACGGGCTCGTGGCATCCCAGCTCGTGTTCTCGCCGCCGACGCACTGATCGAGCCGCTCCTCCCCAGCCGCCCCGTCATCCCCAGCAGATGGCGGGGCGGTGTCGGTGTCGGCGGCCCGGGTTACCGTGGAGGCGTGACATATCCCGGCGCCGCCCCCGAGTCGTACGCCGACGCGCCGCCCGAGTCGTACGACGTCCCCGACGATCCGTACGCCGGCGCGCAGTGGGACCCCGATCAGTTCGCGCCGCCCGACGATCTCGACGCGCCGCCGCCGCCGGTCGACCCCGCGTCGGCCTTCGCCCGCGCGGCCGCCGCCGCGGGAACGGCCCGCGAGCTGCCGGCCGTCCGCGACTTCACCGGTCACGACCCGCGCGCGGTGCTGCACGAGGTCTACGGCTACGACGCGTTCCGGGGCGACCAGGCCGAGATCGTCCAGCACGTGATCGACGGCGGCGACGCGGTGGTGCTCATGCCCACCGGTGGAGGAAAGAGCGTCACCTACCAGGTGCCCGCTCTCGTGCGGCCCGGAACGGGCCTGGTCGTCAGCCCCCTGATCGCCCTCATGCACGACCAGGTCGAGGCGCTCATTGCCAACGGCGTGCGCGCCGGCTACCTCAACTCGACGCAGGCGCCCGCCGAGCGCCAGGCCGTCGAGCAGGCGTACCTCGCGGGCGAGCTCGACCTCCTGTACGTCGCGCCCGAGCGGTTGAACGGCGCGCAGACCCTCGGGCTGCTCGCCCGCGGCCGCCTCAGCGTCATCGCGATCGACGAGGCGCACTGCGTGTCGCAGTGGGGTCACGACTTCCGCCCCGATTACCTCGCGCTCGGCGACCTCGCCGACCGGTTCCCCGGCGTTCCGCGCATGGCGCTCACCGCCACGGCGACGCCCGAGACAGCGCGCGAGATCGTGGAGCGTCTGCGGCTGCGCGACGCCCGTGGCTTCGTCGCGAGTTTCGACCGGCCCAACATCCAGTACCGCATCGACGCCAAGGTCGACCCGCGTCGTCAGCTGGTGCAGTTCATCCGCTCGCAGCCCGAGGGATCGGCGGGCATCGTCTACGCCCTCAGCCGCAAGACCGTCGAGCAGACCGCCGCCTATCTGGCGTCTCAGGGTCTCGACGCCCTCCCGTACCACGCGGGTCTCGACGCGTCCGTGCGCGCGGCGCACCAGTCGCGGTTCCTCCGCGACGACGGTGTGGTGATGGTCGCCACGATCGCGTTCGGCATGGGCATCGACAAGCCCGACGTGCGTTTCGTCGCCCACATCGATCTGCCCAAATCGGTCGAGGGCTATTACCAGGAGACCGGTCGAGCGGGCCGCGACGGCGACCCGTCGGTGGTGTGGATGGCCTACGGCCTGGGTGACGTCGTTCAGCAGCGCCGCATGATCGATCAGTCCCCGGGCGACCGCTCCTACAAGATGCGCCTGGGCCAGCATCTCGACGCGATGCTCGCGCTGTGCGAAACGGTCGGATGCCGACGCCAGAACCTGCTCGACTACTTCGGTCAGCGCTCCGAGCCGTGCGGCAACTGCGACACCTGCCTCACCCCGCCCGACACCTGGGACGGCCTCATCGCCGCGCAGAAGCTGCTGTCGACGATCGTGCGTCTGCAGCGCGAGCGCGGGCAGGCGTTCGGCGCGGGCCACCTCATCGACATCCTGCGCGGAGCCAAGACGGAGCGCATCGCGCAGCAGGGCCACGACCGTCTGAGCACCTACGGTCTGGGAGCCGACCTGTCCGATCAGGACTGGCGCAGCGTCATCCGGCAGTTGCTCGCCCGCGGCATCATCGTTGCTCAGGGCGACTACGGCACGCTCGCACTGAGCGAGGCCTCTGCCGGGGTGCTGCGCGGAGAGACCCCCGTGCCGCTGCGTCGCGACGCCCTCGGCCGCACGGGTGGCGGCGGGGGGAGCCGTCAGCGCAAATCGAGCGCCGACGATGTCGCCCCCGACGATCGCGATCTCTTCGAGGCGCTGCGCGCATGGCGGGCCGAGAAGGCGCGCGAGCAGGGGGTGCCGGCGTACATCGTCTTCGGCGACGCCACGCTGCGCGCGATCGCCGCGGCGCGACCCGCCACGGTCGGCGATCTCGACGGCATCACCGGCATCGGTGCCAAGAAGCGCGAGGCGTACGGCGAGGGCATTCTGACGGTGGTCGCGGCGAACTGACGCGGCCCGCCGGCGGGTCGCGCCCACGGAGCACCCTCTGGGCTCCGGCTACGTCGCCCGCGCCGCGCCGCGCCGTGTCGTCCGCGCCGCGCCGCGCCGTGTCGTCCGCGCCGTGTCGTCCGTGCCGCGCCCGCCGCCGCCCGCCACCGCGCTGCCGCCGCGCCATCCTCGCGCTCAGCGCACTCCCGGGAATGTTGACCCCCCACAACGACTCCAGGCGCGGGCGGCCGGCCGCGTTGTGAACATCACACAGGATGTTTGAGCGGTCGTTGTGGGACACCTACCGTGGGTGGCATCCCTTTGCAACGTCGAAAGGTGCCGAGAATGACCGACGCCGCCGTCCGTCCCACCACGCCCGCCACGAGCACGCGCACGCCCGTCGGGGGAGCGCCCACCGCCGCGCACACCGCGGCCGAGGCCGCCGAAGCCCGCATCGACACCGAGCGGGTCACCGATCTGCTGCTCGGTACGTGGGGCCACATCCGCCGCGAGGCGCGCGAGATGATCAAAGACCCCGCGCTCTGGCGCGATGACAGCCTCGGCATGGACGCGCACCGCGAGCGCACCCTCAGCCAGCTGCACCTCCTCGTGCAGAACAAGGCCGTTCACCGGGCCTTTCCGAAGCGTTTCGGCGGGGAGGAGAACAACGGCGCCAACATCGCCGGCTTCGAAGAACTCGTCGCCGCCGATCCCAGCCTGCAGATCAAGTCGGGCGTGCAGTGGGGCCTGTTCGGCTCGGCCGTGCTGCAGTTGGGCACGCGCGAGCACCACGACAAGTGGCTCCCCGGCATCATGAGCCTCGAGATCCCCGGCGCGTTCGCCATGACCGAGACCGGGCACGGCTCCGACGTGTCGGCCATCGGCACCACCGCGACCTACGACCCCGAGGCCGAGGAATTCGTCATCCACACGCCGTTCCGCGGCGCGTGGAAGGACTACCTGGGCAACGCCGCTCTGCACGGCAAGGCCGCCACGGTGTTCGCCCAGCTCATCACGAAGGGCGTCAACCACGGCGTGC
Organism: uncultured Microbacterium sp.; assembly: GCF_947489255.1. Classification (GTDB taxonomy): domain Bacteria; phylum Actinomycetota; class Actinomycetes; order Actinomycetales; family Microbacteriaceae; genus Microbacterium; species Microbacterium phycohabitans. The sequence continues at coordinate 394,598 of NZ_CANLCY010000001.1, forward strand.
ACTGCTTCTACGTGCCGCTGCGCGACGACGAGGGGAACTTCCTCCCCGGCATCGGCGGCGAGGACGACGGCCTCAAGGGCGGTCTGAACGGCATCGACAACGGGCGGCTGCACTTCGACCAGGTGCGCGTCCCCCGCACGAACCTCCTCAACCGCTACGGCGACGTCGCTGCCGACGGCACGTACTCGAGCGAGATCGCGAGCCCCGGCCGCCGGTTCTTCACGATGCTCGGCACGCTCGTGCAGGGGCGCGTCTCGCTCGACGGCGCGGCCGCCTGGGCGTCGGCCATCGGCCTCACGATCGCGATCACCTACGGCAACCAGCGCCGTCAGTTCGACTCGGGCAGCGGCTCCCCCGAGGTGACTTTGCTCGACTACGGCAAGCACCAGCGACGTCTTCTGCCGCGTCTGGCGACGACGTACGCCCAGATCTTCGCGCACGACGAGTTCCTGCAGAAGTTCGACGGCGTCTTCAGCGGCGCGCTCGACACCGACGCCGACCGCGAAGACCTCGAGACGCTCGCGGCCGCCCTGAAGCCCCTGTCGACCTGGCACGCGCTCGACACGCTGCAGGAGTCGCGAGAGGCGTGCGGCGGCCAGGGCTTCCTCTTCGAGAACCGTCTGGTGGGCCTGCGCGCCGATCTCGACATCTACGTCACCTTCGAGGGCGACAACAACATCCTGCTGCAGCTCGTCGGCAAGCGTCTGCTCGCCGACTACGCGAAGCAGTTCAAGGGCAAGGATGCCAAGCAGCTCGCCGCCTTCGCGGTCGGCCAGACGGCCGGCAAGCTCTTCCACGGCGCGGGCATGCGCCAGCTGGGTCAGGCCGTGAGCGACTTCGGCTCGACCGCCCGCTCGGTCGAGAAGGGACTGCGCGCCGAACAGCAGCACGAGCTGCTCGCCGACCGCGTGCAGCAGATGATCGCCGACATCGCGGGGCGCCTGCGTCCGGCATCCAAGCTCTCGCGCGAAGACGCGGCGGCGTTGTTCAACGAGAACCAGGCGGAGCTCATCGAGGCCGCGCGCGCCCACGGCGAGCTGCTGCAGTGGGAGGCGTTCACCGACGCCATCAACCGCATCGACGACCGCGACACCCTGAAGGTGCTCACCTGGTTGCGCGACCTGTTCGGTCTGCAGCTGATCGAGAAGCACCTGGCCTGGTACCTCATCCACGGGCGGCTGTCGACGCAGCGGGCCGCGGCGGTGTCGCGCTACATCGACCGTCTGTGCGCTCGTCTGCGCCCGCACGCTCAAGACCTCGTCGACGCGTTCGGCTACGGCCCCGAGCACATCCGCGCCTCGATCGCGTCGGGCGTCGAGGACGATCGTCAGAACGAGGCCGCGTCGTACTACGCCGCGTTGAAGGCGTCGGGTAACGCCCCGGTTCCGGAGAAGAAGCCCGCGCGCTGAGTCGCGACCGACACCGCCCCGCCTCCACGAGAGGCGGGGCGGTGTCGTTTCGGCGCGCCGTGACAGGACATCCGTCGAGAACAGGCCGGGTGGCCGCTCATCGGTCCTGTCCTCGAACGATCCCCTGGCCCGATCGCCGCGCGGTGGGTGTCGGGGGTCCGGCATAGCCTGGGGGCATGAGCGACCTCGTGACCGCAGGCGACGGCGTCACCCGCTGCGCGTGGGCGGGCGCCGACGCCGAGTATCAGCGCTACCACGACGAGGAGTGGGGCACGGCGTTGCGCGGCGACCGCCCGCTGTTCGAGAAGATGAGCCTCGAGGGATTCCAGGCGGGTCTCGCCTGGATCACCATCCTCCGCAAGCGTCCGCGCTTCCGTGAGGTGTTCCACGATTTCGAGCCCTCGGCCGTGGCGCGATTCGGTCCCGACGACGTCGATCGTCTGCTCCAGGATGCCGGCATCATCCGCCACCGCGGCAAGATCGAGGCTGTGATCGGCAACGCCACGATCGTCGCGGGGATGGCCCCGGGCGAGCTCGATGCACTGATGTGGTCGTTCGCACCGGCGTCGCACACGCCGCCGGCGACCTTCGCCGACGTTCCCGCGGTGACGCCCGAATCGACCGCGATGAGCACCGAGCTCCGCCGCCGAGGGTTCCGCTTCGTCGGGCCCACCACGATGTACGCCCTCATGCAGTCGTCGGGCATGGTCGACGACCACGTGGCGGGGTGCTGGCGCGCGGCCTGACGGGCGGCCTGCTCGGAACCGGTAGACTAGGTGCAGGAGCTCTCGCTCCACGCGTCGTCGAACGCACCGGCCCCCTCTTCTCGGGCCTTTGACCTTCACGGCGAACGGATGCGCCACCCGGCGCCTTCGCCCATTTCTGCCGCAGCATCGCGGCATCCCGAACCGCCGCGTGCTCCCGCGCCGCGGCAGGAGTATTCATGACGTCTCAGACTTTCACCGACCTCGGCGTGCCCGCGCCGCTGGTCGACATTCTCGCCGCTCAGGGCAAGAACGAGCCCTTCCCCATCCAGGCCGACACCCTGCCCGACACCCTCGCCGGCCGTGACGTGCTCGGCCGCGGCAAGACCGGCTCCGGCAAGACCCTGGCCTTCTCGCTGCCGCTCGTGGCACGCCTCGCCGCGAAGACCGACCGCCGCCGCGGTCGCAAGCCCCGCGCCCTCGTGCTGGCACCCACGCGCGAGCTCGCGAACCAGATCGACGAGGTCATCAAGCCCCTCGCCGCCGCCTTCGGTCTGGTCACCACCACCGTGTACGGCGGGGTCAACCAGAAGCGTCAGGTCGACGCGCTCGCCGCGAGTGTCGACATCCTCGTCGCCTGCCCGGGCCGCCTCGAAGACCTGATCGGTCAGGGCTTCGCCAACCTCGGCGACGTCGAGATCACCGTCCTCGACGAGGCCGATCACATGGCCGACCTCGGCTTCCTCCCCGGTGTCACCCGTCTGCTGTCGCGCACGCCCGCCGACGGTCAGCGTCTGCTGTTCTCGGCGACGCTCGACAACGGCGTCGACAAGCTCGTCAAGCGGTTCCTCCGCAACGAGGTCCTGCACTCGGTCGACGAAGCGCACTCGCACGTCGCCGCGATGACGCACCACGTCTTCGCCCCCGCCGACGCCGACGCGAAGAGGGAGCTCGTGCAGACGCTCGCCTCGGGCGCGGCCCGTCGCATCCTCTTCATGCGCACCAAGCACCAGGCCAAGAAGCTGGCGAAGGCGCTCACCGCCGCCGGCATCCCCTCGGTCGACCTGCACGGCAACCTGTCGCAGCCGCAGCGCGACCGCAACCTCGCCGCCTTCGGCGACGGACGCGCCAAGGTGCTCGTCGCCACCGACGTGGCCGCCCGCGGCGTGCACGTCGACGGCGTCGAGCTGGTCGTGCACGTCGACCCGCCCGTCGAGCACAAGGCGTACCTGCACCGCTCCGGCCGCACGGCCCGCGCGGGCACGGCCGGCGACGTCGTGACGATCATGCTCCCCGAGCAGCGCCGCGACACGCTCGACATCCTGCGCAAGGCCAAAATCTCGGCCACCCCGCAGCCCGTCACCCCGACCTCGCCCGAGGTCGTGGCGCTGGTCGGCGAGGTCGCCCCGTACGTCAAGCCCGAGCCCGTCGTCGTGCAGCCGCAGGGCGGCGGACGCTCGCAGGGCGCCAACGCCCAGCGCAAGCGCGCCGCCCGCACCCCGGGCCAGGATGCCGCGGCCCCGGCCGCCGGCGGCGGTCGCCGTCGTCGCGGACGCGGCGGCAGCGGTCAGGGTGGCGAGGCCCCCGCAGCGTCCGGCCACGCTCCCCAGGGTGGCCGTGGCCAGGGCCAGCGCTCGGGCGCCGGTCGCGGCCAGGCCGGAGCGGGTGCGCAGCGCGCCGGCGCCGGCGCGGGTCGTCCGCAGGGCGCGGGTCGCTCGGCATCCGGAACGCCCACGACCGGCATGGTCGTCGGAGCCCGCAGCCCGCGCACGAACCGTCGCGCCCAGGGCTGACGCCTTCCTCCCGGCGCCCCCGCAGATCCGTCTGCGGGGGCGCCGTCGTCTGTGCGGCCGTCCGCCCGCGCCCCTGTGCACAATGGCGGATGCCGTGGGCGACACGCCGAGCCTGGGGGCCTGTGCGGCGGGGCGTCGCGGGGGCGGCCCGCCGTTGTGCACGCGGGCGCCGGGCCGGTGCGGCGCCCGCCGGGCCGGCACGGGGCGCCGCCGGGCGTGCACAACGGCGGATGCCGTGGGCGACACGCCGAGCCTGGGGGCCTGTGCTGCGGCGTGTCGCGGAGTCGGCCTGCCGTTGTGCACGCGGGCGCTGACCGGGCGACCCCGCGGGACGGCCGACCGGGCCCGGAGGCCTGTGCTGCGGTGTGTCGCGGGGTCTGCCTGCCGTTGTGCACGCGGGCGCCGACCGGCGACCCCGCGCTGGACCGGGACGCACCGCCGATGGGCACATCGTCGAATCGGCACATCGTCGATGTCGGTGATCTGCGCCACACTGGGGACGATCCCGAGGAGGCGCCCATGACCGATCCCGACGCCCACGACGTCATCCGCGTGCGCGGCGCCCGCGAGAACAATTTGAAGAACGTCGACCTCGACGTGCCCAAGCGGCGCCTCACGGTGTTCACCGGGGTCAGCGGATCGGGCAAGTCGTCGCTGGTCTTCGGCACGATCGCCGCCGAGTCGCAGCGGCTGATCAACGAGACCTACCCCACCTTCGTGCAGCAATTCATGGGCGAGCTGTCGCGACCCGACGTCGACGCCCTCGAGAACCTCAGCGCCACGATCCGCGTCGATCAGGAGCGCATGGCTGCGAACGCCCGCTCCACCGTCGGCACCGCCACCGACGTGCACGCCATGCTGCGGGTCCTGTTCAGTCGCCTCGGCCAGCCGCACGTCGGGTCCTCTCAGGCGTTCTCGTTCAACGTGCCCTCGATCTCGGGGGCGGGTGCGGTCACGATCGCCACGGGCGCGAACAAGGGGCAGAAGCAGCGTCGCTCGTTCGAGATCACCGGCGGCATGTGCCCCGAGTGCGAGGGTCTCGGTCAGGTCGGCGACCTCGACCTCGATCAACTCGTCGACGCCTCGCTCTCGCTCAACGCCGGAGCCATCCTCGTGCCCGGCTACACGGCCGACGGCTGGATGGTCCGCGTCTTCAGCGAGTCGGGCTTCGTCGACCCCGACAAGCCCGTGCGCGACTTCACCCCCCAGGAGCGTGCCGACTTCTTCTACAAGGAGCAGACGAAGGTCCGCATCGCGAACACCAACATGACGTACGAGGGGCTCGTCCCCAAGATCACCAAGAGCATGCTGCAGAAAGACCGCGACGCGTTGCAGCCGCACGTCCGCGCCTTCGTCGACCGTGCGGCCACGGTCGTCGCGTGCCCGGCGTGCGAGGGCACTCGCCTCAACGAGGGCGCGCGGTCATCGCGCATCGACGGCGTCAACATCGCGGATGCCGCGGCCATGCAGATCACCGATCTCGCGGTCTGGGTGGGCACCATCGACGACCCTTCGGTGGCGCCCCTCGTGCAGGGTCTGCGCGACACGCTCGACGCGTTCGTCCACATCGGGCTCGGCTACCTCTCGCTCGACCGTTCCAGCGGCACGCTGTCCGGGGGAGAGGCGCAGCGCACCAAGATGATCCGCCACCTGGGCTCGAGTCTCAGCGACATCACCTACGTCTTCGACGAACCCACCGCGGGCCTGCACCCGCACGACATCCAGCGCATGAACGAGACGCTTCTGCAGCTGCGCGACAAGGGCAACACGGTGCTCGTCGTCGAGCACAAGCCCGAGGTCATCGACATCGCCGACCACGTGGTCGATCTCGGTCCGCGCGCGGGCCGCGAGGGCGGCGCCATCCAGTTCCAGGGCGACGTCGCAGGGCTGCGTGCGTCCGACACCTTGACGGGCCGCTTCCTCGATCACCGCGCGCAGCTCAAAGACACCGTGCGCACGGGCGTCGGCGCGCTCTCGATTCGCGGCGCGACCCAGCACAATCTCCGCGGCGTCGACGTCGACATCCCGCTCGGCGTGCTGACGGTGGTGACCGGAGTCGCCGGGTCCGGCAAGTCGTCGCTCATCCACGGCAACCTCCCCGCGTTCGACGACGTCGTCGTGGTCGATCAGACCGCCATCAAGGGGTCACGGCGCAGCAGTCCCGCGACCTACACCGGCATCCTCGACGCGGTACGTGCGGCCTTCGCGAAGGCGAACGGCGTCAAGCCGGCGCTCTTCAGCGCCAACAGTCAGGGCGCCTGCGCGGCGTGCAAGGGACTCGGCGTGATCGTGACGCAGCTGGGGTTCCAGTCCACGGTCGAGACCGTCTGCGAGCTGTGCGAGGGCACCGGGTTCTCCGACGACGTGCTGGAGTACACGCTCGACGGCAAGAACATCGCCGAGGTGCTCGCGATGTCGGTCGCCGAGGCGGGGGAGTTCCTCGTCACCGGTCCGGCCGTCGCCGTCCTCGGCCGCCTGCGCGACGTGGGGCTCGGCTACCTCACGCTGGGGCAGTCGCTGAGCACGCTGTCGGGCGGAGAACGCCAACGCCTCAAGCTCGCGATCTCGATGGCCAAGGCGGGAGCCGTGTACGTCCTCGACGAGCCCACGACGGGTCTGCACCTCGCCGACGTCGACAGGCTCCTCCGGCTGCTCGATCACCTCGTGGATGCCGGCAACACCGTCGTCGTGATCGAACACCATCAAGCCGTGATGGCGCACGCCGACTGGCTCATCGACCTCGGGCCGGGAGCCGGTCGCGACGGCGGCACGGTCGTGTTCGAGGGGACACCCGCCCGGCTCGTCGCCGAGCGCTCGACCCTGACGGGGGAGCACCTCGCGCGCTACGTCGGCGCCTGACCCCCGAGGCGCGAACGCACGTCGGGCTCTTCGGACGTCCGATCGCGTGAGCCCTCAGCCCCGCGCGCTACGTCGGCGCACGACCCCCGAGGAGCGAACGCACGTCGGGCCGTTCGGACGTTCGACCTCGCCCCCGGAGCCTCGCGCTCCGTCGGCGCACGACCTCCGGCAACCGCCCTCGCCTCGCCGGTACCCGAACGCCCGACGTCGACGCTTCTCGCGCGCTCCGGCGTTCGAGCGCCTCACGCGGCGCGTTCCCTTCGGTCGGCGGTCAGCCGCGCGCGGGAAGCGACGCGTCGTGCAGGTGACGGTCGCCGTGCGGGAGCACTTTCACCATGACTCCGCGGCGACGCAGATCGGCGACCGCGCGCGACTCGTCCTCGCGCGTCAGGCCGAGGGCGTGAACACTGGCCACCACGAGCACGTCTCCGCGCGTGAGCGTGCCGAAGAATCTGTCCAGGCGGTTCGCCCAGCCCTCGAGCGTCTCGGGGGCCGGATGCCGGAAGCCCTCGATGGGGACCCCGAACCGTGTCAGGTCGTCGCGCTGCTGCACGACGGTGGGCATGTCGGGACGCGACACGACGAGCCCGACGAGGCGGGACCCCGCCGGGCGGGCACGCCACCAGTCCCGGTCGCTCTGCAGCTCGGTGAAGCACTTCGGGCACTCGGCCGCGGCGTGCGTGATCGGCACCGCGGCGGTCCCGGCATCCGTGGATGACGGCATCGTCGGGATCGGATCGCTCATGGAAACCTCCGCGACCATTGTGCCCCACGCCCCTGCGAAACCGCCGTCGAGGTCCCGCCTGGCCTTCCCCCTCGTCCCACTTATGGCGGTGCATGTCCCAAAAGGTGTCACTCCGGAGCTCAATTACTGACCATAAGTGGGACATACCCCCCAAGCCCAAGCCCAAGCCCAAGCCCAAGCCCAAGCCCAAGCCGCAGCTCAAGCCCCAGCCGCAGCTCAAGCCCCAGCCGCAGCCCAAGCCCAAGCCCAAGCCGCAGCCCAAGCCCCAGCCGCAGCTCAAGCCCCAGCCGCAGCTCAAGCCGCAGCCGCAGCCGTCGCCCAAGCCGCAGCCGCAGCCGCAGCTCAAGCCGCATCCGCAGCCCAGGCCCGCAACCGCGGCCCAAGCCCGAGCCCCACGCGCGCAAAGGCCCGCCGCACCTCCGTGCGACGGGCCAGGACGGCGATGGCTCAGTGAGCCGAATACCCGCCGTCGACGAGGTGGTAGCTGCCCGAGATGAACGACGCGGCGTCGCTCAGGAGGAACAGCGTGAGCGCGGCGACCTCGGAATCGGTGCCGAGCCGGCCGGTGGCGTGCTCGTTCTCGAGGTGCGTCAGCGCTTCGGGGGTCAGACTCGAGCGCACGAGCGGGGTGTCGATGAATCCGGGACCCACGGCGTTGGTCCGCACGCCCTGCTTCGTGTACTCGAGGGCTGCGACCTTCGTCAGGCCGACCAGGGCGTGCTTGCTCGCGACGTAGGCGGCGTTCTGCGCGATGCCGACCGACCCCAGGACGGATGCCATGTTCACCACCGCACCGCCACCGGAGGCGACGATCGCCGGCAGCTGGAACTTCAGGCCATAGAAGACCCCGTCGAGGTCGACCGCGCGCACGCGGTCCCAGGCCTCGATGTCGTAGTCGCCGATGTTCTGCGGCGGGGCGCCGATTCCGGCGTTGTTGACGGCGAGGTGGAGTCCGCCGAAGGTGGTGCGGGCGAATTCGACGGCCGCCTCGGAGTCCTGCCACTTCGCGGTGTTCTGGGCGAAAGCGGCGGCGGTCCCGCCCGCGTCGGTGATCTGCTGCACGACGCTCTCGGCGGCATCCTTGTTGATGTCGGTCGCGACGACCGACGCGCCTTCGGCGGCCAACTCTCGCGCGATCGCGGCTCCGATACCGCTCCCACCGCCGGTGACGAGGGCGACCTTCTGGGCGAACCTGCTCATGGATGCACTTCTCTCCCGCCGTCGAGTCACCACGGATCTCGAGGTGACCGCATGCGCGTGAATGGAAACCGCCGCGCCGCCGAGGGTATTCCGTTCAGTCGTCCTCGCCGTCGTCGATGCGCAGCTCCAGGCTCAGCTGGTCGGCGTCGAGCTCGGCGAGGGCGTGGCGCAGGGCCGCGGTGCTGTACCGGCCGTCGCGGCCGACGTCGTGCAGGCGCCGCCGCATCGCCTCGATCGAGGCGAGCCGGAGTTCGAGCAGATCGCGGACGCGCGTCGAGGCCTCTTCGTCGGGCGGCTGCACCAAGCGGGCGCCCGCGCGCTCGATCATCTCGTCGGGGAAGGCTTCGCCGTCGCGCCGCGTCAGCGATCCCGACTGCACGGCCGCGATCGCGGCATCCCGGAGCTCGGCGTCGAGCGCGCGCTGCTCGTCGCGCGAGGGCCCCTCGCCCCCGTCGCCCGCCAAGCCGACCGTGCGCACCACGGCCGGGAGAGTGAGTCCCTGCAGCACGAGGCTGAACAGGGCGACCAGGAACGCGACGAAGATCAGCAGGGGACGCTGCGAGGTGTCCTCGGGGAGGGTCTGGGCGGCGGCGAGCGTGACGACGCCGCGCATCCCGGCCCACACGATGACGCTTCCGTGACGTGCGCCGAGCGGGGTGTCGCGGTAGTAGTCGAGGTCGGCCATGGTGCGCGAGATGCGCACGCGCATCCACCCGACGCGCCGGGCGGTGCGCGCCGGATCGTCGGCGCGCACGCCGAACTGCTCGGGCGAGGTGCGATAGGCCTCTTCGAACCGGTCCAGACGGCGCTGGGCGTCGTCGACGCGCTCCTGGTGGTGCACGACGCGACGACTGCGGCGCCCCTGCACCCAGATCAGCCACGACACGTACAGAGCGCGCACCGCGAGAGTGATCCCCAGCGCCGACAGCGCGAGCCACGTGCCGTGCCACAGGCCCTCGTGCTCACGCAGATTGGCGGTGACGATGTCTTTCAGCTCGAGGCCGAACACGAGGAAGACGCCGCCCTCCAGGATGAGCTCGATCGTGCGCCAGTTGAGGCGGTCGCTGATGCGCTGCTCGGGCGTGAACCGGCGTGCCGCTCCCTGGCCGGTGACGATTCCCGCCACCACCGCGGCGACCAGACCCGATCCCCCCAGGTGCTCGGTGGGCAGGTAGGCGATGAAGGGAACGGTGAAGCTCAGCGCGGTGTTCGCCGCCGAGTTGGTCACGCGCTCGCGCACCCGCAGGTTCCCCCATCCGACGACCGCGCCCAGGGCGATGGCGATCACGACGGCCCAGGCGAACGCGGCCAGCGCATCACCGAACGCGAACCCGGATGCCACGGCCGCCACCGCGGTGCGCAGCAGCACGAGCGCGGTGGCGTCGTTGAGCAGGCTCTCACCCTCGAGCATCGTCACCACGCGGGGCGAGATGCCCAGACGCTTCGCGATGGAGGTGGCCACGGCATCCGTGGGGCTGAGGATGGCGCCCAACGCGATCGCGAGCGCGAGCCCCAGACCGGGGATCACCGCCCAGAAGAACAGCCCCAGGACGAGCGAGCTGAACACCACGAGCAGCACCGAGAGGCCCGCGATGGGAGCGAAGTCGCGGCGGAACTCGATGGCGGGCAGCTGCACCGCCGCCGAGTACAGCAGCGGCGGGAGCACTCCGATGAGGATGACCTCGGGGTTCACCGCGAACGCGGGGACGAAGGGGAGCAGGCTCACCCCCGCACCGATGGCGAGGAGCACCAGGGGCCCGGCGACGTTGAAACGCGGCCCGATGACCGTGGCGAGGGCGACGACCACCACGCCGGCGACGACGATGATGAGCGGATCGATCACCCTCCGAGGCTAGCCCTCCGCCCCGCGGTGCCTCGACCGCGCCCGACCATCCGGTGGGCGGTTCGAGAGGCGGCCCGGGCAGATCTTCGCGCGCGGGAGCCCGCGTCTCAGATCTCGGCGCGCACCGCGGCGGCGACGGCGCGCATGCCCGTGAGCGTCTCGGTGAAGCTCGTCGACAGCGGCGACAGTCCGATGCGCAGACCGTGCGGGTCGCGGTAGTCGGGGATCACGTCGTCGTCCCACAGTTGCGCGGTCACCGCGCGCATCGCGGGGTGCGACAGCGTCAGGTGCCCTCCACGCTCGCCCGGATCCCGCGGCGAAGCGAGCCGCACCCCGAGAGGAACCAGGATGCCGTCGGCCACCCGTAGGGCGAACTCGGTCAGCGCGATCGACTTGCGTCGCACGTCCGCGATACCGGCCTCCTCGAGCAGATCGAGCGTGTCCTGCATCGCGATCATCGCGAGCACCGGCGGCGTGCCCGACAGGAACCGACGCATGCCGTCGGCGGGCTCGTACCGCGGCCCCATCGAGAACACGTCGGCCGCGCCCATCCACCCCTGCACGGGCTGGGTGAGTCGACGCTGGTGGCGCGCGGCGACGTAGGCGAAGGCCGGGGAGCCGGGCCCGCCGTTGAGGTACTTGTACGTGCACCCGACGGCGAGATCGGCGCCCCACGCGTCGAGCTCCATCGGCACCGAACCGGCGGAATGGCACACGTCCCACAGCACGAGCGCGCCCGCCTCGTGCGCGATCGCGGTGAGCGCGGGGGCGTCGGCGAGGTACCCGGAGCGGTACGAGACGTGGCTGAGCAGCACCACCGCGGTGCGCGGACCGACCGCGTCGCGCAGCAGATCGGCATCCACTCCGCGCGTCGGGTCGACGTCGATCCAGACGACGCGGGCGCCGCGCTCGGCGGCGATGCCCTCGACGAGGTAGCGGTCGGTGGGGAAGTCGTCGCGTCCCACCACGATCTCGACCCGCTCGGGGTCGGTCGTGCTCTGGGCGTCGAGCGCCGCGCGCAGCAGCTTGTACAGCAGCACGGTCGTGGAATCGCCGATGACCGTCTGTCCGGATGCCGCGCCGAGCGCGAGCGCGCCGATGCGGTCGCCGATCTCGAAGGGAAGCTCCATCCAGGCCTCGTCCCAGCCGCGGATCAGACGTCCGCCCCACTCCTCGGTGACGAAGCGCGAGAGACGATCGGCGGTCGCGCGGGGAGGGCGCCCGAGCGAATTGCCGTCGAAGTAGACCAGCGAGGTGTCCGCCCCCACGAAGGCCGCGCGGTACGAAGCGAGCGGATCGTCGGCATCGTGGGCCGCCGCCTCGACCTCGAGGGAGGGGTGCGGCACCTCCAACCGGTCGACCGAGCCGAAGTCGGGGGAGGGGTCAGTCGACACGCGTGAGCTCCTCGGTCGGGACGACCGTCGCCCGGCTGAGCCAGGTGGGCACGTCGTCGGGGTCGGTGGGGGCGGGACCGGCGATGAAGGTCGAGACAGCGCCGATCGCGTCCGAGCCGGGCCAGGGATCGGTGAGGGCGGCGACGAGAGCGTCGCCGCGGACGCCCGCCTCGTGCAGGGCGAGCAGCTCGCGGCGGTTCAGGCCCACCGGCAGGGGACCGTTGCCGAGGTCGGTGCCGTACAGCACGCGCCCTCCGCGCGCCGCGAAGGCGCGGACGTTCGCGATTGCCACACGACGGGCCTCGCCGCGGTGGATGTCGAGAGTCGAGATCCACGACTGTCCGGCCGCGACCGCTCGGGCGATGACCCGGCGCGACAGCGGAGCGTCGAAGGGGGCATGTGCGAGGGCCGAGACTCCGGCCTCGATCGCGCGTTCCACCTGGCCGTCTCCCTGCGCGTGCGCGACGACGGCGAGCCTGCGCTCGCGGGCGGACCCGACGATGGCGGCCAGGGTGTCGTCGTCGGGGGCGGGGCCCGCGTCGGCGTGGAGGGCGATTTTGATGACCGAGGCCCCGGCATCCGCCTGCGCGTCGACCGCCGTGCGCGCGCCGCCCGCGACCCCCGGATGCCGTGAACTCCCCGTCACGACGCGAACGATGCTCTCGGGCGCCCAGGAGCGCCCCGTCGGATACCCGCCCGGCACGGTGAGGAACGCGCCCGCATAGGCGACGTGGGGGAGTCCCGCCCCGCGACGCGCGAGGGCGACCGGGTCACCGCCGAGGTCGACGACGGCGGCGACCCCGCGGCGGGGCAGGCCGGCGGCGTCGACGAGGTGCAGGTGCACGTGATGGTCGACGAAGGCCGGCAGCATCGTGCCGCTCTCGCCGGTCAACGCGCGCCGGACCGGCCACACGGTCGTCAGATCAGCGCGAGTTCGCGGAGCTTCGCCTCGACGTCGGCGTTCGACGGCTCGACGTGGTGGCTGGCGTCGGGGTAGACGACCACGGGGATGCTCGTGCGACCCGAGATCTCCTTGGCGACGTCGGCGGCGGCGGGGTCGGCCACGAGGTCGACGTATTCGTAGTCGATGCCGAGTTCGTCGAGCTGCTTCTTGGTGCGGATGCAATCACGGCACCAGTCGGCGCCGAACATACGGATGGATGCGTCGGAGGACATGGTTCCAGCGTACGCCGCCCCCGCTCGGCGGGCGCTGAGTACCCGCGCCCGAGGGCGGGCGGAGCGGCGTCAGGCCGTGACTTCGTCTTCGAGGGGCTCGATGGCGTGCACGACCTTGCCGACACGGCTCTTCTTGGGCGCGTAGACCACGAGCGCGTGGAAGACGAAACGCACGACGAAGGCGGCGATCAGCGTGAGCGCGGCGGCGACGACGCTCTGGATGTGCGCCTGGCTGACCAGGACCCAGATGACCGGGATGCGCACGATGGCTTCGATGCCGTTGAAGGTGAACGACTTGATGAACCGGTGTCGCATGAGCCCGGACTCCGCGCGCATGTCGGCGAAAACGAGGTACTCGAGGGCGAGGAAGTTCGCGACGATGGTCACGACGCTCGCGATCACCGCAGCGATGATGTACTGCACGCCGACGGCCTGCAGCGCCCCCATGATCAGCAGGTTGGCGACGGCGCCGAGACCGCCCACGAGTGCGAAGGCCGACATGCGGCCGAAGCGCAGCATCGTGAGCTGGGTGAGGAAGCGCATGCCCTGGCTGAACGACGCCTTGGACTCGCCGGCGAAGCGGGGAGCGAAGGAGAAGGGCACCTCGGCGACGCGCATCTGCTTGCGCGCGAGGATCTCGAGCAGGATCTTGAAGCCGCGCGGCTGGAGGGTCTCGACCTCGAGCGAGCGGCGGTCGACGAGGAAGAAGCCCGTCATCGGGTCGGAGCAGTTGTGCAGCTTCTTCGGGAACATCGCCTTCGTGAGCAGCGTGGACGCCCGCGACACCGTGGTGCGCACGGCGTTGGCGAGGCCGTCCGACGTGCCGCCGGCGATGTACCGGGATGCCACGACCACGTCGGCGTCGCCCATCTCGGCGCGCGCGAGCAGCTCGGCGATCACCTCGGGCGGGTGCTGCAGGTCGCCGTCCATGACGACGCAGAAGTCGGACACCGCGGCCTTGATGCCCTCGACCACGGCGCCGCCGAGGCCACCGACGGGCTCGTCGCGGTGGATGAGGCGCACGGGGACGTCGGAGGTCGCCGCGACGGCCCGGATGATGTCGGGGGTGTCGTCGCGGGAGTCGTCGACGAAGATGATCTCCACGTCACGACCGAGCAGGGCGTCCGTCGTGCGACGAACGAGCTCGGCGACGTTCGGACCCTCATTGAAGGTCGGAACGATGACGGAAATATCCATGTGTGCTCGCGTTTTCTCGGTAAGTCAGAAGTACACAGCGTAGACCGGCCGACGCGTGCCCAAATTGGGATTGTGGAGGAGTTACCTGGGAGCTAGCGGGTGTTCACCCCAGTGTCCGTCCAGAAACCGCCCGTCACCGGCGTGATAACGCGGCGGAGCTCAGCCGATCTCCGCTTTCAGGTCGTCGACCGTCATGCCGTAGTTGACGCGGATGACCGGGAGGGCCAGCTTATCGGTGCCGATGCGGACGTACCCGGGCTCGATGGTGCGCCCCAGCTCGAAGCCGGCTCGGCGCACGCCCTCCTTGGTCGTGTCGTTGTAGTGGCCGAACGGATAGGCGACGACCTCCTTCGCCCCGAGGATCTGCGCGGACTGCTCGAGATCGGCGGCGATCGTGTCGGCGTCGTCGTTGACCATGCGTCCCTTGCCGTTGGCGCCCGCGCGGTGCATGTCGTACGTGTGCGAACGCTGCAGCACGAAGCCGTTGGGCGTCGGCTCGGTGCGCGACGACGTGATGACGAACGACGTCGTGAGCAGATGCCGGGCATCGACGATCGGGGCGGCGAGCTCGAGCCACGACGAGTCGGCGTCGTCATCGGTGATGATGACCGAATGCTTCGGCAGGAAGAGCCTCCCGTCGATGAACGCGCTCAGCTCGTCCCACGTCGGCAGGTAGAAGCCCGATTCCTGGATGTGGGCCATCTGCGCATCGAAATCCCCGATGTAGGCGTAGTTGCCGCGCAGCCAGCCGTCCTCCCCCTCCGGCTTCTGGGTGAACTGGTGGTACATGAGGATCGGGATGCCGGCATCCTCCGCGGCATTCGCCTCCGGGGTCGTCCACCCGGCGTGCAGCACCTGCTCGCGACCCGTGCAGCTGACGAGGTCGGCGCCGTTGACGCGGGCGGACAGGGTGAGCGCCTGGGCGTCGGCGACGGTGGGGTACCACCCCGCGAAGACGCGCCCCTCGGCCCGGGGGAGGGGCAGGGCCGCGTATCGCACCCCCCGCGTCTGGAGTTCGGGGTCGAGGGCGATCCCGTCGCCGGCGAACGACACCGCGCACGCATTCGGATCGCTCGTCGTCGCCAGCAGCCGCTCGGCGGCGGTCAGAGGCGTCGGAGTCGGAGTGGGGGTGGGCGTGGGCGAGCTCGTCGGCGTTCCGCTCGCAGCGGTCGTCTCGTCCACCGCGGCGGGACCGCGGGTGAGGGCGAAGGCGGTGACCGCCCCGGCGATCAGGGCGACGGCGACCGTCGCGACGAGGGTGCGCCGCGCGCGGACGCGTCGACTGGCGCGCCGGCGGCGGGCGGCTCGGGTGGTCGTCATGGTGCCTCGGGGTCGGGTGGGGCGGCTCGCCGCGATCCTAGCGGGACGATTCGCGCGCGCCCGGGACCCATCGCGTCGCGACGCATCGGCGCGAGAGGATGGGGGAATGATCCGCATCGGCATCGTCGGCACCAGCAGCATCTCCGAACGCTTCGCCGAGGCGGTGGGCGTGGTCGACGGCATGGTCGTCTCGCGCGTGGCCTCCCGCGACGCCGACCGGGCGCGCGCCTTCGCCGACGCCATCGGCGCCCCCGGCATCGCGGTCGGTCTCGACGACCTCCTCGCCGCGCCCGACGTGGATGCCGTCTACCTCGCCAGCCCCAACTCGGTGCACGCGGAGCAGATCTCCGCGGCCGTGGATGCCGGCATCCCGACGCTCGTCGAGAAACCGGCGGTGCTGTCGGCTGCCGACTGGGACGCCGCGGTGGGTCACGCTCGCTCCCGGGGCGTGGTGCTGCTCGAGGCGATGCGCACCGCCTACGACCCCGGGCTGGCGGCTGTGCGCGATCTCCTGCCTCGCCTCGGCGCCGTGCGGCGGGTCTCGCTGCGCTACGAGAAGAGGTCGGCGCGGTACGACCACGTCCTGGCGGGGGAGCAGACGAACATCTTCGACCCCTCGCTCGGCGGCAGCGCGCTGCGCGACCTGGGCGTCTACCCGCTGCACGCCCTGGTGCGGCTGTTCGGCGAGCCGCGATCAATCCGGGGAGCGCGCGTGGGCATCGCCTCCGGCACCGACGGTCTCGGCAGCGCGCTCGCCGTCTACGACGGATTCGTCGCCGACGTCGCCTGGTCGAAGATCACCGACACGGCCCTGCCGAGCGAGATCCAGGGCGAGGACGGCTCGCTCGCGATCGACGCCATCGACGCGCCGCGGCGGCTCACCCTGACGCCGCGCGGTCAGGCGCCCTCCGTGATCGAGGTCGATGCCCCGGGCAATCCGATGGTGGGAGAGGTCGAGCGTCTGCGACAGGCGGTCGAGGGGGCCGACATCGTCGGCGACCAGGACCTCACCGCGATGACGCTGCGCCTCGTCGACGAGGTGCTCGCGGTCCCCCTCGCGTAGCCGGGACGGCACGTAGCCCGGGACGGCACGGAGTTCACCTGTCGTTTCCCCCGTCTTGAGAGGGTCGACGGATGCAGAGGACCGGGACCGCGACCGAGGTCTTCCTCGCGTTCCTGAGATTGGGGCTGACCTCCTTCGGCGGCCCCGTCGCCCACCTGGGGTACTTCCGCGATGACCTCGTCGTCCGCCGCCGGTGGATGGACGACCGGGGCTATGCCGACCTCGTCGCCCTGTGCCAGTTCCTCCCCGGGCCGGCCTCCAGCCAGGTCGGTTTCGCGATGGGGCTGCAGCGCGCGGGCGTGCTCGGGGCGCTCGCCGCCTTCGCGGCCTTCACCCTGCCCTCGGCGGTGCTTCTCGTCGCCTTCGCCGGCGGTGCGGCCGCGCTGGGCGGAGTCGTCGGCGACGGCATCCTGTCGGGATTGAAGATCGTGGCTGTGGCGATCGTCGCGCACGCCGTGTGGGGCATGGCGCGCTCCCTCACCCCCGACGCGCCGCGCGCGGGCATCGCGGTGGTCGCCCTCGCCCTGGCGCTGCTGCTGCCCGCCGCCCCGGGTCAACTCGCCGCCCTCGCGATCGGGGCGGTGGCCGGTGTCGTCGTGCTGCGCGGGACCGACGAGGCCGACGCGGTGCCGTCACCGTCGTTCGGCGTACGGAAGAGCGCGGCGGTCGCGTGCCTCGCGCTCTTCGTCGGCGGGCTGGTGGCGCTGCCGCTGCTCGCCGCCCTCACGGGATCGAGCAGCGTCTCCCTCGTCGACGCCTTCTACCGTGCGGGTGCGCTCGTGTTCGGTGGCGGACACGTCGTACTCCCCCTCCTCCAGGCGGGCGTGGTGCAGACGGGCTGGGTCTCACCCGAGTCCTTCCTCACCGGGTACGCCGCCGCCCAAGCCGTGCCGGGGCCGCTCTTCACCTTCGCGGCGTACCTCGGCTCCGTCTCGGAGGCCGGGCCCGGTGGCATCCTCGGGGCCGCGCTCGCGCTCGGCGCGATCTTCCTCCCCGGTTTCCTGATGCTCGTCGGTGCTCTTCCGTTCTGGGATGCCGTGCGCACACGGCCGCGCGTGCGTGCGGCCATGCGCGGGGCGAACGCGGCCGTGGTCGGCATCCTGGGCGCGGCGCTGTACACCCCCGTGTTCACGACCGCGATCACGGGACCCGGGTCGCTCGTGCTCGCCGCGGTGGGCTTCGTCCTTCTGACGGCGTTCCGGACTCCCGCGTGGGCGGTCGTGCTCGTCGGAGCCGCGGGTGGGATCGTGCTGAGCCTGGTGTGAGCCGGCGCCCACGGCGCAGGGGACGCAGCGTGCACAGCGCAGGAGATCCGGCGCCGCCTCCGCCGTCGTCCGCGGGATTCCGGGTATCGCGTCAGGCGGCGCCGCCGTTCTTCCTGCGTGAGGCACCGCCGCTCCGCCGCGACCTCGACACCCGCGGCATCCTGAGACTCGTCTCCACGGTGCGTGACACCGGGTGTCGGCGGTGCCAGGATGAGCGCACGGCGACGCCGCCGGTGTTTTCGAGGGAGAGAACCGTGTTCCAGAGCCCCTACCCGCCCGTCGAGATCCCCGACCAGAGCATCTACGACTACCTGTTCGGCTCACTCGCCGACGGCGACCTCGATCGGGTGGCGCTGGTGGACCCGGCCAGCGGCGCCGAGACCACCTACCGCGCGCTGCGCGCACAGGTCGACGCCTTCGCGGGAGCGCTCGCCGCGCGCGGCGTCGGCACCGACACCGTCGTCGCGATGCTCTGCCCGAACGTCCCCGCCTTCGCGACGGTGTTCCACGGCATCCTGAGGCTCGGGGCGGCCATCACCACCATCAACTCCCTCTACACCGCGCACGAGATCGAGAACCAGCTGCGCGATGCCGAGGCCACCTGGCTCGTGACCGTGTCGCCGCTGCTGCCGCAGGCGGCGCAGGCCGCGGCGGCCGTCGGCATCCCCGATGAGCGGATCATCGTGCTCGACGGCGCCGAGGGGCACCCCGACCTGCGGTCGCTGCTGAGCGAGGGCAGGACCCCGCCCGAGGTGTCGTTCGATCCCGCCACCCACGTCGCCGTGCTCCCGTACTCCTCGGGGACCACCGGTGTGCCCAAGGGAGTGATGCTGTCGCACCGCAACCTCGTGGCGAACGTGCACCAGTGCCGACCGATCATCGAGATCTCGCCCGACGATCGGGTGCTCGCGGTGCTGCCCTTCTTCCACATCTACGGCATGACGGTGCTGTTGAACCTCGCGCTGCGCCAGCGGGCGACGCTGGTCACGATGCCCCGCTTCGACCTGATGGAGTTCCTCCGTGTCGTGCAGGACCACCGCTGCACCTTCCTGTTTATCGCACCGCCCATCGCGGTCGCCCTGGCCAAGCACCCCGCCGTCGATCAGTTCGACCTCTCCCGCGTGCACAGCGTGTTCTCCGGAGCCGCTCCGCTCGACGGCGAGACCGCGGAGACCGCCGGCCGGCGCATCGGCGCGCGCTTCTTCCAGGGCTACGGCATGAGCGAGTTGAGCCCCGTCTCGCACGCCATCCCCGCCGACTCCGATTTCCCGGTCAGTTCGGTGGGCGTGCTCATCCCGGGCTGCGACGCCAAGCTGGTCGACCCCGAGACCGGGGCCGAGCTCGAGGAGCACGGCGACGACGGCCTGACCGCGCCGGGGGAGATCTGGGTGCGGGGCCCCAACGTGATGCTCGGCTACCTCAACCGCCCCGACGCCACGGCCGAGACCCTCGACGCCGACGGGTTCCTGCACACCGGCGACATCGGCGTGCACCACGTCGACGGCTACTTCACGATCGTCGACCGGTTGAAGGAGCTCATCAAATACCACGGCTACCAGATCGCCCCGGCCGAGCTCGAGGCGCTGCTGCTGTCGCATCCGAAGATCCAGGATGCCGCCGTGATCGGCGTGCGCGGCGACGACGGGGAGGAGATCCCCAAGGCGTTCGTCGTGATGGCACCGGATGCCGGCCTCACGGCGGAGGACGTCATGGCGTTCGTCGCGGGCCAGGTCGCTCCCCACAAGAAGGTGCGGCGGGTGGAGTTCATCGACGTGGTGCCGAAATCGACGTCGGGCAAGATCCTGCGGAAGGATCTGCGCGCGCGCGAAGCCGTGTGACCCCGGCCCGTCCCCGCGGCGGGGCGAGGCCGCAGGACTGCCGCCCTCGGTCGGCATCCCTGCATCCCCCTCGTCCCACTTATGGCGGTGCATGTCCCGCTCGTGGTGGGTGCGAAGCGCGCTCACACACCACAAGTGGGACATGGATGCCGGGCCGCCGACGTCTCGCCGCGGTGCGGGCCCGCGCGAGGGGCGGCGACCGCAGCCACAGGGACGACGAAGGGCGGGGCGTCTTCCGACGGCCCCGCCCTTCGTCATTGCGGCTACGGCGCGAGCAGGGCGCCGGTCTGCGCCGCGGACTCCTCCGCCCGCTTCTCCTCGTCGTCCTTACCGCGACGCTCGTCGGCGGCCTCCTGCAACGCCGACTTCGCGCGCAGGGGCGGTGTGCGGAAGAACAGCGACAGCACGAAGGCGAGCAGCACCACGCCCATCGCGACCCAGTAGACGCTCGTCGACGAGGCGTTGAAGCCCACCAGGAAGGGCTTGGTCAGCCGCGCGTCGGCACCCATGAGGAAGGAGGTGTCGTCGAGGGTCGAGCCGCCGATCGAGGTGTTCTCATCGCCCGCGGTGAAGCGATCCTGGAGGGTGGTCGCGACGCCGTCGACGAACGCGGCGCGGTCGGCGGCGTCGGAGAAGTCCAGGCTCACCGAGCCGTCGGCGCCGATACGCGCCACGGGCACCTGCTGCTGGATCTGCGCCGTGGCGGCCGCGATCGCCTGCGACACCGCCGCCTGCGTGGCCTGGGCCTGCGCCGCAGCCGGGATCTGCCCGGTGGCGACCTGGGCGGCCACCGCCTGGGTCGCGGCATCCGTTGCCTGCTGCACGCCCTGCTGCACCTGCTGGGTCACGGCATCGGTGGTCTGGGTGACGATCGGGGTGTAGATGCTCGACATGATCTTCTCGTTCGCCGGGGCCGAGGCCACCGTCGGGTCGAAGGCAGCGTCGAGCGCGTCGGTGAGGGTCGCCCGGTCGGAGAACGAGCCGATGATGTTCGAGGGCATGAGCGTGAACAGCAGCGAGAGCAGCACGGCCGTGCCGAGGGTTCCACCGATCTGGCGGAAGAACGTCGATCCGCTCGTGGCCACGCCCATGTCGCGCAGGCCGACGGAGTTCTGGCTGGCGATCGTCAGGGTCTGCATGAGCTGGCCGAGCCCGAGGCCGATGACGAGCATCGCCAGCGCGACGTGCCAGTAGGGGCTGTCGTACTTCAGGAAGGTCAGCAGGAAGAAGCCGATCGACATCAGCGCCGTGCCCAGGATCGGGAACATGCGGTAGCGGCCCGTGCGCGCGATGATCTGGCCGCTCGCGATCGAGGCGATCATGAGGCCCAGGATCATCGGGAGCATCTCGAACCCGCTCTGCGTGGGCGTCGAGCCCAGGACCAGCTGCAGATAGAGAGGCAGCGTCAGCATCGCGCCGAACATCCCGAAGCCCACGAGCACGCCGATGATCGTCGCCATCGAGAAGGTGGGCGAACGGAAGAGCTTGAGCGGGATGAGCGCGTCGTCCTTCATCGCGGTCTCGGCGATCACGAACGCCGCGATGCCGAGGGCGCCGATGACGTAGCAGGCGATCGAGATGGGGGAGCCCCAGCCCCACTCGCGTCCCTGCTCGGCGACGAGCAGCAACGGAACGAGGGCGACGATCACCGTCGTGGCGCCCCACCAGTCGATGCGCACCGAGTGGCGCGGCTGCTTGGGGATGTGCAGGAATCGCCACACGATCGCCAGCGCCGCGATGCCGATGGGCACGTTGATGAGGAACACCCAGCGCCAGCCGGTGATGAAGAGGATCTGGTCGGCGCCGGCGAACAGACCGCCGACGAGCGGGCCGATGACGCTGGAGATGCCGAAGACGGCGAGGAAGTAGCCCTGATACTTCGCACGCTCGCGCGGGGCGAGGATGTCGCCCATGATCGCCAGCGGCATCGACATCAGGCCACCGGCGCCGAGGCCCTGGATGGCGCGGAACGCCGCGAGCTCGGCCATCGAGGTCGAGAAGCTGGCGAGCACGGAGCCGACGATGAAGATGAGGATCGCCAGCAGGAACAGCGGCCGGCGCCCGAAGATGTCGGAGAGCTTGCCGTAGATGGGCGTCGCGATCGTCGAGACGATCAGGTACGCGGTCGTGACCCAGGCCTGCAGGCTGAGACCCTGCAGGTCGTCGCCGATCGTGCGGATCGAGGTGCCGACGATGGTCTGGTCGAGGGCCGACAGGAACATTCCGGCCATGAGGCCGAAGATCACGAACATGATCATGCGGTGGGTCATGACCGTGTCGGTGGCGCCGGTGGTGGGGCGGGATGCCGCGGGCGCGCGGCGGCTACGGGTGATGTCTGACATCTGTCCTCATCGAGAAGGGGCGGCGGGCGGCTCGATCGGGCAGGGCCGGGCGCCAGGTGTTTGCTAAAAGTCAACAAATAGTAGCGCTGCCCGGCGGCATCGCGGAACCACCTGCGGGTCGTCGTTAGGCCAGGCGCGCAGAAATACCCCTGTGGGGGGAGCCCGGTCTCGGGTGGGTGCCGGCGGCGTTGGGGGATCTCGGTATCGCGTCGCCGAGCCGAGGTCGGAGGCTACTGTGATGCGGTGGATTCGGTACGCAGAGAAATTGTCGCCGCCGACGGGACTTCGGTTTCGTATGTGGTCGTCGACGGTGTCGAGCCGACCGTGGTCATTCTGCATGGGCTGGCGGGGAGCGGACGCGAGTTCGAGCGAACGGCGAAAGAATTGGCGGGACGCCGGACGATTCTTATCGACCAGCGCGGCCATGGGCGCAGTGCGCGGCACCCCCTCGACCTCTCACGTGAGGCATTTGTCTCCGATGTCGTGATGATCATCGGCGCGGAGTCGGCCCGGCGGGTCGATCTCGTCGGACATTCGATGGGTGCGCACACCGCAATGATGCTCGCCGCGGCGCACCCTCATCTCGTGCGTCGACTGGTGCTTCTCGAATGCGATGCCGGCAGCGGAACGCCGGAGGAACACACCGCGCTCGGAGACTACTTCCGGTCGTGGCCGATTCCCTTCGCAGACCGAGCCGCGGCCAGCGCGACGCTAGGGGCGGGTCCGCTCGCGCAGGCCTGGGTCGCCGATCTCGAACACCGCGCCGACGGTCTGTATCCCCGTTTCGACCCCGACGTCATGGTCGCGGTCATCGCCGAGGTTGCGACGGCGCGATGGAGCGAGTGGCGGCAGGTGACGGCTCCCACGCTCGTCGTCTACGCCGAAAACGGCATGTTCACGGAGCGTCAAAAGGTGGACTTCGTGGCCGGTGGGGGCGAGGTCACCAGGATCGACCTCGCCGGAGCGTCGCACGACGCTCATCTCGACGCCTTCGACGCGTGGATGACAGCGTTGACATCGTTTCTGGAGGCCGGCGGGGCCGCGTGATCTCTGGCCACAAGAATTCCTCGGCCCGCCGTCTCGGACACCGGGGCGGGAGGGAAAAGCAAAACCCCCGCCATGTAGAAGCTAGGCGAGGGTTTCTGGGATCACTGTAATGATGATCCGTGTGGCTCCGACGGGCGTCGATCCCGTGACCTCACGATTTTCAGTCGTGCGCTCTACCAACTGAGCTACAGAGCCGAGCGACATGTCTGCCGCTTCCTAAACGAAAGGCCTCCTCGAAAGAAGGCCCGTCGCTGTGGAGCGACCCTGACGGGACTTGAACCCGCGACCTCCGCCGTGACAGGGCGGCACGCTAACCAACTGCGCTACAGGGCCATGCATTTTCAATTGTACTTCACCGGAAAGTGACCCCAACGGGATTCGAACCCGTGCTACCGCCGTGAAAGGGCGGCGTCCTAGGCCGCTAAACGATGGGGCCGGATGAGGCGGAAACCTTGCGATTTCCTTCTCGCTTGCCGACGACCGAGCCTACTTCACATCTCGCGAGATTGCCAATTCGGGGCGTGGCGTACGCGGCTCGCGCGTGTCGGGGGCGCAGGATGGGCGCTGCCGACGTGAACTCGCCCTGTTGTGTGTGTGACTCGTGTTGCTACTGTGAGTCGAGTTGCGACCGGTGAGATGAGGTATTCCCGTGACGCTCGAGCGCCCCGTTGAGTCAGACGATTGCGGCTGCGCGCCCACCGCGGATGAGCGGCGGCGCCTGTGGCCGACCTTCGATCGACGCAGCGCGTTGAAGTTCGGCGCTCTCGGCGCCGTGGCTCTCGGCGCCTTCGGTGCGGCGGCATCCGGATTCTCGTCTCCCGCGGCGGCCGCCGACTACCCCTCGTGGGCCGATGTCGAGGCGGCGCGTGCGAACGAGTCCGCCAAGGCCGGCGAGATCGCCCGCATCCAGGGGCTCATCCAGGGACTGCAGTCCGAGGTCGCCCGCACGCAGGCCGAGGTCGTCGCCCGATCCGACGAGTACTACACCGCGCAGCAGGCGTACCTCGACGCCGACTACCGCGCCCAGCAGATTCAGGCGCAGGCCGACGCCGAGGCCGCCAAGGCCACCGACGCGGCCGCGAAGGCCGGCAAGGTCGCCGCGCAGCTGTACCGCTCGGGTGGCGACGACACCTCTCTCGACCTGTTCTTCTCAGGCTCCGCGGCCAGCGCCGACGATCTGCTGGCCAAGCTCGGCACGATGGACAAGCTCATCGAGCGCAACCGCTCGGTGTACGCCGCGGCCGTCACGGCGCGCGATTCCGCGACGCAGCTGAGCAACCAGGCGAACGACGCCCGCACCGAGCGCGACCGTCTGCAGAAGATCGCCGAAGAGAAGATGGTCGCCGCGCAGCAGGCGGCTCAGGCCGCGCAAGAGGCACTCGCCGCGCAGCAGGCCAATCAGGTCGTGCTCGAGGCGCAGCTGGCCGCCCTGCAGGACACGACCGCCAAGACCGTGGCCGATTACCAGGCCGGTGTCGAGGCCGAGCGCAAAGCCCGCGAGGAGCGCGAACGCAAGGCGCGCGAAGAGGCGGAGGCCCGTGACCGCGCCGAGCGTGCGCGTCGCGAGCAGGAGCAGCGCGATCGCGAAGCCGCGAACAACAACAGCGGTGGTGGCGGAGGGGGCGGCTCCAGCAGCGGCGGAGGTTCGAGCAGCGGCGGAGGCGGCGGTCAGGCTACCGGCTCGGGCTGGGCGCGTCCCTCGTCGGCCGGGACCACCTCGGGCTACGGCCCGCGCTCCAGCCAGTGCAACGGCAGCTACTGCGCGAGCTCGTGGCACCTCGGTCTCGACTTCGGCGCCGGCTGCTACTCGCCGATCTACGCGGCGTCGGCCGGGCGCGTCACCTACGCCGGCTACAACGGCGGCTACGGCAACTACATTCGCATCCAGCACGACGACGGCTCGGCCACCGGCTACGCGCACATCGTCAACGGCGGCATCTACGTCTCGTACGGCCAGCGCGTCGGTGCGGGCGAGCAGATCGCCGCGACCGGGCAGACCGGCAACTCCTTCGGCTGCCACCTGCACTTCGAGGTCTACCCGCCGTGGGGCGGCACGACCGATCCGGCCCCCTGGCTCCGCGATCGCGGCGTCTGGGTCTGATCGCTTCCACGAGAAAACCCCCGGTCGATCGACCGGGGGTTTTCTCGTCTCATCGACTCAGAGCGTGTTGGGGGCCTCGCCCGAACCCTGCGTCTTGGTCTGCGCGTCGTGCTCGTCGAAGCGCGTGAAGGCCTCGGCCACGAGACGCTCGGCCTCGGCGGCGTTCGCCCACTCGTCGACCTTGACCCACTTGTTGGGCTCGAGGTCCTTGTAGTGCTCGAAGAAGTGCGAGATCTCCTTCTTGGTCCACTCGTCGATGTCGTCGACGTCCTGGATGTGATCCCAGCGCGGGTCCTTCGCGAGGACCGCCACGACCTTGTCGTCGCCGCCGGCCTCGTCGCTCATCTTCAGTACGCCGACCGGGCGCACCTTGGCGAGGATGCCGGGGTGCAGGTCGCGGTCGAGCAGCACGAGCACGTCGAGCGGGTCGCCGTCTTCGCCGAGGGTGTTCTCGAAGAAGCCGTAGTTGGCGGGGTAGCCGAACACCGTGTAGAGGATGCGGTCGAGGTAGACACGGCCGGTGCCGTGGTCGACCTCGTACTTCACGCGGCTGCCGCGGGGGATCTCGATGACGGCGTCGAAAGCGCCCATACTCGTGCTCCTTAGATCTGTGGATTTCCGCGGCCCAGCCTAGTCGGGCCGGGGTCGCACGTCTGGTCTGCGGGCGGCGACGGGCGGTCGGGCGGAGCCGCGCGGTCGGCACTCGGCGCAGGGAACGGGCGACCGGCGAGGTGCGACCCGGTCGGACGCCGATCCATCCAGCCCCGCGACGGGGGAACTCCTGCGTTGTGCCGATCGGCCAATACCGTAGGGGGATGGACCGCCGCCCTGGACTCTCTCCCGCTGTCGCCGAGGTGCGCCGAGCCGTCCGCGCGGCGCTCGAAGGACGCACCGGTGCGGTCGTGGTGGCGCTGTCGGGCGGGGCCGATTCGCTGGCCCTCGCGGCGGCGACGGGTTTCGAGGCCGAGCGTCTCGGCATCCGGGTCGAGGCCGTCGTTATCGATCACGGCCTGCAGGAAGGGTCGGATGCCGTCGCGCGCGGCGCTGCGGAGGCCGTGCGCGGGCGCGGGATCGACGCGCGCGTGGTCACGGTCGACGTCGTCGCGAACGACGGTCCCGAGGCCGACGCGCGTGCGGCGCGGTACGCCGGTCTGGCCCGGGCGGCGACCGAGATCGGCGCGGATGCCGTGTTGTTGGGGCACACCCTCGACGATCAGGCGGAGACGGTGCTGCTCGGCCTCGCCCGTGGATCCGGCGCGACGAGTCTGGCCGGCATGGCACCCGAGAGACGGGATGCGACGGGGCCGGTGTGGCTGCGACCTCTCCTCGGCGTCCATCGCCGGACGACCGCCGCCGCCTGCGCCGCGGAGGGGTTTGGCGCGTGGTCCGACCCGCACAACGCCGACCCGTCGTACGCCCGGGTGCGGGTGCGCGAGCGCGTGCTCCCCGTGCTCGAGACGGAGCTCGGTCCCGGTGTCGCCGAGGCCCTCGCCCGCACGGCCGAGCAACTGCGGGAGGATGCGGCCGCCTTTCAGGACATGATCGACGAGACCATCGAAGACATCGTCGAGCACGCCGAGGCGGGTATCTCGATCTCGGTCGCCGCTCTCGCCGCCAACCCCGCGGCCCTGCGCAACCGCGTCATCCGCTACGTCGTCGAGAGCGAGTTCGGCGTCTCGCTGACGCGGGCGCAGACCCTCGAGGTCGCGCGGCTCGCGGTGGACTGGCGGGGGCAGGGAGCGATCGATCTGCCCTCCTGCACGGCTCGGCGGGTGGGGGCCCGCATCGAGATCGTGGCGCGCGGGCGCGGATGACGCCGCGGGGCGTTCAGCTCACAGCGCGGCGTCGGGCGAGGCGGGACTCGATCACCGCCATGACCGTGATCGACGCCAGAGCGACGGCCGCCAGCCCTATCGTGAGCAGGGCGAGTCCGTCGAAGAGGAGCCACTCGGCGAAGACACCGCCGAGGACGTTGCCGAGGAGGTAGCCGGCGCCGACCACGACCGAGTACGCGCCCATGATCAGGCCGCGATCGTCGCGGAACTCGGCGGAGATGTCGCTGAGATGGGTGAGGGCGGCGGGAGTGAACCCGGCTTCGAGGAAGACCCCGACCATCACCAGCGGCACCGCGACGGCGATGGGGGCACCGCCGTTGGCGAGCATCAGGCCGACCGAGGCGATCAACGCGCCCGCCACCGTGACGAAGAGCACCGGGATCGTCGGCAGTCTGCCGATGAAGAGCGCCCACGCGACGATGCACAGGCTGAAGAACAGCACGTAGACCCCGAGCACGATCGACAGTCCCGTCTCGTCGCCGCGGAACGCACCGGGGAACAGCTGGCCGTCCGCACGCCGGTCGCCGGCCAGCACGAAGGTGATCTGCGAGGTCACCCACGTTCCGAGGATCGCGTTCACCGCGATCCAGGCGGGGAGGAACGCGAGCAGGCGAGGCTGAACGAGCACGCGCAGGCGATCGCGCACGCCGGCGCGGACGGGTGCCGGCGATGTCCGGGCGTGCCGAGGGACGAAGACGAGGGTGAGCACGGCCGCCACCACGTAGACGGCCGCCAACGCGACGAACGTGCCGAGACCGAGCGCCCCGTACAGGAGCGGTCCGGCGACCGCGCCGAGAGCGATGCCTCCGGACGACGACAGCTCGTACAGGCTCGTCACCCGACCGCGGCGTCGGCGGTCGTCGTCACTGGCGTCGGCCAGGAGACCGAGGGTGGTGGGCGCGGAGATCGCCGCTCCCGCGCCGTCGAGCAGGCGCGAGGTGCCGACGATGACCACGACGAGGGCGATGGACGGGGCGGTCGCGATCAGCGAGGCGCCGGGGGTGAGCAGGACGCCGGCCGCGGCCAGCAGGGGAGCGGCGACGAGGAAGACCTTGCGCCCTCGGCGGTCGCTGGCCGACCCCGCGGCGGGGGCGAGCACGAGCTCGGCCAGGAAGCCCATGCCCGACAGGATCCCCAACACCAGCGGGCCCACCGACGTGCCCTGGCGGGAGAGGTCGACGAAGTAGGAACCCAGAGCGAGGGCGCCCGCGGCCGACGCGGTCCGCAGCAGCAGCTGGGCCACGATGACCGCGCCGGCGCCGCGGGGAGGCGTCGGCGAATCGGACGCCGACACGGATGCCGGCTCGGGCGAGGGGAGCGGATGACTCAACGCGTCCTCCTCGAGGTCGATGGCGGTGCGACTGCCTCGCCGACCGACGCTACCCGGTGGCAGGGCCGGGCGGGCGGCATCCGGAACCGGACGACGTAGACTTTTCCAATGCGCGCGGCCGACATCTCCGACGACATCAGCGAAGTCCTCCTCACCGAGGAGCAGATCCACGGCAAGCTCGCCGAACTGGCCGAGCTCGTCGCTGCCGACTACGAAGGTCGCGACGTCGTGCTCGTGGGTGTGTTGAAGGGCGCGGTCATGGTCATGGCCGACTTCGCGCGGCATCTGCCCATGCACGTCTCGATGGACTGGATGGCGGTGTCGTCGTACGGCGCCTCGACCCGTTCGAGCGGCGTCGTGCAGATCCGGAAGGATCTCGACACCGACATCACCGGAAAGCACGTGCTGATCGTCGAGGACATCATCGACTCGGGTCTGACGCTGAGCTGGCTGCTCGAGAACTTCGCCTCGCGCGGAGCGGAGTCGGTCGAAGTGCTGGCGCTGCTGCGAAAGCCGGATGCGATGAAGGTGGAAGTGGATTGCCGCTACGTCGGCTTCGACATCCCCAATGATTTCGTGATCGGCTACGGACTGGACTACGCCGAGCGCTATCGCAACCTCCGCGATGTGGCCGTCCTCGCACCGCACGTGTATTCCTGAGGCGTTCGGAGCGGAGTCCGGCGTACGCCCTCGACGAACGCACAGGCCCGGCATAGTCCGCGGGCGTTAGCCTGTTGCGACCGCGTTTCGGCGGAGGATCACGAAAGGGCTGGGCTCGCCCACCATGAATTTCAAGAAGATCACGCGTAATCCGATCGTCTACGTTCTGCTGGTCGGTCTGCTTCTGGTCGTCGGTTTCTCCCTCATCTCCAACCTCAGTGGTGCCCGTCAGGTGTCCACCAAGGAGGGGCTGGACCTGCTCAAGGGCGGCACCGTGACCCAGGTCGTCACGAACGATCCCGATCAGCGCGTCGATCTGACCTTGTCGCAGCCCTTCGAGGGCGCGAACGACGTGCAGTTCTACTTCAGCCAGGCCCGCGCGAACGAGGTCGCCAACGCGATCGACGCCGCGGCCCCCGCCGACGGCTTCAACGACGTCGTGCCCAAGCCCAGCTGGTTCGACGGTCTGATCGGCCTCCTGCTCCCGCTGATCCTGCTCGGCCTGCTGTTCTGGTGGTTGCTCTCCAGCGCCCAGGGCGGCGGCAGCAAGGTCATGCAGTTCGGCAAGTCGCGCGCCAAGCTCGTCACCAAGGAGACGCCGACCGTCACCTTCCAGGATGTCGCGGGCTCCGACGAGGCGATCGAAGAGCTCGACGAGATCAAGGAATTCCTCAAGGACCCCAAGAAGTTCGAAGAGGTCGGCGCCCGCATCCCGAAGGGCGTGCTGCTGTACGGCCCTCCCGGAACCGGTAAGACCCTGCTCGCCCGCGCCGTCGCCGGCGAGGCCGGTGTGCCGTTCTACTCGATCTCCGGGTCGGACTTCGTCGAGATGTTCGTCGGCGTCGGCGCAAGCCGTGTCCGCGACCTCTTCAACCAGGCGAAGGAGAGCTCGCCGGCGATCATCTTCATCGACGAGATCGACGCCGTCGGGCGCCACCGCGGTGCCGGTATGGGCGGCGGTCACGACGAGCGCGAGCAGACGCTGAACCAGATGCTCGTCGAGATGGACGGCTTCGATCCCAAGGTCAACGTGATCGTGATCGCGGCGACCAACCGCCCCGACATCCTCGACCCCGCTCTGCTGCGCCCGGGCCGCTTCGACCGTCAGATCGGCGTCGACGCCCCCGACCTCAAGGGCCGCCAGCGCATCCTCGAGGTGCACGGCCGCGGCAAGCCGCTGTCGGACTCGGTCGACCTCGAGGTCGTCGCGCGAAAGACGCCCGGCTTCACCGGTGCCGACCTGGCGAACGTGCTCAACGAGGCGGCGCTGCTCACCGCGCGTTCGAACGCGCAGCTCATCGACAACCGGGCCCTCGACGAGGCGATCGACCGCGTCATCGCCGGTCCCCAGCGGCGCACGCGCGTGATGAAGGACAAAGAGAAGCTCATCACGGCCTACCACGAGGGTGGTCACGCCCTCGCCGCGGCGGCGATGAACCATACCGACCCCGTGACGAAGGTGACGATCCTCCCGCGCGGCAAGGCTCTGGGCTACACGATGGTGCTCCCGCTCGACGACAAGTACTCCGTCACCCGCAACGAGCTGCAGGACCAGCTGACGTACGCGATGGGCGGCCGCGTCGCGGAGGAGATTGTCTTCCACGACCCCACGACCGGCGCCTCGAACGACATCGAGAAGGCCACCAGCATCGCCCGCAAGATGGTCACCGAGTACGGCATGACCAACGAGGTCGGCCCCGTGAAGCTCGGCTCCTCGTCGGGCGAGGTCTTCATGGGTCGCGACATGGGCCACGGCCGCGACTTCTCGGAGCGGATCGCCGAGCGTGTCGACAGCCAGGTGCGCGCGCTCATCGAGCAGGCGCACAACGAGGCGTACCAGGTCATCAACGACAACCGCGAGGTGCTCGACCGCCTCGCCCTGGCGCTGCTCGAGAAGGAGACGCTCGACCACATCGAGCTCGCCGAGATCTTCAAGGACGTCAAGCGCCTCACCCCGCGTCCGCAGTGGCTGTCGTCGGGCGATCGTCCCGTCTCGAACCAGCCCCCGGTCGACGTCCCGCGTCGTCAGGCTCCGGCCGGCATCGCCGCCTCCGCCGAGGCGGGAGCGCAGACGCAGGCTCAGGCGCAGCCCCGTCCGAGCGGACAGACACGCCCGGCGACCGCCTGAGGCGCCGTGGCCGTCGATCGAGAGCGGGTCGCAGCCCTCGTCCGTGAGCTGCTGGAGGCGATCGGGGAAGACCCCGATCGCCCCGGCCTCCGGCAGACCCCGGCGCGCGTCGCCGACAGCTGGGCCGAGTTCTTCTCGGGAGTGAATCAGGATGCCGGCGCGCCGCTTCAGCACACCATCTCGGTGTCGCGGGGACCGGCGCCCGACACGCTGCCCTCGGGAGCGGTGATGGTGCGCGACATCGCGTTCCGCTCGATGTGCGAGCACCATCTGCTGCCGTTCCGCGGCCGCGCGCACGTGGCCTACCTGCCGGGGGAGGAGGTCGTGGGTCTCGGCGCACTGCCGAAGGTCATCGACATCCTCGCCGCCCGTCCTCAGGTGCAGGAGCGCCTGGGCGAGCAGATCGCCGACGCCATCGCATCCGCCCTCGACGCCCGCGGGGTCCTCGTCGTCCTGGATGCCACCCACGAATGCGTCACCATGCGCGGTGGCCGGCAGCTCGACGCCTCGACCGTGACGATCGCCGCTCGCGGCGCCTACGCGGAGCCCGTGGCCCGCGCCGAGCTCGTCGCCCTGATCGGAGCGCGCGCGTGAGCCTCGTGATGGCGATCGTCAACGTCACCCCCGATTCCTTCAGCGACGGCGGACGCTACCTCGACCCCGACGTGGCCATCGCCCACGCCCGCCGTCTGCGGGCGCAGGGCGCCGACCTGCTCGACATCGGCGGAGAGTCCACGCGGCCCGGTGCCGAGCGCGTCTCGCCCCGGGTCGAGCAGCAGCGCGTGCTCCCCGTCGTCGCCGCCCTGGCATCCGAGGGGGCGTACGTCAGCATCGACACCATGAACGCTTCGACTGCGGCGGCCGCGGTGGCGGCAGGTGCGCGCCTGGTCAACGACGTGTCAGGAGGTCTCGCCGACCCCGAGATGCTCGCGGCCGTGGCCGAGAGCGGAGCCGAGGTGGCGATCGGCCACTGGCGCGGGCCGTCGAGCGAGATGTACGCGCGCGCGGAGTACGTCGACGTGGCTGCCGAGGTGGCCGCGGAACTCGACGAACGCGTCGCGGCCGCGGAGGCCGCCGGCATCCCGGCGTCGCGGATCGTCGTCGACCCCGGGATCGGGTTCGGCAAGCGCGGCGTCCAGAACTGGCAGACGCTGCGGGCGCTGCCCGACCTCGTCGCCGCCGGTCGGCGCGTTCTCGTCGGCACGAGCCGCAAGAGATTCCTCGCCGACGTGCTCGGCGACGACGCCGGCCTCGCCCGCCGCGACCTCGCCACCGCCGTCACGAGCGCCCTCGCCGCCCGGGCCGGAGCCTGGGCTGTGCGCGTTCACGACGTACCGACCACCCGCGACGCGCTCGCCGTCGCCCGCGCTTGGGAGGCCTGATGGATGCCGTCGACCACATCACCCTGACGGGCGTGCGCGCCTTCGGGTACCACGGGGTCTACCCCGACGAGAAGCGCGACGGGCAGGAGTTCGTCGTCGACGCGACGGTCTACCTCCCGCTCGCACGGGCGGCGGAGACGGATGACGTCGTCGACACGGTCCATTACGGCGAGCTCGCGGAACGCATCGCCGCGATCGTGTCGGGGGAGCCGGTCGACCTGCTCGAGAAGCTCGCCGCGCGCATCGCCGACGAGGTGCTCCGCGACGAGCGGATCGAGGCCGTGGCCGTCACGGTGCACAAGCCCGCGGCGCCCATCCCCGTCCCCTTCGCCGACGTGTCGGTGACGATCACGCGCGGGCGCTCGTGAGCGTGCGACTGGCGCACGGCATCGGAGAGGCGCCGCGCACCTCTCCCGTCGCGGCCGTGGTCGCACTGGGCGCGAACCTCGGGGAGCGGGCCGAGACCCTAGCCGCGGCCGTTGCCGAACTGCGGGCGCTGCCCCTCACGGCCGACGTCACGGTGTCGGCGCCGATCGAGACCGTCGCCGTGACCCTCGACGGCGAGGACGACGACGCACCCCGCTACCTCAACGCCGTTGCGACGCTGCGCACGAGACTGGCTCCGACGGCGCTGCTCGCCGCCCTCCACCGCATCGAGGCGCGCCATGGTCGCGTGCGTCGCGAACGATGGGGCGACCGCACGCTCGACCTCGACCTCATCGCCTACGGCGACGAGATCATCGACCGCGACGACCTCGTGGTCCCGCACCCGCGCGCGCACGAGCGCGACTTCGTGCTCGCGCCGTGGCTCGACGTGGACCCGGATGCCGTGATCCCCGGCCGCGGTCGGGTCGACGACCTTCTCGCCGCGCTGCGGGGAGGAGCACGATGAAGCGCACCGGTGCCGGCATCCTGCTCATCGCCGCCATCATCGGCGGCGTGGTCGGCTTCGTCCTCGACACGATGCTCACGGCGATGGGTCGCGCGACGTTCACCCCCGCGGCGAGTCTGCCGACGATCCTCGCGCTCGTCGGTGCGGTGATCGTCATTCTCGCGGTGCCGGTGTTCCGCGCGACGCGGGGGAGAAGTGAGCGACGCATCGACCCGTTCCGGGCTCTGCGCATCGCGATGCTCGCGAAGGCGTCGTCGCTCGTGGGGGCTGCGGCCTTCGGATTCGGCGCCGGTCTGCTCGCGTTCCTGTTGAGCCGGCCCGCGACACCGTCGCTAGGCTCGATGGGATCGATCATCGCGACGGTCGTGTGCGCGGTCGTCCTCGTCGTCGCGGGGCTCGTGGCCGAGCAGTTGTGCACCATCCGGAAGGACGACGATGACGACACCCCCGGGAACACCCCTGCCGGACCCGTCGGCATCTGACGCCCCGCCGCGCGTCGACGCCCTCGACGCGCGGACGTTCTCGCGCATCCTGGAGCCGCGCGCCGCCGGTCGCCTTCCTCTCGGCGACGGGACGTGGCACCAGCTGGCGCGCGCCTACGTGTGGGTGCAGCTCATCTCGCAGGGGGTTGTCTTCCTCCTCGCGCTCGTCGTCCCCATCGTGGTTCAGGTCTTCACGGGCGTGCCCTGGCAGTGGATCCCCGCGGGCATCGTGCTCGTCGTGACGGCGATCGGTCTG
Organism: uncultured Microbacterium sp.; assembly: GCF_947489255.1. GTDB lineage: Bacteria > Actinomycetota > Actinomycetes > Actinomycetales > Microbacteriaceae > Microbacterium > Microbacterium phycohabitans. The sequence continues at coordinate 428,859 of NZ_CANLCY010000001.1, forward strand.
CTCATCACGCCGCGGCAGGCGCGCTCGTTCGGTTATCAGCTGCGTCAGGACGACCTCGTCTTCCGCCGCGGCATCCTGTGGCAGCGTGTCGTCGCGGTGCCGTACGGGCGCATGCAGCTCGTCGACATCACGCACGGGCCCCTCGACCGCGGGTTCGGGATCGCCCAGCTCAAGCTCGTCACGGCCGCGGCCTCGACCGGTGTGACGATCCCGGGGCTCACGCAGGAGGCGGCCGAGCAGCTGCGCGACACCCTCGTCGCCGTGGCGGAGACGCGACGGACAGGGCTGTGAGCGACACGGACGATCGCGCTCGCGACGACGCGGTCGAGCCGACCGACACCGGCTCGCGAGCGACGCCGGAGCCCACGGCCGACGTCGCGCCGGGAGCGCCCGCCGAGGTCGCGGCAGCGGGCGACGGGACCGAGGTCGCGGCGGCGGGCGACGGGACCGAGGTCGCCGCGTCGGGCGACGGGTCCGGGGTCGCGGTGTCGGGCGACGGGTCCGGGGTCGCGGCGTCGGGCGACGGGCCCGGAATCGCCCCGGATGCCGCCACCCCGGATCCGGCAGGCGGCCCCGGGGTGCCGCGGTCGGTCGTGCGATCGCCGTACAGCGACGGCGGATGGCACCGACTGCACCCGCTGACGCCCCTGCTGCGCGGCGGTCTCTCGTTGCTCGTCATCGGGGGCCTCATCGTGGCCAATCTCCGCGAGCGGCTGCTGGAGCTGTTCTTCCCGATCTTCACCGACCTCCCGCCCGGGGCGGTCCCGCCCGACCCGGTGGACTTCCTGTTGGCGAACAACCTCATCCTGATCGCGGCCGGAGTGGCCCTGGTCGTCCTCCTCGTGCTGCTGGTGCTGTTCCGGTTGTCGTGGCGTTTCCACACCCTGCGCATCGGCGACGACGACGTCGAGGTGCGCTCCGGTGTGCTCTTCCGCACCCATCGCCGGGCCCCGCTGGATCGCGTGCAGGGCGTGAACCTGACCCGTCCGATGGTCGCGCGCCTGCTCGGGCTCGCGAAGCTCGAAGTCGTGGGTGCCGGTCTCGACGCGAACGTCAAGCTCGAGTACCTTTCGGGCGCGGATGCCGAGGCGATCCGTGGCGACATCCTCCGGCTGGCGTCGGGTCGACGTCTGGCCGAGGCGGGCGCCGGTCCGGGGGCGAAGCGCTCCCTCGTGACGGCGGCCGCCGACACCGTCGCCGACGGGCTGCAGGGCATCGTCGACGGGGAGGACTTCTCCGACGCCGAGCCCGAGAGCATCGTGCGCATCCCGCTGGGCCGCCTCTTCGCCTCGCGCGTGCTGAGCGGATCGACCCTCGTGCTGATCGCCTTCGTGATCGGGATCGTCGTCGCGGCATCGGTGTCGACGCTGTGGCTGCTCTTCACCGTCGTGCCCATGTTCCTCGCCTTCGGTGCGTACTACGTGCGCTCGATCGCGCGGGGGCTGCGGTACTCGATCGCCCCGACCGCCGATGGGGTGCGCGTCACGTTCGGTCTCTTCACCACGGTCACGGAGGTCGTCCCGCCGGGGCGCGTGCACGCCATCGAGGTGCGCCAGCCCCTGCTGTGGCGTCCCTTCGGGTGGTGGGCGGTGACGGTGAACCGCCTGTCGGGTCGCTCGTCCACCGACTCCAGCGCCGACCAGATCGCGGCCGTGCTGCCCATCGGCACGCGTGCCGACGTCGAGAAGGTGCTGCGGATCCTCGCCCCCGGCCTGTCGAGCGAGGAATGGACACTCGTGTTCCGTGACGGCATCCTGGGTCCGGTGGATGACGACCCCTACGTGACGACTCCGCGACGCGCGCGGTGGCTGCGGCCGCTGTCGTGGCGCCGCAACGGCGTTCTCCTCACCGCCGACGCGCTCCTGCTGCGCCGGGGGTGGGTCTGGCGTTCGCTGACCGTGCTGCCGCTCGCCCGGCTGCAGTCGATCGGCCTGCATCAGGGGCCGCTGGCCCGCGCGGCTCGCACGGCGACCCTCACCGGTCACGTCATCGCGGGCACGGTGCAGACCGCCGTCGGCGCGATCGACCGCGATGACGCCCTCCGCGTGTTCGAGGCCACCGCGCGCGGCGGCGTGGTGGCGGCCGCGGGCGACCGCACGCATCGGTGGGCCGGATGAGCGGCGGTCGCGACGGACGCCTCGGCGTCGGGGTAATCGGCGCCGGACGAGTCGGACCCGTCGTCGCGGCCGCCCTCGCAGGCGCCGGACACCTTCTCACCGGGATCACCTCGGGCTCGGACGACGACCGTGTCGAGGCGATCCTGCCCGGAGTGCCGCAGCTCACGGCCGACGAGGTCGTGCGCCGGAGTGAACTCGTGGTCATCGCGGTTCCGCACGACCAGCTCCCGGGCCTCGTGGTCGGTCTCGCGGAGCTCGGCGCCTGGCAGCCCGGACAGCTGGTGCTGCACACCGACGCCGCATACGGCGCGCGTGTTCTCGATCCCGCGGCGCAGCGGGGGGCCATCCCCCTCGCCATCCACCCCGCCATCGTCTTCACGGGTGCGTCGTCGATCGACCTCCGCCAGCTCGCCCAGGCGTACGCCGCGGTGACGGCGCCCGCACCCGTGCTGCCCATCGCCCAAGCTCTCGCCGTCGAACTCGGATGCGAGCCCGTCGTCGTGGCCGAGCGCGATCGACCGACGTACGCCGAGGCGATCGCGACGGCGACGGAGTTCTCTCGCTCGATCGTGCGACAGTCGTCCGACCTGCTGAGCCGAGTCGGCATCGACAACCCGGGCGGGTACCTGTCAGCGCTCGTGCGCTCGAGCGTCGACCACGCCCTCGTCGAGGGCACCGGCGCGGGTCGCCTCGACGGCGACGCTACGATCGACGGATGATCGCCACCCTCGAGGATCTGCGCGCCCGACTCGACGAGATCCGAGGGACCGACCGCGCCGCGCAGGGACCCCGCATCGCGCTCGTCTCGACGCTCGGAGCCCTGCACGACGGCCATGTCGACCTCATCAAGCGTGCCCGGGAGCGCTCCGACGTGGTGGTGGTCTCGACGTTCGTCAACCCGCTGCGATTCCGTACGGCCGAAGACACCGCGGCCTACCCCCGCTCCCCTGACGCGGACGCGCGCGTTCTCGACGATCTCGCGGTCGACGTGGTTTTCGCCCCGACCGCGGCGGAGCTGTTGCCGGCCGGCACGGCGACCACACGGGTGTCGGCGGGCGACGTCGGGCTCCGCTACGAGGGTCGGGTGCGCCCGTTCTACTTCGACGGCGTCCTGACCGTCGAGGCGAAGCTGTTCCATCTGGTCGCCCCCCACGTCGCCGTCTACGGTGAGCGCGATCTGCAGCGCATCTTCCTGGTGCGGCGGATGGTGCGCGATCTGAACTTCCCCGTCGAGATCGACACGGTCCCCACCGTGCGCACCGACGACGGCCTGCCGGTGTCGAGCCGGATCGCCCTGTTGGACGAGGTCGACCGCCGGGCGGTCGCCAAGCTCCCGCGTGCTCTGGAGGCCGCTGCGTCGAATGCCGACATGGGCGTCGACGCGTGCATCGCGGCGGCCCAGTCGGCGCTCATGGGCGAGCAGCGCATCTCGCTGGAGTACCTGAGCGTGGTCGATCCGGCGACGTTCCTGCCGGTCGACGAGGGGCATCGCGGTCGCGCCTTCGCGCTGATCGCGGCGACCGTCGGTGGCCACCGCTTCATCGACAACGCCGAGATCTCGTTGCGCTGACGATCCGGCGGCCCGACCCGGACGCGGGCGACGGCCGCTGCGGCACGGCGTGCGGCGAAGGTGGCCGACCGTCGAGGCGGGCGAGTGCCCCGAGCGGCCCGGGCCGGGCGAATACACTGGGGAGGACCCCGAGGAGCTTGCACGATGACCGACGCGCCCGCGAACGACGCCGCCGAACCCACCGAAGACGAGGTCTTCGAGCAGAAGGCGGTACGCCTGGCCAAGCGCGAGCGACTGCTCGCCGAGCGCAGCGACGCCGCGGGCGGCGCCTACCCGGTGTCGGTCCCGGTCACGACCACCATCACCTCCCTGCGCGAGCGCTTCGGCGAGCTCGAGGCCGGTGAAGAGACGGGCGAGACCGTCGGCGTCGCCGGGCGCGTGGTGTTCAGTCGCAACACCGGCAAGCTCTGCTTCGCGTCGCTGCAGGCCGGTGACGGCAGCCGCATCCAGGCGATGGTGTCGCAGGGCGTCGTCGGCGAGGAGTCGCTGCAGGCGTGGAAGGAGCTCGTCGACCTCGGCGACCACGTGTTCGTCTCGGGCGAGGTCATCTCGAGCCGCCGTGGCGAGCTGTCGATCATGGTCGCCGAGTGGCGCATCGCGGCCAAGGCCGTGCTGCCGCTGCCCAATCTGCACACCGAGCTCAGCGAGGAGAGCCGGGTGCGCAGCCGCTTCCTCGACTTGATCGTGCGCGACCGGGCGCGCGAGACCGTGCTCGCTCGCGCCACGGTCAACGCGAGCCTGCGCCGCACCTTCACCGAGCGCGACTTCGTCGAAGTCGAGACCCCGATGCTCCAGGTGCAGCACGGCGGCGCGTCGGCCAGGCCGTTCACGACCCACTCGAACGCCTTCGACACCGAGCTCTTCCTGCGCATCGCGCCGGAGCTCTACCTCAAGCGCGCGGTCGTCGGCGGCATCGACCGCGTCTACGAGATCAATCGCAACTTCCGCAACGAGGGATCCGACTCCACGCACAGCCCCGAGTTCGCGATGCTCGAGGCCTACCAGGCCTACACCGACTACAACGGCATCGCCGACCTGACCCAGACGCTCATCCAGGATGCCGCGATCGCGGTCGCCGGCTCGACCACCGTGACGTGGGCCGACGGCACCGAGTACGACCTCGGCGGAGACTGGGACCGCATCTCGATGTACGACTCGCTGTCGGCGGCATCCGGTCATCAGGTCACCCCCGAGACCTCGCTCGACGAGCTGCGCGCTCTCGGTGAGAAGTCCGGTGTCGACGCGCCTCCGCACGAGACCCACGGCAAGTGGGTCGAGGAGCTGTGGGAGCACTTCGTGAAGGGGGGCCTGACGCGCCCCACCTTCGTCATGGACTTTCCGGTCGACACGAGTCCCCTCGTCCGCGAGCACCGCTCCATCGCGGGGGTCGTGGAGAAATGGGACCTGTACGTCCGCGGATTCGAGCTCGCCACCGGGTACTCCGAACTGGTCGACCCGGTGATCCAGCGCCAGCGTTTCGTCGAGCAGGCCAAGCTCGCCGCGCGGGGCGACGACGAGGCGATGCCGATCGACGAGGAGTTCCTCCGGGCGCTCGAGCACGGGATGCCGCCCACCGGGGGGATGGGGATGGGGATCGACCGTCTGCTGATGGCCATCACCGGGCTCGGGATCCGTGAGACGATCCTCTTCCCGCTGGTGAAGTAGGGCGCTCGAAGACCCACTCGGGCAGGCGACCGGCGTCGAGAAGGCTCAGCATGATCGCGCTGAGGCCGTGCTGGGGGTCGATGCGGATCGCCTCTTCGGCGTAGGTCCCGGCGTGCGACGAGCGTCCCAGCGCCCACGCCAGCCAGGCGCAGGCCGACAGGGCCCCGGGTCGTCGATCGGGCGGCACGGTCGCGGCGACCTGCCGGCACACCTCCAGGGCGGCCCGAAGGCGCTCGGGCTCGGGCTGCGGGCCCTCTCCCCACATCGGACGCGCGAGGTCTTCGGGGAAGGGCGTGCCCGCGCTGAACGCGGTCTGCGCGCGCAGCACCGCATCGCCGGCGGCGACATCGGCGGCCCACTGCATGAGGGCCACGTCGCGCAGCGACGGACGCTCGAGGCAGAACGCGAGGGCCGCGATCATCGTCGACCGCAGGCGCCCCGACTCGGTGACCGCCCTCTCGAACAGGGCGGGCGGGTCGGCGAGCAGTGACACGATCTCATCGGCCTCGGCTCGCCGCGCGAGCGGCAGGCGACGCCGATCGCGCGGGCGGCCGAGGGCGTCGTCGACGTCGCCGAGCGATCGCGCCACGGATGCCGCGGTCTCGGTGTCGACCGCGGGGAGCGCGGCGGCGGAGAACTGGTCGGTGCGGGGGAGTGCGTCGGCTCCTCGGGCGTCGGCGTCGGCGATCTCGGACAGCGGACCCGCGGACGCGCCCGCGGGGTCGAGGTAGCAGGCCCAGGCATCGGGACCGACGACGAGAGCGTCGAGCACGCGCAGGCCGCAGATGCCCGCTCGAGACACGACCTCGTCGATCAGCGCGCGTTCCGGGAGGTCGGAGCCGCCGGTCACCGGGCTGTCGGTGTACACGACCGGGACGATCGCGTCCGTCGACGCGACCTTGCACGCCATGCCGATGACGGTCGACGCGATGCTCTCGGCCTCGGTCGGCCCGCCGCGGGGGAGGTCGACGCGCATGGCCCCGAGAGATCGCCCGTCGGCGAAGGGGACGACGACGAGACTTTCCCGCGGGGTGCACTCCAGCAGGTGCGGGACGAGGGCGAGGAACGAGGCGGACGAGGCGGCGCGGACGACGGTCGGGGTCATGGGCACGAGCGTGCCGGGTCACGGCATCCGCGCGCGGGGCGGGAAACCTCGATCGTGGATAACCCGACTGCCACGGCGCGTGGGGAGGAGCGGTGCGCGGGTATCCTGGGGGTATGGATGAGACCTGGGTCGCGATGCTGTGGGCGATCCTGCCCACGATCGTCGTCTCGGTCGTGTTCTTCTTCATCCTCCGCAACGTGATCCGCATGGACCGCACCGAGCGCAAGGTCTACTCGCGCATCGAAGCCGAGGAGCGCGCGAAGCGCGGCCTCCCGCCGGTCGCCTCCACCGGCGACGGTCCCGCGAGCTGACGATCGCGCGACCGCTGTCGCAGCCCCTCGCTACGCTGGGTGGACGACCCGCTCAGGAGGACCCGTGATCACCGCCACGTTCGACGCGAGCTGGCTCGTCATCACGCTGTTCGTCGTCGACCTCGTGGTGCGTATCGCCGCGATCATCATCGTGCCGCGCAACCGCCGCCCGACCGCCGCGATGGCGTGGCTCCTGGCGATCTACTTCATCCCCTTCCTCGGGGTCTTCCTCTTCCTGCTGATCGGCAATCCCCGTCTGCCGCGCAAGCGCCGGCGCAAGCAGACCGCGATCAACGAGTACATCCACGACACGAGCGCGTCGCTCGAGTTCGGCACCCTGCGTCCCCACGCCCCCGACTGGTTCCGCGCCCTCGTGCGCCTCAACCGCAACCTCGGGGCGATGCCGATCGCCGGTGACAACGCCGCGACCCTCATCGCCGACTACCAGCAGAGCCTGGATGCCATGGCCGAGGCCATCCGCCTCGCGAAGCGCTACGTGCACGTCGAGTTCTACATCCTGCAGTCCGACGAATCGACCGACAACTTCTTCCGCGCCCTCGAGGAGGCGGCCGAGCGCGGTGTCGTCGTCCGCGTGCTGCTGGATCACTGGGCCAACCGGGGCAAGCCCTTCTACAAGCAGACCCTCCGGCGTCTCGACGACATGGGCGCGCACTGGCATCTCATGCTCCCCGTGCAGCCGTTGCGCGGGCGGTATCAGCGCCCCGACCTGCGCAACCACCGCAAGCTCCTCGTCATCGACGGCGACGTCGCCTACATGGGCTCGCAGAACGTCACCGACTCGTCGTACAACCTGCGCAAGAACATCCGTCGCGGCCTGCACTGGGTCGATCTGATGGTGCGCGTCGAAGGCCCCGTGGTGGCCAGCATCAACGCCGTGTTCCTCTCGGACTGGTACAGCGAGACCGACGAGACCCTGCGCGACGAGATCGACCTGTTCAGCGTGACCTCCGGCCCCGGCGACCTCGACTGCCAGATCGTGCCCTCGGGTCCCGGCTTCGATTTCCAGAACAACCTCAAGCTCTTCCTCGGGCTGCTCTTCGCCGCGCGCGAGCGCATCATCATCGTAAGCCCCTACTTCGTCCCCGACGAGGCCCTCCTCCTGGCGATCACGACGGCGTGCCAGCGCGGCGTCCACGTCGAGCTCTTCGTGTCCGAAGAGGGTGACCAGGCGATGGTCTACCACGCCCAGCGCAGCTACTACGAGGCGCTCCTGCGCGCCGGCGTGGTCATCTGGATGTACCGCAAGCCGTTCATCCTGCACTCCAAGAGCGTGACGATCGACGACGAGGTCGCGGTCATCGGCTCGAGCAACATGGACATGCGATCGTTCGGTCTTAACCTCGAGGTGTCGATGCTCGTGCGGGGCGAGGAGTTCGTCCGCGACATGCGCGCCGTCGAGCACACCTACCGCAGCCTCAGCCGCCAGCTCACGATCGAGGAGTGGAAGCACCAGCCGCTCCGTTCGACGATCCTCGACAACCTCGCGCGGCTCACCTCGGCGCTGCAGTGATGCTCCGGCGGTGGCGCGCCGCGGCTTCGCCGCCGGCATCCAGGAATCTCCGCCATCATGGGGCGGAACTCGCCCCGGAGGTCCACATGTCCCGTCATCGTCTGACTCTCATCGCCGCCCTCGGTGCCGGCCTGCTGGCCGCCGGCGCCCTCACCGGCTGCGCCACCGGCGCGTCGTCGCCCGCGCAGGAGACCTCGCCGTCCGCCTCGTCCAGTCCGGATGCCGGGGAGTCGGCATCGGCGGCCGAGGTCGGGGCCGCATGGCTCGACGCGGGTCGCGCGATCGCCGTCGTCACCTGGGGGAGCTCGACCTGCGTGCCCGTCGTCAGTGCGGAGCCGGCCCTGTCCGATGACGCCCTCACCGTCACCCTCGGGGAGTCCACCCGCACGGACTGCACGCGCGACATGGCTCCGCGGGCCACCCTGGTGGGCCTGCCCGCGGGCGTGGACCCCACCCGATCGCTTGAGGTGACCGTGGAAGGCGCGGCCGAGGGGCGGACGACCCTCGCACCGCTGACCTCCGCCCCGTCCGACGCGGAGCAGTTCGCTCCCAGCGCCGGCTGGGTCGACGCGCGCACCATCGCCCTCGTCACCTACGGCAGCTCCGGCTGCCCGCCCACCGTGGAGTCGGTCACCACGACCGGGACCGGCATCACGGTGCAGTTCGCCGCCCCGCCCGCCGACCAGATCTGCACGATGGACCTCGCCCCGCGCGTCACCCTCGCCGACGTCGGCGACGGGGCGCCCGAGGGTGCCGTGTCGGTGGTGCTGTCGGGTGGCGGAGTCGATGCGCCGGATCCGATCCCGGTGCTGGGCTCGCGCTGAGCGCCGGCCCGCGGGGTCTCACGGGCTGACGACCAGCAGGTCGCCCACCTCGCACTCCAGCACGCGGCAGATGGCCGACAGCGTCGAGTAGCGGACCGCCCTCGCCCGGTCGTTCTTGAGCACCGAGAGGTTGACGACCGAGACGCCCACGAGCTCGCTCAGTCGGGTCAGCGTCATCCCGCGGGCCTCCAGCAGCTCGTCGAGGCGGCAATGGATGCCGGTGGGCCCCTCGTCGGCGGCGGCCGGGCTCATACGAGGCCCTCGGTGTCGCGCCGCAGGCGATCGCCGACCGTGAACACGGTGCTGGAGAGTCCCGCGACGAAGCCGATCACGATGAGGATCGGGAGGTCGATCTGCTGGGTCAGTCCGCGGTCGTAGGTGCGATCCGACAGCCACGCGAGGGCGCCGTTCGCGACCATGTTGTGGAAGAACGGCACCGCGAACGCCGCGACGAGCGAGACGATGCCGGCGGCCGCTACCAGACGGGTGTGCCGGCGGCTGAAGATCTCCCCCTTCAGGATGCCGACGCACAGGACGACGAGCAGCACCACCACCGTCACGACCGCGGCGGCGAAGATCCCCTGCGAGAGGAACAGCGCCCAGAGCGAGGCGAGGGGGAGCGAGGGGGCGGTGACCACCGCGCCGGTCAGCTCGACGGGGACGGACGCCCCGTCGGGACCGATCGGCGCCTGGGCGACGGTGTCGAGGAACTCGATGGGGACGCGCACGTCGCGGTTGCCGACGGCGGCCACGATGGTGCCCACGGAACGGATCACCGCCCAGGCGGCGATGGCGACGCCCGCGACGATGAAGAGCAGGAAGCTGCCGGTGTCGCCGCGGGAGAGGGTGCGCGAGGTGGATCGGGGGGATGCCATGATCGCTCCTTATCGATGATCGTTGTTATTGACTGTCGATAAGGTATCGATACTCGATAGGTTTCGCAACGCCGGGTGTCACGGCGGTATGCCCACGGCGAACACGCGTCTCCGGCATCCGGCCGCTGGTTACTCTCGATGTACGGCGCGCGGAGGCGTGCCTGTCAGCCCATTTCTGGAGGGACTGAGATGTTCGAGAGATTCACCGACCGTGCCCGTCGTGTGGTCGTCCTCGCCCAAGAAGAGGCGAAGATGCTCAACCACAACTACATCGGGACCGAGCACATCCTGCTCGGGCTGATCCACGAGGGCGAGGGCGTCGCCGCGAAGGCGCTCGAGTCGCTCGGCATCTCGCTCGACGCCGTCCGCGAGCAGGTGCAGGACATCATCGGCCAGGGTCAGCAGCAGCCGACCGGCCACATCCCCTTCACGCCGCGCGCGAAGAAGGTCTTGGAGCTGTCCCTGCGCGAGGCGCTGCAGCTCGGCCACAACTACATCGGGACCGAGCACATCCTGCTCGGCCTCATCCGCGAGGGCGAGGGTGTCGCCGCCCAGGTGCTCGTCAAGCTCGGCGCCGACCTGAACAAGGTGCGCCAGCAGGTCATCCAGCTGCTCTCCGGCTACCAGGGCAAGGAGCCCGCGGGCGTCGCGTCCGGGGCCGGCGAGCAGAGCCAGGGTGCCGCCCAGGGCGGGTCGGCCGTGCTCGACCAGTTCGGCCGCAACCTCACGCAGGCCGCGCGCGACAACAAGCTCGACCCCGTGATCGGGCGCGAGAAGGAGATCGAGCGCGTGATGCAGATCCTGTCGCGCCGCTCGAAGAACAACCCCGTCCTCATCGGCGAGCCCGGTGTCGGAAAGACGGCGGTCGTCGAGGGCCTCGCCCAGGCCATCGTCAAGGGCGACGTGCCCGAGACGCTGAAGGACAAGCAGGTCTACTCGCTCGACCTCGGCTCGCTCATCGCGGGATCCCGCTACCGCGGCGACTTCGAGGAGCGCCTGAAGAAGGTCACCAAGGAGATCCGCACGCGCGGCGACATCATCGTCTTCATCGACGAGATCCACACCCTCGTGGGTGCCGGTGCCGCTGAGGGCGCGATCGACGCGGCATCCATCCTCAAGCCCCTCCTCGCCCGCGGTGAGCTCCAGACCATCGGTGCCACCACGCTCGACGAGTACCGCAAGCACTTCGAGAAGGATGCCGCTCTCGAGCGCCGCTTCCAGCCGATCCAGGTCGCGGAGCCGAGCCTGCCCCACGCGATCAACATCCTGAAGGGGCTGCGCGACCGCTACGAGGCCCACCACAAGGTGCAGATCACCGACGGTGCGATCGTCGCCGCGGCGAACCTCGCCGACCGCTACATCAGCGACCGGTTCCTGCCCGACAAGGCCATCGACCTGATCGACGAGGCCGGCGCGCGCCTGCGCCTGTCGATCCTGTCATCGCCGCCGGAGCTGCGCGAGTTCGACGAGAAGATCGCCAAGGTCCGCGAGCAGAAGGAGCAGGCCTCCGAGGAGCAGGACTTCGAGAAGGCAGCGGCCCTGCGCGACGAGGAGAAGTCGCTGCTCGCTGAGCGTCTGCGCCTCGAGAAGCAGTGGCGCTCCGGCGACGTCGCCTCCCACGCGGTGGTCGACGAGGGCCTGATCGCCGAGGTGCTCGCTCAGGCGACCGGCATCCCGGTGTTCAAGCTCACCGAGGAGGAGTCCAGCCGCCTCATGTTCATGGAGAAGGCGCTGCACCAGCGCGTCATCGGCCAGGAAGAGGCGATCGCGGCCCTCTCGCGCACGATCCGTCGTCAGCGCGCGGGCCTCAAAGACCCGAAGCGCCCCTCGGGCTCGTTCATCTTCGCCGGCCCCACCGGTGTCGGAAAGACCGAGCTGGCCAAGGCGCTCGCCGAGTTCCTCTTCGACGACGAGGGTGCGCTGATCTCCCTCGACATGTCGGAGTTCGGTGAGAAGCACACCGTCTCGCGCCTGTTCGGTGCCCCTCCCGGGTTCGTCGGGTTCGAAGAGGGCGGCCAGCTCACCGAGAAGGTGCGTCGCAAGCCGTTCTCGGTCGTGCTCTTCGACGAGATCGAGAAGGCCCACCCCGACATCTTCAACTCGCTGCTGCAGATCCTCGAAGAGGGTCGTCTGACCGACGGTCAGGGCCGCGTCATCGACTTCAAGAACACCGTGATCATCATGACGACGAACCTCGGTTCGTCGGCGATCGCCGGTGGCCCGGTCGGTTTCCAGGTCGAGGGCAGCGCGCAGACCTCGTACGAGCGGATGAAGGGCAAGGTCGACGAAGAGCTCAAGCGCCACTTCAAGCCCGAGTTCCTCAACCGCGTCGACGACGTCATCGTCTTCCCGCAGCTGAACAAGGACGAGCTCCGTCAGATCGTCGGACTGTTCGTCAAGCGCTTGGCCGACCGCCTGCTCGACCGCGACATGACGGTCGAGCTGTCGGACGACGCGAAGGACAAGCTCATCGAGATCGGGTTCGACCCCACGCTCGGTGCGCGCCCCCTGCGCCGCGCCATGCAGCGCGAGGTCGAGGACCGTCTCAGCGAGAAGATCCTGCACGGCGAGCTCGAGTCGGGCGACCACGTGAAGGTCGGCGTCGAGAACGGTCAGTTCACCTTCGACACCGCTCCGCGCGGCGAGAAGGTCGCGATCGGCGTCGGAACGGCTGGCGAGATCGCCGCCACCCCCGACACCCTCGCGGGGAGCTGATCGCCTAGCTCAGAAGGGGCCCGGATGCCATGGCATCCGGGCCCCTTCGTCGTTGCGGCGTAGGCTGTTCCGATGACCTCACCCGCGCCGTTCGTCGTCCGCCCCGCCGGAACCGCCGACGTGCGACGCATCCACGAACTGCTCGAGCCGTTCGTGCAGAAGCGCATCCTGCTCGGCAAAGACCTCGTCGTGCTCTACGGGTCCGTGCAGCAGTTCGTCGTCGCCGAGGCCGACGGGGTCGTCATCGGGTGCGGCGCGCTGCACGTGATGTGGGACGACCTCGCCGAGATCCGCACGCTCATCGTGCACGACGACTGGTTGCACCACGGCGTGGGTCGGGCCATCGTGGAGGACCTCGAGCAGCGCGCGCGCGAGCTGGGGGTCGCCCGGTTGTTCTGCCTCACCTTCGAGGTCGACTTCTTCACGCGGCGCGGGTTCGCTCCGATCGGCGAGCAGGTGGTCGACCCCGACGTGTACTCGCAGCTCGTGCGCAGCCCCGACGAGGGCGTCGCCGAGTTCCTCGACCTCGCGCACGTGAAGCCGAACACGCTCGGCAACACCCGGATGCTCAAGCACCTCTGACGCGCGCATCGCCCGGCGCTGAGGGCTCCGCGTGCCTGTGAGCGTGCTGATGCGCGCGCGCCGTGGAATGCCGTCGCCGCCCAGGCGCCTACCCTGGAAACCATGACCGATGCCCCCCGTAGGCGGAGGCAGTCCCCGGCGGTCTACCGTCGACGTCGTCTCGCGGCGGGCCTTCTGGCGCTCGTCGTGATCGGCCTCGTCGTGTGGCTCGTCGCGGCTCCGCCGTGGCGCTCCGCCCCGACAGCCCTCGACACCCCCGCCCCCGCCGAGAGCACGCCCGCCGCCGCACCCTCGTCATCCGCGCCCGCGGCATCCCCGTCGAGCTCCCCGACGCCGACCGCCAGCGCGCCGTCGGGGCCCGTCGAGTGCACCGCGGCCGACATCACCGTCGAGGCGCTCTCCGACAAGGGGCAGTACGGCCAGGGTGAGAACCCGCAGCTCTCGATCCGCCTGACGAACACCTCGGCGAATCCCTGCACGATGAACGTCGGCACCAGCGCGCAATCGTTCACGGTGACCAGTGGCTCCGACGTGTGGTGGCGTTCGACCGACTGCCAGACCGAGCCGAGCGACATGGAGGTGACGCTCGCCGCCGGGCAGGTCGTCACCAGCTCCGCACCGCTCACCTGGGACCGCACGCGCTCCTCCGTCGGCTCGTGCGAGAGCGAGCGTCCGTACGCTCCGGGCGGTGGGGCGACCTATCACCTGAGCGTGTCGATCGGCGGCATCCCGTCGGCCGGAACGGCGTCGTTCGTCTTGCAGTGACATCGGGTCCGCGGCATCCGCTCCGGCCGGGTCGGCGTGCCGCGCCGATGCTCTGTCGCCGCATCCGTTCGGGGCGCGATTCCCCCTCCGGGGCGTGAGTCGCGCGCCCCGGACGGAGGAATGCGCCCCGAACACGCGAGGCCACACGCCGGAGGACACGCCGGAGGGGACGGATGACGCAGCGCCCGCCCCCTCCGCCGCTGGGTCAGGAGCGCCGGTCGCCGAAGACCTCGCCCTCCATCGCGTCGTAGCCCTCCCTCTGCGGGTCGCCGTGGAGTCCGCCGGAGAGGGCGTACTCCTCCTCGGGCGAGAGCACGAGGCGGTGCCGGCCGTAGACGGCGAAGGCGATGAAGATGACCGCGTAGACGACGATGATCGCGACGATCGCCAGGAGGTACGCGGGGTTCAGCAGGAGGCCGAAGAACACGACGGCGGCGATGATCGCGGCCGAGTAGGCGCCGAACAGGCCCCACGGGCTCTTGTAGGGGCGGAGCGCGTTCGGGAACTTCCGCCGCAGCACGATGAACGACACCATCTGCAGGAAGTACGCCACCACCGCGCCCCACACGGCGATGTTCAGCACGATGGCGCCGGCGGGGCTGGCATCCCCGCCCGCCGCCTGGACGACCACGAGGGCGAGGAAGCCGAGGACGGCGCCGAACACGAGAGCGACCCACGGCGTCTTGCGCGCTCCCGTGAGCGACAGCCAGCGCGGGTAGTACCCGGCCCGCGAGAGCGAGTACATGTTGCGTCCGTAGGCGAACATGATGCCCATGAGCGATGCCAGCAGGCCGACGAGCGCGAGGAGCGACAGCAGCGCCGCGGCCTGATCGCCGACCATCGCACGGAAGCCGTCGAGCAGGGGCTCGAGAGAGCCGCCCGTCGCCTCGGCGCCCAGCACGCCGGTGTTGAGGAACAGCACGATGAGGCCGGTCACGATCAGCGTGCCGCGGGCCCACAGCCCCGCGCGGGGGATGTCGCGGGCGGGGTCGTGGGATTCCTCCGCTGCGAGGGGGAGCTCCTCGATGCCGAGGAAGAACCACATCGCGAAGGGGAGCGCCAGCAGGATCGAGCCGACGCCGAAGGGCAGGAACTCGGTGTTGCCGTCGGTGGGGGCGATGTTCCACAGCGAGCCCCAGTCGAACGCGCCCGACATCAGCGCCATCGCGCCGAAGACCACGATGATGCCGATCGAGATGATCGAGACGATGATCGCGAAGCCGAACGAGATGTTCGCCCCCGCGGCGTTGAGAGCGATGAACAGCGCGTACAGGATGATCCACCAGACGAAGGCGGGCAGGCTCACCCCGGTCAGCAGTTCGAGCGCCGAGTCGGCGTACTGGCCCGAGAAGTACACGACGACGGCGGTGGTGGCGACGTACTCGATCGTCTCGGCCAGACCCGTGGCCAAGCCGCCCCACGGGCCCATCGCCGAGCGGGCGAACGAGTAGGCCCCACCGGTGTGGGGCATCGCCGCCGCCATCTCGCCGATCGAGAACGTGAGGCCGTAGTACATGATCACGAGGATCACGAAGGCGATCAGCATGCCGCCGAAGCCGGCGAAGCCGATGCCGAAGTTCCAGCCCGAGAAGTCGCCGGAGATGACCGCGGCGACCGCGAGTCCCCACAGTCCCCACACGCCCGCCGAGCGTTTCAGGGTGCGTTTCTCGAAGTAGCTGGCGTCGGTTTCCGTATAGGTGGCTCCGGCGACCTTTTTGCGGGAACTGCTCGAGGTGGACATGTGACCTCCAGAAGGATGCGGGCAGGCTTCGGGCTCGCCTTTGCGGGAAATCATGGCCCTCTATTGGTCGACCTGTCTACCTTTGGCGTGTAAGTTCCTCGTTACGTCCTCCGCATCGGAGGGCGCCGATGAGGCGAGAGGGACACGACACCATGGCGGGCAATCTCACCACTGCAGACCTGGATGCCGCGATCGAGGCGGGAGAGATCGACACCGTCGTCGTCGCCTTCCCCGACGCGCAGGGCCGGTTGGTCGGAAAGCGCGTGGCTGCGCGATTCTGGCGCGACGAGGTGCGGGGTCACGGCGCCGAGGCGTGCAACTACCTGCTCTCCGTCGACGTCGATCTCAACACCGTCGACGGCTACGCGATGTCGAGCTGGGACAAGGGCTACGGCGACATGCTGCTGGTGCCCGACCTCGACACCCTCCGCCGCATCCCCTGGCAGCCCGGGACGGCGCTCGTCTTCGCCGACCTCGCGTGGGAGGACCGCGAACGCGTCGTGCAGTCGCCGCGCGGCATCCTGAACGCGCAGCGCGAGCGCCTCGCCGAGCGTGGGCTCACCGCCTACGCGGGGACCGAGCTGGAGTTCATCGTGTTCGACGACTCCTTCCGCGACGCGTGGGCCAAGGGGTACACCGGGCTCACCCCCTCGACCGACTACAACGTCGACTACAACCTGCTCGCCACCACCCGCCTCGAACCGCTCCTGCGCGACATCCGCCTCGGCATGGACGGCGCGGGCATGTACTGCGAGGGCGTGAAGGGCGAGTGCAACTTCGGCCAGCAGGAGATCGCCTTCCGCTACGCCGAAGCCCTCGAGACCGCCGACAACCACACGCTCTACAAGAACGGCGCGAAGGAGATCGCCGACCGCCACGGCAAGTCGCTGACCTTCATGGCCAAGTTCAACGAGCGCGAGGGCAACAGCTGCCACATCCACCTCTCGGTGCGCGGCGACGGCGGCGAGGCCGTCATGGCGGGCGACGGGGAACACGGGTTCAGCCCACTCATGGAGCACTGGATCGCCGGCATCCTGGCCACCCTCCGCGAGTTCACGCTGCTGTACGCCCCCACGATCAACTCCTACAAACGCTACGCGAAGGGCTCGTTCGCGCCGACTGGCGTGGCGTGGGGCGTCGACAACCGCACGTGCGCCCTGCGCGTCGTCGGTCACGGTTCGTCACTGCGGGTCGAGAACCGCGTGCCCGGAGGAGACGTGAACCCCTACCTCGCGATCTCCGCGATCATCGCGGGCGGTCTGCACGGCATCGAGAACGAGCTCGAACTCCCCGCGCCGCTCACCGGCAACGCCTACGCCGCGGGCGTCGACACCCTGCCGACGACCCTGCGCGAGGCGGCGCGGCTCTTCAGCGAGTCGACGATCGCCCGTGCCGCGTTCGGCGACGACGTCGTCGAGCATTACCTCAACCAGGCGCGCATCGAGGTCGAGGCCTACGACGCCGCCGTGACCGACTGGGAGCGGGTGCGTGGTTTCGAGCGGCTCTGACGTGAACCGGACTCCCGTCGTGGGGCTCACGACCTACCTCGAACGCGCGAAGCAGGGCGTGTGGGACGTGCGCGCGTCGTTCCTCCCGCAGCAGTATTTCGACGCCGTGACCGCCTCGGGCGCCTCGGCGGTGCTTCTGCCCCCGCAGCCCCGGCCGGAGCAGGCCGCCGATGCTGTGCTCGACGGCCTCGACGGACTCATCCTGACCGGCGGGCTCGACGTGCAGCCCGAGCTCTACGGCGCCGAGCGCCACCCGACGACCGACCCCGCCCGTGCCGACCGCGACGCGTGGGAGATCGCCCTTCTCGCGGGGGCGCGGGAGCGCGGCATCCCCGTCTTCGGCATCTGCCGCGGTCTGCAGCTCATCAACGTCGCGATGGGCGGGACGCTGCACCAGCACCTCCCCGAGGCCCTCGGCACCGAGAGGTATCGCGTGGGCGGCGGCGTGTTCGCCGACAACGTCGTCGAGGTGGATGCCGGCACCCGGCTCGCCGGCCTCGTCGGTGCCGGAGACCTCACCGTCCACAGCTACCACCACCAGGGCGTCGACCGCGTCGCCGAGGGACTGCGCGTGACCGCGCGGACCGACGACGGGCTCGTGCAGGCCGTCGAGCTGCCGGGTGACGACTACCTCGTCGCCGTGCAGTGGCATCCGGAGGAGAACGCCGAGGACCGGCGCCTGTTCCTCGGCCTCGTCGCCGCCGCCGCGCGATACCGGGCCGAACGTTCCGATCACCACCAGGAAGTGTCCGCATGAGCACCTTCACCGTCATCGATCCCGCGACCGGGACCGAGATCACCACCCTCGAGCGCGCCGACATCGCCGAGGTGGATGCCGCCGTCGCCGACGCCGTGCGCGCGCAGCGCGCGTGGGCGGCCCTGGCCCCCGTCGCCCGCGCGGACGCGCTGCGGGCGTTCGCCCGCGTCGTCGAGGCGCACGTCGAGGAGCTGGCGGCGCTGGAGGTGCGCAACTCGGGGCACCCGATCGGCTCGGCCCGCTGGGAGGCGCAGCACGTCGCCCAGGTGCTCAACTACTACGCGGGGGCGCCGGAACGCCTGATCGGATCGCAGATCCCGGTGGCCGGCGGGCTCGACGTGACCTACCACGAGCCGTACGGCGTCGTCGGGATCATCGTGCCGTGGAACTTCCCCATGACGATCGCCGCCTGGGGCTTCGCCCCGGCGCTCGCCGCGGGCAACGCCGTCGTGCTCAAGCCCGCCGAGCTCACCCCCCTCACGGCCGTGCGGCTGGGGGAGCTTGCCCTCGAGGCCGGGCTCCCCGAGGGCCTCTTCCGGGTGGTCGTCGGGTCGGGCTCGGTCGTGGGGCAGCGCTTCGTGTCGCATCCCGACGTGCACAAGGTGGTCTTCACCGGCTCGACCGAGGTGGGCACGGAGGTCGCCGCCGGCTGCGCGCGGCTGCTCAAGCCCGTGACGCTCGAGCTCGGCGGCAAGAGCGCCAACATCGTGTTCGCGGATGCCGATCTCGACAAGGCCGCGGCGGGGGTTCCCGGCTCGGTCTTCGACAACGCCGGCCAGGACTGCTGCGCGCGCAGCCGCCTCCTCGTCGAGCGGAGCGTCTACGACCGGTTCCTCGAGCTGCTCGAGCCCGCGGTCGCCGCGTGGAAGGTCGGCGACCCGCGCGACGACGACACGCAGATGGGGCCGCTGATCTCGGCATCCCACCGCTCCACCGTCGAGGGCTTCCTCGACGGCGCCGACATCGCCTTCCGCGGCTCGGCGCCCACGGGCGACGGCTTCTGGTTCGCGCCCGCCGTCGTGCTCGCGCAGCCGGGCGACCGCATCGCGCGGGAGGAGGTGTTCGGTCCGGTGCTCGCCGTGATGCCGTTCGACGACGAGGCGGATGCCATCCGCCTGGCCAACGACACCGCCTACGGCCTCGCGGGCTCGATCTGGACCGAGAACCTCGGCCGCGGCATCCGGGTCTCGCGGGGGGTGCGCAGCGGCGTGCTCTCGGTGAACTCGCACTCGTCGGTGCGCTACTCCACCCCGTTCGGCGGCATGAAGGCCTCGGGTCTCGGCCGCGAACTGGGCCCGGATGCCGCCGAGCACTTCACCGAGACGAAGAACGTCTTCTACGCCACCGACTGACGCCGCAGTTCCCTCCTCCCGCCCGCCCCACCCCGCCCGCCTGCCCCCTCGTCCCACTTATGACGGTCCTCGTCCCACTCATGGCCGGTCTGGAGGCCCCACACCAGCCATGAGTGGGACGAGGTCCAGCGCGAAAGGAACCACCGCACCATGACCATCGACCTCACCCAGCGTCTGCGCGACCGCGTCGCGATCGTCACCGGCGGCGCGAGCGGCATCGGGCTCGCGACCGCCCACCGCTTCGCCGCCGAGGGGGCGCGCGTCGTGATCGCCGACCTCGACGAGACCACCGGGACCGCCGCCGCCGAGGCGGTGGGCGGGGTGTTCCGGCAGGTGAACGTCGCCGACGAGGCCTCCGTGGACGCTCTCTTCGACGGCGTCGCCGCCGACCTCGGCAGCGTCGACATCGCGTTCAACAACGCGGGGATCTCGCCCGCCGACGACGACTCGATCGAGACGACCGAGCTGCCCGCCTGGGACCGGGTGCAGGACGTCAACCTCAAGAGCGTCTACCTCTGCTCGCGCGCGGCGCTGCGGCACATGGTGCCCGCGGGGCGCGGGTCGATCATCAACACGGCGTCGTTCGTCGCGCTGCTCGGGTCGGCGACCTCGCAGATCTCGTACACCGCGTCGAAGGGCGGCGTGCTCGCGATGACGCGCGAGCTGGGCGTGCAGTTCGCGCGGCAGGGGATCCGCGTCAACGCCCTGTGCCCCGGACCGGTGAACACGCCGCTGCTGCAGGAGCTGTTCGCGAAAGACCCCGAGCGGGCGCAGCGCCGTCTCGTGCACGTGCCGATGGGCCGCTTCGCGGAACCGGAGGAGATGGCCGCGGCCGTGGCCTTCCTGGCATCCGACGATGCGTCCTTCATCACCGCGACGGCGTTCGTCGTCGACGGCGGGATCACCAACGCCTACGTCACGCCGCTCTGATCCGGACATGACAGGCTGAGACCGTGAGCGAGGCGCCCCTGGACGACCTGCGGCGGGCGGTCTACCGTCCCGTGCGCAGCGGCAACGCGCTCGAAGACACCACGGCGCGCATCGTCCAGACCGTGCGCCTCGGCCTCGTCGCCCCGGGGGAATCGCTGCCCGCCGAACGCGAGCTCGCGGCGCTCTACGGCGTGAGTCGCGACACCGTGCGCGAGGCGATCCGCGAGCTCGCCGACGCCGGGTGGCTCGAGACGCGGCGCGGGCGCTACGGGGGGACGTTCGTCGTCGACCCGGTGCCGCGGCCGTCGGAGCCGGCCGTGGTGTCGCCCGCCGAGCTCAGCGACGTCATCGCCCTGCGGGGCGTGCTCGAGACCGGTGCCGCGTGGGCCGCGGCCGGGCGCTCGCTGTCCGCGGACGAGCGCGACGTGCTGTGGGCGCGCCACGAGGCGGCGGCCGTCGCCGGGGGAGAGGACTACCGCCGACTCGACACCCTGCTGCACCTGACGATCGCCGAGCTCGCCGGCATCCCCTCTCTCGTTCCCCTCGTCGCCGACAACCGGGCGAAGGTCAACGCGTGGCTCGACACGTTCCCCCTCCTGCCACGCAACATCGACCACTCCACCTCGCAGCACGCCGCGATCGTGTCGGCGATCCTCGCCGGCCGACCGGATGCCGCCCACGCGGCGATGCGCGATCACCTCGCCGGGTCGGAGGCGCTGTTGCGGGGGTTCCTGGCGTAGGTGCGGGCCGTGCGGCGGTGATCGCGCCGTGTATCGGGGCGCCATGCTCGCCGTGGGGTGGATGCGGGAAGGGTCGCGCGGCGTTCTGGGGCGCGGTTGTCGCCGTGGGGCCTGCGGCGGGGTGGTCGGGTGGCGTGTGGGGCGCGGTGTCGCCGTGGGGTGTGCGGCGGGGTAGTCGCGCGGCGTGTTGGGGCGCGGTTGTCGCCGTGGGGTCGTCGCGCGACGTTCTGGGGCGCGTTTCTTGCTTCGGGGCGCGAGGATCACGCCCCGAAACGAGGACTGCGCCCCGAACCGAGAGGGCGGACGCAAACGCGGCATCGGGCGGGCACCGGGCCGGATGGGCGGGGGAGGGACGCCGCGGATAGGCTCGGGGGATGGCCGCGAGCAAGAAGCGCAAGGGGAAGAAGGTCGACATGGACTTCAAGAACACCGCGCTGACCGACGCCCTGCAGACGCAGGACATGGCGGCGATCGCCTTCGCCCTCCGGCACGGACCCACGGTCGTGCCGCTCATGACGCCGGGAGACGCCGACAACCCGCTCAGCGTGGGCGAGGTGTGGACGTACCGCGACCCGAACACGGGCCAGGTGGCCCTGCTGCTGTTCAGCGATGCGGCGCACAAGCCCGAGACGCTCCCGCCGCACGTGGCTCTGCAGTCGCCGCAGTGGCTGCGGTCGTTCCTGGGGGCGCACCAGGATGCCATCACGACGGTGTTCATCGACATCGCGGGGCCGCACCCGATCCAGGCTTCGCCCGCCGACCTGATCGCCGCGCTCGACGCCTGAGGGGCGGCGGGCTCCCGTGCCGACCTGGCGGCGTTCCGCCCGGTGCGTGCACGACGGCGTGTCGGGGTGACGACACGCCGATGGCGGATCGTCGGCCGCGGCGTGTCGCCGCCTCGGTCAGCCGTTGTGCACCCGCGCTGCCGTGCCCGGGAGCGAGGAGCAGCGATCGGATGCCGACAGATCCGGCGGGGGTGAGAAACCCGAGTCGCGTGGGTGAAGGACCCGTGCGAGACTCGGGGGCATGGAGTACCTGATCGCCGGTGCCGTGTGCGCCGCCGGACTTGTCATCCCCGCGGTCCTCGGGATGACCTCGCCGCACCGTCGCCGTCGGTCCGCTCCTCCCGGTCGCTGATCCGTTCGCCCGGAGAAGGCGAGCCGGCCGGTCTCGGGAGATGTCGGGACGTCGGGGGCGTCGCCCTCGATGCGCGATCGCTCAGAAGCCGGGTTCGACCTCGTCGCGCGGCATGCCTCGCACCTGCAGCTCGTTCAACGCCTGCGCCAGCTTGCGTGAGGAGGCGTCGAGGACGGTGTGATAGCCGAGCCGCTTCGCCTCGGACGCGCGCTGGGCGGCCTGCGTGACGTTGCGGATCTCGCCGGTGAGCGTGAGTTCACCGATCGCGGCGAGGCGCTTCGACACTTTGCGGTTCTTCACGGCGTTGGCGACCGCGATCGCGATGGCGAGGTCGGCCGCCGGCTCGACCAGGCGCACCCCGCCGACGGTGGAGACGTACACGTCGCGGTCGGAGAGGGTGAGGCCCATGCGGCTCTCGAGCACCGCGAGCACCATCGCGACGCGGGACGAGTCGACGCCGTTGACGATGCGTCGGGGGTTGGGCGCCGTCTGCCGGACCGCGAGGGCCTGGATCTCGACGGGGAGAGCGCGGCGACCCTCCATCGCGATGGTGACGCACGTGCCGGGCTCGGGCTCGCCGTGGCCGAGGAACAGCGCACTGGGATCGGCGACCTCGGCGATGCCGGTGCCGGTCATGTCGAAGCAGCCGACCTCGTCGGTGGGGCCGAAGCGGTTCTTGAGCGCCCGGACGAACCGCAGCGAGGTCTGACGGTCGCCCTCGAAGTGACAGACGACGTCGACGAGGTGCTCGAGGATGCGGGGGCCGGCGATCGAGCCGTCTTTGGTGACGTGGCCGACGATGATCACCGGCAGCCCCCGTTCCTTGGCGACGCGGATGAGAGCGGATGCCACTTCGCGCACCTGCGCCGGTTGACCGGCGGCTCCGTCGCTGTGGGCCGACGACACCGTCTGCACCGAGTCGACGATGAGAAGCCCCGGCTCGACCTGGTCGATGTGTCCGAGGATCGTGGCGAGATCGGTCTCGGCCGCGAGGAAGAGCTCGTCGTGCAGCGCCCCCGTGCGCTCGGCCCGCAGGCGCACCTGCGCGGCGGACTCCTCGCCGCTGGCGTAGAGCACGCGGCGCCCGGCGCGGGCGCTCTGCGCCGCGACCTCGAGCAGCAGGGTCGACTTGCCGACGCCGGGCTCACCGCTCAACAGGATGGCGGCGCCCGGAACGATGCCTCCGCCGAGCACGCGGTCGAACTCGCCGACGCCGCTCGTGCGCCGCGGGGCGTCTTGCGTGTCGATCTCGGTGATGCGTCGCGCGGCACGGGCCGCCCCCGGGGCGACCGGCGTGATGGATCGGACGATGCCCGTCTGCTCGGCAGCCTCGACCACCGTGCCCCACGACTGGCACTCGCCGCAGCGGCCGACCCACTTGAGCGTCGTCCACCCGCACTCGGTGCACCGGTAGGGAGCGGGGGCGGTTGCGGGACGACGGGATGCCATGGAGTCAGGCTACGCGGGGCCTCCGACATCGCTCGCGCCGGGGCGCCGGCATCCGGGCTGTGGGGCGGGGTGAGCCTGCCGATAAACGCTCTCCGCGCTGAGGAACGCGGTGCGAGAGCGTTCGTCGACACGGCGAGCGTTTATCGATGATGTGGGCGTGGGCGTGGCGGAGGGCAGCCGGTCGCTCGCATCCCCGGATTCCGCAGACGACGGCGTGACCGGCCGTGCGACGCGCGACGGCGTCGCGGCGGCGCCTCAGCCGCGCAGCGAGTCGGCCACCGTCGTGAGGGCGTCGGCCGAGCGCCGCAGCAGCGTCACCTCGCGCTCGGAGAACGGCGTGGCGGCGATCGGAACGGCGCCGCTCGCCGACACGATCGAGGGCACCGACAGCGCCATGCCGTCGACGCCGTGGAAGTCCGACAGCACGGTGCTGACGGGGAGGATCGCGTGCTCGTCGCGCAGGATCGCCTCCACGATGCGGGCGCTCGAGAGGCCGATGGCGTAGTTGGTGGCGCCCTTGCCCTTGATCACCTTGTACGCGGCGTCGCGGACGTCGACGGCGATGGCATCCAATTCGTCCTGGTCGAAGGAGGAGCCGTCGGGCAGCTCGAACTCCGTGATGGGGACGGAGCCGATCGTGGCGGTCGACCACAGCGGGAACTCGGTGTCGCCGTGCTCGCCGACGATCCACGCGTGGACGCTCGAGGTGGCGACGCCGGCGCGCTGGGCGATCTTCCACCGCAGGCGCGACGTGTCGAGCACCGTGCCGGAGGCGAAGATGCGCCGCGTCGGCAGGCCGGTGGCCTCCTGCGCGAGGACGGTGAGGACGTCGCACGGGTTGGTGACGATGACGTAGATCGCGTTCGGGGCGACCTCGAGCAGCTGCGGCATCATGTCGCGGATGATGCGCGCGTTGGTGGCGGCGAGCTCGGTGCGGGTCTGACCGGGGTTCTGCTTGGCCCCCGCCGTGATCACGACGACGTGCGAGCCCTCGGCGACCGACACGTCGCTACCCCCCGTGATGTCGCTCGAGCCGGTGAACTGCGTGCCGTGGGCGAGGTCGAGGACCTCGGCCTCGACCTTCTCCGCGGCGATGTCGTACAACGCGACGTGGCGGGCCGATCCGCGGATCAGCGCCGCGTACGCGACGCTCGCCCCCACGCTCCCCGCGCCCACGACCGTCAGCTTGGAGTTCTCGATCACGCTCATGGCTCGATCCTGGCAGCGCGCGCGAACCGGCTCCAGGGGGGTGCTTCGACGGTGGACGAATGGATGCCGGATGCCGGCCACGGCGCCGATTCGCGGCATCCGCCCTCGTGTCGTAAGCTTGTCGGCGGTGACGTGTCCGAGCGGCCGAAGGTGCAACACTCGAAATGTTGTGTAGGTTCACCCCTACCGTGGGTTCAAATCCCACCGTCACCGCCATTTCCACCAGATCAGCCCCGCATTCGTGCGGGGCTGATCTGCGTTCGGCGTGGGGTCGGTCCCCCACGCGTCCGCGGACCCCGGCCCGAAGAGGCATCAGCGTCCGGCGTAGTAGTGGCGGCGCACCTCGTCGGCGGTGAGCGCCCGGGTGTAGATCGCGGCGAACTGGATCTGACCCGTGAAGTAGGACGGGCCCGAATAGTCGGAGATCCCGTTCGAGGTGCCGTTGGCCCACAGGGCGAGGTTTCCGCAGCCGATCTTCCAGAACCCGGTGTAGTTCTCGGCCGACGTCGTGGTCGGGTTCGTTGCGACGAGGGTCCCGTCCACGTACAGTGCCATGCCGGCGGTGGACAGCGACGCGACCACCGCGTGCCAGGCGCCGTCGGCATAAGAGCGTCCGGCGGGGGTCGCGATCGTGCGGACCTGGTCCGGATAGACGCCGAACACCACTCTCCCCGTGCTGTCGAGATAGATGTGGCGGTCCCACTGCGAATCCGCCGCGGACTGCGAGGCGCTGCCGAATCCGACGATCTTGCCGTTCGAGGTCGAGGAGGTGCGGAACCAGGCTTCGAGGCTGAACGTGGTGGGGTTGGTCACCGGCCCGGGAACGAACAGGCACTGCGAACGACCGTCGAAGACGACGGACGTCGCGGGGAGATCACGGCGGCATCCGATGCTCGTCGACGATGCCGGGGCGACGGCGTACGTGGCGCGTCGCGAGCCGATACCGGAGAGGTCGTTCTCTGACTTGCTCGGCGTATTGGTCGGGCTCAGGGCGTAGGCGCCCTTCGTCCCCAGGGTGCCCACGGCGAGTTCCGCGTCGCGGCACGTGAAGAACGGATTCGTCCCCGCGGTGTCGCTCGTGCTGCTCACGCGCGCGGCGAATGCGGCACCTGTCGAGGACAGTCCGGTGAGCAGGGCGACGGCCGTCACCGTGACGACGATCAGCGGCACGACGACCCGACCGCCCCGGGTGTCGGGGCGGACCCGCAGTCCGCCCGGGGCGGCGACGGGAACGGGGTCCCGCACGAGCAGGGCCGCCACGAGGGGGAGCAGACAGAGGGCGATCACGACGAGGCGCATCGGGAGATCGAGGTCGGGGTGCGGGGTGAGAACGAAGGCCCCGTTCGACGCGCGGTCCGTCGTCGGGACGGTGGCGTCCTGGCCGCTGAGGATCCGCGTTCCTCCCGCCACGAGCGGGAACAGCCCCGTGTTCACGACGTGGAGGAGGGCGCCCGACCCGCCGTCGGTCGCTCGGAAGTCGAGCAGCACCATGTCGAACCATGGGCGCATCCACAACCCCACCAGTGTCACCGTCAGCGACCATCCGGTGAAGCGTGCGCTCCAGGCCCACCCGGGGCGCCGGTCGCCCACCCACGCCACCACTTCGGTCAGCACGGCGCCGAGGAGCAGCCACGGCGCCGCCTGCAGGAGGAAGCCGGCGCCGGGCAGGATCGCCACGACCCGCCCGACCACCTCGTCGAGGGCGACGGGCGCTGCGTCGGGGGCGCCGTTCAGGTCGCCGCGGGTGACGAATGATCCCTCACGTTCGTCGACGATGCGGTGCGTCACGGTGCGATCCCCCGTCGTGAAGGTGACGATGTCGTCGATCGCGTAGGACCGTTGGGGGTGGGTGACGACAAGGGAACCGACGGGCGCGGTCTGGCCCATGCTGGGGGTCTGGACGGCGAAGAGACGGATGCCGGTGGCGGCGAACGCCACGGCGACCGCGATCGAGATCAGCACGAGCGCGGCGGCGAGGGCGAAGGCCGGGCCCGCGGTGCGTCGAACGGCGGCCGCCGTGGCGTCAGTCGTCACGGGCGGGTGCTCAGCTGCTGAAGTCCCACGTCAGGGGCTGCGAGACCTGGAGTCCCGCGTAGGTGTTGCCCGCGGTCGACGGGACGGTCACCGCGAAGGTGAAGGGGACGGTCGTGCCGGAAGGGATCGACGTCAGGCCCAGCGCGGTCAGGAGGTTCACGGCGGAGCTGAATCCCTGCAGCGTGCCCGAGTACACCGTCGTGGATCCCGAGGTCACGACCAGCGTCATGGTGGAGCAGAGATTGGTCGCGCTGCCGTTGGGGGTTCCGTTCGCGGACTGCGAGCAGGTGCCGGGCGTGAGGGTGAACGCCGAGGCGTCGGCGGTGCCGGTGTTCTTGATCTTGACGTCGGTCGACACCGTCTGGCCGGGCACCATGGTGAGCGTGCCGCCGTACTTGTTGATGGTCGCGCAGGTGGCGGTGTTGGTCGAGACGGACCCTCCGTCGGTGCTGGTGCAGACGACGGACCCATCGGCATTGGTCTCCTGCATGATGAGGGTTCCGGTGCCGGCGGTGTCGACGGTGTTCTTGATCTGCGCCGTGAACGCGGAGATCGTGGGCGAGAGTCCGAGGGCGAGGATGAGGGATGCCACGCCGCCGGCGAGCAGGACGGGCAAGGAGAGGCGGCGTCGGCGGGACGGCGCGGGCTGAGGTGTGGGCACGACTGTTCCTGTCGGGTGGGTGGGGAGGTGAGGACACCCCTCCCTATCGCGCCCGGTGCATGTGCGAACGGGGCGCCGACGTCGTCGAAGGCGGGTGTAGCTCGCCGATCGGCCCGTCGGCGGGGACTGTGAAGAAGTGACCTCGGAGCTGTTCACCCCCGACGTCACCCGATGCCCGCGTGAGTCCGCCTGGACAGAGATGAGCCCCCTCGTGCCCGGTGATCCCGCCCCGGCGGGACCTTCGACCCCCGCCGCGGCCCGCGCTGCGCCTACCGTGCGGAGGGAGCGGAGGATGCCATGGGGAAGATCGTCGTGGGGGTGGACGGCAGCGCGGCGTCGAGTTCTGCGCTCGCGTGGGTCGTCGATCGATGCGGCACGCGGACGGCGGAGGTCGAGGTCGTCCACGTCGGCCCCGTCGCGGGGCGCACGGCATCGCCGAACGACGCGCTCGCGGACGCCGAGCGCGCCATGCGCGCCGCGGCGCCCGATCAGGCGGCGACGTTCCGCCGGGTCTCGGGGGCGGTCGCAGAGACTCTCGCGGAGGCGTCCGCGGGCGCGGATCTGCTCGTGATCGGCGTCGATCCGGAGCATCCCGTTCGAGCAGCCCTGGGCGGGTGGCTTCCCGTCCGGATCATCGCGCATGCCCGGTCGCCGCTGTGCATCGTCCCCTCCGGTTGGGAGCGACGGCAGGGGAGCGTCACCGTCGGGCTCGAGGACGACCTGTCGTCGTCGGAGGCCCTGACCTTCGCGGCGCAGGAGGCCGAGCGTTCCTCGGGTCGACTGCGCATCGTCCACGCCTGGCATCTCCCCGAACCCTCGCGCGACGGATCCGCGGCTCTGCTGGTGCTTCCGCAACGGATCCTGGAAGAGCATCGAGAGCTGCTCGAAGCCTCGGTCCGCTCCGTCACCCGGCGTTTCCCCCGCGTGCACATCGAGGCGGACCTCGTGCGCGCGGAGCCGGCTGCGGCCCTCCTGCAGCACGCCCCGGGGGCGGCGATGCTCGTCATCGGCACCCACCGCGATGGGCCGCTGACGGGCGCCTACGTCGGCTCGGTCGGCCGCGGCCTGCTCTGGCGGGCGCGGTGTCCGCTCGTCGTCGTCCCGTCCGCGAGTTTCCCGGCGAAGGGCGCGTGAAGCCCGCGGCGCGGGTGTGCGCCGGCGCCGCGCGTCAGCGGCCGGGATGCCCGAGATGCAGCACGGCCGCCTGCGTGCGCGAGCCGACGCCCAGTTTGAGCAGCAGCGACGACACGTAGTTCTTCACCGTCTTCTCGGCCAGGCCGAGACGCTCACCGATCTGGCGGTTGGTGAGGCCGTCGGCGATCAGGGCGAGCACCTGCCGCTCGCGGAGTCCGAGGGAGCCCCATCGCGGGTCGTCGTCGCGGGCGCCGTCCCTCAGGCTCGCCGCGGCGCGGGCCACGGTTCCGGCATCCAGGAGGATGCGGCCGGTGCTGACGGCGCGGATGTCGTCCAGCAGCCGCATGCCGGCGATGTTCTTCAGCAGATATCCGGACGCCCCGGCCAACACCGCGGCGGAGGTCGCGGTGTCGTCGTCGTAGGCCGTGAGGATGAGGCACGCGACCTCGGGCATCGACGAGCGGATCTGGCGGCAGAGATCGATCCCGCTGCCGTCGGGCAGGCGCACGTCGAGCACGACCACGTCCGGCCGGGCGGCTTCGATGCGCGCGAGCGCCTGACGGACGGTCCCCGCTTCGCCGACCACCTCGAGTCCCTCGACGCCGTCGATGAGGTCGGACAGCCCGCGCCGCACGATCTCGTGGTCGTCGACGAGGAAGACGCGTGTCATCGCTCGGATCCCCCTTCGGTCACGGTGTCGAGGGGCGCCCGCCATTCGGCGCGCGTTCCGCCGGGGCCGGTGGTCAGGGTCAGCGTCCCACCGCGTCGCGCGGCCCGCTCGGTGAGGTTGGCCAGCCCGCTCCGACGGTCGTCGCGGATGCCGACGCCGTCGTCCGTGACGACGATCGACACGTCCGGCCCGGTGAGGGCGACGTCGAGCGAGATGCTGTCCGCGCCCGCGTGGCGCACGCTGTTGGTCAGCAGCTCGCGGGCCACGCCCACGACGTCGTCGGCCAGCGGGCCGCGGATGGCGTGGTCGACCGCGCCGGCGAACCGCAGCGCGGGCGGGCGCCGCAGCGCCCCCGACACCTCGGCGACCACGTCGATCAGGCGGTGACGCAGCGAACTGCCGTCGCGGGCGGAGAGCGCGAAGACGACGGTGCGGATCTGCGTGATCGCGTCGTCGAGCTGGCGGATGACGTCACCGACGCGGTCGCGGTCCCCGGTGCGGTCGAGGGAGGCCGACATCGACTGGAGCGTGAGACCCGCGCCGAAGATCTGCTGGATCACGTGGTCGTGCAGGTCACGCGCGATACGCGCGCGCTCGTCGGTGAGCATGGCGCGCTGCTGCTCGGACTGCACGCGGGCGAGCTCCGTCGCGATGCTCGCCTGCGAGGCCAGGTCGTGGAGCACCTCGAGCTCGACGGCGGTGAACCCTCGCTCGCCCGGCGCCCGAGCGACGCACAGAGCGCCCCACGTGTGCTGCCGCGTCTGCAGGGGCGCGGCGATCGCGGGGCCGGTCTCGTGATCTCCGGTGATCGACGCCGGGTCCGGACGGTCCGCGACGGAAGGGACGGTGGCCACCCGGGCGCCGCCGTGGTGCATCGCCGCCCCCGCGATGGTGTGCGCACGATCGACGCTCGCGCCGATCACGTCGTCCTCTCCGGGGCCGCGAGCGGCAGCCACACGGAGCACCTCCGATCCGTCCACGGGGACGAGCACCGTCACGAGGCTGCCGTCGACGAGGTCGGCGACGCGTCTCGCGAGCAGGTCGTTCACGTCGTCGGACGGGGAGGCGAGGATCGTCGCCGACAGCTCCGCCGTCGCCGTCATCCACGTCGCCCGGGTGCGCGCCTCGTCGAGGAGGCGGGCGTTCTGGATGGCGAACCCCGCGGTGGATGCCAGAGCGCGGACGAGTTCCTCGTCCTCGGCCGAGAACGTCCCTCGCCGCGCATCGGTGAGGTAGAGGTTCCCGTACACCTCGCCGCGTACGCGGATGGGCGCCCCGAGGAACGACTCCATGCGCGGGTGGTGGGCGGGGAAGCCGACAGCCCGGGGATCCTCGCCGAGATGGTCGAGGCGGATCGGTTCGGGATGGGCGATGAGGGCGCCGAGAACACCTCGGCCACGCGGGAGGTGGCCGATGGCATCCGCGGTGTCGGCCGGGAGGCCGACGTGGATGAACTGATCGAGCGACGACCGGTCGGCGGCGATGATCCCGAGCGCTCCGTACTCGGCATCCACGAGGTCGACGGCCGCCTCGACGACGCGGCGCAGCACGACGGGCAGCTCGATCTCTCCGACGATCGTGTCGACCGCGCGGAGGAGACCGCGGAGGTGGTCCGCCGAGGACGTCTCGTCGGGGGCCGGGGGCGGCGCGTCGGCGGGCGGTGCGAGATGTTCGCTCGTCATCGCACGCTCCTCTCCCCGGATCCTCAATCTACGACCGGCGCCGGGGTCTGGCCAGGACCCGGGGGACCTTCGCCCCATCGCCGCCGGCGCCCGCGTGCTGGACTGGCGACAGGAGGCTCGCCATGACCCACGATCCGTTCCCGCCCCCGACCGTCCGGGAGCTCAGCACGTCCGACTGCTGGCGCCTGCTCGAATCCGAGCGGCTCGGCCGCCTCGCTCTCATCGATGCGTCCGGCGAACCCCTGATCTACCCGGTGAATTTCGCCGGGCGCGACGGCGTCATCTACCTGCGGAGCGCGGCCGACGCGAAGCTGCGTTTGCTGCGGTCGCGTCCGGCCGTCGCGTTCGAGGTCGACGGGCAGGATGCCGGCGATCGGTGGAGCGTGGTCGTGCGCGGAGACGCGGTGCCCGTCGATCTGGATGCCGAGATCCGGCGCGCCCGTGAGACGGGGTTGCGCTCGATGAGTCCGGAGGCGAAGCCCTACCTGGTGCGCATCTCTCCGCGCAGCATCACCGGACGTCGATTCCCGGAGCGCCCCGCCGACGCGCGGGAGGATGCGCTGCGCTCGCGGATCTTCCGGTCGCGGGAGGAAGCCCTTCCTGCGTCCGCGCGAGCGCCGCACCCGATCGCCAGCTTCACCCCTCGCGCCGAGGGACGACCGCCGGTGCCAGGCTCGTCGACGCCCGGCTCCTCGACGCCCGGCCCGTGACGGGCGACCGCCGGGGCCGCCCAGCGACGCGTGGCCCCGATGCGTGGCGATCCGACGCGCCCCGCTCCGACGCGCGCCGCCGGGGCCGCCCGCCGACGCATGACCCCGACGCGTGGCGATCCGACGCGCCCGCTCCGACCGGCGCCTCCGGGTGCGGGGCCCCGCAGGAGGCGCGTCTACCGGACGATGGCGGTCACGGTCGAGAGCTGCGTCAGCACTTCCTGACTCGTCGAGCCCAGAAGGAACCGCCCCAGGGTTCCGCGCCCGTGACTGCCCACGACGAGCAGGCGGGCGGAGCGCGACAGGCGTCGAAGGGCGGCCGCCGGGTACCCGGACTCGACGAGGGTGGTCACCGCGAGGTCGGGATAGTCCTGCCGGAGGCCCGCGAGCGAGATCGCCAGATCCTCCGTGGTGAGAGCCTGCATCCGCTCCAGGTAGTCCGGCGGGTAGCCCTCCAGCTCGAACGGGACCGGAACCGGCGACCAGGTCATGACCGCGGTCAGACCGTCGCCGGTGCGGTCGGCCTCCGCCGCGGCGAACGCGACCGCCTTCTCCGACGTCTCCGAGCCGTCGACCCCGACGACCACGCCCGCGCGCCCCCGTTCGCCGTCCTCCGGGACGGTGACGACGGGGCAGCGCGTCCCGGCGGCGATCCGCACGCCGCGTACGCCGCGCAGCCGCGGACCGTCGTGCACGAAGTCGCTCCCCAGGACGAGGAGGTCGACGCGCCCCGAGACGTCGATGAGCCGCGCCACGGGGTCTCCGCGTTCGACGAGGATCTCGGCATCCGCTCCCGCGGCGCGTGCGCTCGCGGCCGCCTCTTCCAGCAGAGTCGTCGTCCGCGAGAGGGCGTCACCGACGAGCATCTCCTCACCGACGATGCCCCACGCGGAGCCGACCACACCGACGAGCCGCAGCCGATCCCGGCGGGCGATCGCGCGTTCGATGGCCCAGTGGAGGGCGCTCTGCGCCCCCGGTGCGTCGGTGACTCCGACCGCGATGGTCCCGTTCATGATCGCTCCTCGCCTTCGCGCCGTGGATCGGCTCACGTCCATCGTCGCGTCGGCGCAGCGCTCCTGGCGGGACCTTCGACCCGTCGTCCGCCCCGGCTGTCCCGGCCGCGCCTCGCCCTCAGCCCACCGTCGGCTGCTGCTGCGTGATGCAGTGGATGCCGCCGCCGCGATCGAAGATCGGGCGGGAGTCGACCGTCACGACCCGGCGGCCGGGGTAGGCGTCGGCGATGATCTCGGCGGCGCGCGCGTCGGCGGCGGGGTCGCCGAAGCCGCAGAGCACCACGCCGTCGTTGGTGACGAGGTGGTTGATGTAGCTCCAGTCGACCCAGCCGTGGTCGTCGCGCAGGGTCGAGGGGGCGGGGATGCCGGTGATCGTCACCGACCGCCCGAGGGCGGCGAACGCGTCGGTCAGCTCGCGACGCACGAGCTGCGACACCTCGGCGTCGGGATGAGCGGCATCCGTCTGCTCGTGCACGAGCACGTGGTCGGGCGAGGCGAAGGTCGCGACGATGTCGACGTGGCCGTTGGTGCCGAGGTCGTCGTAGTCGCGGGTGAGTCCGCGCGAGAGCCAGATCGCGTCGGTCGCCCCGATCGTGCGGGCCAACTCGGCCTCCACCCGCGCGCGATCGGCGAAGGGGTTGCGCCGCGGGTCGAGCTGAACGGTGTCGGTGAGCAGCACGGTGCCCCGACCGTCGACGTGCAGGCCGCCGCCCTCGGCCACGAGCAGCGAGTCGATGCGTTCGGCGCCGACGTGCTCGGCGACCACGCGCGCGAGCAGCGCCGACTTCTGCCATTCGGCCCAGTCGGGGGCGCCCCAGCCGTTGAAGATCCAGTCCACGGCTCCGAGCACGCCCGGGCGGTCGGCGTCGACGACGAAGGTCGGGCCCACGTCGCGCATCCAGAACTCGTCGAGGGGCGCCTCGACGATCTCGATGTCGGCCGACAGCATGCGTCGGGCGCGCGCGATCTCGCTCGGATCGACGACCATCGTCACCGGCTCGAACAGCGCGACGGCGTGCGCGACCTCGGTCCACGCCCGGTAGCCCTCCGCGCGGGCCTCGGCATCGTCGCCGAGGGTGACGCCCTCGCGCGGGAACGCCATCCACGTGCGCTCGTGCGGGGCGGATTCGATGGGCATGCGCCACATGGCGGGCTCCTCGGGTCTGATCGGTTCGGGTTCGGTGGCGGGGGATGCCGGGTGGGGTCAGAAGCCGGTGGTGAGCACGCGGTCCAGCGCGTCGACGAAGACGTCGACCGAGGCGCGCGTGATCACCAGCGGAGGTTTGATCTTCAGCACGTTCTGGAAGTCGCCCGTCGGCTGCATGATGACGCCGAGCTCGAGCAGGCGGTCGCAGATCGCCGCGGTCTCGGCCGTGGCGGGTTCGAGACTCTCGCGGTCGCGGACGAACTCCACGCCGAGGTACAGCCCCGACCCGTGCACGGTGCCGATGAGCGGATACCGACGGCCGAGTTCCTCCAGGCGGTGCTTCAGGTGTCCGCCGACGACGCGGGCGTTCTCCTGGAGCCCCTCCTGCTCGATCACGTCGAGCACGGCCATGCCGATCGCCGACGAGACCGGCGATCCGCCGGTGGAGGAGAAGAAGTAGCCCTGCGTGCGGTAGCGGTCGGCCACCTCGCGGCGCGTGACGACCGCCCCGATCGGGTGTCCGCCGCCGATGGACTTCGCCACCGCGACGATGTCGGGCACGGTGTCCTGCTGCTGGAAGCCCCAGAACCAGTCGCCGAGGCGCCCGTAGCCGACCTGCACCTCGTCGGCGATCGCGAGCCCGCCGTGCCGGCGGATCGCGGCGTACACCTCGCGCAGGTACCCGTCCGGCAGGGCCACTCCACCGGCGTTGCCGAAGTAGGTCTCGGCGATCATGCCCGCGGGCGGGCGACCGGATGCCGCGAGCTCGTCGATCGCCGCAACGGCTTCGGGGGCGTATCTCGCGGCATCCGCTCCCCGGTGAACCCCGCGGTAGGAGTTGGCGGCGTCGACGGTGTGCACCCACTCGGGACGGGTCTCGAGGGCGAAGGGGTTGTCGGCGATCGAGGTCGAGACCGCATCGCTGGCGTAGGTCCACCCGTGGTACGCCTCGCGCATCGCGACGATGTCGGGGCGGCCGGTCGCGGCCATCGCGAGGCGGATCGCGAGGTCGGTCGCCTCGGAGCCGGAGTTGACGAAGAAGACCGTGTCGAAGCCCTCGGGCAGGGTCGCCGCGATCCGGTCGGCGTAGTCGGTGATCGCACGGTAGTGGAACCGCGAGTTGGTGTTGAGCAGGTGCATCTGCCGCGTGCCCGCCTCGACCACGCGCGGGTGGGCGTGCCCGACGGAAGCGACGTTGTTCACCATGTCGAGGTAGACCCGGCCGTTCACGTCGACGAGGTACTCGCGCCACCCCCGCTCGATGCGCGGGGGAGCGGCGAAGTAGTGCTCCTGCACCTCGGCGAGCACCCCGTGACGCCGCGCGAGGGAGTCGTCGGACGCCGGTGCGGGGGAGGGGAGGCCGAGGGCGGCGCCGGGGTCGCCGGCGACCTCGCGCCACGCGTCGGCGAGGGCGCGCGTGGTCCGCGGGGGAGGCACGAGTGCGCCGAGCGGTCGCCGCACCGACAGACGCGTCCGCGCGGGCAGGACCCCGGATGCCGCGTCGGCGGCGACGCCGGTGATCGCCAGGGTGCCGGCATCCCCCGTGACCGTGACCGTGAGCGTGTCACCGTCGACGCGGGCGGCGCCGTCGAGCTGTCGCGGCTCCGCGAGCCACACCAGGACGTCGGTCGGCACGGTCTCGGCGGTCGAGGGGAGTGGGTCGGTCGTGCCGGTGAGACGCGCGCTCCACGCGGGAGCCGTGACGACGTCGGCCCCGGCGTCGAGCGCGGCGAGGGCCGCGTCGTCGAGGGTCCGAGGGGCGAGCCAGGCTCCCGCGTCGTTCAGGGCGGACTCGGTCGAGGCGTCGAGCTCGACGTGGAGGCCGACCGGGAGCAGCGTCGGCCCCGTCCCCTCGCGCTCCGCCGGGGCCGGCCGGCCGAGGGCGGCGCGCGTCGCCGCGGTGATGACGGGGAGGGGCACGGATGCCGCCTGCTCGAGGATGCGGAATTCGCGCTCGAGCGCGACGGCGGCGTAGTCGTTCGCCTCGTCGAGGCGCACCTGCGCGCGCCCGCTGAGCACCAGCACCGCACCGCGGAGCACGACCAGCGGCCAGAGGGCGGTGATCTCGTCGTCGGTGAGGTCGCGCCGTCGATCGAACGCCCGGATCGCGGGGAAGGCGCTCTCGGGCGTCGCGCCGTCGTGGTGGAGCACCGACGAGACGGTCACGGCGATCTCGCCCACGCGCCACGACGCGCACACGTCGCCGAAGTCGATGACGGCGTCGGGCACGGTCGCGCCGGGGGCGCGCAGCACGTTGTCGTCGGTGACGTCGAAGTGCCCGGCCTGCATCGGCAGGGTCGCGGCGACCGGGGCCAGGGCCTCGCGTGCGGCCCGGGCTGCGCGTTCCACGACGGTCCGCACCGCGGCATCCGGCTCCTCCGGCAGGAGGGTGTCGATCACGCGCTCGGCGTGACGGAGGTCCCACTGCAGCACGCGGCCGCTCGCGGGGTGGGCGAAGTCGGCGAGCGCGAGGCTCACCGCACCCGCGAGCGCCCCCAGACCCTCCACGACGGCGGGGGAGAGGTAGCCCGAGCCGGTGAAGGTGCTGCCGGAGATGTTCTCGATCACGCGCGCGTGGATGCGGCCCTGACTCGAGTCCCACCACGTCGACATCGGCCCGCGCGGTCCATCGACGAGGCGGGGGATGCGCACGTGCGGGCTCCGCTCGGCGACGCGGGCCGCCGCGGCATCCTGCATGTCGATCTCGGCCTCGCTGAACACGGGGTTGCTGAGCTTGAGCACGCCCAGGGGCTCGGTCGACCCGAGGCGGAACACGCGGAAGTTCTGATCCTGCTGGCTGCCGAGCGCCCGCACGTCGATCTCGACGCCGAAGGTCTCGGCGAACAGCCGCGCGACCTCCTCGTCGGAGAGCGTCGGGGTGGGCAGGTCGACCTGGCGGAAGTAGTCGAACACCGAGACGGGGGTGGTGTCGTTCACGGGCTGTTCCTCGGGTGATTCGGGGGTCACAGGGGAGAGTCGGATGCCGTGCCGACGGCGCCGGCGACGGCTCCCTCGGCGTCGCGCACGGCGACGACCACGAGCGGTCCGTACGGGGCGACCCACTCGCTCACGGGCTCACCGTACGCGTCGGGAGCGACGCGGGCCACACCGTCGAGGCGGTCGCCCGAGCCCTCGGCGTCGACGCGCGCGCCGTCGACGAACACCGCGTGCTCGACGGCCGCGCCGCCGGTGATCGTCGCGCGGAACCGCACGAGGTCGCCCTGACGGCTCACCTCGTCGATGACGACCGCGAGCTCGCCCTCCGCAGCCGGCCGGGGCGCGGCGAAGAGCGCCTCGTCGGGCAGCGCGGGCGTCCGGCGAGGGGCGGTGCGGCGCTCGCCGAGGCCGACGATCGCGGCCCCCAGCTGCAGGAGCCGCGTGTCGCTGTACGCGGGCCCGGCGATGGTCAGGCCCACCGGCATCCCCGTGTCGGGCATGGTGCCCATCGGCACGGTGACGGTCGGGATGCCGAGGTGGCGGGGGACGAGGTTGCCGTTGGAGACCCACACGCCGTTGCGCCACGCGATGTCGGCCGAGGCGGGGTTCACGTCGGCGTCGGCGGGACCGACGTCGGACTGCGTGGGGAAGACCACGGCGTCGATGCCCTCGGCATCCATCCACTGCTCGAAGTCGACGCGGCGGGTGTGCTCCAGGCCGCGGAGCCCCTCCTCGAGGCTCGCGACGTCGCGCCAGTCCGGCTCCCACCCCTGGGCGCGGCTGACGTACTCGCCGATGTCGTACGAGATGTCGTAATGCCAGATGCCGTACCGGTCGGCGAGGGCGCCCGGCGGGTGCGGGAAGATCAGCGCCGGATCGGCGTCGGAGAGCCGGGGAAGGGCGGGGTCGCCGTTGGTGCGCAGGAACGTGTCCATCGCCCACACCGCGAGATCGCCCACCTCGTCGTCGAGGAAGTCGCGCGTCACGAAGCCGCGATCGAGGAAGTCCTCGTCGCCGTCGTGCAGCTTCTCGTAGCGGTCGACGACGGGGAAGTCGGTCTCGACCACCTCGGCGCCCGCGGCCTCGAGGTCGAGGCGCAGGGCGTTCCACAGCTGCATGATGCTGTCGCGTGTGACGATGGGCGAGGCGTTGTCGGGGTCGCCGTTGATGTAGACGCGGGGGACGGCGACGCGCAGGCCCGCGAGCGGGAGGGGCTCGAGGGCGGCGAACGACGCGGGCCGCACCTCGGACGGGCTCGGCAGCGGGATCCACGGCTGGGTGCGCCACAGATCGCCTTCGGTCTGCGGGTCGTCGGCCACGACGGCATCCAGCACGTGCTGCATGTCGCCGATCGTGCGGGTGTGGGGCACGACCACGTCCATCGTCGGCACCAGCGGCCAGTTGCCGCGCACCGAGATGACCCCGCGCGAGGGCGTGTAGGCGACGAGGGCGTTGTGCGAGGCGGGAGCGCGACCCGACGACCACGTCTCCTCGCCGAGCCCGAACGCGCAGAAGCTCGCCGCGGTGGCGGTGCCCGATCCGTTGGACGAGCCCGACCCGAAGGCGGATGCCAGGTACTCGCCGTTGTAGGGAGATTCGGCGCGGCCGTAGACCCCGCGCTGCATGCCGCCCGCAGCCATCGGGGGCATGTTCGTCAGGCCCAGGAAGACCGCCCCGGCGTCGCGCAGGCGCGCCACGGCGAAGGCGTCGTCGCCCGCGATGACCCCGGCGAAGGCGGGCGAGCCGGAGGCCACGGGGAGCCCCTCGACGCGGTAGCTGTCTTTGGCGGTGAAGGGGATGCCGTCGAGGGGGCCGAGCGCGGCGCCCCGGGCGCGACGCCGGTCGCTCGCGCGGGCCTCGTCGAACGCGCGGGGGTTGAGCACCGGGACGCTGTTGAGGCGGATGCCGGTGCGGTCGTACGCGGCGATGCGGTTGAGGTAGCGGGCGACGAGCTCGACGCTGGTGACGGTGCCGTCGTCGAGGGCGGCGCGCAGGCGGTCGATGTCGGCTTCGACGACGGTGAGGGCCTCGGAGGTCATGCGTGAAACCTACACCGTTTGTTTTACGGATTCGAGAGGGACTTCCGCCCCTGACGGATCCCCGCCGCCTCGGCAATGGCTATCGCTGCGCGCCACCGCCCTGGCACGATGCGGGGATGGATGCCACCACCGACGAACCCGCGCTGCTGCCCGACCGCCCGCGGACCGATGCGCGTCGCCCCGTCGCGCTGATCGTGGGCGTGATCGCGACCGTGCTCTTCGTGGCCCTGCGCCTCGCGGTCGATCTCGACGGGGGAGCACCCCTCGCGTTCGACCGGTGGTGGGACGACGCCATGGCCGCCCTCGCGAACCCGGTCGCGGTGATCGTCGCCTGGATCCCCGCCACCGTGGGCGGCACGATCGGCATGATCGTCATCGGCGTGTCGACCAGCATCGTCTTCCTGCTGGTCAAGCGCCCGTGGGACGCCCTGAACGTGGCGGGGGCCATCGCCCTGGTCGTGCTGATCGGCGCTCCTCTCGCGGCCGTCATCGCCCGGGCACGTCCCACGGACTCCCTGGCCGAGACGCAGGCGACCTCGTTCCCCTCCGGCCATACGGCGGTGGCCACGACGATCGCGATCACGCTCGCGCTGATCCTCCGGCGCGGATGGATCTGGGTCGCGGGGGTGGTCTGGGTGCTGCTCATGATGTGGAGCCGCACGTACCTCCACGCGCACTGGCTCTCCGACGTCGTGGCCGGGTTCCTCGAGGGCGTCGCGGTGTCGACGCTCGTGTGGGCGCTGATCGAGGTGTGGCGCGTGCGTCGCGCGCAACGGGTGGCCGAGGTCGACTCCTGAGCGCTAGCGTGCACGGATGACTTCCGCCTCCGCTTCCGCTTCCGCCGCGGCCGACAAGGCACAGGACTCCACCGCCTTCCGCGTCGCCGCGCGGATCGGCTACGTCGTCCTCGGGCTGCTGCACCTCCTGATCGGCGGGATCGCCATCTCGATCGCGACCGGCGCCGGGGGCGAGAGCGCCGACCAGAGCGGCGCGATCCAGCAGGTGGCGGCAGCGCCCGCGGGCATGCTGCTGCTCTGGGTCATCGTGATCGGTCTGGCGGCGCTCGCCGTGTGGCAGATCGCGGATGCCGTCGCCGAGCGCGATCCCGACACGAAGAAGCGCTGGGCGCACCGCGCGAAGTACGTCGGCACGGCCGTCGCGTACGGCGCCATCGGGATCACCGCCCTCACGGTCGTGCTGGGTGGGCGTTCGGAGTCGGGCGAATCGACACGGTCGTTGAGCGCGCAGCTGATGGCCGCTCCGGGCGGCATCTTCGTGCTGGTCCTCATCGGCCTCGTCGTGGCGGCGATCGGGGTCGCCTTCGTGGTGCGCGGCATCACGAAGGCCTTCATGAAGAGGCTCTCGAGCCCGGGCGGCGAGATCGGGCGGGGCATCCGCGTCTTCGGGATGGTCGGCTACATCGCCAAGGGCATCGCGGTCGGCGTCGCCGGCATCCTGTTCCTGGTCGCGGCCTTCGCGCACGATCCGAACGCGGCGGGCGGTCTCGATGCCGCGCTGCGCTCGCTCGCGGGGCTCCCCTTCGGGCAGTTCGTGCTCTGGCTCGTGGGTGCGGGCCTCGTCGTCTACGGCCTGTTCTGCTTCGCCCGCGCGCGCTACGCCCGCATGTGAGGCCGGCGCTCAGTCGACGCGGGGCCGCGCCCCGGTGATGAGCAGCGAGAGGCCGAGCTCGAAGGCGCGCGTGGCGACGGGGTCGCCCGGGTCGTGGTCGGAGAGGGTGGCGTAGGCGGCCGCGAAGCGCGGAACGTCCTCCTCCTGCCCCGTCGGGTCGAACATGACCGACGGTCCGCTCATGTCGAGCACGCTGCCGAGGATGAACGACTCGAACGCCGTCAGCAGCGGCAGGATGTCGTCGCTCGTCCAGCCGACGCGTTCGGCGGCGACGGCGAAATCCTCGTACTGCGACATCAGCAGCGGTGCCGACGAGCGGTGCGACATCAGCAGGGGGATCGTCTTCGGATGCCGGCGGAAGGCGTCGCGATACGACCGGGCCCACAGCAGCAGCCCCTCCTCCCACTCGCGGTCGCGGAGGGCGGACGAGTCGATGCGCGACGACACGAGCGCACGCACGTCCTCGATGAGGGCGGCCAGGTTCGGCACGTGGTTGTACAGCGACGTGGGGTGCACCTTGAGGCGGTCCGCGACGCGGCGGATGCTCGCACCCTCGCTGCCGTCGCGGTCGACGAGGGCGAGCGCGGCGCGGGCGATCTGCTCGCGCGAGAGCTTGGGCTGGGTCGGCCGGGGCACGGCGGGGCCTTTCGGTGGGGTCCGACCACGCTACGCCGAGCGTGTTCGACATTGAGAACCGGCGTCACCCAGCGCTGGGCGCCGAGATGATCTCCACGACTTCCGGCGCGCGGAACGCCATCACGCCGGGTACGGTTCGCTGCTCGAGAATTCCGAGTTCCGTGAGCTTCTTCACGGCGTTGCTCACGGCTTGGTAGGTGAGGCCCGTCGCGTCACGCAGCGTGGGAATATTCACGTACGGGCGACCGATGAGCAGATCCGCGATGTCTCTGACTGCACCTCGAGCCCCCGCGTCTCGGAGCCTCTCGTGGTACTGGGTCTGCAACTCGAGAAGACGGCGAATCCGCTCCGCCGAGTCGACGGCTGACGCTTCGATACCGTCCGCGAAGAACGAGATCCACTCGTCCCACTCACCTGTGGCGCTCACTCTCGCGAGGAGGTCTTGATACGTGTCGCGACGCTTCTCGAACCAGGGGGAGACACTGAGGAGACCTTCCGAGAGCAGCCCCAGGCCGACGAGCTGGAGGACGATGAGGAGTCGTCCGATGCGACCGTTGCCGTCGTTGAAGGGGTGAAGCGTCTCGAACTGATAGTGGGTCATTGCCGCTGCCACGAGCGGATCCAGATCGTCGTGAGCGGTCTGCATCCACGTCATCAGATCCTGCACGCCGGACTCGAGCTGCGCTCCTCCTGGCATCGGGATGAATTTCGCATCGGTGACGCGCCCACCGCGGCTGCCGATGACCACCTGGATGCGACGGATCCGGCCAGCCTCCTCCGTATCGGCCACCGTGCCCGTCACGAGCGTTCGGTGAAGGTCGCACAGGAGCCCCACGGTCACGGGGCGTCCTTGCTGCACCCACCGGAATCCGTTCTCGGCGGCCGTGACGTAGTTCAGCACCTCGCTGAGAGCGGCGGAACGCTCACTGCCGTGCATGACGTCAGCGGCGAGGACGTCTTCGAGGGGAGCGTAGGTGCCTTCGAGGGCCGACGTGCTCTGCGCCTCACGACGGAAGGTGGGCTGGCGGAGCAGTCCCGGGTTGATGACCAGGAGTGAGCCCTGCTGCAATCGACCGAGCGCGCGATTCGCCCGGGAGATCCGATTCCACGTTCCCGTCCGAAGAGTCGGCGGCTCGCCCAGCGGATGGGCCGCGAACGCGACGTGCTCGTAGCGATCGCCTCGTCCGTCCGTCCCGGAAATGGGCATCAGAGCGCCGACCGGACTTGCGGAGAAGTGCTCGCGATCCATGGCTCTCCCTTCAAGCGTGCTTGACTCGTCGCCGCGATCTTCAAGTAAATTGCGAATCGCTTGAAACAACAAGCGCGTAATTAAAGTCGGCGAGATTCACGCGCAGATGACCCACAAACGCCCGACGTCGTTCGCGATCGGTGAGGCAGGTCCCTTGGAACGGGGCACCGCGACGCTCGTGCGAGGGCGGGACGCCTCAGGGGGTCAGGACGGTGACCCCCGCCTCGGCGAGGGCGGCGGCGAGATCCGGAGACGGTGGCGCGTCGGTGATGAGGTAGTCCGCCTTCTCGAGGGGCGCGATCTGAGCGAACAGGCGCCGATCCAGCTTGCTGGAGTCGGCCAGGATCGCCGTGCGGTCGGCCTTCTGGATCATCTCGGTCATCATCGTGGCGTCGCCGAGGTTGCTCGTGGAGAAGCCCGAGCCGTCGACCGCGCCGACGGCGATCAGCGCGTAGTCGCACCGGATGTCGACGTCGGGGGAGTGCGAGTTCAGGGCGAGTGTGACGGGACCCGTGGTCGCCTGCGTGATCGTGCGCACGGCGCCGCCGAAGATGAACAGGTCGCGGAACGCCGAGGGGGAGATCTCGGCGGGGATGCGCAGATTGTTCGTCGCGATCGTGAGGTCGCGATGGTTGCGCAGCGCGCGGGCCACGGCGAGGGTCGTCGTCCCGGCGTTGAGCATGAGGACCGAGCCGTCCTCGATGAGGTCGACGGCCAGGGCCGCGATGCGCTCCTTCTCGGCGATCTGCATCTGCGAGCGCACGTCGAGGCCGCGATCGCGCCCGGGGACCGACATGGCGCTCACGGCACCGCCGTGGGTGCGCACGACGATGCCCTCGCGGTCGAGTTGATCGAGGTCGCGGCGGACCGTGTCGATGGAGACGCCGAAGTGCGAGGCGAGATCGACCACGGTGACCTGGCCCGAGTCGGCGACGTAGGCCGCGAGCTCGGCTTTGCGCCCCGCCGGCAGTCGCCGCTTCGTCGTGGCTGTGGATGCATCCATGCGGTCGTGTCTAGCACAGTGCTGCAGCAACAGATGCAGAATTCGAGGAAAAACAGCACGTAAGCGCATCTTGGTGCCGAAATGTGCCCGAGTTGCACGCGTTTCTTTGCCGCAATTGTCACGAATATGCATCAGTCGCTTGACCTGCCCCGCAGACGAGCGCATACTCGTGCTGAAAGACGCAAGAACGCGCAGAACAGCGCGAAATGCGGCAGATCTCAACGAGGAGAAACGATGGACAACAGCGGGCGCCGGCGTCGGAACGCCATCAAGCTCGTCGGTGTCGCGGCAGCGGCCACGACCCTCCTGGCCATGGCGGGGTGCTCGTCGAACTCGTCGGCCACCTCGGCCGACGGAGACGTCACGATCGAGTTCGCGCAGTGGTGGGAGCCGGAACTCGGCGACGGCCAGTTCCGCGGTCTCATGGACCAGTTCGAAGCGGAGAACCCGGGCATCAAGGTCGACTTGGTGAGCGGCCCCTACGCGTCGACGAAGGAGCAGCTCTTCGCCGGTGCGGCCTCCGGCACGATGCCCGACGTCGTCGGTCTCGACGGTGCGTGGGTGAGCGACTTCGCCAAACAGGGCGTCATCGCCGACCTGTCGAAGCTGATGAGCGATTCCGGCTACGACGAGAGCCAGCTCGCCAGCCAGATCAAGGTCGACGGCAGCACCTACATGATCCCGGTGGTGAACTTCGTCTACCCGATGTTCACCAACGACGGTCTGCTCTCGCAGGCGGGCGTCTCGGCCCCGCCGTCGACGCGCACCGAGTTCGCCGACGCCGCGAAGAAGATCAAGGCGCTCGGCGGCGACGTCTCGGGCTGGGTGCTCCCGCTCTCGCTCGAGGCCCCCAACGGCGTCCAGAACGACGTGATGTCGTGGGTCTGGGCCTCCGGCGGATCGATGCTGAAGGACGGCCAGCCCGACCTGACCAACTCCGACGTCGCGTCGGCTACCGACTACATCCAGCAGCTCTGGGACGACGGCGTCATCGCCCCCGGATCCTTCACCATGAAGGAGCAGGACAAGGTCGAGGAGTTCACCAACGGCCGCG
Organism: uncultured Microbacterium sp.; assembly: GCF_947489255.1. Taxonomy (GTDB): domain Bacteria; phylum Actinomycetota; class Actinomycetes; order Actinomycetales; family Microbacteriaceae; genus Microbacterium; species Microbacterium phycohabitans. The sequence goes on from NZ_CANLCY010000001.1 coordinate 473,340, forward strand.
TCGGGATGATGATCGACTCGCTCGCGCACATCAACCTCATCCGCGAGTCCAACCCCGACCTGAAGTTCTCGATCTCGGCGATCCCCGCCGAGGACGGCTTCTCGGGCGAGCGCGGCATCCCCTACGCCTCGTGGGGCATCGGCGTCGCCGAGAACTCCGAGCACAAGGACGCCGCCTTCAAGCTCGTGCAGTTCCTGATGAGCAAGGACGTCAACAGCGAGCTGTCGACGATGGCGAAGGCCTTCCCCGGCAACACCGAGAGCGTGCCGACCTTCGTCGAGGACGACGAGCTGTTCAAGACGGCGTTCGACATCTACAAGGAGGGGTACCCGGCGAACGAGTTCACCGGTCTCCCCGTCGCCGAGGAGCTCATGCGCCAGTTCGGCGAGCAGTTCCAGTCCGCGCTCGACGGTCAGCAGTCCATGAGCGACGCGCTGAAGAAGACGCAGGACGAATGGACGTCGGAGTTCTGATCCGACCCCGATCCGGGATGCCGCACCGCCCCCGCGGGTGGTGCGGCATCCCGCTCATCGAAAGCCGCACACCATGACAATGCGCACCCTGACTCCCCCCGACACCGAGGTGATCGTCACCGGACGACCGGTCTCGCGCCGCACCCGGCAGCTCCGTAAGGCCGGAGAGGCCTACGTCTTCCTCTCTCCCACGCTGATCCTGCTGTTCGTCCTGATGATCGTCCCGATCGTCATGGTGATCGGCTACTCGTTCCAGGACAACGTCATCCTGAACAAGAGCCCCGAGATCGTGGGCGCCGACAACTACGTCGCGATCCTCACCGACCCGGGCTTCTGGAAGGCGACGGGCAACACCCTCTTCTTCACGCTCACGAGCGTCGCCGCCCACCTCGTTCTGGGCCTGTCGTTCGCGATGATGCTGAACTCGCGCCTCATCGGCGCCGTCCCCCGGGCGATCTTCCGCGGCCTATACGTGCTGCCGTGGCTGTTCACCGTCGCGGTCATCGCGGTGCTCTGGCGCATGCTGCTCGCCCCCAACGGCATCGTCAACTTCCTGCTCAACACCGATATCGAGTGGCTCGCGTCTCCCTCGTTGGCCCTCGGCACGGTCACCTTCATCAACATCTGGGCCGGGTACCCGTTCTTCATGGTCAGCCTGCTCGCCGGTCTCCAGGGCATCCCGAGCGACCTGTACGAGGCGGCGACGGTCGACGGCGCCAGCCCCGCGCAGCGCTTCTGGAACGTCACCATCCCGCAGCTGCGCCCGATCATCGTCAGCCTCGTGCTGCTCGATCTCATCTGGACCTCGCAGCAGTTCGCACTGATCTGGCTGACCACGGGCGGCGGTCCGATCGACGTCACCGAGATGCTCAGCACGTTCACCTACAAGCTCGCATTCGCCAAGTACGACTTCTCCATGGCATCCACCTCGGCGGTGCTGGTGCTGGCGATGTCGATGATCATCGCGGTGCTCTACGTCCGCCACCAGAAGGCGAGGGACTGACATGGCCCTGACCACCCCCGCGCGCCCGCGCGTGTCGACCGCGCCGGCGCGTCAGCGCCCCTCGAGCACCGTCACCCGGCGGCGCGTCGCCAAGATCGCCGTGATGATCGGCCTGGTGCTCGGTGCCGTCTTCGCCGCCGGTCCCGTGCTGTGGATGCTGTCGAGCTCGTTCAAGTCGAACACGCAGATCTTCGAGCTGCCGCCGCGTCTGATCACCGACACCTTCTCGTTCGACGCCTACGTGTCGATCTTCACCAACCCCGAGACCGTGCGGTTCTTCATCAACAGCTACGTCGTGGCGGGGGCGGTGACGATCCTGACGCTGCTCGTGGCCATACAGGCCGCCTACGCCTTCAGCCGCTTCGAGTTCCGGGGCAAGCGCATCGTCAACGTCATCATCGTCAGCGTCCAGGCGGTGCCGCCGATCACCCTCCTGATCCCGTACTTCGGGCTCATGGTGGGGCTGGGGCTCTACAACACCTACCCCGGGCTGATCTTCACCTACATGGTGTTCACGCTGCCCTACGCGATCATCATGATGACCGGGTACTTCAACACCCTGCCGAAGGAGCTCGACGAGGCCGTCCGCGTCGACGGCGCCGGGTCCTTCACCGCCCTGTGGCGCGTGCTCGTGCCGATCTCGATCCCCGGCATCGTGTCGGTCGGCATCTACACGTTCATGATCGCGTGGAACGAGTTCCTGTTCGCCCTGACCCTCACGCGCACGATCGACATGCGCACGGTGCCGATCGGCATCCAGCTGCTCATGGGCCAGCACTCCTACGAGTGGAACCAGATCATGGCGATGAGCATCCTCGGCTCGATCCCGGTGCTGGTGCTCTTCCTCTTCTTCCAACGCTTCTTCATCAGCGGCCTCACAGCCGGCTCGGTGAAGAGCTGATCCCGCCTACCCAACCCCGAACAAGGAGAAATCCGTGCTCTACACCGGCAAGTCCATCCTCGACGTGGCGAACGCCCACAGCTTCGCCATCCCGGCCTTCAACATCAGCGACTGGGCGATGTTCACCGGGATCATGGACATCAGCGAGGAGAAGAACGCTCCGGTCATCATCGCCATCCACCCCGACGAGGTCTCGCACATCACCACCGACCTGATCCCCGCGATGCACGCCCGCGCACACCGCTCGAGCGTGCCCGTGGCCATCCACTGGGATCACGGCGGAACGTACGAGCAGATCATCACCGCGATCCAGGCCGGATTCACCTCGGTCATGATCGACGCCTCCCTCGAGCCCTTCGAGCAGAACGTCGCCCTGACCCGCAAGGTCGTCGAGGCCGCTCACGCGGTCGGCGTGCAGGTCGAGGGCGAGCTCGGCACGATCGGCGCGAACGACAGCTACGGCGAGTCGGGTGCGGCCGAGATCATCTACACGAACGTCGACGACGCGGTGCGCTTCGTCGAGCAGACGGGCGTCGACAGCCTCGCGATCGCCATCGGCACCTCGCACGGGCTCTACCCCTCCGACAAGAACCCCGAGCTGCGCCACGACCTGCTCGAGCAGATCAAGGCGGCCGTCGGCATCCCGCTGGTGCTGCACGGCGGTTCCAGCAACCCGGATGCCGAACTCGCCCGCGCCGTGTCGCTCGGCATCAACAAGATCAACATCTCCAGCGACATCAAGGTGGCGTACCACGACCGCATGCGCGAGGTGCTCGGCACCGACCGTCGCCTGCGCGAGCCGAACGCCATCCAGCCGGAGCCCATCGCGGCCATGAAGGTCACGGCCGCGGAGAAGATCGACCTGTTCGGCGCCGCCGGCAAGGCCGACCTGTACTGATCGGACGGGAAACGGCGACATGGCGGAAGACCTCGTCCTCGGACTCGGCGGCACGGTCGACTACGAGATCCGATGGGATGTCGAGGTGCTCTCGACCCTCGCGCGGGAGTACGGCATCCGCCTCGACGAGCTGACCACCACGACGCCGATCATCGACGAGCGCTCCCTCGTCGTCACGGTGCTCGCCTTCCTCGCCACGGGCGGGGGAGGCGAGCGGTTCGTGCTGTCGTCGCAGATCGTCGAGCGCTTCGCCGGGCACTTCGGCGTCGAGGTGACGCTCGGGGGGACGGGCGTGCGGGCGGGCATCGCCCTCGACCGCATCGGCGTGCCGACCGTGCAGCACCTGGTCAGCATCGACGACAACGTGCGGCGCCTGCTGCCGCGGTCGATGCGGGTGGTGTCGTCGGCGACCCGCGACACGCTCGACCCGCACCTCATCGTGCAGTACCCCGAGGGGGCGACCGTTCGTCTGCTCGATGCGGAGGTGACGGCACCCTCCTCGAACCGCATCATCCTCGCCAACGACGCTCCCAATCGCGAGATGGCGATCGCCGCCGACCTCGGCGACGCCCTCGCGGACGCCTCCGCGTTCCTCGTCTCCGGCTTCAACACGATGCAGGATGCCGACCTGCTGGCGCGCCGGCTCGACGACCTCGTCGGGGCCATGCAGCGTCTTCCCGCGACGGCTCTCGTCTACTACGAGGACGCGGGGTTCTATCGGCGCGAGTTGTCGGCGGCCGTGCGGGAACGCCTGCTCGAACGCATCGACGTGTACGGCATGAACGAAGACGAGCTGCAGGAGTACCTCGGTCGTCCCGTCGACCTCCTCTCGCCCGACGACGTCGTGGCCGCCCTCGCCGAAGCGCATCGGCTGATCCCGGCGCGCGCCCTCGTCGTGCACACGAAGTACTGGGCGATCGCGGTGGGTCCCCGGGCCTCGGCGCACCGCGCGGGGCTGGAGAGCGCGGTGCGCACGGCGGCGACGCGGTATCGCCTCGGCGACGCCTGCACGGCACCCGATCTCGACGAGACGGCGCGGCTGCCCCGTCATGCCGGCGGAGCGACGGTCGTCGCGGAGGTCGAGCGATCTCTGCCCGCCGCGGGGGTGGCGGCGTACGTGGTCGACACCCCTCACCCCACGACGATCGGCCTCGGCGACACGTTCGTCGGCGGCTTCCTCGCGGCCGTGCCCTCGGCCGCGCGCGTCGCGACCGCCGCCGCGCTCGAGAGGGCTCTCGACGCCGCGGCGACGATGGCACGCTGATCCGCTCGCGCCACCGCGCCCGAGGGTCCGGCTGAGGATCGCCGGGGGCAGCAGAACGCCCCGGAGCCCCCGGGTCGGCATCCGGCGCGATCCCTCGGATCACCGCGCGCCGGTCGCGGCATCCGGGTCGGAGAACGGACCGCACGCCGCGATGACCCGGCGCAGCGCCACGGCGGCCTCCCACCCGTCGAGGGGTTCGTCGTCGGCGTCCAGGCGGCGCAGGCGCTGCGTGTAGGCGCTGAGGGCGGCGTCGGCCGCGCGGAGCTGTGCGGCGGTTCCCTCGGGCTCGGGGGGTGTCGTCACCAGTCGCGACACCGCGCGGACGGCCTCGGCGAGGGTGCGGCGCGCCTCGGTGGGCAGGCGGGCGTCGGCGTCGGGTCCGGCCGTGAGCCGGGTCAGGGCGGCGACGAGCTCGCGGGTCGCGTCCGCAGTGCCGGTGAGGGCGTCGAGACGTCGACGGCCGAGATCGCGCGGGGCCTGGAGCCGGCGTCCGCGGGGGTTGTACCGGCGGCTCTCGTCGGCCAGGTCCACCTCCTCGCGCACGTCGGCCAGCGTGGCCGTGAGTCCCTCCGTCGCGGCGTCGGCGGCCACAGGATCGAAGGCGTGACCGGCCAGGGCATCGGCAATGCGGTCCAGGGCGGAACCGAGCGCATCGCGCAGCCGCGTCATGCGGTCGTCGGCGCGCCCCACGCGCAGCGGCGGCACGATGACGAGGTTCACGACCACGCCCACCAGCACACCGAACGCCATCGTCATCAGGTACGACGACGAATAGCCGTCGGGGTCCGCCCCGCCGAGCAGGAGCACGAACAGGGCCGCGACCGCCACCCAGTCACGGCCGACGCCGAGCGCGCGCACCCCGGCCAGCAGCACGCCGAAGAGGATGACGATGGCCACCGCGACGATGCGGGGCAGCCCCGTGCCCACCACCGCGAGCGAGATCAGGCCCAGGCCGATGCCCAGCGCCAGACCGACGACGGCCTGCACGCCGCTCGAGGCGGAGCGGGCGACCGTCGGGTACATGCTCACGAGCACGCCGAGCGGGGCGTAGTACGAGTACTCGCTCTGCGCGAAAGGCACCAACGGTGCCAGGTACCACGCGAGGGCGGCGGCCGCGGCGGTCTTGGCCGCCAGCAGCAGCCGGTCGGCGGACACGGCGTCAGACCACCACCGACGGGGGTCGAGGGCGGGGGGAAAGGTCATCGCAGCGGGGTGCGGGGGCGAGGCGGCACGTTCCCATGCTGGGCGTCGAGCCCCCGGGCGTCGCGGGGGTTGCCGCGCGGGAGAGGCGGGGGTAGGTCAGCGTCCGGGGCGGTAGGCGTTCCACAGCACGTGCGCGTGCCGGGCCTTCGCCTTCTCGACCCCGTCGTCGTCGTTGCGCGCCGAGCTGAACCACTCGGCGAGGCGGCTGGCCACGGCCCCGACCACCATGCGCAGGTCGGCGTGACGCGCCGGCGGAACCGCGGCCTCGGCCGCCGGCATCCGTCCCTTGCGGGGGAGGTCGTCGTCGATGTGGCGCAGGACGAGCCGCGCGACCCCCACCGCGTGACTGTTGACGACGCAGTGCGCGGCCCCCTGGATCTCCCACCGTCGCGCGTCACGGGCACGGGCGACCAGGCGCGAATGCAGCCGCCGCGGGGAGGGGCGGTCGAACTCGCCGCGCAGCAGCAGGAGCGTCGCGTGACCCGCTCCGATCCGGTCGGAGATGCGGTAGCGCAGCATGTAGGGGAGCACCTCGAAGAAGTAGACCACGCCGCACAGCAGGTACGCCGAGAGCGCCAGCAGCGCGACGTGCAGCGATTCGCGCGCGGTCGACTGGGCGAAACGCACCGCCTGCACCACGGCCCCCGACTCGTCCTCGTCGACGACCGGGCTCACGAGCACGGCGTGCGACAGGCGCGGCCGACGCGAGAGCACCTCCGTCACGACCTGCGTCCCCATCGAATGCCCGACGAGCACGGGGTCGGTCAGACCGTAGTGGTCGATCATGCCCTCGACCTGATCGGCGAAGAAGGCGGCGGTGGGCTGAGCGCCGGATGCCGGCACGCCGGCGAATCCGGGGAGGTCGAGCGCATAGACCTCGCCCCTCTCGGCCAGCAGGGGTGCGAGGAATTCGAAGTACGTCGACGCGACCCCGATTCCCGCGATCAGGACGAAAGGGCGCTCCGCGGTCGCGCCGGTCGACACGCGCGTGACGCGCGTGCGCGCGGCGGCAGAGCGGTACGACTCGACCTGCACGTCGAGGGAACGGTGGTCGGAGGCCATCGTCCAAGGATGCCGCACCCGGTGGGGCGGCCTGTCAATCCCGGGGGGCGTGCCGGACCCGGCCGCCTAGCCTTCGGGGATGAGCGATACATCCCGCGAAGAAGAGACCCTGGGTGCCGTCCGCGAGGGTGAGAACCCCGCTGAGAAGGACCCGTCCGACTGGGTCACCGGCGACGAGCCGATGACCGCTCCCCAGCGCAGCTACCTCGACACGCTCGCCCGCGAGGCGGGCGAGGAGATCCCGGCCGACCTCACCAAGGCCGAGGCCTCGGAGCAGATCGACCGCCTGCAGAACGAGACCGGCCGCTCGACCGAGTGATCCGCGTCGTCGAGCGTCCCGTACGTGCCGATCAGGCCGTGCGGGACGCTTCGTCGTCTGCGGCCCCGTCGTCGGCGGCCATACCGTCGTCATCCCCGTCTTCGGCGGCCAGATCGTCGATGTCCGCTCGTTCGCCTCGTGCGATGTCGTCGAGGAAGTCGGCGACGATGCGGCGCTCGACCGGACCGAGCTTCGCGGCGGCCGCGCTCGCCGATGCGCGTCGCACCGACAGGATGCGGCGCGCGGGTGAGGAGTCGGCGATCGTCTCGCGCACGACGATCGAGCGCCGGTCGCCCGGATAGGGCTCTCGCTCGACCCATCCGGCTTCGGCGAGGCGATCGATGAGCGCCGTCGTCGCCGCCGACGAGATCCCCAGCATCGCGGCGAGCATGCGCGGCGTGACCGGCTCGTCGTCGGGCAGGCGCTGCAGAAGGAAGCGCAGCACCTTCGCATCGTTGGGGCCGATCCCCAGAGTGCTCAGGGCCACGCGTTCGGAGGCCACGCCCGAGTCGGTGAGGTCGTTGAGGGCCTTCACCACGTCGTCCGCCGTCGCTGTGCTTCTCATCTCGCCTCCCCGTGTCTCTCGTTGCGCTAGTGTCTTCGATGTCGATCTACGCGCATGTCGAGTAGATAGCTGATCTACTTACCATCGTACCTGTCCGCCATGCGCATCGGCAGGGGGCTGGACGACCTCCCCTGACGTAAGCTGCCCTGGTGGAAAACGGGTCCGAGTCGTCGCGCTACTGGTACGGCGCGAGCGAAGAAGACCGCGGCCGTCGCGCCGTCGACGTGCTGCAGGCCTTCCGCGTCTACCGTGCGGCCGAGGTCGCGATGCGCCGGCGCACGCGCGAATCGATGTCGATGGGCGAGAACGAGCTCCTCGTGCTGCGCTATCTGTTGAAGGCGGCGGGACAGGACCGCCAGGTCTCGCCGAGCGAGCTCACCCGCTACCTCGGCGTCTCCACCGCGTCGACCACCGCGATCGTCGATCGTCTCGAGAAGTCCGGCCACGTCACGCGCGTGCCGCACCCCACCGACCGTCGCAGCATCTTCATCGTGGCCACCGCCGCGAGCGACGAAGAGGTGCGTGCGACCCTCGGGTCGATGCACTCCCGCATGATGGCGGCCGTCGTCGACATGACGCCCGAAGAGAGTGCGGCCGTCATCGCGTGTCTCGGTCGCCTGCAGGACGCGGTCGATCAGGTCGATCCCCACCCCGTCGCGGTCGACGCCGCGCACTGAGTCCCCGGTCGAACGGGTCGTAAGTAAGTAGGCGGCCTTCTTTCCTCCGCAGCATTAGGCCGCTCGGCGTGGCCGTGAAACCATGAGGTCATGAACGAGAAGGCGGTGGACGTGGGCGAGACCCCTCGCGCGTCCGACGCCGTGCAGATGGTCGACGGCGTGCACGTCGCCTCGTTCCGCGGAGTGCTGTCGCGCCTGCACGCGGACTACCCCGGCGAGGATCCCGCCCGCATCGAGGCGATCGTCCTGCGCGAGTGGGAGGCCTTCTCGGCCGGTCGGCCGCTGGTCGTGCCCGCCGCCGTCGAAGAGGGCGCTCGCGAGATCCTCGACCAGCCGCCGGTCTGAATCAGGCCGTCCTCGAAGGTCGGAAGCGGTTCGCCGCCGTCCGCCGCCACGTTCGACTCAGGCGTCGGGCTGACCCGGCTCCGGCACGAGCAGCAGGCCGCCGGAGGAGTTCGCCGACGTGGCCAGGGCCTCGATCCACGCGCGACTGAGCAGGGCCGGCTCGGGCTCGTCGAACACGAACCGCAGCGGGATCGACGGGTGCAGCCAGACGGTGCTGCGCCCCACCTCCTGCCCGGGGCCGTGCGTCCACGACAGGGTGAAGCTCTCGCCGCGACGCAGTTTGGTCGCGACGACCACCTTGACGTGCGCCAGTGCGCGGTCCTCGATCTCGATCGGCGTTGCAACGTCGCCGTAGTAGAGCGTTCCCACACCGGCACGTTAGTCGCCTCGACCTCCGGGGACCCCGGGGGTTGCACCGCGGGCGGTGCCCGTGGCATCCGGTTCGCGGTTCGCGGATGACGCTGCGTTCCTCGACTAGGCTTTGAGCATGGGCCGATTCATCTACGACACCGTCGCGAACGCCGTCGACATCGATGACCGCACGCTGGCGCACCTGCGCATCGTCGTGATGAACAAGCTGCGCCGCTCCGAGTCGTTCATGTTCGACGTCGAGGTCGGCGACGGCAGCGGACGCCGCAGCTTCTGGATGCACCCGTCGGTGCCGATCCAGTTCCACTTCTACGGCAGCCGTCAGCCGCGCATCAACCGCGTGTGGGTCGAAGACCTCATGCTCGCGGCATCCGGCCCCAACGGTCTGGCGATCACGCCCGAGCCGAGCGAAGACGCCCACGTCGAAGAGGGTTGACCTCTAGCGCTTCTCCGCGTCCTGCGCGGGGGTGACGTCTTCGGGCACGAGCATGATGCCGCCCGACGAGTTCGCCGAGTCGGCGAGCCGCTCGATCCACTCGCGGCTGAGGGTGGTGGGCTCGGCGTCGTCGAACACGAACCGCAACGGGATCGCCGGGTGCAGCCACAGCGTGCTGCGACCGCGTTCTTCGTCGTCGCGGTGACGCCACGACAGCGTGAAGCTCTCGCCGCGGCGGAGCTTGGTCGAGATCACGACTTTCAGGTGGGCCAGCGCGCGGTCTTCGATGTGCACCGTGGTGCCGCTGCCGCCGTAGTGAATGGTCCCCATGGCCTTCACGATACGCCAGGGCTCCCGCTACGCCCAGGGATGCCGGGTGTCAAGACCACCGGCGGGGGGCTCCGCGCCTGTCACAGTGGGACTCTGCACGGAAGGAGGCGCCGTGGCACATCCCCCCACTTCCCGGCAGCCCGGACCGGCGGAGGATCCCGACGATCTCCCGGACGTGTTCCGGGGACTGATCGCGATCGACGTGGTCGACGGCGAACTGGTTCCCCGCTCGACGGAACCGCCGCGCGCCGGATGACGCTCCCAGCGCCCTCGTAGCCGACGGCGCTAGCGTCGTCCGCATGTCGGACCCGCTGGACGATCAGCAGATCACCGTCTCCGGGGCGGCGCTGCGGGCTCTGCGCGACGAGTTCCAGCGATTCCTCATGGAGTACCGCTTCGGCCTCGCGGAGGTCGAGACCAAGATCTCGATCCTGCGGGAAGAGTTCCAGGAGATGCACGCGTACAACCCGATCGAGCACGTCTCGAGCCGGGTGAAGTCGCCCGACAGCCTCGTCGACAAGGTGCGACGCAAGGGCATCGAGACCGATTTCGATTCGATCCGCGCGACCATCACCGATATCGCCGGCATCCGCATCACGTGCAGCTTCGTCGACGACGCCTACCGTCTGTCCGACCTGCTGACCCGGCAGGACGACATCACCGTGCGCGACGTCAAGGACTACATCGCCGAGCCGAAGGCGAACGGGTACAAGAGCCTGCACGTCATCGTCGAGGTGCCGGTATACCTCTCGACCGGGCGGGTCGACGTGCCGGTTGAGGTGCAGTTCCGCACCATCGCCATGGACTTCTGGGCGAGCCTTGAGCACAAGATCTACTACAAATACGACCGGCTCGTGCCTCCGGAGCTGCTGGCCGAGCTCAAGAACGCCGCCGACACCGCCGCGGAGCTCGACGCGCGGATGGAGCGGTTGCACCGCGAGATCCGCGGCCCGCGCCCGGGCATCGTCTCGCTCTGACGTGCGCCGACCGTCGCCGGGTGGTCGAGGTCTCGGTGGGCGACCACAATGAAGGGATGAGCGACGACGCCGCCCGCCTCGACGAAGCTGCCGCCGCGCTTCTCGCGCTTCCCCCCGCGCGCTTCACCGCAGCCCGGAACGAACGCGCCGCCGCCGCCGGCGGCGCCCTGGGTCGCGGTATCGCGAAGCTGCGCAAGCCCACCGTGGCGGCCTGGGCGGTGAACCTGCTCGTCGCCGACGGGCAGCTGGGAGAGGCCGTGGAGCTGTCGCGCGCCCTGCACGAGGCGCAGGACGACCTGGATGCCGCGGAGCTCGCCCGTCTCGGACGCCAGCGGCGTCAGCTGGTGACCGCCCTGGCGCGGCGGGCGGCGGAGTTGGCGAGCGAGGCGGGGACTCCGCTCAGCGCCGCCGTCACCGACGCGGTCGAGAAGACCGTCAACGCCGCGGTCGTCGATCCGGCGGTGGCGGCCGTCGTGCTCACCGGGCGCCTGGTGTCGGCGATCGACCTGGCCGACCTCGACCCCTCCGACCTGGGCGCCGCCGTCGCGGGTTCGGTCCCCGACGCCGCGCCGGCACCCGCGCCGCGCGATGACCTGACGGCCCGTCGTGCGCGCAAGGCCGCCGAGCGCGCCGTGCGCGAAGCCGAACGTGCGAGGGCCGACGCCGAGCGCGAGAAGGCGGCGGTCGACAAGCGCCTCGCCACGGCGCGCGAGCGAGCCGACCGCCTGCGCGAGCGCGTCGAGGGACTCCGCGCCGACCTGCGCCGCGCCGAAGCCGAGGCCGACGAGGCCGACGAGGCCGTGACCGAGCGCGAGGAGGCGCAGCGCGACGCCGCGGCGGTCGCCCGTGACGCGGCGCGGGCGCTCGAACGGGCAGAGGCCGCGCGAGACGGGGGAGGGGACGCATGACCGGCGTCGCACCCCTGATCGACGCCGCCCGGGCCCGCCTCGTCGATGCGCCGCGCGAGCGCATCGGCGAGCTGCAGGAGGGGCGGCGGCTGCTCGGCATCCCGCGCGCTCCCCGCATCGTGCCGCGCGGAACGGCGTGGCACCTCGGGGTGCTGCTCGTGACCGACGACGGGATCCTCGCGACCGGTGACATCGTGCGCGCTCGCGCCGAGGTGCGCCGCGGTTTCGCGGCGGAGTCGCAACGGCGCCGCGCCGAGCTCGCCGCCGCCGCCGCGCGCGGCGGTGTGCCCGAGGGGGAGACGGTGCACATCGGGTGGCGGCCGGTCGACCTCGAGCGCCTCGACGCGGCCTCGGCGCCGCTGGCGCTGCGCGACGGGGAGGTGTGGGTGCGGTGGAGCGCCGCGGGCGGATACATGCCGATCGCGCGGTACCTCGACGAGCGCGTCGAGCTGCTGCGGCATCCGCCCGAGCGCGCGTGAGGGCCGGAGTTCGCGGAGCCTCGTGCGCATAGTCGGGGGTGCCCCGGGTGTCAACAGGCGCGACCCCGACCGTTCGGCGAAACGACGCTGGTCTATCGTGAGCGACGTGCAGCAGGTATGGCCAGGATCCAGTTATCCCCTCGGGGCCACTTACGACGGTAACGGGACGAATTTCGCCCTGTTCAGTGAAGGAGCGGAGAAAGTCGAGCTCTGCCTCTTCGCGGAGGACGGAACGGAGACGTGCTTCGAGCTCGTGGACGTCGACGCGTTCGTGTGGCACGCCTACCTCCCCAACATCCAGCCGGGGCAGCGGTACGGCTACCGCGTCCACGGCGAGTACGACCCCTCGCAGGGCAAGCGCTTCAACCCGAGCAAGCTCCTGCTCGACCCCTACGCGAAAGCCGTCGAGGGGCAGATCGACTGGGGCCAGCCGGTCTTCAGCTACGAATTCGGCGACCCCGACTCGTTCAACGACGAGGACTCCGCCCCGCACATGATGAAGGGCGTGGTCGTCAACCCGTTCTTCGATTGGGCGGGCGACCGTCAGCCGAAGATCCCCTACGCCGAGAGCTTCATCTACGAAGCCCACGTGAAGGGCCTCACCCAGCTGCACCCCGACGTGCCCGAAGAGTTGCGCGGCACCTACGCCGGCGTCGCCCACCCGGCCGTCATCGACCACCTGCGCAAGCTCGGCATCACGGCGATCGAGCTCATGCCGGTGCACCAGTTCGTCAACGACTCCACTCTCGAGGAGAAGGGTCTGTCGAACTACTGGGGGTACAACACGATCGCGTTCCTCGCGCCCCAGAACACGTACTCGTCCACCGGCGACCACGGTCAGCAGGTGCAGGAGTTCAAGGCCATGGTCAAGGCGCTGCACGCGGCCGGCATCGAGGTCATCCTCGACGTGGTCTACAACCACACCGCCGAGGGCAACCACATGGGCCCGACCCTCTCGATGCGCGGAATCGACAACGAGGCGTACTACCGCCTCGAAGACGACGACAAGCGGTACTACACCGACTACACCGGCACCGGCAACAGCATGAACGTGGGCAACCCCCACACGCTGCAGCTGATCATGGATTCGCTGCGCTACTGGGTGCTCGAGATGCACGTCGACGGATTCCGCTTCGACCTGGCATCCACCCTCGCCCGCGAGTTCTACGAGGTCGACAAGCTCGCGACCTTCTTCGAGCTCGTGCAGCAAGACCCGATCGTCTCGCAGGTCAAGCTCATCGCCGAACCGTGGGACGTCGGTCCCGGCGGCTACCAGGTCGGCAACTTCCCGCCCCAGTGGACCGAGTGGAACGGCAAGTACCGCGACACGGTGCGCGACTTCTGGCGCGGCGAGCCCCAGGCCCTCGGCGAGTTCGCCTCCCGCCTCACGGGATCGGCCGACCTCTACGAGCACTCGGGACGTTTCCCGGTGGCATCCATCAACTTCGTCACCGCGCACGACGGCTTCACGCTGCGCGACCTCGTGTCGTACAACGAGAAGCACAACGACGCCAACGGCGAAGACAACAACGACGGCGAATCGCACAACCGCTCCAGCAACATGGGCGTCGAGGGGCCGACCGACGATCAGGTCGTGCTGAAGCGTCGAGCGCAGCAGCAGCGCAACTTCATCGCGACACTGCTGCTCAGCCAGGGCGTGCCGATGCTGCTGCACGGCGACGAACTCGGTCGCACGCAGGGCGGCAACAACAACGGCTACGCGCAGGACAACGAGATCACGTGGGTGGACTGGTCGAACATCGACACCCCGCTCATCGAGTTCACCGCCGCCCTCGCACGGCTCCGCAAGCAGCACCCCACCTTCCGCCGCAGCCGGTTCTTCGACGGCCGCCCGGTGAAGATGGAGGAGGGCGCGCCCATTCCCGACGTGGTGTGGCTGCGTCCCGACGGCTCGCTCATGCAGCCGGAGGACTGGGACAACGGCTTCGGCCTCGCGGTGGGCGTGTTCCTCAACGGCCAGGGCATCCGCGAGCGCGATCGTCGTGGAGAGTCGATCAGCGACGACCACTTCCTCGTGCTGTTCAACGCCGGTGACGACAAGGTCGACTTCCGTCTGCCCGACTTCGAGTACGCCCTCAAGTGGGACGCCTACGTCGACACCGCGGGGGAGCGCGCCAACACCGAGCCCCTCGAGCCCGGGGAGACGCTGCCGCTCGAGCCGAAGTCGCTCATGGTCCTGCGCGAGCACCACCTGCCCGAGCCCGAGATCGACCACTCGGTCGCCGCCTCCCTCACCGCGCAGATCCCGGTGGTCGGCACCGACGACCTGCCCGGTCAGGCGCCCAAGCCGGAGCTGTGAGCGACATGCGGCATCCGCTCTCGACCTACCGCCTGCAGATCCGCGAATCGTTCACCCTCGACGACGCCGCCGAGGTCACGGGATACCTTCGTGACCTCGGGGTCTCGTGGGCGTACCTGTCGCCGATCCTCGAGGCCACGCCCGGCTCGGACCATGGGTACGACGTGGTCGACGTCGAGCGCGTCGACCCCGCACGCGGGGGCGCCGAGGGCCTCGACCGCTTCGCCGCGGCGGCGCGCGCGGCGGAGCTCGGCATCCTGATCGACATCGTGCCCAACCACATGGGCGTCTCGGAACCGCGCAGCAACGCGTGGTGGTGGGACGTGCTGCGACAGGGGCGGGCGTCGGCGCACGCGAGCGCGTTCGATATCGACTGGGAATTCGGTCGCGGCAAGGTTCGCGTGCCCGTGCTCGGCGATCACCTCGACGCGGTCATCGACGAGATCACGTACGACCCCGCGCCCGCCGACGACGCTCCCGACGGCCTGATCCGGTACTACGACCACGCCTTCCCGGTCGCGCCGGGGACGGGGACGGATGCCGCGGCCGCGGGCTCGCGCGAGGCGATCGAGGCTCTTCTCGATGCGCAGAACTTCGAGCTGCGATTCTGGCAGGACGAGGCGGACGACCTGAACTACCGGCGCTTCTTCGCCGTCACGACCCTCGCGGGCGTGCGCGTCGAGCTGCCCGAGGTGTTCGACGCCACGCACGCCGAGATCCTGCGCTGGGTGCGCGAGGGCCTGGCCGACGGCCTGCGCGTGGACCACCCCGACGGTCTCGTCGACCCGGGCGGGTATCTCGACCGGCTTGCGGTCGCGCTCGAGGAGGCCGGCGACGGCGAGGTCGGGTACGTGCTGGGCGAGAAGATCCTCGAGCACGGCGAGGCGCTGCCCTCGTGGTGGAAGACCGCCGGAACGACCGGATACGACGCGCTCGCCGAGATCGACCGCGTGCTCACCGACCCCGCCGGAGAGGCCGCCCTCGACGCGCTCGATGCGCGCCTCCGCGTCGACAGCGACGTCGCGCCGCTGACCGGCTGGCACGACCTCATCCACGACACCAAGCGCAAGATCGCCGACTCGATCCAGGTGTCGGAGATCCGTCGCCTGGTGCGGGGCCTTCCCGCGGAGCTGCGCGACGAGTTCGGCGCCGACGTGCTGCAGGACGCGCTCGCCGAGATCCTGGCGTGCTTCCCCGTGTACCGCTCGTACCTCCCCGCCGGTCGCGCGCACCTCGACGCCGCCGCGGGCGAGGCCGAGGTACGCCGGCCCGAGCTGGGCGACGTGATCGAGAAGCTCGTCCCGGTGCTCGCCGACACGAGCCTCGAGGTCGCGTGGCGGTTCCAGCAGACGACCGGGCCCGTCATGGCCAAGGGTGTCGAAGACACGGCGTTCTACCGCTACACGCGGCTGGGCTCGCTCACCGAGGTGGGCGGCGACCCGGGGGAGTTCTCCCTCGACGTCGCAGGCTTCCACACCGCGCAGGCCCTGCGGCACGCGTCGTGGCCCACCGCCATGACGACGCTGTCGACCCACGACACCAAGCGCGGCGAGGACACGCGCGCCCGCATCGCTGTGCTCGCCGAGATCCCGGAGACGTGGGAGGCACGCCTCGAGGAGTTCCGCGGGATCGCCTCGACCGGTCACGGACCCTTCGACGCTCTGCTGTGGCAGGCCATCGTGGGGGCGTGGCCCGCCTCGGCATCCACCCCCGAGGGGCTGAAGGACTACCGCGAGCGCCTGCACGCGTACGCCGAGAAGGCAGCGCGCGAGGCGAGCGAGGTCACCGGCTGGTGGGAGCAGGACGAGGCCTTCGAGGAGCGCATGCACGCGGTCGTCGACGCGGCCACCGGCCCTGCTGCCGAGCGCGTCCGCGCCTTCGTCGACGAGATCTCGCAAGCCGGGTGGTCGAACGGCCTGTCGGCGAAGCTGCTGCAGATCATGGGCCCCGGTGTCCCCGACGTCTACCAGGGCTCGGAGCTGTGGGAGCAGTCGCTCGTCGACCCCGACAACCGTCGTGCGGTCGACTTCGCCGAGCGCCGTCGGATGCTCGCCGAGATCGACGCCCCGGGGGCTCGTCCTCCGGCGGTGGATGCCACGGGGGCGGCGAAGCTGCTCGTGACCTCGCGCGCGCTGCGCCTGCGCCGCGAGCACCCGCTCGAGATCTACCGTCCGCTCGAGGCCGCGGGAGTGGCATCCGACCATGTCGTCGCATTCGACCGCGGCGGCGTGTTCACGGTCGCCACGCGTCTGCCGCACGGGCTGAAGGCGGCGGGAGGCTGGCGCGACACCGTCGTGCTGCTGCCCGACACGCCCGTCGTCGACGTGCTGACGGGCCGCTCGTTCGCCGGTGGCCCGACCCCCCTGGCCGATCTGCTGGCGTTCCTCCCGGTCGCCCTCCTGATCTTCTGACCCCCCGAGCGCGTGAGTCGCCAGAATTTGTCGCCTCACGCGCTCTTGGAGCGACAAATCTTGGCACCTCACGCGTAAGGACGAACCCACATGAGCATCGACGTTTGGGCACCCAAGGCACAGCGGGTGCGGCTGCGCCGGCTGGACGACAGCGGCGACAGCGTCGTCGAAGACATCGAGATGACCTCGGCGTCGGACGGGTGGTGGACGGCACCGGTCGACCTCGCCGACGGCGAGCGGTACGGCTTCGTGCTCGGCGACGGCGATGACCTGCGCCCCGACCCGCGGTCGCGGCGTCAGCCGGGCGGGGTGCACGAGGCGTCGGCGTGGTTCGACCCGTCGGTGTACTCGTGGAACGACGCCGCGTGGACGGGCAGGCAACTCGCCGGGGGTCTGATCTACGAGCTGCACTTGGGCACTTTCACCCCCGAGGGGACCCTGGATGCAGCGATCGGGCGCCTCGACCACCTCGTCGACCTCGGCGTGACCCACGTCGAGCTGCTCCCGGTCAACGGCTTCAACGGCACGTGGAACTGGGGATACGACGGAGTGCTCTGGTACACCGTGCACGAGGCGTACGGCGGGCCGGAGGCCTACCAGCGCTTCGTCGACGCTGCGCACGCGGCCGGGCTCGCCGTCATCCAGGACGTCGTGTACAACCACCTCGGCCCCTCGGGCAACTACCTGCCCGAGTTCGGGGAGTACCTGCGCGAGGGCAGCCGCAACACGTGGGGCGACTCGGTCAACCTCGACGAGGACGCCGTGCGGGCCTACATCGTCGAGAACGCCCTGATGTGGATGAGCGACTACCACGTCGACGGCCTGCGCCTGGATGCCGTGCACGCGCTGCTCGACCACCGCGACGTTCACGTGCTGCAGGAGATCGCCGAGCGCACCGACGCCCTGTCGGCGCACCGCGGCATCCCGCTCACGACCGTCGCCGAGAGCGACATGAACGACCCGAAGCTGATCCTGCCGCGCGAGGCCGGCGGCTACGGCCTCACCGCCCAGTGGTCCGACGATTGGCACCACACCGCCCACGTCGCCCTCACCGGCGAGACGACCGGTTACTACGAGGACTTCGCCGACCTCGACGCCTTCCGCAAGGTCAACGAGGGCGGGTTCTTCCACGACGGCACCTACTCCTCGTTCCGCGAGGAGAAGCACGGCAAGCCCATCCCGGATGCCGTGCCGAACTGGCGTCTCGTGACCTTCGCCCAGGACCACGACCAGATCGGCAACCGCGCCGCCGGCGACCGCCTGTCGCAGTCGCTCGGCTACGACCGCCTCGCCGCGGCAGCGGTGCTGACGCTCACCGCGCCGGGAACGCCGATGCTCTTCATGGGCGAGGAGTGGGGCGCGACCACGCCGTGGCAGTTCTTCACCTCGCACCCCGAGCCCGAGCTCGGCAAGGCCACCGCCGAGGGGCGCATCGCCGAATTCGAGAAGATGGGATGGGACGAGGACTCCGTGCCCGACCCGCAGGACCCCTCGACGTTCGAGAACTCGAAGCTCGACTGGGACGAGGTCGGCGAGGGCGATCACGCCCAGCTCCTCGGCCTGTACCGCGAGCTCGCGAAGCTGCGCCGGGAGCGCCCCGAGCTGACCGATCCGTCGCGCGAGGGTCTGTCGGCCGCCGCGCGCGAGGCCACCGGCGGACGCGTCTACGAGCTGCACCGTCGCGACCTCGTGGTCGTGGTGAACCTCTCGGAGGCGGAGGCCACGGCATCCGTCGTTCCGGGAGCGCGCGTGCTGCTCGCCACCGCGGACGGCGTGGTGCTCGACGGCACGGCGCTGACGGTGCCCGCGGGGGCCAGCGCGATCGTGGGTCCGGCGCTCTGACGTCGCGCTGACGGCCCCGTTCCCGCGAGGGAGTGGGGCCGTCAGCGTGTCAGCGGAATGCGTCCCAGTTCGGCCTGGATCGCCACCGCCGCCGCTCCCCTCGCCCAGGCGGAGAATCCCGCGCCGTCGACGTGCACCCGCACCGGCGTCGAGCCGTGAGGGCGGGTGCGCTCGAGGGCCGCGTCGACATGCTCGCGCGCGAGGTCGCAGACGGCGGTCGCCTCACCCGCCAGCACGATGTCGGCCTGCAGCGACAGGTTCGCCGCCAGCCCGCACAGGATGCCGAGGGCCTCGCCGGCATCGTCGATCGCGGCCCGCGCCGCGGGTTCGCCGTCGCGGGCCAGCGAGAAGACGTCGTCGGCGCTGACCGCGCGCCCGAGATCCCTCGACACCCGGATGCTCAGTGCACCGGTCGTCAGCAGGGCGTCGGCGCACCCGCGATGACCCTCCGCGCACGAGGGCCCGTCGGCCCGGAGCGGGAGGTGTCCGACGGTGCCGCGAGACGCGTCGGGGGAGCGGACGGTGCGCCCGTCGACAACGAGCCCGAGGCCGACGCCGGCGCCGATCGTGACGACGGCGAACCCGGGGATGCCCCGTCCGACGCCGAACCAGCGCTCGGCATCCGTGAGGGCGACCACGTCGTTCTCGAGCGCGACCGGGACGCCGAGCCGCTCGGCGAGCATGGCGGCGAACGGCACGTCACGCCATCCGAGGAAGGGGGCGTCGGCGGCGAGGCCGTCGTGCACGTGCCCGCCGATGGCGACGCCGACGCCGCGAACGTGGTCCACGGCATCCACGAGGTGTGCGATCGTCGCGGCGACCGCGTCGGGGGAGGTGTCGGCGAGGGCGCTCTCGTGCGACTCGATCACCCGGGCGCGCATGTCGGTGGTGATCAGGTACAGGCGCTCGCCGGTGAGCTTGACCCCCACGAACGTCCCTGCAGCGGGCGAGAGGTCGAGGGGACGCGACGGGCGGCCGACCGATCCGGCGGCGTCGTCGAGTTCGACGAGCAGGCCCGCGTCGAGCAGCGGGCGTGTGAGACGGGTCAGGCTCGCAGGCGACAGGTGCAGGCGCGTCGCGAGGGCGCTGCGCGAGAGCGGTCCGTGGATCAGCACCTCGCGCGCGACGGCGGCTTCGCTCTCGGTGAGCATCGTTTCCTCCCCCGCCGGCTGATGCGTCGAATAACTTCCGTGATAAAAATAATGCCATGTCCGACCCCGTCGCCGCCGCCGAGACCGCCGTCCACCTGCGAGGCGGTGGCACGAGCGTCGTCGTCGACCTCACCGCGCACCCGGCGCCCGCGATCATCCACTGGGGCCCCGACCTCGGCGAACTCGGGGCCCGCGAGCTGTCGTCGATGGTCGTCGCCGCGCGGCCGCAGCGCGTGTCGGGAGGTATCGACCAGACGCCCCGCCTCACGATCGTGCCGACCGCCGCGGCGGGATGGCCCGGGGCGCCCGGGTTCGAGGGGGGACGCGGCGGTGTCGTGCAGGGGACGGTGTTCTCGACGGCATCCGTCGATGTCGCCGTGGATGCCCTGACGCTGCACCTCGTCGACGAGCAGCGCGCTCTGCGTCTGCGCACCGAGCTGCGGGTGGATGACGCCGGACTCTTCACGCAGCGACTCACGGTGACCAACGACGGCGCCGACGACCTCGTCGTGCAGGCGCTGCAGCCGACGTTCCCGCTGCCGTGGGACGCCACCGAGATCCTCGACACGACCGGGCGCCACCTGCGCGAGCGCTCGGCGCAGCGCCACGCCTTCACCTTCGGCACGCACCTCCGCGAGAGCCGCCGGGGTCGACCGGGGGCGGATGCCACGCTGCTGCTGGCCGCCGGGCGGCCGGGGTTCGGGTTCGAGAGCGGCCTGGTGCACGGCATCCACGTCGGTTGGAGCGGCAACCAGCGCGTGTTCGCCGAGCGGCTGCCGCTGGGCGAGGCGCTGCTCGCGGGTGGCGAGCTGCTCGCGTGGGGAGAGGTCGTCGTCGCCCCCGGCGATGAGCTGTCGTCGCCGATCGTCTACGGCTCGTGGGGCGACGGGCTCGACCAGCTCGCCGCGCGCTTCCATGACACCTGGCGCGCCCGCCCGCAGCATCCCACGCGCCCGCGCCCGATCACCCTGAACACCTGGGAGGCCGTGTACTTCGACCACCGCCTGCCGAAGCTCCTCGAGCTCGCCGACGTCGCCGCCGAGATCGGCGTGGAGCGCTACGTGCTCGACGACGGGTGGTTCCGGCACCGCCGCGACGACACCGCGGGGCTGGGCGACTGGTTCGTCGACGAGGGCGTGTGGCCTGACGGCCTGAGCCCGCTCGCCGATCACGTCATCGAGCGCGGCATGGAGTTCGGGCTGTGGTTCGAGCCCGAGATGGTCAACCCCGACAGCGACATCGCCCGCGCGCACCCCGAGTGGATCCTGCGCGGCCGCGACGAGCTGCCGCCCTCGGCCCGCCAGCAGCAGGTGCTGAACCTCGCCCACCCCGGCGCCTACGCCTATCTGCTCGATCGCATGACCGCGGTGCTGCGGGCCTACCCGATCGCCTACGTGAAGTGGGATCACAACCGCGATCTCGTGGATGCCGCGACCGGGCCGGGCGGAGGCTCGGCCGTGCACGCCCACACGCTCGCCGTCTACCGCCTCATCGACGAGCTCAAGGCCGCGTTCCCGGACCTCGAGATCGAATCCTGCGCCTCGGGCGGCTCGAGGGTGGATCTCGGCATCCTGGATCGCACGGATCGCATCTGGACGAGCGACTGCCTCGATCCCGTCGAACGGCTCGAGACGCAGCGTCACACGGCCCTGGTGGTGCCGCCCGAGATGATGGGCATGCACCTGACCACTCCGCACGTGCACTCCACGGGGCGCACGGTGTCGCTCGCGTTCAGTGGCGCGGTCGCCCTCTTCGGGCACTTCGGGATCGAGTGGGACCTCACGACGCTCTCCGCCGACGACCGCGCGCTCGTGGCGGAGTGGGTGGACCTAGCGCGGCGGGTGCGGCCGCTCGTGGCGACCGGACGCCTGGTCAACGTCGACACGACCGACCCCGGTCTCGATGTGCGCGGCGTCGTCTCAGCCGAGCGCGACCACGCGTTCTTCACGATTGCGCAGACCCAGACGCTCATCGCCTCGCCCGCGGGGCGCGTGCGCCTCCCCGGGCTCGACCCCGACCGCGCGTACCGCGTGCGGCTGGTCACCCCGGGCGGACTCGTGCAGGAGCCCGCGCAATCCCCGCTGCCCTGGGCGCACGACGACACCGTGCTCACCGGCCGGCAGCTGGCCGTCGCCGGCATCCGTCCCCCGGTGCAGAACCCGCAGCAGGCGGTGGTCGTCGAGCTCACGGCGTGATTCCGGGCGTGCAGCCGGGGCTCGCTCACGCGGAGATCGCGAACAGCCCGCCGATGCCCACGGCGTAGAGCACGAGGACGACGAACGAGTCGACGCCCATCCCGATGATCCGCCGCTGCGGACGGAAGATCAGGCCGACGACGTAGACGAGCGTCAGCAGCGCCGCCAGCGCGGTCAGGTAGATGTCGGCGCCGTTGGCGCGCGGGAGCACCGCCGATCCCGAGATCACCGTGGCCAGCAGGAACAGCACGGGCAGGAAGGCGTTGCCGCCGAAGATGTCGCTGATGGCCAGGTTGTCGTCGCCCTGCCGGATGGCCTGCAGACCCGTCGAGATCTCGGGTAGGGAGGTGGCGAGGGCGAGCACCGTCGCGCCGAAGAGCACTCCCGACAGTCCGATCTGCGAGGAGGCCGCGTCACCGGCGCGCTCCAGGACGACACCGGCGACGAGGGTCGCTAGTGCCGCGATCGAGAAGACCACCGCGGCCTTCTTCGTGCTCATCTTCGTCTTCGCGGGCGAGGGCTTCGGACTCGCATCGGGGGCGCGGCCGTCCTCGTGCCACGGCAGGTGCTTGCCGGCGCGCTGCACCAGCACCAGCCCGATGATCCAGAGAGCAGCGATCAGGACCACGTCGGGGGTCAGCCGCAGCACCTCGAGGCCGTCGGGCAACTGGCTGCCGGCGATCACCACCGCCAGCACCGCCACCACCGACAATCCCTCCAGCACCAGGGTGAGCGAGGCCGCGCGGTAGGTGAGCGGCTTCACGCCGCGCCCGCGTTTGCCGAACGCGTCGAGGATCACCAGGACGACCGTCTGCAGGGCGATGCCGCCGAGGATGTTGCCCACCGCGACCTCGAGGTTCCCCGCCATCGCCGCCGACACGGTGATGGCGATCTCGGGAAGGTTGGTCGCCACGGCGAGCACGATGAGCCCGCCCAGGGCGCTGCCCAGATGCAGGCGCGCGTCGAGGACGTCGGTCGCTTTCGACAGCTGGATACCGGCGACCCACACCACCGCCGCGGCGGCGACGAAGATGACGACGAGAAGGGCGAAGGGCAACGAGTCCACGCCCCGATGAGACCACCGATCGCCGTGGCATCCGATGCTCTTGTGCGGCGGATGCCGAGGGGTTACGCGAGCGGCCCGTGCGCCCCCGATCCGTCGACGTCCGGCGGGTGAAGCGCGGTGCGCCGTGGCGCCCCGCCGGCTCGTGCGCCCCCGCTCAGTCGACGTTCGGGCGGATGAGGCGCAGTACGCTCACGGCCACGGGGGGCACGAGCACGACGACGGCGACGATGATCGCCGTCACGCCGATCGGGGTGCTCTGCGGTTCGCCGCCGAAGCGTTCGACGGCGAGCCAGCTGAGGCCCCATGCGAGGGCGAGAGCCGGCGCGACGCGCCACGAACTGCGCCAGGCGATCGCGAGTCCGATGAGCGCCACCACGATCAGCACGGCGACGCCGATGGCATCCGCCCCCTCCTCCCACGACGGCGGGACGACCGTGGTGAGCCAGGCGGCGGTGTTGGCGACGGTGGCGAGGTTGACCCATCCGAGGTGAAGGCCCGTGACGCCGTCGATGAGCACCGAGTCGACGACGCCCCCGCGCGGTTCGCGGGTGGCGACGGCGACGCGGAAGGTCCAGCCGAGGGCGGCGAGGAGCAGGACGATCACGACGACGGTGAGGAACAGCGTGCCGAAGCGGGCGGCGACGAGCCACAGACCGTTCAGGGTCATCGTGAGGGCGATGAGCCAACCGATCGCGCGCTGGCGCGCGTTCGTGCGCTGGCGGGGGAGGGCCTGCCAGATGGCGTAGGCGATGAGGCCGAGGTAGATGATCGACCAGATCGAGAAGGCCGGGCCGGCCGGCGCGAGGTACGAACCGCTCGTGCTGAGGGCGCCGCCCTGCTGATCCTCGACGGCCGTATTGCCGAAGGCTCCCGCGCCGATCACGGCCGCGATGAGCATGAACGACACCGCGGAGAGGACGACGATCTGACGCGCGAGGTCTGCGCCCCGCCACTGAGCTGTTGCGTTCATACAGAGAACACTAGAAAAGCTAGGTAAATGGATGCCGTGGGCTTGACTTTCTCCCTCGTCGCCCACCGAGCCCGCCGCGCCGCCGTGCCTGGTCGTGCACAGCAGCGGGAGCGCACGGCGACACGCCGGAGGGCGGCCGGGGCCGGACGGCGTTTCGCCGCGGCCACCCGCCGTTGTGCCCGCCGGGCCTCGGAGGAGGTGCCGCCCGTCAGGCGGCGACGGCGCGAGCGGCGAACGAGCGCAGCAGCCGGGTGGGCTGCTCGACCGACGCGGTGCGCACGTGCGCCGAGACCTCGTCGAAGGCGTCGGCGTCGAAGTAGCCGGCATCCCGGTAGACGACCATGCGCTCCACGAACGCCTCGGTGGTCGGCTCGGGGTGGAACTGCGTCGCCCATAGCGCGCGCCCCGCCCGGTAGGCCTGCACCGGACACGCGGAGTTCTGGGCCAGCAGCGTCGCCCCCGGCGGCACGCTCGCGGTGCCCTCCTTGTGCGCGGTCAGGGCTTGGAAGCGCGGTTCCAGGATGCCGAAGAGCTCGTCGGCGCGGCCCGCCTCGGTGAGCGAGATGTCGGCGGGACCCGTGCCCTCGGGGTGTCCGAGGGTCACGTCGCCGCCGAGGAACCGCGTGACCACTCCGATCCCGAAGCACGTGAACAGCGCGCTCGTGCGACCCTCGATCGCGGCGGCGGCCAGGCGCTCCAGGTCGCGTTCGAGGCGCCGCTGCTCGTCGGTCTTGTCGGGATCGGTGACGTTGAACGGGCTGCCGCCCACCACCACGGCGGCGAACCGGTCGAGGTCGGCGGGCAGGGGCTCGCGGACGAGGTCGTGGTGCACGAGCTCGTGATCGCGCACGCCCAGCCCATCGCGGAACGACGCCCACTCCGCCTCCGCCGCGACCCGCTGGGGGCGCGCGCAGACGTAGAGGAGGGGGGCGGTCACTCAGGGATTCTATGCGGGCGGCGCCCGGGCCGAGCGGGCCTGGACATGCGGCGACACGTTCCGCGCTGCGCGTCCTCTCGCGCGACCCGCCGCGCGCGAAAGCCTTTCCGCGCATTCTCGACGAAGCCCCGCTCGACGCGCGTTCGCCGCCCTCGGCTCGAGATGCGGGCGGATGCCGCTGACGCGGCGCGTCGGATCGGAATCCGCGAGCCGTTCGTCAGCGCGAGGAGCGGGCCGTGCGGCCGCGCACGATGCCGACGAACGTCTCGACGTCTTCGGTGGTGCGCTCGCGCAGCCACGCCAGGGCGACCGTGGAGCGCGGACCGTCGGTGAGGACGCGGTAGTCCACGTCGCGGCGCTGGTGCGCGCGCGCGAGCGACATCGGCACGATCACGACGCCGACGCCCGCGGCCACCGTCGCGATGGCCTCCGCGGTGTCGGCCGGAGGCGCGAACGCCGGGGGCACGGCATCCGGGACCTCGGTGTGCAGCACGTCGTCGGCCGGGACGATTACGACCTCGCCGGCCAGATCGGCGAGGGCGAGCTCCTCGGCCGCGGTGAGGTGCGATTCGGCGGCCATCACCACCACGGGGAGTTCTTCGTACAGCTCGATGACGTGGACGTCGTCGGATGACTCCACGGGAAGGCGCACCAGAGCGGCATCGACCTCGTCGAGCGCATCCCGCTGCGACGCGACGGCGATCTCCCGCAATTCGAGCGACACGTGCGGCAGGCGTTCGCGCCAGACGCCGATCCATTTGCCGGGCGTCGCCCCGGGGACGGCACCGAGGCGGAACGCGCGGGGCTCTGGGGGAGGCGTCGGCTCCGGTCGGCGCGAGGGCTTCGGCGCCGGCCGCGGCCGTCCCTTCGCCGCCGCGCGCGCGGGTCCGCCGCGTCGCGGTGCGCCGCCGCGACCTCGGGAGCCCGAACCGTTCGCCATGGTCCCAGGCTAGCCGCGCCGCTAACGTGGAGGGATGATCGGCGTCCTGGGACTCGTCTTCGCGGGGCTCGCGGCCCTGCTGCACGTCTACATCTTCGTGCTCGAGAGCGTGCGCTGGACGCAGCCCGCGACGTGGAAGGTGTTCGGCATCGCCGACCAGCGCGCCGCCGACATCACCAAGCCCATGGCGTACAACCAGGGCTTCTACAACCTGTTCCTCGCGATCGGCGCCGCCGTGGGCGTGGTGCTGTGGATCGTCAACGGCACCGGTGACGTCGCGGGGCGGACGCTGCTCATCTTCTCGCTCGGCTCGATGCTCGCGGCGGCGCTCGTGCTCGTCACCTCCGGGCGGAAGTACCTTCGTCCCGCCGCCATCCAGGGGACGCTTCCGTTGCTCGGTCTCGTGCTGACGATCCTCGCCTGAGGGACTCGACGGCCACCCGCTCCGTCGCGGGTGCGCGGGCACCTCGCCCGGGCAGACGAAGACCCGCACGCTCCGGGGAGTCGTGCGGGTCGATGAATGCCCGGCGGGCGGGGGTCAGGCCGCGAGGCGCAGACCCCGACGGTCGGTCGCGACGGCCTCGCCGTCGTTGATGATCTCGTCGTCGCCGATGAGCGACCCCACCGCGATGCGCGCGTTGTGGCCGACCTGGGTGCGGACGCCGATGTGCGCTCCGGCGCCGATGACCGCGCCCGCACAGATGTGCGCGTGCGGTTCGATACGGGCCTCCGGACCGATGACGGCGTCGGATTCGATCCACGCGCCGCGACCCACTCGAACACCGGCCGCGATCTGCACGCCGGGTTCGACGTAAGCGCCGTTCTCCACGAGCGCCGACGGGTGGACCTTCGCGCCGTGCGCGACGAGGCCCCGACCGTTGACGTGCTTGCGGTAACGCAGCGTTTCGCCGTGGTCGTTCTCGATGTCGATGTAGTTCTTTCCCACGATCCCCTCCGGTCGGCCCTCGGGTGCGCCGACATGTCTGACAACGGGTGGGGAATGCTCTTCATTCCCTCGAATGGTTCTTCGTCGCCCCTCCCGCTATCGGTTTCCTCGATGTCGAGAGATCCCCTGCGGTCCGTTGCCCGGCGTTGTGTTGTCCCCTTGTTCTCGCATGTCGAACCGACAGTCACGGCCGGGTTGACAGCGGACGGCGCGACGGTCGTTTTCCGGGCGGGATGCCGGGAGTCGCGCGCACGGTGGGAGCACTCCGTCGAGGTGCGCTGCGGATCCGGTCTCAGCCGGGCTGACAGGTCGGGCACCAGAACACGTTGCGCTCGCTCGTGTCGGTCGCGCCCAGGGTCGTGGCTCGGATGGGGGTGCCGCAGCGCCGGCACGGCGCGCCCTCGCGCCCGTAGACCCAGAAGCGACGACCGGGCCTGCTGTCGCCGGTGAATGTGCGTTCGGGCCGCGGAAGGTTCGCGCGGATCATGCGCTCGCCGAGGGCGATCGTGGCGCGGGCGTCGATCCGCGTCGCGGGGGTCGTGGGGGCGATGCCCCGCACGAAGAGGAGCTCGTTCGCGTAGACGTTGCCGAAACCCGCGACGTTGCGCTGGTCGAGAAGGGCCACGTGGGCTGCCCGGTCGTCGACGGAGACGCGCCGCACCGCCTCCGCTTCGTCCCAGTCGTCGGCGAGCAGGTCGGGGCCGAGGTGGCCGATGACGGTGTGCTCGTCGGTGGTGCGCAGGACCTCGACCATCGCGAGGTCGAAGCCGACGGCATCCATGCCGTCGACACCGACGATCGCGCGGGCCTTGAACGCGGGGCGTCGCCACCGCTGCCCGGGGCGGTAGAGGTCCCAGCGGCCCTCCATCTTGAGGTGCGAGTGCAGGGTGTAGCCGCCGATGCGGTGCAGGAGGTGTTTGCCGCGGGCCGCCACCTCGTGCACGGTCTCGCCGCGCAGATCGGCGGTGGCGCTGCCGGGGACGCGGATGTCGAAGCGCGTGACGACCCTGCCCGCCAGTGCGGCGTTCAGCTTCGCGGCGGCGCGGTAGACGGTGTCGCCCTCAGGCACGCGCGGCCTCTCGCAGGGTGTCGCCGGCGGTGAGCTTGCGCAGCGTCAGACCCTTCGGCGACTCCACGAAGCCGGCCTCGCGAAGGGCTCGTCCGACGGCGGTGCCGTAGACGAACTCGCCGTTCACCTGCTCGACCGTCAGCGTGTCGAGCCGCCTCTTGCGCGCCGTCTCCGCGAGGTGGCGCGACGCAGCCTGGAGGGAGGCCTCCTCATCGGTGAAGGCGAGAGCGCTGCGGCCCCCGCGCTCGAGGTACAGCGTCAGCTCTCCGTCGACGAGCACGACCAGGCCGCCCGCTTTGCGTCCGGGGCGGTGCGTGACCCCCTCGATCGCCGGCCAGCCGAGGGCGGCACCGTACGGATTGGCGGGGTCGGTGGCGGCGAGCGTGACGGTCCGCAGCGGTGGGGGATCGGCGACCGCGGCGAACTCGCGCAGGCGGTCGACGGTCGCCGACGCCGCGAACTGCGCCGCACCGAGCTTCTCGATGACGTAGCCGCGACGGCAGTGCCCGGCCTCTTCGAACCCGGCGAGGATGCGGTAGACCTGAGCGAATCCGCCCGGCACCCCTTCCGATTGAACGGCTCCGCGGGTGACGACGCCGTATCGGTCGAGCAGGAGGCTCGCGGTGGCGGTCGCCCGTGCCGCAGCATCCGCTTCGCGTTCGGGCAGGAGCGACCAGCGTCCGCCGAGCGAGGGCGGTCGCGGAGCCGAGGTCGCGCGGGGCATGGCGGCCCCGCGGTACATGCGGGCCCGTGGCGCCCGCCGAGCGACGCGGTGCGACTGTCCGCCCCCGCTGAGCAGGGTGCGCACCGGAGCGAACGTGTCGTTCGTCACTCGCCCCGCCCAGGTGAGCGCCCACAGTGCGTCGTTGACGGACTGCTCGTTCTCGGCCTCGGCCAGCTGCTTCAGCTGGGCCGCGAAGTAGGCGCCGCCGCCGGAGAGAGCCGCGAGGAGTCGCGCCTCGAGCGAATCGGGGGCGGGGTCGTCGGCCTCGTCGGGGTCTTGCAGCGTGAAGGGAGCGGCCTCCGCCGGGTGCAGGGCGATCCACCCGTCACGGCCGGGCAGGGTGCCGTGGCCCGACCAGACCACCTCGCCCGTGGCGGTCAGCTCGTCGAGCAGGGCCGGGCTGTAATCGGCGACGCGGGAGGGCAGCACGAGCGATTCCCACGCACTCGCGGGGATGGGGACCCCCGCCAGCTGCTCGACGACGGCCAGCACGCCGTCGATCCCCTCGAGGGGTCGGCCGAGATGCTGCCACACGGGGAGGAACCGCGCGTAGGCGGCGGGCGGTACGGGCTCGACACTGCCGCGGATCGCGGCGAGGGAGCGCATGCGCAAGCGCCGCAGCACCTCGACGTCGCACCATTCCATGTCATCGCCGCGCGCTCCCCCCGAGGCCTCCGGGAGGAAGAAGCCGCTCGACAGGCGCCCCTGCGACTCGAGTCGCTGCAGCGTGAGTCGGGCGACGGCGACACCGACACCGAGCCGCTCGGCCACGGCATCCGTCGTGAAGGGGGCGTGCGTGCGGGCGAAACGGGCGACCAGGTCGCCGAGCGGATCGGCGAGCGGTTCGAGGAAGGCGTTCGGGATGCCGACGGGCAGGGCGGCACCGAGGGCGTCGCGCAGGCGCCCGGCGTCTTCGATGCCGGCCACGCGCGGGATCCCGGCGATCGTCACACGGATGGCCCGACGCTCGTCGACGAGCGTTGCGAGGTGGTGTTCTGCCTCGGCGAGGGCGTCGCCGTCGGTGTCGAGACGCGCCGACACCTCGGCCGCGTCGAGGGGACCGAGGATGCGCAGCAGGTCGGCGACCCCCTCCACCCCTCGGGCGCGCCGGTCGGGGTCGAGCCGTTGCACCTCGCGCTCGAACTGGGCGATCACGTCGGGGTCGAGGAGTTCGCGCATCTCGACCTTGCCGAGCAGCTCGCTCAGCAGCGCGGGATCGACCGAGAGCGCGGCGGCGCGACGCTCGGCGAGGGGCGAGTCGCCCTCGTACATGAACGCCCCGACGTAGCCGAACAGCAGATCGCGGGCGTAGGGCGAGGGCTGCGAGGTGGTGATCTCGACGAGGCGGATGCGGCGCTCGCCGATCTGGCGCGTGATGCGCAACAGCGCGGGCAGGTCGTAGACGTCCTGCAGCACCTCGCGCAGCGTCTCGAGGATGATCGGGAAACTGGGATGCCGTTTCGCCACCTCGAGCAGCTGGGCCGAACGTTGGCGCTGCTGCCAGAGAGGGGAACGCCGGTTCGGGTTCAGACGCGGGAGGAGCAGGGCGCGCGCGGCGCACTCGCGGAACCGCGAGGCGAACAGTGCGGAGCCGCCGACCTCGTCGGTGACGATCTGCTCGAGCTCGTCGGGCTCGAAGACGAAGAGATCGGCGCCGGGCGGTTCGGCTGCGGCATCCGGAACGCGCGCGATGATGCCGTCGTCGCTCGCCACGGCGGCGCCCTCGACGCCGAGACGCTCGCGGATGCGCGCGTTCACCGCCAGGGCCCAGGGGGAGTGCACCTGCATGCCGTAGGGGGAATGCAGGATGATGCGCCAGTCGCCGACCTCGTCGCGGCTGCGCTCGACCGTGAGCGTCTTGTCGGTGGGCAGGCTCCCGGTGGCCTCGCGCTGCTCGGCGAGGTAGGCGAGCAGGTTGGTGATGGCGTTGTCGTCGAGACCCGATTCGCGCAGACGCTCTTCGGCTTTGGCGCGGTCGGCGCCGGCGATGTCGCGGGAGAACTTGCCCAGTGCCTCGCCGAGCTCGGCGGGGCGACCGATGCCGTCGCCGTGCCAGAACGGCAGCTTGCCCGGTTGGCCGAACGCCGGGACGACGTTCACACGGTCGTGGGTGATCTCCACGATGCGCCAACTCGTCGTGCCGAGGGTGAACACGTCGTTGACGCGCGACTCGTAGACCATCTCTTCGTCGAGCTCGCCCACGCGGGCGTTCTGCGACTCCCCGGCGACGAAGACGCCGAACAGACCGCGGTCGGGGATCGTGCCGCCGCTGGTCACGGCGACGCGCTGGGCGCCCGGCCGCCCCGTCAGCGTCCCCGCGTCGCGGTCCCACACCAGGCGCGGGCGCAGTTCGGCGAACTCGTCGGAGGGGTAGCGGCCGGCGAGCAGATCGAGCGTCGCCTCGTAGGCCGACCGGGGGAGGGAACGGAACGGCGCACTGCGCTTGACGGTGTCGAACCACTCCTCGACGTCGATCGACCCGAGGGCCGACGCGGCGACGGTCTGCTGCGCGAGGATGTCGAGCGGGTTCTGCGGCACGGAGATCGCCTCGATGCGTCCGCCGAGCATGCGCTCGGTGACCACCGCGGTGTGCAGCACGTCGCTGCGGTGCTTCGGGAAGAGGGCGGCGCGGCTCACCTCGCCGACCTGGTGGCCCGCGCGCCCGACGCGCTGGAGACCGGATGCCGCGCTCGGCGGCGATTCGACCTGGATGACGAGGTCGACCGAGCCCATGTCGATACCGAGCTCGAGGCTGCTCGTCGCCACGACGCACCGCAGCGCCCCCGACTTCAGCTCGTCTTCGACCTGGGCCCGCTGCTCCTTCGAGACCGAGCCGTGGTGGGCCTTCGCGAGGATCGCGGCGACGCCGGCCGAGGATCCGGCCTGCGCCATGAGGGATGCCGGCACGGTGGGCTCGGGGACGTCGATGCCCTGGCGCTCGGCGTAGATCTCGTTCAAGCGTCCGGTCAGCCTCTCGGCGAGACGCCGGGAGTTGGCGAAGACGATGGTCGATCGCCGCTGGAGGATGCGATCGACGATGGCCTCCTCGACGTGGGGCCACACCGACCCCGCCATCTCGGTGCTCTCGGGGCGCTCGGAGAACCACTCGCCCTCGGCCGCTTCGTCGGGAGCCGGCGATCCGGGCGGGGGCGGTGGGTTGAGCATGTCGTCGACCGGCACGACGACCGACAGGTCGAAGGCCTTCGTGGCCTTGGGGGCCACGATGTCGACGGGCTGTGCTCCACCGAGGAACCGCGCGACCTCGTCGATCGGCCGCACTGTGGCCGACAGCCCGATGCGCTGGGCGGGGGAGTCGAGGAGGGCGTCGAGTCGCTCGAGGCTCACCGCGAGGTGCGCGCCGCGCTTTGTGGCGGCGACCGCGTGCACCTCGTCGATGATCACCGTGTGCACCCCGCGCAGCGTCTCGGCCGCCTGGCTCGTGAGCATGAGGTACAGGGACTCGGGAGTGGTGATCAGGATGTCGGGCGGGTCGGAGACGAGCTTGCGGCGATCGCTCGAACTGGTGTCTCCCGAGCGCACGCCCACGCTCACGGCCGGGACGTCGATGCCGAGTCGCCGGGCCGACTGGCCGATGCCGACGAGGGGCGAGCGGAGGTTGCGCTCGACGTCGACACCGAGCGCCTTCAGCGGCGAGATGTACAGGACGCGGGTGTTCGTGGCGGGGGCCTTCGCGGCCGCCTTCTTGCCGCGGCGCGCGGGCGCGGCATCCGCGGCCTCGGGGGCTTTCTCTCGGAAGATGCGGTCGATCGCGAAGAGGAAGGCCGACAGCGTCTTGCCCGAGCCCGTCGGGGCGACCACCAGCGCGTTGCGACCGGACGAGACGGATTCCCACGCGCCCTTCTGCGCGTTGGTGGGCGCGGAGAACGCGCCACGGAACCAGTCCTGCGTCGCAGGACCGAATCTCTCGAGCACGTCGGCCATGCCGACATCCTCTCCCGGACCTCCGACATCGGGTCGGGCTTGACGTTCGCTGGTCGCGGAACGCCCCTCAGGAGGCCGGTGCCGCACGGGCCCCGCGTCGCTCAGTCGGAGGCGGCGTCGCGGTCGCGCAGTCGTGCCTCGAGGAACGCCCGCACGTCGTCGAGCTCGTCCTGCGAGATGGAGTGCGTGAGCCCGGGGTACACCCGCCCGCTCAGCTCGCTGTGCACGGGGAGCCACTGCGCCGTCGAATCGACGAGCGCCGCGGGGATGACGTCGTCTGCGGCCCCGCGCCCCCAGAACACCGGAGGGCGCCGTTCGGCGAGGATGTCGTCGCCCGGCAGCTCCCCACCCGCGGCGTAGCCGGCGAGCACGACGGCGAACGACACCGCGTCGGGCGCCGCGCGGAGGGTCTGCAGCGCCACCGCGCCGCCCTGCGAGAACCCGAGCAGGCCCACGGGCGCCTCGCCCACGGCCTCCCGCACCCACGACAGCACCGCGTGCGCCGCGAGGGTCACGGCCTCGGGGTCGCGCCCGTCGAGACCCTCGATCGGGTACCACGAGGCTCCGGGCATGGGCCACGGCGGCGCCAGCGGAGCGCGCACGCTCGCGATCACGAAGGTCTCGGGCAGGTACGGCACGAGGCCGAACAGGTCGTGCTCGTCGGAGCCGTAGCCGTGCAGCAGAAGCAGCACCGGGCGATCGCCGCGCTCGGCCGCGGGGACGGACCACCGCACGACGGAGGGATCGAGGGAGGGATGCGCGCTCATGCCGCCATTGTGGCAAAGGCCTCCGACACGGCGGCGCTCGCGCGGGGCGGCGCGATGCAGGAGGGGATCGGAGACCGGTACGGGCGATCGCCGCGCGACCGCTCCGGCACCGCCGAACGCGGCATCCGGAGCAGACGTTGATATACAGGGATCATGCCCGTGCGTACCCCCGACCCCGAACCCGGCGACAACGGCGACGAGCGCGAGCCGCTCTCGGCGTCGTTCTCAGGCGCGCAGGGAGGCCCCAACCCCAACCCGGGCTGGCTGAGCGAGGTCGAGCTGGCCGAGGCGCGCCGGCGCCTCCCGATGCTCTACGTCGAGGCGCTGCCGGTGCGCACCGACGGCATGGGCGCGGTGACGCAGGTCGGCATCCTGCTGCGGGCGACCCCGCTCGGCGAGATGACCCGCACGCTGGTCTCGGGTCGCGTGCGCTACGGCGAGACGGTGCGCGATGCGCTGTTCCGCCACCTCGAGAACGACCTCGGGCCCATGGCCTTCCCGCTGCTGCCGCCGCAGCCCACCCCCTTCACGGTGGCGGAGTACTTCCCGCTCCCGGGCGTGAGCGCCTTCCACGACGACCGCCAGCACGCGGTGTCCCTCGCGTACGTCGTGCCGGTCACCGGCACGTGCGAACCGCGTCAGGACGCCCTCGAGGTCACGTGGCTCTCGCCGCAGGAGGCGGCATCCGATGCCCTCTCCGACGAGATGGAGGGCGGCCGCGGCACGCTCATCCGGCTCGCGCTGGCCTCGGTCGGCGCCCTGCGCTGACCACTCCTCCCCAGGCCTGGGAGGGCGGGAGGTCGTCCCCCGGCCATTGCCCGGCGTCGCAGGCTCTGCCTAGGGTCGGAGGATGCCGGATTCTCCCCTGGAACCCCTGACCCTGCCCCACGACCTCGATGGTTGGCGCGCGTTCGCCGAAGAGCGTCCGCGTGGACTCCTCGACCGGGTCGCCGAGATCGACGCGCGGCTCGTCGCCGAGACCGACCTGAGCCTGCGCGAGCGTCTCGCCCTGTGGAACGAGGCGGATCTCGCCCTCGCCGAGGCCGCGGCGCCCTCCCACCTGCTCAGCGAGTCGCACCCCGACGCCGGCGTCCGCGACGCCGCCGAGAAGCAGGCGCAGACCGTGGACGCCGTGCAGTCGCGCCGGCTCCTCGAGCGCGAGCTCTGGGGCGTCTTCGCCGACGCCGACCCCGACGGGCTCGACCCCGACGAGCGGCGCTTCCTCGAACACGTCCGGCGGGACTTCCGTCGCGGGGGCGTCGATCTCGCGGATGCCGATCGCGAACGCGTGCGCGAGCTGACCGATCGCGACACCGAGCTGTCGCTGATGTTCTCACGCAACATCCGCGAGGGGCGTCGCGAGATCCGCGTCCCGGCGTCGTCGCTCGACGGCCTCCCCGACGACTTCCTCGCCGAGCACCCCGCCGACGACGAGGGGATGGTCACCCTCACCACCGAGTACACCGACCTCATGCCCGTGCGCGAGTACGCGCGCGACCGGTCGGTGCGCCACGCCCTGGTGGCGATGTACAACGACCTCGCGTGGCCCGTCAACGAGCCCGTGCTCGCCGAGCTGCTCGCGGTGCGGGCGGAGCGCGCGGCGCTGCTCGGCTACGGCGACTGGGCCGACTACGAGACCGAGACGCGCATGATCGGCTCGAGCGCCGCGGTCGCGGCATTCCTCGAGCGGGTCGCGGAGGCCGTGGCTCCGGCGGCGACCGCCGAATACGAGCGCGTCCTCGCCCGTCTCTGGCGCGACGACCCCACCGCCGAGGCCGTCACGATCGCCGACTTCTGGTACGTCCTGGGTGCGCTCAAGCGCGAGGAGTACGACGTCGACGCGCAGCTCGTGCGCTCCTATTTCCGCTTCGACCGGGTGCTCGACGGGGTCCTCGCCACCACCGGGCGCCTGCTCGACGTCGACTACGTGCCGGTCGAGGCTCCGTCGTGGCACGACGACGTGCGCACGTACGACGTCGTCCGCGCGGGGGAGCGACTCGGTCGCATCCACCTCGACCTGCACCCCCGCGAGGGCAAGTACAACCATGCCGCGTGCTTCGGACTCGCTCCCGGCATCGCGGGGCGCGCGCTGCCCGAATCGGTGCTGCTGTGCAATTTCTCGCGCGGACTGCTCGAACACGACGAGGTCGTGACCTTCTTCCACGAGTTCGGTCACCTCGTGCACGACATCCTCGGCGGCCACCAGACATGGGCGCGCTGGACGGGCGTGGCGACCGAGTGGGACTTCGTCGAGGCGCCCAGCCAGCTGCTCGAGGAGTGGGCGTGGGATGCCGAGGCGCTCGCCGCCTTCGCCGTGAACGACCAGGGCGAGCCCATCCCCGCCGACCTCGTCGCGCGAATGCGCACCGCCGACGCCTTCGGGCGCGGCCTCGAGGTGACGAGGCAGCTCGGGCACGCGACCACCTCGTACCGCCTGCACGTGGACCGCCCGGTGGATCTGGCCGCGGCCGTCGACGGCTACTACCGCGCCGCGAGTCCGGTGACCCCGCTCGACGGTGCGCACTCGTACGCCGGGTTCGGGCACCTCACGGGCTACGGGGCCTGTTACTACACGTACCAGTGGAGCCTCGTCATCGCGCGCGACCTGCTCTCGGCGTTCGGCGACGACCTCTTCGACGTCGACACGGCGACGCGCTACCGCCGCGAGATCCTCGAACCCGGCGGCACCCGCGACGCTCGGGACCTCGTCGAGTCGTTCCTCGGGCGTGAGAGCACGTTCGACGCCTACCGCGACTGGCTCGCGGGAGCGTGAGACGACGAGGGCCGCGGCATCCTGGTCCGGATGCCGCGGCCCTCGGGCTCGCGTCGATCCCGTCGGCGACGGGTGCGGGCGCGTCAGGTCACGCGGTCGTCTCGCGCGCGATCGCGGCGACGAACGCGTCGATGTCGTCTTCCGTGGTGTCGAACGAGCACATCCAACGCACCTCGCGGCGCATCTCGTCCCAGTCGTAGAACCGGAAGCTCGCGCGCAGCCGATCGGCGACGCCGGCCGGCAGGGTCGCGAACACGCCGTTGGCCTGCGTGGGCTGGGTGAACTCCACGCCCTGGATCGAGCCGTCGGCCAGTCCCGCCTCGACGCCCGCGCGCAGGCGCTGCGCCATCGCGTTGGAGTGACGGGCGTTGCGCAGCCAGAGATCGCCGTCGAGGAGGGCGACCAGCTGGGCCGACACGAAGCGCATCTTGCTCGAGAGCTGCATGTCGAGCTTGCGCAGATAGGTGAGCCCGGTCGATGCCGCGGGGTCGAGCACGACGATGGCCTCGCCGATCATCGCGCCGTTCTTCGTACCGCCGAAGCTCAGCACGTCGACGCCCGCGTCGCGGGTGAAGGCGCGCAGCGGGACGTCGAGGGCAGCGGCGGCGTTCGCGATGCGCGCTCCGTCCATGTGCAGGCGCATGCCGTGGCCGTGCGCGTGGGCGGCCAGCTCGCGGATCTCCTCGACGCTGTACAGCGTGCCCAGCTCGGTCGACTGCGTGATCGAGACCACGAGCGGCTGCGCGCGGTGCTCGTCGCCCCAGCCCCACGCCTCGCGGTCGACGAGCTCGGGCGTGAGCTTGCCGTCGTCGGTGGGGACCGTGAGCAGCTTGATGCCGCCCACGCGCTCGGGGGCTCCTCCCTCGTCGACGTTGATGTGCGCGGTGGATGCCGAGATCACCGCGCCCCAGCGGGGCAGCATCGACTGCAGCCCGACGACGTTGGCGCCCGTGCCGTTGAAGACGGGGTACGCCTCGACGCCGTCGCCCAGCAGCGAGACGAAGAGCTCCTGCAGGCGCGCCGTGTAGACGTCTTCGCCGTAGGCGACCTGGTGGCCTTCGTTGGCCGTCGCGATCGCGTCGAGCACGTCGGGGTGGATGCCGGAATAGTTGTCGGACGCGAAGCCGCGCACCGACGTGTCGTGGAGGGAAGTCACCCCTCCAGCGTAACTTTTCCCGGCTCCTCCCCAGGGGCGATCTCCTCCACAGGAATCCGGTGACGCGTCGGGGTGTCCGTGCCCCCGACGACAATGGGGGAATGCGGTTGGATCCCGAAGCACTCAGCATCGCCGGCGAGCTGTTCTCGGCGTCCGCGATGACGCGCGCCGACCGCCTGCTCGTCTACGGCTCGGTCGAGGTCGGCGACGCACGA
Organism: uncultured Microbacterium sp.; assembly: GCF_947489255.1. GTDB lineage: Bacteria > Actinomycetota > Actinomycetes > Actinomycetales > Microbacteriaceae > Microbacterium > Microbacterium phycohabitans. Next base: position 510,973 of record NZ_CANLCY010000001.1, read on the forward strand.
TCCGTCGCCGGTGTCCTCGTGGTCACGGCGCAGTCCTTCGGAGCGTCGGGGTACGAACACCTCGAGCTCCGCGTCCCCGACGACCTGTCCCGCCTCTCCGGGTGGTGCTCGTGCGGACGCGGACCCGAGTGCGAGCACTCGTGCGCGGCGGCGCTGGTGCTGTTCGACCGCCTCATCTCGGCGGGCCGCCCGCCCCGCGCCGAGTGGCAGCGCTCGCTCGACGAACTGTTCGCCGCCGCCCCGGTCGTCGGCGACGAAGCCCCCTTCGACCTCTGCCTCTTCCTCTCCATCCGCCGCGGCGGCGGGCGCGGCTACGGAACGGCGCTCACGCTCAGCGCGCGACCGGGGGTGCGGGGCACTCGCGGCACGTGGATCAAGGGTCGGGCCGGCTGGTCGGCCCTGGCGACGCTCCCGGCCGAGCCGCGGGCGCGTGCCGCTCTCGACAGCCTGGGGCGGTTGGGGCGCTTCAGCGCCGGCCCGTATCTGTCCGACGAGTGGATGCCCCTCGCCGCCGTGCCCCCGCACTCCCTGTGGCTGCAGCTCGAGGCCGTCGTCGCGGCGGGGGTCCCGCTCGTATCGGGTGCCGGCATCCATCACCCGGTCCGCGTCGTCGAAGAGCCCGTGACCGCCGCGGTGGCGCTGGACCGCCGCGGCTCGACGCTGCACGTTCGCGGGGCGGTGCAGGGCGTCGACGACGAGACGGCCGCGCTGCCCTCCTGGGTGGTGGGAGACCCCGCCGTGGCCGTGGCGTTCGTCGCCGACCGCGACGGCGACGACGAGCGCATCACCCTCGTGCGGCTGTCGACACCCGCGTCGGGACCGGTCCGCGGACTCCTCGCCCGCTCGAGCGCGCTCACCGTCGACGAGCGCGGGTCCGAGACGTTCCTGCGCGAATACCTCCCGCGGCTCCAGCTCGACGCTCCGGTGGTCTCGCCGCGGGGCACCGTCGATGTTCCTCCCGCGCCGCGTCCCGTGCTCGAGGTGACCGTGGAGCATCGTGACGCCTCCACGACGCTCGCCACGCGCTGGGACCGCTCGTCGACGCAGGGCCGCCGCCACGATGAGCACGAGGGTGCGGTGTGGGGCGCGGTCTCCTCCCTCGCCGAAGAGATGCGCATCGACGTCCCGACGCCGTTCGCGACGGGGACCGCGCCGGCGCGAGCGATGGCGCCCGCGGCGGCGGCACTGTTCGTGGGGGAGATGATGCCGCGTCTGCGGGCCCTCGAGTCCGTCCGCGTGGAGGTGCGCGGCGACGATCCCGACTACCGCGCCTCGGCCGAGGTCCCCGTGGTGCAGCTGAGCACCGGCGCCGACGACGGCAGCGACTGGTTCGACCTGAACGCCCGGGTGACCGTGGGAGAGGTCGAGGTCGACTTCACCGCCCTCTACACCGCCCTGGCGCTCGGCGACCGGGTGCTCTTCCTGGGCGATGGCGAGTACGTCCGGCTCGACAGCCCCGAGTTCGACCGCCTCCGCGCCGTCATCGACGAGGCCCGCACCCTCGCCGACCGGCCGGGCAACGAGCTCACGATCAACCGCTACAACGTGGGGCTGTGGGACGACCTGTCCGAGCTCGGCATGCTCGCCGTCCACGAGGCCGAATGGTGGCTGCGCGTGCGCGGTCTGACCGATGAGGCGGCCCTCACCCGGGTCGATCCCCCGGTGGGGCTGCGAGCCACCCTCCGGGACTATCAGCGTTCGGGGCTCGACTGGCTCCACTTCCTGCGCACCCAGGGGCTCGGCGGCATCCTCGCCGACGACATGGGGCTGGGCAAGACGGTGCAGACCATCGCCATGATGGAGGCGGCCCGTGCCGACGACCCGACGCTCCCGCCGTTCCTGATCGTCGCGCCGACGAGTGTCGTGGGCAACTGGGCGCGCGAGTGCGCGACCTTCGCACCCGACCTCGAGGTCCGCACGATCTCGGCCACGCGGGCGCGGCGCGCCGGCACGATCGCCGACGCCGCGACGGGGGCGCACGTCGTCGTCACCAGCTACGCCCTGTTCCGGCTCGAGCAGGAGCAGTACGCCGAGGTCGACTGGTCGGGTCTCGTGCTCGACGAAGCGCAGCAGATCAAGAACCCGTCGTCTCGCGGCTACCGGGCGGCCCGGGCACTCGCGGTTCCCTTCACGCTCGTCATCACCGGCACGCCGATGGAGAACAACCTGCTCGAGCTGTGGGCGCTCATGTCGCTCGTGGCCCCGGGGCTGCTCGGAACGCGCGAGTCGTTCACCGAGCTGTACCGCACGCCCATCGAGAAGGGCGCCGACGCCGAGCGGCTCGATCTCCTGCGCCGGCGTATCCGGCCGTTCCTCCTGCGGCGGACGAAAGACCTCGTCGCCGCAGAGCTCCCGCCCAAGCAGGAGACGATCATCGAGGTCGCCCTGCACCCCGCGCACCGCAAGCTCTACGACCGGCGTTTCCATCGCGAGCGCCAGCGACTGCTGGGGCTGCTCGACGACGATGCCGAGGGCAATCGGTTCGCGATCTTCCGCTCCCTCACGATGCTGCGTCAGCTCGCGCTCGACCCCTCCCTCGTCGACGAGGGGGATGCGCCGTCCGCGAAGCTCGACGCCCTGGAAGACCTCCTGGTCGAGGCCGAGGCCGAGGGGCACCGGGTGCTCGTGCTGAGCCAGTTCACGCGCTTCCTCAAGGCGGCCCGTCAGCGCTGCACCGATGCGGGACTGGCATCCGGCTACCTCGACGGCACCACCGTGAACCGGCAGGCCGAGATCGACCGGTTCCGCGACGGGGATGCGCCGGCGTTCTTCGTCTCGCTGAAGGCGGGCGGAGTGGGGCTCAACCTCGTCGAGGCCGACTACGTCGTGCTTCTGGACCCGTGGTGGAACCCCGCCGTCGAGGAGCAGGCGATCGACCGCGCCCACCGCATCGGACAGACCAGACCGGTGATCGTGTACCGGTTGGTCTCGTCCGACACGGTCGAGGAGAAGGTCGTGGCGCTGCGCCAGGCGAAGGCCGATCTCTTCGCGCGCGTCCTCGACGGCGGTTCCGACGAGGGCGGGGGCACGTTCGCGGGCGGCCCCAGCCTGACCGCCGACGACATCCGGAGTCTGCTCGACTGATCGAGAGGCTCGGGTGTCGAGCCCGGTGGCGAACGCCGAGGTCTGGCCGATGTCGGGGGTCGGGTCTACCGTGTGCTCATGACCCCCGAGTCAGCTCCCGACGCCGTCGTCTCGGTCGCGCCCGAGAGCGGGCGCCGCACCTTCCTCGCCGTGCTGATCAACACGGCTGCGGCCAACGTCACCACGAGTTTCCTCTGGTTCGCGCTCACGTTCTGGGTCTACCTCGAAACGCGTTCGGTGCTGGCGACGGGCATCGTCGGCGGTGCCTACATGCTGCTGCTCGCGATCTTCGCGATGGTCTTCGGCTCCCTCGTGGACCGCCACCGCAAGCACCGCGTCATGGTCTTCTCGGGCGTCGTGACCCTCGGGGCCTTCCTCCTCGCGGGAGCTCTCTGGCTCGCCTTCCCCGAGGCGGCGCTCCTCGACCTCGGCGCACCCTGGTTCTGGCTCTTCTCGGGGATCATCCTCGCGGGTGCCGTGATCGAGAACCTCCGCAACATCGCCCTGTCGACCACGGTCACCCTCCTCGTGCCGGTCGAGCGTCACGCGAACGCGAACGGCCTCGTCGGCACCGTCCAAGGGCTCGCGTTCGTCGTGACCAGTGTCTTCAGCGGGCTCTCGGTCGGATTCCTCGGCATGGGGTGGACGCTGGCGATCGCCGTGGGGCTCACCGTCGTGGCGCTCGTGCACCTCCTCACGATCCGCATCCCCGAGAAACGTCCGGCGGCGGGGGCCGAGGCGGGTTCCCTCGTCGACCTGGGCGGGGCCGTCCGGGCCGTCCGAGCCGCACCCGGGTTGTTCGCCCTCATCATCTTCTCGACGTTCAACAACCTCATCGGCGGCGTCTACATGGCGCTGATGGACCCGTACGGTCTCGAGCTGTTCCGCATCGAGATCGACGGCCGGGTCTACGACGCCGAAGTCTGGGGCGTCGTGCTCGCCGTCACCGCGACCGGCTTCATCATCGGCGGAGGGCTCGTCGCGAGGTTCGGGCTCGGCAAGAACCCGATCCGTACCATGCTGTGGATCGTCATCGCCATGGGGGCGCTCGGTGCGGTCTTCACCCTCCGTGACTGGTGGTGGCTCTACGCGGTCGGCATCTGGGTGTACATGGCGCTGATCCCGCCCGTCGAAGCGGCCGAGCAGACCGTGATCCAGAAGGTCGTGCCGTTCGCCACACAGGGACGCGTCTTCGGCTTCGCCGCGGCCTTCGAATCGGCCGCCGCCCCCGTCACCTCGTTCCTGATCGCGCCGATCGCGCAGTTCGTGGTCATCCCCTACATGGAGGGCGCGAGCGGGCGTGCCGCATGGGGGTGGCTGCTCGGCGACGGACAGTCGCGCGGCATCGCGCTGGTCTTCGTGATCGCCGGTCTCGTGATGGTCGTGGTCGGCGTGCTCGCGTTCTTCACCCGGTCGTACCGCACGCTGTCCACGCAGTACCGATCGGCCGACGCCAACGCAGACCTCGATGCGAGTGCGGATGCACACGCGAACGACGCCGCAGGCACGAACGGTACCGGCGCAGCCGCGCCCGCGACGTCGGGCGAGGGGGATGCCATCGGCGCGACCGGCTCTGCCGTCCCGGCCTCTACGGCGGCGGCGACTCTCGAAGAGGAGTCGCGCCGCGATGGCGTCGCGATGTCCAGCCGCGCATCCGCGGAGCCGGGCGCGGAGCGTGATTCCCGTTCGGGAGGCCGCCCCTAGGCGCCCGCCCCCACCTCGATCACGACATCCATGAAGGCGTCGGCGGTGTCGTCCCACAGGGAGATGAAGGCGGCGGCCAGGGCGTCCTCGAGACCGGCCAGGCTCTTCACCCGGAAGATGACTGCCGCGGCGGAGATCGGGTGATCCGCGTCGCGGGCGCTCTTCGCGAACCCCTGGGCGACCGCTCGCGTCCACGCCTCGCTCGCGGCCTTGACGGCGGCGTAGTTCGCGCCGCCGGCCAGGGGGCGGCTGACCGCGGTCGACGACACGATGGCGAGACGGCCGGCGGGCGATGCCTTCAGGTCGTCGTCGAAGGCGCGACTGACGTTTCGGAGCGCCGTGAACGATCGGAGCAGGAAGGCGAAGTCCTCGTCGCTCTGGCCGGCCAGCCCGCCGCCCCCGCGCCATCCGCCGACGAGATGGAGAACGCCGTCCACCCCGCCGTGCGCGGCGTGCACGCGGTCGCGCAGCGCGGACACGGCATCCGCGTCGGTGAGGTCGCACTGTTCGGTGAGGGCACCGGGCGCCTCCGCCGCGGCTTCCGCCAGACGGGTGGCGTCCGACCCCACGATCACGACCCGGGCGCCCGCCTCGAGCAGCGCGCGCGCTGCGGCGCGGCCCGCCGCGCTCGTCCCGCCGGCGAGGAGCACGAGTCGCCCCCGCACGAGTTCCTGCGTCTGCTCCTGCGCCTGTTCCCGGGCCTGCCCCTGGGCCTGCGTTGCATCGGTCATGCGGTCTCCGTCATCGTCGATCGGTCAATCCGACCCGCGGATACCCTCCGTGGAGGCGATCACCGGACGCATCTTCTTCTCGAGCGCTTCGAAGAACATCGACAGGGGGAACTCGTCGTCGAGCACCGCGTCGGTGTACCCCTTCGGCAGGCCCGCGAGCACGTCATCGGGCAGGCCCCGCGCCCAGACCGAGGCGGGGTGCGGGGTCACGACGGAGCTGACGAGCTCGTAGGCCGCGAGCCAGTGGGCGACCTTCGGGCGGTCGATCGAGCGCCAGTAGAGCTCGTCGATCGCATCGGCCAGCGCCACCACGGCGGCGGGCACCTCGTCCCAGTCGAACGCGAGCGAGGTGTCGGTCCAGTGCAGCACGCGGTGCTGGTGCAGCCACGCGAACAGCAGCTGTCCGCCGAGGCCGTCGTAGTTGCGCACCCGCGAGCCGGTGATGGCGAAGCGGAAGATGCGGTCGAAGATCACGGCGTACTGCACGAGCTCGGCGTGCTGCAGCATCGCCCGCTCGGCCTCGTCGAGGTCGTCGCGGGTCGACAGGCGCGCCTGCAGCGACACGCACTCGCGGAACGCGGTGAGGTCGCAGCGCAGCTCCTCGAGGGAGTAGAGGAAGAACGGCATCCGCTGCTTGATCATGAACGGATCGAACGGCAGGTCTCCGCGCATGTGCGTGCGGTCGTGGATGAGGTCCCACATCACGAACGTCTGCTCGGTGAGCGACTGGTCCTCCAGCATGCGGGCGGCGGCCTCGGGCAGCTCGAGCTTGGTGATCTCCGCGGCGGCGCGCGTCACGCGGCGGTAGCGCGCGGCCTCGCGGTCCTGGAAGATCGCGCCCCACGTGAACGTCGGGATCTCGCGCATCGCGACCGTCTCGGGGAAGAGCACGGCGGAGTTGGTGTCGTACCCCGAGGTGAAGTCGATGAGCCGGAGCGAGACGAAGAGGCGGTTGGTGTACTCGGTCTCGAGGCGGGCGACGAACTCGGGCCAGATCGCCTCGACCAGCACCGCCTCGACGTGGCGCTCGCTCGAGCCGTTCTGCGTGTACATGGGGAAGACGACGAGGTGCCGAATGCCGTCGACCCGGTGCTCCTGGGGCTGGAACGCCACGAGCGAGTCGAGGAAGTCGGGGGTGCCGAGACCCTCTGCGCTCCAGCGGCGGAAGTCGGCGACGGACGCCGAGAGGTAGGCGGCATCGTGCGGGAATAGCGGGGCGAGAGTCTCGATCGCCCCGACGATCTCGTCGATCAGCGGTGCCGCGGCGGCGGTGTCCTCGACGGAGCCGTCCTTCGCCTGCAGCGACTGCAGAGCCGTGGTGGCGTTCTTGAGTCGGGCCCACGCGGGGGTGTGCTCGACCGCGTCGACGGCGCGACCGTCGAGCAGATCCTCGTCAGCACGGATGGGCGTCGCGGTGGTCATGGCATCCTCCGATCAGGGGCTGTAAATATTCCTGCCGAAACGCAATGCTAACGGAAAACTTACGGCGCGCGCCAGAGTGCCCTCCGGGGGCACTGCTACTGTCGAGCCCATGACCGAGGCCCCCGCGCGCGCCCCCCGTCTCGACGACGCGGTGGACGCGGCGATCGTCCGCGAGATCTCGATCGATGCCCGTGCGACGCTGTCGCACCTGTCGGAGCGTGTCGGCCTGTCGGTCTCGGCCGTGCAGTCGCGACTGCGTCGTCTCGAGGCGCGCGGGATCGTGCAGGGCTACCGCCCGATCCTCGACGCGGAGGCCCTCGGCCGCCCCCTCGCCGCGTTCGTCGAGATCACCCCGCTCGACCCCGCCCAGCCCGACAACGCCCCGGAGCTGCTCGCGCACCTCGGGGCGATCGAGGCCTGCCACTCGATCGCGGGCGAGGCGGCGTACATGCTGTTCGTGCGCGTGCCCACCCCGCGCGCGCTCGAGGCGCTCATCCGCGACATCCGCGCCGCGGCGCAGGTCAACACGCGCACGACCGTCGTGCTCCAGACCTTCTTCGAGGCGCGCCCGATCGAGCCCGCCGACTTCCCCGGCTGAACCGACCCGCTGCGACCTACGCCTCGAGGCCCGTCGGATACATCCCCAGACGGATGCCGCCCGCTCGTCGCCCCGCGTAGCGTGGGTTCGATGCTCTCCCTCCGCCCGCTCCAGCGCTATCAGCTGGTCACCGACCTCGGGGTCGCCGCGCTCTTCGGACTGCTCGCGCTCGCCGTCGAGGTGGCCGGGACCACCAGCGTGGCGGTCGCACCCCTCGAGGTGGTCGGGGAGAACGTGGGGGCGGTCCTCGTGGCCCTGGCGCTCACCGCGGCTCTGGCGATGCGGCGCCTGCAGCCCGGCCTCGCCCTCATCCTGGCGTGGGTGGGCGCCTTCCTGCAGATGGGATTCGGCCGTCAGCCCTCGCCGACCGACCTCGCGATCTTCGCCGTGCTGTACACGACCGCGGCGTACGGCACGAAGCGCGTGTTCTGGTGGGGGTTCGCCTCGGCGATCGCGGGAGCGGCGATCGTGCCGATCTACCTCGTGGGGCGCGGAGTCTCCGCCCCGCTCACCGTCAACGACTGGTTCGCCCTCGGCGCCCTGCTGCTGGCATCCGGGTTCGCCCTCATGCTCGCGTGGGTGTCGGGCGCGCTCGTGCGCACGGCCCTGCGCGCCGCGGCGAACAGCCGGGCCCAGCGCGCGGCCGAGGCCGAGACGATCGCCGAGCAGCAGCGCGTGCGCATCGCCCGCGACATGCACGACGTGGTCGCCCACTCGCTGGCGGTGGTCATCGCCCAGGCCGACGGCGCCCGGTACGCGGCCGCGTCCGATCCCGCGGCGGCCTCCGACGCGCTCGCGACCATCTCCTCGACCGCGCGAGCGGCCCTCACCGACGTTCGCGTCCTCCTCGGTCAGCTGCGCCACAGTCAGAGCGAGGGGCCCCAGCCGACCCTCGCCGACCTCGATCAGCTCTTCGACCGGGTGCGGGCGGCGGGGGTCGACCTCGACGTGCGCGTCGATCCGGCACCGCCCGGCGAGCCGCCCACCGCGATCCAGCTGGCGGTCTACCGCATCATGCAGGAAGCCCTCACCAACGCCCTTCGTCACGGCGTGGATCCGCGCGTGCGCGTGCGTCTCGGCTGGTTCGCCGACAGGGTCGAGCTGTCGGTCCGCAACGCCCGCTCCACCTCGTCCGCCGCCTCCGTGCCCGCCGCCGGAGGCCACGGGCTCATCGGGATGCGCGAGCGCGCGCAGCTGGTCGGCGGTCGGCTGACGGCCGAACCCGAGTACGGCGAGTTCGTCGTTCAGGCCACCCTTCCGATCGGAGGTCCGCGATGAGCACGTGGATGCCGAACACCCGTCCCCTCTCGAGAGGTTCCCTCGCATGACCGCCCCCGTCCGCATCGTCCTCGTCGACGACCAGGCCCTCTTCCGTGCCGGCATCCGCATGGTCATCGACTCGCAACCCGACCTCGAGGTGGTCGGCGAGGCATCCGACGGGCGAGAGGGGATCGAGGTCGTGCGGGCCACGCGCCCCGACCTCGTGCTGATGGACGTGCGCATGCCCGTGATGGACGGACTGACCGCGACGGCCGAGATCCTGCGCGAGCCCGACGCGCCCCGCGTGGTCGTGCTCACGACGTTCGACCTCGATGAGGCGGCCGCCCGGGCCATCCAGCGCGGGGCGAGCGGATTCCTCCTCAAAGACGCCGAGCCGGAGTTTCTGCTCTCGGCCATCCGCACCGTGCACGCCGGCTCCGCCGTCATCGCGGCGGAGGCCACCCGCGAACTCTTCGCCCACATCGCCGACGGCGCCGGTGCCGAGCCGGTCCCCGAGTCCTTCGCCGCGTTGACCGAGCGCGAGCAGGAGATCTTCGCGCTCGCCGCCACGGGCCTCAGCAACGCCGAGATCGCCGAACGCGAGTTCCTGTCGGAGGCGACCGTGAAGACCCACATCAGCCGCATCCTGACCAAGCTGGCGGTGCGCGACCGCGTGCAGCTCGTGGTCTTCGCCTACCGGCACGGGCTGGTCTGAGGCGCGCGTCTCACCTCGTCAGGCGCAGCTCGGTCAGAGAGCCACCCCAGCGGCCGTCGGTCCGGACGGCACCGTCGGGTGCGAAACCGTGCTTGAGGTAGAAGGCGATCGCGCGCTCGTTGTCCGACAGCACCCACAGGCTCGCGGCACCGGTCCCGATGGCCGCTTCCAGCAGCGCCGCCCCCGCGCCGGTTCCGTAGTGGCTCGCCAGCACGTACAGGGCGTAGAGCTCGGGCTCCGATCGCGGACGATCGGCGTCGCGCGTCGGCCCGCCCGAGGAGAAGCCGATCACGTGTCCGTCCGCGAGGGCCACCCACGTATCCCCGAGACGCTCGCCTCCCCGGGGCGTCTCTCCGCGGAGCCTCGCCGCCCATCGCCACTCCGAGAGCTCGACGTCGAGCTGCTCGACGAGCGCGGCGGGCACCTGCTCGGTGCGCGCCTCGCGCCAGCTCTGCACGTGCACGGTGGCGATGCACCGGCTGTCGCCGGGCATCGCCGCGCGCACGAGCAGATCGCTCATTCGTCGACGTCGGTGTCGTCTTCGGGGTCGTGCGCCCACGTCGGGGCGAGGGCCCGGATACGGGCGGCGCGCCACTGCCACGTCGCCCACAGCCCGGGCCACAGCGCGGGGGCGGCCGCGCCGCCGATCGTCAGGCGCTCCCGCCACAGGGTCTTCCCCGGCTCACCGGGGGCGGCGGAGACGGCCATCTGGTGGTCCCACACGTCCAGCGCCGAGAGCGGCCCGGTCAGCGGAACGCCCCAGTCGCGGAAGACGCGGACGCGGCCGTTCGCGTCGCTGGTCTCCCGATCCGCCACCGAGATCAGCTGACGCCCCACCGGCACGACACCGGCCACGCTCATCTGCACCGGCACGTCGTCGCCGGATTCGAACGAGGTCGGCATCTCGGTCAGCCCGTCGACGGAGAGGAGGGGTCCGTACAGCTCCGCGACCGCGCGCGGGGAGTGCAGGGCGCGCCACGCGGCGTCGGGGTCGCAGTCGATCACGAACTTCAGCAGGATGCGCATGCTCAGATGGTGCCCGATCCGCCTGTGGGTGAGCGATGGGTTGACGGCCGCCGCGGGGCGGACCGCCTCGCTCTCGGCAGCAGGCGCCCGCCGGTGCAGCCCGGTGAGCTCCGGGGACCGGTCATCCCGGCATCCGACGCTCGAAGACACGCAGACGGGCGCGACGGCTGCGGCGTTCTAGCATCGAAGGATGCCGATCGACCCCGCCCTGTCGCAGTCCGACTATCAGGTGCGCCTGGATTGGGGGCTCGGGGGACTCCGCCGTCTCGCCCCTGCGCACGTCGTCGTGATCGTGCAGCCGCTCGGCCTGACCGCTCATGCGCTCGCCGCCGTGGAGAACGCCGCGGGTCTCGACGTCTCGACCGACGACGACGAGGCGGCAGCGCTCGCCCGGGCGGCGCACGAGACGGGCGCCCACGTGGTCGCGGGAGGTCTGCGCAATGCGGCGGCCGTGGCGGCGCACGTGCTCGAGGTGCAGCGCGCCCGCGCGGAGCGCACGAGCATCTCGATCCTCGCGGCCGGGGCGACCGACCTCGAGGGTCCGCGCTTCGCCGTCGAAGACCTGCTCGGTGCGGGCGCCGTGGTCGCCGCCCTCGGCGACCTCGGCATCGATCACGCCTCGCCCGATGCCGCCGTCGCCGGGGAGGGGTTTCGTGCCCTCGGCGGCGCGGTGCGCCACCTTCTCACGGCGAGTGGCGGCGGACGCGCCCTCGCCGCCGACGGGGGCCGCGAGGCCGTTCTTGCCGCGGCCGCGCGCGACGCGGCATCCGTGGTTCCGGTGCTGCGCGACGGGGTGTTCGTCGAGGCCTGAACGCCCCGAGGGCGTCAGCGCGACCGTGTGACGCGCTCGCGGCGCCGTCCCAGGCGGGCGTTCGAGGGCGAGCGCCGCTCGGCGCGGACTCAGCGCGGCGTGGCGGCGGCGAGGCGTTCGGCGCGGGTGATGTCACGTCGCACCCACGACAGCGCGAAGCGCGGATCGAACGACGGAGCGCACTTCGCGCACGAGGTGGGGCGTGTGGCGCGGCGGTGGCGGTAGGCGACGTGTCCGGCGGGGCAGGTGCCCACCCACGGGGCGAGTTCGTTCGCCGTCTCTCCGGCGTGGGTGGTGCCCCCGACGTAGCCGAGTTCGCGCGCCGTGCGCTTCCAGCGCGGACCGTGGCCGGCCGTCGGCCCCGCGAGCGCGTGCGCGACCTCGTGCAGCAGCGTCTGATGGTTGGTGTCGTCGTCGTACCGCGCGGCCAGGTACCGCGAGACGCTGATGCGCTTGCGACCGTAGTCGCACAGGCCCGCGCGGCGTTTGGCGTTGTCGAACGCGAACGTCCACGACGCATCGAGGTGCAGGGCGATCAACGCCTCGGCCCACGTGCGTACGCGCTGCAGATCGGACATGACCGGAAGGTTAGGCGGGGCCTACGACATTCAGCTCGCGACGACCTCGCGCGTGCGTCGACGGTCGGCCGCGTCGATCGCCAGCAGCGTGGACTCGAGCTGGGCGTCGGTGGCGCCGGCGTTCTGCCGGAGGAACAGCGCCTGCTTGAAGTCGCGGCGGGCGCCCTCGTAGTCGCCCTCGTCGTAGTGCACCTTGCCGCGGTGCTGCAGCGCGAAGGCGGCGATGCTCGCCCAGCCCTGCCCCTCGGCCTCTTCGGCGCACATGGTGAGCTCCTGCTCGGCGGCGGCGTACGCGCCGCGGCACTGCATGATCGTGGCGTGCAGGATGCGGGCGCGCAGCAGATCACGACGCGTGCCGGCCATGCGCGCCACGCGCACGGACTGCTCCGAGATGGCCAGCGCCTCGTCGAAGCGGTCGAGCACCTTGAGCAGCCACACCCGCTCGAGGAGGGCGTGCAGACTGCGCTGCGAGCCGATCTCGTCGAGACGCTCCTGGCACTCGCGCGAGTCGGTGATCTCACGCAACGTGTCGGGGTCGTACCCGTGGATGTAGCTCACCGTCGCTCCTCTCGGTCGGGCAGGAGTTCCAGTCTGCGCCGACCTCACGCCGACACCGCACGCGCCACGCGGTCGAGGGGCGAAAGCGCTCGCGTCAGCGTTCGAAGATGGATGCCGACGGCTTCGGCGACGGCGTCGCATCGGCATCCGTGGCGGGGCGCGACCCCCGCACGAACTCGACGATCTCGTGACCCTGGGCCACCTTCGCGGGGTGGGGTCCCGCCGCCATCAGGCGCGGCAGCCATTCGACGGGCAGGGGCGCGGCGGAGGCGGCGACCACCAGGTTGCCGAACCGGCGGCCCTTGAGCACCTGCACCTCGGCCAGCACGATGACCTCGGGAAGCACCTCGCGGATGGTGGCCACCTGTCGGCGCGCGAAGGCCAGCCCCGGCCCGTCGGAGACGTTCACGAGCAGTACGCCGTCGGGGGCGAGCAGGCGGGAGGCCTCGCGGTAGAACTCCACGGTCGTCAGGTGGGCGGGGGTCTGCGCGCCCGAGTACACATCGCTGACGAGCAGGTGGACGGCGCCGTCGAGGCCCGCCGGCAGTCGTCCGAGCCCTTCGCGTGCGTCTCCGATGCGCACGCGCACCGACGCTCCCCGCGGGAGGGGGAGGTTCTCGCGGACCAGGTCCCACAGCGCGGGCTCGAGCTCGATCACCTGCTGGCGCGACCCGGGTCGCGTCGCCTCGACGTAGCGGGGGAGCGTGAGGGCACCCGCGCCCAGGTGCACCGCGGTGAGGGGCTGCCCCGGCATCCGGAGGCGATCGATGACGGCGCCCATCCGCGCGACATACTCGAAGTGCAGATGGGTGGGGTCGTCGAGGTCGACGTGCGACTGCGGAGTGCCGTCGACGACGAGCTCCCAGCCCGAAACGAATCCCGAGGGCGAGACGCGTGCGATCGTGCCGTCCGACAGACGTGCCGTGGGGGCGTCGTCGGGTTCGATGCGCATGCGGGCCATGCGCTCCACGCTACCCGTCCGCCCTCCGGCGGCGGGGTGCGGTGGCGTCGGCACGGTCCGGCGTCGAGAACAGGCGATCCGCCGAGCGCCGGACGACGCGGCTCCGTCGGCCCTGTCCCCGTGGCATCCCCTGTTCCGGTGAGGGCTCGTGCGGTGCCGATCGCCCCACCCGCACGCCATCCTCGAGGCACCCCGCCGCTACCGTGGCACCATGCACGTGGACCTCAACGCCGACCTCGGCGAGACGGTGGACGGGATGCCGACCGCCGACGACGAGGCGATGTTCGCCGTCGTGTCGAGCGCGAACGTCGCCTGCGGCGCGCACGCGGGAGACGCCGCGTCGATGCGGGCCTCGGTCGAACGTGCCCGCCGCTTCGGCGTCGCCGTCGGGGCGCACCCCTCTTATGATGACCGCGAGAACTTCGGCCGCGTGCGCCGCGACCCCGCACCCGCGGACCTGCGGGCGAGCGTCGCGACTCAGCTCGACGCGCTCGCCGCCGCGGGTGCCGAGCTGCGCTACGTCAAACCCCACGGCGCGCTGTACCACGCGGTGATCGACGACGCCCGCCAGGCGGCCGCGGTCGTCGCCGCGGTCGCGGACCATTCCTCCCGCCTCGGTCGGCCCCTGCCCGTGCTCGGGTTGTCCGGGGCGATCGCCGAGGCCGCGGCATCCGCGGGGTTGCCCTTCGTTCGCGAGGCCTTCCTCGATCGCGGCTACACCCGCGATGGGCTGCTCGTGCCGCGTGGAACCGCGGGCGCCCTGCTCGACGACCCCGACCGGGTGGCGGAGCGCGCGGTCCGGCTCGTGCGCGACGGAGTGGTCGACGCCGTCGACGGCACCCCGATCCCGGTCGAGGCGGCGTCCCTCTGCCTGCACGGCGACAGTCCCGCCGCCGTCGAGATGGCCCGGGCGGTGCGCATCGCGCTCGACGACGCCGGTGTCGAGGTGCGCGCCCCGTGGTGACGTCCACGCGGGAGTCCGACCCCGTGGCGTCCGTCGTCCTGCGGCCGATGGGGGAGCGGGCCGTGCTCGCCGAGGTCGCCGACCTCGCCGGCGTCGTGGCGCTGCACGCGGCTCTCGCCGCCGCGCCGCCCGCGGGTGTCGAGGAGCTGGTCCCCGCCGCGCGCACCGTGCTCGTCGCGTTCGACCCGCTCCGCATCGGCCGCGCGGCGGTGGGGGAGTGGATCCACCGCGCCGCGCTCTCGCCGGCCGACGTCGCGCCGAGCGCCGGCGTCGTGAAGGTGCCCGTGCGCTACGACGGCGCCGATCTCGAGGAGACGGCCGCCCTCCTCGGCATCCCCGCCGGCGAGCTCGTGGCGCGTCACGCGAGGGCGGAGTGGACGGTGGCGTTCACGGGCTTCGCCCCGGGCTTCGCCTACCTCGTCAGCGCCGAGTGGCCTTTCGACGTGCCGCGCCTGACGCAGCCGCGCACCCGCGTGCCGGCCGGGGCCGTCGGGCTCGCGGGCGGCTTCAGCGGCGCCTACCCGCGCGAGACCCCGGGCGGCTGGCGTCTGATCGGTTCGACCGACGCGGTGCTCTTCGACCCGGATGCTGCCACCCCGGTGCTGCTGCCCCCGCGAGCGCGCGTGCGCTTCGTGCCGGAGCGCGAGCATCTCGCCCCCGTGCCCCCCGAGGCCCCCGCGCCCGCCGAGGTCCCCGCGCCCCCCGAGGCCCCCGCGCCCCCCGAGGCCCCCGCGCCCACCGAGGTCCCTGAGCCTGTCGAAGGGACCGGGACCCTCGCTGCGTCGCCGCGTCCGGAGGCGTCGACCGGCTCAGCCTCCTCCGCGCCCCGGCCGGCCCTCCGCGTCCTCCACCCCGGCCCCTTCACCACCGTGCAGGATCTCGGCCGCCCCGGCCGCGCCGCCCTCGGTGTCGCGCGATCGGGCGCCCTCGACCGGCGGGCGCTGCGGGTGGCCAATCGCCTCGTCGGCAACGACGAGGGCGCCGCCGGCCTCGAGATCGTCGTCGGCGGATTCGCCGCCCGCGCCGAGAGCGACACGTGGGTGTGCGTGACCGGCGCCCTCGTCGACGTCGTCATCGGCGGCCGTGCGGTCGATTCCCATGCGCCGCAGCTCGTGCCCGGGGGAGTCGAGGTGCGTATCGGTTCCGCTCGCGCGGGACTGCGGGCCTACCTCGCCGTGCGCGGGGGGATCGCCTCGCCGCCCGCTCTGGGCTCACGCGCGCGAGACGTGCTGGCGGGTCTCGGCCCCGCCCCGGTGCGCGCGGGCGATCTGCTCGACGCCGGGTCGGCGGCATCCGCCGTCGCCGTCGTCGACACCTTCCCCTGGACCATCCCAGCCACCCTGCACGACGTCGCCATCGCGGAGGGCCCCCGCGTCGACTGGTTCGCCGCCGACGCGTGGGCGACCCTGCTCGGCGTGCCCTGGAGCGTCTCGAGCGACGTCGATCGCGTCGGCATCCGCCTCGACGGACCCGCCCTCGACCGGATCCACCACGACGAGCTGCCCAGCGAGGGCATGCGGCCGGGGGCGATCCAGGTGCCTCCCCACGGGCGCCCGGTCGTCCTGCTGGCCGATGGCCCGGTCACGGGCGGGTACCCCGTGATCGCCGTGGTGACGGATGCCGCACTCGACGCGCTCGCGCAGGCGCGACCCGGAGACCGCGTGCGGTTCCGGCGCGTCTGACGGCGGGCCCGCAAGGGAATGGGCGACGGGCGCACGCGGTTATACCGCAGGTCCGCAGACGCGTCAAGAATTGGACTGGACACGGCGAGTCCTCCCGCGTATGCTTGGACTTTGCGCTCCTCGATTCCCCCTGCCCTCATATGGTGGTCGGCTGAGCCTGCCCGTCCCCGCCTCACCGCGGTGTGCGACGAGCAGGTTATCGGGGCAGGAACGCACTCCACCTGACGACAAGGAATCACGAGCCCCTCGCCCGGGCTTCTGGAGGTTATTCCCTTGGCTGCTGCGAGCAACGCATCCACCACCACCACCCCCAAGAGCGGACGCGGAGCATCCCGCCTCTCGTTCGCGAAGATCTCCGACAAGCTGACCGTTCCCGATCTGCTCGCGCTGCAGACCGAGTCGTTCGACTGGCTCGTCGGTAACGAGGCCTGGAAGGCGCGCGTCGCCGAGGCACAGGCCGCCGGTCGCACCGACGTGCCCGAGATCAGCGGTCTGGAGGAGATCTTCGAGGAGATCTCGCCGATCGAAGACCTGAGCGAGACGATGCAGCTCTCGTTCACCAACCCCTACCTCGAGCCCGAGAAGTACTCGATCGAAGAGTGCAAGGAGCGCGGCAAGACGTACGCCGCCCCGCTCTACGTCGAGGCCGAGTTCATGAACCACCAGACCGGTGAGATCAAGACGCAGACGGTCTTCATGGGCGACTTCCCGCTCCAGACCGACAAGGGCACGTTCATCATCAACGGCACCGAGCGTGTCGTGGTGTCGCAGCTCGTTCGTTCGCCCGGTGTCTACTTCGACAAGACGCCCGACAAGACCTCCGACAAGGACATCGTGTCGGCGCGTGTCATCCCCTCGCGCGGTGCCTGGCTCGAGTTCGAGATCGACAAGCGCGACCAGGTCGGCGTGCGCATCGACCGCAAGCGCAAGCAGTCGGTCACCGTCTTCCTCAAGGCCCTCGGCCTGACCAGCGAAGACATCCTCGCCGAGTTCTCCGGCTTCGACTCCATCGAAGAGACGCTGTCCAAGGACACGATCCTCACGAAGGAAGACGCCCTCCGCGACATCTACCGCAAGCTCCGTCCGGGCGAGCAGGTCGCCGCCGAGGCCGCCCGCGCGCTGCTGGACAACTTCTACTTCAACTCCAAGCGCTACGACCTGGCCAAGGTGGGTCGCTACAAGATCAACCAGAAGCTCGGCCTCGACAAGCCGCTGAGCGACTCGGTGCTGACCGTCGACGACATCGTCGCGACCATCAAGTACCTCGTCCGCCTGCACCGCGGCGACGTCACGTTCGACGGTGTCCGCGGCGGCCAGGCCGCCGAGATCCGTCTCGACACCGACGACATCGACAACTTCGGCAACCGTCGCATCCGCGCCGTCGGCGAGCTCATCCAGAACCAGGTGCGCACCGGTCTGTCGCGCATGGAGCGCGTCGTCCGCGAGCGTATGACCACGCAGGACATCGAGGCGATCACGCCGCAGACCCTGATCAACGTGCGCCCCGTCGTCGCCGCGATCAAGGAGTTCTTCGGAACCTCGCAGCTGTCGCAGTTCATGGACCAGAACAACCCGCTCGCGGGTCTGACCCACAAGCGCCGCCTGTCGGCCCTGGGCCCCGGCGGTCTCTCGCGTGAGCGCGCCGGCGTCGAGGTCCGCGACGTCCACCCCTCGCACTACGGCCGCATGTGCCCGATCGAGACCCCCGAAGGACCGAACATCGGTCTGATCGGCTCGCTGGCCTCGTTCGCCCGCATCAACGCGTTCGGCTTCATCGAGACGCCGTACCGCCGCGTCGTCGACGGCCGGGTGACCGACCAGATCGACTACCTCACCGCCAGCGAGGAGAGCGACCACATCGTCGCTCAGGCCGGTGTCGCCCTCCAGGCCGACGGCCACTTCGTGGAGGACCGCATCCTGGCCCGCCGCGGTCAGGGTGGCGAGGTCGACCTCTTCCCGGTCGACGAGATCGGCTACATGGACGTCTCGCCCCGCCAGATGGTGTCGGTGGCGACCTCGCTCATCCCGTTCCTCGAGCACGACGATGCCAACCGCGCCCTCATGGGTGCGAACATGCAGCGTCAGGCCGTGCCGCTGGTGCGCAGCGAGTCGCCCGTGGTCGGTACCGGTATGGAGGGCTTCGCCGCCATCGACGCCGGTGACGTCGTCACCGCCGACAAGGCCGGTGTCGTCCTCGAGGTCTCGGCCGACGTCGTGACCATCCAGCTCGACGAGGGTGGCACGCAGGACTACTTCCTGCGCAAGTTCGACCGCTCCAACCAGGGCACGTCGTACAACCAGCGCGTGGTCGTCTCCGCCGGTGAGCGCGTCGAGGCCGGCGAGGTCATCGCCGACGGTCCCGCGACCGAGAACGGCGAGCTCGCCCTCGGCAAGAACCTCCTCGTGGCGTTCATGACGTGGGAGGGTCACAACTTCGAGGACGCGATCATCCTCAGCCAGGACCTCGTGAAGGACGACACGCTGTCGTCGATCCACATCGAGGAGTACGAGGTCGACGCGCGCGACACCAAGCTCGGCAAGGAGGAGATCACCCGTGACCTCCCCAACGTCAGCCCCGACCTGCTGAAGGACCTCGACGACCGCGGCATCATCCGCATCGGTGCCGAGGTGCGTCCGGGCGACATCCTCGTCGGCAAGGTCACGCCCAAGGGCGAGACCGAGCTCAGCGCCGAGGAGCGCCTGCTCCGCGCGATCTTCAACGAGAAGAGCCGCGAAGTCCGTGACACCTCGCTGAAGGTGCCCCACGGTGAGCAGGGCACGATCATCGCCGTCAAGGAGTTCAACGCCGAGGACGGCGACGACGAGCTCGGCTCGGGCGTCAACCGTCGCGTCGTGGTCTACATCGCCCAGAAGCGCAAGATCACCGAGGGCGACAAGCTCGCCGGCCGCCACGGCAACAAGGGTGTCATCGCCAAGATCCTCCCGATCGAGGACATGCCCTTCCTGCCCGACGGCACGCCGGTCGACATCATCCTCAACCCGCTCGGCATCCCCGGTCGAATGAACTTCGGTCAGGTCCTGGAGCTCCACCTCGGCTGGATCGCCCAGCAGGGCTGGAAGGTCGAGGGCAACCCGGAGTGGGCCGCCCAGCTGCCCGAGTCGGCTCGTGAGGCCGCCCCGGGCACGAAGGTCGCGACCCCGGTGTTCGACGGCGCCTTCGAGGCGGAGATCGCGGGTCTGCTCGACTCGACGATCCCCAACCGCGACGGCGACCGCATGGTCGACTCCTCGGGCAAGACGCTGCTGTTCGACGGTCGCTCCGGCGAGCCGTTCCCGGCGCCCATCTCGGTCGGCTACATGTACATCCTGAAGCTGCACCACCTGGTGGATGACAAGATCCACGCGCGTTCGACGGGTCCCTACTCGATGATCACGCAGCAGCCGCTCGGTGGTAAGGCCCAGTTCGGTGGCCAGCGCTTCGGTGAGATGGAGGTGTGGGCCCTCGAGGCCTACGGCGCCGCGTACGCGCTGCAGGAGCTCCTCACGATCAAGTCCGACGACATCCTCGGCCGCGTCAAGGTGTACGAGGCGATCGTCAAGGGCGAGAACATCCAGGAGCCCGGCATCCCCGAGTCCTTCAAGGTGCTCATGAAGGAGATGCAGTCGCTCTGCCTGAACGTCGAGGTCCTCTCGGCCGACGGCACCGCGGTCAACCTGCGCGACACGGATGACGACGCCTTCCGCGCTGCGGAGGAGCTCGGCATCAACATCTCCAGCCGCTTCGAGTCCTCGTCGATCGACGAGATCTGAGCTTCCAGCTCAGCGACCCAGCTCAGATTTCAGAGAATTCCGACACAGGAGAACCAGTGCTCGAATCAACCACTTTCGATCAGATCCGTATCGGTCTGGCCACCGCCGACGACATCCGTCGTTGGTCCTTCGGTGAGGTCAAGAAGCCCGAGACGATCAACTACCGCACGCTGAAGCCCGAGAAGGACGGCCTCTTCGGCGAGCAGATCTTCGGACCCTCCCGCGACTGGGAGTGCGCCTGCGGCAAGTACAAGCGCGTGCGCTTCAAGGGCATCGTCTGCGAGCGCTGCGGCGTCGAGGTCACCAAGTCCTCGGTCCGTCGCGAGCGCATGGGCCACATCGAGCTCGCCGCGCCCGTCACGCACATCTGGTACTTCAAGGGCGTGCCCTCGCGCCTGGGCTACCTGCTCGACATGGCGCCGAAGGACCTCGAGAAGGTCATCTACTTCGCCGCCTACATGGTCATCTCGGTCGATGAGGATGCTCGTCACCGCGACCTGGCCACGCAGGAGAACAACATCCGTCTCGAGCTGAAGACGCTCGGCGACCGCCGCGATGCCCGCATCGCCGCCCGCCTGGCCAAGCTCGAGGAGGAGCTCGCCGCCCTCGAGGCGGAGGGCGCCAAGGCCGACCAGAAGAAGAAGGTCAAGGACGCCGCCGAGAAGGACATGACGGCGGCCCGCAAGAACGCCGACGAGCAGATCGCCAAGCTCGAGCGCGTGTGGGAGGACTTCCGCACCCTCGAGGTGGGCGCCCTGAAGCCCGAGGACGACGTGTTCCACGAGCTCCAGGACCGCTTCGGTCAGTACTTCGAGGCCCACATGGGTGCGGAGTCGATCAAGCGCCGCCTCGAGACCTTCGACCTGCAGGCCGAGGCCGACAGCCTCCACCTGCAGATCTCTGAGGGCAAGGGTCAGCGCAAGATCCGCGCGATCAAGCGCCTGAAGGTCGTCAACTCGTTCCTGCAGACCGGCATGTCGCCGGCCTCGATGGTGCTCGACGTCGTTCCGGTCATCCCGCCGGAGCTGCGTCCGATGGTCCAGCTCGACGGTGGCCGCTTCGCCACCAGCGACCTGAACGACCTCTACCGTCGCGTGATCAACCGCAACAACCGCCTCCGTCGCCTGATCGACCTCGGTGCCCCCGAGATCATCGTCAACAACGAGAAGCGCATGCTGCAGGAGGCCGTCGACGCGCTGTTCGACAACGGCCGCCGTGGTCGCCCCGTCACCGGTACCGGCAACCGTGCCCTGAAGTCCCTGAGCGACATGCTCAAGGGAAAGCAGGGTCGCTTCCGCCAGAACCTGCTCGGAAAGCGCGTGGACTACTCGGGTCGTTCGGTCATCATCGTCGGACCCCAGCTCAAGCTCCACCAGTGCGGTCTGCCCAAGCAGATGGCTCTCGAGCTGTTCAAGCCCTTCGTGATCAAGCGCCTGATCGACCTCGGTCACTCGCAGAACATCAAGGCCGCGAAGCGCGCCGTCGAGCGCTACCGTCCCGAGGTCTGGGACGTGCTCGAGGAGATCATCCGCGAGCGTCCCGTGCTGCTGAACCGTGCACCCACCCTGCACCGTCTCGGCATCCAGGCGTTCGAGCCCCAGCTCGTCGAGGGCAAGGCGATCCAGCTGCACCCGCTCGTGTGCGCGGCGTTCAACGCCGACTTCGACGGTGACCAGATGGCCGTGCACCTGCCCCTGTCGGTCGAGGCCCAGGCCGAGGCCCGCGTGCTCATGCTCGCCTCGAACAACATCCTCAAGCCGTCGGACGGCCGTCCGGTCACCCTGCCCTCGCAGGACATGATCATCGGTCTGCACCACCTGACCACCCTCAAGGAGGGTGCGGCGGGCGAAGGCCGTGCGTTCGGTTCCGTGGGCGAGGCGATCCTGGCCAAGGACGAGGGAACCCTCGACCTGCAGGCCAAGGCGCGCATCCGCATCCCCGGCCTGACGTTCCTCGAGGGCCAGGCGCCCGAGGGCTACGACAAGCACGGTCTCGTCGACGCGTCGCTCGGCCAGGCGATCTTCAACGACACGCTCCCCAAGGGCTACCCGTTCGTGCGCGAGCAGGCCGACAAGGGCAAGCTGTCGCAGATCGTCAACAAGCTCGCCGAGGAGTACCCGAAGGTGGAGGTCGCCGCCTCCCTCGACCGCATCAAGGACGCCGGCTTCTACTGGGCCACCCGTTCGGGTGTCACGGTGGCGCTGAGCGACATCCTCACGCCCCCCAACAAGGGCGAGATCGTCGCGGGCTACGAGAAGCAGGCCGCGAAGGTCCAGGGCCAGTACGAGAAGGGTCTCACCACCGACGCCGAGCGTCGTCAGGAGCTCATCAAGATCTGGACCGAGGCCACCGACGAGGTCCAGAAGGCGATGCGGGACAACTTCCCCGCCGACAACACCATCAACCGCATGGTCTCGTCGGGCGCCCGTGGTAACTGGCTGCAGATCCGCAACATCGCGGGTATGCGAGGCCTGGTGAACAACCCGAAGGGTGAGATCATCCCTCGCCCGATCATCTCGTCGTACCGTGAGGGTCTGTCGGTCGCCGAGTACTTCATCGCGACGCACGGTGCCCGTAAGGGTCTGGCCGACACGGCCCTCCGTACGGCCGACTCGGGTTACCTCACGCGTCGTCTCGTCGACGTCTCGCAGGACGTCATCATCCGCGAAGAGGACTGCGGCACGTCGAAGGGCCTCGAGCTCCCGATCGCTGCGGCAGGCTCCACCGGTGAGCTGGTCAAGGACGCCAACGTCGAGAACTCGGTGTTCGCTCGCACGCTCGCCACGGCGGTCGTCGACGCACAGGGCACCGTGCTGGCCGAGGCCGGCGACGACGTGGGCGACGTGCTCATCAACAAGCTGGTCGAGGGTGGCGTGGAGTCGATCAAGGTCCGCTCCGTGCTGACCTGCGACTCGGCCGTCGGTGTCTGCGCAAAGTGCTACGGCCGTTCGCTGGCCACCGGCAAGATCGTCGACATCGGCGAGGCCGTCGGCATCATCGCGGCCCAGTCGATCGGTGAGCCCGGTACCCAGCTGACGATGCGTACCTTCCACACCGGTGGTTCGGCGTCGGCCGACGACATCACGCAGGGTCTTCCCCGCGTGCAGGAACTGTTCGAGGCGCGTACCCCCAAGGGTGCGTCCCCGATCGCCGAGGCCGACGGTCGCATCACGATCGACGAGACCGACAAGGCCAAGAAGGTCATCCTCACGCCCGACAACGGCGACGAGCCGGTGGTCTACCCCGTCCTGAAGCGCGCGACGCTCCTGGTCGAGGACGGCCAGCACGTCTCGGTGGGCGAGCCCCTCCAGGTCGGAACGCTCGACCCCAAGGAGGTCATGCGCGTGCAGGGTGCCCGCGAGGTGCAGAAGTACCTCGTCAACGGCGTCCAGGGCGTGTACCGCTCGCAGGGTGTGCCGATCCACGACAAGCACATCGAGGTCATCGTCCGACAGATGCTCCGCAAGGTCACCGTCGTCGACCACGGCGACACCGACCTGCTGCCCGGTGAGATGGTGGACTTCAAGCGCTACCAGACCATCAACCGCGAGACGGTCGGCGAGGGCAAGCGCCCCGCGTCGGGTCGTCCCGAGCTGATGGGTATCACCAAGGCGTCGCTGGCGACCGAGTCGTGGCTGTCGGCCGCATCGTTCCAGGAGACCACCCGCGTCCTGACGCAGGCGGCCATGGAGGGCAAGAGCGACCCGCTCGTCGGCCTCAAGGAGAACGTCATCATCGGAAAGCTCATCCCCGCCGGAACCGGTCTTGCGAAGTACCGCAACGTCACGGTCGAGGCGACGGAGGAGGCCAAGAGCGAGCGGTACCCCAACCGCATCTTCGCCTCAGACGGCGCGTACAGCGACGCCGACCTGAGCTACGTCGACTTCGACAGCTTCTCGACGGACGACTTCACTCCCGGTACGTACAACTGATCGAGGCGGGAGGGGAGCGGGCCTGCTCGCCTCCCTCCCGCCGACCGACGGATGCCACGCCTCGGCGCGGCATCCTGATCCCCGAAGGCCCCCGGCTCGCGCCGGGGGCCTTCGTCGTGCGCGGGTGGGTCTCACGCGGGCCGCGCCTCCGGCACGTCGTGTCGGCGGTGTGTCGCCCCGGTGTCGAGGACGCGATGCGGCGTGTCGAGGGAAGGGTGCGCCGGGGGTGTGCGCCTACCGTGGATGCGGAGGAACGCATGGCCCGAATCGGTGGACGCAGCCTGTGGTTGGCATGGCCGGCCGGGATCTTCTGCGCCGCGGCCGTGGCGGCGCTGGGGGTCCTCGCCGCACCCGGCATCCCGACCGCGGTGAGCTTCGTCGGCGACACGCTGCGGGCGACGACCGACACGCCGACGCCCACCGCCGCCCCGCCCGCGGAACCCGCGGGCGACTGCCGCCACCTCTACTCGCAGCCCCTGTGGTCGTCGATGGTGTGGTCGCCCGACGCCCTGCTGTGGCAGCGCCGAACCGCTCCGCTGTCGACCCCCGAGGCGGTGGCGGCCGCGGGACCCACCGTCGTCGTCACGTGCCATTGGCGGGGTGTCGCCGGACGATTCGTGGAGACCACCGTGTCCACCGTGACGGCAGAGGGCGCGGCCGCCGCCCAGGCGACGCTGGCCGCCCAGGGGTTCGCGTGCGCCGATGACGGCGGAACGGCCCACTGCGAACGCACGACCGGCGACGTCCTCGAGGTGCACGACCTGCGCGGGGATCGCTGGGTCTCCTCGACCCTCACGGGCTGGATGCCGGACGGCTATGCCGCGATCGTGGCATCCCACGCGTTCTTCGGGGAGTGAACGCGGCGCCGCGATCAGCCGAAGATCGAGGTGATGATGCTCGCGGTGTACCCGGTGGGGGCGAGGTTGGAGTATTGGGTGTCGACCAGGACGCCGTCGCGCCAGAAGAGGGTGCGGCCGTCGTTGACGGGGTAGGTGTCGTTGATCCAGGTCTTCTCGCAGCGGGTGCCCTCGTCGGGCGTGTAGCAGCTGAAGCCCTGGGTGGTCACGAGGTCGTTGAGCATGTCGAGGGCCGGGCCGCGGTCCATGCGCGAGATCGTCGTCATCAGGCTCGTGGTGTCGGCCGCGGGATCGCGCCAGATGCAGATGAGCGAACCGTCGGACTGCACGCCCGATGGTCCCAACGAGGGATCGTTCAGCGGCACCGTCCCGAGCTGCGAGAGGACGTCGGCGGACAGCATCGCCCGGCAGTCCGCGGGAAGGCGCACGGCGGCCGCGGTCTGCGTGATCGTGGGGATCGGGGTGGGGCTGGTCGAGACGACCGGCGCCGACTCCTGCGGCGCCGATTCGTCGGCGGACGGTGCGCACGCCGTGGTCACGAGCGCGGCCGCGCCGAGGATCGCGGCGACGAGGGCCGTGCGAGTCAATCGACCGGACATGCGATCAGCCTAGGCGTCCGACCGGACTCAGGCGAGACGCACATCCACGGCACGCCTCCCGGACGACACGCGGGACGCGGGTTAGCCTTGCGGCGCAAGCACCGCGTGAGGAGACCCCATGAGCGACCACCAGCCGCACGGCGACCCCGTCGCTGAGCCCACGAACTCGTACGGCGACCCCGTCGTCGAGCCCCGTGACGACGACGCGCACGACGTGGTCGGCCGCGCGCACGAGGGCCTCGCCGACGCCGAGGCCGCACAGCGCGACGCCGTCGACACCGACGCGGCCCAGGCCGCGTGGAACGAGCGCGAGGCGCACGAGCGCGATGCCGCCGCCGCGCTGGACGCGCGGAGCGAGCACACCGCTCCCGTCGTGCACGACGCCTCGCCGGTCGAGCCGCAGGCAGCGCCCGCGGCCGCCCGCACCTCGTCGGCCGATCTCGACGACGAGGACGCCCGCTGGGCCGCCTACGCCGCGTCGGCCGAGCCGGAGCACGACACGACGACGGCGCGCTATTCCACCACCGAGACCGAGGCGCCCCGCCGCGACGACGCGCCGACCACGGTCGCGCCGGCCGTCGCCGCGGGAACCGCGGGGGCAGCCGTGGGGGCGGCCGCCGCCACGACCCCGGCTCCCGTCGCCGACGAGCCCACGCGCGCCGCCGCGGGGCCGCAGCCCATCTTCGTGCAGGCTCCCGAGGCGCCGCGCCCGCGTGGCAACCGCGGGGCCGCCGGTGCGATCGGCCTGCTCGCCGCCGTCGTCTTCGCGGTGCTGTACCTCGCCGCGACGCTGGGCCTGGGCCTGCTGAGCGGCGCCTTCGGCGTCTCCGATCTCGGGCGTGAGGCCCTCGCGGCGCTCGCCACCGCTGGCCTGTGGGTGCCGACGGTGGCGTTCTTCCTGGGCTTCTGGTTCCTGGGCGCCCTCATCAACCGGGGTCGCTGGGGCCACTGGGTGGTGTGGGGCCTGGTCGTGGGCGTGATCGCCTGGGCGGGTCACCTGCTGGGCGTGCTGTTCGCCGCCCCGTTCTGGCGCATCACCTCGAGCGAGTCGCTCGACCTGCTCCAGAACAACGTCCTCGCACCGCTGGCGATCGTGGCCTTCGTGCTGGGTCGCGAACTCACCATCTGGTTCGGTGCCTGGGTCGCGGCGCGCGGTCGCCGCGTGACCGAGATCAACGCCGAAGCCCAGCGCGAGTACGAGCGCACCCTCGAGGCCGGTCCTCAGCTCTCGCAGCGCTGAGACGGATGCCATGACGAACGAGCCGCGACCGGCGGGGGTGACCCCGCCGGTCGCGGTCGTCTTCGCCTCGGTCGCCTTCATCGCCCTCTCGATCGGCGGGCTCGGCGTGGCGAGCCTCGCGTTGGACGCCGACGTCATCCCCGTCCGCGGGCTCGGCTCGATCCCGGGCGTCATCGGTCAGGTCGCCGCCCTCGCCCTCTTCGCCGGGGTGCTGCTGTGGGGCCTGCGGGCGGATCCGCCGGGATATCTCACCGCGGTCCCGTGCGCCGTCGCGGCCTTCGTCGGCGAAGCCGCCGGAGTGGTGGTCGGCGCGGTGATCAGCGGAGCCGACCCGGCACGCGGCCTCGCCGCCGCCGGGAGCGTCGCCCTGGGCTTCGCGGGACCCGTGATCGCGGCGGCGGGGCTCCTCGCCGGCCTTCTCGGGGTGTTCCTGTGCCGCACCCGGGCCCAGGGGCCCCGGTGGCGCTGGGAGGACGACGAGGACGCCCCCTGAGCGTCGTGAGCGACCGGCTCGGCGTCTCCGCGCGGTCGGCCGTGTCCTCCCGCGCGGCCCGCCTGGCGCGTCCGCGCCGTGGCATCCCCACGGGCCCGGGCGTGTCGCACTAACGTAGGCGCCGTGGAGCGGTCGCTCGAGAGCCAGGTCAGCCAGGCGGTGGATGCCTGGCTGCGATGGCTGCCGCGCTGGGAGCCCGCCAATCACCGCGGCCGCGTGGCCCCGTGCCGTCGGTGCTTCGGCTCGCCGATCCTCTCGGCCGCGGGGCTGGGCTCCGACGTGCCGCACGGGGTGCAGCACGGACTGTCGACGCGCGTGAAGGGAATCGTCGACCACGCCGTCGCCGACTACACCTCGCGCAACCTCCCCATGCTGCAGGCCGAGCTCGACCAGCAGGCCGAGCGCAACCGCCGTCGGTCGTACCGCCCCGCCGAGGGGCTCGAGCCGGAGTTCGACGGGATGCCGCTCGACCCCGACCCCGAACCGGGGTCGCCCTTCCTGTTCACGCTGTCGGGTCTCGCCGCGGAGGAGGACGCCGAGATCCCGGCCCTGCCGCCCCTGTCGGATGCCGCGAAAGCGGCGCTGCGGCAGGAGGTCGGTCTGGCCGACGACTACGCGAACATGATCGGGCGGGAGGTGTGCACGATCCTCCTCCACCATCGCCTGCGCATCCAGGCGGCCGTGGCGGAATACGTCGAACCGCAGATCGCGGCTCTGCTCGACGACCTCACCCGCTCCCTCGACGCGCCGTTCGATCCGCGAGAGCCCGACGCCCCGGCATCCTGAGCGCGCTCCGCGCTCCGGTCGACCTGTGCACAACGCGCAGGGGCGACGGAGGCTGCTTTGTTAGCATCGACGGGTTGTGCGCTCGCTGAGTCGCGGGTGCGTCGTCCGGGGGAGGGGGCTCGATGCCGCAGCGGCTTCCGTCGTCGCCGCCCATCCTGCCCGGGCTGGCGTACATCCGTCCCCTCGGTTCCGGGGGGTTCGCCGACGTGTTCCTCTACGGGCAGGACATGCCCCGCCGCGACGTCGCGGTGAAGGTCCTCCCGAGCGATGTGCGCGACACCGACCTGCTGCGCATGTTCAACGCCGAGGCCGACGTGCTGGCGCATCTGTCGGCGCATCCCTCGATCGTCACCGTCTACCAGGCCGGCATCTCGGCCGACGGGCGCCCCTACATCGTGATGGAGTTCTGCCCTGGCTCGCTCGCGCAGCGTTTCCGCGTCGAGCGCATGCCCGTGGCCGAGGTGCTGTCGATCGGGGTGCGCATGGCCGGTGCGCTCGAATCCGCGCATCACGCGGGGCTGATCCATCGCGACGTCAAGCCCAGTAACATCCTGGTCACCACCTTCGGCGCTCCCGTGCTGGCCGACTTCGGCATCTCGTCGTCGCTCGTGCGCCAGGGGGCCGACGAGATGCTCGCGATGAGCGTCCCATGGAGCGCCCCCGAGGTGGTCGCGGAGCAGACCGCCGGCACGGTCGCGAGCGAGGTGTGGAGTCTGGGCGCCACCGTCTACTCGCTGCTCGCGGGGCACAGTCCGTTCGAGCGGCGCGAGAAGGGCCAGAACTCGCGCGAGCAGTTGCGCCGCCGCATCGCCCGCGCCTCGTACACGGCCATCTCCCGGTCCGACGTGCCGGAGTCGGTGCAGGCCGTGCTCGCGAAGGCCATGGCACGCGACCCCGCCCAGCGCTACGCCAGTGCGCGTGCCTTCGGCGAGGCGTTGCAGGGGGTGCAGGCCGAGATGGGCGTGCCGGCGACGCCGCTCGAGGTCCCCGCCGCCGAGTGGGCACCCGCCGCCCGTTCCATCGACTTCGCCGACGGCACCGTCCGGGGCCCCGCACGCTCGCGCATCGAGCGCGAGATCTCGCGCAAGACGCGCGACTCCTCGGGCATCACCGGATACGCGCGCGATGAGGACACCGACATCGCAACCCCGGTCTCGAGCGCGTCCCGGGCGTTGCCCTGGGTGCTCGCCTCGGCGACGCTGGTCACCGCCGGCGCGGTGGTCGTCGCCGCGCTCTACGCCACGGGAGTGCTGCGGTGAAGCGCCGCACGCTGGTCGGACTCGCCTCCACCCTGGTGGCGGCGACCCTCGTCGTGACCGCGAGCATCGTATGGCCGGGCCTCGACGCGCAGCAGACACCCGAGGTCGACACCTCGGTGTGGGCCCTGCAGACCGGCGACGGGCAGCGCTACGCGCGCGTCAACACGGCGGTCGGCGAGCTCGACACCGTGCGCACCGCGGGAAACCCGAGCCAGGTCGCGCAGGCACGCGACGGCGCCTACCTCTTCACCGACAGCTACAGCAAGCTCACCCGCATCGACGAGGCCCAGCCCGTCGATCTCGAGCAGGACCAGCTCGAGGCCGCCCCCGACACCCCGCCCGGAACCACCTCGGTCGCCACGGCCGGCGACTACGTCGTGTACCGCACCGACACGGGGGCGCTCTTCGCGGGACGGCTGAGCCAGGCGGGCCAGCGCGCCGCCGAACTCGATCCCTTCGGAACGGCCGGCGACGACGATGCCGTGTCGTACACCGCGGATGCCATCGCCCTCGACGACCGGGGGATGCTCTTCGCCTACTCCTCGGTGGACCAGTCCGTCATCCGGTACGACATCGACGCCGATGAGGTGCGCGCGCGGGACGCCCTTGACGCGACGATCGCCGCGCCCGTGCTCTCGGCGGCCGGTGACACCTGGGTGCTCGTGGATTCCGAGGCCGGTCGCGTCTGGATGCGCGGTGCCGACCCGATCGACATTGAGCTGGGGGAGCAGGTCTCCGTCGGCGACGCCGAAGCTGCAGCCGCCGCCGTCTACGTCGCCGACGATCAGTCGCTGTGGACGATCCCGACCGACGGCTCCGGCCCCCGCCGCGAGGTGGGCGGAGGAGGCAACGTCCTCGGCCAGCCCGCGCGTCCGCTCACCCATCAGGGCGTCACCTACGCCGCCTGGCTCCTCCCGGGCGACAGTCGGGGCACCCTCTGGCGGTCGGACCAGGGCGAGACGGACCTCGCCTACGGCGGGGCGAGCATGCCCGACCAGCGCCGACCCGTCTTCGTCGCGACCGATCACGCCGTCATCCTGAACGAGACGCGCACTGGATGGGTGTGGACGGTCCCCGACGGCGCCCTGGTGGCATCCAGTCAGAACTGGTCGCTCGACGACCGCACCGAAGACGCGGCCGTCCAGAGCGAGGAGCAGGTGAGCGTCGTCCTCGACCCCAAGCCGCCCATCGCCGAACCCGATGCCTTCGGTGTGCGGGCGGGACGCCTGACGACCCTCCCGGTGCTGCTGAATGACCACGACCCCAACGAAGACGTGCTGAGCATCGTCGCCGACAGCGTCACCGGTCTCGACCCCTCGTTCGGCGCGCTGTCGCTCACCGATTCCGGTCAGCGCCTGGCGGTGCGCGTCAAACCGGGTGCCACCGGCACGGCGACCTTCAGCTACGCGGTGACCGACGGCACGACGGCCGACGGCCTCACGTCGGCGCCCACCACGGTGACCCTCACCGTCTCGCCGGGTGAGTCCAACGCCGCGCCCGTGTGGTGCGGAACCGACAAGTGCCTCCAGCAGTGGCCGACCCCCGAGGTCGCGCGCGGGGGCACCGTCACGGTCCCCGTGCTCCCCGGGTGGGTCGATCCCGACGGCGACCCCCTGCTGCTGCTCTCCGTCGACAACCCGAGCGGCGTCGGCACGGTCGCCGCGACCCCCGGCGGAGACGTCGTCTACCAGCACGCCGACGACGGGTCGGGCGGCGAGCAGAACATCCAGCTCGACGTCACCGTCGCCGACACCGGAGGGGCCACCACGACCAAGCCCCTCGTCATCCGCGTGGCGCCCGACCCCACTCTCGCGGTGCAGTCCTTCGCCGTCATCGACACGGTGGGCACCTCGCTCGCCGTCGACGTCGGTCCCCACGTGACCGGCACGGCGGGGGAGATCTCCCTCGGCTCGGTCCGCGTCCTCGACGACGCCGCCGCGACGGCGACCGTGGTCGGCGGCAGCACGGTGTTCGATTTCGCGGCCTCCCAGCCCGGCGTGTACCGCGTCGACTTCACCGTCAACGCCGGGGGCAGGGACGCCACGGGGACCGCCCGCATCACCCTCCTTCCCGCCGATGCCCCGGCGCAGTTGTCGACCGCCCCCGTCGTGGCCTTCGTGCGCCCGCAGGAGGACGCGACCCTCGACGTGTTCAGCGCGGTGTCGAACCCCACCGGCCGCGTGCTCCTGCTCAGCGATGTGACGCCCGCCGCCGAAGAGGGGGCGTCCCTCACCGTCGACACCGTGGGGCAGAACGATCTGCGCGTCTCGGGCTCCACCGCCGACGGCGGCGCCGGCCTGCTCGGAACGGTGGACTACACCGTCAGCGACGGCACCGACGACGAGGGATCGCGCGTGGGCGGCGAGGCGACCGTCTACCTCCTGCCGCCGGCCCCCGAGATCGCGCCGATCGCCGTCGACGACACCGTGACGGTGCGCGCGGGCGCGCAGATCGACATCCCGGTGCTCGACAATGACATCTCCCCGGCCGGAGGTCGTCCGAGCCTCGACCCCTCCAGCGTGCAGGCCCAGCCGGCCAGCGACGCGCTCGCCTTCGCCTCCGGCGGGGTGCTGCGTTATCTGGCGCCCACCGCGCCCGGCTCCTACGAGGTGACCTACCGCGTCTACACCACCGGTACGCCCGCCCTGTGGGACGAGGCGACCGTGCGCATCACGGTGCTGGGCGCAGAGGCCAATCGCGCGCCGCTCCCCGACACCCTCCAGGGGCGCGTGCTCAGCGGGGGCACGACGACGATCGACTTCCAGGGCTTCGGTGTCGATCCCGACGGCGACGCCGTGTCGCTCGACCGCATCGTCGCCCAGCCCGACCGGGGTACGGCATCCGTGTCCCCCGACGGCTCGTCGATCGTCTACTCGTCCGTGCCGGGCGACCGGGGCCAGGTGTCGTTCCGCTATCGCGTGTCCGACTCCTCCGGCGCCACGGGCGAGGGCACGGTGCGCATCGGGATCCTGGATGCCGAGGCCAACCCGAGTCCGATCACGTTCACCGACTACGTGCAGGTGCAGGCCGGGGGCGACCGTACGATCCGGGTCAGCCCGCTCGCGAACGACATCGACCCCACGCAGGGACGCCTGAGGCTCACGGGCGTGCGGCCCGATCTGCCCGAGACCCTCGTCGACGGCAGCGCCAACCCCGAGTACGCCCGGCTCGACGGCTTCGTCGACAGCGTCAGCGACACGGGCGTCGTCCTGCGCGCGGGCGATCAGCCCGGCACGATGTCGTTCCTGTACGACGTGGAGTCGGACTCCGGCAACACCGGGCGCGGTCTCATCGTGGTCAAGGTCGTGCGCGAGAGCGTCCCCGATTACCCCGTGGTGACCGACACGGTGCTCACGGTCGAGAACCGCGACGACTTCACCAGCGGGGTCGACGTCATCGCGGGCCGCGCGACCTGGTCCGGCGGAGAGGTCGGCGACCTCGAGGTGACGCTGTGGGGGCAGCCGACCGACGTGCGCCTCGACGGCAGACGCATCTCCGGCGACCTGCCCGCGACACGTCGTGTCATCCCGTTCGCGATCACGGGCCGCGTCGGCGACGCCGACGTCATCACCTACGCCTTCCTCCGTGTCCCGGGTGACGATGACCTGACCCTGGCTCTGCGCCCCGGCTCGGCGCAGCGGGTCGACGAGCTGGCCTCGGTGCAGTTCGACATGGCATCCCTCGTCGCCCTTCCCCGTCGTGCCACCCTCGAGGTGGGCACCGATGTCTCGACCACGGGCGTCCGCGCCGAGGGCCGCTGCTCGGTCAACGGGTCGGTCGTGCAGTACGACGCCGGGACGGGTTCGCCGTGGACCGACGCGTGCCAGGTGCCCGTGCGGATCGCGGGGACGCAGGAGTGGACCGTGCTCTCGGTGCCCATCGGCGTCGTCGCCCGAGACCCCCAGCCGGAGCTGCGCCCGGGTTCGCTCACGGTGGGCCCCGGGGAGACGGCCACGTTCGACCTGCGCAACATGACCTCGTGGCAGCTCGGACGCGAGGACTGGGCCGGGATCCGCTACGCGCTCGACTACAGCGGGTCGGCGTTCCAGGTCTCGCTCGACGGGTCGGTCGTGACCGTCGTGGGCGGCGACCGTGCCGTACCCGGCACCGACAACGCCGCCGTCATCTCCGTCACCAGTCACAACGCCGTCGCCCCCGCACGGCTCGTGCTGCGAGTCGGAGCGGCGCCGTCGACGCTGCCTCAGGGCGGAACGACCTCGTCGCAGTGCTCGCAAGCCCAGGGATCGAGCTGCACGATCGGCGTGATCGGTATCAGCGGCGAGGTCAACCCGCTGCCGCGGACCCCACTCGAGGTCGTGGGTGTGCGGCCCACTGCCGCGTGCACGGGTGTGGACTTCTCCGTCGCCTCGGCCTCGAGCATCACCGCCTCGTGGACCGCCGACGCTCCCGGCGCGACGTGCAGCGCCAGCGTCACCCTCCGCGACGCCCAGGGACGCACGACCGCGTCCACGCGCGACGCCCGCGTCGTGCTCGACCTCCTCGGCTATCCGCGCACCCCGGCGAGCGTGCGGCAGACGGCCTTCGCCGACGGCTCGCTCACGCTCCGCGTCGACCCCGGTGAGGCCCGTCGCGCCTACCCCGCGCTCGCCGGGTTCACGGTCCGTTCCGGTGGCGAGGTCGTCGCGCAGTGCGGCCCCGACGGCGGGTGCCCCGTGATCTCGGCGCCCAACGGCGAGCAGCGCGAGTACGTCGTGACCGCCGTCAACAGCGTCGGCGAATCCCGCGGCGCCGTGCGGACGACGGCGTGGGCCTACGCCTCACCCGACAAGCCGCGGTCCGGCGATTTCGCGCCCGTCGACAACGGCGGAGAGGGAGGCGTGGCGGATCTCACCATCCGCGGCATCGACGCCGCCGAGACCGGCACCCTCGAGATCGCGAGCGCCGCGGGGCAGAAGCGCACGATCAGCGTCGGACGCAATCAGGAGACCGTTTCGGTCGCCGCGTTCCCGGTGGGCAGCAACTCGTCCACGCAGATCACGGTGACGCCGATCTCGCGCTTCACCGTGCCGCCGGGCCTCGGCGGCTCGCAGAGCGGGCAGGCGCTGGTCTTCACGGCGCACGGCGTCGG
This sequence comes from uncultured Microbacterium sp., assembly GCF_947489255.1. GTDB lineage: Bacteria > Actinomycetota > Actinomycetes > Actinomycetales > Microbacteriaceae > Microbacterium > Microbacterium phycohabitans. The sequence goes on from NZ_CANLCY010000001.1 coordinate 545,093, forward strand.
CAGGCCGCAGCAGCTGAACCTCACCCTCACGTCGCAGCGCGACGGCGGCGGCAAGGTCACCATCGTCGCCGAGGGCTCGGCGTCGAAGAACGGCGACGGGTCCGACGTGCGATACGGCTTCGCGATCGACGGCTCCTGCCGTGTGGGTGACGACGGACCTCGCCGCACGTTCCCCGGCAAGGACGATGGAGAGACGTACACGGTCCGCATGTGCGTCGATTCCGTCTACGACGGCAAGAGCTTCGGTTCCGATCAGACCGAGAAGAGCATCGACGCCACGCAGGACACCACCGCTCCGCAGGGATACACGTTCCGCGTCGGGGCCAAGCCCGTGGTCGACGGGGACACGGCACGGTGGAAGATCAGCGGCATCCAGGAGGGGACGAAGCCGCCGCGCAACAACAGTGTCAAGTACGACAACTGGGGTCCCGGCAGCGACGTCTACGACCGCGACCCGAACATCGGCGTGTACTTCCAACACGACTTCTGGCAGACCCGCTCCGACCGCGGCGTCGTCGAGCCGGCATCCGGAAGCGCCCCGTACCAGGTGCAGGCGACGGCCCGAATCGACTCCTGCGTCGCCGGCAGCGAGCTGAAGCTCGGGTGGAAGACCAGCAACGGCGAGGCGCGCACTTCCACCGACCGCTCCGGCGTCGTCTACTTCGACAAGAGCGGCCAGAAGCTCGACGCCAGCGACCCGACCGTCGTCCCGAAGGGGGCGGTGCGCGTCGAGAACGCGAAGCTCCTGGTCAGCTGGTCCGCGAAGGGCTGGGGTCTCGACGACGCCACCCTCGTCACGGGTGGGACCTGCGACCCCGGCAAGGCCGATCCCTCTCAGCCGCCCGCCGGCAACGGCTGACCCCGGCATCCATCCATCCCCCACAGGAAGAACGCAGCGACATGACGATCACCCAGGAGCAGGCCACCTGGTTCTCCCAGACCTTCTCGCAGATCGCCGACAACGTCGAGCGCGCCGTCCTCGGCAAGCGCCACGTCGTCGAGCTGGTGCTGACCGCCATGCTCAGCGACGGCCACGTGCTGCTCGAAGACGTCCCCGGCACCGGCAAGACCTCGCTGGCCCGCGCCGTCGCGCAGTCGGTGCAGGGCACGAACACCCGCATCCAGTTCACCCCCGACCTCCTCCCGGGTGACATCACGGGCATCACCGTCTACGACCAGAAGAGCGGGACGTTCGAGTTCCACAGCGGGCCGATCTTCGCCAACATCGTGCTCGCCGACGAGATCAACCGCGCGAGCCCGAAGACGCAGTCGGCCCTGCTCGAGGTCATGGAAGAGGGCAAGGTCACCATCGACGGCGTCTCTCGCGAGGTGGGCGTTCCGTTCCTCGTGCTCGCCACGCAGAACCCGGTCGAGCAGGCCGGCACCTACCGTCTGCCCGAGGCGCAGCTCGACCGCTTCCTCCTGCGCACCTCGCTCGGCTACCCCGACCACGCGGCGACCGTGCGCATCCTCGACGGCGCTCCGGTCGCCACCGCCGACCTGCGCCCGATCATCACCCCCCAGGCGCTGGTGGGCATGGCCGACCTCGCGGCATCCGTGTACGTCGACGCGCTGGTGCTCGATTACATCGCCCGCCTCGTGGATGCCACCCGCACGGCCGACGAGGTGCGCCTGGGCGTCAGCATCCGCGGCGCGCTCGCCCTCACGCGCGCCACCCGCGCGCGGGCCGCCTCGCAGGGCCGCACCTATGCGACACCCGACGACGTCAAGGCGCTCGCCGTCCCCGTGCTCTCGCACCGGCTCATCCTGCATCCCGAGGCCGAGTTCGACGGGGTCACGCAGGAGGCCGTGATCGGCCAGGTGCTGCTCGACACGCTCCCGCCCACTCAGCGCGAGAGCGCATGACTCCCGTGAGCGCGAGGTTTGCGTCCGAGGCCGTCGGGGGTGAGCCGTGCCCGACGTGAACGTCACCGAGTCGCGGCTCACGCGCACCTCGGCCGCGACGATGGCCACGGGCTCGCGCACGTCGATCACCTCGACCGCGACCCGCCGCCAGCGTCGCATCGTGCGCGCCGTGGTGCAGGTCGCCGAAGTGTGGCGCGTCGTCACCGAGGCGCTCGCCGCAGCCCTGTCGTGGGCGGGGCGCACGGTCCGCCCCGCGGGTGCGGTCGTCGCGGTCGCGGCGACCGTGGGCCTCGCCTTCGGCGTCGTCTTCGGCTGGGTCGAGTGGATGGTGGCGGGGTCGGTGGCCCTGCTGCTGCTGCTCATGAGCGTCCCGTTCCTCTTCGGCGCGCGCGCCTACGAGGTCGACCTGGCCCTCCAGCACGAGCGCGTCACCGCGGGGAACGGCGTCACGGGCGAGATCGTCGTGCGCAACGACAGCACGAGGCCGACGCTGCCCGGTCGTCTCGACATCCCCGTCGGTCGCGGTCTCGTCGAGTTCGGGGTGCCGTTCCTCCGACCCGGACACAGCAGCACCGAGCCTCTCGAGATCCCGCCGTTGCCGCGCGGTGTGGTGCGCGTCGGCCCCGTCACCACGGTCCGCAGCGACCCGGTGGGTCTGCTGCGGCGCGAGCACGCGTTCGACGACGTGCACGACCTGTTCGTCCACCCGCGCACCGTCGGTCTGCCCTCCACCAGCTCCGGTCTCGTCCGCGACCTCGAGGGCAACGCGACGCGGCGTCTCGTCGACGCCGACATGTCGTTCCACGCCATCCGCGAGTACGCTCCCGGCGACTCCCAGCGGCAGGTGCACTGGAAGTCCACCGCCAAGACCGGGCGCCTGATGGTCCGCCAGTACGAGGAGTCCCGCCGATCGCGGATGGCGGTCGTCCTCGCCGCCGCGACGCAGGAATACACGGATGCCGACGAGTACGAGCTCGCCGTCTCGGCCGCTGCCTCGCTGGGCCTGCGCGCCGTGCGCGACGCGCGCGACATCGACATCGTGACGGGATCGGAGATCCCGCGCGTGGTGAAGGGCCGCCTGCGCGCGATCCGCCACATCCCGGTCGTCTCCCCGCGCGCGATGCTCGACGGGTTCAGCGCCATCGAGCGCCACGAGAACACCATGCCCGTCGAAGACGTCTGCCGGTTGGCATCCGAGGCCAACGAGCGCCTCTCGATCGCGTTCCTCGTCACCGGCTCCCTCGTGCCCCTCGCCCGCCTGCGCCAGGCGGCGCTCGCCTTCCCCGCCGACACGGCGGTCGCCGCGGTCATCTGCGACGAGCGCGCGCACCCTCGCATGCAGAGCGTGGCCGGCCTCACCGTGCTCACGATCGGCACCCTCGACGACCTCTCCGGCCTGCTCGTGCGGGGAGCCACCTCGTGAGCGGGACGCGCGACCGCGCGCCGCGGCGGCGTGCAGAGGCGTCGTCGGCGCCGCGCTGGGTCGCCGCCGCGCTGTACACCGCCGTCTCCGTGGCGCTCGCGGCGGTGGCGGCGTGGCCCATCTACGCGGCCGTCTCCTTCGTCGTCCTCGTCGTCGCGGCATCCCTCGCCGGGGCGGCGGTAGTGGCACTTGTCGCCTGGCGGCGGGGGAGCGGATGGGCTCTCGCGGCCGGGCTCGTCGCCGCCTTCACGCTGCTGGCCGTCCCGCTCGCCGTGCCGTCGCGTCTCACGTCGCCGTTGGACGTGCTCCGCGGGCTCGGAGAGTCCTACGCCGGAGTGGTCGTCGCCTGGAAAGACCTGGTCACCGTCGATCTGCCGGTCGGGGCCTATCGCAACCTCCTCATCCCCGCCCTCGTGGTGTTCCTCGTCGGCACCGCCCTCGTCCTCGCCCTCGCCGCACGGCGCGACCGGTGGGCGACGGTCGCGGTGGTCCCCGGTCTCGGCATGAGCGGCTTCGGCCTCTTCTTCGGTCGCACGGCCACGAGCGCCCCGCTCTCTCTCGGTCCCCTCGCCCTCGCCGCCCCCGTGGAGACGGTGGTGGGCGTGTCCGCCCTGCTCGCGGCCGTGCTGTGGCTGGCCTGGCGCGCGCACGACGAGCGCGCCCGCGCCCTCCGGCGCGCGAGCGACGTCTCCGCGGCCCAGGTGGGCACCGGGCGCTCGCGCACCGATCGCCGACGCGCCGCGCTCGGGGCGGCGATGATCGCCCTCGCCGTCGTCGTCACGGTCGCCGTCGTGCCATGGGCATCGCGGGGAGCGGAGCGCGAGGTCCTGCGGTCCGCCGCCGGACCGCAGGAGCAGATCGCCGAGGCGGTCAGTCCCCTGGCGGAGTACCGCTCCATGTTCTCCGACGCGCGCGCCGATCAGGTGCTGTTCCGCGTGAGCGGCGAGGGAACGCTGCCCGAACGCATCCGCCTCGCCACCCTCGACGCGTACGACGGGGAGATCTACCGCGCATCGGGCGACGAGGGTGCGGGCTTCGTCCGCCTGCCGTCGACCCGCGACGCCGGCGACGGCCGGACCATCGAGGTCGAGGTCGAGATCGCCGATCTCGACGGGATCTGGATGCCGACCGCCGGCCGCCTCGCCTCGGCGACCTTCGAGGGCGATCGGCGCGGCGCTCTGGCCGACCGCTTCTACTACAGCGCCGCCGCCGAAGCCGGAGTGCAGACCTCCGACGGGGGTCTGCGGGCGGGGGATCGCTACGAGCTCTCGGGTGTGGAGCCCGCTCCGGTCGATCTCGCGACCCTCACGCCCCCGGGAGCACCGCAGGGAGTGTCCGGCGGAGACAACCTGAAGAGATGGGTCGAAGAGCACGCGACCGGATCCGACGGTGCAGCCCTGCAGGCCCTCGTCCAGCTGCTCCGGGAGCGCGGGTACCTCAGTCACAGCCTCGCCTCGGCGGGCACCGCGGCTCCCGCGTGGGCGGCCGACCTCCCCGGCTATCAGCTGCAGCCGAGCGCGTCCGGTCACTCCCTCGCGCGCATCGACCGCATGTTCGAGCGGTTGCTCGACCGCGAGGACGACCCGAGGGCGGAGGCGACGGGCAACTACGTCGCCGCCGTCGGCGACGACGAGCAGTTCGCGGTCGCCACGGCGCTCATCGCCCGCGAACTGGGCTTCCCCGCCCGCGTCGTCGTCGGCGCACGGCTGGAGACGGCCGATGCGACCCTGTCGACGTGCGACGCGGGGGAGTGCCGACCGCGGGACCTGACCGCGTGGACAGAGGTCCAGGGCACCGACGGCCAGTGGGCGACGATCGACGTCACGCCGCAGTGGGAGCAGTCCCCGAGCCTCGAGGTCACCCAGCAGCAGGACCCCGAGAACGTCACCGAGGTGCGGCCCGACACGGTCGAAGAGGTCGTCCCTCCCGAGCCCGTGCAGGAGGACGACTCCCGCGACGACGCCGCCCGCACCGACGAGGGCCTCGACCTCGCCTGGCTCTGGCCCGTGCTGCGCGTCGCGGGCATCGGTGTGCTCGTCGTGCTGGTGCTCTTCGGCCCCTTCCTGGCGGTGATGATCGCCAAGGCCGTGCGTCGCCGTGGCCGTCGACGCGATCCCGATCCGCGCGGCGCGATCGCCGGAGGATGGGACGAGTACGTCGACGCCGGACTCGATGCAGGGCGCTCCGTGCCGCGCTCCCCGACCCGCCGGGAGGTGGCCGACGCGTTCGCGACGCCCGCCGGCATCCGTCTGGCCGCCGACGCGGATCGCGCCGTGTTCGCCGCCGAGGAGGTCACGCCCGACGAGGTCGCCGCGTTCTGGCGCATCGTCGACGACGAGCGTCGTGTGATCACCCGCCAGCGCGGCTTCTGGCGCCGGGTGCGCGCAGCCGTATCGTTGAGATCGTTCCTGCGGTTCCTCGCCCCTCGGCCTCCTCGGCGGGGGTCGCCGCATCGCGACGAGAGGGGGAAGCGTCCCGCCACGACGGGGAGACGCGATACGACATGACCGATTCGACGACGCTGGTGTTGGGAGCGAGTTCGCTCGCTCTGGTCGTGGTGCTCTACGTCTGGTTCGCCCTCGCTCTGGCCGCGATGTTCCGAAAGATCGGCGAGCCGGTCTGGAAGGCATGGGTGCCCGTCGTCAACGTCGCCACCGTGCTCAAGCTCGGCGGGTTCTCGCCGTGGCTCGTGCTCATCAATCTGGTGCCGCTCTTCGGCTTCATCGCCTTCGTCGTCGTCTACATCGTGGCCGTCCACCGCATCACCGTCGGCTTCGGCGCCGGTGCCGGACTCACGGTGCTCGGCGCCCTGGTGCCCGTCGTCTGGGCGAGCGTCCTGGGGTTCGGTGCGGCACGGTGGGAGGGGTCCGGCGCCCGAGGCGTCGACGAGGATTCCGCCCCGGTCCGGCGCGGACGCGATTTCGACGGACCCTACGTTCCGCTCATCGGCGGGTGGACGCCCGATCCCGAGCCCGCCGCACACGACCGCTCCGCCGATCCGGCGCCGCCGGTGTCGGAGCCGGTGGTGCAGCCCTTCGCCGCCCCGGCCGGCTCGTTGGCCGATGCCGTGCCGTCGCCGAGCGACTGGGCGCCGCCCGCCGACCTCATGCCCGGCAACCCCGACGGCCGCCGCTCGACCGAGCGGCACGCTCCCGAGGAGCCCTCCGTGCCCGCGGCTCCGGCGTCGGTCTTCGACGTGCTCGACGCGTTGCGCGACGGCGCTCCCGCGGGTGCCGCCGCGCGTGAGCGGGCCGACGCGCATCCCACGCCCGCGCCCACCGACCCGAACCCGGATGCCGAGCAGTCCCCGACGGGATGGGTCCCCCGCTTCACCGAGACGCCGTCCGAGCCCGGCTCGGAAGCCGGCGCCCCCTCGACCCGCGCCCTGCTCCTGCCGGGAGCTCCCACACGTGGCGTGTCGTCGTGGGCCGCACCGCGTTCGACCGATCCGGCCGAGGTCGAATCCACGCCGCAGGCCGACGAGCCCGCGGCCGCCGCGCACGACTCGCAGGCCGCCCGCCCCGGCGACGACGCGCCGTCGCTCGGGGCCGGCCCTTCCCGGCGTGGTGTCGAGGGAGCCGACGAGGCACCGGTGGACATCGCGGAAGCACCCCTCACCCGGCCCGCCGCGCCGATCTCCGCCCCGCGCGTCTCGCGGACCCCCGTCGATGAGTTCCCCGAGCTCTCCGAAGCGGTCTCGGCGGTGCCCGATGCGCCCGACGCGGGCGCTCCGCGTTCGGCCCGCACGTCGGTGTCGGCGTTGTACACGCGTCCGGAGGTGCCGTCGGACGAGGACTTCGACGCTCTCGACCGCACGATCGTGGCGCGACGCAAGCGCATCCCGTGGGCGCTGATCGCCCCCGACGGCGCGACGGTCGACCTGACGTCCTCCGTCGTGATCCTGGGCCGTCGTCCCGGCCCGGATGCCACGCGGCCCGACGCTCAGCTCGTCGCGATCGCCGATGAGACGCGGACGGTCTCCAAGACGCACGCGCGCCTCGAGCTGCGCGGCGACACCTGGTACGTCACCGACCTGGAATCGACGAACGGCGTCCTGTTCGCCACGCTCATGGGCACCGAGGTGGAGGCTCCCCCCGGCGAGGAGATCGAGGCGGGGGAGCGGTTCTTCCTCGGCGACGCGGAGGTGCGCCTCACGCGGAGGAACGCGTGAGCGGCCCGTTCGACCGGCCGGACGACCCCGACGAGGTCACGCTGTGGGCGGGCCGTCTGCGCGCGTGGCCGGCCAATCCGCCCGCCCCGGCCGACGACGACGCGACGGCGCCCACCGAAGCCGACGACCTCGACGACGCCACCGTCCGCTCCGACGCCCGCGAGCCCGACGACGCCACGGTGATCGCCCGTCGCGCCGACGCCGTGGAGGAGTCGGATGACGCGACGGTGATCGCTCGTCGCGCCGACCCCGTGGAGGAGCCGGACGACGCGACGGTGATCGCCCGCCGCGCATCGGTCGACGACGAGACCGTGCGCCGTGTGCCGCTGGACGACGAGACGGTGCGCCGCGCGCCGGTCGACGACCGTACGTCGGTTCGCGCCGAGGCCCTCCCCGCCGACGACACCGCGCCGGGGCGCCGCGCGACGCGCTCGCCCGCACCCGCGATCGGCGAGTCCACCGACGACAGCACGCAGCCGCGTCGCAGCCCCCGCGGAGCCGACGACACCCACGCGGGCTCCCGTCGCGCGCGACGGGCGGAGGCGGCGACCGATGCGTCCCCGAATCGACGATCACCCGATGCGGGCGCTGCCGTCCGCGAGGCACGCGTGCCCGCCGCCCTTCAGCGCGAGGCCTACGATCCGCGGGTCGACGCGCCGATCCGCGTCGAACGCGCCGTCGTCCCCGCGCGGCCCGAACCCGGTCGCGACCCCGCCCTCGTGCGGCCGCGGACGGCCCGACGCGGCGCCTGGCGGGCACTGCTCATCGGTGCAGCGGTGGTGCTGCTGCTGGCCGCAGCGGCTGCGGCGGCGGTGCTGTTGCTCGGCTGAGCGGGCGGCATCCTGATCGCTCTGCGCGGACGAGCCCGTGCACGTTTGCCCGACCTCCGGGGAACGCGTATCATTGGGCGGGTGTGCGTTCACGCGCGCCGTGCGTCGTGCCCTCGGGCGTGTCGTTCGGATCAACGCTCGCACCATCTCAGGGATCGACCTGCGAACAGGTCGCCCCCACGGCATATCCACCACAATCGCGTCCGATCATTCTGTCGCGCGGTGGATCACACGTGAGCCCGACACGTCACGAATCGCAAGACGAACGACATGGCGGGGGAGACACGACCGCTGTCACCGTGCAGCACCCCGGACGGTCCGAGAGGAACCGCCCGGCCAATCAAGGAGAGAACGTGCCAACCATTCAGCAGTTGGTTCGCAAGGGCCGCTCGCCGAAGGTCTCGAAGACCAAGGCTCCCGCGCTGAAGTCGAACCCCCAGCAGGCCGGCGTGTGCACCCGCGTGTACACGACGACCCCCAAGAAGCCGAACTCGGCCATGCGCAAGGTCGCCCGCGTCAAGCTGCGCAACGGCACCGAGGTCACCGCGTACATCCCCGGTGAGGGCCACAACCTCCAGGAGCACTCGCTCGTGCTCGTCCGTGGTGGTCGTGTGAAGGACCTCCCCGGTGTCCGCTACAAGATCGTCCGCGGTGCGCTCGACACCCAGGCTGTCAAGAACCGTAAGCAGGCTCGCAGCCGCTACGGCGCGAAGAAGGGCTGAGAACCATGCCTCGTAAGGGTCCCGCCCCGAAGCGTCCCGTCGTCAACGACCCGGTGTACGGCGCCCCCGTCGTCACCCAGCTGGTCAACAAGATCCTCGTCGACGGCAAGAAGTCCATCGCCGAGTCGATCGTCTACGACGCCCTCAAGGGTGTCGAGGCGAAGAACAGCCAGGACGCCGTCGCCACGCTGAAGAAGGCGCTCGACAACGTCCGTCCCACCCTCGAGGTCAAGAGCCGCCGCGTCGGTGGCTCGACCTACCAGGTTCCCGTCGAGGTCAAGCCGCACCGCGCCAACACGCTCGCGCTGCGCTGGCTCGTGAGCTACGCGAAGGGTCGTCGTGAGAAGACGATGACCGAGCGTCTGCAGAACGAGATCCTCGACGCCTCGAACGGCCTCGGTGCCGCGGTCAAGCGCCGCGAAGACACCCACAAGATGGCCGAGTCGAACCGCGCCTTCGCGCACTACCGCTGGTAAAACCCGCGGAGGGTCCGTGATCGAACCCCGGTCACGGACCCTCCGATGGGCCCGGCATCAACCTCCCAACAGGTAAGGAAGACACCCGTGGCACAAGACGTGCTCACCGACCTCCACAAGGTCCGCAACATCGGCATCATGGCGCACATCGATGCCGGCAAGACGACGACGACCGAGCGCATCCTGTTCTACACGGGCGTCAACCACAAGATCGGCGAGACGCACGACGGTGCGGCCACGACCGACTGGATGGAGCAGGAGCAGGAGCGTGGCATCACGATCACCTCCGCTGCTGTGACCTGCTTCTGGGACAAGAACCAGATCAACATCATCGACACCCCCGGACACGTCGACTTCACGGTCGAGGTCGAGCGCTCGCTCCGCGTGCTCGATGGCGCGGTCGCCGTCTTCGACGGCAAGGAGGGCGTCGAGCCCCAGTCCGAGACCGTGTGGCGTCAGGCCGACAAGTACGACGTCCCCCGCATCTGCTTCGTCAACAAGATGGACAAGCTGGGCGCCGACTTCTACTTCACGGTCGACACCATCGTCAACCGCCTGAAGGCCAAGCCGCTGGTCATCCAGCTGCCCATCGGTGCCGAGAACGACTTCGTCGGCGTCATCGACCTCGTCGAGATGCGCGCCCTCGTGTGGCCCGGCGATGCCAAGGGTGACGTGACCATGGGTGCGAAGTACGAGATCCAGGAGATCCCGGCCGACCTCGCCGACAAGGCCGCCGAGTACCGCCAGCAGCTGCTCGAGACCGTCGCCGAGTCCGACGACGCCCTGCTCGAGAAGTTCTTCGGCGGTGAGGAGCTCACGGTCGCCGAGATCAAGGGCGCCATCCGCAAGATGACGATCGCCTCGGAGCTCTACCCCGTGCTCTGCGGCTCGGCGTTCAAGAACCGCGGCGTGCAGCCCATGCTCGACGCCGTGGTCGACTACCTCCCCTCGCCCCTGGACGTGCCCGCCATCGAGGCGCACGACCCCAAGGACGAAGAGGTCGTCATCGAGCGCCACGCCGACCGCGACGAGCCCTTCGCGGCCCTCGCGTTCAAGATCGTGACGCACCCGTTCTTCGGTCGCCTCACCTACATCCGCGTGTACTCGGGTCACCTCGACTCCGGTGCCCAGATCGTCAACGCGACGAAGGGCAAGAAGGAGCGCATCGGAAAGATCTTCCAGATGCACGCCAACAAGGAGATGCCGGTCGACTCGGTCACCGCCGGTCACATCTACGCCGTCATCGGCCTGAAGGACACCACCACCGGTGACACCCTCTGCGACCCGACCAACCAGGTCGTGCTCGAGTCGATGACCTTCCCCGAGCCGGTCATCGAGGTCGCCATCGAGCCCAAGACCAAGGCCGACCAGGAGAAGCTGGGTGTCGCCATCCAGAAGCTCGCGGAGGAAGACCCGACGTTCCGCGTCGAGCAGAACTCCGAGACCGGTCAGACCGTCATCAAGGGCATGGGCGAGCTCCACCTCGACATCCTGGTCGACCGCATGAAGCGCGAGTTCAAGGTCGAGGCCAACGTCGGAAAGCCCCAGGTGGCCTACCGCGAGACCATCCGCAAGTCGGTCGAGCGTCACGACTACACCCACAAGAAGCAGACCGGTGGTTCGGGTCAGTTCGCGAAGATCCAGTTCGCGCTCGAGCCCCTCGAGGTCACGGCCGACAAGACCTACGAGTTCGAGAACAAGGTCACCGGTGGTCGTATCCCGCGCGAGTACATCTCGCCGACCGACCAGGGCTTCCAGGACGCCATGAACGTCGGCGTGCTCGCCGGCTACCCCATGGTGGGTGTCAAGGCGATCCTCCTTGACGGTGCCTCGCACGACGTCGACTCGTCGGAAATGGCGTTCAAGATCGCCGGCTCGATGGGCTTCAAGGAGGCCGTCCGCAAGGCCAACCCCACCATCCTCGAGCCGATCATGGCCGTCGAGGTGCGTACTCCCGAGGAGTACATGGGCGACGTCATCGGCGACCTGAACTCGCGTCGTGGCCAGATCCAGTCGATGGAAGACGCCGCCGGCGTCAAGGTCGTCCGGGCCAACGTGCCGCTGTCCGAGATGTTCGGCTACATCGGTGACCTGCGCTCGAAGACCTCGGGCCGTGCCGTCTACTCGATGGAGTTCGACAGCTACGCCGACGTCCCGAAGGCCGTGGCCGACGAGATCATCCAGAAGAACAAGGGCGAGTAACACCGCTCTCACGGATGCCGGGAACCCCGGGTTCTGCTCAGGTTCCCGGCATCCGCACAAACTGAATACCGACTCTCTAGTAATCTGAGAACCATCCCCGCGAAGAATCGGTCGCAATCCAGCGCCCGAGACCTCGCAACCAACGTCCTGAGGAGGACCCAGTGGCTAAGGCCAAGTTCGAGCGGACCAAGCCGCACGTGAACATCGGAACGATCGGTCACGTCGACCACGGCAAGACCACGCTCACCGCTGCCATCTCGAAGGTGCTCGCCGACAAGTTCCCGTCGGCCACCAACGTTCAGCGTGACTTCGCGTCGATCGACTCCGCGCCCGAAGAGCGTCAGCGTGGTATCACGATCAACATCTCGCACGTCGAGTACGAGACCCCCAAGCGTCACTACGCTCACGTCGACGCCCCCGGTCACGCCGACTACATCAAGAACATGATCACCGGTGCCGCTCAGATGGACGGCGCGATCCTCGTGGTCGCCGCCACCGACGGCCCGATGGCTCAGACCCGCGAGCACGTCCTGCTCGCCAAGCAGGTCGGCGTTCCCTACCTGCTCGTCGCGCTGAACAAGAGCGACATGGTCGACGACGAGGAGATCCTGGAGCTCGTCGAGCTCGAGGTTCGCGAGCTGCTGTCGTCGCAGGACTTCGATGGCGACAACGCCCCCGTCGTGCGCGTCTCGGGCCTCAAGGCTCTCGAGGGTGACGAGCAGTGGGTCAACTCGATCGTCGAGCTCATGGAGGCCGTCGACGAGTCCATCCCCGACCCGGTGCGTGACAAGGACAAGCCGTTCCTCATGCCCATCGAGGACGTCTTCACCATCACCGGTCGTGGCACGGTCGTCACGGGTCGCGCCGAGCGCGGTACCCTCGCGATCAACTCCGAGGTCGAGATCGTCGGCATCCGCCCGACGCAGAAGACCACGGTGACGGGTATTGAGATGTTCCACAAGCAGCTCGACGAGGCCTGGGCCGGCGAGAACTGTGGTCTGCTCCTCCGCGGCACCAAGCGTGACGACGTCGAGCGCGGCCAGGTCGTCGTGAAGCCCGGTTCGGTCACCCCGCACACCAACTTCGAGGGCACGGCGTACATCCTGTCCAAGGAAGAGGGCGGCCGCCACAACCCGTTCTTCACGAACTACCGCCCGCAGTTCTACTTCCGCACCACCGACGTGACCGGCGTCATCACGCTGCCCGAGGGCACCGAGATGGTCATGCCCGGTGACACCACGGAGATGTCGGTCGAGCTCATCCAGCCGATCGCCATGGAAGAGGGCCTCGGCTACGCGATCCGTGAGGGTGGCCGCACCGTCGGTGCCGGTACCGTCACCAAGATCCTCAAGTAAGTCACACCAGACTTCACTCGGCAAAGGCCGGGCCTTCGGGCCCGGCCTTCGTCGTTTCCGGATGCCGTCGACGGCCTCCGTCTCTGCCTTTCGGGCGCCGTTCGCGGCGCCCGCTTCTGCATTTCTCGGCCGGTCATTTTCGGACGCTTCGCGGACGCCATGAGACCTTACCGATGTCGACCAGTAGTCCCCTTCGCGACGATCGCGTGGCGGGTTCGACCGGTTCCCGCTTTTTCGCAAAAGGGGAGAATCGATGTTGGAAGAGCTGTCATCGGACAAGGCGACGGGTGCGACGGGTTCCGCGCGGGGTATCGAGCGGCGGACCGTTCTGAAGGGCGCCGCGTGGTCGGTTCCGGTGATCGCGGCCGCCGTCGCGGCCCCGGCAGCCTCCGCGTCGGTGAACAACGCGAACGCCCTCCTCACGAACAACGTGACGAGCCTGCTGGCTCTGAACGTGCTGGACTCGGCGACGGTGCTGACGGCCGCGGTGGCCATCACGGTGCCGACGACCCTGCGGATCACGAACGGCGCGGGCGCGTTGTCGGGCAACGCGACGGTGACGATCACCGTGGGGCGCCCGGGTGGGATCGACGTCTCGGTCGGACGCGCATACGGCTTCGGCGTGTACCGCTTCGACAGCACGCTGACGACGTCCGGCCAGCGCACCGCGTCGTATCAGAGCGCTCCGATCGTGGGGCAGTACGGCTTCCCCGTCACGACGTTCACCACGACGAAGAACGTCAGCGTCGCATCGGGCGGCACCCTCGACATCCCCGTCCAGTGGGGCCTGGCGGGTAACCGCACCGGGCTGTCCATCAACGCGCTCGCGTCGTTCCCCATCTCCGTGAGCGTCGTGATCGCGGGACGCACCCTCGCGGCATCGGGTTCGATCCTCGTGCCGGTCGGAGCGGGCATCCTCTGAGCGAGGACGTCGCATCCGAACGCACGACGGAGGCGTCGATCGGCACCAGTAAGTACCGATCGCCCTTCGACCGCGTTACGCGGGGCACTACCTACGTCGCTACGCAAATGCGTCGCGGGCGGTGTCGTCATGCACAGAGCGGTCGTTAGCGTTCGGATCAGGACGACGGCACCCCGTCTCCCGAAGTAAGGGGCGGGAGCGGGATGCCGTCGTCCAGGGCATGACCATCCTTCGACCGTGCGGGCGGGCGGTCGACACATCCCCTTTGTTTTCACTCGCGCTGCGATCGAGGCTGGGGGGTCGGATGAGCAGCATCGCATCGTCGACCCACGCGGTCGATGTGGGCATGGATCGCGCCCCGATCCGCGCGCTGCTGCGGGACCACCTGCGGATGTCGCGCATTCCCCATCCGGCGGGCGTCACCTCGGCCGGGCGCGCCGCGATCACCTTGCACGCGGTCGATCACGGTGATCTGTGGCTGTGGTCGGAGGCCGGTGATACCGGCTACATCGGGATCGTGTTCCCCGTGGACGAGGCGCGGGCGATCGTCGAGGGCGAAACGCCGCGCGAGGGAGTGGACCGTACTCCGGTCGTCCTTCGGCACGGATACCCCATGCGCCTGGTCTGGAGCCGTGGAGCGGCGGCGACGCTATGGCTTCCGCGTGCCGCGGTGGAGGACCTCGGCCTCGACGTCGAACGTGTACCGAGTCGGCCGTCGGTCACGACGGCCGCGCTGGCGGCGCGGGCATACGTAACGACGGTTGCAGGAATGCGCCCGGCGCTGAGCATGGTCGAGGCGATGGTGATGGAGCGCACTCTCTTCGACATCGCGTTCGCGTTGTTCTTCTCCGCGGGGGAGCGTGAGGTGGTCGCGGCGGCGCGAACCTCCACGTTCAATCGCGTCCGGTTGCTGTTCGAGTCGAGGTTCACGGATCCTCGGTTCTCGGTGGCGGCCGCCGCGGCGGAGCTGCACGTGTCATCGCGACACCTGCACCGCCTCTTCGAGAAACGCGGAACGTCGCCGTCGACGTATCTTCGGTCGCTCCGCGTGGATTTCGCCCGTGCCCTCCTGGAGGTTCGGGCCGACTCGGGAATGACGGTGCAGGGCATTGCGCGGCAAAGCGGCTTCGCGTCGGAGCGGACGATGCGGCGCGCGCTTGCCGAGACCACGGCCGCGTCGGCGTGACGTCGGTCGACGCCACTCTTCCGAGCGCGCTAAGAATGAGGGTATGAATGCGTTCGAGCGTGTTCAGCGAGACACGTGAGTGGGTTCTAGAATCGTGTGCCCGAGACATTTCTCGGTCGTCGCGGCGGAATTCCGGGGGGCGACGTCGTCGCAATGACGGCGCGGAAGAGGAGTGTGTTCGATGGAGTTGCAGACCTACCTGCGCATCATTCGAGTGGGCTGGGTGTGGCTGATTCTCGGCACTCTTCTCGGCATCGGGGCGGCCGCAGGCTGGGTGGCGTTGCAGAAGCCCGTCTACACCGCGGATGCCAGCGGTTTCGTCGCCGTGACGGGGCAGGGTGAAGACACCGGGTCCGCGCTCATCGCCGACAATCTCGCGAAGTCGAAGGTCAAGTCGTACATCGACCTGGGGACGTGGCGGTCGGTCGCGGAAGACGTCATCACGCAGTTGGGGCTCGACACCCGCCCGGAGACACTCGTCGATCAGGTACGTGTGAGCAATCCCGTCGACACGGTGAACCTGCTTGTCGTCGCGAACGCGTCGACGCCTGAAGGCGCGCGTGATCTCGCGCAGGCGTGGATCCAGGCGATGTCATCGGAGATCTCGCGGCTCGAATCTCGGGACGGCGGTCAGGCGCTCGTGCAGCTCGTCGCGGGGGATTCCGCGCAGCTGCCCCGTTCGCCCAGCTCCCCGAACTGGCGTATCGCCCTCGCCGTCGGAGGTCTGATCGGCCTCGCCGCCGGTGTTTCCGGTGCCGTTGTCCGCTACGTTCTCGACCGTCGCATCCGCTCCGCGGAGGTGGTCGAACGCGAAACGGGGCACCCCGTCGTCGGCACCATTCCGCTCGAGAAGTCCTTCTCCGATACGGGACGACTCGTTCCGTTCGACGGCGGCATGAGCGGAGGCGCTCGAGCGAAGTTCTTCCGGGTGGCGGAATCGTTACGCGAACTGCGCACGAACCTCCAGTTCATCGACGTGGACAATCCTCCGCGCGTGATCGTCATCAGCAGTCCGCTCCCCGGTGACGGGAAGTCCACGACCAGCGCGAACCTCGCGATCGTGCTCGCAGCGAGTGGGCAGCGCGTGGTCCTGATCGACGGCGACCTCCGGCGGCCCATGGTCGCCAACATCTTCGGCCTCATCGACGGCGCCGGTCTGACCGACGTGCTCGCCGGACGCGCCCTCTTCGACGAGGTCGCGCAACCGGTCGGCGTCGACGGCAACCTCCTCGTCCTCGGCGCGGGGATGCTCCCGCCGAACCCCTCCGAGGTGCTCGGGTCGGAGCGCATGCGCGATCTCATGCGCACGCTCTCGGCTGACGCGACGATCATCATCGATGCCCCGCCGCTGCTCCCGGTGACCGACGCCGCGGTGCTCGGACACCACGCTGACGGCGTGATGGTCGTCGCAAGCGTCGGCAAGACGACGATCGAAACGTTGAACAAGGCGATGCTCAACCTCGAGAAGGCGAATGCGCGCTGCCTCGGGGTGGTCATCAACCGCGTGCCCGTCCGCGGTCGTGGACGAGGCTACGACGACTACCAGTACACCGGCGACTACTACGCCGCCCCGCCGTCGGCGACTCCGGAGCCAGTCACGGCCGCGGGCCCGTCGACGTCATCCGCGACGGAGGCGCGAGGTTCCTCTCGAAAGACCGAGGGGGGCGGCACCCGCAGAAGTACGGCGATAGCCGTCCCGGCGACCGGTGAGGGTCCTTCGCCGTCGCGGCGTTCCCGACGTGCGGCTCGATGAGGAAACGAGCCGCGGCGGAGGCCTGATCGGTCTCGCTCAGTGACCGGTCGGCTGCAGCACACCCTTCGAGGCGAGAGCTTCGATGAAGGAGGCGACCGTCGGTCGCACGTCGGTCTCGTCGACCTCCCAGAGTCGGACCATCTCGGCCACGATCTCGTTCTCGTCACGTCGACCATCGACGAGCTCCCAGATGGCGGCCCCCACCTCGGAGAGTCGGATGACGGCGAAAGGCGTCGTCCGAGCGGGGAGAGCGATGTAGGCGGCGGATCCCTCCTGCGTCCAACCGACACCGTCTGCGCGTCGCCACACGGGCGTCGAGTCGGTCATTCAGGGCCTCCGTCGGCGTGCGGCGGCGAGGATGCGGAGCAGCTTCACCGGCGCTGTCACGATGCGGTGCAAATAGAACCGAAGCAGGCTGAGCGGATCGTCTGCGACACCGAAGAACGCTTGAGCGAAGCGCGGGCTCGGGACGAGCTTCCGAGCCGCCAGGCGAACGCGCGTCGACCAGCTCGCGCCGGCGAACTGTTCGGCGAGGGTCTCGGGGAGATCGTCCGGGGATTCGACGCGACGCCGCCACAGCGCGGTCAGCCGGTCGGCTTCGGGAGTCAGAGTGACGGTCGCGCCGGTCAGGCTGGGCAGCGTCTCGCGCAGAGGGCCGGCCGCTCCCGTTATCTGCGCTCGTTCCGCGAGGTCGCTGAGGTCGGTCGACAGGCGTGAAGTCGCGCGTTCCTCGAGGTCGGCGAGCTGGCCGGTGTCGCGGGAACGCGTGGCGTGCAGCGCTGCGATGAGCCAATGGTCGGCCACGCCCGGGACCGGGCAGGCTCGGTGCGCCAGGTCGATCGTGGTGCGGGCATCCCACAGCGTGTCGAACACATCCTGAGCGGGATTCAGGAACCCCGGGTAGTACCGGTGGAGGTCCAGATGGCACGGCCACTGTGGGTGTTCGAGGGTCCTGGCGTGGGGAGCGAGCACGGTCCCCTCCCGGGGGAGGTCGACGAGGACCGCCCTGTCTCGATCGGTCCATCCGCTCGAACGCAGGATCGCCCACAGGCGTTCGAACGCCGACGGGTCGACCAGCACGTCGACATCCGAGGATCCGCGGACTGCGCGCAGCCCCTGGTCCGCCAGCACACGGCCCTTGATCGTCAGGATGCGGATGCCGTGAAGTTCCGCGAAATCGTTCACCGCTGCGGCGAGGAGCTCGACCGCCACGTTGTGGGGGAGAGGGACGAGCTCGATGCCGGAATCCGGTGTTCCGGTCGAACCTGGCTCGACGCGGCTCCCCTCACGGCGACGTGTGCTTGCCATCAGCGTTCCGGTCGTCCCCACTTCATCCAGCGCGTGAGCGCGAGCCTACTTGAGTCTTCACCCGGGCGGGCGCGACGGATGATCGTCCCGGGGCGTGTGTCCAGCTGCCACCGGGCCGATTCGGGTGCAACCCGTATGCTGAGCGGGTGAATGATGCTCCCGTCGGCCCGAGCCGGAGATCCCGTCGGGAAGCGCACGTTGTCAGCGGCGTACCGAACGGCGGGGAGGATACCCCTTGGTCGGAGACCAGAACGGCGTCCGCGGATCTGTCGCAGAGCGTGGGCGGGGACGGAGTCTCCTCGGCAGCGCGCGCACGCCGCGACCGCGACGCCGGCTCACGGGCGCACGGCGGCTTCGCCGGCACGTGGAAGCCCCTCGCTGCCGCGGTCGGCGCGCTCGTCGTCGCGATCGCCGTCGGCTCGCTCGCCTCGGTCGCCTTCGACGGTGACACCGGCCGCAGCGTCGGCGGTCTCGCGGCAGCTCTCATCCTCGGGGCGACAGGACTCGCTTTGGCGGCGCGTACCCGCGTGAGCGGGTTCTTCTCGCTCCGGGCGCTCGACGTGCTGTGGGCCCTCGTGCTCGGTGTCATCCTGCCGTTCCTCACCGGTGTGTTCGCCGGCGACCTCGGGTTCCCCGCGCTCGCGGCGCTCTCCCCGCGTTGGCTCGTGCTCGGAGTGGCGGCGCCGTTCGTCGTCGTGCTGGGCCTGACGTTCTTCGCGATCTTCTTCGTCTATCCCGCCGCCGAGTCGTTCGCCGCCACGCGCCTGTCTTCGGTGTGGAGCCGGGTCGTGGCGGCAGCGGCGTCGACGCTCGCCTTCGCGGTCGTTCCGGCGGTGTTCTCTCCGACGGTGTCGGGGATGCCCCGGGCCCTGCTCATCGGCCTCGGGCTCGCAGCATCCGTGTTCGTCGCCCTCTCGCGTCGGTCGTGGGGGCCCCTGCTCACAGGCCTGGTCTTCACCGCCGTCTGGGTCGCCATGGCGGCTGCGGGCTACGTGCTGGCCTGAGTCGATCCGGCCTGGGCCGGTGACCCGGGCACGCTCCTTGAGCGACAGCGACCACCCGTCCCTGCGGGCCGCCCTCAGCGACCGCGTAACGCCGGCAGCGCGGCGACGCTGAGCGCCAGCAGCGCCGAGAGCTGCACCGTCGCCACACCGGCTGCGGCCCCGCCGACGCCGCCGACACCGGCGCCGATCAGGACGGCCGGCACGATGAGCACGGCCGCCACGCACACCGAGGCTAGGTAGGCCCCGTCGCGCCCGGACGGCAGCACGACGCACATTCCGAGCGCGGTCGCCAGGGTCATCGCGGCGAGGGCGATGCCGCCGAAGAGTGCGGTGAGCGGGGTGATCTCGAAGCCGGGTCCGAGCACGACCGGGGTCGCCCACGGGGCCACTAGCGCGAAGCCTGCGCCGAGTGCGAGAGCGAGCAGCCCGTGGATGCCGACCGCTCTCCGCATCCGTCGGATCCCGGCGGCTTCGGTCGCCGATGACACCCATCCCTGGAACGACGACGTGATCATGTACACGCCGATGTAGCCGTACTTCAGGACCCGGTCGAAGGGCGCGAACCCGATCGCCGCGGGCGAGGCGGCCACGCCGAGAGTGGACAGCGGGGCCGTCTCCGAGAACGTGAGCAACCCCGCGGCCAGCGCCGTGCGCCAGCCTCCGCGATACGCCGACCGCGCGTCGCGAAGCGCCTCGCCGATGGCGAATCGCTCGCGCAGGCCGATCAGCCACGTCGCGAGGGCGAACGCCGCGAACGTCCCTGCCAGCAGGATCACGGGATACAGCAGGGGGATGCCGGTCGCCAGAGCGATGATGGCGCCGGCGAGGTTCAGCACGATGCGGGGAACCGCGTCGAAGACCAGAGCCAGGAGGGGACGACCGACGCCCACCGCGTACCAACTCAGCGAGAGCCCCTGCAGCGAGAAGGCCAGGGCGGAGACGATTGCGAGCGCGTGATCATCGGCATGGCTCGCCATGGCCGCGACGAGGGCGATGACGGGGAGGATGACGATGCTGTTCGCGCCCCGCACGACGATGCTCGCCCGGAAGACGCGCGAGGGGTGAGAGGACCGCGCCGCTTCGACCGGACCGCGCACGGCCCAGCCGAAGGTGATGAGGGTGGCCGCGAGTGTTCCGAGGGCTTGACCGATCGCGATCTCCGCGAAGCCCGTGGGGCCGGCGGCGCGCGTGATGAGCGGCAGCGCGATCACGGGCGAGATGGCTGAGAGGGCCGACACCCCGGTCAGCAGGGCGACGCTGCGGGCGCGGTGCGGACGCGGCGCCTCAGGTGCGGTCGAGGTCACGTTCGTCCTCGGTCAGGGGCCGCAGCAGCACCGCGATGAGGATCCAGGTGACGGCGAACCAGAACATGCTCGTGAGGGTCGCCGACAGCAGGTAGGAGGCGAGCAGGCCGGCTGCAACCGGTTTCCGGGGCCGCGGCACGCACACGAAGACCGCGATGAAGAGTGCGGCGAGCAGGCCGAGGCCGACGATGCCCCCGTCGTAGAGCACCTGCACGGGGAGCATGATGATGTGCCCGCTGACGCCGGGTGTGCCCGGCTGATCGTGGCGAAGGCCGAAGGTGTTCGTCCCGTTGCCGAACCAGAGGTTGACGCCCTTCATCTCCTGCGCGGCGAGGCCGGCGACCTCGAGGCGGAAGCCGATCGTGCCGCCCTGGAAGTCGACGTCGCCGATCTTGTTCTGCTGTTCGGGGTTGGTGGGGTCGGGCTCTCGGGTCGGGGCGGGGGAGGGGGACACCGTCGGCGTGGTCGCCGGGGCGCCGGTCGAGATCGGGGCCGAGGCCGTCGCCGCGGGCAGGGTGCGATCCGCGGGCTCCGTGCCTCCGAGCGCGGCGACGATTCCGTAGGTGACCACGAGCGTCCCGATCAGCACGAGGGCGGGCGCGATGCGCCGCACGCGTTCCCGCCAGCTCGAGCGGAGCGAGAAAACGGTGAACAACCCGAAGACCGCGAGTCCGAGCCCGAGACTGAAGACGGCTGTGCGCGTCTGCGACGCCACGAGACCGAGGGGCACGGAGACGGCGATCGCCGCGATCTCCCATCGTCCGATGCCGCGCCGGGTGATTGCGAGCAGCGTCCAGAAGATCAGGATCGAGGCGTAGATGTTGGCCTCGATCGCGGTGACCCGGGCGACGTAGACCTCGTAGAGGTAGTCGAAGTCCGCTCCGATCGCCACCTGACCGCGGGTGAGGTTCGCGACGGCGTAGGCGGCGAAGCCGACGAGCGCCCAGGGAGCGACCGAGAGGCGTCCGAGCCGACCGGCGAACTCGGCTCCCTCCGCGAGCGCCATCATCGACACCAGCAGCAGCAGATCGATCAGCAACCACACGAGGATCGACGCGCTCCACGTGAGGCTGGGCGAGAAGATCAGCGTCGCCACGATGTTCCACGCGACGAAGGCGGCGAAGACAAGTGGTACCGGATGCCGCAGAGCGCGCAGGAATGCCGACCGCAGGGTCGGGTGGGCCAGCATCCATCCCGTCAACAGGAGCGGGACGACCTGTTCGACGCGCACGCGGAACCCGAGGATCTCCGCGTCGTACCGGCCCAGGAACGAGCTGACCACCACCGCGGCGATGAGCCCGAGGGTGAGGAGGCGGGTCCGGCCGGTCGATGAGGGCCGCTGAAAGGCCGATGCGGTCGAGATCGTCATCGTGCGACCCCGCTCCAGAGCTCGTCGCGCATACGCTGATCGAAGGTCTCACGGGAGAACAGCTGCTCGAAACGACCACGAGAAACGGACGCGGCCGCGCGGACGGTGTCTTCGTCGAGGCCTTCCAAGGCGCGGGTCCATGCGTCCATGTCTCCCGGGGCGACCAGCAACGGGCTGTCCCCCGCGATCTCGCGCAGGCCGCCCCCGTCGCTTGCGAGGAGAGCGCGCCCCGCACCGAGGGCTTCGATGGCGATCGTGGGCAGTGGGTCGGGGAGGATGCTCGGCACGATCACGACATGGGCGGCGTCCAGGTGGGCACGCACATCCGCGGTCGGGCCCACGACGGTGATGGTGTCCGGTCGGGGGGAGGCCGCGACCAGCGCAGGAACGTCGACCGCCTCGCCGCTCGGCGGCTTGTCGCCCAATACCGTGAGATGAAGGTCTTCGCGTCGCGCAGCGTTCCACGCGGCCAGCAGGACGCCGTGCCCCTTCCAGGCGTTCCATCGGCTCGCGACGACCAGGCGGATGCCGCCGGCGAAACCGGGCAGCTCGGTCGGCGGTTGAGCGGAGAAGCCGTTGTTCACGACCCGTGTGCGCGCGCGAAGGGGCGTGGGCAGCACATCGGCAACCGCACGGCTCACGGCGATGATGCGATGCGCGAAACGCAGGAAGGGGACGACGGCGCGCGATCGCTCGTCGATGTGCTCATGGAGGTGCAGAACCACACGTGCGCGCGAGGCGCGGGCGGCGGGCGCGACAAGGGCCGCGGCGGCGGTGTTGAGGTAGACGAGCCGGGGGCGAGCCGCCAGGAGGCGCACGCTTGTGATGAGCGTCCTCCATCCCAGTCCCGGCAGTCGCGCCGGACGCAGGTAGGCCCTGCGCATGATGGGCAGAGCGAGATGACGCACCTGAATGCCGGCATCTTCGAGCGCACGCGTCAGCTGTCGTTCGGGGTACTCGACGTCGGTGGGCAGCCAGACCTCGACGTCGAGATCGGCGGGTGCCGTCCGCAGCGCCTCGAGAAGCACACGATCGGCGCCGTACATTTCGTCGGAGGGGTGGATGACGATGCAGCGATTCGTCTTCACTCCGCGCCCCGAGATTTCAGCTCGCGGGCGGGAATGCCGCCGTAGACGGCGCCGGCGGGGACGTCGCGGGTCACCACCGCGCCGGCGGCGACGACGGCGCCGTCGCCGATCGTCACTCCCGAGGTGATGGTCACTCCGCTGGCGATCCAGCATCCGGATCCGATGGTGATGGGCGACCACTCGACGCCCTGCGACTTCACGTCGAGCGAGGGGTCGCTCATCACGTGGTCTTCCGCGAAGACGCGGACCCCGGGACCGAGCATGGTCTTTTCGCCGATGTTCACTCCGCCGGAGCACCCGATGTAGCACCCCGGTGACAGGCTGCTGCCGTCGCCCATGACGAGGCCGACGCCTATCGCGCGGGAGTAGTAGCTGCTGGGGCGGATGAGCGTCCCCGTTCCGATGGACACTCCGCTGCCGAACCGGATGCCATCGCGGCTGAGGCCCTGGATCTCGGCGAAGTCCTCGACGACGAGATCGCGACCGGCATGCACGAGGTGTGGGTTGCGGACGCGGACTCCTCGTCCGATCAGGGGGAGACCGTGCGATGTTCCGAGGCGGGGGGCGAGGAGCGCGCCGCGCACGGCCATGGGACCGACCTTGCCCGCCAGCTGTGCGCTGACGATGCGCCACCGCTCACTACCGGCCTCGCGCAGACGTTCGCGCTGCTCGTGGATGATCTTGCCGGCGATGCCCATGGCGTCAGCGTTCCCGTTCCTGCGCTTCGTTCACGCGGTTGGCCGCGGAGGTCAGATGCGAGCGCAGCAGCCGTTCGTAGGCGGCGTTGACGCTCTCCCAGGAGTAGGCCGTACGGGCCCGCTCCACCGCCGCCGCGCTGAGCTGCTGCTGCCTCTGGGGGTCATCGAGCAGACGGCGGAGCGAATTCTCGATGTCCGCGGGAGCCGGGCCGGTGAAGTCACCGGCTTCCGTTCCCAGCACCTCGCGGCTGTGAACGGTGTCGCGCGCCAGGATCGGAGCTCCCGCGGCCATCGCCTGCACGAGAGCGGGATTCGTGCCCCCCACGCTGTGTCCGTGGAAGTATGCGCCCGCGTGCTGCCACAGGCTGTCGAGGCGGTTGTCGTCGTGCACGTGTCCGAACCAGTGGAAGCGCGGCAGCCGCGCGGCGAGGGCTGCCGCCCGATCGTCGAGTTCACCGCCGTAGCCCGCAGAACCTACGGCGATGACGTCATGCGTTTCGGCAAGACGTTCGGCGGCGTCGAAGAACGGGCCGACGGTGTTCTCCGGCACGAAACGTGCCACGAGCAAGGCGTACCCGCGATGCGAAAAGCCGGGTTCGACGGGCAGCGCTGCGGGCACGTCGGCGCCGTAGGGGATGAATTCCCCCCCGACACCGAAGCGCGACTGCCAGGCGTCACCGATCGTCCGCGCGTCGACGACTCTTTCCGTCGACCATTTCGCGGTGACGTGCGCCCCCGCTTTGAAGACGGCCTTTCCGAGCGCGCTCCATTTCTCGCGTTCCCATTCGAGGCCGTCGACATTGACGATCGTGGGGATGCCGCGAGCACGCAGCATCGGCAGCCAGAAACCATTGGCGACATTCATGATGAGCGCCACATCGGGACGCCGACGGACGGCATCGAAGGTGGAGGTGAATCCATACGACAATGTGCTGAGAGCGCGGGAATCAATGCCCTTCGTCTGCCGCGAAAGCACGCGGCGGTCGCGCTCGGGATCGTCGAGTTCGATCGAGCCGGGGCGGCCGTAGACCGTCACATCCCACCCGTGCTCCACGAGGTACGGCGAGAGCCGGCGCACCGCGGTTTCGAATCCGCCGTAATAGCTCGGATACCCCCGGGTGCCGATGATGGCGACGGACGGCGTGCGGTCGGATCCCACGCGGCTCCTCGTCTTTCGGCGGGTAGGAATCGAACGGAGCCCCCAGGGTTGGCACTTTGTGCATCAACCGTCTTTCCATTCGACTCCGCTAGCATACCGATTTGCGCGACG
Source organism: uncultured Microbacterium sp. (assembly GCF_947489255.1). GTDB lineage: Bacteria > Actinomycetota > Actinomycetes > Actinomycetales > Microbacteriaceae > Microbacterium > Microbacterium phycohabitans. The sequence goes on from NZ_CANLCY010000001.1 coordinate 570,040, forward strand.
GGCCCCGTTGCGCTCGACGCCGGACCTCGGACTCACGGCGTGAACGGAATGTGATGTCGCGTATCTCCCTCGCCCGCCTGAGCCCCACGAGAATCGCGTGGATCGCGCTCGGCGTCGTTACGGCGTTTTTCGTCGTCCTCGTCGCGGCGGTGGGAATAGGCGCCTTCATCGCGCAGAAGGAATTGCGTGCTGCCGTGCCCGTCGTCTCGCAATTGCAGGATGAGTTCGGGGGCGACGATCCTGCAGCCGTCCAGGCGTCCGTGCAGAAGCTCCAAGGCCACGCGTCGGCCGCGCGTGGCGCCGCGGACACGCCGTTGTGGTGGATCGCCGAGCAGGCACCCTTCGTCGGTCCGACCCTGCACGCGGTGCGGGAGTCGACGGTCGCCATCGACGAGCTCGCCCAGGGGGTGCTGCCTGCGCTATCCGATGTCGACCCTGCTCTTCTGCGCCCGACCGGCGGGGTGTTCGACGTGGCTGCTCTCGCCTCCCTCGCCGCTCCGGTCTCCACCGCGGCCGACGCGGGGGAGCGCGCGGCCGACGCCCTCTCCGGCGTCGACCTCGCCGACATCCCCGGGGTGCTGCGTCAGCCCCTGTCGCAGCTCACGGGAGCCGTTGCCGCGCTGCAGCCGGCGCTCTCCCGCGCGAACGCACTGATGCCGCACCTGTCGACGATGATGGGCGCGGACGGCCCCAGGAACTATCTCCTTCTCGTGCAGAACAACGCCGAGGCCCGCGGAACCGGCGGCATCCCGGCATCCGTGGTCATGTTGCGCTTCGACGGCGGCAAGCTGGAGATCGCCGCGCAGGCGACGAGCCGCGATTTCACCAACAAGCGGCAGTCGCCCATCATCCCGCTCGACCCCGAGGTCGTGAAGCTCTACGACGACAAGGTCGGCCGGTACTCGCAGGACATCACGTCGACGCCCGACTTCACCCTGTCGGCCGAGCTCGCCAAGGCCTACTGGACCGAGTCGTTCGGCACGCAGGTCGACGGGGTCATCTCCATCGACCCCGTGGTGCTGTCGTACATCCTTCGGGCGACCGGTCCGATCACGCTGGCGACCGGCGACAAGCTGACGTCGGGTGATGCGGTCAAGATCCTCCTGAGTGACGTGTACGCGCGGTATCCCAAGAACGACGATCAGGACGCGTTCTTCGCCTCCGCGGCGGTGGAGGTGTTCGATGCCGTTTCGTCGGGGGACTTTAAGCCGGTCCCCTTCGCGACGGCCGTCGTGCAGGCGGTCGACGAGAACCGCATCTACTTCCACTCCTTCGACGAGGGCATCGAGTCCGCCTTCGACGGGTCACGGCTGTCCGGGCCGCTCCCCGAGAGCGACGGCCCCGACCAGACGACGCTGGGCGTGTTCGTCAACGACCTCACCGAGGGCAAGTTGAGCTTCTACACCTGGATGTCTGCCGACGTCGTCGCCGACCGCTGCTCGGCGGTGCCCACCTACACCACGACGGTCACCTTCGTGAATGCGCTCGACCAGGCGACCTCGGACGGCCTCGTGAACTACGTCGACGGCGCGCGGCACTACCCCAAGGGCACGATCGGAACGGACATCCAGTTCTACGGACCCAGCGGTGCCCGTTTCGTCAAGGCGACGATCGATGGGACCGATGTCGAGATCACCAACGGAGAGCACCTCGGCCGACCCGTGGGGCGCATGTGGGTGGTCAACGGTCTGCAGCAGGCGCACACCCTGACGATGACCTTCGAGGGCGCGCCCGAAGACGGCGGCGAGGTGTCGCTCGTGCACACCCCCATGGTCAACCCGGTGCGAACGAGCGTCACCGAGACCACCTGCGGTTGACCCGCGGCACGCGACCGTCGGTGGGCTGCCGACGGTTGCCGTAGCGAGGTCTTAGAGCACCGTGAACAGGTAGGCGTAGGCCGCGAGAAGACCGAGGTTGATCAGTCCCGCGATCGGGGCGAGCAGTCCGACCGAACCACGCCGGAGGATCACCGCGACGACGGCCAGGGCCAGGCCGAGCACGGCACCAGCGGCGCTCAGGGCGAGGGTGCCGGTGAGAGACAGCGTCTCGACGAAGGCCGCCCAGAGGCGCGCAACGACCGCCAGCTGCACCCCGATGGAGGCGAGCGCGGCAAGCAGAGACAGGGTGCCGAGCACGCGGGGGGCGGTTTTCACGGGGCGAGCCTACCCGAGCGGCTTTCGCTGGCCGGAATCGCCCGCGCCGGTGGGAACACGACGAAGTGATAGAGCAGGAACCGGATGACGGTCACCCCGCCGATCGCGAACAGGTTGACGACGTTGAGACCGACGGGGTCGGCCGCCCCGAACACGGCCTCGAGCGCGCGTGCTCCGAGCCAGACAGCGCCCGCGCCGAGACCCGTGCAGACGGCATTGACCAGGAGGAACTTCACCATCTGCCGCCCGGCGCCCGTGCGTGCTCGCGACCGGAAAGCCCATTCGCGGTTGCCGATGTAGGCGTTGACGAGGGCGATAAGCGAAGCGACGACTTTCGCGGCCACCGGACCCATCCCCGTCAAGAGCAGCAGATTGAAGGCGACGATCTCGATCGCGGTGCTGATCGCGCCCACGATGAGGAACCGCGCGGACAGAGCGCCCGCGCGACGAAGATTCCGGCTGCGCCCCACGAGTGTCATACGCTACATGTTCGGGGGAATTGCCGGGTGAAGCCGTCCCGGCCGAGAGCGGGGATGCCAGGGTGCAGGCGCAAGACCATGTTGCGGTCGTGATACCGGCCTTCAACGAGGCCGAGGCGCTTCCGTCCTTCCTCGCCGAGATCCGCGCCTCGTTCGCCGGAACCGGCGTTCTCCTGACGGTGATCGTCATGGACGACGCGTCGACGGACGATACCGCGGAAGCTGCCGCTGCTCTCGCGGACGTCATCCGATCCCCCCGCAACCGCGGCCACGGACCCACAGCCCTCGCCGCGTACGAGGCGGGGCTCCGAAGCGGAGCCGGCACCATCGTCCACGTGGACGGCGACGGCCAGTTCTACGGGGACGACATCGCGCGGGTGGTGACTGCTCTCGATCACAGCCATGCCGATGTCGTGCACGGCGTGCGACGCGGGCGCACGGACCCGTGGTTCCGCCGCGCCCTGAGCGGACTGGTCCGCTTCGCGGTGCTGTTGCTGTGCGGCCGATCGGTCCCGGATGTGAACACTCCGCTCCGGGCGTATGGACCCACCGCTCTGCGACGGCTCGTCGATGGTGTCCCGTCGGACGCGCTCGTGCCGCACGTGCACTTCTCGATCGCCGAGGCTCGTGAACGACTTCGCGTGCGCTACGTCTCCGTGGCGAGCATTCCGCGCCGCGGGGCCGTCTCGCAGGGAACCATGTGGGGTGGCGGGCGTGCGCGCGCGGTCCTCCCCCCGCGCCGCTTGGTGCAGTTCGCGTTCCGGGCACTCATCGAGTTGTGGCGCGTCAGCATCGTCGGTTCGTCCCCCCGCCGTATCGCTCGTGACGCGATCGTGCACGGCTGATCGTGCGCCAGCTGTTCGCCTGGACGGGACTGGGGCTCTGCCTCGCTCTCGTGCTGACGGCGACCATGTCTCCCACCCCGATCGACAGTGGGTACGAAAGCGCCATCGAGCGGGTGCTTTCGGTCCTGCACCGCAACGGCGTGCCGGCGTGGTTCGGATACCGGTGGTTCGAATTCTCGGCCAACATCGCCATGTTCCTGCCGCTCGGGTACTTCGTTTCGCTGGTTTTCCCGACTCGGTTCCTCTGGCTGGCGCTACCGCTGCTGCCCGCGCTGTCCGTGGCCCTGGAGACGGTGCAGTTCTTCGTCCTCCCCGCGCGCTTCGCCACCGTCAACGACGTCATCGCGAACACCATCGGGGGGTGGGGAGGTGTCGCCGTAGCCGCGCTGACCGTCGCCGCCGTACATGCGCGCGATAGACGCGTCCTGCAACGGTGGCGCGAACGTCACGTCGTCGGCGTGCGCGAGGTCGCCTCGTGACCTCGCTCCGGCCTCGCGATGTCGTCCTGTCGACGACGGCAGCGCTGATCGTCAGTCTGGCCGCCTATGTTCCGATGATCATCAGCGGGCACATCACGCGGGACTCCGGCGTCTTCCTGTACACGGGCATGGTGGTGTCTCGGGGAGGGATGCCATACGTCGACTCTTGGGACCACAAGGGACCGCTTCTCGCCGTCATCGAGATGCTTGCATGGCGGATCGGGGGCGGGATTGTCGGTGCCCCCCTGCTCGAGGCCGTCGTATTCGCCGTTGGCCTGGCGACAGCCGGGGTGATCTGGTCGCGTTGGATCCGCGGGTGGGCGGCGGCCGTAGTGCTTCTCGTGGGCATCACCTACCTCGGCGTCTTCGAGGGCGGCAACTTCACGGAGACCTGGTTGTTCCCCTTCCAGCTCGTCGCCTACAGCCTCTTCGCGCACGTTGCGATGAGCGTGGGCCGTGATGCCGCGGCGCGCACGGTGACTGTCGTCGGACTCTTCTTGGGTCTGGCTCTATCGGTCGGGCTATTCACCCGCATGAACAATGTCGCGGGTTTGGTGGCGGTGGTGGTCGCCGGTGTCCTCTACTTCCGCCGGCGGGTCGTGCTCGCGGGGGCGGTGGTCGCCGTGGTCGCGATGATCGGACTCGCGTTGACTCTGTGGTTATGGGCAGGAGACGCTCTGCGCGCCGCCGTCGACCAGTACCTGCGTTACAACCTCTTCTACTCTGAGAGCACGCCCTTGGGTGAGCGGGTCGAGTCGTTCGCGACTCTGTCGCAGCTCTTCGTCTCGGGTGCGGTCGTAGCCGCGGCCCTGTTCGTCAGTGGCGCATGGGCTCTCCAGCGCGCGACGACGGATACCCAGGGACGAACGGGCGCCATTGTGGTGGTCCTGTTCCTCGCCGTGGGCGGTGTCGACGCGCTCTCGCAGATGGCGTCCGGACGCCCCTATCCCCACTACCTCGTCGTCGCGAGCGCCGCATTCGCCGTGAGCATCGTCGCCGCCGGAGCCGACCTGCGACCGTTGGTCGCGCGCTGGTGGCAGGCCGAACGACGCGCGGGTGCCCGCGGCGCGCGCGTGGCCGCGCTGCTCGCCCTGTCGGCGATGATCATCTCGAGTTCGGGAGCCAGCGCTCTACAGGGCCTGCGCACCACCACCGGCGCCGGTGTCTTCGTCGTTGGGTCTTACCAGGCGCAGATCATAGATCACGTGTTGGCCGAAACCGCTCCCGAGGACCGGGTACTGGTGCACGGAGCCGAGACGTGGATCCTCGCGGCGTCGCAACGGCTCTCACCGACGGCGATCACGTACTCGCTCCCAGTTGAGCAGGGGTATGGCGGTCTACCGACGCAGTACCTGGCCGATATCCAGGCGTTTCCCCCGGCGCTGATCGTGGAATCCCCGGTTTCGTGCGGCATCTCGACCGAATGCCCCGCCGAAGACGCTCACTTCGCGGGGCTCGCGCCCTGGGTCGCGTCTTCGTACGTCCTGGAGGGCGATGAGGTGGGATTTCGGTTCTGGCGACGCCTGGAGAGGTGACGGGCCCGTCGACGGTTCGAGAGCCGCTCCAAATGACGAACGGGTGACGGGTCTTGGAGACATCCGTCGGTACCGAAGCGCTCTTTATCAACTTGTCGCTCGTCATGCACGTATGACATGGATATTCGGCGACCGCCTAGTATGGTGTCGAATTCGCTGGCTTCATTCGCCGGCGTCGGAAATGTCTACGGTGCTTCCCTTACCTCCGTTGGCTCTGGCGTGGATACCGCCATAGCCGTCGACTGTTCGGGTGACTGTCGACCGGTGGTGTCATCTGGGGATGAGTCAATCTCTCCAGAGGGCACTCATGAAGAACCAGGAATACCCGCGGCGCGGGCCCCGCGTCCTTCTCGTTTTCGGGGTCGCCGTGTCGCTAGCAGTAGGAATGCTCACGCCGGTGAGCGCAGCCTCGGCCGTCGATGTGGCATCCGTCTCAGCCGGTGAGGTGACGTCGGCCCATCCGCGATTGCTCGCCGATGACGCGCGCTTCGCCGCACTGAGGTCGCAGGTGAAATCCGACGCGTTCAGTGTGAAGACATACGCCGCGATTCTGTCTTCTGCCGATGCCCTGTTGACGAAGCCGACCCTGACGTATTCGAGCTCCGACGGGGTCAGGATCCTCGACACCAGCCGTGAAATGGTTGAGAGGGCATACAACCTGGGCTTGGCATGGCAGGTCACCAGAGATGCGAAATACGCTGAGCGGCTGTGGAAAGACCTCGACGCCGTCACCCGCTTCACCGACTGGAACCCGAATCACTTTCTCGACACAGCCGAGATGACCCACGGTGTCGCGATTGCATACGACTGGCTGTACTCGTATTGGACAGCCGATCGACGGGCGCGACTTTCGGGCGCCATCATCAACTTGGGACTCAAGCCGGCAGAGCCGGTATATGAGGCCCCGGAGGGCAGCAACGGGCCGTACACGCACGGGGGCAACTGGGCTCAGAACGCGAACAATTGGAACGTCGTCGTCAACAGCGGGCTCGCGATCGGAGCGATCGCCGTCGCCCAAGACGACCCCGCGCTATCCTCCAAGATCCTCGATGCGGCGATCACGAGCGTCCAGCGCGGAATCGGTGCCTACGCGAACGGTGGAGGCTACGCAGAGGGTCTGAGCTATTGGGATTACGCCACGCGCTACCTCGTCGTGCTCCTACAGAGTCTTCGATCGGCCACCGGAGATGACGCCGGCCTCTCTTCGCTCCCGGGCTTGGACGCCACGGGGTACTTCCCGATCTACCTCACAAGCCCGTCGGGCGAGCGATACAACTTCGGCGACAGCGAGAAGGGCGTAAGTCGGGGGCCGGTGCTCGCCGGTCTCGGCGACCTTTACGGCAATGCGTCGTTCACCTATGCCGGTATCGACGAAGGCCGGGGCGGGAGCTCTGTCCAACGTCTTCTCTGGTATCAGCCCGGGCGCCCCTCGACGTCGCCGGCGGCAAGCGGTCTGCCGCTCGACCGCAACTTCTCCAATGCCGCTGTCGCGAGCTTCCGATCCTCATGGACCGACCCGAACGCGACCTTCGTCGGATTCCGCACGGGGAGCATGCCCGCCGCAAGCCACCAGAACCTCGACGCCGGGAGTTTCAATCTCGACGCGCTCGGACAGAACTGGGCGACGGAGCTGGGCAAGGACGACTACGGGCTGGCCGGGTACTTCGATGAGGGGGCCTACGGCCAACGGTGGGACTACTACCGGATGGCGGCCGAGGGCCAGAACACGCTGGTGATCAACCCGTATGCGTCGCACCCGACCTCGTTGGCGGACACTCCGGCGGCTCGCGTCGAATCGAACCTCACGTCGGCGCTGTCCGTCGCGGATCTTTCCGCGCAGTACCCCAACGACGTCACGTCGTGGAAGCGAGGCATCAAGCTGTTCGACGGTAGGCGACAGGTGATCGTCCAAGATGAGATCCGCTCGTCACGACCGGTGGAGGCTCTCTGGTCCATGCATACCTCGGCATCCATTCAGATCTCTGGCGATGGCCGGTCGGCGACACTGACCAAGAATGGCAAGCAGGTTCTCGCGCGCATCGTTTCGCAGAGCGCGTCGGCCACGTTCGTCGACACCGCCGCGGCTCCCCTCCCATCGTCGCCTCACCCGGCCAAACAGAACGCGAACAATGACGTTCGCAAGCTCGCCATCGCGGTGTCGACGAAGGGCAACACGACGCTCGCCGTCCAGTTCACCCCCCTGACGAGCGGTCTCGCCGCGCCGTCGCCAGCAGGGATCGTCGCACTCGACAACTGGAAGCTCGATGCTCAAGGCACCTCACGTGCAGAGAGCCTCCGCGTCGGTGGCGCTGACATCTCCGGTTTCGCCGCGACGACGTTCGCCTACACGGTCCCGTGGGATCCGGGGGCGGGCGTGCCGGCCGTCGCTGCCTACAAGACCGGCGCGACCGTCACGAGCACCCTTCCCACGAGCATTCCGGGAGTGGCGACGACCACGATCACGGAACCCGGGAAAACACCCTCGACGTATCGCGTGTTGCTGGAACGAGGGCCGATGAAGATCAAGTCGGCCGTGGCGACCCGCACGACCGAAGGATCCCCGGGTCTGACGTTCGACGGCGACCCGACCACTTACTGGACGACCTGGCAGGACAACTCGATCACCTACACGTTGGATCAACCTCGTTCGATCAAATCGCTTCAGATTGATTGGCGCGCGAACAGGTCGCGGCATACCAAGTTCGAGGTTCAGACGTCTTGGAACGGCTCGACCTGGGTGACGAGATACGACGGAGCATACGACGGATCGACCGGTTCGCAGTTGATCGTCCCGACCTCGAGCGCATTGTCGAAATGGGTGAGGATCGTCGGTCACGGCGATCAGGCCACCGATCCGAAGACGTCCCTCAGCGAGATCAAGCTGTACAGCTATGCGGTGACCGTCCCGACGGCGACCCCCTCGACGAGCCGACTCGTGTCGGTGAGCATTTCGGGCGTGCCTTCGACGATGACCAAATCACAGTCGGCCGCGATCGCGTTCACGGCCACGCGCGCTGATGGGCGCACGATCGATCCGTCATCGCTCTCGTCAGTGCGCTACGTGTCAGGCAACCCGGCGGTCGCCCAGGTTTCCGCATCCGGTGTGGTTACGGCTCTGGCCGGAGGCGAGACCTCACTGGGAGTGATGGTCACAGCGGGGGGCGTGACGGAAACTGCCTACGTGCCGGTGAAGGTCGACGATCCTCAGCGGGTGCGCCTGTACGCGGACGCCGACGCATGGGTCCGCGGCGGAGCGACCTCGACGCGCAACTACGGTGCTGACGTCCAACTCGCGGTCAAGCCGGCCAACTCGGGCTCCACCGACGAGTCTTACACGCGTCTGGCCTACATGGGCTTCGATATCTCGGCGTTGAAGGGCAAAGAGGTGGCGTCAGCCATCCTCACCACGACGGCCGCGGTGACCGAGCCCTCGGGCGAGCGTGCGCGTATCGACGCCCACGCAATCGACGCGACATGGACGGAGAGCGGGCTGACATTCGCAAACCGGCCAGCCCTGGGGGCGACGGTAGGGAGCACGGCGGTCGATACCGCGTTCGCCGCGAGGCAGACCGACATCAGCGATTACGTGGCCGGCAAGGCCGCCGCCTCCGCAGGCAGGCTCTCCCTCGGATTTACACAGGACACCCCGTTCCTGACCGGTCAGCCCCTGATCACGCAGATCAGAAGTCGCGAATCCGCTGACCCCCCGTATATCGATGTGGTGATCAAGCCGGAGCCGGCGACCAAACTCGCGCCGTATTTGAGTTCGGTCGAACTCACCGGCGTGGGCTCCACTCTTTCGCTGGATCAGACCGCTCAGCTCGTGGTCACGGCCAAGAGCACCACCGGGAGCACAATCGACGCTAGCGCTCTGGTGGTCACGTACTCGTCTAGTGATCCGACGATCGTGGACGCCGGTGCGTCCGGGCACCTCACGCCGAAGTCGGTCGGGACGGCGACGATCTCGGCCTCGGTCACGACGAACGGTTCGACCGTCGTCCAAAAAACGGATGTCGGGGTGACGGATCCGACGAAGCTGCGCCTTTACGCCTCGGGAGACGCCTACGTTCGTGGAGGCGATTCAGCCGACACGAACTTCGCTTCCGAATCGAAGATGCCCGTCAAACCGCCCACCGGGGGATCTGCTGATCAGACCTACACTCGGTTCACGTACATGGGCTTCGATCTCAGCGCGCTCAAGGGAAAGAAAATCGTATCGGCGACGCTGTCGCTGAACGCAGCCATCAGCGACGCGACGGGCGATCGGGCGAGACTCGACATCCGTGCGGTCGAGGGAGCGTGGTCCGAGACGGCGTTGACCTTCAACAATCGCCCAGAAATGCTCGCGCCGATCGGGAGCGTCGAGGTCGACCGAGACTTCGATTACCGGACGCTCGACGTCGCGGATCGCCTGCGCACCCTCCTCGGTTCCGACGCGAACAGCATGTCGTTGGGATTCACGCAGGACGCGCCATTCCTCACGCCGAAACCGGTCATCATGCAGATTCGGAGCAGAGAGTCGACCGTACCGCCCTACCTCGACATTGTCGTGGAAAAGTAGGTCGACTTTGTCTGCGCGCCGAGGCCGGGACCCAGGTGACATCGGCAGTAAATGTTGTGCCCGCGATCCTCGCGTTCCGCGGACTCGCGGTCGCGGGTGTTCCGCGAGGCGAAACCGTACCGTAACGGACCGGCCGGTACTATCGACACATCAATGGGCAGCGGGGGAGCGCAAATGACACGTGTGTCCGAACGTCGGCGCTCTGACTCGAAAAGACGGATGGACCTGCTCATCGTGGTGGGATTCGTTTGTTTTCTCGCCATCCAGGGATTTGTTTCTTTCCGGATCTCCCCTGAGCCCTATCCGGTCATTCGCATGCCCGGGTTCCAGACCGCGGCAGACCGTGACGGAACCGTCGAGACCACGTTCGTCCGCGGCGAGGTCGACTTCGCCGACGGCGCCACCGCCGAAATAGACCCCTCATCCGTGATGGAGCCGCTGCGGTTCTCCACGGCGTTGCCGACACTGAGCTACATCCTCGGCCCGAACAGCGAGGTCGAGCTCTCGGACGAATCGATCGCCTGGCTTCGCGAGCGTGCTCAGATCGTCTCCGGTCGCGTCGATGTCACCAGCATTCGCTTCTGCTGGGAGCCTGCGCGCATCGATATCACCTCGGCACAGGTCGCGCAGATCCAGGAATGCGAGTGGAAGGTAGTCGACCTGTGATCGCCTTCCTTGAGCGCACAGTGGCGCGGGCGGCCGATTCCTACCGCACCGATGGCCGTTTTCTGGCGGCGCTGCGCATCGCGTACGGAGCATGGATCATCCTGCTGCCCGTAGACATCACCTGGATCGCCGGACTTCCCGACGATTTCCTGCACCCTCGCGCCGGCATTCTGGGCTTCGTCGACTCTGTCCCACCGCTTGGATTGCTCATCGCCCTATCGATCATCCGTGTCGTGCTGGCGGTGCTGCTGATGATCGGCATCGCTACTCTGCCGGTGTCGCTGCTGCTCACTCTCACAATGATGATCGCGGCCGGGCTCTCCTACTCCTTCTCCAAGGTCGACCACTTCATCCTGTTCGAGCTGGTTCCCGTGTTCCTGGGATTTGCCGGGTGGGGTTCACGGTGGTCGATCGATGCATACCTGCGCGGCCGTCGCAACAGGCCGCTGCGGCAGACCCAGGGGCTGCCTGTCCTCCTCTTCGCCTTCACGATCGGGTGGGGGATGTTGTCGGCGGCGGCTCCGAAGATTGCGGGCGGATGGCTCGATCCCGCTCGTGATGCCACTCGTGGATACCTGGCGAAAGACATCGCGGCAGACGACAAGCTCGGAATACTCGGGCCTTGGATGCTGACATTCGACAACCATCTTTTCTGGAAGGCCCTCGACTACTCGACTTTGGCTGCCGAGGGGCTCCTGATCTTCCTCGTGCTGACGCCCCTGCTGTTTCGCTGCTGGCTCGCGCTGTTGGCGTGCTTCCATCTGGCGGTGTACCTGACGCTGGGCATTTCGTTCATCGACTACACGTTGGTTTACGCCGTCTTCTTCGCTCCCGTCGTCATGTGGGTCGTGAGGAAGCTTGTGGCGAGACGACCACCGACGCGCTCGCAGCCGGTCCATGCCTGATCGGCGATACCTGTGAGGGTGAGTGTCGTCGGCAGCGGTCCGAATGGGCTCGCCGCCGCCGTCATCATGGCGCGAGCCGGGCACGAGGTAAGCGTGTATGAGGCCGGCTCACACTTCGGCGGTGGGCTGTGGACGGATCGATTCGAGGGATTCGACGGCAGCTTCGACGTCGCCTCCGCGGCGCATCCCATGGCTCTTGCATCGACGTTCTTCCGGGCTTTCGAGATCTCACGTCGCGTCGAGTTCCTCACCCCGCGGGTGTCCTATGGGCAGGCGATGGTCGGACGGTCCGCCGTGGCATACCGTGATCTGGGACGGACGGTCGACGAACTCGGTCGATCGGGCACCGGGTGGTCGCGTGTGATGAGGCCGCTCCTCGCGAACATCGACGCGGTGCGCGGGCTGAGCGGCTTGGAGCTGCGTGCCCATCCTTCGACGGTCGGTGGTGCCGCCGCCCTCGCCTCGGCGGTGGCGGGGTTCTCCACTCTCCGGGCCGAGGCGCGTGCTCTGGCGGCAGGCGCTACTGCCCACGGCGCCGCGCCCTTCGGATCACTCGCCGCGCGTTTCGTCGGCGCCGTCCTCGCCGCGGAGGCGCATGCGTCGGGTTGGCCTATCCCACGCGGCGGGTCGGGCGCCATCGCCGAGGCCCTGGTCTCGGACCTCATCGCGCACGGAGGCCGCCTCCAAGCGGACAGTACTGTGAATGACTTGCGCGAGGTGTGGAAGCCGGGTGACATCGCGTTCTTGAACATCGGCCCGCGGGGATTGGCCCGCATCGCCCGAGACAAGCTGCCCACGACGTACGTGCGACGGCTCGAGCGCTACCGGTACGGCAACGCGGCGTCGAAGGTCGACTTCGTCCTCTCCGGACCAGTCCCGTGGGCCGACGCGCGGCTGCAGGATGCCGGAACGGTGCATGTCGGCGGATCGGAGCGCGACGTGTCCTCTGCCGAACGCCAGGCGTGGCGCGGACAGGTTCCGCTCGCGCCCTACGTGCTCGTTTCGCAGCCCACGCGGCTCGATCGCAGTCGTCTGCCGCAGGGATCCTCCGATGAGGTGGTCTGGGCCTACGCTCACGTCCCGAATGGCTCAGCGGTGGATGCCGTCGAGATGATTACGAGCCGCATCGAGACGTTCGCCCCCGGCTTTCGCGACCTCGTCATTCATCGAGAGGCCCGCCCGGCGCCGTACTTTGCGTCTGTCAACGCCAATTTCGAGGGTGGGGACGTGCTCGGCGGGCGCGTCGACGCGGCGCAGTTGCTTACCCGACCCACGGTGACGGCACGGCCGTGGCGAACACCGATCCCTGGGGTGTATCTCGCCTCCGCTGCGACCCCACCCGGGGCAGGCGTCCACGGCATGGCCGGATGGCACGCCGCGCGTCTCGCGTTGCGAAGGATCGGGCAAGCCGCTCCCTCTCTCGGCATCGACTGATCGAAAGCCTGCAAGCAGACGTCAGGCGTCGGCCTGGTGCCACATCTTCCATTCGCGGCGCTCGCGGAGGAAGTCGGCGGGAGTGTAGTTCGCCAGTGCCCCGAGAAGGTGCACGGTCCGCCCGCGGAACGTCGTCGCCGAGGCGCGACGAATGCGGTGGATCGTCAGTCGGAGTTTGCGCAGATCACGACGCGTCAGATGCTCCCGGTGCTTGGCGATGTAGAGCTCGGTACCATGGGCGCGCCGTTCATTCTTGGTCGTGAGCTGACCGAGGCCGTGTTTACGCTGGCGCACGAGAAGGTCGGGGACTACGACGTAGGTGAACCCGGCGAGAAGGTAACGGAAGAAAAAGTCCGTGTCGTTTTTCACGGGCAGTTGCGCATCGAAGCCTCCGACCGCGTCGAACGCGAGTCGGCTGACGATCATGTTGCTGCCCGTAGTGCCGAGGCTCGCGGCGGCGACGTCGGCCGACTTCAGGCCCTCCGTGATGCGGGGGCCGACGTGCGAATCGGTCTCGGAGAAGATCTCACGGTTGACGGCGACGAGGTCGGACCCGTTTCCGTTCAAAGCCGCCGCGACCGCCTCGAGGAGCGAGGGCTGCCACAGGTCGTCGTCGTCCAAGAAGCCGAGGTAGTCCGCCGTCGCCTCGGCGGCGCCGCGGTTGCGGGAGGCGGACGCCCCGGAGCCGGCTGAGGGATCGTGAACGAACACGACGTTCGGGTGTCCCGATCCGGCGGCGAGTTCCCGGCAGATCTCGGCGGCCTCGGGATCGGGTATGTCGGATACCACGATGATCTGCTCGGCTGCGAGAGTCTGTGCGAGCACGGAGGAGAGGGATTCGCGCAGGAAATGATGCCTGTTGTGCGTCGGGATGACACAGGCGAATGACGGCGTGGACATCATGCTCCGTTCGTTGTCCGGCGATATTCGACGACATCGACGTTGAAGACGTTTCCGACCATGCCGAGGCCGTGTGCGAGCATGTTCCAGCTCCGGGCCATGGGCTGCCGGTGGGTGAGAAAGTCGAGGGCGATGAAGGGGGCTCCGATACTGATGCGCGCGATGCCCCCGACGAGCGCGTTCGTCCGCTTGCGATATCGCGCATTGATGTTGCCGATCCGGATCGCCCGGCGGAAGAGCCATTTGGCATTCGCGCGTTCAGGGATTAGGTGCTCCTGAACGACGGCGTCTGCGCACCACAGAACAATCAGGGGGGCGGCGGCGCGTAGCGCGCGGAAGAACTCGGTGTCGCTGCCTCCCTTCATCGACAGCGCTTCGCTGAAGCGTGTGCCGCTGACACGCCAGGCGGCGAGTCGGAGGAGTGTGTTGTTGGTCGCCACCGAATTGGGGACGCTCCCTGATACGCTGTTCTGCCGCCGCCAGAACCCCCCGCTGACGATCCATCGCGGGACCGCGTCGGTGATGAGCGGCTCGACCGGTCCGGTGACGATGTCTGCTCTCTCCTGATCCGCGTAGGCGAGCAATGCCCTCAGCCAGCCTGCCATCGGGATTTCGTCGTCGTCGACGAAGATGATCGCGTCGTCCGCGTCACGTGTCGCGTCCAGGCCTCGGTTGCGAGCGGCCGCGATTCCGGGGGTGGGCTCCGCCAGATACTCGACCGACGGGAAGCCGACCACAGTCGAGCGTGCCGACTCGCGCGGGTCATTGTCGACCACGACGATCCGAACGTTCGCGTCCACCTCCGTGGCCTGAGCGGTGCAGGACTCGAGCAGTTGGCTCAGGAGGTCTGGCCGACGGAAAGTCGCGATCGAGATCACGACAGAGCGCAGGGCTCCGGATGACGGCGAGACCCCGTTCATCGCCCGGCACCGCCCTCGATCAGGTTGTTCATAGATGTCGCGAGATCGTGGAGCTGCGACCGTGCGGCGACGACTTTCGACATCACGTCTGCCTGCCCGTCCGCGAGGGCAGCAACCTTCGTCGACAGATCATCATCGTGGGGGCTGACGTGATGGTCGCCGAGCCCGACGACCGCCATTGTACGAGGGATCTTCGCGGAATCGATGTTCGGAAGGTAGAGCGGAACCGCTCCTTCCGTCGCGGCGAAGATGAGCACATGCAGCCGGTCGCTGATGACGACGCGCGCCCGGCGGTACACCTCGCGCAGGTCGGCTTCCGCAGCGAGGTGGTCGCCGCCGTGCCAGGGGTGCGATCGGGCGCCCAGCGCGTGCGCCAGTTCGACTCCTCGCGCGACGTCGCGTTCCACCTGTGCGACGACGAGCGCCTCAAGACCGAGGGTATCGGCGACCTTCGCCACGGCATCCTGCCATGCCTCGGTGAGTGCGGGGGTGTCTCCGCGCATCGATACGACGAGGAGGGGGCGTTGCGTCGAGCGGACAACATCGAGGTCGGAGCCCAAGGCGAACGCCCAGTCGGGGCGCACGGTCCCCGCGTCGGCGAACCGACGGCTGTCCTCGTCGCGCCAGGTGGTGATCTGGCAGGCGCGTGACAGAGAGGTGAGCATGGGTGACGGGGTGCCGAAGGGGTCGCGCACGCCCAGACCGGTCGTGATGGCAGCGCCTCCACGGAGGCGAATCAGGCCGACAAGGAGCCGGTCGACACGATTGATCCGCAAACGCCGCTTGTTGAGCTGAATTTCGCCGGCATTCGACACGAAGGCCGCCCGTCCGAGGAGCGCGTGCCGAAAAGCGGCGAGCTGCCAATCCCGGCGATTCGCGTAAGTCACGTCGTCGTCGCGGAGACCCAGTGCGTTGACGTAGGCCGGCGAGGCCGTGCCGATCAGGACATGTCGGCGACGACCGGGGGCCAGTCCCGCGAGCATTGCGCGGCGTAGGGCCGGGTCGCCTACATTGTCGTCCTGACCGTGTGCTGCGACGAAGATGTCAGAATTTTTCACCAGAGGATCCGTCTCTTCGAGCCGTGGAGGGCGGGGTCGTTAGCCATTACGTCGACCGCCGATGGCGCGTCGGCCGAAATCGATGAGTTGCGAGGCATCCGCCCGTACGCGGGGGAAGAACAGGAATGCCAGCGCCGCCCAGACGAGGGCGGCGACGCCGCCCAAAACCACGACGAGCAGGGGAACGCCCCCCGCCCCCTCGACGAGGAGACGTACGCCGAAGGCGGCTGCCGCCATCGGAACCGCGACGAGACCAAGCGCGCGCAGGGCGTCGACGTAGAGCACACCGAGGTGCAGCTTCGTCACACGGCGCACCCATGCGAGGGAGGCGATCCAGAACAGGGCGTAGCCGAGCGAGACGGCCACGGCCACACCCAGGGGCCCGAACGGTACGCCGCAGGCGATGACGCCCACCAGCAGGGGCTGGGCGACGAGGTAGAAACGCAGCTGAGCGGTCGCGAGCCCCTGCGACATGTACACCCAGTACGCTACCTGCACGAGAGAACGGAAGATGCCGCTCACCGCGAGGATGCTGAGGATGGGGCCGGCGGGTGCCCACTGCTCGCCGAGTACGGCGATCACAAGCGGCGTTCCAAGGGCGAAAAGGAGCGCGAAGATCGATGACGTGACGTAGAGGGCGACCAGTTGCGCACGTCGAAGATACGAGACGAAGCGGTCTTGTTCTTCGGCGATCCGGGCAAGGACTGGAACTGCGACCCGCGACATGGGCGTGTTGATCTGAGTGAGCGGCAGCACGACGAGGTTGTACGCGCGGTCGTAGTAGCCGAGTGATGTCGAGCCCCACACCTTCCCGATGAGCAGACTGTCGATGTTCCTCGTCAGGTAGGAGATGATCTGAGTCCCGGCGAAGCTCGCTCCGAACGAAATCAGGCCATCCATCGGCACGCGCCTCGGCAGCCCTGGTCGCCACCGTGTCAGGGCGAACGAGAAGATCAACGTTCCGGCGGCCACGATCAACTGCTGCGCCACGAGGGCCCAGAAATTCGCGTACACGGCCGCGATCGCAATCGCGCCGCCGATGCCGAGCGCGTAGGGGAGCAGGTCAGCGATCGCGAGCGCAACGAATCGGAGGTCTCGGTTGATGTGCACCTTGAACTGCGTCGACAAGCCACCGAGAACGAAGGTCACCGAGAGTGCCTGGGTGATGATGGCGACGTCCGGCTGATTGTAGAAGGCTGCCAGCGGGTAGGACGCGGCGAAGAAAAGCACTCCGAGCGCGAAGCCCACGGCTGAGTTGATCCAGAACAGGTTGGATTGCTGCGCCTGACTGAGTGACTTCGCCTGCAGGGCGGCCATCGAAAGGCCGAAGTCTCGGAAGATCTCGCCCACACCGACCACGGCCACCACCATGGCGACGAGTCCATAGTCGGTCGGGTTCAACAACCGCGCAAGCACGATCGTCGATCCCAGCATCAAGACGACCTTGACGAACTGGGACGCGATCGTGATTCCCCCACCGCGTGCAGCGGCGGATGCTAGCGAACTCAAAGGGCTCCCTCGAAGCGGCGTGTGAGGCGGTCAGATGCCGTCGGTGGTGGGATGAGGTCAGTCATGTCGCCGGACACCTCGTCGCACCAGACGGCTGATCAAGACCAAGGGCTCAACCAGGTAGCGCTTCGCGAGCCGCCGCGGCGAGTGCGCGAGCCGGAACAACCACTCCAAGCCGATTCGGCCCATCCACCTTGGCGCGAGGCGCTGCGTGCCGGCGAAGTAGTCGAAGCATCCGCCGACATTCGCGATCACCGCGCCAGGAGCGATCAACTCGAGATGATCGAGGATCCACTTCTCCTGCCTCGGCATTCCGAGCCCTACGAGGACGAGATCGGCTCCCGCGAGGGCACCGGTCAGCACGTCGGGTCCGGTGCTCTCGGCTGCGCGGGAGAAGCGGTAACCGTCGAAGTGGTGCCACCGGATGCTGCGGGTGTGGGTCTTGACGTGCCGCGCCATCTTCTCCGCGGTTTCGGGCGTTCCACCTACCGCGACGACGGTGATTGCCGGGTCGCGCGCCAGCAGCTCGGCCAGCCAGTCGGTGCTGCCGATCCGCTCCCGGGTCGTCGGCCAGCCGGACTTTCGAGAGCTCATCTTCGCGAGCAGGAGGATAGGCCATCCATCGATCAGGATGACGTCGCTCCTCGCGGTCAGCTCGCGCACAGGGCCAGGCTCGAGTGTCAGGTGCAGGGCGTGAAGATTCAGGTTGCCGAGGATGCGCGGGCGTGAGGACGTTCGCGCGGGTCCGAGGATCCAGTCGCAGGTCTGCGTCGCGTCAAGCGGGGTGGCATGCCCCAGATCCCACGGCAGTGCGACGGTTCTCACGCTGGACCACGCCTTCTTTCAGCCACCCGCTCCAGGAGGGGCTGAATCCGCGCGGTCCAGCTGTGGGCGACGCGCACGCGTTCTTGATCACGTACCGCCGTCTCCAGGAGCTGCGGCAGACTCTCGGAAGCCACAGCCAACGCGCGGTCGAGGTCGTCGTCGGCTTCATCGAAGACCTCGACCGCGTAGCCTTGCGCGTTCAGGCGCTCCGTCGCGTCGTGTCGCGAGGCCAAGACAGGGCGGCCCGCTGCAAGGTATTCCCACAGCTTGAGCGGTGAGAAATACACCCCCTCGGAGCTCCCGTGGCCGGCATAGCAGATGTCGACGGTGGTCAGAAAACCCGGAACCTCATCGGGATGAACCCGTCCGAGGAAGGTCACTCGCGCGTCGAGGTCGAGCTGGCGGACGAGCTGCTTGAGGGCGTCGTATTCGGGCCCTTCGCCGGCGATCCGGACGTTCCACTGGGTCTCGCTGCGGTGCACGGCGTGGAGCAGGCGGTCCACGCGTTGCCAGGGGTACAGGGTCCCGAGGAAGCCGATCGTGGGCGTCCCGTGCGGTTCCGCCGAGGCGTCGCCGTGCCTCGTCGTGTCGACGCCGTTCTCGACCACGAGGATGCGATCCAGGGGTACGTGGTAGAGGTTGTGGATCGCGACCTTGAGCTGGTCGGTCACGGCCACGATCAGGTCGGCCCGCCGCAAGGTCCGGCGCTCGAAGAACGTCGCGACCTGCCGACTTGAGGTGGCGCGACGGTCCGACGTGGATTCGATCGCGAGGAGCGCATTCACCTCGAGCACCCAGGTTGCCCCCTTGCGCTGCGCTACGCGACCGAGCTCTTGCATAAGCGCGTAGCGCTCGTAGGCCATGGCGGGCGCGGGGGAGGCGCGGCGGAGCAGGCGCCACAGCCTCAAAATCGAACGTGCCCGATACGTCAGACGTCCGAGGTCGGCCGCGAGCAACCGCACCGGCGATGCCGTCATTCGGGCCTCGCTGCCGGAGCCGTGGAACGACTGGGGGACGTTGTCGCCGACGACGAAGGCGCGGACCAGGGATCCGCTTTCGCGCAGGGCCGAGATGACTCCGAGAATGTGCGAGCGCGGCCCTAGGCTCTCGGTGGTGGCCTTGGTGGACAGGCGCGGGGCGCCAGAAAGGTACAACACGGGGGTGACAGCAGAGCGGGCGACGTTCGAGGGCGAACTCGTCGGTTCAGTCAAGATGTCTCTCTCTCAGAATGAAATGAGTGCCGCATCCACCCCGCATCCTTGGGGTAAGCGGAAAGACGCCTCAACGTATCAGGGCAATGCTACAGGGCGATGTCGCGCATCTAACGGACGCCGAGGGGCCGCCGAGATTTCACCTTCTCTGAACGACGGCGGAGTTTTTCCAGCGCTCCCGTGGAGAAAAGTGTGATGAAAAGGAAGAGCGGAACCACCTCGGTGTAGGCGTACGAGGGTACGAGATACATGACGAATCCCGCCGCTACTGCCGTCAGCGCGATGGCGAAAGTGCCCGCGGCGACCGAACTACCGAGTGCAGCACCGTGCTTGTACGAACGCACCAGCACCTTCCAGAGCACTACGACGAGAGCGACGAGACCGACGAGGCCGAAATCCACAGCCGTCTGAATGTAGGTCTCATGGAAGTGCGGAACGTCCCAGCTACGGAATTCGGGAATCGACCACGCGACCGCGGCCGCTTCCGGGGTCTCGAAGTATGCGCCGTAGCCCCATCCGAAGATGGGCCGTTCCGCCCACGTCCGGATCCCCCAGTCCCACAAGACTGTGCGACCGGTGAGGGTGGCGTCGCGGGAGAGTAGTCCGAGCACGTCCGACCACGTCCAGGCCATGAGGAACCCGCCGGCTGTGGCGGTGACAACGAGCGATGCGATCCATGCGCGGGTTCGCATGCCGCGGTCGAGCGCGCGTCGCGTGAGCAAGTAAATGGCGACCGCGAAGGGCAGCAGGACCAACGCGGTCGACGAGCTTGACAGCATGACGACGGCGAGCAGGCAGATGATCCCGAGGACTCGCCCAAGCCCTCGACGGGACGTGGCCAGAATGGCGACGATTCCGGTGGCCGCGTAGTAGCCGGCGACGATCTTGTGCGGGAACAGCCCCTTGAAAGGGGAGGTTCCCAGGAGGTTCGATCGGTTGGCAGCGTCGACGTAGATGGCGACGTCTGCGCGCAGCACGTACAGAATCAGACCGATGACCGACAGCGTGACGGTCACCCGCGCGATGAGGATCAGGACCCCGCGCATGTTCATGTCCACCGACATCAGATACGCGACGCACAAGACCCCGACGAGGGTCGATCCGTACTGCAGTGAGATTTGGGGCGCGACCGACCAGGACGGCGAGATCATGATGTACGCGCTGAACGCGATGACCACGAACAAGGCCGCCGGATGTGCTCGGACCGCGGCGAGGACCATCAAGACGGCGATGGCGTTGATTGCCAACCAGGTCCAAGTGAGAGCGCTGTCGGATGGCGCGCCCAGGTACCGCGCGGGGAACGAAACGAGGGTGGGTGCCATCATCAGGAGCGCCACGTAAACGGCGTAGAACGCGACGCGCAACTGCCGTCCCGTGCTCTTCGGCGGCTCCGCTTGAATGGATTCCACGGGCGCCGCCGGAGCATTCTTCACAGATGCGCGGGTGTAGCCACTCGTCTCGCTCGATGTCCCCACGCGTGGATCCTACCCCGGCCGGATTCCGGGGGTGTTTCCAGACTAATTTCGCCGTCGCAATCTGCTCACGCCGACCGAGCCTGCTCTCGCCATTTCTCGCCGAGGAATATCAGGCTGATGCTGCCTCCGGCGTTCGGTAGGAATGCGCCCCGAATCTGGATGTCCGCGCCGTCGGAGATGCCCCCCGCGCTGGCGCTGTCGAACATCAGCGTGACGGAACGGCCCGGGCGGCTGTCCGAAATCTTCGTCACCTTCACATGTCCGGAGACACGAATGACGTCGCCCCACGGGGGAAGAGTGATCGTAGCGGCGGCCGGCACGACGGGAACGTCATCATCGCCGAGGTCGCTGTTGGACACGCGCAGGAGCGCCGACTCCGTCTTGATGGAGCTGCCGCTGAGATGCTCTTCAGCGCGGAACATCGCCCCGGTGATGCTCGATCGACCTCGCGACCCTGTTTCGACATACGCGTACGTCTGACTCATGGTCTCGCCGCGGCGGGGAATCTCGGGCGTGGTCGAGTTCTCGGGTACCCACACGGCGGAGAGTTCGTTGGTGTCGTCCCAGGCGCTACATCCCGTGATCGTCCAGGCGTCACCGCCGTCGTTGTGGATGGCCGCCGCTGAGACGGCGTCATCGGATGCCGCGTCGCCCACGTTGTTGCGGCCGTTGCGCGTGAAGGTCGATCCCACCACAGTGAGGTGGCGGGTGCCTTCGCCGATCAGCCCGGCGCCCCCGTTCTCCCAAATGCGGCACCCGCTGATCACGGTCCCATCGCCGCCGCCGGACTCGAAGTGGAACCCGTCGCCCAGGTTCTTCTCGGCCTGGCACCCGCTGAAGATGTGTGTTCGCGAGGTGACCCGGAAGCCGTGCTGGTCTCCGTCGTCTCCCGCACGTGTTCCCGACTGCCACACGTGCACATTCGACATGTTTTGAGAGGACGACTGGAGGAAGACTCCAGACAGCCCAGAGCGGCCTACGTCCACGTTCGACCACAGCCCGTCCGTTGACCCCGTTTCGTCCTTCCCTGCCGGGCCGTGAACGCGGATGCCGTACGACACGGAGTCTCTGATGATGAGGTTCTCGAGCATGTGGGCTAGCGAGCGACCCTTCTTTCCAATGGCCAGCCCCGTGCCCGGTGCGCGACCGATGTTGCAGTTGCTGACGCGGTTGTATCCCGCATTCAGGACGAGAAGATCGTTGCCTGCGGCGGAGCCTCCCCCGTCCAGTTGCAGATCTTCGACCGCAGCGAAGGTCGCATCGAGGGAGATCAACGCGTCGGTGCTGGTCTCCGAGGCCGACAACGAGATCTGCGATGATCGCGGACCGTCGCCGCGGATGATCATGGGATGGCCGGCCGGAACCGTCAGTGTTCCTGCCTTCACTCGGTAGGTTCCTCGTGGGAAGTAAATCGTCGCGGGTTGGCCTTTGGACTGCGCGACCTTCATAGCGTCTCGCACGGCGGACGAGTCGTCCGCCGAGCCGTCGCCTCGGGCCCCATGATCGCGCACATTGATCAAGATGTTCGAGTGCGCGGACGGCGTCGACTCGGACCGCCACGAACCGCGGGTGGCTGCGACGGCTCCCGCCGTGGCGACTCCTGTCATCAGGATCAGGTCACGCCGGCTCGGCGATAGCGATTCATTGTCCACGCTCGGACCCTAATCTCATCGGAGCGACCCGGTTGCCCGGCACGGGACGCTCTGCGGCAATTCAGAGCCGATGAATACAGGCGGGAAATCTGGGCGATTGTCTCCGCGCCCATCCACTCACCGCGAAGGCGAACGTAGGGATTTGGTTCCGTTCAGGAAGAGGCGGCCATTCGCGCCGCCGTCGCAAGAAAGGACGCCACCCGCCCCGCGGCGGGTACCAACTCGTTGAAGGAGCGCTGGTAGGTCTCCTCGGACCGCCGATAGGGGTCGACGATGTCGAACTCGTCGGGACTTGTTGGCGGGGAAACGGTGCCTCGCAAAGCGGATGCGAGCGCAACCGCAGCGCGCATGCCGTCGGATGGACTCGTCGCCCCGGCATTGCGGATCGCGTCGGGCAGGGAGGGCTCGACGACGTCGGCAATGCGGGCGAGTTCGCGCAGAGTAAACGAACGCCGCATCGCGCCCGGGAAAGATTCCACGGCGATTCTTCGATGTTCCCTTGCCATCGCGACGATCAGATCAGCTTCGCGCAGCATTGCTGGGTCGAACTGGCGAGCCCGGTGTGCTGATGCATCGATTCCGACGCTGGCCGCGAGTCTCTGCGCGGGTTCGGGGACGCCGCCGCCCACCAACGCTCCCGTCCCTGCGCTGGCGACGACCACTTCCGGGAACGGCTCGAGTGCGGATGCGAGGAGGAGTTCCGCCACGGGGGATCGACAAATGTTTCCCGTGCAGACGGACAGGATCGAGAAAGTCACGTCTCTTCCGTCTTCGACCGCCGGGCGCGACGCTCGCCCCGCCCGGAAGGGGATACCGACTCCTCCTGGACGCTGTACGAGTAAGCGCCGTATCCGTAGCTGTCAGGACCCTTTGCCGGCAGCATCGTCACAATCACACCGAACAGGCGGCTGCCGATCGCGTTGAGCTTCTCGACCGCAGCGGTCAATTGCGGCTTCTTGGTCGTTCCGGATGCCGCCACCATCAGCACGCCGCTGGTGAAGCGTGACACGACGGCTGCGTCCGTCACGAGAAGCAGGGGTGGGGCATCGACGAGCACATAGTCGAATGCCTCCGCGAGCGCCTCCAAAGTGCGCTGCATCGCCTGGCTGCCGAGGAGTTCCGATGGGTTGGGGGGCGTCCGACCGGAGGGGAGGACGAAGAGTCTGCCCGTGCCCCAAGGCTGCAGCACGTCGACGAGTTCCGCGCGGCCGATCAGCACGTCGGTCAGGCCGACGCCTCCCTCGATGCCCATGTAGTCCGCAACGCGCGGCAGGCGAAGGTCTCCGTCAACGAGTGCCACCCGGGCGCCCGTCTCGGCCAAAGCGATTGCGAGATTAGCGGTAGTGGTCGACTTTCCCTCGCCGGGTCCGGCGCTGGAGACGACGAACGAGCGCGACGCGCCATCGACGTCGATGAACTGCAGGTTCGTTCGCAGGCTGCGGAATGATTCGGCGCGGGGGTTGCGTGGATCGGCGTGCACGATGAGCGGGCGTTTCTTGGCGTCGGGATCCAATGCGATTCCGCCGAGCACGGGCGACTCCGTCGCTGCCTCAATGTCGTGCAGTGAGTGGATCCGCGTGTCAAGGATTGATCGCAGAACGGCGAACCCGAGGCCGAGGCCGAGGCCGAGAATGATGCCGAGAACGATGTTGACCGCGGTGTGGGGCGCCGCAGGAGAGGTCGGCACCAGCGCCGGTTCGATCGTCTCGACCTTTACGAGACTCGCCGCGTTGCCATCCGGCTTCTCGAGCTGATTGACGACGACGTTGGCGAAATTCGTGCCCACGGAATTGGCTATGGAGGCAGCCATCTCGGCGTTCGGATTGGAGGCCTTGATGGAGATGATCACCGAATTCGTCGGCGAAGAGGCGTCGATGGTCTTTGCGAGCTGTTGCGCGCTTTCGTTCAGGTTGAGATCGTCGATGACGCGATCGAGCACCAGTGCGCTGTCAACCACGTCGACGAAGCTGACCACAGCCTGACGGGCGAAATTGGTTCCCTGCGCAAGTTCGCTGACTCCGGAGCTCTCCGAGCGCACGGACACATACAGCTGGGTGCTCGCCTCGTACGTCGGCGTCTGCAGGAGGGAATAGCCGTAGGCCCCAGCGCCGCCGAGAACTGTCAGCGCCAGAATGAGGATCCAATTGCGATGCAGGATCCGGAGATAATCGCGCAGTTCCAAGCCTCGTCCATTCGCCTGTCGTCTCTGGAGTGGGTGCCCGGCTGATCCGCGAGATTTCTCCGGCTATTGTTGCCCGAGATAATCCGCGCCGTACTCGGCGCCCCCTCGACTACCCTACGACATTCGCAGAACGGCGCCGGAGATGCGCCGGGGAGACGCCATGAACGATCTCAAAAAGCTCGTCGGATCCTCGACCGAATCAGATGACCAGGCACGGTCGGCGGCGCCGGCTCCGACGGACGTTGCCGCTTTGCGTGACCTGGTCGGCGCCTCGGCTGTTATCTCGGTCGACGCGCGAGTCGCATCGGAATCGACCCAATTGCGGGCCCTCGTCGGAGAGGGCGTGTCAGCCTCCGCGTCCTCACACTCGCAGAATCTCGCCGACCTGACCGGTGGATCGGCGCCGGAGCCGACAGTCGACTCGCGGAAGGCGCTCTCGGCGCTCGTCGGCGGTTCCCGCCCCGCCTCCACTCCTGACTCTCGCGCGGCATTGTCGGCACTCGTCGGCGCCGGCGGAAAATCCGCCGAAGACGCCGGGTGGCAGGCACCCGAACTGGCGCAGGTCGGTAAGAGGCCTCTGTTCGGGGGACGACGCAAGGCCGGCGCCGTCAACTATCTGAGCGTAGCTGCTGCCGTGGTCGCCGTTCTCGCCATCGTTGGCACGGCATCTTTCGCCGTTGTGCAACGCGCGACGGCGAACCCCGCGGATGACGCGATGGTCAGTCTTCGTGAGCGTGAGGCGGAGCTCGCCAACGACACGAAGGTGTTGCAGACCGCGGCGGACCTCTACGACGCTTCGGTGACGGAGGCAGCATCGCTGGCTCAGGCCAGCGAGTCGGTCCTCGTCGCCCTGCAGGGCCGCGTCGACGGAGCTGCCCTGGGTGCGGCCGAGTCGGCTCGGGGCACGCTGCTGCAGGCATCTGCCACGGCCGCGCCCGTCTCCATCCCCGAGTATCAGCGTGCGTCGATCGACGAGAAGTCGCTCGCCGACGTCGGCAAGGCAATCGACGGCGTTCGTGTCGCCCGCGAGTCGCTGCCCACCTTGATTACCGACGCACGCGATGCCCGGTCGCAGATCACCGCGGCGGTGTCGGCCTTCAAATCGGAGCTCACGGCGCTCGGATCCGCGATCAAGTCCGAGGCCGACAAGCTGGTCGTCGAGAACGACTCCGCGACACAGAGCTTCCGCACGGCGGTCACCGATGCGGCGGGACGGGTGACGGCAGCCCAGCAGGCTGGTGGAGACGGGCTTTCAGAGATGCCCGTCTACGCCGCGGCCGTGGACGCCCTGCGCGCCGAGAATCAGCGCGTCCTGGCGCTCGAGGAGGCAGAACGCGAGCGGACGCCCACGCAGCAGCCGAGCCGCAAACCCGGCTCGGGTGGATCGAACACGGGAGGCGGGGCGACGAACCCGTCACCCGCGCCCTCTCCGTCGCCGTCGGACTCCACGCCCTCGACGGATCCCACCGATCCGCCCACCGACACCCCGACGGATCAGCCGACGACGGAGCCGGGCCTCCCGCCGATCGTCATCGACCCCCCGGCCACCGATGACGGTACGGGGACCAGCTCGTGACCATGGACTCGAGCTCGCGTCGCGACCGTTCCCGTCGCTCCGACGTCGACGAAGCACCCACGCCCTCGCGGCGCACCAAGCTCGCCGCCGCCATCACCGGCTGGACCCTCGGCGCGCTCGGCTTCGCCGTCTTCGGCGCGGCAGCCATCGCCCTCGCATTCGCCCACCAGGCGGGTGTCGTCCGAACCGACCTCCTCGGGGCTCAGGCGAAGCTCTCCTTCGTCCCGCAGATCGTCGCCAACCGTGACATCGCGGGTCTAAACCAGGTTTCGGGTGAGGTGCTCGAGCAGACGAATCGGGCGGACGCCAATTCGTCCGGACCCCTGTGGGACCTGGCATCCTCCCTTCCCCTGGTCAAAGACAACACCGAGGCGGTGCAGAGCCTCACCGCCATGACGCGCGAGCTCACCGCGCGGGCGCTTCCGCCCACAGTCGCGCTGCTGTCGGCCTCGGACTTCTCGTCGCTGGCCGTCGAGGGCGGCGGCATCAACCTCGAGCCGTTCCGCGCGGCCGAGGGCGCTCTGCCCGAGATCACCGCGGCCTTCACCGACGCCAAGGTGGTCACCGACGGCATCGACCGCACGAACCTCCTGCCTATCGTCACCGAACCGCTCGACCAGGTCGCGCAGATCGTCGATCAGGCCGCCCCCTCCCTCACCCTCGTGCAGAAGTACCTGCCGTCGCTACTCGCGGCGGCGGGCGCCGACGGCCCCAAGACGTACCTGGTGGTCTTCCAGAACAACGCGGAGATCCGCGCCACGGGAGGAAACCCCGCCGCATCGAGCGTCATGGTCGTCGACAACGGACGCATCGAGCTCAAGGAGCAGTCCGACTCGATGGCGTTCTACGCCGCGGGTCAGGCCGGCCGGTCAGCGCTCGACCTGCCCGAAAGCACTCTCGCGCTCTACCCCGACACGTTCACGCGGTACTCGCAGGACTTCACGTTCTCACCCGACTTCCCGACCACGGCGCGCCTGTTCGAATCCCTCTGGAAGCGCACCGACGGGTCGCAGTTCGACGGTGTCATCTCGATCGACCCGGTCGTGCTGTCGCACATGCTCGAGGTGCTCGGGCCCGTCGATCTGCCGACCGGTGAGCAGATCACCTCCGAGAACGCGGTGAAGCTCGTGCTCAGCGACGCCTACCAGCGCTACGGTGACGCCGGCGACAACGGGCGATCGTCCGACGAGTTCTTCGCGGCCGTCTCGTCGACCGTCTTCTCGCGCCTCGCCGCGGGACAGTGGAACCCGATCGCGATGTTCGATCAGCTCACCCGCAGCGCGCAGGAGCAGCGCATCAACCTCTGGTTCACCGACGAGCAGGCGCAGGCCCTCGTGACCGAGGTGGGTCTGGACGGCGGCCTGCGCGCCGATAACGCCGCCTCGACGCAGCTGGGCATCTACCTGAACGATTTCTCGGTCGGTAAGCTGGAGTACCACCTCTCCACCGAGGTCTTCGCCTCGTGCAACGCGGCCGATCGCACCGTGAACGTCAGCATGAACATGCGCAACGGCATCACGGATGACATCACGAACGCCTACACGCTGGGCTTCCGCAACAGCTCTTACGGCCTGCCGCCGCGCACGATGATGCTCGACACGCTCTTCTTCGCGCCCCCCGGCGCGACGATCACGGCGATGGATCCCGGGCAGGGCGACATCCCGTCGCTGTCGCGGAGCGGCAATGAGAACGGCAACACCGGTGAAAGCCGGATGGTCACGCTCGGTCAGAACGAGACGCGCACCGTCTCGTACACCGTGCAGTTGCCCAGTGGCCCGCTCGGTCCGCTCGATCTGCGGCACACGCCGACCGCCAACGACACCCCGGTGACGGTCGACTCCTCGTGCGATCCGTTCCTGGCGGGCTTCTCGAGCTGACATTTCACGGCCCTCGCACGAGGCGCCCCAGGCGCGAATCGCGATCGACAGGCCGAATCCGACCCGTACGAGAGCGGTGAATGCGCGTAATGGACATGCACCGCCTCGGTCTCTGCGCAAACCGACTGCACCTTTACGCAATCTTGACAAGACCTTGACATTCCTCTGAGGCGTCGTTGCGCTCGTCCCGTTTCGATGGGGCGTGCGTCGACGTGCGAATCGACGTCGGCAGCCGCGCGGGGCGCGCAGCGCCGGTGTCGCGCGGGGGGTGTCATCGATGGTCATCGCACTCGTCGACGCCCCTATCGAGGCCGCATTCGGCAGTGTCCGTATCCGTGCGACGCTGGGTGCCCGGCCCACGGTGGCGGCGCCCGCACCCTCGGCCGGCGAGGTGGCGGTGATCGTCGCCCTCGAACGACCCCCCTCCTCCAGGGGAGTGGTGACGGAGAAGGGGCCTTGCGCCGCCCTGCTCGTCTCGGATGAGGCGACCGCGATCCTGCCGTCGGCGAAGTGCCATCTCATCGTGACCCTCCCCGCTCAAGTGCTCAACGGGATCGGGATCGAGGCGCCGTTCGCGCAGGTCGTCGATACGCATTCGGCGCTGTTCTGGCCCTTCCTGACGTTCGCTTGGACCTGCGTGACGACGCGGGACAAGCAGACCGGACTCTCGCTTTACTTCATGGAGCGTCTGCTGCAGGAGATGGTGGTGGGAGTCGTCGTCGCGTCTCTGCGCACGCGGAGCGAGAAGGCGGGGGCGGACCTCTACTCCGCGGCGCTGTCGGTGATCACCGCACGGATCGGTGATCCCGAGCTGACCGCAGCCTCTGTCGCCGCGGAACTGAACATCTCTCTGCGAACCCTCCAGCGGCACTTCTCCGTCCGGGGGACGACGATGGACCGGAGCATCCGGGCAGCCCGGGTACGCCACGCGACGACCCTGCTGAAGGACCCCGCCTACTCCTCGCTGTCCGTCGAGCGCATCGCCCACGCGTGCGGACTCGCCAACGGGTCATCTCTCGCCCGCGCCTTCGCCGCAGAGGGCCAGGCGTCGCCGACGCGCGTGCGTTCACCGCGTCGCGCCTCTGTCGTTCGCGCGCAACGCGTCATGTCTCATACCTGACGCGCCGGGTTTACCGCTTCGCCCTGGGTGTCACCCGTCCGGGTCAGCACGATCACCCCTGTAGCGACCTTTCCCCACCCGACCGGGGAGGGCATCCACTTCACCCCAGGGGGGCACATGAGCACCGAGAACTCCGAGACCGCCACCGGCTCCGTCAGCCGCCGCGCCGTCATCAAGACCGCCGCGTGGGCCGCGCCCGTCATCGCCGTGGCCGTCGCCGCGCCGCTGGCCTCCGCCAGCCCGGCCAGCGCGAACATCCAGGCGTTGGTCGGAGGCAACATCGTCGCCAACTACTCGAACAGCACGTACTCGGGTCAGTTCCAGAACGCCGGTATCCAGCTCAGCAACGTCATCGGGTCGTACTCGACGGGCAACCTCAAAGCCACGTACCGCGTCACGGGCACCAACATCACGGGCCAGATCACCAAGGAAGACGGCTCCCTGTTCACGGTCGGCGAGACCATCACCAGCGGCGGCACCGTCTGGACCGTGGCCGCCGTCAGCGGAACCAACCGTCGAGTCGACTTCACCGGTCAGCCCGTCACGGTCTCCGGATCCAGCGGATCTCCGGCACAGGTGTCCATCTTCGCCCCCCGCGCGAAGTACGCCGGAACCTTCGACCCTGCTGAGATCTCCGAGGACACTCCGCTGTCGGCTGCCGTGTCGGTCAGCGCGACGGCGGTCAACAACGGCATCTCCGTGACCAACGTCTCGAGCACCCCGTAAACACTCGTCCAACAGAGAATGCCCGGCGTCGTCGACGTCGGGCATTCTCTGTTGCCGAGAGCAGGAGCAAGCCGCCCTTCCATCGAGGTCTACACCCCGTCAGAATGGCACCCACATCGCTCGGCCGATCCGGGTGATCGACAGACGAAGGGGGAACGCCATGGGCGTCGACGACATCATCAACAAGGGCAAGAAGCTGCTCGACGAGAACCGCGACAAGATCGAAGAGGCTCTCAAGAGCGAGAAGGCCGAAGAGGTCAGCGACAAGATCCTCGACGGTGCGGCCGAGGCGATCAAGAAGGTCGTTCCCGCCGAGCAGCATGCCAAGGTCGACGAGGTCCGGGCGAACGTCGACAAGAACATCGGCAACGCCTGATCGCGTCTCACGTCGGCGCCGTCCCCGCACCGGGGCGGCGCCGACGTCGTGTGAGCCGCGGGCACCGGGCGCTCACCGCGTGAGTCCGGCCCGCGGGCTTGAGGTCAATCCAGGGGGCCGAAAGCGCGGTCGAGGGGCCACACGATCGCCCGCACCTCGCCGATCACGTCACCGCGCGTCACGAACCGCGCACAGTCCGTGGATGCCGGGGCGCCCCGGCATCCGATGACCGAATCCGCCGAGTTCGCGCGGTTGTCGCCCATCACGAGGTACTGGCCCACCGGCACGCTGATCGGACCGAAGCATCGCGCCGACGCGGGAACGGTGTCGCAGTCGAGTTGCCCGGCCACGAACGGCAGATCGTTGCGGACGTACCCCTCATCGAGCGCGACGCCGTCGACCTCGACCTGTCCCTGGGCGCTGCAGCACTGCACCGTCGACCCCGGCGGCCCGACCACGCGCTTCACGAGAGCGTCGAGGTTGCTCGGGCCGAAGCCGACGAGGTCGCCGACCCATCCCACGGCCGTGCGCAGCGCTCCGCGCGGCGCGGCATCCCCCGCCCACGTGTCGGGGCGGGAGAAGACCACGACGTCTCCCTGAGCCGGGTCGGACGCGACGAGGGAGATGCGGTCGGCGAGGATACGGTCGCCGGTCTCCAGCGTGGGCGACATCGACTCCGAGGGCACCTGGAACGGCTTGACCAAGAACAGTTGCACGAGGGCCAGCACCACGAACGCGGCGATGATGTGCGTCACGGGCGATCGACGCACCCGTCGCCATCCGCGCGGACGCGGCGCCGGGGGAGAGGGCGGGGTCATCGCGTCGCCTCGATGAACCCGCGCGTGCGCAGCTCTTCGAGGGTCGACCGGATCGTCTCCGACGCGTTCCCCTCCGCCGGCTCGCCGAACTCCGCCGAGGCCGCCTCGACGATCGCCTCCTCCGAGGCCCCCGCGAGACACATCGTCCAGACGAGGCGGCCCAGCTGCTCGAGAGCGGTGACCACGCCGTCGCGGAGAATGCACGCCCGTCCGTCGACGAGGATCGCATCGTCGTAGGCGGTGGCCCGCCACGGCCCCGCGGAGTCCGCACGGTGGGGAATCGTCCACGTCGCGGCGCGCGGCGGCGGAGCATCGAACATCTGCTGCACGAGGGCCGGGAGCTCGGTGGCATCCCGGTAGATCAGACGGGTGGGGGCGCCGATCGCGTCGAACAGCTTCGCCAGCCGCTGCAGGGGGGCGGGCATCTCCGGCAGATAGCTGATCTGCGGGGTCATCTCGCAGACGGCGTCGATGAGGTCGATGACCTCGAGGCCGACCGTCGTGGAGTCCGGCCGACGATCGATGAGGGTGAGCGCGACGAGCCGCAGCGGGGCATCCGGCAGCCCGTGCAGCCCGGCGGTGCTCGGCGCGATCTGTTCCTTGTGGATCAGCCCCTCGGTGACGACCGAGAGCGGTTTGCGGTACGGGCTCACGGAGAGGTCGTCGGCGACGGCGACGGTCTCGTCGCTCACGTAGCCGAAGTGCTTTCCCAGATGACGGGATGCCGTGGTCTTGCCGCGACCCGAGGGCCCCACCAGTGCGATCGTCCGCCCATCCGGGGCGGCCACCCCGGCCGCGTGCAGGAGCAGTCGTGTGCCGCGGAGGGCGTCGAGGGCCTCCAGGGTGACGAGGGTGGAGAGGTTGGAGAGGCCGCCCTCGGGGTCGAGGAACGCGTCGGGGTGCAGCTCGAGCACGCGGCGCTCGCTCGCGGCCTCGGACCTGACGCGGCAGTCCTTCCAGGCCTCGCGGATACGCGTGCGCATCTCATCGGGCAGGGGAGCGTCGCTGCGCACCTCGACGACGACGTCCATCGCGTCGACGGTGCAGATGCTCGCGGGTGCGGAACCCTCGTCAGCAGGACTCATCCGTGCCTTCCTGCCCGGCCGGAGACGTACGATGCTCGATGCGGGTGCCCCCCAGGCGCGACCATCCTATGGCTGGTGTCCGCCGCGATCGCGCCCGTTCGGGTGGCGATCCTGAGCATCGGCCGCACGCGACACGCCCGGGTTTGCGACACGTGCCGGGGGTCCGTAGACTAGTCCAGTTCCACATTCCGGCGTGCGCTGTGCGCGCGCCAGGATCACTGTCAGGGCAGTGCACAGGCGGCGCGAGAGCGCAGGGTCCTGGGCCGCGGGCAGCAGAACACCACACCGAACCCCTCATCCTTCACGGGATTCGCACGCGTGCGTGCGCGGGGCGGGCCGGATGCCATGGCGTCCGGTTTGACAGCTGAACAGCGGTGCAGCATCTCTCGCGCAAGCGAGGGGAAGTGCCAGGGTGCGTCAGCACCACCGTGCGTCCAATGCCCCAGGTCGGGTAAGACGCGAGAAAGAGAGAGAGCAGACAATGGCGGGACAGAAGATCCGCATTCGCCTGAAGTCGTACGACCACGCCGGGCTGGACTCGTCGGCGCGCAAGATCGTCGACACCGTGACCCGTGCCGGCGCCACCGTGGTGGGCCCGGTTCCCCTTCCGACCGAGAAGAACGTCGTGTGCGTCATCCGGTCGCCCCACAAGTACAAGGACAGCCGCGAGCACTTCGAGATGCGCACCCACAAGCGCCTCATCGACATCATCGACCCGACGCCCAAGGCCGTCGACTCGCTGATGCGTCTCGACCTCCCGGCCGATGTCAACATCGAGATCAAGCTCTGAGGTTCGACATGGCTGACATCAACTCCAAGATCTCCAAGGGCCTCCTCGGCACCAAGCTCGGCATGACCCAGGTGTGGGACGAGAACGGCAAGCTCGTTCCCGTCACCGTCATCGAGGTCGCTCCGAACGTCGTGACCCAGCTGCGCTCGCTCGAGAAGGACGGCTACAACGCCGTTCAGATCGGCTACGGCCAGATCGACCCCCGCAAGGTGAACAAGCCCCTCACGGCTCACTTCGACGCCGCCGGTGTCACCCCGCGCCGCCACCTCACCGAGGTGCGCACCGCGGACGCCGCCGACTACGCGCTGGGCCAGGAGCTCACCGTCGACGGTCTCTTCGAGGCCGGCCAGCTGGTCGACGTCGTCGGCACCAGCAAGGGCAAGGGCACCGCGGGTGTCATGAAGCGTCACAACTTCAAGGGTGTCTCCGCATCTCACGGTGCGCACCGCAACCACCGCAAGCCCGGTTCGATCGGCGCCTCGTCGACCCCGAGCCGCGTCTTCAAGGGCATGCGCATGGCCGGCCGTATGGGTGGCGAGCGCGTGACCGTCCTCAACCTCACGGTGCACGCCGTCGACGCCGAGAAGGGTCTGATGCTCGTCAAGGGCGCCGTCCCCGGTGCTCGTGGCCGCATCGTCTACGTCCGCAACGCAGTGAAGGGTGCCTGATCATGGCTGACTCGACTCTCGCGCTCGACGTCGTGAAGGCCGACGGCAAGAAGGCAGGCTCCGTCGAGCTGCCCGCCGCCATCTTCGACGTCAAGACGAACATCCCGCTCATCCACCAGGTCGTCGTGGCGCAGCGCGCCGCGGCTCGCCAGGGCACGCACTCGACCAAGCGTCGTGGCGAGGTCTCGGGTGCCGGTCGCAAGCCCTTCAAGCAGAAGGGCACGGGTAACGCCCGTCAGGGCTCGATCCGCGCGCCGCACATGACCGGTGGTGGCATCGTCCACGGCCCGAAGCCGCGCGACTACGGCCAGCGCACCCCCAAGAAGATGATCGCCGCCGCCCTCCTGGGTGCGCTCAGCGACCGCGCTCGGGGTCAGCGTCTGCACGTCGTCGACGGGTTCGGCATCGAGGGTGCGCCCTCGACCAAGACCGCCGCGACCGTCCTGAACACGCTCGGCGCCGTCAAGAACGTCCTCGTGGTCATCGACCGCGACGACGAGCTGACCGTCAAGAGCGTGCGCAACCTCGCGTATGTCCACGTGCTGTCCTTCGGCCAGCTGAACGCTTACGACGTGCTCGTCTCCGACGACATCGTCTTCACCAAGGCCGCCTACGACGCGTTCGTCGCGTCGAAGACCGGCGCCACCGAGGAGGTCTCGGCATGACCGCCGTCAACAAGGACCCGCGCGACATCATCCTGAAGCCGGTCGTCTCCGAGAAGAGCTACTCGCTCATCGACGAGGGCAAGTACACCTTCCTGGTGGACCCCCGTGCGTCGAAGACCGAGATCAAGCTCGCGATCGAGAAGATCTTCAGCGTCAAGGTCGCCTCGGTCAACACGATCAACCGCGTGGGCAAGGCCCGTCGCACCCGCTTCGGCATCGGCAAGCGCAAGGACACCAAGCGCGCCATCGTCTCGCTGAAGTCGGGCACCATCGACATCTTCACGTCTGTCGGCTGACGGTCGGGATAGAGGACAAGAACAATGGCTATTCGCAAGTACAAGCCCACGACCCCCGGTCGCCGCGGCTCGTCGGTGGCCGACTTCGCCGAGATCACCCGATCGACGCCCGAGAAGTCGCTGCTGCGCCCGCTGTCGAAGACCGGTGGCCGCAACAACCAGGGCCGCATCACCACGCGTCACATCGGTGGTGGCCACAAGCGTCAGTACCGTCTGATCGACTTCCGTCGTAACGACAAGGACGGCATCGACGCCAAGGTCGCTCACATCGAGTACGACCCCAACCGCACCGCGCGCATCGCGCTGCTGCACTACGCGGACGGCGAGAAGCGTTACATCCTCGCCCCCGCGAAGCTGTCGCAGGGTGACGTCGTCGAGTCCGGCGCCGGCGCCGACATCAAGCCCGGCAACAACCTGCCGCTGCGCAACATCCCCACCGGTACCGTGATCCACGCGATCGAGCTGCGTCCCGGTGGCGGCGCGAAGATGGCCCGTTCGGCCGGCGCATCCGTGCGTCTGGTCGCGAAGGACGGCCCCTACGCGCAGCTGCGTCTGCCCTCCGGCGAGATCCGCAACGTCGACGTCCGCTGCCGCGCGACGATCGGCGAGGTCGGCAACGCCGAGCAGTCGAACATCAACTGGGGCAAGGCCGGCCGCATGCGCTGGAAGGGCGTCCGCCCGACCGTGCGTGGTGTCGCCATGAACCCGGTCGACCACCCGCACGGTGGTGGTGAGGGTAAGACCTCCGGTGGTCGTCACCCTGTTTCGCCGTGGGGTAAGGCCGAAGGCCGCACCCGCCACGCGAACAAGGAAAGCGACAAGCTGATCGTCCGCCGTCGCACCGCCGGCAAGAAGCGCAAGTAGGAGTAGAGGAAGATGCCTCGCAGCCTTAAGAAGGGCCCCTTCGTCGACGAGCACCTGCTTCGCAAGGTCGTCTCGCAGAACGAAGCCGGTTCCAAGAACGTCATCAAGACCTGGTCGCGCCGTTCGATGATCATCCCCGCCATGCTGGGACACACCATCGCCGTGCACGACGGTCGCAAGCACATCCCCGTGTTCGTGACCGAGACCATGGTCGGCCACAAGCTGGGCGAGTTCTCGCCCACCCGCACCTTCCGCGGCCACGTGAAGGACGACAAGAAGGGCCGTCGCCGCTAAGGCGACCGAGGAGGAGAGAGAAATGGTGGAGTCCATCGCACGTGTGCGACACATCCGCGTGACCCCTCAGAAGGCTCGTCGCGTCGTCGCGCTCATCAAGGGGAAGCAGGCCGAAGAGGCCCTCGCCATCCTGAAGTTCGCGCCGCAGGGCGCGAGCGAGCCGATCTACAAGCTCGTCGCCTCGGCCATCGCGAACGCTCGCGTCACCGCCGACAAGACGAACGAATACCTGGATGACGCCGACCTGTACGTGAAGAACGCGTACGTCGACGAGGGCACGACGCTCAAGCGTTTCCAGCCCCGCGCTCAGGGTCGCGCCTTCCAGATCAAGAAGCGCACGAGCCACATCACGGTCGTGCTCGCGACGCCCGAGACCGCTGAGGCGGCCCCGGCTCGCGCCAACAAGAAGGCGAGCAAGTAATGGGACAGAAGGTCAACCCGTACGGCTTCCGCCTCGGCATCACCACCGACCACGTGTCGCGGTGGTTCTCGGACTCGACGAAGCCCGGTCAGCGTTACGCCGACTACCTCGCCGAGGACATCAAGATCCGTCGCCTGCTGACCACCTCGCTCGACCGCGCCGGTGTCAGCAACATCGAGATCGAGCGCACGCGTGACCGCGTCCGCGTCGACATCCACACCGCCCGTCCGGGCATCGTGATCGGTCGCCGCGGCGCCGAGGCCGAGCGCATCCGCGCCGACCTCGAGAAGCTCACCGGCAAGCAGATCCAGCTGAACATCCTCGAGGTCAAGAACCCCGAGGCCGACGCTCAGCTCGTCGCGCAGGGTGTCGCCGAGCAGCTCTCTGCTCGCGTGGCGTTCCGTCGCGCGATGCGCAAGGGTCTGCAGGGTGCGCAGCGTGCCGGCGCCAAGGGTGTCCGCATCCAGGTGTCGGGCCGCCTCGGCGGCGCCGAGATGAGCCGCTCCGAGTTCTACCGCGAAGGCCGTGTGCCCCTGCACACCCTGCGCGCGAACATCGACTACGGCTTCTACGAGGCCAAGACGACCTTCGGCCGCATCGGCGTGAAGGTCTGGATCTACAAGGGCGACCTCACCAACAAGGAGCTCGCCCGCGAGCAGGCCAACGCGCCCAAGTCGCGCGGTCGTGACGACCGCGGTGGCGACCGTCGTCGTGGCCCGCGCAACGAGGCCCCCGTGGCAGAAGGAGCGTCGGCGTAATGCTCATCCCCCGCAAGGTCAAGTACCGCAAGCAGCACCACCCCGGTCGCTCGGGTCAGGCCACCGGTGGCACCACGGTGTCGTTCGGTGAGTTCGGCATCCAGGCTCTGACCCCCGCTTACGTGACCAACCGTCAGATCGAGTCCGCTCGTATCGCCATGACGCGTCACATCAAGCGTGGTGGAAAGGTGTGGATCAACATCTACCCCGACCGTCCGCTCACCAAGAAGCCGGCCGAAACCCGCATGGGTTCCGGTAAGGGATCCCCCGAGTGGTGGGTTGCCAACGTCAAGCCGGGCCGCGTCCTCTTCGAGGTCGCGGGTGTCAACGAGGAACTCGCTCGTGAAGCACTCACCCGTGCCATCCACAAGCTGCCGCTGAAGGCACGCATCATCAAGCGCGAGGAGGGCGACGCGTAATGGCGATCGGCACCAAGCAGCTCGCTCCGAGCGAGCTCGACACGTTCGAAGACCAGCGCCTCGTCGAGGAGCTGCGCAAGGCCAAGGAAGAGCTGTTCAACCTGCGCTTCCAGTCGGCCACCGGCCAGCTCGAGAGCCACGGTCGCATCCGTGCAGTCAAGCGCGACATCGCGCGTCTGTACACGGTGATCCGTGAGCGCGAGCTCGGCATCCGCGCCACCCCGGCTCCGGTCGAGGCTCCGGCGAAGGCGAAGAAGAGCAAGGCGAAGAAGGCGGATGCCGCTGACGACGCCGCAAAGGAAGAGGCGGAGTAATGGCTACCGCGAAGAAGGCCGAGGCGCAGGTCGCCGGTC
Source organism: uncultured Microbacterium sp. (assembly GCF_947489255.1). Classification (GTDB taxonomy): domain Bacteria; phylum Actinomycetota; class Actinomycetes; order Actinomycetales; family Microbacteriaceae; genus Microbacterium; species Microbacterium phycohabitans. The sequence goes on from NZ_CANLCY010000001.1 coordinate 607,935, forward strand.
ACGAGCACGCCGAGAACGACGTTCGCGACGAGAACGCCCGCGGGTACCGCAAGGCGCGTCGTGGCTACGTCGTCAGCGACAAGATGGACAAGACGATCGTCGTCGAGGTCGAGGACCGCGTGAAGCACCCGCTCTACGGCAAGGTCATCCGCCGCACCTCCAAGGTCAAGGCGCACGACGAGACCAACTCGGCGGGCATCGGCGACCTGGTCGTCATCAACGAGACCCGTCCGCTCAGCGCCACCAAGCGCTGGCGCCTGGTCGAGATCCTCGAGAAGGCCAAGTAAGCCTCGCGGCTTGCTTGGAACCCAAGGAGTAAAAAGTGATTCAGAACGAATCCCGGCTGAAGGTCGCCGACAACACCGGCGCCAAGGAGCTGCTCACCATCCGCGTGCTCGGCGGCTCCAACCGTCGCTACGCCGGCCTGGGTGACGTCATCGTCGCCACGGTCAAGGACGCGATCCCGGGTGGAAACGTCAAGAAGGGCGACGTGGTCAAGGCCGTCGTCGTCCGTGTCGTGAAGCAGACCCGCCGTCCCGACGGCTCGTACATCAAGTTCGACGAGAACGCCGCCGTGATCCTGAAGAACGACGGGGAGCCCCGCGGCACCCGCATCTTCGGACCGGTCGGTCGTGAGCTTCGTGACAAGAAGTTCATGAAGATCGTCTCGCTCGCCCCGGAGGTCATCTGATCATGGCGAAAATCAAGAAGGGCGACCTGGTTCAGGTCATCTCGGGCGCCAAGCCCGAGCGCGGCGGCGACCGCGGTAAGCAGGGCAAGGTCCTCGAGGTCCTGTCCGAGCAGAACCGCGTCATCGTCGAGGGCGTGAACTACGTCACCAAGCACAACCGCGTGGGCCAGTCCCAGCGCGGCACCAAGACCGGTGGCATCGAGACGTTCGAGGCCCCGATCCACATCTCCAACGTCGCGCTCGTCGACCCCTCGACCAAGAAGCCGACCCGTGTCGGCCACCGTGTCGAGGAGCAGGTGAAGGACGGCGTCAAGCGCACCGTCCGTGTGCGCTACGCGAAGAAGTCAGGCAAGGACCTCTGAACATGAGCACCGTGACTGCCGCGGAGACTGGCAAGATCCAGCCCCGCCTCAAGCAGAAGTACAACGCCGAGATCAAGAAGGCGCTGCAGGACGAGTTCGGCTACGAGAACGTCATGCAGATCCCCGGCCTGGTCAAGGTCGTCGTGAACACCGGTGTCGGCGAGGCCGCTCGCGACAGCAAGGTGATCGATGGTGCGGTCGACGACCTCACCAAGATCACCGGTCAGAAGCCCGTCGTCACCAAGGCCCGCAAGTCCATCGCGCAGTTCAAGCTGCGTGAGGGCCAGGCCATCGGCGCGCACGTCACCCTCCGTGGCGACCGTGCGTGGGAGTTCATCGACCGCCTCGTCAACCTCGCCCTGCCCCGCATCCGCGACTTCCGCGGTCTGTCGGCCAAGCAGTTCGACGGCAACGGCAACTACACCTTCGGTCTCCAGGAGCAGTCCGTGTTCCACGAGATCGATCAGGACCGCATCGACCGCGTGCGTGGTTTCGACATCACCATCGTCACCACCGCCAAGACCGACGACGAAGGCCGCTCGCTGCTCCGCCAGCTCGGCTTCCCCTTCCAGTCGGCCGACCAGCAGGCCTGACGCCTCGGGCCCCCGGGGTTTCCGGGGGCCCGTCATCGAAGGTCGGCTGTCGCGTAACGGCAGCCGAAACCTCATGAAAGAAAGAAGCAACACATGACGATGACAGACCCGGTCGCAGACATGCTGACCCGTCTGCGCAACGCGAACTCGGCGCACCACGACTCCGTGTCGATGCCGAGCTCGAAGCTCAAGACCAACATCGCCGCCATCCTCAAGCAGGAGGGTTACATCGCCGACTGGAGCGTCGAAGACGCGCGCGTCGGCCAGACCCTCAACATGACGCTGAAGTACGGCCCGAACCGCGAGCGGTCGATCGCCGGCATCAAGCGCGTCTCGAAGCCCGGCCTCCGCGTGTACGCGAAGTCGACCGAGGTCCCCACGGTCCTCGGCGGGCTCGGCGTCGCCATCCTGTCCACCTCCTCCGGTCTCCTCACCGACCGTCAGGCCGAGCAGAAGGGCGTCGGCGGGGAAGTCCTCGCCTACGTGTGGTGATCTGACATGTCGCGTATTGGACGTCTTCCCATCGACATCCCCGCCGGTGTCACCGTCTCGGTGAACGGCCGGGAGGTCAACGTCAAGGGCCCGAAGGGCGAGCTCGCGCTCACCATCGCACAGCCCCTCGAGGTGTCGGTCGAGGAGAACCAGGTTCTCGTCACCCGCCCCGACGACGAGCGCGAGTCGCGGTCGCTCCACGGCCTGACCCGCACGCTCATCAACAACAACATCATCGGTGTCACCCAGGGCTACACCAAGGGCCTCGAGGTCGTCGGAACGGGTTACCGCGTGGCGCAGAAGGGCAGCTCGATCGAGTTCGCCCTGGGCTTCTCGCACCCCGTGCTCATCGACCCGCCCGCCGGCATCACCCTCACGGTCGAAGGCAACAACAAGGTCACCGTGAGTGGCATCGACAAGCAGGCCGTCGGCGAGGCCGCCGCCAACATCCGCAAGATCCGCAAGCCCGAGCCCTACAAGGGCAAGGGTGTGCGGTACGCGGGCGAGGTCGTGCGTCGCAAGGCCGGAAAGAGTGGTAAGTGACCATGGCTGTCAAGACAAAGTCTGTCGCTCGTGCTCGTCGTCACGCGCGCCTTCGCAAGAAGGTCGTCGGCACCGAGCTGCGCCCCCGTCTCGTCGTGACGCGCTCCGCGCGCCACGTGTTCGTCCAGGTCGTGGACGACAGCAAGGGCCACACCGTGGCCTCCGCCTCGACCCTCGAAACCGACCTGCGCGGCTTCGACGGTGACAAGACCGCCAAGGCCCGCAAGGTCGGCGAGCTCGTCGCCGAGCGTGCCAAGGCCGTGGGCGTCTCCGACGTCGTGTTCGACCGTGGCGGTAACCGCTACGCCGGCCGCGTCGCCGCGATCGCCGACGGAGCTCGCGAAGGAGGGCTGAACCTGTGAGTGACAACAAGGAGACCGAAGTGACCGAGCAGACTGCACCGGCAGAGGGTGCGGCTGCGGCCACGGCCCCCGCCGAGCGCGAGCGCGAGCCCCGTCGCGGTGGTCGCGAGCGCAACACCAACCAGCGCGACCGTGGTTCGCGCGACCGCAACGAGAGCCAGTTCCTCGAGCGCGTCGTGACGATCAACCGCGTGTCGAAGGTCGTCAAGGGCGGTCGTCGCTTCAGCTTCACGGCGCTCGTCGTCGTGGGTGACGGCAACGGCGTCGTGGGCGTCGGTTACGGCAAGGCCCGCGAAGTCCCCCTCGCCATCTCGAAGGGTGTCGAAGAGGCCAAGCGCAACTTCTTCCGCGTCCCGCGCTCGGGCTCGACCATCCCGCACCCCGTCCAGGGTGAGGCCGCCGCCGGTGTGGTGCTCCTGCGCCCCGCCGCCGCCGGTACCGGTGTTATCGCCGGTGGTCCCGTCCGCGCCGTCCTCGAGTGCGCCGGCATCCACGATGTCCTCTCGAAGTCGCTCGGTTCGTCGAACACGATCAACATCGTGCACGCGACCGTCGAGGCTCTGAAGTCGCTCGAAGAGCCCCGCGCCGTGGCCGCTCGCCGTGGCCTGGAGTTCGACCAGGTCGCCCCGGCCCGCCTCGTGCGCGCCGAGGCCGCCGCTCAGAAGGTAGGTGCCTGATGGCCGAGCGTCTGAAGGTCACGCAGATCAAGTCCAAGGTGAGCGAGAAGCAGAACCAGCGTGACACGCTGCGTTCGCTCGGTCTCAAGCGGATCGGCGACTCGGTCGTCCGTCCCGACGACGCGCAGACGCGCGGATACGTCAAGACCGTCGCCCACCTCGTCAAGGTTGAGGAGATCGACTAATGGCTGCCAAGAAGGACGAGACCGCCACGGTCGACGCCCCGAAGAAGGCAACGGCCGGTAAGACGGCCGCCAAGAAGGAAGCCCCCGCGGCGCGCCCCGGCGTGCTCAAGGTCCACCACCTGCGTCCCGTCCCGGGTGCTCGCACCGCCAAGACCCGTGTCGGTCGCGGTGAGGGCTCGAAGGGTAAGACGGCCGGTCGCGGTACCAAGGGAACCAAGGCCCGTTACCAGGTCAAGGTCGGCTTCGAGGGTGGGCAGATGCCGCTGCACATGCGCACCCCGAAGCTCCGCGGCTTCAAGAACCCGTTCCGCGTCGAGTACCAGGTCGTGAACCTGGAGAAGCTCGCCGAGCTCTACCCGCAGGGTGGCGACGTGACCGTCGCCGACCTCGTGGCCAAGGGCGCCGTCCGCAAGAACGAGAAGGTCAAGGTGCTCGGCACCGGCGACATCTCGGTCGCGCTGACCGTTTCGGTCGACAAGGTCTCCGGCTCCGCTGAGCAGAAGATCGTCGCCGCAGGCGGCTCCGTCAACTGACGCCCGACCCCGGAGGGGCCGGCGGCCTTACGGCCGTCGGCCCCTTCTGGGTTAGTCTGATTTGGTGTGCGCCCCGTCGCGCGCCGAGATCGTTCTGGAGGATTCTCCCTTGTTCAGCGCCATCGCGCGGGTTTTCCGCACGCCCGACCTGAGGCGGAAGATCGCCTTCACGCTGGGCATCATCGCCATCTACCGGCTGGGTGCCCACGTGCCGACGCCCTTCGTCGACTTCCCCAACGTCCAGCAGTGTCTGAACCAATCGGGCGGCACCGAGGGTCTGCTCTCGCTCGTCAACCTGTTCTCCGGCGGCGCGCTGCTGCAGCTGTCGATCTTCGCGCTCGGCGTGATGCCCTACATCACGGCCACCATCATCGTGCAGCTGCTGCGCGTGGTGATCCCCCACTTCGAGACCCTGTACAAAGAGGGCCAGGCCGGTCAGGCCAAGCTCACCCAGTACACCCGCTACCTGACGATCGCGCTGGCGCTGCTGCAGTCGACCACCCTCGTCACCGTGGCCCGCTCGGGCCAGCTCTTCGGCTCCGCCGGCGTGCCCGAGTGCCAGCAGCTGCTGACCAACGACATCTGGTGGGCGCAGCTGCTCATGATCATCACGATGACCGCCGGTACCGGCCTGGTCATGTGGTTCGCCGAGCTCGTCACCGAGCGCGGTGTCGGCAACGGCATGTCGATTCTCATCTTCACCTCGATCGCCGCGACCTTCCCCGGCGCGATGATCTCGATCCTCAACGCCCGCGGTGTCGAGGTCTTCCTCCTCGTGCTTGCGGTGAGCATCGTCATCGTGGCGCTCGTCGTCTTCGTCGAGCAGTCCCAGCGCCGCATCCCGGTGCAGTACGCCAAGCGCATGGTGGGTCGTCGTACCTACGGTGGCACGAACACCTACATCCCCATCAAGGTCAACATGGCCGGTGTCGTCCCCGTCATCTTCGCCTCGTCGCTGCTGTACATCCCCGCGCTCATCGCGCAGTTCAACCAGCCGCAGGCGGGCCAGGAGCCGGCGCCGTGGGTGACGTGGATCTCGCAGTACCTCACGCGCGGTGACCACCCGCTCTACATGCTGATCTACTTCCTCCTGATCATCGGGTTCGCCTACTTCTACGTCGCCATCACGTTCAACCCCGTCGACGTCGCCGACAACATGAAGAAGTACGGCGGGTTCATCCCCGGCATCCGTGCGGGTCGCCCCACGGCGGAGTACCTGGACTACGTCCTGACCCGCATCACGCTGCCGGGCTCGATCTATCTCGGCCTCATCGCCCTGCTGCCCCTCGTGGCGCTCGCGACGGTCGGTGCCAACCAGAACTTCCCCTTCGGCGGGGCCTCGATCCTCATCATCGTGGGCGTCGGTCTCGAGACGGTGAAGCAGATCGACGCGCAACTCCAGCAGCGTCATTACGAAGGGCTGCTGCGATGACCGCGCGTCTTCTGATCGTCGGACCTCAGGGATCCGGAAAAGGAACGCAGGGCGTCCGTGTCGGCGAAGCCCTGGGAATCCCCGTCGTCTCGACGGGCGACGTCTTCCGCGCCAACGTCAAGGACGGCACCGAGCTCGGCCTCCAGGTGAAGTCGATCATCGACGCGGGGGATCTCGTACCCGATGAGCTCACGAGCGCGGTCGTGCGCGACCGTCTCGCCCAGCCGGACGCCGCGGAGGGCTTCCTCCTCGACGGGTACCCGCGCAACCTCGCGCAGGTGATGCACCTGGACGAGTTCCTCGAGGGGCGCGACGAGTCGCTCGACGCCGTCATCGCGCTCGTCGTCCCGCGCGAGGAGTCGCTGTCGCGGCTCACCGCCCGGGCCGCGGAGCAGGGCCGCGCCGACGACACCGAAGAGGCCATCGCCACCCGTCTGGGCATCTACGAGCGCGAGACCGCGCCGATCCTCGAGGTGTACGGCACCCGCGGGATCGTCGACGAGATCGACGGCGTCGGCAGCCTCGACGAGGTCACCGCGCGCATCTACGCGGCGCTCGACGCCCGCGGCATCTCGGCTCGTTGACGTGGGACTGCGTTCCTCGATCTACAAGAAGCCGGCGCAGCTGCGATCGATGATCGAGCCGGGCCTGATCACGGCCGACGCTCTCGCGGCGGTCCGCCGGCTCATCGAGCCCGGCGTCACCACGCTGCAGCTCGATGCGGAAGCCGCCCGTCTGATCGGGGAGCGCGGCGCGAAGTCGAACTTCCAGATGGTGCGCGGCTATCGGCACACCATCTGCGCCTCGGTCAACGAGCAGGTGGTGCACGGCATCCCGAACGATCGTCCGCTCCAGGCGGGAGACATCCTCTCCATCGACGCCGGAGCGGAGTTCCAGGGGTGGAACGGCGACTCGGCGTTCACCGTCATCGTGCCCGGTGACGCGCCGGAAGAGCTGGTCGCGCCTCGTCGCCGACTCTCGGAGGTGACGGAGGGCTCGCTGTGGGCGGGTATCGCCGCACTGAGCCGTGCGTCGCACCTCGGTGAGGTCGGGGCTGCGATCCAGGGCTACATCGACGAGCACGCGCCTGCGGGCGGTTACGGAATCCTGCGCGACTATGTCGGGCACGGGATCGGCCGCAAGATGCACGAGTCGCCGAGCATCTTCAACTACGCCGTCGCCGACCGCGGTCCGGAGGTCCGTCCGGGCCTGGCGGTCGCGATCGAGCCGATGGTCGTCATCGGCGATCAGGAGACCCTGGTCGAGGACGACGGGTGGACCGTCTCCACCGTCGACGGCACCGAGGGCTCCCACTGGGAACATAGCGTCGCCGTGCATGATGGGGGCATCTGGGTCCTCACCGCTCACGACGGCGGTGCCGAGAAGCTGGCGCCGTTCGGTGTGGTGCCGAAGGAGATCGATTGATGATGATGGCCGCGGTGCGCAAGTCCACGAACTGGTTCGCGATCGGCATCACGGCGGCGGTCGTCGTGGTCGTGCTGATCGTGGGCGGCGTGGTCTGGTTCGCCAACAGCCAGGCGACCTCGCCCGGGACGCTTCCGCAGTCCTCCGCCGTGAACACCGACACCGGTGCGATCGCGGTGGGGACGGGGGAGAAGACGGTCGACACCTACGTCGACTTCATGTGCCCCGTCTGCAACTCGTTCGAGCAGGCCTACGGTCCCACGCTGCAGCAGCTCGTGGACGACGGAACGATCACCTTGAACATTCACCCGATCGCGATCCTCGACCGCCTCTCGCAGGGCACGCAGTACTCCACCCGCTCGGCGAACGCCGCGTACTGCGTGGCCGTGGACGACCCGGCCAACGTCTCCGCCTTCGTGAAGGAGATGTACGCGCAGCAGCCCAAGGAGAACACCTCGGGCCTCGATGACGCGACCCTCGCCTCGATCGCGACGACGGCCGGAGCCTCGGATGCCGTGGCATCCTGCATCTCCGACGGGACGTACACGAAGTTCGTCACCGCGATGACGCAGAAGACTCCGGTGCAGCCGGGTCAGAGCGGGGTCGCGACCCCGACGATCGCGGTGAACGGCACCGTTCTGTCGAACCAGAACGACCTGACCGGAGACCCGCAGAAGGACATCGTCGCCCGTCTCGACGGCTGACGCGGCGCCCCACGAGTTGCCGGGGCGGGTATTACCACGTATGCTTGATCTTTGGTGCGTTGCGCCTTCCTTGGCGTGTCGAAGCACCGAATCCCCATCCACCGCAGACCGGCCGGTCTGCAACTGAGCGTGAGCGAGTTTATGGCGAAGAAAGACGGTGTCATCGAGATCGAGGGCACGGTGTCCGAGGCACTGCCCAACGCGATGTTCCGTGTCGAACTGACGAACGGTCACAAGGTGCTCGCCACCATTTCGGGCAAGATGCGGCAGAACTACATCCGCATCATCCCGGAGGACCGCGTCGTCGTCGAGCTGAGCCCCTACGACCTCACCCGCGGTCGTATCGTCTACCGCTACCGCTGAGCCCGGCCGAGAAGTAACGAGCCGCATCCGCGGATTCGAAGACAGCGAAACAGGAACATCATGAAGGTCAACCCCTCCGTCAAGCCCATCTGCGATCACTGCAAGGTGATCCGCCGCCACGGGCGCGTGATGGTGATCTGCAAGAGCAACCCGCGCCACAAGCAGCGCCAGGGCTGAGCTCCTCCGAGCTCTCGACTCTTTCCAACTGAATACACACCGGCAGGATCAGATCCCGTTCGCGAAAGCGGGCGGGGGACACCTCGGGGCGGAGGCCCGAGCACCGATCCTGCTCCACACCTCCACGACACTCTGAGGAGAGCCGCATGGCACGTCTCGCCGGCGTCGACATCCCGCGCGACAAGCGCGTGGTGATCGCACTTACTTACATCTACGGCGTGGGTCGCACCCGCTCCGTCGAGATCCTGAACGCCACTGGCATCAGCCAGGAGATCCGCGTCAAGGACCTCACCGACGACCAGCTGGTCGCACTGCGCGACCACATCGAAGGCACCTACAAGGTGGAGGGTGACCTCCGTCGCGAGGTCGCCGCCGACATCCGCCGCAAGGTCGAGATCGGTTCCTACGAGGGCCTGCGCCACCGCCGCGGCCTCCCGGTGCGCGGTCAGCGCACGAAGACGAACGCGCGTACCCGCAAGGGCCCCAAGCGCACCGTCGCCGGCAAGAAGAAGGCGCGCTAAGCCGCGGGCTGAGCGTCAGGATTCAGGAGAACGCACATGGCACAGGCCAAGTCCGCCGCGCGCAAGCCGCGCCGCAAAGAGAAGAAGAACATCGCCGTGGGTCAGGCCCACATCAAGTCGACGTTCAACAACACCATCGTTTCGATCACCGACCCCTCGGGTGCCGTCATCAGCTGGGCCTCGTCCGGCGGTGTCGGGTTCAAGGGCTCGCGCAAGTCGACGCCGTACGCCGCCGGCATGGCCGCGGAGTCGGCCGCTCGCCAGGCGCAGGAGCACGGCGTCAAGAAGGTCGACGTCTTCGTGAAGGGTCCGGGTTCGGGTCGTGAGACCGCGATCCGCTCGCTGACCGCTGCGGGTCTCGAGGTCGGTTCGATCCAGGACGTGACGCCGCAGGCCCACAACGGCTGCCGTCCGCCCAAGCGTCGCCGCGTCTGACGCGTTCGTTCCCGGGGAGTGCTCGTCGCTCCCCGGGAATGCCGCGCTCACGCGCGATTCAGACTTCCGGATGCCGAGGCCCGCGGTCGTGGGCCCCTCGGCATCCCGCGAGTACAACTCAACACCTCACCCCATTACACGTGTCATATAGCGGGCACGTGATCGAAAGGAACACATAGTGCTCATCGCACAGCGTCCCACTCTGACCGAGGAGAAGATCGGGGAGTTCCGCAGCCGTTTCGTCATCGAGCCGCTGGAGCCCGGTTTCGGTTACACGATCGGCAACGCGCTGCGTCGCAGCCTCTTGTCGTCGATCCCCGGCGCGGCCGTCACGAGCATCCGCATCGACGGCGTCCTGCACGAGTTCAGCACCATCCCGGGCGTGAAGGAAGACGTCACCGAGATCATCCTGAACATCAAGCAGCTGGTCGTCTCGAGCGAGCGCGACGAGCCCATCACGGCGTACCTGCGCAAGACCGGCGCCGGCGAGGTCACCGCAGCCGACATCTCCGCTCCGGCGGGTGTCGAGGTGCACAACCCCGAGCTGGTCATCGCGACGCTCAACGACACGGCGAAGTTCGAGCTCGAGCTCACCATCGAGCGTGGCCGTGGCTACGTCTCGGCGACCCAGAACCGCAACGAGTACGCCGAGGCCGGTCAGATCCCGATCGACTCGATCTACTCGCCGGTCCTCAAGGTCAGCTACCGCGTCGACGCCACCCGTGCCGGCGAGCGTACCGACTTCGACAAGCTCGTTCTCGACGTCGAGTCCAAGGCCTCCATCGCCCCGCGCGATGCCGTCGCCTCGGCCGGCCGCACCCTCACCGAGCTGTTCGGCCTCGCCCGCGAGCTGAACGTCGAGGCCGAGGGCATCGAGATCGGCCCCGCGCCGGTCGAGACCGTCCTCTCGAACGAGCTGTCGATGCCGATCGAAGACCTCGACCTGTCGGTCCGCTCGTACAACTGCCTCAAGCGCGAGGGCATCAACACCGTTTCGGAGCTGGTCGCCCTTTCCGAGACGCAGCTGATGAACATCCGCAACTTCGGTCAGAAGTCGGTCGACGAGGTGCGCGACAAGCTCACCTCCCTCGGCCTTTCGCTGAAGGACTCGGTGCCCGGCTTCGACGGCGCCCAGTTCTACAGCGGCTACGACGAAGAGACCGTCTGACCCCGTCGGACCCGACCGAACCTTTCCCTGGAGTAACACGACATGCCCAAGCCCACGAAGGGTCCCCGCCTCGGAGGCGGCCCGGCCCACGAGCGTCTGCTTCTCGCGAACCTCGCGGCAGCTCTCTACACGCACAAGTCCATCAAGACGACCGAGACGAAGGCCAAGCGCCTGCGTCCGCTCGCCGAGCGCCTCATCACCTTCGCAAAGCGCGGCGACCTGCACGCGCGTCGTCGCGTGCTGAGCGTGATCGGCGACAAAGAGGTCGTTCACACCCTCTTCACCGAGATCGCGCCCCTGGTGGCCGAGCGTGACGGCGGCTACACCCGCATCACCAAGGTCGGCAACCGCAAGGGCGACAACGCCCCCATGGCCGTGATCGAGCTCGTCCTCGAGCCCGTCGCCAAGAAGGCGTCGACCAAGGCCGCTGCGGCTCCCGCCGCTGCCGCCCCGGCCGCTGCGGAAGAGCCCGCCGCCGAGGAGACCTCCACCGACGAGGCCGCCGACGCCGGCGCCGAGTCGCCCGAGGAAGGCGCGGCCGCCGAGGCCGCCGCCGACGACGCCGTCCAGGACGACGCCAAGGCCTGAGCCTCCCGCTCGCACGGAGCCCTCACCCTCACGGGTGGGGGCTCCGTCGTCTCGCCCTCACCCTTCGGTGGGGGCGCCGTCGTCTCGCCCTCACCCTTCGGTGGGGGCTTCGTCGTTTCGCCCTCGCCCTCTCGGGTGGGGACGTCGTCGTTTCCGCGGCCCTCGCGCTCGTAGGCTGGGAGGGTGCGCATACGTCTCGACATCGCCTACGACGGCACGCATTTCCGAGGGTGGGCGCGCCAGCCTCGCTTGAGGACGGTCCAGGGCGACCTCGAAGCGGCCTTGGAACGGATCATCGGAGGCTCACCGCGTCTCGTCGTGGCCGGTCGCACCGACGCGGGAGTGCACGCCTCCGGCCAGGTGGCCCACCTCGACCTGGACGCCGATCAGATCGCGCGTCTGCCGCGACGACGTCGCGACAATGACGAGGCTGACGCGGTCGCCGCGCTGGCTGGTCGCATCCGCGGTGTGCTGGGCGCGTATTCCGACGTGACGGTGCGTCGCACGTCTCTTGCGCCGGAAGGCTTCGACGCCCGGTTCTCGGCGGTGTGGCGTCGGTATACCTATCGGCTGGCCGACGCAGCGACGGGCTACGACCCGCTCGATCGCACGCGGACGACGACGGTTCGCAGCGCCCTCGACGTCGTGGCGATGGATGCCGCCGCCAACCGGCTCATCGGACTCCACGACTTCGCCGCCTACTGCAAGGCCCGGGAAGAGGCGACGACCATTCGCACCCTGCTCGAGTACGACTGGCACCGCGGCGACGACGGCGTCCTCGTGGCGAACGTGCGTGCCGACGCCTTCTGCCACAGCATGGTGCGGGCGCTCGTCGGCGCGTGCGTCGCCGTGGGGGAGGGACGGATCGAGATCGACGATGTCGTCGCCATCCGCGACGCTCGCCTGCGGATCCCCGAGACGAAGGTCCTGGCGGCCCGTGGGCTCGTGCTCGCCGAGGTCGGATATCCCGCCGACGAGCTCCTGGCAGCGCGAGCCGAGCAGACGCGGAACCGACGGGATGCCGACGACTCGGCATCCTGAATCGACCTCACCGCGCATGTGCAACCCCTCGGCAACCGCATCAGAGGGAGTCGTAGGCTGACTGCGCCATGAAGGTCATCTCGTACAACCTCAACAAGCACCGCGCGGCGGGGGAACTCGTCGCGCTCGTCGAGCAGCACGAGATCGACGTGCTCTGCCTGCAGGAATGCGACTCCACGGACATCCCTGACCGGATCGGCGGTCTGCGGTTGGCCGACGCCACGCAGCGCAACCGTCTCGGGCTCGCGCTGTACTACCGCGAGAACACGTTCCGTGCCGAGGAGGTCCGGGCGATCGCGTTGAAGAAGTCGCTGCACGATTACGTGCTGAAGCCCGCCGAGGAGCGCATGCTCGGCGTGCGGCTTCGCGACATCGACCACGGACGTGACGTCATCGTCGCTTCCTTCCATGCCGCGCCGTTGACCGCGCTCAACTCGCTCCGTCGTCACCAGATCCGGACGGCGCTGACCGAACTGCAGAACCTCGGCCCGGGGTTGCCCGCGTTGATGGTCGGCGACTACAACTACCCCGTCTTCAAGGAGAACCTCGGGCAGAAGGTTCGCGACCAGGGGTACGAACTGACGCTGAGCGACACGCGGACCTACACGCGATACCGCTTCTTCCGCGGACACTACGACTTCGCGACATCGGTGGGGTTCGACATCGCCCACATCAAGACGCTGCCCCAGGGACAGAGCGACCATCTGCCGATCCTGATCACCGCCGAGGTCGCATCGGCCCGGACCGGCGTCCTCGACTGAGCGCGCGGGAACGACGAAGTGGGGGCCGTCCGAGGACGGCCCCCACTTCGTGGGTCGAGCAGGTCAGTCGTGGGAGGCGCGGCGGCGACGGACGACGGCACCGATGCCGACGGCGGAACCGCCGACGAGGAGGGCGGCACCCGTCAGCCACAGGCCGGTCGTGCTGCCCGCGTCGAAACCGGTGACGGCGAGACCGCCCTGCGCCGGGGCGCTCGGGGCGCCGATCGGGGTGACGGTGACGCTGGAGTGGAGGACGACGCCGCTGCGCACGCCGGTGAAGGTGAGCGTGTAGACGCCCTTGGCGTTCGCCGGGAAGTGCACCTGCGCGCGGAGGTTGCCTCCGACGGCTTTGGTTCGCAGCGAGTCGTTGGTCTCGGAAGCGATCGACGCGAGGGTGATGCCCTTCGCTGCGACGCCGGTCACCGAGATGGCGATGTCTTCGTCGCCGTCGAAGATCGGGCGGTCGGTCGTGAACGTCGCGGTGCCGTTGGGAGCGACCGTCGACGGCGTCACCGAGACCGCGGAGGGGTCGGTGTAGGCGTTGGCGGCCGTGGGGGTCAGCAACGCGGCCGCGGCGAGCGAGAGCGCCGCGACGGCCCGGATGATCGTGGTCTTCATGGTGTGCCCCATCTGCTTGGCGTGGTCGAGCCGGTGATCGAAGCGGACGGCGCCGCTCCATGGGGGAGTCTTCCGGAGGAGGCGGACGCGGTGCGGTGTGTCCCGGTGCCTTTCACGCCGGTCGCCTCCGGACTTCACCCGGAGTCCGCGACCGGTAGCGCTCATCCAGCGGACGGACATCCTCCCGCCTCCGGTTTCTCCCGCGGATCCCGCGTCGGCGTGGCGAGGACGTCGAGGTGGGGGGTCATCGGCATCCGGAGGTCGAGATCCAGGACTCCGGCGTGCCCGGGGGAGAGGCGCACGGACCACTTCACGACCGTCCGGCCGTCGTGCGTGCCGCCCGCGAAGCCAGGGGTCACGTCGCCGTCGGACGACGTGCGCCGATCGACGACCTCGGCCCCCGGCGGAAGGTAGACGTAGACGCCGGTCTGCGCCTCACCGGGAGGAATGCCGTACTCGCCCCCGCCGGTCACGTAGGGCGGCAGCGTCGAGGGATCGGGCGCGTCGTTCCGCAGGCTCACACGGAGGGTCGCCAAGCCGTCGGCGCACCACCCGATCGCGACGCGCGGGTGGAGATAGTAATCCATCTTCGAGCCGGTGCCGTCGTTGAGATAGACGCCGATCGTGGTGCGGGTGTCATCGGACACGGGCAGGGCGCCCTGGAGCGTGGAACCGTCCAGAACGGCCTGGTCTGCGGCATCCGCGTTCCACACCAGGAGGCGGCGTTCGGCGCCTGCTTGCGTCAGCGCCTGGATGAGAGCGGTGGAGTCACCGCGTCCCTCCGAGAGTGCGATGAAGACCGCGGCGGAAGCGCTCTGGAAGAAAACATCCTGCTCGTGGGGGTCGGCGAAGCGGCGGTAGACCTCGTCGAGCAGCAGGGGGACGGCGTTCGCGCTGTCCATGACATCGCCCGTGGGCAGCGTGACGGGACCCGTCGCCCGCAGCAGGTACGACAACGCCACCGGATCCAGCGCGACCACCGCGTCGACCTCGTCGCCGTGCGTGCGCCGCCACATCTCCCGGGCGATCGCGGCGCCGACGGCGAAGTCGGGTACCTGGGTGGTGTTCTGCAGGTATCGGGCCGGCCGCGTGTCGAAGACGCCGCGGACATCGTCGGCGAGGGGGAGGACCGGCTCGTCGGCGAAAGCGGCGAGGTCGGCGCTGGACGCCTGGGCGACGAGCGCGAGGCGGCCGGATTCGGCGTTCACCTCGGCCACCGCACCGACCACCCCACCCAGGGAGCGCCACTCGGCGTTGTTCTGGAACAGCAGGAGTGTGGAGCGGCGGCCGTCGACGCCGAGCATGCGGGGGAGGAGAGTCGTCGTGCGCTCCAGCGCATCGGCGGCGCCGGCCGCATGATCCAGCGACTCGACGGTCGAGGAGACGGCCGTGGCGAGTGCTCCCAGGAGCGGGGCACGGTCGATCGCGGCGACGGCGTCGGCGGCCGTCCGCAGTCGCGCGGCGGCGTCGGCGGCGGCGGGACGCGCGGCGGCGATCCGCGCCACGTCGATGGCGCCGTCCGGGGTGCGCAGAGCGCCCGGCGCCAGAACGGCGGCGGCAGCGCCGAGGGGGCGGACGGCCGTGGATGCCGCGTCGTCCACCGAGGCGGCGACGATTCTGACCGCGGCCAGCTGCGGTCCGATCCAGGGCAGGATCTCGGCCGCCCTCCAGGCGGGGTCGTCGGTGAGGCCGCGCGCGGCGGAGGTGTCGGTCGCAGCCGCTCCGAGGCGCTCGATCGCCCCGGCCGGATCGGAGACATCGGCCGTCGCGGAGTCGACCGTCGTTTGCGCCGATCGCAGGTGCTGCACGGCTGATGCGCCCCGCAGCCCGATCCAGGCGGTCCACCCGATGCCGACGAGGAACACGGCGAGCACCACCGCCGCGAAGACGGTGGACGCGCGATGCGGAGGGGCGGGAGAGGACGAGCGCTGCACGCGCACACCTTAGGCGTCCGGCGGCGGCCGCCCCTCTACGGGCACCTACACTGAAGGGAACGATCCGGGGGAGGACGAATGGGGCTCGCAACGAGGCGCGGCAGGCTCATCGGCGTCGCGACGCTGCTGGTCACGGGTGCGATCGCTCTCGCCGGATGCGGTGCTCCTCCGTGGGCGCAGGGCGGCGGACAGCAGACGGCTGCGGCTTCACCGACGGCCACGACGAGCGCGGCTCCGCAGCCGGTGCGCAACGACCTCTCCAGCGGCTCGACCCAGCGGCCCTTGACCGCGGGCGCCGTCAGCGCCACGGTCGACTACTGGTCGACTCTGTCGATGGACCGCTGGACGCCGACGGCGTTGAAGCCCGTCAGCCTGTCGATGGTGACCACGGTGTCCCCCGACGACGGACAGAAGGTCTACCTGCAGCGGGCGACCATGACGGCCGTCCCGGGCAACGCGTCGCAGTCGTTCTCACCCCTGACGGCGCAGAGCGACCAGACCGACGCCCCGGGATACCTGGTGCTGGCTCCGTACAGCTATTCGCAGACGTTCAACGTCGGCGAGGTGCCGGCAGAAGCGACATTCGTCACCCTGCAGTTCACCTTCGAGTTCTTGGTCCAGACCACCCCGACGTCGAACGAATTCGCCAAGCAGACGGCCAGTGACACGCTCACCGTCGCGATCGCCGGTGGTGGGGACACCGAGCCCGCAGGCTGATCACGCGCGGACGCGCTGCCAGCGATCGCCCCCCTGCCGAGTCGCTTCGTCGGCGGCGCGGTCGGCCTCGGCGATGAGGGTCGACAACTCGAAGTCGCCCGTTTCCGCGGGCACCCATCCCACGCTCGCGGAGAGCTGGATGCCGACGTACGACGAGCCGTCGAGTTCGGTGATGCGTCGCAGCACGGTGCGCACCTGCTCGCGGAGCACGGAGTCCGGTCGCGCGAGGACGACGACCACCCGGCCCCGCGTCTCGCGGCCGAGATCGGCCTCGGCGGGGAACGTGTCGGCGACGACCCTCTCGAAGTCCTCGACGAGGCGCGTCCAGGCGTTCTCGCCCGCTGCGCTGCGCAGGTGCTGGGGATCGTCGAGACGGACGGTCAGGACCGCCCACGACTCCTCACGGGCACGCGCCGCGCGTCGCAGACGATCGGACGCGGTGACGACGAAGTGGGGCCACGCGGACGCCGCCCGCCGCCCGCTGGGCGACACCGAGGTGAAGTACAGCAACGACACCGTCGCGCAGACGAGGAAGACCAGCATCGCCAGACCGTTGAGCACGCGCGGGAGGGCGAGATCGCCGATGCTCGCGGGGGCCGAGAGGCCGGAGATGAGGATGCCGGCGCCGAGGGCGACGAAGGCCGCGGAGACGACGGCGAGGGGGAGGGCCATGCGCTCGAGCCGATCGGCGGCGTGCCGCATCTCTGCGAGCGTCAGGCCGGCGAAGACCGCCGCGGCGAGGAACGCGAGTCGGAACGCGAGACCGTAGGCGCTGATGTCGACCACGGACACGAAGACCACCGCCGTGACGACGGCCTGCAGGACGCCGATCCACGGCAGCGCCGCCACGCCGCGTCGCGCGCGGAACCCCGACCAGATCAGAGCCGGTGCGCCCAGCATGAGGCCCAGACCGGCCCGACGCACCGTCTCGTCGTCGAGGATCGCACCGGTCACCGAGACCCAGGTGCTGGTCATCGCCAGGACGAAGGCCAGCGACCACAGCAGCGCGGACCGGGAGGGGCGGTGCAGGAACCCGAGACCGATGGTCATGACGGTGCCGAGCGTCGCCACCGTCGCCTGCGCGAGGCCCAGGTTGGACAGGACGTCGTCGGGCATCACGCCGCGTCGACCTCGGCGCGCACGGGGAGGACGACGGTCACGGTGGTGCCGACGCCCAGTTCGCTGTCGAGGAAGAGCGAGCCTCCCTGCTCTTCGACGATGGTGCGGATGATCCCCATTCCCAGACCCGTGCCCGGGGTGGGACTGTCTCGCACGCTCTGCGCGCGGAAATACGGATCGAAGACGCGGGCGAGGTCGTCGGGGTGGATGCCGATCCCCGTGTCGGCGAAGCGCAGGATGACGTCGTCGGGCGACGTCTCGCCCGAGATGCGGATGGTTCCGCCGGCCGGGGTGTATTTGATGGCGTTGCTAAGGATGTTGTCGAAAGCCTGACGCAGACGGAAGGCGTCGCCGACGACCTCCGCCGAGGGGGGCAGCTCGTCGATGACGTTGACGCGACGCGCCCCGGCCGCGGGGCGGAACGACGCGAGGGACGACGCGATGATGCGGCTCGCGTCCGCGGTGGCCGGCGCGCTCTGGTCTTTGAACACGCCCCGCGAGTTGGCGAGGATCTCCGAGATGAGCGTCTGCATACGTTCTCCGGCCCCGGCGATGACCTCGAGCTGATCGCGTACCTTCGGCGGCAGACCCGGGTCGTCGAGGGCGAGATCGGCGTGTCCGATGATCGCGGTGAGCGGGTTGCGCAGCTCGTGCGAGACCGTGGCCGCGAGGCGTTCGCGTGCCCGCTCCGACTCGATCAGCGCCGTGATGTCGTGGACGATCAGGAGAGTGCTCTCCGCCTCGTCGGAGGAGATCAGGCGACGGGTCGAGACCGACAGGGCGTGCCAATCCCCGTGGGTGTCGAAGAGCCAGACCCTCTCGTCGTCGAACTGCTCGCCGCGGGCGGCGCGGGCGAACGGCCGCTCGGATTCCGGCAGGGGTTCGCCGCGGAGGTTCGCGTATTCGACGGCTCCTCCGGGACGCTGGGGCTCGTCGCGCTCCACGCCGTACAGGTCGACGTAGGTGTCGTTCAGAGCGAGCACCTCGCCGTCGGCCGAGAGGCGGGCGATGCCGGTGTCGAGACCGTTGAGCATCTGCGAGACGCGTCGTTCCTGGCCGGAGACCCGCTGCAGTGTGCCCTGGAGCCGGCTCGCCTGACGGCGCAGGAGCTGCTTGAACGCTCTCGTCTGCCGCGCGGAGAGGAACGACGTGATCGCGATGAACGTCAGCGACAGCAGGACGACGATCAGGCGGAGTGCCGTGACGGGTCCGGAGGCGTTCACCGTCGCGTCGATGACGATCAGCGTGCCGACCGCACCGAGGGCGGAGACGAGGTAGGCAAGGGCGAAGTGAGTGGCGATCCAGATGATGGGGAAGACCCAGAAGAACCCGAATCGGAGGTCGGTTCCGAAGCTCAGCAGCCCGATGCCGACGATGTCTCCGAAGGGGACCGCGGCCACCGCCGAGCGGGGGAGCCGATGCCAGGGCACGACGATCGCGACCGCGGTGAGGGCGATCACCACGCCCACTCCGGACGAGAACGACCACAGCGCGAACAGGGACGGCTCGAGGGCCTGGACGAGGAGGACGGTGATGACGACGCTCGCGCCGAGCACGAGTTGGAGCAACCAGACCGAGCGCGTGCGGCTGCTGGGGCTCGCACCGTCTTCGTCCTGCGCGCCTCCGGGGACAACCGCCGGGGGGACGCTCCTCGCGGATGCCATGTCACGAGTGTATAGAGAGTGGTGTAATGTTCAGCGCGCCATCCTGTCTCTGCTCGCCGCGCGTGAACAAGCGTCACGACGCCCGGTCAGACTCCCCCTGAGGCCTGCATCCCGCAGCGTGATGGTCGTTTATCGACCTCTGCGCGTTCTCGCGCTGATCCTCAGGAGATTCCCGTGAGCGTGACCTCTCGCCGCCGTGCGCGCGCGACCGTCGTGGCCCTCGCCCTCGCCGTTGCTCTTCCCTCGACGTTGACCGGCTGTACTCAGGTCGCCGATCTGTTCAACGCGCTGCCCGGTCAAGCGGGCGGGGCGAACGGCCAGTCCGTCGTGGTCGCCACCCCCGAGCCCGCCGTGTCGTCCTCGTCCATGCCGTTCGATTCCCAATTCACCTACGACGGGTCGGTCTCGTTGACCTCCGAGGTGGCCGACGGTCTCGAAGTGCGGCTGGACGTCTGGGCCGACAACCCCAAGCGCACGATGGAGTGGACGTCGACGAACGAGAAGCAGTTCGGGTTCGCCATCAACGTCGTCGACAAGAGGGTCGACGAGAAGGCGGTGCTCACCCAGAAGCGTCGCGTGTATCTGTCATCCGTGTCGATCTCGTCGCAGACCGCGCAGACGAACGGTCAGGTCTCGAATCCGTTCCAGTTCAGCGCCGATCCCCGGACGCTCGTGCCCTCCGACACGTTGCGCTCCGACCGCGGTCTGCTCCTGAACAGCTTCCAGGGGGGTCTGCTGGTCCCCACGACGTCCATCCGGCAGCTGCCGAACGACACCTACGGCATCACCCTCGAATTCGCGCTGAACGTGGCCGTCGAAGGCACCGCCAACACCGACTCGTCGTTCTCGCAGCAGACCGTGTACCAGTACCTCCCGATCGCGATCTTCGCCGACGAGGGCCAGGGCGCCGCCGCCGACTCGACGGGCACGACCTCGGGTACCGGTCGCGCGCCCGGCTGGGGGCAGACCACCGGCTCGAACTGACGTCGGCGGCGGCCGGAGCCTCAGTCGGAGAGCTCCTGCCGGGGGCGCGGACGATGACTCTCCATGAGCAGCGACAGATCGTCGACGTCGCGGATGAGATAGTGCTCGAAAGCGAGGTCGGGGACGTCGTCGTAATCGATTCCGGGCATCCGAGCGGCGAAGGCGCGACGCACCGCCTTCTCGAGATCGGCCGTGTCGAGGAGCGCCGGCGCGACGGCGAAGACCGTGTCGCGCACCGGCATCCCGCACGCGACGTCGTCGATCGCGTCGTCGAGGGCCGCTGCCACCGTGCGCAGCATCGTCTCCGCCCGTTCGGTACTGTGAGCGGCGCGGATCAGGTCGATCTCGGGCACACGGACGATGGTGGCCCGAACCAGCGAGGATCCGGCGAGCAACTGCACGGTCCCGCGGCGCAGTGACCCCCGGTCGTGCGCCCGCGTGCCGGGCGCCGGAGCGTCGTCGAGCTGACGTCCCAGGCGCACCACCGCGAGCGAGACGACGGCGATGGCGACGGCGCTGACGGCCGCGGTCGCCTCGGCCGACACGGGTCCGCCGCCGAGGAGCGCTCCCGGTCCGACGACGGCCACGACCACGAGTCGGGCGAGGTTGTAGGCGGCGTAGGCGCCCAGCGTCCAGGCCAGGACGCGCGCGCCGGACAGGGCGCCGAGCGGGCGGCGGGCCAGCTCGAGAGCGCTCAAGGCGCCGTAGACCGTCAGACCGGCCGTCTTCAGCAGCGTCGCGTCCTCGAGGGGGATCAGGAAGGTGAAGCCCAGCATCAGCACGGCACCGGCCGCGGTGCTGACCGCCCCGATCGCGCGGCGGCGATTCAATCGGCGCGCTCCCGCCCACATGAGGCCGACGGCGACGAGATTGGTGGCATTGCCGACCGCCGCCGCCGTGTCGCCGCCCCCGGCCGTCTCGAGGACGTTCATCGTCCCGCACAGCAGGGCCGCGATCGCTGCCACCCCGAAGTAGCGCACCATGTCCGCGCGCTGGCCGCCCCGGTCGTCGTCCGGTCGACCGTGTGTGAGGAAGAGCATGGTGAGGGCGAGGCCCGCCGCGACGATGGATGCCAGCAGCGCGAGGAAGATCACGAGGCGCGTCTCCTTCGGGATCCGCCGCAAATCTTGAGGAAATCTTGCGGGGACGGTGGTCGTGTGCAGTGGTCGCGTTGCGGTGAACCTACCAGAGTAGGACTCGGCTAATCCGCCGATACACCGACAGGAAGACACCGCCATGACCGATGCGCGAAGCTTCACCCCCGCCGCCCGGGATTTCCACCTCCAGCAGGGCGAGCTGGCGGCGTCGACGACGGCGGAGGAGCACGGGTTCGCGGACGACTTCGCCGCCGTCCTGGAGCACACGTCGGTGCACCGTTCGACGATCGGGTGCGTCATCCCCGCATACAACGAGGAGGAGTCGATCGCCGACGTGATCGAGGCCCTGCTCGCACAGACGCGCGTCCCCGATGTCATCCACGTCGTCGTCAACAACACCTCGGACGCCACGGTCAAGATCGCGTCCGAGTACAGCGGGCCGCACGAGCTGCAGACCGAACTGGGCGAGCAGTTCACCGAGGTGTTCGTCCACGACATCGGCAAGAACCCCGACAAGAAGGTCGGCGCGCTCAACTACGGGTACTCCCTCGTCGAGGGGTACGACTACCTCCTCGGCGTCGACGGCGACACCATCGCCGACACCAAGGCCGTCGAGTACCTCGAGACCGAGGCCGTCTCGGACTCGCGGATCGGCGGCATCTCGGCGATCTACACGATCGACGACAAGCCGATCAAGGGCGTGATCGCCCGCTTCCTCACCGCCGGACAGCGCACGCAGTTCGCCGCGTTCAACCTCCAGAACATGCTGCGCGGCCGCAACATGGCGGTGCTCGGCGGACAGTTCTCGATCTTCTCGACGAACGCGCTGCGCGACGCCATGAAGCAGAACCACCAGTCGACGCCCTGGGTGAAGGACTCCGAAGTGGAGGACTCGCTCCTCTCGCTGCAGATCAAGAGCGCCGGCTACCTCACCAAGATCAGCCCGTACGCACGGGCCGACGTGGGCGGCATGACGACCCTGTCGGGCTACGACGCCCAGCAGGTCAAGTGGACCTACGGCGCGATCGAGCTCATGTGGCCGGGGCAGCGCGGTGACACCAAGGGTCAGCCGTTCCACCCCAACCTGCGACTGCGCTGGTTCGAGAACTTCGGCATGTTGACCAACCTGTTCGTCCGCGTCGCGTTCCTCACGCTGCTCGCGGGGTCGCTGTCGATCGGCGCCTTCGTGTTCTCGCCCGTGTGGCTGATCCCGCCGGTGATCGCCATGCTGCTGAATCTGCGCATCGCGCGGACCATGAAGAACTGCAACCGCAGCGATGTGCTGTTCGCGGTGCTCTTCTTCCCGGCCGAGTTGTTCATGTGGATCCGCATCAGCCACTTCGTGCGCTCGTGGACCCGCTTCCTCTCGCGCAAGAAGGTCGACAACTGGGCGATGCAGGCCAAGGCGGAGCGCGGTGGCGGGCTCGGCCACTGGACCCCGATGGTCGTCCTGATCGCCGTGGCCATCGCCCTCGCGGTCATCTGGGTCATGGTCGGCCCGATGGTGCAGTCCTCGATCCTGTGGATCGGCTGGCCCATCGTCGGTGTGGTCACCGTGCTGCAGACCCTCCTGATGTTCTCCAAGCTCGTTCGTCGCCAGCACGGCTTCAAGGTCTGACGAACACACGATCTGATCGCGCCCGAACGCATCAGAGACACGGATGCCTCGGCCCTGGGGAGGGTCGAGGCATCCGTTATTCGCATCCGGCTCAGGGTGCGGCGAGCAGCTCCGAGGTCAGTCGGTATCCGACGCCGCGCACGGTCTCGATGTAGCGCGGGTTGGCCGGGTTGTCGCCGAGTTTGCGGCGCAGGTTGGTCATGTGCGCCTCGATCGCCCTCTTGTCGGCCTCGCCGACGAAGTAGCTCGTGACATAGGACTCCCCGCGCAGGACGAGCGTGAGATCGGCCTTGCTGCGCACGCGGCGCTTGGACTCCATGAGGGTCGCCAGCAGGTCGAACTCGGTGCGCGTCAGCTCGAGCTCCTCGCCGCCGACGCGCACGAGGCGGCTGTCGGGGTCGAGCTGGAGGTCGCGGTGCGCGATCCACGCCCCTCCGGTGGGGGTGAGGTCGCCGGCGGCGGGACGGGGCACGAGCTCCGTCCGCGAGGCGGGGGCCTGCGCCTCCGCGCGGGGTTCCGGCCCCTGCGACGACGGCACGATCACCGCTGCACTCGGTGCCGCGGCGGGGGCCGGGGGAGCGGATGCCTCGGTGCGGGGATTCGGGAACGAGGGGCCGACACTGTCTTGCCGGGGCGCGGTGGGCGCGTGGGGCTCTCCGCCGCGGGGGCGCCGGAGCAAAGCCTCGATGCGCGCGCGCAGTTCGCGTGGTCGGAACGGCTTGACCACGTACTCGTCGGCGCCGGCGCCGAGTCCGAGCACGACGTCGGCCTCCTCCTCGAGGCCGGTCAGCATGATGATGTACGTGTCGCTCTGCTGGCGGATGCGGCGGGCCGCTTCGAACCCGTCGATGCCGGGCATGTTGACGTCGAGGGTGGTGATCAACGGCTGGTAGGCGAGCACGGCGCGGACGCCGTCGATGCCGTTGCCGACCGACACGGTCGAGAACCCGGCGGACTCGAGCACTTCGACGAGGAGATGACGGATGTCGGGGTCGTCTTCGACGATGACCGCGGTCTTCAGCAACTCGGAGCTGTCGCTCATTTCACCCACTCTTCCGGCTTCGCACGAGATCGTGCCCGCGTACTCCCCCGAGACACGGCGTCGCGAAGCGACGAGCGCAATCTTGACACACTTCCCGACGTTGGCGACCGTCGGGCTTCGCGCGCCGCGGACTGCGGTGTGCGGGTCAGCGCTGTTCGCGGGTCAGCTCGACGGCTGCCGACGGCCACCATGTGCCCGCGGTGGGCCCGCCGTTGCACTCGCCGTCGCTCTCTCCGGGCGGCTTGATCCACAGATTGGTGTCGACGACGCCGTCGCCGAACGAGCCCGTGGGACTGCCGACGAGCCGGCCGGCCGGGTTGCACCACTCGGAACCGGCGGGTCCTGCACCGTTGCGGGAGGTGTCGATGACGGCGTGCGTCCCGCCCAGCTCGTCGGAGAGGGCGTGGGCGTAGTCGAACTCGGCCGCCGTGTCCTGGTAGTTCGAGACGTTGAGCGCGATGCCGCGCACGTCGGGCAGGACTCCGGTCGCGCGGATGAGATCAGCCATCTCCGCGACCGGATGCCACGACGAGTGGCCCCCGTCGATGTAGATCCAGGTATCGGTCCCGCGGATGTTGTCGACGGCGTCCTTGAGGTAGCCGGCGCGGTCGGAGGGCGATCCGCACGTCGATGACAGGGCGATGCTGTCGGGTTCGAGGATGACGATCTTCTGGATGTCGGACGCGTTGCCGAGGGCGTCTCCGATGCGCTGCGTCCAGGCGCGGTAGGAGTCCGGATCGAGTCCGCCGGCGGAGTGGTTGCCGCAGTCGCGATCGGGGAGACCGTAGACCGCGATGGACAGGGCGGCATCCTGATCCCGGGCCTCGGCGGCGAGATGCGCGACGCGGTCCCACACCTCGTCGACGGGGTCGATCTCGGGAGTGAGCCAATACGTGGTCGGCTGGGAGGCGAGCCACTGCGCGGCGGCCTGTTCCTCGGTGTCGCCGGCGGCGGCATCGGCCGCCTGGGCGGCCTTCGACTCGTCGGGCGCGACGATGCGCGTGTCCACAGCGGGCGGTCGCGCGGAGAGCGTCTGGAAGAGGGTCGTGACGAGGTTGCCGACGACGGCGATCACGGCGATGACGGCGACGGCCGCGACCACGGCGAGCGCCACCAGCACGGCGCGGGGGACCCGGCGCCGGGTGCGGGTGGAGCGCGGAAGTCGGGGCACGCTGAGCACTCTAGTTGAGGTGTGAGAGAAGCTGCGGAGCAGTAGTTAACCTCACGGAGCGCGATACGCTGTCAACGTGGGCAAACTGGTTTACAACACCCTGGGTCATTCGTTCGATATCGAGGACCGGACTCTTTCCCACCTGCGCATGGTCTTCATGAACAAGCTGCGTCGCGGCGAGCCCTTCATGTTCCATTTCCCGCTCGGCGACGGCAGCGGAACCCGGAGCCTGTGGATCTCGCCGTCGATCCCGTTGGTCTTCCACTTCTACGGCAGTCGCGCGCCTCAGCTGAATCGTCGATGGATCGACGACCTCATGAACGAGGCGAGTTCGCCCGGCGGTCTCAGCATCACGACCGAGCCCGACCCCGAGGCCGTCGCGTCGTCCTGACGCCGTCAGCGGCATTCCGCATCGACGACTTCGCGCACGCGGTCGAGGAACTGCGCGAGGTGGCCCGCGGTGTCGGTGGGGAGATCGAGGGCGAACTCCCGGATGCGGGCCGTGACGGGGTCGATGGCGTCGGGGTCGACGTCGCGGTCGAACGGGACCACGAACTTGCTGCGCCGGTCGGCCGGATTCGCGACGAATGCGATCAGCCCGCCGGCGTGCAGGCGGTCCAGCATTCCGGTGACGGATGCCGTGGAGATGGCGAGGGATTGGGCGATCTCCGTCGGAGTGATGTTCGCGCCGGTGTCGGCGCGTTCGAGGATGAGGCGCATCGCGGCCCGCGCATTCTCGCTCGGCCCGCACTCCGTCTGGCGGCGTCGGGCGAGACGTGCCTCGGCGAGGCGGAGACGTTCGACCGCCTGCGCGGCGGTGGTCGCGGGGTCGTGTGCGGTCTCGATCGTCATGCGTCTCCTCCGGGTCTGGCCCCCGTCGCGCCATTGTAGTTCGGTCGCCGAGATTCCAGGGGACGGAACTACCTTGCCCCCGGGTCCGACGAAGCGTCCCTCCGGAGATTTCCCGCGAATTCACTTGGTGATAGTTAGGCAACTTAGTAAAATATGGGCAGGTGGCATCCTCGGAAGGAGGAGCTGATGGGCTCGTTGTTCTACGGTTCCTCCGAGCGAGCGATCGAGATCCCCGATCGGGTCCTCGCGCACGTGAAGGTCGTCATCGCCACGAAACTGCGTCGTGGAGAGAGCTTCACGATGTCGTGGCGGCATCCGTCGGGTGAGGCCGCCGGTCGCAGCACGATCTGGCTCCAGCCGTCGATCCCGCTCCGCTTCGTGTTCGGCTCGGTCGAGCCGGAGATGCTCGACCCGGCCCTCCTGCAGACGTACGCGAATTCCGCGAACTCCTCGAGCGGCCTCACGGTCGACCTCGAGACCCACGACGTCATCACCACGTCGGTCGACGCCTCGTAGGGCGCGTCGGCCCGCCCGTCGCGGCCCCGCGTGCGTCTCAGGCTCGACCGGACGCGTGCCGGTGCGCGATGGCCGACATCCACTGCATCCCCGGGCACGGGGGAGCGTTGCGCCCGCGCATGCGCTCCCACGCCTCGATGTAGATGCCCTCGAGCAGCCGCTCGGCCTTCGTCGCCACGCCCGTCAGTGAGAGCAGGATCGCGTAGATGCGCGGCGAGGTCGCGTCGTAAAAGGCGACGAACGCGTCGCAATCGCCCGACGCCGCCCGCACGAGCAGCGCATCGAGATCTTCCTCGCGGGTTGCCGGGGACTCGGCATCCGTCATCGTCATGGGGCACCTCCTCGGCCGACGTGGTCCCAGTCAAGCGCGAAGCGTCGTCTGCGGCCGGGGGTTGCGCAATGCGGACCGGTGCCGTAGCGCCGGATCCCCGGGAGAGAAGGGTCCGCGAGCGGTCGTCAAGCCTGGCGGATGTCGGGGGCTCGCGCTCTAGCGTGCTCCTATGAAGTCGTTCGTGCGCTGGGCGCTGGCCCTGGCAATGATGTTCGCCGGTATCTCCCACCTCACCTTCGCGCGGCGGGACTTCCAAGCCCAGGTGCCGGATGCCCTGGTGGAGCACGGCCCCCTCGATCGGGACGCGGTCGTCGTGGCATCCGGCGTGGTGGAGGCGGCGTTCGGTCTCGCCCTCGTCGCGTTGCCCAAGGAGCGTCGTCGAATCGGAGCCGCTCTGGCCGCGTTCTTCATCGCGATCTTCCCGGGGAACATCGACCAGTGGCGCAAGGGACGGTCGGCTTTCGGTCTCGACACCGATCAGAAGCGGTTCGGACGCCTTTTCTTCCAGCCGGCGCTCGTCGCGGCCGCCTGGTGGTCGACCCGGTGAACCGCGCGTGAGCGACATCGTCAGCCTCGAGCTCGTCTTCGACGACGAGTCCGACGCGGCGATGCGCGAGGAATGGGACGCGCTCGCCGCAGCCGATCTCCCCAGCCAGGCGCGCCACACGGGGGAGAGCAATCGTCCGCACATCACCCTGCTCGTGCGCCCGAGCCTGCCGGATCTCGATGCGGCGCCCCTCGCCGACGCCCTTCCCCTGGGGATGACCCTCGGTGCACCCGTGCTCTTCGGTGCGGGGCGCACGAGGGTGATCGCGCGCTCGGTCGTCCCCTCGGCGGCGCTGGTGGACCTCCACACGCGGGTGCACGACCTCGCGGGGGCCGGGGACGACGCCGACCACACGCGACCGGGAGCGTGGACACCGCACGTCACCCTCGGGCGACGGGTCGCGCTGGATCGCGTCGGCGACGCGCTGCGGGTGCTGTCTGAACACGCCCCTCTCGAGCGATCGGTGCGTGCGGTCGGCATCCGCCGGTGGGAGACGGCCACGAAGACCGTCTCGGAGGTCGTCGGCCGTGGCACGCTGGAAGGGTGCTGACCGATGACGCCCTCGCCTTCCTGAGCGAATACCACCTGGCCACCCTCTCGACCCTCGGCCGGTCGGGTCGCATCCATTCCGTCCCGGTCGGATTCACCTACGAAGACGGCGTCGTGCGTGTGATCGGATCGCGCGGGACGCAGAAGTTCGTCAACGCCGCTCGCTCCGGGCGCGCCTCGGTGTGCTCGGTCGACGGTGCGCGATGGATGAGCTTCGAGGGCACCGCGCGCGTGAGCGAGGATCCGGATGCCGTGGCGCACGCCGTCGAGCTGTACGCCGCGCGATACCGGCAGCCGCGCGTGAACCCCGAGCGCGTCGTGCTGGAGATCGCCGTCGAGCGCGTCCTGGGCTCGGCCGCGCTGCGGGGCTGACGCGCGCAGCGGGACCGGGCGCGCGGCACGAACGCGCGGCACCGTCAGCGTCCCCGCTCCGCGGCGGGGAACGCGATAGTCTTCATTGTCTCCCCCGGACACAGGTGCGCGTTGTCGGCTGAGGGGAGGATCGCTTGACGCAGGCATCACTGGATGGGCGCCTCGACGAGGTGCTGCGGGTCCTGGCCGAGCGCGTGCGCCGTCTGCGCGAAGAGCGCGGCTTGACGGTGCTGGCCCTGTCGTTCGAGGCCGGACTGTCGGAGTCCCGCGTGCGGGCGATCGAAGCGGGTCGCACGACGGCGTCGCTGGCGACGCTGGTCGCGCTCGCCGAGACGTTCGAGGTCGAGGTCGCCGAACTCTTCGGGGAGGCCGCTTCCGATCCGGCGTCGCCGTCCCGCGTGCCGCACAGCGCGTACGTGGTGCCGAGCGAGGTGGTGTGGGGTGGAGAACTGCCGCCGGCTCCCTGGCTGACCTCCGCACCGGCCGCCGCCGTCGTGAGTCCGTACGTGGTGCCGAGCGAGGTCGTGTGGGGTGGAGAGCTGCCGGCGGCACCGTGGACCTCGGCCAGGGCGGCGCCCACGATGCCCGAACCGCCCGACGAGCCGAAGGTCGTCGTCCCTGCCGGCAGAGACGAGACGCGCGAGGTGCCGCGAGCCGTGACGCGGGCGACGGAGGCCTCCTGGGGCGGGCAGCTTCCGCCGGCGCCGTGGACGAACGTCTCCGAGCCATCCGACATCGTGCCCGCGCCGCCCGCGCAGACCGTCGTGCCGGCTCTGCCGGCGCCCGGTCACCCGCATCGTCGTCCCGCGGACTCCGGGTCGCCGTACGTCCTGAATGCGTCGGGCCCGGCGGCGATGCGGCAACCCCGCACGTTCGCGGAGCTGCGTCAGGGGGCCCTCGCCGGCCGTGAGTTCACGTCGCTGCGAGAGTTCGCGATCGCCGCAGTCGTCGACGGCGGCTTCTCGGCGGTCGCGGTCGCCCGCGTCTTCCGCCTCCCCGTGTGGCGCCTCGAGCAATGGGTCGTCGAGGCGGGACACATCCGCCGTTGAGGGGCGGGACGCGCCATCGGGCGCGCCCCGCCGAGGTCACAGCGCGCGCAGCTTCTCGAGCAGCGGAGCGGCGATCTCGTCGACGAAGCGCTGCTGCTGCTCGTCGCCCACCTGGACGATGGCGATATCGGTGAAGCCGGCGTCGATGAACGGGCGGACGCTCTCGGCGAGTTCATCGAGGTCGGGACCGCACGCGATGGAATCCGCGACGTCCTCCGGGCGCACGAACTGCGACGCGCCCGCGAAGCCCGCCGGCGTCGGCAGATCGGCGTTGACGGCCCACCCGCCCGCGAACCAGCGGAACTGATCGTGCGCGCGCGCGATCGCGGCATCCTTGTCGGGATCCCAACTGATCGGGATCTGGCCGATCTTGCGGGACTCACCGTCGTGGTGGGCGTCCCAGCCGCTGATGAGATCGCCGTCGGGCTCCGTCGTGATGAGGTGATCGCCGAGGGGTGCGAAACGTTCGATGGAGTGCTCGCCCGACACGGCCACGCCGATCGGCACGCCGCCGTCGGGGGCGTCCCACACGCGAGCGGAGTCGACGCGGAAGTACTCGCCGTCGTAGGTGACGAGGTCGCCGGTGTGCAGCGCGCGGATGATCTCGATGGCCTCGACGAGCATGTCCTGGCGCGCGTGCACGGCGGGCCAGCCCTCGCCGACGACGTGCTCGTTGAGGTTCTCGCCGGATCCGAGACCGAGCGTGAAGCGGCCCTCGGAGAGCAACTGCAGCGTCGCGGCCTTCTGCGCGACGACCGCCGGGTGGTATCGGACGGTGGGGCACGTGACGTAGGTCATGAGTTCGACGTCGGTGGTCGCCTGCGCCACCGCGCCGAGCACGGTCCAGGCGTAGGGAGCGTGGCCCTGGCTGGTGAGCCACGGCGAGTAGTGGTCGCTGGAGACGAGGAAGTCGTAGCCGGCGCGCTCGGCGCCGACGGCGTAGTCGACGAGCGCCCGCGGGCCGCTCTGCTCGGTCATGAGGGTGTAGCCGAATCGCGTCATGTCGGCCACGGTAGGACGACCACCGGGGCGTCCCGCCGGGGTTGCGCTCGCCGTTCGGATACGGCAGACGAAACGGGCCCGCGGCCGGAGCCGCGAGCCCGTCACCGGTTCGGAGAGTCAGTCCTCGGGGGCGTGGATGACCTTCTCGCCGTCGAAGGTCTCCCTCTTCTTCTTCTCGTCGTCGTTGCGGGTCTTGCGCAGGCTCGCGATGGTGGCGACGGCCACGGTGGCGGCGATGAACAGCAGCGAGAACCAGATCGGGATCTCGGGGACCCACAGCAGCGGCTCACCGCCGTTGATGAAGGGCAGCTCGTTGACGTGCAGCGCGTGGAAGACGAGCTTGACGCCGATGAAGGCCAGGATGACGGCCAGACCCTGCGCGAGGTAGACGAGGCGCTCGAGGAGGCCGCCGATGAGGAAGTACAGCTGGCGCAGACCCATGAGCGCGAAGGCGTTCGCGACGAACACGATGTAGGCCTCGTTGGTCAGACCGTAGATCGCGGGGATGGAGTCCACCGCGAAGACGAGGTCGATGAAACCGATCGCGATGATGACCAGGAGCATCGGGGTGACGAAGCGCTTGCCGTCCTTGCGGACGGTGAGCTTGTCGTCGTTGTACTCCTCGCTCACGGGCAGGACGCGGCGCACGAAACGCATGAACTTGCCGTTGGCGGGGTCGCTCTCGCCGTGCGAGAACGCCTGTCGGTAAGCCAGGAAGAGCAGGAGGGCGCCGAAGATGTAGAAGATCCAGGAGAAGTTCTCGATGAGCGCCGCGCCCACGGCGATGAACGCACCGCGCATGATCAGCGCGATCACGATGCCGATCATCAGCACCTTCTGCTGGTACTTCTTCGGTACCGCGAACCCGGTCATGATGATGAGGAATACGAAGAGGTTGTCGATCGACAACGCCTTCTCGGTCAGATACCCGGCGAAGTACTCACCGCCGAAGGTCCAGCCCGAGAAGATGCCGATGCCGACGCCGAACAGCAGGGCCAGGCCGATGTAGAACGCCGACCAGCGGGCGGATTCGCCGATCGATGGTTCGTGCGGCTTGCGCACGTGCGCGAAGAACTCGAAGACGAAGAACGCGATGGTGATCGCGATCGTGATGATCCAGACGAGGGGGGTGACGCCCACGGCGGCCTCCAAGGGAAATAGGTGTACGACAAGACACCAAGGTCTCCTCCACCCGGCGAGATGGGCCGACGTCCCGGGATCACGATGGCGTGATCCGTATTGACGAGAACGTCGCGGTGGGAGTACTCCCCTTGCTGCGATCATCTTACGGGACGCAGCTGTGCGTTCCCGGTCTGGACGTCGCGCTCGCCGCTGTGGTAGGGGTCAGGGGCGAGCGGGCGCCGGGTCTTGGCGCGTCATCACCGGGGTGCCGGCCCGACCACGGTGTCGACGAGGGTGCGCATGTCGTCGAGCCCGAAGTCCTCGCGGCTCAGCGCACGCAGGATGACACCGCCCACGAGAGCGTCGGCGGCGGCCTCGAGCCGAGCGCCGGCGGCTCCCCCCATGGCGACGGCGAGGCGATCCATCAGCGGCGCCGCCAGGATCTCGGTGCGCAGTCTTCTGCCCGTCTCGGAGCTGCCCGCGGCCGCGGCGACGAGGGAGCGCAGCAGGCCCTCACCGTCGGGACTCGCTCGAAGGGTGAACAGATCGCTCAGCCAGGTCGCGAGGTCGGCCCGAGCGTCCCCGGTGTCGGGGAGCTCGCGCTGAGCCCCGAGGAGGCGTCGCTCCAGGATGGCTTCGGCCAGGACGTCGCCCTTGCTCGGCCACCATCGGTAGATGGTCTGCTTGCCCACTCCGGCGCGCCGGGCGATGCCTTCGATCGTGAGGAGGTCGTAGCCCTGCTCGGCGAAGAGCGCGGCTGCCGCGTCGAGGATCGCCGAGCGGGCCGCCTGACTGCGGATCGGTCCACTGCGCGGAAGGGCCATGACACACATTCTGGACGACGGCTCACAGAACAAGACGAGACGGTGCGTGTTATCTTTTCCCCGCTGATCGAGGCCGACGGTGCTCTCGCGCGCACCGCACGAGAGGAATACCTGAATGGCCGAACTGCTGCACCGCCTCGGAACGTTCGCCGCACGCCGCGCCTGGACGGTCATCGTCGCGTGGGCCGTCATCCTCGGCATCGTCGTCTCGGGCTTCCTCGTCGGCTTCAAAGGGCTCAGCTCCAGCTTCGACATCCCCGGTACGGCATCCGGTGACGTCATCGCCGAACTGCAGGACGAGCTCCCCGATTTCGCCGGTGCAGCGGGCACGGTCGTGTTCCGCACCGGCGACGGCTCCCCGCTCACCGATGCGCAGCGCACGGCCATCTCGGCACTCGTCGACTCGTCGGACGACCTTCCCGACGTCGCCCGGGTGACCGACCCCTTCACCGCCCAGGAGCAGCTCGACGCTCGACGTCGGCAGCTCGTCGACGGGCGCGCTCAGCTCGATCAGGCGCGCGCGCAGGCCGAGGCGGGTCAGCAGCAGCTCACGGAGGGGGCGGCGCAGCTGGAGGCCGGCCAGCAGCGTCTCGACCAGGGGCGGGCACAGCTCGAGGCAGCGGGGCTGCCCTCCGCGCAGAAGCAGGAGCAGGTGGCCGCCCTCGAGGCGCAGCAGCAGCAGATCGACCAACAGCGCTCGGCGCTCGAGCAGCAGCAGGCGCAGCTCACCGCGGGCCTCGCGCAGATCGACGCCCAGCAGACGCAGCTCGACGACGGGGCCGAACTGCTCGGGTTCGCGGATGCCATTCGCCTCGTATCGGAGGACGGCTCGACGGCGATCGTCAACGTCTCGTTCGACAAGCCCCGTCTCGAACTGACCGAGGCCTCGAAGGAAGCGGTCGTCGAGCACTTCTCCGACCCCGTCGCCGGCGTCGAGGTGGCCTTCAACACCGAGATCTCGCAGGGCGTCCCCGAGATCTTCGGCGTCGGTGAGGTCGTGGGCGTCGCCGTCGCCGGGATCGTCCTCGTCGTGGTCCTCGGCTCGCTCCTGGCCGCTTCGTTCCCCATCGTCACCGCGATCATCGGCGTGGCCATCGGCGCCATGGCCACGCTGTCGTTCTCGGGGCTCATCCAGATGGCATCCGTCACCCCGTTCCTGGGCGTGATGCTGGGCCTCGCCGTGGGTATCGATTATGCGCTGTTCATCCTCTATCGCCACCGCCGACAGCTGTTGGCCGGGGCCGACATACGCGAGTCCATCGGGTTGGCGAACGGTACGGCCGGCAACGCCGTCGTGTTCGCCGGGTCCACCGTCATCGTGGCCCTGCTCGCGCTCAACATCACCGGCATCCCCTTCCTCGGCCTCATGGGTACGGCCGGAGCGGTCAGCGTCCTGGTCGCCGTGCTCATCGCGGTGTCGCTGACGCCGGCTCTCCTCGGCCTGGCGGGGACGCGAGTCCTCGGGCGTCGGGCGCGCGCCCGCGCGGCGATCGCGGCCGACGCGGCGGATCATCCACGACGTGCCGCGCGGACGGCATCCGTCGATCGAGACGAGCACTCGCGGCGCTCCTCGCGCACGGCGACCGGCCCGGGCGCGCCGACTGCCCGGCCCGTCCGGCCGATGTCGACCCTCCGCGCGGTCGTCACGATGATCGTCGCCACCCTGGCCCTGCTCGTCGTGGCGATCCCGGCCCTCTCGATGCGCCTGGGGCTGCCCGACGGCGGATCGGAAGCCGCGGACTCCACCGGCTACAAGGCCTTCACCTGGAGTGAGCAGGCCTTCGGCGCCGGCTCGAACGCCCCCCTGCTGGTCACGGCCTCCCTCCCCGCCGGTACCGCGGAGGCCGATGTGCAGGGCCTGCAGCTCGACGTGGCGCGCGAGCTGTTCGCCCAGGACGGCGTCGCCGCCGTCGCTCCCGTCGCCGTCTCCGACGATCGCACGCTGGCCGCTTTCCAGGTCATCCCCACCGAGGGGCCCAACGCGGTGTCCACCGATCGGCTCGTCCGCGACCTTCGCGCCCTGCCACCCGTCGACGGTGATA
This sequence comes from uncultured Microbacterium sp., assembly GCF_947489255.1. GTDB lineage: Bacteria > Actinomycetota > Actinomycetes > Actinomycetales > Microbacteriaceae > Microbacterium > Microbacterium phycohabitans. The sequence goes on from NZ_CANLCY010000001.1 coordinate 642,158, forward strand.
TCGCGCTCGGAGTGGCGGGGGCCGCGGCGATCAACATCGACATCTCCGAGGGGCTGGCCGAGGTGCTGCCGATCTACCTCGTGGTCGTCGTCGGCCTGTCGTTCCTCATCATGGTGATGGTCTTCCGTTCGCTCCTGGTTCCGCTCATCGCGACGCTCGGCTTCGTGCTGTCGCTGTTCGCGACCTATGGGGCCGTCACCGCCGTCTTCCAATGGGGCTGGCTGGGCGGGCTGTTCGGCGTGCACAATCCCGGCCCGATCCTGAGCTTCCTTCCGGTGATCCTCGTCGGCATCCTGTTCGGTCTCGCCATGGACTACCAGCTGTTCCTGACCACGGGCATGCGCGAGGCGTGGGCGCACGGCGCCGCGCCGCGCCTCGCGGTGGCGCAGGGCTTCCGCGCCGGGCGTACGGTCGTCATCGCCGCGGCGGTCATCATGATCTCGGTCTTCTCGGGCTTCATCACCTCGGAGGCGGTGATCATCAAGTCGTTCGGCCTCGGGTTGGCCCTCGGCGTCCTGTTCGACGCGTTCGTCGTGCGGATGCTGTTGATGCCCGCCCTCATGCACCTGCTGGGCGGGTCGGCGTGGTGGTTGCCGAAGTGGCTCGAGCGCATCGTGCCCAACGTCGACGTCGAGGGGGCGGCTCTCGAGCGCCGTCACCCCGGCCACCACGGAGTGTGAACACCGCCGACGGGGCCGCGCAAGCCCCGGTCGGCGACCGCAGGGACCCCTCAGGATGCCACCAAGGACCCATCCCGAGGAGGACGACGATGACCGATCGCGAAGAAACCCAGGACGCCCCCGTCATGGACGGCGCCACCGACGCCGGCGTCGAGGAGAAGAAGGACGGCGCGCGGGAGCAGCAGGCCGCGGATGCGGCCGTGCAGGACGATGCGCCGCAGAGCGACATCGTCCCGGGCGACGCCTCCAAGGAAGACCTGAAGGACGACCTGCGCAGCATCCGCGGCTACGGCGAAGACCGCTGACCCGGACGACGACTCCCGTCCGGAGCCGTGTGGGGGACGGGCTCGACGGGCGGGAGTCGTCGCGGACGCCGTATCGGCGTCATCCGCGCCGGCGATGCCGGGGCCGGGTAGATGCAGAGTACGCCTGCCGCGTGCCCCGCACGAGGGATCTCAGCCGATCCGAAGGCGACGCCGGAGCACCTCGCGGATTCGCCATGTCGCCTCGCGGAGTCGGTGGCGTCGCGCCGCACGCGACAGCGTCAGCGCCCATCGCGTGAGGACGGCCGATTCGTCGTAACGGCGTGCGCGCTCGACCGCCTGCCGCCGCATGCGCTCGAGAGCGGGCTGATCGAGGGATGCCGCCCGCACGAGCGCGTCGGCGAGGGCGTCGACATCGCCGGCCGGCACCACCCATCCCGTGCGGCCGTCGACGATGAGCTCGCGCGGACCGTAGGGGACGTCGTAGGCGATGGGCAGGCAGCCCGCGGCCATCGCCTCGGCGACGACCAGCGAGAAGGCCTCGGACCGACTCGTCATCAGCAGTACGGATGCGCGCTGCAGGGCGGTTCGGGCGGCGGGGTCGAAACCGTGGAAGCGGACCCCGTCGACCCCGGCCCCTTCGAGGCGGGTTCGGGCCGGACCATCGCCGTAGACGTCGAGCTCGAGCGACGGGACGCGCCGCCGGGCACGGGCCACGGCATCCACCGCGTGCTCCACGCGCTTGATCGGCTCCAAGCGGGCCAGCACGACCGCGCCGTCGCGGGGGCGGCTCGTCTCCACGTCACCCACCTCGACGGGGTGGGGCACGACGGCCAGGAGCGGCGCCGGGCCCACCTGACGGCGCACGTCGCCCGCTTGGCGCGCGGTGCACAGCACGACCGCGTCGAACGCGCTCAGCCGCGAGAACACCTCGGCGCGCGACGGGCGGATCGCGGTGCCGTCGTCGGTGAGGTGCGAGCCGTGCACGATGTGGAGCACGACGACGCCCGGGCGCCGGTAACCCGCGGCGAAACGGGCCATGGCCTTACTGTCGACGAGGAGGAACGACCTCTCGCCGGCCGTCAGGCGGTCGAGCCAGGCCGCGTACAGCTCGCGTACTCCGCGCCACGCGGCGCGGGGGGCGCCGGCAGCGTCACACGTGACGATGACGCGGCGCGTCCGGCCGGAGGAGTGCGGGACGTCGCGGCGATCGCTCGCGGCCACCGTCCCGTCCGCGCGGAGATGGTCGATCTGCAGCACCGCGCCCTCGGCATCCGTGCGGATGCGTCTCACGACGACCCCGCCCGACGTCTCCTCGAGCGCCCCGGCGGGAAGCGGGGCGAACCCGGCGCCGGCCGCGACCGATCGGCCGCGCAGGTCGTTCTCGCGCAGCCAGTCCCACAGGTTCGTGAGCCGGACGCCCTCGCCGAGGGCGTCGCGACGGGACAGTTCCTCCGCGACCGCAGCGCGGTCGTCGCGGTCGTCGCACGTGAGCACGTGCACCGGCGCACCACGACCAGCGAACAAACGGGAACGCCGCAGGAGGGCGGCGGTCAGGCCGCCGTACTCGCGCGGAACGCCCCAGGTGAGGACGAACTGGCGCCCGCGGGGCAGGATCGTGCCGCGGGTCATCCGGCGTCGTCGGTGGGGATCTCTCCGGCGGCGATCGCGTCGGCATACGTGCGGATGTCGGGGCCGGGCTCGTAGTCGATGAAGCGGTCCTTGATGCGCGCGTTGATCTGCGCGAAGGCCTCGTCCGACGAGATCCCTTCGCTCTCACGCGCGACCGCGACGACGGCCTCCCGCAGCACGCCGTCGGCGTCGTCGAGGATCTTCTGTCGTGCGGGCTCGTTCCACCGGATGTCCGAAATGTCCATGGCCCCGAGCCTAAGACGGCCCGGATCGCCGTCATCCCGGGGTTGCGCCCGATGCGCGGGTGTGCGGCGTCGTCGTGGCAACCCCGCCTGCGAGCCGCGCCCGCGCCCGCAGGATGAAGGCATGCCGATGGATGCCGTGAGCGCCCTGCGAACCGGAGCGCGCGACCTCTCGTGGTGGGTGAAGGACTACGCCTACGCCGTGCGGGCGCAGCTGCGAGCCCGGGGAGGCGGAGGGGACCTCGACCTGCAGGAGGGCGAGGGGCGCCCCATCGTGCTGCTGCCCGGGATCTACGAGACCTGGCGCTTCATGGAGCCGCTGGCCCGCGCCCTGCACGAGCGCGGACACCCGGTGCACGTCGTCGCGGAGCTGGGGGACAACCGTCGTCCGATCGCCGAGTCCGCCGATCGCGTCGCGGCACTGCTGGTGTCGCGCGACCTCCATGACGTCGTGCTCGTGGCCCACAGCAAAGGCGGCCTGATCGGCAAGCACGTCATGGCCTTCGACCCGGAAGGGTCCCGGGTGCGGGCGATGGTCGCGGTCGCGACGCCCTTCGGCGGATCCCGGTACAGCCGCCTCATGCCCACACCGTCGTTGCGCGCGTTCGCGTCGGGCGACGCCACCATGCGAGCACTGGCGAGGGCCGCGGACGCCAACGCGAGGATCGTGTCCGTCTACGGCCCGTTCGACCCGCACATCCCGGAGGGCAGCGAACTCGCCGGTGCCCGGAACGTGGAACTGGCCGGCGGAGGGCACTTCCGCGTGCTCGCCGACCCACGAGTCATCGCCGAGGTGGTGCGCGTGGCGGAGTGAGCGCCTCTCAGCGCCCTCCGCCTCCGCCTCCGCCCGAGCCCCCTCCCGAGAAGCCGCCGCCGAAAGACCCGCCCGAGAAGCTCCCCGAGCCGCTCGTCGTGGTCGTGACCGGGGCGCTCGCCATGCGCAGCGTCCCCATCGTCGACAGCAGGGCCGCCGACGAGAAGCCGCCGCCGCCGCGGTACCAGTGCAGATCGTCGCCGCTCTCGCGCACGCGGGTGTCGAGCGCCTCCGACCACTCCTTCTCGACGCCCCACACGATCGCCCACGGCAGCAGACGTTCGTAGAGGTGGAGCACCTGGCGAGGATCATCCGGGTCGATCGGACGACGCTCCGCCCCCTCGGGACTCTGGAGCACGCGCAGGCGGTCCGCCTCCGCGAGCTGCAGGTACTCGCGCAGCCCCCGAAGGTGGTCGCGTGCCGGTGCTCCGGCATCCGTGATCCGATCGCGGTAGCGCAGCAGCGCGAAACTCAGGATGCCGAGCACCACCGTGACGGGGACGGCGGCGATCTGCCACCAGGCGGGCGCCGTCCCCATCGCCGCGAAGATGAGCGCGAGCACCGCGAGGACGAACGCGCCCACGGCGACACCCGCCGCGGCGACGGAGCGGCTGGGGTGCTGCTTCTCGCTCCACCCCCGCGAGCGCAGTTCGGACGCGGCGGCGTGGGGGAGCCGTTGCAGAGCCTTCGCGACGTCCTGGCGATCGGGCCCCAGCGTCACGCTGGCTCCGGGTCGGGCGGCCGCACCGAAGACCGCGCCGAGGATCGCACCGTGCAGCGCGTCGGCGCCTTCCGCCGTCACGAGCTCGAGCGAGAGGCTCCGCGCGTCGCCGTCGTCGACGATGCGGAGGTGCCCCGCCACGGCGGTGTCGACGATGGCGGCGGGGATGCCGGTGCCGCGACGCGCGACCAGCTCGGCGCCCTGCAGCACGTCGACCCCGGCCGGTGGGTCGTACTCCGCCACGATGACGCCCCGGCCCTCGGCATCGCGTCCGCGACGCCGGGCCCTCACCGCAGCGGCCACGGCGACGAGCCCGACACCGACGGCGCCGAGAGACCCGGCGGCCAGCACCGGGGCCGCGTCGACGGAGAACTGCTCGAGCGGGGTGCGCACCACCTCTCCGGGGACGAAGGTGCCGCGGACGAAGCCGACGGCCATCGTGACGTTCTCTCCCGGGCCGAGATCCTGGGCCCCGGCCTCGAAGACGAGGCCGTCGGCGTCGATCGTGCGGGAGATCTCGCACCTCTCCGACGCTCCCTGCGCCCCGACATAACACGCTGCAGCGCCCTCGAGCGCGGCATCCGTCAGAGCGGGATCGACGCGGAGCCGGGCGCTCACCGCCCCGAACGGCTGATCCCACTGCGTGCCGTTGACGTCCCGGTAGAACTCATCCGCGCCCGTGTCGGCGAACGAGCGGATGGCATCGCGCTGCGTATACGAGATGACGTAGGTCTGCACGCCTCGCACGAACGAGTCGTCACCCGTGAGCACCCGCACCTCCCGTCGATCCGTCTCCACGTCGTAGGCGACGGGGGCGCCGGAGGCATCGGTCACCGAGAGCACCCGCGTCTGCAGGGGCACCCCGTCGTAGTCGTCGGGGATGGAGCGGATGATGCCGCGGTTCTGATCCACGTCGGGGAAGCGTGCGACCAGCGTTTCGGTCACCGCGAGCTCCGCGTGCCCGTCGTCGGCTCGGGAGAGCGTCATGTCGGCCGCGAACGAGTCGAAGGCGAAGTCGCCGACGTCCGCGCGCGCCGGTGCGGGGACCGCCGTCGCTCCCAGCAGGACGAGAGCGAGAACAATCAGACCGATCGCGAGACGGGGGAGCGGGCGAGACGACCGCGAGATGACGTCCATCCTCCGACGCTACCCGCGGCCGTGCGGCGGCGACTCCCTCGTGAGGCGGAGTCAGCGCAGCAGGATCGAGGCGTCGGGATCGTCCGCGACGAGATCGTCGACGGTCACCGCCGTGACGTCGACCGACTCCAACGTCGCCGTGCCCGACACGGTCGTGAGGAACGCGGTGTCGGCGGCGTCTCGACCCGTCGCGATCCGGACGAAGTGGGCGCGGGGCGCGAGGCGGGTGGCATCCACGACCTCCCAACGGCCGTCGACGAACGCCTCGACCACGGCGTGGAAGTCCATCGGCTCGAGCCCCGGGGCGAAGACGGACACGAGTCGAGCGGGGATCCCCGCGGCGCGAAGCAGGGCGATGGTGACGTGCGCGTAGTCGCGGCAGACCCCTGCTCCCTCGCGCAGCGTGTCGAGGGCGGTGTCGGTAGGTCCGCTGACGCCGGAGACGTAGTCGAGGTTCTCCGAGACCCACTGGGTGATCTGTCGCACGCGTTCCCGCACGGATGACGAGGAGAAGGCCGCCACCTCCGAGATCCTCGGATCGTCCGACGGCGCGTAGCGGCTGGGGCGAAGATAGCGAACCGGGTCGATCTCGGCCGAGGGGGCCGGTGCGGAAGGTGTCGAGACGGAGCCGCGGTAGGTGACGCTGGTCCGTCCCGCGGGGAGGACGACGCGATGCGCTCTCGTGCCGTGCGCGTCCGCGATCTCGGCCGCGGGGATCGTCCGGCCGGCCGAGGCGATCGTCAGGGTCTCGTCGTCGGCCCATCCATCCGCGGGGGTGATGGAGAGCACCACGTCCGCCTCGGCCTCCGTGGAAAGGATGATGTCGACGCCGACCGACGCCCTCACGCGGCCGCGTCCGATGCGAGCGGGGCGGGCCGCGGACTCCGCGCCGGGGGACAGCACGATCCGCCCGCACCGCACAGGTCGGCGACGGCGCACCGCATCCGGTTCAAGAACTCCGTGACGGCGACCGTCTCCTCCTCCGTCATCCCGCGAGTGGCCCGCATCATCCGGGCGTGCATGTCGGTGAGGGTGTCGCGGATCTCGTCGTCGGCGTGCGCCGTACTACTGACGAGCACCTTCCGTCGGTCGGAGGGGTGGGGGCGGCGCTGAATATGCCCCGATTTCTCGAGCCGGTCGAGGAGGGCCGTCATGGACGCAGTCGACACGCCCAGATGCCGGGCGAGATCGATGGGGGTCACAGGGGAGCCGGTCGCGGCAGCGCGCGCGAGGAAGCGGAGAACGAGCAGTTCGTTCTCGCCCATCGCCATCGATTCCTGGGTGCGCCGACGCATCGCCATCTCGGACGACCGGTAGGCGCGCATGGCCTCCATGATCCGCGCGCCTCGCTCATCGTCGGTGCTGTCGCTGTACCAGTACGACGGAGGCGAGGGGGTGTCGATCGTCATCGTGCTCCTAATATCTCGCTTGCCTATTCGCTAGTCTACCTAGTAAGTTCATTCATGAGCAACGAGCAAAGGGGAAACATCATGGCGAAGCTCTTCTACGGCACCACGACGGAGCCCATCGACATCGACGACCGTCTTCTGGCGCACGTCAAGGTGGTCGTCTCGACCAAGCTCCGCCGCGGCGAGAGCTTCACCCTGTCGTGGGTGCACGGCCCGGATCAGCCCGTCGGCCGGTCGACGATCTGGCTGCAGCCCTCGATCCCGCTGCGCTTCGTCTTCGACTCGGAACAGCCCGAGGCGCTCGATCAGAACCTTCTGAAGCGCATGGCGAACGACGCCAACTCCTCGCGTGGGCTCAGCCTCGACATCGCACTCGACGAGCCCGCCACGGCATCCGTCCCTGCTCGCCAGGCTCCCCAGGCTCAGAAGGCTGCGCGCAGCCTCGCCCGCGCCGCCTGACAGGGAGTGCGTCCCCGGTTCGACGGGGGACACGATCGCCCGCCCGGACACCCAAGAACGGAACATCTGCATGGAACCCCTGGCATCGTGGGAGCTCCCCACTGAACCGATCTCGGTCATCACCGCGGAGGCCCTCGAAGCCCTCAGTCCTCGGTGACGACCTCGCCCGGTGGGGTGGCGTCAGCGCCGTGACCCTCGGCTCGGATCCTCACCACCGCACCGGCAAAAATGAGGGCCCCGACCGCCAAGAAGCCGAGCTTGGGCTCGGTGGGCGAGTCGGCGGGGAAGACCAACGTTGGGGTCGCGAGGACCGCGGCCGCGACTCCGCTGAGGACGGCGCCCCAGGGGCGTTGCGTTCGCGCCACGCGTCATCTCCTCTCGTGGGTCGTCGAGGTCAGCCTAGGCGACCGGTTCGGCGCCATATCCTTCCCGGCGCCCGCCGTCTACCGTGGGGCCTCCCGGTCGGAGCATACGTATCGTGGGCGACCCGATGGAAGGAGTGCGCCGTGCGCATCGCAAGAACCCCCCTCATGACCTCTGCTCTCCTCGCCGGCACGATCGCGCTCGCTCCCGCACCGGCCTTCGCCGCCGCCACCGATGCGGTGGGTGTCCACAGCAACGTCGTGTCCGTGGCATCCCCCGTGTCGGCCACCGTCGCTGAGCAGGTTGAACCGGACTCCGAGGCGGAGGCGGGACGACTGGCCTTCGTGCTGGTTCCACTCCTGGGAGCGGCCGTCGTCGTCATCGGCGCGATCGTCGTCATCTCACGAGGCCGGCGCGGCCGCCGAGGCGACTGACCAGCGGCGCGCTCAGGGGACGACGTACCCCGCGGCCCGCACGAGCGCGTACCACTCCGCCCGGGTGAGCGGGATGTCGGAGCCCGCGGCGGCATCGATGACCCGCGCCGGCGTCGTCGTGCCCAGCACGACCTGCATCCCCGCCGGATGCCGCGTGATCCATGCCACCGCGATCGCCAGGGGCTCGACGCCGTAGCGGCCGGCCAGATCGTCGATCACCCGATTGAGCTCCGCGTACTCGGGATGACCGAGGAAGACCCCGCCCCCGCCGCGTGTTCCCTGCAGGGGGGACCACGCCTGGATCGTGATGCCCTCGATGCGGCAGTACTCGACGAGGCCGCCGCCGTCGAGAACGGCGGATTGGGAGGCTGTCTCCATGTTCGCGGCGAGACCCTGCGCGACGACGGGCGCGTGCGCGATCGACAGCTGCACCTGATTGGCGACGATCGGCTGGCGCACCGCGGTGCGAAGGAGGTCGATCTGGCGGGGCGTGTGGTTCGAGACCCCGAACGCCCGCACCTTCCCGGATTCCGCGAGGTGGTCGAAGGCGCGGGCCACCTCATCGGGCTCGACCAATGCATCGGGCCGGTGGAGCAGCAGGACGTCGACGTAGTCGGTGCGCAGAGCCCGCAGGGAGCCCTCGACCGACGACACCAGGTGCTCGTAGGAGAAGTCGAAGTACGGCCCCTCCCGGACGATGCCCGCCTTGGTCTGCAGACGGATCTCGGCGCGCTCCGCGCCGCTCAGGGAGAGGGCCTGAGCGAAGCGCTCCTCCGCGGAGTGCAGCGATCGCGCGTAGATGTCGGCGTGATCGAAGAAGTCGATGCCGGCGTCACGCGACGCCTGGTAGAGCGCGCGGACCTCCGCATCGGTCTTGTCGTCGATCCGCATCATGCCCGCCACGACGTTGGGGACGGAGAGACCGGAGGAGCCGAGGGGAACGGTGCGCATCATTCCACGCTAGTCGGCTCCGCGCGGGTCGGAGCCGAGACGGCTCGGCGCTCACTCCCCGTCGTCGACGGATGCCGCTGCGCTCTCCGGGTTCTCAACCGCATCCTGCGCGTCGCCGTCGGCGACGTCGGAGACGTCCGTCGCGGTGGGATCCGCGGTGTCATCGTCGCCGAGGTCGCGTCCGTCGGAGCCGCCGCGAGGCACGGCGCGGAGCAGCTCGTTCATCTCGGCCATGAAGCTGCCGAGCTGCTGCTGCTGCCAGCGCAGGTCGCGCGTGCGGTCTTCCGCGTCGCGGAGCACCGAGGCCGCATGCTTAGTGATCGTGTCGGCGATCGTCTGGGCCCGATCGCGCGACGCGTCGAGGATCTCCCGAGCGCGCACCTGCGCGTCGGCCTCGACCCGCTGCGCCTGCGCGCGGGCGAGACGCTCGTAGTCGTCGGCCCGTGCCGCGATGCGTCGCGCGTGTTCGAGGGCCGCCGCGACCTGCTCGCTCGCGTCTGAGGTGATCCGCTCGGCGTGCGCCACGGCCTGGTCGTGCAGGACGAGGAACTCCTGCTGCGCCTCGTCCTGTCGTCGGGTCAGGGACTCCTCGAATTCCAGGACTCGTGCCGTCATCTCGCGGACGTCGCGCTCGGCCTTGGCGCGAAGGTCGGCGGTCTCCCGAGACACGAGGGACCGAAGGGCGGCCGCACCCTTCTCCGATTCGGTGCGGACCGCGACCGCCTCCCGCTCCGCCTGCGAGACGCGCTCGGCGGCGTGAGCCGCCTCGCGCTCCAGGCGCGCCGCGTGCGCGGTCGCCTCGGTCTCGATGCGGAGACGGACCTGATCGGCGTCGTGCTGCGCCTCCGCGCGGAGGCGAGCCTGCTCGGAGACCGCGTCGTCGCGGATCGCCGCTGCCTCGGCGTGGGCGCTCGCCAGCAGCCGCTCCGCCTGCCCGACCGCGTTCTGGACGAGGACCGACGCCTGCTCCTCGGCGACGCGCAGGATCGCGTCGAACTGCTGGCGGCCCTGTTCGGGGTCATCGTCGCTCCGGCGCGCGGCGAACTCGTTCGAGAGTGCCGAGACCTGCGTCTCCGCCTCCGCGGCGCGGGCCGCGGCCTCACGCAGCTGCTCGCGGAGTGCGCTGTTCTCCTCCGTGTGCCGACGGGTGGCCTCCGCGAGTTCCTGGTCGTGCTCCGCCCGCTGCTGAGCGAACATCGCTTCGGCCCGGAGCTTCGCATCGTGCGCCTCTTCGACGCTGCGCCGGAGGCGCTCGCCGAGTTCGCGGACGGCTTCGTCGACCGCATCCCGGTCGTATCCGCGGAACCCGACGGGGAAGACCGGACCCTCGTCGCCGCCCCCGACCGACCTCAACAGCGCGTCGAGAGCGGAGTCGCCCGTTGCGTCCTCGTGCGAGCGGTCCTGGTCGGGAGTGCCCGGGATGCCGTCGGTTCGCTCGGTCACGTCTTCCTCCTGGGTCTTCGCACCCCCGCACGCCCCGATCCGGTCTCGTGCCGGTCGTCGGGTCGTGGGTTCGAGAGGATGCGCGGCCCTGCGGCCGGGTGCCGTGGCCGGGGCCGCGCATCCATGGACGAGCGGAGTCGTCGGGAGTGAGGTTCTGGGGGAGAGCCACGCGACGTCCGCTCCCCCCGAGCCTCTCAGTCGGGGGCGATATGAGCCGCCGGGAGCGTCGATTCTCACCCGCGGATTCGCCTGTTCCCGGAGGGGGGAACCCGCGTCGAGACGACGGCGACAGGGCTCTCCGCACACCTCGCGAGGCGGCGAGGGGTGCGGGCAGAGCGACGGTCCGACGGTACGGCCCCCCGGCTCGCACGGTGACGCGGTCGCCCTGCCCGCAGTCCCAGCATCCGATGCGGACGAGAGCGGATGCCGGAGCCCTCCCGCCGAAATCACCCCGGACGATGCGCACATCATCCCCTCTCCACGGACCGGAGGCGGACGGAACGATAATGTGGCGGAGCCCGATCCAGGAGGAGCCCTTGACCGAGACCGTCGACCGGCCGGCCGGCATCCGCCCGACCGCCCTCACGCGCCGCCCCGTCATCCAGGCTGCGGTCGGTGCCGCCGCCGCGTTCGTGAGCGCGGCGCTGATCTGGGTCTGCCGGTTGTGGGACCCCAGCGTGCACTACGTCAGTCAGCTGGGGGCGACGGGGATGCCGACGGCTCCCGTGTTCAATCTGGCGCTGCTGCTCCTGGCCGTCGCCGCGGTTCTCGTCGATCGAGCCCTCCACCGCGGGCCGAACGACGTCTACGACGTCGGCTGGCCCATCGCGACGACACTGCTTCTGTGCGGCCTGTGCTTCGGGATCGCGTCGGCCGTCACCTGCTCACCGGGGTGTCCGGTCCCGTTCACGCCCGGAGCGCTGCCGCAGGATCTCGTCCACATCACCTTCGCCGTCATCGGTTTCGTTCTCGCCATCGTCGCGATGGGGCAGGTCGCCCTCGTGCGGCGGCGCCCCTGGATGAGGGGGGCGAGTGTGCTGATCCTCATCGCCGTCGGAGCGACCTCGTTCACCGGCGCCATGCTCGCGTTGTTCCGGGGCGACACCGTGCTGGGCGGCAACCTGGAGTTCACGGCGGCGACGTTGGCGATCGCCTGGTTCGGCGTCTTCGGATCGCAGATCGCGAGCGAGCTCCGAACGGCGTGGCGAGACGGACGGGGGTTCTGACGTGGTCCCCGGAGCGCCGCGCCGTCGGGGCAGGGCCCTCTTGACGCTCCGACAGCTGAAGCGGGCGGCGGCCCTGCTCCTTCCCGTCGCGGCGCTGATCGTCGTGCTGGCGGTCGTGCGCGGAGCCGGGATCCCGCTCACCGTTCCCGGTGTCGTGATCGTCTTCGTCCTCCTCTTCGTCGTACGCGCAGTGGTGGGGTGGTCGCGTCGACGGCGGCGCGACCACCCGCTCACCCCTCCCCGTCGCCCTCGATGAGCCCCCAGGCGTGGGCGGCCCGGATCGCGCTCGACCGGTCCGACACCTCGAGCTTGCGATAGAGGCTCTGCAGCTGCGTCTTGACCGTGTTGGGGGAGACGACGAGAGCGCGCGCGATGTCCGCGATGGTCGAGGTGGGCGTCAGGTGCGCGAGGACCACCTGCTCGCGCTTGGTGAGGTGCGGCACGCTCACCGACGACGCGAAGAACGACGTCCGTTCCGCGACCTGGGCGCGCGCAGCGGGAGACAGCAGCCGCAGCACCAGGGCGCGGTCCTCGGGTGCGACCGCGCTCCACGGACCCCACAGGTCGTGTCGCGTGCTCAGCGCCTCCGCTCGCTGGACCGCCGTGCGGTGCGCGTCGACGCCGTTGAGGCGGACATCGGCGACGATGCTCACGACGAGGCTCTCGAGCGCCGCGCGTGCGGACGGCTCGTGGTGCAGGCCCCACTTCACGCTCATGACGAAGGCCTCGTGCGTGCGACCCGCGTACAACTGCGACAGGGCGATCGCGGGGGCCGTGACGGGCGAGAGCGCGAACGGTCCCTCGAAGAGCGCCAGCGCTTTGCGCGCCTGGCGGAGCGCGATGAGCACCTTGGCTCGTGCGGTGAGGATCTGCGTGGATTGATAGTGCGAGGGCGGCGTGCTGCGCGCGCGACCCGCCCAGGCGCGCAGGAGGCCGAGAGCATCCGACGCCGCGCCCGACAGGAGGAATGAGAGGGTGTGCGCCGCCGCGGCGAAGGGCCAGAGCTCGCGCGCCCCCTCCGTCGCCGGGATCGCATCGAAGCGTGTCCGGGCCTCTGCGGCGTCGCCCGTCTCGAGGAGCAGCCAGGCGTCGGCGATGCGCATCCCCTCACCCCACGGCGACGCGAACCACGGGTCTGCGCGATTGTCATCGATGATGCGCCGCGCGGCGCGCACGTCGCCCTCGAGGAGGGCGATGATCGCCAGGGCTCCGCGGGCGCGCAGACGTCGAGCCGGAGGTGCTGTGCGTTCCGCCTGCCCCAGCCCGAGCGTCGCCTCACGGAGCTTGCCCATCGCGAACGCCGTCATGCCGATCTGGTACCAGCCCTCGTGCAGCGCCTCGCCCTCGAGCTCCGGGCGCCGTCGGAGCGCGTCGGACAGCAGGGTCGCGGCCTCCGTCGCCAGAGCGAACCGCCCCGCGGCGCGCAGCAGGCTCACACGGAGGATCAGGGCGTCGAGGTTGGCGGCGGCCGCGCTCTTCGCATCCGTGAGCCGTCCGAGGGCACCGACCGCCCGAGCCGGCGTCTCCGGCGATGACGCCGTCTCGGCGTCGAGAGCGAGCAGGGTGCCGATGACACGCGGCTCCGCCGGACCGCTCAGCCGGAGCGCCGTGACGAGACGATCGAAGGCGTCTCGATCCCGCGCCCAGATCTCGGGTCCCGATGAGCGGAGGACTCCCGCGAGGGTGTTCCACTGACCGGCGTCGGCGGCCAGCTGAGCGGCGAGGAGCGGCTCTCCGCCCTCGACCAGGTGATCGAGGAGGCGGAGCCGGGCGGTCGCGACGAGTTGGGGGCTGCGGGCCGTGATCACCCCCAACCACTGCTCACGGACGGGTTCGGCGAGGGTGACGCGCGTGGAGCCTGGCCAGACCAGCCCCGCCGCCTGCATGCGGCTGAGGAGGTCGCGAGAGAGGACGGTGGTGGTGTCCATCCCGATCGCCTCGGCGAGAGGGGCGGTGATGTAGGGCGCGACGGCGAGGAGGCGCATCTCATCCGTGACAGGCAGGGCGAGTCTCTGCTCCATGTCGTTCGTCAGGGCGGCGACCGCGTATCGGGCCGCACCGACGGCGTCGTCCTGCGTCCGAAGCGCTGTGCCTTCCAGGCGGAGACGGGTGCCGGCGAGCTGCACGAGGGCGGGCCAGCCGTACGTGAGTTCGGCCAGCTTGTCGACGGCGTTGTCCGTGGATTCGACACCGTTCAGGGAGAGGACGGCGACGAGCTCGTCGCGGGTCATGCGCAGGTCCTCCGCCGCGAGCACCTGCACGTCGAACTCGAGAGCCACGAGCGGACTCTCCAGCCCCGTCGACGAACGGGTGGCGACGATGACGCGGAGGGCGGGATCGCTGCGCAGCATGCCAAGGAGGTCCTCGGTCGTCACGCCCGTGTCCTCGCTGAAGTTGTCGACGAGGAGCACGTGGACCGACGGCCCGTCCGCGAAAGCCTCGAGGACGCGCGGGAAGGAGATCGCCGGCGCCTGGGCTGCGTCGAGGAGCTGGACTCCGCGCTCGGGGTCGTCTTCGAGGGAGACCGCGAACTGACGCAGCAGGGAGGTCTTGCCGACCCCGGCCGGACCGCGCACGAGCACCACGTCGCCGCTCAGCGCTTCGTGCAGACGAGCGAGAGCGCCCGCGCGGGGCGCCCAGTAGCGGCTCGTGCGACGGGTGGAGCGCGCGTTCGTGGGCAGGCTGTCCACATCGATGAGCATCGTTACCTCCAGTTCAGGGACCGAACGTCTCCGTGCAGACACGTTCGCGCGCGCAGCGGGTAGCCGACCGCGCAGGAATGATCCTGTGGGTGAGGGGGAGGACGAGAGAGACCAAGGGCGGCTCTTTCATCCTCCTCGTCATCCCCTCATCACCCCATCCGCATCACCCCATCCGTCGTCAGCGGGGCGACTCGATCGGCTCCTCGCCCGCGGGTCGGCGGAGAGGGGCTGGTCCGTCGGTGGCGAGGCTCATGCCTATGCTGCGGGCGGTCCGACGGGTCTGTCCGGCGGGCGTGGAAAGGCGGACACGAGTGGACATGCAGCGGGTGGTGCGCATCCTGCGCGCGTACTGGAAGGCGATCGTCGCACTGACGGTTGCGGGCGGGCTGGTCGGGTTGGCATGGAGTGCCGTACAACCCAGGGTGTACACCGCCGACGCCAGCGGCTATGTCGCCGCGGTCGCCTCCGACGGGTCGACGGGCGCCGCCCTCGCCGGTGACCAGCTCGCGCTCTCGAAAGTGAAGTCCTTCATCGACATGGGCTACTGGCGCAGCGTCGCGGAGACGGCGAAGAGCGAGCTCGGCCTGAGCGAGACCCCCGAGGCGTTGGTGCAACGGGTCCACGTCTCCAACCCCGTCGACACCGTCAACGTCCGCGTGGATGCCACCGGCTCGACGCCGGAAGCCGCCCGCGACCTGGCAGAGGCGTGGATCCGGGGGATGACGACGCAGGTCGATCAGCTTCAGACGGGGCGGGGTGGGGAGAGCGCCGTGCGCCTGATCGCGGGCGACTCCGCGCGGTTGCCGACGTCGCCGTCCTCCCCGAACGTGAAGCTCGACGTCGCGATCGGAGCGCTCGTGGGGGCGCTCGCCGGAATCGTCTTCGCCCTCGTGCGGCGGGCTTTCGACCGACGTGTGCGTTCCGCCTCGGACATCACCGACACGATCGCCGCATCCGTGGTCGGCATCCTGCCCGTCGACAAGGAACTGGCGTCGGGCCGCGCGGTCTTCTCCTTCGACGACATCCGCGACGGCCGCGGCTCGTTCGCCCACAAGGAGGCGATGCGAGAGCTGCGCACCAACCTGCAGTACGTCGACGTGGACAGGCCCGCACGCGTCATGGTGGTCACGAGCCCGCTCCCCGGTGACGGGAAGTCGACGACGGCGGCGAACCTCGCCGTGAGCATCGCGGCGACCGGACAGGCCGTGATCCTCGTGGACGCCGACCTGCGGCGTCCCGTGCTGGGCGGGATGTTCGGATTCTCCGACGACGTGGGACTGTCCGACGTGCTCGCCGGGCGCGCGCAGATCGAACAGGTCGCCCATCAGGTGGACGAGAACGGCCGGCTCTTCGTCGTGGCCGCCGGGCGCACCCCGCCCAACCCCAGCGAGATGGTCGGGTCGCAGCGGATGCAGGCGCTGGCGCGCAAGCTGGCCGAGGATCTCGTGGTCGTCGTCGACTCCCCACCCACGCTCGCGGTGGCCGACGCCGCCGTCATCGCGAGCTGGGCGGACGGCGCGGTCCTCGTCGTGACGGCGGGCCGGACCACCGACGACATGCTCTCCCGGGCCGCGGAGAACATCGCGAAGACGCGGGGCCACCTCCTCGGTGTGGTGCTGAACCGGGCTCCCCTCCGTGGCGTCGACTCGTCCTATTACGGGGGTCGTTATGGCGGGTACTACGGCTACGGGGCGCCACGCGGCGAGGCGCGGCCCTGGTGGCGGCTGGGTCGTCGAACCCGGGTCGCGGAGGCCGCAGAGGCCGAGGAGTCCACCGGTCCTCGGCGGCGGTCGTCGGAGCTGCCCCCGGAGAACGTCAGCGGCCTGCGCACCCTGTCTCAGCGAAGGACGGTGAGCCAAGCCGAGGGTGACTCGCCGAGTGAAAAGACGACGCTCGTAGCCCCCGTCGCGTCCGCGGCGGGGCGTCGACGCCGCCGCACGCCCTGAGCGCTCACACCCAACGCGAGAGGCGCCGGCCAAATGGCCGGCGCCTCTTCTCGTGGATCGGCGTCAGTGCGCGGTGTCTCCCGGGACGAGCACCGCCTTGAACGTCCGCGCGAGGATGGTGAGATCGCCCACGAGCGACCAATTCTCGACGTAGAAGAGATCGAGCCGGATCGCGTCGTCCCACGCGAGCGCGGATCGGCCGCTCACCTGCCAGAGGCCGCTCATCCCGGGCCGCACCATGAGCCGGCGGTGCGCGTCGTCGTCGTAGAACTCCACCTCTGCATCGCGCTGCGGGCGGGGGCCCACCAGGCTCATCTGTCCGGCGAGCACGTTCAGCAGCTGAGGCAGCTCGTCGAGGGAGTATTTCCGCAGCCAGCGACCGACCGGTGTGATGCGGGGGTCGTCGGCCACCTTGAACAGCGGGGTGCCCTCGCGCCCCTGCTCCGCCAGAAGGGTGTGCAGCCTCGCATCGGCGCCGTCGATCATGGATCGGAACTTGATCATGCCGAAGTGCGTTCCGCCCTGCCCGACGCGTTCCTGACGGTAGAAGATCGGCCCCGGGCCGGACATGCGGACGAGCAGCGCGAGGACGAGGAACACGGGCGCCAGCAGGAGCAGGAGCGACGCGGAGCCCGCGATGTCGAAGGCCCGCTTGAGGATCCGCTGCGTGGCCGAGAACTGCGGGGTCTCGATATGCACCAGGGGAAGCCCGGCGACGGGCCGTGTGTGGAGGCGGGGTCCTGCGACGTCCGTGAGATTGACGGCCACGATCAGGTGCTGCTGGCCGGGATCGAGACTCCACCCGATGCGGCGGATGTCGCGGGCCTCGAGCAGGGCGCCGCCCGAGATGAGCACGCTGTCGGCTCGCAAGTCGGTCAGAAGCCGGCGGAGGGACGCGGCCTGCACCTCGTCCCACGCGGCGGCTTCGGCGGGAAGCTCGTGGATGCCGACGACCTGCAGTCCCGCAGCGGGTTGCGCCGCCAATTCCGCGGCGACGCGGGCGTTCTCGTCGGCCCCGCCCACCAGGATCACGCGGGCGTTCATGAGGCCGTGACGGCGTCGATGACGCAGCCAGAGGCGGCAGAGGGCTCGGCCGGTCAGCAGCGCGGTCGTTCCGAGCGGGAGGCTCAGGAGGAAGTACCCGCGCGAGACGTCGGCGCCCGTCAGATAGGCCACGATCGCGAGAGCGCCGAAGAGCTGGAACGAGGCGGCGAGCGTCAGCCGGTATTCGGTGATCCCGTAGCCGATCACCCGGGGATGCCGCGTGCCCCCGACGGTCAGGGCTCCGAGCCACGCGACGGAGAGGACGAGCGACAGGGTGGTGTAGTCCAGCGGAGACGACGCGACGTCAACGGAGTGCGGACCCAACCAGAAGACCTGCGACACGAAGACGGCGATCGCGACCACGATGGTGTCGATCGCGAGAACGAGTCGCGCGTACCTGCGTTGCCAGGGGATACGTCGCGCGGCCGGAGGAGGGGTGACGTCATTTGACGTGAGGGGTGAGTCGACAATTGAGACGGAAGTGTTCATCTGTGCTCCGCGGACCGTGCCCCGAGGTCGAGAAGAGACCGTCGCCCGGGTGTGGCTACGACGGTGGGCGCGGGAACTGTCCCACCCGCATCGGAACGCGGGTCCCGGCCTCGAAGGAGACGTCCTCGGGTGAGGCGCGCAGGCGCGTCGCCCACACCGAGCTGGTGCGGGCCGATGCGCGAGTGCCGGCGCGGGGATCGTCGCGCCATGCGCGAGGATCGCTCCCTCCATCACCCCGGTGGCCGGTCAGCTCACCATCTCGTCGCGCCCCCGTCGTAGGGTCGATTCTCTTCGGGGGAGCATGTTCACATGTTCATGTGAGAGTTGGTCGCGGTTCAAGCTGGAACCATGAGCGAATCGCCCGACCCCTGGACCGAGTTCGCGCGAGAGCTCGGAGTGCGACTTCTTCGCGCGCGGGCCGAGAAGCACCTGTCGCAGGAGCAGGTGGCGCACGCGGCCGGACTCGCGACCTTCACCTACCGCAAGCTCGAGAAGGGCGAGTCGAATCCGGGAACGGCCGCCAATCCGCGACTGCGCACGCTGGTCCTCCTCTCGGAGGTCCTCGGCATCCCGTTCCGCGACCTCGTCCCGACGCCTCCGGAGGGTCTCGCACCCGGGCGCTGACGGCAGTGTCGGAGGTTCGAGGCAGACTGACGTCGTGCCCACCCACGTTCGGCCCGCCCACCCGGGCGGTCCTCTGAGAGAGGTGTGCGGCATGGACCGACAAGAAGTCTTCGATCTCGAGTTCCGGCGCTGTGCGTTCGAGTGGTGCGCGACCGATCACGGTCGTACCGTGCACGCGGACGACGAGGACCATCGCAGCGAGGGAGTGGCGGTCGCCCTCCGCGTGCGCGCCGCGGCGAGCAGCGGTCCCGGTCGGCTCGACGACTACGAGGTGGGCCTGCTTCGTCGGTCCGCCGACGACGAGACCTGGCTCGTCGTCGAAGCGCCCGGCGGGGTGTCGATCGCGATGTCTCGCGAGGCCGCACGGGCCGTCGTGCACGCTGTCCGTGTCGACCGACACCTCCGCGCCTTCGTCGAAGAATCCTGAGCGGCCGCGTCAGAGCGCGCGGCGCGCTTTGCGCCGATCGTGCATCGACGTCCACACGGCGGCCCCGAGGTAGAGCACGCAGAGGGGGAGGGCAACCAGCAGCATGCTCATGACGTCGGAGGCGGGCGTGACGATGGCGGAGAAGAAGATGATCACCACCAGGGCGATTCTCCACCCGCGGATGATCGTCCGCGCGCTCAGGACCCCCACGGCGTTCAGGGCGACGAGGGCCAGCGGTGAGACGAAGGAGATCCCGATGCCCACGATCAGCTTGAGCAGGAAGTCGAAGTACTGACCGGCCGTCAGCATGGTGGTCGACGCCGCCGGCGCGAAGCCCGCGAGCAGGTTCACGACCTGGGGGACGATCATCCACCCGAAGGTCACGCCCCCCAGGAAGAGGGGCACGGCCGCGCAGACGAAAGCGATGCCGATCCGCCGCTCCCGTGAGGTGAGTCCGGGCACCAGGAATGCCCACACCTGCCAGATCCACACCGGAGCGGCGAAGATGATCCCCAGCGTCAGGGCGATCTTGAAACGCAGGTCGAACGCCTCGCCCAGGCGGGTGAAGTTCAGAGTGGCGACGGAGGGGCCGTGCACGTGCGAGAGCGGTTCAGCGGCCGCTGCGATCACCACGTCCGACAGGAGGAACCCTGCGACGCCTCCGATCAGGATGGCGCCGGCCGCGATCATCAGCCGGCGCCGCAGCTCCGAAAGATGGGAGAGGAGGGGCATCGCCCCTCCTCTCCCATCCGACCGGATCCGGTCGCTCCGACGGCGCTCGCGCGCTTCCCGACTCACGCCGACGGCGATGTGCGCCCGCTCTCGGCGGCGCGATCGGTCACGGCGGGCGACGCGGCGGCCGCGGTGTCATCGCCGGGGGCGTCGGTCTCCTTGCTCTCGGTCCGGAGGATGCGAACGGACTCGCCGACGCTGCGCGCCAGCCCCGGCAGCTTCGACGCCCCGAACAGCAGCAGGACGACGGCGAGGATCAGCAGAAGATGCCAGCCGGAAAGTGCGTTGCCGAAGATTCCCATGAGTTGACCTTTCGAGAAGTGTCCGTCCCTTCATGCTCGGGTCGACACGTGCGCGTCGCCCGTGATGCGATCGACAATCGCCCGACCTCAGCAGCGACTTCACCAGCCCGGCGGTCGGAAGCGAAACGGCCCACCGGTGAGGCGCCACCTCGCAGCACGGCTTTACTGGTCTCCACCCCCGTGCCTCTCTTCGGCCGGGGAGGACCGTGCCGGAGGAGACGAGGTGATCGTGAGCACTGACCGCGTCCTGATCGTCTGCACCGCCAACGAAATCCGATCGGCGTTCGTCGCGGCCCTGCTCGCGTCCCGCGTCCCCGACGGGCACGGCGGTCGCCTGACGTTCGAAAGTGCGGGGACCCTCGCCCGACCGGGGACTCCTGCCGATGAGAAGGTGGTCGCTCTCGGGCGTACCTACGGACTGAACCTGGAGGGGCATCGCTCACGGCGTCTGGACGAGGGCGTCCTGCGCACGGGTGACACCGTCCTCTGCGCGGAGCGCGTGCACCGTCGGACGGTGCTCGATCTGCGCCCCGACCTGATCTCATCGGTGTTCACCATCCGCGAGTTCTCCCACCTGGCGGAGACGGTCCACGGCCGGGCGACGACATGGGCGGGGCTCGTCCATTCGGTGTCGCGTGCGCGGCTGAGCGCGCCGCCGCGCGACGCCGAGGAGGACGACATGCTCGATCCGGTCGGGGGCCCGGACGCCGCCTGGCTCGCTTTCGAACGGCAGGCGACGCAGGCGGTGTCGTCGATCCTCGCGGCCGTCGCGGCCCTCCCCGCCCTGACCGCCGGTGGGCGGTCCCCCGCGCAGCCCGCCACTCGTCGGGAATTCCGCCGCTTGCAGGAGAACGCCGTGCGGGACGCCGGTTCGGCACAGAGGAGCTGATGTGTTCGATCTCGGTATCGACAAGATGATCGTGGTGGCCGTCCTGGTCGGCCTGATCATGGGGCCCGAGCGGTTGCGCGAGCTCCGGCGGGCTCTCCCGCGCCACATCGGTCGCATCCACGCTCTGTATCAGCAGGGTCGCGCACAGGTGGTCGACGAGCTCGACGAGCTCGCGCCGGACTGGCGCGAATACGACCCGCGGGCTCTGCATCCGCGTCGCATCCTGAAAGACATCGCTGCAGGGACGACCGCGCCGCCGACCGCGGCGGCCGTTCCGGGCGAGCGTCCGGGTGAAACGACGGCGGCTCCCGAACGAGGCGATGAGGACGCGCTCTGGACACCCCCGTGGGTGGGCCGATGACCGCGGGCGAGGGCGAGCAGATGTCGCGGAAGCGGGCCGGCTCCCCGCCCGCGGAGACCGTTCCGGTTCCTCCGGCCGGCCCGCAGCCTCCGGTGGCCCCGCCCGGACCGGAAAGCGCCTGACGCTCGGCCCCGCAGCGGTCCGATGGGGTCGGCGGGGTGCGGGAGTGTCGTCAGCGGGTCGGACCGCTGCTCACGACCGCACGGTCCCGGACAGACTCGGCGCCGCGGGTAGCGAACCCCGCACCGCTTCCGAATCCGCTCGGGCGATGACCCGACCGAGCCCGATGCCGGTGGCGAGGGCGGCAATCATCCAGATGGTGGCGGCGATGAGGACGAGGGCGAGAGCGAACATGGGACTTCTCCTTCGGAGCCCGTCCACCGGTCGGTGGTGCGCTCACCGTACTGCCGCGGTGAGGCCGACATCGCAAGCGACGCGCCGACGAATCAGGCCGGCGCATCATCGAGGTCGAGTGAACGTCCTCCGGACAATCCGCAGCAGCCCGAGGAAGCCGAACAGGCCGATGACCGCTCCGAGGACGGCGAACAGGGTCACGGAGCCGCCGAGAACGGGACCGCCTCCCGCGATGACGAGGACGACCGCGATCACGACGGCCGCGATCGACACGAGCGTCGACGCCACCTCGGCCGTCACGCGTCCGAGGATCCCGCTGACGTCGTTGCCGTCGTCGCTGCGGAGCGTGACGCCGATCGACCCCTTCTCGACGCCCGACAACAGGGCGTCGAGGCGCTGGGGCATACGTTCCAGGCGGGCGAGCGAGATGACGGCCTGTGCTTGGAGATCGGTGGCCATGCGCTTCGCGGACAACGTCCGGCGCAGCAGCGTCGGCATGAGGGGGAGAGCGCGCCCGACCATGTCGAAATCGTCGACGAGGACGCGGAGGCACCCCTCGAGGGTGGCGAAGCTGCGGAAGGCCGAGGCGAGCTCGCCGGGAAGGGCGATGTGGTGCTGGCGGATCACGTCGACCATGCGGGTGAAGATCGAGCCCTGGCCGTCGGTGCGCAGGTGCTCGGTCGTGAGCACGATTCCGACGTCGTGGCGGAACGCATCCATGTCGAGGTCATCGGGGGGATCCACGATCAGCAGAAGGGCATCGGTGGCGGCGACGTCGTTCTCGCTCAGGGCGGCCAGGAGGAGCGCGGTCATGTGCTGTCGGCGGCTGCGTTCGATGATGCCGACCGCGCCGAAGTCGATGAGTCCGAGAGTCCCGTCTCTTTTGAGCAGCACGTTGCCGGGGTGCAGGTCGGCGTGGAACACGCCGTACACCAGGATCTGCTCGATGACCGTCGACATCAGCGTCTGAGCGAGACGGTCGCGATCCTCGGCGGAGAACGTGGCGAGGCGGTCGACACTGTCGCTCAGCGCCGCGCCGTCGACGAGGTCCATCGTGAGGACGCGTTGTCCCGAGGCGGCCTCGAAGACCCTCGGAGCCGTCACGACGCCGCGGCGCGACGGCTCCGCGCGGTCGATGAGGTCGAGAGTGGAATGGATCATGCGGGTGTTGCGAGCTTCGATCCGGTAGTCCAACTCCTCCACGAGTGTGCTCGTGAACCCGCGGGCGACCGATTCGATGCGCAGGTCGCGGCCCACCCGCGTGCGCATCTCGGCCCGGTGCGCCAGACGGCCGATGATGTCGGCATCCGCTTCGACCTGAGCGCGCGCGGCGGGACGCTGCACCTTCACGACGACGGGGGTTCCGTCGCGCAGGACGGCGCGATGCACCTGCGCCACGGAGGCGGCGGCGAGGGGGACCGGATCCACCTGCGCGTAGATCTCGTCGATGGCCGTGCCCAGGTCGTCTTCGATGACCGCTCGCACGGTTTCCCACGCCAGCGTCGTGGCGTTGGTCTGGAGGGATGACAGGGCGGTGAGGTACGGCTCGGGGATGAGGTCGCGGCGCGTGGAGAGGACCTGGCCCAGCTTGACGAAGCTCACCCCCGCGTCGTTGATGGTCGCGACGATCGCATTCGCGCGTTCCTCGGAGGTGCTGAGTTGTTCCTCGACGCGCGCGCGGCCGCCGTGGAACAGCCATCCCACGCCGTGTCGGGACGCGATCGTCAGGATCTCGAGATAGCGGCGGGTGCGCTTGCGCTGGCGGAGCGCGGCACGGACGAGGTCGATGGGGTTGGGGAGAGGGCGCGTGGGGAAGATCGCCTCGCTCGCGACGAGCGCCGCGACGCCGAGGGCGAAGACCCACGCGAGCGACAGGGCGATGAGCCCGATCCACAGCCATGCGTCGTTCGCTTCGACGACGGCGTTCGTGTCGATGAGGTCGGTCTGACCGAGCGTCCACTGGGCGGATGGCACGCCGAGGAAGAACACGAGGAGCCCGACGACGATGCTGCGCGGCCACCCGACCGCGGTCCCGAGGATGCGCCGGGCGACGAACCCGACGAGTACCGCCGAGACGACGGCGGATATCGAGATCAGGATGGTGGCCCCCACGGGGTCAGCGTAGTCGTCTGCTCAGCAGATCCGGGGAAGAGCGCATTCGCCGCATCGCCACCACGCGAGCCCGTCGCGCGAAGAGTGCGGACGCATCGTCAGGGAACAGGCGGGGCAATTCGGCGCGAAGCCGACCAGCAGGTCGTCGTCGTCGAATCGCCCGCGCTCTCGCGGCGGATCGTCAAGGGGCAGGTGCATGGTTCCTCCTGGGAGGCATCTTCGCATGCGCATGCGTCGTTGTGGCGTGTCATCCACAGGGGTGCGTCAGCTGCCCCCACCGAGCCGCTGCACGAGCTGTTCGACGACCGCACCGAGGTCTCCCACGCGGTCGACGGAGCCCACGACGACGGCGATGAGCGGGAACGCGGTCACGACGATCGCCACCACCACCGCCGTCGCCGAGAGGGCCCACGCCGCGGGGGCGCGGCGGCGCGTGACCGACCCCGCCAGCAAGGCGACGATGGCGAGCAGTCCGATGAGCGCGACCGCGGTCACGCCCAGCACGGGGAACGGCACCAACCCGGCGGTGCTCGCCGTCGCGCCCGCGAGGAAGGTCACGAGGGGGAGGAAGCCCAGCAGCACGATGAGCGCGATGACCACGCCACCGGTCATCGCGGCGGCGGCGCTGCGGCGCGAACGGATCACCGTTTTGCTCGAAGAGATACGGCTCATGAGACTCCTTCCCGGTCGGTCGGACTGCGCTGCCCGGGTCAGGAGCGCAGGTCGTGCAGGGTGCGGTGTGCGCGCTTGCGCGCAGCGCGAGCGGCTTTCTTCGCCGCCTTGTGCCGACGACGGCGGGCCTTGGGGTCGTCCCACAACCGGACGATCTGGTGCCCGACGGACTCCCGCTTCTTGACCTGCACACGCGGGGTGCGGGTCCCCACGACGTAGGCGATGAGCGCGACGGCGCCGATCAGGATGATCTTGTTGCGCATGGCATCCTCCTTCTGCACGGGGTCCGGCGGTGATCCGCAGCGGACCGTCACTACGCAGACGCGTGGAGGGGAGGATTCGTCACGCGGGTCGGAGAGAACTTCGGTTCGTCCCCCGACGACCACGACCCCGGCGCCGCTCCCACGTCGATCCAGCGGGAGCGCCGGACTCGGTCGTCGGCCCGTCGGAGCAGAGTCTCTCGGGATGACGATCCGCGGCGGGATGCTGCTCCGCGAGCGACGAACGCCCCGGCCGGAGCCGGGGCGTTCGCGATGACGGAGGGGATGGTCAGGGGCGACCCATGCCGAAGTACGACCAGCCCGCGGCGCGCCACGCGACGGGATCGAGGCAGTTGCGTCCGTCGACGACGACGTGCCCTCGGGTCAGCGAGGCCGCGTGTTCGGGCGACAGTTCACGACGGTACTCGTCCCACTCCGTCACGACGATGACCGCGTCCGCGTCGCGGAGCGTCTCGTCGAGGTCGGTCTCGTACGTGAGCTGGGGGTGGATGCGACGGGCGTTCTCGATCGCAGCAGGATCGGTCAGGACGACGTGCGCTCCGAGGCCGTGCAGGCGCACGGCGACGTCGAGGGCGGGGGAGTCGCGGATGTCGTCGCTGTGGGGCTTGAAGGCGGCCCCCAGGACGGCGACCTTCTTCTCGAACACGCTGCCCCCGAGGGCGTCGGTCGTCAGCTCGACGGCGCGGTCGCGACGGCGGAGGTTGATGGCGTCGATCTCGCGGAGGAAGGCGACGGACTCCCCGCGTCCGAGCTCTTCGGCCCGCGCGGAGAAGGCGCGGATGTCCTTGGGGAGGCATCCGCCGCCGAAGCCGATGCCGGCGCCGAGGAAGCGGCGGCCGATGCGCGCGTCGTGCCCGATGGCGTCGGCCAGGGTGGTGACGTCGGCACCGGTGACCTCGGCGATCTCGGCGATGGCGTTGATGAAGCTGATCTTGGTCGCGAGGAACGCGTTCGCCGAGACCTTCACCAGCTCGGCCGTCGCGTAGTCGGTGACGATGAAGGGCGTGCCCTTCGCGATCGAGGGGTGGTAGACCTCGCGCAGGACGTCGGCGGTGCGCTCGCCCTCGGCGGTGGGCTTGCCGTCCTCGGACGGGACGCCGGCGACGAGGCGGTCGGGGTCGACCGTGTCCTGGACGGCCCAGCCCTCGCGCAGGAACTCCGGGTTCCAGACGAGCACGGCGCCGCGCTCGGCCACGCGCGGGGCGAGGCGTGCGGCGGTTCCCACCGGCACGGTCGACTTGCCGGCGACGATGTCTCCGTCGCTGAGGAAGGGGAGGAGCCCGTCGACGGCGGCATCGACGTAGGTCAGGTCGGCGGCGTGGCCACCGGCCTGCTGCGGCGTTCCGACGCCGACGAAGTGCACCTTCGCGCCCTGCGCAGCGGACATGTCGGTGGTGAACGACAGGCGGCCGGAGGCGATGCCCTCCGTGAGGATCTCCTGGAGACCGGGCTCGAAGAACGGCGCCTCGCCCTTGGACAAAGAGGCGATCTTGCGCTCGTCGACATCGATGCCGACCACCTCGTGCCCGATCGACGCCATCGCAGCCGCGTGCACGGCTCCCAGGTACCCGCAACCCACTACAGACAAACGCACGATCAGAGCCTTTCAGATACACATCGACACGACCCGGACACGCCGGTTCGCGGACCCGCGAGGGAGCGCAGGATTCTCACGCGGCCGTCTCGCCCGGCGCCAGGGCGGCGCGGGCGGTCTTGCCGAGGATGACGAAGTCGCCGAGGAGCGTCCAATTCTCGACGTAGGAGAGATCGAGACGGACCGACTCCTCCCACGAGAGCGAGGAGCGCCCGCTGACCTGCCACAGCCCGGTGATGCCGGGCTTGGCGAGGAATCGACGATGCACGTGATCGGCGTAGACCGCCACCTCGGAGGGCAGCGGGGGGCGCGGGCCGACGAGCGACATCGACCCGCCGATCACGTTGAACAGCTGGGGGAGCTCGTCGAGGCTGAACTTGCGCATGACGCGCCCGATGGGGGTGACGCGCGGGTCGTTCTTCATCTTGAAGAGCACCTCGTTGCCGGAGTCCCGCTCCTGCGCGGCGAGCTGCTCGAGGAGGTCTTCGGCGTTGACGACCATCGAGCGGAACTTGATCATCGTGAACTCGCGTCCACGGAACCCGATGCGGGTCTGACGGAAGAAGATCGGACCATCGCTGGACAGTCGCACCGCGATCATGAGGAAGGCCAGCAGAGGACTCAGCAGGATGACGCCGACCGACGCGGCGACGAGATCCACGCTGCGTTTGAGGAAGCTCTGCCCGCGGGAGAACTTCGGCGTCTCCACGTGGATGAGGGGGAGCCCCGCCACGGGACGCGTGTGCAGTCGGGGACCGGCGATGTCGATGATGCTCGGGGCCAGTACGAGGTGCTGACGGCCCGCTTCGAGGCTCCACGAGATCTGCTTGACCTTGTCGGCGGGCAGGTCGTCGGCGCTGGTGATCGCGACCGTGTCGGCACCCGTGACCTGCAGGGCGCGGGTGACGTCTCCCACGTGCCCCATCACCGGGATCTCGGTCCCGGGGATGACGTCGGCGATCTTGCCGTTGGGGACGCACGCGCCCACCACGCGATACCCCGCGCTGGGCGAGCGGCCGAACTCGCGCGCGAGCTGGGTGACGGAGGGGAGCGACCCGACGAGCAGCACGTTCGCCGAGTACAGACCGCGCGAGCGCTGGGCCACCAGCCACTGCCGCCACATCCATCGCGTGAAGATCAGGACCAGGATGCCGAGGGGCAGACTGATCAGAAGGTATCCGCGGGCGACGTCGATCTGCGTGAGGAACGCGATGATCGCGACGGTCCCGAAGAGGCGGAAGCTGGCGTCGGCGATGCGGACGTATTCCTGGGAGCCGGTTCCGATGACCCGGTCGCTGCGGGAGTCGACGAACGACAGCGCCCACATCCAGGTCACGATCAGGATGGCGGAGAAGACCCAGTACGAGAGGTCGCTGATCCGGCTGTCGCGACCGGTGGCGAGCTGCACGTTCCCCAGGCCGAACCAGAGCAGCTGCGTGCCGTAGACGACCCACGTGAGGGAGAAGAGATCGGTCAGCGCGAGGTTGAGACGGTAACGCCGCCGCCACGGATCGCGCTGGTACATCGGAGCCTGCGTCGGCGTCTCGCGCGGGGGTCGCGCAGTGAGCGGGTCCGCGTCCGCGTCCGCGGTCTCGGCGCTCATCTGAAGATCGGACGTCACGATGTGCAGCTCCTCCCCCCGGCCGGCGAGCCTTTCGGCTTACCCCGTGAACGATAACAGGCGAGAGTCACCCCATAAGTCACCCTGCGGCACTTGTCACGAGTCTGAAACACCGCGGCCGTCACCCGCTAACTCACCCGACACGTGAGACGAAGTCATCACAACAGCGCGATCCGCCGCGCCCCTCACGCGCGCGCGGTGGCCCCGCGAGGGGCGCGTCCCCTACACTCGGGCAGCGGATCGGCCGACGCCGGCCGCCTGCGAGATTTCCCCCCGCATCGCGGGATGCATGCCCACCCGCCCACCGGAGGAACTTCATGACCCGCGTCCCGCCGCCGCTCCTCGGCGCGCGACGTGAGGGGTCGGCCGGTCTCATCGCCGCCTTGGCGATCGCGGCCGTGCTCCTCGTCGCCGTGGCGGCGGTCTTCGCGTTCGCACTCCTGCGGCCCGCCGGAGATCCGGTGGCCATCGACGCCACCGCCTCTTCTTCCGCGGTGTCGCCGTCTCCGTCGCCGACCCTCACGGGGTCGTCGGCCCCGTCCGCGACGCCGACTCCCACGCCGACCCCGACTCCGACCGCGACGCCGACGCCCGCTCCGCCCACGTCACCGGCCGCCCAGGTCTGCGACGGGGCTCCCACTCTCCTCAGCTTCTGGGCCCACCCGGACGACGACATCATCTTCGCCAATCCCACGATCTCGGACGCCATCGCCGCGGGCCAGTGCGTGCGGACCGTCTTCCTGACCGCGGGCGACGCCGGCAAGGGTATGGAGTACGTGCAGGCGCGGGAGCTCGGCATCTTGCGCGCCTACAACGCCATGCGCGGGCAGGAGGGGCTCTGGCACGCCGACGACATCACCCTCGACACCGGCCTGCACATCCGCCGACTCAGTCCCGACGGTGATCCGCGGATCTCGGTCGCCTACGTGCGTCTGCCCGACGGCAACATCACGGACGGAGGCTTCTCCGAGACGGGCTTCGCCACCCTGAGCAAGCTGTATGACGGGGCGATCTCGTCGCTCGCTCCCGTGGACGGCGGCCCCGCGGTCGGTCGCGGGCAGGTCGTCGCGTCGATACGCGAGTTCGCGGATGCCGTCGGGCCGAGCGCGACGCTCACCCACATCCCGCGCGGCAGCGCCTTCGCCCCCGGCGATCACCCGGATCACTCGGTCGTCGGCGCTCTCGTGCGCGAAGCGCTCTCGTCGGACGCGGCGGTGGCCCCCGGCATCCGGTATTTCGTCGGCTACCCGTCGGAGAACCTGCCCCGCAACCTCGAGGGAGCGGTGCTGGACCGCAAGGTCGACACGTACCGCATCTACACGCAGCAGGACAAGGTGATCCGTTGCGCGGACCGCTCGAACTGTCTCAAGACCCGCAAGTTCGGCGAGTGGCTGCAGCGTTCGTACCCGAAGAGCGAGGCCGAGCTCCAGCTCGGTTGATCATTCGTCGTCCGAGGCGAGCGCGTCCTCGACGGCCGCGCGCGCGTCGCGCTCGGCGATGATGTCGACGAAGTCCTTCACGGGGGCGTCCGCGTACTTGTCGACGGCCGCCACGGCCTCGTCGTGCACGACCTCCGCGGGGGCGTCGGGGAAGCGCACCTGCACGCGCTCCTCGACGTCGGCGATGGTCTCGTCCTTGTCGAACCCTTCACTGCGCTGCGTCATGGCCCGCGCTCAGTGCTGGTACGTGCCGTGCAGGATCGCGCGGCCGAGCGTCTTGAACGCCAGGTTGAACGACACCACGGCGGGGCTCGCGTCCGCGTCGACACCGAGGGTCTCCTCGCCCACGGCGTGCACGACGAAGAAGTAGCGGTGGGGCTGATCGCCCTGCGGGGGAGCGGCGCCCATGAACCCGCTCTCGCCGCCGTCGTTGCGCACGTGGAACGCGTTGCCGGGCAGGTCGCCGGAGGCGGCCCCCGTGGCGAGCTCGTTCACGTCCGCCGGGATGTCGACGAGGACCCAGTGCCAGAAGCCGCTCGGCGTCGGCGCGTCGGGATCGAAGCCGGTGACGACGAACGACTTCGTACCCTCGGGGGCACCCGACCACCGGAGGTGGGGGGAGGTGTTGCCCTTCTCGGCCACCTGATCGTCCTTCAGCGGCTCACCGTCGACGACGTCGTCACTGGCCACGTCGAACGACGCGGTGGCGGGGAGGAGGGGATACGGATCGGGCGTCTGGGGGCGGGAGAGATCGACCATGCTCCGCACGATAGGACCCGTTCCCGACGTGCCGGCAGGGCTTGCGTCGCGGGTCGGCGGAGGTTAGCGATCAGTGGGGCAGGGCGAGAAGGGAGCGGGCTGCATCATGGCATCCGTCGGGGGTCGGCAGCCCGTAGTCGACCTCGACGACCTCGCGCAGGTCGGCGGCGAGCTCGTCGACGCTCGGGGCGACCTCGAGGGCCTCCATGATCGGGAGGATCAGGTCGTCGTACTCGTCGTCGGGCCACCCGCGCCCGATCCGATGGACCCCGATCGGGTCCCAGTCGTTGAGGACGGCACGGATGCGCAGGGCGACGGGCGACAGAGACCGCGGCGGTGAGGACGTCTGCATGAGTGCGAGTGTCGCCAGCATTCTTAGGCGCGGGCTGAGCATCGGCCATGCGTGGGGTGGACCGGCCGGCCGCGCGCGGTCACCCGCGGGATGATCGACGCGGTGATCGGTCCGCTCTGCCCGCGACGTCGCGCCGCCGCGGGGTTTCGCGCGCGGTGAGCGGCGTGCTTCGCGGTACCGTCGATGTGCGCCCGAGGGCGCGGGGGAACCCGTGCGCCCGAGGGCGCGGGGGAACCCGAACATCCGTCGCCGGGGGGCGCAACACAGGACGGAGTCGCCGTGAGTGACATCGACGAGCCATCGAGCGGCGACGGCGGTGCCGGACGCGAGGCGCAGAACGGCGCCGGGGCGAGCCGTCGGCGCTCGATCTCGCGCCGATCGCTCGTGTTCGGGGGCCTCGCCCTCGGCGGTCTCGCGGCGATCGGCGGGGGCGCGTGGGCGTACCGCGAGATGCGGCGATCGGACGGGCCCGACGGCACCTGGGTGAAGCTGAGTCCGATCGTCCCCCAGCCCCGCGACGCGCCGCGGGACGCGTCGCCCGCATTCGAGGAGCCGGGGGACGACTCCACGGTGGCGGTCTGGGCCCACGCCGACGACGACATCATCTTCGCCAACCCCCACCTCAGCGAGGTCATCGCCTCCGGAGCGACCCTGCGGACGATCTTCATCACCGCGGGAGACGCCGGGCGCGGCCTCGCCTACGCGCAGCAGCGCGAGGCGGGCATCCGCGCGGCCTACGACCAGATGCGCGGCAGCACGGCACCGTGGGAGACGCGCGAGATCGCGCTGCTGAGCGGGGCCCGCGTCACGCGGTTCGTGCCGAGCGACGAGCCGCGTCTATCGATCACGGTTCTGCGACTGCCGGACGGCAACCTGAGCGCGAAGGGTTTTCCCGCCACGGGAGGAGCGGGACTCACGCAGCTGATCAACGGCACCGTGCCGGCGCTCGCCCCCATCGACGACGGCCCCACCCTCGACGCCGCGCGCCTCTCGGACACGGTCGCCGAGCTCATCCACGCGGGGCGGCCCGATCGCATCACGACGAACATCCCCCACGAGAGCGCCTTCGCGCGAGGTGACCACCCCGATCATTCGTGCGTCGGGTCGCTCGTGCGTGCCGTCGCACCCACCGCCGGGGTGCCGGCGGAAGCGGTGACCTATTACATCGGGTATCCCTCGAAGCGGCAGCCGGTGAACGTGGTCGGAGCTCCGCTGGATGCGAAGGTCGACGTGTATCAGGTGTACGCGGCGCAGGATCCCGTCGTGACGTGCATCGATGAAACGGCCTGTCTCGCCCAGCCGGGCTTCGGCCAGTGGCTGCGCCGTTCCTATCCGAAGACCGAGGCCGAGCTCCAGCTCTCCTGACGTGCGGCGGGCGGGGTGGAGGCGCTGCACGCGACGACGCCGCCCGCAGGGAACGGGCGGCGTCGTACTGCCGGAGGCAGGCCCAGGACGAGGCGCGATACGTGGGGCTCAGCGCCCCGCCCCGGGAGTCGGAGGTCAGTCCTCGGAGACGGTGACGGTCACCTCGATGTTGCCGCGCGTGGCGTTCGAGTAGGGGCACACCTGGTGCGCCTGGTCGGCGAGCTCCTGGGCGATGTCGTGCTCGACGCCCGGGAGGACCACCTCGAGCAGCACGGCCAGCTGGTAGCCGCCCTGGCCGTTCGGGCCGATGTGGACGCGGCCGCCGACGGACGAGTCCTCGAGGGTGATCTTCCGGCCGCGCGCGACGGCGTGCAGGGCGCCGTGGAAGCAGGCGGCGTAGCCCGCGGCGAAGAGCTGCTCGGGGTTGGTGCCCGCGCCCGATCCGCCCATCTCCTTCGGGGGTGCGACCTCGAGGTCGATGTAGGGACCGGCCGTCACGTGGCCGGTGCGGCCGTGGCCGGTGGAAACGGCTTCTGCGGTGTAGAGAACGTCCATGGGTGTTCCTTTCTGGGGACGGAGGGGCGTCGTCGCGTCACGACGAACGGCGGGGCGCGCCCACGGCCGACAGGACGGTGTCGGGGTGGTCGCGCAGGTCTTTCATCGCCTCGGTGAGCTGGTGCAGAGCGTCGATCAGCTCCCGTGCGCTGTCGGCGTCGGACAGACCCGCGCCGGCCGCGATGCAGCGGGGGACGTGGGACAGCTCTTCCCCCAGGCCGGCTCCTCGAGGCGTCAGCGACACGGAAACCACCCGCTCGTCGTCGGAGCGACGGGTCCGCTCGATGTAGCCCGCCGCTTCCATGCGGGCGAGCATCGGCGAGAGGGTGCCCGAGTCCAGCTGCAGCGCCTCGCCGAGGCTCTTGACCGTCTGATCGCCGTCGCCCCACAGGGTGACCAGGGCGATGTACTGCGGGTACGTGAGGTTCCACGGTTCGAGGAGGACGCGGTAGGCCTGCGTGGTCGTGCGGTTGGCGGCGTAGAGCGCGAAGCACACGAGGGCGTCGACGGCGGGCATGGAAGAACTGTTGCACACAATTCAATCGTGCACAACCTAAAGAACGGGACCGGAGCGAGTCGCTCTGTCAAGCCCTGCCATCGCCCCCGCTCCCGGGCGACGATGGGCGCATGATCCGCCGCAGCGACGCGAGCTTCACGGCGCCATCGGGTTTCCTCCCCGACGGTGACCGCGACCTGCTCGCCATCAACGGGCATCACTTCGAGCTGGGGGATTCCGTCGCCCCGCTCGGAGGCGACCTCGCCTGAGCCTCCACCCCGTCGACGGGCGAGGCCCGACGGCGGGAGACGTTTGCGCGCGGGGCCGGAAGCCGAGGCTTGTCGGACGCTCAGTCGCGGGCCGCGGGTGCCGCGTCGTCGTCGTCGACGGGATGCCGGGTGACGAGCAGTTCGGCCACGCGTCGGCGGTCGACGGCGCTCACCTGGAGGGTGGCGCCGTCCACCTCCACGATGTCGCCGACCCGGGCGAGACGGCCCAGCCGCTCGACGACGAATCCCGCGACGGTGTCGGATGCACCCCGCGGGAGCGTCACCCCGGTCGCCTCCTCGAAGTCCTGCAGATTGAGTCGGCCCTCGACGGTGCCGTGCTCGCCCTCGGCAAGGGGCTGCTCGGCGGCGTCGTCGTACTCGTCGAAGATCTCGCCCACCACCTCCTCGACGAGGTCTTCGAGGGTCACGATGCCGTCGGTTCCCCCGTACTCGTCGACGACGACCGCGATGTGACTGCCCTCGGCGCGCATCGCGGTGAGGGTGGGAAGCACCCGCGCGGTCGACGGGATGTAGCGGATGTCGCGCATCACGGCGGTGAGGGGACGCGACGTGTCCTCGTAGAGGTCACGAACGTGCACGAATCCGACGACGTCGTCGATCGTGTGCTCGGCGACGGGGTAGCGCGAATAGGGCAGATCCCGTACACGCTCCACCGCCTCGGCGATCGAGCCGCCGGCATCCAGGGTGACGACCTCCGGGCGGGGTCGCATGACCTCGCTGACGTGGCGGTCGCGCAGCGACAGCACGTCGTCGAGGATGCGACGCTCGTCGGCGGGCAGGCCCTCGTGACTCGACACGATGTCGCGCAGCTCCTCCTCGGTGAGCTCCTCACCGGTCTTGTTCGGGTCGCCGCCGAGCAGACGCACGAGCACGTTGGTGGAGATCGACAGCAGCCAGATGACGGGTCGCATGAGGGTGGCGAAGCCGTTCAGCACCGGCGCGACGCCGTAGGCGAACGCCGCGTTGCGCTGGATCGCGAGCCGCTTGGGAACGAGCTCGCCCAGGACGAGGGAGAGGTAGGCGATGACCAGGGTGAGCGCGATGGTGGAGACCGTGGCCGCGACCGGCTCGTCGAGCCCCCACGCGGTGAAGAGCGGGGTCACCGACGGGGCGATCGACGAGGCGCCGTAGGCGGCCGACGCGAAACCCGCGACCGTGACGCCGATCTGGACGGCGGAGAGGAAGGTGTTGGGGTTGCGCGCGAGGTCGGCCACCTTCTGCCCGCGCCGCCCGCGCGCCGCGAGGGCGTTCACCTGGCTCTCGCGCAGCGTCACCAGGGCCATCTCGGTCGCGGCGAACACCCCGCCGATGAGCACGAAGACCACGACCAGCACGATGTTCAGCGCGAGGTCGTTCATCGCTCGCCCGCCTTCGTCGCGATGCGTTCGGCACCCGGGGTCACCCGGGCGCTCGGACTATGACCGTCGGCGTCGAGAGCGTGGCACATGCGGCGAGTGTAATGAGAGGGGGCCATCCCCACGGATGCCGGCTCCGGGCTTGCGCACCCACCCCTGCTTCTGCTGCCTCAGCGCACGCTGCCGTCGACACCCGACACGCGGACCGTCGTGCCTCCGGCGATCTCGACCTTCCACACGGGAGCGCCGTCCTCCTGCTCGAGGACGGCCTCCTCGACCCGTGCCCCACCGGAGGCTCGCGTCGCGGCGATGCGGATGGCATCCGCAAGGGTGGTCGTGGTCGCCTGGAGAGCGGCGGAGTCGTCCGCATCGAGTCTCTCGGAGCCGTCGGAGGACTCCGCGCGGGTACCGTCGGTGCTGACCTGGACCTCGACCTCCTGATCGCCGACGGCGACGTGCACCTCCCACCGGTTGTCATCCGCGTCGAGCGCGAACGCACGGCCACCGGCGTCGGATTCGGCCGTGGTGACGGCGCGGACGGCATCCTGATCGGTGGGGGTGAGGGATCCGCCGCCACCGCCGAAGGGGGCGCAGGCGCTGAGCGCGAGGACCGTGACAGCGGACAGGGCGACGGCGAGGGAGCGGGTCGAGGCCATGGCGCGAGGCTAGCGATGCGCGAACGGACCGCCGGAGTGCTTGCATCGCGGCGTCGCGTGTGCGTTCCCCGGCGGGCCGAGCGATACCAATTCTCGACGCGATCGTCAACGGCGGGCCTCCGGTCAGGTGCAGGGCGAACCATGGCGGCCATGAGCGAGATCACCGCACACCATGGACTCCTGACCGACATCGACCTCCACGTCGACGACACCGGCGGATCGGGTCGCCCCGTCGTGCTGATCCACGGCTGGCCCCTGTCGGGCGAGTCGTGGGCGCACCAGGTTCCGGCCCTCGAAGCGGCCGGCCACCGGGTCGTGACCTACGACCGCCGCGGCTTCGGCCGGAGCGACAAGCCCCGCACCGGGTACGACTACGACACGTTCGCCGACGACCTTCAGGCCGTACTGGAGGCGCTCGACCTGCGGGATGCCACGCTGGTGGGCTTCTCGATGGGCGGCGGCGAAGTGGCGCGCTACCTCACGCGCCACGGCGCGGACCGCGTGCACAGCGTCGTCTTCGCAGCGGCCGTCCCGCCGTACCTGGCCCAGACCGACGACAACCCCGAGGGTCCCCTCGACGATGACACCGCCGACGGGATGAAGCAGGGACTCACGGACGACGAGAAGGCGTTCTATCACCAGTTCACGACCGACTTCTTCTCGGTGAACGGCGAGCTCGTCGTCGCGCCCGAGGAGCAGGCCGAGGCGGAGCGCCTCGCGAACCAGGCCGATCACCACGCCGCCCTGAAGTCGATGGAGGCCTTCGCCACGACCGATTTCCGCGCGGACCTGCCGAACGTCGGTGTGCCCGCTCTGATCATCCACGGCGACAGCGACGCCACCGTGCCGTTCGAGGGCTCGGGCAAGCGCACGCACGAGGCCATCGCCGGGAGCGAACTGCACGTGGTCGCCGGAGCGCCGCACGGCGTCAACGTGAGTCACGCCGACGAGTTCAACCGCGTGCTGATCGACTTCCTGAAGCGCTGACCCGCTCGGCGCGCCCCACTCTCGCCCGCATCCGCGGGGGACGCGCCGGCCGATCCGATGCCCCGTCACCGCCCGGTGACGGGGCATCGGTGCGTGATGACAGCGGGGGTGAATCGCCGAGCCGCACGTCCGCATTCGCCCGGCGGGTCCGCTGAGACCCGTTCGGACGCGACCTAACGTGACCGCCATGTCCGACGCCGCCGACGCCTCGACTCGCGGGATGCAGCGGCGACGGCGCAGCCGTCCGCGGCCCTGGCGCGAGGGGCGCTCGACGACGCGGCGGTGGAACCTCGAACTGCTGGCGTGGGCCGTCTGCGCGCTCGGTGCGGGTGCTCTGGCCGGGCGGGCGGCATCCGTCCTCCTTCCGCCCGAGACGGCGGAGGGGGGTGCGCGGGCCGTCGTGTGGGTTGCTCTCGGAGTGCCGATCGCCCTGGCCTTCTCTCGGTCCCGGCCCCGCGGGCTGCTGCGCGTTCGCCTGATCGACGTGGTCTACGGGATCGTCTTCGGTGTCGCTCTGCGCATCGTGCAGGGGGCCCTCGCGGAGACCGGGGGAGTGCCGGCCGCCTGGCCCTCAACCTTCTCGACGGGAGGATCCCTGCCCGAGTCGTTCGTCGCGGACGCCCTCGCCGACTCGGTCGTCGCGGCGGTGACGGAGGAGTTCTTCTTCCGGGGGGTCGTGCTGGTGTGCGCCTTTGCGCTCGTGAGGCGGCTGAGCGGGCGGGTGCCCGCCGCGATCGCGGCCGTCGCCTTCTCCACGGCTCTGTTCGTCGTCGCCCACCGGCTCACGTCGCAACAGGGCGGCGTCGACTCGATCGCGCTCGCCGCGGTCGGCGTCGTGACCGGAACGTTCGTGATGGCGACCGGACGCATCTGGCCGGCGGTCGCGGTGCACGTGGTCTTCAACGCCACGGGATACGCTCTGCTGGCAGCGGGCGCCCTGCTCTCCTAGCGTGGTCCCGCGGGGCGTCATGGGAGCACGCTCCCTCGTCGTCTCCGTCCCCGTTTGGCGATGGCATCCGGATGCCGTAGTCTTGCTCTTTGGTGCCCGCCTCCCTGCGAGCGGGACGCCCGAACGTGAGCCCTCCACCGGCCCTGTTCCCCCGTCATCGGCGGGGCAACGGACCACCGGAGCGGGATTCACGAACTCCTCCGTTCGATCAAGAAAGCAGCACTACTGTGACGCGCACTTTCACCCCCAAGGCCGCTGAGGTCACGCGCGAGTGGGTCGTTATCGACGCCACCGACGTCGTTCTCGGCCGCCTGGCCTCGCACGCGGCGGTCCTCCTCCGCGGCAAGCACAAGGCGACCTTCGCCAACCACATCGACTCCGGCGACTTCGTCATCGTCATCAACGCGGAGAAGGTGGCCCTCACGGGTCAGAAGCTCACGCAGAAGAAGGCGTACCGCCACTCGGGCTTCCCGGGCGGTCTGAAGTCCGTCACCTACGACGAACTCCTCGAGAAGAACCCCGTCCGCGCGGTCGAGAAGGCCATCCGCGGCATGCTGCCCAAGAACAGCCTCGGCGCGGCGCAGCTCAAGAAGCTCAAGGTCTACCGCGGCGCCGAGCACCCCCACGGTGCCCAGCAGCCCACGGCATACACCTTCGACCAGGTCGCCCAGTAAGCGCCGCCGGATAAGGACGAAACAGTGTCGAACATCGACTCCAGCAACTACAGCACCGAGACGCCGGCCGAGCAGTCGGTCGTCGCTGCCGAGCGCCCCGTGCTCTCGGTTCCCGGCGCAGCCGTGGGCCGCCGCAAGCAGGCCATCGCCCGCGTGCGCCTCATCCCCGGTTCGGGCACGATCACGGTCAACGGCCGCACGATCGAGGACTACTTCCCGAACAAGCTGCACCAGCAGCTGATCAACGACCCGTTCACGGTGCTCGAGCTCGCGGGCTCGTACGACGTGATCGCGCGCATCTCCGGTGGCGGCCCCTCGGGTCAGGCCGGCGCGCTGCGCCTGGGCATCGCCCGTGCGCTCAACGAGATCGACGCCGAGAACAACCGCCCGACCCTGAAGAAGGCCGGCTTCCTCTCGCGCGACGCTCGCGTCAAGGAGCGCAAGAAGGCCGGTCTCAAGAAGGCCCGCAAGGCGCCTCAGTACTCCAAGCGCTGAGTTCGACTCTCCGTATGCCTCTTTTCGGCACGGACGGGGTGCGGGGGCTGGCCAACGGCCTCCTCACCGCCGAACTCGCGCTGCACCTGGCCCAGGCGACTGCTGTCGTCCTGGGCCAGGGCCGTTCTGCGGAGGCGCGCAAAGCGGAAGGCCGTCGGTTGACGGCCGTCGTCGCGCGCGATCCCCGGGTGTCGGGGGAGTTCCTCGCCGCCGCTGTCGCCGCAGGACTCGCCTCCTCCGGCGTCGACGTGCTCGACGCCGGGGTGATCCCCACCCCCGCCACGGCCTTCCTGATCGCGGATCACGACGCGGACTTCGGCGTGATGGTGTCGGCGTCGCACAACCCGGCCCCCGACAACGGCATCAAGATCTTCGCCCGCGGGGGGACGAAGCTCCCCGACATCGTCGAGCAGCGCATCGAGCACGCCCTCGAGGGCGAGCGTCTGCAGCCCACCGGCGCGGGCGTCGGACGCATCCGGCGCTTCGCCGACGCGGAGGACCGCTACGTGCTGCACCTGCTGGGCTCCCTCCCGCACCGCCTCGACGGCCTCCACGTGGTGCTCGACTGCGCGCACGGTGCGGCGGCCGGGGTGTCGCCCGAGACGTTCAAGGACGCCGGGGCGCAGGTGACGGTCATCGGCGCCGAGCCGGACGGTCTGAACATCAACGACGGCGTGGGCTCGACCCACCTCGACGTGCTCGCGGAGGCCGTGGTGCGCCTCGGCGCCGACGTCGGTATCGCCCACGACGGCGACGCGGACCGGTGCCTCGCGGTCGACGCCGAGGGCAAGGTTGTCGACGGAGACCAGATCATGGCGATCCTCGCGGTGGCGATGAAGGAGCGCGGCGCGCTCGTCGACGACACCCTGGTGGCGACGGTCATGAGCAACCTGGGCCTCCATCGCGCGATGGCCGATCACGGCATCCGCGTGCTGCAGACGGGCGTCGGCGACCGCTATGTGCTCGAAGCCATGAACGAGGGGGGCTACTCCCTCGGCGGCGAGCAGTCGGGCCACGTGATCATGAGCGAGTTCGCCACCACCGGCGACGGACTTCTCACCGGTCTGCACCTCGTGGCCGAGATGGCGCGGCAGGGCAAGACCCTCGCGGAGCTGGCGTCGCTGATGACGGTGTACCCGCAGGTGCTGGTGAACGTCCGCGGCGTCGACCGCGACGGCGTCGCCGACGAGGTCGTGCAGCGCGAGGTCGCGGCATCCACCGCCGAACTCGGCGACTCCGGTCGCGTGCTGCTGCGCGCCTCGGGCACCGAGCCGCTGGTGCGGGTCATGGTCGAGGCGGCGTCGGAGGACGTCGCCCGCGCCCACGCCGACCGGCTCGCCGAGGTCGTGCGCGAGCGCCTGGCGCTCTAGCTCCTGCCGGTTCGACAGGCCCAGGGACCCCGTGCGGGGTGCCTGGGCCTTCGTCGTCGGTGGGTGCGGGTGGGCGTCCGGGGGCGGTGTCCGGTCCCTTCGACGGGCTCAGGGACCTCGGTCGGTCGGTGGGCGGGTCCCGGGCGGGCGTCCGGGGGGCGGGGTCCGGTCCCTTCGACGGGCTCAGGGACCTCGGTTCGGTGGTCCGGCCTGGGTCGGTGGGCGGGTCCCGGTCGGTGCGGAGGGGCCCGTCGGGGGCGCGACGGGGCGCGGGGTCAGTACTCGAGC
Source organism: uncultured Microbacterium sp. (assembly GCF_947489255.1). Lineage (GTDB taxonomy): Bacteria > Actinomycetota > Actinomycetes > Actinomycetales > Microbacteriaceae > Microbacterium > Microbacterium phycohabitans. The sequence goes on from NZ_CANLCY010000001.1 coordinate 682,112, forward strand.
GACTCGATGTAGCGCAGCAGCACGCCCTCGCGCAGCGCCCACGGGGAGACCTCGAGTTCCTCGACGTCCATGGCCTTCATCGCTCGCTCGACGACGATGGCCGCGGCGACGATCTGGAACGTCCGGTCGGCGGTGATGCCCGGCAGGGCCTCGCGCGCGTCGGCCGGGATGCGCGCGAGTCGCGGGATCCAGTCCTTCAGCTCCTTGCGCGGCAGCACCATGCGGTCGATCCCCGACCAGCCGGGCACCGGGTATCCGGCGAGCTTGGCGAGCGAACGGATGGCCTTCGACGACCCGATGACGTGGTCGGGGCGGGGGAGCGCGGCGAAGCGCTCGGCCACGGGCGCGAGGACGGATGCCGCGTGCTGGCGCAGCGCGTCGATCTCGGAGTCGCTCGGGGGATCGTGCGGCAGGAACTGCACCGTCGAGCGTCCGGCGCCCAGCGGCACCGATTCGGCGAGGTCGGGCAGTTCATCGGCGCCGCCCGCGATCTCGAGCGAGCCGCCGCCGATGTCGAACAGCAGGATCTGGCCGGCCGACCACCCGAACCAGCGCCGGACGGCGAGGTAGGTGAAGCGTGCCTCGGTTTCGCCGCCGAGCACCTGCAGGGGCTGGCCGAGGGCCTCCTCGATCAGGGCGATGACCTCTTCGCCGTTGGTCGCATCGCGCACCGCGGACGTCGCGGTGGCGAGCAGTTCGTCGACCCCCTCGGCGCGGGCGCGCTCGCAGGCGGCGGTCACGGCATCCACGAGGCCCTGCACGCCCTCGGGGGAGATCGACCCGTCGGGCAGCAGGTAGCGCATGAGGCGCAGGACCGAGCGGTGCGAGGTGGTGGCCGTGGGGCGACCCCCGGCGCGCGCGTTCGCGACGAGCAGGTGGACGGTGTTGGAACCGATGTCGAGGACTCCGAGGCGCACGGTCCGAGCGTAGTGGGGGACCGGCGCGTCGTCGGCGGGGGCGGATCCGGATGCCACGGGCACAGCCCGCGGGCGCGGTCCGGTGCTTCGCGGCGTGACGGCGCACCGCCGGTAGCATGAGCGGGTGTCCGCCGCCGAGACAGCCGCTCCCGCACCGTCGCTGAGCCCCTACCGTCAGATCGACCGCGACGACTGGGCCCGTATGGCCGGCGGGATCGCGCAGCCGCTCACCGAGAACGAGATCGTGCAGCTGCGCGGCATCGGCGACCGGCTCGACCCGCGCGAGGTCGCCGAGGTCTACCTGCCGCTCAGCCGCCTGCTCAGCCTGTACGCCCGGGCCACGCGTCGCCTCGGGGCCGACACGAGCGAGTTCCTCGGCGAACCGGATGCCACGACCCCTTTCGTCATCGGGGTCGCGGGATCGGTCGCGGTCGGCAAGTCCACGATCGCCCGCCTCCTGCGCGAGTTGATGAGCCGCTGGCCCGACACCCCGCGCGTCGAGCTGGTCACCACCGACGGGTTCCTGTACCCGAACGCCGAGCTCGAGCGCCGGGGGCTGATGGATCGCAAGGGCTTCCCCGAGTCGTACGACCGCCGGGCCCTCGTGGAGTTCCTGAGCGAGGTCAAATCCGGTGCCGAAGAGGCGCGGGCGCCGTTCTACTCGCACGTGCGGTACGACATCATGCCCGACGCGCACGTGAGCGTGCACCGTCCCGATGTCGTGATCGTCGAGGGGCTGAACGTGCTCCAGCCGCCGCCGTCGCCGAACGAGGTCGCGGTGAGCGATCTGTTCGACTTCTCGATCTACGTGGATGCCGACGCCGCCCACATCGAGCGCTGGTATGTCGAGCGCTTCCTCGCGCTGCGCGACAACGCCTTCACCAACCCGACCTCCTTCTTCCGCGTCTTCGCCGACATCAGCGACGAGGAAGCGGTGGAACGCGCCCTGGGCTACTGGCGCGACATCAACCTGCCCAACCTCGAGGAGAACGTGCTGCCCACGCGCCACCGCGCCAAGCTCGTGCTGCAGAAGGGCGCCGACCACACCGTCGAGTCGGTGCTGCTGCGCAAGCTCTGAGCCGGCTCCGCGTCCTCGCGCGAACGGCACCCCGCGCCGAGCGGATCGGCGTCCGTCGCGGCACGGGCGGCGGCGGCGGCGGGGTTCACCCAGCCCCGCCACGTAGACTCGGGGACCATGTGCGGAATCATCGGTTACGTGGGTCCTCGGCAGAGCCAGGACATCCTTCTGGCGGGTCTGTCGCGTCTGGAGTATCGGGGCTACGACTCCGCCGGCATCGCCGTGATCGACGGTGAGGGTGCTCTCGGGATGCGCAAGCGCGCCGGCAAGCTCGCGGTGCTGCGCGACGACCTCGAGACCTCGCCGATGCCCAACGGCACCACCGGCATCGGACACACCCGTTGGGCGACGCACGGCGGCCCCACCGACGCCAACGCGCACCCGCACCTGGCCGACGACGACAAGCTCGCCGTCATCCACAACGGCATCATCGAGAACTTCGCCGAGCTCAAGAGCGAGCTCGTCGGCGAGGGCTTCACCTTCCGCAGCGAGACCGACACCGAGGTCGCGGCGGTCATGATCGGGCGCGAGTACGCCCGCTCGAAAGACCTCGTCGCCGCCTTCCGCGCCGTGGTCTCGCGCCTCGAGGGCGCCTACACGCTGCTCGCGATGCACGAGGACCACCCCGGTCTCGTCGTCGGTGCGCGCCGCAACTCGCCGCTGGTGATCGGCCTCGGCGAGGGCGAGAACTTCCTCGGCTCCGATGTCGCCGCCTTCGTCGAGCACACCCGCAACGCCCTCGCCATCGGCCAGGACGAGATCGTCGCGATCACCCCCGACGGCGTCGAGGTCACCGACTTCTCCGGCGCCCCCGTCGAGGTCGAGGCGTTCGAGGTCACGTGGGACGCCTCCGCGGCGGAGAAGGGCGGCTGGTCGTCGTTCATGGCCAAGGAGGTCTCCGAGGAGCCCGAGGCCGTCGCCAACACCATCCGCGGCCGCATCCACGAGGGCCGCGTCGAGATTCCCGAGCTCGAGGGACTCGACGACTTCCTCGCCGACATCGACCGCATCCTCGTCATCGCCTGCGGCACCGCCGCCTACGCCGGCATGGTCGGCAAGTACGCGCTCGAGACGTGGACGCGCGTGCCCGTCGACGTCGAGCTCGCGCACGAGTTCCGCTACCGCGACCCGGTGCTCTCGCCCCGCACGCTCGTCGTGTCGATCAGCCAGTCGGGCGAGACCATGGACACCCTCATGGCCGTCAAGTACGCCCGCTCCCGCGGCGCGAAGACGCTCTCGATCTGCAACACGCAGGGCGCCACGATCCCGCGCGAGTCGGATGCCATCGTCTACACGCACGCCGGCCCCGAGGTCGCCGTGGCCTCGACGAAGGCGTTCGTCGCGCAGATCACCGCGCTCTACCTGCTCGCCCTGCACGTCGGGCGGGTGCGCGGAGCGATCGACCCCGTCGTCGCCGTCGAGGCCGTCACCGAGCTCGAGGCGGTGCCCGGGAAGATCGCGCGCGTGCTCGAATCGGAGCAGACCCGCATCGAGCAGCTCGCGCACTGGATGGCCGACACCCGCTCGGTGCTCTTCCTCGGCCGCAACGTGGGCTACCCGATCGCGCTCGAGGGTGCGCTGAAGCTCAAGGAGCTCGCGTACATCCACGCCGAGGGCTTCGCCGCCGGCGAGCTCAAGCACGGTCCGATCGCCCTGATCGAGCCCGGCCAGCCGGTGTTCGTGGTCGTGCCGAGCCCGCGCGGCTCGGGTGAGATGCACAAGAAGGTCGTCTCGAACATCGAGGAGATCCGCGCGCGCGGTGCCCGCGTCATCGCGATCGCGGAGGAGGGCGACGTCGCCGTGCTCCCCGCCGCCGACGAGGTGCTGCGCATCCCGCTCGCGGCTCCCCTCTTCGAGCCGCTGCTCGCCGTCGTGCCGCTGCACATCTTCGCGATGGGGCTGGCGGAGGCCAAGGGTCTCGACGTCGACCAGCCGCGCAACCTGGCGAAGTCGGTGACGGTCGAGTAACACCGCTGATCGCGAGGGGCCGGATGCCATGGCATCCGGCCCCTTCGTCGTATTCGCTCGGGCGGAGCGGCGGGCGGTCCGTGGTCCCGGCGCGGGACGCCGGCGCCGCGCGGACTCGGTGCCGGAGGTCGTACCCGGCACGCGCCCGCAGCCGGGCGCGACCCCGTGCGGCGCTCGATGTCGGCGGACACCGGCAGAATGGACACCGATGCCGGGAGGAGGCCGCATGATCGTGGGAATCGGGGTCGACCTCGTCGACGTGCCGCGGTTCGAGGAGCACCTCGCGCGGACACCTCGGCTTCTCACGCGCCTGTTCGCGCCGTCCGAACGGATCCTCAAGCCCCGCTCACTCGCTGCGCGGTATGCCGCGAAGGAGGCGCTCATCAAGGCGCTCGGCGGGTCGGACGGCGTTCACTGGACCGACATCGAGATCGCCTCGGAGCCTTCGGGCCGCCCCGTCTTCGTCGTGCGGGGCGAGACCGGGGCGACCGTCGCCGCTCGAGGGATCACCGCGCTGCACCTGTCGATGTCGCACGACGCGGGGCTCGCGACGGCCTACGTGATCGCCGAGGCGGTCGCACCGCCGACACCGGCGCGCGCGGCGCCCGCCGTCGCCGTGGAGGGCACCGCCGCGGCATCCGTTCCCGTTCCGGCCCGAGAGGACACCGCATGAAGATGGCACCGGGCGTGCTGCGCGAAGCGCTCATCGACGTCGACGCGATCACCGAGAACGTCCGGCACCTGCGCGCGCTCACGGGCGCCGAGGTCATCGCCGTGGTCAAGGCCGAGGGCTACGGACACGGGGCCCATCGGGCGGCGGTCGCCGCGCTGCGGGGCGGGGCCACGCGCATCGGCGTGTCCGACATCGCCGAGGCGCTCGCATTGCGGCGGGCGGGCATCCGCGCTCCGATCTTCGCGTGGCTGCACGCCCCGGGGGCGTCGTTCGACGAGGCGGTGCGCGAAGGGATCGAGCTGGGGATCTCCGACCTCGACCAGCTGCTGCGCGCGGGTCAGGCGGCGACGGAAGACCACCCCGGGGCCGTGCACCTGAAGATCGAGACGGGGCTCTCGCGCAACGGGATCGCCCAGGCCGATTGGCGCACGGTGTTCTCGGAGGCGGCCCGCCTCGAGCGCATCGGCCGTCTGCGCGTGGTCGGGCTGTTCTCGCACCTGTCGAACACGAGCCTGGACGACGACCGCGCGGCGCTGACCCGGTTCGAGGAGGGCGTGGTGCTGGCGGCGTCGATGGGGCTGCAGCCGCCGCTGCGGCACATCGCCGCGACCAACGCCGCGATCGCGCTTCCGGAGGCGCGCCTGGGCTGCGTGCGCATCGGCATCGGGCTCTACGGCGTCTCGCCTCTCGCCGACCGCACCCCGGCCGACCTCGGGCTGCGCCCCGCGATGACGCTGCGAGGCGCGGTGGCGGCCGTGCGGCGGGTTCCGGCGGGTACCGGGGTGTCGTACGGCTACGACTACCGCACGCCCGCCGACACGACGCTGGCACTGGTGCCCCTCGGCTACGCCGACGGCGTCCCGCGGCAGGCCTCGGGCCGGGGCCCGGTGTCGATCAACGGCCGGCGCTTCACCGTCGCGGGACGCATCGCGATGGACCAGTTCGTCGTCGACGTCGGCGATCACCCCGTGGCCGTGGGCGACGAGGTCGTGCTGTTCGGCGACCCGACGCTGGGTGCGCCCTCGGCTCGTGACTGGGCGGATGCCGCCGACACGATCGACTACGAGATCGTCACGCGCGTGGGGCCGCGCGTTCCCCGACGGGAGGTGCACGCGTGAGCGTTCCGGAAGAGGTGCTCGGCGAACGGGTCGTCGAAGCCCCCGCCGACATGGAGGAGCTGGGCCGGCAGATCGGGCGGGCGCTCGAGCCGGGCGACGTCGTGGTGCTCACGGGCCCGCTCGGCGCCGGCAAGACGACGTTGACCCGTGGCATCGGCGAGGGGCTCGGCATCCGCGGGCCGGTGCAGAGCCCCACTTTCGTGATCGCGCGCACGCATCCCTCGTTGGTCGGGGGGACGCCGCTGGTGCACGTGGACGCCTACCGGCTGGGCGCCGCGGTGGAGCTCGACGACCTCGACATCGACGTCGCCCACAGCGCCGTGATCGTGGAGTGGGGGCGTGGAGTCGCCGAGTACCTCGCCGACACCTGGTGGGAGATCGAGATCTCGCGGCAGACCGGGGGACGCGGCGTCGACAACGCGTGCGGCGAGATCGCCGTGCACACGGTCGAACTGGACGCCGATGCTCCGCGCACGGTGACGATCTCCCGCCGTCCCTGACGGGTCTTCCTCGGCGCCTCGGGTCAGACCTTCGGGGTCGCCCGTCCGCGCCGGGATTCGGTGGTGCGGCGGCGTGATCGCGGCAGCTGCGGGGTCCGCGCGGCCGCCCAGACCTCGCGCAGTGCGCGCAGCGTCTCGACGGGCTGCTCGACGTGGGCGAAGTGCCCGCTGTCGCCCAGGACGCGGTCGTCGTAGTCGCGCATGAGGCGGGCCCAGGCCCGCGAGTCGGCGGCGGCGACGAAGACGTCGTGCGCGCCGTGGACCGAGCGGACCGGGCAGACGATGCGGCGCCAGACGCCGTCGTCGTGGGTACGCGACATGCGCGCGGCGGCGAGGAAGGCCGAGGGGCGGATCTCATCGGCGAGGGCCGCGGTCACGGCGGGATCGACGCGCTCCGGATGCCGGAACAACGGCCGGGCGAGTGTCCGCAGCGACCCCGTGCGGCGCAGGAGCTGCAGCAGCGGGCGGGCGAGGGGGCCGAGCGCTCGCAGGATGCGCATGGCCAGGACCATGCCCGCGAGCCAGGGCAGCCGGACTCCGCCGGCCAGCGGACGACGCGTCACCGCACGGGCACCCGCGCCGCTCGGGGAGACGACGCCCACGGCGACCGTCTCGGCGGGGAAGCGCGCGGCGACGTCGAGCGCGATCACGCCGCCCAGCGAGTGGCCCACGATGCGCCAGCGGGGGTAGCCCAGCGCACGCGCGACCGCCGCGACGGCGACGGCCAGGTCGGCGGGCGCGGGCACGGGACCCGGCGACTCGCCCCACCCGGGCAGATCGATGGCGACGATGTCGGAGAGGGGCAGGCCGAGGTCGTCGGACGCGGCGATCATCGGTGCCCAGGTGGCCCACGACCCCGCCGCGCCGTGCAGCATCACGGTCGCGACGGGGCTGCCCGATGCCCTGCCGGCGCGCACGACGATGGGGCCGACCCCCGTGGGGACGACCATCCGGCGCAGCCCGAGGGCCATGGCATCCATGTCCCTTGTTCGGAGCGGAGGGAGCGGTGGATGCCGCGACGCTCGGGGGAGGAAGGCGCCGGATACCCTGGAACGGTGATCATGGGCATCGACACCTCGCTCGGCACCGCTGTCGCGGCGATCACGCGCGACGGGGAGGTGCTCGCCGACGAACAGAGCGCCAACCCCCTCGGGCACGCCGAGGTCATCGGCGACCTGTTGCGCCGCGCCTCGTCCGTGGCCGCAGCTCCCACCCATGTCGCGGTGGGCATGGGCCCGGGCCCGTTCACCGGACTGCGGGTGGGCATCGCCACGGCGCGCGTCTACGCGCTGGGCCTCGGCGTCCCGGTCGTGCCGGTGCCCAGCCACGACGGCGTCGCGCTGGGCGTCCTGCTCGCGGACGCCCTCACCGGCACCGACACCGGGCGATTCGCGGTGGTGACCGACGCGCGGCGACGCGAGTTCGCCTTCAGCGTGTACGACGGCCTCGACGACGACGGACTCCCCGTGCGCCTCTCCGACGCCGCCCTCAGCCCGCGTGACGAGCTCGATGCGCGGCTCGACGAGGCCGGCGCGCGGCGCTACGACGCCACGAGCGTGTCCGCCGCGATGATCGCGCTCGTCGCCGCGCGCGCTCTCGACGCCGATCGCACGCTCGCCGGGACGGAGCCGCTCTACCTGCGCAGCCCCGACGTGGTCGCCGCGCACGCCCCGAAGAGGGTCAGCTGATGTCGACGCGGGCGGCCGCGGTCGCCGACCTCGACGCGATCATGGACCTGGAGCGCACGTCGTTCCCCACCGACGCGTGGAGCGCGGCGATGATGCGCGAGGAGCTCGCCTCACCGCACGGCTTCTACGTCGTCGTCGAGGAGGCCGGGCGCCTGGTCGGCTATGCGGGTCTCCGTGCGGTGCGCGGGGCTCGGGATGCCGACATCCAGACCATCGCGATCTCGGCGGCGGCCCGCGGACGCGGGCGCGGTCGGGCCCTGCTGACCACGCTGCTCGACGAGGCCGCGCGCCGCGGCGTGCACGACGTCTTCCTCGAGGTGCGCGCCGACAATCCCGTGGCGCAGGCGCTCTACGCGTCGGAGGGCTTCGCCGAGGTCGGCCGCCGCCCCCGGTACTACCAGCCCGACGACGTGGACGCGATCGTGATGCAGCTCGACCTGCGGGGGTGGGCGGCACGGCGGGCCGAGACCATGGGCGTCGCGGCATCCGACCCCGCGACCTCCACCGGAAAGGGATGGTGCTGATGGACGCGCCCCTCGTGCTCGGAATCGAGACCAGCTGCGACGAGACCGGGATCGGCATCGTGCGGGGCCGGACCCTGCTGAGCAACACCATCGCCTCGAGCATGGACGAGCACGCCCGCTACGGCGGAGTGGTCCCCGAAGTCGCGGCTCGCGCTCACCTCGAAGCCCTGCAGCCCTCGATCGACGCCGCTCTCGCCGAGGCGGGCGTGACCCTCGCCGACCTCGACGCCGTCGCCGTGACCAGCGGTCCGGGACTCGCCGGAGCGCTCATGGTCGGCGTGGGCGCGGCCAAGGGCCTGGCCGTCGCGCTCGACAAGCCGCTCTACGCCGTCAACCACCTCGTGGGCCACATCGCCGCCGACATCCTGGATGCCGAGGCGGGTGAGCTCGAATACCCCACCGTCGCCCTGCTGGTGAGCGGGGGCCACACCTCGCTCCTGCTCGTCCGCGACCTCACGAGCGACGTCGAGCTGCTGGGCGAGACGATGGACGATGCCGCGGGCGAGGCGTTCGACAAGGTCGCGCGTCTGCTGGGGCTGCCGTACCCCGGAGGTCCCGAGATCGACCGCGCGGCGGCGACCGGCGACCCCGCCGCGATCCGTTTCCCGCGCGGACTCTCTCGCGCGTCCGACATGGCATCCCACCGTTACGACTTCTCGTTCTCGGGGCTCAAGACCGCCGTCGCCCGCTGGGTCGAGCAGCACGAGGCCACCGGTGAGCCGGTGCCCGTGGCCGATGTCGCGGCGTCGTTCCGCGAAGCCGTGGTCGACGTGCTCGTGACCAAGGCCCTCGACGCGTGCGTGCGCTACGGCGTGCCCCGGCTGCTGCTGGGCGGGGGCGTGATCGCGAACAAGCGCCTGCGCGACGTCGCGCTCGAGCGCGCGGCTGCGGCGGGGGTCGCCGTGCGCATCCCGCCGCTGCGGCTGTGCACCGACAACGGCGCCATGATCGCCGCTCTCGCGGCCGAGCTCATCGCGTCGGGCCGGCGCCCCTCGACCCTCGCCTTCGGCGCCGACTCGACCCTGCCCGTGACCGAGATCCAGGTCGCCGAAGACCCCGACGCCCCGGCTCCGGATGCCGAGGCCCCGGCGCCATGACCGATCAGACGCCGCCCACGCGCCGGGCGCGCAAAGAGACGCCCGAGCCCGCGGCTGCTCCGATCGACCCGCGCCGTCCGTGGATGGTGCCCGCGGGTGAGCGCCCGGAGGTCGCGGATGACGACCCTGAGCGCCTTCCGACCGCGCAGCTCGAGATGGCGGCGTTCGGCGACCACCTGATCCCGTACGTCCCGCCCGCGCCCGCACCCCCGCGGTCGCTGGCGCCGTGGGCGCTCGCGGTGGCGATCCTCGCGCTCGCCGCGGCGCTCATCACGGGGTGGCTTCTTCCCCTGGGCGTGGTCGGGATGATCCTCGCCGCGATCTCGCTGCGACGCCCGCACGACGGTCGGCGCGTGGCCGTCTGGGCGCTGTGTCTGTCGCTGCTGGCCGTCGTGTTCAGCGCCGGGTGGCTGATCTGGGGTTTCTCGCAGCTCGCCGTGCGCTGAGGTGCCGTTACGCCGCCGGGGTCAGACGCGGTCGGCCAGCAGAGCCAGGCGCGTGGACCCCACGCGGGTGAGGAGCAGCGTCGCGACCTCGTCGCCGCGGAGCGCGAGCTTCTTGCGCAGCACGGCCGGGTCGACGTCGACGCCGCGCTTCTTGATCTCGAGCGTGCCGATCCCGCGCGCCCGCAGGGCCTGCGCGAGCTTCTTCGGGTCGGCGGGCAGCTGCTCCCGTACGCGGAACGACTGCACGAAGGGACTCGTGAGGGGAGTGTCGGAGGTGAGGTAGGCGATCTGCGGCGAGAGCATCCCCGCCTCGAGCGCGCGCGCCACCTCGCCGATGAGCCGGGCGCGGATGACCGCGCCGTCGGGCTCGTGCACGAAGGCGCCCAGCTCCCGCGGCTCGGCGTCGGGGCTGTCCGCCGGCGCCGTGAGCTCCCACGCGTCGCCGCCGCGCACCACGAGAGCCGCACGCCTCACGTCGTCGCGGGCGAGCGCGCCCGCCCACAGCACCAGCTCGATGGTCGAGCCGTCGGCGCTGATCCATTGCGCCTCGACGTCGTCGGGGATCTGCGAGCGGTCGAAGCCGGGCCCGAGCTTGACTCCGCCCGGGGTGCGGCGCAGCAGCTCGAACACCCACTCGAGCGACGGCGACCACTCGCCGGAGGCGACCTGCCGCGTCTCGGAGTGACCCGCGGTGCGGCGCGCGGGGTCGAGCCACACGGCATCCATCCCGGTCAGGTCGGCGTCTTCGGCGCGCGCGTGCGCCACCGTCGCGGCCTCGCCGAAGGGGGCGAGGTTGTAGGCCGCGATCGCGGCGGTCACCTCGTCGGCGTCGACCGCGTGCACCCGGATGCCGAGCCCCGCCAGCCCGAGCGCGTCGCCGCCGATGCCGCAGCCGAGGTCGGCCACGCTCTCCACGCCCGCGGCACGGAACCGCCCCGCGTGCCGCGCCGCGATCGACAGGCGCGTGGCCTGCTCGAGGCCGGCGCGGGTGAAGAGCATGCGGTCGGCGAACGCGCCGAACTTCGCGGCCGCGCGGACGCGGAGCCGCGACTGACCGACGACCGCCGACACGAGGTCGGGGGAGTGGCCGGCCGCCCGCAGCCGCGACACCGCACGGGCGGCGTCGTCGGTGGATGCGACCGGGCCGAGCTCGTCGAGCAGGCGCAGGCCGTCGGGCGTGAGCAGGGCGGTCAGCTCGCTGGTATCCACCGATTCAGCCTAGGCGGGTGAGTGTGCTGGCACTCGCGTTGCATGAGTGCCAGCGCTTCTCTACACTCGGATTAGCACTCTCCCCGCGTGAGTGCTGACAAGTCTTCTGTAACGAGAAAGAAGAGGTAGACCGTGTCGGTTTCCATCAAGCCGCTCGAGGACCGCATCGTCATCAAGCAGGTCGAGGCTGAGCAGACCACCGCGAGTGGTCTCGTCATCCCCGACACCGCCAAGGAGAAGCCGCAGGAGGGCGAAGTCGTCGCCGTCGGCCCCGGCCGCATCGACGACAACGGCAACCGTGTCCCCCTCGACGTCGCCGTCGGCGACCGCGTGCTCTACAGCAAGTACGGCGGCACCGAGGTCAAGTTCGGCGCCGAGGAGTACCTCGTGCTCTCGGCTCGCGACGTCCTGGCGGTCGTCGTCCGCTGATCGCGTGACTCGATCGAAGGCCCCGGGTGCTCGGCATCCGGGGCCTTCGTCGTTCCCGTGTGTGGGCGGTCAGACCCGGAACCGTCCCGGCAGGGGCGGGGTGGGCGTAGACGTCGCCTTGCGATGGCAGGAATGCGCGGGTGCGCGACCGTCGCGGCGTCGAGGGCGCGCGTAGGCTGTGTCGGTGACCCCCGCTCCCTCCACTCCGACCGGTGGGAGCACCCGCGGCGCCCTGTACGCGTTGGGTGCCTACCTGCTGTGGGGCGTGCTGCCCATCTACTTCCTGCAGCTGAAACCGACCGGCCCCTTCGAGGTGGTCGCCTGGCGCATCGTCCTCGCCTTCGTGTTCTGCCTGCTGCTGCTCACCGTGCTGCGCACGTGGCGGCCGTTCCTCGCGATCGTGCGGCAGCCGCGGCTGATGGTGCTCACCGCGGTGGCCGGTGTGCTGATCTACGTCAACTGGCAGACCTACCTCTTCGGCGCCCTCACCGGACACGTCATCGAGACCAGCCTCGGGTACTTCATCAATCCGATCGTCACGGTGCTGCTCGGCGTCGTCGTGCTGCGCGAGCGGCTGCGGGTGCTGCCGTGGATCGCGGTGGGCGTCGCCGTCGCGGCGGTCGTCGTGATCGTCGTGGGGTACGGCGCCTTCCCGTGGATCGCGCTGACGCTGGCGTTCTCGTTCGGCTTCTACGGCCTGGTCAAGAAGCAGATCGGTCCCGCGGTGGATGCCGTGAGCGGGCTGACCCTCGAGTCGATGTGGCTGCTGCCGGTCGCCGTCATCCAGTTGATCTTCGTCGCGAACCTCACGGGGATCACACTCGGGACGGCGGGGACGTTGCACACGGTGCTGCTGCTGCTGGCGGGGGCGATCACCGCCGTCCCCCTGCTGTTGTTCGCCTCGGGCGCCCGACGGGTGCCGCTGACGGTGATCGGTCTGCTGCAGTTCGTCGCGCCGATCATCCAGTTCGCCATCGGCGTGTGGGTGCTGCACGAGCCCATGACGACCGAGCGGTGGGTGGGGTTCGCCCTCGTCTGGGTAGCGCTGGTGATGCTGAGCGTCGACTCCGTGATGGCCGCCCGGCGACAGCGGCGCGTGCTCGACGACGTGGTCGAGCCGGTCTGACGGGGAACGACGCACTACCCGTCCGCTCGACGGACGTCGTCGGGTGCCTCGAGAGCGTCGCCCCGGTATCCCCCCTCGCATTCCCGTGACGCTGCCGGAACCGGCCGCCCTTTCGTTCCCGGTCCGACGATCCGTGCACTCTTCGGGATGCCGTCAAGACGCGAGCCCAACCGTTATGCGGCCGTGATCGCTTCGACGCACATCGTTAACGAACGGCAACACGCGGAAAATGCGCCGACGATTAGGTTTAGGTCACCAGGTGGCCCATTGGGTCGCCCAACGTTCATTCACAGCAAGGAGCACTATGAACGTCTTTCCGCGCACGCGCAGCGCCAAAATCCTCGGCGGCATCGCCCTGGTCGGCGCCAGCGCGCTCGTCCTCGCCGGATGCTCCGGCGGCGGCAGCGACGCCGCCGCACCGAGTGCATCGTCGGGCGGCGGCGCCGTGTCCGAGGCCGACGGCACGTTCCACGTCGGCACGATCCTCCCGGCCACGGGTAACCTCGCCTTCCTCGGCCCGCCCGAGGTCGCGGGTGTCAAGCTCGCGATCAAGGACATCGAGGCCACGGGCAGCGACTTCCCCTTCACGACCGAGCTGACCGAGCGCGACTCGGGCGACACCACGACCGACATCGCGACGCAGTCGGCGACCGAGCTCGTCGACGCCGGCGCCGACGTCGTCATCGGTGCGGCCTCGTCGGGTGTCTCGTTCACCTTCGTCGACCAGCTGGTCAACGCGGGCGTCGTGCAGATCTCGCCCGCCAACACCTCGCCCGACTTCACCACTTACGCCGACGACGGGTACTACTGGCGTACGGCGCCCTCCGACGTCCTGCAGGGCCGCGTGCTCGGCAACCTGATGGTCGGAGACGGTGCGGCCAACGTCGGCATCATCTACATCAACGACCCGTACGGCATCGGCCTGAAGGACAACGCGACGACGGCCATCGAGGCCGCCGGTGGCGAGGTCTCGGTCGCGGTCCCCTACAACCCGGGTGACACGGTCTTCACCTCGCAGGTCGACGAGCTGCTCGCCGCCCAGCCCGACGCGATCGCGGTCATCGCGTTCGAGGAGACCTCCTCGATCATCCCGCAGCTGGTCAGCACGCAGGGCTACGCGGCGTCGAAGGTCTACTTCGTCGACGGCAACCTGTCGAACTCGTACGAGTTCCCGGCCGGCACCCTCCAGGGCGCCAAGGGCACGCTGCCCGGCAACCCCGCCGACACCGACTTCCAGTCGCGTCTGAAGGAGGTCGACCCCGCGTTGACCGACTACAGCTACGCTCCGGAGTCCTACGACGCGGTCATCGTCGCGGCCCTCGCTGCGGCGCAGGCGAAGGACGACTCGGGCACCGCGATCCGCGACAACCTGCAGTCGGTCTCCGAGGGCGGCGAGAAGTGCACCACGTTCGCCGACTGCCTGAAGCTGATCAACGCCGGTACCGACATCGACTACGACGGTGTGTCCGGCCCGATCACCTTCGACGAGAACGGTGACCCGACCGAGGCGTACATCGGCATCTACCAGTACGGTGCCGACAACAAGTACACCCTGCTGAACACGGAGTTCGGTTCGCTCAACGAGTGACCCGACCCCGCGCGAGGGCCCGGATCCGCGAGGATCCGGGCCCTTTCGCGTGTCCGGGGCCCGGGGGTCCGGGCGCCTCGTCGTGACGTCGGCAGAGGCCGCGCGGGCGCACCGGCGCGGCCACGCAGCCCGCGGAGGCGAGGCCGCGCGTCGGTGCGGGCCGTCAGCGGGCGGGAGTGAGGCCGCAGACCTCGGCGGTGAGCGCGAGCAGCGCATCGGCGACGTCCTTCGACCGCTCAAGGGGTACCACGACCTCGCGCCCGTCGACCCGGGCGACGAGGTCGAAGAGCGTCCCCACCTTGTCTTCGGCGATGGCGTGCGCGTCGCATCGCTGCGGCACCACGGCGATCTCGACGACCGACGGCGCATCGCCCGCGGCCACGCTCAGCCCCACGGGAGCCTCCGCCCCGGCGGCGAAGCGCAGGAGCACCGTGCCGCGCAGCGCGACGAGGTCGGCCGTGCCCTGGCCCTCCGGTACGGGCTCGACGGCCACGCGCATCAGGATCGAGCCGTCGGGTCCGGCTGCGGCACTCGTGGCCCGGACCTGTACGACGGATGCCAGGTCGTCGCGGTCGCACGCCGTGGCGCTCGCGCGCGGCAGAACGTCGAGCTCGTCGGCCAGGGGCGCGGTCGCCGTCACTCCGTCCGCGGTGAAGGTCGCCTCGGGAGCCTGTGCGTCATCGGTGCACCGGATGGCGGGCAGAAGGACCGGGAGGTCGACGGTGCGGCCCGGGGCGAGGGTCGTCGGCCTCACGGCATTCCACTCCGCCGAACCGGCGAGGACGGGGGAGGTGAAAGAGGCCGCGGTGAGGGTGGTGGCGGTGTCCGAGGTGTTCGTCACCCGCAGCTGTACGCGACCGACGGCGATGTCTCCGCGCTGTTGCACCAGGGCGACCTCGAGCGACGACGCGGGAGGCGAGGAGGAGGCCGAACATGCCGCGAGTGCGGCGCCCACCAGGGTGAGCGCCGCACTCGCGGTGTATCGGCGGCGGATCAGGCCTCGGACCCCTTGCCGTCGCGCTTGGCGTCCTCGTCGGCGGCGAGGGTGCCTAGGTACAGCTCGATGACGCGGGGGTCGGTGAGCAGCTCGCGACCCGTGCCCGTGTACGCGTCCTTGCCCTGGTCGAGCACGTATGCCCGGTGGCAGATCTGCAGGCAGCGGCGGGCGTTCTGCTCGACCATGATGATCGTCACGCCGGCGCGGTTGATCTCGGCCACGCGCAGGAACGTCTCGTCCTGTCGCACGGGCGAGAGGCCGGCCGACGGCTCGTCGAGCAGCAGCACCGAGGGGTCCATCATGAGGGCGCGGCCCATGGCCACCATCTGACGCTCGCCGCCCGAGAGCGAACCCGCGCGCTGACGACGCCGCTTGCCGAGCTCGGGGAACAGGCCCGTGACGAACTCGAAGCGCTCGGCGAAGACCTTGGGGCGCTGGAAGAGCCCCATCTGCAGGTTCTCCTCGATCGACAGGCTCGGGAACACGTTGTTGTTCTGCGGGACCATCCCCACGCCCTTGCCGACGAGCTTGTCGGCCTTGAGCGCGGTGATGTCCTCGCCGTTCAGCAGCACTCCGCCGCCGCGGATCTTGACCTGACCGAAGATGGCCTTCAGCAGCGTGGACTTGCCGGCGCCGTTCGGACCGATGATGCCGATCAGGTCGCCCTGGTAGGCGTCGACCGTGCACCCGTTGAGGATGTTCACGCCCGGGAGGTAGCCGGCGACGAGGTCGTCGGTCCGCAGGACCGCGGTGCGCGTGGCGGTGGTGTCGGTCATCAGAGCTTTCCGTCCTTCTCGTCGGCGGTGAGCTCCGCTTCCGCTTCCGCGGCGGCCTCGGCCTGGATCGTTTCGAGCTGCGACGTGGTCATGTCGCCCAGGTCGGTGTCGTGGTGCGCGCCGAGGTAGGCGTCGATGACGGCCTGATCGCTCATGACCGTCTCGGGCGGGCCCTCGGCCACCACTCGACCCTCGGCCATGACGACGACCCAGTCGGAGATGTGACGCACCATGTGCATGTCGTGCTCGACGAAGAGCACGCTCATCCCCTCCTTCTTCAGGTCGAGGATGTGGCCGAGCAGGCTCTGCGTGAGAGCCGGGTTCACACCGGCCATCGGCTCGTCGAGCATGACGAGCTTCGGGTCGCTCATGAGCGCACGCGCCATCTCGAGCAGCTTGCGCTGGCCGCCCGACAGCGACGCCGCGAAGTCCTCGCGTTTGGCATCCAGCTTGAACCGGCGCAGCAGGTCGTCGGCCCGCTCGGTGTTGGCGGCCTCCTGGGAGCGCCAGATGCCCGGGATGAGGGCGCGGAACAGGTTCTCGCCCTTCTGCCCGCGGGCGCCGAGCAGCATGTTCTGCAGCACGGTGAGGCGGCCGAGCGACTTGGTCAGCTGGAAGGTGCGCACCATTCCGCGGCGCGACACCTTGAACGCGGGGACGCTGGCGAGGTTCGAGCCCTCGAAGCTCCAGCGGCCGGTGTTGGGCTTGTCGAACCCGGTGAGCAGGTTGAACAGCGTCGTCTTTCCGGCACCGTTCGGGCCGATGAGGGCCGTGATCTGCCCGCGGGGGATCTCGAGGTGCTCGACGTCGACCGCCTTCAGTCCGCCGAACTGGCGGGTGACGCTGTCGGCGACGACGATCGGGTCGACCTTCT
This sequence comes from uncultured Microbacterium sp., assembly GCF_947489255.1. GTDB lineage: Bacteria > Actinomycetota > Actinomycetes > Actinomycetales > Microbacteriaceae > Microbacterium > Microbacterium phycohabitans. Next base: position 699,120 of record NZ_CANLCY010000001.1, read on the forward strand.
CGCAGCCGGGCCGGACCTCTCCCTTGACGAGAGGATGGGTGACGGTCGTGTCAGACATTGAACGACAGCTCCTTCTTGTTGCCGAAGATGCCCTGCGGTCGGAAGATCACCAGGAGCATCAGTCCGATGCCGACGAGGATGAAGCGCACCTGGCCCGTCTGCGTGCTGGACATGAAGCCCAGGATGCCGACGTCGCGCAGTCCCACGATGATGCCGTTCGACAGCGAGAGCAGCACCCAGAAGAGCATCGCGCCCACGATCGGGCCGAGGAGCGTGGCCGCTCCGCCGAGCAGGAGCGCGGTCCAGATGAAGAACGTCAGGGCCGTGCCGTAGTTCCCGGGCTGCACGGCGCGGGGGAGGATGAACACCACGCCCGCGAGTCCGCCCATGACGCCGCCGAGGACCAGCGCCTGCATCTTGTAGGAGTACACGTTCTTGCCGAGGCTGCGCACGGCGTCCTCGTCTTCGCGGATGCCCTTCACGACACGGCCCCAGGGGCTGCGCATGAGCATGAAGACGAGGATCGTCGCGATGATGACGAGGCCCCAGCCGAACAGGCGCACCCACCAGTCGTTCGCGGAGTAGGTCCACGGCCCGACGCCGTACGTGCCCGCCGGCAGCGGGTTGATCGCCTGGAACTCGCGGTTGTAGCCGTTCAGGCCCTGCGAGCCGCCGGTGACGCTCGTGAGCCCCACGGTGGAGACCACGTACCGCACGATCTCGGCGGCCGCGATGGTCACGATCGCCAGGTAGTCCGCGCGCAGGCGCAGGGTCGGGATGCCGAGGAGGAAGGCGAAGAGCACCGACGCGACGATCGCGACGAGGATCGCGAGCCACACGGGGGCCGCGAACGACAGGGTCGCGATGGCGAAGGCGTAGGCGCCGACGGCCATGAAGCCCGCCTGGCCGAAGTTGAGCAGCCCCGCGTAGCCGAAGTGCACGCTCAGGCCGATGGCGGCGAGGGCGTAGGCCGCGGTGGTCGGGCTGATGAGCTCGCCCGCGGCGTTGTTGAAGATCGAAAGCCAGTCCATGTCGTTCTACCTCAACCGATCCGCTCTTTACGACCGAGCACACCCTGCGGCCGGAAGAGCAGCACGCCGATGAGCACGATCAGGGCCACCGCGTACCGCAGGTCGGGTGGGATGACGATGGTCGACAACTCCGTGATGATGCCGATGATGAGCGATCCGACGAGGGCGCCGAACGCGCTGCCGAGACCGCCGAGGGTGACCGCCGCGAACAGCAGCAGCAGGATGGCGAAGCCCATGTCCCACGTGACGCCGCGGTAGAGGCCGTACAGCACGCCGGACAGACCCGTGAGGGCGCCCGCGAGCACCCAGACGATCCGGATCACGCGGTCGACGTTGATTCCCGACGCCGCGGCGAGGGAGGCGTTGTCGCTGACGGCGCGGGTGGCCTTGCCGATACGGGTGCGGGTCAGGAAGTACGCCACGAGAGCGAGCATCACGACGCTGATGCCCATGCTGATGATCGAGGTGAGGGTGACCGTCACCGGGCCGATCGTGACGTTGTCGGTGATGCCGGTGTCGATGTTGCGCGTGCCGCCGTCGAAGAAGTACAGGTACAGGTAACGCAGGACGATCGAGAGGCCGATCGTCACGATGAGCACCTGGACGAGACCGACCCCGCGTTTGCGGAGAGGTTTGAACAGCACGGCATCCTGCGTCCATCCCAGCGCCGCCGAGAGGGCTACCGTCAGGAGGATCGCGAGGAGGATGTTCCACCCCATCGCCGTGAAGACGTAGAAGATGATCGCGCCGAAGGTGAGCATCTCGCCGTGGGCGAAGTTGTTCACGCCCGTCGTGCCGAAGATGAGCGAGATGCCGATCGCGGCGAGGGCCAGGAGCAGGCCGAAGTTGAGGCCGTAGAAGAAGCGCGAGAAGAGCGTGTCCCAGATGGAGCCCGCGGCGGCCGTGCCCTCACCGGTGGGGAAGAGCACGTTGACCGTGTTGGTCGTGCCGATCGTCACGTCGCGCGTGACGTTGTCGGGGTCGCGCGGGGCGACGCCGTCGGGGAGGGTGTCGACCTGCAGGGTCGCCGTGTAGGCGCCCGGCCCGGGGACCGCGACCGCCCAGCGACCGTCGGCGCCCGTGGTGCCGATCTCCGAGAAGCCGGAGCCCTCGACGCTGATCTCGACGCCCTCGACCGGCTCGTCGCCGGCGCGGATGATGCCGCCGATCGTGTACTGGGTCGAGACGTCGCCCGTCCCCGCCGAGGCGGCGGGCGTGGGGGCGGTCGTCGTCTGGGCGTGGGCGGGTGACGCGAGGAAAAGGCTCAGGACGGCGATCGTGCTCGCGAAGAGCGCGACGATCACGGCCAGTCGGGATATGGTGCGCGATCGTATCGCGGTGGGGGAGGAATGACCCACGGAGTCTCCAGTTCGGCAGCGCTGACGAAGTCGTCCCGTCAGCTTCGACGGTCGACGCTACGAGCGTAATGTGTCGACGGTGTTTCGCGGAGCGGGTCGTTAGCGAACCGTGTCATGCGCCCTGCGCGCAGCGGCCAGCCCTCCGGGAACATTTCGGGCCGCTTCGACGCTTTAGAATTCCAGGCGGAGCGCTTCCCGGGCGCCCCGGCCGACGTCGTCCTTTTTTCGAGCAGGCGCCGCGCGCGCAGGAGGATCCATGGAGCAGCACGACCCCTTCGGTTTCATCGGACTGACCTACGACGACGTCCTGCTCCTGCCGGGGCACACCGACGTCATCCCGAGCGAGGCCGACACGTCGTCGCGGCTCACGCGCCGCATCACGGTGGCCACTCCTCTGCTCTCGAGCGCGATGGACACCGTGACCGAGGCGCGCATGGCGATCGCGATCGCGCGTCAGGGCGGCATCGGCATCGTGCACCGCAACCTCTCGATCGAGGACCAGGCCGGCATCGTCGACCAGGTCAAGCGCAGCGAGTCGGGCATGGTCTCCAACCCCATCACCACCAACCCGGATGCCACGGTGGCCGAGGTCGACGCGATGTGCGCGCAGTACCGCATCTCGGGCCTTCCCGTGGTCGACCCCGACGGCGTGCTCGTCGGCATCATCACCAACCGCGACATGCGCTTCGTCTCGGGCTTCGAGCGTCAGACGACCAAGGTCAAAGACGTGATGACCAAAGAGGGTCTGATCACCGGGCACGTCGGCATCCACGCCAACGACGTGATCGCGACGTTCGCGAAGCACCGCGTCGAGAAGCTGCCGCTCGTCGACGAGGACGGCAAGCTCGCCGGCCTCATCACCATCAAGGACTTCGACAAGAGCGAGAAGTACCCTCTCGCCACCAAGGACGACCACGGGCGCCTCCGCGTCGGCGCGGCGATCGGCTTCTTCGGCGACGCGTGGCAGCGCGCCGAGGCTCTGCGCGACGCGGGCGTCGACGTGCTCGTCGTCGACACGGCCAACGGCCAGTCCGCCGGCGTCATCGACATCGTCTCGCGTCTCAAGGCCGACGCCTCGTTCGACCACATCGACGTCATCGGCGGCAACGTCGCGACCCGCGAGGGCGCTCAGGCCCTCATCGACGCCGGAGTGGATGCCGTGAAGGTGGGCGTCGGACCGGGCTCGATCTGCACGACCCGGGTGGTCGCCGGTGTCGGCGTGCCCCAGGTCACGGCGATCTACGAGGCCGCCAAGGCCGCGATCCCCGCGGGCGTTCCCGTGATCGCCGACGGCGGTCTGCAGTACTCGGGCGACATCGCCAAGGCGCTCGTCGCCGGTGCCGACACCGTCATGCTCGGCTCGCTCCTGGCCGGGACCGACGAGTCGCCCGGCGAGATCGTCTTCCAGGGCGGCAAGCAGTTCAAGCAGTACCGCGGCATGGGCTCGCTCGGTGCGCTGCAGACCCGCGGCAAGAAGACGTCGTACTCGAAGGACCGCTACTTCCAGGCCGACGTCCCCAGCGACGACAAGCTCATCCCCGAGGGGATCGAGGGTCAGGTGCCCTACCGCGGCCCGGTCTCCGCGGTGGCGTACCAGCTCATCGGCGGCCTGCGGCAGTCCATGTTCTACGTCGGTGCGCGCACCGTCGAGGAACTCAAGTCCAAGGGCAAGTTCGTGCGCATCACCTCGGCGGGCCTGAAGGAATCGCACCCCCACGACGTGCAGATCGTCGTCGAGGCGCCGAACTACAAGAAGTAACGCAGCGATGTGAGAAGGGCCGGGCAGGCGACTGCCCGGCCCTTCGTCGTCCTCGAGCACGCGGATACGCTGTGCGCATGATCAGGCGGAGGAGTCACCCCGAGGCATCCGTGTCGACGCGGCGCGCCGAGGCGTTCACCGACGGGGTGTTCGCCATCGCGGCGACGCTCTTGGTGCTGGGGCTGACGGATCAGTCGCTGGGCACCGTTCGCACCGATGACGATCTGGTCGCGGGGCTCCTGGGGCTGACGCACCCTCTCTTCTCGTTCGTCATCAGCTTCCTCATCCTGTGCGTGATGTGGATGACGCACGTGCGCCAGTTCGAGTGGATCGTGCGCATCGACGACGCGGGCATGTGGATCAACAACGTCAGGCTGCTGTTGATCGTGCTGGTGCCGTTCACCTCGTCTCTCGACACCACGTACAGCGACTTCCTGCTCGGCAGGGTGCTGCTCCCGGTCAACTTCTTCCTCGCCATCGTGCTCGGCTGGCTGCAGTGGGTCTGGGCGGTGCGCTCCGGCGCCATCGTGGACATGTCGCCCGCCGACGCCCGTCGGTTGGGGCGGGCGAGCATCAGCGCGGTCGTCATCAGCGGGACGGCGATGCTCCTCAGCCCGTGGCTCGGTTCCATCGGCTTCCTGCTCTTCGCCTTCGACGGGCCGCTCACGCGGCTGCTCCGCGGTGCCGATTCGCCGTCGTCGCCGCCGTCGGTCGCTTCTCGCGACGGTGGAGGATCCGGCGGGGATGTCGGAGGGCGCGGGTAGGCTGGTCGGGTGACCATGGAGATCGACCTCGGCCGCGCCAAGCGCGCCCGCCGCGCCTACACCTTCGACGACATCGCCGTCGTGCCGTCGCGGCGCACGCGCAACCCCGAAGACGTCTCGACCGCGTGGACCATCGACGCGTTCCCGTTCGAGATCCCGGTGCTGGGCGCGCCCATGGACTCCGTGGTCAGCCCGCGCACGGCGATCGAGCTGGGCCGTCTCGGCGGTCTCGGCGTGCTCGACCTCGAGGGTCTGTGGACGCGATACGACGACCCCGAGCCGCTGCTCGCCGAGATCGCGACCCTCCCCGAGGCCGATGCGACCCGCCGCATGCAGGAGCTCTACTCCGAGCCGATCAAGCCCGAGCTCGTGCGCGATCGTCTCGCCGAGGTGCGCGCCGCGGGCGTCACCGTCGCCGGTGCGCTCACCCCGCAGCGCACGCACGACCTCTACGAGACCGTCGTCGCCGCGGGTGTCGATCTCTTCGTGATCCGCGGTACGACCGTGTCGGCGGAGCACGTCTCGAGCGTCGCCGAGCCGCTCAATCTCAAGAAGTTCATCTACGACCTCGACGTGCCCGTGATCGTCGGCGGCGCTGCCACCTACACCGCAGCCCTCCACCTCATGCGCACGGGAGCCGCGGGCGTGCTCGTCGGATTCGGCGGGGGAGCGGCGTCCACCACGCGTGCGACGCTCGGCCTGCACGCGCCGATGGCCACCGCCGTCGCCGACGTCGCCGGCGCTCGTCGCGACTACCTCGACGAGTCGGGCGGACGCTACGTCCACGTGATCGCCGACGGCGGCGTGGGTACCTCGGGCGACATCGTGAAGGCCCTCGCCATGGGTGCGGATGCCGTCATGCTCGGTGTCGCGCTCGCGCGAGCGACCGACGCTCCCGGCCGCGGGTTCCACTGGGGCCCCGAGGCGCACCACGCCAAGCTGCCGCGCGGTCGCCGGGTCGCGGTGGATCGCGTCGGCCCGCTCGAGCAGATCCTGTACGGCCCCGCGCCCGTCGCCGACGGCACCGCGAACCTCATCGGCGCGCTGAAGAAGTCGATGGCCACCACCGGGTACTCCGACCTCAAGGAGTTCCAGCGCGTCGAGGTCGTCGTCGCCCCCTACGGCCACTGACGCCGGAGCACGCATGACGTCCACCCCCGCGACCGCCCCCGCGCCGCCCCAGGTCTTCCCGCCCACGCTGCGGGAGGTCATGCTGCGGCCGCGGTGGATCGCGCTGCTGGCGTTCTCCCTCGTGGTCGCCGGAGCCCTCGCGTGGCTCGGGCAGTGGCAGCTCGGTCGCGCCGTCGACACGTCTCCGCCCGAGCCGGGGCAGACCGAGGTGGTGCGTCCGCTCGACGACGTCGTGCAGCCGGGCGACTACCTGCCCGAGCCGCTGGTGGGGCAGCGGGTCGAGGTGAGCGGCACGTGGGTGGCATCCGACTTCATCGTCGTGTCGTCGCGCTTCAACGACGACGTCGAAGGCTATTGGGTGACGGGCCAGCTGCGGGTCGCCGGTGCGGCCGAGCCGACCTCGATCGCCGTGGCGACCGGGTGGACGAGCGATCCCGCCCAGGCGGATGCCGCCGCCGCGCAGCTGAAGGCCGAGGTCGAGGCGAACCCGAGCGCGATGGTCGAGGTGACCGGACGCCTGATCTCCGACGAGGGTCCGTCGGTCCCGCCCGCCGGGGCCGACCCGCAGACGCTGGTGAAGATGTCACCGGCCATGCTGCTCGGGCGCTGGCACGACACGACCGGGCTGAACGTCTACCGGCAGTACATCGCGTCGCAGACGGCGATCGGCCCGCTCGACGCCATCTCGTCGCCGGCACCCGACGAGCGCTCCCGCGTCAACTGGCTGAACATCTTCTACGCCGCCGAGTGGGCGGTCTTCGCCGGCTTCGCGCTGTACCTCTGGTACCGCCTCGCGCGCGACGCGTGGGAGAAGGAAGTGGAAGATCTCGAGGACGAACAGTTCGAGGGCGAACAGCCCCGACCGCTCGCGGCAGAACCCGCGGAATCCCGCGACTAGACTGGCATCCATGCCCCGCGCCCCGAAGCTCGCCTCGTTCCCGGCGATCCGCGGAGCCCTGAAGTTCTACCAGATCTGCTCGGTCATCACCGGTGTCGGCCTGCTGCTGCTGGTCGCCGAGATGATCCTGAAGTACACGCCCCTTCACGTGGAGCTGTTCCTCGGTGGATCCGGTGGCTTCCTGTGGTTCGCGGATGCCGTCCCCGGCCCCGACTGCCAGTGGTTCTCGCTGTTCGTGCCCGGCGGCAGCGGCTGCGAGATCCTCTCCACGGGCGACGGCGTGAACGTGTCGCTCGCGATCCTCGTTGCGCACGGCTGGTTCTACGTCGTCTACCTCTTCTCGTGCTTCCGTGTGTGGAGCCTGATGCGGTGGCCGTTCCGTCGGTTCGTCTTCCTCGCCCTCGGTGGCGTGGTGCCGTTCCTCTCCTTCATCCTCGAGGTGCGCACCGCCCGCGGCGTGCGCGCCTACCTCGCCGAGCGCGAGGCCGACCCGGCCTCCGCTCCCGTCTCCGCCCCGGAGGGCACCCGGTGACCGAACAGACCGAAACGTCCCAGCGTCCCGTCCTCGTCGTCGACTTCGGCGCCCAGTACGCGCAGCTGATCGCCCGCCGCGTCCGCGAGGCCGGCGTCTACAGCGAGATCGTGCCGCACACCGCCTCGGCGCAGGAGATCGCGGCCAAGAACCCCGTCGGCATCATCCTGTCGGGCGGTCCGTCGTCGGTGTACGAAGACGGGGCTCCGAGCCTCGACCTCGACGTGTTCGACCTCGACGTGCCCACGCTCGGCATCTGCTACGGCTTCCAGGTCATGGCGAAGGCGCTCGGCGGTGAGGTGGCGAACACGGGTCTGCGCGAGTACGGCGCGACCGACGCCACCGTGGTCACCGAAGGGACGCTGCTGCAGGGCCAGCCCGCCGAGCAGAACGTCTGGATGAGCCACGGCGACCAGGTCTCGCGCGCTCCCGAGGGCTTCGAGGTGCTCGCCCGCACCGCCCACACGCCCGTCGCCGCCTTCGCGAACGACACCCGCCGCATGTACGGCGTGCAGTGGCATCCCGAGGTCAAGCACTCCGACCACGGCCAGAACGTGCTCGAGAACTTCCTGCACAAGGCCGCTGGCCTACCCGCCGACTGGAACAGCGGCAACGTCATCGCCGAGCAGGTCGCGCGCATCCGCGAGCAGGTCGGCACCGGCCGCGTGATCTCGGCCCTCTCGGGCGGCGTCGACTCCGCCGTGTCGACGGCGCTCGTGCACGAAGCCGTCGGCGACCAGCTCATCGCCGTGTTCGTCGACCACGGACTGCTCCGCAAGGGCGAGCGCGAGCAGGTCGAGAACGACTACGTCGCCTCCACCGGCGTGAAGCTCATCACCGTCGACGCGCGCGAGACGTTCCTGAACGCCCTCGCCGGTGTCAGCGACCCCGAGCAGAAGCGCAAGATCATCGGCCGCGAATTCATCCGCGCGTTCGAGAAGGTGCAGTCCGACCTCGTCGCCGAGGCCAAGGCCGAGGGCGAGCAGGTGCGGTTCCTCGTGCAGGGCACGCTCTACCCCGACGTCGTCGAATCGGGTGGGGGCGCCGGCACGGCGAACATCAAGAGCCACCACAACGTCGGCGGCCTCCCCGAAGACCTGCAGTTCGAGCTCGTCGAACCGCTGCGCACCCTCTTCAAAGACGAGGTGCGCGCGATCGGCCGCGAGCTCGGCCTGCCCGAAGCGATCGTCGGCCGTCAGCCCTTTCCGGGGCCCGGTCTTGGCATCCGCATCGTGGGCGAGGTCACCGCTGACCGTCTCGAGATCCTGCGTGAGGCCGACGCCATCGCGCGCGCCGAGCTGACCAAGGCCGGTCTCGACGACGAGATCTGGCAGTGCCCCGTCGTACTGCTCGCCGACGTGCGCTCGGTGGGCGTGCAGGGCGACGGCCGCACCTACGGCCACCCCATCGTGCTGCGGCCGGTGTCGTCGGAGGACGCCATGACGGCGGACTGGACGCGCCTGCCCTACGACGTGCTGTCGAAGATCTCCAACCGCATCACCAACGAGGTGCGCGACGTGAACCGCGTCGTGCTCGACGTGACGTCGAAGCCGCCGGGGACGATCGAATGGGAGTGAGCCGGGCTGTCGGTCGCGACGAACGTCGCTGCTGACTCCCGGCTACGTGACACGCCCTCCTGAGTCGAGAGCGGGCCCCTACCCCGATCGACTCAGGAGGGCGTGTCACTTCGCCTCTCGTTCGCTGCGGCGTGCACGCTCCGCCGGTCCGACCGGGAGGTGTTGGCGCGGGGCCCTGCCCCGATCGACTCGGTTGACGTGGATTGGGGCGTCATTCTCGCCTTGGGGCGTCATCTTCGCGCCCCGAACGACGGATCGCGCCCCAAACCCGGGACGTGCGCGCGCGGGGAGTGCGGGCAGCGGGAGTGCCGTCGCTGGTGGGGGAGGATGGGGGGCGTGAGTGACGCCGAGTTCCCCGACGCCTGGTACCTCATCCTGTCGAGCAGGCTCATCCCCGACCTCGACGGGGGGTACACGATCTCCACCCTCGCCCGCGCGCGTCAGATGGCGGATGCCGGAGCGCCACCGCTCCTGCTGACCGTCGACCCCGGAACCGCCGACGCCCACGCCGCGCACCGCCGGACGTTCGTCGAGCGGGGGGCCGTGTCGGCATCCGGGGTCTTCCGCAACCTCTTCGACGAGGCGGGCGCCCCCGACGGGGGAGCGGCGGGGTGGCTGCGCGAGGCGGCGCACGAGGGGGAGGCCGACCCGGCGCTCGAGTACCGCGACGTCGCCGGCGGCGCGGTCTCGCTGCCGAACGTGATCGACCCCGACTGGCACCTGAGCACGGCGCCGATCGTGATCCGGGATGCCGCGGGCGATCCCGTCGGAGTGATCGACGGGTTCGGAGCCCTGTACCGCGCATGGCTCACGCACCTCGCAGCACAGTTGCGTGCGGAGACTCCGCGTCCCGTCGTGATCATCTGCGAGTCGCGTCAGCTCGGGGAACTCGTCGTCGGGTGGGGCGACGACGACGTGCGGATCGTTCACACGGTTCACACGATCCATCTCGAGGCCCCCTACCGCCCCGACTCCGCCCTGAACGCGCTCTGGACGCGCTGGTTCGAGATCGCCCCGCGCTTCGACGCGGTGCTGTGGCCGACCGCGCAGCAGCGCGACGACGTGCGCGAACGCTTCGGCGCCGCAGCGCACGACCTCGTCGCCCCGCACGCCGTCCGCGCCCCGGCGGCGGTCGTGCCCGTGACGCAGCGCGACCCGGACCTGGTCGTGGTGCTGGGGCGGCTGGCTCCGGGCAAACGTCTTCCCGCGGCCGTCCGCGCGTTCGCGCGCGTCGTCTCGGAGGTGCCGACCGCGCGCCTCGAGCTCTGGGGGGCCGGGGCGCAACGGAGTGAGCTCGAGTCCCTCATCGCCGAGCGGGAGTTGACACACGCCGTCTCGCTCCCGGGCCTCACGAACGATCCCGGGGCCGTGCTCGACCACGCGGCGGTCTACCTCACGACCTCGGCGTTCGAGGGGCAGGGCCTCGCCCTCGCCGAAGCGCTCGCGCACGGGACCCCCGTGGTGGCCTACGACATCCGTTACGGTCCGCGCGACATGCTGGCCGCGGGTGGCGGCATCCTGGTTCCCGACGACGATGAGGACGCTCTCGTTACAGCCCTCGTGCGGGTGCTGACGGATGCCGAGACGCGCGAGCGCCTGTCGACGGAGGCGGTGAGCGCGGCGGCGACCCTCAGTCCCGCGCGGGCGATGCAGACGCTGGCCGCCGCGTGCGGCGAGGTGCTCTCGCGCCCGCGCCGCCGCTGAGGTCAGGCGCGCGCGGCTCCGCGGACGGCGCTCACGGCGGCTGCGGGGGAGCCGCGGAACGCCGGTCCGTGGCCGGGGAGGACCCAGTCGGCATCCAGGTCGGCGATGCGCGCGAGCGAGGCGAGTGCCTCGGCGGGGTCGTCCGTGAAGGGGGCGGGGCCGGGTCCGGTGCGGCCGGTGAGCACGTGTCGGGTCGTCAGGGCATCGCCGACGAATACGGCGCGGACCGCGGGGGAGAAGAGCGCGATGCTCCCCGGCGAGTGCCCCGGCATCGCCACGACGCGCGGCGCTCCGGGCAGGTCGAGCGTCGTATCCTCGTCGAGGCGGACCACCTCGGTCAGCCACTGCGGCCGCATCCCCTTGCGGATGCCGAACGCGGCGAAGCGCAGCAGTGGACCGAGTCGCATCGGCCCCACCGCGGTCTTCGGCTTGTCGCCGCCCTGTGCGCGGTCGGCGTCGGCCGAGTGGACGAAGACGGGGATGCCGTGGTCTCGGCGCAGGCGCTCCGCGAAGCCGACGTGGTCGCTGTCGCCGTGGGTGAGCACGACGCCTCTGATGTCGTCGATCCGGCGGCCGATGGCATCCAGTTCGCGCTCGAGGTCGGCGTACATGCCGGGGAGGCCGGCGTCGACGAGCGTGAGGCCCTCGGGCGCGACGATGAGGTACGCGGCGACGATGTCGTTGCCGATGCGGTGCAGTGCGGGGCTGAGTTCCATGGGCCTTCTCCTGACGATAGCTACGAGTGTTAGCTATGATAGCTTATTAGCGTAGCCATGAGGAGGGGTCGTGCCGACACCGGAGAGAACGTCCATCGAGCAGATCGTCGACGCGGCGACCCGTCTGCTCGAACAGGGGGGTTCCGCGGCGGTGACGATGCAGGCCGTCGCGACCGCGGTCGGCGTGCGCGCCCCATCGCTCTACAAGCGCGTGCGCGATCGCGAGGCCCTGCTGGGGCTCGTCGGGGAGGCCGCCGCCATCGATCTCACGGACCGCCTGGAGGCGGCATCCGGTCGGCTCGACGAGGCGCTCCTCGCCTTCCGTCGCTTCGGACGCGAGCGGCCCGAGGCGTTCCGGCTGCTGTTCGCGAGCATCGTGGATGCCGATCGGCTCGCCGCGACCAGCGCGCCGGTGCTGCGCGCCACCGAGGCCGTGGTGGGCCCGGAGCACGCGCTCGACGCCGCTCGGCTGCTGACGGCGTGGGCGACGGGGTTCGTCACGATGGAGCTCGCCGGAGCCTTCCGCCTCGGCGGCGATCTCGACGAGGCCTACCGCTACGGCATGGCCCACCTGGTGGGTTCCCTGGAGAGGGCTCAGGAGCCCGAGCGGCCGGCCCAGGGGTCGTAGTCGGCGATCAGCTGCTCCTGCGCCGGGCGCTCGGCATCCGGGACGTGCTGCAGGTTCACGCGCACGCGGTACCAGAGCGAACTCGAGCCGCGCATCCCGTCGACCAGCACGTCCGCCGGGTGCAGAGCGGCGCCGGCCTCGGGATGCCGTGCCTTCCAGGTCTCGAGGGCGTCGAGCGCCTCGGGCTTGGTCTTGGTGCGCGCGACCTCGATGAGCGGCATCGTCGATGCCCGGCGGCCCGAGCCGTCGGAGCCGCGGGGAGGCTTCTCGGCGGGTCCGAGCGCCTTCGCCAGAGCCAGGAGGGCGTCGAGGGAGCCGGCCGCGTCGTCGATTCCGGCGTGCGGGTCGCCGATGGCGGCGAAGCGTTCGGGCACGGTGAGGACGGTGAACTCCTCGGGGCGTCGGCTCCGGACCTCGTCCCACGTGAGGGGAGCGGAGACCCGGGCGTCGGGCAGGGGACGGATCGAGTACGCCGAGGCGACGGTGCGGTCCTTGGCGTTCTGGTTGAAGTCGACGAAGACGCTCTCGCCGCGCTCCTCCTTCCACCAGCGGGCGGTCGCCAGCCCCGGTGCGCGGTTCTCGACCTCGCGCGCGAGGGTCTCGGCCGCCAGGCGGACGTCGGCGTACTCCCACTCGGGGCGGATGCGCACGAGGATGTGCAGTCCGCGCGAGCCCGAGGTCTTCGGCCAGCCCACGAGACCGTGATCGTGCAGCACCTCGCGCGCGATGAACGCGACGTCGACGATCTGCGCCCAGTCGACTCCCGGCATGGGGTCGAGGTCGACGCGGAGCTCGTCGGGGTGGTCGAGGTCTTCCGCGCGGATCGGGTGCGGATTGAGGTCGAGACAGCCGAGGTTGACGACCCACGCCAGGCCCGCGGCATCCCGGATGACGGTTTCCTCCGCCGAGGTGCCGGAGGCGTAGTGAAGGGTCGCGGTGTCGATGAACGCGGGATGGTTCTCGGGGACGCGCTTCTGGAAGAACGGTTCCTGATCGAGGCCCTTCGAGAAGCGCTTCAGAACCATGGGTCGTCCGCCCGCTCCCCGCAGTGCCCCTTCCGCGACGGAGAGGTAGTACCGCACGAGGTCGAGTTTCGTCAGACCGGGCTCGGGAAACACGACGCGGTCCGGGCTGGTGACGCGCACCTCGTGTCCGTCGACGTCGAGGATCTCGGCCGGGGTCTTGGCGGGGCTCATGCCGCGAGGCTAGCCCCGCGGCATCCGGGAGCAAGACCCCTTGCGACGGGTGTCCCGGGTGAGCACGGGCGGTGCGGTGGAGGCGAACACTCGCCGGGGGGAGGGGCGACGGGATGCCGCGGGGTCGCGACGCGAGTGTCCACGACACCCGGATGAGTTCGCGCAACGTCCGGGTGTTGTGGACACTCGTTCGGGAGGCCGGGAGGCCGGGAGGCCGGGAGGCCGGGAGGCCGGAGCCGGCGGAACCGTGGATGCCGAGCCGGGAACGACGAAGGGCCGCCCCGAAACGGGACGGCCCTCCAGAGGAATCAGTGCGTCAGTTGTTGCCGCGCACGATCGCGATGAGGCGCAGGATCTCGACATAGAGCCACACGACGGTGACCATGATGCCGAAGGCGCCGACCCAGCCGTAGACCCGGGCGGCGCCGTTGCGGACGCCGCGCTGGATCTGGTCGAAGTCGAGCACCAGCGAGTACGCGGCCATGATGACCACGAACACGCCGACGATCAAGCCCAGCGGGATGCCGAGGATCTTGACCTCGCTCAGCAGACCGAACGCACCGCCGGCGATCGGGACGTTGAACAGCATGAGGCCGAGGTTGACCAGGCTGAACACGAGGTAGCCGACCATCGCGATCATGAAGATCTTGGTGGCACGGGCCGACGCGCGGATCTTGCCGCTCGCGAAGAGGGCGAGGGTCACACCGACCACCGAGAGGGTGCCGAGCGTCGCCTGCAGGACGATGCCCGGGAAGATGAACTCGAAGAACGCCGAGATTCCGCCGACGAACAGGCCCTCGAACGCCGCGTAGGCGACGAAGACGGGGACGGAGGGCTTCTTCTTGAACGTCGCGACCATGGCCAGCACGAAACCGACGAGGCCACCGACGATCATCGGAGCGGCGCTCGGGTTCGGGTTGGCGGCGCTGACGCCGGCCATCGACCAGATCCAGCCGACGACGGCGGTCACGACGAGGATGCCGAAGAGCGCCAGGGTCTTCATGACGGTGTCTTCGACCGTCATGCGGCCGGTGTCGACGGCGCTCGCCGACGGAGCGGCGTAGGCGCCTTCGATCGAGGCGGCGGCGGCGGGGTCGACGGCCGGGGGCGGGCTGTAGCGCGTCTGAGCGCCACCGGCTCGAGGGTCCTGGAACGCCGGGTTGTTGAATGCCGGGTTGTTGAGGGCCACGGGAACTCACACTCCAAAGATGGTGATCACAGCACCGTGCTGTCAGACAACACTAGCCGAGGGGGCCGCGAGAATCCTTGTGATGACTGGGATTCTGCTTTGAGCGGACCCCTTGTTCACCCGCCCTCGCTACCGTGACGGGGTGCCTGTCGTGATCGGTCATCGCGGTGCCCCCGGATACCTCCCGGAGCACTCCCGCTCCTCCTACCTGCGGGCGATCGCGGCGGGAGTGGATGCCGTCGAACCCGACGTGGTCCCCTCGAGGGACGGCGTGCTCGTGGTGCGGCACGAGAACGAGATCTCCGGGACCACCGACGTCGCGGCCCGCCCCGAATTCGCCGTCCGCCGCACGTCGAAGGTCGTCGACGGAGAGCGGCTGACCGGCTGGTTCGCCGAGGACTTCACGTGGGCGGAGCTGCAGACCCTCCGCTGCCGTGAACGGATCCCCGCGATCCGACCGACGAGCGCCGCGCACGACGGCAGCGATCCGGTGCTGCGCCTGCGCGAGGTCCTCGACCTCGCGCGGGAGGGTGGCGTCGGCGTCGTCCTCGAGGTCAAACACGCCGCGGCCTTCTCCCGCCTCGGGTTCGACATGGCCGAGCTCGTCGCGAGCGAGCTGCGCGAGAGCGGATGGGCGGATGCCGGTGACGCGCTGGTCATCGAGTCGTTCGAGCCCCTCGTGCTGGCGCGGCTGCGGGAGCGCGGCATCCGGGTTCCGCTCGTGCAGCTGATCGAGTCGGACGGGGCCCCGTGGGACCTGCGCGAATGCGACGGTTCCGACGCCGCGACCTACGCCTCGATGCTGACGGGGTCGGGGCTCGACGCGCTCGCCGACGCCGTCGAGGGGATCAGCCCCGACAAGAGGCTCGTGCTCGCGCCCGACCGGTGGGGGAGGGCCACGGGTCCGGCCCGTCTGGTCGGCGAGGCGCAGGAGCGCGGGCTGCGGGTGTTCACCTGGACCTGCCGCCCCGAGAACGCGTTCCTCCTCCCCGCGTATCGCCGCGGGGGCGGGAAGGCCGCCTTCGGCGACTACCGCGGGGAGTGGACCCTGCTGCGCGACGCGGGTCTCGATGGCGTGTTCGTCGACCATCCCGACCTGGGCGTGGAGTTCTTCGGCACCGTGCAGAACCCCTGATTTCCGGGCGTGGTCCGACGAGGGCGCCACGTCGTGACGCGGGTGGGACCGCGGCCGGGCCCGTTCCTCCGGAGTTCTGCTCGCTTGCGTCGCCCGAAGGCCGGGAGGTGCGGCGCGCAACCCCGCCGACCGGTCGGCGGCGTCGCGCGAGGATGACGTCATGACGGTAGACGTGACGGTGGTCGGCGGCGGCATCTCGGGGCTCGCGTGCGCGCGGGCGGTGCAGGATGCCGGGCGGTCGGTGCGCGTGCTCGATCGCGGTCGACGCGTGGGCGGGCGCCTCTCGAGCCGCACGATCGACGGTCGTGCGGTCGACCTCGGTGCCTCGTACTTCGTCGTCGGCGAGGCGGAGGGCTTCGCCCACGTCGTGGCCGACTGGGAGGAGCGGGAGCTGGCGCGCCCCTGGACCGACACGTTCCAGGTGATCCAGCCCGACGGCTCGCAGACCCCCAAGCCCGGGCCCATGCGGTGGGCCGCTCCGCTCGGACTGCGCTCGCTCGCTCTCGATCTCGCCGAGGGACTCGACGTCGAGACGGAACGCGTCGTCGGGAGCGTCGGACCCTTCCGCGTCGATGGAGACGAGGCCGGCGAGGTGGTGCTGGCGATGCCCGCGCCGCAGGCCGCGCGCCTGACCGGAGAGGCACCCGGCGGGGAGCAGGAGTGGGAGCCCGTGATCGCCGTGGTGCTGCGCTGGGACGAACGGCGGTGGGATGCCGACCTGCACGGCGCGTTCGCCGCCGACGACGCCGACGTGTCGTTCCTCGCCGACGACGGAGACCGTCGCGGCGACGGTGCCCCCGTGCTCGTGGTGCACACGACGGCGGCTCGCGCGCGCCGGCACCTCGACGACCCCGATGCGGCGATCGCCCCCGTGGTGGCCGCCACCAAGCGTCTGTTGCGGATCGACGACGACCCCGTCGCCACGCGCGCCCACCGGTGGACCTTCGCCCGCCCGGCCGAGGCGACGGGGCGCCCGTTCTTCCGTTCGCCCGGGCTGTCGGCCTGCGGTGACGCGTGGGGCGAGAGCGCAGCGGTGCGCACCGCATGGACCTCGGGCGATGCCCTCGGGCGGGCGCTCGCGGCATCCTGAGGTCGCGGCCCGGCGCGGTCTTTTCGGCATGAAGGGACACCGCGAGGCGCGGCGACGTGGTCACCGCGCCTCGAGGGTCGTCTTCGGAGGGAACGCGTCAGGCGTGGCCCTCGGCGGCGGGGAAGCCGGGGTCGTCGGCGGGGGCGGAGTCGCCCTCGACGGCGTCACCGGTGCGGTCGTCGAGGTGAACGTGCTCTTCGGCCTCGGCGGCGTCTTCGCGGACCTCGTCGGTGACGGCATCCGTGGGGGCCGCGGAGTCGGCGTGGGCGTCGTCGGAGTGACGGGTGGGGATGTCAGGAGTGCTCATGTGCTCCACGGTGCTCCTCGGCGTCGCGACGGCGTACCGGCTTGACACGACGCGCTGCGGGCGACGTGGGGTGACGATGACGATCGGCCCCGGAGCCGATGCGCCCGAGCGCGCCGCCCCGGGGGAGCGGGGCTGTCGCTCTACTCACCGGCATCCCGGATCGACGGTTGCGCGGCCGGCCAGGCCGGGAGGGGGTCGTCGAACGTCGCCCAGGTCGAGGGGCCCGCAGCCAATTCGTCGTCGGTGAGCGCGGCCTGATCGAGCACGTGCGCCAGACGCGGCGCCGACATGTCGAGGCCCGTGAAGACGATCTCCTGGCCGAGGCCCATGCGACCGTCGTCGGTGCCGAGCGGTTCGATCCACATGGCCGAGCCGACGTGTTCCCACCGCGCCAGGATGCCCGGACGCGACGCGAGACGGCAGAACCCCGCCGAGCGGACGAGACGACCGGCGGCCCCCTCGTCGAGCCGGTCGAGCGCCGCCGAGAGCCGCTCCGGGTGGAAGGGGCGCACCTGCTCGTACGCGAGCGTGGCGACGCGGTTGTCGCGCATGTACGGGTCGTGCGCCCCGTTGAGGGCGCGCACCCAGCCGGCGCGCTCGAGCAGCTCGCCCTCGTGGGTGGCCGGCGAGCGGAGGTCGCTCAGCGGATCGCGGGACA
The DNA here is from genome assembly GCF_947489255.1 of uncultured Microbacterium sp. Lineage (GTDB taxonomy): Bacteria > Actinomycetota > Actinomycetes > Actinomycetales > Microbacteriaceae > Microbacterium > Microbacterium phycohabitans. Next base: position 716,793 of record NZ_CANLCY010000001.1, read on the forward strand.
AGCGCACGACGGCGCTCGGATTCAGGTGCGAGGCCAAGGCCATCTGCACCGCGAGGGCGGGCGTGGGGACCTGCTCCCAGTTGATCCAGACGATCCGCGTCGCCAGCTCCAGGGCCAGCGCGGCCTGCCGGGCGCGCGCTCCCACGTCGCCGCGGGTGTCGCCGGGCTTCGCGGATGCCACCAGCGCGGCCTCGTCGAGAAGGTCGCCGATCATGTGGCGGGCGTCGACGAGGCACACCGCTTCGACATCGGCGCCACCGCGCGTGACGATCGCGTGGATCAGGTCGACGTCGGTGCCGAGATCGACGACCGGATGCTCGTCCGAGGCGCGGGGCCGCGGTGCCGGCAGGGCGTGGGCGGAGCGCAGGTCGGCGAAGCGCAGCAGGTGGAGGGGACGCTCCAGGGCGACCGCGGTGCGCTCGGCGTAGGCGCGACGTTCCGGGCGCACACGCCCATGATGGCGATCGTGCGGGGCATGGCATCCACCTCTCGGTTGTCTCGGCTCACGGGACACTCTAGCCTGCTATTGAGAACGGTTATCAAAAGGAGGATGCCATGAAGGTCCGTGCATCGATGAAGTCCCTGAAGAAGCAGCCCGGCGCGCAGGTCGTGCGCCGCCGGGGGCGCGTGTTCGTGATCAACAAGCTCAATCCGCGATTCAAGGGGCGACAGGGGTGAGCCGGGGCCCCGCCGCCGCGCGTTCGTAGACTCGGCCGCATGGAGGCGGCGGGGTGGGTCATCGGCATCGCGATCGGGCTGGCGCTCGCCTGGCAGGCCGCGGAGATCGGGCGCGCGGCGTGGCGGCGGCGAGAAGCGAAGAAGATCGAGGATGCCGCCGCGCTCGGGTGGACGCGTTCGCTGCGTCCGCATGACGACGACTGACTCGGCGCTCGGCGCGATAACGCGAACGAGAACCGTTCCCGTTTGGGTGCACATATTGCAATGCGTTTATGTATCTGGTTGTGTCGGAGACGTGGACGCGATCGAGGGACTCGACGAGGCCGCTGAACTGTTCAAGGTGCTCGGCAGCGAGTCGCGCCTGGCGCTCGTCTGGTTGTTGAACACCGAGCAGCTCACGGTCGGCGCACTGGCCGCGAAGGCCGGTCTTTCGCAACCGCTGGTGTCTCAGCATCTGCGCACCCTGCGCCAGGCCGGCCTGGTGACCTCGGAGCGCGATGGCAAGGAGATCCGTTACGTCCTCGCCGACCAGCACGTCGCTCACGTCGTGCTCGATGCGATCGCCCACGTCACCGAACCGACCACCCAGGGGAACGAACAATGAGCACTGCCGACACCCACGCCGAGCACAGCGTCGAAGAGCACGCGCACGGCGACGACTGCGGCCACCAGAAGATCGAGCACGCCGACCACGTCGACTACGTGCACGGCACTCACCACCACGCGCTGCACGGCGATCACTACGACGAGCACGAGTCGAAGGCGGAGCACTCGCTCGAGGAGCACCGTCACGGCGACGACTGCGGCCACGAGAAGGTCGAGCACGACGACCACGCCGACTACGTGCACGACGGCCACCGTCACGCGCTGCACAGCGACCACTACGACGAGCACTGAGCTCGGTCGGCATCCGCGCGTCACGAGCGCGAGGCGCCGATGAGAGGCCCGTCTTCCCGGTCAGGGGAGGCGGGCCTCCGCCGTTGCGGCGTCAGGCCTGCACGCGGAAAGCCCGACCCTCGAACGCGATCACGTCGCCGACCTGCAGCTGACGCCCGCGGCGGCGCTCGATCTCGCCGTTGACCTGCACGTAGCCGTCGATGATCGCCTCCTTGACGTCTCCGCCCGAGTCGAGGACGCCCGCGAACTTCAGGAACGGGCCGAGGCGGATCATCTCGCTGCCGATGGAGACGTCCTGAGGTGCGGGGGATGCCATGTGTCCAGCATGGCAGGTGGAGATGCGAGGGTGGCGGCTCGAGATCGCGGTATCCGGAGAAGGAGTCTCGTCCGGTCGCGCCGCGCGCGGACCGTGCTTGGGGGAATGTGGACGCCCGCCCGGGTCGTCAGCGGATCAGAGGGACTTGCGTGGTCAGAGGGCTGATCGCCAACGGGCGAGGTGTGGAGGCAGATCGATGGTGAGGGTCGCCCAGAAGAGGGTGTCGTCCATGGCCCGGTAGCCACCGTGAGAGGCGATGTTCCGCATCGTGCGGATCGCGTTCGCCACATCGCTGGGCACCCCGCTCAGAAACGGCGCGAACTCCTCCACCTCGAAGAGAGCTGCAGAGCGGATGATCACCATCGACCCCGAAGCGTACGCCGGGGAGTTCCGTGTAAAGGCTTCTCGCCCGCCTGTCGTGGCGTGTTCGAGGAAAGTCTCGATCGCATCGAGACTCTCCGCGAAGTTCGCGCGAGCGGTGTCGGAGGGCGACGCATCGGTGCGGGGTGCGCGGCTGAACCGCCGCGGCCCCTCTGGCGCCGTCACAACGGCACCGTGACCGTCTCGTCGAGGAACGCGGGTCGGCCCTCGCCGTCGATGACGACATCCACGGGGAAGCCCGTGAGCGACTGCACGTCGTTCTGGAATCGTGCGATGTCGAAATAGCTTCGGCCGGGGGCGAGCTTCGCCACGAGATCGATGTCGGACGTGAAGTGGTCGGATCCGCGGGCCGCCGAGCCGAAGACGCGGATGTCGGCCACGCCCGATCGAGCGCCGGCGGCGACGATCTCCGCCGCATGCTCTTCGAGGGCGATGCTGGGGCGGTAATCGGCCGCGCGCAGGAGGCGTTCCAGCACCTCGGCGCTCACGGCCCGACGGCCGGCCTCGATGGCGGCGACGTGCGGCTGGCTCATGCCGGCGGATCGAGCGAGGTCGGCTTGCGACATTCCGCTGTCGAGGCGCGCGACCTTCACGAGTACTGCAGCGTTCTCAGGGTCGAACCGAGCGGCCACGGGTATACCTCCGTGGTATACGGTATCGGCTCAGGCGTGTCCCGTCGAGAGAACGACGCGCGGAGGGGGTCGAGCCGACCCTGGCCGGCGGGTCCGCAGGGGCGGGGCGCGAGACGTGGACGCGACGGCGGGAGTCGAACCCGCCACGCCTTCGGTTATGAGCCGAGGCCCGGGACCGCCCGGATCGCCGCGATGTGCCCCCACGCTAACCCGCACCGCCGGCACGGCGAAGGGTCGTTGCGGAGCGTGACGAGAGGTGTCGCCGTGTGTCGCTCAGCCCCGGCGCCGACCGTCGAGGATCGCCCGCGTCGAGTGCTCGAGGTGCGCGCGCACGGCGTGCTCGGGGTCTCGCAGCGCCTCGGTCACGTAGGCGCGATGCTCCTCGGTGAGGGCGCCGGGCGCGTACGCGGGGCGCACGTGCGTCAGCAGCAAATGCATCTCGGAGTCGAGGCGGCGGTACTCCTCGGCGATCCGCGGGCTGCCGGCGGCCTCGACGAGAGCGAGGTGCACGCGCGCGTGCGCGGCGAGCGTCGCGGTCCAGTCGCCCGACGCCTCGGCCGCCTCCAAGGCGTCGAGTGCCGAGTCGACACCGGGAGGATGGATGCCGCGGTCGCGGACGATCCGCAGAGCCTCGGTCTCGAGCGCGCACCGCAGCTGCTGCAGCGCGACGAGCGCATCGTCGTCGAGCGACGACACCCGCACGCCGCGGTAGGGCTCGGCGGTGGCGAGTCGCTCGGCGGTGAGGCGCGCGAGCGCGGTCCGCGCCGTGTGGCGCGAGACGCCGTAGACGGCGCTGAGATCCTCCTCGCGCAGGGGCGTGCCGGGGGCGAGATCTCCCGACAGGATGCCGGCGCGCACGGCGTCGGCGACGACATCGGTCGTGCGGGGGCCCGGTGCGGGGGCGTCAGGCGCGAGCCGTGGCATCCGGGACCTCCTGACGTCGGCGAGCGGGGGCGGAGACCACGGCGAGACCCACGGCGATCAGCGCCAGGCCGAGGGCGCTGACCGGTGTCAGCTGTTCGTGCAGCACGAGAAGGCCGAGGAGAGTGGCCGCGAGAGGCTCGGCGAGGGTGAGCGTCGACACCGTCACCGCGCTGAGGCGCGCGAGTCCCCACCCGAAGAGGAGGTAGGCGATCGCGGTGGTGACGACGCCGAGCCAGAGCGCGAGCGCGAGGCCGTCGGGGGTGAGCAACCAGCCCGTGCCCGCGAAGAGCAGGACCGGGACGCTCGCGACCGCGGCCACGCCGAACACGGTTCCCATCACGCGCGTGGAGTCCCACCCCCTCTCGATCAGCGCCTTGCCGCACACCGTGTAGAGGGCGTACGACATTCCGGCGCCCACCGAGCCGAGCAGTCCGCCGGGGGCGAGGGCGACGGCGCCGCCGGTCACCCCCGACACCAGCACCACTCCCGCGAGGGCTATGGCGGTGGCGAGCATCCAGCGCGGGGAGGGGGCGCGGCGCAGGCGCACGGCATCCACGATCCCCGTCGCGATCGGCGCCGAGCCGAGAGCGACGACCGTGCCGATGGCGACGCCGTTCTCGCGCGTGCCGAGGAAGAACAGCGGCTGATACGCCAGGACACCGATCGCGCCGACCGCGATGAGCGCGGCCGTCGATGCGCGCGTCCCCGTCGCGGGGCGGGACGGGGACCGGCGCGCGAGGGCGATGAGACCCAGGATGCCGCCGCCGAGCACGATGCGCGCCGCGCCGACCGCGATGGGCGAGGCGTCGACTCCGGCGAGGGCTTGCGCGGTGCCCGTGGTGGAGAAGCACAGCGCGGCGGCGAGGATCGCGAACGCGGGAAGCATGGATGGATTGTTACACAATCCATCCCGCGATCACGACCGGAGGGCCGCCACCATCGAGCGCAAAGCCTGGAGGGCCGCTTCCTGCTCGACATCAGTCATCCCGCTCAGCATGCGGCGCTCGACGTCGCGGACCGCCGCGCTCGCCGCGCCCAACGCGCGATGGCCTTTCTCCGTCAGGCGTGTCGGCAAGGCCTTCCCGACGGTCGGCGTGTCGGCTCGCTCGACGATCCCCTCGCTCTCGAGCGCCTGCAGGAGCACGTTCATCGACTGGCGCGTGACGAAGGCCCCGCGCGCGAGGTCGGAATTCGACAGGCCGGGTCGCTGCGCGAGCAGTTCGAGGCAGGAGTAGTGCGTGATCGTCATCCCGAGGGGGCGCAGCACGTCTTCCATGGCTACGCGCAGGGCGCTCGCCGCCTCTTTGAGCAGGTAACCGAGGGAGGTGTCGAGGTGGATCCGCTCTTGCGCCATGTCAGTATTCTGACATACAGTGAGTGTCAGATAACTGACATAGACCAAGGAGCTGACATGCCCGTCACCGGACCCGACTTCATTTCCCTGCAGGTGCGCGACCTCGCCGCCTCCCACGCCTTCTACGAGCGCTACCTCGGTCTCGAGCGTTCGCCCGCGGGCCCGCCCCACGCCGTCGTGTTCACGACCGCGCCGATCGCCTTCGCGCTGCGCGACCTCGCGCCGGGGACCGACCTCAGCGGCGTCTCGCAGCCCGGGGTCGGCGTCGCGCTGTGGCTGCACGCCACCGACGTGCAGGCGATCCACGACGCGCTCCTCGCCGGCGGCCACCGCATCGTGATGGATCCGATCGACGGCCCCTTCGGTCGCACCTTCACCTTCGCCGACCCCGACGGCTACCACGTCACCCTTCACGATCGCGGCTGAGCGGCATCCCGGGGTGTCCCGCGGGCGGGGCCCGCCCGGCACGGCGCTCGAGCCCCGGTCGCCCCGAGCGGACGTCCAGCCTGCGCCGGGTAACGTTGGCGCATGGCGACGACGGCGGGGCGAGGCATCCTGGCCCTGGGCGTCGCCGGCATCCTCCTCGCCTTCGGCGCCGTGATCGCCGTGCTGGTGGATCCCTTCGCGCGCGTGCCCATGATGGTCGACTCGACGACCGAGTGGCTTGCGCGCGCGCTTCTCGCTCTCGGCGTCGCGTGGCTCGTGATCGGCATGCTCGCGGCCCGCACGAGCCTGGTCCGACGGCCCGGAGCCGCCGCCGCCCGCGCGACGTGGATCGCTTCGACGCGCCCGTGGCGCGCGCGCGAGTCGAGCCTGGGCGTGCTGCCGCTGGATCGCTGGCTCATGATCCTCGTACCCGGTGGGCTGCTCGTGACCACGCGCATCGTGCAGACCCCGCGTGACGGACTGCTCGGCGTCGCCATCGCGATCCTCGGGTGGCTGCTGTTCGCCACGGCTGTGCGACTGCTGCTCGGCCGCCGGTCGCCCTGGCCGATCATCGCGGCGGTCGGGGGAGCGCTGGTGTTGCGCTGCGTCGTCGCGCTCCTCGCGGTGGCCCTGTCGGGTCCCGACGGCGTGTGGCCGTCGCTCTGGGCGGTGCCGGCCGTGCGCGTCCTCTACCTGATGGTGGCCTTCGCCCTCGTGGCCTGGGTCTTCGTCGCCGCGGGCTGGTCGCTCGCTCCGCAGCTCGGTCGCCCCCGCGCAGCGGGCATCACCCTCGCCGGCATGGGGATCGGCTACGCGCTGCCGGCGGCCACCGTCGCCTTCGCGGGCGCGGGTGACGCCCTCCGTTCGTGGAACGAGCAGATCGGCATCCTGCCCTGGGATCTCGCCCGCCTGACCGGGATGCGCGACGGCGCCTTCCCCGTGGAACTCGTGAGCGTCACGGCCGTGATCGGCGCGATCGCCACGATCGTCGGCATCCTGCTCGCTCTGCCGCGTCGCATCTTCGAACGCCGCGCACGCCGAGGCTCAGCCGCCGAGGGGCGCCCGGGCGGTCAGCGGCCCAGCGTCTGATCGAAGGGTCCGCCGCGGCGGATGTCGCGCACCTCTTTGCCGAGCGGGAAGAGCGAGACCGGCACGAGCTTGAAGTTGGCGATGCCGAGCGGGATGCCGATGATCGTCACGCACAGCAGGAGCCCCGTCACGATGTGCTCGAGCGCGAGCCACCAGCCCGCGAGCACGACCCATACGAGGTTGCCGAGGAACGACCCGACGCCCGCCGTCGGCTTCGCCACGATCTCGCGACCGAAGGGCCAGAGGGCGTAGAGACCGATGCGGAAAGCGGCGATGCCCCACGGAATCGTGACGATCAGGATGCAGAGCACGATCCCCGCGGCGAGGTAGCTGAGGAAGAGCCAGAAGCCCGAGAGCACCAGCCAGAGGACGTTGAGGATCAGGCGCATGCCCCCATTGTGTCGATCGAGGGTGTGAGCGCGCGGGGTTTGACAGCGACTAACCCCGGCTCGGCCGCCGCGCAACCGCCCTCGCACCGTCACCCGGCGGGGCTAGCGTGAGGGTCCCGAGGGAAGGAATCCACCATGTCCGACGTCACCCGTGCCACCCCCGAACGCCGCGTCCTGTCGAGCTTCAGCGACTACACGGGGGCTCAGGCCGCCGTCGATCGCCTCTCCGACGCCGGGTTCCCCGTCGAGCACACCGCCATCGTCGGGCACGGCGTGCGGATCGTCGAGCAGGTCACGGGTCGCATGACCCGGGGCCGGGCAGCGCTGCTCGGCGCCGCATCGGGCGCATGGTTCGGCCTGATGATCGGGGTGCTGATCGGTCTGCTGAGCGTGGGCGGGTTCCTCGGGTTCGTCCTGCTGGGCCTCGTGCTCGGCGCCGTCTGGGGCGCGGTCTTCGGCTTCGCCGGGCACGCCTTCACGGGCGGTCGCCGTGACTTCTCGTCGGTGCAGGGCTTCGAGGCCGAGCGCTGGGACGTGACGGTGGATGCCGAGCACTTCTCGCGCGCGCAGTCGCTGCTGTCGTCGGGAGCCGCCGGCGAGGCGCGCGCGTAACGTCGTCGCGGGGCCGATGTCGGAGGCCCCGCCTAGACTTGGACGCGCCATGACCGACGCCTCCACGCCCCTCATCGTCGGCGGTTCCGCACCGTCGGCCGCCCGACCCGACGCCGACCTGCTCGAGGGGCTGAACGGCCCGCAGCGGGAGGCCGTCACCTACCGGGGTCAGGCGCTGCTCATCGTCGCGGGCGCCGGATCGGGCAAGACGAGCGTGCTCACCCGCCGCATCGCCTCTCTGCTGCGCACGCGCGAGGCGTACCCGAGCCAGATCCTCGCGATCACCTTCACCAACAAGGCCGCCGGCGAGATGCGCGAGCGCGTCCACCAGCTCATCGGGCAGAAGGCCGACGGCATGTGGATCTCGACGTTCCACTCGGCGTGCGTGCGCATCCTCCGTCGTGAGGCCGAGCAATTCGGCTTCACCAAGTCGTTCACCATCTACGACTCCGGCGACTCGCGTGCGCTCATCAAGCGCCTCGTGAAAGAGCACGAGGGCGACTCGTTCGGTCTCACCCCCGCGGGCACGCAGAGCCGCATCTCGAAGCTCAAGAACGAACTGGCGGACGCCGAGTCGTACGCCCGCTCCGCCAACATGAGCGACCCCGCCGAGCGGGTGTTCGTCGAGATCTTCGGCTCGTACCAGCGCGAGCTGCAGCGGGCCAACGCGTTCGACTTCGACGACCTGATCGCGCAGACGGTCTACCTCTTCCGCGCGTTTCCGCAGGTCGCCGACCGCTATCGCAAGCGGTTCCGGCACATCCTCGTCGACGAGTACCAAGACACCAACCACGCGCAGTACGCCCTCATCCACGAGCTGACGCGAGCGCCCGGATCCGATGCCGAGCCGTTCTCCTCCGGCGGCATGATGATCTTCGACGCCGAGCCCGCCGGCGACGATGCCGCGTCGCTCACCGTCGTCGGTGACTCCGACCAGTCGATCTACGCGTTCCGCGGCGCCGACATCCGCAACATCAGCGAGTTCGAGCGCGATTACCCGGGCGCCAAGGTGGTGCTGCTCGAGCAGAACTACCGCTCGACGCAGAACATCCTGTCGGCGGCCAACGCGGTCATCGCGAACAACTTCGACCGCAAAGACAAGAAGCTGTGGACCGACGTCGGTGCGGGCGATCCCATCATCGGCTTCACCGGCTACTCGCAGCACGACGAGGCGCAGTTCGTCGCCGACGAGATCGAGGCGCTGCACAAGAAGGGCGTCGATTACTCGGGCGTCGCTGTCTTCTACCGCACCAACTCGCAGTCCCGTGCGCTGGAAGAGATCTTCATCCGCTCCGCGGTGCCCTACAAGATCATGGGCGGCACCAAGTTCTACGAGCGCGCCGAGATCAAAGACGCCCTCGCCTACCTCGTCGCCGTCGCCAACCCCGCCGACTCGATGGCCCTCCGTCGCATCCTGAACCGCCCGCGTCGCGGCATCGGCGATGTCACCGAGACGGCCATCGCGCGCTACGCCGCCGAGCACGACATCACCTTCCGCGACGCGCTCGCCAACTCCGCCCAGCTCGGCGTCGGCCCCAAGCTGCAGAAGGCCATCGACCAGCTCGACGCGGTGCTCACCGAGGCCACGGCGGTCATGCTCCCGGCATCCGGAGAGCTCGCCCCCTCCACCTCGGTCACCGAGGGGCTCACGCTGCTGCTCAACAAGAGCGGCTACTTCGACGCCCTGCGCGCGAGTAAAGACCCGCAAGACGAAGCGCGCCTCGAGAACCTCGACGAGCTCATCGCGGTGACGCGCGAGTTCGCCCGCAACAATCCCGAGGGCACGATCATCGACTTCCTCACCGAGGTGACCCTGGTGGCGGATGCCGACGACCTCGACGACGCGTCGGGCTCGGTGTCGCTCATGACCCTGCACACCGCGAAGGGACTCGAGTACGACGCGGTGTTCCTCACCGGCGTCGAAGAAGACCTGTTGCCGCACCGCATCTCGGCCAACGAGCCGGGCGGGCCGCAGGAGGAGAGGCGCCTGTTCTACGTCGGCATCACGCGCGCGCGAAAGCGCCTGCACGTATCCCTCGCGATGACCCGCGCTCAGTTCGGCGAGGTCACCGTCGCCATGCCGAGCCGCTTCCTGCAGGAGATCCCCGCCGACCTCATCGACTGGCGACAGTCGCCGGGCGACGTCAACGGGCGTGGGGGATCCCAGTCGCGCGCGCTCAACGCGCGCGGACGCCGGCCCGGCCAGCCCGGGGGCGGCAACCGCTACGGCGACGACCTCGTTCCGCTGCCCAAGCGCGCGCCGGCCGATCCCAGCAAGTTCCCCAACCGCATCCCGGCCAAGGTGCGCGACAACGGCGACATGGTCCTGGCCGCGGGCGATCGCATCCGGCACGACGACTTCGGCGAGGGCCGCGTGGATGCCGTGACCGGCGAGGGCGCGAAGCGCGTCGCGCACGTGCGCTTCGACACCGTGGGGCCGAAGAAGCTGCTGGTGAAGATCGCGCCGATCGCGAAGCTGTAGCCGCCGCGACGGAGCGCGCGCATCGCGCCGGGCGCTGAATATTCGGTTTGGGGCGCGATTCTCGGTTCGGGGCGGGAAATACGCGCCCCGAACGAAAAATCGCGCCCCGAACCGCTGGGGATGCCCGCGCCCGCCGCCGCCCCGCCGGGCCCCGGCGCCCGAGCCGCCCGGATAGGCTGGCGGAATGGCTCTCTTCTCGCGCCGCAAGAAGTCCGACTCCGACGACGCATCGGTCGACCGGCCCGACACCACGATCGAACCGGGCGAACAGCCCGTCGACCCCTCCGGCCCGAGCGACGCCGCTCCCGCCGCCGACACGACCCCCGAGGCCTCGGCCGAGGCGGCGCCGACGGTCGGCATCTCGATGTCGTCGTTCCGCGGCGTGGGCGCCGGTCCCGAGCCTGCGCCGTCGCTGACGAACGCGCCGCCGGTGGCCGCTCGTCCCTCCGCCCGCCAGCCCGGTCCGATGGAGGCCCCCGAGGCCCCCGAGACCGTGCAGGGCCTGCGCGACAACGCGCTGCTGGGCAACGCCCTCGCCGAGATCTCCGGGCAGCCCGAGCCGGCGCAGTTGCTGAACGTCGCCCGTCAGCTCCTGCAGGGGCACGTGTTCCTGCGCGTCAAGGGCGATGCCCGCGCGCTGCTGGCCGAGGGCAAGGACCTCCCGCTGGCTGTCGCCAACCGCGGCGACGAGCAGCTCGTGCTCGCCTACAGCGGCGGCCTGGCGCTCCGCGCGAGCGTCGAGGCCGACGGCGACCACGACACCTCCGCGATGGGCCAGCCCGTGATGGCGCTGCTGCGGCACGTCCTGTCGGGCCCGTACGCCGGCATCGTGCTCGACCCGGCATCCGGAGACAATCGCGCCGTGCTGCCCAAGGCCCTCCTCGAGCGCATGGTGGCCGAGGTCGACCCCGAGCTGCGCATCAAGACCGCCCTGTGCGAGACGCGCACCGACGAGACGGTCTCCACGGTCGTGGACGCGATCATCGCCGAAGCTCCGATGTGGATCGCCGTCAACCGCACCGAGGAGGGCGGCCCCATCGGTGTCGCCGAATCGCGTTCGGCCGCGGGGGAGCGCTTCCTCGAAGTGTTCACCCACCCCCTCGAGCTCCTCGCCCTGGGCCGCGGCGACCAGCCGCTGCCGATCTCGCGCGCGCAGCTGTCGAAGGCGCTGGCGAGCGACCCCGCGCTCACCGGCATCCTGATCGATCCGGCCGGACCGTGGATCCGCCTCACCCGCGCGGAACTCGCCCCCGTGATCGACCTCGCCGAAAAGGATGCCGCTGCCGCGGAGTCCTGAGCGTCCGACGACAGCGGGCCGCCCCCACCAGGGGAGCGGCCCGCTGTCGTTTCTCAGGGATGCCGTGCGGCTCGGCTCTCAGACCCCGTACAGCTCGCCGACCGGAACCGCCACCGGCAGCACGTTGCCGGCGGGGGCGAGCGGGCACGCCCACATCGGGTCGTAGGCGCACGACGGGTTGTAGGCGAAGTTGAAGTCGATGACGAGCGTGTCGGGGGCGGACCCACGGCCGAGGTCGGCGCCCTTGATGGTGTCGAGCAGGTAGCGTCCGCCGCCGTACGTGCCGCCCGGACGCCCCGCGGCCGCGTCGCGCACGGGGACGAACAGTCCGCCGCCGTAGGAGGTCAGCCGCCACACGTCGAGCGAGCCGGTGTCGGGCAGCTCGACCCGCCCGATGCGTTCGAAGCCGACCTCACCGTCCGTTCCGGTGGTGGCGACGAACGACGCCTCCTCGGCGTCGAGCAGCGGGACCTCGAAGCGCCACGCCGCGTCGTAGGGGGCGAGGGGGAGTCCGACGAACCCCTCGCGCTGCTCCGGGAGCAGCGGTGTCGCGGGGTGGTCGGCGAACAGCGCGTCGCGCTCGATGCGCCAGAGCTCGTGGGCTTCTTCGGGATCGTCGGCCTCGCGCACGGCGTCGTAGAGCGCGAACACGCGGCGGCGCCAGTCGGCGATGTCGAGGGCGGTGCGGGCGGCGGCGGTGGTCATGTCTCGAGCGTAGGCGGGGACGGGATGCCGGGGCTCGGGGTGGACACGGATCCCCCCGGCTACTCCGACACCGCTACGGGGCAGACAGGGATCCCCCCGCTGCCCCGACACCGCAACGGGGCAGACACGACGCCCGCACGCGCGTTAGCGTCGGCACATGGCATCCCCTCGCATCACGCTGACCGTGCCGGGCCCCGACGGCGACCGCGAGGTTGGTATCTCGAACCCCGATCGCGTGCTGTGGCCCGACGTCGGGATCACCAAGCGCGAGCTCGCGGAATACCTCATCGCGGTCGGCGATCCCTTCATCGCGGCGAACGGGCATCGGCCGGTGTCGCTCGAGCGCTTTCCCGAGGGCGTGGGCGGCGAGGCGTTCTTCTCGAAGAACCCGCCGAAGGGCGCGCCGGCCTTCGTCGAGGCGGTGACGGTGACCTACAACAGCGGGCGACGGCATCCGCAGCTCTTCCTCGGCGAGATCGCCTCGGCCGTGTGGGCGGCGCAGATGAACACGATCGTGTTTCACCCGTGGGCTTCGCTCGCCACCGACCCCGACCACCCCGTCGAGCTGCGCATCGACCTCGACCCGCAGCCGGGCACCGGCATCGCCGAGGCGGTGACGGCCGCGCACGAACTGCGGGTCGTGCTGCGCGAGGCGGGTCTCGAACCGTGGATCAAGACCAGCGGCAACCGCGGCCTGCACGTGTTCTGCCCGATCGAACCGACGCACGAGTTCCTCGACGTACGGCACGCCGTCATCGCCGCGGCGCGAGAGCTCGAGAGACGGATGCCGGATGCCGTGACCACCAGCTGGTGGAAGGAGGAGCGCGGGCAGCGCATCTTCGTCGACTTCAACCAGGCGAACCGCGACCGCACGATGGCGGGCGCCTACTCGCCGCGCGCACTGCCCACGGCGACGGTGTCGACCCCGGTGACCTGGGACGAACTCGACGGCCTCGACCCGCTCGCGTTCACCGTGCGTTCGGTGCCGGAGCGGTTGGCATCCGTCGGGGATCCATGGGAGGACTTCGCCTCGCAGCCCGGACGCATCGACACGCTGCTGGAGTGGTGGCAGCGCGACGTCGAGAACGGGCTCGGCGAGCTGCCGTTCCCGCCCGAGTTCCCCAAGATGCCGGGGGAGCCGCCGCGCGTGCAGCCGTCGCGGGCGAAGACGCCGGCGGAGTGAGCCGCATCCCCCGGCAGTGCGGGCGCCTGCGGCGGCGCGGTCGAGGGGCGGGCGCCCGCGTCAGTCCAGCACGTCTCCGAGGTCGTACGAACTCACCGCGTCGAGCTGCGCGAAGGTGCACGAGCGAGCCTCGCGGTCGGGACGCCAGCGCTCGAACTGCACCGTGTGGCGGAAGCGCATGCCCTCGAGCTGGTCGTAGCGCACCTCGAGCACCCGCTCGGGGCGCAGGCGCACGAACGACACGTCCTTCGATGCCGAGAAGCGCGAGCGGTCGGTCTCGCCCGTGACGGCGGCACCCTCGTCATCGCGCTCGACGTACGGCTCGAGCTCGTCGATCAGCTCACGACGACGCTTGTCGGTGAAGGCCGAGGCGCCCCCGACGCCGTGCAGTCGGCCGTCGTCGTCGTACAGACCGAGCAGCAGCGACCCGACTCCCTCGCCGGACTTGTGGATGCGGTACCCGAGCAGCACCACGTCGGCGGTGCGGGCGTGCTTGATCTTGAACATCGTGCGCTTGTTCGGCGCGTAGGGCTGCGCGAGGGGCTTGGCGATCACGCCGTCGAGACCGGCACCCTCGAACTCGGCGAGCCATCGGCGCGCGAGGTCGGGGTCGTCGGTGGTGCGCGTGACGTGCACGGGGTGGGGCACGGCGCCCAACAGGTCGACGAGTTGCGCGCGGCGCTCCGAGAACGGCTCGCCCTGCAGGTCGCGGTCGCCGCGAGCGAGGAGATCGAAGGCGATGAACATCGCCGGGGTCTGTTCGGCGAGCATGTTCACTCGGGACGCCGCCGGGTGGATGCGCTGCGACAGCGACTCCCAGTCCAGCCTCTGGGCGCCCGGTTCGCCGCGCGCGACGACGACCTCGCCGTCGATGAGGCACGGCTCGGGCAGAACGCGTGCGAACGCCTCGACGAGCTCGGGGAAGTAACGGGTGAGGGGCTTGGCGCCCCGGCTGCCGATCTCGACGTCGGTCCCGTCCCACGACACCAGCGCGCGGAAGCCGTCCCACTTGGGCTCGTAGCTGAACCCACCCGCGACCTTCTCGTGCTCGGGCACTGTGGGGACGGACTTCGCCAGCATCGGCGCGGGGATGTCGTACGGCACGGCCGTCAGCTCTCTCCGCCCGCCAGGGGCACGGGGTCTTTGCGCTTCTTGCGACGCGCCCACTCGGCCGGCTTGTCGGGGCCGTTCCACACGGTGATGATCCCCCACACGACGGCGGTCAGCGGGACGGCGAGCAGGGTGCCGAGGATGCCGCCGATCGCGGTGCCGCCGGCGAGCACGACCAGCACGACGAACGAGTGCAGCTTCATCGACCGGCCCATGAGGACCGGCTGGAGGAAGTTGCCCTCGAGCTGGTTGACGACGACCACGATGCCCACGACCACCAGGGCGATCACCCAGCCGTTGGTCACGAGAGCGACGAGGGCCGCCAGGATGCCGGCGGTCACGGCGCCGACGATCGGGATGAAGGCGAGCAGGAAGACGAGGACCGCGAGGGGCAGCGCGAGGGGAACCTGCAGGACCGCGAGGCCGATGCCGATGCCGATCGCGTCGACGGCCGCGACGGACGCGGTGCCTCGGACGTACGACCCGAGCACCGTGACCGTCTTGTCGCCGATGCGGCGTGCGCGGTCGTAGTCGCTGCCGTGGAAGGGGCGCAGCACGAACTCCCACATGCGCGGGCCGTCTTTGAGGAAGAAGAAGAGGATGACGACCATCAGCACGAAGCCCGTGACGAACGACGCGACCGCGCTCACGCCCGCGAGGGCGCCGGTACCGAACTGGGCGCTCGTGACGAAGTCGGTGATGCCCTGCACGGCCTGGTCGACCTGCTCGGGCGAGATCGCGAACGGGAGCGTGTGGTACCAGTCCTGGGCCTTCTGGAAGCCCTCGACGGCCTGCGTGCTGAGGGTGTCCCACTGGTTGATCACGGCGTTGACGACGAGCCATCCGAGGCCGGCGAGCACGACGACCACCGCGAGCAGGGTGAGCAGCGTGGCGATCACGGCGGGCACGCCCTTGCGGCGCATCCACATGGTGACGGGGCCGAAGGCGGAGGCGAAGATGAGCGCGAGGATCAGGGGGATGATCACCAGCGTCACCTGCTGGATGCCCCAGATGACACCCGCGACGAGCGCGACGACGATGATGATCTGCACCGCGCGGACGGCGAGGCGCCCGAAGCCATCGGCCCACAGGCTCTTGGGGGGCGTCTGCACGGTCTCGGCGACGGCTTCGATTGCGCGACGCGGAGCGGGGTGACGAGAGAAGAGGCCCATGCGACGACGTTAGCGGGAGGGCCCGACATCGCCGGCGCGGCTTGCGCGGGTCCGGCCCGCCGGTTAGGGCCCCGTCCGCGGCTCCGGTCCCGGCATCCGGGATCAGACGAACGCGCTCATGCCGGTGATGTCGCGGCCGAGCAGGAGGGCCTGCACGCTCTCGGTGCCTTCGTAGGTGTGGATCGCCTCGATGTCGGCCATGTGCTGCATGACGCCGTTCTCGAGCAGGATGCCGTTGCCACCGAGCAGGTCGCGGGCGATCGCCGCCACCCGGCGCGCCGCGCGGGTGTTGTGGTACTTCGCGAGCGACGCCTGGGTGGGCCGCAGGCCGCCCGAGGTCTCGAGGTCGGCGAGGCGGCGGCAGTAGAGCTGCATCGCGGTGAGTTCGTCGAGCATCTGCGCGAGGCGCTCCTGCACCATCTGGAACTTCGCGAGGGGCTTGCCGAACTGCATGCGCTCTGTGGCATACGTCCGTGCGATCTCGTAGCAGGCGGTCGCGTGACCGAGCGCCGACCACGCGACACCCGACCGCGTGGCGAAGAGCACCACCGAGGCGTCCTTGAACGTGTGGGTGCCGGGCAGCACGGCATCCGCGGGAAGACGCACGTCGTCCATCGCGATGTGCGCCTGGTGGATGCCGCGCAGCGACACCTTCCCGGTGATGACGGTGCCCGTGTAGCCCGGGGTGTCCTGCTCGACGAGGAAGCAGCGCACGTTGCCGTGGTCGTCGCCGCCCTCGTCGTCGACGCGGGCCCAGACGAAGGTGATGCCGCCGGAGGCGCCGTTGCCGATCCACTTCTTGGTTCCGCTGAGCGACCATCCACCGGTCCCTGAGCCTGTCGAAGGGACCCAGGTGGCCGTGGTCTCGAGCGAGACGGAGTCGGAGCCGTGGTCGGGTTCGGTGAGGGCGAAGGCGCCGAGCACGGTGCCGTCGGCGAGGGGCTTCAGCCATCGCTGCTGCTGCTCGGGCGAGCCGTAGAACGCCAGCGTCCGCAGCGCCAGGCCGCCCTGCACCGCGAGGGCGGTGGCGAGGGAGCCGTCGTGGCGCGAGATCTCCATGTTGACCAGGCCGGCCGCCAGGGGAGAGGTGTGCGGGAGCTCGGGGTGCTCGATGCCGTCGGTGAACAGCTCGAGCTCGCCCATGCGCTTCACGAGGTCGATCGGGTAGGCCGCGGCATCCCATTCGCCCTGCATGCGCGTGCCGACCTCGTCGGCGAACGCCTTGGCGGTGTCCCAGATCGCGCGGTCGGCGTCGGGGATGTCGGCGAACACCGCGTAGTAGTCGGTGTCGCGGCGGTCGAGGAGGTCGTAGTGGGCGACGCGCTCGCCGGGCAGCGTACGGGCATCGGCATCGATGGTCATGGTTCCCAGTATCACGCAGGTTGGTACTTGGTGTCACCGTCTGTCGTGGTGCGGTCGATTTTTCTTGATGCGAGATCGGTGGGACATCAATGCTCCAGGCGGCAGCGGGGTGCCGAGCAGATATGGTCGTCGCGTGAGTTCGCTGGTCTTCCTCCCCGCCGCCGACCATCCCGAGCTGCTCGCGGCGCCGGTCGCGGCTGCGATCGACCGCCTGCCCGCCGACGTCGCGGCGCGCATCGAGGTCGCCGCCGTCGATGCCGCGCTCGCCGACACCGTCGCGTTCTGCGAGGCATACGGCCAGAGCCTCGACATCTCAGCCAATTGCCTCGTGGTGCAGGGCAGTCGCGGCGCCGACATCCGCACCGCCGCCTGCCTCGCCGTGGCCACCACGCGGCTCGACGTCAACGGCGTCGTGCGCAAACTCCTCGACGCACGGAAGGCGACGTTCGCCCCGATGGATGCCGCTGTCGTCGAGACAGGGATGCAGTACGGGGGCATCACGCCACTCGGCATCCCGTCCGAGTGGCGTCTTCTGCTGGACGCCCGGGTGGCCGCACTACCGCGGGCCATCGTCGGCGCCGGGATCCGTGGCGCAAAGCTGTTCCTGCCGGGCGAGGTACTCGCATCCCTTCCCTCGGCAGAAGTCGTCGACGGACTCGCCAAACCGGTTGCGTGAGCGGCGGCGCCGCTCCGCGGGTCAGTCGCCGAGCGACGCGCGCAAGCGCCGCGTCACCTCGGCGGCGGGCATGCGCCGGGGGAAGGCCGCGACGATGAGGTCGTCGCCGGCCGCGTCGTCGCCGTCGGGGTGCACGCCGTAGCGGCGCAGCACGTCGTCGAGAGCGCGGCGCAGGACGGATGCCGGCACCCGGGCCCCGCGCATGAGACGTCGCAGCACGTGGTTGTGCACGGCCGTCACCAGGGCCGCGAAACCGACGGCGTCCAGGGGGTCGAGGCCGGGCAGTGCCCCGCGCAGGTACTCGTCGAAGAGGCGCTCGTAACGGAAAACGGTCACGATCTCGCGGTCGCGGAGGCCCGGGATCTCACGCACGATGACGTATCGGCGGCGGGCCAGCTCGGGATCCGCGGCGAAGTGCCGGAACACCCGCACCGACGCCTCGCACACGGCCGCCCACGGGTCGTCGTGATGCTGCGCGAGGTACGCCCGCGTCTCGGCGAGGAGCACCTCGTGGTCGGCGAACACCACGTCTTCCTTGCCGCCGAACTGACGGAAGAAGGTCGAACGCGACACCCCCGCGGCCTGCGCGATCTGCTCGACGGAGGTCTGGTCGTACCCGTGCTCGACGAAGAGGTCGATGGCGGCGGCGACCACGGCCGTGCGGCTCGGAGGGGGAGGGGCGTCGCTCACGTGATGAGCCTAGGCGTCGGAGGCCGGGGAGTCGCCGATGCGGGGGGAACGCGCGTCGCGGCCGTGAGCGTCGAGCTCGTCGCGCACCGCTTTACGGACGACCCCGTAGATCGCGGAGAGGAAGACGGCGGCGATGACGACGAGGAAGACGAGCGAGGTGAGCGGGTCCATCGGTCCACGCTGCCATAGCTGCGCCGCCGGGTGCACCCTCTCGGTGCGGCTAACCGAAACCACCGTCGGGGGCAAGTGGATGCCGGGATGCCGACCCCCGCGGTGGGATGGAGCGCATGACCTCCCCGCTGTGGTTCCGTGACCAGCCGCCCGTCGAGGGCACGCCGTTCGAGCCCGGAACGCACCACGACGTCGTGATCGTGGGTGCCGGGATCACCGGCCTGTCCACCGCCGTGATGCTCGCCGAGGCGGGCGTCGACGTCGCCGTCGTCGACGCCGGCCCCGTCGGGCGCGGCGCGACCGGGGCGTCGGTGGGCATGGCATCCCTGCTGCAGGGGACGACCCTCGCGACCCTGCGTCGGCACCACCCGGCGAGCCTCGTGCGGGCGTACGTGGATGCCAACCGCGCCGGGCAGGAGTGGCTCGCCGAGCGAGCCGTCGGTGCCGCCGATCGCCGTACGGCGTTCACCTTCGGGCGGGGTCTCGCCACCGACCCGGCGCTCGACGCGGTCCGCGACGCGGCACGGGAGGCGGGACTCCCGGTGCGCGAAGACGCCCCCGACGACCTCGGCGGACGCACCCCCGTGCGCGCCCTCGCCCTCGACGACCAGCTGGCCCTCGACCCCGCGCTGCTGACGGCCTCCCTCGCCCGCGCGGCGGTCGACGCAGGAGCCGCGCTGCACACCGGCGTGCGCGTCACCGACGTGCACGCGCTGCCCTCCGGCCGTGTCGACACCGACCGCGGCCCCCTCTCGGGCGACACGGTCGTGCTCGCCACCGGCACGCCCATCACCCGCCGCGGCCTGTACGACCTCAAGACCCGCGCGCTGCGCTCGTGGGCGATCGCCTTCGAGCTCGAAGGGGATGCCGAAGCCCCCGGCGGCATGTGGAGCGAGGTCGGCGCCGACGGACGCAGCGTCGTGGCGGCGCCGTCGTCGCTCGGGCGGTCGGTGCTGCTGGTGACCGGGGCGCGGCATCCGGTCGGGTCGGCGAGGTCGGAGGTCGCGCTCGCCGAGGGTCTCGCCGCGTGGGCCCGCCGCACGCTGCCGGTCGGGGCGGAGATCGCCCGCTGGTCGGGTCAGGACTATCAGTCGCACAACCTCGTGCCCTTCATCGGGGGGATGCCGCGGGGCCTCGGTCGTCTGCGCTTCGCCACCGGCTACGCGGGCTGGGGCCTGACGAACGCCCCGGCGGCGGCGATGCGGCTGACCGACGAGATCCGCGGGGTGAGTCGGGGTGACCGGCCGCAGTGGATGCGCACCATCGGCACGCGCATGACCGTGCCCGCCGACCTCGGCCGCGGGATCGGCGAGGCCACCCGCCGCGTCGGCATCGCCGCCTCGGCCCTGACGAACGCGGCTCCGGCGCCGGTGAAGCGGCCGGCGGAGGGGGCAGGCCTGGTGGCCCGCCAAGGCCTGCGCACCGCCGCCGTGTCGACGGTCGACGGACGCACGCGCGCCGTCACCGCGCCCGCGCCGCTGACGTGGAACGACGCGGAGCGGTCGTGGGACAGCCCCGTCGACGGCTCGCGCTACGACGCCGACGGCACGCGGCTCGAGGGCTCGGCATCGGCCGATCTGGGCGTGTCCGCTCGGAGCTGAGGGAGCGGAGTTCTCCGGCCGGGCGGGTCAGCTCTTCGCGCCGGTGAGCAAGAGCGCTCCGCCGAGGCCGACCCTGGCTCTAGGAGGTCGTCGACGTGTCGTGCATCGCATGGGCGCTGCGATCCGCGATCGCCCCGGTCGGCCGTGCCGCCCTCTCTCTCCCACACTCGGAACACGGACTCGAGGTCGAGCATCGTTATCAGCGCGGATGATCGGAAGGGCGGGCGGCGCCCGTGCGTGCACCCCTCGTGGACGACGATGAGGTCGTCCGACGGGGCTGATCGACCTCGTGGACGAATCAGCCGACACGCACCTCGGGCGAGGCGGCGAGAGCTCGGCGAGCCCGCGACGCGACGCACTACCCGGGCGCGAAGGCGTCTGAGGTCACGGGAGATTTCGCAACTGCACTTCCCCGACACTCGTAAACGCGCTTTGCTGGCAGCGTCGAAGGTGAGTTAGTGGGCTGCCGTCACGGTCGTCAGATCCGTCCGTCGCGGCCGACTGCGACCTCCGAGGACCGTCCGTACGCGCTACAGGAGGTTTATCGATGGACGACACCCCTTACCCCACCGTCACCGCCGAGCAATTCGAAGCGGCATACGAGCAGGCGGCGACAGCTCTGGCCGCGTACGTCGCCGCACGAGACCGAGCGCGTCTGGCGGAACAGGATCTGGCTGAAGTGAGACTGCGCAATGCCACCGCTCGCGCCGCCGATCTGCGGGCCCGATGGGAACGCGCGGAGGCGGATCTCGAGGCGCTCCGATGCGACTTCGAGGCTCCGCCGACCTGCCGCTGCGTATCGAGACTCGGACACGCCGGCGACCACGAGCCTCCGACCGGGATGCGGCTCGTGGTCTGAGCGCGCACCAGCGGGCCAGACGCAACAGTGCACCGCTTCGGATTGCGCGAGCCGTCCGACTCTTCTCCGCGTTGAGGGAGACCGTTCGTGCTCGTCGTTCCTGGATTCAGCGGGGGTCCGCGGGATTCGGTCGAGACGATCTCGGCGCCCCGCCGAGCGGGTGTGTCACGGTATCGATCTCGATCGCCGCATGGTGGTGCCTCTGAGGGGAGGGAGACGTAGGGGACCCTCCGTCATCGTCCCAGTGTTCGGCGGCGGTCTCGTCGTCGTGGCCCGCATCGATCCCGTCCATGATCGGACTCTACGCCGGGGGTCGAGTGGGCGATAGACGCCTCTCGAGCACGGCCCGCGCCGACCCGGAACGCCCAGCACCGCTCGACCCCGATCAGATCGTCGGGGCGTCGTTCGCCTCGTCAGGCCTGACCCGTCGACGAGTCGCAGCGGCGATGACTTCTCTCGCCGTGTCCGACAGGTTCTGCTGGTTGCTGCGCGCTCGCTCGCGAAGCTGGTGGAAGGCGGCATCCATGTCGATGGCGTGAATGTGCGCCAGGATCCCCTTCGCCTGTTCGATGACGACTCGGCTGTCCAGCGCGTGCTGCAACTGCCGCCGTGCGACGTCGGCTTCGCGGAATGCCCGTTCGTGAAGGATCCCGATGGTGGCGATGTCGGCCAGCCCGCGAGCAGCCATCGCATCGTCCGCCGTCAGCGCCTCGGGCTGATCGCCGAAGAGGTTCAGCGAACCGATGACGTCGTCACGGAGTCGAAGCGGGATGGCGTGCATCCAGCGATAGCCCAGCTCACCGGCCGCAGTCGCGAAACGCGGCCATCGTTCGCGGATGCCCTCGATATCGTGGACGGTCACTTGCTGACCGGAGAAATACGCGTCCAGGCACGGCCCCTGATCCTCGCTCAATTGGAGGAGGCTGATGAGTTGACTGCGTTCACTGGTGGAGGCGACGACCTCCAGCGTCCCGTCGGCATCCGGAATGAGGATGCCGACGCCCGCCACGTCCAAGGTCCGGGCGCATCGCGTCACCAGCCGGTGGAGAAGGTCCACGACGTCGTAACCGGTGACCAGGGTGTCCGCCAGTTCGACGAACGTCTCGACGAGTTCCTTCTCCCGCGATGCATTCGTCATAGGGGCAATGTACTTTCCTTCGAACCGGGTCACGCGGAGAAATCGATCTCGCGCCGGATGATCGCTTCCGCGATGTCGGACACCGTCCTGCCCGTGGCGAAGGCGTGGGCTCGGATGACGACGAACGCGTCATCCGAGGGGATGCCGAGCTGGGCCATCACCATGCCGGTCGCCTGATGTATCGATCTCTTCGGAGACCCTGCGGGAGGAGACGAGGCGCCGAGATTGCTCAGAAGATGGTCGACGACGCGCACGGCCGCGATATCCGCCATGGCCCACGCCGCCTCCACCTCGCGCGAGTCCAGGGCGTGGGTGCGCGTGGCATACAGGTCGACGACTCCGACGTCCACGGCCCCCACGGACATGGGGAACGCGTACGCCGAACGCACCGCAAACGACTCCGCTGCATCCACGAAGGCCGGCCACGAGAAGTCCTCGCCGTGCCGCAGGTCGGGCAACAGCGCCGGAGTGCCCGTGGCTTTCGCGTGCCAACACGGGCCCGCGCCACCGTCGAGTTGTATCCGCTCCAGCTCGGCCGCAACGGCATCGCTGGCGCAGACCGTCTCCAGTTCGAACGGCTCGCCGAGCGTCGAGATCGCCGCGTGCTCCACCGGCAGGGTCGACACGAACCATTCGCACAACGACGTATAGAGCGGGAATTCCAACATGATGCTCCAGACCTAGGGACAAGGCAGCGACCTAGGTCTAGGGAACGCCTCACCTCACTCTAGGCCGTCCCCGCTCACCCGCGTGGGAAATGCAGACGGACGAAATGACGGTCTTGATTCGGGGCGTCGATCCTCGTACCGTTGCGCTCAGCTGCCCCAGACCCCGGCGCGTATCCATCAGCGTGGATTGGGGCACACACAATGGGGCACCTGTTCTACGGTTCGGCCCGAGAACCTCTTTCTCTCCCGGACCTTTCGCTTGCCTATCTGCAAACCGTCGCGATCGCGAAGCTCCGTCGGTCCGAGACATTCTTCGCGTCGTGGCGGCCTCACCCGGAGGAATCAGAAAACCGGTCGTATCTCTGGTTCCATCCGTCCATCCCTCTGATGTTCGTCATGACGAGGACGGGCGGTGTGGTCTTGGACTCCGCCGTCCTGGAACGGCTGATGAGGGCTGCGGCGACATCGTCTCAGGGGATCGACCTCGACGGACTCTCCCGACCAGAGAAGCGCGCGGCGACCTGGTCGATGTCGCCGGTGTCGAGATCATGAGACTGGTGAACGTGCCCGGCGCCGCTCGGACAGCCCCGGCTGTGCTCGCGAGCGTTCCGGAGTCCGGACACTACGTCTTGGAGATCGAGGGAACCGTCATCGGGCACGTGATCGAGGCACCCGATGGCACCTTCCTCTCCTTCGATTCGGCCGCGACTCCCATCGCCCACCACTCCACGCTCCTGGCCGCGATGGAACGCATCGTCCAGTCCACCGCAGGGCTGCGCCTGTCACCCTCCACAACCGGGCACGGGCGTCTCGTTGCGGTGTTCGCGGGAGCTCTCCTGGTCTCCCTGCTCACCGCGGCGGAGTCGGTGCTCCTGCCGTGACGGCATCGTCGCTCGCGAGGGGAGTGCTCCGCTCCTCTGCACGATGCTGGGTCCTCGTGCACGCTGCCGGCCCGTCGGCGGCTGAGATGCGCGAGCGCAGCGAAGTGCGCGCACAACTCCTGCATTCCGTCCGCTGGTAAGCGGAACCGGCTCGTTTCATCGCCGGATGCAGGAGTCGTGCGGACCCGCCGTCAGCTCTTCGCGCCGGTGAGCGCGAGCGCCCCGCCGAGGCCGATCATCATGACGCCGCCCGTGCCGGACAGCGCGGACAGGCGCTTCGGCGAGCGGGCGAACCACGTACGGGCGGTGCCGGCGGCGAGGGCCCACGTGCTGTCGCAGAGCAGTGCGAGCACCTGGAAGATGAGGCCGAGCACCAGCAGCTGCGACCACACCGCCCCCGCGTGCGGGTCGACGAACTGCGGCAGCACGGCCACGAAGAACGCGATGGTCTTGGGGTTGGTGACCCCCACGACGAAGCCCTGCCGCAGCAGCGTCCACTTCGATCGCGCGGCGGGCTGCGTCGCCGCGAGATGCGCGTGCCGGTGACGGATCGCCTGGATGCCGAGCCACACGAGGTAGATCGCCCCGACGATCTTCAGCACGGTGAAGGCCACGATCGACGAGGCCACGATCGCGCCCACCCCGAACGCCGTCGCGAGGATTGCCGGGATGTTGCCGATCGCGTTGCCGACGACACTGAGCACCCCGGCGCGGCGCCCGAGCGCGATGGACCGGCCGATCACGAACAGCACACCCGGACCGGGGATGACGATGAGCACGAGCGATGCCAGGACGAACGCGGGCAGGGTGGCGAGCGGAGGCATGGCGGAAGAATACTGCCGTTGGGGTCGGGCCACGGGCGCGGGCGTCAGTCATTCGGCCCGTCGCTGCGGGCGGATCCTCGGCGTTCGTGGGCGAGCTCGGCGACCCGCTGTCGTCCGCCGCGGAATCGCTCGGGGTGCGCCCCCGCGGCTTCCGACGGGAAAGCTCACACGGCGACGGCCTCATCGTGAGACAAAAGTTCGCGGGAGGTAACGCGCGCGACGACTTCGGCGAAACCTCGCCTGCCTACCGTCGAGGCATGCTCACTTCGAACTCGTCGCCCGGTCGCCTGGTCGTGGTCGGTGCGGGAATGGTGGCGCACCGCTTCGTCGAGAGCGTCACCGCCCGTGACGCCGACCACCGCTGGTCGATCACCGTGCTCGGCGACGAGAAGCACGGGCCTTACGATCGTGTCGGTCTCACGGGGTACTTCGCCGGCAAGACCGTCGAGGACCTCGCCCTCGACCCCCGGGTCCTCGCGCACGGGCGGGTAGGCGTGCGTACCGGTGCGCGCGTGACGAGGATCGACCGGGAGAAGAACGAGGTCGCCACCGCCGACGGTGCGACCCATGGATACGACCGACTCGTCCTGGCCACGGGTTCGTTCGCCGCCCGCCTGGCACTGGACGGCTTCGATCACGAGGGCTGTTTCGTCTACCGCACCCTCGACGATGTCGAAGGCATCCGGGCCTGGGTGGCCCGACGCCGCGCCCAGCTCGGCCGCCCCCTACGCGGCGCGGTGGTCGGTGGGGGTCTGCTCGGGCTCGAGGCCGCGGGAGCCCTGCAGGCTGAGGGCGTCGCCCCCTTCGTCCTCCAATCGAACGAGCGTCTGATGTCGGCGCAACTCGACCGCGGCGGGGCCAAGGCGCTGGAGCGCCTGATCGAGGCGCGGGGTATCGACGTGCGCACCTCCTCGGTCACGACGCGCGTGGATGCCGACATGTCCGGAGCCGTGTGCGGACTGGAGCTCCGCGACGGCACGTGGGAGGCCGTCGACATCGTCGTCTTCACGGTCGGCGTCCGCCCCCGCGACGAGCTGGCCCGCACCGCCGGGCTTCGCGTCGATCCGCGGGGCGGCGTGGTCATCGATACCGGCTGCGGCACCTCCGACCCCGCGATCCTCGCGATCGGCGAGGTCGCGAGTTTCGGCGGTCAGTGCATCGGCCTGGTCGCCCCCGGCTACGCGATGGCCGAGGTCGCCGCCACTCGGCTGCTCGGGGGCGAGGCCGCCTTCGACGGCTTCGACACCTCTGCCAAACTCAAGCTCTCCGGCGTCGAGGTCGCGAGCTTCGGCGACGCGCTCGCCGAGACGCCGAACGCCCTCGACGTCACCTACGCCGACCCGGTGTCGGGCGTGTACAAGAAGCTCGTGCTCAGCGACGACGCGCAGACGCTGCTCGGCGGGATCCTGGTCGGCGACGCGTCGGCCTACAGCGTGCTCCGACCGCTCGTCGGGCGCGCCCTCGGCGGCGACCCCGCCGCGTACCTCCTGCCCGACGGCCTCGCGCCCGCCGCGCAGGGCGACCTTCCCGACGACGCCATCGTCTGCTCGTGCAACGGCGTCACCGCGGGCACCGTCCGCGGAGCCGTCACCGATCACGACTGCGGGGATGCCGCCGAGGTCAAGGCGTGCACCAAAGCGGGAGCGGCGTGCGGTTCGTGCTTCACGCTCGTGAAGAAGCTCGTCCAGGCCGAGCTGGCGGCATCCGGGAAGGAGGTCTCGAACGGGCTGTGCGAGCACTTCCCGTTCACCCGTGCGCAGCTCTTCGACGCTGTGCGCATCTCGGGGCTCAGGACCTTCACCGCGATCGTCGAGCGCTTCGGGACCGGCCGGGGCTGCGACATCTGCAAGCCGGCGCTCGCGAGCATTTTGGCCAGCCTGTACGCGGAGCACGTGCTCGACGGTGAGCTCGCGACCATGCAGGACACCAACGACCACGTCATGGCCAACATCCAGCGCGACGGCACCTACAGCGTCGTTCCGCGCATCGCCGGCGGGGAGATCACACCCGAGGGTCTCGTCGTCATCGGCGAGGTCGCGCGCGACTTCGGGCTCTACACGAAGATCACCGGCGGCCAGCGCATCGACATGTTCGGCGCCCGGCTCGAGCAGCTACCCGACATCTGGCGGCGTCTCGTCGACGCCGGCTTCGAGTCGGGACAGGCGTACGGCAAATCGCTGCGCACGGTGAAGTCGTGCGTCGGGCAGACGTGGTGCCGCTACGGCGTGCAGGACTCGGTCGGCATGGCCGTGCAGCTCGAGTTGCGCTACCGGGGGCTGCGCTCGCCGCACAAGATCAAGTTCGGCGTATCGGGCTGCGCGCGCGAATGCGCCGAGGCCCGCGGCAAAGACGTCGGCGTCATCGCGACCGAGGCCGGCTGGAACATGTACGTCGGCGGCAACGGCGGTTTCACTCCGCGTCACGCGGTGCTCTTCGCCGAGGGACTCGACGACGACGCACTGCTGCGCGCCATCGACCGCTTCCTGATGTTCTACATCCGCACCGCGGATCGGCTGCAGCGCACGGCTCCCTGGATGGAGGACTACGAGGGGGGCATCGAGGCGCTGAAAGGCGTGGTCTTCGACGACACGCTCGGCATCGCCGAAGACCTCGACCGCGCGATGGCCGCACACATCGACAACTACGAGGACGAGTGGGCGGCGACTCTCGCCGACCCCGAGAAGCTGAAGCGCTTCCAGAGCTTCGTCAACGCCCCCGGCACCGCCGACCCCACGCTCGCCTACGTGAGCGAGCGCGGTCAGCCCCGCCCCGCCACGGCCGAGGAGCGCGCCTCGGGCGCGGTCCTCATCGGCGGGACGACACTGGCGGTGCGCTCATGACGATCCTGGAGACCATGATGATGGATGCCGAGACCCCGGCCATCACACCCGGTTGCGTGCCCGCGCCGGCCGAGGTCGCGGGGGCCGTCCCGGAGGGGTGGACCCGCATCTGCCGCGTCGACGACCTGCTCGTCGAGCGCGGGGCGGCCGCCCTCGTCGACGGTCGCCAGATCGCGCTGTTCCGCACCTACGACGGGCGCCTGTTCGCCATCGACCAGATCGATCCCTTCAGCGGCGCGGCGATCCTGTCGCGCGGGATCGTCGGGGATCGCGGGGGAGTGCCGACCGTGGCATCCCCGATGTACAAGCAGGTATTCGACCTGCGTACCGGCCTGTGTCTCGACACGCAGGGCAAGGAACCGTTGAGCGTCCGGGTGCACCCGGTCGCGGTGACCGACGGCATCGTGTTCGTCCGCATCCAAGGAGACCCCCGATGATCGCTCTCGCAGGACTCGACCTCGCCGACCGTCTCGTCGTCTGCGTCGGCGGCGGTGCCGTCGCCGAGAAGCGCATCGCTCGCCTTCGTGCCGCCGGCGCCCGCGTGCGCCTGGTCGCCCCGGTCGCCACCGCGGGACTCACGGCGCTCGCCGCCGCGGGCGACATCGAGTGGCACGCGCGCTCCTTCGCTTCCGAAGACCTCGACGACGCCTGGTTCTGCCATACGGCGACCGGGTCGGCTTCCGTCGACGCGGCGGTCGTCGAGGCCGCCGAGGCGCGCCGGGTGTGGTGCGTCAACGCCGGGCACGGGGGAAAGGGCACCGCGCGCCTGGCCGCCGAGACCACGAGCGGCGACGTCATGGTCGGCGTCGTCTCGACCGCGGGCGCCGACCCCCGCCGCACCGTCGCCGTGCGCGACGCCATCGCTCAGCGCCTCGCCGAAGGCGCCCTTCCGCTCCGCCGCCGACGTCGTCCGCTTGTGGGGAGCGTGGCGCTCGTCGGCGGCGGCCCCGGCCCCATCGACCTGATGACCGTCCGCGCCCGGGCCCTGCTCGCCGAGGCCGACGTCGTCGTGCACGACCGCCTCGGGCCCACCGGGGTGCTCGCCGAGCTCGGCGACGATGTCGAGCTCGTCGACGTGGGCAAGCGTCCGCATCATCACCCGGTGCCCCAGGATGAGATCAACGCGATCCTCGTCGACCGGGCGGCCCGTGGCCTGCGCGTGGTGCGGCTGAAAGGCGGCGACCCCTTCGTCTACGGGCGCGGCGGTGAAGAGGTCATCGCGTGCCGTGCCGCCGGCATCCCGGTGGAGGTCGTGCCCGGCATCTCGAGCGCGATCGCGGTGCCCGCGGCCGCGGGTGTGCCGGTGACCCACCGAGGCGTCGCCGGTACCCTTCATGTTGTGAACGGTCAGGAGCACCCCGGCGAGGCGACCCTGGCGGCGCTGCGCGACGACCGCGCCACCGTCGTGGCGTTGATGGGCGTGAGCGCGCTTCCCCGTTTCACCGCGGCAGCCCTCGCGGCGGGTGCGCCGGCGTCGCGCCCCGTCGCCTTCGTCGAGAACGGCCACACCCCGGCGCAGCGCACGATCCGCACGACTCTCGGAACGGCCGTCCGGGATGCCGAGGCGCAGGGCCTCGCCAATCCCGCGGTGCTCGTGTTCGGCGACGTCGCTCGCGCCGATCTGCTCCTCCCGCAGCCGGCCGCCGACGTCGCCGTCGAGCCTCTCGCAGCGGCGCGCGCCCAGGTCATCGGGTGACGGCACCGCGTCGCACGATCAGCACGGTGCTCCAGGGGTGCACCGTGCTGCTTCCCGTCGACCGGCGGTCGGGGGAGTTGTCGGCCGCGCTCGAACGACACGGCGCGCGCGTGCGCGTGGCCCCGGCGCTGACGATCGTGCCCCACGTCGATGACGAGGAGCTCATCGCGCAGACCCGGACTCTCGTCGACGACCCACCCGACGTCGTCGTCGCCACCACCGGCGTGGGGTTTCGCGCCTGGATGGAGACGGCCGACGAGGCGGGACTCCACGACGCCCTCGCTCCCGTGCTCGACGCCGCGCGCATCGTCGCGCGCGGGCCCAAGGCACGCGGGTCGATCCAGCAAGCGGGCTTCGACGCCGACTGGGTGGCCGAGAGCGAGACCTCGGCGGAGCTGCGCGACTTCCTCGTCGCCGAGGGCGTCGACGGACTTCACGTCGCGGTCCAGCACCACGGCTCGGGTGCCGACGGCCTCGACGAAGCCTTCGAGGCCGCCGGGGCGCGCGTGACGAGCCTGACGATCTACCGGTGGGGGCCGCCGCCCGACCCCGAGGTCGTCGCGGCGTCGACGCAGCAGGTCGCGCGCGGAGAGATCGACGCAGTGCTCTTCACCTCGGCACCCGCGGCCCGCGAATGGATCCTCGCCGCCCAGCGGGCCGAGGCGCTCGAGGGAGTGGCATCCCGTACGGCGCGGGGGCAGGTGCTCGTCGCCGCCGTCGGTCCCATCACCGCGGGGCCCCTGATCGAGGCGGGGATCATCCCCCTCGTTCCCGACCGCGGGCGCCTCGGGGCGCTCGTACGCGCCGTGGTGACGCACTACGGCGGACCCGACGCCCCCCTCATCCCGACCACGGCCGGCCGGCTCGGCATCCGCTCCGCGGGGATCGTGCTCGATGGGACGTTCACCCCTCTGCCCCGCACGGGGGTGGAGATTCTGCGCGCCCTGGCGATGCAGCCCGGGGCCGTCGTCACGCGCGCCGACCTGGTCGCGGTGTTGACGAACGCGGGGGCGTCGGCTCACGCGGTGGAGGTCGCGGTGGCCCGAACGCGCGAGGCGTTGGGCGGCACCGACCTGATCCGCACGGTCTACAAGCGTGGCTATCGGCTGGACGTAATCGACCAGGAGGATTCGTGACCGCTGTGCTCATCGCGTGCGCCCACGGGACGCGCTTCGAAGAAGGACGCGTCGTCGTCCGCGAGTTGCTCGACATCCTGCGCGCCACCGCCCCCGACGACGTCGAGGTGCTCGAGGCCTACGTCGACGTGCACGGGCCGTTCGTCGCCGACGTGGTGGAGGAGGCCCGCGAACGCACGTCCGACATCGTGATCGTGCCGCTGCTGCTGTCGACGGGGTACCACACCGAGGTCGACCTGCAAGAGGCAGCGGACGGCCTCCCCGTCGCCGGGCCCCTCGGCCCGCACCGGCTGCTCGCCGAGATCCTCGCCGACCGTGTCCGCGACGCGGGAGCCGGGCCCGACGACACGGTCATCCTCGCGGCCGCCGGTTCCACGCGCCCCGGCGCGGTGGTCGACGTCGAGGGCATGGCGGCGATGATGGCGGATGCCGGAGTGCAGGGCCCCGTCGTCGCGGCGTACGCCGCGGCCTCCGAGCCGCGGATTCCCGACGCCGTGGCGGCGGCGCGGGCCGACGGACGGCGAACGGTCGCGGCGAGCTACGTGCTCGCGCCCGGGCATTTCTCGCGCGTCATCGAGAGCGCGGGTGCCGATCTGACCTCGGCCCCGATCGGCGCGGACCCGCGCGTGGCCACCGTGGTGTGGGAGCGGTGGCGCGAGGCCCGCGGCGGCGACTCGTCCTGAGCGCCGAGCCCGCCCGCCCGGGGTGGGCGCTCACGCCGGGACGGTCTCGCGGGCCAGCAGCTCGGTGATCCGGCCGACGCACCCGCCGCAGCCGGTGCCGGCACGGGTGGACGCCTTGACGCAGGCGATCGTGGGCTCTCCGGCCGTGGCGGCCTCGCGGATCGCGCCCGCGCTCACGCCGTTGCACCAGCACACGGTGGCGTCGGCGGCGAAGGGGTCGGCGACGACGGCCATCCCGGCGTCGGGCGCGTCGAGCCGGAGCAGCGCCGAGCGGTCGGCGGGGAGCTCCGAGCCGCGTTCGAACAGCAGCGTCAGTTCCGCGCCGGTGCGCGGCATCCCGACCGCGACGAAGCCGGTCAGCACGCCCCCGACGGTGACGAGCTTGACGTAGGCACCCCGCGCGGGGTCCGCCCAGATCGTGACCTGGGGGCCGTGGCATCCGGGGGCGTGCGCGAAGGGGTCGGCGTCGACGTCTCCGCCGGCCACGACGTCGACGCCCTCGGCCTTGAGCATGACGACACCGGGGCGCTCGACCGGCACCGGAACAGGGGATGCCGCAGCGAAACCGTTCGCGCTCCCCGGTGCCGCCGCAGCGACGCCCGTCGACAGCAGCGCGGCAAGGCGGTCGGCCTGGCGCCAGCCCGGTCCGACGAGCCCGCTCGGGCCCCCGGGGACTCGGCCGTGGGAGTCGGCATCCGCCGGGTCGGCGACGTGCGCGCAGTCGCCGATCGCGAAGACGTCGGGGTCGGTCCACGAGCGCGAGGAGCCGTCGACGAGGATCCCCGTCGAGATCGCCAGGCCCGCGAGCGATGCCACCTCCGTCCGCGCCGCGACCCCGCACGACAGCACGAGCAGGTCTCCCGCGAGCACCTTGCCGTCGGCGCACACGAGGCCGTCGAACCACGCGTGTCCGTGGTCGTCGTGGCGGAGGAGGAGGCTCTCGGCCCGCGCGTGGTGCGCCATCTCCACCCCGACCGCGGTAGCGGATGAGGCCAGCACTCGCCCGCCGTTCTCGTCGAGCGTCCGATTCATCGGGGCGGCGGAGTGGTACGCCACCACCACTTCGGCTCCGGCCTCGGCGGCGGCCAGCGCGAGCTCCATCCCGAGCACTCCCGCGCCCAGCACGACGATTCGCTGCCCGGCCGAGACGGCCGCGCGTACGTTCTCCGCGTCGGCGAGGTCGCGCAGGGCGACGACGCCGCGGGGCAGCGGCGCGCCGCCGAGGTCGAGGTTGTCGGGGGCTGTCGAGACGGACGCGCGGTCGCGACGCGCGCGCTCCATCCCGGCGAGTGTCGGGACGTTCGCGCGGGCGCCGGTCGCGAGCACGAGCCGGTCGTAGTCGAGAGGGATGCCATCGTGCAGGCGCACGACTCGGCGGTGACGGTCGACGCCCACCACCGTCGTCGCAAGATGGAACCGCACGCCGGCTTGTTCGGCGACGCGTCGGTCGTCCATGTCGAGGCCCGCGCGGTCGGTGCGGCCGACCGCGTACTCGGCGAGCAGGACGCGGTTGTAGACGTCGTGGGGCTCGGCGCCTACGACGGTGAGGTCGATGCGCCCGTCGCGGACCGCGGGCAGCAGCCCGTCGATCAGCCGCGCCCCGACGGGGCCGTAGCCCACCAGCACCACACGCTCAGGCATGCAGACCCTCCTTCGTCAACGCGCCGCCCCGACCGGCATCATCGATCGGTCCACCCGCGACTGAGACCCCGACCGGCTCGTGCGCGGTGGGTCGCGCGACCGGCACCGTGGCATCCGGAGCGACCGTCACGCGCGTGCGCTTGAACTCCGGCATCGCCGACGTCGGGTCGACGCGAGCTTCGGTCAGGCGGTTCGCGCACTCGTCGCCGGCGTAGTGGAACGGCAGGAAGACGGTGTCGTGGCGGATGTCGGTCGTCACGCTCGCCCGCGCCCGCACGGTGCCGCGTTCGTTCGACACCGCGACGAGTGCGCCTTCCCGGATGCCGAGTCGAGAGGCCGTCGCCGGGTGGATCTCGAGCTGCGCCTCGGGCCTGGCGCCGTTCAGCTCGGAGACGCGGCGGGTCTGGGTGCCCGACTGGTATTGCTGCAGGTAGCGACCGGTGACGAGGGTCAGGTCGCCGCCGCGGTCGGTGGGCGTCGGGGGAGCGGCCTCGACCGGTACGAGCCTGGCGAGCCCGTCGGCATGCGCGAAACGCTCGGCGAACGGACGCGGGGTGCTCTCGGACCGGTACGGCCAGTACGCCTCGATGCCCGTGTCGAGCATGGCGTGCGAGAGACCGGAGTAGTCGGCGATGCCGCCCTCCGAGGCGCGGGCGAGCTCGTCGAACACCTCGGCCGGATTCGTCGACCACGTGGATGCCGCGCCCAGGCGCCGCGCGATCTCGGCCATGATCCACAGCTCGCTGCGGGCACCGTCGGGCCCGGGCAGCGCCTGGCGGCGGCGGATCACCCGGCCCTCGAGCGAGGTCATCGTGCCCTCCTCCTCGGCCCACTGGAGCACGGGGAGCACGATGTCGGCGAGCTCCGCGGTCTCGCTCAGGAAGAAGTCGCACACGATGAGGGTGTCGAGGGCTTCCAGCCGGGCCCGCACGGCTTCGACGTCGGGCGCCGAGACGACGACGTTCGACCCGGCGACGAGCAGCGCCTTCACCGGGCCGCCGAGTTCGCCGAGCAGGGCGGTCGCCGGGATGCCGGCATCCGGGAGGTCGTCATGATCGACGCCCCACACCCCGGCGACGTGCCGACGCGCCTCGGGGTCGCGGATGGAGCGGTAGCCGGGCAGCTGGTCGGCCTTCTGCCCGTGCTCGCGCCCGCCCTGGCCGTTGCCCTGTCCGGTGAGGGTGCCATAGCCCGAGTCCTCGCGGCCGACGAGCCCGAGCACGAGGGCGAGGTTGATCGCGGCGGTCGCGGTGGCGGTGCCGTCGACGTGTTGTTCGACGCCGCGTCCGGTGAGGATGTACGTGCGCCCCGCGGCGAGGCGGCGGGCGGTCTCGCGGAGCTGAGCGACGGGGATGCCGGTGGTCGTCGAGGTGCGCTCGGGCCACCACGCGGCGACCGATCGGCGTACGGCGTCGAAGCCGGTCGTGCGCTCTTCTATATACGCGCGGTCCGCGAGGCCCTCGGCGATGACGATGTGCGTGAGGCCGAGCAGGAGCGGCAAGTCGGTGCCGGGGGCGGCTTGCAGGTGGGTGCCGGCCCCGTCTTCGGTCAGGCGCGCGGTGGCGGAGCGGCGCGGATCGACGACCATCAGGCCGCCGTTCGCCCGTGCTCCGGCCAGGTGCGCGAGGAACGGCGGCATGGTCGCGGCGACGTTGGAGCCGAGCAGCAGGATGGTCCGGGCGTCGTCGAGGTCGGTGACGGGGAAGGGCAGGCCGCGGTCCATGCCGAATGCCCGGTTGGATGCCGCGGCCGCCGACGACATGCAGAATCGGCCGTTGTAGTCGATGCGCGAGGTGCCGAGAGCGACCCGGGCGAACTTGCCGAGTTGGTAGGCCTTCTCGTTGGTGAGGCCGCCGCCGCCGAAGATGGCGTTGGCGTCGGGTCCGTGCGCGGCCTTCGCGTCGCGGAACGCCGCGGCGACGGCATCCAGTGCCTCGTCCCAGGTGGTCTCGGCGAGGGTTCCGTCGGACTGTCGGGTCAACGGCATCCGGAGTCGTTGGGGGGATGCCAGGAGCTCCGCCGACGTCCAGCCCTTGGCGCAGAGCCCTCCCCGGTTGGTGGGGAAGTCGCGGCCGGCGACCGTGGTGGACCCGTCGTGGATCACGGTCATGGCGCACTGCAGCGCGCAGTAGGGGCAGTGGGTGTCGGCGGAGCTCATGGTCGTCAGATCCGGGTGCCGGTCTTCTTCGCCATCCGCAGGTAGACCCCGGCGGTGAGGGCGAGGAAGGCGACGTACGCCAGGGCGAACCAGCCGAGGGCGGGGGTGTACGAGCCGAACGTCGTCTTCGAGAAGCCGAGCAGCTGCGGGATGAAGAACCCGCCGTACGCGCCGATCGCCGAGACGAGGCCGAGGGCGGCGGCGGCCTTGCGCTGCGCGCCGATCCCGTTGTTCGAGCGAAGGGCGAAGATCGTCGGGATCATGCGGTACGTCGAGCCGTTGCCCATGCCGGCGGCGGCGAACAGCACCAGGAAGCAGAGCAGGAATACCGCGAAGTTCTGCATCGGCAGGGTCAGGATCACGCCCAGGATGCCGAGACCCATCACCGTGAACGCGCCCATCGTGATGACGGTGCCGCCGAAGCGGTCGGCGAGCTTGCCGCCGTAGGGGCGGGCGAGCGACCCGACGAGGGCACCCAGGAAGGCGAGGGTGACGGTCGCGGTGCCGATCGCGATCCCCTTGAAGTCGGGGAACGTGTCGGCGAGGAGCTTCGGGAAGACGCCGGCGAAGCCGATGAACGAGCCGAAGGTGCCGATGTAGAGGACGGCCATGATCCACAGGTGCGGCTCTTTCAGAGCGGCGAGGGATGCCGTGATGTCGGCCTTGGCGCTGGAGAGGTTGTCCATGCGGAAGTACGCACCGACCATGGCGACGAGGATCAGCGGCACCCAGATGAGACCCGCGAGCGGCAGGTTGAGGGTCGCGGCGGCGCCGACGGTGATGACGATCGGCACGACGAACTGCGCGACCGAGGCGCCGAGGTTGCCGCCGGCGGCGTTGAGTCCGAGCGCGTATCCCTTCTGCGCGGCGGGGTAGAAGAACGTGATGTTGGCCATGGAGCTTGCGAAGTTGCCGCCGCCGAAACCGGCGAACGCGGCGATCAGCAGCAGAAGGCCGAACGGGGTCGCGGGGTTCGACACCGCGATGGCGAGGCCGATGCTCGGGATGAGCAGCAGACCCGCGGAGACGATCGTCCAGTTGCGACCGCCGAAGCGCGGAACCATGAACGTGTAGGGGATGCGCAGCGTCGCGCCCACCAGGCTCGGCATCGAGATGAGCCAGAAGATCTCACCCGTCGAGAGCTGGAAGCCCGCCGTGGGCAGCGAGACGACGACGACCGACCACAGCTGCCAGACGACGAACCCGAGGAACTCGGCGAAGATCGACCACCGCAGGTTGCGGGAGGCGATGGCCTTGCCCTCGTTGGCCCACTGGGTGGCGTTCTCGGGGTTCCAGTTGTCGATCCAGCGGCCGGGGCGGTGTTGTAGCTCCGCTACTTCTGTTGCGGCCGCGGGCGGCGTTGCGGTTTCGGGGCGCGGGTCGGTGACGGTCACGGAGTCCTCCGGTGGGCGATGCGGGGGAGGTGCAGCGCCTCGCATGGGCGGGGCGTGATCGCCAGCGTAGGGAGGAGGGGTTTCCCGGGGACGCGTGCCCGGGGGCGGGGAGGTAACGAGTGGCTCACCCGCGGTGGGGTGGGGGGAGAGGGGGAGTTTACGTGGGCGTTACACGGGTCGGTATAACAACGGTGTGGATGTCGACGGCTCGACCGCATGGTTGAGACATCTCCGGTTATCGGTGCCGGGCGGCGTCCGCTTGGAACGGGTGCGGTACTCCACGCAGGGTCATGAACACAATGCCTATCTGCGTGGCCAGTACGAGGTGGTCCTCCTGTTGACGCTTAATGCCCGCCTGCTGGCCCCTGCGGTCCTGCGAAATTCGCAGAACCATCGCACCGGGTGGACTGGGGACGGCATGTGCCTGGTCGCAGCCGATCTGCATAACGTCGGGTAGCGCTGTGAGTCGTCGCAGACGGGCGGTACCACATGGGATCTTTGACACGCCTAGCGTGTCGAAGTGGCTGAAACTGGGGCGCGGCTTGACTTAGCACTACCACGCCGAGACGTTGCGGCGGACTGGAAGGGACGGGCATGGTCGGGGCTGGAGCGAGTGGGGGCTCGGCACGGTTGGGGCGAGTGCTTGGTGATATC
Organism: uncultured Microbacterium sp.; assembly: GCF_947489255.1. Classification (GTDB taxonomy): domain Bacteria; phylum Actinomycetota; class Actinomycetes; order Actinomycetales; family Microbacteriaceae; genus Microbacterium; species Microbacterium phycohabitans. The sequence continues at coordinate 753,512 of NZ_CANLCY010000001.1, forward strand.
GATGTCGAGGACTTCGGGGACCCGGCGCAAGAACTGTCTCTATTCTCTGGCTGCGAGTCCGTCGCGGACGTGCGGTCAGTTCTGCGCGGGCAGGTGGAGCTTGAGACTTCAGCGATGCTCGACCTTGTTGCGGAGGCGGACGCGTTCGATGTAATCGAGCTGATGCGGATGCGTGAGTTCCCCCCGGTTCCTGATCCTCGAGTGACTATGCCAGGTGGTTCTGCGTTGGCCGTGGAGTTGGTCGCTGCCATGCTGCTCTCTCGTTCTAGTCGGAAGCCGAGCGATGTCCCGCGTGAGGAGACTCGTCCGCACGAGAAGATCGAGGAACTGCACGTACGTGCCAAGCGTCTTGCGCGGCTGGCGACGTACCGGCAGCAGTACGAGGCCTACCTCAGCGAGCATGTGCTGGCGCGTCTTGCGTCGGAGTACCAGGGTGCCGTGCTGAACATTCGCAATCTTCAGTACGACCACATCCGAGACGAGCAGGAGCGTCGTCTCTTCCAGCATCCCGTGGTCGAAGGACTCATGATTCAGTACCTGGGCTACGGATACGACGACGTGGTGGGGGTCCGTGATGCGCTGAAAGCTACTTCCGCAGATCGGATGACGAGTCTCCGTGATGAGACCGGCGACATCATGCTCGAATACCAGGGGGTCGCCCCGGAAGAAATGCCAGAACAAGTGATCGCCCGTTTCAGGGAAGCGATGATCGACTTCATTTTTCTGCCCGGGGAGCGGGCGACGATCCGCGCCAGCGAACTTGCTGAGGCTGGACTGCTAGACGAAGCCAACGTTCTCACCGTCCTGAACTCGTACTCGCAAGTCTTTGACGATTCGATCTCGGCGGGGACGAGAGTCTTCGATCTCCTCACGGCCACCAACCCGTTCCTGATGACTCCGCTCATTGCGGACGGCGCAGGCGGCTTTGTTTCTACGGTGAACGACCCAGGGCTCGACTCGCTGCGTCGTGTACTTGAGCGAGCACTCGCGCCGCACGCGTCCGACATGCGGCGCTACGATCAGCGGGCTCGGCAATCGGTGAGCGAGGGCCTTGCTATCGCAAGTCTTGAACGTGTTCTTGGGTGTGCGGCGCTTCATTCGGGATTCCCGTACTACGCGCCGAAGAAAGGACGGAGCGAGACTGAGCTCGACGCCGGATGCGACGACGTGAACCTCGTAGCGGACCGCGTCGAGGGAGACGGTCTCTTCTTGGTCGACGACGTCGCGATCGTTGTCGAGGTGAAGGCGAAGTCCGTCGCAAGTCAGTCTCGACGTGGCGACGTTCGCAGACTTGAATCCGATCTGAAGGCGACAGTCGGCGACGCAAACAATCAAGCCGTGCGACTGCAACGACTGATCGAACTGAACGGAGGCGTCTGGCTCACGCCGGACTCATGGCTAGACCTGTCGCAGGTCCGCGAGGTGCGTTCGGTCATCGTCTTACTGGACGATGTCGGTCCGCTCGGTGTCGCCATCGGAGATCTTCAGGCTGCTGGACTGCTCGCCGAGCGGCGGCCTCCGTGGGTTGCGTCATTGCATGATCTGATGGTGATCGCGGAGATCTGCGATCGGCCCAGTGAGTTTCTTCTGTATCTGCGACGCCGGACTGACAGCGGAGTCGCGACGTTCTACCGCGGGGCCGATGAACTCGATCTCTTCATGTTGTTCCTCGGCGGAGACCTATACGTCGACGATGATCCGGACGAAGTGCGGCGTGAACATGTGTCCGTCCCTCCAGCGAAGGCGCGGGTCAGAAGGCGGCGCGACGAGAGCGCAGTCGGGACGATGGTTGCCGATCACTGCCAACCGCTGAGCGAGTGGTACCTGCGTGATCAGATTCCCGAGTTTGAACCGCAACCCGCGAAACCATCTTTCAACATTGCCCAGGAGATCGTCCCGATCGTCGATGCGATCGCTGACCTGGGCGAGCCCGGCTGGTTACGCTGCACCACCGATCTGCTCGGCCTTGCCGGTGAAACGCAGACACGGCTTGCGAAAGCCATCCGAGAGTGTTGTCGGAGGACCTCCGCGGACGGCAGCTACCACGACATGCTTATGTCCTTCGCGGGCATGTGGGGGCATCCCACCGTGTTTGTTGGAGTAGCTCCAATGATCGGGAACAGCCTCGCCTTCCGCGCTCAGTTGTCTCAGTATGTGCGGGTCAAGGGGTACCAGCTGCAATCGGATCGCGCGTACGGTCTGCTTTTCAGTGCGGAAGAGGATCTTCTCGAGTTCATCTACCTGACGAATCCTCCGGGTTCCGATTCGGGTCTCGACCGATTGATAGAAGAGATGGGCCTGCAGCCTGTCGGGCGAGGCAGCAGGCCCACCCCGCCGTCTGCGCGTCGCCCAACGAAAAGGCTGCGTGGGAAGAAGAAGCGCCGCTAGCGCGGAGAGAATCGCAAAATCCCGGCCGTCATGCCTCCATGGTGCCGGTGACTCCCTCAGTATCTGTGACTCGGTGCTGCTTCGAGTCAGTGCTGTTCGCTCAGCAGCCGCTGCGCTGAGCGCCCGATCCAGATAAAAGCTGCAGGGCGCTTCGTCTCGCAGCAGAGCGTCAAGCTCGCCACTGTCTGATCGAGGGCAGTAGTGCGCAGATCACGGCGCGGCGGAACGACAGGGACGTCCAACGCCGAGCGAGGTCGGACGGGTGGAGTGCGAGTACCCGGAGTTGGCTGTGAACGGTGAGGTCGCGGGCGTCTCTGCCGTATCAACATGAGGCCGCTCACGCAGGCGGGTTGTGCGGCATCCCCGCATCAGTAACGGTGAGGCATGAACACACGACGAGCGCACCCGTGAGCGACGACCGCCGACGCCAGATCGGCGACTCCGACGAGGTCGTCGAAGACGAACTGGCCGAATCCTTCGACGCGACCATCACGGAGGGCGCGGAGCGACTCAACAGGCCGTGGCGCATCGTCCTGATCACCGGCTTCTTCGGCGGCCTCGAGGTGGGGTTGGGGGTCGCCGCCTACCTCGCGGTGCTGCACCAGACGGGGGATCACCTCCTCGCAGGCCTGGCGTTCAGCGCGGGGTTGATCGCGCTGTTCCTCGCGCACAGCGAGCTGTTCACCGAGAACTTCCTCATGCCTATCGCCGCCCTCGTCGCGCGAGAGGGCACGATCTGGCAACTGGCGCGTCTATGGGGCGGAACCCTCGTGGCGAACCTCGTCGGCGGGTGGGTGTTCATGGGGTTGCTCACCACCGCGTTCCCCGAGTGGCACGACACGCTCGCCGAGTCCGCCCACCATTACGTCGATGCTCCGTTCGGGTGGCAGAGCATCGTGCTCGCCGTGCTGGGCGGGAGCACCATCACGCTGATGACGCGGATGCAGCAGGGCACCCAGTCCGATCCCGCCAAGATCGTCGCGACGATCATCGGAGGTTTCCTGCTCGCCGGTCTCCAGCTGTTCCACTCGATCCTGGACTCGCTTCTCATCTTCGGAGCGATCCAATCGGGCGCCGACATCACCTACCTGCAGTGGCTGGGGTGGTTCGGGTACGTGCTGCTCTTCAACGTGCTCGGCGGGCTCTTACTCGTCACGGCTCTTCGTCTGTTGCGCACCAAGGAACTGCTCGAAAAGCGTCGCGCGGAGTGACGAGGTTCGCGCCGTCGACCCGAGTCGTCGATCTGTCCCGAGGAGGTCTCACCGACTCGCCGTGGTGCGCGTCACTGTTCCCTTCGAACGCCGCGTGACCACAAGGGCCACAACAGCAACCGCCGCAGACGCGAACATCACAATCGCCAACGGTGCGGCAGTCCCCTCGCCTCCCAAGCTCACCAACGGCGACACCAGCGCCGCGAGGCCGAACTGCAGGGCTCCGAGCACGGCCGAGGCGCTCCCGGCGATCTGCGGGACGGCGCCGAGCGCCAGGGCGGTCGCATTTCCGAACACCAGGCCCAGCGACCCGACGGCGGTGAAGAGCGGGACCGTGAGCCAGAAGACCGGCGCCCCGGAGAACACAAGCAGCGCGAAGGCGATCGTCGACGCGGTGACCAGTGCGATCCCGAGCGTCAGGACGCTCTCGACCGAGCGGGTGGCGGTGAGCTTCGGCGACAGGGCACTCACGACCACGAGCGCGAGCGCGTTCAGGCCGAACATCATCCCGTAGCCGACCGTGTCGAGTCCGAGCATGTTCTGGTACAGGAACGGCGAGGCCGAGATGTACGCCATCATCACCGCGAACCCGAAGGCGAACACGGCCGTGTATCCGAGGAAGGTCCGCGACCGGAGTGCCCGCAGGGGAGATCCGGATGCCACCCGCTCGGCGCGAAGCTCGTCTCGACGCGAGCGCAGGTGCGTCTCGCGCACCACCACGAGCACGGCGACGAGCATGACGATCGACAGCCCCAGCACGATGGCCAGCAGCCCGCGCCAGCCGATCGGACCGGTGAGCACGCCGCCGAGGAGCGGGGCGACGACCGGAGCGACGCCGCCGACGATCATCATGAGCGAGAAAGCGCGCGCAGCGGCCTTGCCGGTCGACAGGTCTGAGATGACGGCACGGCCGATGACCATGCCCGCGGCCCCGCCGAGACCCTGGAAGAGACGTGCGGCGACGAGCACGGCGACGTTCGGGGCGAAGACCGCGACCGCGCTCGCAATGACGCACAGAACGGCTCCGGCCACGAGGGGCGGGACGCGACCGAACCGGTCGGAGAGGGGACCGAAGACGAGCTGCCCGGCGGTCACGCCGACGAGGAACGCCGTCAGCGTCAGCTGCACGGTCGTGGCCGAGGTCGCGAGCTCGGTGGTCATCTGCGGGAACGCCGGAAGGTAGAGGTCGGTCGCGAAGGGCGCGACGGCGCTCAGCAGACCGAGCACCAGCAGGAGCGGTGTCGTGATGCCGCTCGATCGAGAGGGGAGGGATGCTGCTGGGGTTCGCAAGGAATCGGTGTCGGTCGCCATAGTTATGAAAGCATAACTGATGTCATCCGGCTGGTACAGTCGGCCCGTGGCCCCCGCGATCTCCGACGACGCTCTCGCCGAGTTCGCCGACGTCGTGATGCGCATCGCGCGCGACATCGATCCGAACGGTCCGCACGCACCCGACATCGTTCCGCTCACCGGAACGGAAGCCCTCGTCATGAGATGGGTGCACCACAACCCCGGCGCCTCACCGAGCGCGGTGGCCGCAGCCACGGCGCTGCAGCGCAGCAATTGCAGCGTCGCGCTGAGCTCGCTCGTCGCGAAGGGCATGATCGAGCGCCAGACCGCCCCGGATGACGCGCGTGTGGTGCGCCTGCGGCCCACCGCCCTGGCGGACGAGAGCGTGCAGAAGCTTCACGCCTACTGGGCCGATCGCCTGCGCGTCGCACTCGACGGCGACGACGCCGGGGTCGAGGCGGCGGCCGTCTTGCTCGCGCGCATCGAGGAAGGATTGCGCCGCGGTGACGCCCTGGAGTCGTCCGCCCGCTGAGACTCCGCCCCGGTGTTACGCCCCACTACGCCCCAGATCGCCCGACCCCTCGGCATCCTGTAGCTTCATCTCACCAACCCCTCCGAAGGCAGGTGAAGCCATGTCCCGCACGATCTCGTCGACAGTCCACCCGATCCAGCGCTGCATGGCGGCCTCGAACCCGTCTGCGTGGTGGGACGGCCTCGTCATCGAGGCCGACGGCTCAACCGCGATCGTGGCGCTGCTCGACGGCACCACGGTGCAGCTGCGGATCGTCGGCCCGGCCGTCGACATGGCGGTGGGGGAGCCCGTGGCGTACCACCCGGTCGCGGAGCTGCTCAGCGCGTCGGCGATCCTCACGACCGCACGCGCCGCATAGCCGAGCGGCCGCCGACGAAACGTCAGCGGCCGCGCGAAGAACGGAACTCAGGCGGACATCGAGGCCATCATGGCCTCGCACTTCATGACCATGTCGTCGCAGGCCATCGCGCAGTAGCGGCACATCTCGTCCATGTCGGCGTGTGCGCGGCATTCGGCGGCGCAGGCCTTGCCCATGGTCATGCAGGCGGTCATCATGGCGCTCATCACGTCCATGTTCATCCCGGCCGGACGCATCATCATGTGCATCGTCGCCTGTGCCATCTCGACCATGTTCGAACACATCGCGCAACAGGTCGCCATCTCGGCGCCGTGCATCATGTCGCTGCCGGCGCACATCGCCGCGGCCATCGCGCAGGCGTTCAGCGACTGCATGCATTCCTGCATGGCATCCATGTCCATGGTCATCTCGCCCATGTGCATCGACTTCATCATGGCCATCGTGTCCATTGCTTCTCCCGTGTGCTCGTCGTGACGGAGGGACCGGATGCCGCGGAGGGACTCCGGCGTACCGCGATGCTACGCGGGGTCGCGGCCGCGAGACAGTGCTCACAGCAGGTTGATCGGGTGGTGTAGAGGTACGTGGGCTCCACATCCTTGCCCGGCCGTGCCCAACGTCAGCGATGCGTGCAACCTCAGCGCGGATCGGTGAATGCCAACGGAGTTCGTGCGCGTCGCGGAGTTTCTGCACGCGGGCTACACGATGCGCCGGAACCTCGGCCCCGAGTAGCCGTCTCGATCGACCGTCCCGGTGAACATCTCGACAGGGCGCACCCAGTAGGAGTAGTCGTCGTAGAGCTTGCGGTAGGAGACGAAGACCTCTTCGGTCTCGGAATGCCGGGTCGTTCCGAACACCTCGTATCGCTGTCCCTTGAAGTGTTCGTAGATGCCGGGTTCGACGTTCATGGGCGTTCCGTTCCTCGCCTCACGGGTGATCGGCGCGAAAGCCGAGTATGCCAGCGGTGCGATGGCCTCGCGCGGGCGTCCCTATTCTTTGCGTTTGCTGAGTGGCAGACTTCAGTCACACACCGCTGTGACCCGAAGGAGCGGGAGATGTTCTCGCTGCGCCGTTCCGCCAAGGCCCCGACATGGAAGCAGGTCGAGGACGACTTCGTGATGGGCGCCTGCTCGCGCCGACTGTTCGGGTACATCAGTCGTGACCTCGACGGGGTGTGGACGGCGTTCGACGAAGAAGCCCGTGTCGTCGCCGCGGGACCGGACCTCGCCGACGTGGCGGAGGCGCTGTGGGCGGGGCACCTCGCGGCGCATGACGAGCAGTGCGAACCCGTGGGCGAGATCCCGTGGTGGCGCCGAGTCGCGCGCAAGCGCGGGATGCCGGCATCCCCCTGATCGCGCCCGGCCATCCGCCGGGGTGTGCGTCGTGTCTTCGGCATCCAGAAGCGTGCGGCGCTCCTCTCGGGGGAGATGCACGACGCGGCCCGTAGACTCCGGCGCATGTCGCGTCCTGTCATCGTCACCGAAACGGGCCCCGTCGGCGGATCGTCCGCCGAGCGCGTCGAGCGCTACCTCGGCATCCCGTACGCCGCAGCTCCGACCGGGGCGAGACGGTTCGCGCTTCCTGCGCCGGTGGAACCCTGGGATGCCGTGCGCGAAGCTACGGAGTTCGGTCCGACCTCACCTCAGTCGCCGTATCCGGGCGCGACCGGCGAGCTGTTGGCATCCACGATCATTCCCGGCGACGACGTGCTCACCGTCAACGTGTGGCGACCGGAGGATGCCGAGGGCGCGGCCGTCATGCTGTGGTTCCACGGCGGTGCGCTCGAGCGGGGCACGGCGGCGCTCAGCACCTACGACGGCACCCCGTTCGCCCGCGACGGCGTCGTGTTCGTCTCGGCCAACTACCGGCTCGGAGCCGAGGGGTTCTCGGTGCTGCCCGACGCGCCGCGCAACCTCGGCCTCGCCGACGCCGCGGAGGCGCTGCGCTGGACGCACCGCAACATCGCGCGGTTCGGCGGGGACCCCGCGCGCATCACGATCTTCGGGGAATCCGCCGGGGGAGCGGTCGTGGCCGCCCTGCTCTCGCGCGACGACCTGCGTCCGTTGATCGCCGGGGCGATCATCGAGTCCGGCCCCCTCGACGCCGAGACTCCCCAGCGCGCGGCGCGGCCGATCCGCGGGATCGCGCGCGCCCTCGGTGTCGATGCGACGGCGGCGGCGCTGCGCGAGGTCGCGCCGGAGCGGCTCGTGGCGGCCCGCGACCGACTCGCCGCCCGGTCGACGCCGCTGCGGGGGACCCCCGGCTTCACCGCCGCGATCGACCCCCTGACCCTTCCGGACTCGCCGCGGCGCGCTCTCGTCACGGCCGATGTTCCCGTGCTGATCGGCACGAATACCGACGAATACCGCCTCTGGTACCCGCCCGCGGCGCTCGCCCGGCTCACGCGGCGCACGTACGCCGTCCTAGCGCTCGCGAAACGCCTCCCGCGCGGGGTGTGGGCGGCCTACCGCCGGGCCCTACCGGATGCCTCGGCGGGCGAGATCATCGGGCAGGTGCTGACCGATCAGATCCTGCGCGCGCCCGCCGTCGAGGTCGCACGCTCCCGCACCGCCCCCACCTTCGTCTACGAGTTCGCGTGGCAGAGCCCGGTGCGCGACCTGCGCGCGGCGCACGCGCTCGAGATCGGGTTCGTTTTCGATGCCTTGAACGACGCGGCCGGACAGCGGATGACGGGACCCGCCGCCCCGCGGGAACTCGCGCAGCGCATGCACGCCGACTGGATCCGCTTCGCCGAGACGGGGGATCCGGGGTGGACCGCCTTCGCGGACGGCGGGCGCGTCCGGCGATACGACACCGTGACGAGCGACGTCGAATTGCCGCGTGCTGAGGCGTTGGCGGCGTTGATGCGCTGAGTGGAGACCGGCTCGCGATCTCGCGTGCGTCGGGCCGCTCTTCACGTGATCCCCTTCTCCGTGAAGGATGCGGCGAGGTGGGCGTTTCGTCGTGCGATGAGCCGGCGCAGGTACGGCACGAGGATCAGGCGCTCGGCGATGATTCCGAAGACGGGCGAGGCCAGGTCGATGGTGTCGGTCATCGTCGTCCCGCCGTCGGGAGTCTCGTCGAACCGGTGCTCGTGCCGGAACGAACGGAAAGGGCCCTGCGTCTGTTCATCGACGAACCGTGTCGGTTCGTCCATCTCCGAGATGCGAGCGGTCATGGTGAGCCAGATGCCCCCGTGGCGGGCCCGGAACGTGACCGTGTCGCCGAGCTGCATCGGCCCCTCGGTCACGCCGGCAATGGCGCTCTCCCTGCTGCCGTGCATCGAGGCGACGTGTGCGCCGATGTCGCGCGCGAGGTCGAACACCGCGGCGGGACTCGCCGCGATGTCGGTTCGAAGGGTGAAACGGGAGGGCACGACGTCATCCTCCTCGCTTTCGCGTCCGGGTGATCCAGGGTCGGCGGCGTTGCTCTGACCCCGGCCCCGGCCCGGGCCCGGCTCGCGGCTCAGGCGGCGATGCGGATCAGCCCCAGGGCGATCGTGGTGATCCCCGCCGTCCACAGCGCGATCGCCAGCGCCTGCCAGCCGATCACCCGCGCGGGCGAGACCCCGGTCGAGGTGAGCGCCGCGGCGGTGAACTGGGTGGGCAGCAGCAGGGGGCCGAGCAGGCTCACCCCGGGCGTCCCGTACCGGTGGTACGCCTTCTCGAACTTCTCTCGACGCGCCGTCGGAGCCTTCGCGGGCGCGCCGCGGCGGGTCGTGACGGCAGCGCGGACGCGCGAGGTCGCCAGCACGACGACGGCGACGCAGAGGAAGTTGCCGACCGCGCCGGCCAGCGCGGCGATGACCGGGTGGATGCCGCCGATGATGCCGATCGTGGCGGCGCCCTCTCCCTCGATGAAGGGCACGGCGCCCGCGAGCGCGACGATGAGCGGCTGCACGAGATCGGGCACGTCGGCGACGAGGCCTTGGAATCCGAGGACGAGATCGGTGACGGGGTTCGACATGGAAGCTCCTGGGGGATGAGTCCGCGGGGTGTTCCGCGATGAATCCATCCCATCGGCGACGCGCGCACGGCGGCAGTGTTGTGGTGTCACGGCCGCTCGGGACGATGTATCGGTGGGCCCCTGACGAATGTCACGGGCGTCGCCGACTTTCCTCGGAGGAGCTCGGGCGCGTATCGTCGTCGGTTCATCGCCGCGAGGAGGGGGCATCGCATGGGGGCGTTCGGCTGGATCGAGTGGGTGTTCTGGGCGGCGATCGCCGTCGGCGTGATCGTGCGGCTCGTCGTCGTTCTGCGTCGACGGGGGAGAAGAGGACGCGAGGCCCTGCGATCGGCCTTCGGTCCGGTCGTGGACGCGGGTGCCGTGCAATCGGCGGCCTACGGATGGACGCCGTCGTCGTCGACCGATCTGCCCGCCGCCTACGGCACGGTGCAGACGGGCGAGGTTGACGACCGCCCGCGCGACCTGCCCGAGCGGCGGGCATAGCCGATCGATAGGCGCGCGTAGGGCGAGGTCAGGGTGCGCGCTCCACACTCGGCGGCATGACCACGATCGACCCCGTCCCGACCACCCCGCCCGCTGACGCGCAGAAGACGCCGGTGAAACGTCGCGTGCCGCTCACGCGCCGCCTCGTCGCCGGCATCGGCGCCGGTGCGCTCGTCGTCGGCCTGCTCGTCGGGGGCGGCGCCGGTTTCGCGATCGGCAACGCCTCGGGCGCGAACGCGGCGACCTCGGGCACGATGCCCGGATTCGGCACCGGCACCCCGCCGCAGATGGGCGGCGAGCGGCCCGACTTCGGCGACGGCACCCCTCCCCAGATGGGCGAGGGCGGTCCCGACGGAACGACCGACGGATCCACCGACGGCTCGACGGACGGCTCGACGGACGGCTCGACGGACGGATCGACCGGGGACTCCGGCACCACCAGCTGACCGGTCGGGCCACGGCATCCTGTCGTCTGTCGGGGATCCGGTGCCACGTGGCAGGGATCGGGCGGCGGGCGAGCGCCGCGCCTCCTACCCTCGGACGCATGATCATCCGCGTCTCGGAAGCCCACGTCCGCGAAGGGATGCACGAGGAGTTCCTCGCCCGTCTGCACGAGCTCGTGTCGACGTTCCCCGCGACCCATGCCGGGATGGTGCGACACGAGGTGCTCGTCGACGACGCCGATCCTCGACGCGTGCAGTACGTCAGCGCGTGGGCCGACGCCTCCGCGCTCGTGGGCTACGCGGGTGCCGAGTGGCGCACGCGTCCCGTCACCTTTCCCGACGAGGAGCGCTTCCTCACCCGCCCGCTCGAGCTGCGGCACTTCGTCACCGTCGACCTCGACCCCGCGTGAGGCGGGCGGCGGCGCCATCGACCGGGGGTCTGGCGCGGAGCGCGGGCCGTCCGCTCACGTGGCGAGATCGTCCAGCCACGACGATCGCAGACGCAGCGCCCGTTCGACGCCGGCCAGCACGACGACGACCGTGACCCCCGCATTCGCCGCGGGCGGAAGGGTCAGCGGCGACGTGAACGAGCCGAGGGAGTCGGCGATCAGAGGGATCTGCGAAAGGGTCGCGAGCAGCTGCGGGACCGCGATGGCCGCCCCGACGATGACGACGGCCAGCGACAGGATGCCGACCACCCGGCTCGCACGCGGATGATCGCGGTCGAAGGCGGCCCGGCGTCCCTCCGCCGAGCGGGGATGCGGGACCAGCTGACGCTCGTCGCCCACCGCCGGGACGAAGTGGCACCGGCGGAGGCCGAAGGTGCCGACCGCGACCTCGACGTGACCCCCGGGTACCGCGAACCGCGCGGGCAGGCGCGACACCGAGGCCAGCGCGCCGTCGCGATACAGGCGTGCACGCACCGTGCCGTCGGCGTGGTCGCCGAGCTGATGCACGTCGACGGTGAACTCCGTCGCCGAGCCGGTGGCATCCGGTATCGACAGTGACAGCTGCGAGCGGCTCAGCGCCTGCCACCACCGGAACGGCGCGAGCGGTCGGCCGTCCCCCTCCTTCGCGCGCCGTTCGGCGAGCCGCGCGCGCAGAGAACGGGGGCGCGGGGCCGTCACAGCAGGACCTCGCTGAGGGGGAAGACGAGGTAGCGCTGCAAGACGTCCAGGGCGAACGGGCGACGCCAGAACGGCGTGCGCGCAGTGGTGGAGGAGGACACGGTCCCATCGCACTCGTATTCGGGGCGAAGCGGCAGTGCCGCGGTGTCACGACGGGGCATGACATCGGTCAGGGGGTGGCACGCGCGACGGCCGCGATCCGAGGGGAGGAACCCCGGGCCGCGGCCGTCGATCGTGATGTCTCAGCGTCGTCCGCCCATGCCACCTCCCATCCCGCCCGCGATGGCCTCGCCCGCGGTCGCCGAGGTCGAGGTGCCGTCCACGGTCACCGTGTACGCCTGGCCGTCGGTGATCGCCGACGACGAGAACACGACCGATCCGAAGGTCTTCGTGGCGGTGTACTCGGCGATGACGGTGCCGGCGGCATCCGTGATCTGCACCGTCGATCCGGCCGAGCCCGACACGGTCGCGGCGAGCCAGCCCTGCCCCGACGACTCGTCGGGCGACTCGGCCATGCCGGTGCTCCCGATCGCGACGAGGGTGCCGCCCGTGACGGTGATCCCGCCGTTGGAGTCGAGGGCGCCGTTGTTCTGCGCGGTGGGTCCGAAGACGGTGACGTCGCCACCGGTCATCTCGATCGTCCCGTTGGAGTCGAGACCGTCGCCGTCGGCGTCGACCACGAGGGTGCCGCCCGAGATGGCGAGGGTCTCCCCACTGTCCTGCATGCCGCCGCCGCCCATGCCGCCGTCGGTGGAGGCGGTGTTGCCCGAGGCGTTGACGCCGTCGTCGGACGACGTGATCCGTGCGACGCCGCCCGCGATGCGGATGTCGGCCGACTCGATCCCCTCGTACGACCGGGTGATCGTCACGTCGCCGCCGGCGATGGCCAGCGCCGTCTCGGAATGGATGCCGTCATCCTCGGTCGCCAGAGACACGGTGCCCCCGGTGATGACCGCGTCGGTCCACGCGTCGATGCCATCGTCGGCCGCGGTGGCGTCGATCGTGCCGCCGGCGATCCAGACGTATCCCCGGGTGGCGTCGTCCTCCTGGTCGCTCTTGAGGGCGTCGCCGCCCGCGGTGAGGGTGAGGGTGCCGTCCTTCACGACGAGCGAGTCCTTGCCGCGGAGGGCGTCGTCGGCGGCATCCACCGTGATCGTGCCGCCGATGATCGCGAGGTCGTCGGTGGCCGAGATGCCGTCGTTGCCGGTGTCGGTGACCGTCAGCGCCCCGGAGCCGGAGACGGTGAGGTCGCTGTCGGCGTAGATCGCAGCGCTCGCGTCGGCGTCGGCGGAGCTGGTCGCGGTGACGGAGTTGGTGGAACCGGCGGCCAGGCTGATCGCGACGTCGTCGGCCGTGACCACCTGGATCGCCGAACCCGAGACGTTCTCGATCTCGGCGCCGTCGAGCACGAGCACCACCTGCGCGTCGTCGGGGGCGGCGACGACCACCTGCCCGTCGAGGGTCCCGGTGAGGCGGTACACCCCGGCGGCCGTGACCGTGACGGTCGATCCGTCGACGGTGACCCCCGCCGAGTCGCTCGACGCGGTGGTGCCCGAGAGCGTGATGGTCTCGGCATCCGCGAGGTTCCACTCGTCGTCGCGCACGACCGTGCCGTCGGCGTTCGCCGAGAGCAGCTCGGCGGCGGCCGCGGGGATCGTGGAGTCGACCTCGGCGATGGTCTCGGTCGTCGAGGTGACGCTCGATTCCGACGCGGACGAGGTGGTCGCGCCCGGCTGGGCGGTCACGGCGCAGCCGGCGAGCACGAGGCCCGCGAGGGCGAGGGGGAGGGCGAGGGGGATCAGGCGGCGGCGCATGGCGTGTCCTTTCGAGCGGCGCGGGCGGGGGAGAGGGATGCCGGTGAGGCGAAGGGGCCCGAGAGCACCCGGGTCCAGCGGTTGCGGGGGAGGTCGGCGCGCAGCGCCGCCATGCCGGTGGCGTACTTGCTGACGCGCTGCGGACGATGGCCCGCGCGCCAGAGGGCGCGGTCGAGGGCGCCCGCCTGGCCCGGCGACTTCGTCTCGACGATCGCGAAGCGCGGCAGAGCGAAGCCTCCGCCGTCGGCGGCGATCCATCGCAGGTCGAGGTCGACCGTGGCGCGAGAGGGGATCGCCCCGGGAAGCAGCAGCGTGGTGCGGCGGTACAGGGTCTGCAGTCGCGCGTCGAGGTCGTCGGCGCGGGCCGGCTCCACCCCGATCGCCCCGAGGGCCTCGGCCACGTCGTCGCGGGCCTCGGCCGTGAGCCGGTCGGCGGCGTCGAGGTCGTAGGCGTCGCGGTCCTTGCGGGTGAGGCCGCGGGCTCCGCGCGTCTTCATCTCCAGGAACGCCGCCCCCGTGTCGAGGTAGGTGCGCGTGCGCAGCTTGAAGCGGCGGCGGCGGCCGTGGGCGGCGAGGCGGAAGCTCAGCAGATCGGGGGTGTCGAAGTACACCGAGCGGTACGCGAGCTCGCGCTCGCCCTCGATCTCGAGCGCCGCCGGGGCGTCGACGGAGCGCTGGAGGTCGTGGAGGAGGGATGCCGCGGCATCCATCGGCACGACGTACTTGCGGTCGACGCGGGTGAACAGCGCGGCCTCGGTCGTGAGGGCGTCGAGACCGACCGCGGGCAGGGCCGCGATGGCGCTCGTGGCGCGGTCGCGGGCGGTCACCGGGAGCCGCCGATCAGGTCGGCGAAGCTCGCCTCGCCGGTGCGGTGGTCGGTCCTCTCCGTCCCGAGCGTCGGTCGCGATGCGGCGACCGCCGTCGGTGCCGGTCGCACGCGGTAGCGCACGTCGACCAGTGTGGTGTCGTCGACCAGGTCGAGCTGCTGCACGGTGACGCCGGTCACGTCGGCGCCGAGCAGGCGCTCGAGCTCGGCGCGCAGCTCGGTCTCGTCGGCGATCGCGCGGTCGAGGTGCACCGTCTGGTGACGGGCCCGCGACAGCACGCGCGGGTGGTCGGCCACGGCGAGCACCGCGACGATGAGTCCGACCAGCAGCAGGGGGGTGGCGAGATCGGCGGCGGGCAGACCGCAGATGAGGCCGATCGCGAGCGCCGCGAAGTAGTACGCCACCTCGCGCTGCGTGATCTCGCTCGAGCGCAGGCGGATGATCGACAGAACCCCGAACAGGCCGAGCCCGAGGCCCAGGGCCACCTCGGCGGTGCCGAGCACGGTGGCCACCGCCAGCACGCCGACGTTCACGCCGAGGAAGGCGACGACGAGGTCGCGCCGACGGTGGCGCTGGAAGTAGACGGCGCTGAGCAGCACGGCGGCGACGAGGTCGGCCGCGGCCAGGATCAGGGCGGTGGTGGTCATGGAGTGCTCCTTGCGGGGGTGGGGGAAGAGGGATCGGGGGTTCCGGGGCGGAGGAGGCTGAGCCTGTCGAAGCCTCCGGGGGTGTGGTGGGTGGCGGTCCCTTCGACAGGCTCAGGGACCTGGGGTGCGTGCTCAGGAACCTGGGGCGCGGGGCCGGGGACCTGGGGTGCGGGGTCGGGGGCGTCGGGGGCGTCGGGGGTGGGCGGCGACGGCCGGGGGACCGGAGTGCGCGCCGGGGACCCGGCATCCGTTCGGGGGAAGACGAGGGCGCGCTGCACGCCGTAGCTGAGGACGAACAGCACCCCCTCGGTCACGACCTTCGCGGGCAGGAGTGCGAGACCGTTGTCGGTGAGGAACGACATCCATGCGATGTTGGATGCCAGCAGCGCGAGGGCCAGGACGCCGTAGCGGACCGCCTGACCGAGCATCGGCCCCTCGCCGGCGCGGAAGACCACGCGGCGGTTGACGACGAAGTTCGCGGTGGCCGACAGCACGCGGGCGGCGATGATCGAGGGCACGAGCCACCCCGTCAGGGCCTGCAGCACGAGCAGCGCCACCGTGTCGACGACGAACGCCGCGAGCGACGACGACGCGAACAACAGCACCGGCAGCAGCACCCGCAGCGAATCGCGCACGGGGCGGAAGTGGCTCGAGGAATTGCGCTCGAGGTACACCGTGTCGATCGGCACCTCGTGCGCGGCCACGGCATCCGGTCCCAGGCGCAGCAGCATCCGCTGCTCGTACTCGAAGCCCTCACCCGGGATGCCGAGCACCCAGTCCAGGCGATCCGCGGGGATGCCGCGGAGCCCGGTCTGCGTGTCGCTGACGCGCCGACCCGTGGCCAGGCGGAACAGCCCCCGGGCTGCGGCGTTGCCCACGCGGCTGCGCAGGGGCACCGCCCCGTCGAAGCCGCGGACGCCCAGCACGAGCGCGCTGCGCCCATCGGCGGCGTCGGTGCGCAGGGCCTCGGCCACGCGGCAGACGTCGGTGGGCGCGTGCTGCCCGTCGGCGTCGGCGGTGACCACGTCGGCATCCGGATCGTGGGCGGCGATGTGGGCGAAGCCCGTCTTCAGCGCCGCGCCCTTGCCGCGGTTGTCGGGGTGGGTGAGCACGCGTGCGCCGGCATCGCCGACCGCGGCGAAGACCGGCTCGAACGACGGCCCGCTGCCGTCGTCGACGACGAGCACCTCGAGGTCGGGGTCGGCGGCGCGGAGCTCGCGCACGAGCCCCGGCAGGCGCGGGCCCGGCTCGTAGGCGGGGATGAGCACGAACACCGCTCAGCCCGCCACGTAGAGGATGTCGCTGGTGGCGCGCTCGCCGCCGTTGGACGGGGAGTTGACCACCTGCCCGTTGAAGTACATGGTCGACGAGCCGCCTCCGTCGAGGTTGTAGGCGGTGGTCGCGCCGAGCGAGAGCATGATGTCGGCGAGCTCGGGGAGCGTCGCTCCCGCGCTGTAGCCCTCCTGGCGACCGTCGACCACGACGAAGACGAGGTGGTTGTCGTCGATCACCCCGACCGCGGTGCGCGGCTGGTCGCCCTGGATCGAGTGGTTGCCGACATTCGTGTCGACCTCGACGCTCTCGATCCCGTCGACGACCTGCCCGCCCTCGACGATCGCCGGCCCGAAGCTGAGCGTGTTCCAGACCCCGGATGCCAGCAGCTCGGCGGCCGTGGTCTGCGTCTCGTCGTACACCTCGACGTGCCCGTCGGTGTAGAACGCCAGGCCCTCGCGGGCGCCCTCGTCGCGATACACGACGCCGTTGCGGATCTCGATACCGGTGGAGCGGAAGCCGTAGTAGTCGCCGTTGATCGCGAAGACCGCGCCGTTGGCCTCGGCGATCTCGCTCGTGGTCTGCGTGATGTTCTCGCCGAACTGGTTGTTGGCGAAGGCGGAGCGCAGCGCGGTCGCGTCGCTCAGGATGACGTCGGCGACGTAGTACGTGACCGTGCTCGAGCCGGTGCCGGTGGTCATCGTCGCCAGGGTCACCGACGTCGAGCCGTCGTCGAAGGTGGAATCGGTGATGATCGGCGCGGTGGCGTCGGCGGGCGCGGCTCCGTCGGCGCTGGAGGCGTCGGTGGTCGTCGACACGCTCGAGTGCTCGGCCTCGTAAGCGGCGACGTCGGTCACCTCGACGTGGGGGATCAGGAAGCGGTCGGCTGCCCACCACGCCGCGCCGCCCGCGCCGAGGACGACGACGAGCCCCGCCGCCAGGAACGTGCGACGGGCAACCCGGCGGGCGGACGGGGCGCCGGTCGTGCCGACCTCGGGTGCCGGGCCGGACGGGTCGGTTTCGGGGGAGCGGTCTGCGGGGTGCATGGCTCCAGAGAAGGCGCCCCGCCCTCACCGCGCCTGGGGCGGTCCCTATCCGCCGCCAAGAAGAGCTATGCGAGGGCGATGAGTTATCGAGCCGGACGTGGGGAGCGACGCGCGAGCGGGGCTCCGGTCCGTCGACAGGCTCAGGGACCTGCGGCGGGTTTCGGTCCCTTCGGCAGGCTCAGGGACCTGCGGCGGGCTGCGGTCCCTTCGACAGGCTCAGGGACCGCGGCGGGTTTCGGTTCCTTCGACAGGCTCAGGGACCTGCGGCGGGTTTCGGTCCCGTCACCCCGCTCGCAGCCGCGAGGTGGCTGAGCTCGTCGGAGCCACCGGGGGATGGCTCCGCCCCACCCGTGACGAATGTCACGGCCGTACAGTGGCCCGGGTGAGCACACCCACCGCCGCCTACGCCCGCGACGTGCGCGTCACGTGGTGGTACACCGCGTCGTCGATCCTGTTCCTCCACGTCTTCGCGGCCCTCATCTGGTCGCTCGCGGTGTTCGTCGGTGGCACCCCGGCCGCCCTCGTGCTGAATCTGGCCGGGGTCGCCGGGTCGACGGCATCCGCCGTGCTGCTGCTCGTGCGCTATCGCCGCGAGCCCCTCGGCGACGCCGACGACACCGCCCGCCGCCCCATGTGGCCGCTCGTCGCGCTCGGGATCGCCGCGGCGGCCGCGATGGGCGTGTCGGCCGGGTCGGTGCTGCTCGGCGTCGGTTTCGCCGCGCAGACGCTGTGTCTCGTGCGATGGCCCGGCGGGGTGCGCCTCCGACTCGCGGTGCTGTCGATCGTGGTGATCGTCGTGGTGTGGTTCGTCGACGCGATCCGCGTGAACCCGCAGGGGTACATCGCGGTCTTCACGCTGCCGTTCTTCGTCGCCCTGCTTCCGGTGCTGACGGCGACTTCGCTGTGGTGGTGGGACATCGTGCGCGAACTCGACCGCGCCCGCCGCGCCGAGGGACGACTCGCCGCCGCCCAGGAACGCCTGCGGCTCGCGGGCGACCTGCACGACCTGCAGGGCCATCACCTGCAGGTCATCGCCCTGCAGCTCGAGCTCGCCGAGAAGATGATGACGCGCGACCCCGAGGCCGCGGTCGAGCAGGTGCGCGCGGCGCGCGTGAGCGTCGACGACGCCCGCCGCGGCACCCGCGACCTCGCGGCGCGTTTCCGCGGAGTGCCGCTGCCCGACGAACTCGCCAACGCCGCCGACCTGCTTCGCGCCGCCGGTCTCACCGTCGAGCTGCTCGTCGACACCGCCGCCGACCGCGCCCCCGCCGACGTGCTCGGCCCGATCGTGCGGGAGTCCACCACGAACGTGCTCAAGCACGGCGGCGGGATCTCGGCATCCCTCTCCCTCTCCCGACACGAGGGGGCGTGGGTGCTCGTCGTCGACAACGATTCGCGCGGCGCGGCGTCTCCCGTCGGCGACGGCGCGGGGCTCTCCGGGATCGCAGAGCGGGTGGGAGCGGTGGGGGGAACCATGGATGCCACCCGCCTCGACGATCGCTTCCGCCTCACCGTCCGTGTTCCCGAGGGGGTCTCCGCATGATCCGCGTGCTCATCGCCGACGACGAGGACATGATCCGTACCGCCCTCGCCGCGCTCCTGCGCCTGGAGGACGACCTCGAGGTCGTGGCCGAGTGCCGCGACGGCGAGACTGCGCTCGCCGAGGCCGAGCGACTGCGCCCCGACGTGTGCCTGCTCGACCTCGAGATGCCCGGACTCGACGGCGTCGACACCGCGGCCCGCATCCGCCGACGCGTGCCCGCGCGCTGCGTGATCGTCACGCGCCACGCCCGGCCCGGGGTGCTGCGGAGGGCGTTGAGCGCCGGAGTCGACGGGTTCCTGCCGAAGTCCCGGCCGGCGGATGACGTGGCCGCGGTCATCCGCGAGGTCGCGGCCGGGCGCCGCTACGTCGACCCCGAGATCGCCGCGGACGCACTCAGCGACGAACGCAGCCCCCTCACCGACCGCGAGCTCGACGTGCTGCGGGCGGGGGCGCGGGGCGAGACGGTCGCCGAGATCGCGGCGGCGCTGCACCTGTCGGCGGGAACGGTGCGCAACCACGTCTCGTCGGTGCTCGGAAAGCTCGGGCTCGCGAGTCGTCAGCAGGCGACGATCCACGCGCGCGAGCGGGGGTGGATCTGAGGGTCGACGGGGATGAAGGGGTGCGGTTCGCCTCGTCCGCCGATGCGGGCGCGATCGAGCGGATCGAGAACGATGCCGACCGTCTGCTCATCGACCGCCTCGCCCCCGCGGACTGGCCCGCCGCGGAGGCGGGTACCGCACGCGTGGCGGGGCCGGGGTTCGTTCTCGTCGCAGTGGGCGAAGGGGGCACGGTCGTCGGATTCGCGCACGTCACGGAGGTCGCGGGACTGTGTCATCTCGAACAGTTGTCCGTCGATCCCATGTCTTCACGCCGCGGCTGGGGCCGGCGGCTGCTGGTCGCCGCGATGCGGGTGGCCCGAGAGCGTGCCCACGAGCGGATGACGCTTCGTACCTATGCGGACGTCCCGTGGAACGCCCCCTTCTACGCCGCCGCGGGCTTCGTCGAGGAGGCCCCCGTCACCGCTTTCCACCGCGGATTGGTCGACGTCGAGCGTCGGCTCGGGCTCGATGCTCGCGGTCGGCGGGTGCAGATAGCGGTGGATCTGACGCGGCGGCCGGGGTCCCGCGCAGCAGTGAGCTGACTCGTGGTCACGCGCCGGGCGCATCGCCCCTTCGGACCCCCCGCGAAATGAGTGGGCCGGACACGGCAGAGACGGCGAAATCCTTCTCGCTGCCGACCCCCGGACGGCCGACCGGCCCCGAGGCCGAACCGCTCACCGGACGGCGTGCAGGAACTGCTCCTGCCCCAGCCGCGGACGCGAGGAGGCGATGCCCCGCATGCGCGTGACGTGACTCTCCGCGAAGACGCGGAGCAGCTTGACGCTGACGCCGAGCTCCTCGGCGAGTTCGGCTCCGCTCAGTCCGATGGCCTCGAGCTGAGCGAGACGCCCGGGGTCGATGAGGATCCGGGCGGCGAAGACGTCGGCGGCGGCCTCGGCTTCGAGGTCGCCGGCTCCGCGATGATCGTGGAAGGCGTGTCCGAGTTCGTGCGCGATCACGCATGAACGTTCGACGGGAGTGAGTCGGGCGTCGTAGACGACTCGGCGTCGTTCGTGGTCGTAGAAGCCTCGGTACGGCTCGGGCAGGTGGGCTTCGCAGACGCTCACGCCCAGCTGACGTGCGATGCGCAGGAGTTCCGTCACCGTTCCCCTCAATCCGTCGCGGCGATCCGATCGTCGGTGTTGGCGGCGTCGCGTCGACCAGGAGCGACGTGGCCGAGATAGATCACGGCGTCCGCTTCCTCGAGGGTACGAGGGGGTTCCGACACCGACGCGAGGAGCTTCTGCAGACCGTCTTGTGGACTGCTCGGACCCGTCCGTCCGTCTGCGCCGTAGTCCTGCAGGGCCATGTCGACGATGTCCCGCGCGGAGACCCGGAGGGCGGCGGCGATGCGCTCGAGCTCGGAGACCGTCGTCTCGTTCACCCCGTCTTCGCGTCGTTTCAGGTTGGACAGAGGGATGCCGGTGCGGGCGGCGAGCGTCTCCCTGTTGAGATCGCGTCGCGCCCGCGCACTCCGGATCGCGGCACCCAGATGTTTGTCGAACGGGTGCGGCGTCTTTCTCGTGCGAGCCATGTGCTCAGCGTAGGGGAGTGGCTCGTCGCGATGAGCGGGTGAAATGGCTTGAGGAAGCCAAAAATGACTGGCTAGCATTCACACATGCGCACAAATCGGCGATCAAACGCCTCGTTCGAGCACGGCCACGCCGAGGTCGGGCGAGGGGCCGACGCCGAGCTCCGAACGGCGGACATGCCCGTCCGGGAGTTCCTCGCGGAGGGGGCGCGGAGGGGGCTGACCACCGATCGGATGTTCCCGAGCCAGGGCACGTGCGCCACCGCCGTCCCCGGCCGGGATGCGTGCCCGATCTCGCGAGGCGACTGATGCCGGTGCCCTCGCGCGCGGCGCGACCGCCGGTCCTCGGTCTCTTGTCACACCCCATAGCGAGCGGGAGCTCATCATGTCCATTCAGGTGAAACACCTCCGCAAGAGCTACGGCACGTTCGAGGCCGTTCGAGATCTGTCCTTCGATGTACCCACGGGGTCGCTTTTCGCGTTCCTCGGAGCGAACGGCGCAGGCAAGAGCACCACGATCGGCTGCATCACGACGGTCCTGCGTCCGACCTCCGGCACGATCCAGGTGCAGGACCGTGACGCGGTGGAAGACCCGTACGGGGTCCGAGAGGTGATCGGCGCCGTCTTCCAGCAATCGCTCCTGGACCCGCTGTTGTCCGTCCGAGAGAACCTGGCGATCAGAGCGGGCTTCTACGGGCTACGGCGGCGCGAGGCCTCGGCGAGGATCGGCGAGCTGGCGGAGCTCGTCGGCCTCGAAGACTTCCTGGATCGTCGATACGGCGTGCTCTCGGGCGGACAGAAGCGCCGAGCCGACATCGCGCGCGCGATCGTCCACCGCCCGAGCGTCGTCTTCCTCGACGAGCCCACCGCGGGCCTCGACCCCCAGTCGCGCGAGCAGATCTGGTCGGCGATCGGCCAGCTGCGCACAGACCACTCGACGACCGTCTTCCTCACGACCCACTACATGGAGGAGACCGAACGGGCCGATCAGGTGTGCATCATCTCCGAGGGACGGATCATGGCCGAGGGAACTCCGGCCCACCTCCGGTCCTCCTTCAGCCGCAGCGTGCTGACCGTACGTACGCCCGACGTCTCGTCTTTCCTGGCCGAGTGCGACGCGCGGGACGTCGTCGGCGAGCACAGCGGCGACGTCGTGCGCGTACCCGTCGACCGGGTGGAGCAGGCGAGGGAGCTCATCCAGGCGCCACAGGTCACCGACTTCGAGTTCCGCCACGGAACGATGGACGACGTCTTCCTGAACGTGACCGGAGGGCGGGCGGCATGAGAACGGTCTCGATCCTCACGGGCCGCAATCTGCGCCTGTTCTTCCGCGACCGCGCCGGGGTGTTCTTCTCCCTCCTGTCCGCGCTGATCCTCATCGCGCTGTATGCGCTCTTCCTCGGGAATCTGCAGGTCGACAATCTGACGAAGCGCTTTCCGAACGCGGAGACCGGGGACATCCACTGGTTCGTGAATGCGTGGGTGTTCGCCGGGATCACCATGATCACGACCCTGACGACGGCATTGGCCGCCCTGGCGGTCTTCGTCGACGACCGAGCGACCGGACGCTTCGGCGACTTCCTGGTGTCGCCCATCCGCCGCGTCGAGCTCATCCTGGGGTACCTTCTGTCGAGTTTTCTCATCTCGCTCGCCATGACCCTGGTCATCCTGGTCGTCGGGCAGGTCTACCTCCTCACGCAGGGCGATTCGATGATGACCGCGAGCGAGGCGGGGGAGACGCTCGGATACGTCGCTCTGTCGAGCCTGGCCTTCGCGGCGTTGTCGAGCTTCGTCGTCACCTTCTTGCGCAGTTCCGGCGCTTTCGCGGCGCTGTCGACCGTGGTGGGAACCGTCATCGGCTTCCTCGCAGGGGCGTACATCCCCGTGGGCACGCTCCCGGACGCCATCGTGAACGGCATCAATGCGCTCCCGTTCGCGCAGTCGGCGATGCTGATCCGCGAGCCCATGACCGCGCAGGCGCTGACAGCACTCGCCGGCGACACCGGTCCGGCGGTCGACGCGGTCAAGACGTTCTACGGCATCTCGGCGAAGGTCGGCGACTTCGATGTCACGGCGAGCCTCGCAGCCGGCGTCCTGGTCGCGGTCTTCGTCGTGTTCGCTGCCCTGGGGGCGCGTCAGCTTGCTCGGCGGATCCGCTGATGCGCGGGACCTTTCTCGCGGTCCCCGGCCAGGGGAGTCAGACCCAGGGAATGGGAAGACAGCTCGTCGCTCGGCACCCCGCCGCACGAGCGACCTTCGATGAATCCGTGGACGCGCTCGGTTTCGACATGCGGGAGGTGATGTGGGGCACCTCCGCCGATGCCCTGACGGCGACCGAGTACGCCCAGCCCGCCATCGTTCTGCTCGCCGTCGCTGCGATGCGGGCGTGGCAGGCCGTGTCTCGCCCTCCCGCCGATGTGCGATGGGTCACGGGCCACAGCGTCGGGGCGCTCGCCGCGGCGATCGCCGCGGAATCCCTCACCTTCGTCGACGGCATCCGGCTCGCGCGCGCCCGGGGTCAGCTGATGGGTTCGGCCCCGGGCGCGGGGGCCATGCTCGCCGTCGCGGTCACCTCCGACCGGGCTCGCGACGACGTCGCCCGCGCCGCTTCATCGTCGGGGCTGGACATCGCCTGCATCAACAGCGCGCGGCAGATCGTGCTCTCCGGAGCGCGAGAAGCGATATCCGAAGCGCGAGCGCGATTCGGCTCGCGCTGTCGTCTCCTCGACGTGAGCCACGGGTTCCACTCCTCGCTCATGGATCCGATCGTCGAGCGATGGGCCTCGGAAGTGGCGGCCCTGCCGTTCCGCGAGCCGCGCACGCCGTTGCTCTCGGCCCTCTCCGGGCGACTCCTCCATACAGCCGACGAGATCGAAAAGGACGTGCGAAGTGGAGTTCGTGAAACCGTGAGATGGGATCTGGTCACCGCGGTCGCGAACGAGAGCGGATGCCGTGCCGTCATCCTCGGCAACGGTCACACTCTGACTCGTCTATGGCGGGGGGAGGCCGTCGCGAACGGCGCGACTATCGTCGACGACGGCTTCCGGAACGCAGCTCATGCAGCCTGAGCGGAGCGTCGTCGTCACGGGTGGTTCCCGGGGAATCGGCCGAGCGTGCGTCGAGACGCTCGCCGACGCGGGATGGCACGTCGTCGTGGTCTTCCGACGTGCCGTTGACGAAGCCGCGGAAGTCGTGCGGACCGTGGCGGACCGAGGGGGCTCTGCGTCGGCCGTGCAAGCCGATGTGGCATCTGAGGAGGATGTTCGAGAGCTGTTCCGAACTGTCCGCGCCGAGCATCCTCGGCTCGCGGGAGTCGTGTCGAACGCCGGAGTGACGCGTGACGGACTCACGCCGATGATGTCCCTCGCGACATGGAACGCCGTCGTCGAGACGAACCTCACGAGTTCGTTCCTGGTCGCCAGAGAGTCGCTGAAGGCGATGCGTCGGACCGGGGGATCCCTGGTCTTCATGAGCTCCGTGTCCGGCTTGCGCGGCCAGGTGGGGCAGGCTAACTACTCCGCCAGCAAGGGGGCGGTGAATGCGATGACCCGGGCGCTCGCGCGGGAGGGTGCGGCGGTCGGCATTCGCGTCAATGCGGTCGCCCCTGGCTTCACGGACACGGACATGGTCCGTCGGATGCCGCGCGGGGATCTTGCGCGACTCGTCGACGCGGTACCCCTTCGCCGGATGGCGCAACCGCGCGAAGTGGCATCCCTCGCCCGCTTCCTTCTCAGTGATGACGCCTCGTACATCACCGGACAGATCATCTCGGTCGACGGCGGATTGACCGCCTGAGACCTGCCCACGGAGAGTGAACATGGACTACCAAGAAGTGACGCAGCGTGCCATCGCCCGACGGGCGTTGAACGATCGAGTCAAAGAATTGATCGCCGAGGGGCTGGGGCTACACATCGCCGCGACGCTCATCGATGACGACCAGCCCCTCTTCGGACGTGGGCTCGAACTGGACTCGCTGGACACGCTCGAGATCGTGAGTCTGATCGACGAGAACTTCGGCGTCTACATCACCGACGACGACACCTTCGTTTTCGGTTCGATCAACGCCATCGCCGACTTCATCGAACAGGCGCGAGTGCCGTGAGCGCACGACGTGGTGCCGCGCTCGAGCCCGGTGAGATCGCCCGGCGGCTTCCCCACCGGCATCCCTTCCTGCTGCTCGATCGTGTCGACGACCTCGAGGTCGGTATCTCCGGCGTCGGAACCAAGAACGTTTCCATCTCCGATCCGGTTTTCGCCGGCCACTTCCCCGACAACCCGATCTACCCGGGCGTCCATATGGTCGAGGTCGCCGCGCAGCTGTGCGGGCTCATCGGCTCGTCCGACGAGCAGGGGCCGGTTCTGGGGTATCTGGCGTCGATCAAGCGGTTCAAGTTCCTCGCGCTGGTCGTCCCGGGCGACCAGATGAAGATCACGGCGCGAGCCGGCGCATCCATCGGCGCGCTGACCGAGTTTGCCGTCGAGATCACCGTCGCCGGCAGAGTCGTCGCGAGCGGTGTTCTCGCGATCGCCCGGGCCGCGGTCTGAGAGCGCCCCGTGACCGCCGAGATCCGTGAACTCACCGCGCAGGACGACCTCGACCGCGTTGCCGAGTTCTTCGCCCGGAATGCCTATGGCCCGCCGAGTGGTGCCCTGACGGGAGCATGGCTCGGAGGCGTGTTCCGCGAGCGCGGTGTGCGTCTCTTCCTGGTCGCGGAGGAGCGCGGCAAGATCGTCGCGACCATCGGTTACGCGGCGATGTCGGGACGTCGGGTGGCCCCGGCGGGTCAGCTCTTCGCGGGGATGTTCGTGATCGCGCCGAGCCATCGGACGGGCATGCTGGCGGGGCGCCTTTTCACCGATTCCTTCGACCGATTGGTCGCCTCAGGAGTCCGGGGTCTGCGTGTCGAGGTCGACCCGGCGAACACCCGCGCGTTTCCTCTTTACGTCCGTGTGGGGTTCAGAGCCCTCGACGGGATGACCCCGGATGAGGACGGTTACGTCGAGCTCGTCAGTGTGCTCCCCGGGGTGACGGCTGATCTGATGAACAATGCGGCCACCTGGACAGGTCGATCGCTCGGTGGGGGTCAGCGCAACTGGCGCTCCATCCGGAGCTCCCGCGCACAATCCGTCAACAGTGGAATCGTCCGCCGTCCGAAGGGCGTCGACGCGATCCGCTACGAGTTCGAGCTTCCCGGCCTCTTCGTCAGCGCGACCGGCCGTGTGAACGACGCCGCGCTTCTGGCACTCTCTGTGAACGATTCCCCGGCACCGGGTTTCGTGCCGCCGGATGACAACGACGGTGCGCATCGCACCCATGTCACGAGGTCGAGGGCGGTCGGGGACTTCACGGTGGCCGTCGATGACCGAGGTGCCCTCGTCGTCTCGCATCCGGCTCACCTCGGTCCCGTTGTCGCCGACCCGCATCCGGTCGCAGGGGCGTCGGCCGCGGGTCCGCGGCGACCGCTCTCGCGTCCCGTGGTGGTCGACATGGCTGTCGACAGCTGGCGCATCGACGACGGCGACGTGGAGCGCGTCGTGGAGTTCCTCCCGTCCGGGGTACGGGTGACAGCGACGAGTCGGGACGCGAGCGAGGTGGTGAGTTACCCCCGCCTGGGGTTGCGCGTCGCGCACCTCACTCTCCTGCGCGACGGCACGGAGGTGCACTCCGCCCACGCTGTGCGCGGGCGGTGGCCCGTCGATCGCGTGGACTTCGAGGCGGCCGCTGACGCGACGAGCTCTTGGCCGGCCGATGGCGCTGAGGTCGTCTGGAGCGACGGACTTTCGGGAATCACCGTTGCGGCGACGCGTCTTCGGGGACGAAGGATACGGCTCGAGGGAGGGCACCTGGTCCGCCTTTCGGGCGAGGGGACGGCGGGGTACGACCTGGCGTTGACGGCGGCCGCGCGCTCCGCCTTCGAATGGACGGAAAGCGACTGTCGAGTGATCGACACGTGGCGGCGCTCGCGGCGCGCCCTGGCCGACGTCATCCGCACGACGACGGACGCAGGAACGCTCACGGTGGCGCCGGACGCCGGGCTCGTGGAGTGGACTCGCGACAGCCTCACCGTGGTGTCGTCGCCGTTCCCCTCCCGGCGGTCGATCGGTCCACTCACGACAGTCTCGACGGCGCTCTGGGTGTGCGCACAACCGGATCGCACGGATGGCGATCGAGGTGCGGTGTGGCCGACGGACGACGCCCGGGTCCCCTTTCAGGCGGGCGGAGAATGCGACGAGGCGGGATGGTCCCTGGTGACGTTCGAGGGAACCACCGATCTGGGCCTGCGGGTGAGCGCCCGCGCCGAGGAACGCAAGCAGGAGGCCGTCGTCTTCCTGATGCTCGCCAAGGTGAAGCGGGTCGCGGTCGCAGACGCGGCGGGTGGGCGGGTCGACCTGGATGTGTCCCCGGGACCGTGGCGCACGTGGACGCGGGAAGCGGGTTTCCACATGGACCAGGGGTGGCTTCACCTCGCACCCGTGTGCGGAGCCTCTCCCGAGATTCTGATCCGCTCCACCCCGCAGGGCGTGCTGATCGCCGCCTACTCGCGACTCTCCTCGAAGCCCACGGCGACGGTGTGGCGCTTCCGGTGGGAGGCGTCATGACCGCGGTCGTCCCCTTCGCAGACGCAGACAACTCGACCGACGACCTTTCAAGGAGAATCATGTCCACGAGCTCGGAGTACTTCTCGCTTCGTCGAACCGCGGGCGCCTACGCGCGCGGCACGACCATCCATTCGATCGGAGGTGCGGGCCGCGGCGCCCTTCTGTCGCACGTCATCGCCCGGCCGACCGAGTTCGCCCAACCAGGATCGGTCGTCGACTCGCTCGTGCTCGATGACGATGGCCGGGTCGTGGACTTCGTGCTCGCCGTTCTCGATGAGGACCGCACCCTCGTGATTTCGGAGCATCGCCCGGATGCCGGCGAGGACATGCGCGCGGTCGCGCTCTCGCTCGGAATCCACGATGTGACGGTCGACGTCCTCACCGGCTGGGGAGTCCTCGCCATCGAGGGCCCCCGCTCGTGGGAAGTCGTCGGTGGACTCGCCGCAGACGATATCGCGACCCTGCTCCTGAACGAATGGCAGCCCGTCGAGATCCCGGGGGCGTCGGTCGCGCTTCTCGCGCGAACCGGCACGACGGCCGAGTACGGGTACGTCGTCGTCGCAAATGTGGGCCCGGGAGTGCTCATGGACGTTTTCCGGCCCCGACTGGCCCAGGTCGGGGGTGCATTCGTCGGCCCCGAGGCTCTCCTCCGGGCGCGGATCGAGGTGAACCATCCGGTGGTGCCCGACCAGTTCGACGGCATCACCGTGCCCGAGGCGGGGGCCGGGTGGGCGGCGGGTGTCGGTCGCGAAGACCCGTACCGTGGAGCCGGTCACGCCGTCCCGCCTGAACGCCGACTCGTTGCCGTTCGAGCGACCCGTTCCCTCGAGCGTGGAAGCGCGGTCGAGGCCGGCGGGGTGACGGTGGGTCGCATCCATCTCTGCGCGGCCGATATCGACGGCGAGGGCGGCTATGCCCTCGCCCTGCTCGATACCCCCTTCGACGTCCCCGGGCTGGAGCTGACCGCCGACGGTCGGACGATCCGAACAGTGTCGCGGCCGGCGGTCCAGCCCGTCTCCTGGACCGAGACCATCGGATGATCGCCTCCGACGTCGTCGTCACCGGGGTCGGGTTGCTCGCGGCTGTCGGCCTCGACGCCCAGCGAAGCTGGGCCGCCATCACAGCAGGTTCTTCCGGCATCTCCCGTGTGACGTCGGTCGACGCCGACGGCTTCATCTCGCAACTCGCGGGGGAACTGCCCGGGGGTTCCGACTGGAAGGCCACTGTGCCGCGCCGAGCCGGGCGGGGTAGGGTCGACCGATGCCATGCCATGGCGCTTGATGCGACCGAGGAGGCCGTCGCCGGTGCCCGTCTCGCGGCGGCCGACTATGCACCGGAGCGCGTGGGCATCTCGTTCGGTACATCGTTGGGTGGCGCACGCTCCGGTGAGGCCTTTCACCGCCAGTGGCTCGAAGAGGGGTTGCGACGTGCGGACGCGAGCCTCCTCCGCCAATATCCTCTCCATTCGGTCGCGGACTACATCGCGGAGCAATTCGGCTACACCGGACCTCGAACTGTGCAGTCGAATGCATGCGCTGCGGGGGCGGTCGCCATTGCCTACGGCGTGGAACTCATCGAGAGCGGGCACGCGGATGTCGTGATCGCGGGAGGGGTCGATCCTCTCGCCTACTTCTCGTTCGGCGGCTTTTCCTGCCTCGAGGCGCTGGACCCCCTGCACTGCGCCCCGTACACGCGCAGCAGCGGTCTCAACCTCGGCGAGGGGGCCGGCGTCGTCGTGCTCGAGAGGCGGGCTGCGGCGCAGGCGCGCGGCATCCCCGTTCTCGCCGTGGTCCGGGGCTATGGCCTCAGCGCGGACGCGCACCACCCCACCGCTCCGGATCCCACCGGGCGGGGTGCGCTTCGCGCGATGAGAGCCGCGCTCGACATGGGCGGATTGTCGCCCGACGATGTCGACTACGTGAACGGACACGGCACGGGCACACCCGCGAACGACAGCACGGAGACGCGGGCCATCGCTCAGCTGCGTCCGTCCGACCCGCCTCCCCTCAGCTCCACCAAGTCGATGATCGGGCACACGCTCGGCGCTGCCGGAGCCGTGGAAGCGGTCACGGCCGTGCTCGCGCTTCGTGACAGCGTGTTCCCCCCGACGGTCGTTCCGCCCGATGCGATGGACGCGCCGCATGGCCTCGATATCGTCCCCGCGGCTGGACGAACGGGTGCTTTGTCAGCGGCGCTGTCCAACTCCTTCGCGTTCGGCGGCAACAACGCATCCCTTCTGCTCACCCGCGACGACCCCGCTGCTCGGGGGGAGTCGTCTGCGTCGACGGAGCGCCCCGTCGTCATCACCGGTACCGCAGCCATCGCGGCGGATGCGAAAGACTCGGCCGACGTGCGAGCCCTCCTCCGGGCGTGGAAGCCGGCGTACGGAACGCAACGGGTCACGCTGGAGGGCTATGGCGATTTCCCGGTTGCGGAGATCCCGGAAAAGCACCTCACGCGCGGTGTGAACCCGCAGATGCTGCGACGCATCGACAATCTCGGACGCCGAGCCGCGGTCGTGGTGGCGGACCTGCTGCGCGAGCGCAAGCTGAGCCGCGACGAAGCCTCGCGGACGGGGCTGATTTTCGCCACCGGAACGGGCCCCCTGTCCACGGTGGAGGCCTTTCAGAGAGAACTCATCCAGACAGGGTCCGGCAACACGCGTCTCTTCCCGAATACCGTGATGAACGCGGCCGGTGGCCACGTCGCCCTGCTCAACAGGCTTCAGGGACCCACGGCCACGATCTGCGCGGGCGGGACGTCCGGCATCTCCGCGCTTCACTTCGCCACCCGTCTGATCCAGCGCGGAGCGGCGGACCGGATGATGGTGCTCTCGGCGGACGAGGCGCCCGTGGCGATGCTGGCGGCGCACGCGCGTATCGATGGATTCCTCTCGCGGGAACGCTGTCTCCCGTTCCGGAACTCGGGCAAGGTCTTCGGCGGAGCCGGCGTGGCCGTTCTTCTGGAGGCGGCCGCGACGGCTCCGCAGGAAAAGACGATGGGATGGATCGAGGGATTCGGCATGACCGGGGACGCGAGTGGCCCGGGACGACTCGAGGCCTCGAGCGACGGCTGGTCGCGGTCGTTCCGGAGTGCTCTGGTCGACGCAGGAGTCGCCGCGTGCGACGTGGACGTCGTCGTCTCGGCGGCGTGCGGTCGCGCTGCGATCGACGACACCGAGACGACGGCGGTCCGGGATGCCGGTCTGAGTTCGGCCGTCCTCTCGGCACCCAAGGAGATCTTCGGCGACGCGGGGGCCTCGTCGGCGTTGCTCGGTGTCGCTCACGCGCTCTGGATGAGCGAGGAGACGGACGACGGCGCCCTCGATCGAAAAGCGCGAGCGAGCCCGGGCCGTTCACTACCGAGGCGGGCGATCGTCTCGTCGTACGAGGTGGGAGGCAGCTATCAGTCCGTCGTCGTTCGGTCTCGCGACGCCTGAGGGTCTGAAAGCGGCGGTGTGGTCCGTCGAGGCCCGTCCCTCTCCAACCGACGCGCTCGGCCGATTGCTCGAACCGTCTGCTTCACGCGTCCTGCGAGAGATCGTGAAGGTGACGCCTTGCGAGGGTGGAGGGCGTTGTAGACCCCACGCCGCGGCGAGCGGACGGTGGGTGTGTCCGGGATGCGGAATGCACTGGAGTACAACGGCAACTCCGGGTCGTGCGATGGTCAGTCGATCCGCGTTCCCCTGCGGCATCGACGTCGAGCGGACCGACCGTCAGCGGCCTGCCGCTTTCCGCGCCGCGAGTCGGTGGTGCGCATCGCCCATCCGCAGCGCTCGACAATGGACTCAAGCCGAGGCGATCTGGAAGGCCACCCGTCCCGTGCCCCTCCTCGGGGTCGACCTCATCCCGATTCCCTTCGCGACGGGCTCGGGGTGGCAGCTCAGCGCCGACGTATCCTGGTGGGTTCACTCATCCGAGTCGAACGGAGGCTACGTCTGGTCGCTGGCGGTGTCGCGCCGATCTCGCGCGATGCTCTCCGGGGAGTGAGGTGCGCTCCCCGCCCATCTCACCCATGGATGAAGGTGGCGCGGGGGAATCGCGGAATGAACGGCGTGAGGCGAGGCGACGAGGGGGAACGAGATGAGCAGTCCCTAGCATCCGGGTATGCGGCAATCCACTTCGGCTCTCCTCCCATGACTGCACGACCGCAGCCCCCCGGGCGGGATCTGCTCGATGACGGAGGTCGACTGAGTGCGCAGTATCGCGTCGCGGCGTGGCTCGTGATCGCGCAGGGAGCGGTGATGGAGGTCGGAGCCTTCCTCGCAATGCCGGTCCTCGTCATGCTGGACGTAGACGAGAGCGGAATCGGCGAACACTTCCACTTCGCCTTGCGATACTTCCAAGACAACCTCTATCTCCTCATGGTCATGAGCGGGATTTTCGGCGTCCTTCGGGTTCTCGGGGGTGTCGGTATTCTTCGGAACCGTTTATGGGGTCTCGTCGTGACTGCGGTGATGTGCCTCGTCACCCTCGTTCTCATGATCTTCATGCTCCCGGCGGGCATCGCCGATGGCCTGCTGTCGGGCGGGGCCCTCGTGCTCATCGTCGTCTCGTGGTGCGGGCAGCGTCCTCTGCCGGGGCGAAAGGTTGCCGAGGGCTGCGGGGGCGGTGCCCCGGCGACCGGCCAACAGGGCTCGACGCCCGGGGGCCTCTCGCCGAAGCGGTCATCTCGTGCCTCACGGCGCGGCTCAAAAAACGAACCTCGCAGGCCGAAGCGACGTGGTGCGCTGGGCGGAGTCCGGAGAAGTGAGCCGGCGCGGCCAAGGCGGAGCGAGCGGACGGATCAGGTCACGACGCGGGCGGGCACGTGAGCGCGAACTCGATTGTCGCGTCGCACTGCTCACACCTCGCTCCCGCCGGCACAGCGGCATCCGCACCCCCTCCCATCGAAGGGACAAGGGTCGGGCGGTTTCACCCCCGTCCGGTAGGGTGGACGCTTGGCACAGATCTCTTGATATCAAGAGACTTTCGCCTCCTCCCACCACCGATCGCCCAGCGAAGGATTGTCCGTGGATCTCTACGAGTACCAGGCACGTGATCTGTTCGAAAAGTACGAGGTGCCGGTGCTCGCCGGCATCATCGCCGACACCCCTGAGGAGGCGAAGGCGGCCGCTGAGAAGCTCGGTGGTGTCGTCGTCGTCAAGGCTCAGGTCAAGACCGGAGGCCGCGGCAAAGCCGGCGGCGTGAAGGTCGCGAAGAACCCCGACGAGGCGTTCGAGGCGGCCCAGGCCATCCTCGGTCTCGACATCAAGGGTCACGTCGTCAAGCGCGTCATGGTCGCCGCCGGCGCCCGCATCGCCAAGGAGTTCTACTTCTCGGTGCTGCTCGACCGCGCCAACCGCTCTTACCTCTCGCTCTCCAGCGTCGAGGGCGGCATGGAGATCGAGGAGCTCGCCGTCGAGCGTCCCGAGGCGCTCGCCCGCGTCGAGGTCGACCCGCTCGAGGGCATCACCCCCGAGAAGGCCCTCGAGATCGCCAAGGCCGCGAAGTTCGACGACGAGCTGGCGCCCAAGGTCGCCGACGTGTTCGTGAAGCTCTTCAACGTCTACAAGGGCGAGGACGCCACTCTCGTCGAGGTGAACCCGCTCATCCAGAGCGAAGACGGCGACATCATCGCCCTCGACGGCAAGGTCTCGCTCGACGAGAACGCCGGCTTCCGTCACCCCGAGCACGAAGAGCTCGAAGACAGGGACGCCGCCGACCCGCTCGAGGCCAAGGCCAAGCAGCACGACCTCAACTACGTCAAGCTCGACGGTCAGGTCGGCATCATCGGCAACGGCGCGGGCCTGGTCATGTCGACCCTCGACGTCGTCGCCTACGCCGGTGAGAAGCACGGCGGCGTCAAGCCCGCCAACTTCCTCGACATCGGTGGCGGCGCCTCGGCGACCGTCATGGCCGCCGGCCTCGACGTCATCCTCGGCGACGAGCAGGTCAAGAGCGTCTTCGTCAACGTCTTCGGCGGCATCACCTCGTGCGTCGCCGTGGCCGAGGGCATCGTGAAGGCCCTCGAGATCCTGGGCGACACCGCGACCAAGCCGCTGGTCGTCCGCCTCGACGGAAACCAGGTCGAAGAGGGTCGCGAGATCCTCGCCGCCGCCAACCACCCGCTCGTCACTCTCGCCGCCGGTATGGACGAGGGCGCCGACAAGGCCGCCGAACTGGCCAACGCGTAAGGGATAGGGACAGAGAGAAATGTCGATCTACCTCAACAAGGACTCCAAGGTCATCGTCCAGGGCATCACCGGCGGCGAAGGCACGAAGCACACCGCCCTCATGCTCAAGGCCGGCACGCAGGTCGTCGGTGGCGTGAACGCCCGCAAGGCCGGCACCACGGTCACCCACAAGGACGCCGCCGGCAACGACGTCGAGCTCCCCGTCTACGCCTCGGTCGAAGAGGCCATGCGCGAGACCGGCGCCGACGTGTCGATCGCGTTCGTGCCCCCCGCCTTCACGAAGGATGCGATGGTCGAGGCCATCGACGCCGAGATCCCCCTCCTCGTCGTGATCACCGAGGGTGTGCCCGTCGGCGACACCGCCGAGGCGTGGGCGTACGCGAAGTCGAAGGGCGAGAAGACCCGCATCATCGGCCCGAACTGCCCCGGCATCATCACGCCTGGCGAGGCCCTCGTGGGCATCACCCCCGCGAACATCACCGGCAAGGGCCCGATCGGCCTCGTGTCGAAGTCGGGCACCCTGACCTACCAGATGATGTTCGAGCTGCGCGACCTCGGCTTCTCGACCGCCATCGGCATCGGCGGCGACCCGGTCATCGGCACCACGCACATCGACGCCCTCGCGGCGTTCGAGGCCGACCCCGAGACCAAGGCCATCGTCATGATCGGTGAGATCGGCGGAGACGCCGAAGAGCGCGCCGCCGACTTCATCAAGGCCAACGTCACCAAGCCGGTCGTCGGCTACGTCGCGGGCTTCACCGCTCCCGAGGGCAAGACGATGGGCCACGCCGGCGCCATCGTGTCCGGCTCGGCCGGTACCGCTCAGGCGAAGAAGCAGGCCCTCGAGGCCGCCGGCGTCAAGGTCGGCAAGACGCCGTCCGAGACCGCGTCGCTGATGCGCGAGATCATCGAAGCGCTCTGACGTTCCGCTTCTGAGGGCCCGGATGCCACGGCATCCGGGCCCTTTCGCGTGCCCGGGGCCGCGCTTCCGGTGCCCGCGCGACGGTCCGCCACCCGCGCAGGACCGCAGGCTCCCGCGGCCACCGCGGCGGCTGGGCGGCCGACGGGCGAAGCCCGGCGCCGAGATGACCCGGGTCTTCCGAGACCGCCCGCGGGTCGTCGCCATGGCGGGTCATCCGGGGAATCTCGGGTCTTCTCGCCGTTCGGGGCGCGGCGCGCCACCGCGGCAGCGACGAGAAGGGGCCCGGATGCCGTGGCATCCGGGCCCCTCCAACGCACGACGCTCAGCCGAGCAGCGCCTCCACCGGACCGCGGGCGAAGAAGATGACGAAGCCGGCGGCGACGATCCACAGCAGCGGGCTCACCCGGCGGGCGCGGCCGGACAGCGCCTGGATCAGCACCCAGCTGACGAAGCCCGCGCCGATGCCGTTGGCGATCGAGTACGTCAGGGGCATGACGGTGACGGTGAGGAACACCGGGATCAGCACCGACATGTCGCTCAGGTCGACGTGGCGGATCTGGGCCATCATCAGCGCACCGACGATGACCAGGGCCGCGGCGGCGATCTCGGTCGGGACGATGCTCGTCAGCGGCGTGAAGAACATCGCGAGCAGGAACAGTCCACCGGTCACGACATTCGCCAGGCCCGTGCGCGCGCCCTCGCCGATGCCGGAGCCCGACTCGATGAACACCGTGTTCGACGACGACGAGGTGGCGCCTCCGGCCACGGCGCCGATGCCCTCGATGACCAGCGCCGAACGCAGGCGCGGGAAGGTGCCGTCGGGGGCGGCGAGGCCCGCCTCGCGCGAGAGGCCGGTCATCGTGCCCATCGCGTCGAAGAAGTTCGTGAACACGAGCGTGAAGACGAGCATGAGGGCGGCGAGGGCGCCGATCCGGCCGAAGGATCCGGCGAGGTCGACCTGACCGACGAGCGACAGGTCGGGCAGGCTCACCCACTGCGACGGCAGCGTCGGCACGCTCAGGCCCCAGCCGCCGGGGTTGCCGTCGGCCTTGGCGCCGAGGCCCATGATCGCCTCGACGATCACGGCGATCACCGTTCCGGAGAGAAGACCGATCAACAGGGCGGCCTTGACCTTGCGCACCAGCAGCACGGCGGTGATGACGAGGGTCAGCACGAACAGGGCCGTGGGGATCGTCGCGATCGACCCGCCGACGCCCAGGCCGACCGGCGGCGAGTTCAGGCCGGTCGAGGTGACGAGGCCGCTGTCGACGAAGCCGATGAAGGCGATGAACAGGCCGATGCCGACGGTGATCGCGGTCTTCAGGGCCAGGGGCACGGCTTCGAAGATCATGCGGCGCAGGCCCGTGACGGCGAGCAGCACGATGATGAGGCCGTTGATGACGACCAGGCCCATCGCCTCGGGCCAGGTGACCTCGCCGACGATGCCGACGGCGAGGAACGAGTTGATGCCCAGGCCCGCGGCGAAGGCGAACGGCATCCGCGTCACCAGACCGAACAGCATGGTCATCACACCCGCAGTGAGGGCGGTCACCGCAGCGACCTGCGGGAACCCGAGGGCGTTGCCGGACACGTCGGGGGTGCCCGACAGGATGATCGGATTCAGGATGACGATGTACGCCATCGTCACGAACGTGACGACGCCGCCGCGCACCTCGGCGCTCACGGTGGAGCCGCGGGCGGTGATCTCGAAGAACCGGTCGAGACGGTTCTTCGGGGCGGGGGCGGCGGTGGTCTCGGGAGCGGAAGCGCTCATGAAGGCTCCAGGAAACAGGGGAGGAAACAGGGGGAGGGGTCTGGACCGGAGGGGGAGACGCCGACGTATCGTGTGAGCTATGTCACTCTCAGGAGAGTATCTACCCAGCACCAGCGAATGGGCCCGCCAGCAGGCGGAGACGTTCGAAGCCACGGGGGGCAAGGAGTCCGCCGACATGCGGGGCGTTCCCATCATCGTCCTCACCACCGTCGGCGCCAAAACGGGCGGCCTGCGCAAGACCGCCCTCATGCGCGTCGAGCACGACGGCAAGTACGCCGTCGTGGCATCCAAGGGCGGTGCTCCGGAGCATCCCGCGTGGTTCTACAACCTCGTGAAGAACCCCCGCGTGGCCCTCCAGGACGGCGACGTGAAGAAGGAGTACGACGCGCACCAGGCCGAGGGTGCCGAGCGCGAGGAGTGGTGGGGCTACGCGACCGAGGTCTGGCCCGACTACGACGAGTACCAGAAGAAGACCGAGCGGCGCATCGAGCTGTTCGTCCTCGAGCCGGTCGACTGAGTCCCCGGGGACTGAGCCGTCCCCCTCGAGCGTCCACGACTCTCCGCTGCGCCGCGCGGGATGCGGCGTGTCGTGGACGTTCGACACTGCTGAGCGCCGCGGACCCCCTCGTGCACACGCATCGCCGCCGCGCCTCAGCGGCGCTCCGGGGCGGCGCGGGTAGGGTCGCACTCGCCCATGCATCGTCTCCTCGTCGCCCTCCTGGCCGCTCTCGACGCCGTCCTGGCCGCCGCGGGCGGCATCGCCGTCGTGCTCGCCCCCCTCACCCTGCTGTGGGTCTTCGGGTTGGGAGCCCCCGACTGGGGCGCGCTGTGGCCGGCCTCGGCGGCCGTCTGGCATCTCGGACATCTCGTCCCCGTGACGGTGACCCTGCCCGACGCGTACCTCGCCGCCACCGGCATCGACCCGTCGTTCGCCACCTTCACCCTCTCGCTCGCCCCGTTGGCGTTCGCCGCCTTCACGGCCCTCTTCGCCGCCCGGTCGGGCGTCCGCGCGGGGGAGGCCGGCGCAGCACTCACCGGCTGGCTGTCGGGATCACTGGTGTTCACCGGGGTGGCCAGCATCGTCGCGCTCACCGCGAACGCCGACCTCGTGGCATCCGAGACGTGGCTCGCCATCCTGCTGCCGGCGCTGCTGTTCCTCGTCCCGTCGTTCATCGGGGCGGTCATCGGTGCCTGGCGGGTGGGCGATGACGGACCCGTCGACGCCGTCCGCGATCGGATCGAACGGATGCCGGCCGCCTGGGCGCCCGTGCCCGGCCTCGTGCTGCGCGGGCTCGCTCTCACCACGCTCGGCCTCGTCGCCGTCGGCGGCGTGGTCGTGGTCGCCGGTCTCATCGCGCGATCGACCCAGGTGATCGGGCTCTACCAGGCCAGCAACGCCGACGGCATCGGCGCGACCGTCATCGCCCTCGGCCAGCTCGTCTACCTGCCGACCCTCGTGCTGTGGGCGGTCGCCTTCACGGCGGGGCCGGGGTTCGCGCTCGGCACCGACACCGCCGTCACGCCCGCCGCGACGCAGGTCGGTGCGCTCCCCGGCATCCCGGTGCTGGGCGCGGTGCCCGACTCGACGTCGTCGTGGCTTCTGCTGCTCGTGCTGCTGCCGGTGGGCGTCGGTGCGCTGACCGGGTGGATCCTGCGATCGCGGATGCCGTCGACCGTCGAACCCGAACCGCTCGCGCCGCGTCTGGTCGTGGCCCTCGCCGTCGCGGTGCTGACCGGTGGGGTCGGCGCGCTCGCCGCGCTGGCCTCCGCCGGGGCGATCGGGCCCGGACGGCTCGCCGACACGGGCCCGCAGCCCGGTCCGCTGGCCCTGGCGCTCGGGCTCGAGGTGCTGGTCGGGCTGGCGATCCTTCTGCTGAGCCCGCGTTTCGGCGCCGGCTCCGATCACGCCGAGGTCTCCGCCCCGCGTCGCGACGACTCTCCGGCGTTCTCGTTCACGCCGCGCGAACAGGTGCCGTTCGACCGCGACGAGCACGCGACGGGTCCCACCCCGGCCGTGTCGGCCCCCGGCACCGGGATCGCGCACGACGTGTGGCCCCGCGCCTACGGCGGACCCGACGACGCCGACACCTCCGCCGTCGACGACGAGGTGCGGGCGCGCATCCGCGCCGCCTGGGCCGAGCCGGGCGACGACGAACACCGCCGCTGAGCCGAGCCCGAGATACGCGCGGAGCGGCTCCGTCGTCTCGCGCTGCGTCGAGGCCGTGCGCCCCGGCGCGCCACGGGCACCCATCGGAACCTGCCCGCACCGGCCCCGCGCCCGCGCTCGGCGGGGTCTCCCGGAACCCGCCCTCGCGAGCCCGGCGCCCGGGCTCGGCGGGCTCCGGCGCACCTGCGTAGACTGACCTCCGTGCTCACGGTCGCCGTCCTCATCTCCGGCGCCGGCTCCAACCTCCGCGCCCTGCTCGAGGCGGCTGCCGCCCCCGACTTCCCGGCGCGCGTGGTCGCGGTCGGTGCCGATCGCGAGGCCGAGGGCTTCGCGCACGCCGAGCACTTCGGCATCCCGACCTTCCTCGTTCCCTTCCGCTCGTTCGCGACGCGCGAGGAGTGGGGGGCGGAACTCGGTGAGCAGCTCGCCGTCTGGAACCCCGACCTCGTCGTGCTCAGCGGCATGATGCGCCTGCTGCCGGCCGACCTCGTCGCCGCGTGGGAGCCGCGCATCATCAACACCCACCCCGCCTACCTGCCCGAGTTCCCCGGTGCGCACGGTGTGCGCGACGCGCTCGCCGCGGGCGTCGAGCAGACGGGGGCGAGCGTCATCGTCGTCGACTCCGGCGTCGACACCGGCCCGATCCTCGCCCAGGAGCGCATCCCCGTGCTCCCCGGCGACGACGAAGACAGCCTCCACGAGCGCATCAAGCCCGTCGAACGACGACTGCTGATCGACGTGGTGCGCCGCATCGCCGAGGGCGACCTCGACCTCGCCGCCTCGGCATCCCGAACCGCCTGATTTGACCATGCGGCGGGTGCTCGTCCGCCGCGATCGAACCCGACTCGAGACACAGGAGCCGAACGCCATGGCCGGACCCCGACACGACCCCGCCGACTACCGCCCCCGCGATGTCGTCCCGATCCGGCGCGCGCTGGTGTCGGTGAGCGACAAGACCGGTCTTCTCGCCCTCGGTGAAGCCCTCGCCGCCGCCGGTGTCGAGATCGTCTCGACCGGCGGCTCGGCCACGCTGCTGCGCGACGCCGGGTACGAGGTCACCGACGTCTCCGCCGTGACCGGGTTCCCCGAGTCTCTCGACGGACGCGTGAAGACGCTGCACCCGAACGTTCACGCGGGCCTGCTCGCCGACCTGCGCCTCGCCTCGCACGAGGCGCAGCTGGGCGAGCTCGGCATCCGTCCCTTCGAGCTCGTGGTCGTGAACCTCTACCCGTTCGTCGAGACCGTGGCATCCGGAGCCGAGGGCGACGACGTGGTCGAGCAGATCGACATCGGCGGCCCCGCGATGGTGCGCGCGTCGGCGAAGAACCACGCCAACGTCGCCATCGTCGTCTCGCCCGAGTCGTACCCCGCGATCATCGACGCCCTGCAGACCCAGGGCGGAACGAACCTCGTGCAGCGCCGCGAGCTCGCGGCCCGTGCGTTCTCGCACACCGCCGCGTACGACACGGCGGTGTCGACGTGGTTCGCCGAGGGGACGCTCGGCGACGACATCGATCTGCCCGCGCACCTGACGATTCAGGCCGAGCGCCTGTCGACCCTGCGCTACGGCGAGAACTCGCACCAGCGCGCGGCGATCTACACGCGCGTCGGCGGACACGGCATCGCCCAGGCCACGCAGCTGCAGGGCAAGGAGATGTCGTACAACAACTACGTCGACGCCGATGCGGCGCTTCGCGCGGCCTTCGACATGGTCAAGCCCGCCGTCGCGATCATCAAGCACGCGAACCCCTGCGGCATCGCCGTCGCCGCTCCCAACGCCCTCGACCCGATCGCCTCGGCGCACCTGCGCGCGCACGAGTGCGACCCCGTCTCGGCGTTCGGCGGCGTGATCGCGGCCAACCGCACCGTGACGCTGAAGATGGCCGAGAACCTGCGCGACATCTTCACCGAGGTAATCATCGCCCCCGACTTCGAGCCCGAGGCGCTCGAGGTGTTCAAGCTGAAGAAGAACCTGCGCGTGCTGCAGCTGCCCACCGACTGGCAGCAGGAGCGCATGGACGTGCGCCTGGTGTCGGGCGGCCTGCTGCTGCAGGATGCCGACCGCTTCCCCGACGACATCGAGTCGGTCGCGAAGAACTGGGAACTCGTCTCGGGCGAGCGTCCCGCCGAGGCCGACATGGAGAGCCTGATCTTCGCGTGGAAGTCGTGCCGCGCCGTGAAGTCCAACGCCATCGTGCTCGCCCAGGCCTCGGCCACGGTCGGCATCGGCATGGGCCAGGTCAACCGCGTCGACTCGTGCCGTCTCGCCGTCGAGCGTGCGGGCGACCGCGCCCGCGGTTCGATCGCGGCATCCGACGCGTTCTTCCCCTTCGCCGACGGCCCGCAGGTGCTGATCGACGCGGGCATCTCGGCGATCATCCAGCCCGGAGGTTCGGTGCGGGATGCCGAGGTCGTCGACGCCGCGCGCGCGGCCGGTGTGACGATGTTCTTCACGGGGG
Source organism: uncultured Microbacterium sp. (assembly GCF_947489255.1). GTDB lineage: Bacteria > Actinomycetota > Actinomycetes > Actinomycetales > Microbacteriaceae > Microbacterium > Microbacterium phycohabitans. The sequence goes on from NZ_CANLCY010000001.1 coordinate 794,683, forward strand.
AGCGTCACTTCTTCCACTGACGCGCACTCCTCGACGCCGCCGCAGCCTCGGTTGCGGCGGCGTCGTCGTGTTCGCGCCGCCGCGCGGGGCGGTGCTCGGCGGTGGCGTTGTTCGGGGGTGGCGTTGTTCGGGGTCGGTGCGCGGCGGGCCGGCGGTGCTCGGTCGGGTTCGGGGCGGCTTTCCCCGGTTGGGGCGGGCGAATCACGCCCCAAGCGAACGAACGCGCCCCGAACCCGAGCCCGCCGCCCGAGGGAGAGCAACGGAACGCACGGAGCAGCGACCTGAGGTCGCCTTCGAGCGAGGGATGCCACGCGACGGCGAGTGGACCGCGCGACGCGGCAGCGCGAACCCGCAGAGTGAGCGGATGCAGACAGTGCCCGGTTCCGTGACCCGCGGCGGCCTCGTGTGGGGAGGCGTCGGGGTGCTCGCGTTCTCGTTCACCGTGATCTTCACCCGCATCGCCGTCGCGCAGCTCGATCCGCTGTTCGTCGGCGCCGGGCGTGCGGTGGTCGCCGCCGCGATCGCCGGGGTCGCCCTCGCGGTCACCCGGTCGCGGCGGCCCACACGGGGTCAGGCGGCGCGACTCGCGATCGTCGGCGGGGGAGTGGTGCTGGGCTTCCCGCTGCTGACGTCGCTCGCGCTGACCTCGGCGCCGGCGAGTCACGGCGCCGTCGTCATCGCCGTCCTCCCGGCCGCCACCGCGGTGGCCGCGGTCGTGCGCACGCGCGAGAGGCCGGGCCGGGGATTCTGGATCGCCGCCGTCATCGGGGCGGTCGTCGCGGTGGCGTTCGCCCTCGCCGGGGGATCCGGCGGCCTGCACGTGTCGGACCTGCTGCTCCTCGGTGCCGTCGCGGCCGCGGCCGTCGGGTACGCGGAAGGCGGGGTGCTGTCGCGCGAACTCGGCGCCTGGCAGACGATCTCGTGGGCCCTGGTGCTGTCGAGCCCGGTGATGGTGGGCCTGACCGCCTTCTCCGCCCTGCGCACGCCGGTCGCCGCCGATCCGGTCGCGTGGGGCTCGTTCGCTTACCTGGCCGTCGTCAGCATGTTCCTCGGCTTCGTCGCCTGGTACCGCGGACTCGCCATCGGGCCGATGGCCCGCGTCAGCCAGCTGCAGCTCGCTCAACCGGTGCTCTCACTCGCGTGGGCGGCTCTGCTGCTCGGGGAGCAGCTGAGCGTCCTGACCGTCGTGGGGGGTCTCGCGGTGATCGCGTGCGCGGCGATCGCCGTGACGGTCCGTCAGCGCTCGTCCACACCCACGAGCACGCCGCCTCGTGGCGTGAGCGGTGCTCCTGCGCTCACGCACTCATCCCGGTGAGCTCCGCTCGCGCGCGCATCTCGACGAGCCTCGCCCGCGCGACGGCTCGCGCTGCGCTCACGCACTCATCTCGATGAGCTTCGCGACGGTGTTGTTGTTCCGCGCGGTGCCGACGACGCCGAGACGCTTCTCGAACCATCCGGCCTGCAGCTTCGACCCGCCGATCCCCTCCGGATACCACACGAAGACCTCGCGGTCGTCGAGCAGCGCTTCTTCGGGAATGCCGTGTGGCAGCTCGAGCGGTGTCGTCGGCGCGCGGTCGAGGAAGACCGTCTGCACCCACCGCCCCTCGGCCGCATCGGCCCAGGGGTTGCGCGCCCGTGCATCGGCGAATTCGCGGTGCGTGCGCACGATGACGGGCAGATCGAAACCGAAGGCACCCCGAACCGTGTCGCGGATCACCATCGCGAGGTCGTCGGGGGAGCGACCGCCGTCGTCGAGCACGAGGTTGCCGGCCACCTGCAGCGTCTCGACCTCTGCCAGACCGGCGGATGCCAGCGCCTCGCGCAGCGCCGGCATCTTCAGGGCCGTGGGACCGCCGACCCCGCGGATGAGCGCGACGATGCGTGACATGGTGCGACCCTATGCCGGAGACGGCCGATGCGGCAGCCCTGCGGCGTAGGTGTCGGGGCTGTCGGACGCCTTCACTGCCTGCCCCGTCACCGTCGCTCGCGCACCGCGCCCGGGTCGTGGCTCACCGTCGCCTGCGGGTTGCGCTTGGGGCGTGGCTCACCGTCGCCTGTGCACCGTGCTCGGCTCGCGGTTCACCGTCGCCTGCGAGCCGCGCTCCGGTCGCGGCTCACGCCGAATCGCGGCCCAGGGTCTCGAGCAACCGCAGCCACACCTCGCTGACCGTCGGGTACGACGGCACCGCGTGCCAGAGACGCTTCACGGGCACTTCGCCGACGACGGCGATCGTCGCGGAGTGCAGCAGCTCGGCGATGTCGGGGCCGACGAAGGTCGCCCCCACGAGCACGCCCCGGTCGAGGTCGACGATCGCGCGGGCCTTGCCGACGTAGGCGTCGGACTGCTCGCTGGAGCCGGCGATGCTCGCCAGGTCGTAGTCGAGCACCTTCACGTTCAGGCCCCGGTCTTCGGCTTTCGCTGCGGTGAGACCGACGGATGCCACCTCGGGATCGGTGAACGTGACCTGCGGCACCGCGTCGTGGTCGGCGGTGGCGACGTGTGCGCCCCACGGGGCGTCGTCGACCTCGTCGCCCTGCGCGCGCGCCGCGATCACATCGCCCGCGGCCCGCGCCTGGTACTTGCCCTGGTGGGTCAGGAGCGCACGGTGGTTGACGTCTCCGACCGCGTACAGCCAGTCCGAACCCCGCACGCGGAGGGTGTCGTCGACGTCGATCCACTCGCCGGGGGTGAGGCCGACGGCATCCAGCCCGAGATCATCGGTGCGCGGGACGCGTCCGGTCGCGACGAGCACCTCGTCGGCGGTGACGGTCGTGCCGTCGGAGAGCTCGAGCACGACGCGGTCGTCGTCGTCGCGATGCGCCGAGGTGGCATCCGCCCCCGTCTTCACGGTCGCCCCGCGGTCGCGGAGGGACGACGCGACCAGCTCGCCGGCGAACGGCTCGTTCCCGCCCAGCAGACCGGAGCGCGCGATGATCGTGACCTGTGCGCCGAGGCTCTGGAACGCCGTGGCCATCTCGGCGCCGACGACCCCGCCGCCGATGATGGCCAGCGAGCCGGGGATCTGCTCCACGGCGGTCGCCTCGCGGCTGGTCCAGGGCGAGACGCCGGCGAGGCCGGGGATGTCGGGGAGGAGCGCCGCCGAGCCCGTGCACACCGCGACCGCGTGGCGCGCGACGAGATCGGTCGTCGAGCCGTCGGCGGCGGTGACGCTCACGGTCTTCTCGCCGGTGAGGCGCCCGTGTCCGCGGACGAGGTCGATGCCGGCCCCCTGCAGCCACTGCACCTGGCCCGAGTCATCCCAGTTGCTCGTCATCGTGTCGCGGCGCCGCAGAACCGCGGCCACGTCGAGATCGCCCGTGACCGCCTGCTTCGCACCGTCGACGTCGCGCGCCGCACGCAGGGCCGCGCCACTGCGCAGCAGCGCCTTCGACGGCATGCACGCCCAGTAGGAGCACTCGCCGCCGACGAGCTCGGACTCCACGATGGCGGCGGTGAGGCCGGCCTGCACGGCGCGGTCGGCGACGTTCTCGCCCACGGGGCCCGCGCCGATGACGATCAGGTCGTATTCGCGTTCGCTCATGCCCTCACGCTAGCGACGGCCTCCGACATCGGGGAGGGGTTGCGGTGGGCGGTGCGGGATCGGTCGGTTCGGTGCGCGCACGGTGGCTTCGGGGCCCTGCACCGGAGTCGGATTCGTTCTGCACCCCGCACTCTTCTCTCGTGCGCGATCGCTCCGGAGTCTTGACGCCGTGACCTGAACCGGTTTAGAGTTTCGTTACTAAACCGGTTCAGGAACAGCCCACACGACGGAGTGACGGATGACGAACGACACGCGACCCACCATCGCCGATGTCGCGCGCCGCGCCGGCGTGAGCAAGGGCCTCGTCTCGTTCGCCCTGAACGGTCGGCCGGGCGTCTCCGCGGACACCCGTGAGCGCATCCTCACCGTCGCCGCCGACATGGGCTGGAGCCCCAGCCTGCGTGCCCGTTCGTTGAGCGTCGGTCGCGCCTTCGCGTGCGGTCTCGTCATCGGTCGCAGTCCCGACGTCATCGCCGCGGACCCCTTCTTCCCGTCGTTCATCGCGGGCGTCGAGGATGAATTCTCCGTCTCGGGCCAGGTGCTCGTGCTCGCGGCCGCCACCCCCGGCCGCCACGAGGAGGAGACCTACCGCGGACTCGCGGCCGACCGCCGCGTGGACGGCGTGATCCTGTCCGACCTCCGCGCCGACGATCCGCGCATCGAGCTCGTCTCGGGCCTCGGCATCGCCGCGGTGACCCTCGGCGTCCCCGATATCGACAGCCCCTTCACCTCGGTCTCGGTCGATGACGGAGCCGGCATCCGGCTCGCGGTCGATCACCTCGCCGACCTCGGGCACACCGACATCGCGCACGTCGCGGGCCCGTTCGCGATGCTGCACGGACGCCACCGCGCGGCCGCGTTCGAAGACGCGGCGCGAGCGCGTGGCATCCGTGCCCGTACCGTCGAGACCGACTTCAGCGCGGCCGACGGGGCGCGGGCCACCACGGCCCTGCTCGACGCCGAGGTCCCGCCCACGGCGATCGTGTACTCGAACGACAACATGGCTGTCGCGGGGCTCGGCACGGCGCAGCGCCGCGGCCTGTCGGTGCCTCGCGACCTCTCGATCACCGGGTTCGACGACACCGAACTCGGCCGGCACCTGTTCCCCGCCCTCACGAGCGTCTCCACCGACGCGCGGGGCTGGGGAGCGGCCGCGGCCCGCGCTCTGCTGCAGGCCATCGCCGGGGCCGTGCCCGAGGCGCTCGCCCTCGCCGACCCGGAACTGTGCGTGCGCGACTCCACCGCGCCCCCGTCCCGAAGCTGACACCCGCGGGCCCCCGCCCGCCCCACAAGGAGGAAGACATGCGACGACGCATTCTCGCCACAGCAGTAGCCGCCACCGGCATCCTCGCCCTCTCCGCGTGCAGCGGGGGCGGTGGCGCAGCATCCGGAATGGATGCCAAGGGCCCCATCACCATCTGGTACTCCAACAACGAGGCGGAGATCGCGTGGGGTCAGCAGATGGTCGAGGCGTGGAACGCCGACCACCCCGACGAGCAGATCACGGCTCAGGAGATCCCGGCCGGATCGTCGAGCGAAGAAGTCATCGGTGCCGCGATCACCGCCGGCAACGCCCCATGCCTGGTGTTCAACACCTCGCCCGCGGCGGTCCCCGGATTCCAGCGTCAGGGCGGCCTGGTGAACCTGTCGGACTTCCCCGACGGCGAGCAGTACATCACCGAGCGCAGCGGCGACCTCGCCGACCAGTACCGCTCCGACGACGGCGGCTTCTATCAGCTGCCGTGGAAGAGCAACCCGGTGATGATCTTCTACAACAAGGACCTCTTCGCCCAGGCCGGCCTCGACGCCGAGAACCCGCAGCTGTCGACGTACGACGAGTTCCTCGCCACCTCGCAGAAGCTGAAGGCGGCGGGCGTCTCGGACTACGCCATCAACCCGGCGCCCACGAGCGAGTTCTTCCAGTCGTGGTTCGACTTCTACCCCTTGTACGCCGCGCAGACCGGCGGGAAGCAGCTCGTCGAGGACGGCAAGGCCACCTTCAACGACGCCGACGGTCAGGCCGTCGCCGACTTCTGGCGCACGATCTACACCGACGGGCTCGCCGGCAACGAGCAGTACCAGGGCGACGCATTCGCCGACGGAAAGGCCGCGATGGCCATCGTCGGGCCGTGGGCCGTGTCGGTCTACAAGGACAAGGTCAATTGGGGCTCGGTCCCCGTGCCGACCGAGGAGGGCACCTCGACCGACCAGACGTGGACCTTCAGCGACGCGAAGAACGTCGGCCTGTTCACCGCGTGCCAGAACAAGGGCACCGCGTGGGAGGTGCTGAAGTTCGCCACCAGCCAGGAGCAGGACGGCACCTGGCTCGAGGAGACGGGCCAGATGCCGTTGCGCACCGACCTGACCACCACCTACTCCGACTACTTCAGCGCCAACCCGGCCTACCAGCAGTTCGGCGACCAGGCCGCCCGCACCGTCGAGGTGCCCAACGTCGTCAGCTCGGTCGAGATCTGGCAGGCGTTCCGCGACGAGTACTCCAAAGCGGTCATCTTCGGCGAAGAGGACGTGGACACCTTCCTCTCCAACGCCCAGCAGCAGATCGACCAGCTCGCGGCGGGGAAGTGAGATGACCGCCGATCTCACCCGCACGCCCGGTCGGACCGGGGGCGACCCCGGCCGGTCCGGTCGTGCGGGGGGAGCGGGGGATGCCGGTAAGGCGCGGCGCCGCCTCCTCGGGGCGCAGCCGCTCGGCATCCTGTTCTCCGCGCCGTACCTGATCTTCATCGCGGTCGTCTTCGCGTATCCGATCGTGTTCGCGGTGTGGATGTCGTTCCACGACTACTTCTTCACCGCCCCTGGCGCGCAGGTCGAACGGCCGTTCGTCGGCCTCGACAACTACGTCACCGCCCTCAGCGACCCGGCCGTCTGGCGGTCGTTCGGCAACGTCGGGATCTTCCTGCTCATCAACGTCCCGCTGACGGTCGTGCTCTCGATCGTGCTGGCCACGGCCTTGGACCGGGTGGTGCGGGCTCGCGCGTTCTTCCGCGTGGCGTTCTACGTGCCCTACGTCACGGCGTCCGTCGCGGTGGTCGCGGTGTGGCTGTTCCTGTTCTCGAACGACGGGCTGATCAACAACACCCTCGGTCCGCTCGCACCGACACCGTCGTGGTTGGTCAACTCGGCGCTCGCGATGCCCACGATCGCGCTGTTCGTGACGTGGAAGGGTCTGGGGTTCTACATCCTGCTGTACCTCGCCGCCCTCCAGAACGTCCCGCGCGAGCTGTACGAGTCGGTCGCGGTCGACGGCGGCGGGCGCCTGCGCCAGTTCTTCTCGGTGACCGTCCCGGGCGTGCGCCCCGCGACGTTCCTCGTGGTGCTGCTCGCGACGATCACCGGCGCCAACCTCTTCACCGAGCCCTACCTGCTCACCAACGGCGGCGGCCCCAACGGGGCATCGACCTCGCCCGTGCTGCTGATCTACCAGAAGGGCATCGAGCAGCAGAACCCCGACGTGGCCGCGGCCATCGGCGTGGTGCTGATCGTATTCGTGCTGATCATCGCGGCGCTCCAGCGCCGGTTCGTGGGGAGGGAGGAATCATGAGGACCAAGGTCGTCACGTACGGCGTGCTGACGCTCGGCGCCCTGGCATTCCTGTTCCCGTTCTACTACATGGTCGTCGGCTCGCTGCAGACGAGCCCCGACACCTCGATCGCGGGCGCGTTCCCGCACCCGTCGAACCTGACGGTCGAGAATTACACGGCGATCGACGGACGGATCAACCTGCTGAAGGGCCTCGTCAACTCGGGGATCTTCACCGGGGGAGTGATCCTCGGCACCATCGTGTTCGGGGTGCTCGCCGGATACGCGCTGGCGGTGCTGAAATGGAGAGGCCGCTCGGCGACGTTCGCCCTCGTGCTGCTGGTGCAGGTGATCCCGTTCCAGCTGCTGATGATCCCGCTGTACGTCATGATCGCGCGCGACTACGGCCTCAGCGACAGCTACCTCGGCATGATCCTGCCGTTCTTCATCAACTCGACCGCGGTCGTGATCTTCCGGCAGTACTTCCTGCAGCTGCCGAAGGAGTTGTTCGATGCCGCGCGGATCGACGGCGCGAACGAGTTCCGGCTGCTGTGGAGCGTCGCCCTGCCGCTCGTGCGTCCTGCGCTGCTCACGGCGGTTCTGCTGACCTTCATCGGTCCGTGGAACGAGTTCCTGTGGCCCTTCCTCATCACGAAGGACGCCACCATGCAGCCGCTCGCGGTGTCGCTGGCGAACTTCATCTCGACCATCGCAGCCTCCACGACCAATCCCTTCGGCGCGATGATGGCCGGCGCCGTCGTGCTCGCCGCCCCCGCGGTGGCGCTGTTCCTGATCTTCCAGCGCTACTTCACCTCCAATGACCTCGGATCCGGAGTGAAAGGATGACAATGACCCCCGAATCCCCCGTCCCTTACCGCCTCACACGTGTGGGTGTGGTGATGACCCCCGAGCCCGGCAACGCCGACGAAGCCGAGGGCGTGCTCAACCCGGCCTCGGGCCGCGGCCCGGACGGCGAGCTCTACCTGCTGCCGCGTCTGGTCGCCGAGGGCAACGTCTCGCGCGTGGGCCTGGCCCGCGTCGTCGTCGAGGACGGCATCCCCGTCTCCGTCGAGCGCGAGGGCGTCGTGCTCGAGCCCGACCGCGGGTGGGAGCGCGGCGCCGACAACGCCGGCACCGAAGACCCGCGCACGACGTGGATCGAGGCCCTGGGCCTGCACGTCATGACATACGTCGCCTACGGCCCGCTCGGTCCGCGTACGGCCGTGGCCGTGTCGGACGACCTCCGCGAGTGGCGACGCCTGGGCCCGGTTCTGTTCCGCTACCAGGACGACCTCGACATGGACCTAAACCTGTTCCACAACAAGGACACGGTCTTCTTCCCCGAGACGGTCACGGCCCCCGACGGCAGCGAGGCGTTCGCGGTTCTGCACCGACCCATGTGGGACCTCGGCGAGACCAAGCCCGGACAGGGCGTGCGGGTGCCGGCCGGCCTCGAGGACGAGCGGCAGTCCATCTGGATCAGCTACGTGCCCGTGGCATCCGTTCGCGACGACCTCGCGAACCTCGCGCTGTGGGAGCAGCACCGGTTCGTCGCGGGACCTGCGTTCCCGTTCGAGGCGGTGAAGATCGGCGGGGGACCGCCGCCGTTGCGCATCCCCGAGGGCTGGCTCGTGCTGCACCACGGCGTGACCGGCGTGATCGACAGCGCGTTCTCGCAGCAGCAGAAGGTGAACTACGCCGCGGGAGCCCTGATCCTGGATGCCGACGACCCCAGCCGCGTGATCGCCCGGACGCCCGAGCCGCTGCTGGCGCCCGAGACCGACGACGAGCGAAGCGGCATCGTGCCCAACGTCGTCTTCCCGACCGCGATCGAGGAGATCGACGGCCGCCACTTCGTGTTCTACGGCATGGCCGACTCGAAGATCGGCGTCGCCCTGCTCGAGCGCACCGACTGAGCCCCCCCCGTCGCGACCCCCGCGGGATGGTCGCCTCCACCGCCAGGCGGAGGGGCTGCCCGCGGGGGTCGCGCTCACCCCCATCGAAAGGATCCCCCCATGAACGCACGATGGAGTGCGCGCGTCACGGCCGTCGTCGGTGCCACCGCCCTCGCCGTCCCACTCACGGCGGCGCCCGCCACCGCGGGCCCCCTCACCGCGGGACCACGCGCTGTGGCATCGACGGATGCCGCTGCGGTGCCGGTGACGAACCTCGACCACCTCGACTTCCTCCTCGACGAGGTCACCCCTCCTGCGAACGTCGCCGGCCATTCGACCTACCGGCTGGAGGAGGAGCCCACCCTGGTCGCCCCGTGGACCTACGCTGACGCACGCGATGGGGGGACGTTCCAGAGGGTGGGCGGTGGGCCGCTCGACCCGACGACCGGCGACTGGGGTCAGGGCGCGTTCAATGCCGACGACACCACCCGCGCCGCGGTCGTCTACACGCGCCACTGGGAGCTGACCGGAGACGCCGACAGTCGTGAGAAGGCGTACGAACTCCTGCGCACGGTCGCCTATCACCAGAGCACCGTAGGCCCCTCCGCCGGAAACGTCGTGCTCTGGATGCAACCGGACGGCGAATTGAACCCCTCGGCCGAACCCGTCGAACTGCCCGACCCCTCCGACTCCGGGCCCAGCTATTGGACCGCCCGCACCATCTGGGCCCTGGGGGAGGGCTACGCCGCCTTCGTCGACGACGACCCCGAGTTCGCGGCGTTCCTCGAAGACCGACTTGCGCTCTCGCGCGGCGCGATCGAGCGCGACGTGCTGTCGAACTACGGGCGATACGTTTCCGCGGACGGCGTGCGCGTGCCCGCGTGGTTGATCGTTGACGGAGCCGACGCCTCCGCCGAAGCGGTGCTGGGGCTCGCCGCGGCCGTGAGAGCGGGCGACGAGAGCTCGGCCACTGCGGCGCGTCAGCTCGCAGAGGGCGTGGCGGCCATGGCATCCGGGAGCGCCCGCCAGTGGCCCTACGGGGCCGTGCTGCCCTGGGCGCAGTCGCCCGCGATGTGGCACGCGTGGGGTGCGCAGATGCCCGCGGCACTGGCCGTGGCCGGCGACCTGTTCGACGACGACGCCCTCCTGAGGCCGGCGATCGCGGATGCCACGGGATTCACCACCACGCTGCTCACGGCCGGCGGGCCCGACAACGGCTGGTACCCGAGTCCCACCGACCGGGTTCAGATCGCCTACGGGGCGGACTCGCGCGTGCAATCGCTGCTCGCCCTCGCCGACGCGACGGGCTCGTCCGCGTTCACAGAACTCGCGGGCCTGCAGGCGGCGTGGTTCTTCGGCGCCAATCACGCCGGAGCGCAGATGTACGACCCCGCCACCGGGGTGACCTTCGACGGGCTGCAGCCCGACGGCACGATCAACCGCAACAGCGGGGCGGAGTCGACCATCCACGGCCTCCTGACGGCGTTGGCCCTGGACGCCCATCCCGCGGTGGCGCTGCGCGCCACCGCGCTGACCACGGTGGAGTCGCGCGTCGGCCTCGAGTACGTCGAGGCGGAGGACGCCGCCCGCACCGACGGCACGGTCTTCACCCCGACGTCGTCGTGGACCGGGGAGTCGAGCTGGTCGGGCGACGGTCTCACCCTCGCGCCGAAGCAGAGCGCGACCTGGGACATCGGGAGCTCTGACACGCGCCGCTGGGTGGAACCGGTGGTGTGGAGCACCCCGGGGGCGCAGACGCACTCAAGCTGGCGCGGAGGGGGATCCCTTCGACTCGCGGGCCCCGAGCAGGGGATCTCACCCGCTCCGGGGGCGCTCCTCCCCGCCGCCCTGACCGCTCCCGTGAACGGCTCGGAGGTGAGCGTGCGCGTGCAACGCGGCACGCTGGCGCTGGACGGTCTGATCGTGCGTCCCTGGATCTCTCGAGTCGTCATCGGCGGCGATGCGCGGGGCGAGTTGGTGCACTCCAGTGCCCCCGGGGCGCAGCCCACGACGATCGGCGCCGACGGCGTCGCCTCGACCGTCGACGTCTACGACGCCTCGGGTTCACTCGTGCGCACGACGTCGGCGAACGGTGCGGTCACGGTCGTGGTGCCGGCGGGCGGGTTCGCCGTCGCGACGGGCTGAAGAAGGGGCGTCGGACACACGCGGCCCCGGCCGGGTCATGCGGGTCCCCGCCGGGGACGTGCGGGTGCCCGGTCGGGGCTGCGGGTTCAACCGGGTCGCCGCTCGACCGTGGTCGTGGCCGCGACCCGGTGGCGGCCGCGCGGAGTCGGTGACCGCGACGGTCGTGCCCCGCGATCGCCGGGACACCGCGTGCGTTCGGGATCCGCGTGAGCAGACGTCCGGCCCGCCGCCACGGCCGTGTCCGATTTCCGCCAGCCGATGTCGGAGGTCGGTGGCAGGGTGGATGCCATGACCCCCACCACCGCCGACGCACCGGGCTTCACCGAGCGCTACCGCGTGATCCAGTCGCGCGACCGCCGCTTCGACGGGCAGTTCGTCACGGCCGTGCGCTCGACGGGCATCTACTGCCGTCCGAGCTGTCCCGCGCGCACCCCGAAGGAAGAGAACGTCACCTTCTACGCCACCTCCGCCGCCGCCCACGAGGCGGGCTACCGCGCGTGCAAGAGGTGTCTGCCCGAGGCCGCTCCGGGTTCGCCCCTGTGGGACGTCCGGGGCGACGTCGTGGCGCGCGCCATGCGCCTCATCGCCGACGGCGTGGTCGACCGCGAGGGCGTTCCGGGCTTGGCGCGCCGTCTCGGCTACTCTTCGCGCCACCTCACGCGACTGCTCTCCGCCGAGCTCGGCGCGGGCCCCCTCGCGCTCGCGCGGGCCCATCGCGCCCACACCGCGCGGGCCCTGCTGGTGGGCACCGACCTGTCGTCGGCCGACGTGGCCTTCTCCGCCGGGTTCTCCAGCATCCGTCAGTTCAGCGAGACCATCGGCGAGGTCTTCGGCATGACGCCCAGCGCGTTGCGCTCCCGCCGTTCCGCCGCCACGCGCACCGAGGTGGCGGCGGGCGAGATCGACCTGGCGCTGCCGGTGCGGGGGCCCATCGACACGGTCGGGCTCTTCGGGTGGATGCGCGCCCACGCGATCCCCGGCGTCGAGGAGGGCGACGATCGGTCGTTCGCACGGGTGGTGCGCCTGCCCGGCGGGCCCGCCTGGTTCGAGGTGCGCCGCGCCGACGACGACAGACTGCGCCTGCGCGCGCGGCTGACTGCGCTCGCCGACCTCGGCACGCTCATCGCACGGGTCAGGCGCTTGTTCGACCTCGACGCCGATCCGCTCGCGATCGACGACGCCCTGGCTCGGCATCCCGAGCTCGCTTCCGCGGTCGCGGCGATCCCCGGCGTCCGCGTGCCGGGGGCGATGGATGCCGACGAGATGCTGCTGCGTGCCATGATCGGCCAGCAGATCAGCGTCGCCTCGGCCCGAACTATGCAGGGGCGGCTCGCCGCGGAGCTCGGCGAGCCCGCGAGCGTGGCTCCCGAGCCGATGACGCTTTTCCCTCCGCCGGCGGTGATCGCCGAGCGCGGACTCGAGGTGCTGCGCGGACCGGCGGCGCGCATGCGCGCCATCGTCGAGGCAGCCGGGGCCCTGGCCGACGGATCGCTCGAGATCGGGCCCGGCGACGACGGCGCCGAGCAGAGGGAGCGGCTGCTCGCGATGCGGGGGATCGGTCCGTGGACGGCTGACTACGTGCGCATGCGCGTCCTCGGCGACCCCGACGTGCTCCTCCCCGGCGACGTCGCGGCGCGCGCCGGCGCGGCGCAGCTCGGCCTGCCCTCCGACCCCGCCGGATTCACCGCGTGGTCGCAGCGCCTGGCTCCGTGGCGCAGCTACGCGATGGCGCACTACTGGTACGCCGCGCCGGTGACCCAGGCGTGGCGCTCTCCCGCCGAGACGGCGGCCGCTGCGGCGGTCGCCCGGCCGAGCCGCCGCGCGGCGGTGGTCGACGTCGTCGCGAACGACGTCGTCGCCGCGGTCGACGACCACGCCACCGCCCCGGATGCCCCCGCCGCTTCGCGCGGCGCGCCCGCAGCGCCCACGCCGCGCGGCTCCCACGCCACCGCAGCCCGCCACCAGGCAGCCGCCCCCGCATCACCGGTCGCTGCGGCATCGGTCTCTGCGGGCGCCGTGCCCGCGGCGACCGCCCCCGCGACGCTCCGGCCCGCACCGACCACGCTCCCCGACGCAGAAAGCGAGACCCCCGCATGACCACGGCCACCCTGCAATTCGTCGACACTCCCGACGGCGCCTTCGCGATCCTCGCCGACGCCGACGATCGCGTGATCGTCTCGGGGTGGACCGACGACCGCGACGCCGTCCTCGCGCGCCTGCGGCCCGACCGGCGACCCGACCGGGTGATCCACGGTGAGACCGCCGCCGCCGAGGCCGTCCGGGCGTACTACGGCGGCGACCTCGCGGCGATCGACGACGTCGAGGTCGCTCAGACCGGCACGACCCTGCAGCTCGCCGGGTGGCGGGGCCTGCGCCGTATCGAGCCCGGTGCCCCGTTGACCTACACCGGCTTCGCCGCGGCACTGGGCTCTCCGACCGCGGTGCGGGCGGCGGCATCCATCTGCGCCCGCAATGCGGTCGCTCTGTTCGTCCCCTGCCATCGCGTGCTGCGCGGAGACGGCACGATGGGCGGGTTCGCCTGGGGCACCGAGGTCAAGCGGAGCCTGCTCGCGCGCGAAGCAGCGGCCTGAGCGGCGAAGACACTCTTGCCTTCAGGGTTCTCACAGGGATACTCTGGAGGGCTGTCGTTCCCCCGGCGATGGCTTCACCAGATCAAGGAGGATGCCATGGACCAGATCGACGCCCCCGTCGCCCCGGCCGCCGCGTTCTCCGTCGCTGCGCGTCCCGGCCGACGCTCCTAGGGCCCGCGTCCGCGCTCCGGCGCTTCCGCTCCGCCCCGAACGACGACCCTCGTCGCGCCCTCGGCCTCCCTGTCCGCGCCCGATCCCGGCGCCCGCTTCGAACCCATGAGGATCATGACCACCTCGACGACCCCGAAACGCCTCTCCACGCCGCGCGCGCTCGCGCGGTTGCTTCCCATCGCGCGGCCGGTGCTGCCCCGCCTCATCGCGGGCGCCGTCACGGCGCTCATCGCGAGTTTGCTCGCGCTCGCCATCCCGCTCGTCCTCGAGCAGATCGTAGCCGGCCCCATCGCCTCCCTCGACCCTGCCGCTCTCGTGTGGGGCTCGCTCGCCGTGCTCGCACTCGGTCTCGCCGAGGCCGCGATGGTCTGGCTGCGCCGCTGGTTCGTGCTCGCACCGGCGACCAAGGTCGAGTACGACCTGCGCCAGTCGTTCTACTCGCGCCTGCAGCGCCTTCCCGTCGCCTTCCACGACCGCTGGCAGTCGGGCCAGCTCCTGTCGCGCATGATGCAGGACATCAGCATGCTGCGCCGGTGGCTCGCTTTCGGCGTCATCCTCCTCGTCGTCAACATGCTGACGATCGCGATCGGCGCGGTCCTGCTCTTCCGGTGGCACTGGCTGCTGGGTGCGCTGTTCCTCGTCACCTCCGCCCCCGTCATCTACGTCGGCTTCCGCTTCGAGAAGCGTTACGGCGCCCTGACCCGCCAGAGCCAGGACCAGGCCGGCGACCTCGCGACGTCGGTCGAAGAGAGCGTCCACGGCATCCGCGTGCTCAAGGCCTTCGGCCGAGGCAAGCACGCGCTGCAGAAGTTCACCCGTCAGGCCGAGTCGCTGCGCGAGACCGAGATCGACAAGGCCCGCGCGGTCGGCTGGATCTGGTTCTGGCTCGTCCTGCTGCCCGACATCGCCTTCGCCGTGTGCCTCGGAGCGGGAATCGTGCTCGCACAGCTCGGCCAGCTGCAGGTCGCCGAGCTGGTCGCCTTCTTCGCCATGGCGACGGTGCTGCGTTGGCCGATGGAATCGATCGGCTTCCTCTTCTCGTTCCTGCTCGACGCGCGAACCGCGACCGACCGCATCTTCGAGGTGTTCGACGAGCAGAACACGATCGTCGACCCGGAGAACCCGCGGTCGATCGCGGTCCCGCGCGGCGAGCTCACGTTCGAGAACGCCCACTTCCGGTATCAGGATGCCGCCGCGACCGAGCCCGACCTGCTCGACGGCATCGACCTGACGCTGCGACCGGGCGAGACGATGGCGCTGGTCGGACTGACCGGGTCCGGCAAGACGACGCTCACTACCCTGCCGGGTCGGCTGTACGACGTCACGGGCGGGCGCGTGCTGCTCGACGGCGTCGACGTGCGCGATCTGTCGCTCGCCGAGCTGCGGCGTCACGTCGGCATGGCCTTCGAGGACGCGACCCTGTTCTCGCAGACGGTGCGCGACAACGTGCTCCTCGGGCGCGAAGACCTCGCCCCCGGCTCGCCCGAGGCGGAGGAGATCCTGCGCGAAGCCCTCCAGGTCGCGCAGGCCCAGTTCGTGCACGACCTGCCCGACGGCGTCGACACCGTCATCGGCGAAGAGGGCCTGAGCCTCTCGGGCGGTCAGCGTCAGCGTCTCGCGCTCGCCCGAGCGGTCGCCGCCCGCCCCGCCGTGCTCGTGCTCGACGACCCCCTGTCGGCGCTCGACGTCGACACCGAGGCCCTCGTCGAAGACGCCCTGCGCGAGGTCCTCAGCGAGACGACGGCCCTGGTCGTCGCCCACCGGCCCTCGACGGTGACCCTGGCCGACCGCGTTGCTCTGCTCGAGGGCGGGCGCATCACCGCCGTCGGCACCCACTCCGACCTGCTGCGCGAGAGCGACCACTACCGCTACGTCATCTCGAGCCTCGAAGAGGCCGAGCGCGAGGCGCGGACGGGAGCCATCTCGATCATCGCGCCCGACGAGGAGTTCATGGATGCCGACCGGCGCCGGGCCGCGGCATCCGGAGACACCCCCACCGAAGACGCCCTCACCGAGAAGGAGGCGACCCGATGAGCACCGCGACCGTGTCCGGAACCAGCGGCGAAGACCGCTCCGACTACACGCGCGCCGAGAGCAAGGCCATCCGCCAGCGCTCCCTCCGCCTGCTGGGCTCGCTCGTCTCGCCGCTGCGGTGGCAGCTCGTGCTGGCCGCGGCCGTGCTCGTCGTCTCGACGGCGCTGCGCGTGGCCGGCCCGGCCCTGATCGCCTACGGCATCGACAACGCGCTGCCGGCCGTCATCGAGCGCAGCGATTGGATGCCGACCTACGGCGTCGTCGGGGTGTACCTGCTCGCCGGCATCGGCGGTGCCGTGCTGATCGGCTGGTACGTGGTCGTCGCCGCGCGGCTGACGCAGGCGATCATGCTCGACCTGCGCAAGCGCATCTTCCTGCACACGCAGAAGCTGAGCCTGGAGTTCCACGAGTCCTACACCTCGGGGCGCATCATCTCGCGCCAGACGAGCGACCTCGACACCATCCGCGAACTGCTCGACGGCGGGCTCAACGAACTGGTGTCGGGTGTGCTCTACGGCCTGTTCACGCTCGCGGCGCTGTTCCTCATCGACTGGCAGTCGGGGCTGATCCTCACCGTGATGGGCATCCCGATGTACCTGCTCATGCGCTGGTTCTACTCGCGCTCGCAGGTCATCTATCGCGAGTCGCGCGTCATCAGCGCCCAGGTCATCGTCAAGTTCGTCGAGTCCATGACGGGCATCCGCGCGGTCAAGGCGTTCCGCAAGGAGCCCCGCAACGACGCCGAGTTCGGCAAGCTCGCCGCCGACTACCGCGACGTCAACATGCGCTCCATCCGCCTCTTCGGAACGTTCGAGCCGGGCATCATGGCGGTCGCCGCCGTCTCCGTCGCCGTCGTGCTGCTGTGGGGCGGCGGTCGCGTCATCGCCGGCCCGCTCGAGATCGGTGTGCTCACGGCCGCCGTGCTCTACGTGCGCAACTTCTTCTCGCCCCTGCAGGAGGTCGCGTTCTTCCTGAACTCGTACCAGTCGGCGACGGCGGCGCTCGAGAAGGTGTCGGGCGTGCTGGAGGAGGAGCCGACGGTTCCCGATCCGACCGATCCGATCGACCTGTGGAGCGCCCGCGGTCACGTCCGCTTCGACGAGGTCACCTTCGGCTACACCGAGGGTCGCGTCATCCTGCCGAACTTCACGCTCGACATCCCCGCGGGGCAGACGATCGCCCTCGTCGGTACGACCGGTGCCGGCAAGACGACGCTCGCGAAGCTCATCTCGCGCTTCTACGACCCCACGCGGGGCGCCGTCACGCTCGACGACGTCGACCTGCGTCGCCTGCACCCGAAGGATCTGCGCCGCGCGATCGTCATGGTGACCCAGGAGGCGTACCTGTTCAGCGGAACCGTCGCCGACAACATCGCGCTCGGCAAGCCCGACGCCACGATGGACGAGATCCGCGCCGCCGCCCGTGCGGTGGGCGCCGACGGCTTCATCTCGAAGCTGCCCGACGGCTACGACACCGACGTGAACAAGCGCGGTGGCCGGGTATCCGCGGGGCAGCGTCAGCTGATCTCGTTCGCCCGGGCGTTCCTCGCCGACCCCGCGGTGCTGATCCTCGACGAGGCGACGGCGTCGCTCGACATCCCGAGCGAGCGTCTCATCCAGGACGCGCTGCAGACACTTCTGGCCGACCGCACGGCGATCATCATCGCGCACCGCCTGTCGACGGTGGCGATCGCCGACCGCGTGCTGGTGATGGAGCACGGCCGCATCATCGAGGACGACACCCCCGCCGCGCTCATCGCCGGCACCGGCAAGTTCGCGCAGCTGCACGCCGCCTGGCGCGAGTCGCTGGTCTGACCCGCGCAGGCACAGGATGCCACGTCCCCGCCGGGGCGTGGCATCCGTCGTCAGTCACGCGATGTGCGGCGGCGAGCTCGCAGGTCCAGGACGCCGCGCAGAATGGATGCCGCGGCCGCGAAAAGCAGGATGGTCGTGGTGGCGATGTTCCACCACTGCGGGTCTGAGCCCAGCTGAACGAGGCTGTAGGCCGCGAGTGCGACTCCGAAGGGGATGGGGAACCACGGTCCGGTCATGGAGACACGGGAGGAAACAGCGCGCGCCAGGAGCGCTCGAGAGCTCGAAGCTCACCCGAGAAGCAGCGTTCTTTACCCTCACACGCGAACGCGCGCGATGACCTCGCCGTACTCCGTCTCGTCGACCGGCTCGAAGCCCACCCGCTGGAAGAAGGCCTCGGGGCCGCCGACGCCGGGTTCGTAGATGACGTCGACGTGGTCCATGCCGCGACGGCGCGCCTCGTCGATGAGCTGGCTGAGCGCGAAGCTGCCCACGCCGCGGCCCTGGTCGTCGGCGTCGACGTTGATGCGCCACAGCACGGAGCGGAAGTGCTCCTCGGGCGCCTCGCTGTCGAAGTTGGCGCTGACGAAACCGACGACCTCGTCGCCGTCGAGCACCACACGCTGCCACGACGTCGACGGGTTCATCACGGTCGCGGCGATGCCGTAGCTGACCGGTGCCAGGAATTGCTCCTGGCCGGGCTTGAGCGAGAGGTTGTTCACGGCCACGATCGTGGCGGCGGACAGTTCGACGAGACGCAGGTCAGCCATGGGCCCAGGCTAGCGGCACCGCCGTCCCGGCCCAAAGGGCCCATGCCATCGCATGCGTTCGATGTCTCGGGTTCCCGCGTCCGCCGTCCACCTGTCCGACGCCGTTCACCCGCCCTAGGGTGGATCGATGGATGCCGCCACCCCGCCGCCCGCGCGCCCTCCCCGTGTCGAAGACGGACCGGCGGGCAGATGGAAGATCGCCCGCGCATGCGTCCTTCACGTGCGGCGGGAGGAGCAGGACGCGACGATCGACGCGGTGTCGGCCGCCCTCGTCAGAGCGCACCTGCGCCCGGCGCCCGAACGCACGAGCTCCGCCGATCCGTCGGCGACGGGCGAGAGTCTCTGGGTGTGGGAGCGCGGTGACATCGTCAGTGAGGCGCTGCTGGACAACACCGGGTTGTCCCTGTTCACGACGCGCATCGGACCGTTCTCGCTCAAGGCCGTGGTCGCCGTGACGGCGCGAGTCGAGGGCGAGACGTGCCGCGTGATCGTGTCGATGGTGGTCGGCAGTCAGCTCGCCGATGAGATCTCCCGCGAGGTGGATGTCGCGATCGACGGCCTCGTCGCGGACGGCACCCGGATCGGGGGGCCCGGGTGGATGCGCGTCGCCGACCTCCCCCGCGACACCATGGCGCATCCGAGGACGGCCAGGGAGCACGGGATCCGCGCCTGAATACAGGGCGTTCGACGGCGGGGCGCCGGGCGGAACTATCTCGACATCAAGAGACTTTGCCCACGTGCGATAGGCTGAATCGCAACCCTGGCCGCCTCTACGGAGAGATCTGACGTGCCCGATTCCACCATCATCTACACGTACACCGACGAGGCGCCGGCTCTCGCCACCGCGTCGTTCCTGCCCATCGTGCAGGCCGTCACGAAGCAGGCGGGTGTCGACGTCGAAACCCGCGACATCTCGCTCGCCGGCCGCATCCTCGCGGCCTTCCCGCAGCGTCTGACCCCGGAACAGCAGGTGGGCGACGCCCTCGCCGAGCTCGGCGGTCTCGCGACGCTGCCCGAGGCGAACATCATCAAGCTGCCGAACATCTCGGCATCCATCCCCCAGCTCAAGGCCGCGATCGCCGAGCTGCAGTCGCAGGGCTACGACATCCCCGACTACCCCGACGAGGCGTCGAGCGTCGAAGAGAAAGACGTCCGCGCCCGGTACGACCGCATCAAGGGCTCGGCCGTCAACCCGGTGCTGCGCGAGGGCAACAGCGACCGCCGCGCGCCCCTGGCCGTGAAGAACTACGCGAAGAAGCACCCGCACCGCAACAAGGCGTTCGGCGAGGGCTCGAAGACCCGCGTCGCGACCCTCGGTCACGACGACTTCCGCTCCAACGAGAAGTCGGTGGTCATCGCCGACGACGACGTGCTCACGATCCAGCACGTGGCCGCCGACGGCGGCACGACCACGCTGAAGGAGGGCCTCAAGGTCCTGCAGGGCGAGATCGTGGATGCCACCTTCCTCTCGGCCGCGGCGCTCGACGCGTTCCTCGCCGACACGCTCGCCGAGGCCAAGGCCGACGACGTGCTGTACTCGGTGCACCTCAAGGCCACGATGATGAAGGTCAGCGACCCGATCATCTTCGGTCACGTCGTGAAGGCGTTCTTCGCCGACGTCTTCGACCGTCACGGTGACGCCCTCGCGGCCGCCGGGCTCACCCCCAACGACGGCCTCGGCTCGATCCTCGCGGGTCTGTCGAACGTCGAGGGCGGCGACGCCATCGCCGCGGAGATCCGCGAGGCTCTGGCATCCGGCCCCCGCCTGTCGTACGTGAACAGCGACAAGGGCATCACCAACCTGCACGTGCCGAGCGACGTGATCGTCGACGCGTCGATGCCCGCGCTGATCCGCAACGGCGGCAAGCTGTGGGGCGCCGACGGGGGAGAGGACGACACCCTCGCGGTCATCCCCGACTCCTCGTACGCCGGTGTGTACCAGGCCACGATCGAAGACGTGATCGCGAACGGTCCGCTCGACCCGGCCACCATCGGCTCGGTCCCCAACGTCGGTCTGATGGCGCAGGCGGCCGAGGAGTACGGCAGCCACGACAAGACCTTCGAGATCCCCGCGGCCGGCCGCGTGCAGGTCATGGCGTCGAACGGCGACGTGCTGCTCGAGCACGAGGTCGAGGCGGGCGACATCTGGCGCGCGACGCAGACCAAGGACGTCGCGGTCCGCGACTGGGTGAAGCTCGCCGTCACGCGCGCTCGCGCCACCGGTGTTCCGGCCGTGTTCTGGCTCGACGAGAGCCGCGCCCACGACCGCAACCTCATCGCCAAGGTGCACGAGTACCTCGCCGACCACGACACCGAGGGCCTCACGATCGAGATCCTCGCGCCCGCCGATGCCACCCGCTACTCGCTCGAGCGCATCCGTCGCGGCGAAGACACCATCTCGGTCACCGGCAACGTGCTGCGCGACTACCTCACCGACCTGTTCCCGATCCTCGAGGTGGGCACGAGCGCCAAGATGCTCTCGATCGTCCCGCTGCTCGCGGGTGGCGGTCTGTTCGAGACCGGTGCCGGTGGGTCGGCCCCCAAGCACGTGCAGCAGCTCGTCGAGGAGGACTACCTCCGCTGGGACTCGCTGGGTGAGTTCTTCGCGCTCGCGGCCTCGCTCGAGCACCTCGCCGACACCACGGGCAACGAACGCGCCCGCGTGCTCGCGCAGACGCTCGACGCCGCGACCGGTACGTTCCTCGAGAACGACAAGTCGCCCGGCCGTGCCCTCGGCACGATCGACAACCGCGGCAGCCACTTCTACCTCGCCCTGTACTGGGCGCAGGAGCTGGCGCAGCAGTCGACGGATGCCGACCTCGCCGCCGTCTTCGGCCCGGTCGCCGAGAAGCTGGCTTCGGAGGAGCAGACGATCGTCGCCGAGCTCAACGCGGTCCAGGGTCACCACGCCGAGATCGGCGGCTACTACCGCCCGAACACGGAACTGGTCGAGAAGGTCATGCGCCCGTCCGCGACGCTGAACGCCGTGGTCGACGCCCTGCGCTGAGCCTGAACCCGAAAGGGGCGGATGCCACACGGCATCCGCCCCTTCTGCATGTCCGGGCCGCGGCTCGGCTCGTCGGCGTTTCACAACTCCTGCAATCCGCGGCTCTCGGTCGCTGCGGAGGGCCCGGTCGGGCCGTTTTGCAGGAGTTATGCGCCCGGGGCCCCGGAAGCGGGGTATCGGGGCAGGTCGCAGGGCAGACGTCGTCGCAGCGGGGCGACGCAGGACGCGATGATGCCGGTCTGCCGGGACGAAAGACAGAGGGGCGGATGCCGAAGCATCCGCCCCTCTGTAGGGTCCGAACTCAGTAGTGGACCGACACCTCGGTGCCGCGGTAGGCCCAGTCGTACAGTTCCTTCGCCTGGGCGATGGTCATGTTGATGCAGCCGTGGCTCATGGGCGTGCCGAAGTTGTTGTGCCAGTAGGTGCCGTGGAAGCCCTCGTCGCCGTTGAAGTACGAGACCCAGGGGACGTCCTTCGTGCAGTAGTCGTAGCCCGGGACGCAGCCCATGTCCTGCATGGCGGTCTTCCAGCCGATGCGGAACTCGCCGGTGTGGGTGGCGTGGTCGCCCGCGCCGGAGGAGATCGTGTAGGTGCGGTACACCTGCCCGTTCTGCCAGAGCGTGGTGGTCTGGGTGCTGAGGTTGACGTCGATGCGACGCTCGGTCTTGGTCGTCTCGAACGGCGTCTCGGCCACGGTCAGGGCGTAGCGCCCGTTGCCCTCGGCGAGCTGCGTGGCGAAGGCCGCGGCGATGCCGGCGGTGTCGCCGAGCGTGCGTCCGGTCTGGCCCTCGGTGATCGTGTGGATGACCTCGCCGCCGGTGTCGACGATCACGTCGGCGTTGACGGCGCCGCGGTCGACGGCAGCGGTGAGGCCCCCGACCGCGTTCTGGATGGCGGCCTCGTCGGCCGAGATCGCGAAGGCCCCCTTGCCGTCGGGCGTGACGGTGAGCCACGACGCGGCGGTGGCGCGGTCGACGGTGACGGTGCGCTCGTCGCCGATGTAGAAGCCGGCCGAATCGAGGATGCCGTTGAGCGTGCCGACCGCGGCGGCGGCCTCGTCGGTGGAGACGGGGGCGTCGACGGGCACGAGCGTGGCCTCGACCGTGGTGGAGGCGGTGCCGGCGTCGAACGCCGACTGCAGGGCCGCGGCGACGGTGGCGACGTCGATGCCCTCGCCGGCCTCGGCGGGGGTCGTGACGTACGCCTGCGATCCGGCGTCGTAGGCGACGGTCGCGTCGACGGGAGCGCGGTAGGCGCCGGGAGCCTTGTCGCGCAGCACGGCGGCGGCCTCGGCCTCGTCGATCTGCACCGTCACGCCCGTTCCCTCGGGGAACCACGACGCGGGCTTCCACATGGGGTTGTCGGCGAACGCCTTGTCGGCCAGGGCGGCCGCGTCGACGGTCGCGCCGAGGTCGGCGCCGGTCACGACGACCTCGCCCGCGGGGCTCTCGACGGTGACCGACGTCTGCGCGAGGCGCGACTCGATGGCCTGGGCCGCGGCTCCGGCCGTCAGGCCGCCGATCTGCACGCCGGCGACGGAGGCGCCGGGGGCGATCAGAACGAGCGAGGCGGCGATGAGGGCCACGGCCGTGGCGCCGGCGGGGATGCCGATCCACAGGCCGGAGCGGTTCTTGCGCGGCTTGGGCTCGGCGGGAGCCCAGGCGTACGTCGCGCCGTCGGTGCCAGGTGCGCCGTCGGTCATAGTCAAACCCCCCGGAAGTCAGTCTTCCCATGCTAAGGGCGCGCGCTGCGCGTCTGCCTTGAGCAATATCACGGTCTGATCACGCCGCCGACGTGACGCGGCCGTTCGGCCCGCGAACGACGGGTCAGGGGGCGAAGACCTTGCCCGGATTCAGGATGCCGAGCGGGTCGAAGACGCGGGCGATGTCGCGTTGCAGTGCCCACTGGTCCTCTCCGAGCTCGTCGGCGAGCCAGCGCCGCTTGAGGACGCCGATGCCGTGCTCTCCGGTGAGGGTGCCGCCGAGGGCGAGCGCCGCGCGGAACAGCTCCTCCGCCGCCTCCCACACCACCGGGGGGACCTCGGGTCCGTCGAACACGAAGTTCGGGTGCAGGTTGCCGTCTCCCGCGTGGGCGACGGCGGGGATGACCAGACCGTACCGGTGCTCGATGCGCGCGATCTCGTCGAACATGTCGGGGAGAGCGCTGCGCGGGACCGAGACGTCTTCGATGAGCGTCGTGCCCAGCGTCTCCATCGCGGGGTGCATCGCGCGCCGCACGGCGAGCAGGTCCTCGCCCTCGGCGGCGTCGGCGGCGACCGACACGCGTCCGCCCGCGGCCTGCAGCACTGCGGCGATCTCCTGTGCCTCGTCGGTCGCGGCGGGGCCGTCGGTCTGGATCGTCACCTGCGCGGCCCCCGCGGGCGGGACGGGCAACGCGAGCAGGCGGTGCGCGGCGGCCAGGCTCGTGGCATCCATCAGCTCCATGATCGCGGGCTGGACTCCGGATGCCGTGACCGCGGAGCACGCGACGGCGGCAGCGCGCACGCCGTCGAAGAGGGCGGTGAGGGTCACGCGCTCGCCCTCGACCAGGCGGCGGAGCTTGAGGGTCGCGCCGACGACCACGCCGAGCGTGCCCTCGGACCCGATCACGAGGGAGGTGAGGTCGAGTCCGGTCACGCCTTTGACGCTGCGGTGTCCGAGGTGCAGGAGTCGCCCGTCGGCGAGCACGAGATCGACGCCCAGCACCGCGTCGCGCACGACGCCGTACTTCGCGCAGAGCAACCCGCCGGCCCCGGTGGCGATGTTGCCGCCGACCGTCGAGATGGCCCGACTCGCGGGGTCGGGTGCCCACCAGACGCCGTGGGCTTCGAGTTGGGCGTTGAGATCCGCGTTCAGGATGCCGGGTTCGACGACGGCCAGCAGATCGTCGGGGCGCACCTCGAGCACGCGGTCCATGGCCCGCACCGACAGGCTGATCTCGCCGCCGCCCGTGTTGGCTCCGCCGGCGAGCCCCGTCCCCGCCCCGCGCGGCACGACGGGGGTGCGGGTGGCGGTGGCGATGCGCATCACCGCCTGCACGTCGGCGACGGATGCCGCGTTCACCACCGCGAGCGGCAGTCCCTGGGCGGCATGGCCGGACTTGTCGGCTCGAGCCGCGTCGAGGGCCGCGGGGGAGGTGTCGACGCGCGCGCCGAGCTCGGCCCGCAGCAGCGCCAGAGCGTCCTCGCCCGCGCCCCGCGCGTGCGGGGACGGCGAGGGGCCCGCCGTCTCGGGGGTCACGCCAGGCGCCGGCGGCCGTTCAGAGCGCCGAACGTGACGGCGATGATCGCGAAGCCGAGCCCGATCCAGGCCTGTCCCATGCTCCACCAGGCGATGGTGGCGGCGGCGTAGACGAACAGCTCGACGATTGCGCGGATGAAGGGGTGCACGGCGAGAACCGCGCGGGGCGAGACGAACAGCGCCCACACGAGCACGGCCAGGGCGGGGGCGCCGATGCCGGCGACGATGTTCCACGGCAAGGGCCACGCGGTGAAGCCCCAGATCGCGAGGGTGACGAAGGCGAAGAGGCCGCAGACGACGCTGCCGATCTCGACCGCCGACGGCCGCGGGCGCATGCCGGGAGCGAGGGGCGCCTGGGCGCGGACGTGGGGGGAGTCGGTCACGCCGCCATTTTACGCGGGTGAGGGAAGTCGGCATCCAGGATGGCTCGGTGTCGAGCCGACCGCGCCGCGACCGAGGTCCCCGGGGCTGTCGAAGGTCGCTGAGCCCGTCCAGGGTCCCCGAGCCTGTCGAAGGTCCCTGAGCCTGTCGGAGGTCCCTGAGCCTGTCGGAGGTCCCTGAGCCTGTCGGAGGTCCCTGAGCCTGTCGGAGGTCCCTGAGCCTGTCGGA
>NZ_CANLCY010000002.1 GCF_947489255.1 uncultured Microbacterium sp.
GACCCTGTGGGAGAGTAGGACACCGCCGGACTTCCTTTAACGAAATGGCCACCCAACGCTGGGTGGCCATTTCGCATATACGGGGGACATTCCCCGTGAGATGACAGCGCCGGTACGCACCCTCCGTGGACACGGGGGACGCGTATCGGCGCTTCGTCGTACCCGGACGGCGACGTGCTCGCGGCTCGGTGAGGCACGGGTCTACGCTGTGCATCACCGACCGGAAGGACACTCGATGCTGTTCGCACACCTGGGATCGGAACCGCATATCCACCCCGATGCGGTGCTCGCGCCGACCGCGGTCATCAGCGGAGACGTGACGGTGGCCGCGGGCTGTCAGGTGCTGCACGGAGCCGTCATCACGGCGGAGGGCAGTCCGATCGTCCTGGGGGAGAACACGATCGTGATGGAGAACGCCCTCGTGCGGGCGAGTTCCACCCACGCAGTCCACGTCGGCGCGCACACGCTCGTCGGCCCGATGGCGAGCATCGCCGGGGCGGACATCGGCGAAGAGGTGTTCCTCGCCACGGGAACGCGCGTCTTCAACGGCGCCGAGATCGGTGACCGGAGCGAAGTGCGCATCAACGCCGTGGTGCACCTCCGCACCGTGCTCCCGCCGGAAACCGTCGTGCCGATCTCCTGGGTGGCCGTGAGGGATCCCCTGCTGATCCTTCCGCCCGATTGTCATGAAGAGATCTGGGCGGCGCAGAAGGAGCTCGACTTCCCCGGGTACGTCTTCGGTCTGGACCGCGAGACGCCGGATCTCATGGTGCAGCTCACCGAGCGTTACGGCCGCAGCCTCTCCCGCCACGGGACGGATCGCCGAATCGACTGACTCGGCGTGGCGATGGCCGCGACGCTGTCGGCGTGAGACGACGATGCGCCGACCCCTCGTGAGGAGGAGCCGGCGCATCGACGGGGCGGAGTCGCTCAGCCGGTGTTCTGCAGGCCGGCCGCGACACCGCTGACCGACAGCAGCAGGAGGCGCTGGTGTTCGGCATCCGGAGTCGGATTCTCTGCATCGACGTCGCGCAGGGCGCGAAGCGCCCGCAGCTGGAGGAGCGACAACGCGTCGACGTAGGGGCTGCGCATCTTGACCGCGCGCTGGAGGATGGGCTTGTTGCCGAGCAGGTCGCCGCCGGTGATGCGCTCGACCCAGGAGCGGGTGAGAAGCATCTCGTCCATGACGAGCTGGGCGAGGTCGTCGCGGTCGCCGAGCGCGAGGTAGCGCCGGGCGATACGCTCGTCGGCCTTCGCGAGGCTCATCGCGACGTTGTCGATCATCGTGCGGAACAGCGGCCACTGCTCGTACGCCTCGCTGAGACGCTGCGCGTCGCCGACGGCGTCGAGAGCGCTGCCGAGCCCGAACCAGCCGGCGAGGTTGATGCGTGCCTGCGTCCACGAGAACACCCACGGGATGGCGCGGAGGTCTTCGAGCGACTCGACCGAGAGGCCGCGACGGGCGGGCCGGGAGCCCAGCGCGAGATGCCCGAGCTCCTCCATCGGCGTGACCGTGGCGAACCACGGAGCGAAGCCGGGGGCCTTCACGAGAGCGAAGAAGCGCTCGCGCGAGGCCACGTCCATCTTCCGGGCGACGTCGGCGAAGGCGTCGGCGGCACCGCGGTTGCGGCGTTCGTTCGACGGCGAGGATGCCGTGAGCACCGCCGCGGCGACCTGGTCGATGTGACGCATCGCGATGTCGGGGTCGCCGTAGCGGGCGAAGATGACCTCGCCCTGTTCGGTGAGCTTGAAGCGACCGTCGACCGAGTGCGGGGGCTGCGCGAGGATCGCGGAGTTCGCGGGACCGCCGCCGCGCCCGAGGGCACCGCCACGTCCGTGGAAGAGCGTGAGCTCGATCCCCTCGGCCTGGGCCCACGTCGAGATCTTCGCCTGCGCCTCGTAGAGCGCGAGGTTGGCGGCGACGGGGCCGACGTCCTTCGAGGAGTCGGAATAGCCGAGCATGACCTCGAGGCGGCGACCGGTGGCATCCAGTCGGGACACGAAGGCCGGGTGCGACACGATCTCGGCGAGGATGCCGGGGGCGGCCTGCAGGTCGGCGAACGTCTCGAAGAGCGGGATGACGTCGAGCACGGGAGGCTGCTCGCCGGGGCCCACCGCGAAGGTCGCGAGCTCGTGGACGTTGGCGAGATCCTGCGCCGACTGCGTGAACGACACGATGTAGCGGCCGGCGGCGCGCGGTCCGAAGCGCTCCTGCACATAGGCGATCGAGCGGAAGACCTCGAGCACCTCCTCGGTCAGCTCGCTGCGCGCGTCGCCGGCACGGAGCTCGTCGAGCACCTTGCGGTGCACAGCCGAGTGCTGGCGCACCTCGAGTTCGGTGAGGTGGAAGCCGTAGGTCTCGACCTGCCATACGAGGCGCTGGAGTGCACCGTAGGCCTGTCGAGCGGCACCCGCGGCGACGAGGGAGTCCTGCACGCAGCGCAGGTCGGCCAGCAGGTGCTCGGGATCGCGGTAGGCGAGGTCGGCGTTGCGCGTGCGGGTCGCGGCGATCTTGCGGGCGAGCAGCAGCAGGATGCGGCGGTGCGGTTCGTCGGGGGAGCGTTCGGCGATCTCCGCGGCGGCGTCTTCGTCGGCCGCGCGCAGGCGGTGCCACAGTGCGACGAGGGCGTCACTGGGCGGGGTGGTCTCGGCATCCAGGGTCAATCCGCGACCCACGCGCTGCGTCGTCCGCTCGAGGCCCAGCAGCACGTGCTCGCTGGCGATCGCGGCGGCCTTGCGCGTGACGGACGCCGTGACGAACGGGTTGCCGTCGCGGTCGCCGCCGACCCAGGAGCCGACCCGCACGAAGGGCTTCACGATGGGAACGCGGGCCCCGGCGTTCTCGCCCTGGAGGATGTCGTCGATGCGGCGGTAGACCCGGGGCACGGCCGTGTAGAGGGTCTCGTCGAAGACCGCCATCACCGAGCGCACCTCGTCGACCGGCGACGGCTTCTCGCGGCGCAGCGGAGCGGTGCGCCAGAGCGTGTCGATCTCCTCGAGCATGCGGCGCTCGGCGCGGCGGCTCTCGCTGTCGTTGCCGGCGGCGTCGTCGTGCTCGGCGAGCAGCTCGGAGAGGCGACGGATGCTGGTGGAGATCGCCCGCCGGCGCGCCTCGGTGGGGTGGGCGGTGAAGACGGGGTGGAAGCGCAGGGACTGCAGGCGCTCGAGCGCCGTCTCGCGCCCGACCTCGCCGGCCAGACGGTCGAACGCCGCGGCGATCGTGTCGGGCGTGCCGGAGCGCGAGGGCGCGTCACCGCGTTCGCGCAGGACGCGGACGCGCTGGTGCTCCTCGACGAGGTTGACGAGGTGGAAGTACGCCGTGAAGGCGCGGGCCACCTCGTCGGCGCGCTCGATCGAGAACCCGTCGGCGATGGCCGCGGCTCGCTCGAACGCCTCCGAAGTCTCGTCGGTGTAGGCCTGGATCGTCGCCGTGCGCAGCCGCTCGACGTCGTCGTACAGTCCGGGGGAGCCGCTCTCCTGAAGGACGCGGCCGAGGAGCGATCCGAGCAGGCGCACGTCGGCGCGCATCTGCTCGGGCAGTTCCTGGCCGGCTTCGAAGCGGCCCACGAGGTCGATGGCCTCGGTCGGGGTCAGTTCACGCACACGCCCCAGATTATCCGCGTCCTGTTGCGTGCAGATCACGTGTGACGTTCCTCGACGGCCACACGGGCCGAACTCCGGACTTTCTCCGGGATCGAGGGCCCGCGGCCAGAGGAATTGGCGACGTCGGCCGTGCGGCATCCGGAAATCTCCGGAGGTCGGTGCACGGAGACCAGGAACAGGCCGACGGATGCCGGGTCGGTCGCGATCGGGAAGGGGCTCGGCGCGTGCGTTTCGGCACGTCAGGAGCCTGCGACCGTCGGGCCGGGGCATACTCGCTGTCGACGGGGCCGCCGGGCCCGCGGAGGGAGAGACCGTGAGCGACGACGCCCTGCGGGAAGCCGCCGAGACCATGCGTGCGGTGCGCGAGCGCTGCGTGTGGACGCAGCAGATCGATCACCGCGACCTCGTGCCGTACCTGGTGGAGGAGAGCGCCGAGGTCATCGACGCGGTCGAGACCGGAACACGGGCCGATCTCAGGGAGGAGCTCGGCGACCTGCTGTGGCAGGTGCTCTTTCACGCCGAGATCGCGGCGGGCGATGCCGACGAGCCGTTCGACATCGACGACGTCGCGCGCGGGCTCACCGAGAAGATGGTGCGCCGGCATCCGCACGTCTTCGCGGATGCCGTGGCATCCACCCCCGAAGAAGTGCTCGTGCACTGGAACGCCGCGAAGGCGGCCGAGAAGCGCGAGCGCACGAGCGTGCTCGACGGCGTCAGCGAGCACATGCCGTCGCTCGCCCTCGCGCAGAAGCTCGTGGGCAAGGCGGCGCAGGTCGGGGTGCCGGCGCCGTCGCACCACCTCAGGGATCCGGAGACCGAGGCCGAGCTCGGCGATGCGCTGCTGACGCTGGTGCAGTTCGCGCGCGCGCACGGCTGGGATGCCGAGCGCGCGCTGCGCGAGCGCCTCCGCGCGCTGCGTGCCGACGTGCGCGCGGCGGAGTAGGGGGCCGTCTCGCCGGTCGACTGACGCCCCCGTTCGAGCGCACATGATCGGGTCGAGGGTGCCCGGCGCGGCGAGGCGGGAGAGGGTGACCTCGCGCTGAACGCGTGATCTCGGGCGCGCGGGGGACGGCCGGGAGCCTGGAACAATGGACGGGTGGCATCCGTGAACCCGCCGCGCGGCATGCGCGACTTCCTCCCCGCCGACAAGGCCCGTCGCGAGCGCGTGCTCGCCGTCATCCGGGAGCGCTACCGCGCGCACGGTTTCGACGAGATCGAGACCCCCGTCATGGAGGAGTACTCCCGTCTGCACGCCGGTCTCGGCGGCGACAACGAGAAGCTGTCGTTCAGCATCCTCAAGCGGGGGATGGATGCCGAGGGCATCCGCGCCGCAGCCGACGACCCGGCGGCCCTCGCCGACCTGGGTCTGCGCTACGACCTCACCGTTCCGTTGGCGCGCTTCTACGCGACCAACCGTGCGCAGCTGCCCACCGTCTTCCGGGCGATCCAGATGGCGCCGGTGTGGCGCGCGGAGCGCCCCCAGAAGGGGCGCTACCGCCAGTTCATGCAGTGCGACATCGACATCATCGGCGACGCCTCGGCGCGCGCCGAGGCGGAGTTGATGGTCGCGAGTCTCGACGTGCTCGACACGCTGGGACTCGAGGGCGGTTCGATCCGCGTGAACGACCGCCGGGTGCTCGACGCGATGCTCGACGCGTTCGGCTTCGCTCCGGACGAGCGGCCGGGAGTGCTCATCACCGTCGACAAGCTCGACAAGATCGGCCCGTCGGGCATCGTCGCGGAGCTCCGCGACCGTGAGGCGAGCGGCCCCGCCGTGGACGCCCTCGCCGCCTATCTCGACCGACCCGCCGCCACCCCCTCGTTCGACGATGCCGGCATCCGCGCGGCCCTGCCGGACGGCATCCCCGACGAGGTCATCGCTCATCTCGTCTCGCTCGGCGAGACCGTGGCCGCGGCGCGCGGTGCGGACGCACCGCTGGTGTTCGACCCGTTCCTCGTGCGCGGCATGGGGTACTACACCGGCACTATCTTCGAGCTCGCCCACCCGAGCGTCGACTACTCCCTCGGCGGGGGCGGCCGATACGACGGCATGATCGGGCGGTTCCTCGGCCAGCAAGTACCGGCGGTGGGCTTCTCGATCGGGTTCGAGCGGATCGTCGACCTGCTGCCCGACGACGGTGCCGACGGGGAGCGCTCCGTCGTGCTCGTGCACGACCGGGACGTTCCGCTGGACCGACTGGTCGCGCTGAAGAGCCGCCTCGTCGCCGACGGTGCGCGCGTGCGCCTCGAGCAGCGTGTGAAGAACATGAAGGCCCTGCTGGAGCGCTCTGCGGCCGACGGGTACACCGCGTTCGCCTCGGTGGCCACCGAGACCACCGCCGACTCCCTGGAGCTCAAGCCCCTCTCGTGAGCGCGACGCTCGCGTCGCGCCGCTGACGAGGCGGACCCGTGCCGGGATCAGGCCGCGGCGCTGACCAGGGCTTCGCTCGGGCGCTCGGCGGCGAGCCGTTCCAGACGCTCGGCGGTCGCGGCATCGCGGGGCGAGAACCACACCACGCGCGATCCGAGGGCCTCGTCGATCCACAGGCTCGACATCTCGAGGTGCAGCTCGCCGACGCGGGGGTGCACGAGATGCTTGGGGGCGTTGCGTTCCCCGCCGACGTCGCCCAGACGCCAGAGCTCGCCGAAGCGCGGGGACTCCGCGTCGAGCTCGGCGACGAAGCGCTGCCACGACGCTTCGTCGTGGTGGCGGCCGTAGGCGGCGCGCAGGCGGGCGGCGATGCGTCGCTGCGCGTGGTCGAGGTCGACGTGGGCCCGCTGCCACGCGGAGTCGGTGAACAGCAGCACGGCGCAGTTGCGGCGCTCGACGGGCAGGTCGTCGAGGTCGTCGAAGAGGTAGCGGTAGGACCGGTTGTACGCGCGGATGTCGAACCGCGACGTCTGCACCGCGGCGGGGTAGGGCATGAGCTTCTCGAGCAGATCGAGGTGCGTCTGCCCGACGCACATCCGCGCCGCACGGTCGGGGAGGGGGAGGTCGGCGAGGGCGAAGAGGTGGTCGCGCTCGTCATCGCTCAGCAGGAGCGCGCGGGCGATCGCCGTGACGACCTGAGCCGAGGCGGCGATCGGGCGCCCCTGCTCGAGCCAGGTGTACCAGGTCAGCCCCACCCCGGCGAGCTGGGCGACCTCTTCTCGGCGCAGTCCCGCGACCCGGCGCCGGGTTCCGTCGGGCAGACCGACGTCGGCGGGGCGCAGGCGCGCACGACGACTGCGCAGGAACGCCGCGAACTCCGCGCGGACATCGTCGGACCGGGTCATGGGATCCTCCTCCGGCGATCCTAGAACCGCGCCGATGGCTCGCCCGCCCCCTGGGGAGTGCTGTCAGTACCAGGATGACGGGGCTCCTGGTACCAGGATGCCGCGCCTTCCATGCTGGCACCATGACCACCTCCGCACAGCCGTCGACCGGCAGCGCCCCGGTGCCGATCCGCCCCCAGGCCGACGACGTGCCGACCTGGCGCTACCTCGGCTTCCTGCTCGGGCCGGGCGCCGGCACCTTCGCCTTCAACGCCGTCACCGTGATCCTCCCGACGCTCCGGGAGCGGTTCGCCGCCGGCGACATCGCCCTCGAACTCGTCATCGCGGCGTACGGCATCCCGTTCGCGGTGCTGCTGATCCTCGGCGGACGACTAGGCGACCGCTTCGGACGCCACCGGCTGTACACGCTCGGAATGGGACTGTTCCTGGTGTCGGCGATCGCGTGCGCCCTGGCCCCGTCGATCGAGACGCTGATCGCGGCCCGGGTCGTCCAGGGTGTGGGAGCGGCGCTGTGCACGCCGCAGGTGCTCGGCACGATCCAGGCGACCTCGCGCGGAGCGGCGCGCACCCGCGCGATCGCCGCCTTCGGCGCGAGCGGCGGAATCGGCGCCGCCGTGGGCCAGGTGGCCGGAGGCGCTCTCGCGGCCCTGTCGTTCGGTCCCGTCGAGGGCTGGCGCGCGGTGTTCGTCGTCGTCGCCCTCATCGCGGTCGCGGCGATCTCGTTCGCACCGCTCGCACCGCGCTCCCGCTCGCACGAGGTGGTGGCCATCGACCTCATCGGGACCGCGGCGCTCGCCGTCGGCATCCTCGCGGCGTCCGTGGCTCTCACCTTCGGACCGGTGTGGAACTGGTCGTGGCCCGTCGCGGTGGCCCTCGTCGTCGCCGCGGTCGCTTTCGTGGCGATGTGGCGGCACCAGGACGGCATCGAGCGGTCGGGGCGCGTGCCGTTGCTGCCGCCCAGCGTCCTGCGCCTGCGCCCCCTGCAGCTGGGGCTGATCGCGGCCGCACTGTTCTTCGCCGGCTATTCGGCTCTGCTGTACGTCTTCCCGCGCGCCGTCGAGGCAGGCGGGCTGAGCTCGCTGCAGGCGGGGCTCGCGCTCCTGCCCTTCGCGGTGGTGTTCGCGGCCATGTCGCTCGCGGTCGCGCGGGTGCAGAGCCGGCTGGGGGACACGACGCTCGTGCTCGGGGTCGCCCTGCAGATCGTCGCGCTCATCGCCATGGCCGCGACCCTCGGCATCGCGTGGGGGAGCGACATCGGGCTGTGGTTGCAGCCCGCGCTGATCCTGCTCGGCGTCGGGCAGGCGTTGATCTTCTCGCCGCTCACGCAGCTCGTGGTGCGCGAGGTCCCCGTAGAGGCGGCGGGCCTGTCGGGCGGGATGTTCAGCACCGCCCAGCAGCTGGCGCTGTCGTTCGGCGTCATCGTCATCGGGGGCGTCGTGAGCGTCACCGGCGCCGCCGGGCGCGACGAGCTGATCGCGGGTCTCGCGCTCGACATCGCCCTCGCCGTCGCGGTGCTGGTGCTCGCGATCGTGCTGCGCGCCCGGAGCGCTCGAACCGCGGGCTGAACGCGCGCGGCGGGCGCGCGGCATCCGGTCGGGACTCAGGATGCCGGGAGCCCGCCGTCGCCGCGTCGTCACGGGGCGTCCACCGCTCGTTCACCGCGGCCCGGTGTCATCGGAGCATGCGTCGTCCGGTGACCGTGACCGCCGCCTCCGCGATCGCGCTCCTGGGCGCCGGTGCCGTGGGGCTGCGCACCCTCATCGCGCGCCAGGCGGCGATCGCCCGTCGCCGCATCGGCAAGCCGCTGGGGGAGCAGGCGCTCGACGCGGATCGGGTCTGGCGCGGCAAGAAGCACCCGGGGCGACCGGTCGAGCTGCTGCTGCTCGGGGATTCGATCGCGGCGGGCCTGGGCGCCGGGCATCGACGCGACACCCTCGGGGCGCGGTTGGCCAAGGGCATCGCTCGCGCCGCGGCGCGGCCGGTGCGACTGCGCACCGCGGCGGTCGTCGGCTCGGAGACCTCGGCGCTGGCCGGGCAGATCGCCGCACTCCCCGAGGGATATCGTCCGGATGCCGCGGTCATCGTCGTCGGCGGGAACGACGTGACCCACCGGATCCCGGCATCCCGTTCCGCGGGGCAGCTCGAGGAGGTCGTCCGCGGTCTGCGGGACGACGGGATCCCCGTCGTCGTGGGGACCTGCCCCGACCTCGGCACGCTGCGGGCGATCCCGCAGCCCCTGCGCGCGCTGGCCGCACGGTCGTCGCGGCAGCTCGCCGCGGCGCAAGCGGTGGCGGTGCACCGGGCGGGAGGCCGCGTCGTCGCCCTCGCCCGCGCCGTCGGACCCGTGTTCGCCGAGCGCCCCGACGAGATGTTCAGCGTCGACCGCTTCCACCCGAGCGCGCTCGGGTACCGGCGCACCGCCGAGGCCCTGCTGCCGGCGATCCTCGCGGCGCTCGAGATCGCGCCGGTCGCCGTCGAGGCGGACCGCTGAGCCCGCCTCGAGGGGGCGTCCCGGCTCCCGCATAGCTTCGCGGCCTAGCGTGCCCTCACGCCTCCCGTCGAAGACTTCCTCAGCACCTGGCGCGCCGACCCCCTCACGCTCGGCGTGCTGTTCGTGGCAGCCATCGCGTACCTGTTCGGCGTCCGCCGGGTGCGCCGCCGAGGAGAAGCCTGGCCGCTTCGGCGCTCGATCGGCTTCTTCGTCCTGGGCCTCCTTCCCTACGCCGTGATCGAGCTCGGGTTCCTCGGCGTGTACTCGGGGCAGCTGCGGTGGGCGTTCTCGACCCGCATCGCGCTGCTGATCTTCGCCGTCCCCGCCGGGATCGCGGCGGGCCGCCCCCTGGATCTCGCCCCCTCGCGGGTGCGGGAGCGCCTGCTGGCGTCACGCGTGACGCGCGTCTTCGGGAACGCGATGGTCGCCACCGTGGTCATCGCCGCGGTGTTCTGCCTCTTCCTCACGCCCGTGGCCGGCATCCTGCGCGTGAATGCGGTCGTCGAGGCCTCGCTCGGTGTCGTCGTTCCCCTCCTGGGGCTCGCGATGGTGCTGCCGATGATGGCGCTGGGAGCGGTGCACACCGGCACCTTCATCGCGATCGAGTTCCTCCTCGCCTTCGTCGAGCTCCTGATCGACTCCGTTCCGGGCCTGCTGATGCGCCTGAACGATTCGGTGCTCGATCTCATCCCGGATGCCGCGCAGGCGGTGTCATGGTGGCCGTCGACGCTGCACGACCAGCACCTCGCGGGCGACATGATCTGGTTCATCGCCGAGTTCGCGGACGTGCCGATCCTCGTCCTCCTGATGATCCGGTGGATGCGGTCGGACCGGGTCGAGGCGAAGGGCTTCGACGACCTCAGCGACGAGGAGTACGACCGGATGACGCGCGCGCACCTGCGCGGGGAGCGTTGACCCGCATCCTCCGTCGCGCCAGGCTGGGAGGGTGCCCACCCACGATGACGTCGACGCGTTCCTGACCGAGACGCTCCTCACGGCGGACCCGACCCTCGACGCCGCGCTGCGGGCGCAGCACGAGGCCGGCATGCCCGCGATCGAGGTCGCCCCGGTGAACGCCAAGTTCCTGCACCTGCTCACGCGCATCGCGGGCGCTCGCCGCGTGCTCGAGATCGGCACGCTCGGCGGGTACTCCACCATCTGGCTCGCCCGCGCCGTGGGCGCCGAGGGGCGGGTCGTCACGATCGAGGCCGAGCCCGCCAACGCCGCCGTCGCCCGGGCGAACCTGGAGCGGGCCGGAGTGGCCGATCGCGTGGAGATCCTGCTCGGTCGCGGTACGGAGGTGCTCCCGACCCTCGACGGGGGCGAGCCCTTCGACCTCGTCTTCATCGACGCCGACAAGGAGTCGAACACCGTCTACCTCGACTGGGCGGCGCGCCTGGGCCGCCCCGGCACGGTGATCGTGCTCGACAACGTCGTGCGCGGGGGAGAAGTGGCGGATGCCGGGACCGCCGACTCCAAGGTGCTCGGCGCGCGCCGGGGCATCGAGATGCTCGGCACCGACCCCCGTTTCGACGCGACGGCCCTGCAGACCCTCGACCGCAAGGGCTGGGACGGGATCGCGCTCGCGATCGTCGTGACCCCTGCGGCATCCTGACCCGGCAGCCCGATCGCCGGGTCTCCGACCCTGCCGAAGGGCCCGGGTCGCGCGGGCGCCGGTGGCTCGGACCTCCTGGCGGAGAAGCCGGCCCCACGCCCGCCGAGCGGGGTCACTAGACTCGACCACGGACCGACGACGCTCCGCCCCCTCTCCACCCAAGAACCAACGAGGAGTCCTTCGTGGCACTTATCGAGGCTGTCAACGCGCGCGAGATCCTGGATTCGCGCGGTAACCCGACCGTCGAGGTGGAGGTGCTCCTCGACGACGGCATCGTCCAGCGGGCGGCCGTCCCCTCCGGCGCGTCCACCGGCGCGTTCGAGGCCTACGAGCTGCGCGACGGCGACAAGGGCCGCTACAGCGGCAAGGGCGTGCTCAAGGCCGTCGCCGCGGTCGTCGACGAGCTCGGCCCCGCCATCGAGGGCGTCGAGGCCAGCGAGCAGCGCATCATCGACGAGATCCTCATCGAGACCGACGGCACCGAGAACAAGTCGCGCACCGGCGCCAACGCCATCCTCGGCGTCTCGCTCGCCGTCGCCAAGGCCGCCGCCGACAGCGCCGACCTGCCGCTGTTCCGCTACCTCGGCGGACCCAACGCCCACCTGCTGCCCGTCCCGCTGTTCAACGTCATCAACGGCGGCGAGCACGCCGACAACGGCATCGACTTCCAGGAGTTCTTCCTCGCGCCCATCGGCGCCGAGACCTACGGCGAGTCGCTGCGCTGGGGCACCGAGGTCTACCACGTCCTCAAGGGCGAGCTGAAGTTCGCGGGTTACAACACCGGCCTCGGCGACGAGGGCGGCTTCGCCCCCGACCTGCCCAGCAACCGCGAGGGCCTGGACTTCCTCATCCGCGCGATCGAGAAGGCCGGCTTCACCCCGGGCAAGGACATCGCCGTCGGCCTCGACGTCGCCGCCACCGAGTTCTACAAGGACGGCGTCTACACGGTCGAGGGCAAGGAGTGGAGCGTCGACACGCTCGTCGACTACTTCGCCGACCTCGTCGCCAACTTCCCGATCGTCACGATCGAAGACGCCCTCGCCGAGGACGACTGGGACGGCTGGAAGAAGCTGACGGATGCCATCGGCTCCAAGGTCCAGCTCGTCGGCGACGACCTGTTCGTCACCAACCCCAAGCGCCTGCAGCAGGGCATCGACCTCGGCGTCGCCAACTCGCTTCTGGTGAAGGTCAACCAGATCGGCACGCTCTCCGAGACGCTCGACGCGATCTCGCTGGCGACCCGCTCGGGCTACACCTCGATGCTGTCGCACCGCTCGGGTGAGACCGAGGACACCACGATCGCCGACCTGGCCGTCGCGGTCAACGCCGGCCAGATCAAGACCGGTGCCCCCGCGCGCAGCGAGCGCGTCGCGAAGTACAACCAGCTGCTGCGCATCGAGGAAGAGCTCGGCGCCGCCGCCGTCTTCGCCGGCCGCTCGGCGTTCCCCCGCTTCAAGGGCTGAGCGTCTGACACGTGAGGAGGGGGAGCCCGACGGCTCCCCCTCCTTCGTCGTTCCCGGGCCACGGCGCCGTCGTGCCGCGGGCCGGGGCGCGTTCGCGAGGTCGATCCCGTGGCATCCGCTCGACGAGGGACGCGGGGGAGACCGATCCTGTGGGCTCGGCTCGACGGAGCACGCGGCGTGGCCCACGGGGAACGCCGGGGCCGCCGACGTAGACTCGCCTGCGGTCCGGGCACGTGTGCACCGGGCGGATGAGAGGGGCTGGACGTGGATCGACCGACACTGCCGCCCCGCAAGACGCCCGCTCCCCGGCCGGCCGCCGGGAAGAAGGCGCCGCGCCGCCAGCCCGCCTCGACGCCCTCGCGGCGCACGCCGACCTCGCGGCCGGCCACGCGCCCCCGTCTCGACGTGCGCGAGTGGCTCGGCAAGGTGCGCATCTCGGGCTTCGTCGTCATCATGCTGGGCCTGGTCGTGCTCGGCACGTTCGTCCTGGTGCCGACCGTGGGCACGTACATGGATCAGCGCCAGCAGATCCAGGCGCTGCGCAGCGCCGTCGCCCTGAGCCAGTCGGAGGTCGCCGACCTGCAGACGCAGCGCGAGCGGTGGTCCGACCCGGCGTACATCCGGACGCAGGCGCGCGAGCGTCTCGGCTACACCTTCCCCGGCGAGGTGGTGTACCTCATCGACAACGACCTGCCCGCCTCGGCGACGCCGCAGGAGCAGGCCGACGTGAGCGACGACGTCGGGCAGACCCGGACGGACTGGATGGCGCAGCTCGTGCGCTCGGTCGCCGCATCTGGAGCGGCGCAGGTGGCGGTGCCGTCCCTCCAGATCGGCGTGCCCGACCCGTCTCCGTCGGAGACACCGGCCGGCTGAATCCGCGTCCGGTGACCTTCCGGTGGTCGGCTCCGCCCGCCTCCGCGATGAGGCGCCGACGGCTCCGGGCGCGGTGTCGGACACGCCGGGTACCCTGGCAGAGATGACTACCGCACCGCTTCCTCCCGCTTCCGACGCCGACCTCGCCGTTCTGCAGGCGCAGCTCGGCCGTGTCCCGCGCGGGGTCATCGGCATCGCCGCACGGTGCGCGTGCGGCAACCCGACGGTCGTGGCCACCTCTCCGCGACTCGACGACGGCAGCCCGTTCCCCACGTTCTACTACCTCACCCACCCCGCCGCGACCGCGGCGATGTCGGTGCTCGAGGCCGGGCATGTCATGAAGGAGTTCTCCGACGAGCTCGCGGAAGACGAGGAGCTGCAGGCCGCCTATCGCCTGGCGCACGAGGCGTACCTGCGAGACCGCGCCGCCTACGGCGAGCCCGAGGAGATCGCGGGCATCTCGGCCGGGGGGATGCCGACGCGCGTGAAGTGCCTGCACGCCCTCGCCGGCCACTCCCTGGCGGCGGGCCCGGGCGTCAACCCGATCGGCGATCGGGCTCTCGAGCGCGGTACCTGGTCACCCGAGCGATGCGAGTGCGAGAGCCCCGGGGCCGGCGGATGAAGCGCGTCGTCGTCGTCGTGGCATCCGTCATCCTCATGGCGGTGATGACCGGCGCGACGGCTTCTCCGGCGGCGACGTCGGGCCCGGTGCCCGAGGACCCCACCGATTCGGTGCGCGCCTCGGAGTATTGGCTCGACCAGTACGGCGTGCGCGAGGCGTGGAAGACCACGCGCGGGGCCGGTCAGAAGATCGCCATCATCGACACCGGCATCGCCCGCGGCCCCGCGGAATTCACCGGCGCGGTGGCCGCCGGCACCGACGTCTCGGGCGTGGGGTCATCCGACGGACGGACGCCGGTGGGAGCCGTGGATGCCAACCACGGCAGCTGGGTCGCCTCGCTCGCCGCGGCGCGCGGCACGGGCGACGGTCGCGGCATGATCGGCGTGGCGCCCGAGGCCGAGCTGCTCTCGATCTCCGTCGGCTTCGGCGCCTCGAGCACCAAGCCGTTCTCCGAGCAGATCGCCGAGGCGATGACGTGGGCGGTCGACAACGGTGCGACCGTCATCAACCTCTCGCTGACCACCAACACCCTCGACTGGGACACCAGCTGGGACACCGCGTTCGAGTACGCCTTCGACAACGACGTCGTGGTGGTGGTCGCCGCGGGAAACCGGGGGAGCGGCACCGACCGCGTGGGCGCCCCGGCCACGATCCCCGGCGTCCTCGCCGTCGGCGGCGTCGATCCGAACGGCACCGCGAGCAACAGCGCCTCGACCCAGGGCATCACGATCGGGCTCTCCGCCCCCAGCGAGCGGCTCATCGGCGTCTCGTCCGACGGCACCCTGGTGGGGTGGAACGGCACCAGCGGAGCGGCGCCGATCGTCGCGGGCATCGCCGCGCTGGTGCGCGCGGCCCACCCGGAACTCGACGCGAACAACGTGCTGAACCGGCTCATCCAGACCGCCAAGCCCGCGGCCGGCGCGACGAGCGTGCCCGACAAGCTGTACGGCTACGGACTGGTGGATGCCGCCGGCGCGGTGTCGGCGAGGGTCGACACGGTCAGCGAGAACCCGCTCGGCAGCCTGAAGGAATGGATCCGCCTGTACCGTCGCGCCGATGCCGAACCGGCGCCCGAGCCGACGGCGAGTCCGGTCGAGATCCCGGCTCTGCCGCCGGTCGACTCGGCGCCCGAGGCCGGTTCGCCTCTTCTCCCGTCGCGCGATAGCGTGCTGTACGGATCGTTGCCGCTCGGGGGTGCCACGCTGGCCGCTATAATGATTGCGCTCGGCGTCAGTGCTGCTGCCCGGCGAATCCGACAGGCGCGCACCTCCCGCGAGCCGAGCCGCACCACAAACGAGGAGTCCCTCCCATCGTGACCACTACCGTGCCCAGAATCCTCATCGTCGGTGGGGGCTACGCAGGTTTCTACACCGCCTGGAAGCTCGAGAAGCTCCTCGGGCGTGGCGAGGCCGAAGTCACGCTCGTCGACCCGCTGCCGTACATGACGTACCAGCCGTTCCTCCCCGAGGTGGCCGCCGGTGAGATCGAGCCGCGCCACGTCGTGGTCGGCCTGCGTCGCCACCTCAAGCGCACCACCGTCATCGCGGGCAAGGTCACGGGCATCTCGCACGCGACCAAGACCGCCACGATCACCCCGATCGCGGGTGACGAGACCTTCGAGCAGGGCTACGACCAGATCGTCGTGACCGCCGGCGCCGTCTCGCGCACGTTCCCGATCCCCGGGATCGCCGACAACGCGATCGGTCTGAAGACCATCGAAGAGGCCGTCGCCATCCGCGACCGCCTCACGTCGAACTTCGACAAGGCCTCGGTGCTTCCCGCCGGTCCCGAGCGCGATCGTCTGCTGACCGTCGTCGTCGTCGGCGGCGGCTTCGCCGGCATCGAGGTGTTCGCCGAGCTGCGCGCCTACGCGTCGTCGCTGCTCAAGCAGTACCCCACGCTGGCGTTCGACGACACGCACTTCCACCTCATCGAGGCCATGGGTCGGATCATGCCCGAGGTGTCGCAGAAGACGAGCGAGTGGGTGCTCGCCGACCTCGCGAAGAAGGGTGCGTTCGTGCACCTCGACACGCAGGTCAAGGGCGCCGTCGACGGTGTCATCGAGCTGTCCACCGGTGAGCAGCTGCCCACCGACCTCATCATCTGGACCGCCGGCGTCATGGCCAACC
The DNA here is from genome assembly GCF_947489255.1 of uncultured Microbacterium sp. Taxonomy (GTDB): domain Bacteria; phylum Actinomycetota; class Actinomycetes; order Actinomycetales; family Microbacteriaceae; genus Microbacterium; species Microbacterium phycohabitans. The sequence goes on from NZ_CANLCY010000002.1 coordinate 16,073, forward strand.
CGACGGTGGTGCGCGGCAGCGACCTCCCGGTCGAGGAGCGCGGTCGCATCCGCACCCGCCCCGACCTGCGCGTGGGCACCGACGAGGAAATCGTCGAGGGCGCCTGGGCCGCCGGTGACGTCTCGGCCGTTCCCGACCTGTCGGGCGGCGGCGTGGGCGGCTTCTGCGTCCCCAACGCCCAGCACGCGGTGCGTCAGGGCAAGCTCATGGCGAAGAACCTCGTGGCCGTGCTGCGCGGCGAGGAGCCCAAGCAGTACAACCACAAGAACCTCGGTGCCGTCGCCGGTCTGGGGCTGTACAACGGCGCGTTCCAGTCGGGCAACATCGCCCTGACCGGTCTGATCGCCTGGTTCGCCCACCGCGGCTACCACGGCCTGGCCATGCCCACGTGGGAGCGCAAGTTCCGCGTCATCGGCGACTGGATCCAGAACTTCGTCCACGGCCGCGAGGTCGTGTCGCTCGAGGCCGTGCAGAAGCCCCGTGCGGCGTTCGAGGAGTTCGCGGCGCGTCCGCGCCCGGCCGCTCCCGCGGCCGACGCTCCGGCCCCGGCCGAGAAGAAGGCCGAGCCCGTCGCGGCGAAGTAACCTCTTCCCGTTCGAGACCCCCGTGCCCTCGAGGCGCGGGGGTCTCGTCGTCCCGCCATGCGGCCGGCGCGTGCGTGGTCAGCTCGATTCGCGTCGTCGTGCGGAGGTCGAGCCCGCCACGCCGGATCGGGGCCCCGGTCGATCCGCCGGACGGGCGTCGGCGGACGCGAGCCGCCCCGCGCTACGGTGGATGACGGGCCCCCGTAGCCCAATGGCAGAGGCAGGCGACTTAAAATCGCTTCAGTGTGGGTTCGAGTCCCACCGGGGGTACGGCATCCATCGCATCCGCTGAGAGTCCCCGCCCGGCTCCGTGCCGCCGACCGGCCCGCAGTTACACTGAAGGGCAATCTCTCGAACGGAGTGTGGGGACTTATGTGGGAGTGGCTCGTACCGGTCATCGTGATCGTCGGCATCCTGGTCATCGCCGGCATCTACCTGTGGGCCACGTACAACGCCCTCGTGTCGCTCAACGTGCGCGTCGACGAGGCGTGGAGTGACATCACGGTCCAGCTGAAGCGTCGCGCCGACCTGCTGCCCAACCTCATTGAAACGGTGAAGGGGTACGCGGCCCACGAGAAGGCGGTCTTCGAGAACGTCACCCGGGCCCGCGCCGAAACGCTGAACGTCGAGAGCCCCGCCGAGGCGGGTGTCGCCGAAGGACACATGCAGCAGGCGCTGAAGTCGCTCTTCGCCGTGGCCGAGGCGTATCCGCAGCTGCAGGCGAGCCAGAACTTCCTCGCTCTGCAGCAGGCGATCGTCGACACCGAAGACAAGATCCAGGCGTCGCGCCGGTTCTACAACGGCGGTGTGCGCGAACTCAACACCAAGATCAAGGTGTTCCCGAACAACCTCTTCGCCCGTCAGCTCGGCTTCCACGAGCGCGAGTTCTTCGAGGTCATCGACGGTGCGGCCATCTCCGAGCCGCCTCGCGTGCAGTTCTGACGCTCCAGAGAAGCGCCCTCTCCGCTGGTCGGAGGGGGCGCTTCTCAGTTCGAGCGTCCGTCGGGATGCTCGTGCCGCTCGGCCGAGAGCGCGCCGGCGATCGCGTCGGCGGCGTCGCCCCACCGCGCCACCGTCACCCGCTCGAGGCCCTGCCAGCGCGCGGCGGTGCGCAGCTCGGCGGCGACGCGCTCGGCGGCATCCGGGGGAGCACCGTGCTCCCACCATGCAGACTGCACGCGCAGGGCGCTCGCCCCGCGGTCGGCTTTGAGATCGAGTCGACCCACGACGTCGTCTCCGACGAGCACCGGGAGCGAGTAGTAGCCGAACCGGCGCTGGGGTGCCGGGGTGTAGATCTCGATGCGGTAGTCGAAGTCGAAGAGACGCTCCGCACGATCGCGGAACCAGACGACGGGGTCGAAGGGCGTGAGCAGCGCGGTGGCATCGACCCTGCGGGGGCGCGCGGCGTCGCGATGCAGCCATGCCTTCGCGGGACGCCCGCCGACGGACCACCCCTCGACGTGGACGGGCTGGAGCTCGCCCGCGTCGACGAGGTCGTGCAGGGCCGCCATGACCGCCGGCCGGTCGCGGATGCGCCAGTAGTCGGCGAGGTCGGAGGCCGTCGCCACGCCGTAGGCCACCGACGCCCTCCGGACGAGCTCGCGGATGGCCTCGTCGCGCGGGACGTGCGTCTCGAGCGCCGACGCGGGCAGCACATCGGATGCCAGTGCATAGCGACGCTCGAATCCGCGGCGTCCCGCGATCGCGACGTCGCCGAACAGCCACAGGCGCTCCAAGCCGTTCTTGACGTCGTCCCACCCCCACCACGACCCGCGAGACCCGCTACGGGCGTCATGGTCGATCTGGGCGGGGCGCAGTGGCCCCCGTTCGGCGAGCTCATCGCGCAGCCACTGCAGGAGGGGCTGGTTCGCCTGCGCCCACGCGTCGCCGGCGTACTTGCGCCGCAGGTCGTCACGACGGAACTGCAGGAGCGGCCAATCCTCGGTCGAGACGAGGGATGCCACGTGCGCCCACGATTCCACCCAGCGCGGGCGGCGCGAGAAGGCCAGGGCGTCGAGGAGCGACGTGTCGTAGGCGCCGAGGCGGGCGAAGAGCGGCATATAGTGCGAGCGCGAGAAGACGTTGACGGAGTCGATCTGGAGGATGCGCATGCGACGCAGGGTCGCCGTGATGTGGCGCGTGCCGACCGTTTCGGGCCTCGGCCGGGCGAAGCCCTGAGCGGCGAGGGCGATGCGGCGTGCATCGGCGCGACGGAGCGTCGTGGTCATGCGTGCCACCGTATCCACAGCCTCCGACATCCAGCGTTCGCCGGGGGAGCGCGGCGGTAGGCTGACAAGATGAGTGGAACCGATCCCGAACCCCGTGGATCCTTCCTCGACGCCCTCAAACGACGCACCGTCTCGAGCGACCTGCAGCCCCCGGTCCCGCCGGCGCTGCGTCAGGCCACCGCCTACGCGTGGCGGTTGCTCGTGATCGCCGCCGCTCTCGGCGTCGTGATCTTCGTCGTCATCCAGCTGAAGCTCCTCGTCGTGCCCCTTCTCGTGGCGATCCTGGTGACCGCCCTGGTCTGGCCCGCGTTCTCCTTCCTCCTGCGTCATCGGTGGCCGAAGTGGCTCGCCATCGTCGTGACCGTGCTCGGCACGATCGCCCTCATCTCCGGACTCGTCTGGCTGGCCGTCTGGCAGATCACGCGCGAGTTCGGTTCCGTGCAGGAGCGGACCGTCGACGCCGTCTCGCAGTTCCGCCAGTACCTGATCGACGGGCCCCTGCACCTGAGCGCGCAGCAGATCGACGACGGTCTGCGCCAGGCGGGCACCTTCCTGCAGCAGCAGGCCGAGGTGCTGTGGACCGGCGCCCTCGCCATCGGCACCACGATCGGCCACGTCGGCACGGGCGTGCTGCTGACGCTGTTCATCCTCCTGTGCCTGCTCGCCGACGGAGGGGGCATCTGGCGGTGGACCACGCGCCTGTTCCCGCGTGTCGCCCGCCCCGCGGTCGACGGTGCCGGTCGCGCGGGATGGCGGACGGTCAAGAGCTACGCCCGCACGCAGTTGCTGGTGGCCACCATCGACGCCATCGGCATCGGCCTCGGCGCGTTCCTCCTCGGCGTGCCGCTCTCGATCCCGATCGGCGTGCTCGTCTTCCTCGGTGCGTTCATCCCGTTCGTGGGAGCCGTGGCGACGGGAGCCCTGGCGGTGTTCATCGCGCTGGTCTACAACGGGCCGCTCGTGGCGCTGTTCATGCTGATCGTTGTGCTGGGCGTGCAACAGATCGAGAGCCACGTGCTGCAGCCGATCCTCATGGGCTCGGCCGTCAAGGTGCACCCGCTGGCCGTCGTGCTGGTCGTGGCCGGCGGCGCGATGATCGGCGGGATCGCCGGCGCGCTGTTCGCCGTGCCGCTCGCCGCGTTCGTCAACGTCGTCGCCGTGTACCTCAGCTCGAAGGCGTGGCAGCACGCCGGCCAAGACCTGGCATCCCGAGATCTCATCTGGCAGACCGTCCCGCGTGAGCGCGGAAGGAGATCATGAACGACACTCCCACTCTGGCCGAGTTCGAGGATGCCGCGCAGGCTCTGCGCGGCATCATCACGCGCACACCCCTCGACGAGTCGCTGCACCTGACCGACCTGCTCGGCGTGCCCGTGAACCTCAAGCTCGAGAACCTCCAGCGCACGGGCTCGTTCAAGATCCGCGGAGCGACCTATCGGTTGTCCCGGCTGACCCCGGAGGAGCGTGCGCGCGGTGTCGTGGCCGCCTCCGCCGGCAATCACGCCCAGGGCGTCGCGCTGGCCGCGCAACAGCTCGGCATCGCCGCGACGATCTTCATGCCGCTGGGTGTTCCCGTGCCCAAGCTGCTCGCGACGAAGGGTTACGGAGCTGAGGTGATCCTCGAGGGGGCCACCGTCGAGACCCCACTGCGCCTCGCCGCCGAGTTCGCCGAGCGTACCGGTGCGGTGCTGATCCACCCGTTCGACCACCGCGACATCGTCGTCGGTCAGGGCACTCTCGGCCTCGAGCTCGTCGAAGACATGCCCGACCTCGAGACGGTCATCGTCGGCATCGGCGGCGGCGGGCTCGCCGCCGGCGTCGCGGCGGCGGTCAAGGCCCGTGCGGCCGCGGAGGGGCGCGAGGTGCGCATCATCGGGGTGCAGGCGCACAACTCCGCCGCCTACCCCTCCTCGCTCGCAGCGGGTCGGCCGATGCAGGTCGAGACCACGCCGACCATCGCCGACGGCATCGCCGTCGCGCGGCCCGGCGACCTCCCGTTCGAGCTGATCCGTCAGTACGTCGACGAGGTCGTGACCGTCACCGAGGACGACATCGCGCGAGCCCTTCTCGTGCTGCTGGAGCGCGCCAAGCAGGTCGTCGAGCCCGCGGGCGCCGTGGGCGTGGCGGCCATCCTCGCGGGCAAGGTGAAGGCCAGCGGTCCGACCGTCACGATCCTGTCGGGCGGCAACATCGACCCTCTGCTGCTGCAGCGCGTAGTGGCGCACGGCCTGTCGGCATCCGGACGCTACATGTCGCTGCGCATCCCGCTTCCCGACCGGCCGGGGCAGCTCGCCCGCGTGTCGGAGCTGCTCGCGCAGGTGGGAGCGAACGTGATCGAGGTGCTGCACACGCGCCACGGCCAGGGACTGCAGATCAGCGAGGTGATCCTGCAGCTGAGCGTCGAGACGCGCGGGGCCGAGCACCGGGCGCTGGTCATCAAGACCCTGGAGGACGCCGGCTTCGTCGCCACCGTCGTACCCGACTGACGTCGGCGTCGCGCGGCGCGACGTGAGTCCGAGCGTGACGTGGGTCGGCGCGCGGGGCGAGGGCGCATCCTCAGCGATGCGCGTAGGTTCAGCTGCAGGGCCGCGATTCGGGCTGAGTTTCTGCGCATCGCTGAGTTTGTGTCGCGGGCTGTGTCGCGGGGCACACCCTCAGCGATGTGCGTAGGTTCAGCCGCGCGGCTGCGGTACGGGCTGAGTTCGTGCGCATCGCTGAGGTTGCGCGTCCGGGAAACGCCGCGAGCCGCCACCCCGGCAGCGGGGGAGCGGCTCGCGGACGGTGCGGCGCTTACTGGCCGGAGTAGGTCTCGACCTTGACGATCTCGACCGAGATCTCCTTGCCGTTGGGAGCGGTGTACGAACCCTTGTCGCCCTCCTTGAGGCCGAGGATCGCGGCGCCCAGCGGCGAGGCCTCGCTGTAGACGTCGAGCTCGGAGTTGGCCGCGATCTCGCGGTTGCCGAGGAGGAACTTCTCCTCGCCACCGGCGACGACAGCCGTGACGACGGTGCCCGACTCCACGATGCCGTGGCTCTCGGGGGCCTCGCCGACCTTGGCATCCTTCAGCAGCTGCTGGAGCGTGCGGATGCGCGCCTCCTGCTTGCCCTGCTCGTCTTTGGCGGCGTGGTAGCCGCCGTTCTCCTTGAGGTCGCCCTCTTCGCGAGCGGCCTCGATGCGCTTGGCGATCTCCTCGCGACCCGTGGTCGAGAGGTGCTCGAGCTCGTTGGCCAGGCGGTCGTAGGCGTCTTGCGTGAGGAACGTCACCTGAGCGTCGTTGGACACGGTTACTCCTTCGTCGAGGCGCTGACGGCAGGCGGTGTCGGGCCGTCGGCGGGGGATATGTCGAACGCCCCGGCATCGAGCCGGGGCGCGTCGTGATTCCGCGAGTTTACGGCACCCAGCAGGCGTTGACAAAACCCGTGGTCGCGAGCGACAGCGTCGGAATCTCCTCCGTGAAGGCCCGCGTGTGATCCTCGGATGCCGGGTACTCGACCACACGCCAACCGACGGTTCCGTGCTCCTCATCGCGGGCCTCGAGGGCGCAGGCGACGGGTCGACCGGTGGGCGCGGTGATCTGGAACGTGGAGGTGACGGTGCGGTCATCGACGACCGTGTATCCGGTGTCGGTGGCCGTGACCGCGTTCAGGCTGTTCGACACCGTCGTCCAGCCCAGGAAGCCGACCGCCCCAAGGGCGAGGACGCCCACGATCGACCACCCCACGATGCGTCGCCGCGGGGAACGCGTGCGCCCGTAGCGGTCGTCGAGTTGGGCTTGCGTCGTCATGCTCTCTCCGGGCTTTAGGCTGGACTTCCAGGCTACGCGCTTCCGCCCGGACCGAAGGACTCCATGCTTCCCGTGATCGTCGCTCTCGCGACAACGCCCTCCCCGGCCGTCACCCCCGACGAGTCGATCGTCACGCCCGGGCCGCTCGGATTCGCCGCGATCGCCTTCATCGGCATCGCCGTGTTCCTGCTCGTCTGGGACATGCTGCGACGCATCCGCCGTGGACGCTACCGCGAGGAGGTCAACGCGGAGCTGGATGCCGAGGAGCAGGCCCGCGCGGCCGAGCGAGCCGGCGACGTCGACGACGAAGACATCGACCCCGCCGCTCCGCGCCGCTGATCCCGGGCCGCGAGCCGACGGCATCCGGAACTCCGCCTCGCGTGAGTCGCCAGGGATCGTCGCCTCGCGCGAATAAGAAGCGACGAATTCTGGCGAGTCGCGCGGTCAGCCGCCGTGGTACGCCGGGGCGAGGGCGATCAGCAGGCAGGCCGTCCAGTGGCACAGGAACGCCAGCACCGTGCAGACGTGGAAGATCTCGTGGAAGCCGAAGTGCCCGGGCCAGGGGTTGGGCTTCTTCAGGGCGTAGATGATTGCGCCCGCGGTGTAGAGCAGTCCGCCCACCACGACGAGCACCATCATGGCGACGTTCGCCGCCAGCAGGTCGCCGAGATACATCACCGCCGCCCATCCCAGGGCGAGGTAGAGGGCGACGTAGAGCCAGCGCGGGGCGTTGATCCAGAACACCCGGAACAGGATGCCGAGCAGCGCACCGCCCCACACGATCGACAGCAGGAGCACGGTCTTCGGCGTCGGCAGGGCGAGCACGGCGAGCGGCGTGTAGGTTCCGGCGATGAGCAGGAGGATGTTCGCGTGGTCGATGCGCTTGAGCACGGCCAGGGTCTTCGGCTTCCAGTGGAAGCGGTGGTAGAGCGCGGAGTTCCCGAACAGCAGCATCGACGTCGCCATGAACACCGCCGCCGCCCACTTGCCGGGGGCGCCCTGCGCGAGGGCGATGAGCACGATCCCCGCGGCGATCGCCACCGGGAACGTCCCCGCGTGGATCCACCCGCGCCAGGTGGGCTTCAGCTCCGCCTGCGCACCCACGGCTCCGGCTTCGAGGAGGGGGAGCTGGGGCATCTCGGGGCCGTCGGCCGGGCTTCGGGGGGTCACTCCTCGACAGTACGTCCGCTCCTATGCCGCGGGCGGAACATGGGAGCAGCACTCACCCTTCCCCCAGGAAGTGCCACCCGGATCCGATGCGGCCGGAGGCCCCCGACGCGGTAGCGTAGGCGGGTGGCGCGCGTGTGGAAGAACGAGGGGCGGGGCCCGCTCTATCGTCTCTACATCTCGCGCCTGCGTCGCCGCATGCCGGCCACGGTGCCCCACCACGTGGCCATGATGATCGACGGCAACCGGCGTTGGGCGCGGCAGCTCGGCTACGACAGCGCCGCCCACGGGCACCGCGCCGGCGCGGCCAAGATGCACGAGTTCCTCCGATGGTGCGACGACCTCGGTATCGAGGTGGTGTCGCTCTACCTCCTCTCGAACGACAACCTCGTCAAACGCGACAGCAAAGAGCTGCAGGACCTGCTCGAGATCATCGCCGAACTCGCCGGAGAGCTCTCCCGCGAGCCGAACTGGCGCGTCCAGCACGTCGGTCGCGCCGAAGGGCTCCCCCCGGAGCTCGCCGAGGTGCTGCACGAGGCCACGGAGCGCACGCGCGGGCACAGGGGACTGCACGTGAATCTCGCCGTCGGCTACGGCGGTCGCAGCGAGATCGTGGATGCCGTGCGCTCGATCATCGTCAAGCACGACGAGTCGGGCGGGTCGCTCGAAGAGCTGGCCGACAGTCTCACGCCCGAGCAGATCGGCGAGCACCTGTACACCGGTGGCCAGGCCGATCCGGACCTGGTGATCCGCACGTCGGGGGAGCAGCGCCTGAGCGATTTCCTGCTCTGGCAGTCCGCGCACTCGGAGTTCTACTTCGTCGAGGCGCTCGGTCCCGACCTGCGCGAGGTCGACTTCCTCCGCGCGATCCGCGACTTCGCGGCGCGCGATCGACGCTTCGGCCAGTGACGCCGACCGTCGTCGCGGCCGCGGGCCGTGGCATCCCGGACTAAACCATCTGCCGGGACGAACCCCCGTGTTCCCGGTGTTCACGAACTCGTCACATTCGCGGCGTGTTAACGACCCTGAGCGGTGTCCGGGGGACGTACGGTGATCACATCGGACACGGAGTCCGGTCGAGTCGACCTTCGGATCGCGACTCGTGACCCACAGGTCGACTCGTGACAACCGGGTGAAACACCCGGGTCGGGAGTGGGTTGTGACTGCACGAGCACCGTACGACCAGCGTCGCGTCGTCGAGAGCACCGAGTCCGAAGCGGGGGCCGATCAGGCGCTCCGCACGTACGTCCTGGACACCTCCGTCCTTCTGAGCGACCCGCGGGCGTTCTTCCGGTTCGCCGAGAACTCCGTCGTGATCCCCGTCGTGGTGATCATGGAGCTCGAGGGCAAACGTCACGATCCCGAGATCGGGTATTTCGCCCGCCAGGCTCTGCGCCACCTCGACGAGCTGCGCATCGAGCATGGCCGGCTCGACTTCCCGGTCCCCGTCGGCGAAGACGGCACGCTGCGCGTCGAGTTGAACAACACCGATCCGTCGGTCCTGCCGTCGGGCATGCGCACGGGCGGCAACGACAGCCGCATCCTCGCGGTGGCCATGAACATCGCCAAGGACGGCGCCGAGGTCACGGTGGTGTCGAAGGATCTGCCGATGCGCGTGAAGGCGGCATCCCTGGGTCTGGCGACCGAGGAGTACCTCGCCGAGCAGGCGATGGACTCGGGATGGACGGGGATCGCCTCGATCGACGTCTCGGGCGACGAGATCACCGACCTGTACGAGAGCGAGGTCGCCGTCAGCGACGCGGTGGTCGGGCTCCCCGTGAACACCGGGCTCATCATCCACTCGGAGCGCGGATCGGCCCTGGGTCGCGTGACCGGCAAGGGGCAGTTCCGCCTCGTCCGCGGCGACCGTGACGCCTTCGGCCTGCACGGGCGCTCGGCGGAGCAGCGGATCGCCCTCGACCTGCTGCTCGACCCCGAGGTCGGCATCGTGTCGCTCGGCGGCCGGGCCGGCACCGGGAAGTCGGCCCTCGCGCTGTGCGCGGCACTGGAGGCCGTGCTCGAACGCCAGCAGCAGAAGAAGATCATCGTGTTCCGCCCGCTCTTCGCGGTCGGTGGGCAGGAGCTCGGCTACCTCCCGGGCGATCAGGCCGAGAAGATGGGGCCCTGGGGCCAGGCGGTGTTCGACACGCTGGGGTCCGTGGTGTCGGGCAACGTCCTCGAAGAGGTGCTGGCGCGCGGGCTGCTCGAGGTGCTTCCGCTGACGCACATCCGCGGTCGGTCGCTGCACGACGCGTTCGTGATCGTCGACGAGGCGCAGTCGCTCGAGCGCAACGTGCTGCTCACGGTGCTCAGCCGCATCGGTCAGAACTCGCGCGTGGTGCTCACGCACGACGTCGGGCAGCGCGACAACCTGCGCGTCGGTCGCCACGACGGTGTCGCCTCGGTGATCGAGACCCTGAAGGGTCACGGACTGTTCGGGCACGTCACGCTCACGCGCTCGGAGCGCTCCGCCATCGCCGCATTGGTGACGGAGCTGTTGGAGGCCGGCGAACTGTCCTGATTGCATGACGGAGGAAGGGCCGGGATGCCGTGGCACCCCGGCCCTTCCTCCGTGCGGGCGCTCGGCGGACGTTCCGCGCCGGGGACTCGGATGAGAAGGTTCTCATCTGCGGCTCCCCGGGCTCTCACGAACGACGGACAGAGTGGTCACATCGGCGAGGGAGACCTCGCCACCGCCCCGGCGGTTCCCCCCAAGGAAACACGAGGTCCGTTCGCGCAGGTCACCGCTCTTCGGGTGAGTCGGAAGACCACCGACGCGATCTCCCTCGAAAACCCCCGGTCGATCCCCCCACCGGGGGTTTTCGGGGTTCCAGGAGTCACTCCCAGCGATAACCCGCCCCGCGTACGGTGACGATGTGGGCGGGTCCCACCTTCGCCCGCAGGTAGCGGACGTACACGTCGACGACGTTCGACGCGGGGTCGAAGTCGAGACTCCACACCCGGCTCAGCAACTGTTCGCGCGAGAGCACCTGACCCGCGTGCCGGATGAACTCCTCGGCGAGGGCGAACTCCCGCGCGCTGAGGTCGATCTCGCGGCCACCCACGGTCGCGCGGCGCGCCAGGATGTCGAGCGACACGTCGCCGTGCGCCACGGTCATCGTGCCCTGGGTGACCGGTTCGCGCAGCCGGGATCGGACGCGGGCGAGCAGCTCATCGAACTTGAACGGCTTCGCCACGTAGTCGTTCGCGCCCGCGTCGAGGCCGTCGACGGTGTCACGCGTGCTCGTCCGGGCGGTGAGCATGATCACCGGCAGGGTGGATCCCTGCCCGCGCAGGCTCCGCAAGACCTCGAAGCCGTCGAGGGAGGGCAGCCCGACGTCGAGCAGCACGAGGTCGACCTCTCCCGAGAGGGCCGTGTCGAGCGCCTCGGCGCCGTCGTCGACGATCAGCGTCTGATAGCCGGCCGCCTCCAGGCCCTTCGCGACGAAGGCCGAGATGCGGTCTTCGTCTTCGGCGATGAGGATGCGGGTCATCCGGTGGCCTCTCTCTGCATGACGACGTCGCCGGCGCGCACGGGCGTCGGGAGCGCGGCGGGCGACTGCGCCCCCGTGAGCGGGATGTGGAGCGTGAAGGTGGCGCCTCCGCCCGGCGTGTCGCCGATCGAGCAGTGTCCGTCGTGCGCCTTGGCGATGGCATCGACGATCGAGAGTCCGAGTCCCGAACCGTCGACGCCGCGCCGCGTCGACAGGCGGTCGAACCGGCGGAAGACCCGATGCCGCGCGGCCGGGGGGATGCCGGGACCGTGGTCGCGAATCCACAGGTGCGCGACGGTGTCGTCGGCGGTGCTGCCGATCTCGATCGGCGCCGCCTCGGGCGTGTACTTCGCGGCGTTGTCGGCGAGCTGCAGCCACGCCTGCACCAGGCGGTCGGCGTCTCCCTCGATCCGGACGCGTGCACGCTGGGCCACGCTCCACGGGTGACCGGGAAGGGCGCCTGCGAGCTCCGCCACGCGATCGGTGAGGGCGGCGACGTCGATCACCTCGCTCGACAGGGCATTGGCCTCGACGTCGGCGAGGGTGTCGATGTCGTCGACCAGCCGGGTGAGGCGGTCGAGCTCGGCGATGCCGAGCTGCCGCGTCTCGGCGACGTCGTGAGGATCGGCCGGATCCATCATCTCGAGATGCCCGCGGACGATGGTGATGGGCGTTTTGAGCTCGTGCCGGACGTCGTCGAGGAGTTGTCGCTGCGCGTCGACCGACATCGCGAGGCGGTCGAGCATGGAGTTGACCGACGTGGTGAGGTCGGAGATCTCGTCGTTGCCGTGTGCGCGCAACCGCGTGCCCAGATCGTCGATCGTGATGGCGTCCGCCGTGTCTCGTAGGCGCTTCAGGGGGGAGAAGAGCCGTCCGGTGACGAACCACCCGACCGCGCCCACGACGAGCAGCACCGCGAGCGCCGTGGAGGCGTAGGTGACGGATGACAGGGCGACCAGCTCCATGCGCTGGTCGATCGAGATGACCTGGACGGCGTAGCCGCCGGATGCCGCAGCGGCGGCGTACAGGACCGGCCCGCGGGCGCTCTCCAGACGCCCGGTGAGTCGTCCGTCGGCGATGGCGCGATCGAGGGCTTCCACGAGTCCCGGGTCGTCGCCGACGGCGAGGCCGGGAGGCGACGGGGTCGCGGTGAGGACACGCGCGCCGTCGATCGCGAGCGTGCCGTCGGTGCGGCCGGGGATCACGGCGTCGACGAGGTCGGCCGCCGACTCGTCGCTGGTGGCGACCGAGGCCACGAAACCGTCGAGCTGTCGCTGCGCGTTGGCCAGCACCCTGTCGCGTTGGACGAGGAAGGTGACGCCGCCGGCGACGATCATGCCGAGAAGCACGACGCCGAGGAGCGCCCCGAGGAGTCGCACCCGCGTCGAGACAGGTCTCGTCGCGGGGCTCATCCTCCGATTATGGCGCGCCTCGGCGTCGGAAGTGGCGTCGGGGACGGTGCGTGCGAACTCAGCCCGGGTGGGTCATCGACAGCAGATCGAGCTTGGCGTCGAGCACCTCTTCGGTGATCTCACCGCGCTCCACGTAGCCGAGGTCGATGACGGCCTCGCGGACCGTGATGCCCTTCGCCACGGAGTGCTTGGCGATCTTGGCCGAGGCCTCGTACCCGATGACCTTGTTCAGCGGCGTGACGATCGACGGCGACATGCCGGCGAACGCCTCGGCGCGGGCGACGTTGGCCTCGAGACCGTCGATCGTCTTGTCGGCGAGCACGCGCATCGCGTTGGAGAGCAGGCGGATCGACTCCAGCAACGCCGTGCCCATCACGGGGATCGCGACATTCAGCTCGAACGAGCCCGAGGCGCCGGCCCAGGCGACGGTGGCGTCGTTGCCGATGACTCGCGCGCACACCATGAGCGTGGCCTCGGGCACGACCGGGTTGACCTTGCCGGGCATGATCGAGGAGCCGGGCTGCAGGTCGGGGATGTGGAGCTCGCCGAGGCCGGTGTTGGGGCCCGAACCCATCCAGCGGATGTCATTGTTGATCTTCGTGAGCGACACCGCGATCGTGCGGAGCGCTCCGGAGGCCTCGACCAGTCCGTCGCGGTTGGCCTGCGCCTCGAAGTGGTCCTTCGCCTCGGTGATGGGCAGCTCGGTCTCGGCCGCGAGCAGCTCGATGACCTTCTGCGGGAAGCCGAGGGGGGTGTTGATGCCCGTGCCGACGGCGGTGCCGCCGAGGGGCACTTCGCCGACGCGGGGGAGGACGGCCTGCACGCGCTCGATGCCCAGACGCATCTGCCGCGCGTAGCCGCCGAACTCCTGGCCCAGGGTGACGGGCGTGGCATCCATCAGGTGGGTGCGGCCCGACTTCACGATGCCCTTCCACGCCTCGGCCTTGGCCTCGAGGGCGACCGAGAGGTGCTCGAGCGCGGGGACGAGGTCGGTGATGAGGGCCTGGGTCACGGCGATGTGGACCGAGGTCGGGAAGACGTCGTTCGACGACTGCGAGGCGTTCACGTGGTCGTTGGGGTGCACGGTCGAGCCCAGGATGCCGGTGGCCAGCGTCGCCAGCACCTCGTTCATGTTCATGTTCGAGGAGGTGCCGCTACCGGTCTGGTAGGTGTCGACCGGGAAGTGCGCGTCGTGTCGACCGGTGACGACCTCGTCGGCCGCCTGAGCGATCGCGTCGGCGATGGCGCCGTCGAGGGTGCCCAGCTCCTTGTTGGCGAGGGCGGCGGCCTTCTTGACGCGCGCGAGGGCGGCGATCTGCGTCGATTCGAGGCCCGAGCCCGAGATGGGGAAGTTCTCGACCGCGCGCTGGGTCTGCGCGGCGTAGAGGGCGTCTTTGGGTACCCGCACCTCACCCATGGTGTCGTGTTCGATGCGGTACTCGATGTCGGTCACGTCGTCGTTCCTCCAGGTCGTTCGGTCGGTTCTCAGGTGCGCGGTTCTCGGATGCGCGGTTCTCAGACGCGCGGGTCGTCGACGTCGCCCACGATGACGACGGGGAAGGCTTCTCCCTCGTCGAGACGGTAGTTCGCGCCCACGACGGCGGTGCGGCCCTCGGCCACGGCTTCGCTGATCAGCTCCGAGGCGCGGAGCAGGTCGGCCACCGTGTGGCGGAGGTGCTCGCGACCCACCAGTTCGGGGTCGACGTGGTCGGGCAGGTGCCCGTCGACGGCGCTCTCGCGCTGGACGCGGCGCACGGCCGGCACGATCGGCGCGATCTGGCGCCAGATGTAGGCGGGGAGGGTGGGCGCGTCGACGCCCGTGCTGTCGATCGCCGCCCCCACGGCGCCGCACGCGTCGTGCGCGAGAACCACGATGAGCGGGACCTCGAGCACGCCCACGGCGTATTCGAGGCTGCCGATGACCGAGTCGGAGATGACCTGGCCGGCGTTGCGGACGACGAAGAGGTCGCCGAGGCCCTCGTCGAAGATGATCTCAGCGGCCAGACGCGAGTCGGAGCAACCGAAGAGCGCGGCGGTCGGATGCTGCGAGCTGGCGAGCTCGGCGCGACGCTCGACGTCTTGACGGGGGTGAGCGGGTTCACCGGCGACGAAGCGCCGGTTGCCCTCCACCATCTGCTGCCACACCTGACGGGGGGTCATGCGCTCGCTCACGGGACCTCTCTCAACTGCTCGATCTGGGACGTGACGGATGCGGCCGCCAGGGCCGCGGTCTCGGGTGCGGCGTCGCCGTAGACGAGCACGTAGTCCGGGCCGGCCGGGGTGGCCAGGGCGTAGTCGATGTTGCCCGTCCCCGAGGGGTTGGAGGGGCGGTAGACGTTCCAGGTGATGCCGTCGATGTCGACGGTCTCGGTGCTGCGGGTGCCGTCGAGCACCTGGCCGACCCAGTTCTCGTCGGCGTCGAACCCCTGCGCGACGCGGAGGAACCCCGACTCGCCGGAGCGCACGTAGACCATGGTCCAGGCTTCGGTGCCGCCGACGCCCTCGGTGGTGGCCTGGTTGACCCGCCACCCCTCGCCGAGCGACGGCGAGAGCACGGGGCGCCCGAGGTCCGTTTCGATCTCAGCCGCGAGGGCGGGCACGTCGGGGGCCGGCGGGGGCGTCGGCTCGCCGCGCGGGACGCCGGCGACCACGACGAAGACGACGGCGACCGTCACCAGCAGGGCGGCGATGAGGTTGCGGAAGGTCTTGCTCGAGCGGTACCGGCGGGAGGCCTCGGCCTTGCGGTCGGCGGTCTCCTGCGGGGTCTCGGGGCGGCCGAGGTGGGCGACGACGCGGGCCATCAGTCGTCGTCTCCTTCGCCGCGTGCGGCGTCGAGACGGCGCTTGGCGCCGAGCAGCCACTCCTCGCAGCGGGCGTAGAGCTTCTCGCCGCGCTCCCAGAGGGCCAGGGACTCCTCGAGCGTCGGAGCGCCCTGTTCGAGCTCGGCGACGACGCGCACGAGCTCGTCGCGAGCCTGCTCGAAGGAGAGGGTGGCGACGTCGGCGGCGGGGCCGGGGGTCGTCGCGGTCATGGCATCCATTCTAGGCGGCCCCGTCGGCCGGACCGGCGTCGGGTGCCTCGTCGTCGAACGGAGCGGGAGCGGGGGAGGAGCCGTGGGGGACGGCATCCGCGACGACGCCCTCCGAGGTCGTCGCGACCGTGCCCTGTTCGAGCGTCAGCCGCAGCGCCGTGCCCGCGGGGGCGTCGGCCGCGTCGCGCAGGACGGCGCCGTCGGGTAGCTGCGCGATCGCATAGCCCCGTGCCAGGGTGGCCAGCGGCGACAGAGCGCGCAGGCCCGCGCTCAGCTCGCGCGTGCGCCGCCGCTCGCTCTCGAGGCGGCGGTCGACGATGTCGCGGCCGCGGTTGGACAGCATCCACAGCTCCTGCGCACGCGAGGTGAGCATGGAGTGGGGAGTGCGCAGCGCGGGACGTGAACGGATCTGCTCGAGCTGAGCGATGTCGTGCACCACGCGCTGCGTGAGGCGCCCGGTCAGCCGCGCGCGCAGCTGGGCGACCAGCGCGCGCTGCTCGCTCACGTCGGGTACGACGCGTTTGGCCGCGTCGGTCGGCGTCGAAGCCCGCACGTCGGCGACCTCGTCGAGCAGGGGGCGGTCGTTCTCGTGCCCGATGGCGCTGACGACCGGCGTGGATGCCGCGGCCACCGCGCGCAGCAGGCGCTCGTCGCTGAAGCCGAGCAGCGTCTGCGGGTCGCCGCCGCCGCGTGCGATCACGATCACGTCGACCTCGGGGTCGGCATCCAGGGCCTTCAGGGCGGCGATGGTCTCGGGGACGCACCGGTCGCCCTGCACCGCCGCGTGCTTCGTGCGGAAGTGCACGCGCGGCCAGCGCAGCTCGGCATTGCGGTGCACGTCTTTCTCGGCATCCGAGTTCTCGCCCGTGATGAGGCCGATGCACTGCGGCAGGAACGGCAGGCGCTTCTTCCGCGCGGGGTCGAAGAGCCCCTCGGAGCGCAGCTGCACGCGCAGGCGCTCGAGGCGCTCGAGCTGTTCGCCCAGGCCCACGTGGCGCATCGCCGAGATCGCGAACGAGAAATCGCCCGTGCGGGGGAAGTAATCGGCCTTGACGCACGCCACGACGTGATCGCCCACCTGCAGGTCTTTCGGCAGTCGCGCGAGGGTGCTCGACCAGATCCGGAACGAGACCGTCGACTCGGTGCCCAGGTCTTTCAGACGCCCGAAGACGTTGCCGCCGCGGCGGTTGAACGAGGTGATCTCGCCCTCGACCCACACCGAACCCCACCGTTCGATGAAGCCGCGGATGGTGTCGTTCAAGCGCGAGACGGAGGTGGGCGCGTCGGTGCGCGAATCGCGGGGGTGAACGCTGTCGGCCGGTGGGGCCTGACCGGGGATGGTCTCGGGCTGGAAGGAGGTCATGTCATCGGCTCGGATGCGCGCCGGTGGCGGCGGGAGGGGCGGGGAGGGGAGGGGGTCATCGTATCCGTGCGGGTCGCGGTGGGGGAGGTTCGGCCGGCGTCCAGGGGCGCCCCCGTAGAATCGAGGGGTGAGCTCACCTGCCGTCCACCTGCCCGTTCCCCGTATCCCGGGTCGACGCGGGCGGCTCCAGGATATCCCCGTCGACGGACAGAAGAAGGTGCTGTTGGCGGCGCCGCGCGGATACTGCGCGGGTGTCGACCGCGCCGTGATCGCCGTCGAGAAGGCCCTCGAGCGCTACGGCGCTCCGGTGTACGTGCGCAAGCAGATCGTGCACAACATCCACGTCGTCACCGAGCTCGAGAAGAAGGGTGCGATCTTCGTCGAAGAGGTCGACGAGGTCCCCTCGGGCGCGCACGTCGTCTTCAGCGCCCACGGCGTGTCACCGGCCGTGGTGTCGGCGGCATCCGATCGGGGCCTCCAGGCCATCGACGCGACCTGCCCCCTCGTCACGAAGGTGCACCGCGAGGCCGTGCGCTTCGCGCGCGACGACTTCGAGATCCTGCTGATCGGCCACGAGGGCCACGAAGAGGTCGAGGGCACGGCGGGCGAGGCTCCCGAGCACGTCACCGTCGTCAACTCGCCCGACCACGCCGACACCATCGAGGTGCGCGACCCCTCGAAGGTCGTGTGGCTGTCGCAGACCACGCTGTCGGTCGACGAGACGATGGAGACCGTCCGGCGCCTCCGCGAGCGCTTCCCGGAGCTGCAGGATCCGCCCTCCGACGACATCTGCTACGCCACGCAGAACCGCCAGGTCGCGATCAAGAAGGTCGCCGTCGGTGCCGATCTCGTGATCGTGGTCGGCTCGGCGAACTCCTCGAACAGCGTGCGTCTGGTCGAGGTCGCCCTGGAGCACGGCGCGAAGGCCGCGTACCGCGTCGACTACGTCGACGAGGTCAAGCAGGAGTGGCTCGAGGGCGTGCAGACGGTCGGCGTGACCAGCGGCGCCTCGGTGCCCGAGGTGCTCGTCACCGAGGTGCTCGAGGAACTCGCCGGCGCCGGCTACCGCGACGTCGAAGAGGTGCGCACCGCCGAGGAGGACCTCATCTTCTCGCTCCCCAAGGAGCTGCGGCAGGATGCCAGCGGCAAGCGCGACAACCGGGCCCTCGGCGGTCGGGGTCGCGCGTGAGCGACGACTCCGGCGTGCCTGCCCCGGGCGCGGAGCGTCCGCGCCCGCAGTTCGGGGAGTACGCCACGCCCGAGGAGCAGAGGGCGCGCATCCAGCGACCCGAGGTGACCGAGGCGCTCGAGGCGGGTGTCGCCCCGCAGCCGGAGCGGGAGTCGCCGGCCGCCGCGAAGGCTCCCGTGGCCCTGGCCGCGCCCGCCACCGGTGGGGCGCGCGTCGACCGCATCGTGACCTTCGGCCTGTTGTTCTACGGCCTGTTCTCGGTGGTCACGACCATCGTCCAGCTGCTGAACTTCCCCGAGTATGCGGAGCGCGGCGCCCAGATGCTGGGCGTGACGGCGACGTTCACCAACCTCTCGGCCGGATACGTCTGGGGCGCCGCTGCCGCCCTGGTGTACGGCGTCGGGTGGCTGCTCACGGCGGTCTTCACCTGGCGGCGTCTGCGCCGCGGCCGGATCGCGTTCTGGGTCCCCCTCGTCGGCTTCGTCGCGACGGCGCTCGTCGCCGGTGTCTGCGTGACGATGGCCCTCGTCGGTGACGCGCAGTTCATGTCGGCGATCCTCGACAGCGTCCCGAACTGAACCGCGAGGCCCGGCATCCCGTGTCCCCTGTGAACGAGGGAGAGGGGATGCCGCGGTGAGAGACGATCACGCGCAGCTGACGGCGCTGTACGACGCGCACGCCACCCCCGTCTGGCGCTACGTCGTGAGCCTGACCGGCGATCACGCCGGCGCCGACGACATCGTGCAGGAGACCCTGCTCCGTGCGTGGCGGACGCCGCGCGTGATGAGCGACGACCCGGCATCGCTGCGGTCGTGGATGTACACGGTCGCCCGCAATCTCGTGATCGACGAGGCGCGCAGTGCGCGGCGGCGGCACGAGCATCCCGTCGACGAGCTCCCCGAGACGGCGCGGAGCGATGACACGGATGCCATGTTCGACGCGCTCCTCGTCGAGGAAGCGCTCGCGACCCTCACCCCCGACCATCGGGCGGTCATCGTCAGCGCCTACTACGGAGGGCGCAGCGTCGCCCAGACGGCGGAGGAACTCGGCATCCCCTCCGGGACCGTCAAGTCGCGATTGCACTACGCGGTGCGAGCGCTGCGGCTCGCCCTGCAGGAGAGAGGGGTGACCCGGTGAACGTCGACCACGAGCGTCTGTCGAGCTGGGACGGCGCCTACGTGCTCGGAGCGCTGTCGGCACCCGACCGCGCGGAGTTCGAGGCCCACCTGGTCGTGTGCGCGGAGTGCCGCGCCGCGGTCGCAGAGATCGCGCCGACGGCGGGGCTGCTGTCGCGGCTGTCGGCCGACCGCGCGCGGGGCATCGACGCGGGCACCGGACCGGCGCCGGTGGCCGCGCCCGATCCCGCGCTGCGCGGCCGGGTCGTGCAGGCCGCTCGGCGTCGTCGTCGGCGACGGATCACGGGGTGGGCGCTCGCGGCATCCATCGCCCTGGTCGCGGTCGCCGTTCCGGGCGTCGTCGCGCTGAACAGCGCCGTGTCGTCGTCGGGAACGGTGTACGCGTTGGACGGCGTGTCGGGCGCACCGCTGGAGGCGTCGGTCAAGCTGACCTCGGCCCCGTGGGGCACGCGCATCGACCTCGTGTGCCAGTACACCGGTGAGGTGCTCGACGCTCCTCCCGGGGGGTGGCCGTACGCGCTCGCCATCACCGACGACTCGGGATCCACGAGCGTGCTGTCGACGTGGCGCGCCGGCCCGGGATCGACGACCGAACTGAGCGCGGGAACCGATCTGGCGGCCGCCGACATCGGATCGGTGGAGATCCGCACCCTCGACGGCGACACGGTCGTCATGCGGCGGGAGTTCACCACGCCGTGAGGCGCGGACCCCGTCGTGATGCGGCGGGCGTGTGCGATGCCGAGACGTGGTGCGGCCGCCCTGCGCCGACGCTCTAGCATCGATCCATGCCCCGTCTCGTCGCCGTCTGCGCCGTTCGTGAATTGCATCCGGATGCCGGGTCCGTCGGCGTGACCGCGATCGACAAGCGCGCACTCGACGGCGCCGTGCGCGTGGGCAAGCTCGGGGTGCGCGCCGATGTGCAGGCGAGCCGGAAGCATCACGGCGGCCCCGACAAGGCGGTCTACGCCTACGCGGCGGAGGACGCCGCGTTCTGGGAGGGCGAGCTCGGCCGCGAGCTGCACCCGGGATGGTTCGGGGAGAACCTGCGCGTGGAGGGCATCGACGTCAACAACGCCCGCATCGGCGAGGTGTGGCGCATCGGTGACGCCGTCGAGGTGGAGGTGACGATGCCCCGCACGCCCTGCGCGACCTTCGCACGCTGGGTCGGCGGCGCGGCGGCACGCGGATGGGTCAAGCGGTTCTCCGACGAGGGGCGTCTGGGCGCTTATCTGCGCGTGCGTCGCGCGGGCGAGGTGCGCGCGGGGGATGCCGTCGAGGTCGTGTCGTCGCCGGAGGGAGCGCCGACCGTGCTCGAGGTGTATCGCAGCTGAGCCGCGGGCCGTCGGGCGTGCGCGCCGGTGCCGGGGGATCGGCCGACGGTGGGCGTGCGCGCCATTGGGGCGGCTGTGCACGACGGCGGGAAGTTTTGGCGACACGCCGGCCGGCAGGCGTGGGAGGCGGCGAGTCGTCCGTTCGTCCTGCCGTTGTGCGCGGGGGCGTGCGTGGGCGGCGTTGGGTGGGGGCGGTGGGTTTCGGCCGTGGGGCTCGACGGAGGCGGCGAGTCGTCCATTCGTCCAGCCGTTGTGCGCGGGGGCGTGCGTGGGCGGCGTTGGGTGGCGCGGTGCGTTCCGGTCGTGGGGCCCGACGGAGGCGGAGGAGCGTGGCATCCGGAAACGACGAACGCCCCGGCCGGAGCCGGGGCGTTCGTGAGGCGCGAGTGGGTCAGCTCTTCGACTGGCCGTAGGAGCCGAGCTGCTTCGTGGCCTCGACCACGCGGACGGCCATGGCCGACTCGGCGACCTTGCCCCAGGCGCGGGGGTCGTACTGCTTCTTGTTGCCGACCTCGCCGTCGAGCTTGAGCACGCCCTCGTAGTTGGAGAACATGTAGCCCGCGATCGAGCGCGTGAAGGCGTACTGGGTGTCGGTGTCGATGTTCATCTTGACGACGCCGTTGGCGACCGCGAGGGCGATCTCCTCGTCGGTCGAGCCGCTGCCGCCGTGGAAGACGAGGTCGAGGGGCTTGGGGCCGGTGCCGAACTTCGCCGCGATGCCCTCCTGGATCTCACCGAGCAGCTCGGGGCGGAGCTTCACGCCGCCGGGCTTGTACACGCCGTGCACGTTGCCGAAGGTGAGGGCCGAGATGTAGCGGCCGTTCTCGCCGAGGCCGAGGCGCTCGACGGCCTTGGTGACGTCGGCCACCGTCGTGTAGAGCGCCTCGTTGGAGCCCTCGTGCTGCACGCCGTCTTCCTCGCCGCCGACGACACCGACCTCGATCTCGAGGATGGCGTTGATGTTCTTCATGCGGGGGAGAAGCTCGGCCGCGATGTCGATGTTCTCGTCGAGGGGAACGGCCGAGCCGTCCCACATGTGCGACTGGAAGATGGGGTTGCGACCGGCCTTGACCTCTTCTTCGGAGGCCTCCAGCAGCGGGAGCACGAAGCCGGGAAGGGCGTCCTTCGGGCAGTGGTCGGTGTGCAGGGCGACCGTGATCGGGTAGTTCTTCGCGACCTCGGTCACGTACTTGGCGAAGGCGAGGGCGCCGGTGGCGCGGGCCTTGACCGTGTGACCGGCGAAGTAGTCGGCACCACCGGTCGTGACCTGGAGGATGCCGTCGGAGCCGGCCT
This sequence comes from uncultured Microbacterium sp., assembly GCF_947489255.1. Taxonomy (GTDB): domain Bacteria; phylum Actinomycetota; class Actinomycetes; order Actinomycetales; family Microbacteriaceae; genus Microbacterium; species Microbacterium phycohabitans. The sequence continues at coordinate 38,085 of NZ_CANLCY010000002.1, forward strand.
CGGTCAGGCCCTGGAGCACCGAGTTGATGGTCTGCGAGCTCGAGACGTTGATCGCCGGGTACGCGAAGCCGCCGGCCTTCGCGCGGTCCAGCATGTCGGCGTACTGCTCAGGGGAAGCGACGGGCATGGAGGTGCTCCTTGGTGTTGTCGGGACAACGGTCACTCTAGCGAAGCCGCCGGATCGTGACGGTCCCGCGGCGACAGGAACGCGGCAGTTCTGTCGTTTCGTTAAGAACGGCGAATCCTTCGTGTCCGCGGCGCGGAAAACAGCCGAATGTGACGGCCACGCTGGATACAGTGGGGCCCATGGTGAGCCTGACTGCCGACATGAGCCCTTTGCACCCCGACCGCAACCTGGCTCTGGAGTTGGTGAGGGCGACGGAGGCGGCATCCATCCGTGCCGTCCCCTTCATCGGGCGGGGTGACAAGGAGGCCGCCGACGGCGCGGCCGTCGACGCGATGCGCGCCTTCTTCAGCACCGTCAACTTCGACGGCACGATCGTCATCGGCGAGGGCGAGAAGGACAACGCCCCCATGCTCTACAACGGGGAGCGCGTCGGCAGCGGCCGTGGCCCCCAGTGCGACGTCGCGGTCGATCCGATCGACGGCACCTCGCTCACGGCCGCCGGCCGTCAGAACGCCCTCTCGGTCATCGCGGTCTCCGACCAGGGGACCATGCTCGATGCATCGAGCGTCTTCTACATGGACAAGCTCGTCACGGGCCCCGCGGGCGTGGGCGTGGTCGACATCCGCCTGCCCATCGGCGAGAACATCCGCCTGCTGGCCAAGGCGCTGGGCAAGCCGGTCGACGAGATCGTCGTGTCGGTGCTGAACCGTCCCCGCCACGAGCAGCTCATCGCCGACATCCGCGAAGCGGGCGCCGGAACCCGTCTGATGAGCGACGGCGACGTGGCCGGCGGCATCAACGCCGCCCGTCACAACGCCCGTACCGACATGTGCGTGGGCATCGGCGGCAGCCCCGAGGGCATCGTCACCGCCTGCGCCATCAAGGCCCTCGGCGGTCACATCCAGGGCGTGCTCGCTCCCCGTACCGACGACGAGAAGCACAAGGGCCTGGATGCCGGCCTCAAGATCGACGGCACGGTCTACGAGGCCGATGATCTGGTGAAGGGCAAGAACACGATCTTCGTGGCGACGGGCGTGACCGACGGCCAGCTCGTGCAGGGCGTGCGCCGCGACGGTGACTTCATCTACACCGAGAGCGTCGTCCTGCGTGGAGCCTCGGGCACGCTCCGGCGCATCTCGTCGGAGCACCTGACCTCGAAGTGGCTGTGACGCGGGCGGACTGCTGAGACGGGCCGGCTGCCGAGGCGGGCTGGCTTCGGGGACGGGCCGTCTGCCGAGACGGGCCGGCTGGTGAGGCGAGCACGGGCCGAGCTCGAGCGGGCGATCGGGTCCGAAGAGCGGGTCGCCGACATTTCGCCCGCGACGTGGCGACCAGCCGTCGGCGGGCTGCTGTTCCGCGGACCGCCGCAGCGCGAACGACCGACCGGCGTGCAGATACAGCCGGGCGTGTCGTGACGCAAGCGTGACCGGTCCCTCGGACCTCGTCTGGCAGAATCTCTAGGAGTGTCAACGGCGACGCTGTGTTCTTCCGAGACCCGAAGGGGGATCGTCCATGGCAACAGCTCCGACGAATCAGACCGCACCTCAGACAGGTGCGCAGGCGGTCATCGCCAGCGCCGTCGACCCGGCTCGCCGTCCCGACGTACTCTTGCGCGTCCGCCGCGACGAGGGTCACGAGGTCAGCGCGTGGTGGATGGTCGGTGCCTTCGTGGGCGTGTCCGCCGCCGTGGTGAGCCTGCTGAGCTGGGTGCCCGGCGGGTCCTGAGCCTTCTTCCGGATACCGCGGCCCGAGGTCGCGGCATCCCGCTTTCCGAACCGGGTCGATCCGTCAGGGTCGGCCCGGTCTCGTCTGCGGGGATGGCGCCCGTCGATCGTCGACCTGAGTCGCTCAGGCCGCGGCGTCGCGGCGCGTCATTGCTCCGCCGGTCGACCCGGGTCGGCGGGGAACCCCGCCCGCTCGCGAACGCTCCCGATATCGGCATAGGTGGGCGCCGCGGCCGCTTCGGTCTCGCCGAGCGTCGCGTCGGCGGGGTCGTCGGGGGCGGAGCCCTCGGGGTCGGCCGGTGACGCCGGCGCGTCGATGTCGAGCATCTCGGGCGCCGTCCACCGGCGGGGCGTCGCGTCGAGGGCCGGGGGAGCGCTGACGGCCGCGAGCTTCGTCTCGTCGATCCCCGGGAACTTGCGGGCGGTGACGAGCACGCGCGACTCGAGCGACCCCGCGAAACGGTTGTAGCTGTCGACCGTCTTCTCGATCGCGCGACGCAGGTCGTTGGCGTGCCCCGCGAGGACCCCGACCCGCTCGTACAGCTCGGTGCCGAGCTGGAACAGCGTTCGAGCCTCGTCGGACACGTCTTGCTGCGTCCAGGTGAACGCCACCGTCTTCAACACCGCCCACAGGTTGACCGGAGAGGCGAGGGCGACGCGCCGCGCGAAGGCGTACTCGAGCAGGGTCGGATCTTCGTCGAGAGCGGAAGCGAGGAGCGATTCGCTGGGGAGGAAGCACACGACGAACTCGGGGCTGGTGGTCAGTCCCGCCCAGTAGGCCTTCTTCGCCAGCGCGTCGACGTGCGCCCGTACCGCCCGCGCGTGCTTGGACAGGAGCGATGCTCGCCGCGCGCCCTCGTCGCCGTGCGCGGTCACCGCGATGGCGCTCGCCTGCAGGTAGGCGTCGAGGGGGACCTTGGCATCCACCGCGAGGGCCTTGCCCCCGGGGAGGCGCACGACCATGTCGGGGCGACCGGCTCCGGCGTCGCTGGAGATCGCCGTCTGGAGGTCGAAGTCGACGTAGCGGGTGAGTCCTGCGGCTTCGACGACGCGTCGGAGCTGCGTCTCGCCCCACACCCCGCGCGTCGCGCCCGAGCGCATGGCGGAGGCGAGCGACTCGGTGGTGGCGCGCAGGGCCTCGTCGGCCTCGCGCGAGAGCCTGAGCTGCTCGCCCAGCGCGGAGTACTGCTCGACGCGGTCGCGCTCGAGCCCGTCGACCTTGCGCTGCATCGCGTCGAGGGTCTCGCGGACGGGGTCGAGGGCGCGCAGGACGGTCTGCTCGCGACGCTCGCGTTCTTCGCGAGCGGCTTGGTCGGATCGCGACTGGCCGACGAGCTCGCGATACATCGCCGCCTGATGCTCGAGCTGCTGCTGCAGCCCCGCCCGCGCGGTCTCGGCCGCAACCGCGCGGGCCTCGAGATCGCGCTGGTCGACAGCGCTGCGCGCGGCCACACGGGCCCCACCGACGAACCACCCGCCGGCGACGCCGAGCGCCAGGGCGAGGATCACGAGCACGAGGGTGATGGCATCCATGGGGTCAGCATGCCGCACACCTCCGACATCGCCGGAAAGACGGGCCGGGCGGGCGCGGGCGAGGGCGGATGCGACGCGAGAAGGTTGCCGGTGGTGCTCGGTGGGAGGCCTCAGACCGCGATCGGGAGGCGATGGCCTGATTCAGGCGACGGCGCGCTCGGCCGGTTCGACGGCGATCTGCGAGATGCGCACGCCCAAGTGCGCGGCGAGGCCCTGTACGTCGTCGACCCCGGCGCGCCGGGCGCAGTCGATCGTGATCTCGGCGCACGCGACGGCGTCGGCGAGCGCGTCGTGGTGCGCGAAGGGGGAACAGCCCGCCTCGGCGGCGACGAGCGGCAGCCGGTAGGAGTCGAGCGTGTAGGTCTTGCGCGACATCTGCACGCTGCAGAGGTAGCGGTAGGGCGGGCACTCGTCGCCGGTCGCGGCGCACGCGCGACGGAGGACCGACATGTCGAAGCCGGCGTTGTGCGCCACGAGCACGTCGGAGCCGGCGAAGGCCGTGAGGCGTTCGAGCTGGGCGCTCCACGACGGCGCGTCCACGACGTGGGCGGGTTCGATGCCGTGGATGCCGACGTTGATCGGGGCGAAGTGGTCGTGCCCGGGCGGCGGCTTGATGAGCCAGGCCGCGGTGGCGACGACGCGACCCCCGCGCACCCGCGCGAGCCCCACGGCACAGGCGGACGCTCCGCTGGAGTTCGCCGTTTCGAAGTCGATCGCGGTGAAATCCAGAGCCACGGCTCCACCCTGCGCCGTGGGGGCCGCGTCGCCCGGGAGGCGCGCCGGGGTCCGCCACCTAGGGCGAAAGGGGCGGCGGACACCGTCGCGCGGGTCCGTCGGCGACACACCGGGGTCCGCCCTGCACGGCGGAGGGGGCGGCGGACACTGTCGCGCGGGGTCCGTCGGCGAGACACCGGCGTTCGGCATCCGGGATCGGCGTGTCGAGCACCGACTCCGCGCAACGGCTCCCGGGCTGAGGGGCACGCCTCCGACGCCGGGCCGATCGCCCTGCTGCGGTGTCGGAGGGGCAGCGTAGGGTCGGGGCCATGACGGGGAGTGAGAAGTCGACGTCGTTCGGGCAGGCGGCATCCGCCTACGAATCGGGCCGACCGGGGTACCCGGCCGCGGCTGTGGAGTGGCTGCTCGCGCCGGTGCGCGAGCCGGGACGCGGCCTGCGCGTGGCCGACGTCGGTGCCGGGACGGGAAAGCTCACGCGCGCGGTCGTCGAGCTCGGCGCCGACGTCGTGGCGGTCGACCCGGATGCCGACATGCTCGCGACTCTGCGCGAGGCGGTGAGGGGTGTCCCCACGTTCGTCGGCACGGCTGAGCACCTGCCGCTTCCCGACGCCGGCCTCGACGCCCTCGTGATGGGGCAGGCCTGGCACTGGGTCGACGTCGAGGCCGCGTCGCGCGAAGCCGGGCGGGTGCTGCGCAGCGGCGGCTCGCTCGGTCTGATCTGGAACATCCGCGACGACGCCGTCGACTGGGTGCGGCGCCTGACGGCGGCCATGGGCGGCTCGAACGCCGAGGTGCTCCTCGCGACCACCGGCCCGCGCGTCGGAGAGCCGTTCGCGGGGCTCGAGCATCGCGAATGGCGGTGGGAGCGGCCGATCACCCTGCCCGTGCTGCGCGAGCTCGTCTCTTCGCGCAGCGACATCATCACCGCGAGTCCGCGGGAGCGCGCGCGGATCGACGCCGCGGTCGACGGGGTGGTGGCATCCGTTCCCGAACTGGCCGACGGGGGCACCGTCGCGCTGCCCTACGTCACCCACGCGTTCCGCGCGCGGCGGCCCTGACGCGGTGAGGGCGCCCCGGGCCGGGTAACCTGGACTCCCGTGGCTCTTACCATCGGAATCGTCGGCCTTCCCAACGTGGGAAAGTCCACTCTCTTCAACGCCCTGACCAAGAACTCGGTGCTCGCCGCGAACTACCCGTTCGCCACCATCGAGCCCAACGTCGGGGTCGTGAACCTTCCCGATGCGCGGCTGCAGAAGCTCGCCGACGTGTTCGGCAGCGAGCGTCTCGTGCCCGCCGCGGTGTCGTTCGTCGACATCGCCGGCATCGTCCGCGGCGCGAGCGAGGGCGAGGGGCTCGGCAACCAGTTCCTCGCGAACATTCGTGAGGCGGATGCCATCGCCCAGGTCGTCCGCGGATTCGCCGACGACGACGTGGTCCACGTCGACGGCCAGGTGAACCCGGCCAGCGACATGGAGACCATCAACGCGGAGCTGCAGCTCGCCGACCTCCAGACGCTGGAGAAGGCGATCACCCGGTACGAGAAAGAGGTCAAGGGCAAGAAGCTCGACCCCTCGGTGCTCGACACCGCCAAGGCCGCGCAGGACGCCCTTCAGCGGGGCGTGCTGCTGTCGGCATCCGGTCTCGACCTCTCGCCGATCCGCGAACTGGGCCTGCTCACCGCGAAGCCCTTCATCTTCGTCTTCAACGTCGACGAGGCCGTGCTCACGGATCAGGCCAAGAAGGACGAGCTCGCGGCCCTGGTCGCTCCCGCGAAGGCCGTCTTCCTGGATGCCAAGATCGAGTCCGAGCTGATCGACCTCGACCCCGAGGACGCCGCCGAGCTGCTGGCATCCACGGGTCAGGACGAGTCGGGTCTGGATCAGCTCGCCCGCATCGGCTTCGCCACGCTGGGCTTGCAGACCTACCTCACCGCCGGCCCCAAGGAAGCGCGCGCCTGGACGATCCCGCAGGGTGCCAAGGCCCCGCAGGCGGCCGGTGTCATCCACACCGACTTCGAGAAGGGCTTCATCAAGGCCGAGGTCATCTCGTTCGCCGACCTGGTCGAGCTCGGCTCGGTGGCCGAAGCGCGTGCGAAGGGCAAGGCACGCCTCGAGGGCAAGGACTACGTCATGCAGGACGGCGACGTGGTGGAGTTCCGCTTCAACAACTGACGCGCGGGTCGGACGGACGGGGTCGATCGATGGCTGCGGACGTGACCGTCACCGCGCGCCATGACGCGGCGAAGCGAGCGGCCGTGGGACGGACCCTGGCCACGCTCGTCCGGAAGCAGGGCATCCTGCTGCTCGTTCTCGGCGTGCTGTGGGGACTTGTTACTCTGCTGCCGGTCGTGGCGGCGTCCATCGTCGGACAGGCGAGCGTCTCGCTCTTCCTCGCTATCGCAGCGATGCTCGTCGTCCCTCTCGCCATGGGCGCGCTGGGTGTGCGTCAGCTCCGGCGGCGGCCGCGCATCCCCGAGATCGCTGTCGCGATCACTCCCACGAGCGTGCAGTTCCCCGCGATCGAGCGGCCGTCGGGTCTGTTTCCGCGGGTGCGCGGTGAGGAGTGGGCCCGAGAAGGTACGACCGCGGAGATCCGACCGGCGTCCGGTCTGCTGCGGACGGCTCTCGTCGTCTTCGCGCGCCAGGACGGGCGCAAGCGGCGTCGTCGCACGGTCTCCGCCGAGAACCTCGACATCGACCCGCGGATCCTCGTGGACGCGCTCGGAGGCCCGCCCTCCGCGTAGCGACGGGGCGTCGAAACGAGGAAGCGACCCGGCCGCCCGCTCCGGCCGACGGTTTCGCGAGCTCCGCGGGGACGACGGTCGGGCCGCAGGGGCTCGCGGCCACGAACACGCGGAACCCCCGACCACGCGGCCGGGGGTTCCGAGGGGTACGGCGCGACTCAGCCGCCGATCGGCGTCGGGTTCGTCGGGTCGGGCGGAACGGGGAGAGAGCCGTTGATGCGGTTCTGCGCCTGGCACTGGCTGGTGCAGTTCGTGGCGCCGGCCGAGAGCTCCACCGCATCCTCGCCGAGCACGCCGCCCATGCGACCGCCCGAGGCCACCGTCCACCGGGTGACGGTGGCATCCTGATACGTCTTCGTCGCGACCTGCGGGCTGTCCTTGCCGAGCAGCATCTGGTGGGCGGTCGCGCCGGAGGCGACGGCATCCACGCCGTTGCCGAAGTTGACCTTGCCGGTGTACTGGTTCACGAAGTAGAACAGGCCCGGCCCGAGCGTGTGCACGAGCTCGACGGGAGCGGCGAACTCGGGCTCCATCTGGAAGATGCCGCCCTGCGCGCCGTCTTTCGCCTGGATCTTCAGCTTGCCGCCCGCGGTCGTGAAGATCGCCACGATCGCGTCGTCGCGCACCTCGAGGCTGGACAGGCGCGCTCCCGCGCGCTGCGCGTCGGTGAGGGTCGGCACCTTCGAGGCGAACACCACGGTGGGGCTCGTCACCATCCGCTGCGTGTCGGGCGCCCCGGTGAGCGTGTAGTCGTAGACGCCGAGAGTTGAGGGATCGATCGTGAAGCGGTTGTTCTTGCCGCTCACGGTGATGCGGCCCGAGACGGTGAGGTCTTTGAGCTTCGCGTCTTTGCCGGGAGCGGGGTTGTAGGTGGTGCCGTTGACGGTGACCGCGTAGTCGCCGCCCGTCGAGGTGGTCTTGGCGTGCGCCGCGGCGGGCAGGAGGAGCCCGGATGCCGCGACCAGGGCGGCCGCGACGATCGCGGTACCGCGGGCCAGTCGACGGCGGGGCGGGGTTGTGATGCTCATGGTGTCTCGTTTCGTCGGTGGGCGAGCTGTGTCCACCGTCGGGCCGGGGCCACGGACCGGGCAATGCGACCTTGGTACTACGACCATCGTCCGATTCCCCGGGGACGCCGCTTCGCGCACAGTGAAGGGATCACGACAGCCCGTGTCGCGGGTGACAATGGGCGGAAGGACGGATGACATGAAGAAGCGGATCCTCATCGGCGCGAGCGCACTCGTGCTCGCCGCCGCCCCCGCGGCCATCGGGCTGTGGGGCAACGCCTCGTTCGCGGAATCCGTTCCGGTGCCCGTGCCGACGGCCGCGCAGGTGTTGCAGCCCACGCCCTCTCCGACGGCCGACGATCACGGCGGCGACGTCGCCCGGGATCAGCGCACCGAGGCGGGAGACGACCGCGACTCCGGCACTTCGAGCGGTGACGATGCCGGTTCCCCCACGGACGACCGCGGCGGGTCCACCGGTTCGGACGACGCCGTCGTGCCGTCGGGCGCGGACGACCGCGGCGGCGACGCTCCCCGCGACGATCGGGTGGAGCCCGGTGACGACCGCTCGTCATCGGATGCGGGAGGTTCAGGTGGTGCGGTGACCGGCTCGGGCGACGATCGGCCCTCGGAAGACGACGCGGCCTCGGGAGGATCCTCCTCGAGAGGGTCGACCTCGGGCGACGACGGGCATCACGGCGGGCGCGACGGCGGCGGCCACGGGGGAGACGACTGAGTGACGTCCGATCCGCCCGCGCCCTCCTGGGAGGTGCTGGTGCAGGCCCGCACGGCCTCCGCCGCACCGCGTCGTCTGTCGACACGTGCCGTTCTGGTGCGTTTGGCCCTGGGATTGGCCGCCGTCCTCGTCGCGGTCGCGGCGCTCGCCGGGTTCGGGGCGCAATGGCTGGCGGAACGCGAGGCCGTCAATGACGCCGCGCACGTGACGAACGTGCTCGCCGAAGCCGTCGTGCGGCCCGCGCTCACCGATGCGCTCGCCGCGGGGGAGCCGAGCGCGATCGCCGCGTTCGACGAGATCATGCGCACCCAGATCCTGGGCGACGACGTCATCCGGGTGAAGATCTGGAGCACGCAGGGCCGCGTCCTCTACGCCGACGAGCCGCAGCTGATCGGGCGAACCTTCGCCCTCGAAGACGCCCAGCGTGCGGCCCTGTCCACGCCGTCGACGCGGGCGGCGGTGTCCGACCTGTCGGAAGACGAGAACGAATTCGAGACCGGCTCGCGACTGCTCGAGGTGTACCGACCGATGTGGACGCCCGCTGGGCAGCAGGTGCTCTTCGAGGCGTACTACCCCTACGAGCCGGTGGCCGCCCGCTCCGCCGAGCTCTGGCGCGGATTCGCGGGCGTGACCACGAGCAGCCTGCTGCTACTGGTCGTGCTCACCGCCCCGATCGTGTGGACCCTGCTGCGCCAGCTGCGCGGAGCCGAGGCCCGCCGTGCCGAACTCCTCCAGCGGGCGGTCGACGCCTCGGACGCCGAGCGGCGCCGCATCGCGGGTTCGCTGCACGACGGTCCGGTGCAGGAGCTGGTCGCCACCAGCTACGGAGCCGAGGCCGCCGCGACCGCCGCGGCCGCGCGCGGCGAGGGGGAGGGTTCGGCGGGAATGCGCGAGATCGCGGGTGCCGTGCGCGGAAACGTCCGGGTCCTTCGCTCCCTGCTCGTGGACATCTACCCCGAGAACCTCGCGGCCGCCGGCCTGGCCTCCGCACTGAACGATCTGGCGGCCACCGCCCGCACGCGCGGCGTCGAGGTCTCGATCGACCTGCGCACGCCGGTAGAGGCGTTGTCGGAGGCGGACGAGCGCCTGATCTACCGGGTCGCCCAGGAGGCGCTCCGCAACGCCGTCACCCACGCCGCGCCGTGCGCCGTGACGATCTCCGTGGCCCATGAGGGCGGGCGGGTCGAGCTCGTCGTCGCCGACGACGGCCCGGGCTTCGACGCCCGTGCCGCGCTCGACGCCCCGGCCGAGGGGCACCTCGGCCTGCGCGTCCTCCACGACCTCGCCACCGATGCGGGAGCCGAGCTCGCTCTCGCGACCGCCCCCGGCCGGGGTACGCGCTGGCGTCTCCGCCTTTCCGACACACTCCGGGAGACCCCGTGATCCGCGTCCTCGTCGTCGACGACCACTCCATGGTGCGGGAGGGCCTGGCATCCGTCCTCTCGGCCGAGGGCGACATCGCCGTCGTGGCGACCGCGGCCAACGGCGCCGACGCCCTCGCCCTCGTCGAGGGCGTCGACGTCGACGTGGCGGTCATGGACCTCTCGATGCCCGTGATGGACGGCGTGACGGCCACTCGGGAGCTCCGCGCCCGGGTTCCCGGCATCCGGGTGCTCGTGCTCACCTCGTTCGGCGACCGCGCGCAGGTGCGGCGTGCCGTCGCGGCGGGCGCCACGGGATATCAGCTGAAGGATGCCGAGCCCCACGACCTGCGCGCGGCCGTCCGGGCCGTGCACGGGGGTCATGCGCCGCTGGATCCGCGGGTCGCGGGTGCGCTGCTGCCGGAGCCCACCGCCCCCGGCAGCGGTCTGAGCGCCCGCGAAGAGGAGGTGCTGCGTCTCGTCGCCGACGGCCTGGCCAACAAGCAGGTCGCCACGGCCCTGGGCATCACCGAACGCACCGTGAAGGCGCACCTGAGCAGTGTGTTCCGCCAGATCGGGGTGGCCGACCGCACGAGCGCGGCCCTCTGGGCGCGCGACCACCTGCGCTGAGGGGCGCGGGCCTTCGTCAGCCGAGCTCGCCCGGGTGGGTCAGTCGCCACAGCAGCGTGGGCTCCTCGATCGCACCAGAGATCTTCACGTCGGCCGAGGTCGACTGCGGACCGGCCGTCCAAGTCACCGTCCCGACGGTCTCCCCGTCGGCGAAGGTGCGCGGGGCGACGGTGTCGAGCGTCACGGTCACCGGGGTGTCGGACCAGGTGCGCAGCTCGGCGTTCTTGGCGAGGACGAGAGACGCCTCGGATCCCCACGGTGTCGTGATCGTGCCGATCGTCGCGCCGAGCGAGCCGACGGGCACGTCGTGGAACCCGTCGCTGATGCTCTGCAGCAACCGCGCCACGTCGGCGTCGGTGCTGTCGTGGGTCTCACCACCCAGACGGACGCCGGTGATCTTCAACGGGGTGCCGATGCCCACGTCGAGGCTGGCCGTGAACAGCAGATTGAAGCTGCCGTCGCCGAGGTTGCCGGTTTTGAGCCCGTCGACGCCGAGCGTGCCGAGCAGATCGTTCGTGTTGGTCACGGTTCCGGCGCCCGCGACGCTGATCGAGCGGAGCGAGGTGATCGCGGCGATCACGGGGTTCGCCGCGGCGATACGGCCGAGGGCGACGAGATCGCCGGGCGTGGAGGTGTTGCGCGCGTCGATGCCCGTGGCATCCACGATCCGGGTGTCGTTCAGGCCGTTGCGGGCCAGCCACGACCGGGCGGCGTCGACGTACGCGCCCTCCGACCCGAACCCCCAGCGGGCGATCGCGACGGCGTAGTTGCTCGCCGAGGGGAGCAGCATGGTCGCCAGGGCGTCGTGCAGCGGCATCCGCGTGCCGTCGGGCATCTTGGCGATCGTGACCCCCTGCACGTAGAACCGGTCGTAGAGGTCGGTGTCGGCCTCGGTGAAGGCGATGGTGGGACCGGGGTCGGCGGCGTCGGTCAGCGGATGCGCGTCGAGGACGACCAGGGCGGTGACGAGTTTGGCGATACTGGCGACGGGACGGGCTTCGTCTCCGCCCGACGACGCGAACACCCCCGCGGCGTCCGGTCCCAGGTACTGTTCGCCTCCGTCGATGCTCACCCGCGCCGAGCCGGAGGAGGGCAGGACGAGGGATGCCGCCGCCCCCGCGCTCACGCTCGGAGCCTGCGAGGTGACGGTCGGGGCCGGGAGGGGCGCCGCGGATGCCCACCAGACGTACCCACCGCCGCCGCCGAGCGTCGCCAGCAGGACGACGAGGAAGACGATGAGCGCGATCCTGCCGCCCCGGCCGCGCGGCGCGGGCTCGCGCGGTGCGTCGTCGAGCAGGCTCGAGAAATCGGCGAGCGTGTCCGGCGCGGTCATGAGACGAGACCGACCGTCGCGAATGATGCTTCCCCCCGGCGCATAGTTCGAACCTAACCGGTCTGCCTGCCTCACACGCACACGAATTTCAAGCCCCCCCGGCGCGTCGAGGGGGCCGACCTACCGTGGACGCACATCGGGAGATACCCGGAAACCTAACGGGAGGTGCCGACATGGGACTCGACGACAAGATCAAGAACGCCGCTGAGAACATCGCGGGCAAGGCGAAGGAAGCCACGGGCAAGGCCACCAACAACGAGCGCCTCGAGGCCGAGGGCCAGGCGGACCAGACCAAGGCCCACGCTAAGCAGGCCGGCGAGAACGTCAAGGACGCCTTCAAGTAAGTCGCCCTCCCCGAATGCCCCGACCCCCGCGGTCGGGGCATTCGTCGTTTCCGGGACGGATGCCGGGGGCGGGCGCCCGCGTTCGCGATAATGGCGGAATGACCGCTGCCGTTCCCACCGAGACGCCCACGCTCGTCTCGGGCACTCCCGTCGTCCTGCGCGCCCACGGCTATGAAGCCGCGATCGCCAGCGTCGGCGCGTCCCTCCGCTCACTCACCTTCGAAGGTCGCGACCTCGTGGTCCCCTTCGACGCCGACGAACTGCGTCCCGCGTATCGCGGTACGACGCTCGCTCCCTGGCCCAACCGGGTGGTGGACGGCATCCATCGTTTCGACGGGGTCGAGCACCAGTTGCCCCTCACGGAGCCGAACCGTGGCCACGCCCTGCACGGACTGCTGTCGTGGGTCGACTGGAACATCCTCGAGGCATCGGACGAATCCGTGACCCTCACCGCGACCGTGACCGCCCAGGCGGGATACCCGTGGTGGCTCGCCGTCTCGACCACGTTCCGCCTGGACGCCGACGGCCTCACGCAGACGGTCCGCGCGACCAACCTGTCGGACACGCCCGCACCGTGGGGGACCGGTCCGCACCCCTACCTCGTCGCGGGTCCGGCGAGCCTCGACGAATGGACGCTCTCGCTGCCGGCCGACACCGTGCTGGAGGTCACGCCCGACCGCCTCGCGCCGGTGGCCCTGGCATCCGTCGAGGTCGACGGCGACCGCTTCGACTACCGCGACGAGCGCGTGCTCGGCGCGGTCGAGATCGATCACGCCTACACCGGACTGATCCGGGATGCCGACGGCCGCGCGACCGTGACGCTCACCGATCCCTCCGGTTCGGCCGTGGCCATGACGTGGGACGAGGACTGCGCGTGGGTGCAGATCCACACGGCCGACCTGCCGACGGGGCCCGGAACCCCCGGACATCGAGCAGGACTCGCGGTCGAGCCGATGACCTGCGCGCCCGACGCGTTCAACGACGACGCCTACGACTTCGCCACCGGCGTGGTCTCGCTCGACCCCGGTGCCTCGCACGACGCGGGGTGGACGATCTCGGCGCGCTGAGGTCACTGCAACGCGAGAACCGCCCCGGAGCGATCCGGGGCGGTTCTTTCGCGTGGGCGGTCGGTCAGACGACCTGAGCGCCGCACATTCCGCAGTCGCCGCCGGCGGAGACCTCGACGAAGCAGTCGGGGCACATCGCGCGCGTGGGGCGGTCGGTGATCGGAGTGGGCTTCAGGCTCGGCGCGCGACGCTCCTTGGGGGCGGAGGTGGCGCGGGCGCGGCGGGCTTCAATGGTCGGCGCGGGCGGCGGAGGCGGGGCAGCCGGCTTGTGCGCCTCGCAGTAGAAACGGACGAATCCGCCGTGGTGCTTCGGATGGCGGTGCTTGACCGCCCACAGCTCGGTGCGCTCGTAGAGCGGACCCTCGGTTCCGCAGGCGACGCAGCGGGTGGCTTCGCCCGGGACGACATCGGCGACGAGGACGGGGGCGTCGAAGCGGATGGCATCCCGCCAGTCCTGCGACGAAACGATCTTCATGGGGGACCCTTCTTCGGGCGGTTCGGGCCGCCTCACCCTCAACGGTACGCTCCCGGCCGGCCCCTCGGGGACGTCGATCGTGCGCTCCGGGGCTGGACAGTGCCCGCGGGGCCCCGGATAGGTTGGAAGCAATTCCCCCGCGCCGCCTCCGGCGGTGCCTGTCGAAGGAGAACCATGGAATTTGCTGCTCTGGGGGCGATCGGCATCGTCGTGGTCATCGCACTCGTCGTTGTCGTCGTCGTCCTGTTGATCGTCGCGGGCTTGATCCGCGGCTGGTACCGCGTCGCGAAGGCCGACGAAGCCCTGGTCATCGTGGGTAAGCGGCAGAGGGGCGCGGACGGGGAGTCCTCGCGCATCACCGTCATCACCGGCGGCGGCGCCATCGTCAACCCGCTCACCCAGCGCGGCGAGATGATCTCGCTGCGCGCGCGTCAGATCAAGATGGAGCCGACCGCGCAGTCGTCGAACGGCGTCACCGTCAACGTCAGCGGTGTCGCACTGGTCAAGATCGGGTCCGACCCCGAGTCGGTGCGCCGTGCGGCCGAGCGTTTCGCCTCGCAGGACAAGGCCATCGAGCAGTTCACGACCGAGCAGCTCGAGGGCGCGCTGCGTGGCGTCGTCGCGACGCTGACCGTCGAGGAGCTCATGCGCGACCGCCAGCGTCTGTCGGACCAGATCGCCGAGGGCATCAAGGGCGATCTGTCGTCGCAGGGGCTCATCCTCGACTCGTTCCAGATCCAGGGCGTCACCGACGGCAACGGCTACATCGCCGCGCTCGGCGCGACCGAGGTCGAGCGCGTGAAGCGCGAGGCCGAGGTCGCCCGCATCAACGCGGTCCGAGAGATCCGCGCGCGACAGATCGCCACCGACGAGGCCAACCTCATCGAGCAGACCAAGCTCGACAAGAACAGCGCCGCGGCCAAGGCCGAGGTCGGCCGCGCGAACGCCGAAGCCGAGCAGGCGGAGGCCCTGACGCGCGCCGAGCGACGCCAGGCCGTTCTGCAGCAGGAGGCGCAGAACACCCAGGCTCGCCTCGAGTCCGAGGTCTCCCGCGTCGCCGACGCCGACCTCTACCAGCGTCAGAAAGACGCCGACGCGGAGTCGTACGCCCAGATCAAGGCGGCTCAGGCGCGCGCCGAGATCGCCCAGCAGGAGGCCGCGGCCGTGCGCGTGCGCGCCGAGGCCGACGCTCAGGCTGTGCGCCTGGCCGGTGAGGCACGTGCCGAGGCGATCCGCGCCGAGGCGGAGGCTCTGTCGCACAACCAGGAGGCACTGCTGGCGCAGCGGGCCCTCGAAGCGCTCGTGCCGATGATGGCGGAGTTCGCCAAGGGCTACGACCGGGTCGGCAACATCACCGTGCTCGGTGGCGAGGGCGCCAGCGGCCATCTCGCCGCGGAGTCGGCGACGGGCCTGCGCTCGTCGTTCGAGGCCGTCCGGGCGGCGACCGGCATCGACTTGACGCAGATCATCCAGGGACGTGTCGTGGCCGACGCCTTCGCCGAATCGGCGGCGCGTCCCTCGGCGGCGGCGTCTGCGGCTCCCACCGCCCCCGCGGCGCCCACGGCGTCCGAGTCCGGGGCCTGAGCGGCATCCGCCGATGCCCGAAGCTCCCGAGGTCGAGGCGCTCGCGCTGTTCCTGCGCGAGCGCCTGACGGGTCGCGAGGTCGTCGATACCGAGCTCGTCGAGGGGAGGGCGTGGAAGACCCGGGCCCGTCCCCTCGACCAGCTCGTGGGGCGACGGGTGACCGCGGTGACGCGGTACGGCAAGCACGTCGACCTCGACCTCGAGGGGGCGCACCTCGCTCTCGGCTTCGGCCGGGCGGGCTGGGCGACCTGGACCGAGGTCGATGAGGAGGAGCCCGCGACCGCGGCCGCGGTGATAGCGCGCGTGGTCTTCGCCGACGGCATCCTGGGCATCACCGACGCGGGGGACTGGCTGTCGGTGCAGCTGCACTTCGTCGACGACGCGCGAGAGGTGCCGTCGGTGGCGAAGCTCGGACCGGATGCCATCGACCCGGCCTTCTCTCTCGAGATGCTCCGGGCGGCGCTCGGCGGACGACGCAAGCAGCTCAAGGCTCTGCTGCAGGAGCAGGAGACGCTGGCCGGGATCGGGAACGCGTACTCGGACGAGATCCTCTTCGCCGCGCGGCTGTCGCCGGTCGCCCACGCGTCCTCGCTGAACGCCGAGGAGGTGACCCGGCTGTACGAGGCCCTGCACGACACCCTCGCGACGGCCGTGGCGGCGCGCCGCGGCGTCCCCATCGCGGAGCAGAAGGCGGCGAAAGTGGCCGCGATGCGAGTGCACGGCCGCACGGGCGAGCCGTGCCCCGGGTGCGGCGGTGCGATCGAGGACATCCCCGGCACCAAGGGCGGCGGTCAGTGGTGCCCGTCGTGCCAGGGTGGGTGAGGGCCGGGCGCGTGCGGGGTTCGGGCGACGGCAGGGCCGGTTCTACGGGGCTGGTGGGCCGACGCGTGGGCGGGGGTGCCTCGGCACCGCGCGCGCGGGTCTGCGTCGGAACGTCATGGCGTCCGTGATGTGCGCGGAGGCGACGGGTCGTGTCGCGCGCGGGCGGGGATGCGTCGGCGCGACATTGCCTCCGTGATGTGCGCATCCTCCGTTCGTGAGGGCGGTTTCGGGCTGAGGTTGTGCGCATCACGGAGGGTGTGCGCGCAGGCCGACGTGAAAGGGACCCGGACCGTGGTCCGGGTCCCTTTCATAGAAATGCTCAGGACGTCTGGCCGGAGTGCTTCCCCTCGGCGACCTCTTCCACGAGCTTGGCGTTGAAAGCGGGAAGGTCGTCGGGGTTGCGGCTCGAGACGAGCCCCTGGTCGACGTGGACCTCTTCGTCGACCCAGGTCGCGCCGGCGTTCCGCAGGTCGGTCTGCAGGGTCGGGTAGCTCGTGAGGGTGCGGCCCTTCAGCACGTCGGCTTCGGTCAGGATCCACCCGCCGTGGCAGATGACGGCGACCGGCTTGTGCTGGTCGAAGAATCCACGGGTGAAGGACACGGCATCCTTCACGATGCGGATGTCGTCGGCGTTCTGCACGCCGCCCGGGAGCACGAGGGCGTCGAAGTCGCCGGCCGAGGCGCCCGAGACGGCGAGGTCGACCTTCTGCTCGTGGCCCTTCTCGCCGCTGATGCTGCCCTCGCTCGGGGAAACGAGCACCGCCTCGGCGCCGGCCGAGGTCACGGCCTCCCACGGGCTCGTGAGTTCGCTGTCTTCGAATCCGTCGGTGGCCAGGAACGCGATGCGCTTGCCGCTGAGATCGGTCATGGATACGCCTCTCTTCGTTGTCGGTGAGGTGATCCACGCTAGGAACGCGATGCGGCGCGGGGGCGGGGGTTGCGGTCGCCACGAGCAGGGGTTAGCCGGGCGGGAAACGGCGGGCGTCGCGGTCGTGGGAGGCCGCGGCCCTCGCGCTCGCGCGCAGGCGTAGCATGGAGCGCATGTCCGGTGACTCCACGTCTGACACTCCCGCGTCCGCGCCGCTCCTCACGCTGCTGAACGCTCCCGCGGTCGAGACCGAGGATGACGCTCCCTCGGCCTCGCAGTGCTGCGGCGGCGGTTCCTGCTCCCTCTGAGCGCGTCGCTTTCACGCGCCCGTTCGCTGTGGGCGCTCGTCTGAGCGCACGGGACACCTTCTCGTGACGAGGCGACTCCACGCCGTTTCGCGATTCTCCAGGATGCGCCCCGCGCGGATGCCCGCCCGTCTCGAGCCCGGGTCAGTGCGCGACGACGGGCGCGTCTGTCTCTTCCGCCTCCGCCGGCTTGCGGACGAAGCACGCGAGGACCACGGCGGCCGTGGCGATCACCGCTCCGACGAGGAACGATGCGTGCACACCCGACGCGACCGCGCCGGCCTGGTCGGCGCCGTCGGCGAGGGCGATGCTCGAGAACACCGTCATGATCGCCACGAAGCCGGCCGTGCCCGCAGCTCCGGCGACCTGCTGAGCGGTGCCGACGACGGCGCTGCCGTGCGAGTAGAGGCGACGGGGGAGCGAGCCGAGCGCGGAGGTCATCAGCGGAGTGAACACGAGGCCGAGCCCGAGGTTCAGGCCGAGGTACACCGTCACGATCCACCAGATGGGAGTGTCCTGACCGAAGGTGAGTGCCATCGTCCACAGCACGCCCGCCGCGATCAGCATCCCGGGGATGACGAGCGGGGTCGGTCCGAAACGGTCGAAGAGGCGGCCCACGATCGGCGCCATGACGCCCATGAGCACGCCGCCCGGGAGCAGCATGAGACCCACCGTGAGGCTGCTGAGGCCGAGCGCCTGCTGCAGGAAGATCGGCAGCAGGATGAGCGATCCGAACAGCGCGGCCATCACGATCGCGACGAGGGGAACCGCGAGCCGGAACGAGGAGCTCTGGAACACGCGCAGGTCGAGCAGGGCGGAATCCGAGCGCTGCAGAGCGAGCTGACGGACGACGAACACGGTCACGAAGATCACGCCGACGGCGAGGGGGATCCACACCGGGACGGACGCGTGGCCGGATGCCGACTCCCCGATGGCGCTGAGGCCGTAGACGAGGCCTCCGAAGCCGATCGCCGACAGCACGACGGAGATCACGTCGAATCGCGCGTCGGGGCGGGTCTGGGTGACGTTGCGGACCCAGCGTGCGCCGAGAGCGATGGCGATCAGGGCGATGGGGAGGATGAGCCAGAAGATCGCGTGCCAGGTGAGGGCCGACAGGATGAGCCCCGACACCGTCGGGCCGACCGCGGGCGCGACGGCGATGACGATGGTCACGACGCCCATCACGCGGCCGCGCTTGTTCGCGGGCACCAGGTTCAGCACGGTGGTGAACAGCAGCGGCATCATCACGCCCGTGCCCATCGCCTGAATGATGCGGCCCGCGAGCAGGACTCCGAACGCCGGTGCGATCGCGGCGACGAGCGTGCCGAGGGCGAACACGCCCATCGCGCTGAAGAACACGTGGCGGATCGGGAAACGCTCGAGCAGGAACCCGGTGAGGGGGATGATGACGGCCATCGTCAACAGGAACGCCGAGGTCAGCCACTGACCGGTGGCGGCGCTCACGCCGAAGTCGGCCATGATCGCCGGGAGGGCCACCGACATCGTGGTCTCGTTCAAGATGACGACGAACGCGGCGACCACGAGCAGGGCGATCACCGGCCCGGGGCGATGCGCCGGGGTCGACGCGGTGTCCGGTCGGGAGACGGGGATGGTGCCGGTGGCGGCCATGACGAGGTCCTTTACGCGCGGGGGGCTTCGTGGCGCCACGAAGGGCGACTGCGTCGGACACAACGGGCGCGCGGCCCGAGGTATTCCGACATCGAGACAATCGGATCGACGGGGATCCGTCATCGACCCTAGCGAGGGGTTCCGACATCGCCGCTCCGAGTCTCCATGTCGGTGGCCGGACGTAGGCTGGCCCGCATGAGCATGCACGGAGGTGGCGGGAGCATGTTCCGCGGCGTGGATGCCGACATGCAGCGCAAGCGCAACGCCCAGGCGCCGCAGGTGGCGCAGCTCGGGCGCCGCGTCGTCGACTTGTTCCGCCCGTACCGGTGGCGTATCGCCCTCACCGCGGTTCTGGTCGTCGTGGGGGCGGCGGTGGCCGTCATCCCTCCGCTGCTCGTGCAGCGGATCTTCGACGACGCGCTGTTCCCCGTCGACGGCTCCGCGCCCGACCTTCGGCTGCTCGCGACCCTCGTGAGCATCATGATCGGGCTCTTCCTGCTGTCGGCGGGGCTCAACGTCGGCCAGACATGGTTGACCGCGACGGTCGGAAACCGCGTGACCGGTGACCTCCGCACGCGGCTGTTCGATCACCTCCAGGCCATGGAGCTCGGGTTCTTCACGCGTACGAAGACCGGTGTCATCCAGTCGCGTCTGCAGAACGACGTCGGCGGTGTGTCGGGCGTGCTCACCAACACCGTCACGAGCATCCTCGGCAACGCCGTGACGGTGATCGCCTCGTTGGTGGCGATGATCCTCATCGACTGGCGGCTGACGCTGATCGCGGTCGCCCTCATGCCCTTCCTCATCTTCGTGCAGCGTCGCGTGGGGCAGGTACGGGCGCGTATCGCCGGCGAGACGCAGGAGTCGCTGTCGGAGCTGTCGGCGATCACGCAGGAGACGCTGAGCGTCTCAGGCATCCTGCTGTCGAAGTCGTTCAACCGCCAGCGCACCGAGTCCGCGCGCTTCGACGCCGAGAACGACAACCAGGTGCGCCTGCAGGTGCGGCGTGCGATGAGCGGTCAGGGCTTCTTCGCGGTCGTGCAGGTGATCATGTCGAGCGTTCCCGCGGTCATCTACCTCGTCTCGGGCTACCTCATCGGCGGGGGCGCGGGGGCGATCACCGCCGGCACGATCGTCGCCTTCACCACGGTCCAGGCGCGGCTGCTCATGCCGTTGATGGGCCTCATGCGCGTGGCGCTCGACGTGCAGACCTCCTCGGCGCTGTTCGCCCGCATCTTCGAGTACCTCGATCTGCGCCCGGCCATCGTCGACGTCCCCGACGCCCTTCCGGTCTCGGCCGCGCCCGGACCGCTCGGGCGCATCGAGTTCCGTGACGTGGAGTTCCGCTATCCGGACGCTCCGGCACAGACCCGCCCCACCCTCGACGGCGTCTCGTTCACCGTCGAGCCCGGCCAGCACGTAGCCTTCGTCGGGCCCTCCGGCGCGGGCAAGACGACCATCCTCTACCTGACTCCGCGCATGTACGAAGCCACCGGCGGCGCGGTCATGTTCTCGGGAGCCGACGTGCGCACACTCGATCGCGCCTCGATCATCGACGAGATCGGCATCGTCTCTCAGGAGACCTACCTCTTCCACGCCACCGTCCGCGAGAACCTCCGCTACGCGCGCCCCGACGCCACGGACGACGAGATCGAGGCGGCCTGCCGGGCGGCGAACATCCACCACGTCATCGCCGGTTTCGAGGCCGGCTACGACACCGTGGTCGGCGAGCGCGGCTACCGCCTGTCGGGTGGAGAGAAGCAGCGCATCGCGATCGCGCGGGTTCTGCTGAAAGACCCGCCTGTGCTGCTCCTCGACGAGGCGACGAGCGCGCTCGACACCGTGTCGGAGCGCATCGTGCAAGAAGCTCTCGAGACCGCCTCGCACGGCCGCACGACCCTGTCGATCGCCCACCGGCTGTCGACGGTGATCGGCGCCGATCGGATTCACGTGGTGGATGCCGGGCGCATCGTCGAATCCGGCACGCACAGCGAGCTGCTGGCGCGCGCCGGACTCTACGCCAGCCTCGCCGCCGAGCAGTTGGCGGCCTCGTTCGTGCTCGCCGAGGAGCAGCTCGATGAGGCGGGCCTCGCCCGTGCGGCCCTGCCCGCTCGCCGGGCCGACGAGGCACCCGCCTAGCGAGCCACCGGCCCACAGGCCGTCTATGCCGGCGCCGGTATGCCGCAGCCGGGCACAACGGCGGAGGTTCTCGCCGACACGCCGGCCGGTGGTATCTGGTCTCGGCGTGCCGTCTGCTCGGCCCGCCGTTGTGCACGTCAGGCCGCGGGGTCGGTCTGGCCGTCGGTGCCGGCGCCGGGGTGCCGTAGCCGGGCACAACGGCGGAGGTTCTCGCCGACACGCCGGCCGGTGGCGTCCGGTCACGGCGTGTCGCCTGCCGGACCCGCCGTTGCGCACGTTAGGCCGCGGTCTCCGGCCGCGTCACCACCCCCGCCCGCCGCGGGGCCCGCCCCGCTCAGTCCGGCAGCGACTCCACGAACGCCTCGAGCGCGATGCGGTATGCGGCGTCGGGGTGCGTCTCGGCGATGCGCAGGAGCGGCGGCAGGTCCAGCGTGCGGACCAATCGCCCGCGCTCCGCGACGGCGGCGTCGGCTCCGGCGGCCCGCAGCACGGCGATGCCCTCGCCCAGGGCCTCGAGGTAGTCGCGCAGCACATCGATCTCACCCAGGCGTTGGGTGATCGAGCCGCCGTCGCGGCGCTGGCGCCACTCGACGACGACGTCGGGGATGACGTCGAACGCCGCCGCCGAGGTGTACATGCGCTGGGCGAGCACCTGGTCCTCGTAGTAGCGGCCCTCGGGGAAGCGGAGCCCCCGCGCTCGCCAGAAGGCGGTGCGGCTGAGCTTGGACCACGCCACGATGTTCCCGGATGCCGCGGGGTGCTGCGCGAGCGTCGTCGCAGACCGGGCCGGGTCGGTGGCGGCCGCGACCCACGGCTGCACCTCTCCGGCGGTGTAGTCGGGGCCATCGGCATCCGGTCGCAGGCGCACGTAGGCGCCGACGACGAAGTCGCTGCCGGTGCGGTCCAGCGTGTCCGCCAGGCGCGTGAGGGCGTCGGGGCGCATCACGTCGTCGGCGTCGAGGAACGCCGTGTACGGGGTGTCGACGAGGGCGAGTCCGGAGTTACGGGCGGCGCCCAGGCCGCGCTGCTCGTCGTGGCGAAGCAGACGGAAGCGCGGGTCGTCGGCTTCGGCGTCGGCGAAGATGCGGGCCGTCTCATCGGTCGAGGCGTCGTCGACGAGGATCGCCGTCCAGCGCGGGTGGGTCTGCGCGCGCAGGGAGTCGAGAGCCTCCACCGCGTATTCGGCGACGTCGTAGCCGGGGACGATGACGGTGACGGGGGTGGAGCTCACCCGCGCGATCCTACGGCGGTCACGGCCTCCGCGACGGCATCCGCTACACGATCGAGCGATGCCGACAGACCGTGCGGCAGCGTGAACCGCACGGCGGTGCGCGACAGGTCGTGCTCGAGCCCGATCGCGAGCAGGACGTGCGATGCCTCGTCGCTGCCCGCGGCGCACGCGGAGCCGCTGGAGGACACGACCCCCCGACGCTCGAGTTCGAGCAGGACCGTCTCGCCGTTGGTGCCGGGGAAGACGAAGCTCGCGGTGCCCGGCAGGCGATGCGTCGGGTGACCGGTGACCCGGGCGCCGGGTACGAGCGCGAGCACCCGGGCGATGAAGGCGTCGCGGATGGCCGCCACCCGGGTGGCCTCCTCCGCGCGCTCGGTCTCGGCGAGGGCGAGGGCGGTGGCGATCGCGACCGCTCCCGCGACATCGGGCGTCCCCGACCGGCGGCCGCGCTCCTGACCCCCGCCGTGCAGCAGCGGCTCGAACGGCAGCCGCCCACGCACGGCCAGGATGCCGGTGCCCTTCGGCGCGCCGATCTTGTGGCCGGCGACGGTCATGGCATCCGCCCCGAGGCCGGCGAGGGGGAGCCATCCGGCCGCCTGCACGGCATCCAGGTGCAGGGGCACTCCGCGTGCGTGGGCGACGGCGGCGAGGGCGGCGGCGTCCTGCACCGTGCCGATTTCGTTGTTGGCGTACCCCACGCTCACCAGGGCGGTGTCGTCGCGCAGGCTCGCGGCGAGGGCGTCGGGGGAGAGGGTGCCGGTGTCGTCGACCGGTGCGTGGGTCACCGCGACCCCGTGCAGACGCGTGAGGTAATCGGCCGACGCGAGCACCGACTCGTGCTCGATCGCCGTCGTGACGAGGTGTTTCTTCCCCGATCCCAGCACCAGGCCCTTGATCGCCGCGTTGTTGGACTCCGTCCCGCCCGAGGTGAAGGTCACGTCCCCCGCGCGCACGCCGAGCACGGCGGCGACGCGCGACCGGGCGTCGTCGAGGGCGGACGCCGCCGCCTCGCCCACTTCGTGATGACTCGACGGGTTGCCGAAGTACCGCGTGAGGTACGGGGACATGGCCTCGAGCACCTCGGGGCGCACGGGGGTCGTGGCGGCGTTGTCGAGGTAGAGGCTCACGCCGTCTCGATGCGGATGTCGAGCCCGAGGTCGAGAGCGGATGCCGAGTGCGTGAGCGCTCCGACCGAGATGACGTCGACGCCGGTCTCGGCGATCGCGCGGACGGTGTCGAGGGTGACGCCGCCCGAGGCCTCGACCTGAGCGGCCCCGGCGATCCGGGCGACGCCCGTGCGCAGGTCGTCGAGCGAGAAGTTGTCGAGCATGATCGTGCCGACACCGGCGGCGAGCACTGCGTCGATCTGCTCGAGACGGTCGACCTCGACCTCGACGTGCGTGGTGTGCGGCAGCCGTGCGATGGCGCTCTCGAGCGCTTGCGTGACGGAAAGGCCGTTCGCGGTGAGTACGGCGAGGTGGTTGTCCTTCGCCATCACGGCATCCGAGAGCGAGAAGCGGTGGTTGTGACCGCCCCCGTCGCGCACCGCCTGCCGTTCGATGGCGCGGAGTCCCGGGGTGGTCTTGCGGGTGTCGACGATGCGCGCGCCGGTGTGGGCGACTTCGGCGACGTAACGGCTGGTGAGGGTCGCGATGCCCGACATGCGCTGCACGAAGTTCAGGCCGATGCGCTCGGCCGTGAGCACCGCGCGTGCCGGCCCGGTCACCACCGCGAGCGTGTCCCCGGGGGAGAAGCGCGCCCCGTCGGCGACGCGCTGTTCGACCGTGATCGAGGCGTCGGTGAGGGTGAAGGCGGCCGCGAAGACCGCCGCTCCGCTGAAGACGCCGTCGACGCGGGCGACGAGCTCGGCGCGAGCCGTGGCGTTCTCGGGGATGAGCGTCTCGCTGGTGAGGTCGCCCCACGGGGCGTCCTCGTCGAGGGCGGCGGAGACGACGCGGTCGATGGCGGCGCGGGTCAGCATGCGAGGACCTCCGGGGATGCGGGGATGGATGCCGAGTCGGCGGCGTCGGAGCGGTGGTGCGCGCCCACGGAGTTCGTGCGCGCACGGGCGGCATCCACGACGTGGGCGGCGACGAGCAGGAGGTTGTCGTCCTCGATGGAGGGGAGGCGTCCCGCGGCGCGCCAGGCCGCGAGCGTCGACGCCGCGCGATCGAGTCCCGCGGCGTCGCGGACGAGCCCCGCGTCGTCCCACATCAGGCGCTGCAGCGCAGCGCGCGAGAACGCGGGGGCGTCGCGGTCGACGGCGACGGGCGAAGTCCGGGCGGGCGGCGTCGGCGAGACCGGCCAGGCGCGGTCACGGGAGACGGCGTCACCGGCGCGTGCGCCGAAGACGGCCCCCTCGAGCAGGGAGTTGGATGCCAGTCGGTTGGCGCCGTGCACCCCCGTGCGGGCCGTCTCGCCCACCGCGTACAGTCCCGGCACCGTCGTGCGCCCGTCGAGGTCGGTCACGACGCCTCCCATGAGGTAGTGCGCCGCGGGCGTCACGGGGATGGGGTCGCGGCCCCAGTCGAGGCCGCGCTCGCGCACGGCCGCATCGATCGTGGGGAAGCGCTGCGACAGGCGCTCGCCGCCGAGGGAGGTGGCGTCCAGCCGCACGGGGTGGCCATCCTGCGCGGCCATGGCGCGCGCGTTGGCGCGGGCCACGACGTCGCGGGGCGCGAGCTCCCCGTCGGGATGGGCGTCGAAGGCGAAGCGGCGCCCGGTGTCGTCGATCAGGACGGCCCCCTCGCCCCGGACGGCCTCGGAGACCAGGAAGGGGGAACCGACGGCGAGGGCGGTGGGGTGGAACTGGACGAATTCGAGGTCGGCGACGGCAGCGCGGGCACGGATCGCGGCGGCGATGCCGTCGCCCGTGGCGCCGAGCGGGTTGGTCGTGTGCGCGTACAGCTGACCGGCCCCGCCCGTGGCGAGGATCACGGCGTCGGCGGCGAGGCGCTCACCGTCGGCCAGGTCGACGCCCGAGATCCGGCCGCGATCGACGACGAGGTCGCGCAAGAGCGCGTTCTCGCGAACGGGGATGCCGGCGGCGCCGACCGCGTCGCCGAGGGCGGCCTGGATCGCGGCTCCGGTGGCGTCGCCGCCGGCGTGCAGCACGCGTGCGACGGCGTGGGCCGCTTCGAGGCCGCGCGAGAAGTCGCCGTCGGCGTTCCGGTCGAAGGCGACGCCGCGCGCGACGAGCTCGGCGATGCGCGCGGGGCCTTCGCCGACGAGCACGTCCACGGCATCCGGATCGTTCAAGCCGGCGCCGGCGGTGAGGGTGTCGGCCGCGTGCGAGGCGACGGTGTCACCCGGGGCGGTCACGGCCGCGATGCCTCCCTGCGCCCAGCGCGTGTTGGTGTCGACCAGGGCGCCCTTGGTGACGACCGTGACGCGGCATCCGGCTTCGTGCGCGTGCAGTGCCGCCGTGAGACCGGCGATGCCGCTGCCCACCACGACGACGGTGGTCATTTCACGGCGCCGTTCGGCTTGGCCGCGAGCATGCGCTCGAGGGCCACGGTCGCGGGGGCGGCGACGTCGGCGGGGACGGTGATGCGGTTGACGACCTCTCCCGCGACGAGCGACTCGAGGACCCACGCGAGGTAGCCCGGGTGGATGCGGTACATCGTCGAGCAGGGGCACACCACCGGGTCGAGGCAGAAGATCTCGTGCTGCGGGTACTGCGCGGCCAGGCGCTGCACGAGGTTGATCTCGGTGCCGATCGCGAAGGTCGTGGGCTCCGTCGCCGCGGCGATGGCCTTGCGGATGATGTCGGTCGACCCGGCCTCGTCGGCGGCATCCACCACGTCCATCGGGCACTCGGGGTGCACGATCACGCGCACACCGGGGTGCTCGGCACGGGCCTTGTCGATCTGGTCGACGGTGAAGCGACGGTGCACGGAGCAGAAGCCGTGCCACAGGATGACGCGGCTGTCGGCGATCTGCGCCTGCGACGACCCACCGAGCGGCTTGCGGGGGTTCCACATCGGCATCTGCTCCAGCGGCACCCCCATCGCCTTCGCGGTGTTGCGGCCGAGGTGCTGGTCGGGGAAGAACAGCACGCGGCGCCCGCGGGCGAACGCCCACTCGAGCACGGTCCGCGCGTTCGAGGAGGTGCAGACGATGCCGCCGTGGCGCCCGACGAAGCCCTTGATGGCGGCCGAGGAGTTCATGTAGGTCACCGGGATGACGGGGACCAGGCCCTCGGCATCCGGGGTCTCGAGGTCGCCCAGCACCTCTTCGAGCTGCTCCCAGCACTCCTCGACCTGGTCGATGTCGGCCATGTCGGCCATCGAGCACCCGGCGGCGAGGTTCGGCAGGATCACGGCCTGGTCGGGGCGTGAAAGCAGGTCAGCGGTCTCGGCCATGAAGTGCACGCCGCAGAAGACGATCGCTTCGGCTTCGGGGCGGTCCTTAGCGGCGTTGGCGAGCTGGAACGAGTCACCCACGTAGTCGGCGTGGCGCACGACCTCCTCGCGCTGGTAGAAGTGCCCGAGCACGACCACGCGGTCGCCGAGAGCGGCCTTCGCCGTGCGGATGCGCTCGTCGAGCTCGTCGTCGGAGGCGTCGCGGTACTCCTGGGGCAGCTCGCCCTGGCGAGGAGCGCCGGTGGGGATCACGTCGCCCATCGACGAGCCCGGACCGTACCCGGGCCGCGTGTCGAAGTCCCACGGTCCCACGGCGAGGTCGGTGGTGCAGGTGGCGTCGGTCGACGCGCCCGTGACGATCGCCTGGATGACGTGGTCGACGCTCGGGTCGATCGCGGGGCGGGGCTGCAGGGTGAGGGGTGTGGCGGACATGGGCGTTTCCGATCAGTGACGGGACGGGAGCGGGCCGCGGTCGGCGAGCTCCACGTCGCGGTTGTAGCGGTAGAGGCGGGCGGGACGATGGCTGCCGGTGCGGAAGCGATCGGTGGGGATGAGCGTGTCGGACGTGTCGACCTGGCGGCGGAAGTTCGCCGGGTCGAGGCGTTTGCCGAGGATCGTCTCGGTGACCTCGCGCAGATCGGCGAGGGTGAACTCGTCGGGCAGCAGCCCGTGCGCGATGCGGCTGTAGCCGACCTTGTTGCGCAGGCGCCAGAGCGTGTACTCGACGATGTCGTTGTGGTCGAAGGCGAGGGTCGGCAGATCGGTCGCGTCGAACCACTCGACGTTCTCGGGCGCATCGCCCTCGCGGGCGTGCGCGGCGACCTGCGCGTCGACCTCGTCGGAGCGCAGCAGCGCCCAGTACACGATCGACACGACGCGCGTGGGGGAGCGGTCCACGGCCCCGAACGCGTAGAGCTGCTCGAGATAGCTGGGGGTGAGGCCGGTCGTCTCGGCGAGCGTCCGGGATGCCGCGGTGTCGAGCTCCTCGGTCGCGTCCAGCCATCCGCCGGGCAGCGCCCACCGCCCGTCGAAAGGGTCTCGGGTGCGGCGCACGAGGGGGAGCGAGAGCACCGCCTCGTCGTCGGCGTCCCTGCGCACGCTGAAGATGACGGTCGACACCGCGACGCGCACGTCGGCGTCGCGGGACTCGGGCTGCGGGGTTCGTGTCATGTTGACCATATCTCCGGGATCGATCTTAGTGTCATTCCGACCCGAAGGGCGAATCCGCCGACATCCGCGCGATGAACACCGATTCTCGCGAGACATCGCGGGACACCGCGTGTCTCGTCGGGGACGGCGTTTCTCGAGGGCAGGGGCGGGACCCACCGGCGGCCCGCCGCGCGTCGGAAGCGTTCTCCCAGACGCGCCGCCTAGCCTCGAAGAGGACTCAGGAGGTCGGATGCCGATCATCGACATCGTTCTGATCGCCCTTCTGGCGATCGCTCTCATCGTGGGCCTGTCGCGCGGATTCCTCGCCACGATCGGCTTTTTCGCCGGACTCGCCGTGGGCGCCGTCGCCGCGTACTGGGTGACGCCGTTCGTCGGACAGTGGGTCACCGCCCCGGCGTGGCGCGGGCCCGCGATGATCCTCACCGGTGTCGTGCTGCTCATGATCGGCTCGGGTCTCGGCAGTGCCGTCGGTGGGTTCTTCCGCCGCGGTGCCGACCGCATCCGCCTGCGCGTGCCGGAGCGGCTGCTCGGCGGCGTCGTCAACGTCGCCGCCGCGGCGCTCACGATCTCGTTCGTCGCCGGATCCCTCACCCCCGTCGGACTCCCGGTCGTGTCGGCCGCCCTCGGCTCCTCCGCGGTCGTGCGCACGATCGACGACCTCACCCCGCCCCCCGTGCGCGGCGCGCTCGCCGACCTGCGCGGAACGGTCTTCGCCGGCGGCATCCCGAGCTTCGGCTCGCTCATCCAGATCGGTCCCGTGCCCAGCACGCCGGCGATCGCCCTCGACGACCCGGCCCTGACCCAGGCGGCGCAATCGGTGGCCCGCATCTCGGGCACCGCATACGCGTGCGGAATCACCTCGAGCGGATCGGGCTTCGTCGTCGCCGACGACCGCATCGTCACCAACGCGCACGTCGTCGCGGGCGTCGACGCCCCGCTCGTCGAACTCCCGGGCCAGCCCGCGCGGGAGGGTCGCGTCACCTACTTCGACCCGATCGACGACATCGCCGTGGTGTCCGTCGACGGGTTGGATGCCGCCGCCCTGCCGATCGTGCCGACCCTCGCCGTGGGATCGGCTGCCGTCGTGCAGGGGTACCCGGGCGGCGGTCCGTTCACCTCGGGCAGCGCGCAGATCCTCTCGGAGGGCACCGTCCCCGTCCCCGACATCTACGACGGCTCCTCCACACCCCGTGACATCTACGCGATCGCCGGTGTCGTGCGGCCCGGCAACTCCGGCGGTCCGCTGCTGACGACGACGGGAGAGGTCGCGGGGATCGTCTTCGCCCGCTCCGACACCGACGACAACGTCGGCTACGCCATGACTCCCGCGGAATTGCTCCCCGTCATGGCGCAGATCGACGCCCTGTCGACGCCCGTGGCATCCGGGAGCTGCACGCGCGGCTGACGCGCGACGACGGCAACTGCGTCGGCCGCACGCCGGCGGCTCGCGGCGTTCAGGCCGCCGGATCGGTGAGGTTCGCGAGGGCACGCGCCCGCGCGGGTGAAGTTGTCCACAGGGTGACCGGGCGGAGCGCTCCGGCTCCCTACGATCGCTGCCATGCCGCTCATCTCCGTCTCCGTCGACGAGATGCGGCGAGCCGCGACGAAGGTCAAAGAGGTCTCCGCGGGGCTGAGCCCGCTCCCGCTGGTGAGCATCGCGGACCAGCCCGATCTCTCGCTCGCCGTGGCCGAGTTCGTCGCCTGCATGAACGACTGCCGCTCGGAACGGGAGCGCGAGCTCGACGCGTTGTCGGCGGGGCTGCGCGAGGTCGCCGACCTCTTCGAGAGCCACGAGAGCGGCGCCCTCGACGAGATCCGCGCTCTCGGTTCCTCGCTCGATTGGAGCATCCGGTGAGAGCGGAACTCGGACAGTCCCGCGACCCCGTCCGCCTGATCCCCGGAGACCTCGCGGGCCTGCACCGCACGATCGCCCTCTGGCGCTCCCGAGCCGCCGACGCGGAGGAGTCCGGGGCCGCACTGCGTCAGCTGCGCGCCGTGCCGGAGTGGGCCGGAGAAGCCGCCGACGCCTACGAGCGGCGCGTCACGGCCGCCGCTTCGCCGTGGGATGCCATGGCCTCTGCGTTCCGCGCGGGGCTGCTCGCCCTGGAGGAGTACGCCGCCGCGCTCGAGGCCGCGCGGGCACGAGCCGGTGACGCCGTCGACCTCTGGGACGTCGCCGAGGCGATGGACGCCGCCCCGGCGCCGGCGACGCCCGGGTTCCCCGCCGCAGACCGGCAGCCGCTGCGCAGCCTCGAACCCCGGGCTGAGGCCCGCGCGATCCTCGACGATGCGCGCAGGGCGCTCGACCAGGCGGCGCAGACGGCGGCCGCGGCCCTGAGACGAGCCCTCGCCCTGCCCGGCTTGCAGGCGGAGGAGTGGCTGGCCCTCCTCGCCGACACCGCCTCGGCCTCGCAGATCCTCGACGCGCTCGCGGGCGCCGACGGCCCCAGCCTCCGGGCCGTTCTGCGGGCGAAACCCGCCCTCGCCGACGTCCTGGCGCAGGCCGAACCCGCCGCGGTCGCCCCCTGGTGGGCCGCCCTGTCGGCAGCGCAGCAGAACGCTCTCATCTCCGCCGCGCCCGCGGTCATCGGCAACCTCGGCGGCGTGGCCTACGCCGCTCGTGATCGAGCCAACCGCCTGTGGCTCCGCACCCAGCTGGCCGACGCGCGGGCCGCACTCGCCGAGGCGGAGAAGACTCCGTCGTATTGGGAACTCGTCGGGGGATACGCCACCGCGTCGGCCGTGGCCGAGCGTCTCGAGCGCGCCCGGGCGCGGGTGGCGGGGTTGGAGGGGATCGAGGCTGCGTTGGTGGTGCCCGATGATTCGGTTGACCGCCATCTCGTCTCCCTGACCTCTGACTCCCCACCGCTGGCCGCGATCGCTCTTGGCGACCTCGATACCGCTGACAACATCACGTACGCCGTTCCTGGCATGGGTACCACCGCCGAGGACATGGACGATTGGTCCCGCGCGTCAAAAAACCTCTTCGATCAACAGAATCGTGCGGATCCGACGCGATCTCAGGCCGTCGTCGCTTGGATTGGATATGAGACGCCACCCGTCCCGATTGAGGAAGGGGGCTTAGACGTCATGCGGAACGACCTTGCGCAGCGAGGCGGGTCAAATCTGGCTCACGATCTTGCTGCCGTTGATTGCGTGAGACCCGGGGCGAGGGTGAACGTCGTCGCACATTCGTATGGCACGACCACGGCGGCATTTGCGTTGATAAATGGTGAAGTGAATGTTGATTCCTTCGTCACCCTTGGCTCAGCCGGGCTCCCCGAGACCGTCGACAAGGCGTCGACGATTCATGCCGCGGCCGTCTTCTCCGGCCAGGCGCAGGACGTGTGGGCGATAGACCCGGCTGGTGGCGATCAATGGGCGTGGACGGGGCGCATATCGCCACAGCACCCGACGAATCCCATGAGTCCGGGTTTTGGAGGACACGCGTTCAGCGTGGCGGGGTCGGGAGGGCTTCAACCGGTGACCGACCACGGGGTCCTGACGGATGGAGGGACAGGATATTTTGACCAGAGTACGGAATCGCTCAGGAATGTCGCCTTGGCTACGACCGGCCACGCGGAACTTATCTCGCCGTACATCGCGCCGGATCCGACACCGTTCCAACGGGCTTTGTTTGAGGGGATGTCGCATGGCGCGTCGTACTAGACGCCTTAGCGTAATGGCTGGCGGCGCAATCTTGATGGCCTGCACCTTGTTTCTGGCGACAGCGTGTGTCGCGCCGCAGGAGGTAGTGATGACCACCGATCAGGCGCGCGATGCGCTCGTCAGGACTATCGAGAACAGCGCCTCAAAAATCGATGCCGTTGGATGGAACCGCGATTCTGCAGCAGAGGTGGGAAACTGCGGCTCCCACCGAGGCGAGCGCGTCAACTACATGTACGGTTACGGCGCGCCTGCCCCCGACAATGATCGCGCCGCCGATGCGCTGATCATCGCCGACTATTGGCGGTCGCTCGGCATGCAAGTTCGCGTCGTAGAAAGCCCGGCATATGTCGTCTACGCGACGGGCGGCCCGGTTCAGGGCCTGTCCTTCTCCACCGCCCCCGGCGATTACTACATATCCGGCACCTCCCTCTGCGTCCCCGGCGACGCGGACGAGATCCGCAAACAGGACAACGGCTGAACATCTCACGAGGCCGACCGAAGCTCCGCTAGGCTGACCCCACAAGTCCACACCGGCCCCATGATCGATGCGGGAGAGCTCCGGCGAACGCAGCCGGGCACCGAAGGAGCAAGCCTCCCCGCCAATCTCTCAGGTACGCGTACCGCGTCGATCGGGCCACTCTGGAAAGTGATCCGGGTGCACCGCGCCGGATCCGCCGACGGTGAAAGCTGCGCGTCCGCAACGCGGCAGTGAAACTCTCAGGCCCATGACAGAGGGGGAGTTCTCCAGGCGCCGACCGGCGTCTGTCCGTCATCGCGAACGGCAGAACTCATGACCGAAACCCCCGCTCCACCGCGCACGTCGCCGCTGCACGATCGGCACGAGGCCCTCGGTGCCTCGTTCACCGACTTCGGCGGCTGGAACATGCCCGTGCGCTACACCTCCGACCTCGCCGAGCACCGCGCGGTGCGCGAGGCCGCGGGACTGTTCGACATCTCGCACATGGCCGAGTTCCGCGTCGAGGGTGCCCGCGCCGCGGCCTTCCTCGATTTCGTGCTCGCCGGACGCCTGTCGACCATGAAGATCGGCAAGGCGAAGTACTCGCTCGTGCTCGCCGAAAGCGGCGGCATCGTCGACGATGTCATCGTCTACCGCACGGGGGACGAGAGCTTCCTCGTCATCTCGAACGCCGGAAATCGGGATGCCGTGGCGGCGGCGTTCGACCTGGCTCAGCGCACGTGGGTCCCCGCGTCGGCCGAGGTCCCTGCGCCTGTCGATGGGCCCGGAGCCCCCGCGTCGGACGCTTCGACAGGCTCAGCGACCGACGCTCGCACCATCGAGATCCGCAGCGCCGCAATCGACTTTCCCGACGCAGCAACCGAGGTCCCTGAGCCTGACGAAGGGACCGGAACACTCACGGTCACCGACGACACCGACCAGTACGCCCTCATCGCCCTCCAGGGACCCGAGGCCCGCGGCATCCTGAGCTCCACCCCGGGTGTCGAGATCACCGGTACCGCCCTCGATGAGCTCGGCTACTACGCCTGGACCGAGGGGACCTTCCAGGGGGCGCCGCTGTTCGTCGCCCGCACGGGCTACACCGGCGAGGACGGGTACGAATTGATGATCCCGACCGCGCAGGCCGGCGCGCTGTGGGACGCCGCGCTCGCCGCGGGGTCCGACCGAGGACTCGTCCCGTGCGGACTCGCCGCGCGCGACACGCTGCGCCTCGAGGCCGGGATGCCGCTGTACGGCCACGAGCTCTCCCGCGACATCGTGCCCGCCCAGGCCGGTCTCGGTCGCGTGGTGGCCGTCGACAAGACGGCGTTCGTCGGCAAGGACGGCCTCTCGTCGGGTCCCGCAGACGCCCCCGTGCTCGTCGGCCTCGTCTCGGCGGGCCGCCGTGCCGGTCGAGCCGGATACGCCGTGCTGCACGGTGACGAGGTCGTCGGCGAGATCACCAGCGGCGCCCTCAGCCCCACCCTCGGCCACCCCGTCGCGATGGCGTTCGTCGCGCCCGCGGCATCCGGACTCGGAACCGAACTGACCATCGACGTGCGCGGAACCCGCATCCCCGCGACCGTCACCGCCCTTCCCTTCTATCGGAGAAACGCATGACCGACCTCACCGCCCTCAGCTACACGTCCGAGCACGAGTGGATCTCGATCGACGGTGACGTCGCCACCGTCGGCATCACCGATTTCGCCGCCGACAAGCTCGGCGACGTCGTCTTCGTCGAGCTGCCCGGCGCGGACTCGTCGGTCTCGGCCGGCGACGTCTGCGGCGAGATCGAATCGACCAAGTCGGTCGGCGAGCTCTACGCGCCCCTCACCGGCACCGTCGTCGAGGTCAACGACGCCGTGGTCGACGACCCCTCGCTCGTGAACGCAGAGCCGTTCGCCGGCGGCTGGCTCATCAAGATCCGCGTCGAGGGCGACCTTCCGGCCGACCTGCTCGACCGCGCCGCCTACGAGGACCTCACCGCATGAGCACCCTTCTCCCTCCCCGCACGCAGGCCGGGTCGCCGGCCGCGTTCACCGATCGCCACATCGGCATCGGTCCCGACGCTCAGGCGCACATGCTCGATGTCGTCGGCTACGACAGCGTCGAGGCGCTCGTCGAGACCGCCGTTCCGGCATCCATTCACGTGCAGCCGCGCGCGTCGAGCGAGATCCCGGTCGCTGCGAGCGAGGCCGAGGCGCTGGCCGAGCTGCGCGAGCTGGCCACGGCCAACCGCAGCGCGCGGCCCATGATCGGCCTGGGCTACTACGACACGCTCACGCCGTCGGTGATCTCGCGCAACGTGCTCGAGAACCCCTCGTGGTACACCGCCTACACGCCGTACCAGCCCGAGATCTCGCAGGGCCGGCTCGAGGCGCTGATCAACTTCCAGACGATGGTCACCGACCTCACCGGCCTCGCCACCGCCAACGCGTCGATGCTCGACGAGTCCACCGCGGTCGTCGAGGGCATGCTCGTCGCCCGTCGTGCGTCGAAGGCGAAGACCGACGTCTTCCTCGTCGACGTCGACGCGCTGCCCCAGACCAAGGCGCTGCTGCACCATCGCGCCGCGGCGGTCGGCATCCGCATCGTCGAGACCGCCTTCGAGGACGAGCTGCCCGAAGCATTCGGCGCTTTCGTGCAGTACCCCGGCGCGACCGGACGCATCTGGGACTTCTCGGCCGTCGCGGACGCCGTTCACGCCCACGGCGGTCTCGTCGTCGCCGCGGCCGACCTCCTCGCGCTGACGCTGCTGCGGTCGCCGGGTGCTCTCGGCGCCGATGTGGCCGTGGGCACGACGCAGCGCTTCGGCGTCCCCCTCGGCTTCGGTGGACCTCACGCCGGCTACATGGCCGTGCGGGCGGGACTCGAGCGTCAGTTGCCCGGTCGCCTCGTGGGCGTGTCGCAGGATGCCGTCGGCGCCCCCGCCTACCGCCTGTCGCTGCAGACGCGCGAACAGCACATCCGCCGCGAGAAGGCCACGTCGAACATCTGCACCGCCCAGGTGCTGCTGGCCGTCATGGCCGCGATGTACGCGGTCTACCACGGGCCCGACGGGCTCCGCGCGATCGCGACGCGGGTCGCGCAGAAGGCCGATGCCCTGGCATCCGCTCTGCGCTCCTCCGAGCTGAACCTCGCAAGCGACGCGTTCTTCGACACCGTGCGCGTGCACGTGCCCGGTCGCGCGCAGGACGTCGTCGACCGCGCCCGCGATCGCGGGTACCAGCTGCTGTGGGTCGACGACGCGACCGTGGGCGTCTCGGTCGACGAGACGACGACGGATGCCGACCTCCTCGCCGTGCTCGAGGCGTTCGGTCTCGCGAGCGAGGACCTGCCCGCCGGGGAGGCGCTGCGCGGTATCGACGACGCGCTGCACCGCGACGACAAGTACCTCACGCACCCCGTCTTCCACGCGCACCGCAGCGAGACGGCGATGATGCGGTACCTCAAGTCGCTCGCCGACCGCGACTACGCGCTCGATCGCGGCATGATCCCGCTGGGCTCGTGCACGATGAAGCTCAACGCGGCGACCGAGATGGCGGCGGTGTCGTGGCCGGAGTTCTCGCGCGTGCACCCGTTCGCCCCCGAGGCCGACGTGCGCGGCTACCTCGAGATGATCGAGCAGCTCGAGCGCTGGCTCGCCGAGGTCACCGGGTACGACGCGGTGTCGCTGCAGCCCAACGCCGGCTCACAGGGCGAGCTCGCGGGCCTGCTCGCGATCCGCGGCTACCACCTCGCCAACGGCGACGCCGAGCGCACGGTGTGCCTCATTCCGTCGTCCGCGCACGGCACGAACGCCGCCTCCGCGATCCTCGCGGGTATGAAGGTCGTCGTCGTCGCGTGCGACGAGGCCGGCAACGTCGACCTCGGCGACCTGCGCGCGAAGATCGCGCAGCACGCCGCGGAGCTGTCGGCGCTGATGATCACCTACCCCTCGACCCACGGCGTGTACGAGCACGACGTGCTCGAGATCACGCAGGCCGTGCACGACGCCGGCGGACAGGTGTACGTCGACGGCGCGAACCTCAACGCCCTGCTCGGCTTCGCCCGCTTCGGCGACCTCGGCGGCGACGTGTCGCACCTCAACCTGCACAAGACGTTCGCCATCCCGCACGGCGGGGGAGGCCCGGGCGTCGGACCGGTCGCGGCCAAGGCGCATCTCGCGCCGTTCCTGCCGTCGCACCCGTTCTCGCAGCGCGCCGAGCACGCGGGTGGTGTTTTCGACGGCGGCCCGGTGTCGGCCGCCCCGCACGGCTCCGCCGGCATCCTGCCGATCTCGTGGGCGTACGTGCGCATGATGGGGGCCGAGGGACTGCGTCAGGCCACGGCCGCCGCCGTGCTGTCGGCGAACTACATCGCGGCGCGCCTGCGCGAGCACTACCCGGTGCTCTACGCCGGTGAGGGCGGCCTGGTGGCGCACGAGTGCATCCTCGACCTGCGTCCGCTCAAGGAGCAGACCGGGGTCACCGTCGACGACGTGGCCAAGCGTCTGATCGACTACGGCTTCCACGCGCCGACGATGTCGTTCCCGGTCGCGGGCACGCTCATGGTCGAGCCGACCGAGAGCGAGGATCTCGCCGAGCTCGACCGGTTCGTGGATGCCATGATCGCCATCAAGCACGAGGCCCTCGCGGTCGCCGCGGGGGAGTGGCCCGCCGACGACAACCCGCTCGTGAACGCCCCGCACACCGCCGAGACGGTGGTCGTGGGGGAGTGGGAGCACCCGTACTCGCGCGAGACCGCGGTGTACCCGGTGCGCTCGCTCATCCGCGGCAAGTACTGGCCCCCGGTGCGCCGCATCGACCAGGCGTACGGCGACCGCAACCTGGTGTGCTCGTGCCCTCCGCCGGAGGCCTTCGCCTGACACCACGCGACGCCCCCGGTGGGTCCGGCATCCGGATCCGCCGGGGGCGTCGCGCCGTCATGGCGCGGGATGCCGAGGGGGCGAGCGCGTCGTGCGGCCCGGGGATCCCACAGGAGGCGTTTAGTAAAGTGCCCCTGTGCACCACGGGCTGAACGACGTTCCTCGACCGACTCGGCGACGACCCTCAGCATCTCGCCCCGCAGCGGCGCGGCGCGGCGCGGGGCGCCTGCTCGCCCTCCTCGCGGCCGCGGGCGTCGTGCTGGCCGGCTGCTCCGCTCCCGAGCCCGCCCCGGCTCCCGTCGAACAGGCGCCCACGAGCCTCACGCTCGGTGTCGTCGGCTCGCTCACGAGCTTCAACGCGGCGAGTTCGACCGGCGACACGGCGGCCAACCGTGCGCTCTCCGCTCTCCTGGACGAACGGCTCGGTTCTCTCGACGGCGACCTGCAGGTGGTGCCCAACGACGGCCTCGGTCGCATCACCCGCGTGCAGGGCGACCCGCTCAAGGTGAGCTACGAGCTCTTCTCCGACCGCGTGTGGTCGGACGGGACCCCGGTCACCCTCGACGACCTGCTCTTCGGGTGGGCCGTCACCTCGCACTACTTCGACGACGCCACGTATGACGCGAACGGGCAGGTCGTCTCGGGTACGCGGTACTTCGACACGGCCGCGCCGGCGGACCCGAACGCGCGTACCACCCGTCCGAGCATCAACCGCTCCGACGACACCCTGACCCTCACGTACGAGCAGCCGTTCGCCGACTGGAACCGTCAGTGGCTGCTCGACCGGCCCGTCCACGTCGTCGCGCAGCGCGCGGGCGTCAGCGTGAAGGATCTG
This sequence comes from uncultured Microbacterium sp., assembly GCF_947489255.1. Taxonomy (GTDB): domain Bacteria; phylum Actinomycetota; class Actinomycetes; order Actinomycetales; family Microbacteriaceae; genus Microbacterium; species Microbacterium phycohabitans. The sequence goes on from NZ_CANLCY010000002.1 coordinate 75,838, forward strand.
CTCACCGCGATCCTGACCACCCCCGCCGGCGATCCGGAGCAGCCGCGCACGCCGAATCCCGTGCTGCTCGCCGCGGCGCAGACCTGGAACACCGGGTTCGACGTCGCCCCCGGCTCCACCCCCGATCCCGCGAGCGTGGTGTCGGCAGGGCCCTGGACCGTGACCGAGATCACCGCCGACACGGTCGAGCTCGCGCGCCGCGATTCGTACCAGGGTGCGCACTTCCCGGGGCTCGAGCAGCTGACCGTGCGCTTCTTCGCCGACCGCGCAGCCCAGCTGTCCGCGGTGGAGGCGGGCCAGGTCGACGTGGCCAACGTCGGCGACATCGACGTGGCGGAGAACAAGACCCTGACGGATGCCGGTTATCAGGTGCAGGTCGGCCCGACCACCCAGACGCTGCACCTGCGTTTCGCCGAGGGGACGGCATCCGATCTCCGTCAGGCAATGACGCTGGCGATCGACCGCTCCTCCCTCGTGCAGGACGTCCTGGGCGCGGTGCGCCCGGATGCGCAGCCGTTGCAGTCCTTCCTGTCGTCGCCCGCGGCGGGTTCGCTGTACGCCGACCTCGTCTCCGGCAACGGCGCCCCCGGCACCGGGAGCGACGTCGACGGAGCGCGCAGCGCCCTGGGCGACCGAGCAGCGGTGCTCCGGGTGGCTTACGACACCACCGACGACGTTTCCGCGCAGGTCTTCCCCCGCTTGGTGTCTATGGGTGCGCGTGCCGGAATCGCCGTCCGTCTCGCGACCACGCCGGAGGAGGCGGATGCCACTCTGGCCTGGGTGGGCGAGGACGAGAGCCTCTACCGCTCGGCGCGCGACCGCATCGCCGAGGGGATCGAGGGGGCGAACACGAACGAGCTCTTCGACGAGCTGACCGTCCACACCGATCCGGTCGACGTGCTGGCCGAGGCGAAGGAGATCGACCGGTCGCTGTTCGCCGCCTACGCGGGAGTGCCGCTGCTCGAGCGCACGGGCGCGGTCGTGGCCGCCGAGGGCGTCGGGGGAGTGGCCTACACCTCCGAGCCCGATGGAGTGCCCCCGGCGTTCTGGACCTGGTCCCCGCCCCAGCGCTGACGTCGGAGCACGGATGCCGTCCGCGGACGGTGCGCGACCGACCTTCCGGTGCGGGGCCTCAGGCCGTCGGCGACGGCGTCGCCGTGGGCGTCGGGGTGGACGCGGGCGGGGCGAAGATCCCCGGCCACCAGGCCGCAGCCAGCGGATACCCGACGAAGGCGACGATGTCGATCACCGTGTGCGCCACGACGAGGGGCATGACCCGGCCCCAGCGCTTGTAGCACCATCCGAACACGAGACCCATCACCACGTTGCCGAGCGCGGAGGGCCAGCCCTGATAGAGGTGATAGCTGCCGCGCAGCAGCGCGGTCGAGACGATGATCCCCGTCCACGACCACCCGAGCCGGCGCAGACGGTCGAAGAGATAGCCGAGGAAGATGACCTCCTCGGTCAAGCCGGCCCGCAGAGCCGCCAGCACGAGCAGGGCGACGACCCACCACGAGGAGTCCAGCGGGGCCGGGACCACCGCGATGCTCTGACCGATCGCACGGCCGATCGCGTACACGCCGATGCCCGGAGCGCCGATGAGCGCGACCAGCAGCAGCCCGCGCGCGAGGTCGGAGCCGAAGCGCCGGAAGTCCAAGCCGATCCGGCGCAGGGCGTTGTTCGCCGGTTCCCACAGCAGATAGAGCGCGAGCGCGACCAGAGCGAGCGAGAAGAAGATGTCAAGGAACTGGTAGATCGCGTCCCACAGCGGTTCGGCGCTGCGCGAAGGGTTCAGCTGCGTCTGCTGCTGCGAGATCGGCGCCCGGGTCGCCGCCCTCACGAACGACACCACCGAATAGATCGCGGACTGGCCCACGCTGACCAAGAGCACCAGAACGATTTCCCAGGCCAGACGCGTCCGCCGGTAGCGGTCTGAGGCCGCCAAAGTCGGAGGATATGTCCAGTCCGCGGGGCCCCTGGAGCGCGACGACTTGTCAAATTGCCACATCATGGGCCTCTCGAGTAAATCCTCTGTAACGTTTATCGAAGAAGTTTGGGGCACCTGGGTAAACGTGCCTAATGTGTTCTCATCCTGCCCGAACGGATTTCCCCGCATCTTGTGCTGCGTGAAAACCCTGCCCGGGCGACGATCATCCCTTCCCTGGAGGAACTGTGAAGCGCAACAAGATTGCCCTGTCCAGTCTCGCCCTGCTGGGAGCTGTCGGGCTCATGCTCGCCGGCTGCTCGGGCGGAGACAACGGCGGCAGCGGCTCGGCATCGGGCGGCGACGCCTCGGCCATCATCCGGACGAACGGCTCCGAGCCGCAGAACCCGCTGATCCCGACCAACACCAACGAGGTCGGCGGCGGAAAGATCCTCGACTCGATCTTCGCCGGTCTGGTCTACTACGACGCCGACGGCGCTCCGGTGAACGACATGGCCGAGTCCATCGTCACCAACGACGCGCAGAACCTCACCGTGACCCTGAAGAAGGGTCAGAAGTTCACGGACGGCACCGAGGTCAAGGCCGACAACTTCATCAAGGCGTGGAACTACGGCGCGCTGCTGTCGAACAACCAGCTCAACAGCTACTTCTTCGAGGACATCGTCGGCTTCAGCTACGACGAGGACTCGGAGCTGACGGGTCTGCAGAAGGTCGACGACTACACCTTCACGATCGCGCTGTCCAAGCCCGCGGCCGACTTCGCGCTGCGCCTGGGCTACTCGGCGTTCTTCCCGCTGCCGGACTCCGCGTTCGACGACATGACCGCGTTCGGTGAGAACCCGGTCGGCAACGGCCCCTACAAGCTCGCCAGCGACGGCGCGTGGCAGCACAACGTGCAGATCGACCTCGTCAAGAACGACGACTACCAGGGTGGCCGCACGGTCGCGAACGGCGGCCTCACGGTCGTCTTCTACGCGTCGCAGGATGCCGCCTACGCCGACCTCCTCGGCGGCAACGTCGACGTGATCGACGCCATCCCGTCCGCGTCGCAGGCCACCTTCGAGTCCGACCTGGGCGACCGTGCGGTCAACCAGCCGGCCGCGGTGTTCCAGTCCTTCACCATCCCGGAGCGCCTCGCGCACTTCAGCGGCGAAGAGGGCAAGCTGCGTCGTCAGGCGCTGTCGATGGCCATCAACCGCGAAGAGATCACCAGCACGATCTTCCAGGGCACCCGCACCCCGGCCAGCGACTTCACCTCGCCGGTCATCGACGGCTGGTCCGACTCGCTCGCCGGCGCCGACGTGCTGAAGTACGACGAGGCCAAGGCGAAGGAGCTGTGGGCCCAGGCCGACGCCATCTCGCCGTGGACCGGTACCTTCCAGATCGCGTACAACGCCGACGGTGGACACCAGACCTGGGTCGACGCGGTGACCAACTCGATCAAGAACACCCTCGGCATCGACGCGTCGGGCGCTCCCTACCCGACGTTCAAGGAAGCCCGTTCGGCCATCACCGACCGCAGCATCCAGACCGCCTTCCGCACCGGTTGGCAGGCCGACTACCCCGGTCTGTACAACTTCCTCGGACCGCTCTACGCGACCGACGCCTCGTCGAACGACGGTGACTACTCGAACCCCGAGTTCGACAGCCTGCTCTCCGCCGGCATCGCCGAGACCGAGGTCGACGCGCAGAACGCCGACTTCCAGAAGGCGCAGGAGATCCTGCTCCAGGACCTGCCCGCCATCCCGCTCTGGTACTCCAACGTCACCGGCGGTTTCGCCGACGGCGTGAACAACGTCAAGTTCGGGTGGAACTCGGTTCCGCTGTACTACGAGATCACGAAGTAACCCTTCCGATCTCTGGCCGCGAGGCGGTGACGGATTCGTCACCGCCTCGCGGTCTGCCAGCCAGGCCTCATCACGACGTGTGGTAGAACGGCACGGGCTCTTCTGAGCCCTGCCCCCCACGTAACGTCCGGTGAGGCGTTTCCCACGTTCGAAAAGAGAGCGGATGCTCGGCTACATCCTCAGACGTCTGCTGCAGGTGCTCCCCGTGTTCTTCGGGGCCACGCTGCTGATCTACTTCATGGTCTTCGCCATGCCCGGAGACCCGATCCTCGGTCTCTTCGGTGACAAGACCCCCGCCCCGCAGGTCGTCGAAGCCCTGCGGGCGCAGTACCACCTCGACCAGCCCTTCATCGTCCAGTACCTCCTGTACCTCGGCGGCATCTTCCAGGGCGACCTGGGCACGACCTTCTCGGGTCAGTCCGTCAACGAGGTTCTCGCGCGCACGCTGCCCGTCACCGCGCGCCTGGCCGTGATGGCCCTCGCCATCGAGTTCGTCCTCGCGATCGTCATCGGCACGATCTCCGCCATTCGCAAGGGCAAGCTGTTCGACAACGTCGCGCTCGTCGTCGCGCTGCTGTTCGTCGCCCTGCCCATCTTCGTGGCCTGCTTCCTCGCGCAGTACTTCCTCGCCGTCCAGCTGGGGTGGTTCCGACCGACCGTGGGCGCGCAGAACGACTGGGGCGATCTGATCCTGCCGGCCATCGTGCTCGGATTCAGTCTCTTCGCCACGAGCATGCGCCTGATGCGCGGGTCGGTCATCGACACGCTCAACCAGGACTGGGTGCGCACCGCGTACAGCAAGGGCCTCTCGCGTCGTCGCGTGATCCCCGTGCACGTGCTGCGCAACTCGCTCATCCCGGTCATCACCAACTCCGCCACCAACTTCGGCGTGCTGCTGGTCGGTGCCACCGTGACCGAGGGCATCTTCAACATCCCCGGCGTCGGCAACACGCTCTACCAGGCGACGATCCGCGGCGAGGGCCCCACGGTCGTCTCGTTCGTGACCGTCTTCGTCATCATCTACGTGCTGGTCAACCTCGTCGTCGACCTTCTGTACGGTCTCCTTGACCCGAGGATCCGCTATGTCAAGTAATCGATTCCCGGCGCCGCACTACGTCGCCCCCATCAAGACCGAGACCATCTCGGTCGACGCCGTCCGCGTCGCCGCGCGCAAGAGCAACCTGTGGCTCGACGCGTGGCGCGACCTGCGTCGTCGCCCGACGTTCTGGATCGCCCTGGCCGTCATGGCCGTCGTGATTCTCATGGCCGCGTTCCCGACCCTGTTCACGCAGGTGCCGCCGAACAACGACTGCCAGCTCTCGAACAGCAACGGCGGCTCGACGGCCGGTCACATCCTCGGGTTCACCTTCCAGGGGTGCGATACGTTCTCCCGCATCGTCTGGGGCGCCCGCACCTCGCTGTCGGTGGGTCTGCTCGCCACCGCCATCGGAACCATCATCGGCCTCATCATGGGCGCGCTGTCGGGCTTCTACGGCGGGTGGCTCGACGCGGTGATCTCGCGCGTCGGCGACATCTTCTTCTCGATCCCCTACATCCTCGCGGCGATCGTCGTCATGAGCGTGTTCTCGCAGTACCGCAACGTCCTCACCCTGGCGTTCGCGATCGGCGGGTTCGCGTGGGCCTCCACGGCGCGCGTCGTGCGTGCCGAGGTGCTTCGCGTGCGTCAAGCCGACTACGTGGCAGCCTCCCAGGCCCTCGGGCAGTCGCGCTTCAAGACGCTGCTGACCCACGTCATCCCCAACGCCATCGCCCCTCTGCTGGTCGTCACGACCATCAGCCTCGCGGCGGCGATCGTGGCCGAGGCGACCCTGTCGTTCCTCGGTGTCGGTCTCGGTGGCGACACGATGTCGTGGGGTAACGACATCAGCCAGGCGCAGCAGTCGCTGCGCGTCGCGCCGGCCGCGCTGATCTGGCCGTCGCTGGCGCTGACCGTGACGGTGCTGGCGTTCATCATGCTGGGCGAGCTCATCCGAGACGCCATCGACCCGAGAGCGAGGGCCCGCCGATGAGCGACGCCACCATGACGCCTCTGCTGTCCGTGCGCGACCTCAAGGTCGCCTTCGAGGGCCAGGGCGGCTCCCGCCAGGTCCTGCACGGCGTCAGCCTCGACGTGTACCCCGGTCAGACGGTGGCCATCGTGGGCGAGTCCGGCTCGGGCAAGTCCACCACCGCCTCGGCGGTGATCGGGCTGCTGCCCGGGACCGGCCACGTGACCGGCGGCAGCATCACGCTCGACGGGCGCGAGCTGACCGACCTGACCCCGACGCAGTTCGAGTCGGTGCGCGGCAAGGACATCGGCTACGTCCCGCAGGACCCGATGTCCAACCTCAACCCGGTGTGGAGCATCGGCTTCCAGGTCAAGGAGGCGATCCGCGCGAACGGGATCGCCAGCGGCCGCAAGGAGGTCGAGAAGCGCGCGATCGAGGTGCTCAAGCAGGCCGGCCTCGCCGACGCCGAGCGCCGACTGCACCAGTACCCGCACCAGTTCTCGGGCGGCATGCGCCAGCGCGCGCTCATCGGCATCGGCCTCGCCGCCGACCCGAAGCTCCTCATCGCCGACGAGCCGACCTCGGCTCTCGACGTCACGGTGCAGCGCGTCATCCTCGACCACATGGCATCCCTCACCCGGGAGCGCGGCACCTCGGTGCTGCTCATCACGCACGACCTGGGGCTGGCCGCCGAGCGCGCCGACACCATCGTCGTGATGAACCAGGGCGAGATCGTCGAGTCCGGTCCGAGCCGCGAGATCCTCGAGAACCCGCAGCACCCGTACACCCAGCGGCTCGTCGCCGCGGCGCCGAGCATCGCGTCGCAGCGCATCCAGGCGAAGGTCGAGGACCGCGGCATCCTGCACGAAGCCGACCTCGACGCCCCGGCCACCGTGAAGGTGACCGATCTGGTCAAGGAGTACAAGATCCGCCAGGGCGGGTTCCGCAGCGAGCAGTTCCGCGCGGTCGACGGGGTCTCGTTCCAGATCCCGCGCGGCAAGACGCTGGCGCTCGTGGGGGAGTCGGGCTCGGGCAAGTCCACCATCGCCAAGATGGTGCTCAAGCTCGAGGAGCCCACCTCGGGTTCCATCGAGGTCGACGGCGTCAACACCGGCAAGCTCAGCGCGAAGGACACCTTCGCCCTGCGTCGCCGCATGCAGCCCGTCTTCCAGGACCCGTACGGCTCGCTCGACCCGCTGCGCAGCATCGGCAACCTCATCGCCGAGCCGCTGAACATCCACAAGGTGGGCGACAACGCGTCGCGGCGCGCCCGTGTGGAGGAGCTGCTCGAGCAGGTCGCCCTGCCGCAGGAGCTGGCCTCGCGCTACCCGAACGAGCTGTCCGGTGGTCAGCGCCAGCGTGTCGCGATCGCGCGCGCGCTCGCGCTCAAGCCCGACATCCTCGTGCTCGACGAGGCCGTCTCGGCCCTCGACGTGCTGGTGCAGGCGCAGATCCTGCAGCTGCTCGCGGAACTGCAGTCCGAGCTCGGCCTGACGTACCTGTTCATCACGCACGACCTCGCCGTCGTCCGTGTCGCCGCCGACCTGGTGTGCGTCATGGAGCGCGGCAAGCTCGTCGAACAGGGGACCGTCGACGAGATCTTCGCGCAGCCGTCGCAGGAGTACACGCAGCGTCTGCTCGACGCCATCCCCGGCGCCTCCCTCCAGCTGGGCGGCGCGTGACGCGCGACGAGCGCTTCCGGGGCGCGGAGCACCCACGGGTGTTCCGCGCCCCGTCGTCGGTCTTCGGGCTGGTGCTCGGGGCCGTGCTCGCGGTCGTCCTCCTCGGGGATGCCGCGCTGCGCGCCGGCGTCGGAGAGATGCTGCTGCTCGCACCGTGGGTGCTGTTGGCGTTCTGGGGCGTCTACGCCCTGCTGTTCGCCCCGCACGTGCGCATCGACGCCCGCGGCATCCGGATCCACAATCCGCTGCGCATCACCGAGATCGCCTGGGCGCGGGTGAGCGACATCGACATGCGCTGGCAGCTCGAGGTGACCACCGACGAGCCGCGAGTCGTGAAGGCGTTCGGCGGCCCGGTGGCGGGTCGCCCGGGGCGGCCTCCGCTGCGCCGCGACGACGATCGCGGTCGCCGCGAGCCCCCGGCCATCCGTGATCTGCAGGTGATCCAGGACGCGTGGGAGTCCGCGCGCCCGGGCGCAGCGTCCGACGGAGTGGTCCGTCGTTTCTGGGACATTCCCTCGGCGATTTCCCTGGCAGTTCTCATCGCCTGGGTTATTATCGCTTTGTTCATTTCCGGCGGTGTCCGCTGAGCGCAGTGCTGCGCTCGACTCCACCGCTCGTGACAAACCGCCATGTAAGGGCTTTGTTACGGTCGTGAAAAGTGTGTTCCCCCGGCACACGTTCCGCGAAGAAGCCGACGTAGGGTCTCTGAAGATCCTTAGCCAGGCGAACGAATAGGCGGGGATCTCGACGGCGAGAGGACCACCATCATGCAGACCACCGACACGTTCCGGACGGGTTCGCGCTCGTCATGACGCTGTACGTTCTGCGACGGTTCCTGAACTACGCCGTCCTGAGCCTGCTGGCGACCTGCTTGGCCTACGTGCTGGGCAGTGCGCTCCTGCGACCCCAGGACCGCTTCTACGGCATGAACCCGCGTCCGCCGGAGGACTCGATTATCGCGAGCCTGAACGCCCTCGGCGCCAACCCCGACGTGCCGATCCTCGTGCGCCTGTGGAACTGGCTCGTGAACCTGTTCACGAAGTTCTCGCTCGGGTCGACCATCGGCGGTCAGGACGTCGTGGCCGAGATCTCGGCCCGCGCCGGCACGAGCCTGCGCCTGCTGCTCATCGGCTCGCTCATCGGGGCCGTTGTGGGCGTCCTCATCGGCGTGTGGGGGGCCGTTCGCCAGTACCGCGCGAGCGACCAGGTGACCACGTACGCCTCGTACCTGGTGTTCGCGACGCCGACGTTCGTCATCGGCGTCCTGCTGATGATCGCGGCCACCGGATTCAACAACGCCCTCGGCACGCAGGTCATCCGCTTCACCGGTGAGTACACCGCCGGCATCGAGGGCTTCTGGCCGGTCGTCGCCGATCGCGCCGTGCATCTCCTGCTGCCCACGATCGCGCTCGTGCTCATCAGCGCCGCGTCATACTCGCGCTACCAGCGCAGCATGATGCTGGACGTGCTGGGCGCCGACTACATCCGCACGGCCCGCGCCAAGGGGCTCCCGCGGACGCAGGCGCTCTTCCGTCACGGCGTGCGCATCGCGCTCATCCCGATGTCGACGTTCTTCGCCTACAGCTTCGGCACCCTGATCGCCGGCTCGACGATGCTCGAGATCGTCTTCTCGTGGCGGGGGATGGGCCAGTTCCAGCTCAACGCCGTCACCCAGCAGGACATCAATGCGGTGGCCGGATCGACCCTGTTCGTCGCGGTCCTGGTGCTGCTGTCGTCCACCCTGTCCGAAGTGCTCTACGCAGCCCTCGACCCGAGAGTGAGGAGCTGAGATGACGATGCAGGAAGAGGCCGTCGACGGCACGCTCGTCGCCACCAGCCCGGTCACCCGCGAGCGGAAGCCGCTCTCGCGCGGCGCCCTCGTGCGCGCCCGGCTGCGCAAGATGCCCCGTTTCTGGGTGGGCGCGAGCATCCTCGTGTTCATCGTGCTCTGGGCCTTCATCGGACCGCTCCTCTACCCCTACGACGCGAGCGAGCGCGACTTCCTCAACGTCGGTCTCGGCCCGACGCAGCTGCACTGGTTCGGCACCAACGGCATCGGTCAGGACATCTACGCCCAGACCCTCGTGGGGCTGCAGAAGTCGCTCATCATCGGCGCCCTGGCCGGTATCGGCGCGACCCTCATCGCCGCGGCGGTCGGCTCGATCGCGGGGTACCTCGGCGGCAAGATCGACGCGGTGATCGGGTGGCTGATCCACCTGCTGCTGGTGATCCCGTCGTTCTTCATCCTCGTGCTGCTGAGCCCGCTGACGCGCGGCCTGTCGTGGCTGGCGCTGACCTTCTTCCTGGCGGTGTTCAGCTGGATGATCCTCGCCCAGGTGGTGCGCAACCAGACCCGGTCCCTGCGCAATCGCGACTTCGTGCGCGCCGCGCGGTACATGGGCATGCCGACCCGCCAGATCCTCGGGCGCCACATCATCCCCAACATCGCGTCGCTGCTCATCATCGACGCGACCCTCGGCGTCGTCGCGGCCATCATGGCCGAGACCTCGCTCAGCTACTTCGGCTTCGGCGTGCAGGCGCCCGACGTCTCGCTCGGCACGCTGCTGTCGGCCGGGACCTCGGCCGCCGTCACCCGTCCGTGGCTGTTCGTGTACCCCGCCGGCGTGCTGATCGTGCTGCTCCTGGCCATCAGCCTCATCGGCGACGCGCTGCGCGACGCCATCGACCCCACCTCGGGAGCGAACCGTGACTGACACCCGTTCCGCCACCCTGCTGTCGTCGACCGGCCGGTCGCCGCTGCTGTCGGTGCGCGACCTCAGCGTGACCTTCCCCCAGCGCGAGGGCAACGCCGTGCGCGCCGTGCGCGGCATCTCGTACGACGTGCACGAGGGTGAGTTCCTCGGCATCGTCGGCGAGTCCGGTTCCGGCAAGAGCGTCTCCTCGCTCGCGGTGATGGGCCTGTTGCCCTCGAACGCGAAGGTGGAGGGCGACATCCTCTACGACGGCCGCTCGCTGCTGTCGATGAACGACGCGCAGCTGTCGAAGATCCGCGGCGCCGAGCTCGCGATGGTCTTCCAGGACCCGCTGTCGGCGCTCACCCCGGTCTACACGGTGGGTGACCAGATCTCCGAGGGGCTGCGTCTGCACGATCGCGCCCTGTCGGCCCAGGCCGCCCACGCACGCAGCGTCGAACTGCTCAAGCTCGTCGGCATCCCGGATGCCGAGCGCCGGGCCCGCGCGTACCCGCACGAGTTCTCGGGCGGAATGCGCCAGCGCGCGATGATCGCCATGGCGATCGCGAACGATCCGCGCGTGATCATCGCCGACGAGCCGACCACGGCCCTCGACGTCACGATCCAGGCCCAGATCCTCGAGGTGCTGCAGAAGGCGCGCGAGGTCACGGGGGCCGCCGTCGTGCTCATCACGCACGACCTCGGCGTCGTCGCCGGTCACGCCGACCGCGTGGCCGTGATGTACGCCGGCGCGCTCGTCGAGCGGGGATCCGTCGACGAGATCTTCCACGACCCGCACATGCCCTACACCGTGGGACTGCTGCGCTCGGTGCCGAACATGCAGACCGCCGGCTCGCAGCGACTCGTCCCTCTCGAGGGGCGCCCGCCGTCCCTCGCGAACCTTCCGACCGGCTGCCCGTTCGCCGCCCGCTGTCCCATCGCGATCGACGCGTGCCGTGAGGTCGAACCCGAGCTCGTGACCCACGGTGCGACCGCCGACCACGTCGCCGCGTGCATCCGCGCCGACGAGATCGCCTCCGGTGCGCTGTCGCGGCCCGACATCTTCCCGCGCCCGGAAGCACTGGGGGAGATCCCGCCGCTGCGCCCCGACGTGACCCCGGCGGTCGAGGTGAAGGACCTCACGAAGCATTTCCCGCTGATGAAGGGAGCGGTCTTCCCGCGCCGGATCGGCACCGTGCGCGCCGTCGACGGCATCTCGTTCTCGATCCAGCCCGGTCGCACCATGGGCCTGGTGGGGGAGTCCGGCTGCGGCAAGACCACGACGATCCTCGAGATCATGGAGATGGTCGCCCCCCAGAGCGGCAGCATCCACATCAACGGCACGGACGTCGCCACGGTGAGCCGCAAGGACAAGGCGACCCTGCGCAAGGGCATCCAGATCGTGTTCCAGGACCCGATGGGTGCGATCGACCCGCGTCTGCCGGTCGGCGAGGTCATCACCGAGCCGCTGCTGGTGCAGGGCGTGCCGCGCGCCGAGCGCGACCGCAAGATGACCGAGCTGCTCGAGCTCGTGGGCCTCGATCCGAACATGTCGGACCGCTACCCGCACGAGTTCTCGGGCGGTCAGCGCCAGCGCATCGGCATCGCCCGCGCATTGGCGACCGATCCCGCCGTCGTCGTGCTCGACGAGCCGGTCTCGGCGCTCGACGTCTCGATCCAGGCGGGTGTGATCAACCTGCTCGAGGACCTGAAGGAACGCCTCGGCCTGTCGTTCCTCTTCGTCGCGCACGACCTCGCGGTGGTGCGCCAGATCGCCGACGACGTCTCGGTCATGTACCTCGGACGCATCGTGGAGCAGGGCCCGGTCGACGAGGTGTTCGACGATCCTCGGCATCCTTATACGAAGGCCTTGATCTCGGCGGCGCCCATCCCGGACCCGCGCATCGAGCGCTCGCGCACCCGCATCCTGCTCGACGGCGATCTGCCGAGCCCCACGCAGGAGATCTCGGGATGCCGTTTCCGCACGCGGTGCCCGCTGTACCGCCTGCTGCCCGACGCCGACCGGCGCCGGTGCGATTCCGACGACCCCGGTCTGCGCCCCTCGGCGCACTCCGAGGTGGCGTGCCACTACGCCGAACGGTCCGACCTCGTCCTCGAGACGGCGGCGGCCGGTTCCCCCCGAACGTCTTCGGTCGACGGCACCACGTCGTCGAAGGCCCTCCCTGATCACCAACGAGAGGATTGATCACATGCAGATCCGCAAAGCGAAGGGGCTCGGCGCGCTCGCGCTGCTGAGCGCCGCCGCCCTGGCGATCGCCGGGTGCGCGCCCGGCAACACCGCGGCTCCGTCGGCGAACCCCGACGACCAGAACGCGCTGCCCTCGACCGCGTGGGTGCGCGCCGACGCCTCGAGCGTGCAGGACGGCGGCACGCTGACCCTCGCGGTGTCGTCGCTCCCCGTGAACTGGAACATCTACCAGATCGACGGCAACGAGCGCGACACCAACGACATCTACTCGACGATGAGCGGCGGCCCGATCAAGATCAACGAGTCGGGTGAGCCCGTCGTCGACGAGAACTACGCCTCCTCGGCCGAGCTCGTCAGCGAGGACCCCCAGGTCGTCGAGGTCAAACTGAACCCGGATGCCGTCTGGGAGGACGGCACGCCCATGACCGTCGCCGACTACCAGGGGATGTGGAAGGCCAACAACGGCTCCAACCCCGAGTACATCGTCACCTCGACGACCGGCTGGGACCAGGTCTCCTCGGTCGAGCAGGGCGAGGACGAGTTCGACCTCAAGATCACCTTCTCCTCGGTCTTCGCCGACTGGCAGTCGCTGCTGAGCCCGGTGCTCAAGGCCAGCGTCACGGCCGACCCGACCACCTTCAACACCGGCTACACCACGCAGGCCGTGCCGTCGTCGGGACCGTTCAAGGTGAGCTCGATCGACGCGACCGCCGGTATCGCCACGCTCGAGCGCAACCCCAACTGGTGGGGCGAGACGCCCAAGCTCGAGACCATCGTCTACCGTGCGGTGAGCCAGGACCAGCAGGGTTCGTCGTTCAGCAACGGTGAGATCGACGCCGTCGAGATCTCGGCCAACGCCGACCTCTACCAGACCGCCCAGAACGTCCAGGGTGCGCAGATCCAGGCCTCGAATGGCCTGACCTGGACGCACATCACCATGCGCGCCTCCGACGGACCGCTCGCGGACGTCAACGTCCGCAAGGCCGTGGCATCCATCGTCAACCGCGAGCAGATCGCCAACACGGCGAACTCTCCCGTCGGCGTGCCCGCGATCACGCAGGGCAGCTACATCTTTATGCCCGGCCAGGACGGCTACACCGACGAGGCGCTGCCCTACGACACCGACGCCGGTGCGAAGTACCTCGAAGACGCCGGCTACACCAAGGACGGCGACTCCTGGGTCAAGGACGGCACGCCCCTGACCTTCTCGGTGACGGTACCCGCCGACACCGCGACGAACATCCAGCGCGCCGAGCAGATCCAGGCCGACCTCAGCGAGTTCGGCATCCCCGTCGAGCTGAACTCGGTGCCCGTGGGCGGCTACTTCAGCGACTACATCATCCCGGGCGACTTCGAGATGGTGACGTTCTCGTGGGTCGGCACGGCCTACCCGATCTCGTCGACCCGTTCGCTGTTCACCCCCGTGGACTCGGAGCAGAACTTCACCGGCATCGCCGATGACCGCCTCGGCCCGCTGTGGGAGCAGGCGAACAACGAGCTCGACCCGGCCGCGCGCCTCGAGACCGCCCAGGAGATCGACAAGGTCCTCTGGGAGTCGGTGCCGATCATTCCGATCGCGCCGCTGCCCAACGTCTGGGCCGTGAAGCAGGGCCTCGTGAACTGGGGCGCGACCCAGTTCGAGACCATCGACTGGACGATCGTCGGCTTCCAGAACAGCTGAGTCCGACACCGGTCGTGGAGGGGCGGGGTCCTGTGGGATCCCGCCCCTTCGCCGTGCTCCGACGGTTCCTGAACGTCGCCTGCCGGGAGTGTCGCGGACGCCCGGTAGACTGGGTGGGCCCGATTCCGGGCGTCACCCCTAAATTTCCTGGAGACCCTCCATGGCGCACGCCCTTCGTCCTGACCTCCGCAACGTCGCGATCGTCGCGCACGTCGACCACGGCAAGACGACCCTCGTCGACGCCATGCTCCGCCAGACCGGCTCCTTCGGCGAGCACGCGCACGTCGAAGAGCGCGCGATGGACTCGAACGACCTCGAGCGCGAGAAGGGCATCACGATCCTCGCCAAGAACACGGCGATCACGTACAACGGTGCCCACACCGACGTGCCGGTGACGATCAACGTCATCGACACCCCCGGCCACGCCGACTTCGGCGGCGAGGTCGAGCGCGGCCTGTCGATGGTCGACGGCGTCGTGCTGCTCGTCGACGCGTCCGAGGGCCCGCTGCCCCAGACCCGCTTCGTGCTGCGCAAGGCCCTCGAGGCCAAGCTCCCCGTCATCCTGCTGGTCAACAAGACCGACCGTCCCGACGCGCGCATCGCCGAGGTCGAGGAGGAGGCGCACGACCTTCTGCTGGGCCTCGCCTCCGACCTCGTCGACGACGTGCCCGACCTCGACGTCGACGCCCTGCTCGACGTTCCCGTGGTCTACGCCTCCGGCCGCGCGGGAGCCGCGTCGCTCAACCGCCCCGACAACGGCGCCCTGCCCGACAACGACGACCTCGAGCCGCTCTTCGAGGCGATCCTCCAGCACGTGCCCGCGCCGTCGTACGACGACGAGGCTCCGCTGCAGGCGTGGGTCACGAACCTCGACTCGAGCCCGTTCCTCGGTCGCCTCGCGCTGCTGCGCGTGTTCAACGGCACGCTGAAGAAGGGCCAGACCGTGGCCTGGGTGCGCGCCGACGGCACCACCAGCAACGCCCGCGTCACCGAGCTGCTGAAGACCCGCGCGCTCGAGCGCTACCCGGCAGAAGACGCCGGCCCCGGCGACATCGTCGCCATCGCCGGTTTCCCCGACATCACGATCGGCGAGACCATCGCTGACCCCGAGGACGTGCGCCCGCTCAAGGCGATCACCGTCGACGACCCGGCCATCTCGATGACCATCGGTACGAACACCTCGCCCCTCATGGGCAAGGTGAAGGGCCACAAGCTCACCGCCCGCATGGTGAAGGACCGCCTCGACCGCGAGCTCATCGGTAACGTCTCGCTCAAGGTCGTCGACATCGGACGCCCCGACGCGTGGGAGGTCCAGGGCCGCGGAGAGCTCGCCCTGGCGATCCTCGTCGAGAACATGCGTCGCGAGGGCTTCGAGCTCACCGTCGGCAAGCCCCAGGTGGTCACCAAGCGCGGCGAGGACGGCAAGCTCAAGGAGCCCTTCGAGCACCTCACAATCGACGCCCCCGAGGAGCACCTCGGCGCGATCACGCAGCTCATGGCGGCCCGCAAGGGGCGCATGGACAACATGACCAACCACGGCACCGGCTGGGTGCGCATGGAGTTCGTGGTGCCGTCTCGCGGCCTGATCGGTTTCCGCAGCGAGTTCCTCACGATCACGCGCGGCACCGGCATCGCCAACGCCATCTCGCACGGCTACGACGACTGGGCGGGCTCGATCACCACCCGTCAGAACGGCTCGATCGTCGCCGACCGCATGGGCGTCGTGACCCCCTTCGCCATGATCGCCCTGCAGGAGCGCATGAGCTTCTTCGTGCAGCCCACCGAAGAGGTCTACGAGGGCATGGTCATCGGCGAGAACTCGCGCGCCGACGACATGGACGTCAACATCACCAAGGAGAAGAAGCTCACGAACATGCGTTCGTCGACCTCCGACTCCTTCGAGTCGATGACGCCCCCGCGCGTGCTCACGCTGGAGGAGTCGCTCGAGTTCGCCCGCGACGACGAATGCGTCGAGGTCACGCCCGAGAAGGTGCGCATCCGCAAGGTCGTGCTCGACGCGACCGAGCGCGGCCGCGCGGCCTCGCGCCTGAAGCGCCAGGACGCCAACGCCTGATGCTCGAGCTGGCCGGCGCCTCGTCCGCTGACGTACGCGAGTACGTTGCGGCGGGCGGGCGCCTGGCCGTGCTGGCCGTGGGCGCCCTCGAGGCGCACGGCCCGCACCTGCCATTGAGCACCGACACGATCGTCGCGGAGCGCATCGCGCGCACCCTCGCCGAACGCTGCGGCGGGGCGCTGCTCCCCTCGATCGCGTACGGCGAGACGTGGGCGACGTCGGGCTACCCCGGAACGATCTCGCTGTCGCCCGACACGGTGCGCGCCCTCGCGATCGACATCGTGCGGGGCGCCGCCGCATCGGGTCTGGATCGCGTCGTGATCGTCAACGGCGACTTCGGCAACCGGCTCCCGCTCGCTGCCGCCGCCCGCGATCTCGCCGCCGACGGCCTGCGCGTGCTCGTGCTCGATCACCCCGGTCTCGCCGAGGCCGCCGGCGCGGTGCGCGAGAGCACGCCCGCTGCCCCCGGGATGAACCACGCCGAAGAGATCGAGACGTCGATGGTGCTGGCATCCGCCCCCGATCTCGTGCGCATGGACCGCGCTGAACCGGATTACCCCGTGTTCCCGGTCGACTTCGGGCTGCGCCCCGTGCGCCTGCACGAGATCGGCGCGAGCGCGGTGTTCGGCGACCCGCGATCGGCCTCCGCCGACAAGGGCGAGCGCCTGTTCGCCGCGGTGATCGACGCCGCCCTCCCGCAGGTGGAGCGCTTCCTGCTCGGATGAGCTCCGCGCGGGTTCAGGGCGCGTAGTCCTGCACGCGGCGACCGTGCGAGCGATCGGTGAGCGCCGGTAGGCGTTCGCCCAGCTCCTCGACCGCGGCATCCAGGTCGATCGTGAGCAGCCGGCGATCCCGCACGACGACCCGGCCGTCGACGATCACTGTCGACACGTCGCCCTGGTGGGCGCTCAGCGCGAGCGTGTGCGCGAGGTCGTGCACGGGCTGCAGGTGCGGGGTGCGCAGGTCGACGAGCACGATGTCGGCCCGCAGTCCGGGGCGGAGGGCTCCGATCTCGTCGGAGAGCCCCAGGACCTCGGCGTTCTGCCGCGTCGCGAGATCGAGCAGGTGGGCCGAGGTCGCCCACGTGGCGTCACCGGAGGAGTACTTCTCGATCATGCCGAGCAGGCGCATGTTCTCCCACACGTCGAGGGTCATGCTGCCGGCCGCCCCGTCGGTGCCCACGCCGACGCTGATCCCGGCGTCGTGCAGGAGCCGCAGCGGGGTCGTGCCCTCCTGGGCGTGGAGCAGGTAGGTCTTCGTGCACGAGGCGACGCCCACGCGGTCGGCGAAGGGGGCGAGCAGCTCGACGTCGTCGGCGACGATCCCCGCCCCGTGCGCGATGAGCGCCCCCGCCTCGAGCACGCCCGTCTCGTGCAGGACGCCGATGGGGGTGCGCCCGCGACGCGCGCGGCTGGAGGCCGTCTGCGTGAGGTTCTCGGCGGCGTGGATGTGGATGCGCACGCCGAGGCGCTCGGCATCCCGTGCCGTCGCGCGGAGATCATCGTCATCGACCGTGTACGGCGCGTGCGGACCGAGGGCCGCGGTGATGCGACCGCCCGCGGAGCCGGCGGCGTCGCGCGCGAAGGCGACGCTGCGCTCGCGTCCGGCGGACCCCTCGGAGGAGAAGAACGTCGAGGCCAGCAGAGCGCGGATGCCGGCGGTCTCGACCTCTTCGGCGATGGTGGGCATGCCGAAGTAGTGGTCGGCGAAGGTGGTGACGCCGCCGAGGAGCAGTTCGCCGATCGCGATGCGCGCTCCGAGACGGATGTCGCGGTCGGTGAGGTTGACCTCCATCGGCCACACGTGGTCGTTGAACCACTCGGCGGTGGGCACGTCGGACGCCGCCCCGCGGAACATCACCATCGGGGTGTGCGTGTGGCTGTTGATCAGCCCCGGCAGGGCCACGAGACCGGTCGCGTCGATCACCTCCGCATCGCCGAGAGCGGCCGGATCGACCTCGTCATCGGGGAGGATCCACGCGATGCGCCCGCCGCTCACGCCGATGCTGTGGCCGGGGAGGTCGCGCAGCGCACCGCGAGCGGCGGTGTCGGTGCGCGGGAGGTCGGGATAGCCCGGAGCGGGGCGCGTCGTCTCTGCTGCGACGCGGGCATGACGGATGACGAGGTCCACGGGTGCGGTCATGACTCCTCCAGGGGGATGCGGGTGCTGGCGCCCACGATCAGGTCGGCGCTCAGCGTGGTGCGACGGCGTGCCGCCAGGCGCGAGCGGCGGGCGTGCTCGAGCATGTCGACGGCTTCGGCGCCCATCTGGCGCCACGGATGACGAAGCGAGGTCAGCGGAGTGCCCTGGGCGTCGGGGTACAGCTGCAGCAGGCTGGCGATCTGCACGTCGTCGGGGACGCGCGTTCCGCGGGCCCGCAGGACGGTGAGGACCCCGGTGGCGACGTCGTCGTTCGCGCACACGAGCGTCTGGCCGGGCCCGACGACGCTCCACAGCTCTTCCGCCGCGGTCACCCCGGCGAGCAGGTCGCTCCCGCGGTGGACGACGTCTGTGAGGGCGATGCCACGGGCGTGGCACGCGAGCTCCACCGAGCGGATGCGCGTGGCGTCGGCGGGTACGTCGGGATCGAGGCCGATCACGGTCACCCGCTCGGTGCCGGTGCGGGCGAGGTGAGCGGCGAGCAGGCCCGCGGATGCCGTCTCGTCGAGGCTCACGGCGCTCGGGGTGTCGGGGTCGAGGAAGCGCCCCACCTGCACGAGAGGAAGTCCGTGCGACATCCGCTGGGCATGGCCGGAGGCCTCGATCGTCGGGGGGCACACGATGAGTCCGTCGACCCGGCGGTCGAGCAGGTCGGCGACGCGTTCGTCGTGGTCGGCGCCGTCGGGCGCGACGTAGCGCAGCAGGGCGCCGATGCCCTGCGCGTCGAGGCTCTCGGTCACCGACTCGATCAATGCCGAGAGGAAGACCGTGGCGTAGCGGGGGAGGACGATGCCCACGCTCTGCGTGCGACTCGAGCGCAGCGCGCTCGCGACGGCGTTGTGCCGGTAGCCGAGCCGGGCGGCGGCGGCTCGCACCCGCTTCAGCGTCTCGGGGGAGACGGGGCGCGACCCCGACAGCGCACGCGACACCGTGGCGGTGGACACCCCGGCCTCGGTCGCCACGTCGGCGAGGGTGGCGAGCTCGTCGGGGACTGCGGGGTCGATCACTCGCCCATCGTACGCAAACGATTGCGTGAACCCGGGTCACGAAATGAAACCGTCACACGGCAGAAACCGGCCTCTCCCGGAGATCTGACTAGGGTGGCTTTCGGTCGCATCCCCCTCATTCGTCCGACCAGTGTGCAATCGATTACATTTCCTGCGCCCCACCCGAACCGAAGGAGTCCCCATGCCTCGTCCCCTCACCCGATCCCTGCTGACGATGGGCGGCGTGCTCACCGTCGCCGCCCTCGCCCTCACCGGCTGCGGCGGCAAGACCGCGGACACCGGTTCGGCGACCGCGGCCTCCGACGGCCCGACGATCGCGCTCCTGTACGGCACCACGGGCGACTTCTCCTTCATGGACAGTGCCTACAAGGGCTTCACCGAGGCTGAGCAGGACGAATCCTTCACCCCCCTCGAGCTCTCCAGCCCGAACACCGACGACTACCAGGACCGCGTCGACCTCGCCCTCTCGCAGAACGCGGCCCTCGCCATCGGCATCGGGTTCCAGTGGCAGCAGCCCATGTCCGAGACGGCGCACCCCGACACCGCGTTCGTGCAGGTCGACGCCGACACGGGAACGGCCATCGACGACGTCACCACCATCTCGTTCGCCGCCGAGCAGTCCTCCTACCTCGTCGGCGTTGCGGCGGCGCTGGCCTCCACGTCGAAGCACGTCGGATTCGTCGGCGGTGTCGACCAGCCCAGCATCCAGAACTTCTTCACCGGCTTCGAGGCCGGTGCGAAGTCGATCGACCCCTCGATCGTCGTCGACAAGACCTACCTCGCGCCGCTGGGCGACTTCACCGGGTTCTCCGACCCGACCAAGGGCAAGGAGGCCGCGGCATCCATGTACGCCGGCGGAGCCGACGTCGTCTACGCGGCCGCCGGCGGATCGGGCCAGGGAGTGTACGAGGAGGCGGCCGCCAGCTCGACGGATGCCAAGAAGAACTGGGCGATCGGGGTCGACGCCGACGTGTACCAGACCGTCTCCGACTCGATCAAGCCGTTCATCCTGACCTCGGCGATCAAGAACGTCGACGTCGCGGTGAAGACCTCGATCTCCGAGTTCCTGGACGGCACGCTCGAGCCCGGTGAGGTGCGCTACGACCTCTCGAACGACGGCGTCGGCTACTCGACGTCGGGCGGCTTCCTCGACGCCTACGCCGACCAGCTCGCAGCGATCGAGAAGGACATCGTCGACGGCAAGATCACGGTTCCGACGGCCCTCTGATGACCGAGGAGCAGGAGGTGCTGGTGCGCCTGAGCGGCATCGTGAAGAGATTCGGGACGTTCACCGCGAACGACCGGATCGACCTCACGGTCCGCGCGGGGAGCGTGCACGCCATAGTGGGTGAGAACGGCGCGGGCAAGTCGACGCTCATGAAGATCCTCTCGGGCGAGGAGAGCCCCGACGAGGGCACGATCGAGATCGACGGGCATCCCTTGTCGTTCCGTTCGCCGCGCGACGCGCAGACGGCCGGCATCGGCATCGTGCATCAGCACTTCCTGCTCGCTCCCGCCCTGCGGGTGTGGGAGAACGTGGTCCTGGCCGACGAGCCCGGCCCGCCGGTGCTCATCGACGCCGCGCGCGCCCGGCGCGAGGTCGGCGAACTGGCCGAACGCACCGGCTTCCCCGTTCCCGTCGACGCCGAGACGGCCGACCTCGGGGTCGGCATGCGCCAGCGCGTCGAGATCCTCAAGGTGCTCTACCGCGACGCGCGCATCATCATCCTCGACGAGCCGACGGCCGTCCTCGTGCCCG
The DNA here is from genome assembly GCF_947489255.1 of uncultured Microbacterium sp. Classification (GTDB taxonomy): domain Bacteria; phylum Actinomycetota; class Actinomycetes; order Actinomycetales; family Microbacteriaceae; genus Microbacterium; species Microbacterium phycohabitans. Next base: position 96,904 of record NZ_CANLCY010000002.1, read on the forward strand.
CCGAGGCGGAAGCGCTCTTCGCGGCGATGCGCGACTTCACCCGCGCCGGCGCGGCGGTCATCTTCATCTCCCACAAGCTCGACGAGGTGCTCTCCTTCGCCGACGACATCACCGTCATCCGCGCCGGTCGCGTGGTGGGCACGGCGGTACCCGCCGAAACGACGGCGTCGCAGCTGGCGCGCCTGATGGTGGCATCCGAGATGCCCGTCGTCACCCCGCGCGAGACGCCGGTCTCCGCTCAGGTCGTCCTCGAGACGCGGGGACTGACCGTCGCGGGCAGCGACGCCGTGCCGCCCCTGTCGGACGTCGCGCTGCGCGTGCACGCGGGAGAGATCGTCGGGGTCGCCGGCGTCGAGGGCAACGGGCAGTCCGAGCTGCTCGCCGCCCTCATCGGCCGAGCGGATGCCACCGGCACCGTGTTGCTGGACGGCGACGACGTCAGCACCGCGACGACCGTCGAGCGCCGCGCCCGCGGAATGGGATACATCTCCGAAGACCGTCACCGCGACGGCATCGTGCTTCCGCTGGCCCTGCGCGAGAACGCCGTCCTCGGCTACCAGCAGCTGCCCCCGGTGCGCCGGGGACCCTGGTTCTCGCGGACCGCGGCCACGCGCGCGGCAGCGGAGATCATCTCGGCGTTCGACGTCCGCGGCGGCGATCCCGCGACCCGCGCCGCGACGCTGTCGGGCGGCAATCAGCAGAAGTTCATCGTGGGCCGGGAGCTGCTGCGCTCCCCGCGCCTGCTCCTGGCCGCGCACCCCACGCGCGGCGTCGACATCGGCGCGCAGGCGGCGATCTGGAGCGAGCTGACCGCGGCCCGCGACCGGGGGCTGGCCACACTGCTCGTCTCGGCCGACCTCGACGAGATCCTCGCGCTGTCGGATCGCATCCTCGTGCTCCACCGCGGACACGTCGTCGTCGAGCTCGACGCCCACGGCGTCGACGCGGGCACCGTGGGGGAGTACATGACCGGCGCGCGCGGCGGGGAGGCGGCCGCGTGATCGCCCGCATCCTGCGCACCGTCGCCGGCCCGGTCATCGCGATCGTGCTCGCCCTGGTCGTCACCGCCCTCTTCCTCACCGTGTCGGGCTACTCCGCGGCCTCCGCCTTCGAGGTGATGTGGAACTACGGCACGACGCCGGAGTCGTTGGCATCCACCGTCAACAACGCCATCCCGCTGTACTTCGCCGGGATCGCGGCGGCCTTCTCGCTGCGGATGGGGTTGTTCAACATCGGCGTCGACGGCCAGTACCGCGTCGCCGCCCTCGTGGGCGCGGTGGTCGCCGCCTCGCTGCCGTTCCCGCTGTGGGTCACCCTGCCGCTGACGCTGCTGGCGAGCGCCGCTGCCGGAGCGGCCTGGGCCCTGGTCCCGGCCCTGCTGAAGGTGTACCGCGGCGTCAACGAGGTCATCACCTCGATCCTCATGAACGCGATCGCCACCACGGTCGTCGCGGTGCTGCTGGCCGACGTCTTCCGTTCGGGCGGGGGACAGAACACCGGCTCGGCGCCGATCGGCGACAACGGGTCGATGCCCGCCCTCATCGATCTCGGCGGGCGCGTGCAGATCTCGGGCTTCCTCCCGCTCGCCGTGGTGCTCGGGATCGGGTTCTTCCTGCTGCACGAACGGACCGTGTGGGGCTACACCGTGACCGTGGCGAACCTGTCTCCGGATGCCGCGGAGTCCGCCGGCATCTCGGTGCGGCGCCGCATCGTCACCTCGTTGCTGGCCTCGGGCGCCATCGCGGGGCTCGTCGGACTGCCCCACGTGCTCGGCACCGCACACCGGCTGGACGGCACCCTCCCCACCGACCTCATGTTCACGGGGCTGGCCGCCGCCCTTCTCGGCCGGTCGCACCCGATCGGCACGGCGCTGGGAGCCCTCGTGCTCGCGTTCGTCGAGCGCAGCGCGCAGGTGCTCGGGCTGGTCAAGCTGCCCACCGAGGTCGGCACGCTGTTCCTGGCGGTCGTCCTGCTCAGCTCGGCCCTGGGGTACTGGGTCGTGGAGAACGGCGAGCGTCGTCTGGCGCTCGTGGCTGCCGTCCGGCGCGCTCGCGCCGGCCGCGCGAAGGAGGCGTCGACGAGATGACCGCACTGACCACCGCCCCCTCCTCGGCGGCCGCGTCGACCTCCGGGCGCCATCGCGCGCGCACGGTGCTGTCGTGGGTGCTGCTGGGCTTCGGGCTGCTGCTCATCGCCCAGTGGGTGTGCGACGCCCCCGGGCTGTCGTCCTCCTCGACGTGGGGCTCGGCCCTGCGCCTGACCGTCCCGATCGCCGTCGTCGCCGTCGGCGCGCTGTACTCCGAGCGCGCGGGGGTCATCAACGTCGGCCTCGAGGGCATGATGATCGGCGGCACGTGGGGCGCGGGACTGTTCGGCTGGTTCGGCGGACCCTGGCTCGCCCTCGTCGGCGGCGTGGTCGGCGGTCTCGTCTTCGGACTGCTCATGGCCGTGCTGTGTCTGGAGCTGGGGCTGAATCAACTCGTCGTCGGTGTCGCGATCAACGTGCTCGCCGCCGCTCTGGCGCGCTTCCTCTCCGACATCGTCTTCAGCGGTCTCGACGGGGGGAGCGTGGCGCGTTCCCCCCGCATCGAGGGCAACGTGCCGCGCGTGAGCCTGCCGTTCCTCTCTGGCGGCTTCGGCACCCCCGATCCGCTCCGCGACCTCGAGGCCACCGGCATCCCCGTGCTCTCGCCCCTCGCCGGGATCGTCGGCGGTCTCACCCGCGACGTGTCGCTTGCCGCGGTGATCGGGCTCGCGCTCATCCCGCTGACCGCCTTCGTCCTGTGGCGCACGCGCTTCGGCCTGCGGATGCGGGCCTCGGGCGAGGAGCCGGCGGCACTGCAGGCGCTGGGCGGGCACGTGCACCGCACGCGCTACCTGGCGGTGCTGGTCGGCAGCGGCATGGCCGGGTTCGCCGGGGGATACCTCGTGCTGATCTCCCAGGGCTACGTCGAGAACCAGGTCGCCGGTCGCGGCTTCATCGGCCTCGCGACGCTCATCTTCGGAAACTGGATGCCGGGAGGGGTGTTCGCCGGCTCGGCGCTGTTCGGATTCAGCGACGCGGTGGGCCTCGGTCGCCCCGAGACCTTCCGGGGGATGCTGTTCGTGCTCGGCGCCGTGTTCCTCGTGCTGGGCGCGATGCGCCTGCGCCGGGCGCTGGGTGCGCGCGCCGCCGTCCCGTCGCTGCTCCTGGGTGCGGTGCTGCTGGTGGCCGCCCTGTTCCTCCCCCTTCCGAGTGCGCTCGCCACGGCGGCCCCGTACCTCGTCACCCTCGCGGTGCTCGTGGTCGCGGGAACGCGCATGCGCCCGCCGCGCGCCCTCGGAAAGTTCTTCCCCCGTCGAAACTCCTCGAGGTGACCCGCGTGAGCGTCCATGAATTGACCCGTGTCCACGTCTGGGACGGGACCGCGCATCTCGGCGTCGGCGCCGTGGCCTGGAGCGCCGACCGCATCGAGCGCGTCGACGTCGAGGCCGCCGAGGGGGAAGCCGAGCTGACGGTGCTCCCCGGCCTCATCGACACGCACGTGCACCTGATCGGCAATGCGTCCGACACTCCGGCCGACTTCCTGTCATGGCCGCTCACCACGCGCCCCGAGGAGCAGGTGCTTCACGGCCTGGCCCACGCCCGCCGGGCCCTTGCGGTCGGCGTCACCACGGTGCGCGACCTGGCGGCGGACGACGTGCAGTTCTCCCTCGCCCGCGCCCTCGAGGCGGGCGTCGTCGAGGGCCCGAGGGTCCTCGCGCACGGCCTGGTCAACATGACCGGCGGGCACGGCGACCTCTTCACCCCGCCCGCGGTCGTCGAGCGCAAACCCGTCGCCGACGGACCCGACGCGTGCCGCGCCCTCGTGCGCCGCTGGGCGCGGTCGGGGGCCGACGGCATCAAGGTGCCCGTCAGCGGAGGCGTGCTCTCGGTCGGCGACAAAGCGTCGTGGCGCAACTACACGGATGCCGAGATCGCGGCGATCGTCGACGAGGCGCACGCGCTGGGGATGCGCGTGGCCGCGCACGCCCACACCGAGGACGGCATCCGTCGGGCGCTCGCCCACGGCGTCGACTCGATCGAGCACGCGACCAAGCTCACCGATGCGCTGGCGCAGCAGATGGTCGCGGCCGGGACGACCGTCGCGCCCACGCTGCTGATCAACGACCGCATCGCCGACGGCTCGGTGCCGGTGGCTCCGGGTCAGCGCGAGATCGCGCAGGAGCTGGTCTCGGGGCGCGACCCGGTGTTCCGGGCCGCCGCGGCGGCCGGGGTCGAGTTCGTCCTCGGCACCGACGCGAACGGCTTCCACGTGGGCTTCGCCGACCAGTGGGAGGAACTGCGCGCCATGGCGCGCGTGTTCGCCTGGGATGCCGGGCGCACCCTGCAGGCGGCGACCTCTCGCGCGGCCGCCGCGATCGGCCGCGCGGGAGATCTCGGCCGGGTGGCCGTGGGGTACGCGCCCGACCTCGTCGTGGTCCGCGGACGCGTGTGGGAAGACCCCGAGGCCCTGCGTCCCGAGTCGATCGTCGCGGTCGTGCGCCGCGGCCGCGTCGTCGCCGGGGCCCTGCCGGGCTGACCGCGGCCGGCGTCATCCCGCGGGAAGGGGCGACCCCTCGCCGTCAGCGCGACTCGACCACGCACACCGCGCTCATGCCCGGCGTCAGCGCCTCGAACACGTGCGGGGCGTCTCCGGGGTAGGACAGGTAGTCGCCGGGGGACAGCTCGAACGGGTCGTCGGCGGGACCGACCCGGCCGCGACCCGAGACCAGCACGAGGTGCTCGACCGTGCCGCGCGGGTGCGGGTCGGAGAGGCGCGGGGAGCCCGGTTCGGCGCTGAGCAGGTAGATGTCGCGGCGGGCGTGGGGCGGGCTCGCCGAGAGCAGGACGGCGACATAAGCGGATGCCGACGACGCCACCGCCGTGCCCGCTTCGCCCGCGCGGATCAGGGTGGGGGAGTGGGCGCCCTCGTCGACGAAGACCGCGAACGGCACCTCCAGGGCCGAGGCGAGGGCCCAGAGCGTCTCGACGCTGGGATTGCCGCCGCCGTTCTCCAGCTGCGAGACCGTTGCCTTGGCCACACCGGCGCGGCGGGCGAGCTCCGAAACGCTGAGGTCGCGTCGCTCGCGTTCGCGGCGGAGCGTGGTCGCGATGCGATCGCCGAGATCTGTCATCCGTTCATTATGCTCGCCGATCGTTCGACTTGACGAACGAGCGCGGTGCGTTCACGATGATGTCTATGCGTTCGTTCTACCGAACACCCGAGGGGGTGGCGACCCGACAGGGTCTTGCCGTCGCGCTCGCCACCAGCGCCTACGGCGTGTCGTTCGGCGCCCTGTCGGTGGCATCCGGTCTCGACGTGTGGCAGACCTGCGTGCTCAGCCTGCTGATGTTCACCGGGGGCTCGCAGTTCGCCTTCGTCGGCGTGATCGCGGCCGGGGGCCTGGCCGCTGCCCCGGCCGCGATCGCGTCGGCGGCGCTTCTCGGGGTGCGCAACGCCGCCTACGCGATGCGCATGGCGCCGGTCGTGGGGGGAGGACTCGCGCGCAAGGCGCTCGCGACGCCCTTCACGATCGACGAATCGGTCGCCGTCGCCCTCGCCCACGAGACTGCGCGTGCGCGTCGGGCCGGCTTCTGGGTGACCGGCGTCGCGATCTGGATCGGCTGGAACCTGTCGACCCTTCTCGGTGCCCTGCTGGGCGACGTGCTCGGCGACCCCCGCGCCTATGGCCTCGACGCCGCCGCCGCGGCGGCTTTCCTCGCGCTGCTGTGGCCCCGCCTGCGGGGGCGTCAGCCCCTCGCGGTCGCGGCGGGCGCCGCGGTCGTCGCCGCCCTGCTCACCCCGTGGCTCATGCCCGGCATCCCGGTGATCGCCGCGGCCGGCGTGGCCGTGGCGGTGGGGCTGGCCGACCCCCGGCCCGCGTCGCCCGCGTCCGGGGCGACGACGGCGGAAGAGAAGGGGATGCCGTGACCCTGTGGACCGCCGTGCTCGCGGCATCCCTCGTCTGCCTCGCCCTCAAGGCCACCGGGTACCTCCTGCCCGCGCACTGGCTCGACGCCCCGCGCCCCGCGCGGATCGCCGACCTGCTCACGGTGGCGCTGCTGGCGGCGCTGGTGATGGTGCAGACACTGGGGGCCGGGTCGGCGATCGTCGTCGACGCGCGCCTGCCGGCCGTGGCCGTCGCCGCGCTGCTGCTGTGGGCGCGGGCGCCGTTCCTCGTCGTCGTCGCGGGGGCGGCGGTCACGGCCGCTCTGCTGCGTCTGTGGGGGCTCGCGACCTGAGCCGGCGCATAGAGTCTGCGCCTAGGATCAGGCGGATGAAGTCCAGGATTCTGCGCGTGGTCGGCTGGGTCGTCGCCCTGCTCGTCGGCGCGTTCTACGGCACGGCCGGCACGGTGACGCAGGCGTTCCTCGTCGGCCCCTTTCCCGCGGGTCTGCTGCTCGCGACGGTCGGCAGCGCAGCTCTCCTCATCGCGCTGCGCACTCTCACGGGCGACCGCGTGAACGCCCTGGCGGGCGGTCTCGGCATCACGCTCGCGACCTACGTGTTCTCTCAGGTCGGCCCCGGCGGGTCGGCCATCGTCGCCGCCCCGACGGCGGGGACCGAGTGGGTGCCGCTGGTGTGGACCGTGGTGGGGCCCGCGCTCATGGTGCTCGTCGCCCTGTGGCCCGACTTCTCGAGGCTGCCGGCGCCTGCGCGACCGGCCGAATCTTAGGCCCGCGGCCCGTCGGCGGGGCCGGTCGCCTCGACGCGATTAGACTGAGCGGGTGACTTACGTGATCGCCCTCCCGTGTGTCGATGTCAAAGACCGCGCCTGCATCGACGAGTGTCCGGTCGACTGCATCTACGAGGGTGAACGATCGCTCTACATCCACCCCGACGAGTGCGTCGACTGCGGTGCGTGCGAGCCGGTCTGCCCCGTCGAGGCGATCTACTACGAAGACGACCTGCCCGAAGAGTGGTCCGACTACTACAAGGCCAACGTCGAGTTCTTCGACGACATCGGCTCGCCCGGCGGTGCCGCCAAGGTCGGCGTGATCGCCAAGGATCACCCCGTCGTGTCGGCGCTTCCTCCGCAGAGCCACTGAGCCGTGGGCGTCGCCGACCTCGCCGACTACCCCTGGGACGCCGTCGCCCCCTACGCGGAGCGCGCGCGACGTCATCCCGACGGGATCGTCGACCTGTCGATCGGCTCGCCCGTCGACCCGACGCCCGCCGTCGTCGCCGCGGCCCTCGCCGACGCGACCGACGCCCACGCCTACCCGCAGACCGCGGGGACTCCCGCCCTGCGCGAAGCGATCGCCGAGTGGTACCACCGTCGCCGGGGGGTGCCTGCACTCACCGCCGCTCACGTGCTGCCGACGGTCGGATCGAAGGAGCTGGTGGCTCTTCTGCCGCTGCTGCTCGATCTGGGTCCGGGAGACGTCGTCGTGCACCCGCGTGCGGCGTACCCCACGTACGAGGTCGGCGCTCGACTCGTCGGCGCGGAGGCCGTCGCCTCCGACGATCCAACGGAGTGGCCGGCGAACACCCGGCTCGTCTGGATCAACTCCCCAGGAAACCCCGACGGTCGTGTGCTCTCCACCGCCGAGCTCCGGGATGCCGTGCGCCGTGCGCGCGAGCTCGGAGCCGTCCTCGCCTCCGACGAGTGCTACGCCGAGCTGGGCTGGGAGTCGCCGTGGGACGCCCGGCGCGTGCCCAGCGTGCTCGACCCCGATGTCGTGGCGGACGAGTACACCGGCGTCCTCTCGGTGTACTCGCTCTCCAAGCAGTCAAACCTCGCCGGATACCGCGCGGCGTTCCTCGCCGGCGACCCGGCTCTCGTCGCGCGTCTGCTGACCGGCCGCAAGCATCTCGGCCTCATGCCCCCCGCACCCGTGCAGCGCGCGATGACCGTCGCGCTCGGCGACGACGCCCACGTCGAGGAGCAGCGCGAGCGGTACGCCCGTCGTCGCGCCGTGCTCAAGCCCGCGGTCGAGGCGGCGGGCTTCACGATCGACCACAGCGAGGGCGGCTTGTACCTCTGGGCGACCGAGGGACGCGACGCGTGGGAGAGCGTGGGGCGCCTGGCCGATCTCGGCATCCTGGTGGGTCCGGGGCATTTCTACGGCACGCACTTCCCGCAGCACGTGCGGTTCTCGCTGACTGCCACCGACGAGCGGATCGCGGCGGCGGCGGAGCGCCTCGCGGACTGACGGGCGTCGGGCCGCGCGGCCCGCTGAGGGGGACGACCCGCTCGCGGGGCCGGTGGCGACGTCGCCTCGCTCCTCGCCCTCGCAGCGACCCGCCCGGGGCGTCGAGCGCGGGCGAACGGCATCCGGCCCGCTGATCAGGAGGATCCCTCCATTCGATGGGAGCATCCTTTGGCGATGTCGTCTGTACGTCGGCGTGCCTACTAGGCTGTAAAAGCACTGTGCTCGGGTCACCTTCCGCGTGCGTGCCGACCCGGATGCCATACCCGTGGCATCCACCGGTCGAGAAGACCGCGGGTGCCGCCGCTCCCGTGATCGACCGAATGGGCGACCAGAAATCGCAAGGAGGCGCGGTGAGCGACGCGGGAACGCAGCAGGACAAGGCCACTCTCACGGTAGGGGGCACCACCGCCGAATTCCCGGTCCTGCGAGGCACCGACGGCGTCCCGAGCATCGACATCGCGTCGCTGACCAAGCAGACGGGGCACACCACCCTCGACTACGGCTTCGTCAACACCGCGTCGACGAAGTCGAACATCACCTTCATCGACGGCGACCAGGGCATCCTGCGCTACCGCGGCTACCCGATCGAGCAGCTGGCGAAGAACAGCACGTACCTCGAGGTCGCCTGGCTGCTCATCTACGGCGAGCTGCCCTCGGCATCCGAGCTGGCGTCGTTCGACGAGCGCATCCGTCGCCACACGCTGCTGCACGAAGACCTCAAGCGCTTCTTCTCGTCGCTGCCGCCGACCGCGCACCCCATGTCGGTGCTGTCGGCCGCGACGGCTGCGCTCTCGACGTACTACGAGTCCGAGTCCGACCCGCACAACCCCGAGCACGTCGAGCTCAACACCGTGCGGATGCTGGCGAAGCTGCCCGTGATCGCGGCGTACGCGCACAAGAAGAGCATCGGACAGGCCTTCCTGTACCCCGACAACTCGCTGAGCTTCGTCGACAACTTCCTCAAGCTGAACTTCGGCGTGTTGAGCGAGATCTACCAGGTCAACCCCGTCATGACCAAGGCTCTCGACCTGCTGCTGATGCTGCACGCCGACCACGAGCAGAACGCGTCGACCTCGACGGTGCGCCTGGTGGGCTCGACCGGGGCCAACCAGTTCGCGTCGATCTCGGCCGGCATCCAGGCCCTCTCGGGCCCGCTGCACGGCGGGGCGAACGAGGCCGTGCTGCAGATGCTCGGCCGCATCCGCGACTCCGGCGAGAGCGTCGAGCGCTTCGTCGAGCGGGTCAAGAACAAGGAAGAGGGCGTCAAGCTCATGGGCTTCGGCCACCGGGTCTACAAGAACTATGACCCGCGCGCCAAGCTCGTCAAGGAAGCGGCCGACGAGGTGCTCGAGGCGCTCGGCGTCAGCGACCCGCTGCTCGACCTCGCGAAGGAGCTCGAGCAGATCGCGCTGCAGGACGACTACTTCAAGGAGCGTCGCCTGTACCCCAACGTCGATTTCTACACCGGCGTCATCTACAAGGCGATGGGCTTCCCGACGCGCATGTTCACGGTGCTCTTCGCGATCGGTCGCCTTCCCGGCTGGCTGGCGCAGTGGCGCGAGGCGATCACCGACCCGCAGACCAAGATCGGCCGCCCGCAGCAGTTGTACACGGGGGCCGCGGAGCGCAACTACCCCGGGGTCTGACCCGGCGCGACGTCGAACGCCCCGTCCCTCTCGCGAGGGGCGGGGCGTTCGCTGTGCGGGGCGTTGCGTTGTGCGGGGCGCTGTGCGGGGAGTGGTGCGCGCGGTCGCGCGTGGATCCCTCGATAAACGCCGCCTGTGCCGAGACACGCGGCGTCGCGCCGTTTCTCGCCATGGACGGCGTTTATCGGTGGAGAAGGGGCCGGGACCTGCGACCGCGCGGGGCGGGGCCGGGCGGCCGCGGGGCGGGTGCGGGGCCCGGCGCGGGTCGACCGGGCGCGCGCGAAAAACGCCGTGCGTGCCGAGACACGCGGTGGGGGCGCGAGTCTCGACAGGAACGGCGTTTATCGGTGGGGGCGGGGCCTCAGGCGTGCAGGGCCTCGTTCAGCGTCACGCCGACACCGGCACGGGCCGAGGCCTCGACGGCGCCGGTGAGGGAGTTGCGGCGGAACAGGATGCCGTTGCGGCCCGACAGCTCGCCGGCCTTGACCGTCTCGTCGCCGACGCGCACCTTGGTTCCGGCCGTGACGTAGAGACCGGCCTCCACGACGCAGTCGTCGCCGAGCGAGATGCCGATGCCGGCGTTCGCGCCGAGGAGTGTGCGTGCGCCGATCGAGACGCGGTGCGTTCCGCCGCCGGAGAGCGTCCCCATGATCGAGGCGCCGCCGCCGATGTCGGTGCCGTCGCCGATGACGACGCCCTGCGAGACGCGTCCCTCGATCATCGAGGAGCCGAACGTGCCGGCGTTGAAGTTGACGAAGCCCTCGTGCATGACGGTCGTGCCGGGGGAGAGGTGCGCGCCGAGGCGCACGCGGGAGGCGTCGGCGATGCGCACGCCTGCCGGGAGCACGTAGTCGGTGAGGCGCGGGAACTTGTCGAGCCCCTGCAGCTGGATGCCGTGACGCTTCAGCAGCGCGAGGGTGCGCGCCGCGGTGTCGGGGTGCATCGGACCGGCGTTCGTCCAGGCGACGTTCGGCAGGTGGCCGAAGATGCCGTCGAGGTTGATCTCGTTGGGGCGGACGAGCAGGTGCGACAGCGCATGCAGGCGGAGATAGGCGTCGACCGTGGAGGCGGGTGCGGCATCCGCGTCGATGGTGAGCGTCACGGTCTCGACGACGACGTCGCGCCGTTCGTCGGCGCCGGCCGAGGATTCGAGCGCCGCAGCGGCGGCATCCAGGTCGTCGGAGACTCCGAGGACGGGCTTCGGGAACCAGGCGTCGAGCACCGTTCCGTCGGTGGTCCGTGTCGAGAGGCCGGCAGCGCTGATGCGTCGTTCATTACTCACAGGCCCAGGCTACCGGCGCGACCTCGTGTGAAAGGATCGGTGGCATGACCGCGCTCGAGCTCACCTCGTCCTCCGTCGACCTCACGCGGGCCATCTGCGACATCCACAGCGAGTCCGGCGACGAGACCACGCTGGCCGACGCCATCGCGTCCGCCGTGTCGGCGTACGACCACCTCGAGGTCATCCGCGACGGCGACACGATCGTGGCGCGCACGAACCTCGGCCGCGCGCGTCGCGTCGTGATCGCGGGACACATCGACACCGTCCCCATCAATCGCAATCTCCCCGTCGAGGATCGTGAGATCGACGGCGAAGCGTTCCTGTGGGGCCGCGGGACCGTCGACATGAAGGCCGGAGTCGCGGTGCAGCTGAAGCTGGCCGCCGAGCTGACCGAGCCCGGGGTCGACATCACCTGGATGTGGTACGACCATGAGGAGGTCGACTCCTCACTGAACGGACTCGGCCGCCTCTCGCGCAACCGCCCCGATCTGTTCGAGGGCGACTTCGCGATCCTCGGCGAACCGAGCAACGGCGAGGTCGAGGGCGGATGCAACGGCACGCTGCGCGCGCTCGTGCGCACCGCGGGCGTTCGCGCCCACAGCGCCCGCTCGTGGATCGGCGAGAACGCGATCCACAAGGCGGCGCCCATCCTCGCCCGCCTCGCCGAGTACCGGGCGCGCGAGATCGAGGTCGAGGGCCTGGTCTACCGCGAGGGACTGAACGCCGTCCGCATCACGGGAGGGGTCGCCGGAAACGTCATCCCCGACGCGTGCGAGGTCGAGGTCAACTACCGCTTCGCCCCCAGCCGCGATGCGGCGGCCGCCGCCCGCGTCGTGAACGACGTCTTCACGGGCTTCGAGGTCGAGATCGTCGACATCGCCGAGGGCGCGCGTCCCGGTCTCGACGCCGAGCTCGCGAAAGAATTCGTGGATGCCGTGGGCGCCACACCCAAACCCAAGTACGGCTGGACCGACGTGGCGCGCTTCTCGGCCCTCGGCATCCCGGCCGTCAACTACGGCCCCGGTGACCCGCACCTGGCTCACCACGACGAGGAGCGCGTGCCGGTGACGCAGATCGACGCCGTGGAGCGGGGCCTGCGGGCCTGGCTGAGCGGGTCGTGACGACCGCGGCCACGATCCCCGCGCCCGTGCGCGCGTGGCGGGCACTGCCCGTGGCCGCCCGCATCGCGGTGATCTACGTCGCGGCGCGGCTGGTGACCACGGGCTTCTTCCTGTTGGCGTCGAGTCTGTCGGGTCCCGGGTCGCGGTACGGCATCTCGCCGTCGCTGGGGGAGCTGGCCCTCGGGTGGGATGCGCAGTGGTACTGGTTCGCCGCGGTGTCGGGTTATCCCGCGCACCTGCCGATCACCGCGACGGGCGACGTGGCCGAGAACGCGTGGGCCTTCATGCCGCTCTACGCGTTCCTGTCCGCCGGCCTCGGGTCGCTCCTCGGCTCCTGGGGAGCGGGGGCGGTCGCGATCTCGCTCGCGTCGGGATACGGGGCGAGTGTCATGCTCTACGCGCTCCTGCGCGAGCGCATCGGCGGGTCCGCGGCGATGTGGGCCGTCGTCTTCTTCGCGAGCGGGCCGCTCGCGGCGCTGTTCCAGGTCGGCTACGCGGAGTCGATGTTCCTCTTCCTGCTCTTCGTCGCACTGTGGTGCGTCCAGCAGCGACGGTGGGGGTGGCTCTACGTGCTCGTGCCCGTCATGGGGTTCACCCGGCCCGGCGCCCTGGCTTTCGCGCTCTTCCTGGGGCTCTACGGCATCCATCGCTTCCTGCGCCGGCGCACCGATCCGCTGCCGGTCTCGGAGATCGTGCACATCGTCGCGGTGGGCGTGCTGTCGAGCGTGGTGGGGTTCGCGTGGCAGGGCATCGCGGCGGTGGTGACCGGGCAGCCGGGCGCGTACCTCGCGACCGAGCTGGCCTGGCGTCGCAACTGGATCGCGGATGCGAGCGGTGCCTTCGTCCCCGTCGAGGGATGGGTGCAGGGCGCGCAGTTCTGGTTCACGCAGTGGGGGCTCGGGCCCCTCGCGGGGGTGATCGCCCTGGTGCTGCTCGTCGGCGGTGCGACCGCCGCGCTCGTGATGCTGCCGCAGGTGCGCACGCTCGGCGTGGAGATGCGCCTCTGGTCGGCGAGCTATCTGATCTACCTGCTACTGGTCTTCTTCCCGCAGTCGAGCATCTTCCGTCTGCTGGTGCCCGTGTCGCCGCTGTGGGGAGCGCTCGCGGTCCCGCGCTCTCGCGCGTGGCGTCTGGGCGTGCTCGCCGCGGCCCTGCTCGGTCAGTGGTGGTGGATCTACAACATGTACGCGCTGGGGAACACCTTCTGGCAGATTCCCTGACTTGGCGTCTCTTCGTTCTATTTTCTAGAAACTGCCCGACCTCTCAGGCGGCTCTAGGCTAGCCGAGTTGGCAAGGAGTTGGCACGAGCATTGCGCGGTGGGTCGTCGCACAGTCCGTCCACGCGGACGATGGACCAGGTCTCATAGCAGTCCGGCCTTTCGGCCTTCCTCGATTAGGTAGCTGACGAACCCCGAGCACGTAACGAGCATGTACTTTGCCAGCGCCTGGTCCACGGTCGCCGCCTCGATTGCCCCATGTCGCACCCCGCTTTCGTCGGAGGTGTAGCCGTACATCTTCATCCAGGCCTGCTTCAAGGCGGGATGAATGGTCAGACCGGCAGATTCCAGCTTCTTCAGTCCGGCGGCTAGGTCAGTTTCGCCAGAGACCATGCGAATGACAGACTCGACGGCGGAGATGGACTCCTTCATTGAGTTTGGGTAGTCCGGGTTCTGCCTGTTCGCAAGGAGGTCAACGGCCCGGGTGAGTGCATGACGCGCTCCCTTCAGGCCACCGACGGCGTCAAGCGCTTCCTGTACGGCTTCGGACTCCTCGGTAGAACCAACTGGGGTGATTTCTGTCTCGATGAACCGGTAGCCGACCAGGTACTGCTCAAACCGGTCGTTAGCGGCCTCCGCGAAACCCTCCCAGAACTGATAAGACTCAGACTCCGGCTGAAGACGTTTGATGTCCTTGGCGAAATTTTCCAGCACGTCGAGCGCGTCGAACCAAGAGAAATCGAGTACCCCGGCCTTCATGCGTTGCCAGACCTTCGCGTCGCCCGGGTACTCGTCGCGCGCTTCCTTGAACGTGTAGGTCCACATAGCGAGCAATACCTGCTGAAGGTAACCGTCGTTTTGATACTGGAGGTAAATTCGGTCTTCCAGAATCTCGCGGAAGATGACGAGCAAATTCCACATGGCAACGCGCGTCTCGGCGTCGAGGTCTTCCTGCTGCACGAGGGACCGAGTTGGGTTGTAGCCCATGCGCTGCGAGAACGAACTCATGGCGACAGGTTACTGGGCCGGGACGGTTCGAGCTCCGGGGGTTGGCCCGCAGCTTCTGCTGGATGTGATGTCGGACCCTAGGCGTAGCACCCACGCTATGCACGCCCCCGGAATCACTGTGAAGCTTCTTCCGCGCGCAAACCCGAGACGCCGTACTGAGCTTCCCCGGTACGCCGTGAGACTAGACGGGAAAGTCATTGGCCGTGTCGAGACAAAGCACCTGCGCGGCGCACGAAACCTCTTCTATTTTGCTTACGTCCTCCACCCCGACACGGGTCAGGAGCACCGGCTTGAGGGCAACACGGATTTCGAGGAACGAGTAGACGTGGTGCGTCGATTCTGGCTCGAACCGTCGGAGTTCCCGCAGCACATCGGCCTGTAACGTTTGCGGGACACGCCCCCGACCGTCGCATCCAGCCTGAGCCAATTTCTTGGTCCATGATGAAAGCTACGACCGCAATCGACCGGGGGGCCAATAAGTGCGGGTATCGGAACATTACGGGCTTGGAGTGACACAGCCGTCGCTTGAGTTCGTGGACGTAGAAGTGACGGGTGACACAAAGGTGTTCGTTGACCCACACGCCTTCACGACGATGGAAAGCGACTGGGCACGTGAGTGTGTCAGCTTGCTTCAGGACTTCTACGGCGAAGTGCTGGCAGCGGTGAGAGCGAGCGACGAGCGGCGCGGGATGTACCTGCTTGGGCGGCTCGGCGAGTCGAACGAAGCACACCTGGGCCTTTCCAGCGCCCAGGCCCGCGGTAGCGGCGTGGCCATTGGCCTGGCAAGCGACATTTACAACGCGCTGGGCATGAGCACGGCGGTCATCTCGGGAATCCTGAGCGAGGTCCAGGAGACGGTGCTGTTTGTGGAGGGTATCGGGCACGACCGAGTGTCAGACATGACCATCAACATCATTCGCCGTCAGTTGATTAAGTTCACCCAGGAGGTCTGCAAGTACTACGGCATCCCGATGGTGCCGCAAGTGGACTCGGGGTGGATGTGGGACCGCCGCACGCAGACCTGGGTGACAGAACACGTTGAACTACCGATGCCGAACGGCAAGCTGTTGCTGGTCCCGTTGTCCGTTGTGCGGAAGTCCCCAACGTTCGACCCCGGCGACTACCTGTCGCACTTCGTGTTGCCGTACTTGCAAGATGTCGAGCTTGGTAGCGCCGGTTCGACTCTCGTCCGCACGCGCCGGTCGAAGCGGTTAAAAGGCGAGCGATACGTTACCAAGAAGTCCATCCTTGAACGCGACCCGAAGCCGCGCAAGCGCTGGAACAACGAGGCTACAGACGAGAAGCCGGAGCTTCTTGAGGATTATCGCAACGCGAAGGAGCGGGCAACCGAGCCGCCTGGTCACGAAGAGGTCGCCTCTGCCCTTGGGACGCCCCTCCCCAACTGGGATGCGCTTCTCGCTCATGTGCTTGCCGTTCCCGCTGGACGCGAGCACGCAGACGACTATCACCGCGCGGTTCAGCACTTGCTCAATGCGCTGTTCTACCCCTGGCTGGACCTGCCGAAGCGCGAGTTGAAAATTCATGGCGGTCGCAAGCGCATCGACATTGTTTACGTGAATCAGGCGCAGCACGGCTTTTTCCAGTGGCTGCACACGGCGGGCGGCGTCCCAGCCGGTCAGGTAGTCATCGAGTGCAAGAACTACACCCAGCCTTTGAAGAACGAGGAATTTGACCAGCTAACGGGGCGGTTCTCACCCAACAGGGGCAAGTTTGGTTTCCTCTGCTACCGAGGTGCGGCGGGCGAGAAGGTAGCCGTGACCCAGCGTTGTCGCGACGCGGCCCTGGACGACCGTGGCTTCATCATTGCCCTGGATGACGATGACCTCTCAATCCTGGTCGAAGCACGGAAAGCAGACGGCCCCGAAATGTTCGACTACCTCATCATGCGATTCCGGGAGTTGATTTGAGCAACCTGGACGACTGGCAGCGACTCTCAGTGCGCGACGGGCGGCGCAAGCCTGCCACCCTCTCGGAGGGCTTTAGTCCTGCGGCTACGCGCGGCCTGGTGCACTGGCTTGAGGGTGAGTTGGGATACAGGACCGCAGGGAGAGGCTTCGACTTCGACGGTTTGATTTTTTCGGTGGCCCTCGTCTGCGACATTGAGTTGGACCCGGAACAAACCTGGGAAGTGAGTCTGTTAGAGCAGTTGCTCAACCCCGCTGCTGAAGATGACGAGTTGATGCTCGATGTGCTCGACGCCACTCTCGCGAAGAGCGTCATCCACTCGCATAAGACTTTGCACGGGCTTCTCCGTGATGCCGCGTCAGTCTGGACTGTGACCGAGGACGGGCGCTCGCTGGTTCGGCGCGTCGGACGTGCAGCGGAGGTTGCCTACGGTGACGCCGTAGGCGTCGATGACCCGGCCAGCACAGAACTGTCCGAAGCGTGGGTCGCCATGTACGGCACTTCTCCTAATTACTCGGACGCCTGGGACCACGCCATTAAAGCAATGGAGGCGGTTCTCGTCCCCGTCGTTGCTCCAAATAATCCCCGCGCAACACTCGGAACAGTCACCGCGGAGCTGGAGAAGGGCGTTAAGTTTGTCGCCTTCGCTCTGGGGCCGGTCGAGACTCTGGGGGCCATGACCCGCCTCGCGTGGCCGAATCCTGACCGGCATGGCGGTGGACAAGGCCGCGCCCCCGAAGAAGATGAAGCGAGCGGGGTAGTGCACCTCGCCGTGACCGTAGTTCAGTGGGTGCGCAACGGCGTCATAGCCCCACAGAAATCCAGCTGAAGCCCCTTCACGCCCGCAGAGCCTGATTTTGGGCAGAGTCCTCCTTCACCATTGGCGATTTGGCGCTTTTTTCGAAGCTCCTAGCGACGCCGACCGTGGCGCTTGCGCTTGCCTCGCGGCTTGCGGAAGCGGTCGATGGTCTGGTTCAGGACGAGAACCAGGCCGGTCAGCGAAGCGAGGAACGCCGTGATGTCGTTCAGCAACGTCATCAGCGACCTCCCCTCAGGGTGGTGCTCGCCAATGGGGCGAGCGAGGACCGCAGTGTGAAGCGACTGCGGAGCTTCGGGATGCCCGGGGGCATAGAAAAAGCCCGTTCGAGGAACGGGCTGGGTTCGGGCATAACTGTCCCGGGCAAGGTCCATGCTACGGGAGCGATTGCGCGCAGCAGTGCGGACACTCTGACCCTAGGGGTGGCAAACGCTCGCCGCGAAGACGAAACGCCGCGCTAGGAACGACAAAGCCCGGTTCAAGACCGGGCTGGGCACACGAATATCGCGCAGTGACAAACTAACGCGTTTGCGCCGCCCCTGCTGGCGCGACACGCGCTCAATTTGACTCTAGGGGGGTCCGACGTTCGCGGGTCAAGCTCGACACGCGAAGGAGTGTCTACCGGGTGCACTTAGTCGCAACCCTGACGCTAGGGGCGGCAAGTACTCGCTGGCCAAGCTCGACACGCGAGTAAGGGCAATTCGTGTCGTGTCTGATGTCTCAACTCCGACGCTAAGGGGTGTCAATACTCTGCTGTCAAGCTCGTGCGGCCAAGGTGCCCCTGAGCGCAAAAAAGCCCCACTCTGACCGTAGGGTCTGACACCGCTGCGTCGTCAACACCAGCGCCAGCCGGCTCACTTGTCCCAAGTTGCCAATTGGCGTTCAGGGGCGCTGGCAGATCCCCTGAACGGGTCGCACAGTCCGGCAGATGACGGACGGGGACGGCGATACGACGAGCGCGCGCGCTGACACAGTAAACTACTTCACAGACCAACGAGGAAAAGGGGGCCGCGATGGCAGCCATGAAGCCGCGTACCGGCGACGGACCGATGGAGGCCGTGAAGGAGGGCCGGTTGATCATCGTGCGCGTGCCGCTCGAGGGCGGCGGGCGTCTCGTCGTCTCGGTGAACGACGCCGAGGCGAAGGAACTCTACGACGTGCTCGGTGGTGTCGTCGGCGCTGCCTGACGATCATCTCCGCACGAAGGCCGGTCCCCGCGGGGGCCGGCCTTCGTCGTATCGGTGGGACGGTGAGCGTCGTGGTCTCGGGCGCGGGACGTCGGGCCTTCCACCGCCTGGACGTCCCGGAACGTTGCCGCGGAGCGCGGCATCCGGAGTCGTTCGGTCTTCAGGCGTCGATGGGGCGCGTCGTGAGCTGCAGCAGGCCCTCGCCGGTCGTGGAGAGGGCGCCGATGACGGCGGGGGAGGCCTGGACCTCTTGGATGAGGGAGCGGTACGCGGTCGTCACGGCGTCGCGGCGAACGGGATCGGCGACCGCTCCGCCCGCCAGCACGCGCGGGATGAGCACGGTTCCGCCGGCGCGGACGAGGCGCAGGCCGTGCTCGACGTATTCGATGACGCCCTCGGGGTCGGCGTCGATGAAGACGATGTCGTACGACGCCTCGTTCATGCGCGGGAGCACGTCGGAGGCGCGGCCCGTGATGAAGCGGGCGCGAGCCGCGGGGACGCGCGCGTCGAGGAAGGCCTGACGAGCAGCGCCGAGGTGCTCGGGCTCGCTGTCGATGGTCGTGATCGTCGCGCGCGGCGAGCCGTGCAGTAGCCAGAGTCCCGAGACGCCACCGCCGGTTCCGACCTCGACGATGTTGAGCGCGCGCGATGCCGCCGAGATCACGGCCGCCTGTGCACCGACCGCGGGGCTCACGGGCGCAGCGCCGAGTTCGAGCGCGTGCGCCCGAGCGCGAGCGATGTGCTCGGGCTCGACCGTCGACTCCTGCACGAACCGTTCGTTCGCCTGTTGACCGCTCACGTGGACCTCCTCGACTCAGGCTAGACGGCCGAAGGGTGCGCGCCCCCCAGGCGCGGCCGGTAATCTAATGCCATGTTCTTCGGCCTCACGATCGAGAAGCTGCTGCTGATCGGCGTGATCGCCGCGGTGCTCGTCGGTCCCGAGCGGCTCCCGCGTTACGCGGAGACGCTCGCCAAGTTCACCAAGCGCGCGAAAGAGACGCTGCAAGGTGCCCGGACACGCATGCGCGACGAGATGGGCCCCGAGTTCGACGACGTCGACTGGAAGAAGCTCGACCCGCGCCAGTACGACCCGCGGCGCATCATCCGCGAGGCGCTCCTCGACGACACCCCGACGGCGACCATGCGGGCGGCGGGCGCCGCGGCCCTCGCGGCCAAGCCGAAGCCGACGGTGCCGCCGTTCTCGCCCGGCGAGCGTCCCCCGTTCGACGACGAAGCGACCTGAGGCCCACGCGCCGGCGCCGGGGCCGGTGAGCGCGAAGTGTTCCCGACCCGGGTAGGTTCCTGAGCTCGGCGAAGGGACCGGTGCGTGCGCGGGACCCGGTGGCTTCGACAGGCTCAGCCACCTAGCAGTGCGCGTGTGCGGGTCTCGGGCTTCGACGGGCCCGGCAGCCGGGGGTGCGGCGTCGTCAGACGCTCACGCGCAGGGGCTTGCCCGCAAGGCCGCGGGGGCGGATCGCGAGGGCCGCGGCGGCCGCGTCGATCGCCCGCGCGGCGGGGTCGTCGGGGTTCGAGAGCACCACGGGTCGGCCGTCGTCGCCCCCCGTGCGCAGCGCCGGGCTGAGGGGCACGGATGCCAGCAACGGCACCGTCGCCTCATCGGTCGACAGGGCACGGGCCACCTCCTCGCCGCCACCGGCTCCGAAGAGGTCGAGCACGGTGCCGTCGGGGAGGGTCATCGCGGCCATGTTCTCGATGACGCCGATCGGGCGCTGACCGGTCTGGCGCGCCACGAGACCCGAGCGCACGGCCACCTCGGCGGCGGCCGCCTGCGGAGTGGTCACCACGAGCACGTCGGCGTGGGGGAGCAGCTGGCCCACCGAGATCGCGACGTCGCCCGTGCCGGGCGGCATGTCCAGCAGCAGGACGTCGAGGTCGCCGAAGAACACGTCGGTGAGGAACTGCTGCACGGTGCGGTGCAGCATCGGCCCGCGCCACGCGACCGCGCCCGCGGCATCCTCTCCGGGTCGACGCAGGAACATGCCGATCGAGATCACCTTCACCCCGTAGGCGACGGGCGGCAGGATGAGGTCGTCGAGGCGGGTGGGCGCGGGCGGCAGGCCGTCGGTGTCGACGAGGCCGAGCAGACCCGGGATCGAGAATCCGTGCACGTCGGCGTCGACGAGGCCCACCCGCAGCCCCCGGGCCGCGAGCGCGACGGCGAGGTTCGCCGTGACGGTCGACTTGCCGACACCGCCCTTGCCGCTGGTGACGGCGATGACGCGCGTGAGGGAGTCGGGGCCGAACGGCATCTCGCGTTTCGCCCGCCCCCCGCGCAGCTTCTCGGTCAGGGCCTTGCGCTCGTCGGGCGACATGACGCCGACGCGCACGTCGACGGCGTCGATCCCCGCGACCGAGGCCGCGGCCTCCCGCACGTCGCGCTCGATGCGGTCGGCGGCGGGGCACCCGACGATCGTCAGGGCGATGCCCACCTCCGCCACGCCGTCGCGCACGGCGATCTCGCGCAGCATGTCGAGCTCGCCGAGGGGGCGGCGCAACTCCGGATCGGTGACGCCGGCGACCGCGTCGCGGACGCGGGCGGTCAACTCCGCCGTCACGGGGTCGCCCGCGATGAGCTCGGACGTGCTCCCGCGTCGGGCTGGTCGTCGAGGCGCTCAAGCAGCGCCTTGAGCTCGGTGCGCAGCGTGTCTTTCGTGATGACCTCGTCGGTCAGGTCTTTCACCGCCATGCGCAGCGCGACGATCTCGCGCGCGAGGTATTCGGTGTCGGCGAGGTTGCGTTCGGCGCGCTGGCGGTCCTGCTCGATCTGCACGCGGTCGCGGTCGTCTTGCCGGTTCTGCGCCAGCAGGATGAGGGGAGCCGCGTACGACGCCTGCAGCGACAGCACCAGGGTGAGCGCCGTGAAGCCGATCGCGGCCGAGTCGAAGCGCCAGTCGTCGGGCGCGATGGAGTTCCACCCCATCCACAGCACGCAGAACATCGTCAGCGACAGCAGGAACGTCGGGGTCCCCATCGCCCGCGCGACCCATTCGGTGAAACGGCCGAACCGATCGCGCGAGGGCTGCGGCGTGCGAGGCGCGAGCACGCCCGTGCGCCCGCGGGGCGCATCGAGGGCGGGCGTCTTGTTGTTACGTGCCATCAGCGCCTCCTCGGGGTCTGCGGGATCTGGGTGGGGATGCTCTGCGTCTTCAGCGGTCTGACCGGGGTCGGGGGTTTCGGATCGTCGCTGTCGTGCGTGCGCCAGTCGTCGGGCAGCAGGTAGTCGAGCACGTCGTCGACGCTGACGCAGCCGACGAGGCGGTGGGCCTGATCGACGACGGGCAGCGACACGAGGTTGTAGCTCGCCAGCAGGCGCGCCACCTCGGCCGCGGTCGCGTCGGCGGGCACGGGCTCGAGCGTGTCGTCGATGATCGCGCCGAGGCGCTCGTGCGGAGGGTAGCGCAGCATCCGCTGGAAGTGCACCGTGCCCAGCAGGCGCCCGGTGGGCGTCTCGTAGGGCGGGAGGGTGATGAACACGGATGCCGCGAGGGCCGGGTGCAGCTCGTGGCGGCGGATGAGGGCCAGGGCCTCCGCGACCGTGGCATCCGCCGACAGCACGATCGGCTCGGGCGTCATGAGGCCACCGGCGGTGTCGGGGCCGTACTGGAGGAGGGCGCGGACGTCGTCGGCTTCCTCGGGCTCCATGAGCTCGAGCAGCTGCTCCGAGCGCGACTCGGGCAGCTGACCGAGGAGGTCGGCCGCGTCGTCGGGCTCCATGGCATCCAGGATGTCGGCGGCGCGCTCGTCGCCGAGCTGCTCGAGGATGTGCACCTGCTCGTCTTCGGGCATCTCTTCGAGGGCGTCGGCGAGGCGGTCGTCGCTGAGCTCCTCGGCGACCTCGATCAGGCGCTCCTCGGGCAGGTCGAGCAGGGTGTTGGCGAGGTCGGCGGGCTTGAGCTCGGAGTAGGTCGCCACGAGCTGTTCGGCGGACTGCGCCTCGCCGGGCGTCTGGTTCTCGCGGACCTCGCCCCACGCGGCGAAGGTCGTCGCGCCCTTGGCGAAGGGCGACGCGCTCGTGCGGGGGCGACGGAGGAACAGCTGCCCCACGTCCCATTCGCCGAGGCGGTTGCGTTCGATCGCGACGTCTTCGATCACGGCGCTCCCGGAGCCGTCGACGAGGCTCACGCGACGCCCGAGCATCTCGGCCATCACCCGCACCTCGCCGCCGCGCTGCTGGAAGCGGCGCACGTTGATGAGGCCGGTGGTGATGACCTGGCCGGCCTGAATGGAGGTGACGCGCCCGATGGACACGAACACATGTCGGCGCCCGGGGATCTCGACGACGAGGCCCACGACGCGCGGCGCCGCCGACGCGCGGTAGATCACCACGACGTCGCGCACCTTGCCCAGACGGTCTCCCGCCGGGTCGAACACCGTGCAGCCCGCCAAGCGGGCGACGAAAACCCTCTGCGTGCTCACCGGTCCAGCGTAGTCCGCGCCTCATGCGCAACACCTCGGAACGCTCCAGGCGCGCGTGACAGGATGGTGAAATGAGTATGTTCGCGCAGCGTCCGGGTGCCGGTCGAGACGAGGTCGGCGAGAAGGTCGCCTCGTTCCCGACGTACGAGCAGGCCCAGAAGGCCGTCTCGTCGCTGATCGCGGGAGAGGTGCCCGCCCGCGACATCGCGATCGTCGGCTCGGGCCTCCGGTCGATCGAACGCGTGACGGGGCGACTCGGTTACGCCACGGCGGCCCGCTCGGGCGCGCTGAACGGGCTCATGCTCGGCCTGCTGTTCGCGTTCATCTTCGTGCTCGGCCAGCCCACCCTGCAGATCTCGCTGTTCGTGGGAGTCCTGCTCGTCGGCATGGCCCTCGGCATGCTCCTCAGTCTCGGCACCTACTCGATCGTGCGTCGCCGACGCGACTTCGCCTCGGTGATGCAGGTCGCCGCCGATCACTACGACGTCTGCGTCGCCGCCACCAGCGTGCACAAGGCGCGGGGGATCGTCGGGCCGTCCGGAGCCGCGCGCACGGTCGTGTCGCGTCCGACCGCCTCGCCGTCCGACCCGCCGCGGTACGGCGAACGCGTGGCCCCCGGCTCGACCCTGCCCGCCGCTCCGCCGCGGCCGCCCGCGCCGACCGTCGCGCCGTCGGACGACGAGCCGCCGCGCTACGGCGAACGCATCGCGCCGAAGGCGCCGGAGCCGCGGGGTGACGCGTCGGCGGACGGCGGTGCGCGCGATGACGCGGGAACCACGGGCGAGTCGACTCCCCACGTGCGCCCTGACGACGCCACCGACGCCGACGACGGCTCCCGACCGACCGAGCGGTGAGCGCCGAAGCGGTTCCCTCCGTCGAGTCCGTCCGCATCGCCGTCGAGCTCCCGGCGGGTGCGACGGATGTCTCGGGGTTGTGGTCGCCGGCATCCGGATCCGTTTTGACCGTCGCGCTCGCGCACGGGGCGGGTGCGGGGATGGAGCATCCCTTCCTCGCGGGCCTCGCCGAGGCCCTCGTGGCGAGCGGGGTGTCCGTCCTGCGGTTCGTCTTCCCCTACGTCGAAGCCGGACGACGGATGCCGGGACCCGCCGCGCACGCCGTGGCGACGTGGGCGGGCGTGCAGACGTGGCTCGCGGGGGCGGCTCCGGGGCCGTATGCGGCCGTGGGCAAGTCGTACGGCGGGCGCATGGCATCCGTCGCCGCGGCCGAGGGGGTCATCGCTCCCGCCGGGCTGGTCTACCTGGGGTACCCGTTGCACGCGCCGGGGAGGGCCGACAAGCCGCGCGCCGCGCACCTGCCGGCTATCGGGATGCCGCAACTGTTCGTCGAGGGGGAGAACGACCCCTTCATCGATCCGCGTGCGCAGTTCGACGAGGTCGTGGCGTCGTGCCAGGACGCGCGGGTGCAATGGATCGTCGGGGGCAACCACTCCTTCGAGGTGAAGGGCGCGCGCCGACCGGCCGACGAGATCGGGGCGGGACTGGCGCCGGTGGTCGCGGGGTTCGTGCGGTCGCTCTGACGGGCGTGGCGGCGTCTGGTGGGCATCGACCGCGCAGATCGCGCGTCGCGATGATCCGCGGGCGGCATCGCTGCGCGGACACGTGCAGCGCGGGAGAGCTCTGCGATTCCACGGGACGCGTGGTCAGCGGCCCGCCGCGTACCCCTGCGCGCCGCGGGGATTGGCGGCGGCCCATAGCGTGCCGTCGCTGCCGCGTCCGACGGCGGTGACGCGTCCGAGCGACCAATCGCCCATGCGGCGCACGCGATGACCTCGCTGCTCCAGGCCCTCGATCACCTCAGCGCCGAGGCGGTCTTCGACCGCCGCGCCGGCGGGCGCCCACGTGCGCGGCCAGAACGAGTCGACGAGCGCCGTCGTGTGGAGGTTCGGCGCGTCGATGGCCTGCTGCGGACTGTATCCGCCGACCAGCATGCGCAGCAGGACGGTGAGCTGCCACTGATCCTGCTGGTCGCCGCCGGGGGAGCCCACGGCGATGACCTCGTCGGCCCGCGACAGCAGGGTCGGGGTGAGCGTCGTCCGCGGGCGGCGTCCGGGGGTGAGGGATGCCGGGTGCCCCGGGACCAGCCACGTCGCCTGCAGCCGCGTGCCCAGGCAGAAGCCCAGCGACGGCACGGTGGGCGAGGACTGCAGCCATCCGCCGGACGGCGTGGCCGACACGACGTTGCCCCATCGGTCGATCACGTCGATGTGGCACGTGTCGCCGCGGGTCTGGCCCGATCGATCGACGGTGGGCTCGCCCGTCGACCCGTCTCCGGACGCGTGCTCGGTGCGCAGCGGTGGAGACACCGGCGGACGCCCGTCGGGCGAACCCGGCCGCCACTCGGCGGACGCCTCGGGGCCGATGAGAGCGCGGCGAGCGGCCACGTACTCCTCGGCCAGGAGAGCATCGACGTCGATGGCGCCGTCGGCGTCGCCGAACCAGGCGTCGCGGTCGGCGTACGAGAGCTTCTGCGCCTCGAGCAGGAGGTGCGCTCCCTCGACGGTCGCCGGGTCGAGTCCGGCGTCGTCGACGTCGTCGAGCAGCCGCAGCGTGTGCAGGAGCGCGGGTCCCTGCGTCCAGGCGCCGGCCTTGAAGACGTCCCACCCGCGGAAGCGCGCGGTGACCGCGGGCTCGTAGCCGGCGCGCCACGATCGGAGATCGGACGTGTCGAGGATGCCGGGGTGGTCGGCGCCGTCGGCGTGCCGGTGGGGCTGTCGGAGGAACGCCGCCGCCTCCGGGAGCACCTCGCCCATCCAGCGCTCGCGGGCCGCGTCGATGCGAGCGGCTCGGTCGGGGAGGGCGGCGCCGACGGCCACGAGCGCGTCGAGGACGTCGGCCCACTCCGGGTTGGTCACGACGGTGCCGGGTGCGGGCGGGCCGCCGGTCGGCATCCACCTCTCGGCGGAGCTGGGCCAGTGCGCGTGGAACAGGTCGGCGACCCGCGCGATCGTCGTGGCGGCCCCCGCCACCAGGGGGTGACCCCCGCGGGCGTAGCCGACGGCGTAGGCGAGGACGTCGCCGAGCTCCCACGTGCCGTGGTCGCGCAGCAGCAGCAGCCACGCGTCGACCGCGCCGGGCACCGCGGCGGCGAGCCCGCCGGCTCCCGGCACGAGATCCAGGCCCCGCTCCCGGAAGTGCTCGAGCGTGGCTCCGGCCGGCGCGGGGCCCTGCCCCATCAGCACGACGGGGACGGATGCCCCGGCCGGCCGCACGAGCGCGACGAGGTCACCGCCGGGACCGTTCAGGTGCGGCTCGACCACGTGCAGCACGAACGCCCCGGCGACGGCCGCGTCGAACGCGTTGCCGCCGCGCTCGAGCACGGACTGAGCCGTCGCGGTCGCCGTCCAGTGCGTGGACGCCGACATGCCGAACGTGCCCCGCAGGGTCGGCCGGGTGGTGAAGGATGCCGGGGGCGTGAAGGTCATCGCGACTGCCGGGCGATCCACTCCTCGATCTCGTCGGCGGTGCGGGGGATGCCCGCCGACAGGTTGACCGGGCCGTCTTCGGTCATGACGATGTCGTCTTCGATGCGCGCACCGATGCCGCGGTACTCCTCGGGAACGGTGAGGTCGTCGATCTGGAAGTACAGGCCGGGCTCGATCGTGAAGACCATGCCGGGCTCGAGCAGACCGTCGTAGTACATGTCGCGACGCGCCTGCGCGCAGTCGTGGACGTCGATGCCGAGGTGGTGGCTCGTCCCGTGCACCATGTAGCGGCGGTGCTGCCCGCCGGCATCGGCGTCGAGGGCCTCCTCGGCCGTGACGGGGATCAAACCCCACTCGGCCACGCGCGCGGCGATGACCTCCATCGCCGCCTCGTGCAGGCGGCGGAAGGGCACACCCACCTCGGCCGCGGCGAAGGACGCGTCGGCGGCCTCGCGCACCGTCTCGTAGATGCGGCGCTGGATGTCGGTGAACGTGCCCGAGACCGGGAGCGTGCGCGTGATGTCGGCCGTGTAGAGGCTGTCGACCTCGACGCCCGCGTCGACCAGGATGAGGTCTCCCGGCTTCACGGCGCCGTCGTTGCGCGTCCAGTGCAGGTAGCAGGCGTGGGGGCCCGACGCGGCGATGGTGTCGTAGCCGACGCTGTTGCCGTCGGACCGCGCGCGCTGGTGGAACACGCCCTCGACCACGCGCTCTCCGCGCGGGTGCTCGATGATGCGCGGGAGCTCGGCGACGATGTCGTCGAAGCCGCGGCCGGTGACCTCGACGGCGAGGGCCATCTGCGCGAGCTCGTATTCGTCTTTCACCAGGCGCAGCTCCGACACGAAGCGCGTGAGCTCGTCGTCGGTGCCGACCGTGCGGTCGTCCTCACCCGGGGCGAAGTCGTCGAGGTGGGCGGTGGCCAGACCCAGGTCGGCGGCGACGCCGTCGAGGGCGGGGCGGGGGCCGATCCAGAACTCGCCGATGGTGGCATCCGAATAGAACTCCGCGGTCGTGCGATCGGCACGCTCGCGGAAGTAGAGAACCGCCTCATGACCCTCGTCGCGCGGCTCGAAGACGAGCACGGAGTCGGGCTCGGAGTCGCTGCCCCAGCCGGTGAGGTGCGAGAAGGCGGAGTGGGCGCGGAACGGGTAGTCGCAGTCGTTGCTGCGCTGCTTGAGGCCGCCGGCGGGGACGACGACGCGCTGACCGGGGAAGGCGCGCGACACGCGCGCACGACGACGAGCGGCCCAGGCGGCCTGCTCCCGCGGTTCGGGCAGAACGGCCGGATGCTCCGCCCACCCCGTCGAGATGGTGTCGAGGAATCCGCGGGGGAACGGCGCCTTGCGATTGCTCGGCGCGTCGAGGGCGACCTCGTCGGTCTGCGGCTCGGCGGTCGTGGGCTCGGCGGGTGCGGTCGTGTCGCTGGTGGAGGGGGCGTCCATCGTTCCAGTCTTGCACCCGTCGCCGCGTCGTGCACGGCTGCCCGCAGGACCGGTGCGCGCACGAGGGCTGGGGAGGAGCCGCTCAGCCCCCGGTGCGCTCCAACTGCACCACGATCGGGCGGTGATCGCTGCCCGAGCCGTCGAGGGAGCGCATCACGACCGACCCCGAGACGGTCCAGTCGGGCGTGGCCATGACGTGGTCGATCGGCGCGCCCAGGAGCGCGGGGGCATCGGTGGGCCAGGTGCCCACTCCGCCGTTGCCGCTGTCGGACGCCGCATCGTGGCACCGGCCGAGGGTGCCGCCCTCGACGCCCATCCCGGTCATGTGGTCGAGGGTCGCGTTGAAGTCGCCGGCGAGGATGACGTTGTCGCTCGCGCACTGGTCGGCGAGCCACTGCAGGTCGCTGCGCCACTGCGGCATGTACTCCTGGCGCGGCGCGACGGCGTGGGCCGCGACGATGATCGGACCGTCACCCGACACGGGCATCGCCACAGCGCTGGGCACGGTGGAGGTGTTGCTGGAGCCGTCGAGGGAGGACTGGATGACGGAGTAGTCGCCCAGCTCGGGTCGGATGAGCACGGTGGTCGAGGTGGCATCCCACCCCGTGATGCCGTACTCGCCGTACTCGGCGTGATGGGCCCACATGGGCTGCCCCATGGCGCGCATGAGTTCGGCGACCTCGGCACCGGTGTCGATGGTCGTCTCGGGAAGGGTGACGACGTCGGCCTGCATGCCCACGGCGAACTGGGCGATCGACTCCGCCGAAGTGGCCGATCCGGCGGTGTTCCACGTCATCACGCGCAGGCTCGTGTCGGTCTTCGCCGGCAGCCCCTCGGTGCCGAGTCCGCGCTGGGACAGCAACGCGACGTTGACCCCGCCCGCGACCCCCAGAATCAGCGCCAGCACCAGAGCGAGCGCACGGATCGGCCGGACGAGCGCGAACAACAGCATCAGCAGCGTCGCCGCCACGAGAACCGCCGCGAGCGCGGCCCGGAACGAGATGATCTGCGCGAGCGGGAACGTCCGCTCGAGACCGAAGGCCGACGGCCACGTCAGCACCGCAGCGCTCGCCGCGAAGACGAGCGCGACGAGGAATCCGAGCAGTCGACGCACCTGCCCGACCTTAGGCGAGCCGTCTGTGAGATCGACGGATGCCGGCAGGGCGGCGCCCGAGCGTCTCGGGTGGCGGGGGTCGCTCGCGGCGAGGAGTGCGACGCCGCGCTCGGGCGGGAGCCGGAGCGCTACGCTCGACGGGTGCCACGCGATCGTCGATTCCTCGGACCGGCCGATCTGCACCTGCACTCGTCCCACTCCGACGGCACCGAGCCGCCCGCCGAGGTCATGGCCGCCGCGCACCGTCACGGCGTGCGGACCGCCGCTCTCACCGATCACGACACGACGTCGGGCTGGGCCGAGGCCGCCGAGGCCGCCACGTCGCTCGGGATGACGTTCGTCCCGGGTATGGAGCTGTCTGCCCGGCACCGCTGGCGCAGCGTGCACCTGCTGGCCTACCTCGTCGACCCCGACGACGCGGCCCTGCGGGCGATGACCGATCGCATCCGGTCGTCCCGATTGGACCGCGCGCAGATCATGGCGGAGCGCATCTCGCACGACTACGACATCGCCTGGGACGACATCGTCGCCCAGACGACCGACGGGGCCACCGTGGGGCGCCCCCACATCGCCGACGCGCTCGTCGCGCGCGGGATCGTGGCCGACCGCACGGAGGCGTTCGCCGGCATCCTGCATCCTTCCGGCGACTACTACGTCGCCCTGTACGCCCCCGATCCCGTGACCGCGGTCGAACTCGTCGTGGGCGCCGGGGGCGTGCCGATCATCGCCCACCCGGCGGGGCGGGCGCTGCTGCCCGACGGCGTGCTGCAGGCGATGCTGGAGGCGGGACTCGCGGGCTTCGAACTCGCCCATCGCGAGAACCTGCCCGAGCCGACCGCCCTCCTGGCGGACCTCGCCGCCGAGCGCGACCTCATCGTGACCGGTTCGAGCGACTATCACGGCCTCGGCAAGCCGAACGTGCCCGGCGAGAACACGACCGCCGACGACATGGTCGCGCGCTTGTTCGCTCGCGGCCGCGGCTCGGCTCCGGTCTTTCCCTGATCCTCGGACCGGACGCGTCGAAACGACGAACGGCGCCGCCCCCGAGGGGAGCGGCGCCGTCTCGGCGTCTGCGGTCAGGCCACGGGGGCCGTCGGGGCGCCCGAGCTGCCCCCACCGCTGCGGCGGCGGCGACGGCGGCGCGGGGCCGCGTTGCCGTCGTGGTGCTCCTTGCCCGCTCCGTCGTGCGTGCCGGCGCCGCCCTCGGTGCGCGGGGTGCTCTCGGCGGCCGAGTCGCCCGTGGACGATCCGCCGCGACGACGGCGACGACGCGGGGCGCGGTCGCCCTCGGCATCCTGGCCCTCGGTCTTCTTCTCGACCTGCTTGGGCGCGACGGCCTTCGGCGCCGTCACCAGGCGGCCCTTGGTGCCCTCGGGGATGTTGAGGTCGGTGTAGAGGTGGGGGCTCGAGGAGTAGGTCTCGGTCGGCTCGGGCTGGCCGAACTCGAGCGCGCGGTTGATGAGCGCCCACTTGTGCACGTCGTCCCAGTCGACGAAGGTCACCGCGATGCCGGTCTTGCCGGCGCGGCCGGTGCGGCCGGCCCGGTGCAGGTACGTCTTCTCGTCGTCGGGGATCGTGTGGTTGATCACGTGGGTCACATCGTTGACGTCGATGCCGCGGGCGGCGACGTCGGTGGCGATGAGCACGTCTTTCTTACCCGCCTTGAAGGCGGCCATCGAGCGCTCGCGGGCCTCCTGGCTCATGTCGCCGTGCACGGCGGCGGCGTTGAATCCGCGGTCGCCCAGCTCGTCCATCAGCTTCTGGGCGGCGCGCTTGGTGCGCGTGAAGATGACGGCCTTCTCGCGACCCTCGGACTGCAGGATGCGGGCGATGACCTCGTCTTTGTCGAGCGAGTGCGCGCGGTAGACGAGGTGCTTGATGTTCGCCTGCGTGAGTCCCTCGTCGGGGTCGTTGGCGCGCATGTGGATCGGGTTCGACATGAAGCGTCGCGCGAGGGCGACGATGGGCCCGGGCATGGTCGCCGAGAACAGCTGCGTGTGACGCACGGGCGGGACCTTCGAGAAGATCTTCTCGATGTCGGCGAGGAAACCGAGGTCGAGCATCTTGTCGGCCTCGTCGAGCACGACCTCGGTCGCGTGCGACAGGTCGAGCAGGCGCTGGTTGGCGAGGTCGATCAGGCGACCGGGCGTGCCGACCACGATCTGCGCGCCGGCTTTGAGCTGGTCGATCTGGCCCTCGTACGCCTTGCCGCCGTAGATCGCGACGACGCTGGTCGAACGGTTGCTGGTGAGCATGTCCATGTCTTCGTAGACCTGCACCGCGAGCTCGCGCGTGGGGACGACGATGAGGGCCTTCACCCCGGGCTCGGGGTCGAGACCGAGGCGCTGGACGACGGGGATGCCGAAGCCGAACGTCTTTCCGGTACCCGTCTTGGCCTGGCCGATGATGTCCTGTCCGGGAAGGCCCAGGGGGATCGTCTGCTCCTGGATGGGAAAGGCATCGACGATGCCCTTGGATGCGAGGGCATCGACGATGTCCTGATCGATGCCGAGCTCGGCGAATGTCGTCATGTGCGTGCCTGTTCCGGCGGCGAGAGACCGCCTGGGGGAGTCGTATCCACGCCTCACTCGTCCACAGGCGCGGGGTCCCGATCCATCGCCGGGACCCGTCCACTCTACCCGGCGTGTCTCCGCGGGCCCCGGACGCCTAGGCTGGGGGCGTGTTCGAGTGGTTTCGTCGTCGTCAGCGCCCGGTCGGCCGCACGCTGCAGC
Source organism: uncultured Microbacterium sp. (assembly GCF_947489255.1). GTDB lineage: Bacteria > Actinomycetota > Actinomycetes > Actinomycetales > Microbacteriaceae > Microbacterium > Microbacterium phycohabitans. Next base: position 128,454 of record NZ_CANLCY010000002.1, read on the forward strand.
TGCGCTCGAGGGGAGACCTCGGCGAGGCCATGCGCGTGGACTTCGCGGAGCTCGCTCCCGACATCGACACCTTCCTCGGCCAGGCGGCCTATCTGCAGCTGGGCTTCTTCGAGACCCTGAGCGAGTTGATCGCTCTCACCCCCGAGCTCGCTGAGAAGGAGTCCCTCTCGCGGGCGGCCGGGGCGGCGCTGATCAAGCACCAGGAGCTCGTCGCGGTCATCCGCGAGCGCGGTGGCGACCCGACGCAGCTCATGCTGCCGTTCCGCGAGTCGCTCGACGCGTTCCGCCGCAACACCCACGGCGTCCGTCCGCAGGAGACCATGCTCACCGTGCACATCACGGCGGGGCTCCTCGACGACTTCTATCTCGCGCTGTCGTCGAGCTACGGCGACACGGGGCGCCGCGTCGCCCGCATCCTGCGGGCCGATGACGACCGGCAGGCGATCGTCGACATCCTCGGAGCCACCATCGACAGCGATGAGGAGTGGCGCTGGCTGCTCGCGCTGTGGGGCCGCCGACTCGTCGGCGACACGCTGCTCGTCGCTCGGGCGGCGCTGCGCCACGGGCACCTCGACCGCGCCGAGGAGGCAAAGGTCGAACCCGTCTTCAGCGAACTGATGGGTGCGCACGCCCGTCGGATGGATGCCATGGGGCTCGCCGCCTGAGTCGACGGCATCCGACGTGCCGGGAGCTCGCGGCGCCGATGATCGCGCGAAAGCGGCAGAGGTGATGCCGGGTGCGCGGGCTCAGACGGGCAACCGCGAGCGGTCGACCTCGTCGCGCGACAGGCGCGCGCGAGTGACGAGGACGACCAGCAGCACTGTCGTGGCCACCGGGGCGATCACGGCGAGCACCCAGACCAGCGGGGACTCACCCAAACCCGCCCAGGTGAGCGCGGTCCACACCACGGCTGCTGCCGCCGCCCCCGCGAGGGGAGCCAGCGCGGCACCGCGCAGGTGCCGGCCCGGGAGCGCGAAATGCGCCGCCAGCCCGATCACCGCACCGATGACGAGACCGAGCAGGATCTGCACGGCGAGGGGTCAGGCGACGAAGCCGACGCGGCGCGACTCTTCGGTGCCCAGCTCGACGAAGGCGAGGTTGGCGGTCGGGATGAGGTAGGAGTTGCCCTTGACGTCGGTGAAGGTGACGTGGCTGGCAGAGCTGTCGAGGGCCGAGGCGATGGTCGACTTGACGACGTCGGAGCTCTCGTTCGTCTCGAAGTTCAGCTCACGGCCGGTGTTGATGATGCCGATGCGGATCTCCACGATGCGTCCTTTCCCCGCGGGCCGCGGTCGGCCCGGCGCGTGTTTCGACTCTAGGGCAGGCTTCCGACACGACAGCCCGTCGCACGGGCGGCTTCGCGCACGGCGAACGCGGCGCCGCACGGGCCGTCGCACCGGCCCCGGCCCGCACGCGACCTCGACGACCCGCCCGTGGCGCCCGGCCGATGTCGGAGGTCGCGATTAGCGTGGAGCACATGCAATCGACGGATGCCGCCGCCCCCGGTGCCGTGCGGGAGCGCGGGGGTCTCGACGCCGATCAGCGCGTCGTCGTGGCCTGGCCCGCCGACGCGAGCGGTGTGGTGGTCGGCGCCCCGGGGTCGGGGAAGACGACGACACTGCTCTCTCGTGTGCGCGAGCTCGTGGCATCCGGTGTCGATCCGGACGACCTGCTGGTGCTCACCCCGACTCGACCCGCGGCGACGGCCTTGCGCGACCCCCTCGCCCTCGCGGTCGACCGCGCCACCTCGGGCGCCCTGGCGCGCTCGGTGGCGTCGTTCGCGTTCCACCTGGTGCGCGGGGCGGAGGTGCGCCGGGGTGCCGAGCCGCCGCAGCTGCTGACCGGCGGCGACGAGGATCAGATCATCCGTGATCTGCTCGAGGGCGATGCGCTCGACGAGCTCGAGGGCGCGTCGCGCTGGCCCGACTGGCTGGGGCCGACGATCCGCGCCACGCGCGGCTTCCGCGGCGACCTCCGCGCCTTCCTCGCCGAGTGCACCGAGCTCGGCGTCGCCTCGAGCGACCTCACCCGCCTCGCCGAACGTCACGACCTCCCGGTGTGGGCATCGCTCGCGTCGTTCGCCGACGAGTACCGCGCGGTGCGCGCCGCCATGCGCGGTGCCCACCGCGACGCGGCCGATCTCGCGCGCGAGGCCGTTTCGGTGCTCGACGCCGCGCGCTCCGAGCGCGACCTGCTCGGGCGGTTCTCGTCGCTGCGGTGCATCCTCGTCGACGACGCGCAGGAACTGACCGCGGGCGGCATCGATCTGCTGCGGGCCTGCCGCGGCCTGGGGATCGGGGTCGTCGCCTTCGGCGATCCCGACGTCGGATCGGGAGCCTTCCGCGGCGCCACCCCCGAGAACTTCGCGCGTCTCGCCCGAGAGCTCGGCGCGACCGCGGCGCTCGGCACGCCGCATCGCGGCACGCCCGAGCAGATCGACCTGGTGCGGCAGGTGGCATCCCGGATCGGGGCCGCCGGTGTCGTCGCGCACCGGCGCGCGCCCGAGGGGGCGCCCGCGCAGGGGTCGGTGCGCACGTACCTGCTGCGCTCGCCCGCGGAGGAGGCCGACGCGATCGCTCGTCTGCTGCGCGAACGCCATGTGCTCGACGGCGTTCCCTGGAGCTCCTGCGCCGTCATCGCGCACGACTCCCGGCAGGTCGCGACGTTGGAGGCCGAGTTGGCGGCGCGCGAGGTGCCGGCCCGCGCGAGCGGCCCCGGACTGGCGCTGGGGGTGCAGCGCCCGGTGCGCGACCTCGTGCGCCTCGTCGAGCTGGGTGCGAAGGATCCCGACGAGTGGGTGGCCGACGACGTGATCGACGCGCTGCGCGGCACCTTCGGCGGGTTCGATGCCATCGAGTTGCGGCGACTGCGCACGGCGCTGCGTCACGACGAGGTCGCGGCCGGGGGGACGCGCGCCGCGACCGACCTGCTGGTGTCGGGCGTGCGCTTCCCCCTCGAGCTCGCCGCGATCGACTCCCGCGAGGCGCGCCGCGCGATCCGCCTCGGCGAGACGCTGGGCGCTCTGCGCAGCCAGGCCCTGCGGCAGGCCACCGCGCACGAGCTGCTGTGGACGGCGTGGGAGCGCAGCGCCCTCGCGCGCACCTGGCGCGAGGCGGCGCGCGGACACGGCGCGGTCGCTGAACAGGCCGACCGAGACCTCGACGCGGTCGTGGCGCTGTTCCAGGCGGCGAAGCGATTCACCGAGCGCGAACCCGACGGAGAAGCGTCGGTGTTCCTGCGGTCGGTGCTCGACAGCGACGTCGCCGAAGACCGCATCGAGCAGCCCGCCGTCGTCGACACCGTGCGGGTGCTCACCCCGGCCGCCGCCGCCGGGACGGCCTTCGACACCGTCGTGATCGCGGGAGTGCAAGACGGGGTGTGGCCGAACACGCGGCTGCGCGGGGGTCTCCTCGAGACATGGCGCCTGGCCGATGCCGTGCAGAACCCCGACCTCCCCGCCGCCGGCATGCTCGACCGTCGCCGCGCCGCGATGCACGACGAGCTGCGGTTGTTCGTGCGCGCGATCAGTCGCGCCGACGCCCTGCTCATCGTGACGGCCGTCGACGACGACGACACCGGGCCCAGCGTGCTGTTCGAGATGCTCCCCACTCCCGAACCCGCCGCGGCCATCCCCGAGCATCCGCTGTCGCTGCGCGGGCTCGTCGCCCGGCACCGCCGCTCCCTCACCGCTGCGCGCGTCCCCGCGGGTGAGCGTGCGCACGCCGCCGCCCAACTCGCGATCCTCGCGGGCGCCGGAGTCGCCGGTGCCGCCGTCGAGGAGTGGTACGGCGTCGCACCGCCGAGTTCCACGGCGCCGCTGCGCGACCTCGACCGCGAAGACGTGCGCGTCTCGCCGTCGCGCCTGCACGCGCTCGAGGAGTGCCAGCTCGACTGGGTGATCGCCGACCTCGGCGGCGATCGCGGCGGCACGACGGCCGGCATCGGGACCATCATCCACGCGGCGCTCGAGACCGCGGCATCCTCGTCCGAAGACGATCTGTGGGCCGTGGTCGACGAGAGGTGGGGGGAACTCGTGTTCGACGCGCCCTGGCGCGACCGCGCGGAGCGGACGCGGGCCCGCGACCTCGTGCGGCGGCTCGCCGCGTACCTGCGACGCTTCGACGACGCCGGCGGCCGACTCATCGGCGCGGAGCGGCACTTCGAGGTGCCCATCCCGATCCCGGATGCCGGCGAGCACGGCGCCGTGCTCAGCGGTGACATCGATCGGGTGGAGCTGACGCCGTCCGGCGAGGTCGTCATCGTCGACCTGAAGACGGGCAAGAGCGAACCGCAGACCGACGCCAAGGTCGCCGACAACCCGCAGCTGGCGGCGTACCAGCTGGCGTTCTCGTCGGGCGCGATCGAGCAGGTGGCGGGGCTGGCATCCGGCGGGGCGAAACTGCTCGTGCTGCGTCCGACCGCCGCGACGAAGGACTACGCCGAGCCGACGCAGAAGCCCTTCGACGACGAGCAGCGCGCGGCCTTCGTCGCGCGGGTGCGGGGAGCGGTCGACATCATGCGCGGCACGTCGTTCGCCGCCCCCTACGAGGTGCACTGCCGTGACGAGTTCTCGTACGGCCTGTGCCGCATTCACACGGTGTCGGCGGTGAGCGCGTCATGAGCGAGATGCTGTCTGCGGCGACCATCGCCGCCGCCCTCGGGCAGTTCCCTCCCACCGCCGAACAGACCGCCGTCATCGAGGCGCCGCTCGCGCCCGCCCTCGTCGTCGCGGGCGCCGGCAGCGGCAAGACCGAGACGATGGCCGGTCGGGTGGTGTGGCTCGTCGCGAACGCCCTGGTGCGCCGCGACGAGGTGCTGGGCCTCACCTTCACGCGCAAAGCCGCGGGGGAGTTGGCCGAGCGCATCCAGCGCCGACTGCAGCGCCTGTCGGAGTTCGAGGCGCGCGGGCTCCTGCCCTTCCTGCCGCGTCTGCACGCGGCCGGTCGCCTCGCGGTCTTCGCGGAACTCGCCGGTGTCGAGGGCGCGCGAGGCGACGCGGCACGCCGCGAGGCGCTCGATGCGCTGGTGGCGGAGACCGGCGCCGAGGTGCCGGGTACGCGCGACGACGACCAGCTCCTGCACCGACCGACGGTGTCGACGTACAACAGCTTCGCCGACTCGATCGTGCGCGAGCACGGCCTGCGGATCGGTCGGGATGCCGAGGCCGCGGTGCTGTCGGAGTCGGCCGCGTGGCTGCTCATGCGGCGCGTGGTGTTCGCCTCCGACGATCCGCGCCTCGAGGAGCGTCAGGAGTCGCCCCGCACGCTGATCGACGCCGCGTTGCGCATCGCACGCGATGGCGTCGACAACCTCGTCGATCTTGACGAGCTCGCCGCATTCCCCGAGCAGTTCGGACGCATCGTGGAGCGGCCCTCGACGTCCGCACGGGTGAGCGTCTACAAAGAGGTCGGCGAGGCCGCGGCGAAGGTCTCGGCGCTGTCGCTGCTGGCGACGCTCGCCGCCGCCTACGACCGCGAGAAGGCCCGCCTCGGGGTGATGGACTTCGCCGACCAGGTGGCCGGTGCCCTGCGCATCGCGCGGGAGCATCCGGCCGTCGTCGCCGAGCTGCGCGCCCGCTACCGCGTGGTGCTGCTCGACGAGTACCAGGACACCTCCGTCGTGCAGACCGACCTGCTGGCGACGCTGTTCGGCGGCACGGGCGTGATGGCGGTGGGCGATCCCCACCAGGCCATCTACGCGTGGCGCGGAGCGAGCGCGGGCAACCTGGGCGGATTTCCCGAGGCGTTCGCGCCCGGCGCCGAGTGTCAGCGCTTCGCTCTGCTGACGAGCTGGCGCAACAGCGCGCAGGTGCTCACCGCGGCGAACGCGGTACTCGCCCCTCTGGCGCCCCGGGCGGCGGTGGCGGTCGAGGAGCTGCGTTCCCGGCCGGGAGCGCCGGAGGGACTCGTCGAGACGGTCTTCGAGAACGACCTCGACGCGGAGGCCGACCGGGTGGCGGCGTGGTTCGTCGGCGTCCGTGCCGCCCGTGCCGCTCACGGGCGCTCCACGACCGGGGCGCTGCTCTTCCGCAGCAAGAAGCACATGGTGCGTTTCGGTGACGCCCTCGGACGACGCGGGATCCCGCACCGCATCCTCGGACTCGGCGGCCTCCTCACCACGCCCGAGGTGGTCGACGTGGTGTCCGTCCTCCGGGTGATCAGCGACCCCGAAGCGGGCTCGGCGCTGATCCGCTTGCTCTCCGGCCCGCGATGGGCGGTGGGTCTCGCCGATCTCCGTGCGCTGGCCCAGGTGGCCCGGCGACTGGCCACGCACGACGTGGCTCTGCAGCCGTTGGCCCCCGACGTCGTCGATCGACTGCGGTCGACGCCGGGCGCCGACCGCGCCTCGCTCGTCGATGCGCTCGATTTCGTCACGCGACAGAGCGACACTCACAAGTGGCTGGCCGACATCACCCCCGACGGCCGCGCTCGGCTGCGCGAGGCGGGGGCGGTGTTCGCGGGGCTGCGCCGCAGCGTGGGCGCTCCGGTGCCCGAGCTCATCCGCTTGATCGAGACGGAGCTTCGGCTCGACATCGAGCTCGCGGCGAACGAGGCACGCGGTCCCGCGCGCATCGCCTCGGCGCAGCTGCGGGCCTTCGTTGACGAGATCCGCGGGTTCCTGGCCGCCGACGAGTCCGGATCGGTGTCCAGCCTGCTCGCCTGGCTCGACCACGCCGAGCAGGCCGACGAGTTCGCTCCGCGGACCGAGCCGCCCGAAGACGACGTCGTGCAGCTGCTCACGATCCACGGGTCGAAGGGCCTCGAGTGGGATGCCGTGGCCGTGGTGCGCCTCGTGACCGACGAGCTGCCCTCTCTCGCGCGCGACACCAAGGGGTGGCTGGGTTTCGGCATCCTGCCCTCGGAGTTCCGTGGCGACTCCGCCTGGCTGCCGGTGTTCGCGTGGCGCGGCGCCGAGACGCAGCAGGACCTGAAGGCCGCGATCGACGCCTTCGTCGCCGACAATCGCGCGCGCCAGCTCGACGAGGACCGTCGCCTGGCGTATGTCGCGTTCACCCGGGCTCGCGACCATCTGCTGCTGTCGGGGTCGAGCTGGTCGGGAACGAAGCGGCCCCGACGTCCGAGCGTCTTCCTCGACGAGGCCGTTGAGGCTCTCGGCATCGACCTGGTGATCGATGAGCCGGGCGACGATCCCTACGACGGCGAACGGCGGCTGCTGCACTGGCCGCTCGATCCGCTGGGCTCACGCCGCACGGCGGTCGCGGCCGCCGTGACGCAGGCGCAGGCGGCCAGGGCGCAGCCTGCGGCCGACGCGGACCCCGACCTCGAGCTGCTGCTGGCCGAGCGGGCCGATCGGCTGCGCCCGGCGCACGCGCCGGCCCCCACGCGCATCCCGGCATCGAAGTTCAAGGACTTCATCGCCGATTACGGGGGCGCCGTCGAAGACCTGCGTCGCCCGATGCCGGAGCGTCCCTATCGTCAGACACGCCTCGGCACGCTGTTCCACGCGTGGGTCGAACAGCGCTCGGGACTCGTCGGATCGGGGATCGGTCTCGACGACGACGCGCTCTGGGACGACGATGAGGCGGGCGCGTCGACCGCCGACGCCGCGGAGCTGCAGCGCCTGCGCGACTGCTTCGAGCGATCGGAATGGGCGCCGCTGCGGCCGCTCGAGGTCGAAACCGAGATCGATTTCGTCACCCGACGGCTCGACGGGCGCGATCACGTCGTCATCTGCAAGCTGGATGCCGTGTACCGACGCGGCGACCGGTACGAGATCGTCGACTGGAAGACGGGCCGCCCTCCCACGAGCGAGGCCGAGCGCCGCGCGCGCATGGTGCAGCTGGAGCTGTACCGGGAGGCGTACCACGCGAAGCACGGCATCGACCTCGACCGCATCGATGTCGCGCTCTTCTACGTCGGTGACGAGCTGGTGCTGCGCGGCTGACTCGAGGTCGCCGCGTGGACGGGTCGCGGATGTCGGCGTGGGTGCGGCAGGACGTGCGCGCGACCGGTTCGGGGCCTGATTCTCTCTTCGGGGCGTATGTCTTGCGCCCCAAGGGGAGATACGCGCCCCGAAACGAGATCCGCGCACGCCGGTGAGCTGCGCGCCCGCCGGTGAGCTGCGCGTACGCCGGTGAGCTGCGCGTGCGCCGGTAGGCTGCGCGCCCGCCGGTGAGCTGCGCCCCCGAGGTGAGCCGCGCGCCCCCGGGTGATGAGATGCGCGCCTCGAGGTGAGGTGCGCGCCTTGAGGAGTTATAGGCGTCCCAGGGCGAGATCCGCGCCTCGAACCGCCGGGGTGAGGTTCGGCTTCCGCCTCAGGCGTTGTCGCCCGCCACGCCCCAACGGCGCAGCGCCGCGCGGCTCGCGCGCGCGGCGTCTTCCTCGTCGTCGACCGCCGAGTCGCCGTGCGCCGAGTCGCCTTGCGGCGAGTCGCCGATCGACGACCCGTGGACCGGCGCGCCGCTGACCGGTGCGCCGCTCACCGGCGAGTCGCGGACCGGCGAGTCGCGGACCGGCGAGTCGCGGAAGGACGATCCGCCGAACGACGGGCCCTGCGCGCCGGACGGTTCCGAGCGCTCGCGATTCACGGGCTCCGCGTCGGACGAGCCCCACGACGCGTCCGTCTCCGTCTCGCCGCGCGACTGCGGAGCGCGGGCGACGTCGTCATCCCACCCGTCGAGGTCGATCGGCGCGGTCTCCTCGGGGTCGACGTCGTCGCGCGCGGGCAGGTCGTCGACGTGGATGGCGCCGGTCTCGGCATCCGGTCCGGGGGATTCGAGCGCCTCCGCGAGTGCTTCGGCCGCAGCCACGCGATCGCGCTCCGCGGAGAGGTAGAGCGACAGGGCCTCGGGGTCGTAGGCGTCGGTCTGCATCGACGTGTCGACGACGGCGGGGGCGACGACGGGCGGGACGGATTCGACGAGGGCCAGGGCGTCGTCGATGTCGCTGCGCGAGTCGGGCACGATGTGGTCGCCGCGCACGCCGTCCGCCAGGGCGTCGAGAAGGGCGACCGCGTCGGCGACGACCTCGCTCTCACCGGCGTCGTGACCGTGGACGAGCCAGCGGGCGAATTCGAGCTCCGCGTACAGGCGGGCGCGTTCGCGCAGCAGCGGGTCGGGGGAGCGTTCGCCGGCGGCGGCGTACCCCGCGTGAACGTCGTCGGCCGCCAGCGGCGCCGAGGCCAGCCAGCGGAGGTCGACGGCGGGGTCGCCGACGCTGAGCCCCGCCCATTCCAGGATGCCGATCACGTGCGGCACGCTGTGCTCGTCGTCCGCGAGCACGACGGAGGAGCTCGTCGCCCCGCCGAGGATGACGGCGGACTCGAAACGCCAGAGGTCGTCGACCTCGACCGCACGCCGCCAGCGCATCATGAGATCGTCGCCGACCCGGCCGGTGGCGTCGGCGCGGTCGAGGAGGCGCGTGACGTCGTCGCGCACCTGCTCGGAGGAGCGTACGGGGAGACCGTCGGTGCGCACGATCGATACGGGGAGCGCGTGCACCGCGGCCAGCGCCGCACCGATCGCGGGGGCGTAGCCCGGGCCCTTGGGCAGGTGCGCGGGGTCGATGCGGTACCCGTCGATGTGATCGACGACGAGGACGCGTTGGATGCCGGAACCGGCCTCGCCGAGCACCTCCGGCACCGCGAAGGGCAGCAGGGCCCGCACACCCGCGGTGAGCGCGTGGAGCGCTCGGGCCTCGGCGGCGAGATCGGCCGAGGCTTCCTCACTCGCCGGCATGCGCACGACGACCTCGCGTCCGTCGTCGGTTCGAGCGAGGGCGGAATCGAAGCGTCCACCGGTGTTCTCCGTCAGCACGCTGACGTTGGTGATGGCGGTGCGCGGCAGGGCCGCCGTCGCCGACGCGGCTAAAATGAGGGGCGAGCGTGCCATGCCCCCAGGGTAGGTCGGGCTTTCACCCGTCCGCCCGCGCCACGCCCTTCTGCGGTGAGGTCGGGCCGTTGATCCGTCCGTCCGCGTCCGCCCGTCAGAGAGGTGTCAGATGCCGCATTCCGCGCCCGCCCCGGTCGAACCCCCGCTCCCGTTGCGCCTCGACCGCTCCGGCGCGGAGCGCGACGATGATCTCCTCGTCGAGCGCGTGCGCGCCGACGCCTCGACCCGTGTCCTGGTCGTGCGTCGCGACGCCGCACCGGTTCGCGCGGGTCGCCTCGTGCTCGTCGACGTGGGGCACCTGGCATCCGGTTGGCCGGCCGTCCGCGAATGGGCGTTCCTCGGTCGAAGCGCCGACGGCGCGGCGATCCTGCTCGCGGTGGTGCCCGACGACGCACCCGACGACCTCGTTCCGGATGCCGAGTGGGCCGCACTGCGTGCGGCCGGGGGCGATCTGCCCGAATCGGAGGCGGAGGTCTTCACCACCGCCGTCGCTCTCGCGGGTTGGCTGCGTGACGCGCCGTTCTGCCCGGCATGCGGCTCGCGCACCGACCTCCGGCACGCGGGATGGTCACGGCATTGCCCGTCGTGCGGTCGCGAGCACTTCCCTCGCACCGACCCGGCGGTGATCGTGCTGGTGCAGTCGGCGGGATCGGACGATCGCATCCTTCTGGGGGCGAATGCCGCGTGGGGCGGCGATCGGTACTCCTGCTTCGCGGGATTCGCCGAAGCCGGGGAATCGCTCGAAGACGCGGTGCGTCGCGAGGTCGGCGAAGAAGCCGGTGTGCGGCTCGACGGCATCTCGTACCGCGGTTCGCAGGCGTGGCCGTACCCGCGTTCGCTGATGCTCGGCTTCCGCGCGCGCGTCGTCGCCGACGACGAGGCCCGCGCCGACGGCGAGGAGATCGTCGAGGTGCGCTGGTTCGACCGCGACGAGATCGGCGCGTCGCTGCGTGGCGAGGGGCCGGTGCAGCTGCCCGGGCCGGCATCCATCGCCCGCAGGTTGATCGACGACTGGTTCCGGGGCGTCGTATGACCGGGCCCCTCGACGGACTCGACGAGCACCAGCTCGAGGCGGCGCGCGCCCTGCGGGGGCCCGTCTGCGTGCTCGCGGGAGCCGGCACGGGCAAGACCCGCGTGATCACGCGGCGCATCGCGCACGGCGTCGACACGGGCGCCTATTCGCCGCAGCGAGTGATGGCGGTGACCTTCACCGCGAAAGCGGCGGGCGAGATGCGCGGCCGACTGCGCGCTCTCGGCGTGTCGGGGGTGTCGGCGCGCACGTTCCACGCCGCAGCCCTGGCCCAGGTCAACTTCTTCTGGCCGACGCTCGCGGGCGACCAGGCCCCCTCGATCATCGACAACAAGGTGCGGATGCTCGCGCACGCCGCCGATGGGGTGGGACTCGCGCCCGACACCTCGACCCTGCGCGACGTGGCGGCGTCGATCGAGTGGCGCAAGGTCACGCTGCGCTCGATCGAACAGTACGCGGCCGATCGTCCCGAGGGCGTCGGCCGACTCGGTGTCGACCAGGTGGTCGCGTTGCAGCGCGCCTACGAGAAGCTCAAGGACGAGCGTCGGCAGATGGACTTCGAAGACGTCCTGCTCACGTGCGCGGGCATGATCGAGGCGGAGCCGCGGGTCGCGGCGGCGGTGCGCGAGCAGTACCGGCATTTCACGGTCGACGAGTACCAGGACGTCTCGCCCCTGCAGAACCGTCTGCTCGAGCTGTGGCTCGGCGATCGGCGCGACCTGTGCGTCGTCGGCGACGCGAGTCAGACGGTCTATTCCTTCACCGGAGCCGACGCGCGCTACCTGCTCGAGTTCGAACGCACCCACGACGACGCGCGGGTGGTGCGCCTCGAGCGCAATTACCGCTCCGCCGCGCCCGTGCTGGCCGTCGCCAACGACCTCATGCGGGGCCGCGCGGGTGCCCTCGAGCTGGTCGCGGCCCGCGCCGACGAAGCGCCCGTGCCGACGGTGCGCGCGTTCGACGACGACGAGGCCGAGGCCCAGGCCGTCGCGCGCTCGATCGCGGAGGCTCTGGCCCGCGGTGTCGATCCGCACGACGTCGCGGTGCTCTACCGCTCGCACGCGCAGTCCGCCGCGGTGCTGACGGCCCTCGCCGCGGTGGGGATCGCGGCCTCCGTGCTGGGGGGACGCAAGTTCTTCGACCTGCCGGAGGTGCGTCAGGCCCTCATGGCGTTGCGGGCCGCCTCGGTGGCTCCGATGCAGACCGGGTTCCTCCCGACGGTGCGAGACGTGCTGCGCAGCGTGGGGCTCACCGATGATCCGCCGGAGGCGGGCGGTGCCCTGCGCGAGGCCTGGGAGGCGCGCGCGGCGCTGCTGCGCCTGGCCGAGGAGGCGCCGGAGGGCACCGACCTGCGCGGCTTCACCGACGACCTGCAGGCACGCGCGCGCGACCAGCACGAGCCGACGACCCGCACGGTCACTCTGGCGACGCTGCACGCCGCGAAGGGTCTCGAATGGGACCACGTCTACCTCATCGGTGTCAGCGAGGGGCTGCTGCCCATCTCGTACGCAAAGACGTTCGAGGCGGTCGACGAGGAACGTCGTCTCGCCTACGTCGGGGTCACGCGCGCGGCGCGGACGCTGTCGGTCAGCTGGGCTCGCGGCTTCGGGCGCATGGAGCGGTCGCCGTCGCGCTTCCTGCGGGAGATCGGCAGTGGCAGTCTGCACTCGGTCGATGCAGCTCCCAGACCCGCGGGAACGAATCGACGTCGAGGCGCAGCGACCGCGTCGTCGCCCCGCTCGGCGCGCTGAGCAGGAAACGCGCGGCGCGCCCCGCCTCTGCGGCGAGGGCGACGTCGACGTCGGGTCGGGGGCGTCCGACCAGCTGCGCGGCCACCACCGGCCAGTGCGGATCGTCGCGACGGCGGTCGGCGTCGAGGCACGCCAAGCACGCCGTGCGGCCCGGCCGCACCACGGGCCCGATCCGCGCCCGCCCTCCGTCGAGCGTGAGCGGCAGGTGCGTGACGTCGTCGCGCATGTACGTCGCCGCTCGGCGCGGGTCGACGCGGAACGCGCCGAGCATCACCACCGCGGCGCCCGGTGGAGCCGTCTCCGCCGCCGGTCCGGCCCACGGAAGGACGCGGCTGCGCGCGGGAAGAGCGGCCTGGACGGCGCGGACGACGCGCGGCGGCAGGTCGTCGGCGGTCTGAAGCACGATCGGCGGATGCCGCCGGCGGGCGCGGAGCGCCGGGGCGATCTCCGCGAGCAGCTCGTCGGCCGCGCCTGCGGGCGCCCCGTGCAGGCGCGCCAGGCTGCGCACGGCCGCGCGCGTGGTGCCCTCGACGAGAGCGCTCACGACGACGTCCACCCACTCGGCGGCGAAAGGCGTGACGGCGAGGGCCGGAGCACCGAACTGCACGCGACCGTCGTCGCGCCAGAGAGGGACGGCGGAGGGGGAGAGGCGGATCATGGCCCGATCATCGCGCGTCAACCGTCCGCGGATGCCGTTGTCCACACGCACCCGTCCGCGGAGACGGGGTGGGGAGGAGGCGTCCTCCGCACGGCCGGCAGCAGCCCCGGCGACCGATCAGCCCAGGTGAGAGACCGTGACGACGGGCTCCCACCCCGGACACGCGACGCCGCGTGGCCTCCGCCCCGGGAGTAATCGCGACAAGGGCCTCCACCCCGGACACGCAACACCGTGTGGCCTCCGCCCCGGGCGCGCAATCGCGACAACGGGCCTCCGCCCCGTGCACGAAAAATCGTGGCGAGGAGCCTCCGCCCCTCGCCACGATCACCGTCGTCACACCGGTCGCTGGTCTCCCGGCGCGGCGTCGTCGTCGGGGTCCGCCTCGGGGCCCGAGCCGTCGGCATCCGTCGGTGCGTGTCCGTCCGCGTCGGCGGAGGGCGCCTCGGAACCGGCATCCGCTCGTCCGCCGCCGGCTTCCTCGGCCAGCAGCTGGGCGAGTGCGTCGTCCATGGCGTCGGAGGGGGCGGCCTCGCCGCGGGAGGTCGCGGTGACACGCGCGATCAGCGCGGCCGGGTCGTCGATGTCGTCCGACGAAGGCATGAGGTCGGGGTAGTCCCACAGCGCGTCGCGCCCCTCGACGCCGACGGCCGCGGTCACGGCCCGCCACATGGCCGCGGCCTCGCGCATGCGGCGAGGACGCAGCTCGAGCCCGACGAGCGAGCCGAGGGCCTGCTCGGCGGGACCGCCCACCGCGCGGCGACGCCGCACGGCCTCGGCGATGCGGGCGGCCGAGGGCAGGCGCGAGGTGGCGTCCTCCGTCACGACGTCGACCCAGCCCTCGATCGTGGCGAGCAGGTTCTCGAGGCGCGTTAGCGCCGCCGTCTGCTCCTCGGAGCGCTCGGGCAGCAGCGCGCCGCTCTCGAGTGCACCGCGGAGCTCGTCGGGCTGCGACGGGTCGAAGCGCGAGGCGAGCTCCTCCAGAGCGTCGGTGTCGACGCGGATGCCGTGCGCGAAGTCGCGCACCTGCGAGATGACGTGCAGACGCAGCCAGCGCGCGTGCCGGAAGAGGCGCGCGTGAGCGAGCTCGCGCGTGGCGAGGTAGAGGGCGAGCTGGTCGTCGGGGATCTCGAGGTCGCGGCCGAAGTCCGCGAAGTTCTGCGGCAGGATCGCGGCGTCGCCGTCGGGCATGAGCGGGATGCCGACGTCGCCGCCGCCCACGACCTCGGTCGACAGACGCCCGACCACGTGGCCCAGCTGCGTGGCGAAGAGGGACCCGCCGACGGTGCGCATGAGTCGGCCCGCGCCCGCGATCATGTCCTGCATGTCTTCCGGTGCCTGCTGCCCGAGAGCGGCGGTCAGCGCGTCAGCGATGCTCGTGGCCACCGGCTCGGCGAGCTCCTGCCACACCGGCAGGGTCGCGCTCACCCAGGCGCCGCGCGTGACGGCGCGCGGCGGGCGCGGGAGGTCGCTGATCGTGGTCGCCTCGCCCAGCCAGAGCCCGGCGAGGGTGAAGGCCTGATCCAGATCGGTGCGCTGGCCCGTGGTCACCCCGAGGCCGTCCTGATTGGCGATGTGCAGGGCCTGCCGCTCGGCGAGGCTCCAGTCGACGCCCTCCTGCGTGCCGGCGAACGCGCCCTGGAGCTGGTTCATGACCTGCTGCAGCATCGCGGGGTCGATCTGCATGCCCGACAGGCGCGAGAGCTGCTCGGGGTCGATGCCACTGATGTCGCCCGACATGAGGCGACGCATGAGCTCCTGGAACTCGTCCTCGGGGCTCCGGTCGTCGTCGTCTGCCACTTCAGCCGCCTTTCAGCCAGGTCTGGGGGAACGAGATCTACGCTAGTCGCACGTTTCCCCGCAACAGTCGGCCCGGCCCCTCGCCGCTTACGCCGCGCGCGAACGACCACGACGAAGGACTCCCCACTGTGACGCTGTTCGATGAGAACGTCTCCCACGCGCCCGCGCCCCGACAGCGCTGGTGGCGCGGCTCCGTCGTCGGCATGTGGTCGCTCGCGGTGGCGTTCGTCATCCTGTTGGTGATGTCGCTGCTGCCGTCGGCCTACGTGATCCAGCAGCCCGGGCCCGTCTTCAACACCCTCGGCAGCACCACGACCGCCGACGGTCAGGAGGTGCCCCTCATCACCGTGCCCGAGGAGAAGGACACCACGACGACCGGTCAGCTCGACCTGCTCACGGTGCAGGTCAGCGGCAACCGCGAGCGCACGCCCTCGTGGTTCGAGCTGGCGCAGGCGTGGTTCGACCGCTCCCGAGCCGTGGTGCCGATCGACCGCATCTTCCCGGCCGGTCAGACGACCGAGCAGCGCAACACCGAGAACGCCGCCCTGATGAGCGACTCGCAGCTCGAGGCCAGCGCCGCTGCCCTGCGCGAGCTCGGGTACGACGTGCCCGGCGAGATCGCCGTCGGAACGGTCGACGACGCCGGAGCCGCCGCGGGCGCGCTGCAGGTGGGCGATGTCATCACCTCGGTCGACGCGGTCGCCGCGGCCAACGTCGACGCGGTCCGCGCCGCGGTGCAGGCCGCCGCGGGCGCTCCGGTCACCATCGCCTACACCCGCGACGACGCCCCGGGCACGGTCACGGTCACGCCGAAGCAGACGGAGGTGGACGGTCAGCGGCAGTGGCTGCTCGGCATCGGGCTGCAGGAGTCCTTCGACCTGCCGGTCGACGTCAAGATCCAGCTCAACGACGTCGGCGGACCGAGCGCCGGCATGATGTTCGCCCTCGGCATCATCGACAAGATGAGCGAAGGCGACCTCACCGGCGGCCAGCACATCGCCGGCACCGGCACGATCGACGCCGACGGCAACGTGGGCCCGATCGGCGGCATCCGCCAGAAGCTCTACGGAGCGCGGGATGCCGGGGCGACGGTGTTCCTCGCCCCGGAGGCGAACTGCAACGAGGTCGTCGGCCACGTGCCCGACGGCATCCGGGTGTTCTCGACCTCGACGCTCGAGCAGTCGATGACGGTGCTGCGCACGATCCGGGAGGGCGGCGATCTCGACGCGCTGCCGACGTGTGGTTCGGGAACGTAGCATTCACGGCGAACCCCCGGAAGGCCGCGCCTAGGATGAAGAGGTGACCACGACCTCAGCGCCGAACCAGGCCACGCCCCCGAACCGCTCTCGACGGATCATCTCGATCACCCTGGCGGTGATCGCAGCGCTGGTCGTGGGGTTCTTCGTCTTCGCGAACCTGTACTCCGATTGGCTGTGGTTCTCGCAGCTGGGATTCACGGGCGTGCTGACCACCCAGTGGATCGCACGGACCGTGATGTTCGTCGTCGGCTTCCTCGCCATGGCGATTCCGGTCTGGGGCGTCATCCAGCTGGCCTATCGCCTCCGCCCCGTCTACGCGCGTCTGAGCTCGCAGCTCGACCGCTACCAGGAGGTCGTCGAGCCTCTTCGCCGCCTCGCGATGTGGGGCATCCCGATCTTCTTCGGCTTCTTCGCCGGCTTCGCGGCCTCCGCGCAGTGGGAGACCACGTGGCTCTGGGCCAACGGCGTCGCGACCTCGACGACCGACCCCCAGTTCGGCCTCGACACGGGCTTCTACCTGTTCGGGATGCCGTTCTACGCCGCCGCCCTCGGATTCGCGTCGGCGGTCGTGCTGGTGTGCCTGCTGCTGACCGGCGTCGTGTCGTACCTCTACGGTTCGGTGCGCATCGGTCAGCGCGAGCTGCGCATCTCCAAGGCCGCGCGCATCCAGCTCGCGGTGCTCGCCGGCCTCTACCTGCTCCTGCAGGGGGCGAGCCTGTGGCTCGACCGCTTCCGCCAGCTCGTGGAGCCGTCGGAGCGCATCACCGGTCCCGGCTACGTCGGCGCGAATGCCGTCATCCCCGGTCAGACGATCCTCGCGATCGCGGCGGTCATCGTGGCCCTGGCGTTCTTCGTCACGGCGTTCATCGGACGCTGGCGCTACCCGCTCATCGGAACCGCCCTGCTGGTGGTCTCGGCGATCGTGGTGGGGGCGGCCATCCCGTGGGCGGTGACCACGTTCCAGGTGCGCCCCAACGAGCTCACGCTCGAGAGCCAGTACTACCAGCGCAACCTCGACGGCACGAAGGCCGCCTACGGCATCGACAACGTCGAGAAGGAGAACTTCCAGGCCACGACCGAGGCCGAGGCCGGCCAGCTGCGCAACGACGCCGAGTCGACCGCGCAGCTGCGCATCATGGACCCGGCGATCATCGGTCCCACGGTCCGCCAGCTCGAGCAGTATCGGGCCTACTACCAGTTCACCAACCCGCTCGACGTCGACCGCTACACGATCGACGGCAAGACGCAGGACACCGTGGTGTCGCTGCGCGAGCTGAACATCGGCCAGCTGGGCGACGCCGCGTCGTGGCAGAACACGACGCTCGTCTACACCCACGGGTACGGCATGGTCGCGGCCGCCGGCAACGAGCGCACCGCCGACGGCGATCCGGTGTTCCTGGAGCAGGCGATCCCGGGCACGGGCTTCCTCACCGACCTGAACTACGAGCCGCGCGTCTACTTCGGCGAGAGCTCGCCCCCGTACTCGATCGTCGGCGCGCCCGAGGGCACCGACCCCGTCGAGCTCGACTACCCGCTGGGAGCGGACGGCGGCACCGAGACCCGCACGACGTTCAGCGGTGACGGCGGACCGAGCGTGGGCAACGTGTTCAACCGCCTCATCTACGCGCTGAAGTTCCAGTCGGAGCAGATCCTCTTCTCCGACAGCGTCAACGCCGAATCGCAGATCCTCTACGACCGCGACCCGAAGGAGCGCGTGCAGAAGGTCGCGCCCTACCTCACCCTCGACAGCGACCCGTACCCCACGGTCGTCGACGGTCGCATCAAGTGGGTCATCGACGGCTACACCACGAGCTCGAACTACCCGTACTCCACGGGCGTCTCGCTCTCGCGCGCCATCGCCGACTCGAACAACCCGGCCCCGACCTACGCACTGGATGACATCAACTACATCCGCAACTCGGTCAAGGCCACGGTCGACGCCTATGACGGCTCGGTCGACCTCTACGCCTGGGACGACCAGGACCCGCTGCTCCAGGCGTGGCAGAACATCTACCCCTCGTCGCTCAAGCCGTGGAGCGAGATGTCGGCCGACCTCATGAGCCACGTGCGCTACCCGACCGACCTCATGAAGGTGCAGCGCTCGATGCTCGGCGTCTACCACGTCGACGACGCGACGTCGTTCTACCGCCAGGACAACCGGTGGACCACGCCGAACGACCCGCAGGACCCGGCGACGTTCCAGCCGCCGTACTACCTGACGATGAAGATGCCGAGCCAGGACGAGCCGACGTTCTCGATGTTCACCAGCTTCATCCCGGCATCCCAGGGTGGTCAGGCGCGCAACGTGCTCACCGGCTACCTGGCGGTCGACGCGAACGCCGGCGACGTGAAGGGCACGAAACGGGAGGACTACGGGCGATTGCGCATGCTCGTGATCGACTCGGCGACCACGGTGCCCGGACCGGGTCAGGTGCAGAACACCTTCGACTCCGATACGAACGTGTCGTCGCAGATCAACATCCTCCAGCAGGGGCAGTCGCAGGTGCTCCCGGGCAACCTGCTCACGCTCCCCGTCGGCGGCGGTCTGCTCTACGTGCAGCCGGTGTTCGTGCAGTCGTCGGGCGACACCAAGCTCCCGCAGCTGCGACGGGTGCTGGTCGCCTTCGGCAACAAGATCGCGTTCGAGAACACCCTCAGCGAGGCCCTCGACACGCTCTTCGGCGGCGACTCCGGAGCGAGTACCGGCGACTCGACGGTGACCCCGACCGATCAGAACGCGGGCGACGGAACGACGACGAACCCGTCGGTTCCGGCGGGTGACTACGCGGCCGCGCTGCAGGAGGCGCGTGACGCGCTGAGCGCACGCCAGGCGGCGTTGACGAGCGGCGACCTCGCCGGGTTCGCCACGCAGGACGCCCGCCTCACCGCGGCCGTGCAGCGTCTGCTCGACCTCGAGAGCCAGGGCCAGGGCGGCACGGCGACGCTGTCGCCGACCCCCACCCCGACCCCGGAGGCCACGCCCGCGGGCTGAGCGCAGCCCTCACGTCGACGCCGGCGTCCCGCACCGCGCGGGGCGCCGGCATCGTCGTTCCGGCGCTCCGCGCGAGGTGGCTGAGCTTGTCGAAGCCACCGGGTCGCCACGGGATCGGTCCCTTCGACAGGCTCAGGGACCTGCGTCGCGGGTCCTCAGGGACCTCCGGTGCGGCTCCAGCCCTACGCAGCGCGTCACGCGCTCAGGAACCACCACCAGATCAGCAGCATCGTCGTGCCGAAGCCCGCGATCTGGTTGAGCCACAGGAAACGGTTCCAGCCGGCGGTGGCGCGGTCGCTCTCGGCATCCGTCACGTTGCGGTACGGCCAGCACACCACGAGGTACGGCACGACGAGCACGGCGGCCAGCGGCCCCGGCCACGCGGTGAAGAGCATCGCGACCCCCGCCAGCGCGTAGGCGGCCAGGGCGAAGCGCACGGTCCATCGCGCCCCGCGGGCGGTGGCGATCGACGAGATGTCGGCGGCGCGGTCGGCCTCGACGTCCTGCACGGCGCCGAAGGCGTGCGAGGCCACACCCCACAGCGCGAAGGCCACGAACACGAAGACGAGCTGCCAGGTCCACACCGCGCCCGCGAGCACGAGGCCGTAGACCGCGGGGGAGAAGAAGTGGATGCTGCTGGTCATCGAGTCGAGGAACGGGCGTTCCTTCAGTCGCAGCGGGGGTGCCGAGTAGAACACGACGAAGAACAGGCTGAGCGCCAGCACGAGCCACGACAGCGGCGAGCCGACGATCACGAGGTAGACCACGAACGGCACGCACGACAGCGCCGAGGCCCACAGCGTGATCGGGTGCATGCGCTTCGCGAGCACGGCGCCGTGGGTGCCGCCCTTGCGCGGATTGCGCAGATCGGACTCGTAGTCGAACACGTCGTTCACGCCGTACATCGCGAGGTTGTAAGGCACGAGGAAGAACACGATGCCCACGATGAGCGTCACGTCGATCTGCCGCGTGGTGAGCAGGTAGGCCGCGGCGAAGGGGAAGGCGGTGTTGATCCAGCTCACCGGGCGCGACGAGACGAACAGTTCGCGGACGATGCGCCCGGGGGTCAGGGCGGGCGTGGTCATGCGGTG
Organism: uncultured Microbacterium sp.; assembly: GCF_947489255.1. Taxonomy (GTDB): domain Bacteria; phylum Actinomycetota; class Actinomycetes; order Actinomycetales; family Microbacteriaceae; genus Microbacterium; species Microbacterium phycohabitans. The sequence goes on from NZ_CANLCY010000002.1 coordinate 148,882, forward strand.
TCCTTCTGGGCGGGAAGAGCGGAACGGGATGCCGTGGGCGCGAGGAGCGTGAAGAGAGCCGGCACGAGGAACGCCGCGCACAACGGGTAGGCGAAGTCCTCGATCGGGGCGAGACCGAGCTTGAGTCCGCTGAGGTGCTGCTCGGGGTACGAGAACAAATCGACGGCGATCATCAGATTGTCGAAGACGAGGGTGAGGCCCACCAGCACGAGGGCCGTGAGTGCGGAGGATGCCATGCGCTCGGCGAATCGCGGACGCCGACGCGTCGCGAGCGTCACGAGCACCGTGACGACCACGAAGGGGACGACGATCAGCGGATAGGTCACGCCGACTCCTCGAGCGGGGCCCGGCGGGTCGCGCTCCGACCTCCACCGTGCCGGCGTCGGGCGGCGGCCCGGCGCTCGAACACCGCGAACATCACGACCGCGAGGTAGCTCAGGAACAGCAGGAAGAAGACCTCCTCCAGCGGCAGGTGCGGGGCGAGGGTCACCCCCACGAACAGCGGACTGTCGCCCTTCACGAACACGCCCGTGGCGATGCCGACGAGGTCCCACGCGAGGAAGAACGACGTGGAGATCAGCACCGTCAGCGTCGTGCGCACCGGGGCGACCCGCAGCGCCAGAGAGTACTTCAGGTCGATGAGCATCATGCCCACCAGCGAGAAGAGGATGGCGCCCAGGTAGATCCCCGGCACGTCAGACCGCCGCGCGCGTGGGTTCTGCCAGGGGGCCGGGGGTCGTGTCGCCGGTCATGCGCTTGACCACGAGCTCGGCCGAGATCAGGCACATGGGAAGACCGATGCCGGGGAGCACCGAGGTGCCCGCGTAGTAGAGGTTGTCCACCTTGCGCGAGCGGTTCTTCGGACGGAAGATCGCGCTCTGGTTCAGGGTGTGCGCCAGCCCCAGCGAGTTGCCGTGCCAGGCCTTGAGGTCGTGGGCGAAATCCTCGGGGGCGATGGTCTTGCGCACGACGATGCGGTCGGCGAAGTCGGGGATGCCGGCCCATTCGCCGATCTGCGCGATGACGCGGTCGGCGGCCGCTTCGATGCGCTCGTCGCCCGCGCGATCGACGCCTCCGCGTCCGCTGACGGGGTCGGCCGGCACCGGGACGAGCACGAACAGGTTCTCGTGGCCCTCGGGGGCGACGGAGTCGTCGGAAGCGCTCGGGCGGCACACGTAGATGGATGCCGGATCGGGGATGCGCTTGTCCTCACCGAAGATCGCGTCGAAGTTCGTGTGCCAGTCGTCGGTGAACAGCAGCGTGTGGTGGGTGAGCTGCGGCAGCTCTCCTTTCACGCCGAGCAGCAGCAGGAGGGCACCGGGGCTGGGCACTTTGTCCTTCCACCACTTCTCGGGGTACTGGCGGTCCTTCTCCTCGAGCAGGTCGTTTTCGGTGTGGTGCAGGTCGGCGCCCGAGACCACGGCATCCGCCGAGATGACCCGTCCGTCGGCCAGGCGCACGCCGCGGGCGGTACCCGACTCGGTGATGATGGCATCCACGGGAGACGACGTCTCGATGCGCACCCCGCGCTCGCGCGCGAGCTTCTCGATCGCCGTGATGATCTCGGTCATGCCACCCTTGGGGTACAGCACGCCGTCGCCCAGGTCGAGGTGGCTCATCAGGTGGTACAGGCTCGGCACCTCGAACGGGGAGCCGCCCAGGAACACCGCGGGGTAGGCGAGGATCTGCTGCAGGCGCTTGTTCGAGAAGTCCGTCGTCACGCGCTTCCACAGCGTGCGGGTGAGCAGCGGGATGAGCGTGGGCAGACGCTTGATGAGCGCGGGGTCGCGCAGGCCCTTCGTCGAGGAGTACGGATCGTAGAGGAACTTCGACGTCGACAGCTCGTAGGCGTCTTTCGCGGAGTCGAGGTACGCCTCGAGGTTCGGTCCGGAGCCGGGCTCGTGCTCCTCGAACAGGGCCCGCACGGCCTCGCGGCCCGAGACGATGTCGATCGGGTCGCCCTTCCCGGGAGGGCCGTAGACGCGATACGCGGGGTCGAGCCGTACGAGGTCGAGCTGCTCGTCGGCGCTCGTGCCGAGCAGGCGGAAGAAGTGGTCGAAGACCTCCGGCATGAGGTACCAGCTCGGACCGGTGTCGAAGCGGAAGCCGTCGCTCTCCCACGATCCGGCCCGACCCCCGAGCGCGTCGCGCGCCTCGAAGAGCTGGACGTCGTGGCCGCGGTCGGCCAGAAGGGCGGCGGTGCCGAGACCGGCGATGCCGCCACCGACGACGACGATGCGCTGGGCGCTCATGAGCGGGAACCTTTCGGGGGACGCCCGAGGAGGGCGCGGGCGGCGAGGGTGGCTTTGACACCGTCGGGGACGCGGACGCGGGGTGCGCCGGCGGGGGAGAGACGCAGACGCCGGGACAGCTCGGCGAACAGGTCGTGAGCGCACGTGACGGCTGCACGGCAGTCCGGCGGGAGGTGCGGGATGACGGCTGCCGCCGCCGCGAGGTCGGCGTCGATGCGGTCGAGCACCGCGGTGCGCCGCTCGTCGTCGGCCGCGCCGTCGAGGTAGTCGCGCCCGAGGCGGTCGGCGTCGTCGGAGAGGTCGCGCAGGAAGTTCACGTCTTGGAAGGCCGCCCCGAGCCGCCGGGCGCCGTCGACGAGGTCGGCGGCGGGCTTCGCGGGGGCCGACATCCCGGCGTTCAGGAACACCTGCAGGCACATGAGCCCGACGACCTCGGCCGAGCCGTACACGTAGGCGTCGTGCGACATGTCGTCGTGGGCGGTGGTGTCGAGGTCGGTGCGCATCGAGGCGAAGAACGGGGCGATGAGGTCGTCGCCGATCCCGCACGCGCGGGCCGTACGCGCGAAGGCGTGTACGACGAGGTTGGCGCTGAAGCCGCTCGCGATCGCCTCCGCCACCTCGGCCTCGAGGCCGTCGAGCACCGCGCGTTCGCGTTCGGGGTCGAGGCCGGCATCGTGCGCGGGTCCGTCGACGATCTCGTCGGCCACCCGCACGAGGGCGTAGATGTTGCGCACGTGCGGTCGCGGGCGCGGCCCGAGCAGTCGCGCGGCGATGCCGAAGGAGGTGGAGTACCGGGAGATGACGGCGGCGGCGACGTCGTCGGCCGTCTGCGAATACAGCTCGAGACCCGTGGGGGCGTTGCTCACGGAATGCGCTCCTGCACGGCCTCGACGAGCTCGATGAGCATGAGGCGGCACTCGGTGGGCAGCGTCGAGGCCTCCACGATCGCGACGGCCTCGTCGAGCGTCTCGCACACGAGCACCTCGAGGCGCGAGCGGGCTCCCGACTTCGCCAGCGCCGTCTGCGCCGCGCGCACGGCGACGGGGCCGGTGTGAGCCTGGGCGAGGGCGGCGCTCACCTCGGGCCAATCGGCGCTCTCGCGCGCGAGGGAGATGAGATGCGTCTTCTTCGCCTCGCGCAGGTCGCATCCCTCGTCCTTACCGGATGCCGCGGCCGTGCCGAACGCGCCGATGAGGTCGTCGACGAGCTGGTAGGCCAGGCCGAGCCGCTCGCCGAAGCGCTCGAGCGCCCACTGCGTGGACCGCTCGGCTCCGGCCATCACGGCCCCCGCCTGCAGGGGAGCGGAGAACGAATACACGGCGGTCTTGTCGTGCGTGGTGCGCAGCACGGTGTCTGGATCGACGTCACCGGGGGAGACGGCGTTCTCGACGTCGGCGAGCTCTCCGGCGGCCGAGACGAGCACGGCGTCGTCGACGAGCTGCAGCAGCTGTTCGCGGAGGGATGCCGGGATCTCGGCGACCGCGATCATGCGTCCGGCCTCGTGCAGCAGCAGGTCTCCGGCGAGGATCGCGGCCGCGTCTCCGAGAAGCGCCGCGCCGCCGGCATCCGCGCCCCTGTCGAGTCCGCGTCGGCGGAATTCGCCACCGATGTTGGGGACCCCGCGGCGCTCGACGTCGTGGTCGATGACGTCGTCGTGCACCACGAAGGCGGTGTGCAGCAGCTCGAAGGCCGCGGCGACCTCGTACAGGGCGGGGCGCGCGATCGCCGGGCCATGCAACGTCTCGAACGCGGCGACGACGAGGAGGGGTCGGAAGCGCTTGCCGCCGCTCGCCGCACGACGGATCGAGGCTGCCAGGGCGCGCGCGCCGTCGCCAAGGGGGGCCACGCGTCGATCGAGGCGTTCCAGGGCGAAGTCGACGGCGGCGTCGATGCCCTGTCGAGCGAGGGGGGTGGAGTCGAGGGTGATCATGATGCGCGCCTGACCGCGGGCGGCATCTCGAAGAGGTGAAGCTGCTGCGCCTGGAGCACGAGCCAGGGGCTGAACGCCCACGGCGTCGCCTCGAGGGATGCCGCGAGGTCGAGCGGGTCGACCCAGCGGTACTCGGCCACCTCGTCGGGGTTGGGCTGCGGCTCGTCGTCGGTGTGCGCGACGTAGACGGGGCAGATCTCGTGCTCGACGATGCCGGTGGCGTCGACGGCGCGATAGCGGAAGAGCGGGAGCGCGAGCTCGACATCGCGCACCGCGAGGCCCACCTCGAAGTCCGCGCGCCGGTGCACGGCCGAGAGCACGGGCTCCGCGGCAGCGGGGTGACCGCAGAAGGAATTGGTCCAGACGCCGGGCCACGTCTTCTTGTGCAGGGCGCGGCGCGTGACGAGCACTTCGCCCCGGCTGTTCATCACATGGCACGAGAACGCGAGGTGCAACTGCGTGTCGGTGCCGTGCACGCTCGCCTTGGGCGCCGTGCCGATCTCGTTTCCGAAGTCGTCCAGGAGGACGACATATTCGGTCTCGCTCATCGTGCCTCCCGTTTGCTAGTTTAGCTAGCGATGTGAGCCCGACTATACCCAGCGCGAAAGGGGGTGTCCACTGTGGACAAGGCCGTGTCGACCTCTGGTACAAGGCCCGCCGTCGCGCAGACGCTTCGCGCGGTGCAGACCCTCAGCGACGCCCTCGATCGCATGCACAGCGGCATGAAGGGCGACATGGCGATGAACGCCAGCGACCTCGCGACGCTGCGCATGCTCACCATCCGCGAGAGCCGCGGGCAGATGGTCAGCCCGCACGACGTCGCCACACATCTGCGCATCTCGACGGCGTCGACGACGAAACTCATCGACCGCCTCGTCGCGTCGGGTCATCTCGAGCGGCGACCGCATCCCTCCGACGGTCGGGCCCGCGTCGTCGTGCTCACCGACAAGTCGCGGCGCGAGTTCTTCCAGCACTTCGGCACCCACCTCGGCGCGATGCGCGACATGGCCGCGCACTTCGACGACGCGCAGCTCGAGACAGTGGCGTCGTTCATGGACCAGCTGACCGAGGCGATCTCGACCGAGGACTGACCTCACCCGGCAGGTGACCTGGGCCGGGGTGGTCGGCCGGCGGAGGACGCGGAGCTCGCGGATGGGCCCGGTGGCTTCGACAGGCTCAGCCACCTGCGCCGCGGGGCTCAACGACCCGTGCCGCGGGGCTCAACGACCTGCGCCGCGGGGCTCAGCCACCTGCGCCGCGGGGCCCGGTCGCACGACAGAGGACCCTGAGCTCGTCGAAGGGTCCGGGACCCCGCGCCTCAGCTCCGTGACGGCAGCGGACCCCGCGCCACGCGCACCCCGACGTCGTCGAACGCGTCGCGAGGCCGCCCTCCGCGCCGCGCTGCGGCTCGCACGAGCGCCGGTGCGTCTGACCAGCCCCCGCCGCGGGACACCCGCGCGTCGCTCTCGCCCTCGGGGTCGTACAGGTCGCTGCACCACTCCCACACGTTGCCGAGCGTGTCGAAGAGGCCGTGCAGGTTCGGCATCCGGGCTCCGACATCGACCGGACCGCTGAGCCCGTCGCCCGCGGTCCACGCGACCTCGCGCACGGGCCCGTAGGCGGTGCCGGTCGAGCCGGCACGGCACGCGTACTCCCATTCGTCCTCGGTGGGGAGGCGGAACCCGTCGGCGTCGGGATCCGGGGTCACCACCTCACCGTCGAAGGAGTAGAGGGGGTCGAGCCCCTCCCACTCGCTCAGGGCGTTGCAGAGGCGGATGGCCCGCAGCCAGCTGAGCTCGGTGGCCGGACGACGCGGATGCCGAGAGGGGATGCCGAGCAGTTCGGCGAGCTGTTCCTCGGTGACGGGGTAGACGCCGATCTCGAAGGAGGCCACCTCGATGTCGCGACGTTCGGCGCCCCGCTGGTCGCCGCGCAGCACGTGTCCGGCGGGGATCCGCGCCATCTCCACATCGCTCACGCGAGTTCCACCATCCACAGATCGCTGTCGCCCGTGATGAACAGGCGCTTCTCGTCGGCGTCGAAGGTGCAGTTGCTGACGACGTGCGGGGTGGGGATCACGCCGAGGCGCTGCCCGTGGTCGTCGACGATGACGACACCCGCTTCGCTCGAGATCCAGAGCCAGTCGCGGCTGTCGACGGCGAATCCGTCGGGGATGCCGGCATCCACCGTCGCGAAGGTGCGCGGAGCGCCGAGCGTCTCTCCGTCCCAGCTGCACGCGACCACGCGGGGGAGCGCGGTGGCGTTCGACTCGGCGACGTAGAGGGTGCGCTCGTCACGGCTGAAGGCGAGACCGTTGGGCTGGTCGAGGTCGATCATGCGGGCGAGGCCCGTGTCGTCGTGCCACCGGTACACGCTCTGATGGGGGAGGGCGGGCTCGGCGGGGTAGCCCTCCCGCGGATCGGAGATGCCGTAGGTGGGGTCGGTGAACCAGATCGCCCCGTCGGAGGCCACGACGAGATCGTTCGGCGAGTTCAGCGGCGCACCCTCGAAGGCGTCGACGAGCAGGCGCGTTCCTTCGGAGTCGGTGCGGCTCACGCCCCGTCGGCCGTGCTCGGCCTGCACGAGGCGTCCCTGGTCGTCGAAGGCGTTGCCGTTGGCGAAGTCGCTGCGGTCGCGCACCGTGACGATGCTGCCGTCCTCCCGGCGGGCGAGCGTGCGACGACCGATCACGTCGCTGAAGACGACCGCGTTCTCGGCCGGCCACCACACCGGCCCCTCGGCCCAGGTCGCGTCGTCGTAGAGCGAGAGCAGACGAGAGGATGCCGGAAGCACGGCGGCGAGACGTTCGTCCCACACTCGCGGGCGTGCGACGTCGACGACGCGGGGCTCGCGGGGCGGTTGCAGGACACGTCCGTCGATGGGGATCTGGGGCATGCCGACAGTCAACCCCGTGCACAGGTCGCGCCGGGGCGGGTTGACGGGGCTCAGCCGAAGGGGTGGGGCGTGGGGGCGGCGGGCGAGGCGGCGAACTGGATCAGCACCTGCAGGCACGGCTCGTCGCCGACGGTGCCGGAGAGGTGACCCGTCTTCCCGTCGATCTCGGCCGTGTCGGTGTCCTGCCCGAAGTGGACGTCGCCGGGGCCCATCTCCACGCGCGAGCCGTCCTGCGTCTCGAGGAACCAGCGCCCGCGCAGGGGGATCACCCACTGCGGATGGGGCGAAGGATGCCACTGACCCACCCATCCGACCGGCAGTGCGGCGAAGAGCACGGCCGAGACCTCCCCGGGGAACGGCCGCATCCACTGCGGGTCGGCACCTCCGCCCACGCTCTGCAGTCCGAAGCCGCGCAGCGTGGACTCGTCGAGGCGGCTCGTGCCGTCGACGTCGGTCCACATGTGCACGAAGGGCAGGGTCGGGGGAGTGGAGGCGTCGCGACCGTCGTTGTCGAGCGGCGCGGTCGTGGTGGTGTGCATGGGACCGAGTCAACTGCGCCGGGGGCGCGCGGCGTTCGCTCTTGACGTCGGCAGGGGGTGACGTGCTACTTCGCCGAGTCCGTCTCTTTGCGCGTGCGCCGCACCTTGACCGAGACGAGCACCGCCGCCGTCGCGAGGGCCAGCGCGCCGCCGCCCACCCAGAATCCGAGCAGCGTCGACGCATCGACGCCCGACGGGCGCAGAGCGTGCGCCGCCGAGGTGGGGGCGATGCCCGACCCGTCGGTGGTGAGCGGCAGCGTCTCGACGCCCGACTGCGACGACGCGGCCTCGAACGCGGATGCCGTCACGGCGGCGTGCGCACCCGTCGAGGTGGCGGCGGCGGAGGCGCCGGCCGAAGCACCCACCGCGAAGAGGGTCGCGAGCGCCAGCGACACCGCACCGTGCGTGAACAGACGTCTCACGAGTGCCTTCTTTCGAGGGAGTCCGCGACCGGGGGGTGCGCGGTGACCTGTGGCTTCACACATCGTTGAGCGAAATCAATCACTTCCCCCAGTATCTCCCGGGTGGACGCGATGCACAACGCACAGCGCCGCGACCGACGCCGCGAGGCGCGTGGCTCGAAGGGATCGACGCGCACTCCGGGGGAAAGGCAGAAGGCCCCGGATCTCGCGATCCGGGGCCTTCTTTTTGTTGCGGGGACAGGATTTGAACCTGCGACCTCTGGGTTATGAGCCCAGCGAGCTACCGAGCTGCTCCACCCCGCGGCACAAGAGAAAACATTACGCCGAGATGAACGACATGGCAAATCCGGACCGACTGCCCGGGAGTGTCGCGGCAAGATGGGCTGGTGAGCAACACTTTCGACGATGTCGCCGATGGGCGCCCCGAGAGCCCCGCGCAGCGCGCCGACCGCAACTGGAACGAGATCCTGCAGGAGCTCCGCGTGCTGCAGACGGGCACGCAGCTCCTCACCGGCTTCCTCCTCGCCCTCGCCTTCCAGGCGTCGTTCGCCGACCTGTCACCGACCCAGCGCACGTTCTACCTGGTGCTGATCTGTCTCGCCGCCCTCAGCGCCGTGGTCGCCCTCGCACCCGTCGCCCTGCACCGCGCGGTGTTCCACCTGCAGGTCAAGCCGTCGCTCGTCCGTGTCGGGCACAACGCCCTCCGAGGCGCTCTGGCGCTGGTCTCGCTGCTGCTGGTGGGCGTGGTCGTGTTCGTCTTCGACGTCGTCGTGAGCCTGGCCGCGGCGGTGACGGCCGGGGTCGTGCTCGGGCTCGTGATCCTCGTACTGTGGGTCGTGGTGCCGGTCTCGGTCCGGCGCCGGGGGAGGGGAACCGCGTCATGAGCCACGACACCGTCGGCATAGCCGTGGCGCAGTTCGCGCCCGCGGCGTCGCGCGAGGCGAACCTCGCCGACATCGCGGATGCCACCCGCACGGCCGCCGCGCGCGGGGCCCGCGTGGTGGTGTTCCCCGAGTACTCCAGTTACTTCGTCGATCCCTTCGACGCCTCTCTGGCCGAGAACGCCGAGGATCTCGACGGACCGTTCGTCCAGGCCCTCACCTTCCTCGCGGGCGAGCTCGACGTCGTGGTCGTCGCGGGACTGCTCGAGCGGGCCGACGACGGCCGCCGCGTGCGCAACACCGTCGTGGCGGTGGCGGGCGACGGCATCCGGGCGGTCTATCGCAAGCTCCACCTGTACGACGCCTTCGGCCAGCGCGAGTCCGACTGGGTCGAGCCCGGCGAGATCGCCCCGCCGCAGACCTTCGAGACCGCGGGGCTGCGGTTCGGGCTCATGACCTGCTACGACCTGCGCTTCCCCGAGGTGGCCCGCACGCTCGCCGATGCCGCGGTCGACGTGGCCCTGATCCCCGCCGAGTGGGTGCGCGGACCGCTCAAGGAGCACCACTGGCGCACCCTCGTGCAGGCCCGGGCGATCGAGAACACGTTCTTCGTCGCCGCCGCCGACCACTCGCCACCGCTCGGGGTCGGTCACTCGATGGTCGTCGACCCGCAGGGGGTCACGATGGCCCAGATCGGCACGGCGACCGACGTCGCGGTCGCCCACATCGATCCGGAAGCCATCGCCCGCGTCCGGCGCGTCAACCCCGCGTTGGCGCTCCGTCGGTTCCGCGTCACGGCGCGCTGACCTGACGGTCGCCCCGTCCACCGACGCCGGCCCTCGGCGTTCACCCGATCGACGCCGTCCAATCGCTATGCGACGGTGCACGGGGGCTCCCTAGCATGTGCGGTATGACCGACCACAGCGAGACCCCCTCGTCCCCGATGGCCCCGGTGCGGCGTCTGCTGACGGCGATCACCGACGGCGATCTCGAGACGGCCGTTCAGGCGTTCGCCGACGGGGCGCGCGTCATGCGGGTGCGCTACGTCGACGGCCGAGCCGCCGGCGGCCAGAGCCTCGCGGTGGGGCGCGCCGACATCCGGCGGTGGCTGGCCGAGGTCATCTCGCGCGAGGTCTCGGTGGACATCGTCGAGGACCATCTCGAGGGTGAATCGCTGGTCGTGCGGACCGCGTGGTCGATGCGGGGGTTCGACGGCGAGCGCGTGCACTCGTCGAGCCTCGGCGTCTACGAGGTCGTCGACGGACGGATCACGCTGCTGCGGGCGACGTCGAGCGAGGAGGAGGGCGCGGGCCGACCCGTCGCCCGCGTCTGACGGGCGTCAGTCGCGCCGCATACCGGCCAGTCGTTCCGCGGCCTCGGCGAGGACCTCCACCCGCTTGCACGCCGCGAATCGAACGAGCGTGGCGTACCGATCGCGGTGCGCGGGCGAGACGAAGGCGGTCAGGGGGATGCCGACCACCCCGGCCCGGGCGGGCAGCTCGCGGCAGAACGTGTCGGCGTCGGTGGCGCCGAGCGGGGCGGCATCCACCACCGTGAAGTACGACCCGCCCGGGGCGGACACCTCGAACCCGGCGGCACGCAGGCCCGTGCCCAGCAGTGCGGCTTTGGCGGCCATCTCGGAGGCGACCGAGGCGAAGAACGCGTCGGGCAGGCGCAGGCCCACCGCGATCGCCGGCTGGAAGGGCGAGCCGCCCACGTACGTGAGGAACTGCTTCACAGCGAGCACGGCCGACACGAGCTCTGCGGGTCCGGTGACCCAGCCGGTTTTCCACCCGGTGAGCGAGAAGGTCTTGCCGGCCGACGAGATCGACACCGTGCGCTCGGCGGCTCCGGGGAGGGTGGACAGGGGCACGTGGTGGCCGTCGAAGACGAGGTGCTCGTACACCTCGTCGGTGACGATGATCGCGTCGTGCCGGTGCGCCAGGCGCACCACCTCGTCGAGCACCTCGCGCGTGAACACCGTGCCGGTGGGGTTGTGCGGGTCGTTGACGAGGATCACGCGCGTGCGGTCGGACACGGCGGATGCCAGCTGCTCGAGGTCGGGCTGGAAGTCGGGCCACCGCAGGGGCACCGGCACCAGCGTGGCGCCGGAGAGGGCCACGCACGCGGCGTAGGAGTCGTAGTAGGGCTCGAACACGACGACCTCGTCGTCGGGCCCGTCGATGAGGGCGAGCAGGGTCGCCGACAGCGCCTCGGTGGCTCCCACGGTCACCAGCACCTCGCGTGCGGGATCGAGCTCGATCCCGTAGAAGCGGCGCTGATGCTCGGCGACGGCGGCGAGCAGGTCGGGGAAGCCGCGCCCGGGGGCGTACTGGTTGACCCCGTCGGCGATCGCGCGGCGAGCGGCCTCGAGCACGGCCTCGGGGCCGTCTTCGTCGGGGAAACCCTGGCCGAGGTTGAGCGCTCCGGTGGTCGCGGCGAGCGCGCTCATCTCGGCGAAGATCGTGGGGACCGAGGAGCCGTCGGCGGCGAGGAGTCCCGCGCCGCGGGCCGTACGCTGCCAGGCGCCGGGAATGTGCTGCATGCATCCAGGATGCCGCACCGCGCGCGGCGCAAGTGGGAATGCCGTCACGGGGCGACGTGCTACATCTCAGGAGGGGGCGTTCCGCTCCTCCGACCGCTCGCGGCGGCCTGCTGCGAGACCCATAGAGGCGACTCACGCTCGTCATAGGTGACCCACAGGATCCGCGGTCATCGTAGAAGCACCTGGTAGAAGGAGCATCCCATGAGCGACACCACGGACAACCGTCCCGAGGGTAACGACAACAGCCACAACGCTGAGGCGCCCACGTCGTCGCAGCACCACACCCCGACCTCCGCCGGCACCGACGCCGCGCACACCCCGGCCGCGCCCGCCGCCGACGCGAACGTCGCGCCCCGCGCCGACGTCCCCCCGGTCCCGACGCGCTCGCCCGCCGCCGCGGCCGCCTCGTGGCCGCCGCCCGCCGCCGGCAGCGCCCAGCCCGGCATCCCCGCCCAGCCCGGCGCCCACGCGCCCTCCGGCGCCCCGGGCCACCCCGGCTGGGCCTCGGCTCCCTCGGGCGCCACGGCGCCGACCGGTCAGGCCTTCGGTCCCGCCGCCACGGGCGCCCACCCGACGCTGACCCTGCCCGACCCGGCATCCGAGAAGCCCCGCAAGAAGAGCGCGGCGCCGCGGATCGCGGCCCTGCTGGTCGCGGCCGCCCTCGTCGGTGGTGGCGCGGGCCTGGGCGGTACCTACGCGGGGCTCAGCCTGTGGGGCGGTTCGAACACCTCGGCCGCTTCGGGCCCCACCGCGATCACGGTCAACGACCCGCAGGACGTCAACGCCACCGCCGCCGTCGCGACCAAGGTCGTGCCCAGTGTCGTCACGATCAGTGCGACCGGCACCTCGGCGGGCGGCACCGGCTCGGGCGTCATCCTGAGCGCCGACGGGTACGTGCTGACCAACACGCACGTCGTCACCCTCGACGGACAGACGGGCAACGCCACGATCTCGGTGACCACCTCCGACGGCAAGGTGTACGCCGCGACCGTCGTGGGCACCGACCCCACGTACGATCTCGCGGTCATCAAGCTCACGAACGCCTCGGGCCTCACGCCCATCGAGTTCGGCGACTCCTCGAAGCTCAACGTCGGCGACGCCACCGTCGCCGTCGGAGCACCGCTCGATCTGCCGAACACGGTGACCACCGGCATCGTCAGCGCCTTGAACCGCTCGATCCAGGTCGCCTCGTCGGCCGCGCCGTCCGACGGATCGGAATCCGAGCAGACCGACCCCAACCAGGAGAGCCCGTTCCGCTTCGACTTCGGCCAGGGGCAGCAGTCGCAGACGGCGACGGAGACGATCAAGATCGCCGTCATCCAGACCGACGCGGCCATCAACCCCGGCAACTCGGGCGGCGCGCTGGTCGACGACGAGGGCAAGCTCATCGGCATCAACGTCGCCATCGCGAGCGCGGGCGGCTCGTCGTCGTCGGGCGCCCAGTCAGGCAACATCGGCGTGGGCTTCTCGATCCCCTCCGACATCGCCAAGCGCATCTCGTCGGAGATCATCGAGAACGGCTCGGCCACCCACGGTCTGCTCGGCGCCTCGGTCCAGGACGCCGCGTCGCAGCAGGGGGCGACCACCACCGGCGCCTACGTGGCAGAAGCCGTCAGCGGCGGAGCGGCCCAGGCCGCCGGCCTGCAGAAGGGCGACGTGATCACCTCGTTCAACGGCATCCCCGTGACGAACTCGATCGACCTCACCGCCCAGGTGCGCGCGTTGGCCGCGGGCGCGAAGGCCGAGGTCACCTACCTGCGCGGCGGGCAGGAGAAGACCGCCGAGGTCACCCTCGGCGCGATGAGCCAGGGCTGAGCCCCCGGCTCCGCCGAGAACAGGACGCCACCCCGCGATAGGCTCGCGGGGTGGCGTCTTTCTCGTTCGGTGCGGGAAACGCGAGCAAACTCCGCCGCATCCCGCTGTATCTCGCGGGTCGCCTGGTGACGACGCTCGTGCCGCGCTCGCGCGACGAGTGGGTCTTCGGATGTGCCGTCGGCGTCGCCGACGGTGCCCTCGCCCTGCACACCGTGGCGGCGGCGCACGACGAGCGCACCACCTGGCTCGTCGCCGACGCCGATCAGGCCCGGGATGCCGAACGTCTCGGCATCCGGTGGGTGCGGCGCGACAGCGCGGCGGGGTTCTGGCGCACGGCGCGGGCCCGCGTGATCGTGGTGACGCACGGCTTCGGCGACGTGCAGCGCTACGCGACGACCGGGGCGGTGATCGTGCAGCTGTGGCACGGGATCCCGCTCAAGCGCATCGGGCTCGACTCCGCCGAGACCACGCGCAGCCCCGTGCTGCCGAGGGTGCTCTCCCCGGTGCTCCGGATGCTGTACCGGCGCACCACCCGACGCATCTCCCTGCTGCCGGCGGCCTCGCACCTCGTGCGCGGACGCCTCGAGAGCGCCTTCTCGCTCACCGATGAGCGGGTGCCGGTGACGGGTGAGCCCCGCGTCGACGTGCTGTCGTCCGGCGACGCCGCCTCGCGGCGCGCGACGGCTCGCGACGGGCTCGAGAGCGCGCTCGGGATGCCGCTGAACGATCGCCGCGTCGTGCTCTACGCGCCGACCTGGCGCGACGGGGAGCCCGACCCGGCGATCCCCGACGCGGGGGAGTGGGAACGCATCGCCGCGGCGCTCGATGCGGCCGACGCCGTGCTGCTCGTGCGCTCGCACCCCCTCGGCGCGGGCGACTACCACCCTCCTCACGGCACGGACCGCGTCGCCGTCCTCGGCAGCGACCTCGTCGCCGACGTCACCCCCCTGCTGCCCGGCCTCGACGCCCTGATCACCGACTACTCGTCTCTCGCGTTCGACGCCTCGCTCGTCCCCCTGCCGGTGGTGTTCTTCGCCCCCGACCTCGAGGCCTACGCCGCGCGACGCGGCCTGTACGGTCGCTACGCCGACGTGGCTGGTGCGGACCCGGCCCGGTCGTGGGAGGACGCCCTCGCACAGCTCGGCGCGGTGCTCGCCGAACCGGCTGCCGCGCTCGCCGCCTCGCGCGACCGCAGCGCACGCGTGCACGCCCACCGCGACGGACGCAACGCGGAGCGGGTGTACGCGGCGGTGCGGTCGCGGCTCGAGCGGCGGGGGCCGCGGCGTCGGGAGGAGTCCCGGTCCCTTCGACAGGCTCAGGGACCTCGGCGGGGTCAGGGGCCTCGGTGGGGTCAGGGGCCCCGGTGGGGCCAGGGACCTCGGTGGGGTCAGGGACCTCGGTGGGGTCAGGGACCTCGGTGGGGCCAGGGGCCCCGACGGGGTGACGCGCCTCCGCCCGCGCCGGACGACCTCTCACAGAAGGACGAACGCCCATGACCGACGCTCGCCTGTTCGACGACGCCGGGATGCCCGCGCTCGAGATCAGCGGAGAGGGCGCCCGCCCGGCATCCGTCGTGCTCGAAGGGGCGCGAGCCCGCTCGCACGCCCGCCTGCACGGTCGCGGACGCACCTGGCGCGCCGTCGTCCCCCTGCACGCCGCACGGTGGGGCGGTGTCGATCTGCCGCTGCCCTCCGGGCGCTACCGACTCCGCATCGACGCCGGTGAGGCGACGGATGCCGACCCCGCGGCGCTCGCGGTGATCGAGACCGCCCTCACAGGCCTGCGCGCCGCGCTCGACGGCGCGACGGTGACGATCACCGCCCCCGTCGACCCGGTCTACCGCTCGGGCGAGGGTCGCGCCGCGATCGAACGCCGTTACGCCACCGGGCAGCGCGAACCCCTCGAGAACGCCGTGTTCTTCGAGAGCTTCTACGGCCGGACCGCCGGGTGCAACCCGCTCGCGATCGACCGCGAGCTCGCCCGAGTCGCACCGGGGGTGACCCGGTACTGGAGCGTCGTCGATCTGTCGGTCGAGGTGCCCGACGGGGCGGTCGCCGTCGTCGAGGGCAGCCCCGAATGGTGGCGGGCCCGCGGCGTCGCGCGTCTGCTCGTGGTCAACGACTGGCTCCGCAGGCGGTTCGTGCGCCGCCGCGGGCAGCGGGTGCTGCAGACCTGGCACGGAACACCGCTCAAGCGCCTGGCACTGCATCGCCCGGGTTTCGATCCGCGTCGCGCGCTCGCCGTGGTGCGCGAGAGTCGGCGGTGGGACGTGCTGCTCGCGCAGAGCCCGTACGCCGCGCGCGTGCTGGGCAAGGCCTACGCGTTCCTGCGCCGGCCCGTGTGGGTGGAGGGCTATCCCCGCGACGACGGACTGCGCGACGACGATGGGCGCGAGACGCGGCGACGCCTCGGCATCCAGCCCGACGAACGCGTGCTGCTGTACGCCCCGACCTGGCGCGACGATCGCGAGCAGATCGTCGACTTCGTCGATGCGTCTGCTCTCGCGCGCTCGGCCGATGCGGTCGTGCTCGTGCGCGGTCACACACGCACGCTGCACCCCGGCTCCGACCTCGACGGTCCGCGGGTGATCGATGTGACGGGCTATCCCGACACGTCGCGTCTGCTCGCCGCCGCGGACGCCCTCATCACGGACTACTCATCGGTGATGTTCGATTTCGCCATCACGGGCAAGCCGATGTACTTCCTCGTGCCCGACCTCGAGCGGTACCGGGGCGAGATGCGGGGGTTCTACTTCGATCTGCTCGATCTCGCTCCCGGACCCGTCGTCCGTACCCAGCACGAACTCGAGCGCGCGCTGGCCGAGGTGGATCCGTCGATCTTCGCGGAGCGGTACGACCGGTGGCGGCACCTGTTCGTGCCCCGCGACGACGGCCGTGCCGCCGAGCGCGTCGTGGCGCGGATCCTCGACCAGGGGTTCGTCGACCGCGGGTGACGGGCGCGCCGCTGCGTCAGGCGGCCGCGAGCAGCTGCACCCGGTGCGCGTCTTCCTGCTGCTGCCACGTGTCGGCGTTCAGGAGCAGACCCGACGACATCGACGCCTGGTCGGCGAGCTGCCGGAGGTAGCCACCCGAGAGGCGGGCGGACTCGGCTGTCGCGAACTGGAAGCGCATCGAGATCGAGGGCTGGATCCAGAGGGTGGTGCGTGCGTGACCGGCTGCGGTGTCGGTCCACGTGATGGTGAAGGATTCGCCGCGACGCAGTTTGGTCGAGAGGACGACCTGCAGGTACTGGAGCAGGCGGTCGTCGATCTGGATCGGCTGCGTGTCGGCGCTGTAGAAGAGCGTGCCCATGGGAAAGCTTCCGTGGAGGGGTTCGTCAGAGGAAGAGCGAGAGGACGACGGCGGCACCGAGACCGGAGGTCGCGATGCTCGCCCACACCACGATGGTCGTCAGCCGTGCGGTCGACAGGGCGCTCGCGGCGGGCACGAAGGTGGAACGGTGGCGCAGCGGAGCGGCGGAGGCGAGGGCGGTCGTGGTCATCATGGCGTTCCCTTCTTCGTGGGGGTGGGGTGGTCAACCCCGGTGATCAGTAGCCTAGCAGCTAATTAAGCGTGTTAAACATCATGACGCCGAACATTCATCAAAAATGACAGTCAGGCGAGGAATCTTCCCGTGTTGGCTATAGTGGCGGGATGCGCCGCGTGCAGGAGGGGGAGTCGATGACACCGCTATCGGACGATTCCTCACCCCTGATGGAGGCGCTCACCCAGTACTCCCGCGAGCGTGAAGCGGCCGCGGCCAAGGCTCGCAAGCAGCTCGGCGTGAACGAGCTCGATGCCAAGGCCCTTGCGATCGTCGGGGTGAATCCCGGTATGCGACCGTCGGAGCTCGCCACCACCCTCGGCGTCACGTCGGCTGGAATCACCACGATGGTCGAACGCCTCGTGCGGCGGGGGATCCTCCGCCGCGAGGCGGACGACAGCGACCGCCGTGTGAACCACATCCACCTCGCGATAGACCTCGAGAAGGAGCCGTGGTCTCAGCTCGCGCGGTTCGACGACGCGTGCCGACGCATCATCGGCAGCCTCGACCCGCGGATCGAGGCCGACCTGGCCGACTTCCTCGCGAAGACGACGGCGGCGGCCACCGAACAGGTCGCGCGTGCCGACGTCGCGGCGGCGAAAGCGTCGGCTGCGGCCTGAGTCCGCTCAGCCGTCGTCGGTGAGGCCGGCGACGTGCGCGACGGATTTGCGCTGCAGGAAAGCGCACAGGTCGGCCGCGTTCGTGAGCTCCCGGCACAGGTCGTAGACACCCTCGGGTGACAGCTCCGTCACCTCGGGCTGCGCCTCGAACGTCACGCGCCAGTCCGGCGCCCCCACGGCGATCGGCTGCAGGTACACCGATGTCGTCGCATTGGCGAGCGGGTAGATCACGAGTCCGCCGTCGAGCCCGTCCACGGTCTCCTGGTCGGCAACATACGCGACGCCCGCGCCTCCGGACCCGCTCGACGCGTACTCGTCGAGCCAGGCGTCGAGCACCTCCTTGCTGCGGAACGGCACCGCGCGACCTCCGACTCTTCGCGACGGACACTCGCCGTCGCCTGATATTACGTCACGCTGGCCCGAGTCCAACAATTCGGTGCCACGCGAGGTGCGCCCGGCATCCTCAATACCGTCGGGCGGCGCCCCGTGCCCGCGCGAGGCGCGCGGGCATCTTCGGTGCCGTCCTCCCGTGCGTCAGGGCAGCGGGGTGTTGCGTCCGTCGAGGCGCGAGGTGTCGACCGTGTCGCGGGCGCCGCGCACGAGCGCCCACAGGAAGCCCGCGCCCCAGGACACGTGCATCGACGGCAGTACGGCCGCGGTCCACGCCTTGTCGCGCCAGCCCCGGCCCCCGCCCCGACCGAGGGCGCCGATGGCGACGAGCGTCGCGTACGCCGCCAGCGGAAGGTGCAGCACCGACACCAGCCCTCCGCGACGGCGGGTGACCTGGCCCGCCGCCACCGCCAGCGAGACAGCCGCCGACACCAGCAGCGCCGGGGGAGCGAAGAAGCGCAGCGGCGTGCCCCGCGGGTAACGCCGCACGAGCTCGCCGCGCCAGGCGCCGGTCGCGCGGAACTGCCGGACGAGTCGGGTCCAGCTCTCCCGCGGCCAGTACACGACCGACAGCCCCGGATCGAACCACACGCGATAGCCCGCGCGCCGGATGCGGAGGTTCAGCTCCCAGTCCTCGCCGCGGCGGATGCTCTCGTCGAAGAGCCCGACCTCCTCGAGCACGCTTCGGCGCATGACGCCGAGGTACGCCGACTCGGCCGGACCCTCGGTGCCGCCGCCGTGGTACGCCCCTCCGCCGAGCCCCACGCGGGAGTTGTAGGCGCGCGCGACCGCCCGCTGGAACGGTGACCGGCCGTCGGCGCGCATGACTCCGCCGACGTTGGCGGCGCGCACGCGGCGCAGGGTGTCCAGGGCGCGACGGGTGTATCCGGGAGACAGCTCGGAATGCGCATCGACCCGCACGATCGTCGGATACCGGCTCGCGCGGATGGCGAGGTTGAGCCCCACCGGGATGTCGGCGGCCGGGTTCGCCACCAGGACGATGCGCTCATCGGCATCCGCCAGCTCGCGCGCGATCGCGTCGGTGCCATCGCTCGAGGGGCCGAGGGCGAGCACGAGCTCCACCGGCCCCGGGACGTCTTGGGAGAGGGTGGATGCGACGGCCCGGCGCAGATACCGGTGCTCGTTCAGCACGGGCATGACGAAGCTCACGCCGGCGTCGTCGGGGGGAACGGGCGCGTCTCTTCCGCCGGGGGTCGGGAGGGGCATCCCTCGATCTTTCCACGCGAGCCTGGCCGGTACCCTGGAACGATGCCTCTCGCCCGCGACGTCCAGCTCGCCGTGGGCCTGCTGCGCAAAGCCCTCGCCACCCGCACCGCCCGCCGTGACCTGCACCGCGCCCTCGAGGCGCGGGGGCCGCTGCCCACCGGGACGTTCCGGATCGCGGTGTACTTCGCCGACGGTGCGGTCAACATGTACCAGATGCGGCAGTGGTACGCCCCGCTGCAAGAGCTGGCGAAGACCTGGCCCGTCGTGGTCATCTCCCGCGCGATCCGCGGCGCCGACGCACTGCTCAAAGACGATGCGCTCCCGATCGCCTACGCTCCGACGATCGCGGCCGTCGAGCAGGTGCTCGCCGAGCAGGACATCCGCATCGTCCTGTACGTCAACCAGAACACGCGAAACTTCCAGATGTTCCGCTACGGGCACCGGTGGCACGTGTTCATCAACCACGGTGAGAGCGACAAGATGTACATGTCGACGAACCAGTTCAAGGCGTACGACTACGCCCTCGTCGCCGGCGAGGCGGCTCGCGCCCGCCTCTCGCGCGTGCTCTGGGACTACGACCTCGACCGCCGCACGTTCTCGATCGGTCGCCCGCAGGCCGATCACTACTCCGGCGATCTGCCGTACGAGCCCGACGAGCGCACCGTCGTGCTGTACGCGCCCACATGGGAGGGCGACCGCCCCTCCGCCCACTACGGCTCGATCGTCACGCACGGCGAGACCCTCGTGAAGGCGCTGCTCGCCACGGGACGCCACCGCGTCATCTACCGCCCGCACCCGCGCTCGGGGGTGGTGGATGCCGCCTACGGCGCGGCGAACGCGCGGATCGTCGCGGCGATCGCGGCGGCCAACGCGGCCGACCCCGCCGCCCACCACGTGCACGACACCGGCCCCGACCTGGGGTGGCAGCTCGCCGCGGCCGACCTGGCGATCGTCGACATCTCGGCGATGGTCTACGACCGTCTCGCCGTCGGCAAGCCCCTCATGATCACGCGGCCCGTCGACCCCGAGGCCCTCGTCGACGACAGCGGATACCTGTCGGCCTGCGAGTGGCTGGATGCCACGGCATCCGGGGCGATCGTGGCCGAAGCCGACCGGGTGCTGGGCGATCCCGACGCGGTCGGGCGACTCGAGCACTGGGTGCAGCGGTACTTCGGCGACACCGCTCCCGGTGCCGCCACCGCGCGCTTCGAGGCCGCGATCGGCGAGCTGATGCAGCGCTGGGAGCGGTGGAACGCCGACTCGGCGAGCTGACCGCGCCGCGCCGAGGTCGCCGAGCGTGCGGCCCGGGGTCTTGCGCGGATCCCGGTGGCTTCGACGGGCTCAGCCACCTGGCGTGACCCTCAGGCCAGGGGAGCCAACCGGCTGATCGCGGCGAGGGGGATGCCGACCCAGTCGGGGCGGTTGCGCGTTTCGTAGATCGCCTCGTACACGGCCTTGTCGAGTTCGAACGCGTCGAGCAGCTTGTCGTCGACCAGACGATCGGCTCCCGCGGTCTCGGCGTATCCGGCGAGGAACGCCTGCTGGGCGGCGATGACCCATGCGCGTACCGCGGCGCCGTCGTCGTCGGCGACCGCTCCCGACACGTAGTCGAACGAGCGCAGCATGCCCGCCACGTCGCGGACGGCGACATCGGGCTGCAGACGCTCGGCGATCGGCCGCAACGGCTCGCCCTCGAAGTCGAGCAGCACCCATCCGTTCGCCGCCGTGTCGAGCACCTGCCCGAGGTGCAGATCGCCGTGCACGCGCTGCAGCGCGGGCCACGGGGCGGCGGCAGCGGTCGCGTAGACCTCGCGGATGCGGTCGGCGTACGGGGCCAGCGCGGGCACCTCGGCGAGGGCGATCGACAGGCGCCGCTCCCAGGCTCCGGCCACCGCGGCGCGGTCGCTCTCATCGGGCTCGCGCGTGGGGAACTGCGCCGCGAGGGCAACGTGCATCCCGGCGACGCTCGCGCCGAGCGCGTGCGCCCGCGCGGCGAAGTCCTCATCGGCCGCGGCGGCGTCCAGTGCCACGCGCCACGCGTCCTCGACCCCCGCGAAGAACTCCTGCGCGAACGCCAGCGACCCGCTGACGGGCACGCCCTCGGGCGTCACCCACGACCCGCGCACCTCTCCGATCGCGGCGGGCACGAACGCCGCCCCGCCGGCGGCGAGCGCCGACTGCAACTCGACATCGGGGTTGATGCCGGGGTTCACCTGGCGGAAGAGCTTGCAGATGACCGGGATGCCGGCATCCTGCGCATCGTCGGCGGCGTCGGGACGGAAGATGAGCGACGTGTTCGACTGCTCGCCGCTGAGCACCTTGGCCGTCGCCGTCGAAGCGGGGGTCCGGCCACCGGGGGAAGCGAGAGCGATGCCGAGGAACCCGTTCTCGGGCGTTCCGACCTCGCCGCCGACCGTGACCCACGAGTACAGCTGGGCGGTGAAGCCGGGGTCGGTCGTGGCATCCGCCCAGACCTCGTCGTCGGAAGCGGGGCCGATGAGGCTGCCCGGCGGCACCGATCCCTCGGGACGACGCGCGATGGGCACCTGATAGACGATGGCGGGCTGGACGGCCTCGTCGCGGACCAGGAGGAGTCGTGCGCCGGCGTCGAGGGTCCAGTCGGCGACCACGGTGAGGCGTGGGTCGCGGCCCTTCGTGCCGTACCAGCGCTGCCGCGGCATCCAGACCGCGAGGAGATCGAGGAGGTCGCCCATGCGGTGAGGCTAACGCGCCCGGCTGCGCGACACGCGGGCCTTGCGCCGGTACGGGTGTCGATGAGAAGGGACGTCGACCCGGAAGTCGGCGCGACAGCGACCGCGAGTGCGCAGGCGCTCTCAGTCGCGAACCGCGTAGGGGTCGAGGTCGGCGTCGGCCTCGGGGTCGGCGTCGGTGTCCTTGCGGCGCCGGGGGAGCGCCTTGCGCGCGACGGACGCGGTCCGGCGTCCGGCGGCACCGACCGCGGCGGCAACCGAGTCGCCCGCACGGCGGACCCCGCCGACCGTGGTCTTCTCGAGACGCTCGGCTCCCGGGCGCGGTTCGAGGTCGGCCGGCAGCTCGGGCGGTGGGGAGCCGAACGCGCGGCGGGCGTTGACGAGCACCCGGCGCCCGAGGACGTGGTTGCCGGCGCCGCCGACCACGGCGCCGACGCCGAAGGGGAGGGCCTTGCCCACCCAGGAGGCGCCGCCGCGGGTGGCGAACTGGCGCACGAAGATCGTCTTGAGGCGGTCGACGAGCGGGCCGACGGCCGCGCGCGGGAGCGTCTTGGTGACGAGCTCACCCCAGTACGTGGAGCGGGTCATGCCGCGTCCGGAGGCCTGCTGGGCGAGCTGCGAGACGAGGTCGACGCCCTCCTTGCCGAGCATCAGGGCGAGCACGAGGGCGCGGGCGCGATCGGGATCGTCGACCGCGACGCCGTGGACCTCGGCGACCGACTGCGCGTACAGCGCTGTGGCCTCGAGGAAAC
Source organism: uncultured Microbacterium sp. (assembly GCF_947489255.1). Lineage (GTDB taxonomy): Bacteria > Actinomycetota > Actinomycetes > Actinomycetales > Microbacteriaceae > Microbacterium > Microbacterium phycohabitans. The sequence goes on from NZ_CANLCY010000002.1 coordinate 171,404, forward strand.
CGAGGGTCTCGACGCCGCTGAGGGCGAGGGTCACCCCGGTTCCGATGCCCGGCACGACCGCAGTCGCGCCCACGGCCGCACCGCCCGTGGTGACGGCGGCCAGGTAGCGGCGTTCGAGGATCCTCAGGATCTCGTCGGCGGAGGCACGCGGATGCCGGAGGCGGATGCTGCGCAGATGAGCGAGCACGACGGGTCGCTGCACCGACAGCACGCGGTCGAGCATGCGGATCGTGCGCGGGTGCTCCTCCGACCCGACGGGAGGGAGCCCGCCCTTCCACGGGGCGTCCGGGGGGAGGGAATGGATGCGATGCACCTTCTCGGCCATGAGGTCATCCTCTCCCGCTCGCCTGAGCGGCGGGTGAGGTGACGCCGGCACCGAAGCGCGCAACAGGCCCGCGCCCGCGATCAGACGAAGAGGTTCGCCCGCTCCAGGTCTTCGGCGAAGTCGACCTCGACCGCGTAGAGGTCGGAGATGTCGAGCGGTTCCACGCGCAGACCGTCTTCGGCGATGGCGAGTTCGAGACCGCGCTCGAAATAGTCCTGGTCGCCCACCCGCTGAAGGTGGCGCTGGAGCGTCTTCTTGTCGCGCGAGGCGATGTAGTTGATGCCCACGGCCTCGCCGATGCCGCCGACGACGACCTTCGACAGCTCGTGGATGAAGCCCTCGGCATCCACCGTGTACTTGACCTCTTCGTCGCTGACCTTGGCGGTGTCGACCGTGACGAACGAGCGGTCGTCGGCGACCAGGCGCGCGGCACGGCGGAGGACGAGGGGGTCGAAGACGACGTCGCCGTTCATCCAGAGCACGCCGCCGCGACCCGTCTTGGCGAGGGCGCGGAGCAGACTCTTCGACGTGTTGGTCTGGTCGTAGCGGTCGTTGTAGACGTAGTCGACCCGCGGGAAGGCATCGACGATCGTCTCGGCCCGATAGCCGACGACCGTGGTGATACGCGCCTGGGCGCCGAAGGCCGCGTGGATGTTGTCGTGCTGCTGCTGCATGATGCTGCGGCCGTCGGCGAGGGCCGTGAGCGGTTTCGGCAGGCTGCGGCCGAGGCGCGAGCCCATGCCCGCGGCGAGGATCACGATCTGAACTGTCAAGGCTGGCTCCTGGGGGGATGAGTCGTCATGTCCGGTTCACCGGAATGTCACGCCTTCGTGTTCGATCAACAGTAGCGAGAGGGGCCTGGGAGGTGGCATGATTCGCGCCGGTCGTTGTGGTTTCGTGATGCCGGTGGATCACTGCGCCGCGCGACCAGCCTGCGGGCGGTGTCGGAGGTCGTTGATAGTTTGGTGCGATGACAGCCTCGCTGCCGGAATCGCCTGAACCGTCCTCTTCCTCCTCCGAGGGTGGTTCGGAGAGCGTCGAACCTTCGGCGTCGAAGCCGCGCACGCCACGGGCTCCGCGCTCGTCCACCCCGCGCACCACGTCGCCCCGGAGCACGACGCCGCGCGCGCCGCGGCGCGCTCCCGGCGCCGCCACGGCCGCGAAGGCGGGCGACGCCGTCGAGAGCGCCGACGAATCCGCGGCCGCGGCTCCGAAGCCGCGCGCCCCCCGTGCCCCCCGCGCGAACAGTTCTGCGACGACGTCCTCGGCGCCTCGCACGCCCGCCGCGAAGAAGCCGGCCGCGCCGAAGGCCTCGACGGCGAAGACGTCGACCGCCAAGGCCCCCGCGGCGAAGGCGGCCGCCTCGAAGTCCGCGGCCCCGAAGCCGGCGGCCCCCAAGCCCTCAGCCAAGCGTCCGGCCGCGAAGAAGCCCGCCACGCCCCGAGCATCGGACTCCGCGGCGTCGGCACCCGCCCACCCGACCGCGCTGCCGAACCCCGTCGCCGACGCCTCTGTCTCGACACCGGACGAGGAAATCGCCGCCACCGGGCGCGAATCGGTCACGCCCGTCGCCCTCCCCGACGGCATCGTGGTGCCCCCGCGACCCCCGCTCCCCGTTCCGTCCGCGAGCCCCGCTTCCCACGACGCGCCCGTCGAATCCGCGGCCGTCGACACGGACGCACCGGTGGAACGGGATGCCGATGCCTTGTCCCTCACGGACGCGCGGCTGGATGCCGGCGAGCCCGGGTCCGTGATCGCGGATCCCGCTCCGGAAGCCGGCGAGGCCCCGGCCGTGGATGAGGCGCGGGACCCCGTCGAGCCCGTGTCGTCGGACGGGGCAGCAGAGCCCGACGTCGCTGAGCCCGAGGTCGCTGCGCCCGGGGTCGCTGCGCCCGACATCACCGCGTCCGATGCTGCCGCGACGGACACCGCCTCGCCCGACGTGCCCGACGCGGTCGGCTCCGACGTGTCCGGCTCGGAGCCGGCTGCCGTCGCCCCGGATGCCACCGCGGCTGCGCTCGGGGAAGTCGACACCGACCCGCGTCCCGACGCGCCCGCGGGTGCGACGGGAGCGAATCCGGCGTCCGCCGACCCGACCCCTGCCGACCCGACGCCCGCCGATGTCGCGGTCGAGGAGCCCGTCGTCGAGGAGCCCGTCCCCGGCGAGCCGGCGGTCGAGGAGCCCGCCGACCCGACGCCCGTGGATGTCGCGGTCGAGGAGCCCGCCGACCCGACGCCCGTGGATGTCGCGGTCGAGGAGCCCGCCGACCCGACGCCCGCCGATGTCGCGATTGAGGAGCCCGTCGTCGAGAAGTCCCTCGTCGAAGATCCCGCCGTCGCGGGGGAGACGCGCGCCGCGCCGGCGTCCGAGACGGCAGCGGATGAGGGCCGGTCCGATGGCGGCTCGTCCGACTCCGAAGAGCTCGACGGCGCAGGCCCGATCACAGAGGGTGAACGCGACGCCGTCTCGGCCGACGCGCCGGAGAACCTCCTCCACGCGCCGCAGGTTCCCGTGGGGGAAGCCGCCGACGGCGAAGATCCCACGCCCCCCGAGGTGCGCGTCGACGAGCTGATCGTCGACGACACGCCCGTCGCGAGCCCGGATGCTCCCGCGGTCGAAGAGCCGCTCTCGAACGAGCCCGGTGCCGATGAACCCGGTGCCGATGAGCCCGGTGCCGATGAGCCCGCCGCTTCCGACACCGCGCTCCCCGGCGAGGTCGCACCCCTCTCCGACACCGCCGTGCTGACTCACGGTGCGGCCGCGGCGGTCGACCCCGACGCCGTCCCGGTGCTGAGCCTGCGCAACGTCACGAAGTCGTTCGGAGAGCTCCGCGCGGTCGACGCGATCGACCTGACGGTGCCGGCGGGATCGTTCTACGGTCTGGTCGGCCCGAACGGTGCGGGCAAGACCACCACGCTGTCGATCATCGCCGGTCTCCTCCGCGCCGACTCGGGCTCGGTCTCGATCAACGGCGTCGACGCGACCAAGCGCTCGCGCGAGGCGAAGAAGCTCATCGGAGTCCTGCCCGACCGCCTGCGGACCTTCGACCGCCTCACCGGTCGACAGTTGCTGTCGTACTACGGCGCTCTCCGCGGTCTGCCCGCACCGCTCGTCGAGAGCCGCACGGCCGATCTGGCCCGCGCGTTCGACCTCGTGGACGCGCTGGCGCGCCCCGTGTCGGACTACTCCGCGGGCATGACCAAGAAGGTCATGCTGGCCGGGGCCATGATCCATTCGCCGCGTCTGCTCGTGCTCGACGAGCCCTTCGAGGCCGTCGACCCCGTCTCCAGCGGTGTGATCCTCGACATCCTCGGCTCGTACGTCGACCACGGCGGAACGGTGATCCTCTCCAGCCACGGTATGGAGCTCGTCGAGCGGGTCTGCTCGCGGGTCGCCGTGATCGTCGCCGGTCAGGTGCTCGCCGAGGGCACGGTCGACGAGGTCCGCGGCGAGGCGAGCCTCGAGGAGCGCTACCTCGAGCTGGCCGGTGGCCTGGGCGACGTGGAGGGCCTCGAGTGGTTGCACACGTTCTCCGCCTGAGACTGGCGATGATGGTGGGCGCCCTTAGGGGCGACCCGCGCGATGTCGTGCGCCGTGCCGTCGGCGTGGTCCTGCTGATCGCCGCGACGGCCGTCGCCGCGGTGAGCGCCGCCGGCCTCGCCGACGCCGATCGTCTGACCACGGCGGTCGTCACGGTGCTCGCCGGGTCCGCCGTCACGCTCGGCTTCGCCGTGGGGCCCCCGGTGACCGCCTCGGTCGATCCACTGGATCCCCGCCGGTTCGCGGTCGTCGGACCCGAGCCGCGTCCGCTCGCGGGCGCCCTCCTGCTCGCCGGCTTCCTCAGCGTCCCCGTCCTGGTCGTCCTGGTCCTCGGGATCAGCCTCGCCGTCGCCTGGAGCGCCCACGGTGCTCCGGCGGTGGCGAGCGTGGCATCCGTGATCCTCGGCCTCACCACCTGCGTGCTGCTCGCCCGGGTGAGCATGGCCCTCGGCGCGCTCGTGCAGCGACCGCGGCAGTCCCGCGAGCTGATGGGCGTGTACCTCGTCGCCGTGCTGGTCGTCGTCGTGCCGGTCGGGGTGTTCCTCGGCTCGCTCGAGTGGCGCGGCGCCGTTCCCTCGCAGCTGGCCTCGGCCGCCGAGATTCTCGCGTGGACGCCGATCGGCGCCGCGTGGGGCATCGCGCTGGCCCCCACCGCGGGCGCCGCCGTCGGCAGCCTCGTCGTCGCCCTCGTGACGATCGCGCTGCTGGGGCTGGCGTGGTTCGCCCTCGTGACCGCGCTGCTCACGACGACGCGTCGTCCGGCCGCGGTGCGCGAGCGCGGCGGCCTCGGATGGTTCGCGATCCTCCCCGGGACGCCCGGGGGAGCGGTCGCCGCGCGCAGCCTGTCGTATTGGCTGCGCGATCGCCGCTACATCGTCAACGTGGTCGTCGTACCGATCGCCGCCGTCGTTTCGACCGTTCCCCTGCTCGTCGCGGGCGTGCCGTTCGAGCTCGCGGTGCTGCTGCCGGTGCCGATCATGGCCCTGTTCTTCGGATGGCTCCCGCACAACGACCTCGCCTACGACTCGACAGCCCTGTGGATGCACATCGCCAGCGGCATGCGTGGCGCGCCCGATCGCATCGGCCGTCTCGTTCCGGTGCTGCTCATCGGCATCCCCGTGCTCGCCGTGTCGCTTCCGCTCGCCGTCGTCGCCCACGGCCGGTGGGCCATCCTGCCCGCCATGATCGGCGTGTGCGCCGCGCTCTTCCTCGCGGGTCTCGGGCTGTCGAGCGTGTCGTCGGTGCTCGCCCCGTACGCGGTGTCGCGGCCGGGAGACAGCCCGTTCCAGCAGCCGCAGCGCACGGGTTCGGGCGGCGTCGTCGCGCAGGGCCTCGTGATGGCGGGAGCCATCGCCGCTGCTCTGCCGTCGATCCTGCTCACCTGGCGGGCCATCGGGGGAGACACGATCGACGCGATGTTCGCGATGTGGGTGGGCGTCGGGGCGGGTGGCGTCGTCCTCATCGTCGGCGTCGCGGTCGGCGCGGCGCTCTTCGAGCACCGGGCGACGCGGCTCATGGAGTTCGCCGAGGCGACCTGAGCACGAACCCGACCGAGCCGTCAGGCGGGGTCGCGGCTACACTGGCTCTCCATGAGCACGCCTCTCGACAGACCGGACAGCGGGGGTCTCGCGACCCTCGATCGCGAGCTCGAAGAGCTCATCCGCGAAGAGAACATCGAGCCCGGCGATCACGAGCGCTTCTCGCATTACGTGAAGAAGGACAAGATCCTCGAGTCGGCGATCACCGGCAAGCCGGTGCGCGCGCTGTGCGGCAAGAAGTGGACACCGGGTCGCGACCCCGAGAAGTTCCCGGTGTGCCCGCAGTGCAAAGAGATCTACGAGTCGCTCATCAACTGAGCGGCCTCTCCCCGCATCCGGCCCCTCCGCGCCTCCGCGCGTGAGGGGCCGTTCTCGCGGCCGCGAACCGCTTGGTGCCATGATCGCCGGCTGCGAACGGTGCGGCGCGCGGGGCGTCCGTCGCCGTCCGCGTGCCGTCAGGCCCGCACGCACGGGGACGGCGATCGCCGGCCGCGCGGGCGGGGAGGCTCGCCGGGCGCCCGAGGTCCGTCACCGTCCGCGCGCCGTCACGCTCCCACGCACGGGTAACGGCGATCGCCGGCCGCGCGGGCGGGCGAGGAGGCTCGCCGGGCGCCCCAAGGTCGTGCCCTTCACGGGCTCGCGGGTCAGACCGCCTCGCGGTACTCCGTGGGCAGGGCGGGGTCGGCCTTGCTCAGCGCGAGCGCCCGCACGGGCAGCTCCTCGCGCACGCGTGCGTGGTGGGCCCGCGCCGCCTGCACGCCCGCGGTGCCGAGGGCGGCGGCATCCGCCTCGCCGTTGTGCATGAGGGTCGTCTGCAGGGGGCGGGCGTCGGGGTGTTCGGCCGCCGTCGACAGCTCCTCGAAGCCGTCGCTCACGACGATGAGCTCCGAGGTGGCGGTGCCGGCGTCGAGCGTGCGGAAAGCGGCCTTGCGGCCGCCGTGCGACGCCTTCTGCGCCGAGGCTTTCGCCACGCCCACCCAGGAGCCGTCGGCGGCTTCACGGGCCACCAGCTTGAAGACCAGACCCGCGGTGGGAACCCCTGACCCGGTCGCGACCGAGGTTCCGACGCCGTAGGAGTCGACGGGGGATGCCGCCAGGGCGGCGAGGGCGTACTCGTCGAGGTCGCTCGTGACGGTGATGCGCGTGCCCGTCGCGCCGAGTTCGTCGAGCTGCGCCCGCACCTCTCCCGCGACGATCGGCAGATCCCCCGAGTCGATGCGCACGCCGCCCAGCTGCGTGCCCGCGACCCGCACGGCGGTGCGCACGCCCTCGGCGATGTCGTAGGTGTCGATCAGCAGGGTCGTCCCGCTGCCGAGGGCGTCGACCTGAGAACGGAACGCGTCCTCCTCGCTGTCGTGCAGGAGCGTCCAGGCGTGGGCGGCAGTGCCCATGGTGGGCACGCCCCAGCGCCGGCCGGCCTCGAGGTTGCTGGTCGCCGAGAATCCGGCGATGTAGGCGGCGCGGGCCGCGGCGACCGCCGCCTCTTCGCTCGCGCGGCGCGAGCCCATCTCCGCGAGCGGCCGGTCTCCGGCGGCGACGCTCATGCGCGCCGCGGCGGTCGCCACCGCGGAGTCGTAGTTCAAGATGCTCAGCGCCAACGTCTCCAGGATCACGGCCTCGGCGAACGTGCCCTCGATGGTCAGCAGGGGGGACCCGGGGAAGTACACCTCGCCCTCGCGGTAGCCGGTCACCGAGCCCGTGAAGCGGTAGTCGGCGAGGAAGTCGAGGGTCGTGGCATCCACGACCTTCTCATCGCGGAGGTAGCGCAGCTCGTCGTCACCGAAACGGAAATCCCGGATGGCGTGGAGGAGGCGGCCCGTCCCGGCGACCACGCCGAAGCGGCGTCCGCCCGACAGGCGTCGCCCGAAGACCTCGAACACGCACCGGCGCTGGGCCGTGCCGTCGCGCAGCGCCGCATCGAGCATCGTGAGTTCATAGCGGTCGGTGTGCAAGGCCGTGCTGCGCGTCATCGCGCCAGCCTATTGCGCTGCCCCGGAGTGCCCGGGCGTCGCGACCCCGCTTGACACCCGGTCCGCTGCAGGACTCCTGCAGAATCCGGCCCGCAGGCTGCCGGCTGACGCCGCCGGCCGGATTCTGCAGGAGCTGTGCTCGACCGGGCAGGGCGCCGCCAGCCTCGCCCCGCGCCCGGGCCCGGGCGTCCGTTCGCGCCTCTCCCCGCGCCCCCGCGTGCGGGTAGAGCCCTCCGCCCCGCGTCCTCCGCCCGTGCCCTCCGGCCTCGCCCCGCGCGCGGGTAGAGCCCTCCGCCCCGCGTCCTCTGCCCGTGCCCTCCGCCCTCGCCCCATGCGCGAGTCCGGGCGTCCGTCCGTGCCCTCCGCCGTCGCCCCGCGTGCGGGTACAGCCCTCCGCCCCCTCCCCACCTGCGCGTCGAGGCATCCGCCGCTCCGACCCCGCCCGGTAGGCTTGACCCCTATGGATGACGCGCCGATCGGGATCTTCGACTCGGGAGTCGGCGGTCTCACCGTCGCCCGGGCCGTGTCGGCGCAGTTGCCGCGCGAGTCGATCCTCTACATCGGCGACACCGCCCGCTCGCCCTACGGTCCGAAGCCCATCGCCGACGTGCGCAGGTATTCGCTCGAGGTGCTCGACACCCTCGTCGATCAGGGTGTGAAGATGCTCGTGATCGCGTGCAACACCGCCTCCGCGGCCATGCTGCGCGACGCGCGCGAGCGCTACGACGTGCCCGTCGTCGAGGTGATCGGCCCGGCCGTACGCACGGCGATGTCGACCACGCGCAACGGCCGCATCGGCGTCATCGGCACCGCCGGCACCATCGGCTCGCGCGCCTACCAGGACATGCTCGAGGTCAACGAGCGTCTCACCGTCTTCGCCGAGGCGTGCCCGCGCTTCGTCGAGTTCGTCGAGGCCGGCGTCACCGACTCGCCCGAGGTGCTCGCCACCGCCGAGCGATACCTCGCGCCGCTGCGCGATGCCGAGGTCGACACCCTCGTCCTCGGATGCACGCACTACCCGTTCCTCGAGGGCGCGATCAGTTATGTGATGGGCCCCGACGTGAGCCTCGTCTCCAGCGACAGCGAGACCGCCAAAGACGTCTACCGCCAGCTCGTCTCGCGCGATCTGCTCGCGAGCCCGGATGCCGTGCCGAGCCACCGCTACGAGGCCACCGGTTCATCCGCCGACGATTTCCTGCGCCTGGCGCACCGCCTCATGGGCCGCGAGGTGCGCGAGGTGCAGCTCGTGCAGACCGGCGCCATCGACCTGCCGCGCTGAGGCGTGGCATCCATCCCGTCCCGAGGAGGACCCGTGACCCGTAAAGACGGCCGCACCACCGACCAGCTCCGCCCCGTGACCATCGAACGCGGGTGGTCGGCGCACGCCGAGGGCTCCGCGCTCATCACGTTCGGCGGCACCAAGGTGCTGTGCACCGCGTCGTTCACCAACGGCGTGCCGCGCTGGCTGACCGGCAAGGGCAAGGGCTGGGTCACCGCCGAGTACGCGATGCTGCCGCGCGCGACGAACAGCCGCAACGACCGCGAGAGCATCAAGGGCAAGGTCGGCGGTCGCACGCACGAGATCTCGCGCCTGATCGGCCGGGCCCTGCGCGCCGTCGTCGACACCAAGGCGCTGGGCGAGAACACCATCGTCATCGACTGCGACGTGCTGCAGGCCGACGGGGGCACGCGCACCGCGGCCATCACGGGGGCCTACGTGGCTCTCGCGGATGCCATCGCCTGGGGCCGCGAGAAGAAGTTCATCGGCCAGCGGGCCGAGGTGCTGCGCGACTCGGTCGCCGCGGTGTCGGTGGGCATCATCGACGGGGAGCCGATGCTCGACCTCGCCTACGTCGAGGACGTGCGCGCCGAGACCGACATGAACGTCGTCGTCACCGGCCGCGGCCTGTTCGTCGAGGTGCAGGGCACCGCCGAGGGCGCGCCGTTCGACAAGGCCGAGCTCGACAGCCTGCTCGAGCTCGCGGTGAACGGCTGCGCCGAGCTGCGCGGCATCCAGACCGCGGCCCTCGAGCGCTGAGATGGCGCGCATCGTCCTGGCCACGCACAACGCGCACAAGGTCGAGGAGTTCCAGGCGATCCTCGCCGCCGTCCGCCCCGATCTCGAGGTCGTCGCGTACGACGGCCCGGAGCCCGTGGAAGACGGAGTGACGTTCGCGGCGAACGCGCTCATCAAGGCGCGCGCGGCCGCGGCGCACACGGGGCTGCCGGCCCTGGCCGACGACTCGGGGGTCGCCGTCGACGTGCTGGGCGGTTCGCCCGGGGTGTTCTCGGCGTACTGGGCGGGGCACAAGAAGGACGCCACGGCCAACCTCGAGCTGCTGCTGGATCAGCTGTCCGACGTCGCCGACCCGCACCGCACCGCGCAGTTCGTGTCGGTGATCGCGCTCGTGCGCCCCGACGGAGCGGAAGACACCGTCGAGGGCCGCTGGCCCGGTCGCCTGGCGACGCGGCCCGCCGGGCCGGGTGGCTTCGGGTATGACCCGATCTTCATCCCCGACGGGCAGCCCGCCGACGCCGAGCGCACGGTCGGGCAGTGGACGGCGGCCGAGAAGAACGCCGAATCGCACCGGGCGAGGGCGTTCGGTCACCTCGCGCCCCTCCTCGCGACACTCTGAGCGTGTAGACCCGGGGGATGACCGCCGTGCCGTCGATCTCGATCGTCATCCCCGCCTTCAACGAGCAGTCCGTCATCGGCCGATGCCTCGAGGCGGTCGCGCGGCAGACGCTCGCCCCGCACGAGGTGCTCGTCGTCGACAACCGCTCCACCGACGACACGTGCGCCATCGTCGAACGGGCGATGGCGCGGCATCCGCACCTCGGCATCCGGCTCCTGCACCAGGACGCGCGGCAGGGTCTGGTGCCCACCCGCAACCTCGGAATGGATGCCTCGACGGGCGACGTGCTCGGGCGCATCGACGCAGACACCGCGATCATGCCCGACTGGGTCGAGCGGGTGAGCGAGACGTTCGCCTCGGGCGAGGTGGATGCCGCCTCGGGGCCGGTCGAGTACTACGACCTGCCGCTGCGCAGCATCGGTCAGCAGATCGACGACCGCCTGCGCCGGCTGCAGGTGCGCCTCGCCGGCGACTTCGTCTTCCTGTTCGGCAGCAACATGGCGGTGCGGCGGTCGGCGTGGCTCGACGTGCGGGAGTTCCTCTGCGACGACCTGGCCGACGTCATGCACGAAGACCTCGACATCGCGATCCACCTCGCGCTCGGCGGACACCGCATCGGCTACCGCTCCGAGATGGTGGCGGGGATGTCGGCGCGACGCCTCGACGACCGACCCCGCGACTTCCGGCGCTACATCGACCGCTTCGAGAACACCTACCGCGCGCACGGCATCCGCGACCTGCGGCTGCGGGCGCCGATGGCGGTGTTCCTGGGCGTGTACCCGGCGCTGCACGCGCACCGCCGCATCCAGGCGCAGCTGAACGCCCTGCGGTCCTGAGGGCGGTTCTCATTCCCGAGTTCCGCGGGAACACGCGGGCCGCATCGCACCGCGCCTAGCCTGGAACCATGCACGATCACGCGCCCTCCGGTGGCATCCGGGATGCCGGCAACCGGCGCCTGCTCGCCACCGCGCTCGCGTTGACGGTCACCGTCATGCTCGTGCAGATCGTGGGCGCGATCCTCTCCGGGTCGCTCGCCCTGCTCGCCGATGCGGCGCACATGTTCACCGACGCCGCTGCCCTCGTCGTCGCGCTCGTGGCCACGGCGATCGCCGCGCGCCCGGCCGATGACCGCCGCACGTTCGGGTACCAGCGCGCCGAGGTGCTCGGGGCGCTCGCGAACGGCGTCATCCTGATCGTGCTGTGCGCGTGGGTGGGCGTCGAGGCGGTGCAGCGGCTCCTCGCGCCCGCCGACGCCGAGGTGCAGGGCGGGCTCATGCTCGTCGTCGCGACCGTCGGCATGGTCGCCAACGCGGTGTCGATGTGGCTGCTCAGCCGGGCTCAGAAGCGCAGCATCAACGTGCGCGGCGCATACCTCGAGGTGCTGGGCGATCTCGTCGGTTCGATCGCGGTGATCGTCGCGGCGATCGTCATCGTCACCACGGGGTTCACGCAAGCGGATGCCCTCGCCTCCCTGCTCATCGCGGTGCTGATCGTGCCGCGCGCGATCGGTCTGCTGCGCGAAGTGGTCGTCGTCCTCACCGAGTCCGCTCCCGTGGGCGTGCACGTCGCCGAGATCCGCGAGCACCTGCGCGGAGCCGACGGTGTCGTCGACGTGCACGACGTGCACGTGTGGCAGCTGACCCGTGGGGCTCCGGTGTTCAGCGCGCACGTCATCGTCGACGACGCGGCGCTCACCGACGGTCGGGCGGCGGCGATCCTGGCATCCCTGCAGACGTGCCTCGCCGATCACTTCGACGTCGAGCACTCGACGTTCCAGCTCGAGCCCGCGGGCCACGTGGAGCACGATTCGCGCCACGCGTAGCCGTCGATCCCGGTGGCTTCGACAGGCTCAGCCACCTCTCTGCGGGTCCGCATCGCGCGCTGTGCCCGCCCCGCCGCACGACTCGCACGGGTCTCGCAACCGAAGCCCTCGGACTGGCGACCGAGGTCCCTGACCTCGCAACCGAGGTCCCTGAGCTCGTCGAAGGGACCGGACCCGTCACTCCTCCCGCACGACCTCACCGGGGCTCTTGTCGGGCCGCAGGCCCCGCCAGCGCGCCTGGCGCAGGATGCCGCCGGGCGTGAACTCCGCGAACTCCACTTCTCCCACCAGCTCCGGTCGCACCCACAGGGCGTCGCTCGCATCCGCGGCGGGGACGCCGACGAAGGGATCCGCGTCGGTGCGGAGCGGCTCGAGCAGCGCGCTCAATCGAGCGAGCGTCTTCTCCCCGAACCCCGATCCGACGCGCCCCGCGTACTGGAGCCCGTCGGCCCCGGGGACGCCCACCAACAGCGATCCGATCGCGCCCGCGCGGTTGCCCTTCCCCGGCCGGATGCCGCCGATCACGACCTCCTGCGTCCGCGAGTGCTTCACCTTGAGCCACTGCTCCGATCGCACCCCTTGCTGGTACGTCGACCCCGGGTCTTTGACTACGACGCCCTCGAGGCCGAAGCGGCTGCTCGTCGACACCGCGGCATCCACGTCGTCGAAGACCGGCGGCACCACCACCGGCGCGTCGGCTCCGCCCGCGAGGTCCTCCAGCACCCGGCGCCTCTCCGACAGCGGCAGGGATGCCACCTCTCGCCCACCCGCCGAGAGCACGTCGAACAGGTACAGGTGAACGGGGGTGCGCTTCGCCTCGCGCTCGATCTCGCGCGGCTGTAGGAGGTTCATGCGCTTCTGCAGCCGCGGGAAGCTGGGCCGCCCCTTCGCGTCCAGGGCGACGATCTCCCCGTCGAACACGGCGGGGTCCGCCCCGAGTCCCAGATCGACGCCGGTCAGCTCGGGATACGCGGCGGTGAGGTCGTTGCCGTTGCGCGAGCGCAGCCGCAGGCGTGTCCCGTCCCAGATCCCGACACCCCGGATGCCGTCCCACTTCATCTCCACCCACGGGGTGCCGCCCCAGCGGGACGCGGCGGCCCGGGCGATCCCGGGCGTGGCGGAGGTGGCGAGCATCGGGCGCAGATCCGCCACGGTCGGCGGTCCGGCCGGATCCTCCGCGGGGCGTCGCGTCCCCGCCCTGGTCGCGCCCCCGGCGCCCGTCGCCGTGTCGTGGTTGTCGGCGTGCGACGCGCTCGGGTCGACTCGGGCGGAGTGATCGCGAGCCACCACGGGGTTGCCCTCGGCCTGTGCGCGCCCCTCGGCATCCGTCTTCATCCGGTGCAGCAGCCACTGCGACTTCTCGCCGCGTCCTTCCGTGCGGATCAACGCGAGGCGCACGCGGCCGAGCGGTCCTCCGGAGCGGCCCGTGAGCGTGGCGATGACCTCGTCGTCGCGCCACTTCTCGAGCTCGTAGGTGCCGGTGTCCCACACGGTCATCGTGCCGGCGCCGTACTCCCCGCGGGGGATCTCTCCCGCGAAGTCGAGGTAGGCGAGCGGGTGGTCCTCGGTCATCACCGCGAGGCTGTTCTTGGCCGTCGTCGGCGGCACTCCCTTCGGCACCGCCCAACTGACGAGCACGCCGTCGCGTTCGAGACGCAGGTCCCAGTGCAGGCGCGAGGCGTGGTGCTCCTGGATGACGAACCGGGGTGCACCGTCGGGGGCGGGCGCCCCGGCGGGGGCCTCGGGGATCGGCTCGGGGGTGCGCCCGGCCGCGCGTTTGGAGAGATATGCGCGGAGGGGCTCCTGATCCCGTTCGACGGGCGCGAGCGGATCACCCTCCCGGTCGAGCACCTCGCTGAAGAGCAGATGCCGGAGATGGGGATCGTCGAGCTCAGCCCAGGTACGGGGAGCCGCCACGGTGGGCTGCGGGCGCCCGCGCAGCGAGTAGGGCGCGATCGTCGTCTTGGAGCCGTTGTTCTGGCTCCAGTCGATGAACACCTTGCCGGGCCGGGCGGCTTTGGCCATCTGGCTGACCACGAGGTCGGGGTGGTCCGCCTCGATCGCGCGGGCGAGTTCTTTCGCGACGGCGCTGACCGCCTCGCTCGACTGCCGGGCGTCGAGGCGCGCGTAGAGATGGATGCCCTTGCTGCCGCTGGTGACCGGCAGCGGATCGAGCCCGATGTCGCGCAGGATCTCCCGCGCCCACCGGGCGACCTCGGCGCACTCCGCGAGGCCCACGCCCGGACCGGGGTCGAGATCGAGCACCAGGCGGTCGGGGTTCTGCCGTTCGCCGTCGCGCGTGAAGCGCCACTGCGGCACGTGCAGTTCGAGGCTCGCGACCTGGGCGAGGTGCACGAGGGTGGGCAGATCGTCGACGAGGGGGTAGTCCTTGGCGCCGGAGGAATGGTCGATCGGCAGGCGCCGCACCCACGTCGGCGCTCCGGGCTCGAGGGCCTTGGCGAAGAACGGCGTGCCCGGATCGGCTTCGGTGCCCACCCCGTCCGGCCAGCGCTTGCGGGTGACGGGCCGATCGGCGATGTGGGGGAGCAGTCGCGGGGCGATGCGGGAGTAGTAGTCGATCACCTCGCCCTTGGTGGTGCCCGTCTCGGGGTACAGCACCTTGTCGAGGTTCGACAGTCGCAGCCGGCGACCGCCGATGCGCACCGTCTGCTCCGTCATCGCCCCAGCGTAGGGCGGAGGAGGTGGGGGATGCCGGAGGGGTTGCGGTCCGGCGTCGGCCCCGGTGGCTTCGACGAGCTCAGCCACCTGCGCAGGCTCAGCCGCCCGCGCACGGGAGGTCCCTGAGCCCGTCGAAGGGACCGGGCGCCGTTGCGGTCTCGGTGGCTTCGACAGGCTCAGCCACCTCCGCACGTAAGGTTCCTGAGCCCGTCGAAGGGATCGGGACCCCTTGCGCGCCGGTGGCTTCGACGAGCTCAGCCACCTGCGCACGAGAGGTCCCTGAGCCTGTCGAAGGGACCGGGACCCCCTCGCCGGCGCAAGGGTCTCGGCATCCACCCCCCTTCGGGTGTTCACTGGGCACATGCGATCGATCTGGAAAGGCGCCCTGACCTTCGGCCTCGTCAACGTGCCCGTGAAGGTGTACTCCGCGACCGAGGACCACGACGTCTCGCTGCACCAGGTGCACAACGCGGACGGCGGGCGCATCCGCTATCAGCGCATCTGCGAGATCGACGGCGAGGTCGTGCCCTACCAGGACATCGACCGGGCCTACGACGACGGCGAGCAGACGGTGGTGCTCACCAAAGCCGACCTTGCCTCGCTGCCGAGCGAACGCAGCCGCGAGATCGAGGTCGTCGAGTTCGTGCCCAGCGAGCAGGTCGACCTGCTCACGCTCGACAAGGCCTACTATCTCGAGCCCGACTCGTCGTCGCCCAAGGCCTACGTGTTGCTGCGCAAGACGCTCGAGCAGACCGATCGCACGGCGATCGTCCGGTTCTCCCTTCGCCAGAAGACGCGGCTCGCTGCCCTGCGCGTCCGCGGTGACGTGCTCGTGCTGCAGACGCTGCTGTGGGCCGACGAGGTGCGCGAAGCCGCGTTCCCGGCGCTTGAAGAGAGCGTGCGCATCTCGGCGAAGGAGTTGGAGATGTCGGCATCCCTCGTCGACAGCTTCTCGAAGGACTTCGATCCCGAGGAGTTCACCGACGAGTACCAGCAGGAGCTGCGCACCCTCATCGACGCCAAACTCGAGCAGGGTGACGCCCTCGACACGGATGCCACCTTCGGGAAGGCCGAGGACGACGACGGCGGCGAGGTCATCGATCTGATGGAGGCCCTGCGGGCGAGCGTCGAGCGCTCCCGAGCGGCGCGAGGCGAGAAGGCCGAGCCCGCGAAGAAGGCCCCGGCCAAGAAGAAGACGTCGAAGGCGTCGTGACCTCTGACGCGGGGTCCGGCCGTGGTCGAAGGGGCCCGGTCCCTTCGACAGTCTCAGGGACCTGTGGGGCGGGGGCTCAGGGCTTCGGGGCGTCGCGACCGCCCGGCGCGGGGTCCGGTGGCGCGCGGAGGGGCCCGGTCCCTTCGACAGGCTCAGGGACCTGCGGGGCGGGGGCTCAGGGACCCGCGAGACTGATGCTCAGGGACCTGCGGGACTGATGCTCAGAGACCGTTGGTGCTGCGGCTCGGAGACGCCTGGGCGCCCGGGGGATCAGCGGGTCGGCTGGTCTCCGTCTTCGAGGGTCTTCGGGTCGAGCGTGAGCGACTGGGCCTCCGCGGGAGTGACCGCGCCCTCGCGCTTGGCGGCGGCGCGCTCGCGGAAGAAGTGGATCGCGACGAAGAGCGCGGTGCCCGCGACGGCGGCGAGCAGGATGACGTCGATGTACTCCGTCACGATGTCGCGGATGAAGGGGATGTACCCCACGGCGTAGCCGAGCATCGTCAGGCCGATTCCCCAGAGGACCGCGCCGATGAAGTTGTACAGGGTGTACTTGCGCCACGGCATGTGTCCGACGCCCGCCGCGATGGGGGCGAAGGTGCGCACGACCGGGACGAAGCGGGCCAGGATGACGGTCAGCCCGCCGAAGCGTTCGAAGAACGCGTTCGTGCGCTCGACGTTCTTCTTGCTGAAGATGCCGGAGTCCTTGCGCTCGAAGATCGAGGGCCCCGCCTTGTGCCCGATGTAGTAGCCGACCTCGCCGCCGACGAACGCGGAGACGCCGATCGCGAGGGCCACCCACCAGGCGTTGATCCCGAAGACGCCGTTGGGGGCGGCGGGCGTGGCGTGCGAGAGCAGTCCCGCCATGATCAGCAGCGTGTCGCCCGGAAGCAGGAAGCCGATCAGCAGGCCGGTCTCGGCGAAGATGATGAAGCAGACGACCAGCAGCGCCCAGGGCTGCGAATTCGTGATGATCGTCGCGGGGTCGAGCCACGGGAGCAGTGCGGCGGTGGTGTGGATCACATCGGTCCCGTTCGGGTCGGAGAGTCGGTGCTGGCGAAGCGTGGAACGTGCGGAAGGGGGGACTTGAACCCCCACGCCCGAAGGCACAGGAACCTAAATCCTGCGTGTCTGCCGATTTCACCACTCCCGCGAGTGGGATCAGTCTAAGCGCGAGCGTGCGTGCGCTCGATGTGAACGAGCCGTCAAACGTGCGCGATCTCACCCGCGACGACCGCCGACCCGACGGCGCGTCGACACGCCCCGGGGAATGCCCGCGCGCCGACGGGGTTTCATTCCCGTATGAAGGCGATCACGTATACCCAGCCCGGTGACTCCTCCGTCCTCTCGCTCGTGGAGCGGCCGCTGCCCGAACCCGGCCCCGGAGAGGTGCGCGTGCGCATCACGGTCTCGGGGGTGAATCCCACCGACTGGAAGGCGCGCGAGAGCGCCGGACGCCCCCTCCCGTTCGACGAGATCACCCCGAACCAAGACGGAGCGGGGATGGTGGATGCCGTCGGCTCCGGCGTCGAGAACCTCTCGGTGGGCCAGCGGGTCTGGGTCTACCTCGCCGCCCACCAGCGCCCGACCGGAACCGCGGCCGAGTATTCGATCCTCCCGGCGGAGCGGGCCGTCCCCCTCGCGGACGGTGCGTCGTTCGAGCTCGGCGCGAGCCTCGGCGTGCCCGCGATGACGGCCCACCGCGCCCTCACCGTCCACGAGGACGGTCCCTCGCGTCTCGCACCCGGCGCGCTCGCCGGCCGCACCGTGCTCGTGCAGGGCGGCGCCGGGGCCGTGGGCCACGCGGCGATCCAGCTCGCCGTCTGGGCCGGCGCGACGGTGATCGCCACGGTCAGCAGCGACGAGAAAGAGAAGCTCGCACGCGCGGCCGGAGCCCACCACGTGCTGCAGTACCCGAGCGCGTCGCTGGCCGACGGCATCCGCGAGATCGCCCCCGACGGGGTCGAGCACATCGTCGAGGTCGCCATCGCCGACAACGCCGCTCTCGACGTCGAGGTCGTCGCCAACCACGGCACGATCGGCTACTACGCCGACAACGGCGGCGACACCTTCACCGCCCCCGTGCGGGTCAGCTTCGCCAAGAACGTCCGTTGGCAGGGACTCCTGCTCTACACGGTGGGGGAGCGCGCGCTCGCCGCGGCCGCCGAAGACGTCGCCGCGGCGGTGGCCGACGGTGCGCTGCCGGTCGGCGAGGCCCACGGTCTGCCGCTGACGTGGTTCGATCTCGCCGACACCGCCGCGGCGCACGACGCCGTCGCCCAGGGCGCCACGGGCAAGGTCCTCATCCGCGTGGCCGAGGGGGAGTGACCCCGTCACGACGAACCGATCAGTGCTGGGGGCGGCGGCGGGCGATCACCGTTCCGACCGCGACGATCAGCCCGAGAGCGAGCATGCCGGCGCCGATCGCGGGCAGTGGTGTTCAGGTCCGCCCAGCCCGCCACACGACGACCGCCGCCACCAGCATCACCGCCGCCGCTGCCGCGAGCGCCGCGGGGCTGCCGAGTTGGTGGGCGAAGGCACCCAGCACGGCGCCCGTGACGAGCGCGGCCCACAGCAGCAGGGGACGACGCCAGGCCGTCCGCGAACGGCCCGTCAAGAGGGCGGCGAGCCCCAGGCCGAGGCTCACCAGGGTGCCGGTGGAGTAGGTGATCGCGACGCGCGCCCGATCCTCCGCGAGGAAGAGCGTGTTGAGCGCGCCCATCGCCGCCGCGAGCAGGCCCGCCCGCCACAGCGTGGAGGGTCCGGCGGTCGCGAGCAGCGCGACGAGCCCTACCGCCAGGGCCGAGCCGGCGATGACCCCGGCCTGTGCGCGACGCGACCGCGGGCGGACGACGCCGCCGACGACGACACCCGAGACGAACGCCGCGATGAGGCCCAGTGGCACGGCCGCGAGGGCGAGCGAGGTCGGGACGTCGACCGCGCCCTGCGTGGAATTGCCGCTCATGAACGACACGAACAGCCCGCCGGTGTCGAGGTAGCCGACGGCGTCGACGAAGCCCGCGACCGCGGCGAGGCCGGCCGACAGCGCGAGGGCTCCGCGTCCGACGTGCTGCACCGTGCCTCCTCGCCCCGGGCCGTGGAGTTCGAGGCGCTCCATCGTCGTCCCGGAACCGCCCGCCGGGCAAATCCGCCGGCACACCCCGCGCGGGTGGTGCTCTCGTGTCAGCGCGTCCGCGGGACGTACCGCGGCACCCAGCGGATGAACCCCACCGCTCCGAGCACCGCGACGGCGCCCATGGCGCCGACACCCACCGATAGCGACGCCACCGCGGTGAGCGCCGACACGATCAGCGGCGCGACGGCGCCACCGGCATCCGTCAGCGTGCGCCACGACCCGAGGAACGCCGCGGGTTCGTTCGGCGGGGCGATGTCGGCCCCGAGGGTGAGCAGGATGCCGCTGGACAGACCGTTGCCGACACCGAGCACCGCGGCGAACATGGCGTACCACATGGCCGCGGAACCCAGATCGTGCGTGAACGACAGGGCGAAGAACCCCGCCCCCATCAGGATCATCGCGGGCAGGGCCGCCCACAGACGCCCGAAGCGGTCCATGACCTGGCCGCTGGCGTAGAACAGCGCGAAGTCGATCGCGCCCGACACCCCCACGACCACCGCGATCGTGCCGGCGTCCAGCCCGAGCGACACGCCCCACAGCGGCAGCACCACCTGCCGCGCCGATCGCACCGCCGACAGCGACGCCGCAGCCAGGCCCAGGCGCGCCAGCACGCCCCGGAACCGCCACATGGTGCGGAACACCCCGGCGCGCTCGACGGTCGGGATCGCGCCCGTCACGGGTTCACCGGTGTCTTCCGCCTCGCGGGAGTCGCCGTCGGCACGGCGCGCCCCCGCGCCCACGGGCACCGCCTTCTCGGGGTCGGGACCGAAGAACACCAGCAGGATCGTGGCGACCTGACACACGGCGAAGAAGACGATGGATGCCGTCTCGTCACCGAAGACGGCCAGGAGGGCCGCCGAGATGAACGGGCCGACGAACATCCCCAGGCGGAACGTTCCGCCCAGCAGTGACAGCGCCCGCGCACGGAAGGTCAGCGGGACGCGCGTGGTCATGAAGGAGTGGCGGGCGAGCGCGAACGACGCGGCGCAGAAGCCGATGAGGAACACCGCGGCGGCGAAGAACGCCAGCGACTGCGCGAACACGATCCCGGTCAGCCCCGCGAGGACGACGATCCCGGCCACGCCCATCGTGAGGCGCTCGCCGAACCGGGCGACCGCCCAACCGGCGAGGATGTTGCCGCACAGCTGGCCCACGACGAGGGCGGCGGCGACGAGAGCGGCCACGGCGACATCGGCGCCGAGGCGGTTCGCGATGACTGGGATGAGGGGGATCACGGCCCCCTCTCCGAGCGCGAAGAGCAGGGTGGGGCCGTAGATCATCGGTGCGAAGCGCACGAGCACGTTCCGGGGAGAGTCGGCTGTCACCGTCTCCACGATAGGCTTGCCGTCTCATGCTCGAACTCGATTTGACCGCCGACATCCAGGCGCTGCGCTCGACCTTCGCCGATATCCAGGCCGTGGTCGACGTCGACGCACTCAAAGCCGACATCGATCGCCTCAGCGAAGAAGCCGGTGCCCCCGACCTCTGGGACGACGTCGAGAACGCTCAGAAGGTGACCAGCCGCCTGAGCCATCGGCAGGCCGAGCTCAAGCGCGTGTCGGAGATCGAGCAGCGCCTCGACGACCTCGAGGTGCTCGTCGAGCTCGCGATCGAGATGGACGACGAGGACTCCGCCGACGAGGCCCGTCGCGAGCTCGCTGCGCTGAAAGACGTGATCGGCCAGCTCGAGGTGCAGACGCTCCTCGACGGCGAGTACGACCCGCGTTCCGCGGTCGTGACGATCCGTTCAGGAGCGGGCGGCGACGACGCCACCGACTTCGCCGAGATGCTGCTGCGCATGTACCTGCGCTGGGCCGAGCGCCACAAGTACCCCGTGAAGGTCATGGACACCTCCTACGCCGAGGGCGCCGGCATCAAGTCCGCGACCTTCGAGGTCGACGTGCCCTACGCCTACGGCACGCTGTCGGTCGAGGCCGGCACCCACCGGCTCGCGCGCATCAGCCCCTTCGGCGGCGCCGACAAGCGCCAGACGAGCTTCGCCGCGGTCGAGGTCATCCCCGTGATGGAGGAGGCCGTCGAGGTCGAGGTGCCCGAGGGCGACATCCGCGTCGACGTGTTCCGTTCGTCGGGCCCCGGTGGGCAGTCGGTCAACACGACCGACTCCGCCGTGCGCATCACCCACCTGCCGACCGGCCTCGTCGTGTCGATGCAGAACGAGAAGTCGCAGATCCAGAACCGTGCCGCCGCCATGCGCGTGCTGCAGACGCGTCTGCTCCTGCTCAAGCGCGAAGAAGAGGCTGCGAAGAAGAAGGAGCTCGCCGGCACGATCACCGCGAGCTGGGGCGACCAGATGCGCTCCTACTTCCTCTACGGCCAGCAGCTCGTGAAAGACCTGCGCACCGGTTACGAGGTCGGCAACCCGGCCGTCGTCTTCGACGGCGACCTCGACGGTCTCATCGCGGCCGGCATCCGCTGGCGCAAGCGCAAAGACGACGACGACTGATCGTCCCCCCGTTCGTCGAGAGTCCTGTGGATGCCGCTGACCCGGCATCCATAGGACTCTCTCGGTTTGGCGACACGGCGCGTCCTGACGGGCTGCCCCGCACCCGCGCTTAGGCTCGTCGAGCCATGATCCGGTTCGAGAACGTCACCAAGAGGTATCGCGGCACCGCGAAGCCCGCCCTCAACGCCGTCGACTTCGAGGTGCAGCGCGGGGAGTTCGTCTTCCTCGTCGGAGCCTCGGGTTCGGGCAAGTCGTCGTGCCTGCAGCTCATCCTGCGGGCGGAGACCCCGAGCGAGGGGCGCGTGGTCGTGCTCGGCCGCGACCTGCGCACGCTGTCGAACCGCAAGGTCCCCTACTTCCGCCGGCACATCGGGTCGGTCTTCCAGGACTTCCGCCTGCTGCCGAACAAGACCGTCCACCAGAACGTCGCGTTCACGCTGCAGGTCACGGGCGCCTCGCGCGGTTTCATCCAGCAGGCCGTTCCCGAGGTGCTCGCGCTCGTCGGCCTCGACGGCAAAGAGAAGCGTCTGCCGCATGAGTTGTCGGGTGGGGAGCAGCAGCGCGTCGCGATCGCGCGCGCGCTGGTCAACCGCCCGCAGGTGCTCCTCGCCGACGAGCCGACCGGAAACCTCGACCCCGGCACCTCGATCGACATCATGCGCCTGCTCGCGCGCATCAACGCGGGCGGGACGACCGTCGTCATGGCCACGCACGAGGCCGGCTTCGTCGACCAGATGCAGCGCCGCGTGATCGAACTGCGCGGGGGAGAGATGGTGCGCGACGAGCGTCACGGCGGCTACGGCGACACCGCCAGCCTGCCCCGGCTCGCGCCCGAGGTCGAGAAGGGCGCCGCCGCGGTGGCCGCCCTCACCGCGGTGCTGGAGGTGCAGCGCGAGGTGACGAGCGTGACCGGTCCGGTGGAGCCGCTGCCGTCGGCCGTCACGCGGCCCGCCCCCGCCCCCGCTCCGGATGCCGCGGCTTCCGCCCCCGCAGCGACCACGCCCGCGGCTGAACCCGCGCGAGAGCCCGGCACCAACACACGCTCCATCCCGGTCACGACTCCCGACGTCGAGGCCCTCGGGGTCGCCGACCGCCTGGGTCTCGGCGCGAAGACAGACCGCAACGACGAAGTGGGACCCACGTCATGAGGTTCGGGCTCATCCTCTCGGAGGCCTTCACGGGTCTTCGCCGCAATGCGTCGATGGTGATCTCGGTCATCCTCGTGACCTTCGTGTCGCTCACCTTCGTCGGCGCCGCGATGCTCATGCAGATGCAGATCGGCAAGATGCAGTCGTACTGGGCCGATCGGGCTCAGGTCGCGGTCTCCATGTGCGCCACGGTGTCGGACGTCGACACGTGCACCACCGGTCAGGCGGCGACGCAGGAGCAGATCGACGCGGTGACGGCGAAGCTCGACGGCGATGCCCTGGCCCCCCTGATCCGCGACTACACCTATGCCACCAGCGAGCAGGTGTTCGAGAACGCCAAGGGCCTGCTGCCCGACGACATCATCGGCGTCGTCACGGCGGACCAGTTCAACGCGACCTTCAGCATCAACCTCGTCGACCAGAATCAGTCGGACGTCATCATCGAGGCCTTCAGCGGCCAGGCGGGCGTCGAAGAGGTCACGAATCAGATGCAGTACCTCGAGCCGCTGTTCCAGGCGTTGACGGTGGCGACCTACGTCGCGGTCGGCATCGCGGGGCTCATGCTGATCGCCGCCGTCCTGCTGATCGCGACCACGATCCGCCTCTCGGCCTTCGCCCGACGTCGCGAGCTCGGCATCATGCGCCTCGTGGGGGCGTCGAACCGCTTCATCCAGACGCCGTTCATCGTCGAGGGCGTGCTCGCGGCGTTGATCGGGTCGGCTCTGGCGAGCGTGGCGGTCTGGGCGATCGTGGGCGTGGGCGTCAACCAGTACCTGCGCGACCGCATCGGGTTCATCACCTCGTGGGTGGGGGTCGGCGACGTCGCTTTCGTCATCCCCGTCATCGTCGTGATCGGCGTGATCCTCGCCGCGCTCAGCGCGAGCTTCGCGATCCGTCGCTGGCTGCGCGCCTGAGCGCGGTGCCGCAGCGGCGGTGATCCGGTAAGCTGAGGGGCTCTGTGTGCCCATGATCATGAGGAGGTGGCACCATGCCTCGTGAGCAGGGTGAGAAGCTCATCGCGTCGAACAAGAAGGCGCGCCACGACTACGCCATCGAGAAGACGTACGAAGCCGGTCTCGTGCTGACCGGCACCGAAGTGAAGTCACTGCGCCAGGGGCGCGCGAACCTCACCGACGGCTACGCGTACATCGACGGCGGTCAGGCGTTCCTCGACGCCGTGCACATCCCCGAGTACTCGCAGGGGCATTGGACGAACCACTCCGCCAAGCGCACGCGCAAGCTGCTGCTGCACAAGGAGGAGATCATCAAGCTCTCGCACGCGGTCTCCGCCGGGGGGTACACCCTTGTGCCGCTGCGGCTGTACTTCCTCGACGGACGCGCGAAGGTCGAGATCGCGGTCGCGAAGGGCAAGCGCGAGTTCGAGAAGCGGCAGACGATCCGCGAGCGCGAAGACAAGCGCGAGGCCGAGCGCGCGATGCGCACGAAGAACCGCCTCGGCGAGTGAACCAGAGCCGCTGAGGCGGTCGGGGCTCCTCACGGCCGGCGCGATCACTCCGCGCGGAAGCGTCCCTCCACGACCGAGGTCACGACGATCTCGGGTGGCTGAAGACTGAACGACGATCCTCCCGCGGACGCCGCCATCAGGCGCGCACCCATCGGGGCGGGTGCCTCGGGGCGGGTCGCGAGCAGCCCGGCATCCGCGATCTCGACGGCGGCGACGGATGCCAGGCCCAGCGCATCGGCGTAGGCGGTGGCGCGCTCGACGGCCACGTGCACGGCTTCGGCGGCGACCTCGCGCTCGGTGCGCGCGCGGGTCTCGGGGGAGAGACGCCAGTCGACGGAGGTGACCTGCACGTCGTCGGACTCGGTGACGTCGCCGAGCCACCACGACAGGGCGCCGGCGTCGATGAACGTGGCCGAGAGCTCGACGGTGGCGTGGTGGACGAGGGGGAGTTGTGCTCCCTCGGCGTTCCACGGCCGGTCGGACCAGACCGAGACGCGGGCGCTCGACCACTCCGACACCTCGCCCGAACGCAGGTGCGCGACGAGGCCGTCCTGCACGCTCGAGGCCCGCTCCTGCGCCTGCTCGACGACGGGGCCGCGAGAGGGGCCGTCGACCGAGACGGTGACCCGCACGGCGGCCTCCTCGGCGCGCACGCGGGCGCTGCTCTCGCCTCGGACGGTGATGACGACGTCGCTCATGCGGTGAGCCTACGCGAGGGTGGACCTCGTCGCCGGGGTCGCCGGGACCGTCGGGCGCCGGGTCCGCGGCCGGCTCGGACGGTGCGGAGGAATTTCTGAGTCCGCGATGCGTTGTAGACTGTGATGCTCGGGTGCTTCGGTTCCCGGCGTGGCAACTCAACAGCGTGACAACGGCCGCTCCTTGACGGAGTTCCCGGGGCTGATCGGTTTCGACAGCGTCTGCGAACCCGCGAGAAAGCGGGCCGAGGATGTGGGGTTATCTCGTAAACGCTCCCTGCAAAACAATAAGTGCCAATGCTAAGCGCACTGACTTCGCCCTCGCTGCGTAAGCGAGCCCGATAGTCCGTCAGACCGTGTGTGACCCCGCCACGGATTCTGGCGTCATTTAGGGGTCTTGCTGTGTGACGGCGTCTGGACGTCACGCGGGACTTTTCCCAGGCTGGGCTCGTCGACTTAGGTGTCTGTGACAAAGGTCGGAGCCGAGCAGAACGTCTGCACAGACTGCGCCCGGAGAAAACGCGGAGACCCAGCGTTGGACGGGGGTTCGATTCCCCCCAGCTCCACGAGCCGTTGTCACGGTGAGTTCGTCACGAAAGCCCTCGCTTCCGCCCGTTTCGGCGGGGGCGAGGGCTTTTTCGCGTGTCAGCGGGTCGCACCTACCGCGTGCGCGGGGTGCGCACAGCCGCATGGCGGCCTGGGTGGGGATGCCGTTGCTCGATCGCCACCGTGTGAGCGGACTGCGTCGTCGCCGTGCGACCGGACTGTGCTCCGCTGCCCCTCAGCCGGCCGGTGTGTGCGCCGCCGTCCCTCAGGCGGCGCTGCGCGTGTGGATGTCGGTCTCGCCCGAGGCGTCGTTGAGCTCGAGGTAGACGCGCCCCTCGGTGCGCGTGAGCGTGGCGGTGTTGCGTCTTTCGATCGCCTCCGCGAGGCGCTCGACGAACCCGGGGTCGAAGCTGTGCAGCAGCACGTCTTCTGCGCGGTGGATGCGCTTGCCCGACCACGCGGCGGCGACCTTCTCGGGATCGCGGTGGGTGTACACGGCGACGCGTTCGGCCTTCATGCTGCCGGTGTGCAGGCGGGCGGCATCCGGAGCTCCCACCTCCACCCAGGCGACGAGCGCGCCGGTGAGATCGCGCACCATGACGGCGGGCTCGTCGGTCGCGGCGACGCCCTCGCTGAACGCGATGCCGTCTTCGAACTCGAGGCAGTACGCGAGGACGCGGGTCAGCATGTAGGGCGCGGTCTCGGACGGATGCCGCGCGACCCGCAGCTGCAGCTCGTCGTAGACGCCGCGATCGACGTCGGAGAGCTGCACGGTGAACGTGTGAATGGTCGCGCCGATAGCCATGAGGATCGAGCCTACGGGAGAGCCCGCTCCGCTCGTGCCGCCGGGACTGCGGCATCCGAGGGGAGGCGTTGCCCCGATGCCCCCGGGCCGCCTAGCGTCGAGGGATGCCAGACCCCCGCGCCCTCCGCATCGACGTCGGTCCGTTCCACCTCGCCCCGACGCCCGATGCCCCGACGTGGACCGCTGCGCAGGAGCGGCGCGGGAGTGATGCGGTATCCGGCCTCGACGACGGCGAGTCGGACGCGGGGCGCATCACCGCCGGGTGGACCGACTGGGTCGCGTTCGCCCACCGGGTGCTGCAGGTCGATGCCCTCTCGCGTGACGCGGAGGCCCGCGGCGACGCGTGGGACGAGGGGTTCTCGGCGGCGCGCGACGCGGAGGCGCGGAACCCCTATCGGTGACGGTGGATATACGCGGTGACGATCGCGTCGTCGCGGATGCGCGGAACCTTCAGCGGCGACGGGCGGATCCGGGGCGGTGACCGACTGCGCCGTCGCGGATGACGGAGCTTCTACCGGTCACGGGCGGGACCGCGGCGGTGACCGATCGTGCCCTCGGGGACCTGCCCCCACCGCTCGATTACCGCGGCCCCTGGACCAGGATCAGGCTCT
Organism: uncultured Microbacterium sp.; assembly: GCF_947489255.1. GTDB lineage: Bacteria > Actinomycetota > Actinomycetes > Actinomycetales > Microbacteriaceae > Microbacterium > Microbacterium phycohabitans. The sequence goes on from NZ_CANLCY010000002.1 coordinate 197,995, forward strand.
GCCGGGTGTCGGCGAGCTTCACGAAGCCGTCGCCGAAGAAGTAGGTCAGGCCGTAGCCGTCGGCGCCGCGTCCATTGAGCCAGTCGGGGTTCTCGGTGACGTAGGTGCCGTCGGCATCCTTCTCGACCTTCCATCCCGCCGCGACCAGGTCTTTCTGCGCGGTCTTCGCGGTGTCGTCGTCGATGGGCGCCCAGCCGAAGATCTGCACGCGGTCGGAGGCGATCTTCGTGTCGCCCCACTTGCACTGGATGCCGTCGTCGAGGGCCGTGGCGCCGATGCGGAACTGATCCTCCTGCGACGTCCAGCCGAGGCTGCGGAAGTCGTCGGCGGTGGCCTGGGGGATGATGTTCTCGCACGTGGGGTCGGCGGGCGGGGTCGCCGAACCCGACGGTGACGCCGACGGAGCGGGTGTCTCGACGCCCGAGACGGGCGCGGCCGAGGAGGGCGCGTCGGCGGCGGGGGTGGGCTCGGGCGCCGGGGAGGAGCATCCGGCGAGCACGAGGGCGGCCAGGGCACCGCTGGTGGCGATCGCGAAGACGCGGGCGCGGGCGGAGCGCGGGCGTGCGAGGGCGGAGGGGCGGATCATCGGGAGTCCTCGCCCTGGTGCAGCAGCGACAGGAAGGCGTCGTGCAGCACGCCGTTCGTCGCGAGCGATGACTCCGCGTCGAGGCGGTCGGTTCCGTCGTAGGCGGTGAACGTGCCGCCGGCCTCGCGGACGATGGGGGCGATCGCGGCGATGTCGTACTCCTTCACGCCGAACTCGGCCACGAGTTCGAGTCGCCCTTCGGCGAGCCACATGTAGGGCAGCGCGTCGCCGTAGGCGCGGTCGCGCCAGACGGCGCGCGCGAGGCGTTCGAGGGTGGGGAGGAGGTCGACGTCGTCCCACTGCTCGATGCTCTGGAAGCTGATGCTCGACGCGGCGATGTCGTCGACGCCGGACACGTGGATGCGACGCGTGTCGCCCGTCGCGGTGGTCGTCCAGGCGCCATGGCCGGTCGCGGCCCACCAGCGGCGGCCGATCGCGGGTTGACTGACGACCCCCACGGTGGGGACGCCGTCGACGGTGAGGGCGATGAGCGTGGCCCAGACGGGGATGCCGCGCATGTAGTTGTGGGTGCCGTCGATCGGGTCGATCACCCAGCGTCGTGACGTGTCGCCGGAGCTGCCGTATTCCTCGCCCAGGATCGCGTCGGCGGGGCGCTCGGCATCCAGGATCTGCCGGATCGCGCGCTCGGTGGCGAGGTCGGCCTCGGTGACGTGCGTGCGGTCGGGCTTGGTGTCGATGCGCAGGTCGGCGGCGTCGAAACGCTGCATGGCCACCGCGTCGGCGGCGTCGGCCAGGCGGAGGGCGAGTGCGAGATCGTCGGTCGGGTCCGCGGGGGTCGCGGCGGGCTCTTCGATGCGGGACACGGCTCCAGGATAACCGGCGCTCCTGGCTCGATTTGGTGTGCTCGCGTCACGGCTGGTAATGTCATTCCTCGGCGCGGAGAGCGAATCTCCGGCCGAACGGAACGCACCTCTAGCTCAATCGGCAGAGCAACTGACTCTTAATCAGTGGGTTCTGGGTTCAAGTCCCAGGGGGTGCACCACAGCGAAAAGGCCCGGGAAACCGGGCCTTTTCTGCGTCCGGGCTGACTCCTCTGGGCCCGCCGGAGGGCACGAGATTCGCCGTCGTGCCCTCTCCGTGCCCCGGGGCTCAGCTCTCGCCTTCCCGCGGCCGATTCGGCGAGAGTGCCGGGTCAGGGTCCCTTCCGTACAGCGTCTACGTGGACGTCGTTCTCGAGGCCGCCACGCCCGCTGAATAGGGGAGAGGGAAGGCGACCGACGGGTTCCCGCCGATGAGCGTGGCGACGTCGTGGCGACGCGGCCGGGCCGCCGGCGTGACATCCTCGGCGATGATGGACGCATCGCGCGCGCTCGGCGCGCCAGGATCCGGAGGTGCAGCATGGCCGATGACGAGATCTGGGACGTGACCGACGTGCAGGGCACGCCGACGGGCGGCCTCCATCGCCGCGGCGACGGGCCGGTGCCGGCCGGTTCGTTCCACGTCGTGGCATCCGTGTGCATCGTCTCCGACGCGGGGCGGGTGCTGATGAGCAGGCGTGCGGAGGGCAAGGACTATCCGCTGGCTTGGGAGTTCCCGGCGGGGAGCGCGCTGCGGGGCGAGTCCAGCCGTCGCGGGGCGGTTCGCGAGGTCGATGAGGAGGTGGGGATCGCCCTCGCGCCGGACGATCTCGTGCTCGTCGGCCGCGTGGTTGAGGAGCGTGCCCTCTTCGATCTCTGGGTGGCTGCCGTCGAGGGGGAACCGACCCCGCGGATCGATCCTGAAGAGGTTCTGCACGCCGAATGGGCGACGCTCGACGACGTGCGACAGCGGTGGGATGACGGATCGTTCGCGACATCGTGGAACGCGAGGTTCGCCGAGCTGTGGGATGTCCTCACCACGCGGGTTGCGGAGGTGACGGCTCCGCGGCGGTGAGTGCGACTGGCAGTCCGCCGGGCTGTCGGTGACCCAGAAGGGCGCCCGCCTGGGCTCGTCGGGCTGTCGGTGGTGCGAAAGGGCGCCCGCCTCGGCGCGTCGGGGTGTCGAACGCCGAGGGCGCCCGCCTTGCATCGGCTCGTCGGTGTAGGACGCCGAGGGCTCCCGCCCCGACTCGCGGGGCTGTCGACGACGCAGAAAGACCTGCGCCTGCCTCGTCGGGTCGCAGCGCCGGTTCGTCAGAACGGCGGCGGATCCGGTTCGGTCTCGTGCCCGCGCGGCGACCGCCACGTGACGACGCCGGTCTGCGCGTCGCGCGTGGGCGTCCAGACGGTTTCGTGACGGAGTCGATGGTGATGTCGGCATTCCGGCTCGAGATTGTCGATATCGGTGCGGCCTCCGTCGGCCCACGCCGTGAGGTGGTCGATGTCGCAGGCGCGCGCCGAGCGTCCGCAGCCGGGGAAGATGCAGGTCGGAGAGGTGACGCCGAGCCAGCGGCGCAGGGCCGCGGTGACGCGGTACGTCGTGCGGTCGAGGGCGAGTGGGGCGCCGCTCACCGGGTGCGTGAGCAGGCGCACCCATGACGTCGCCTCGCCGGCCAGGCGGCGGGCGGTGTCAAGGTCGATGGGACCATAGCCGTCGAGGATCGCCGCATCGTCACTCTCCCCGAGCAGGGTGAGCGCGGGGACCGTGACGACGATGGAGGCCGTGGCGCGTCGCGGTGCGCCGCTGGGCGGATCGTCGTCGCCGCGGCGATCATCTCGGATGGTTCCGGAGGGGGTTCTCGTCCGCGACCTGGGGGTCGCGGCGGCATCCGCTGTCAGCATCTGGGCGAAGGCGTCAGCCCGGAGCTGGGCCAGGGAGCGATCCTCGTCGGGGACGCTCGCGAGTTGACGCGCTGCGCGATCGATGTGCGACATCGCCGCGTGAGCGCGATCCGCGGGCAGAAGAGCTGTGAGGGTCGTCATGCCGTCGAGTTCAGCGGTGAGCCAGACACCGCGATCACGGGCCGCGCGTCGGTGACGCTCCTCGAGGGATTCGCCGTGCACGCGCTCGCGGAGGGTGCGGGCGGAGACGGCGAAGCGGGCGGGGGTGAGGCGGCGGGCACGGTCTGCCGCGCCCTCGTCGAAGGCCCGCCACGCGACGGCGTCGTCATCGGGAAGAGAGGCGGCGAGTCGAGCGGTCTCGGACGCCTGCCGCTCGGAGGTGTCGCCTACCAGGAACGTCGCCCACGTGGACGGACAGCGCTGTTGAAGCGTCCGCGCCTGGTCCGCGCGGATCCGCACGGTCTGCTCGGAAATGCGCAGACGCACGGCGATCTCGGCGACAGCCGCTCGCTCCGCCATGTCGAGCCGATCGCGCCGAGTCGTCGCCACACGCCGACGACGCGCGTCTTCTGCGTCGAGATCAAGCGTCGGATCGGGACCGACCCACGGCTCGGGTTGCGCCCTGGCCTCGTCGAGGATGAGCGCGATCAGCCGGGATTCCTCTGCGGCGGTGCGACGGCGTTCGCGGGCGACGGCCTCGAGAGAGTGCAGGGCGAGGTCGGCGGCATCGCCGGGGGAAGGACGGTCGGCGACGGTGCGAGGATCAGTGTCGCTGTCGGCGGCTCCGTCGTCGCGGTCTTCGACAGGCCATTCCGGATCGTCGAGACCGAGCTCGATGGCCCACGCGCTGTCGGCGGCGATGCGAAGTTCGTCGTCCGTCATCGGCGGCGCGTCGTGCCAGATCGCCGTGGAAAGCGCGCCGTGGCGGACGTCCTCCGTGCGCGTGGCGGGACGCGGAGTGGGGGCGACCCGGTCGTTGCCGCGCGGCGTGAGGCTCATGTCGAAACGGTATCGCCGACCTCCGACATTGCTCTCGGTGTTCACGCGGCGCTCGACACGCGTCATCGTGACGGCCCCGGCGCCGGCGAACGGGCCCGGGCGATCGCTCGTCGGCACCGGCCTCCCTCGCGCTCCCATCCGGCGCCGGCGAACAAGACGGGGCGATCGCCCCGTCCGCACCGGCACCCCTCGCGCTCGCGCGCGGCGACCGCGAGGATGACGTGATGACCCCCTCCGGTACCGACGGAGCCGTGAACGGCGAGCCGCACGCAGAAGATGGCGATGCTCTCGAGTCGGCGGTCGAGCGGACACCGCGCGCCCCTGTGAGGGCGAGGAACACCCCCTCCGCGGGAACGGGCGTCGACCTCGCGCACGGCGCGGCCTCCGCGCGGGACCGAGATGATGCCGCGCCCCGCACCGATCGCACGCACCGCGTCGTCGTGCAAGAAGGGACTCTGCGCGTCGGTGAATGGCATCCGGATGCCGAGGGCGCGCCGTGGCTGCTCGTGCACGGTGTCACGGCCTCGCACCTCGCGTGGGCGTGGGTCGCGCGGGAGACCGATGCGCGGCTGATCGCCCCGGATCTGCGCGGCCGCGGCCGCAGCACGGCGTCGAGCCGACGGACCGGTCTGGCGCAGCACTCGGACGATCTGGTCGCCGTCCTCGACGCGAGGGGTGTCGATCGCGCGGTCGTCGTCGGGCACTCGATGGGCGCGTTCGTCTCGGCGGTGTTCGCTGATCGGCATCCGGACCGCGTCGAGAGGGTCGTGCTGGTCGACGGGGGACTGCCGCTCGACCTGCCCGTCGGGATGGATCCGCGCGAGGCCGTGCGGTACGTGCTCGGTCCGACCGCCGCGCGGCTGGACATGCGCTTCGAGAGCGTCGCCGCGTACCGCGACTTCTGGCGCGCGCACCCGGCGTTCGTCGGCCGGGAGGACGCGCTCCTGGACGACTACTTCGCCTACGACCTCGCGGGGGTCGAGCCCGCGCTGCGGCCCGCGACGACGTTCGCCACCGTGGAGGCCGATTCGATCGACCAGAACACCGGCGACGCGATCGCCGGAGCTCTCGAGCGGATGCCGCGGCCCACCCGGTTGCTGGCGGCCGAACGGGGGCTGCGGGGCGAGGATCCGCCTCTGTATCCGGACCTTCCGTCGATCGAGAGGTCCCATCCGCGACTCCGCTCGGCGACCCGGGTCGAGTCCGTCGACCACTACTCGATCGTCATGTCCCCCGAGGGAGCGCGCGCGGTCGTGGAAGAGGTACGGCGCGACGGAGGGCAGTAGCTCGACACGCGAAAGGCCGCCCCCACCGAAACGGGGAGCGGCGCGGACGCGTAGCCCGTCGACGCGGACGCACGAAAGGCCGCCCCCGCCGAAGCAGGAGCGGCCTTCGCGTTGAGCAGCCTTACGCCGCGTCGCCCACCAGCACCGCGGCGCCTTCGTCCGCGGCATCCGGGTGGCTGTGGTCGACGTGCGCGAGCAGTCGACGACCGAACAGGATGCAGGCGGCCGAGATCGCCACCGACACCGCGGCCATGACGTACGGCACACCGGCGCCGTACGCGTGCCACAGCAGCGCGGCCAGCGGCGGGGCGACCGCGCCGCCGAGGAAGCGCACCGCCGAGTAGGCCGACGACGCGACCGAGCGCGGCAGGTCGGTGGCCTCCATGACGGCTTCGGTGAGCGCCGTGTTCACCACGCCCAGCACGAGACCGCCGACGATGATGCAGACCACCAGAGCCGCCGCCGACGACACGATGAACGCCGCGACGAGCAGATCGACCGCCAGCAGCGGGAGCGCGATCAGCAGCACGGTCGTCAGCCGCAGGCGACGCAGCAGGAGCGGGGCGACCCAGACGCTGGTGATGGCCAGACCCACACCCCAGCCGAAGAACGTCAGTCCGATGCCCATCGCTCCGAAACCGAGGGGGAACGGCGAGAACGCCAGCAGGGTGAAGAAGCCGATGTTGTAGAACAGGGCGGTCGCCGCCAGGATCGCGAGCGCCGGGCGACCCAGTGCCCGGAAGGGCGCGCTGAAGGGCAGGGGGGTGCGCGCCGGAGCGGGTCCGCGCAACAGCACGAGCACCGCGACGAACGCGATCGCCATCAGCACCACGACGCCGAAGAACGGGCCGCGCCAGCTGACCTCGCCCAGGATGCCGCCGAGCAGGGGCCCCACGGCGATCCCGAGGCCCAGGGCGGCCTCGTACAGGATGATGGCCGCAGAGCTTCCGCCCGAGGCCGCACCGACGATGGTGGCGAGCGCCGTGGAGATGAACAGGGCGTTGCCCAGACCCCACCCGGCTCGGAAGCCGATCACGGCGTCGACGCTGCCGCTGATCGCGCACAGGAACGAGAAGACGACGATCAGCCCGAGCCCCACCAGCAGGGTGGCCTTCGCGCCGATGCGGCTCGAGATCCAGCTCGTGACGAGCATCGCGAGTCCCGTCACCACGAGGTAGCTGGTGAACAGCAGCTCGGTCTCGACCGGCGTCGCCTTCAGCGAGTCGGCGATCGCGGGCAGGATCGGATCGACGAGGCCGATCCCCATGAACGCCACCACGCACGCGAACGCGACGGCCCACACCTGGGCGGGTTGTTTCCAGACACTGGGTGCTGATGCGGTACCGGTGGTCACCGAACGGCCTCCTTCTGCTTCTTCGGGGAAATCTGTGCGGATGCGGCGGGTGCCATGCCCACCCGCGACGACAGCGCGCCCGCGGCGACGCTCACCGCGTCCCACTCGTCGTCCGACAGGTCGGCGACGTGCGGGGCGAGGGCGGCGCGGAACTGCTCGTACCAGCGCTCGAGGGCGTCGAGGCCCTTCGCGGTCGCGGCGACGACGCTGACCCGCGAGTCGCCGGGGTGCGCTGCGCGCTCGACGAGGCCCGCGGCATCCATCTGGTGCACGAGCCGCGTCATGCCGGGCTGGCTGATGCGGCTGAGGGTGGCGAGATCGCCCAGCCGCTGCGGACCGTGGTCGCGCAGGAGCGTCAGGGTGCGCCACTGCGCGGCGGGGGCGTCGTTCTGCGTGTCGATGGCCGCGATGCGCGTGAGGGCGTGCACCGCGAGCAGGAGTCTCTGCAGGTCGTCGTCGCGGGTCATGTCTATAAGTATACCCCTGTTATATATCTAGGGTATCTATCTGGGTCGATCGCCCGCGCGTACCCTTCCGACGCTCGTCACCGCACCGCGACCCGCGTCGGCACGCGTACGCGATGCGGATGCTCTCGCCGCGGCGACGGGCGACCGGCTATCGCGCCGCGATCCGCGTGGACAGCCGGCGTGCGCGACGTGGATGCGCTCGCCGCGGCGACGGCGACCGGCTACCGCGCCGCGATCCGCGTCGACAGCTGGTGCGCGTGTGCGAGGAGGATGCGCCCGAGCTCGGCGAGGCGCTCGCCGCCGAACCGGAACTCGACCCCCGTCAGGCTCAGCGCCCACTGCGGGTCGCCGGCGCGCGTGAACACCGCGGCCCCGAGCCCCCAGCTCCCTTCGACGATCAGCCCCGGGTTCACCGCGTACCCGCGGGCCTGTGTGTCGGCGATGCGGGTCCGCAGGCGCGCGGGGGAGTGCGACGATCCCCACTTCTCGACGAGCTCCGGATGCCGCTCGAGGTACGCGTCCACATCCTGGGGCGGGAGGAACGCGAGGATCGCGAGCCCCGCCGAGGCGACGCCGAGCGGGAAGCGCACGCCCTCCGACAGCACGAACGAGCGGATCGGGAAGCTGCCGTCCTCCCGCACCAGGCACACGGTCTCGTCGCCGCGGCGTACCGAGAGGAACGCGCTCTCCTCCGTCCGCACCGCCAGGGATCGCACGATGTCGCGCGCCGTCGCCGTGATGTCGAACCGGGATGCCGCGACGCTGCCCATCAGGTACAGCTCCGGCCCCGGGAGCCAGTGTCCCGACGCCTCCTCTCGATCGACGAGGCCCTCGACGCGGAGGGCGCTGAGCAGGCGATGCACGGTCGGGCGGGTCAGGTCCGCTTCGCGTGCGAGGTCGCCGACCGTCGCGCCGTCGACACCGGCGGCCGTGACCAGCCGCAACAGGTGCGCGGCGCGCGCGATGACCTGCGCCCCGGCGACGGGCCCCTTCGATCCCCCGGTGGCCCGGGGCGGACGGGGGGCGTCGGGAAGAACGGGGATGTCCACGATGTGGACACTAGGCCCGTCGGCATCCACATGACAAGCACCCGGTCGCGAAGCCGCGGGACCGAGGTGCACCGTGGGAGAACGCCGTTACGAAGGAGTCCGCGTGATCGACAAGACCTGGCCCTCACCCGCCGAGGCCGTCGCCGACATCCCCGACGGAGCCTCGCTCGCCGTCGGCGGGTTCGGCCTGTCCGGCAACCCCATCGCCCTCATCGAGGCCCTGCTCGCGCAGGGGACGCGCGATCTGTCGGTCGTCTCGAACAACTGCGGCGTCGACGACTGGGGACTCGGCATCCTGCTCGGCGCCGGTCGGATCCGCAAGATGACCTCGTCGTACGTCGGCGAGAACAAGGAGTTCGAGCGGCAGTTCCTCTCCGGAGAGCTGGAGCTCGAGCTCACCCCGCAGGGGACGCTGGCCGAGAAGCTGCGTGCCGGCGGGTCGGGGATCGCCGCGTTCTACACCCAGACCGGGGTGGGTACCCAGGTCGCCGAGGGCGGATTGCCCCAGCGCTACGACGGGGCGGGCGGGGTCGCCCTCGCCTCCCCGGCGAAGGACGTGCGCACCTTCGACGTCGACGGGCAGCCGCGCGAGTTCGTCCTCGAAGAGGCGATCACCACCGACTTCTCGCTCGTGCACGCGTGGAAGGGCGACCGCCACGGCAACCTCGTCTTCCGCAAGGCCGCGCGCAGCTTCAATCCGCTCGCCGCGATGGCCGGCCGCACCTGCATCGTGCAGGTCGAGCACCTCGTCGAGCCGGGGGAGATCGACCCGGATGCCGTGCACCTCCCGGGCGTGTACGTGCACCGCATCGTCGAGGTCGGCCCCGACATCACCAAGCGCATCGAGAAGCGCACCGTCCGTGAGCGTCCGGGGGAGCCGGTCGCATCGACGGGCTCAGCGACCACGATCCCGATCACGACCTCGACCACGAAGGAGAGCTGACATGGCCCTCTCACGCACCGAGATGGCGGCCCGCGCCGCCCGCGAGCTCGCCGACGGTGCCTACGTCAACCTCGGCATCGGCCTGCCCACGCTCGTGCCCAACCACGTGCCCGACGGGGTGACCGTCGTGCTGCAGTCCGAGAACGGCATCCTGGGCGTGGGTCCGTATCCGACCGAAGACGCGGTGGATGCCGATCTCATCAACGCCGGCAAGGAGACGGTGACCACCCTCCCCGGCTCCGCCTTCTTCGACTCGGCGCTGAGCTTCGGCATGATCCGCGGGGGCAAGATCGACGCCGCGATCCTCGGGGCGATGCAGGTGTCGGCATCCGGCGATCTGGCGAACTGGATGATCCCCGGGAAGATGGTGAAGGGTCCCGGCGGAGCGATGGACCTCGTCCACGGAGCCGCCCGCGTGATCGTGCTGATGGAGCACGTCGCGAAAGACGGCACCCCCAAGATCGTCGATCACTGCTCGCTGCCGCTCACCGGTCGCGGCGTCGTCGACCGCATCATCACCGACCTCGCCGTCATCGACGTGACGGAGGATGGATTGGTGCTCGTCGAGCTCGCCCCCGGGGTGAGCGTCGACGAGGTGCGGGATGCCACCGAGCCCCCGCTGACCGTGGAACTCACCGAGAAGCTCACCGAGGAGCAGAACGCATGACCACCGAGAACGACGTCGTCATCGTCGCCGCCGCCCGCACCCCGCAGGGGCGCCTGAAGGGACAGCTCGCGCCGCTCACCGCCGTCCAGCTCGGCGCCGCCGCCATCCGCGGGGCGCTCGAGCGCGGCAGCATCCCCGCTGAGACCGTCGACGCGGTGCTCGTCGGACAGGTGCTGCAGGCCGGGGCGGGGCAGAACGCCGCGCGCCAGGCCGCGATCTCCGCGGGCATCGGGTGGGACGTGCACAGCGCCACGATCAACAAGGTGTGCCTCTCGGGGCTGACCGCGGTCATCGACGCCGCGCGCATGCTGCGTCTCGGCGACGCGACCGTCGTCGTCGCGGCCGGCATGGAGTCCATGACGCGCGCGCCCCACCTGCTGATGAACTCGCGCGACGGATACGCGTACGGCTCCGTCGAGGTCCTCGACCACATGGCGTTCGACGGTCTCACCGACGCCTACGACCGCGAGAGCATGGGCGCCTCCACCGAACGCGCGAACGCCCGGTACGAGGTCACGCGCGAGGCGCAGGACGCCGTCTCGGCACGCTCGCACCAGCGCGCCGCCGCGGCGCAGGCGGCCGGGGTGTTCGAGGCCGAGATCGTGCCGGTCGAGATCCCGCAGCGCAAGGGCGATCCCGTGATCGTCTCGGCCGATGAGGGCATCCGCGCCGACACCACGGTCGAGACCCTCGCGAAGCTGCGTCCGGCGTTCGCCGAGGGCGGCTCGATCACCGCCGGCAACGCCTCGCAGATCTCCGACGGGGCCTCCGCTGTCGTCGTCACCACGCGCGCCGTCGCCGCCGAACACGGCTGGGACGTGCTGGCGGTCGTGGGGGCGAGCGGTCAGGTCGCCGGACCCGACAACTCCCTCCACGCCCAACCGGCGCGGGCGATCGAGAAGGCGCTGCAGAAGCAGGGGCTCTCGGCCTCCGACCTCGACCTCGTCGAGATCAACGAGGCGTTCGGAGCGGTCGTGGCCCGGTCCCAGGCCGAACTCGGGCTCTCCGACGAGATCGTCAACCCGCACGGCGGGGGCATCGCGATCGGTCACCCGATCGGCGCCTCGGGCAATCGCCTGGTCGTGCACGCCGTCCACGAGCTCGTGCGTCGCGGCGGCGGCACGGCGGCCGTCGCGCTGTGCGGTGGCGGCGGTCAGGGCGACGCGCTCATTCTCACCCGCTGATGCACAGACGGATGCCGCGGCCCCGAGGCCGCGGCATCCGTGATCCGTCGAGGGGAGCGCTCAGCGCGTGAGGCGCTTCTTGAGCAGCTTGGCCTGCTTCTTCTGAACGGGGGAGTCGCCCGCGATGACGCGACCGCGACGTGCGCGGCGCGTGTCGACGACGGCGCCGATCGCCAGGGCGAGCGTGATGCCCCAGCTCAGCCACGCCAGCGCCGTACGCCAGGTGAACGGCTCGTCGTTCTTGAGTCCGCGCAGGAGCGTGACGCCACCGGTGATGGCGCTGAGGAGACCGGTTCCGAAGATGTACTGCCGCATGCGCCCAACCTATCGAGCCGCGGAATCGGCCGCCGCACCTTGACACCGCGCCCCACCCCCGCCGATAAACGCCGTTCGTGTCGAGACACGCGGCCACGCGCCGTGTTCCGGCACGGACGCCGTTTATCGAGCGGTTGCCCCCCGCGCTCCGCGTCTACCCCCGGTGCGCGCGCGGAGCCCGCTGTTAGCCTGAGGACGATCCCCGAGGAGGACCTGTGACCCAGGCCGATTTCGTCGTCGTCGCCAACCGCCTGCCCGTCGACCGCACCCCCGACGGCGAGGGGTGGCGCCGCTCGCCCGGCGGGCTCGTCACCGCCCTCGAACCCGTCATGCGGCGCGCCGAGGGCGCCTGGGTGGGGTGGGCCGGTCAAGCCGACGCCACCCTCGAGCCGTTCGACTTCGAGGGCACGCACCTCGTTCCCGTGACCCTGTCGGCCTCCGACGTCGAGCTCTACTACGAGGGCTTCTCCAACGACACCATTTGGCCGCTCTATCACGATGTCATCGCCGCCCCCACCTACAAGCGCGCGTGGTGGGACGCCTACGTCAAGGTCAACAAGCGCTTCGCCGAAGCCGCCGCAGAGGTCGCGGCGCAGGGCGGCATCGTGTGGGTGCAGGACTACCAGCTGCAGCTCGTGCCGAAGCTGCTGCGGGAGCTCCGTCCCGACCTCACGATCGGGTACTTCCACCACATCCCGTTCCCGGCCTACGGCCTGTACGCCCAGCTGCCGTGGCGCAAGCAGGTGCTCGAGGGTCTTCTCGGCGCCGACGTCATCGGCTTCCAGCGCGTCGCCGACGCGGGCAACTTCGCGCGCGCCGTCCGGCGACAGCTGCGCTACGAGACCAAGGCCAGCGGCATCCTGGTCCCCGAAGGGGATACGACGCGCGTCGCCCTGGCCAAGGCGTTCCCGATCTCGATCGACGCCGACTCCTACATCGAGCTGGCGCAGAAGCCCGAGATCCAGCAGCGCGCGAGGGAGATCCGCGAGGGCCTCGGCAACCCGCGCAAGATCCTGCTCGGCGTCGACCGTCTCGACTACACCAAGGGCATCCGCCACCGCCTCAAGGCCTGGGGCGAGCTGCTCGAGGACGGACGTGCGACCGTCGAGGACGCCACGCTCGTGCAGGTCGCGAGCCCCAGCCGTGAGCGCGTCGACGCCTACGTACAGCTGCGCGACGAGATCGAGATGACCGTCGGGCGCATCAACGGCGACCACGACACCACCACGCACACCGCGATCCGCTACCTGCACCAGTCGTACCCGCGCGAAGAGATGGTGGCGCTGTTCCTCGCCGCCGACATCATGCTCGTCACTGCGCTGCGCGACGGCATGAACCTCGTCGCCAAGGAGTACGTCGCCAGCCGCATCGACAATCGCGGAGTGCTCCTGCTGAGCGAGTTCGCCGGTGCCGCCGACGAGATGGGCAGCGCCCTGCTCATCAACCCGCACGACATCGACGGCATGAAGGACGCCATCGTCCGCGCCCTCGAGATGCCCGCCGCCGAACAGGGCCGCCGTATGCGGGCGCTGCGCAAACGCGTGCGCGACCACGACGTCGAGGACTGGTCGCAGGACTTCCTCCAGGCGCTGTCGGTGTTCCACGAGAAGGCCTCCACGGCCGCGGCCGCCGCCGAGGTCACCCGTGACGACGACGGCTCCGCCCCCGAGCACGAACCGATCGACGAGACGGATGCCGGATGACCCGCACCCCGCCCCGGTTCACCTGGACGGAGAGGAAGGATGCCGCATGACCGCCGCTGACGCCGCCGTCGAGGCCGTGGCCACCACCGAGGCGTTGCTGATCGCCCTCGACTTCGACGGCACGCTCTCGCCGTTGGTCGACGAGCCGATGTCGGCGCGCATGACGCCCGACGCCCGCGCCGTGCTCGACGAGCTCGCCGGCATTCCGTCGACGACCGTGGCGCTCGTGTCGGGCCGCACGCTCGCCGACCTCCGGGTCATCGCGGAGCACGACGATTCCTCTTCGTGGTGGCTGATGGGCTCGCACGGCGCCGAATCGTGGGAGCCGGGCGCCGGAGCGGTCGACGTGGGCGACGACCCCGACGACCGCGTATTGCGCGATCGGCTCACCGCCGCGATCCGCGACGCCGTCGCCGACCTCCCCGGCGTGCGCGTCGAGCCCAAGGAGTTCGGCCTCGGTCTGCACACTCGAACGGCGGATGCCGAGACCGCCCGTGCCGCGCAGGAGGCGACCGACGGCATCCTGGCCGCCGAAGCCCCGTCGTGGCGGCGCCGCACCGGTCACGACATCCTCGAATTCTCGTTCCGGCACGAGGGCAAGGACTCCGCCGTCGCCCACCTGCGCGAGCGACTGGGGGCGAGCGCGGTGCTGTTCGCCGGCGACGACGTGACCGACGAAGACGCCCTGCGTTCGCTCGGAGCGGGCGACCTCGGTGTGCGCATCGGCGGGGGAGAGACGGCGGCGACTCTGCGGGTCGACGACATCGCGGGGTTCGTGACCGTTCTCGAGCAGATCGCCCGGCTGCGGCGCGCCCACACCGGCTGAGCCCGGGGCGGGTCGGCGCGCGCACACCGGCTGAGCCCGGGGCGGGTCGGCGCGCCCACACCGACTGAGCCCGGGGCGGGTCGGCGCGCGCGGCTCGAGGCGGGGGAGCGTCACCGCGAGATCGTCCCGACGCAGGAACGCGCCGCCGCGCCCACGGCCCGAGCCGGGGGAGCGCAGCCGCGTCGGTCTATGAATCCCCCGTTCACCGGCCGTGCGGCGGCAGGCGCGTGTCGCTCGCAATAGACTTCGAGAATGCCCGCACCGCAGAATCCGAACACCGGCGAGTTCGACATCAAGCCCCGCAGTCGCGTCGTCACCGACGGCATCGAAGCCACCACGTCGCGCGGAATGCTCCGCGCGGTCGGCATGGGCGACGAGGACTGGGACAAGCCCCAGATCGGCATCGCGTCGAGCTGGAACGAGATCACCCCCTGCAACCTCAGCCTCGACCGCCTCGCGCAGGGCGCCAAGGAGGGCGTCCACGCCGGTGGCGGGTATCCGCTGCAGTTCGGCACCATCTCCGTCTCCGACGGCATCTCGATGGGCCACGAGGGCATGCACTTCTCCCTCGTCTCGCGCGAGGTCATCGCCGACAGCGTCGAGACCGTCATGATGGCCGAGCGCCTCGACGGCTCCGTGCTGCTGGCGGGCTGCGACAAGTCGATCCCGGGCATGCTCATGGCATCCGCCCGCCTCGACCTCTCGAGCGTCTTCCTCTACGCCGGCTCGATCGCTCCGGGCTGGGTCAAGCTCAGCGACGGCACCGAGAAGGACGTCACGATCATCGACTCGTTCGAGGCCGTGGGCGCGTGCCTCGCGGGCAAGATGAGCGAGGCCGACCTCAAGCGCATCGAGTGCGCGATCGCCCCGGGTGAGGGGGCGTGCGGCGGCATGTACACCGCCAACACCATGGCCTCGGTCGCCGAGGCGCTGGGTCTGAGCCTCCCGGGTTCGGCGGCCCCGCCGTCGGCCGACCGTCGCCGCGACTACTTCGCCCACCGTTCGGGCGAAGCGGTCGTCAACCTGCTGCGCCAGGGCATCACCACGCGCGACATCCTCACCAAGGAGGCGTTCGAGAACGCCATCGCCCTCGCGATGGCCCTCGGCGGCTCGACGAACGTCGTGCTGCACCTCCTCGCCATCGCCAACGAGGCCGAGGTCGAGCTCAACCTGCACGACTTCAACCGCATCGGCGACCGCACCCCGCACGTGGCCGACATGAAGCCGTTCGGCCAGTACGTCATGAACGACGTCGACCGTCACGGCGGCATCCCCGTGATCATGAAGGCGATGCTCGACGAGGGCCTGCTGCACGGCGACGCGCTGACCGTCACGGGCAAGACGCTCGCCGAGAACCTGGCCGACCTGAACCCCGACCCCGTCGACGGTAAGGTCATCCACTCGTTCAACGACCCCATCCACGCCACCGGCGGCATCACGATCCTGCACGGCTCGATGGCTCCCGAGGGGGCCGTCGTGAAGTCCGCCGGCTTCGACGGCAACGTCTTCGAGGGGCCGGCCCGCGTGTTCGAGCGCGAGCGCGGCGCAATGGACGCCCTCGAGGCGGGCGAGATCGCCGCCGGCGACGTCGTCGTCATCCGCTACGAGGGTCCCAAGGGCGGCCCCGGCATGCGCGAGATGCTGGCGATCACCGCCGCCATCAAGGGCGCGGGCCTCGGAAAAGATGTACTACTCTTGACGGACGGTCGATTCTCAGGCGGCACAACCGGACTGTGCATCGGCCACATAGCTCCCGAAGCGGTGGACGCAGGTCCTATCGCCTTCGTGCGCGATGGTGATCTGATACGGGTCGATATCGCCGCTCGCACTCTCGACTTGATCGTCGAGCCGGACGAGCTGAGTTCCCGCCGCGACGGCTGGGAACCGCTTCCCCCGCGCTATACCCGTGGCGTTCTGGCCAAGTACTCCAAGCTCGTGCACTCCGCCGCGGAGGGCGCGGTCACGGGCTGACGGCCGTCCCCTTTCACCTTCTTACGGTTCTCGAGGTACTCCCATGTCCATCGATTCCCCCACGGCAGCCGTGCCCCGGCCGCCGGCCCGCACCGCTCCGGCGCCCGTGATGACGGGAGCGCAGGCGGTCGTGCGTTCCCTCGACCTGCTCGGCGTCACCGACGTGTTCGGCCTGCCGGGCGGGGCGATCATGCCCGTCTACGACCCGCTCATGGACGACGAGCACGTCCGGCACATCCTCGTGCGGCACGAGCAGGGCGCCGGCCACGCGGCCGAGGGCTATGCCGCCGCCTCCGGCAAGGTCGGCGTCGCGATCGCGACGTCGGGCCCCGGCGCGACGAACCTCGTCACCGCGATCGCCGACGCCTACATGGACTCGGTGCCGCTGGTGTGCATCACCGGCCAGGTGTTCTCGACGCTCATGGGCACCGACGCCTTCCAGGAAGCCGACATCGTCGGCATCACGATGCCGATCACCAAGCACTCGTTCCTGGTGAAGTCGGCCGAGGAGATCCCCGGCGCGATCGCCGCGGCCTTCGAGATCGCCTCGACCGGTCGCCCCGGCCCGGTGCTCGTGGACATCACGAAGGACGCCCAGCAGAACGAGGCGCCGTTCGTGTGGCCGCCCAAGATCGACCTTCCCGGCTACCGCCCGGTCACCAAGGCGCACGGCAAGCAGATCCAGGCCGCGGCCCAGCTGCTCGCCACCGCGCAGAAGCCCGTGCTCTACGTGGGTGGAGGTGTCATCCGCGCCCGGGCGTCGGCCGAGCTCAAGGCCCTCGCCGAGGCGACCGGTGCGCCGCTCGTCACGACGCTGATGGCGCGCGGCGCGTTCCCCGACTCGCACGAGCAGCACCTGGGCATGCCGGGCATGCACGGCACCGTGCCCGCGGTGCTGGCGCTGCAGGAGAGCGACCTCATCGTCTCGCTCGGCGCCCGCTTCGACGATCGCGTCACCGGCAAGGCGGCGCTCTTCGCGCCGAACGCCCAGGTGGTGCACGTCGACATCGACCCGGCCGAGATCTCCAAGATCCGCACCGCCGACGTGCCGATCGTGGGCGACCTCAAAGAGGTGCTCGTCGACCTGGATGCCGCCTTCCGCGCCGCCGACGCCGAGCACCCGCACGACTACACCGAGTGGTGGACCTACTTGAACGGCCTCCGCGAGGAGTTCCCGCTCGGCTACACGCCCACCACCGACGGTCTGCTCTCGCCGCAGTACGTCATCCAGCGCATCGGCGAGATGACCGGTCCCGAGGGCGTCTTCGCCTCGGGTGTCGGCCAGCACCAGATGTGGGCGGCGCAGTTCATCAAGTACGAGCGCCCCAACGCCTGGCTCAACTCCGGTGGCGCCGGCACGATGGGCTACGCCGTGCCCGCGGCCATGGGCGCGAAGGTCGCCCAGCCCGAGCGCGCCGTGTGGGCGATCGACGGCGACGGCTGCTTCCAGATGACCAACCAGGAGCTCGCGACCTGCGTCATCAACGACATCCCGATCAAGGTCGCGATCATCAACAACTCCTCGCTCGGCATGGTGCGCCAGTGGCAGACGCTGTTCTTCGACGGACGCCACTCCAACACCGACCTGAACACCGGTCACGGCACGCGTCGCATCCCCGACTTCGTCAAGCTCGCCGAGGCCTACGGCTGCCTCGCGATCCGCGTCGAGAAGGAAGACGAGATCGACGCCGCCATCCAGCTAGCGTTGGACACGAACGACCGCCCGGTCGTGATCGACTTCGTCGTGAGCGCCGACGCGATGGTGTGGCCGATGGTCCCGCAGGGCGTCAGCAACAGCTACGTCCAGTACGCGCGCGATCACTCGCCCGCCTTCGCCGAGCAGGAAGACTGAGATGTCTCGTCACGTTCTGAGCCTCCTCGTCGAGGACAAGCCGGGTCTGCTGACCCGCGTCGCCGGTCTCTTCGCCCGCCGCGGCTTCAACATCGAGTCGCTCGCCGTGGGCGTCACCGAGGTGCCGGGGCTCTCGCGCATCACGGTCGTCGTCGACGTCGAAGGCCTCCCGCTCGAGCAGGTGACCAAGCAGCTCAACAAGCTGATCAACGTCATCAAGATCGTCGAGCTCGACCCCGCGGCATCCGTCCAGCGCGAACACGTGCTCGTGAAGGTGCGCGCCGACAACGCCAGCCGCTCCAACGTGCTCGAGGTCGTCAACCTCTTCCGCGCGTCGGTGGTCGACTACGCGCCCGACGCCATGGTCATCGAGATCACCGGCGACTCGGGCAAGGTGAGCGCCTTCCTCAAGGCGATCGAACCGTTCGGCGTGAAGGAGCTCGCGCAGTCCGGGCTCCTCGCCGTCGGCCGCGGCGGCAAGAGCATCACCGAGCGCGTCCTTCGCGGCTGACCCCGTCGGCCCCCGTCGGTCCCTGAGCCTGTCGAAGGGCTCGACTCCCCGAATCACGTCGGTCCCTGAGCCTGTCGAAGGGCCCGACTCCCCGAATCACGTCGGTCCCTGAGCCTGTCGAAGGGCCCGACTCCCCGAATCTCGTACGTCCCACAACCCCCGGTCCCTTCGACTCGCTCAGGGACCTGAATCCAAGGAGAACATCCCCATGGCAGAGATCTTCTACGACGACGACGCCGACCTCTCGATCATCCAGGGCAAGAAGGTCGCCATCGTCGGCTACGGCTCGCAGGGCCACGCCCACGCGCAGAACCTGCGCGACTCGGGCGTCGAGGTCGTCATCGCGCTCAAGGACGGCTCCAAGTCGGCCGCCAAGGCGCAGGAAGACGGCTTCGAGGTCAAGAACGTGGCGGATGCCGCGGAGTGGGCCGACCTCATCATGATCCTCGCGCCCGATCAGCACCAGCGCTCGATCTTCGCCGACTCGATCAAGGACAAGCTGACCGCGGGCAAGACGCTGGCCTTCGCGCACGGCTTCAACATCCGCTTCGGCTACATCGACGCCCCCGAGGGTGTCGATGTCATCCTCGTCGCCCCCAAGGCTCCCGGCCACACCGTGCGTCGCGAGTACGTCGCGGGCCGCGGCATCCCCGACATCATCGCCGTCGAGCGCGACGCCTCGGGTTCGGCCTGGGACACCGCTCTGTCGTACGCGAAGGCCATCGGCGGCACCCGCGCCGGCGTCATCAAGACGACCTTCACCGAAGAGACCGAGACCGACCTGTTCGGCGAGCAGGCCGTGCTGTGCGGTGGCATGAGCCACCTCGTGCAGGCCGGCTTCGAGACCCTCGTCGAGGCGGGCTACCAGCCGCAGATCGCGTACTTCGAGGTGCTGCACGAGCTCAAGCTCATCGTCGACCTCATGTGGGAGGGCGGCATCGCCAAGCAGCGCTGGTCGATCTCCGACACCGCCGAGTACGGCGACTACGTCTCGGGCCCCCGCGTCATCTCGTCCGACGTCAAGGACAGCATGAAGGCCGTCCTCTCCGACATCCAGTCGGGCGCGTTCGCCGAGCGCTTCATCGCCGACCAGGACAACGGCGCCCCCGAGTTCCTCGCGCTGCGCGAGAAGGAGCAGGGTCACCCGATCGAGGCCACCGGCAAGGAGCTGCGCGGTCTGTTCGCGTGGAAGCAGCAGGACTCCGACTACGTCGAGGGCTCGGCCGCGCGCTGATCCGTCGATCGTCTCGAACGCCCCGTGGCTCCGGCCACGGGGCGTTCGCCGTTCCCCGGGTCCGGAGGCCGTCAGCGTCCGTGATCGGCGGGGCGCGGCCCGGTCGCGGGGGAGCCCCGCTACCGTGGAGCCGTGAGCACTCCGCGCGATGACGACGCCCTCTCGTGGGGCGGTGACGACGACCCGACGCTCGACGTCGGCGACAAGCGCGTGCCCGAGGCGGTCCCGCACGATCGCGTCGGTCTCGAGCCGCGGGAGCAGGGTGGGGCGCAGCGCGCGTCGGGCGAGCCCGAGCCGCTGCAACCGACTCCCGAGCCCGAGCCTCTGCAGCCGGCCGAGACCGCGACGTCGCGACGCCCGCAGGTCGCGCCTCCGACGGTGCAGGACGACGCCGTCGCCGCTGACGACGACACGGATGCCGATTCCTCGGCGCCGCTGGGCAACGTGGGTCTCGTCGGCATCGGCATGGTCGCGGCGACGTTCCTGCTCTTCGCCCTCGGCTGGCTCTTCGCGGGTCTGCGATTGCGCGAACTCGGTCTGCCGATCCCCGACGTCACGGTGATCGCCCTCACCGCGGGAGCCGTGCTCGCGCCGCTCGTGTGGTTCGTCGCGGTCCTCGTGCTCACCCGCTCGTGGCGCACGTGGCAGCGGTTCCTGCTTCTCATCGTGGGGATCGTGCTCCTCGTTCCCTGGCCGTTCCTGTCGGTGGGAGCCCTCGCATGAGCACCGCCACCCGCACACGCGTCCTGCCGACCTGGCTGGTGGTCACCATCGCCGGCCTCTTCGGACTGTTCTACGCCTACGTCGTATGGAGCTCGGTCGCGCTGCTGATCACGCAGGCCACCGGTCCTCTCGGCCTCAACGCCCTCGGGTGGGTCGTCTACATCCTGCCGATCGTCTTCCCCCTCATCGCGTTCGCCGTCGCCTTCGGGATCGGCGCGCGTCGGGCCGCGGGGGAGTTCGCTCTGGCGATGCTCGCGGGCCTCACCCTCTCGGCGGCGTTCTGGCTCGCGATCGTCGGTTACGGAGCGACGTCGTACGGGCTGTACGGGGGCTGAGGTGCCGGGGTTCCCGGCATCCGTTGATTCGTCCAGCGCGGGCTGGTGTGCGCCGGGTGCGCCGCGAGACGGCGCGGGGTCGACGTCCCGCTTGCCGGCGGACCTCCCGCTTGCCGGCTGACCTCCCGCTTGCCGGCGGACCTCCCGCTTGCCGGCTGACCTCCCGCTCGCCGGCGGACCTCCCGCTTGCCGGCTGACGCCTGGCGGTCTGAGGGATGCCGTCTCGCGGCGCGGTCGCTGCGCTCGGGGTGGCGGCGGATCGCCGAGGGCGGCGCTGTCGCCGCGGAGGGCGGCGTCGCGCGTCACACGGTCGGGTGGGCATTCCGGGCCGCGCTAGGCTGGCACACGGCCCGCACGGGTCGTGCGCCCGGTTCGCGCCGGCGGTGCGCGGCGGTGCGCGCCGGTCCCCAGCACCGTTTCGAAGGACGCATCCGTGACGAAGCCCGTCGTGCTCATCGCCGAAGAACTCTCTCCCGCCACGATCGACGCGCTCGGCCCCGACTTCGACGTGCGCAACGTCGACGGGACCGACCGCCCCGCGCTGCTCTCGGCCCTGGCCGAAGCCCACGCGGTGCTCGTGCGCTCGGCCACCCAGATCGACGCCGAGGCCCTCGCCGCGGCGCCGTCGCTGAAGGTGGTCGCCCGCGCGGGCGTCGGCCTCGACAACGTCGACATCAAGTCGGCCACCGCGGCCGGCGTCATGGTGGTCAACGCCCCCACCTCGAACATCATCTCGGCCGCCGAGCTGACCGTCGGACACGTGCTCAGCCTCGCCCGTCGCATCCCCGCCGCGCACGCCTCGCTCGCGCAGGGCCTGTGGAAGCGCAGCTCGTTCACCGGCACCGAGCTCTTCGAGAAGACGATCGGCATCATCGGCCTCGGCCGCATCGGCGCCCTCATCGCCGCCCGCCTGCAGGGCTTCGACATGCGCGTCATCGCGTACGACCCCTACGTCACGGCCGCCCGCGCCCAGCAGCTCGGGGTGCAGCTCGTCTCGCTCGACGAGCTTCTCGAGCAGAGCGACTTCGTCACGATCCACATGCCGAAGACGCCCGAGACCACCGGCATGATCGGCGCCGAGCAGCTGCGCCGCATGAAGAAGAGCGCGTACGTCATCAATGTCGCCCGCGGCGGCCTGATCGATGAAGAGGCGCTGTTCGAGGCGCTGACGACCGGCGAGATCGCCGGCGCCGGCCTCGACGTCTTCTCGACCGAGCCCCCCGCCGAGGGTGGCCCCGCCCGCAAGCTCCTCGACCTCCCGAACGTCGTCGTCACGCCGCACCTCGGTGCCAGCACCGAAGAGGCGCAGGAGAAGGCCGGCGTCTCGGTCGCCCGCAGCGTCAAGCTCGCCCTCGAGGGCGACCTCGTCCCGGATGCCGTGAACGTCGCCGGTGGCGCGATCGACCCGTTCGTGCGCCCCGGTATCGCGCTCGTCGAGATGCTCGGCCAGTTCTTCAGCGGCCTCGCCGACAGCGCCCTCACGAGCCTCGACATCGAGGTGCGCGGCGAGCTCGCGCAGTACGACGTGAGCGTGTACCGCCTCGCGGCGCTCAAGGGATACTTCAGCCGCATCGTGAGCGAGAGCGTCTCGTACGTCAACGCGCCGCTCTTCGCCGAGCAGCGCGGGGTCGAGGCCCGTCTCGTGGTCGAGGCCGAGAGCCCGCTGTACCGCAACATCACGATCCTGCGCGGAACCCTCGCCGACGGCTCGACGCTCACGGTCGCGGGCACGCTCGCCGGCACCCGGATGGTGCCCAAGGTCGTCGCGATCAACGGCTACGACATCGAGGTGCCGATCGAACAGCACCACATCGTGATGCGCTACGCCGACCGCCCGGGCATCGTCGCCATCTACGGCCAGAAGCTCGGCGAAGCCGGCATCAACATCGCCGGTCTCCAGGTGGCGGCTCAGGATGCCACGGGCCGCGCACTCTCGGTGCTCACGGTCGACTCGCCGGTTCCCGACGAGATCCTCGGCGCGATGCGCGAGGCCGTCGGCGCCGATCTGTTCCGTCAGATCGAGATCGTCGAGGGCTGAGACCCGAACGTGTGACGGGGGAGGGGGTCGCTGGGGCGGCCCCCTCTTCGGCATCCGGCGGCGCGTTGCGGCCGAGGGCCGGTTGGGGCGAGGCTCGCGGACGGGCCGAAACGTGGGTGAGCACAACCTCCGCGATGTGCACGACCTCCGTCGTAGGCGTCCCGTTCGGACGGAGGTTCTGCGAATCGCGGAGGTTGTGTCCGGGGCAGCCGAGGGGTGGTGGGTGCAGCCTCCGCGATGTGCAGGAACTCAGTCGGATGCGTCCCGTTCGGGGCTGAGGTTGTGCGCATCACCGAGATTGTGTGCGCGGGGTGGGTGAGCACAACCTCCGCGATGTGCGCGACCTCCGTCGCCGGCGTCCTGTTCGGGCGGGGGTTGTGCGAATCGCGGAGGTTGTGTGCGGGGCGTCGCCGAGGGCTCCGCGGACACGACGCCGCGAGTCGCGTACCGGCGGATGCGATGCCGCTGAGCCGTCGCGACGACCACCGCCGCGTACGCAAGAGGCGTTGCGTCAGGTGGTCGCGGCGACCACGGCGTCGATGAGCGCGTCGAGCGCGGGCCCCTCGAGAGCCGGGCCGGGGAGCGCGTTCAGGTCGAGTACGGCGTTGAAGTAGAGACCGTCACTGACGAGCAGCACCATCTGCAAGGCCGTCTCGTCGCGAGTGTGCGCACGCAGGCTCTCTTCCCACAGCTCCCGCACGCGGCGGAGGGAGGCGGATGCCGTGTCGTTGCCGTTCTGCGCGAGACGGGACACCGCGAGGATCGTGACGTCGAGGGGCGAGCCGGTGTTCTGCGACGAGCGCAGGTGAGCGGCGACGACCCCCTCTGCGGACTTCTCGATCTCGTCGACGTCTTCTTGAGCCAGGCGCTCGAGGCGTTCGACGAGGGCCGCTTCGAGGGCGCTCTTGGAGTTGAAGTGGTAGAGCAGCCCGCCCTTCGACACTCCGGCGCCGCGGGCCGTGGCGTCCATGGTCGCGGCTCGTTCACCCTCGTCGACGAGGATCTTCGTGAACGCGTCGAGGACGGCTTCGCGGGCGAGTGGGGGGCGGCTCATGACTCCTCGATCGTAATGGCGGACGGCTGTGCTTCTCTGTTACTATACCGGCTGGACGGTTAAGAAACGGATCGGAAGCATGCTCACCTCGTCGTTGCCCACCTCGGAGATTGCCGTGACCCGCGCCGGCTGGCGTGGCTGGTTCGCGCTGACGGTGCTCATGCTGCCCGTGCTGCTCGTTTCCGTCGACAACACGGTGCTGAGCTTCGCCCTGCCCGAGATCGCGTTGTCGCTGCAGCCGTCGAGCATCGAGCAGCTCTGGATCATCGACGTCTATCCGCTCGTGCTCGCCGGTCTGCTGGTCACGATGGGGACCCTGGGCGACCGGTTCGGTCGTCGGCGGCTGCTCCTCATCGGCGCCACCGGCTTCGCCGCGGTGTCCGCGCTGTCGGCCTTCGCTCCCACGGCGGCGCTCCTCATCGCGGGGCGCGCGCTCATGGGTGTCTTCGGTGCCATGCTCATGCCCTCGACGCTGTCGCTGTTGCGCAGCATCTTCCGCGATCGCGATCAGCGGCGCTTCGCCATCGCGATCTGGGCGTCGGGCTTCTCGGCGGGCGCCGCGCTCGGGCCGATCGTGGGCGGTTTCCTCCTCGAGCACTTCTCGTGGGGGTCGGTCTTCCTCATGGCGGTGCCGGTTCTCGTCCCGCTGCTGATCCTGGCCCCGTTCTTCGTGCCCGAGAGCCGCGACCCGCACCCGGGCCGGTTCGACCCCGCGAGCGTGCTTCTGTCGCTCGCGACGATGGTGCCGATCGTCTACGGCATCAAGAAGCTCGCGGTCGACGGTCCGCTCTCGCTCGCCCCCGTGCTGTTCGTCGTCGGCATCGTCTTCGGGTGGCTCTTCGTGCGCCGCCAGCGCTCGCTTCCCACCCCCATGCTCGATATGACACTGTTCCGCCGGGGCACGTTCTCCGGTGCGATCCTGGTCAATCTCCTCAGCGTCGTCGGACTCGTCGGGTTCCTGTACTTCGTCGCCCAGCATCTCCAGCTCGTGGTCGGGCTCTCACCCATGGTGGCCGGCTTCGCCCTGCTGCCGGGACTCGTGCTCATGATCGTCGCCGGACTGGCGGTGGTGCCCGTGGCCAAACGCATGGCGCCTCGCGTGGTCGTGCCCGTCGCGCTGACGTTCTCCGTCGTGGCATACGTGATGGTGGCGCTGTCCACCGCCGACCTCGTCCAGCTCATCGTGGCGTTCGGGTTGCTCGGCATCGGCATCGGTGCGGCCGAGACGGTGTCGAACGAACTCATCCTCTCCAGCGCTCCGTCGGCCAAGGCGGGCGCCGCGAGCGCCGTGTCCGAGACAGCCTACGAAGTGGGCGCCGTGCTCGGCACGGCCGTGCTGGGCGGCATCCTGGCCGCGTTCTACCGTGCGGAGCTCGTCCTTCCCGACGGGCTGCCGGAGGCGGCGGCCCAGGGGGCGCGAGAGACCCTCGCCGGAGCCGTCGCCGTGTCGCAGACGCTCGACGATCCGGCGCTGGCCGAGGCCCTGCGTCTCGCCGCCGCGCACGCGTTCGACTCCGGTGTCGTGATCACGGCGCTGATCGGCGCGGGCCTGATCGTCGTGGCCGCGGTGATCGCTGCCACTACCCTGGGAGGGTCCCGCGGCACGTCGACGAAGTGACGTGCCCCGAGCTCTGAGGAGAGCGATGTCGCGTGTCGTGAAGCTGGCCGTCATCCCCGGTGATGGCATCGGTCCCGAGGTCGTGGGGGAGGCCGTGAAGGTCCTCGACGCGGTCACCGCCGATTCGGGAGTGACGTTCGAGAAGACGCCGTTCTCGCTCGGAGCGGGCCGCTACCTCGAGACGGGCGACACCCTCACCGACGACGACCTGGCCGCCATCGCCTCGCATGACGCGATCCTCCTGGGCGCCGTCGGGGGAGTGCCGGGCGATCCGCGACTGAAGGACGCGAACATCGAACGCGGTCTCCTGCTCAAGCTGCGCTTCGAGCTCGACCACTACGTCAACCTCCGTCCGTCGAAGCTCTACCCCGGGGCGACCGGGCCGCTGGCCGAGCCCGGCGAGATCGACTTCGTCGTCGTGCGCGAGGGCACCGAGGGCCCCTATGTCGGAAACGGCGGCGCGATCCGACGCGGCACCCCGCACGAGGTCGCGAACGAGACATCGGTCAACACGGCGTACGGCGTCGAGCGCGTCGTGCGCTACGCCTTCGCCCTGGCCGAGCGTCGTCGGCACAAGCTCACCCTCGTGCACAAGACCAACGTGCTCGTGCACGCCGGGGGTATGTGGAAGCGGATCGTGGATGCCGTGGCATCCGAGTTCCCGGGGGTCGACGTAGACTACCTGCACGTCGACGCGGCAACCATCTTCCTGGTCACGAACCCGGGCCGCTTCGACGTGATCGTCACCGACAACCTCTTCGGCGACATCCTGACCGACTTGGCCGGCGCCGTCACCGGTGGCATCGGCCTCGCCGCTTCGGGCAACATCAACCCCGACGGCGCTTTCCCCTCGATGTTCGAGCCCGTGCACGGATCGGCGCCCGACATCGCGGGATCCCAGAAGGCCGACCCCACGGCCGCGATCCTCTCCGTCGCCCTGCTGCTCGATCACCTCGGGCTGACCGACGAAGCCGCCCGCGTCACCCGCGCGGTCGAGGACGACATCGCGAGCCGTGACGGCGCCCGCACCACCGCTCAGATCGGCGACGCCATCGCCGCTCGCGTCCAGGCGTAACCTGGACCGATCGGCCCGCATCGCCCCCGGCACACGAAGAGTTTTGGATCACAGATGACGACCATCGACACCGACCCCGACACCGGACTCGACCCGCTCGAGTTCGCGGTCACCCGCAACCTCGCCGCCAAGAGCGCGGCCGACCGCGATGCCATCCTGGCCAGCCCCGGCTTCGGGCAGAACTTCACCGACCACATGGTCGACATCTGCTGGTCGGTGCGTGGCGGATGGCACCGCCCGCGCGTCTCACCCTACGGCCCCATCTCCCTCGACCCCGCGGCCGCGGTGCTGCACTACGGCCAGGAGATCTTCGAGGGCATCAAGGCCTACCGGCACGCCGACGGCTCGGTCCACACGTTCCGCCCCGATCAGAACGGTCGGCGTCTGCAGCGCTCGGCTCGCCGTCTCGCCCTGCCCGAGCTGCCCGTTCCCTACTTTTTGCAGTCGCTGCGCGAACTCATCGCCGTCGACGGCGCGTGGGTCCCCTCGGGTGAAGACCAGAGCCTGTACCTGCGACCGTTCATGTTCGCCAAGGAGGCGTTCCTCGGCGTCCGCCCCGCGCACAAGGTCGCGTACTACCTGATCGCGAGCCCCGCCGGCGCCTACTTCAAGGGCGGCGTGCAGCCGGTCTCGATTTGGCTCAGCGAGGACTATTCGCGTGCCGGCAAGGGCGGAACGGGTGCGGCCAAGACCGGCGGCAACTACGCCGCGAGCCTGCTCCCGCAGTCCGAGGCCTACGAGAACGAGTGCGACCAGGTCGTCTTCCTCGACCAGGACCGCAACGTCGAGGAGCTCGGCGGCATGAACGTCGTTTTCGTCTACAAGGACGGCACCATCGTCACCCCGCAGTCCGACTCGATCCTCGAGGGCATCACGCGCGACTCGCTCCTGCAGCTCGCGCGCGACCGCGGCCACCACGTCGAGGGACGCAACGTCTCGCTGACCGAGTGGCGCGAGGGCGTGGCATCCGGTGACATCGTCGAGGTGTTCGCGTGCGGCACCGCGGCTGTGGTCACGCCGATCGGCATGCTCAAGGGACGCGACTTCATCGACGAGCAGCCCTCGGGCACGCTCGCCCTGGAGCTGCGCGAGGAGCTCACGAACATCCAGTACGGCCGCGCCGAAGACAAGCACGGCTGGCTGTACCGCCTCGACGCCTGACCCGCGTCGTCCTCGGAGGGGCTCCCGGATGCCGGGGGCCCCTCCATCGTTTGCGCCGGGGATATCGGCCTGGTCGCACGCATGGACGCGCTGCCCTCGTGTTTCCCGGCGCGGATCGCGTTCAAGCGTGCGAAGAGGCGGGCGGCCCGGGCCGGTGTCGGACCCCGCGGATAGGCTGGCCCGGTGAAGATCGCTCGATTCAGCCACCAGGATGCCCTTCGCTACGGGATCGTCGACGACGATCACCTCGTCGTGCTCGAGGGCGACCCCATGTTCGCCGGGTTCGGCACCACCGGCGAGCGCATCCCGCTCGCCGACGTGACGCTGCTCGCGCCCGTCATCCCGCGGTCGAAAGTCGTGTGCATCGGGAAGAACTATCACGATCACGCGGCGGAGATGGGCGGCGAGGCGCCGGCCGAACCGCTCATGTTCCTCAAGCCCAACACCTCGGTGATCGGACCGAACGACGTCATCGTGCGTCCCACGAGCCTCAGCTCCCAGACCGACTACGAGGGCGAGCTCGCCGTCGTCATCGGGCGCATCGCGAAGAACGTGCCCGCCGAACGGGCGGGGGAGTACATCTTCGGCTACACCGTCGCGAACGACGTCACGGCCCGTGACCTCCAGCGCACCGACGGCCAGTGGTCGCGCGCCAAGGGCTTCGATACCTTCTGCCCGGTCGGGCCCGTCATCGAGACCGATCTCGACGTGTCCGCCGCGTCGATCACCACTCGCGTCAACGGGGAGGTGCGCCAGCAGGGTCCCGTGTCCGACATGATCCACGACATCCCCACCCTCGTCGCCTACGCGTCGGCCGTGTTCACGCTGCTCCCGGGCGACCTCATCCTCACCGGAACCCCCGCCGGGATCGGGTCCTTCGTCGCCGGCGACGTCGTCGAGGTCGAGATCGACGGCATCGGGGTGCTGCGCAACACCGCCCGCGATGCCTGACACCGCCGCGCCGGCGGGCATCGATCTCGCCGCGACACAGCGCCGCACGGTGCGTGTGCTCGCGGCGGGCCAGGTGCTCACCGGCGTGGCGTTCGGAGCGACCCTCTCCCTCGGCGCCCTGCTCGCGGCCGACCTGTCGGGGCAGGAAGCCCTGTCGGGCTTCGCCACGGCGTCGGTCACGCTGGGGGCCGCCCTCACCGCGATCCCGCTCGCGCGACTCGCCGCGCGCCGCGGGCGTCGCCTCGCCCTGACCACCGGCAACATTGCTGCGCTGACGGGCATCGCCGTCGTCATCGCCGCGGCCGCGACACGGGCGTTCCCCCTCCTGCTCGTCGGTATCGCGCTGATCGGGGCCGGTAACGCCGCCACCCTGCAATCGCGATTCGCGGCGACCGACCTCGCTCCCACCGCACGACGCGGTCGCGACCTCGCCACGGTCGTGTGGGCCACCACGGTCGGCGGGGTGGTCGGTCCGCTCCTGCTGGCGCCCGGCGAACTCCTCGGGGCGAGCATCGGGATGCCGCGCCTCACCGGTGCGTACCTGTTCTCGTTCGCCGCTCAGGCGTGCGCCTTCGCACTGTACGTCCTGGTCCTGCGCCCCGACCCGCTGCTGCTGGCCCAGCGTCTCGACCGCGAGAGGGCGGCCTCCGCCCCCGTGGCACCCCAGACGGACCGGCCCGCGCTCGCGCGCTTCGCGATGCTCGCCGTCGCCGCGTCGCACGTGACCATGGCGTCGGTGATGGCGATGACGCCCGTTCACCTGTCGCACATCGTCGCCCCGGATGCCGTGACCCTGGCCGTCGGCGTCACGATCGCTTTGCACGTGTTCGGGATGTACGGATTGTCGCCGGTGTTCGGGATCCTCGCGGATCGCTGGGGTCGCATCCCGGTGATCCTGCTTGGCCAGGTGCTGCTCGCGGCGGCGCTCGTCGCCGCGGCCGCGTTCGCCGATACGCAGGTCGGTGTGCTGGTCGCGCTAGTACTGCTCGGTCTCGGGTGGAGCGCGGCGACCGTCGCCGGCTCGGCGCTGCTGACGGAGGCGACGCCGCTCGCGCTGCGACCGCGCCGGCAGGGTCGCAGCGACACGCTCATGACGGCCTCGGCGGCGGTGGGGTCGATCCTGGCGGGACTGATCCTCGGGCTCGCCGGCTACGGCGGACTGGCGCTCTGGGCGTTCGTTCCCGTCGGCCTGGTCTGCCTGGGCGCGTCGCTCGTCGGGCGAGCTCCTGTCGCGTCCGCCCGCGCGTGAGGAGTCGCGCCGTGGCGCGCTCGCGCGACGGCGCGTGACACCTCGAGCCCGCTGCGGGCAGGGGCGAACTCGCGTCAGATCGCGTACACCAAACCGTCGAACGCCGACAGGTTCTCGATCCCGCGCACACCGAGGGCGTGCAGCGCCCGGTCGACGTCGCGCTCGTCGTTGAAGACGTGGAAGGCCACCCGGGCCCGACCTGCGCGGCCCGATGCGGTGATGCCGTGCGCGGTCAGCTGCGCGAGGGCTTCGCCGGTGGCATCCGGCCACGTGACGATGGCGGAGGGACGCTCGGGGTGGGCGAGCCCGAGGCCGTCGCGGAAGCGTGCGGCGAGGCCCGTCGTGTGCGTGTAAATCGCGGTGATGTCGGCGTCGGCGAACAGGGCGAGCGCGGGAGCCGCCCCGACGAATGCCTGCCACGCGGGCGAGACGTCGAAGCGGCGTGCGTCGGAGGCGAGCGTGCCGCCGATGCCGTAGCACGACGACCACGGGTCGTCGCCGGAGTACCAGCCGGCCTGCACCGGGCGGATCTCGTCCGCGAACGCGGGGGACAGGGTGAGGAACGACACGCCCCGGGGGCAGCACAGCCACTTGTACGCGTGGCACACGGTCGCGTCGAACATGGTCGCGTCGACGGGCAGCCACCCCGCGGCCTGGGTCAGGTCGCAGAGGGTCCGCGCTCCCGCGCGTGCCGCGGCGGCGGCGATGCCCGCGGCATCCGCCACCTCGCCGGTGGCCGACTGCACGAGCGAGAACGCGACGAGCCAGGTGTCGGGGGCGATGGCGGCGGCGAGCTCCGACAGGGGAGCGGTGCGCAGCCGGATGCCTCGACCCGCGTGCGCGAAGGGGGCGACGAGCGACGAGAAGTCGCCCTCGGCGCACAGCACCTCCGCGCCGTCGGGAACCGATGCGGCGATCAGCGACACCTGCACCGAGGTCTGCGAGCCGATCGCCACGTGACTCACCGGTGTGCTCACGAGGCGAGCGAAGGAGGCCCGGGCCTCCTCGACCGCTTGCGAGGCCGCGACGACGTCGGGACGACCGGATGCCGCGGCATCGAGGTCGGCGCGGACGGCGCGCACCGTGGCGCGGGACGGGAGTCCGACGGTGCAGGCGGCGAGGTAGTCGCGGCCGCCGGCGAAGTGCGTGGCGAGGCTGCTCATGGAACCAGGGTCGCGCTCCGCGGGGTCATTGCACTAGAGCAGGTGTTGCATGAGAAGCATCCATTCTGCTTATGTGTCGTCATGAGCGACATCGACGACGGTCTCGACGCCCACGGACTCCGCGTCGTCAAGGCGATCGCCGACACCGGCTCGATCACCGCTGCCGCGCGGGCCCTCGGCTACAGTCAGCCCGCGGTCAGCCAGCAGCTGCGCCGCCTCGAGCAACGCGCGGGGATGCCCGTCGTCGAGCGCGTCGGTCGCGGCGTGCGACTCACCGAGGCCGGGTGGGTCCTCGCGCGTCACGCCGCGACGGTCACGACCGCCTTGGATGCCGCAGCCGGCGACCTCGCGGAGCTGCGCGGCCTGCGCGCCGGCCGCGTGCGGATCGCGGCGTTCCCCTCGGCGTCGTCGACCGTCGTGCCGCGCGTCATCGCGGCGGTCACGGCCCGCCGCCCGGGCGTGTCGATCAGCTTCGTCGAGGCGGAACCCCCGGAGGCCATCTCCGCGGTGCGGGAGGACCGCGCCGACATCGCCCTGATCTACAGCTACCCCGGTGATCGCCGCGAGCAGCTCACGCAGGCCGCCGCCGGCCTGTCGGTCCGCCGCCTGGGCGACGACGACACCGTCGTGGTCGTCCCCGCGGAGCATTCCGCCGCCTCCGACGACCCGATCGACCTGTCGAAGCTGGCGGGGGAGCGGTGGATCGCCGGCTGCCCCCAGTGCCGCGGCCATCTGCTCGAGGCCTGCGGGCGCGCGGGGTTCACGCCCGACATCGCGTTCGAGACCGACAACTACATCGCCGTCGAGAACCTCGTCGCGCTCGGCGTCGGCATGGCCATCCTGCCGCGCATGGCCGTGGCATCCCTCCCCCTGCTCGCCGGTATCGCGGTGCCGCGCCTTCCCGGGGAGGAGGCACGCACCCTCCACGTCGTCACCGCCCGAGGAGCCGAGAGCGTGCCCGCGGTGGGTGCGGCCCTCGAGGTCGTCGCCGAGGTGGTGGCCGAGCATCGACGCAC
Source organism: uncultured Microbacterium sp. (assembly GCF_947489255.1). GTDB lineage: Bacteria > Actinomycetota > Actinomycetes > Actinomycetales > Microbacteriaceae > Microbacterium > Microbacterium phycohabitans. The sequence goes on from NZ_CANLCY010000002.1 coordinate 230,045, forward strand.
CTCGGGGACCGGCGGCGCCCGCCGGTAGGATCGAGGGGATGTCTGCCACGCCCGATCCCCGCACCACGACCGCCACCGGCGCCGACGTTCGCGTTCGGTTCTGCCCCTCACCGACGGGGTTGCCGCACGTCGGTCTCATCCGCACGGTCCTGTTCAACTGGGCGTACGCCCGGCACAACGGCGGCACGCTCGTCTTCCGCATCGAAGACACCGACGCCGCGCGCGACAGCGAGGAGAGCTACCAGCAGCTCCTCGAGGCACTGCGGTGGATGAACATCGACTGGGACGAGGGGGTCGAGGTCGGCGGTCCGCACGCCCCCTACCGCCAGTCCCAGCGCCACGAGATCTACCGCGAGGTGCTCGACAAGCTCATCGCCGCCGGCGCCGTGTACGAGAGCTACTCGACGGCGGAGGAGATCGACGCCCGCAACGAGGCGAACGGCCGCGCCAAGCAGCTCGGCTACGACAACTTCGACCGCGACCTCACCGACGAGCAGAAGGCGGCGTTCCGCGCCGAAGGGCGTCAGCCCGCGTGGCGTCTGCGCGTTCCCGATCACGACCTCAGCTACGTCGACCTCATCCGCGGCGAGGTGACCTTCCCGGCAGGATCCTTCCCCGACTTCGTGCTCGTGCGCGCCGGGGGAGTGCCGCTCTACCCCTTCGTGAACCCGGTCGACGACGCGCTCATGGGCATCACCCACGTCATCCGCGGCGAAGACCTCATGCCCTCCACGGCCCGTCAGCTGGCGCTGTACTCGGCCCTGGTGGATGCCGGGGTCACGACGTTCATCCCGCGCTTCGGTCACATGCCGCTGGTGCTGGGCGAGACGGGCAACAAGAAGCTCTCGAAGCGCGACCCGCAGGCCGACCTGTTCCTGCAGCGCGAGAAGGGGTTCATCCACGAGGGCCTGCTCAACTACCTCTCGCTGCTGGGCTGGTCGCTCGCGAGCGACCGCGACGTGTTCTCGCTGGAGGAGATGATCGCCGCGTTCGACATCGCCGACGTCAACCCGAACCCCGCGCGCTTCGACCAGAAGAAGGCCGAGGCGATCAACGGCGACCACATCCGGATGCTGGATGCCGATGACTTCGCCGCCCGGATCGTCCCGTACCTCGCGGGCGCGGGGCTGATCGCCGAGGATCCGTCGCCGGAGCACCGGGCGATCATCGCCGAGGCCGCGCCTCTCGTGCAGGAGCGCGTGCAGCTCCTCGGCGAGGTGCCGGGGATGCTCGGCTTTCTCTTCGTCTCCGACGTGACCTACGCCGAGGACGCCCTGAAGGGGCTTCCCGCCAATGCGGCCGAGGTGCTCACGGCATCCGTCCGCGCCCTCGAGGGCGTCGACGACTTCACCACCGCTGGTGTGCAGGCGGCCCTGTCGACGGCGCTCGTGGAGGAGCTCGGTCTCAAGCCCCGCGTGGCCTACGGTCCGCCGCGCGTCGCCCTGACGGGCCGGCGCGTGTCGCCGCCGCTGTTCGAGTCGATGGAGCTGCTCGGCAAGGCCGAGACGCTGCGCCGCCTCGAGGCGCTGGTGCAGCACCTGGGCTGAGCGCCCCGTCTTCGCAGATCGCGACGATCCTCGCACTCCTCTCGCCGGAGGATGCGAGGATCGCGTGTTTCTGCGGGGAATCGGGGCGTCCCGACGCGGGGGCGGCAGGCGTGGGAAACGCCCGGGACGCGCGTCGAGGGGCGCCGGTTTGGCGCTGGAGCCCGCGTCACGTAAGCTTGATCCTCGGCACGAGTTACGGCTCAGCGCCTTGGGGTATGGTGTAATTGGCAACACGGCGGTTTCTGGTTCCGTTGTTCTTGGTTCGAGTCCAGGTACCCCAGCTTTGAGAAAAGCCCCGGTGATCGCGAAGATCACCGGGGCTTTCGCTTTCCCAGCCCGTCCTTACGCCGACGCGGCACACTGGGCGCATGGGACTCTTCGTACAGCGACCCGAAGAACCGAGCGAGTGGGCCGGGCTTCCCGGTGAGCCGGTGCGTCCGCGCTCGCGCGCCGAGGTGCTGCCCGACGAGGAGGGCCTCGAAACCTCGCCCGCGGGCCTTCTCGGTCTCCTCGACGCGCCGGTGGCTTCGATCGAGGTCCCGGTCGTTCCCACCGACGACCCGAGCGCGCGGGACTGACCGCGCGACGACGACGATCGCGCGCGCGCCGTCGCTACCATCCGATCGAGGGATGCCATCGGCATCCACCCCGCGGAAGAAGGTCACCGTGAAGCGTTCCGCCGTCGCCGTCGCTGCGATCGTGTTGCCGTTGATGGTCGCGGGGTGCACGCCGGCGGGATCCGACCCCGTCACGCCGATCGGCAGTGCCGCCGCACCCTCCCCGACGCCGTCGTCCGAGGGGCAAGCGCTCCCGCCGGCGATCGTCGTGCCGGCGGACCTCGCGGGGACCGACGTGAGCGTGGCCATCGGGAGCGCGGTGGTCCTCGCCGTGCCCGACGGGACCGAGGCGGAGTGGACCGGCTCGACGGCGGACGTGACCGTCGCGGAGTTCTCGGCGGGAGGTCCGTCGGAGGGGGCGGTGTTCCGGCCCGGTTTCATCGCCCGCGCGCTCGGGACGACGGCGGCGACGACCACCGGCCCCGACGGGCAGCAGGTCGACTTCACGATCTCCGTCGTCGCGCCCTGATCCCCGGCGCTCCCCGCCCGCCGACGCTCGCTGACCGCCGTCACCCCCGGCTGCCCTGGCGGGCGGCATCCCGAGATGCTGTCCTGCCCAGCCGATCGGTGAGGAACGGCGCGCGACCCGACGGAAGTCCGTGGGTGCGGGAGCTGGAGGCGTCCTGCGCGCATGCCTGCGTGAATCTGTTGCCCTCTGTGGTTTCGTGTTGTACTGTGTGGGAATCTTCGAAGGAGATCCCGTGTACGCAATGGAGCGCCAGCAGCTCATCGAGCGCGAACTGCGCGAGGTCGGACGCGTCAGCGTCGTCGACCTCGCCCGCCGCTTCGACGTGACCACCGAGACGGTGCGCCGCGACCTCGATCGCCTCGAAAGCCTCGGCTCGCTCCGTCGCGTGCACGGTGGCGCCGTCGACGCCGGCCGCGCGAGCACCGCGGAGTCTCCGCTCACCGAACGTCGAGAGCGGCACGGCGATGCGAAGCGCGCGATCGCCGTCGCGGCCGTCGCTCTGTTGGGCCCGGACTTCCGCGGCTCGGTCTTCCTCGACGCCGGCACGACGCCCGCCGCGGTCGCCGCTCTCCTGCCCGAGGCTCTCGGGGCGGGTATCGCCGGGGTCGAGGTCGTCACGCACTCGCTCGAAGCCGCGCACGTGCTCTCGGGCGACGACCGGCTGTCGTTGACCACCATCGGCGGCCGCGTCCGCGGGGTCACCGCCGCCGCCGTCGGCGCGCACACCGTACGCACGATCGGCCAGCTGCGGCCCGACATCGCCTTCGTCGGCACCAACGGTCTGAGCGCGGGATTCGGCCTCAGCACGCCCGACCCCGACGAGGCCGCGGTGAAGGCCGCCATCATCCAAACGGCCCGCCGCGTCGTCCTCGTCGCGGACGCGGCCAAGTTCGGAGAGGAATTGCTCGTGCGCTTCGCCCAGCTCGACGAGATCGACGTTCTCGTGACCGATGCGGCACCGCCCGCCGACCTGGCCGAGGCCCTCGCCGACGCCGACATCGAGGTGCGGGTCGCATGATCGTCACCCTGACCGCCAACCCGTCCGCCGACCGTGCCGTTGTGCTGTCCGACGCCCTCGTCCCGGGCGAGGTTCAGCGTGCGGTGTCGTCGCGCGAGGATGCCGGAGGCAAGGGCGTCAACGTCGCCCGCGTCGTGACGGCCGCCGGTGCCCCGGCCCGGGCCGTCGTGCCGGTCGGTGCTCACGACCCGTATCGTGTGCTGCTCGAGGACACCGGCATCGCCCTCGACGTCGTCGAGGTGGCCGGTCGTGCCCGCGCGAACCTCACCATCACCGACCCCACCGGGGAGACCACGAAGCTCAACCTGCCCGGTGCCGAACTCAGCGCCGTCGAGGCCGAGGCGCTTACCGCGGGCGTGGTCGCGGCCGCCGAGGGCGCGACCTGGCTCGTGCTCGCCGGGTCCCTGCCTCCCGGGGTGCCCGCGTCGTTCTACGCCGACCTCGTCTCCGCCGTCCGCGGACGCTGGGGCGCCGCCGCCCCGCTCATCGCGGTCGACGCCTCCGGCGAGGCTCTCGCCGCGGTCGTCGAGAGCGCTCGTCCCGACCTCATCAAGCCGAACCACGAGGAGCTCGCCGAGCTGGTCGGGGAAGACCCGTCCCTCGACGCCGATGTCCTCGCCGAGGCCGCCCGGCGCGCAACGGCCCTCGTGCCCGGCCGCGTGGCATCCGCTCTCGTGACCCTCGGTGCCGACGGTGCGCTGCTGTTCACCGCCGACGGCGCGTGGCGCGGACGCGCCCCCAAGATCCAGGTCGCCAGCACGGTCGGCGCGGGCGACAGCTCGCTCGCCGGCTACCTGTTGGCCGACCTCGACGGGGCTCCGGCCCCCGACCGTCTCGCGCGCAGCATCGCCTACGGTGCCGCTGCCGCGACCCTGCCGGGGACCCAGGCCCCGACACCGGCCGATCTGCCCCCGGGCCCGATCGCCGTATCCGATTTCGCCACCCCCATCGCAACATCCTGACCACGGAGGTCACTGACAATGTCCGACATCATCACTCCGGAGCTCGTCACCCTCGACGTGCCCCTGGGCACCGACAAGCAGTCGGTGATCCGCGCCCTCGCCGAGCGCGTCGTCGCGCAGGGCCGCGCGACCAGCGCCCAAGAACTCTTCGACGACGCGTGGGCCCGCGAGCAGAAAGACGAGACCGGCCTGCCCGGCGGTATCGGCATCCCGCACGCGCGCAGCGCGTCGGTCACCGAGCCGACCCTCGCCTTCGCCCGCCTCACCCCGGGCGTCGACTTCGGCGCCCCCGACGGCCCGGCCGACATCGTGTTCCTCATCGCCGCACCCGCCGGTGCCGACGAGGCGCACCTTGCGGTGCTGTCGCAGCTGGCTCGCAGCCTCATGAACGACCAGTTCATGTCCGGCCTGCGCGCCGCGCAGACGCCCTCGGACGCGGTGCGCATCATCACGGATGCCGTGAACCCGGCCCCCGCGCAGCCGGCGGCCGCCGAGGCCCCCGCTGCGACCCGCGCCGAGGCGCGCACCGCCACGGCGACGAAGACGAAGAAGATCGTCGCCGTCACCGCGTGCGCCACGGGCATCGCCCACACCTTCATGGCCGCCGACGCGCTCACCGCGGCCGGTGCCGAGACCGACGGCGTCGAGCTCGTCGTCGAGCCGCAGGGTTCGAGCGGATACAAGGCCCTCCCGCAGAGCGTCATCGACGACGCCGACGCCGTGATCTTCGCGGTCGACGTCGACGTGCGCGAGCCGCAGCGCTTCGCGGGAAAGCCCGTCGTGCGCGCCGGCGTCAAGCGCGGCATCGAGCAGCCGAAGCAGCTCATCGCCGAGGCCCTCGCCGCCAGCGAGAACCCGAACGCCGCGCGCGTGCAGGGCGGTGCCGCCGCGGCATCCGCGTCGGACGCTCCGGTGGCGCAGCAGTCGGTGGGCCGTCGCATCCAGCGGTGGCTGCTCACCGGCGTCAGCTACATGATCCCCTTCGTCGCCGGTGGCGGTCTGCTCATCGCGCTGGGCTTCCTGCTCGGCGGGTACCAGGTGACGCAGAACGCCGCCAACGTCATCATCCAGAACTCGCTGTGGGACCTCCCGACCGAGGGCATCACCTCCCCGCTCGGACCGGTCGGCCAGTACCTCGGCTCGGTGGCGTTCATGATCGGCGCGACCTCGATGGGCTTCATCGTCGCCGTGCTCGCGGGCTTCATCGCCTACGCGATCGCCGACCGCCCGGGTATTGCGCCCGGATTCGTCGCCGGTGCCGTCGCGGTGCTCATGAACGCGGGCTTCATCGGCGGCATCATCGGCGGTCTGCTCGCCGGTTTCATCGCCTGGTGGCTCGGCCGCTTCGACGCGCCGCGCTGGCTGCGCGGACTCATGCCCGTCGTCATCGTGCCGTTCCTCGGCTCGATCTTCGCCTCGGGCCTGATGATCCTGTTCCTCGGTCGCCCGATCGCCGCCCTCATGGCCGCCCTCACCGACGGCCTCAACTCGCTCGCCGCCTCCGGTGCCGGTGCGATCCTGCTCGGCGTGATCCTCGGTCTCATGATGTGCTTCGACCTCGGTGGCCCGGTCAACAAGGTCGCCTACGTCTTCGCCACCACGGGCCTCGCCGCCGCCACCCAGACCAACACGGCTCCGTACCTGATCATGGCCGCCGTCATGGCCGCCGGCATGGTCCCGCCGCTGGCCATGGCCCTGGCCTCGACGCTGCTCGCGCGCAAGAAGTTCACTCCGGTCGAGCGCGAGAACGGCGCCGCCGCGTGGCTGCTGGGCGCCTCGTTCATCTCCGAGGGTGCCATCCCGTTCGCGGCGGCCGACCCGCTGCGCGTCATCCCCGCCTCGATGGTGGGCGGTGCGATCACGGGTGGTCTGAGCATGCTCTTCGGTGTGCAGTCGTTCGCCCCGCACGGCGGCATCTTCGTCTTCTTCGCGATCAACCCCTTCTGGGGTTTCGCCCTCGCGATCGTGGCGGGTACCGTCGTGACGGCGCTCATCGTCGTCGCCCTCAAGGGCGTCGGTCGCAGCACCAAGGACGCCGCCGTCACCGAGGCTGCGCCCGCAGTCACGGTCGCCGCGTAACACCCCCGTCGAATCGGAAGGATTCACCATGGCAGAACGTCAGGCCACCATCGCCAGCGCCTCGGGCCTCCACGCCCGTCCCGCGAAGCTCTTCGTGCAGGCTGTGCAGGAGAAGAAGGTCCCCGTCACGATCGCGGCCCAGGGCGGTCCCGACCTCAACGCCGGCAGCATCCTGTCGCTCATGGGTCTCGGCGCCGGTCACGGCACGGTCGTGACGCTCAAGGCCGAGGGCGAGGGTGCCGAGCAGGCGCTCGACGAGCTCGTCGCGCTGCTCGAGACCGACCTCGACGCGCAGTAAGCACCTCGCACCAGAACACCGGATGCCACGGGCCCGAGGGCTCGTGGCATCCGGTGTTCTGGTTTCGAAGCGGGGCCCGTCAGCGTCGGGGTGGCGTTGCGCGAGCGGGCAGAATTCCTGAGATCTGCGTGATGCGCTGCCGGACACGTCGTGGCGACCGACGCCGACGGTCGAAAGCGCCGGAGTTCGGCCCGCCCGCGGCCTCAGACCTCGACCGAATCGCCTGGCTTCAGATCGACGAAAGAGCCGCCGTTCTGCTCCACCGCCCACGTCAGGCGGGCATCGCCCATCTGCTTGCCGGCGACCGAGAGCGTCATGTCGTGTGTGGCGAAGACCCGCTCGGGCTTGACCGCGAGGACGTAATCGATCGCATCGCCGATCTTGAGCCACGGCGCCCCGACCGGAGCGGCGAGAAGGGCCACCTTCTTGTGCTTCGGCACGGCGTAGGAGTCGCCGGGGTAGTAGAGCGCGTCGTTGACGAGGACGCCGACGTTGTCGACCACGGGGATCGATTCGTGGATGACTTCGTGACGTCCGCCGAAGAACTCGAGGTGGAAGGGGCCGAGGTCCAGTCGGTCACCGGGGTTCACGATCGTGATCTCGAAGCCCGCCGCGGCGTTCCGCACGCCCTCGGGCCCGTAGATCGGCACGTCCGGGTGCGCCTTCTGCAGGCGCGTGAGGTGTTCGGGCGTCCAGTGGTCGGCGTGCTCGTGCGTGATCACCACTCCGACGAGGCCCGTGAGCTCTTCGAGGGGAGAGGTGAAGCTCCCGGGGTCGATGACGAGCGTGTACCCGGATTCGACGACGACGAGGGCGGCGTGTTCGTGTTTCGTGAGGCGCATACCCCGATCCAACTCCCGGATGCCACGGGGCGGCAAGCGCTGGCGCGGAAGGTGAACAGCGTCTATCGCCTCTTCCGTTGGCCGCCCGATCGCGGTACCGTGGCCGGACACGCCCGGGATATCGGTGGCTCGGCCCTGATTTTGCGTGCGCGTCATTCGTGGTGCATACTTGAACACGTTGCGACGCGGCCCCATCGTATAGCGGCCTAGTACGCCGCCCTCTCACGGCGGTAACGCGGGTTCGAATCCCGCTGGGGTCACCAACACGAAAATGAGCTCCGACCGAATGGTCGGGGCTCATTTTCGTTGTCGGCGACTTCGGCTGGACGAGGAGCTGCATGCGCGGGTTGGGCCCCACCGCCCGGAGGCTCCGCGCGCTGCGAAGCGGCGCGTGGAGGGGGCGGAGGGAGAATCCCGCTGGGGTCACCAACACGAAGAAGAGCCTCGACCGAATGGTCGGGGCTCTTCTTCGTTGTCGGCGACTTCGGCTGGACGAGGAGCTGCATGTGCGGGTTGGGCCCCACCCGCCCGGAGGCTCCGCGCACAGTGGAGCGGCCCCGGACCACGCTCGAGACGCCCATGGAACGGGATGAGTGCATCGAGAACCGGACGCCAACCCCCTGGCATCCGCCTCGCTTCGACCTTCCGACTCAGCCCTGTCGTGCGGCGCGGCGACGGCGGACGACCCGGCGCACGCCCCACACCACGGCGGCGGCGATCCCGGCCACGACGACCCACGGCAGCAGGAAGCCCAGACCGATCACGATGCCGTTGAGCGTCGCCACGAGGCCGTTCCATCCCGCGGCGAGGCCGTCGCCGAAGCCCGCCGGATCGGCGGTGACGGATGCCGTGCGCGCGGTCAGCTGCACGCTGAGCGTCGACATCGCCACCTGCGACGACAGCGACTGGAGGATCTGCCGGTCGCTGTCGAGCTGCGCCTGGCGATCGGCGAGAGCGGTCTCGGCGGCGATCAGGTCGGACACCGATCCGGCCTGCGCCATCAGCTCGGTCAGGCGGGCGACGGACGCCTCGCCCGCGGCCACCCGCGCACGCAGGTCGATGGCCTGGTCGGTGACGTCGGACCGGGTCACACTGGTCGCGGTGACCTCGCCCACGGTGCTCAGGCCGTCCATCACCGTGGCGAGCGAGTCGGCGGGGACCCGGACGGTGATCCATCCCGAGGAGAGCGTCGCGCCCGTCGGGGTTCCTTCGAGGGGCATCACGACGCCGCCGTCGCCGAGCTGAGACGATTCGACATAGCCGCCGGCCGCGGTGGCGGCGTTGCCGATCGCCTCGATCGCGGTGCCGATGTCGTCGACGGCGACCGTGCTGGACCCCGTGGAGACGATCTCCCGCGCGGAGGCGTCCGTCGACGACGAGGCGTCGGAGCGTGCCCCCGCACCGCTCTGGTCGGGGGCCACGGGCGCGGACCCGGCCTCCGAGCCGGCGAAGCCCTGAGCGGATTGATCGATCGTCCCGCCCTCGGGCGCGCTGTCGCCCGCACCCGCGACGGTCGACGAACCGCTGACGCCCGAGGTGGTGCTGAGCGAGGGGCCGACGACGGCGGCGACCACGATGACGGCGGCGGCGGCGCCGACGCCCGTCCAGACGGCGCGTCGACGCCGACGACGGCGGTCGCGTTCGTCGGCGATCCGTCCGAAGACGGCGGTCTCGATGGCATCCATCCGGTCGGGGGACAGGGAGGGAAGGGTGGGCGCGTTCATGGGGTCTCCGTCTCCATCGCGGTGGCGCGCATCCGGGATCGGATGCGGGAGAGGCGGTTGCGTACCGCGCCGTGCGAGACGCCCAACGTCGCCGCCGCTGCCTCGTACCCGTAACCCTCGGCGGCGCACAGGCGGAAGATCTCCCGGTCGAGCTCGCTCAGTCGGTCGACGGCCGCGAGGATCGCGGCGACCGTCTCGGCCTGGACGACCTGCGCTTCCACGTCGACGACGGAGGGGATCTCCGCGTCGAGCGCCGCGTGCGAACCGTGACGTCGCCGTGCGCGCAGGCGATTCTGCGCCTGCAGGCGGCAGATCGTCGCGAGCCAGGGGAGGAGCGAGTCCCCCTCGAGGCGAAGAGCGGGGATCTTCCTCCACGCGACGACGAACGTCTCCTGGGTGACGTCCTCGGCGTCAGCAGCCTGGCCGACGAGACCGAAGGCCACCCAGTACACGGGCCGCACGTAGGCGCGGTACAGGGTGCGGAACGCCGCTTCCGAGCCGCCGGCGGCGCGCGCGACCAGCATCCTGTCGTCGATCACGTCGTCGGTCATCGGCATCCACTTCTCGTCCGGGCGAGGCTCTGCGAGCACTCTCTCACTCAGAGGTGTCGGTGCGCGGCCGATCGTCTCACGCAACGACGCACGTAATGAGAACTACGTGCACAACCCGGGGGCGGGCGGAGTCCGCTCGATAGACTCGATCGCTTCCCCCGATGAAAGGCCCCCGCGATGGAGCTGCAGCTCGACCCGCTCTTCCAGACCATCACGTTGGTGGTGCTGGTCGTCATCCTGATCGCCGACCTGCTGATCATCCTCAAGCGTCCGCACATCCCGGCGCCGAAGGAGTCGACGCTCTGGGTCGTCTTCTACGTGACGCTCGCGCTCATCTTCGCGGGCGTGCTGTGGATCGTCGCCGGGGGAGAGGTGGCGGGTCAGTTCGTGGCCGGCTGGCTCACCGAGTACAGCCTGTCGATCGACAACCTCTTCGTCTTCGTGCTGATCATGGGGCAGTTCGCCGTGCCGCGCCGCTATCAGCAGGAGGTGCTGATGGTGGGCATCATCATCGCGCTGATCCTGCGGGGGGCTTTCATCCTCGTCGGCGCGACGATCATCGAGAACTTCAGCCCGATCTTCTACCTCTTCGGCCTGTTCCTGATCTACACCGCGATCCGCCAGGCCTTCCCCGGCGACGACGATGACGACAGCCAGAAGGAGAACCTCATCGTGCGGACGCTGCGCCGCGTGCTGCCGATGAGCGACTCGTACGACGGAAAGAAGGTCATCACCCGCGTCAACGGCAAGAAGCTGTTCACGCCGATGATCATCGTGTTCGTGGCGATCGGCGTGACCGACCTGCTCTTCGCCATCGACTCGATCCCCGCGATCTTCGGCATCACGCAGAGCCCGTTCATCGTGTTCACCGCGAACCTCTTCGCGCTCATGGGCCTGCGCCAGCTCTACTTCCTGCTCGGCGACCTGCTCGATCGCCTGAAGTACCTGCACTATGGCATCGCGTTCATCCTCGCCTTCATCGGCGTGAAGCTCATCCTGCACGCGATGCACGTCAACGAGCTGCCGTTCCTCAACGGCGGCGAGCCGATCGAGTGGGCTCCCGAGATCTCGACGTGGGTCTCGCTCGCGGTGATCATCCTGTCGATGGCGGTGGCGACGGTCGCGAGCCTCGTCGCCGCGCGGCGCGAGCCGTCTGCCGAGGGACCTCAGGATGCCGCGGCCGAGGTCGCCGACGAGAAGGGCACCCCCGCGACGGTGGAGCAGCCCGAGCGCGACTGACCCTCGCGCGACACGTCTGCGTCCTGTGCGGCCCGAGTCGTCTGTCGCCCCCTCGTCCCACTTCTCGGGGTGCGTGTCCCACTTGTGGTCGGTCGAGGGCGCGCCAACCGGCCATAAGTGGGACGGGGGTCTCGGCCGGGCGGGCGGCATCCGCGGTCGGGAACGCCCGCTGGCCGGTCAGGAGTGGGTCGATCGGTGGCGTTGCTGGCCGCTCGTCCCACTTCTAGCGGTGGGTGTCCCACTTGTGGTCGGTCGAGGGCGCGCCAACCCGCCATAAGTGGGACGAGGGTCTCGGCCGGGCGGGCGGCATCCGCGGTCGGGAACGCCCGCTGGCTGGTCAGGAGTGGGGCGAGGGGTGGTGGTGCTGGCCGCTTGTCCCACTTCTCGGGGTGCGTGTCCCACTTGTGGTCGGTCGAGGGCGCGCCAACCGGCCATAAGTGGGACGAGGGTCTCGGCCGGGCGGGCGGCATCCGGAATTCAGAACGCGCGCAGGTTCGCCTGCAGACCGCCGCCGACGTACTCCTCGCGGAGGATCCCGCGCCGCCGCAGGATCGGCACGAGGTCGTCGAGCAGCCGGTGCACGGTGACCGGGTGCAGGTCGCCCCACAGCAGCACGCCGTCGTTGCCCCAGTCGCCGAGCTCCTCGATGCGGTCGGCGAACTCGTCGGCGGTTCCGACGAACCCGGATCCGTCGTTCAGGCGGCCGAGGCGCGCGTGGGCCGCGAGCAGCGTGCGCAGGGGAGCGTCGGCCTCGTGCTTTCCGACGAGGCGTCTGATGCTGCCCTCCGACACGTGCTCGCCGAAGATCGCGCGGTCGAGCGGCTTGTCGAGGTCGAGCGCCGTGAGGTCGGTCTCGAGGTCGCTGGACTGCTTGCGCGCGATCTGCAGCAGGGCCTCGTCGTCCGGGTGGGCGGATGCCGCGACCAGGCGGTCGGCTTCCTCCGGCGACGACACGAGCACGGGCTGAATCGCGAAGAGGATCTTGATGTCGTCGGCGGAGCGCCCCGCCGCTTCCGCCGCGGCGTGGATCCGACCGCGGTACGCCCGGATGCTGGCCTCGTCGAGGGGCGCGAGCGCGAGCTGGACGTCGGAGTTGTGTCCGGCGAACGACAGGCCCCGCCCCGACCCGCCGGGCGAGACGATCGCCGGCTCGCCGTCGGTGAACGGGATCGCGTTGAGCGGACCGTCGAAGCCGAAGTACTCACCGCGGTGGCGCGTGGCATCCAGTCTCGTGCCGTCGGCGTAGACGCCCGATTCCTCGTCGGCCACGAGGGCTCCCTCGCCCCAGCTGCGCCAGAGCTGACGGATGCCGTCGAGCCACTCCTCCGCGCGGTCGTACGCGGCGTCGTGTCCGAGCTGCGGCGCGGCCGAGAAGTGGCGGGCGCTCCCGGTGTCGGTGACGACATTCAGGCCCAGGCGGTGACCGCTCAGGTGCTGGAGCGTCGCGAACTGGCGGGCGGCGGTGTAGGGCAGGTACGCCGCGGGGTTGACCGTGGGGACGACCCCGAGGTGCTGTGTCGCCGCGAAGAGGTAGGGCGCGAGCAGCAGCGGGTCGTGCTTCGGTCCGCCGAAGGCGTGGCGCACGCGCAGGTCGATGGTCTCGGCGCTGCCCAGGGAGGGGGCGTCCTCGATGATGAGCAGGTCGAACCCGGCCTGCTCCAGGGTGCGCGCGGAATCCTGGTAGAGCCCGGGCTCGGTCCACCGGTGGTTCCACCGCAGATAGGGGTGCCCCCAGCCGTGCGGGCCGAAGCCGCGCGCGAGGAACCAGCCGAAGTGCTGCAGGCGGCTCACAGGACCACCGTCTCCCGCTCGGCGGAGGGGACCCCGACCAGTGCCTGCTCGAGGTCGGCGAGGATGTCGCCGACGTCTTCGATGCCGATCGACAGTCGCACCGTGCCGGGGAAGACCCCCGCCCGCTCGCGCTCGGAGACCGTGCGCGCGGAGTGCGAGGTGCTCTGGGGGTGGAGGATCAGCGATCGCACATCGCCCAGGTGCGTCATGTGCGTGATCAGCCGCACCGACTGCACGAGGTGGCGGGCGGCCTCGAGACCGCCGCGCAGCGTCACGGTGAAGACCGATCCGTGCCCGCCGCGCAGGTACTTCTCGCCGAGGGCGTGGTGGGGGTGCGAGGCGAGACCGACGTAGTCGACGCGCTCGACCTCGGGGCGGTCCTCGAGCCACCGGGCGACGACCAGCGCGTTCGCCGACTGCCGCTCGACGCGCAGACTCAGCGTCTCGATGCCCTGACCGATCAGGAAGGCGTTCAACGGCGAGGGGGAGGGGCCGAACCGGGGCGCCACGCTCTCGCGCAGGTACTGACCGCGCGCGCGGGGGCCGTGCTTCTCGGCGTAGCTCGCTCCGCCGAGGCGGTCCGTCTGCACGAGGTGGGGGAAGAGGTGCCCGGATGCCGCGGCGTCGAAGCGTCCGTCGTCGACGATGACGCCGCCGAGCACCGCCCCCTGCCCGGCGAGGAACTTGCTCGCCGAGTGCACGACGACGGCCGCGCCGTGCTCGATCGGGCGCAGGAGATACGGCGTCGTGAACGTGCTGTCGACGACCAGGGGGATGCCGCGTTCGGCCCCGATCTCGGCGACGGCGGCGACGTCGAGGACGTCGTTGCGGGCATTGGAGAGCGTCTCGGCGAAGAGGGCCTTCGTCCGGGGCGTGACGGCCGCGCGGACGGCATCCAGGTCGGACACGTCGACGAACGTCGTCTCGATGCCCAGTCGCGCGAGGTTGTCGAGCAGGAGTCCGCGAGTGCCCTCGTAGATGTGTTCCGACACGACGACGTGGTCGCCCGCTCCGGCGAGGGCGAGCAGGGCGACGGTGACGGCGGCCTGTCCGCTGGACACGAGGATCGCCTGGTCGCCGCCCTCGAGAGAGGCGAGCCGCTCCTCGACGGCCTGCACGGTCGGGTTCCCGGTGCGGCTGTAACCGAACCCCGCGCCGGTGCCGAAGTGCTCGGCCGACTCGTCGAGGTCGCTGAAGGTGAACCCGGCGGTCAGGTAGATCGGCGTCGCCCGCGGGGTGGCGGGCGCGCTGACGGAGCCCGCGTGGACTTGGCGGGTCGAGAATCCGGTGTCGGCACCTGCGGTCATGGGCGTGCTCCTTCCTTCGGGATCGGGCCAGGTTCGCACGCGCGATCGGGGAACGACGAAACGTGCGGCGTCGTGTTACGCGGGAACCCCCGTCTCGGCCGGTGGTATCGTGACCGGGTGCGGATCGCTCGCCTCCTCCTTAGCGGCCGCGACGAGACCTTGTTCTAGGCCTTTCTCGTCGCGGAGTTCGTCGCGGGCCTCACACCCCTTCCGAGGAGAAACGCAGAATGAGCAGCACATCGATCGACGGCATCCAGATCCCTGATCGCCCCCGCACCCTGGCCGAGAAGGTCTGGGACGACCACCTGGTGGTCAAGGGCGAGAACGGCCAGCCCGATCTCATCTACATCGACCTGCACCTCGTGCACGAGGTCACGAGCCCCCAGGCGTTCGACGGCCTGCGGGCCGAGGGGCGCCCGGTCCGCCGGCTCGATCTCACGATCGCCACCGAGGACCACAACACCCCGACGCTCGACATCGACAAGCCGATCGCCGATCTCACCAGTCGCACGCAGATCGACACGCTGCGTCGCAATGCCGACGAGTTCGGCGTGCGCATCCACTCGCTCGGCGACAAGGAGCAGGGGATCGTCCACGTCGTCGGCCCGCAGCTGGGCCTGACGATGCCGGGCATCACGGTGGTGTGCGGCGACAGCCACACCTCGACCCACGGCGCCTTCGGGGCCATGGCCTTCGGCATCGGCACGAGCGAGGTCGAGCACGTGCTCGCCACGCAGACGCTGCCGCTGAAGCCGTTCAAGACCATGGCGATCACCGTCGAGGGCGAGCTGAAGCCCGGCGTGACGGCGAAGGACATCATCCTCGCGATCATCGCCAAGATCGGCGCCAACGGCGGCCAGGGCTACGTGCTCGAGTTCCGTGGCTCCGCGATCCGCTCCCTCTCGATGGAGGGGCGGATGACGATGTGCAACATGTCGATCGAGGCCGGTGCCCGCGCGGGCATGATCGCCCCCGACGAGACGACGTTCGCCTACGTCAAAGACAAGCCGCACGCCCCCCAGGGCCAGGACTGGGACGACGCGGTGGCCTACTGGCGCACCCTTCCCAGCGACGAGGGCGCCGTCTACGACGCCGAGGTCTTCCTCGACGCAGCCGACCTCGAGCCCTTCGTCACCTGGGGCACGAACCCCGGTCAGGGCGTGTCGTTGTCGGACGTCGTGCCGACCCCGGCCGACATCGCCGATCCGAACGAGCGCGCCGCCGCCGAGCGGGCTCTCGAGTACATGGCCCTCGAGGCCGGCACCCCGATGAAGGACATCCCGGTGGATGCCGTGTTCATGGGCTCGTGCACGAACAGCCGCATCGAAGACCTCCGGGCCTTCGCCTCCGTCATCCAGGGTCGAACGAAGGCCGAGAACGTCCGCGTCATGGTCGTTCCGGGCTCGGCCCGCGTTCGACTGGAGGCCGAGGCCGAGGGCCTCGACAAGGTGTTCACCGCGTTCGGTGCCGAGTGGCGCTTCGCGGGCTGCTCGATGTGCCTCGGCATGAACCCCGACCAGCTGGCTCCGGGGGAGCGCTGCGCATCGACCTCGAACCGCAACTTCGAGGGCCGACAGGGCAAGGGCGGGCGTACGCACCTCGTGTCGCCGCTCGTGGCGGCGGCCACCGCCGTGCGCGGGACGCTGTCGAGCCCGGCCGACCTCGGCCCCCTGCCCGAGGCCGCTGCGCCCGCGGAGACCGTTTCGACCGGGGCGGAGGCCTGACATGGAGAAGTTCACCACGCACACCGGTGTCGCCGCCCCGCTGAAGCGCTCGGCCGTCGACACCGACCAGATCATCCCGGCCGTGTTCCTCAAGCGCGTCACCAAGACCGGCTTCGACGACGCTCTGTTCGCCAACTGGCGCCAGGACCCGGAGTTCATCCTCAACCAGGACGCCTACCGCTCGGCATCCGTGCTCGTCGCCGGCCCCGACTTCGGCACCGGATCCAGCCGCGAGCACGCCGTGTGGGCGCTGCGCGACTACGGCTTCCAGGTCGTGCTGAGCCCGAAGTTCGCCGACATTTTCCGCGGGAACTCGGGCAAGCAGGGTCTGGTGACGGGCGTGATCACCGAGGACGAGGTCGAGCGGATCTGGGCCGTCCTCGAGCAGGACCACGGCATCGAGATGACCGTGGACCTGCAGGCGAAGACCGCCACGGTGGGCGAGCTCACGGTCTCGTTCGAGATCGACGATTACACTAGGTGGCGGCTTCTCGAAGGGCTCGACGACATCGGGCTCACGCTGCGTGACGAAGACAAGATCACGCAGTTCGAGGCGCGCCGCGAGGCATGGCGGCCGCGGACCCTCCCGGTCCGCTGACCCCGATCGACCCGATCGGGTCGATCTGTCGCCCCTCGTCCACGAAGTGAGGTCCACCCCCCTATGAGCACACTCGTTTCCGACACCGGAGAACACCCCATCGGGCAGCCGGATTGGGAGTCGGCCGAAACCCTGACCATCCGCGGCGGGCGACCGCTGCGCGGCACGGTGGAGGTCAAGGGGGCGAAGAACCTCGTCACCAAGGCGATGGTGGCTGCCCTGCTGGGCGAGACGGCCAGCACCCTGCGCGACGTGCCGATGATCAGCGACGTCAAGGTCGTCCGGTCGCTCCTCGAGGTGCACGGCGTCACGGTCACCGAGGGAGACGAAGAGGGCACGCTGCACCTCGACCCCTCGGGCGCCGTCGCCGCGCACTTCGAGGAGATCGACGCGCACGCGGGGGCTTCGCGCATTCCGATCCTCTTCTGCGGCCCGCTGCTGCACCTGCTCGGCGAGGCGCTCATCCCCGACCTCGGTGGATGCCGCATCGGCGACCGGCCGATCAACTTCCACATGGACGCGCTGCGTGCGTTCGGCGCCGTCGTCGACAAGAGCTACGAGGGCATCCGGATCACGGCGCCCAACGGACTCCACGGTGCGAACATCACCCTCCCGTACCCGAGCGTCGGCGCCACCGAGCAGGTGCTGCTCACCGCCGTCCGCGCGAAGGGCGTCACGGAGCTGCGCAACGCCGCGATCGAGCCCGAGATCATGGACCTCATCGCCGTCCTGCAGAAGATGGGCGCGATCATCTCGTACGAGCCCAACCGCGTCATCTTCATCGAGGGCGTCGACAAGCTCGTCGGCTACGACCACCGCGCCATCTTCGACCGCAACGAGGCTGCGTCCTGGGCCTGCGCGGCCCTCGCGACCGACGGTGAGATCTTCGCCAAGGGCGCGCGCCAGCAGGACATGCTGACGTTCCTGAACGTCTTCCGCAAGGCCGGCGGCTGGTTCGACGTGCGCGAGGACGGCATCCTGTTCCGTCGGGGCGATGAACTCAAGCCCGTCATGGTCGAGACCGACGTGCACCCCGGCTTCATGACCGACTGGCAGCAGCCGCTCATCGTCGCCCTGACGCAGGCCGCCGGCACGTCGACCGTGCACGAGACGGTGTACGAGAACCGACTCGGCTTCACCGCGGCGCTGAACAAGATGGGCGCCGACATCGTCGTGCACCCCAAGGGCATCGACAGCCCCGACCGTCGCGTCCCGCGTCGCGACCTCGAGCAGGCGGCCGTCATCAACGGCCCCACGCCGCTGCACGCGGCCGACGTCGAGGTCCCCGACCTGCGCGGCGGCTACAGCTACGTCATCGCGGCACTGGCGGCCGAGGGCGAGTCGACGGTGCGCAACATCGGCATCATCCGGCGCGGCTACGAGAAGTTCCTCGAGAAGCTCACGGCACTGCACGCCGACTTCGACGTCGTGGGCTGACGCGATGGCGTCCTCGTCCTCGCCCGAGAAGAGCCGTCCGAGCGCCTTCTGGCCGCTCGCGGCGATCGTCGTCCCCCTCACCGGGCTGTTCGCGCGCATCGAGATCCGCGGCGCGGAGAACCTCCCGCGGGAGGGGGCGTACGTGCTCGCCCCCAACCACAATTCGGAGTTCGACCCCCTCGTCGTCGCCGTCGCTGTGTGGCGGGTCGGCCGGGCCCCGCGCTTCATGGCGAAGGAGAGCCTCTTCCGCGTCCCCGTCCTCGGCGCAGCCCTCAAGGCGACCGGGATGGTGCCGGTGCCGCGCGCGTCGACGAGCGCCAACCAATCGATGAAGGCGGCCGAGCAGATCGCCCGCGACGGACGCGGTGTCATCGTCTACGCCGAGGGCACGCTCACGCGCGACCCCGAGCTGTGGCCCATGCGCGGCAAGACGGGCGCGGTGCGGCTGGCCCTCGCGGGCGACCTGCCGCTCATCCCGATGGCGCAGTGGGGTGTGCAGCAGATCCTCCCGCGCTACGGCAAGCTGCGCTTCCCGCGTCGCTCGCGCGTCATCGTCGAATTCGGACCCGCGATGGACATGTCGGCCTACGCCGACGCGCCCACGCAGCCGGCGACGCTGACCCGGGCCACCGACGCGCTCATGAACCGAATCACGGAGATGCTGTCCGGCATCCGCGGCATCCCCGCACCGGCCGAGCGGTGGAATCCCTCCCAGCACGGACAGAACGAGACGGGCCGCCTTGACGCGTAAGAACCTCCCGCAGGCCGCGGGGCCCAAGGTCGCCGTCGTCGGCGCCGGAAGCTGGGGCACGACGTTCGGCAAGATCCTCGCCGACGGCGGGGCCTCCGTCGTCATGTGGGCTCGTCGGCCGGAACTCGCGGCCGAGATCACCGAGTCCAAGCGCAACAGCCGGTATCTGTCGGGCATCAACCTGCCGCGGACGATGACGGCCACCACCGATCTGGCGGAGGCGTTGACCGGAGCCGAGCAGATCTACCTGTCGGTGCCCTCGCAGTCGCTGCGCGAGAACCTCGCCGCCATCCGTCCGCTCGTCGAGGCCACCGACGTGCCGCTCGTCTCGCTCATGAAGGGCGTCGAGAAGTCGACGGGCCTGCGCATGAGCCAGGTGATCGAGCAGGTGCTGGGGTGCGATCCGGCCCGCATCGCCGTGGCCTCCGGCCCCAACCTGGCGCTCGAGATCGCGCGCGAGCAGCCCACGGCCGCGGTCATCAGCTCGCTGAGTCCCGAGACCGCCGAGGCCGTGGCCCGACGCGCGCGCAACCGGTACTTCCGCTCGTTCGTCAACACCGACGTGATCGGCACCGAGTTCGGCGGGGTTCTGAAGAACCTCATCGCCGTCGCCATCGGGATCGTCGACGGCGTCGGCTACGGCGAGAACACGAAGGCGTCGATCATCACGCGTGGTCTCGTCGAGATGACCGACTTCGCGGTGGCGCAGGGCGCGCAGCCCGAGACCCTGCAGGGTCTCGCCGGGCTCGGCGATCTCATCGCGACGTGTCAGTCGCCGCTGAGTCGCAACAACACCGCCGGGCGCCTCCTGGGCCAGGGCTACGGCTACAAAGAGGTCGTGACCCAGATGCAGCAGACCGCCGAGGGTCTGGCATCCGTCGCCCCGGTGCTCCAGCTCGCGAAGCAGGTCGGTGTCGACATGCCCATCGTGCAGCAGGTGAAGATGGTGCTCGACGGCACCATGGATCCCCGCGACATCGCCCCGCATCTGACCACAGACGACGACCAGCCGCAGGGCGAGAGGACGCAGAATGACCAATCCGGTGGTGGTGGTGCTCTTCGGCGGGCGCTCCAGCGAGCATTCGATCAGTTCCGCCACGGCGGGAGGGGTGCTGCGGGCGATCAACCGTGACCGCTTCCGGGTGATCCCGGTCGGAATCACGCGCGACGGCGCCTTCGTGCTCGAAGACGACGACCCCGATAAGTTCGCCCTGCGCCCCGAGGCGCTGCCGCAGGTCGTCGACAACGGCACCCGCGTGCGGCTGCCCGACTCGACGCTGTCGCGCGAGTGGACGGTGACGGATGCCGACGGCGAACGCTCCCTGGGCGAGGTCGATGTCGTGCTGCCGATCCTCCACGGGCGCTTCGGCGAGGACGGCACGGTGCAGGGGCTTCTCGAGCTGCTCGGCATCCCCTACGCCGGTGGCGGCGTGCTCATGTCGGCGATCGGCATGAACAAGCACGTCACCAAGCAGGTCCTGCGCGCGGCGAACGTGCCCGTCGTGCCGTGGGTCGCCGTCACCCGCGCCGACCTCGCACGCGATCGCGGGCTCTGGGAGCGGCGCATCCGCGCCCTCGACCTGCCCGTGTTCGTCAAGCCCAACGAGGCGGGATCCAGCGTCGGGGTGACCAAGGTCTCGCGGTGGGAAGACCTGGATGCCGCCCTCGACACCGCCTTCGCGGAAGACGGCCTCGTGCTGGTGGAGCAGGCCATCGTGGGCCGCGAGCTCGAGTGCGGCGTGCTGCCCGGACGCGACGGCGGGCCGGTACGGGTCTCGGTGGCGGGGGAGATCGTCGTCACCGGTCGGGAGTTCTACGACTTCGAGGCGAAGTACCTCGACGCCCCCGGTGTCGACCTGGTGTGCCCCGCGGATCTGCGCGACGGAGAGCTGGCCGAGATGCAGCGGATCGCCGCTCACGCGTTCGAGGCGATCGGCGGACAGGGCCTGGCGCGCGTGGACTTCTTCTACACTGGGTCGGAGTTCTACGTGAACGAGGTGAACACGATGCCGGGCTTCACCCCGATCTCGATGTTCCCCACCTGCTGGATCGCCTCGGGCCTGTCTTACCCGGATCTCATCACCGATCTGCTCGAGGCGGCACTCGAGAAGGCCTGACGTCCGCGGCGGGCGGGGCTCTCCCCGGCCGTTCTCGGCCGCGGGATTCCGCGTCGCGCGCGTGAGCGTGCATATCGGCGGGGCGAACGCCGACACGCCGAGGGGCGGATGCCGGCCGGCGGCGTGTCGGGTGGATTTCCGGCCGTTGGGCCCGCGGTTCGAGTCCCGGGGACGCGGGGTGACTACGGCGTCGGGGTGGGGCTGGGGGTCGCCGTCGCGTCGGACGCCGAGGTGCACACCGAGCCGGTGGGCTGGAGGTAGCTGCGGATGAGCGGTCCGAGCGCCTGCGCGACGTCGCCGCTGCTCGCCGCCTCGTAGTCGAGGTACACCTGGAGCGCGGGGGTGCGGCCGAACGTCGTGAGCGTGTACCGGTTGTCGGCGGCCTGCGACTCGTCGACGAGCCAATCCACGCCGTCGAACGAGCGGCACGGCAGCGTCGAGGGGCCGGGGGTCTCGAGCCCGCAGGTCATGAGGATTGCGGCCGGATCGCCCCACGCCCCGGTCGCCTGAGCGTCGGTCCACCGGCGCTCCTGCCCCGAGATGGTCTGCGGCAGGCGGGCGACGATGTCGGCGCAGGCCGGGTCGTTCGCGTCTTTCGCGGGCTCCATCGCCACCGTCGTGCTGCACGCCGCGAGCCCCGGGAGCAGGGCGAGGGCGGTCAGCAGCGCGAGGGTACGGGAAGAGCGGGGCACCCCTCCAGGCTAATAGCGTGGGAGCGTGACCGACGCCGAGACCACCCGCGAGAGCACTGTGGGGGAGCTGTCCGAGGGGCAGGTCCTCCGCGGCATCCTCGATCGCCTCCCGCCCTCGACCGCGCCCGTGGGCCCGGGCGACGACGCCGCCGTGCTCGCGGTCCCCGACGGTCGCGTGGTCGCCACGACCGACACGCTCGTGCACGGACCCGACTTCCGTCTCGCGTGGTCGTCGCCCTTCGACCTCGGTTTCAAGGCCGCGGCGGTCAACCTCGCCGACGTGGCGGCGATGGGAGCCCGCCCCGTGGCCCTGCTCGTGGCGCTGGCCATGCCCGACGCGACGCCGGTGTCGTTCGTGCGGGGGCTCGCCGACGGTCTCGCGGCCGCGTGCGCCGAGCTCGCCCCCGGGTGCGCCGTCGAGGGCGGCGACCTCACCGTCTCGGACACCCTCACGATCGCCGTGACCGCTCTCGGCAGCCTCGACGGACGCGACCCGGTGCGCCGCTCGGGCGCCCGTGCGGGCGACGGCGTCTACGTCATCGGCGAGCTGGGCGAGGCGGCGCGGGGTCTCGAGGTGCTGTTCCGGCGCTTCACCGACGTCGACGGCGCCCCCATCGCGCTGACCTCGGAGGCCCGCGAGGCCCTCGATCCCGCCGACGCGCGGGCGGTGTCGCGCCAGCTCGCCCCGCGCCCGCCGCTGGCCGCGGCGCTGGCGGCGGCGGCATCCGGCGCGACGGCCATGATGGACGTCTCCGACGGCCTCGTGCTCGACGCCACCCGCCTGGCCGACGCCTCCGACGTCACGATCGAGATCGACTCCGCCACGCTCGGCGACGAGCCGGCGCGCGCTCTGGACGGGGGAGAGGATCACGGGTTCCTCGTCACCTTCCCCCCGGATGCCGAGCCCCACGGCCGTCGCATCGGCACGGTCGTCGCCCGGGGCGCGGAGGCGGTGCGGGTCGACGGGCGCGCATGGGACGGGCTCGGCGGCTGGGATCCCTACCGGGACTGGGACGCCGGACGCGGCTGAGGCCGCGGCGGGCCCAGCGCGCGCGCTCCGCGTCGGGCTGGTCGCGCGTCGTCGTCCGGTGCACCGCTCGGGCTGCAGGGCCGGCCCGGGGCGGCTGCGCGGTGCGGTGCTGCGGGAACCCCGGTCTCGGCACCGAGTCCGGGTGGCGGCCTCAGCCCGTGGGGCGTCCCCACCACATCGTCGTGTCGCCGTAGGCCCGGTCGCGATCGGCTTCCAGGCCCGCTGCGGCCCAGTCGGGAGCGGGCGAGCGCTTGGCGCGCTCGACGATGACGGTCGCGTCGGCGCTGAGCCGGGGAGCGAGCGCAACGAGCACGCTCGTGATCTCCGCCTCCGAGACGTCGTAGGGCGGATCGATGAACACCAGGTCCCAGACCTGGGCCGATGCCGCGAGGTAGGTCGTGACGTTCGCCCGGTGCACGCGTGCGGGTGCGGCGACTCCCGCCGTTCGCAGGCGGTCGGCGTTCTTGCGGATCAGCGTCGCGGCGGGGGCGGAGAGCTCGACGAGGTCGGCGGAGGCCGCTCCACGACTGAGGCTCTCGAGGCCGAGTGCGCCGGATCCGGCGTACAGGTCGGCCACGCGGGCGTCGTCGAGGACACCCGCGGACTCGAGGGCGCCGAACAGGGACTCGCGCACGCGGTCGCTGGTGGGGCGCGTGCCCTTCGGGGGGACGTCGAGGACCGTGCCGCCCGCGCGGCCCGAGATGATGCGCGTCACCGTTCCAGCCTAGGGTTTCCGGATGCCGCGGATCGGTCTCCGCGAGCAGCCATCCCGGGGGCGGCTGCCGTCGCGGCCGGGCCGGTGGTGTCGGAGGGGCTGCCTAGACTCGGAGCATGCCCGGATTCTCGCTCGCCTCCCGTCTCGACGGGGCCGTCGGCGGCAAGACGGCGACGGCTTTCGACAAGGCGTTCGGGGTCAAGACGGTGGGCGAGCTCCTCGAGCACTACCCCCGTCGTTACGCGCGTCGCGGCGAGCTCACGCCCATCGCGACGCTGCCGCTGGGCGAGCCGGTGACGATCGTGGCCGAGGTGGTCAGCGCGAACGAGCGGCGCATGCAGAATCGCCGCGGGTCGTTGCTGGAGGTCACGATCAGCGACGGCGACGGGCGCATGTCGCTGACGTTCTTCAACCAGCCGTGGCGCCTGAAAGACCTCACTCCCGGCCGGCGCGGCATCTTCTCGGGCAAGGTGGGCGAGTACCGGCGGCAGACGCAGCTGACGAACCCCGACTACGAGCTCTTCGACGACATCGCCGAAGCGCGCGCCGAGGCGGAGGTCACCGCCAAGCGGCCCATCCCGATCTACCCGGCCACCAGTTCCGTACCGAGCACGCTCGTGCAGAAGACCATCGCGCTCGTGCTCGACGGTCTGGGCGAGATCGACGATCCTCTGCCCGACGATCTGCGGGCCCGCCGCGGCCTCCTCGACGCGCGAGCCGCGCTCGAGCGCATCCACCGTCCCGAGAGCGACGACGACATCCCGCCCGCGGTCGAGACGCTGCGCATGCAGGAGGCCTTCGTGCTGCAGACCGCGCTGCTGCAGCAGCGTCAGTTCGTGCGGGCGCTCTCCGCCGCCCAGCGCCCCGCGGCGCCGGGAGGGCTCCTCGAACGCTTCGACGCGATCCTCCCGTTCGAGCTCACGCCCGATCAGCGCAGCGTCGGCGCCCAGCTCGCGGCCGACCTCGTCGGCGGCTGGCCGATGAACCGGCTCGTACAGGGCGAGGTCGGGTCGGGCAAGACCCTCGTCGCCCTGCGCGCGATGCTCCAGGTCGCCGAGTCCGGCGGCCAGTCCGCGCTCATCGCGCCCACCGAAGTGCTCGCGGGTCAGCACCTGCGCTCGATCGCGCGCATGCTGGGGCCCGAACTCGCGCCCGAGCTCATGCCCACCCTGCTCACCGGCCAGATGCCGGCGGCCGAGCGTCGCAAGGCGGCGCTGCGGGTGGCATCCGGTCAGGCGCGCATCGTCGTCGGCACGCACGCGCTGTTGAGCGCGAGCACGACCTTCGCCGATCTCGGCTTCGTGGTGGTCGACGAGCAGCACCGTTTCGGCGTCGACCAGCGCGAAGCGCTGCGCTCGAAGGGCGACTCCCCGCACACCCTCGTGCTCACGGCCACTCCCATCCCGCGCACCGTCGCGATGACGGTGTTCGGCGACCTCGACGTCTCGACGATCCGCACCATGCCGGCCGGGCGTGCCGGCATCCAATCGTTCGTCGCCCCTCTCGCCGAGAAGCCGGGCTGGTTCGCGCGGGTGTGGGATCGCGTGGCCGAAGAGGTGGCGCTCGGGCGACAGGCGTTCGTCGTGTGCCCCGCGATCGACGCGGAGCAGGTCGCCGCCGACGGCAAGAGCGATGAGCCGGCCGACGCGCCGGCGGCTGCGTCGGGCGAGGGCAATCGCACGCGATGGGGCGTCGTGCAAGTCGACGCGCTGCTCGCGCAGCTGCCGTCGTTCGGCGACATCCGCGTGCAGATCCTGCACGGCAAGATGGCCTCCGACGAGAAGGATGCCGTCATGCAGGCCTTCTCTCGCGGCGACATCGACGTGCTCGTCGCCACCACGGTGATCGAGGTCGGGGTCGACGTGCCCAACGCCTCGACGATGGTGATCCTCGAGGCCGATCGCTTCGGTGTCTCGCAGCTGCATCAGCTGCGCGGTCGCGTGGGGCGCGGTGGTCTTCCGGGGCTCTGCCTGCTCGTGACCGAGGCGACCCCCGGCACCTCGGCCCGGTCGCGGGTCGAGGCCGTCGCCGCGACCCTCGACGGGTTCGCCCTCGCCGAGGTCGATCTCGAGCTGCGCGGTGAGGGAGACGTGCTCGGCGGGGCGCAGTCGGGGGCGAGGTCCTCGCTGCGACTGCTGCGCGTGGTCACCGATGCCGCGCTCATCACCGAGGCCCGTGCCGAGGGCGAGCGCGTCCTCGCCGACGACCCCGCGCTCACCCGGCATCCGGGTCTCGCCGCCGCTCTCGAGCGGCGCGTCGGCGTCGAGGAGCGCGCCGCGCTGGCGAAGTCCTGAGTCGTCGGCCCTGGGCAGGAGTGCTCTCGCTAGGCTGGCGGAATGGACCCCCGGATCGCCGTCGTCCCCGGCTCGTTCGACCCGCCCACCCTCGGCCATCTCGACGTGATCCGCCGTGCGGCCGGTCTGTTCGACCAGCTCCACGTCCTGGTGGTGCACAACCCCGGCAAAGAGGCCATGCTGCCCATCGCGCAGCGTCAGAGCCTGCTCGAGCAGTCCATCCGCGAGGCGGGCATCGAGGGCGACGTGATCGTGGCGGCCTGGAGCATGGGCCTGCTCGTCGACTACGCCACCGACGTGGGCGCGAAGGTGCTCGTCAAGGGCATCCGCTCGCAGGTCGACGTGGCCTACGAGACCCCCATGGCGATCGTCAATCGCGACCTCGCGCACGTCGAGACCGTGTTCCTGTTGCCCGACCCGTCGCATGCCCTCGTGTCGAGTTCGCTCGTGCGGCAGGTCGCGGGGCTCGGGGGCGACGTGTCGCCCTATGTGCCGGCGGCCGTGGCGCGGTTCCTCGACACGGGTGCGCGCGACCTCTGACGTCGCGGGAGCCCGGCATCGCCTCCCCGGTGGGCGCTCGTCCTCCCGAGGTCGTGGGGGCCGGGGCTCGCCGCACCGCACCCGGCCCGCGCCCAGGGGCGCGCGGGTAGCATTGTCGACCGTGAGAACTCACCGTCCCGGACCCTTCCAGCTCCCCGTGCGCGACATCGAACGCAAGCCGGGAGAGATGCGCGAGCACTCCCTCGACATCCCCACCCCCGAGAAGTGGGGCGAGGGTCTCCTCTCCGTCCCCGAGGCCGAGGTGCTCGAACTCGAGGTGCGCCTGGAGTCCGTGCACGAGGGCATCCTCGTGTCGGGCACCGTCGACACCACCGCCACGGGCGTGTGCGGACGCTGCCTCATCGACATGACCGAGCCTGTCGAAGTCGAGTTCCAAGAACTTTTCGCGTATCCTGGGGGAGAAGCGAGCGACTTCGACGTTCAAGACGACCACGTGGATCTTGAAAATCTGGTCCGGGATGCCATTGTCCTGTCGCTTCCGTTCCAGCCGGTGTGTCAGCCGGATTGCCCCGGGCTCGACCCGAACACGGGCGAGAGGCTGACGGAAAGCCCCGGCGAATCGGAGCAGTCGCCTGTCGATCCCCGATGGGCTGCGCTCCAGCAGTACACCCCAGACCACGGCGATGCGCTCCGCGCCGCCCCCAAGACAGAGAAGAGCTAGACATGGCAGGTAACCCCCCGAAGCGGAAGGTCTCCCGCTCCAACACCCGTTCGCGTCGCGCCCAGTGGAAGGCTGAAGCCCCCGCCCTGGTCAAGACCATCGAGAACGGCAAGGTCGTCTACAGCCGCCCTCACCAGGCGAAGGTCGTCACCGACTCGCAGGGCACCGAGCTCTTCCTCGAGTACAAGGGCCGCAAGGTCGCCGACGTCTGATCGGCACTTCGTGGCGCGTAACAACGTCGAGCGCGATGCGCTCACCGAGAAGCTCGGGGTCGACATCGACCCCGAGCTTCTTTCTCTTGCTCTGACGCACCGGTCGTTCGCCTACGAGAATGGCGGCATCGCCCACAACGAGCGCCTGGAATTCCTCGGCGACTCGGTGCTGGGCCAGGCCGTGACCGTGCGTCTGTTCACCGGGCACCCCGACCTCGACGAGGGCAGCCTCGCCAAGCGTCGCGCGAGCGTCGTCTCCACGGTCGCGCTGGCCGAGGTGGCCCGCAGCATCTCGCTCGGCGACCACGTGCGTCTCGGCCGCGGCGAGATCCTCACCGGCGGGCGCGACAAGGACTCGATCCTCGCCGACACCATGGAGGCGATCATCGGCGCGACCTTCCTCTCGGCCGGTCCCGATGCCGCGACGGCGATGGTGCTGCGCCTGGTCGAGCCGTTGCTCGCCGATCCCGAGCGCTACGGTGCCGCGATGGATCCGAAGACGAGCCTGCAGGAGATCGCGGCGCGTCTCGGCTTCGCCGCTCCCGTGTACGGCATCGAGGCCGCAGGCCCCGACCACGACCGCCGCTTCACCGCGACCGTGACCGTGGGAGACGTCGTGACCACGGGCCAGGGCTCGAGCAAGAAGCAGGCCGAGATGGCGGCAGCCCTCGCCGCCTGGCGCGAGCTCGACGCGCGTGCCTGAGCTTCCCGAGGTCGAGGTCGTTCGGGCGGGCCTCGAGCCCGCCGTGCGCGGCGCGTTGATCGCGTCGGTCGACGTGCGCGACGAACGCGCCCTCACGCGGCACACCGGGGGAGCGGCCCATTTCGAGGCGGAGCTCACCGGTCGGCGCATCTCGGCGGCCGTTCGACGGGGCAAGTTCCTGTGGATGCCGGTGTCCGACGACGAGACGATCGTGACGCACCTCGGAATGAGCGGGCAGATGCTCCTTCGCCTCCCGGGAGCGCCCGAGGAACGCCACGAGCGCATCCGCATCGAGCTCGAGCACCCGGAGCACGGGCCGCTGTCGGTGGTCTTCGCCGACCAGCGCACCTTCGGTTCGCTCGCGATCGACGCTCTGGTCGACACGCCCGACGGGGCCGCCGGCGGTCGGGGCTCCGCCCTCCCGCGGGTGCCGACCCAGGTCGCGCACATCGGACGCGATCCGCTGGATCCGGCTTTCGACGGCGCCCGTTTCCGCGCGCGGTTGGGGCGCACGTCGTCGGGGATCAAGCGCGTGCTGCTGGATCAGACCGCGGCCAGCGGGATCGGCAACATCTACGCCGACGAGTCGCTGTGGGCCGCGCGCATCCACCCCGAGACTCCGGCATCCGCCCTTCCCACTCGTGCCGTGAACCGCCTGCTCGCCGAGGTGCAGGCGGTGCTCGAGAAGGCCCTGGCCGAGGGCGGCACGAGCTTCGACGCGCAGTACGTCAACGTCAACGGTCAGGCGGGGTACTTCGCGCACTCGCTCAACGCCTACGGCCGGACCGGTCAGCCGTGCCCGCGGTGCGGTCGGCCGATCGTGCGCGTGTCGTTCATGAACCGCTCGAGCCACTTCTGCCCGCACTGCCAGCGTCGGCGCTGACCCGACCTGTGTGTGAGTCGCCGGGGATCGTCGCTTCCGGCCGGTTCGCGGCGACGATTCCCGGCGACTCGCGCGGTCAGGCGAGGACCTTCTTCCAGACGCCCTCGTACGAGAGGGGACGGAAGCCGATCCGCTCGTTGATCGAGAGCATCGGGCGGTTCTCCTCGGCGTTGTAGGTCAGGACGCGCGGGGAGTCCGGGGCGACGTCGTACCACGCGAGCAGGCCCGCGCACTTCACGAGCATGCCCAGACGGTGGCCGCGATGCGTCGAGACGACCAGGGTGTCCTCCTGGCTCGTCGCCGCCGTGCGGTCCTTGCCGATCACGAGTTCGTTGAAGGCGGCCAGCTCGCCGCTGTCGACGTGCTGGGCCGCGGTGACGAGCATGTGGCGGCCGGCGTCGAGGTACCCCGCTTCGTAACGGCGGACGCGCCCGGCATCCCACACCTCCTCGTCGAACTCGAGGTCGGCCGAGGGCGCGTCGGTGACCATGCGCGATTTCATCCACGCGAAGGCGTCGACGAACTCTTCGGGGGTCGGCAGCGTCCACTGCACGACCCGATAGCCGGATGCCGCGGCCTCGGCTTCGGCGAGCAGCGCCTCGAGGTGAGGGCGGGCGCCGGCGAGGGGGAGCGCGCTCACCCGCACGATCTGTTCGAGCGTGCAGCCGGAGGCCCGGAGGAACCGCGCCGCGTGATCCTCGGGGACGGCGCCGAAGCCGGTGGGCGCCGCCAGCTGCGGTCCCTCGGCGGCAGGGTGCTCGGCCCAGGACTGCAGGACCGTGCGCCCTTCGTCGCGGGCGACGCGTTCGATCTCCGCGAAGGCGGCACGGCCGATGCCGTGGCCCCACGACGACCGTCGCAGCTCTATCAGCCAGAACGCCGTGCGGGCGCCGGCTTCCTGGGGGAGGTCGAGGCCCACGCGACCCACGACCTCGCCCCGGAAGACGGCGATCCACGCGTACCGCTTCATCTCGGGCTGCGGCTGATACAGCGGCAGGAGTTCGTCCGCGGGCATGGAGGAGTCGTCGTGACCGGAGATCTCGGCGTAGACGAGGTTGCGCAGGCGCACCATGTCGCGGAAGTCCGCGGCGTCGGGAGCGTCGATGGAGGACGGGATGTGCAGGGGGCGCAGCTCGAGGCCGGCCGGGAGAGTGCTCATGCGATGACTTTCGTGTCGAAGAGGGGATAGCGGTGGGGCCGACGACATCGTCTGTCGGCCCCACCGATTACAACGGCGGGCGGCTGAAGGCCGCGGCGCTCTGCCAGGCGCGTTCGCGCTTCTCGCGCTCGGCCTGGGCCTTCTGCGCGCGGTACGCCGCGACGGCCTGGTGGTCGAGCGCCCGCGCTCGATCGGCGTGCCGCGTCAAGAGCCAGAGGCCGAGACGCAGCGACAGCCGGTCGAGCAGACCGAGCGGGCGATAGGCGGTGGTGTCGAACGTGACGGTCGACGGGGTGGGGATGACGGTGGGCGCGGCCGAGGCGTGCTGCGGCGCGCGCGTGAACAGGGCGTTCATGCGGATGCTCCGTGGAAGGGAAGAAGACGAGCAGATGACGCGACGGGCGCGTCGACGAACGGACCGCGAGGGTCCGGGCGAGCGAAGAGGCTCGCGGAAGCGGAGACGCAGGACGTCTCGACGCGACGGGGTTATCCGAGTCGGGAAGGCATTCCGACGGCGGAAGCCCCTTCGGAGACGGATGCGGAGAGCACGGGGACGGCGATGAAGCCGGGGGCGGTGAAGCCGGTGGTGTTGCGAATCATGGAAGGAACCTCCTCTCGACGTCGGTTGCGACCCCCGACGCTAGCGAAGGCACTCAGCGGATGTCAAGCTCTTCCTCAGAAACGAACGCCTCCCGGGCGCGTCCGCGGGTCGGTGTCGGCTCGCCGCCGCGGAATCCCGGGGGCGTTCGGATACCGTGGGAGCGCTGGGACGAGCGAGGGAGGGTGACGTGCATCTGAAGAGCGTCACGCTCAAAGGCTTCAAGTCCTTCGCCCAGTCGACCACCTTCGCTCTCGAGCCGGGGGTCACGTGCATCGTCGGCCCGAACGGCTCCGGCAAGTCGAACGTCGTCGACGCGCTCGCCTGGGTCATGGGGGAGCAGGGGGCGAAGACGCTGCGTGGCGGCAAGATGGAGGACGTCATCTTCGCCGGCACCTCGACGCGGGGCCCGCTGGGTCGCGCCGAGGTGCAGCTGACGATCGACAACGGCGACGGCGCCCTGCCCATCGATTACAGCGAGGTGACGATCAGTCGCACGCTGTTCCGCAACGGCGCGAGCGAGTACGCCATCAACGGGCAGACCTGCCGACTGCTCGACGTGCAGGAACTGCTCAGCGACTCCGGTCTCGGACGCGAGATGCACGTCATCATCGGTCAGGGACGCCTCGACACCGTCCTGCAGGCGACCGCCGAGGATCGACGCGGCTTCATCGAGGAGGCCGCCGGCATCCTGAAGCACCGTCGTCGCAAAGAGAAGACCGTCCGCAAGCTCGAGGCGATGGAGACGAACCTCACGCGACTGAGCGATCTCGCGGGCGAGCTCCGCCGTCAGCTCAAGCCCCTCGGCAAGCAGGCCGAGATCGCGCGGGAGGCGGCCACGATCGCGGCCGTCGTGCGCGACGCGAAGGCGCGCCTGTACGCCGACGACCTCGTCCGCCTCCGCACGCAGCTGGCCGACGCGGCGCGGGCGGAGAGCGAACGCCACACCGAGCGGCTGGGGCTCCAGGAGCAGGCCGACGGATTGCGTCGACGCGTGGAGCGTCTCGAGAACGACCAGCGGTCCGAGGCCGTCGATCGCGCGCGCGGCGTCGCCTTCGCCCTCCAGCAGGTGCAGGAGCGTCTGCGTGGGCTCTACACCCTCGCCGGGCAGCGCCTCACCCTGCTGAGCGACGACGACAGCGACGGCGCCGGCTTCGCGCCGACGGTGTCACAGCGCACGATCGACGACGTCCGCTCCGAGATCGACGACATCGCATCCGGTCTCGGCGACGCCCAGGACGCCGCGGCCGACGCAGCGCGCGCGGTCGTCCGTGCCCGCGCCGATCTCGATGCCCTCGACGTCGACATCGCCGCCCAGAGCGCGCTCGTGTCGGAGCACGAGCTGAAGATCCAGGCCCTGCGGGGAACGGCGGATGCCGCGAACTCGGCCCTCGCGGCCGTGCGCGGCGGTCTGGAACGCCAGCAGCGGGC
Source organism: uncultured Microbacterium sp. (assembly GCF_947489255.1). Taxonomy (GTDB): domain Bacteria; phylum Actinomycetota; class Actinomycetes; order Actinomycetales; family Microbacteriaceae; genus Microbacterium; species Microbacterium phycohabitans. The sequence goes on from NZ_CANLCY010000002.1 coordinate 262,055, forward strand.
TCTGGATGCCGCGCTCGCGCGCCGAGCGGAGGCCGAACAGGCGCGTGCCGAGCTGGATCCCGACGTGGTTCCCGAGGCGTCGACGGCGGAGCACGCGGCCGCCTACGAGCGCGCGCAGCGCGACGCCAACGAGGTGGAGACCACCGTTGCGGGGTTGAGAGAGCGCCTTCACGCCGCCGAGCGCGAGCGCGATGCGCTGGCGGCCCAGACGACCGCCCTCGGCCGCGCCCTCGACGTGCGCAACGCCGCGGCCGATCTCCTCTCCGGCGGTGGTCCCGGTGTCCGCGGACTGGTCGGCGACGACGTCAAGGTCACCGCCGGCTATGAGGCGGCCATCGCCGCGGCGCTCGGTTCGCTGGCGGAGGGTCTCCTGGTCGACGACGCCGGGTCCGCCTTCGTCGCAGCGCGCGAGGCGTCCGCGTCCGACCTCGGTCTGGTCGAGATCGCCATCGCCAGCGGCACCGGTACCACGACCGTCTCGCCCCCCGACCTGGGTGCGACTCCCGCGACGGAGGTGGTGACCGCGTCCGACGGGGTTCTCGGCATCCTGAGTCGCACGGTGATCGTCGACGACCTGACCGCGGCCGAGGCGCTGCGCGAGCGGATCCCGCATGACGTGACGGTCGTCACCCGTGACGGCGAGGTTCTCACGGCCTACACGCTGCGGGCCGGGTCGGGTACGGGACGCTCGCGCCTCGAGCTCGCCGCGGAGCGCGACGCCGCAGCCGAACGGCTCGACGAGATCGTGGTGGTCGCCGACTCGTTGCGCGAGGCTCTCGCCGATGAGCAACGGGTGCTCGCGGACGCTCGGCAGCGCACCAAGGAGACGCTCTCGACGCTGCGCGCGCACGACGCCGCTCTCGCGGCCCACGCCGAGAAGGTCAACCGCGTCACCGTCCGTCACGAGGCCGCGGTGGCGGAGTGCGACCGCCTCGAGGCCGGTCTCGCCCAGACGGAGAACGCCGTGACCGAGGCCGAGGGGGCGGCGCGACGCGCCGACGACGCCCTGTCCCGTGCGCTCGAGGCGCCCCGCCCGCTGCTCGACGCGTCGGCGAGGGCGCCCCTGGCAGCCGAGGTGGAGACGGCGCGGGAGCGGGAGATGCGCGCGCGGCTCGACATCGAGACGCTGAAGGAACGGGTGCGTGCCGGTGAGGCGCGCATCGTGCAGCTCGAGCAGCAGCGCGAACGCGAGCGCGCCGCCGCCGCCGAAGCCGCTCGCCGCGCCGTGATCCGTCGTGCTCAGCGCGAGATCGCGGCCGAGGTCGCCGGCGCGCTGCCCGCTCTGCTGGACTCGGTGGACCGTTCGGTCAGCCAGGCGCGTGTCGAGCTCGCCGCGGCCGAGACCGCGCGTGCCGCGATCACCGATGAGCTCACGCGCGCTCGCGCAGACGAGTCGGGCGTCCGCGATCGCCTCGCGCGCCTGACCGAGAACGTGCACGGGCTCGAGTTGCAGATGCACGAGAAGAAGCTCCACGTCACGAGCCTCCTCGAACGCGTGAGGTCGGAGCTGGCCCTCGAGGAAGACGTCCTCGTTGCGGAATACGGGCCCGATCAACCGATTCCCGCCGATGACGAGGGGGAGCCGACCGCCTTCGACCGTGCGACCCAGAAGCGCCGCCTCCAGGATGCCGAGCGCAAGCTCGGTCAGCTCGGCCGGGTCAATCCGCTCGCGCTCGAGGAGTTCGCCGCCCTCGAGCAGCGGCACGCGTTCCTCACCGAGCAGCTCGCCGACCTGCAGCAGACCCGAGCCGACCTGCAGACGATCATCGCCGACCTCGACGAACGGATGCAGACGATCTTCGTCGCGGCCTTCGAGGACACCCGGGCGGCGTTCACCGACATCTTCCCGATCCTCTTCCCGGGCGGTTCCGGCAGCATCTCGCTGACCGACCCCGACTCCCCGCTCACGACGGGCATCGAGGTGGCCGTGCGTCCCGTCGGCAAGAAGATCGAGCGCCTGTCCCTGCTCTCGGGCGGCGAGCGCTCGCTGGCGGCGGTGGCGTTCCTGACGTCGATCTTCACCGCACGACCGAGTCCGTTCTACATCCTCGACGAGGTCGAGGCGGCCCTCGACGACGCCAACCTCGGCCGCCTCCTCGGCGTGTTCGAGAAGCTGCGCGCCAGCAGTCAGCTCATCGTCATCACCCACCAGAAGCGCACCATGGAGATCGCCGACGCGCTCTACGGCGTATCGATGCGGCAGGACGGCGTCTCGGCGGTGGTGGGGCAGCGGGTGGGTGATCGTGCGGCCTCGCGGCAGAGCGTCCCGGCCGCCGCGCGCGACGAGGCCGCCCCCGTAAGCTGAAGCAATGGCTGAGAACTCCTGGTCGCTGGGCCGCGCGCTGCGCGGGTTGTTCGTCAAACCCACCATCGACGAGACGACCTGGGACGATCTCGAGACGGCGCTGTTGACGGCGGACTTCGGCCCCGACGTCACCGAACGCCTCATCGACGAACTGCGCGAGAAGGTCGAGCGGTACCGCACCACCGACCCGCGCGACCTGCAGCGCATGCTGCGCGAGACGCTCGAGGAGCATTTCGCGAAGTTCGACACGACCCTGCGCCTCACCGAGCGTCCCGCGGTCGTGCTGGTGGTCGGGGTCAACGGCGTCGGCAAGACCACGACGATCGGCAAGTTCGCCAAGTTCCTCCAGCGCTACGGCCGCACCGTGGTGGTGGGTGCCGCCGACACGTTCCGCGCTGCCGCGGTCGATCAGCTCGCGACGTGGGCCGAGCGCGGGGGAGCCACGATCGTGCGTCCCCAGCACGAGGGCCAGGACCCGGCATCCGTCGCCTTCCAGACCGTCGCCCACGCGAAGGAGACCGCCACCGAGATCGTGCTGATCGACACCGCCGGGCGTCTGCACACCAAGGGCGGCCTCATGGACGAGCTCGGCAAGATCAAGCGCGTCGTCGAGAAGCAGGCGCCGATCAGCGAGGTGCTGCTCGTGCTCGACGCCACGACGGGGCAGAACGGGCTTTTGCAGGCGCAGGCGTTCCTCGACAGCGCCGGGGTGACCGGACTGGTGCTCACCAAGCTCGACGGCTCCGCGAAGGGCGGGTTCGTCCTCGCGGTGCAGGAGCGCACCGGCATCCCGGTCAAGCTGCTCGGCCAGGGCGAGGGCATCGGCGACCTCACCGGTTTCACCCCGCACGTCTTCGCCGCATCGTTGGTCGACTGAGCCCCCATACCGCACGGGCGGCTCCGGGCGGGTCTTCTTCCCGAAGCCCGCGGGTGATGCTTACATGGGACGCATGGCGATCGAGCACGACTTCTTCGGACTCCTCGAGTCGGGCCCCGACGGGTCGATCTTCTGGAGCGAGAACGTCGAGTTCGGCGACCAGAGTGTGACGGTCGACCTGACCGCGCCCGATCAGGACGACGTGTCCACCGAGGCCCTCGACGTCGCGGCGTCGCTCGTCTCGTCTCTCGAGGCCGTCGACCTCGCCGCCCGCAACGCCATGGTGAACGAGCTCGACTCGCGCACGAGCGAGGTGACCGAGTACATCCTGCAGCAGCAGGCGACCCTCGGCGAGGAGCTCGACGACCTCTTGGTCGATCAGACCGGTGACACCCACATCGACGTCATCAAGGCCCTGCAGTTGATGAGCATGACGATCCTCGCCGACGAGCACGGCGGCGCCGACCCGTTCGCCGTGCTCGAATACGCGCTCGACCCCGACGCGACCGACGACGTGCTGCTGGTCAACCTCGCCTCCGACGGGCGCGTGCAGTCGGTCACCAGCGCCGACTGATCCGTGCAGACCTTCCTGCCCTACCCGTCGTTCGTCGACTCCGCTCGCATTCTGGACGCGAAACGGCTCGGCAAGCAGCGCGTCGAGACGTTCCAGCTCCTCCGCGCTCTCACCGTGCCCGATCACGGGTGGCGGCATCACCCCGCGGCGAAGATGTGGGACGGGCATCTGCCGGCTCTCGTGTCGTACGGGCTCGTGATGACCGACGAATGGATCGCGCAGGGTCGCGCCGACACGGTGCGCGAGAAGATCCGGGCGTTCGCGCCCGAGGCCGACGGTCTCGCCCAGGACGATCTCGAGCTCCCGCCGTGGATCGGCGACGAGGACTTCCACCTCGCGCACCGCTCCAATCTCATCCGCAAGGACCCGGAGTTCTACGTCCCGCGGTTCGGTGAGATCGCCGACGACCTGCCGTACGTGTGGCCGCTCTGACGCTTCACGACCCGTGGAATAGCGGGATCACCAGGTAGATCCCGTATACGACCGCGGCAGCGACGCCCGCGAAGCAGACCAGGCCGGCGAGCGTGGCGGGCAGTGGTCGCGGATGGACGCGATCCCCGACGACGGCGGTAGGACCCTCGGGATCCTCGCCGACCGGAACCTGCACGTCGGGGGCTCCCACCGCCAAGAATCGGATACCGAGGGCGTACAGCCCCACGATGACCAGGGTGGCGGCGAGTCCGACGAGGAAGACGAGCGCGATGGAGCCCCACTCGGTGTCGAGCCAGGAACCGCCGGCGGCGGCGCTGCGGACGAGGGGCATCATGCGCGTTCTCCTTCGGGCTGCCGGGCTCCGGGGCGGCCGACGTGGTCGGCATCCAGGGAGTCGTCGTTGACGGTGTCGGCCGAGACGGGCTTGCGCCGCGCGAGGACGAACAGGCCGACGCACACGGCGAGTCCGAGGACGAGGACGATCACCAGGCCGACGATCCCGCCGCTCGCGGCCCAGGCCGCGAGCCCGCCCACGAGGGCCGCGGCCGGGAGGGTGACCACCCACCCGAACGCGATCCGCGTCACGACATTCCAGTGCACCGACGCGAGGCGCTTGCCCATCCCCGAGCCGATGACCGCGCCCGAGGTGACCTGGGTGGTCGAGAGGGGGAAGCCCAAGGTCGATGAGATGAGGATCGTCGATGCGGCGCTCGTCTCGGCGGCGAAACCCTGCGGCGGCTTCACGTCGGTGATGCGCTTTCCCACCGTCCGCATGATCCGCCACCCACCGAGGTAGGTGCCCAGGGCGATCGCGAGTCCGGCCGAGAGGATCACCCACAGCTGCGGGCCCGTGCCGGCCTCCTGGAAGCCCGCGACGATCAGGGTGAGGGTGATGACGCCCATCGTCTTCTGGGCGTCATTGGTCCCGTGCGCGAGCGAGACCAGCGACGCCGAGACCGTCTGCCCGTGGCGGAACGCCGTCGACGACCCCGCCACGGTGGCCATCTTCGTCACCCGGTAGACCACGTACGTCGCCGCCAGGGCGATGAGGCCGGCGATGAAGGGTGACAGCAGCGCGGGCAGGACGATCTTCGACAGCACCCCGCCCCACTCCACGGCTTGGAAGCCCACCCCGATGATGGCGGCGCCGATGAGACCCCCGAACAACGCGTGGGTGGAGCTCGACGGCAGGCCGAGCCACCACGTGAGAAGGTTCCACACGACCGCCCCCATGAGCCCGGCGAAGATCATGGGCACGGTGATCGAGGGGAGGCCGCGGTCGTCCTGGGCGAGGATGCCCTCGGACACGGTCTTCGCGACGGCCGTCGACAGGAAGGCGCCGACGAGGTTCAGGATCGCGGAGATGAGGACCGCGACCTTCGGTTTCAGCGCGCCGGTCGCGACCGACGTCGCCATGGCGTTCGCGGTGTCGTGGAAGCCGTTGGTGAAGTCGAAGAAGATCGAGAGCGTGACGACGAGGAGGACAGGGACGAGAACGGTGAGATCCACGCAGCTCCGTTCGCGAGGTGGTGCCGGATCGCGGGTCGGTTGGCCCGGCGACACGGTAGGCCTCCCGGGTGACGGAACGGTGCCCTTCCGCCGCGGGGGCGGAGGGGTCTATTCTGCGCCGTTCGCGATCACACGGCCTGTGCGAAGCCGGCGTCGGCCGCCGCGATGTCCTTCGCCAGGTGTGCGAGGTGCGGCGGGATCTCGCGGCCCTTCGACACCATCGACTGCGCCCACAGGCGGCCCGCGCGGTACGACGAGCGCACGAGGGGACCGGCGAGCACGCCGAGGAAGCCGATGCGCTCGGCCTCTTCCTTGAACTCCACGAACTCCGCGGGCTTCACCCAGCGCTGCACGGGGAGGTGGCGCGGTGTGGGGCGGAGGTATTGGGTGATGGTGATGATGTCGGTGCCCGCCGCGTGTAGGTCTTCCAGCGCCTGCACGACCTCCTCGGGCTCCTCGCCCATGCCGAGGATGAGGTTCGACTTCGTGATGAGCCCCGCGTCGCGGGCGGCGCTGAGCACGCCGAGCGAGCGCTCGTAACGGAAAGCCGGGCGGATGCGCTTGAAGATGCGCGGCACGGTCTCGACGTTGTGCGCGAACACCTCGGGCCTCGACGAGAAGACCTCGTCGAGGTGCGCGGGGTTGCCCGAGAAGTCGGTGGCCAGGATCTCCACGCCCGTGCCGGGGTTCTCCGCGTGGATGCGACGCACCGTCTCGGCGTGCAGCCAGGCGCCCTCGTCGGGGAGGTCGTCGCGCGCGACACCGGTCACCGTGGCGTAGCGCAGCTGCATGCGCGTGACGCTCTCGGCCACACGCCGCGGTTCGTCGCGGTCGTAGTCGGCGGGCTTGCCGGTGTCGATCTGGCAGAAGTCGCAGCGGCGCGTGCACTGGGAGCCGCCGATGAGGAAGGTGGCCTCGCGATCCTCCCAGCACTCGAAGATGTTCGGGCACCCGGCCTCCTGGCACACGGTGTGCAGCTCCTCGGTCTTCACCAGGTTCTGCAGCGCCGTGTACTCGGGCCCCATCCGGGCCTTCGTCTTGATCCACTCGGGCTTTCGCTCGATCGGCGTCTCGGCGTTGCGCACCTCGAGGCGCAGCAGCTTGCGCCCGTTGGGTGCGGTGGATGCCGGAGCCCCGGCGCTGCCGGTCCCGCAGGCGCTCACGCGGCGACCGCCGCGTACTCGGCGCGGAAGACGCGCTGGATCGCGGGCAGGAGGTCGGCGGGGGAGACGTCGGCCCCGAGCACCTCGCTGACGGTGGTGACCCCGGCATCCGAGATGCCGCACGGCACGATGTGCCGGAACCCCGCGAGGGTGTTGTCGCAGTTGACGGCGAAGCCGTGCATCGTCACTCCTTTTTCGACGCGGACACCGATCGCCGCGATCTTGTCGACGCCGAGGGGGCGTCGGACCCAGACGCCACTGCGTCCCTCCACGCGGAAGCCGTCGACACCGTGCTCGGAGAGCGCGTCGATGAGCAGGGCCTCGAGGCGACGGACGTGAGCGACGACGTCGATCGGCTCGGGCAGGCGCACGATCGGATAGCCGACGAGCTGCCCCGGCCCGTGCCAGGTGATCTTGCCCCCGCGGTCGACGTCGATCACGGGGGTGCCGTCGTCGGGGCGCTCGTGCGCCTCGGTGCGCTTGCCCGCGGTGTACACGGCCTCGTGCTCGAGCAGGAGCAGGGTGTCGGCGCGCGTGCCGGCCACGACGTCCGCGTGGATGCGACGCTGGTGGGCCCAGCCGTCGAGGTACGGGACGTAGTGCGGCGCGAGGCCGGCGTCGTGGATGTCGATCATCGACCCCTCCGATGTTGGATTGGGTCCAACAATACATCTCGGCCAGCGCCGTAGGGTGGAGCGATGACCTCCGAGCCCCGCAGCGGCCGACCGCGCGCCTCCTCGCGCGAGGTTCTGTCGGAGGCCGCGTGCGAGCTCTTCCTCGAGCAGGGCTACGACGCCACGTCGGTCTCCGACATCACCCGCCGCGCCGGCGTGAGCCGCTCGAGCTTCTTCAACTACTTCTCCGCCAAGAGCGACGTGCTGTGGTCGGGATTCGACGCGCGCGTCGATGCGGCGGTGGCCGACCTCCGCGACGGCGGCACGCCCTCGCGGGTGCTCGCCGCGATCGGCGACGGGCTCGCCCCCGACGCCCTCGCGTTGGCCATCGTGAACGCGGATGCCATGGGGATCGCCGTCGAACTCGACCGCGACCGCGCGATCCGGCAGTTCCGGCTGCAGCGCGAGACGGCCGCTCGGCTGGTCCGCGACGGCGCCGCGCCGCTGATCGCGCAGGTGCGCGCGGGCGCTTTGTCGGCGGCCGTGCTCGCCGCGGTCTGGGCCTGGGCGGATCACACCGCCGGGCGCTCGCTCACCGAGACGCTGTCGGAGGCCCTGGCCGCGGCGTGAGGGCTCGGCATCCGTCAGCCCTTCGCGCGCCGCCGCGTCGTCGGCGGTGAGGCTCTGCTGATCCGCGAGATGGCGCGACGGCCGGTTGCGGCGGCGGTGTCGGCCGTCCCCGCGTAAACTCGACTCATCATGGCGACTTTCGGCACCCTCTCCGACCGGCTCACAGAGACCTTCCGCAATCTCCGGAAGAAGGGCCAGCTCACGCCCGCCGACGTCGACGGGACGGTGCGCGAGATCCGCCGCGCCCTGCTCGACGCCGACGTCGCGCTCCCCGTGGTCAAGGAGTTCACCGCCGCCGTGCGCGAGCGCGCCCTCGGCGACGAGGTCAACCGCGCGCTGAACCCCGCACAGCAGGTCGTGCAGATCGTCAACGACGAGCTCATCGGCATCCTGGGCGGTCAGCAGCGTCGTCTGCAGTTCGCCAAGAACCCGCCGACCGTCATCATGCTCGCGGGCCTGCAGGGCTCGGGCAAGACGACCTTCGCCGGCAAGCTCGCCAAGATGCTCGAGAAAGACGGGCACACGCCCCTCCTCGTCGCGTGCGACCTCCAGCGTCCCAACGCCGTCAACCAGCTCCAGGTCGTGGCCGAGCGCGCCGGTGCCACGATCTACGCGCCCGAGCCGGGCAACGGCGTCGGCGACCCGGTCAAGGTCGCGCGCGACGGCGTCGCCTACGCCACGCGCCAGCAGCACGACATCGTCATCATCGACACGGCCGGTCGCCTCGGCGTCGACACCGAGCTGATGAAGCAGGCCGCCGACATCCGCACGGCCACGCAGCCCGACGAGGTGCTCTTCGTCATCGACGCGATGATCGGTCAGGATGCCGTCAACACGGCCAAGGCGTTCCAGGACGGCGTCGACTTCACCGGCGTCGTGCTGTCCAAGCTCGACGGCGACGCCCGCGGTGGCGCCGCCCTGTCGGTCGCCTCGGTGACCGGGCGCCCGATCATCTTCGCGTCGACCGGTGAGGGCCTCGACGACGTCGAGCCCTTCCACCCCGACCGCATGGCATCCCGCATCCTCGACCTCGGTGACATCCTCACCCTCATCGAGCAGGCGCAGCAGGCCTTCGACGAGGCCGAGGCGATGAAGGTCGCCGAGAAGCTCGCGACCGAGACCTTCACGCTCGAGGACTTCCTCGAGCAGATGCAGCAGATGAAGAAGATGGGCTCCATGAAGAAGATGCTCGGGATGCTCCCGGGCATGGGCAACATGAAGCAACAGCTCGAGGACTTCGACGAGCGCGAGATCGACCGCACCGAGGCGATCATCCGGTCGATGACGCTCGCGGAGCGTCGCAACCCCAAGATCCTCAACGGCTCGCGTCGCCTGCGCATCGCCCGCGGCTCGGGCATGACCGTCACCGACGTCAATCAGCTCGTCCAGCGCTTCGACCAGGCCGCGAAGATGATGAAGACGGTGGCGCGCGGCGGCGTGCCCAACATCCCCGGCATGGGTCCGGTCGGCGGCAAGCCCGGCGCGTCGTCGAAGCGCGGCAAGCAGCAGAAGGCGAAGGGCTCGCGCTCGGGGAACCCGGCCAAGCGCGCTGCCGAGAACGCCGGGATCGCGGCCTCCACCGCGCCCACCGGCTCGGGCTTCGGCCTCGGTGGGCAGAACGCCCCGAGCGAGGCCGACCTCGCCGAGCTGCAGAAGATGCTCGGCCGGGGCTGACCCCTCCCGACGAGCGCCTTCAGGGCGCGCGCCCAGGGGCAAACGCCTGAGGGGCCGCTCGCCTTCAGGGTCAGCGTCTGCGGGGCGCGCGCCTTGAGGGTGAACGCCCTCAGGGGAGGATGCCGGCGTCCTGGAGCGCCGACATCACCGTCTGCTCGATCGCCCGCTGTCCTCGGGGCGTGGGGTGGACGTCGTCCTCCTGCATCCACTCGGGGTGGCCGCGGAGCGGCTGGCCGAGATCGAGGTAGGTCCCGCCCACCGCGTCGACGGCGTCGCGCAACGCCTCGGAGGTGACGGCCGTGTCGTCGGGGACGTCGTCCTCGTCGTTCCAGATGGTGCTGAGTCCGACGATGCGCGCGTCGGGGGCGGCGTCGTGCAGCTCGGTCACCGTGTCCTGGGTGTCGACGCGGATCTCGTCGGGGTCCTCCCAGAAGTCGTTGCTCGAGGACTCGACGATCAAAAGCTGCGGCTGCAGCGCGGCGACCGCCGGCACGAAGCCCGCGTACGTGGTTCCGCAGTCGCCCTGCACGACGAAGCCCATTCCGGCGCACGCGAGGTTGGTCATCGTCACCTCGCCGCGCGCGGCCAGCATGACCGGCCACGCCTCGTCGGGATCGAGGCCGAAGCCCGACATGAGCGAGTCGCCCAGGGCGACGGTGCGCAAAGGTGCGGGCGTGATCGCGGGAGCGGGGGCAGCGGATGCCGTCGCCGTCGGCGCGGGCAGCCGCGGGGCCGCGAACGAGGGCGCCGGGGCCGCGTCGACCGGCTCTGCCGCGCACCCGGCGAGCAGTGTCGTCGCCCCGGCGCACAGGGCCATCAGCGAGATCGCCCATGCGCGGCGTGCGGAATCCATGACGCGATCCTAGGATCGGCCACCTATGAACGCGCGCGGAGGTCGCCCTCTAGACGCGAAGCGCGGCGAGATGTTCGCGCAGCGTCGGACCGCCCCGGAACTCGCGGATCAGATGCTGCACGACCTCGCGGAGGTCGCCGTCGGCGGCGTCGGCCACCGCGACCTGGCGCGCGGAGCTGCCGCCTGTCGCGAGGATCGTCTCGAGGCTGGCGAACTCGCGCGCGCACTTGAGCTCCACCGCGACCTCGGCGAGCTCCTCCATGGTCTCGCGCAGGTGCTCCACCACGGGGCGCTGTGTGCCCTCGCGGTCGACGATCACCCGGGCGTCGAGGCCGTATCGGGCGGCTCGCCACTTGTTCTCACGGGCGTACCAGGGCGGGATGCCGGGCAGCTCGCGCCCCTCGTCGAGCAAGCGCGAGAAGTGCTCGACGAGCGTCTGCGCGAGTGCCGCCACGGCGGCGAGCTCGGGCAGGGTCGACATCCCGTCGCACGCGCGGATCTCGACCGTGCCCCATTTGGGCGCCGGACGGATGTCCCAGCGCACCTCGCTGGCATCCGCCATGACTCCCGTGCGCACCATGTCGTCGAGGTAGCCCTCGAAGTCGTCCCAGGTCCCGAGCTGCCAGGGGAGTCCCGCGGTGGGCAGCTGCTGGAACACCAGGGCGCGGTTGGAGGCGTAGCCCGTGCGTTCACCGGCCCAGAACGGGCTCGAGGCCGACAGCGCCTGGAGGTGGGGGAGGAAGACGGTGAGGGCGTTGACGATGGGGATGACCTTGTCGACGTCGTCGACGCCGATGTGCACGTGGATGCCCCAGATCATCATGTTGCGGCCCCACCACTGGGTGCGCTCGATGAGGGTGTGGTACCGCGTCTTGTCGGTGACCTGCTGATCGAACCACTGCGCGAAGGGGTGGCTGCCGGCGCACAGCAGCTCGACCCCGCGGGGCTCGGTCTCCTCCCGAAGCGCGCAAATAGCGTCGCCGATGTCATCGACGGCCTCGGCGACGGTGTGACCGACGCCGCTGGTGACCTCGACGGTGTTGGTGAGCAGCTCGCCGGTGACCGTGAAACGCTCGAGCGCCGACTTCTCCTCGAGCTCCTCGAGCACCTCGGGCGCGCGGGGGACCAGATCGCCCGTCTCGCGGTCGGCGAGCATGAGCTCCCACTCCAGACCCACGGACGAGCGGGTCGATTCAGCGAACGGGAGCCTCATGCGGTCAGTCTGACACGCAGCCCCGGCGCACCGTCTCTGCGCTACGCTCCGCGACGCCGCGTGTCGTTCTCCGCCATCTGTCACGTCGGGGTCGGGGGATCTGGCAGAATAGAGGGCTGGACCCGTTACTCGACCCTCTATCCAGTTTCGGTCCACCCTTTTGAGCTTCCGCCGGGTGTGCACCCCACGCTCCAGGCGTCCGGTTCGTTCGTTTTCATCATCAGGAGTCATCGTGGCTGTCAAGATCCGTCTCAAGCGCCTCGGAAAGATCCGCGCGCCCTACTACCGCATCGTCGTCGCCGACTCGCGCACCAAGCGCGACGGTCGTGTCATCGAGGAGATCGGCAAGTACCACCCGACCGAGGAGCCCTCGTTCATCGAGGTCGACTCGGAGCGTGCCCAGTACTGGCTCTCGGTCGGCGCTCAGCCCACCGAGCAGGTCGCCGCCATCCTCAAGCTCACGGGCGACTGGGGCAAGTTCAAGGGCGACAAGGACGCCGTGTCGACCGTCAAGGTCCGCGAGCCCAAGGCCGCGTTCGAGGCCGATGCCTCGAAGAAGTCCGTCGTCAAGCCCAAGGCCGAGAAGAAGGCCGAAGCCCCCGCGGAGGCGCCCGCTGAGGACGCCGCCGAGACCTCGGCCGAGTAATCCCCGTGCTTTCCGCCGCGCTCGAACACGTCGTCAAGGGGATCGTCGATCACCCGGATGCCGTGACCATCCGTTCCAGCTCGTCGCCGCGTGGCGACGTGCTGGAGGTTCGCGTGCACCCCGATGACCGGGGTCGCGTGATCGGGCGCGGCGGACGCACCGCCAAGGCACTGCGCACGGTGGTGTCGGCTCTCGCCGACGGCCGCCGTGTGCGCGTCGACGTCGCCGACGACTGATGGCGAACGGCGACACCGCGGGCGCTCAGCCCGCCAAGACCCAGCTCCGCGTCGGACGGCTCGTGAAGGCCCACGGCCTCAAGGGAGCGTTCAAGCTCGAGCTGTACACCGACGATCCCGACGGACGCTTCGCGCCGGGGAGCACGTTCACCCTTCAGGTTCCGGAGTCCTCTCCGTGGCATGGCCGCGAGTTGACGGTGCGCGAGTTCCGCTGGATGAACTCCCACCCGGTGGCCTTCTTCGAGGGCGTCGACGACCGCACGGCGGCGGAGGAGCTCGTCAAGGCCATCCTCTGGATCGACCAGGACACCTCCGAGGCCCCCGCCGAAGACGACGCGTGGTACGACCACCAGCTCGTCGGTCTCGATGTCGTCCGCGACGGGACGGTCATCGGCCGCGTCTCGCGCGTCGACCACTTCCCCGCGCAGGATCTGCTGATCGTCACGCAGTCCGGCGACGACCGCGAGGTGCTTGTCCCCTTCGTGAGCGCGATCGTGCCCGAGGTCGACATCGCGGGCGGACGTGTCGTCGTGACGCCCCCGGCCGGTCTGTTCGAAGACCTTCCCCCGGAGCCCGATGACGAGCAGGCGCCCGCCGACGAGCAGGCGGCCGCCGACGACGTTCCCACCGACCGCGAGGACTGACGTGCGCATCGACGTCGTGTCGATCTTCCCGACGATCTTCGACGCGCTCGAGGTCTCCCTCCTGGGCAAGGCCCGGCAGAGCGGCCTTCTCGACGTCCAGGTGCACGACCTCCGCGACTTCACCCACGACCGTCACCGCACGGTCGACGACACCCCGTACGGCGGCGGCGCCGGGATGGTGATGAAGCCCGAGCCCTGGGGCGAGGCCCTCGACGCCGTCGTCGGTGACGCCGATCCGCGTCCCGTCATCGTCTTCCCCTCTCCGGCGGGGGAGCGCTTCACCCAGGCGATCGCCCGCGAGCTGTCGACGGCGCCGCGCCTGGTCTTCGGATGCGGCCGGTACGAGGGCATCGACGAGCGCGTGTTCGACTACGCGTCCGAGCTCGGCGACGTGCGTCTGCTCTCGCTCGGCGACTACGTGCTCAACGGCGGCGAGGTCGCGGTCATGGCGATGGTCGAGGCCATCGGCCGCCTCGTCCCGGGCGTCGTCGGCAACCCGGAGAGCCTCGTCGAGGAGTCGCACGAAGACGGGCTGCTCGAGTACCCGTCGTTCACCAAGCCCGCGCTGTGGCGCGACCGCGAGGTGCCGCCGGTGCTGCTGAGCGGCAACCACGGCGCCGTCGCGCGCTGGCGCCGCGAGCAGCAGCTCGAACGCACCCGCGCACGTCGTCCCGACCTGCTCGCGGACTGAGCGCCGGCGCCGGCGGCCTTTCACGTCCCGCCCGCTCGCCGAGTTCGCAGGTCGGCGCAGTCGCGCATGCCGGGGCGAGGTTCCGCGAGGCGTCCGCGGTGGAGCGCCGGGATGTGGCGGATGCCGAAGACCCCGGGCTGCGGCATCCGGTTGCGGTTCGCGGTCGCCGGTTCGCCGATCGACTCGAACCTCGCGTGGCGCTGGGCCTGCGAGATGCGTGCGGTCCTGTGCGATGACGCGCCCGGACATGACGGATGCCGCGACCGCACGGCCGCGGCATCCGTGATGCGGACTCAGTCGACGCCGAGGAAAGAGCGGTCGGTCAGCACGATCGGACCGGCGGCGGTGATGGCGACGGTGTGCTCGGAGTGCGCTCCGCGCGAGCCGTCGGCGCTGCGCAGCGTCCAGCCGTCGGGGTCGGTGACGAGCTCATCGGTCGTCTGCAGGAACCACGGCTCGAGGGCGACGACCAAGCCGTCGCGGAGGGGATACCCGCGTCCCGCCTTGCCGTCGTTGGCGACGTGCGGGTCGCCGTGCATCGTGCGCCCGACGCCGTGGCCGCCGAAGTCGGTGTTGATGCTCAAGCCCTCGGCGTGCGCCACGGCCGCGACGGCGGCGGAGATGTCGCCGATCTTGTGGCCGACGGTCGCGGCGTCGATCGCCGCGGCGAGGGCGCGCTGCGTGGTGTCGATGAGGGCGAGGTCTTCGTCGCGGGGGGAGCCGACGACGAACGAGACGGCGGAATCGGCGACCCAGCCGTCGACGGAGGCCGCGAAGTCGAGCGAGACGAGGTCGCCGTCGCGCAGGACGTAGTCGTGGGGGAGGCCGTGCAGGACGGCGTCGTTGATCGAGGTGCACAGGACCTTGCCGAACGGGCTCGCGCCGAACGACGGGTGGTAGTCGATGTAGCAGGACTCCGCCCCCGCCGCGCGGATCATGTCGTGCGCGCGACGGTCGAGGTGCAGGAGGTTCGTACCCACCTTGGTCTCGTCGCGCAGCGTGGCGAGCACCTCCGCGACGAAGCGGCCCGCGGGGCGCATCGCGTCGATCTCGGCCGGCGTACGCAGTTCGATCATGGTGGTTCCCTTTCGTCGAGTCTCCATTCTCTCCGATGGATGCGGATGCCGCGGGCTCGGGCCATGGGGTTCTCAAAGGTGCCGCACATGGTCGCGTCCTAGCATCGGCTCATGGTGCTGCGCCGTCTGTTCTTCCGCTGGATGTTCCCGGCCGCTTTCGTGCTGCCGCTGTGGCTGTTCGTCGGCTGGATCGTCTTCTCTGGCGGCAGCGGATGGGCGCTGCTCTGGCTGTTCGTCGCCATCCCCGCCGTGTTCGTCTCGCAGCTGCTGCTCTCGCTGCTCGTCCGCGCCCGGGTGAGCGTCCGCGAGTCCCGTGCGGTGTCGTGGCGCGACGCGATCGGCATCGGGCTCTGGCACCTCGTCATCGTCGCGCTCGGTCTGTTCGACTCGCGGGTGTTCTTCCCCCTCCTCGTGCTGTCGATCGCCGGTGCGCTCGTGCTCTTCTGGTCGTCGCTCGCGCAGGTGTGGAACGAGGCCCGTGGGGCCGTGACGGTGCTGCACGCCACCGATGGCACGGCGTACATCCCTGCGCCGCAGGAGCGCGCGCAGCAGCGTCCGCAGCCGCGGGTCGACGGCGACGTCATCGTCGTGTCGGAGTCGCGGCGCACGGAATGACCCGGGGAGCCGCCGTCCGGCGGACCCGCGTTTTGGCCGCTGCGTCTCGACGTGGCAGAATGATCCCTTGTGCCCTGACCGGCTCTGCCTCAGGGGAGTCCGCCGCATCCGCGGCTCGGGCACGCCTCACCTTTTCCCCTTTTATCGTGCGATCGACCTGTGGCGGTCGCAGGAAGTGATGATCATGCAGATCCTCGACTCCGTCGACGCGGCTTCGCTCCGCTCCGACATCCCCGCCTTCGCCCCCGGCGACACCGTCAAGGTGCACGTCAACATCACCGAAGGCAACCGCTCGCGCATCCAGGTGTTCCAGGGCGTCGTCATCGGCCGCTCGGGCGACGGCGTGCGCGAGACCTTCTGCGTCCGCAAGGTCAGCTTCCAGGTCGGCGTCGAGCGCACCTTCCCCGTCCACAGCCCCGTGATCGACCACATCGAGGTCGTCACGCGCGGTGACGTGCGTCGCGCGAAGCTCTACTACCTGCGCAGCCTGCGCGGCAAGAAGGCCAAGATCAAGGAGAAGCGCGACCGCTGAGTCGACTCTCTCGAACGCCCCGGGGATTTCACCCCGGGGCGTTCGGCGTTTTCGCGGCGACGCGGTCACGGGGCGGCGCGCGGGTGTGCGACCCTTGTTGCTGCGGTTCTCCGGCGTGCGGGGAACCGGTGAAGGAAACATGAGCGACCAGACCGCCTCGACCCCGGATGCCATGCCATCCCGCTCCCGCGCATCCCGTTCCCGCGCATCCTCCGAACCTCGTCGCCGGGGCTGGGGCTCGTTCCTCCGCGACCTCGTCGTGATCGTCGTCATCGCGCTGCTGGTGTCGTTCCTGGTCAAGACGTTCGTCGTGCGGTCGTTCTACATCCCGTCGGCGTCGATGGAGAACACGCTGATGATCAAGGACCGGATCCTGGTCGATGAGCTCACCCCGAAGTTCGGGGAGTATTCGCGCGGTGACGTCGTGGTCTTCCGCGACCCGGGCGGATGGCTCGACAACGCACCGGCGCAGGAGCGGTCGCCCTTCGTCGAGGGCGTCGACTGGGTCCTGTCCCTCTTCGGGCTCGCCGCGCCCGACAGCGACGACCATCTCATCAAGCGGGTGATCGGAACGCCCGGTGACCACGTCGTCTGCTGCAACGCCCTCGGCCAGACGTCGGTGAACGGCGTCCCGATCGACGAGACCTACGTGCGACTGTCTCCGGGGGCGACTGCTCCGGAGCCGGTGCCGTACGACGTCACCGTGCCGGACGACTCCCTGTGGGTGCTCGGCGACAACCGCAACAGTTCGCGCGACTCTCGCTTCAACCAGGCGCAGCCCGGGCAGGGCTTCGTGCCGATCGACAACGTCGTCGGCCGTGCCTTCGTCATCACCTGGCCCTTCGACCGGTTCGGGCTGATCGACTTCCACCACGAGGTGTTCGCGGGGGTTCCCGCGCCGGGGGAGCAGTGATCGAACCCACCCTCACCCTCGAGCGCCGGCTGCTCAAGCAGCACGCGATCATCATCGCGTGCGACGAGGTCGGTCGCGGGGCGTTGGCGGGTCCCGTGGCCGTCGGCGCGGCCGTGATCGACCCGGCCCGATCCCGCAAGCGGGTACCTGCGGGACTGCGGGACTCGAAGCTCGTGCCCGAGGCACGGCGCCCGGAGGTGGCCGCCCGCGCGGCGGCGTTCGTGCAGCACAGCGCGGTCGGGTGGGCGAGTTCGGTCGAGGTGGACGAGATCGGCATCATCCGCGCCTTGGGGCTCGCGGCCGTCCGCGCGATCGCGGATCTGCGTGCGCACGGCGTCGTGCCCGAGGAGGCCCTCGTCATCCTCGACGGCAACCACGACTACATCACGCCCGCGGGGGAGCCCGGATTGACCGTCCGTCCGGTCATCAAGGCCGACCGCGACTGCGCGAGTGCCGCCGCGGCATCCGTCATCGCCAAGGTCGCGCGCGACACCCTCATGACGGGGCTTCACGACGACCTGCCCGCGTACGGGTGGGCGCGGAACAAGGGCTACGCGAGCCTCGACCACCGCGAAGCCATCTCGGTGCACGGGATGAGCATGCACCACCGCCATTCGTGGGCGATCGCGGCGGCGCCGACGCTGTTCTGACCAGCGCCGTTGCACCTCGCGCCGTGCGGGCCCGGGCTGTCGAGAGACCCGCTCTCTTCGATCCGCATCGTCGTTGTCCGCGCCGCGGCCGGGGCCGCTCTGTCGGAGTCTGGGCTGTTCCGGCCTGGGCACTTCGGGCTGCGCCCCTCGAGCGTGCTCCGGCGGACGGACGCGCCCGGGCGTTCGGCGCCGTGCTGCTGCCCGCGCGTCCCGCGCCTAGGATGGGAGAACCATGGATGACGACGTCTTCGAGGACTACGACCGCGAACTCGAGCTGGCCCTGTACCGCGAGTACCGCGATGTCGTGCGCCAATTCACCTACGTGATCGAGACCGAGCGTCGGTTCTACCTCGCGAACGACGTGAACGTCGTGCGCCGCGACACCGAGCACGACTTCTACTTCGAGATCTCGATGACCGACGTGTGGGTGTGGGATATCTACCGCGCCGACCGCTTCGTCAAGTCGGTGCGCGTGCTGACGTTCAAAGACGTCAATGTCGAGGAGCTCTCGCGCCACGACTTCCAGCTGCCCGACGAACTGTCGCTCGACAACTGACGGCTCCTCCCCAGCGCCGCTGCGACGCGATCTCTCCACCGATGAGGCGTCGAGCTCCACGGGCGGGATGAGCCGGATGCCACGCTCTCGGGCATGGCAGCGAAAGACGACCTCGGCAAAGCCGGAGAAGACCGCGCCGTCGCGTATCTGATCGGCGACGGCTACCGCATCCTGGCGCGCAACTGGCGATGCCCGCAGGGCGAGATCGACGTCGTGGCGGAGCGCGACGGGACGCTCGTCGTGGTCGAGGTGAAGACCCGACGCAGCGAGGACTATGGTCACCCGTTCGAGGCGGTCGACAGACGCAAGGCCGAGCGCCTCTGGCGGTTGTCGATGGCCTGGCTCTCCGAGCATCCGCAGCACGCACGGGGGCGACGCCTGCGTGTCGACGTGATCGGTCTCGTGGGCGACGATCCCGCTCACGCGCGCCTCGAACATCTCGAGGACGCCCTGTGACCGTCGCGCGGACGTGGGCCGTGGCACTGACGGGACTGCGTGGCGACCTCGTCGAGGTGGAGGCCGACGTGTCGTCGCAGACGCCCGAGTTCGCGATCATCGGCCTGGCCGACAAAGCCCTGGGCGAGGCCGGCCGCCGGGTGCGCAACGCGTGCACCAATCGCGGTCTCGACCTGCCCAAACGGCGGATCACCGTGAACCTCTCCCCGGCGAGCCTGCCCAAGCGCGGCTCGGGCTTCGACGTCGCAATCGCCGTGGCGGCCCTCGCCACCTCCGTGCGGATGGATGCCGCCCATGTCGCCGACACGGTTCACATCGGCGAGCTCGGGCTCGACGGGCGGTTGCGCCCCGTCGCCGGGGTTCTCCCCGCTGTCGTGGCCGCTCGCGCCGCCGGGCGCACACGTGTGGTCGTCCCGACGGCGAACGCGGCCGAGGCCGCTCTGGTGGACGGGCTGGAGGTGTTCGCGGCCGTCTGTCTCGCCGATGTGGTGCGGTGGCACGGCGGCCGCAGCGAAGCGCCCGATCTCCCCGCCGTCGACCTGCCAGGGGCGGCCGAGCCGGCCGACGTCGCCCTCGAGCTGGCGGACGTCGTGGGCCAGCGTGAGGCGGTCGACGCCCTCGTCGTGGCGGCAGCGGGCGGACACCACATCCTCATGAGCGGGCCGCCGGGTGCCGGCAAGACCATGCTCGCTCGTCGGCTGCCCGGCATCCTCCCGCCCCTCGACGACGATGCGGCGCTCTCCGTGGCGTCGGTGCGTTCGCTCTCCGGCGAGACCGTGACCCGTCTCTCGCGCGTTCCGCCGTTCGAGAGCCCCCACCACGGGGCGACGGCTGCGGCGCTCATCGGTGGGGGCTCCGGCGTGATCCGCCCGGGCGCGATCGCGAGGGCCAGCGAGGGCGTTCTGTTCCTGGACGAGGGCGGGGAGTTTCCGGCCTCGGTTCTGGACGCCCTCCGTCAGCCTCTCGAGAGCGGAGTGATCCAGGTGCATCGCTCCGGCGTGGCGGCGACCTACCCGGCGCGGTTTCAACTGGTGGTGGCGACCAATCCTTGCCCATGCGGGCAGTACGGCGTCCCGGGAGGGACGTGCGAGTGCGCCCCGCAGGCCATCCGACGCTACACGCGGCGCCTGTCCGGGCCGCTGCTGGACCGCATCGACATCGACCTCCGTCTGCAGCGCGTCTCGTCGGTGCGCCGAGACGACGCGGGGGCGATCGTGACGACGGCTCATGCCCGGTCGGTGGTGGCGGAAGCGCGCGCCCGCGCTGCGCGGCGCTGGAAGGAGACCCCGTGGCGTCGGAACGCAGACGTCCCCGGCACCTGGCTGCGTGGACCCGCCGCGCCGAGCTCCGACGTGCTCGCCCCACTCGATCTCGCCCTGCGGCGAGGCGCGTTGACGTTGCGCGGGTACGACCGCCTCATGAGGGTGGCCTGGACGGTCGCAGACATCGCCGGACATGACCGTTTGGAGGCGTCCGACGTCGGTCGAGCGCTCTATCTGCGACGGGGAGCGAGCGCTTCATGAGCACGCTGGATCTGTCCGAGGGGTCCGCTCGCGAAGCGATCGAGGGTCTGCGCGGCGGCGGGGGCGTCGTCTCCGATCCGGTCGAGGTCTACGCGCGAGCGGTGTGGAGCGTGCTCGTCGAGCCCGGCGACAGCGAGGCGGGGGTCCTGATCGCGGCCGTCGGAGCCGCCGCGGCTCTGCGTGTCGTGATGGCGGGCGGCGGTGACGCCCTGGATCGAGCGCGATCGAGATGGATGCCGAGACTGCAGCCGTCGGCTGTCGCCGCCGCTCTCGACGCGGCTCGGCGGTGCGGAGCTCGCCTCGTGGTCCCGGGAGACGACGCGTGGCCCTCCCGCATCGACGATCTCGAGGCGCACGCGCCGGTCGCTCTGTGGAGGCGTGGGCGCGGGACACCTCCGGATGCCCCCGCGGTGGCTCTCGTGGGGGCGCGTGCCGCGACCGCATACGGCGAGGGCGTCGCAGCCGATCTCGCCGCCGAGCTGGCGGCGACGGGTGCCGTGGTGATCTCCGGCGCCGCGTACGGCATCGATGGCGCATGCCACCGCGGCGCGCTCTCGACCGGGGGCGGGACGGTGGCATTCCTGGCCGGTGGGGTCGACCGCCCGTATCCCCGTGGACACGAGGGCCTGCTGGAACGGATCGCGGCAACCGGGGCCGTCTGGAGCGAGACCCCGTGCGGGGCGGCGCCGACCAAATGGCGGTTCCTCAGCCGCAACCGTCTCA
Source organism: uncultured Microbacterium sp. (assembly GCF_947489255.1). GTDB lineage: Bacteria > Actinomycetota > Actinomycetes > Actinomycetales > Microbacteriaceae > Microbacterium > Microbacterium phycohabitans. The sequence goes on from NZ_CANLCY010000002.1 coordinate 283,160, forward strand.
TCGCGGCGATGGCCGACGCCGTGGTCGTCATCGAGGCCGGCTGGCGAAGCGGGTCCCTGAACACGGCCGGTCATGCCGCGATGCTCGGCAGGCGGCTCGGAGCGGTACCCGGCCCGATCACCAGCGCGGCGTCGGCGGGATGCCACCGGGTGCTGCGCGAATTCGACGGCGTGTGCGTGACGTCGGCGGCGGACGTCCTCGAGATGCTCGGCGCGGGAGTTTCTCCCCAGAGCGCCGGCGAGAGCCCGGTCGACGGCGCGAAGACGGATGACACCACGAGGCTGTTCGATGCGCTGTCGCCACGGTCGGCGAGATCGGTCGAGGACGTCGCCCGACGAAGCGGGCTCGCGCGTGACGACGCCGCCGTCCTGCTCGGATTCGCCGAGCTGGAGGGTCGTGCCGTACGCGACGACGACGGCGCGTGGCGGTCGGTGACGCGGGGGAGTGGTCGTCCGTGACACGGGGGTCGACACGGCGCCACTGCGCGGTGCGCCGGACCGGGGTGGAGAGCATCCTCGACGAGGGGCCGCCCGGTCGCGACCCGGGCTCGGAAGCTCACCGCGCGTCTGCCGCGGCTCGAGGCGGGCGGGGGGCAGAGTGGGAGCGTGCGCACATCCGCGGTGGTCGAGGGATATCTGTCCCACCTCGCGGACGTGCGCCGACTCTCGCCCGCCACCGTGCAGGCTTATCGCTCCGATCTCGAAGACCTGGTGCGGGCCCTGGACGATCCGCCGATCTCCGACATCGAGGTCGACCATCTCCGCGAATGGCAATGGCGCGCCGCGCAGGCGGGGAAGAGCAGAGCCACCGCTGCCCGCCGCACCTCGACGGTGCGCGGGATGTTCGCCTGGGCGGGCGAGGTCGGCCTCGTCACCGTCGACCCCTCGCAGCGCCTCGTCTCGCCCAAGCGCGGGCGCACGCTCCCCGCGGTGGCCACGCGCGATGCCCTCGCGGAGGTGCTCGACGCCGCGGCCGCGTCGGCGAAGGAGGGCGACGCCATCGCCCTCCGGGATCACGCCCTCCTGGAGCTTCTCTACGGATCGGGGGCGCGCGTCTCGGAGGCCTGCGGACTCGATCTCGACGACATCGATCATGAGCGGCGCACGCTCCGACTGCGGGGCAAGGGCGACAAGGAGCGCGTGGTTCCGTTCGGCCTGCCCGCGGAACGCGCCCTCCAGGCCTACCTCGTCCGCGGCCGACCGGTTCTTCGCGCGCGACAGGAAGCGCCAGAGTCCGGGGAGGGTTCCCGCACGTACCCGGGACGCGCCGACACGACGAGAGGCCACGGTGATGACGACGTGTCCGCCCGGTCCGTCAGGGGCGGAGCGTTCACCGGCACGGGCCGGGACGCACGGGCCGTGTTCCTCGGAGCGAAGGGTGCGCGTCTGGGTCCTCGCGCCGTCCACGCGCTCGTGTCGCGCACGGTGGGTCCGCGATTGGGAGCGGAGGTGCTGGGTCCGCACGCGCTCCGACACTCCGCCGCCACCCACCTGCTCGACGGTGGCGCAGACCTGAGGGCCGTGCAGGAGATCCTCGGTCACGCGAGTCTCGGAACGACCCAGATATACACCCACGTCTCGGCGGAGCGGCTGCGCGAGGCATATCGTCTGGCGCACCCGCGCGCGTGAGCACGGTAAGCCGGACGACCGGCGTGCCCGGCGGCCAGTGTGGCGGGCGGTCGGCGTGAGCGTCAGCGGTGCGTGCCCTCCGCTCGCTCCGGCCGGAGTGGCCGGCCGTCGGAGCGAGCCGTGAGCGGTGCGTGTGATCCGCCGAGCTGGTCCGGGTTCAGGGCGGTCGACGTCGTCCGTCAGCCGATAGGGCCCTCCGCTCGCGCCGGTCGGCCGGTCGGCCGGTCTGGCAGTCGGTGTCGCGTGTCAGCAGTGGCTGCCCTCGATCGCGTCGGCTGGCGTGTGCAGCCGCGCAGCCCGTACCGTGGGACCGTGTCGTCCCGTCGAATCGCCGCCGCCGCGGCAGGTGCATTGGTCGTCTGCGGTGTGCTCACGGCCTGCGCGATGCAGCCGCAACCGGTCGAGACGCGACTTCCGCCCGGGTACGACGCGTCGAGCGCGTCCCCGGCGGCATCCGTCCCGTCGCCCACGGTCGTGACGCTCTCGCCGACGCCCGACGCGGACGCGACGTCCGCACCGCTGGTCACCGTCGTTCCCTCGCCCTCGACCCCCGGGGTCGACCCGGGTGCGCTCTCGTGCGGAGACGGGGGGAGCCAGAGCGTCTCCGGCGCCGAGCAGTCCGTGCGCGTGATGGGCACATGCGCCGAACTGACCGTGTCGGGCTCGGCTGTCACCGTGGATGCCTCCGGCGCGACCATCGGGACGCTCCGCGTCTCGGGCGACCGCGCGCGCGTCGTCGCCGCCGGGATCGACATGCTGGTCGTGCAGGGCAACGACGGCTCCGTCGAATCCTCGGGTGGGATCGGGAGCGTCGACCTCAGCGGTGACCGTACGACGGTGCAGGCGGCGGGAGCGATCGCCGCGGTCACGGTCCGCGGGCAGGACAACGTCGTGCGCGCCCCCGGTGGCGTCGGAACGACGACGGTCGAGGGCCGCGGCAACCAGATCGGGTGACGCCCGCGCTCACGGGGTGCGGGTCCCGTCGTTCGGCGTCGCCCACGAGCAGTCGCCGCAGGGGCTGGCTGCGGCATCCTGCAACGCGCCCCTGAGACGCCGGCCGCGATTCAGCAGCATGGAAGCAGCACGGCCCGGGGTACGCCGTCCAGGAGGCGCAGCGGGTTGACGTACTCGCCGTCGAGGCGGACGCCCAGGTGCACCGCTCCCGACGGGGTGTGACCGCCCTCGGCGACCGTCGCGATCCGCTGACCCCGGGTGACCCGGTCGCCGACCCTCAGGTCCGAGGAGACCGGTTCGACCGAGCCCACGAGGCCCCCGCCGAAGTCGACGGTCAGCACACCCCGTCCGGCGACAGGCCCGACGAAGGCCACGGTCCCGTCAGCGGGCGAGCGAACCTCCGCGCCCGCGAGGTCGATGCCCCGGTGGCCCGGACCGTAGGGCCGCGCGGGCGCCTCCCATCCGCGCACGATGCGCACCGGGGTGACCGGCCACACCCATCCGCTGTGGGCGAGCGGATCCGCGTCCACCCCGCGCGCCGGGGCCGCGGCGCCGACGAGCGCTGCGCCGAACGTCAGGATCACCACGATCACGTCGAGAGCGCGCCGCGCGAAGGGGAGGGCCATGCCCGGGAGTCTGGTCCTTCGTGCGAGGCCGGCGAGGCGGCGACGGCCGAGATGGGGACGGTCGCGTCCGCGCACGCGGTGGGGAGGAGGCGTCCTGTATGCTGGGGGACGCGTCCCGCATGTCGGGATGACTCCGCGTGCCCATTGCGCACCGCGTCGATCTGCGGATCGGCGCACCGCGCGGCATCCACACCCCATGGTCCTCCGCTCCGGCGGGTGGCGGGTGTGCGCCGGGTACCAGGCTCGTCAGACGGTCCGTCTGGCGCGAACAACCACAACCACGGCGTGAAAGCGCCCAGAAACAGGAGTACGACCATGGCCGTCGTCACCATCCGCCAGCTGCTCGACAGCGGCGTTCACTTCGGACACCAGACCCGCCGGTGGAACCCGAAGGTGAAGCGCTTCATCCTGACCGAGCGCTCGGGCATCCACATCATCGACCTGCAGCAGTCGCTCGGCTACATCGACAAGGCGTACGAGTTCGTCAAGGAGACGGTCGCGCACGGCGGCACGATCCTCTTCGTCGGCACCAAGAAGCAGGCGCAGGAAGTCCTCGCCGAGCAGGCGACCCGCGTGGGCCAGCCCTACGTCAACCAGCGCTGGCTCGGTGGCCTCCTCACCAACTTCCAGACGGTGTCGAAGCGCCTCGCCCGTATGAAGGAGCTCGAGGAGCTCGACTACGAGAACCCGGCCGAGAGCGGCTTCACCAAGAAGGAGCTCCTGCTCAAGAAGCGCGAGCTCGACAAGCTGCACAAGTCGCTCGGTGGTATCCGCAATCTGCAGAAGACCCCGTCGGCCATCTGGGTCGTCGACGCCAAGCGCGAGCACCTCGCGGTCGACGAGGCCAAGAAGCTCGGCATCCCCGTGATCGGCATCCTCGACACGAACGCCGACCCCGACGAGTTCCAGTACCCGATCCCCGGCAACGACGACGCGATCCGTTCGGTGAGCCTGCTCACGCGCATCATCGCCGACGCCGCGGCCGAGGGCCTGATCCAGCGCCACCAGCCCGCCGGTGAGGAAGAGGCCGCCGAGCCTCTCGCCGAGTGGGAGCGCGAGCTGCTCGAGACCCCCGCCGAGACCACCGAGGCTGCGACCGAGTCGGCTGACGACAAGGCCGGCGCCGAGGCCCACGACGAGGCCGTCGCCGCCGAGTCGGGCGAGTCCGCGACCGAGGTCGCCGACGCCGAGGCCACCGACAGCAAGTAAGCCGCGCGACGCGCGACACCTCCGGGTGGCACACGCGTCACCCGCACAGGCTACGATCCGGCGGGGTCGTGACCGTCCCTCCACGGGACGATGACACGGCCCCGCCGGGCTCACATCTAGAACGCAAACGACAAGGAGACCGCCACACCATGGCAAACTTCACGATCGCCGACATCAAGGCGCTGCGCGAGCAGCTCGGCACCGGCATGGTCGACACCAAGAAGGCGCTCGAAGAGGCTGACGGCGACGTCGAGAAGGCCGTCGAGATCCTGCGTCTCAAGGGTGCGAAGGGCAACGCCAAGCGCGCCGACCGTTCGACGAGCGAGGGCCTCGTGGTCGCTCGCGAGAACGCCGGCTCGGTCACGCTGCTCGAGCTCGCCTGCGAGACCGACTTCGTCGCCAAGAACGAGCGCTTCATCGCTCTGGCCGACAAGGTCGTCGACGCGGCCGCCGCCGCCGGTGCCGACTCGGTCGAGGCCGCTCTGGCCGCCGACGCCGAGGGCACGTCCGTCGAGCAGCTCATCTCCGACGAGGCCGCGATCATCGGCGAGAAGGTCGAACTGCGTCGCGTGCGCACCATCTCGGGCGACAAGTTCGAGGTCTACCTGCACAAGACCAGCAAGGACCTGCCGCCGCAGGTCGGTGTCGTGCTCGCCTACACCGGTGACGACGCCGAGACCGCTCGCAGCATCGCGCAGCACATCTCGTTCGCGAACCCCTCGTACCTCACCCGCGACGCCGTGCCCGAGGCCGACGTCGAGAAGGAGCGCGAGATCGTCACCGAGATCTCCCGCAACGAGGGCAAGCCCGAGGCCGCCCTGCCGAAGATCGTCGAGGGCCGCGTGAACGCGTTCTTCAAGCAGGTCGCCCTGCTCGACCAGGACTACGCGAAGGACAACAAGCTGTCCGTCGCCAAGGTCGCGTCCGACGCCGGTCTCACCCTGACCGACTTCGCCCGCTTCAAGGTCGGCGCGTAAGGCTCAGACAGGCTCAGGGCCCGTCATCAGGCCCGGGATGCCACGGCATCCCGGGCCTTTTCCCTGCCCGGCGCCGCTTCGGACGCGCGCCGGAAACGCGCGGGGGATAGTTTGTTCAAGACGAGAGGACACCACACGTGATCGATGAAGCCACCAAGCGCCGCCGAGTTCTGCTGAAGCTGTCGGGGGAGGCGTTCGGCGGGGGCCAGTTGGGTGTCAACCCCGACGTGGTCAGCCAGATCGCCCGGGAGATCGCCGAGGCGGTGGACCGGGTCGAGATCGCGATCGTGGTCGGCGGCGGCAACTTCTTCCGCGGCGCCGAGCTCAGCCAGCGCGGAATGGACCGCGGTCGCGCCGACTACATGGGCATGCTCGGAACGGTGATGAACTCCCTCGCCCTCCAGGACTTCCTCGAGCAGGCGGGAGCCGCCACGCGCGTGCAGTCCGCGATCTCGATGACCCAGGTCGCCGAGCCCTACATCCCGCGCCGCGCGGTGCGTCACCTCGAGAAGGGGCGCGTCGTGATCTTCGGTGCGGGTGCCGGACTGCCCTACTTCTCCACCGACACGGTCGCAGCCCAGCGCGCGCTCGAGATCGGGGCCACCGAGGTGCTGGTCGCCAAGAACGGCGTCGACGGCGTCTACACGGCGGACCCGCGCGTGGACCCCGACGCGACCAAGCTCGACCACCTCACCTACAACGACGCGCTCCAGAAGGGCCTCAAGGTCGTCGACTCGACCGCGTTCAGCCTCTGCATGGACAACGGCATCGACATGCGCGTGTTCGGCATGGAGCCGGCCGGCAACGTCACCCGCGCCCTGCTGGGCGACGAGATGGGAACGCTCGTCACCGCGTGACGCGCCGCGCGGGCCCGGGGAGCCGGGCCCGCGCGCGACTAGAGTGGGAAGTCAGTTCCAACGAATGGAGTCACCGTGATCGCCGATGTCCTCGCCGATGCCGGAGCGCGTATGGATCGCGCCGTGGAGGCCGCCAAGGAGGACTTCGCGACCGTCCGCACCGGACGCGCGAACCCCCAGATGTTCCAGAAGGTCCTGGTCGACTACTACGGGTCGCCCACTCCTCTCGCCCAGCTCGCGTCGCTGAACAACCCCGAGGCGCGCACCCTCGTCATCAACCCCTACGACAAGTCCGCGTTGAAGGCCATCGAGCAGGCCATCCGCGACATGCCGAACCTGGGCGTCAACCCCACCAACGACGGCACCATCGTCCGCGTCACCATGCCGGAGCTCACCCAGGACCGCCGCAAGGAGTACGTGAAGATCGTGCGCGGCAAGGGCGAAGACGCCAAGGTGCAGGTGCGCAACCTCCGCCGCAAGGCGAAGGACGACCTCGACGCGCTCAAGAGCGATGTCGGCGAGGACGAACTGGTCCGGGCCGAGAAAGAGCTCGACGCCGTCACGCGCACGCACGTCGATCTGATCGACGAGGCGCTCAAGCGCAAAGAGGCCGAGCTCCTCGAGGTCTGATCCGAATGCCCGACGCCCCTGAGATCGGCGACGCCGAGCCGGTCGACCCGCCCGACCTCGGTCGGGTCGATTCGGCGCGCCGTCCGACGACGGGCGAAGGGGTCACGGCCATCGAGTCGCAGCTTCGCGCCATGCGATCGGATGCCGAGCAGCACATCGCGCACGCGCGTGCGGAATTCGATCAGGCCAACGAGCGTCTGAAGCAGCGCACGGGGCGCGACCTGATCGTCGCCACGCTCATCGGCGTCGCGATCGGTGCGATCGTGATCGCCTCGCTGATCTTCGTGAAGTGGGCCTTCGTCCTCTTCGCCGCGGCGGCGATGGTGCTGGGTGTGGTCGAGTTCAGTCGCGCCCTGCAGGTGGCCGGCCGTCGGGTCGACGTCGTCCCGCAGCTGGTCATGGGATTCGTGCTGCTGTTGAGCGGGTTCTTCCTCGGCGCCTGGGTGCACTGGATCGCCGTTCTGGCCGCGGTCGTCGTCGTCGTGGTGTGGCGGCTCGTGGCGCAGCTGTTCGCGGGTGACGGGCGAGCGCGGATCGACGTCATCGGCGACGTCCTCGTCGCCGGTTTCGTGCAGCTCTACGTCCCGTTCCTCACCAGCGTCGCCATGATCCTGCTCGCTCAGCCGCGCGGGGAGTGGTGGGTGCTCGCGTTCATCATCCTCGCCGTCGCCGCTGACACGGGGGCCTACATCTCGGGCCTCACGTTCGGCCGGGGTGGGCGGCATCCGATGGCTCCTCGCATCAGCCCGAAGAAGACGTGGGAGGGCTTCGCCGGCGCGTGCGTCGCGGCTCTCGTCGCCGGGGCGCTCCTGGCCGTGTTCATGCTGCAGGTGCCGTGGTGGGCCGGGCTCATCTTCGGCGCCGTCGTCCTCGCGACAGCCACCGTGGGCGACCTCGGCGAGTCCATGGTCAAGCGCGACCTCGGCATCAAGGACATGAGCTCCTGGCTCCCCGGACACGGGGGAGTGCTCGATCGGCTCGACTCGATCCTGCCGTCGGCGACCGCCGCCCTGGTGATGTTCTATCTGCTCGCCCCGTTGGGAGTGTCATGACCGAGACCCCGATCCACGACGAGGTCGCCGCGACCCCCTTCCCCGAGGCGTCGGGGCGCACCAAGGGGTACGAGAAGCGTGCCGTCGACGCGTTCCTCGCCCGCGCGCGGGACGCCTTCGAGGCCGACGAGGCCGGCGTCCTGCGGTCGTCTGAGGTTCGAGCGGTGTCGTTCCCCCTGGTGAGGGGCGGCTACGCCGTGGCATCCGTCGATGCGGCCCTGGGCCGGGTCGAAGACGCGTTCGCCGCGCGCGAGCGCGAACACGCGCTCTCGCGACTCGGTGCGCGCGCCTGGGTCGCCGAGACGCGCGACACCGCGCAGGTGGTGCTCGACCGTCTCGGACGGCCGCGCCGACAGCGCTTCGAGCGGGTCTCGCTGCTGCACTACGGCTACCGGGTCGACGAGGTCGACGTCGTGGCCGACCGCGTCGCGCGCTACCTCGCCGCGGGCGATCCCGTGACGCCCGACCAGGTGCGCGCCGTCGCGTTCCGCATGCAGCGGGGCGGATACCGCGAGACGCAGGTCGACGCGGTGCTCGACGCCGTCGTCGAGGTCATGCTCGCCGTCGGATGAGGCCTCAGGATGACACCCGCGCCGACTCGTCGGTAGACTCGGCCGCACTGTGACTGCTGGCTCGGAACTCTCGCGTAGATCGTCGGACCGCGTCGCCCGTCGGGGCGTCGGGTCGGTCGACGTGATCCCCCCGGCTCTTCCGCGCCGCTCGGCACCGCGCTGGTCTCGTCGTCGGGGCGTGGTGGGCGTGTTCGGGGCGTGCGCGGCGGTGCTGTTCGCCGCCGCCTACGTCGGGCCGATGGGCGCCGCGCTCTCGCCGGCGCAGGCCGAGGAGCCGCACACCGTCACCCTGTACGCCGAGGGCCTCGACGACGCGCAGGCCGTGTCGACGTCGGGCGAGAAGCAGGCCCCCGACCTCCAGCGCTCGAGCTACAACGTCTACGTCAAGCCGAAGCCCACGCCGACGCCGACTCCCACGCAGACCCGCAGCAGCGATTCGGGCTCGTCGGCCGGCGACAGCGGCAGCAGCGGTGGTGGCGGACCGCTGTACTACTCCGGTGGGGGAGCGCCCGCGGAGTGGATGGCGGCCGCCGGCATCTCGGATGCCGACATGGGCTACGTCGACTACATCGTCAGCCGCGAGAGCGGCTGGAACCCGAACGCCACGAACCGTTCCTCGGGCGCGTGCGGTCTCGTGCAGGCCCTGCCCTGCAGCAAGGTCCCCGGCAACGGCTACGACCCCGTCGACAACCTGCGCTGGGCGACCGGGTACGCCACGGGCCGCTACGGCAGCTGGGCGGGCGCGTACGCGTTCTGGACGAGCAACCACTGGTGGTGAGCGGCATCCATGCCCCGCTCCCGTAGACGCCGCCCCGATCCGGGTCGCGGCGACGATTCGCTCGATCGTCTGATCGCCGGGTGGAAGCGCACCGAGTTCAAACGCGGCGCCGAGTGGACGGTGCAACCGATCTCGGGGCCGCAGGCCGTGAAGGACTACATCTGTCCCGGGTGCGGACGCACCGTCAGCGCCGGCACCGCCCACCTCGTCGTCTGGCGCGCCGACGGCGTGCTCGGAGACGCCGCCGACCTCGCCGCCCGGCGGCACTGGCACACGCACTGTTGGAGGATCGCCTGATGGAGATTCGCGGACCCGTTCTGCTCCCCGCCCGCCGAGAGGACATCGAACTGCGCACGGTCGACGACCTGACGCTCGTCGGCGAGCTGGCCCTCCCTCTCGATCGCGATCCCGTGGCGACGCTCGTGACGTTGCATCCGCTGCCCACGGCCGGCGGGTTCATGGACTCGCACATCCTGCGGAAGGCCGCCGGGCGGCTGCCCGCCCTGGCCGACCTCGCCGTGCTCCGCTTCAACACCCGCGGCACGACCTCCCCGCGGGGAACGAGCGAGGGCACGTTCGACGGCGGCGCGAACGAGTGCTTCGACGTCGCCGCAGCGGTTGACCTCGTCCGCGAGCGCGGGCTTCCTCGCCCGTGGCTGGTCGGCTGGTCGTTCGGCACCGAGCTCGCGCTGAAGTACGGCCGCGATCACGACATCGAGGGCGTCATCCTGCTCTCGCCCCCGCTTCACCGCGCGACCGCGGACGAGGTCGCCGGGTGGTCGGCGGACCGCCGCCGGATGGTGATCCTCGTGCCCGAGTTCGACGACTACCTGCGCCCCGCCGAGGCTCGTGAGCGCTTCTCGTCGGTTCCGGATGCCACGCTCATCGCGGTCGAGGGCGGCAAGCACCTGTGGGTCGGGGAGACCCAGACGCGCCGTGTGCTCACGGAGATCGTCGCGGCGGTCAACCCCGACGCCCTGCCGCTGCCCACGGAGTGGGACGACGACGCCGAGAGCTGAGCTCAGCGTTCGTTCTGCCGCGGGATGATGACCTCGCGGTAGATGATGAGGATGCTCGCGGCCACCGGGATCGCGATGAGGGCGCCGAGCAGGTTCAGCAGCGCCCCACCGGCCAGTGCCGAGATGACCACGACCGATCCCGGCACCGAGACGGCGCGGTTCATGATGCGCGGGGAGATGACGTAGGCCTCGATCTGCATGTATATGAGGTAGTAGATCGCCGCCACGAGGACCGCCCACGGGGGCGTCCCGAGACCGGGGATGAGGCACGCGAGCACGATGATCGTCGAGCCCGTCAGTGTGCCGACCAGCGGGATGAGGGAGAAGAAGAACGCGATCACCGCGAGGACGGCCGGGAAGGGCGCTCCGATGATCGACAGGAGGATCGCGCTCAGCACACCGTTGATCACGCCGAGGCTCACCTGCCCCATGACGTAGTACCCGACGGAGTCGGTGATCTTCTCGGCGAGTTCGATGAAGCGCGCCCTCTTCGAGGCCGGCACGAGCTGGTACACGGCCGACTTGAGCGACGGAGTGGATGCCGTGAAGTAGATCGTGAGGATCAGCACGATGAAGGCGCCGCCCAGGCCCGCCGCCACGGCGCCCGCGCCGGTGAGGAGGCTGTTGCCCACGATGGTGGAGATCGATCCGACGTCGAGCGTGCTGAACCAGTGCTGGACGCCGAGCCACAGCTCGTCGATCTTCAGCCACGGGAGCGTCTCGGACGCCCACTGCTGCACTTGCGCGACGATCTCGTTCCAGCGGCCCGGTTGGAGCAACTGCTCGATCTGGGAGACCAGCTGAGCGATCTGACTGACGATGACGGGTACGACCATGAACACGATGCCGGCGAACACCCCGAGCACGGCGAGGATCGTCAGCAGCACCGCCGCCCAGCGCGGCAGGCCGCGGCGCTCGAGGAACGACACCACGGGGTCGAGACCCAGCGACAGGAACAGCGCCGTTCCGACGTAGAGCAGGATCGTGGACAGGTTCTGCACGCTGCCGATGAGCAGCAGGCCGACGCCGACGCCGAGTGTCGCCAGCAGCGCCACCCGGAAGGGATTGTGGATCTTCATGCCGAACGACTCCCGCCTCAGCCGGGCAAGCACGCCCGTCTGGTCAGGATAGTGACCGCGCGGGGCCGCATCGGCAAGGCGCGAGCCTCGCCGCGAACTTTCAGCCGCCCTCGGATAGTCTGAAACGTCGATTCTTCGGTGGCGCCCGAGCTGCCGGTGGGGATGGTGTGAAGCGTGAGATTCGTCTGGGCCGTGGTGGCGTTCGTCATCGCCGCCGCCATGATCGGTGCCGGGATCGCTCAGCGCACGGTCTTCCAAGGTCCATCCGAGACCTCGAAGACGGTGCAGACCGAGGGGACCGCGGCGTACACGCTGATCGACGGTTCGGTGCTCACGAGCGTGCCGGGGGCGCAGACGCTGCGCGTCGAGGGCGACGGGGAGGTGTTCGTCTCGTACGGACGCACCGCCGACCTGAAGGCCTGGCTCGCCGACGTCGACTACACCTCGGTGACCGTCGACGGTGAGGGTGCGGTGCAGACCGCCGACCAGGCGCCGACCGTGACGCCCACCTCCGACGCCGCCGCGGGGCGGAGCCCGATCGACAACGACCTCTGGCTGGACGAGTTCGAGCAGACCGGATCGCTGTCGACCACGTTGCAGCTGCCCAGCGACATGAGCGTGCTCGTGGCCTCCGACGGCACGGCCCCCGCCCCTTCGAACGTCAGCGTCACGTGGCCGATCGACGACTCGACCCCCTGGGCGGGCCCCCTCATCGTCGGTGGCGGTATCGCCCTGCTGGCGGGCCTGGTCCTCTACCTGCTCGGCATCCGGCACGTGCGTCGCTCGCGGCGTCCGCGTCGTAAGGGGCTGCCCCTGCCGGTCACCGAGCCGATCTCGATCGCCGAGTCGGACGCCGCTGCCGACGCCGCATCGAAGGGTGTCGTCAGCGAGAGCCCCGCACGCCGCACGACCGGCTCCCGTGGACGACGCGCTCTAGTTGCGATACCCGCCCTCGGCGTCTCGGTCGCGTTGCTCGCGGGATGCTCGGCAGACGCATGGCCGCAGTTCGCGGCATCCGAGACTCCGAGCCCGACCCCCACGGTCGTCGTGCCCGAGGGGCAGTTCCCGCCCGCGGTGACCGAGGCCCAGGCCGAGCGGATCGTTTCGCGCGTGTCGAGCACGGTCGCCTCCGCCGATGCAGCCCTCGACCAGAACGCCGCCGCCGAGCGCCTGTCGGGACCCGCGCTGGCGGAGCGCGCGACGAACTACACGCTGCGCGCGGCGCTGCCCGACCGCCCCGCCCTGCCGGCGATCCCCGCGGAGCCCGTGCAGATCACCCTGCCGCAGACCACGGGAGCCTGGCCGCGTACGCTCATGACGGTGGTGGAATCAGCGGATGCCGCGACCCCGACGACGACCATCATGATGATGACCCAGCAGACCCCGTGGGACGACTACAAGGCGTCGTACGTGGGCAACCTCGAGGCGTCCACCAACCTGCCCGAACTCGCGGCGCCGTACGTGGGCGCGACGCAGGTGCCGCCGGACTCCTCGTTCCTCACCCTCGCTCCCGAGAAGGTCGCGGCGGCGTACGCCGACATCATCAACAACGGCGAGAACAGCACGTCGGCCGCGCTGTTCGACACCGCGAACGATCTGCTGCTCTCGGCGATCCAGGACAACAAGACCAAGCGCACCGACGAGCTCAACCAGACGGGTGCCGGAACCGCGGAGATCAGCTTCGCCGCCTCGGCGGGGCCCGCCGCCCCCATCGCTCTCGCGACGCTGGACACCGGCGCGATCGTCGCCGTGAACGTCTACGAGAGCGACACGGCGAAGCCCACCAACGCCGACGCCGTCATCAAGCTCGACAACAACCCGGCCGTCAAGGCCCTGACCGGTGTCGACCAGTCCGCGACAGGCTTCACCACGACCTATTCCGACCAGGTGTTCTTCTACGTGCCCAGCCAGGGTTCCGACGAGAAGATCCGCCTGCTCGGCTACCGTTCCAGCCTCCTCGAAGCGAAGGTGTCCCCGTGAGCACTCCCGCCCCCGGCTCCGTGATGCGCGGCGCCGTCGACCTCTCGTCGCTGCGCAACCGCCCCGCCGCCCCCGCCGCGCCCGCGGCATCCGGGACTCCCGCCGACGGTGCAGCGCCCACCGGCGCTCTGCCCCTGGTGTTCGATGTCACCGACGCGACGTTCGGCGAGGTGCTCGAGCTCTCGCGCACGGTCCCCGTCGTCATCGACCTGTGGGCCGAGTGGTGCGGCCCCTGCAAGCAGCTGAGCCCCGTGCTCGAGAAGGTCGTCACCGAACTGGGCGGCCGCCTCGTGCTCGCGAAGGTCGACGTCGACGCCAACCCGCAGCTCGCTCAGGGCTTCCGGGCGCAGTCGATTCCGATGGTGCTCGCGCTCGTCGCGGGCCAGCCCGTGCCGCTGTTCACCGGGGCGGTGCCCGAGCAGCAGGTGCGCGACGTGTTCGCGCAGCTGCTGCAGCTCGCGGCCCAGCACGGCGTGACCGGCACCGTGCCCGTCGGCGACGCGACCGATGCGGCTCCCGCCGAGGAGCCCCCGCTGCCGCCGCTGCACGCCGAGGCGTTCGCCGCGATCGAGGAGGGCGACTACGCCCGGGCGATCACCGCCTACGAGAAGGCCCTCGCCGAGAACCCGCGCGACGCCGACGCGCGCGCCGGCCTCAGCCAGGTGCGACTGCTCGACCGTGTTCAGGGTGCCGATCTGCAGGCGGCCCGCGCGGCAGCCGCAGCCGACCCCTCGGGTGTCGAGGCCCAGTTCGTCGTCGCCGACCTCGACGTCGTGGGCGGACACGTCGACGACGCCTTCGGCCGTCTGCTCGACCTCTTCGCGGCCCTGCCCGTCGACGAGCGCGCCCCGGTCCGCGAGCGCCTGCTCGAGCTGTTCGGCATCGTGGGCGACGACGACGCCCGCGTGGTGCGGGCTCGCGCGCGTCTGGCATCCCTTCTCTTCTGATCCGATCGACGAACGACGGCCCGGTTCCTCCCGAGGGACCGGGCCGTCGTTCGTCGGGAGGGGATCACCGCGGCGCCGGGGAGGACTACCGGGAACCGGAACGCCCCGCCCCCGTGTGAGGGGCGGGGCGTTGCGGCGTCAACGGGTCAGGATCCGGCGCGGTGGTGCAGCCACAGCACCCCGAGCGGCGGGAGGGTGAGTGTCGCGCTCCCGCGAGCGTCGGTCGTGACCGTGCCGAAGTTACCCTGGCCCGAGCCGCCGAACGCTTCGGCGTCGCTGTTGAGCACCTCCGACCACGACCCGGATTCGGGCAGGTCGAGGGGGAAGTCGGTGAGGGGGACACCCGAGAAGTTGCAGACGACCGCGACCGTGTTGCCGTGGTGGTCGCGGCGGGCGAAGGCGAGGACGTTGGGGTTCCACGCGGGCGCACCCAGCCGGGAGAACGCCGCTCCGTCGTGATCACGCGACCACAGCGCCGCCTGGTCCTTGTACACGCGGTTGAGCTCGCCGACGAAGTCGTGCAGCTGGCGGTGCGCCGGCTGGTCGAGCATCCACCAGTCGAGGCTGCGCGATTCGGACCATTCCGACATCTGGCCGAACTCCTGGCCCATGAACAGCAGCTGCTTGCCCGGGTGCCCCCACATGTACGCCAGGAACGCGCGCATGTTCGCCAGCTTCTGCCAGTGGTCTCCCGGCATCCGCCCGAAGAGGCTGCCCTTGCCGTGCACGACCTCGTCGTGGCTGATGGGCAGGATGAAGTTCTCGCTGAAGGCGTAGACGAACGAGAACGACAGCTCGCCCTCGTGGTGCGAGCGGTACATCGGGTCGCGCCCGATGTACTGCAGCGAGTCGTTCATCCACCCCATGTTCCACTTGAAGCCGAAGCCGAGGCCCGCGTGCGAGGTCGGGGCGGTGACGCCGGGGAAGCTCGTGGACTCCTCGGCGATGAGCGCGATGCCCGGGTAGCGCTTGTAGGAGGTCGCGTTGACCTCCTGCAGGAAGCGGATCGCCTCGAGGTTCTCGCGTCCGCCGAACTGGTTCGGCGCCCACTCGCCGTCGTTGCGGGAGTAGTCGAGGTAGAGCATGGATGCCACGGCATCCACGCGCAGACCGTCGACGTGGAACTCCTCGAACCAGTACAGCGCGTTCGCGACGAGGAAGTTGCGCACCTCGTTGCGGCCGTAGTCGAAGATGAGCGTGCCCCAGTCCTTGTGCTCGCCGCGGCGGGGGTCGGGGTGCTCGTACAGCGCCTCGCCGTCGAAGCGGGCGAGCGCGAAGTCGTCTTTGGGGAAGTGCCCGGGGACCCAGTCCATGATGACGCCGATGCCGGCCTGGTGGAGCCGGTCGATGAGGTAGCGCAGATCGTCGGGGGAGCCGAACCGGCTCGTGGGGGCGTAGTAGCCCGATACCTGGTAGCCCCACGAGCCGCCGAACGGGTGCTCCGCGAGGGGGAGGAACTCGACGTGGGTGAAGCCCTGAGCGCCGACGTATTCGATGATCTCGTCGGCCGCGTCGCGGTACGACAGACCCTGCTTCCACGAACCGAGGTGCAGCTCGTAGATCGACATCGGGCGATCGATCGGCGCGGTGCGGGAGCGTTCGTCGATCCAGGCGTCGTCGGCCCAGGCATACTCCGAGTCGGTGACGACGGATGCCGTCGCGGGCGGCACCTCCGCCAGGCGGGCCATCGGGTCGGCCTTCTGGATCCACTGGCCCGCGCGGGTGAGGATCTCGAACTTGTAGCGGGTGCCGGCCCCGATCCCCGGGACGAAGAGCTCCCAGACGCCGCTCCCGCCCATCGAGCGCATCGCGCTGCCCGAGCCGTCCCAGCCGTTGAAGTCGCCGATCACGCGCAGGGCGCGCGCGTCGGGTGCCCAGACGGTGAACGCCGTGCCCGACGACCCGTCGAGATCGCGCACATGCGCTCCGAGCACGCGCCAGAGCTCTTCGTGGCGCCCCTCCGTGATGAGGTGCAGGTCGAGCTCGCCGATCGACGGAACGTGGCGGTAGCCGTCGTCGGCCACGTGCTCGGACCCGTCGTACGACGCGCGCACGATGTAGGCGCCGGGATGGGCCTCGACGGCCGCCTCCCAGATGCCGCCGCGAACGTGCGTCAGCGGAACCGACGTGCCGTCGGCGAGCTCGGCGACGACGGTCGCCGCGAGGGGACGCCGCGAACGGATGACCCATCCGTCGCCGGTCTGGTGCACGCCCAGCACGCTGTGCGGGTCGTGGTGGGCGCCGTGGGCGACGGCATCCAGGATTTCGGGGGAGAGGGAGGTCATCGGTTCTCCTTGACGTGCAGGATGTGCACGGGCTCGCTGAAGGCGTCGAGGCGGACGAAGTTGTGGTCGGCCCAGGTCCAGACTTGGCCGGTCACGAGGTCTTCGACGTCGTACGACGCGCCGGGTTCGACGCCGAACACGGTCGTGTCGAGGTGGACGGTGGTCTCACGGGCGGAGTGCGGGTCGACGTTGGCGACCACGATCACCGTGTCGGAGGCGCCCGTGGGGCTGAGGGCCGCATCGAGGTGCTTGGAGTACACGAGGATCGCGTCGTCGTCGCTCCAGTGCACCTCGAGGTTGCGCAGCTGCCGGAGGGCGGGATGGGCGCGGCGCGCGGCGTTGAGCATGCGCAGGTAGGGGGCGAGCGAATCGCCCGCCGCCTCGGCACCCGCCCAGTCGCGGAACTTGTACTCGTACTTCTCGTTGTCGATGTTCTCTTCGGATCCCGGCCGCGCGATGTTCTCGAAGAGCTCGTACCCGGCGTAGACGCCGTAGGTGGGGGCAGCCGTCGCGGCGATCGCGGCGCGGATCTTGTACGCCGGGCGCCCGCCGAACTGCAGGTACTCCGTGAGGATGTCGGGGGTGTTGACGAAGAGATTGGGACGCAGGAAGTCGGCGGTGTCGTGCGCGAGGCCGCCGAGGAACTCCTCGAGCTCCTCCTTCGTGTTGCGCCAGGTGAAGTAGGTGTAGCTCTGCTGGAAACCGGCCATCGCCAGGCCCTGCAGCGGAGCCGGGCGGGTGAAGGCCTCGGCCAGGAAGACGGCGTCGGGCTCCTCCGCGCTCACCGTGGCGATGAGCCACTCCCAGAACTGCAGCGGCTTGGTGTGCGGGTTGTCGACGCGGAAGATGGTGACGCCCTGCGCGATCCAGTGACGCACGATGCGCAGCACCTCGGCGCGGATGCCCTCGGGGTCGTTGTCGAAGTTGACCGGATAGATGTCCTGGTACTTCTTCGGCGGGTTCTCGGCGAACGCGATCGACCCGTCGGGCAGCGTCGTGAACCACTCGGGGTGCTCGGCGACCCACGGGTGGTCGGGGGAGGCCTGCAGCGCGAGGTCGAGCGCCACCTCGATGCCGTTCTCGCGCGCGGCGGCGACGAAGGCGCGGAAGTCGTCGAGCGTGCCGAGGTCGGGGTGCACGGTGTCGTGCCCGCCCTCCGCGGCACCGATCGCCCACGGGGAACCCGGGTCGCCCGGCTGCGTGACCAGCGTGTTGTTCGGCCCCTTGCGGTTGGTCACCCCGATGGGGTGGATCGGCGGGAGATAGAGGACGTCGAAGCCCATGTCGGCGACGCCGGGGAGGCGGTGGACCGCGGTGCGGAACGTCCCACTGACGACGGTCCCGCCGTCGCCGCGCGTGGCACCCTCGGACCGCGGGAAGAACTCGTACCAGGCGCCGACGCCGGCGCGCTCGCGCTCGACCAGCAGTTCGGCATCCTTGCCGACGGAGACCAGACCCATCATCGGCCGCGCCTCGAACAAGGCGGCGATCTCGGGATCGCGCACGATCTGCAGCGCGGTGTCGTCGTGCACCTCCGGATCGCGCAGGGCCCGGGCGGCGTCGTAGAGGCGGTCCTTGTCGCTGCCGGGGCGCTTCTTCTCGCCACGCGCGCGGTCGAACAGCTGGGCGCCCATCTCGCGCATGAGCGCGGCGTCGACGCCCGCGGCGATCTTGAGGTCGGCCGCGTGCTCCCACGTGGCGAAGTCGTCGGCGAACGACTCGAACCGGAACCGCCACACGCCCTGCTCGAGAGGGGCGACGAGCACCGACCAGCGGTCGAATCCGTCGTTGAGGGGACTCAGACGGTGCAGCGACTCGTCGCCGGAGGGCGAGAACAGGCGCACCTGCACTCCGATGCGGTCGTGCCCCTCGCGGAACGCCGTGACGGTGAAGGGCACGGCTTCGCCGACGAACGCCGACGGACGGAATCGTCCACCCGGAACGCTGGGGTGCGGCAGCGCCATCGGGATGCGCGGCGTGACGACGCTGCGCGCGGTGGGCGTCGGCTTGACCGGACGCACGGGAATCGAGGCGGCGCTGCGCCAGGGCAGCTCGGGCGAAGGAGTCGTCGTGGTGGCCACGGTCCGAACCTACCGCGGGCCACCGACGTTGCCGCATCGTTTCGCGCGGCCTTGACAGCGTGCGCCGGTTACTCGATGCGGAACAGCAGCATCGACGCGCCCGTCACGGCGACGGCATCGCCCGGGGCGAACCGCGCCTCGGCGGTGTCGGGGGCGTCGTCGGCGCTGGACCACAGTGCGACGTAGGCGATGTCGGGCTCGCCGTCGATCTGCGGCAGCACGATCTCGATGTCCTTCTCGGTGCCGTGCACCACCAGAAGCACGCGGTTCGGCTCCTCGTCTTCGGGGGTCGAGGTCGCGAGGTACTGCAGCGTGCGGTGGGCGGGGTCGTTCCACCGCTCGCTCGACATCGTCTCGCCGCGCTCGTCGAACCACTCCATGACGGATGCCGAGGGGATCCGCTCTCCGAGCCGGGCGAAGCGCCGCGGGCGCAGGGCCGGATTCTCCCGTCGCACCTGGAGCAGACGCTGCGTGTGGGCGAACAGGTCGCGCTGCCACGGCGCGAGGTCCCACGACAGCCAGGTCAGGGCGGAGTCGTGGCAGTAGGCGTTGTTGTTGCCGCGCTGCGTCCGTCCCATCTCGTCTCCGGCCGTGATCATGGGTACGCCGGCCGACAAGAGCAGGGTGCCCATCAGATTGCGCATGGCCTTGCGCCGCGTGGCGAGCACGCGCTCGTCGTCCGTGCGACCTTCGGCGCCGTGGTTGAACGAGCGGTTGGTGTCGGCGCCGTCACGGTTCTGCTCGCCGTTGCCGAGGTTGTGCTTGACGTCGTACGACACCAGGTCGCGCAGGGTGAAGCCGTCGTGGGCCGTGACGAAGTTGACGCTCGCGAGCGGCCCGCGCTCCTCGCTGAACGTGTTCGACGAGCCCGCGAGCCGTGTGGCGAATCCGCCGACGCCGACCGGGGCGGTGTCGGCCCGGCGCGCGTAGTCGATGTCGCTGAGCCAGAAGTTGCGCACGCGGTCGCGGTAGCGGTCGTTCCACTCGAGCCATCCCGGGCCGAAGTTGCCCGTCTGCCACCCGCCCATGCCGACGTCCCACGGCTCGGCGATGAGCTTCGTGCCCGCCAGCCGCTCGTCGTCGCGGATGGCCGTGAGCAGCGGGTGATCGGGAGTGAAGGAGTGCTGCGCGTCGCGACCCAGCGTCACGGCGAGATCGAAGCGGAACCCGTCGATCTGCACGTCTTCCGCCCAGTAGCGCAGGGAGTCCAGCACGAGCCGGGCCGCGGCATCCGTCGAGGTGTTCACCGCGTTGCCGCAGCCGGTCTCGTCGATGTAGACGCCCTCGGCGGTCTGGCGGTAGTAGGCGCGGTTGTCGATACCGCGCAGGCTCGTGCGGGGTCCGCCGATGCCCTCCTCGGCGGTGTGGTTGTAGACGACGTCGAGCAGCACCTCGAGTCCGGCCTCGTGCAGCAGCTTGACCATGCCCTTGAACTCGCGCAGCACCGCGTCGGGGCCCTCGGCACGGCTGGCGGCCGTCGCGTACGGCGCGTGCGGGGTGAAGAAGTTCAGAGAGTTGTAACCCCAGTAGTTCGTCAGGCCCAGCTGCAGCAGGCGCGGCTCGGTGGCGAAGGCGTGCACGGGCAGCAGCTCGACGCTGGTGACACCGAGCGAGAGCAGGTGATCGATCATGGCGGGATGCGCGAGTCCCGCGTAGGTGCCGTGCAGGGCGGGAGGGATGAAGGGATGCCGCTTCGTCAGGCCCTTCACGTGTCCCTCGTAGATCACGGTGCGGTCCATCGGCACCCGGGGCTTCGCCGAGGAGCCCCAATCGAACGACCCGTCGACGACGACCGAGCGCCAGTCGCCGAAGCTGCCAGAGACGAGACCGCGCGAGTACGGCTCGATGAGCAGCGACTGCGGGTTGAAGGTGTGTCCCGGTCCGTGCGGTCCGCCGACGCGGATGGCATACCGCGCGCCCGGTCGAAGCAGCGGCGTCGACGCCTCGAAGACACCGCCGCCCACGGGGGTCATCGTGATGGTCTCGGTGGCCCAGTCGAGGTCGACGTCGTCGAAGACGAGCAGCTGCATCGCGTCGGCGGCTCCCGACCACACGCGCAGGGTTCCGCCGTCGGGACCGAGGCGCACGCCGAGGTCGTCGAGGGTGGGACTCAGCAGCCCCGGGCGGGCGGGGAGGCGGGCGGGCAGGACAGTCTCGGGTCGGACCATGCGTCTTAGGGTAGTGAAGACGGACGGCGGAACCGGGAGGGTGGCGGATGCGGGTCTACCTCGATCACGCAGCGACGACGCCTCTTCGCGCAGAAGCGCGGGAGGCCTGGCTCGCCGCACACGAGGTGCTCGGCAACCCCTCGTCGATCCACGGCGCCGGTCAGGACGCGCGTCGCCTTCTCGAAGACGCGCGTGACGGCCTCGCCGAGATCCTCGGATGCCAGAGCATCGAGGTGGTGCTCACCTCGGGCGGCACGGAGGCAGCCAACCTCGCTCTGAAGGGCCTCTGGTGGGCGCGCGCGCACGGTACCCGCGCGGTGGTGCTGCCCGATGGCGAGCATCACGCGACCCTCGACGTCGTCGGATGGCTCTCCTCGACGCAGGACGCCGACGTCCGCGCCGTGCCGTTGGACTCCCTCGGGCGCATCGCCCCCGACGCCTTCGCCGACGCCCTGCCGGGCGCTGCTCTGGCGACCGCCCTCGTGGCCAACAACGAGGTTGGAACGATCCAGGATGCCGCCGGCCTGGCCGCCGCGGCATCCGCCGCCGGAGTCCCCCTGCACCTCGACGCGGTGTCGGCGCTCGGGCAGGTGCCGGTCGACTTCGCGGCCTTGCGCGGGCCCGGTTCGGCCGGCGGGGGACTGGTCGCGCTGTCGGTCTCGGCGCACAAGGTCGGGGGGCCCGTCGGCGTGGGGGCCGCCGTCGTCTCGCGGCACGCCGCGCCGACCCCGCTCCTGCACGGCGGAGGTCAGCAGCGAGGGCTCCGCGCGGGCACGCAGGACGTCGCGGGTGCGGCGGCCTTCGCCGCCGCCGCGCGGGCGGCCGAGGCGGAACGCGAGAGCGAGAGCGTGCGTCTCGCGGCTCTGCGCGACCGCCTGGTGCGCGGCATCCGCGACGCCATCCCCGCCGCGCGCCTCCTGGGAGACCCCGCGAACCGGCTGCCCGGCAACGCGCACGTGCTCTTCCCGGATGCCGCTGGTGAGACGCTGCTGTTCCTGCTCGACATGGCGGGGGTCGCGGTATCGACAGGGTCGGCCTGCCAGGCCGGGGTGGCGGAGCCGTCGCACGTGGTCCTCGCCCTCGGCCTCGACGACCGCGCGGCGCGCTCCGTGCTGCGTTTCACCCTCGGACACACCTCCACGCTCGACGACGTCGAGGCCGTGCTCGCCCGGCTTCCCGACGCCTACGCGCGGGCCGTGGCATCCGGCGCCCGGTCGGGGTCGGGCGCATCGAGCGCCCGCTCAGCGGGGCGTTCGTAGACTGGGACCATGCGAGTTCTGGCGGCGATGAGCGGTGGCGTCGACTCCGCGGTGGCCGCGGCCCGCGCGGTGGAGGCCGGTCACGACGTGGTCGGCGTGCACCTCGCGCTCTCGCGGGCCGGGGGAACGCTCCGGGCGGGCAGCCGCGGCTGCTGCACGATCGAGGACGCGATGGACGCGCGTCGCGCCGCCGACAAGCTCGGGATGCCGTTCTACGTCTGGGACTTCTCGGAGCGCTTCCGCGACGACGTGATCGACGACTTCGTGGCGGAGTACCGCGCGGGGCGCACCCCCAATCCCTGCATGCGATGCAACGAGAAGATTAAGTTCGCCGCCCTCCTCGAGAGGGCGATCGAACTCGGCTTCGACGCGGTCTGCACCGGCCACTACGCCACGCTCGTCGACACGCCCGAGGGGCGCGAGCTGCATCGGGCCTCGGATGCCGCGAAGGATCAGTCGTACGTGCTCGGCGTGCTGACGGCCGAGCAGCTCGCGCACACGTACTTCCCGCTCGGATCGACCCCCTCGAAGGCGGTCGTGCGGGCGGAGGCCGAGGTGCGGGGACTCACCGTCGCGCACAAGCCCGACAGCCACGACATCTGCTTCATCCCCGACGGTGACACGCGCGGCTGGCTCGCCGACAAGGTCGGCGCCGAGCGCGGCGACATCCTCGACCGCACGGGTGCCGTCGTGGGCACGCACGAGGGCGCGCACGCCTTCACCGTGGGGCAGCGGCGCGGGCTGCAGCTGGGGGTCCCGGCATCCGACGGCAAGCCGCGCTTCGTGCTCGAGGTGCGTCCCGTGAACAACACGGTCGTCGTCGGGCCGAAGGAGGCCCTGGCCTGCAGCGAGATCGCGGGGGAGCGCTTCACGTGGGCGGGTCGAGCGCCATCGGCGACGACGTTCGCGTGCCACGTGCAGATCCGCGCCCACGCCGACCCCGTGCCCGCCGAGGCCGTGCTGGCCGAGGGCGTGCTGACGGTGCGACCCGAGACGCCGTTCGACGGTGTCGCGCCGGGGCAGACCGCCGTGCTGTACGACGGGACGCGCGTGATCGGCCAGTTCACGATCGACCGGACGGTGTCGGCGGTTCCGGTCGAGGTCTGATCTCCGCGGGCGACGCTTCTGCGCGTGTCGACGGGTGTCGGTCCGCGCGGAGCGGGGGTTCCCGCAGCCGGGGGCGCCCCCGCTCATGACGCGCGGATCCGCCGGGGGCAAGTCCGCGGGCGATGTCGGAGCCCCTCCCTAAGCTGGATGCCGTGACTGAGCTCCCCGATCTCTCCCTCGACGCGGCGCGAGAAGAATGGACCGATCTGGCCCAGCGCGTGCTCGACGCGCGCGACGCGTACTACGGGCGCGACGCCGAACTCGTCGACGACGCCACGTACGACGGGTGGATGCATCGGCTCGAGGCGCTGGAGCGCCGCTATCCCGAGTTGCAGGGGCAGGACAGCCCGACGCAGTCCGTCGGCGCGGCCGAGGCGACCGATCTCGTGACGATCGAACACGCCGAGCGCATGCTGAGCCTCGACAACGTGTTCTCGCCCGACGAACTGCGCGACTGGGCGGTGAAGACGCAGGCCTCGGCCGCGCGGCCGGTGCAGTGGTTGAGCGAACTGAAGATTGACGGTCTCGCGATCAACTTGCGCTATGAGAACGGGGTCCTGACGTCGGCGGCGACCCGCGGCGACGGTCGTGTCGGCGAGATCGTGACCGACAACGCGCTGCGGGTGGCGGGAATCCCTCGCGAGCTGTCGGGCGAGGGGCATCCGCCCCTCGTCGAGGTGCGCGGCGAGGTGTTCATCCCCGTCGCCGCCTTCGAGAACCTCAACCGACTGCAGGGGGAGTACCGCGAGCGAGCGATCGCCGAAGCGCGCGAGCGCTCCGCGGGACGACGTGGGGGGCGGGCGTTCGACGAAGAGAAGGCCGAGCTGGCGGCCGCGCGTCGATTCCCGGCCTTCGCCAACCCGCGCAACGCGGCGAGCGGCGGCTTGCGGCAGCAGATCGAGAAGAAGACCGGTCTCGAACTCGAAGCGGGGCTCGCCCGTATCGCGTCCCTCGCCCTGTACGTCCACGGCATCGGTGCATGGCCCGACCCGCCGGTGGCGGCGCAGAGCGAGATCTACGACCTGCTGAAGGGGTGGGGACTGCCGACCTCGCCGTACAGCCGGGTCGAGACCTCGATCGAGGGAGTGCTCGAGTTCGTCGCGCACCACGGTGAGCACCGCCACGACGTGGAGCACGAGATCGACGGCGTCGTCGTCAAGGTCGACGAGTTGGCCCTCCACGACGAGCTCGGCGCCACGAGCCGCGCCCCGCGCTGGGCCATCGCGTACAAGTACCCGCCCGAGCAGGTCAACACGAAGCTGCTCGACATCGTCGTGTCGGTGGGCCGCACCGGTCGCGCGACCCCGTTCGCCGTGATGGAGCCCGCGAAGGTGGCCGGCAGCGTCGTCCGGCAGGCGACGCTCCACAATCAGGACGTCGTGAAGGTCAAGGGCGTGCTCATCGGCGACACGGTCGTGCTGCGCAAGGCGGGCGACGTCATCCCCGAGGTTCTCGGTCCCGTCGTCGAGCTGCGCGACGGCAGCGAGCGGGCCTTCGTCATGCCCGCCGACTGCCCCGAGTGCGGCACGCCGCTGCGCCCGGCGAAAGAGGGCGACATCGACCTGCGGTGCCCGAACGCGCGATCGTGCCCCGCGCAGGTGCGCGGCCGCGTCGAGCACATCGGCTCGCGCGGTGCCCTCGACATCGAGGCGCTCGGCGAGGTCACGGCCGCCGCCCTCACGCAGCCCGAGGTCCCCGAGCACCCGCCCCTCGACACCGAAGCCGGGCTGTTCGCCCTCACCATCGACGAGCTGGTGCCCATCGAGGTCGTCGTCCGCGACTCCGAGACGGGCGAGCGCAAGGTCGACCCCGACACGGGCGAGCTCGTGCGGCGTGCCCCGTTCCAGAAGCTCGGACCAGCCACCTACCCCCCGGGTACCGAAGACCTCGATCCCGCGGAGCGCCGGCGACGCGGCATCCGGAAGGACTTCCGCGAGGTGCGGCCCTCGGAGCAGGCGACCAAGCTGGTGGCCGAGCTCGAGAAGGCCAAGACGAAAGACCTGTGGCGCCTGCTCGTCTCGCTGAACATCCGTCACGTGGGTCCGGTCGCCGCGCGGGCGCTCGCGCAGTGGTTCGGATCGCTGGATGCCATCCGGGCGGCCTCGCGCGAGGAGCTCGCGGCCGTCGAGGGGGTCGGGGGGATCATCGCCGACGCGGTGATCGACTGGTTCGAGGTGGACTGGCATCGCGAGATCGTGGAACGCTGGCAGGCCGCCGGCGTGCGCTTCGCGATCCCCGGTCACCCGGGGCCCGGCGCTGCGGCCGCTGCGGGAGGCGTCCTCGCCGGACTCACGGTCGTCGCGACCGGTTCGCTCGACGGCTACACGCGCGAGGGAGCCCAGGAGGCGATCATCTCGGCCGGCGGCAAGGCCGCGTCGAGCGTGTCGAAGAAGACCGACTTCGTCGCGGCCGGCCCGGGTGCCGGCTCGAAGCTCGCGAAGGCCGAGGACCTGGGGCTGCGCATCCTGGATGCGGCGCAGTTCAAGATCCTCGTCGAACAGGGACCCGCGGCGCTCGACGGTGCGGAGGCCGGCGATACGGAGTCGGGCGACGGCCCGCCCGCCGGCGCTCCGACCAAGAGCGGCGAGGGGGAGGCCGCGCCGACCGCGTGACGCGCGTCGGGCGGGGCCCCTCGCCTCAGGCGGTCGGGCGAGTCGCCGCCCGGCGGCGTGAGCAGGCCGCTCACCCGCCTACCGGACCAGCGATCTCGTCCGGACCCTCCCGGCACTCGTAAGGTCAGCCGGCGCAGGCCGTGCCCGCCTGCGTGAAGCTCTCCTGCAGGGCGGTGACCTGGTCGCCCAGTCCGCTGGCCGTGCTGGGGTCGGCCATGACCCCCTCGAGGAACGTGACGTACTCGTCGAGGGTCTGGCTGGCGTTCTGCGCGGCCGGGGCGATGTCTCCATTCGTGATCTGCGAGAAGTCGCTCTGCACCTTGCTCGCGAGTTCCTTGAAGCGGGTGACGGCCGCCTGCGGATCCGACGTGCTGATCTCGCTGCTGGCCGTGGTCACGTCGTTGAACGACGAGATGATGATCTGGCACGCCTCCTGCGCGGACTGCTCACCGGTCGCAGCGGACGAGGCCTCGGTCGACGCGGGGGCCGGGCTCGACGATGCGGGACTCGGGGAGGCGGACTCCGCGGCCGCACCCGCGGCATCCGACGATCCCCCTCCGGAGCACCCCGCCAGGAGCAGAGCGGTTGCGGCGACGGCGGCGAAAGATGCGCGCTTGATGATCATGTGATTCCCCCCAAAGGTCACGGTCGGGCCCGGGATCGGGCCTTCGCCTCACGGTAGCGGGGTCGTGCCGGACGGTGCGGTTTCCGCCCACCCCTTGCGCGGTGCCGGTCGGGTCCTTCTTGAGACGACCTGTCATGAAGTCGACGAAGAGAGAGCGACGTCGTCCGCACGACGCCGCCTCGTGGTGCGGGTGCGCGCCGCGGGCGGGGGCGAGGTGAGCGCGATTCAGTCCGCGAGCAACTGCTCCCGCACCTGGCGGCGCAGGACTTTGCCGATGAGCGAGCGCGGCAGGTCGTCGACGACGATGATGCGACGGGGCACCTTGTACGGCGTCAGGATGCCACGCGCGAACGCCCGGACCGCTTCGACGTCGAGCTCGCCGGCCACGGTCGGCACGACGGCCGCGACGACCTCCTCGCCGGAGTGCTCGCTCGGCAGACCCACGACGGCGACGTCGGCGACACCGGGGTGCTGTCGCAGCACGTTCTCGACCTCGGTGGGGGCGACGTTGAAGCCGCCCGTGATGATGAGCTCCTTGATGCGGTCGACGATGCGGACGAAGCCGTCCTCGTCGATCGTGACGATGTCGCCGGTGCGGAACCAGCCGTCGACGAACACCGCCTCGGTCTCCTCGGGCTTGCCGTAATAGCCGGAGAACACCTGGGGTCCGCGCACGACGAGCTCGCCGCGCTCGACATCGGTGCGGGGGTCGTCGGGGTCGACGACGCGGCATTCGGTACCGGGCAGCGGCAGGCCGACCGTTCCGGCGACGCGGTTGTCGGCAACGGGGTTCGCCATCAGGACGGGGGAGCACTCGCTCAGGCCGTACCCCTCGACGAGGTAGCCGCCGGTGGCCTTCTCGAACGGGACGACGAGGTCGTGCGGCAGAGCCATGGCGCCCGAGATCGCGACGTCGGTTCCTTCGAGGGAGACGCCTTGGGCCTCGGCCGCGGCGAGCAGCCGCTCCGCGATGGGGGGAACGAGGGGCAGGAACGTCGCCGGGTGCTTCTTGGTCACCGCGAGCACGAGATCGGCGTCGAATTTCGGGAACAGCACGAGCCGCGCGCCCATCGACATCGCGAAGGTGAGGCAGAGCGTGAGGCCGTAGGCGTGGAACATCGGCAGCACCGCGTAGACGACGCACCCCTCGCCGCGCACGATCTGCGGAACCCATGCCCGCGCCTGCGCGGCGTTGGCCAGCAGATTGGCATGGGTGAGCATGGCGCCCTTGGGAGTGCCGGTGGTGCCGCTGGTGTACTGGATGATCGCGAGGTCCGAGGCGACGGGACGCGGATGCGAGGCGGCGAGCGGGGCGTGCCGCACGACGTCGTCCCACTGCACCGCGCCCTTGGTGGGGGCGTGCAGGGCGGCACGGGACTCGCGGGCTTTCGCGACGGGCAGACGCAGAGCGAGCCGCGTCGTCCACGGCATCGCGCGGGTCACGTCGACGGAGATGAGGGTGGTCAGGCGCAGGTCGGCGGGGAACTCCTGCACGGTCGGGACGACCTTGCTCCACACGATCGCGTGCTTCGCCCCGTGGTCCTCGAACTGCTTGCGCAGCTCGCGAGGGGTGTAGAGCGGGTTGTGCTCGACGACGACCGCCCCGAGACGCAGCACCGCATAGAACGCCACGATGTGCTGGGGGCAGTTGGGCAGCACGAGGGCCACCGGATCGCCCGCGCGCACGCCGTGTGCGGAGAGGGCCGCGGCGGCGCGAGAGATCTGCTCCGACATCTCGCCGTAGGTGGTCTCGCGTCCGAAGAACTGCAGGGCCGGGGCATCGGGGTAGTCGCGGGTGGACGCGTCGACGATGTCGAGGAGCGAGCCCGTCTGGGGCTCCAGATCCTCGGGCACCCCCGCGGCATAGCTCGAGGTCCAGGGGCGCGGCGGATCGAAGCTCGTCACCCGGCCAGCCTAGGACGGTGCTCCGGTCAGGGCCAGGCGACGCGCGACGGGGAGGAGACCGTGTGCGAACTAGACTCGGGGGGTGTCTGAAATCACTCCTGATCTCGTGCGCCATCTCGGTGTGCTCGCCCGGATCCAGTTGAACGACGAGGAGGTCCAGAGCCTCACCGGCCAGCTGGATGCCATCGTCGACAACATCGCGAAGGTGTCCGAGGTGGCGACGCCCGACGTGGCGGCCACGAGCCACCCGATCCCGCTCGAGAACGTCTTCCGCCCCGACGTCGTGCAGCAGCAGCTGACGCGTGAGCAGGTGCTGCAGAACGCACCCGACCAGGCCGACGGACGATTCCGCGTGACCGCGATCCTGGGAGAAGAGCAGTGACCGATCTCACCCGCCTCACCGCCGCCGACCTGGCCGCCAAGCTCGCCTCGTCCGAGGTGTCGAGCGTCGAGGCGACCCAGGCGCACCTCGATCGCATCGCCGCCGTCGACGGCGACGTGCACGCGTTCCTCCACGTGAACGATCGCGCCCTCGAGGTCGCGGCCGACATCGACCGCCGCCGCGCCGCGGGCGAGAAGCTGCACGAGCTCGCCGGCGTCCCGCTCGCGGTGAAAGACGTGCTCGTCACCACCGACATGCCCTCCACGAGCGGATCGAAGATCCTCGAGGGGTACATGTCGCCCTACGACGCCACGGTCGTCGCGCGCTCGCGTGCTGCCGGCCTCGTGCCGCTGGGCAAGACCAACATGGACGAGTTCGCGATGGGCTCCTCGACCGAGTTCTCCGCCTACGGCCCGACCCGCAACCCCTGGGACCTCGACCGCATCCCCGGTGGCTCCGGTGGCGGGTCGGCCGCGGCCGTCGCCGCCTTCGAGGCACCGCTGGCCCTCGGCTCCGACACGGGTGGCTCGATCCGTCAGCCCGCCCACGTCACCGGCACGGTGGGCGTCAAGCCCACGTACGGCGGGGTCAGCCGCTACGGCGCGATCGCCCTGGCATCCAGCCTCGACCAGGTCGGTCCCGTCACCCGCACGGTGCTCGACGCCGGCCTGCTGCACGACGTGATCGGCGGGCACGACGCGAACGATTCCACCTCGCTCTCCGACGCGTGGCCCTCGTTCGCCGCCGCCGCCCGCGAAGGGGCGACCGGCGAGGTCCTCAAGGGTCTCAAGGTCGGTGTCATCCGCGAGCTCGACGACCGCGGCTTCCAGAAGGGCGTGTCGGACTCCTTCCGCGCCTCGCTGGCGGCCATGCAGGCGCGCGGTGCCGAGATCGTCGAGATCAGCGCCCCGCACTTCGAGTACGGTGTCGCCGCGTACTACCTGATCCTGCCCGCCGAGGCGTCGAGCAACCTGGCCAAGTTCGACTCGGTGCGCTTCGGCCTCCGGGTCACTCCGCAGGGCACCCCGACGGTCGAGAACGTCATGGCCGCGACGCGCGACGCCGGCTTCGGCCCCGAGGTCAAGCGCCGCATCATCCTCGGCACCTACGCCCTGTCGGCCGGGTACTACGACGCCTACTACGGCAGCGCCCAGAAGGTGCGCACGCTCATCCAGCAGGACTTCGACACCGCCTTCGCGCACGTCGACGTCATCGCCACGCCGTCGGCACCGACCACCGCGTTCCGACTCGGCGAGAAGATCGACGACCCGCTGCAGATGTACCTCAACGACGTCACGACGATCCCCGCGAACCTCGCGGGCGTCCCGGGCATCTCGATCCCGAGCGGCCTCGCCGAGGAGGACGGCCTGCCGGTCGGCATCCAGTTCCTCGCCCCCGCCCGCGAGGATGCCCGGCTCTACCGGGTCGGCGCGGCCCTCGAAACGGTGCTGATCGACCAGTGGGGCGGTCCGCTGCTCGACAAGGCGCCCTCTCTCACGAACGGAGCGTCGCTCTAATGGCCAAAGATGCACTCATGGACTTCGACGAGGCGCTCGAGATGTTCGAGCCCGTCCTCGGTTTCGAGGTGCACGTCGAGCTGAACACCGCCACCAAGATGTTCTCCGCGGCGCCCAACCCCGCCAACGAGGCGAACCACGCCGCAGAACCCAACACCCTCGTCGCGCCGGTCGATATGGGGCTGCCGGGCGCCCTCCCGGTGGTCAACGCCGAGGCGATCCGTTCCTCGATCAGCCTGGGCCTCGCCCTCGGCTGCTCCATCGCGCCGTCCAGCCGTTTCGCGCGGAAGAACTACTTCTACCCCGACCTCGGCAAGAACTATCAGATCTCGCAGTACGACGAGCCGATCGCCTTCGAGGGTTCGGTCGAGGTCGAGCTCGAGGACGGCACGATCGTGACTGTCCCGATCGAGCGCGCGCACATGGAAGAAGACGCCGGCAAGCTCACCCACATGGGTGGGGCGACCGGTCGCATCCAGGGTGCGGAGTACTCGCTCGTCGACTACAACCGCGCCGGCGTTCCTCTCGTCGAGATCGTGACCAAGCCGATCTTCGGTGCGGAGCACTCCGCCCCCGCGCTCGCGAAGGCGTACGTCGCGACGATCCGCGACATCGTGCGCGGCCTCGGAATCTCCGAGGCCAAGCTCGAGCGCGGAAACCTCCGCTGTGACGCGAACGTCTCGCTGCGTCCCCGTGGCCAGGAGAAGCTCGGTACCCGCACCGAGACCAAGAACGTCAACTCGATGCGTTCGGTCGAACGCGCGGTGCGGTACGAGATCCAGCGTCAGGCCGCGATCCTCGCGAAGGGCGGCACCATCACGCAGGAGACGCGGCACTGGCACGAAGACACCGGGCGCACCTCGCCGGGTCGTCCGAAGTCGGATGCCGACGACTACCGCTACTTCCCCGAGCCCGATCTGCTCCCGGTCGTCCCCGCGCCCGAACTGATCGAGGAGTTGCGCGCCGCGCTCCCCGAGCCGCCGGCCGCGCGCCGTCGCCGGCTGAAGTCCGAGTGGGGCTTCACCGACCTGGAGTTCCAGGACGTCGCCAACGGCGGACTGCTCGACGCGGTCGCCGACACGATCGCCGCCGGGGCCGCGCCCGCCTCCGCCCGCAAGTGGTGGACGGGTGAGATCACCCGCGTCGCCAACACGCAGGAGCGCGACGCCGCCGACCTCGTCTCGCCCGAGAACGTGGCCGCGCTGCAGAAGCTGGTGGATGCCGGGACGCTGACCGACAAGCTCGCGCGCCAGGTGCTCGAGGGCGTCATCGCCGGTGAGGGCACCCCGCAGGAGGTCGTCGACGCCCGTGGTCTCGCCGTCGTCTCGGACGACGGAGCGCTCATCGCCGCGATCGACGACGCGCTGGCCGCCCAGCCCGACGTGCTCGCGAAGATCCGCGACGGCAAGGTCCAGGCCGCCGGCGCCGTCATCGGCGCGGTCATGAAGGCCATGAAGGGGCAGGCCGACGCCGCCCGCGTGCGTGAGCTCGTGCTGGAGCGCGCCGCCGCGCAGTAGTCGACACCGGATGCCACGACCCCGGCGGTTCCGCGCCGCCGGGGTCGTGGCATCCGTCGTATCCGGCCGGTTCCTCCGACCGTCGGGCGAAGCGCGGCGGGCGGTGCGCGTGGTGAGCGATGTGCGCAGGCTCCGTCGGGTTCGCGCGGTTCCGGCCGAGGTTGTGCGCATCGCGGAGGTTGTGCGCGGGGTGGCGTCGCGGGCGGGCGGTGCGCGAGGTGAGCGAGGCGCGCAGGCTCCGTCGGGTTCGCGGGGTTCCGGCGGAGGTTGTGCGCATCGCGGAGGTTGTGCGCGGGGTGGCGTCGCGGGCGGGCTCGATGTCGGAGGTCCGGGGGAGAATGGATGCCATGGGACGCGGAGACGGCACGGGGCGCATCGTCTCGCGCCCCGACGCCGACGACACCGGGACCGGCATCCTGCATGTCGACATGGACGCGTTCTTCGCCTCGGTCGCCGTACTCGACGACCCCTCGCTCGCCGGCAAGCCCCTGATCATCGGCGGGTCCGAGGGGCGCGGTGTCGTCTCGAGTGCCTCGTACGAGGCGCGCCGTTACGGCGTGAAGTCCGCGATGCCGGTGGCGATCGCGCTGCGCCTGTGTCCCACGGCGATCGTGGTCAATCCGCCGTACCACCGGTACACCGAGATGTCGCGTCAGGTCATGGCGATCTTCCACGACGTCACGCCGCTGGTCGAGCCCCTGTCGATCGACGAGGCGTTCCTCGACGTGCGAGGCGCGCGGCGCCTGTGGGGGAGTCCCGGGACGATCGCCCGCGATCTCCGCGCCCGGGTCAAGGCCGAGACGGGTCTCACCTGCAGCATCGGCGTCGCCGCCACCAAGCACGTCGCGAAGATGGCATCCACGATCTCCAAGCCCGACGGGCTGCTCATCGTGGCCGCGACCGACACCGAGAGGTTCCTGCGGCCCCGGTCGGTGCGCGCGCTGTGGGGCGTCGGGCCGAAGGCGGCGGAGGCGCTGGAGTCGCGTGGCATCCGCCTCATCTCCGACATCCTCGACACCCCGCGCCACGCTCTCGATCAGGTCCTGGGGGCGGCGATGGGGGAGCGCATCTGGCATCTGTCGCGGGGGATCGATGCGCGCGAGGTCCATACCGGCCGCTCCGAGAAGAGCGTCGGCCACGAGGAGACGTTCCATACCGACATCTCCGACACGCGCACCCTGCACGTGGAGCTCCGGCGTCTCGCCGACCGGGTCGGCGCGCGCCTGCGTGCGCAGCAGTACGAGGCGTCGACGATCTCGATCAAGGTGCGTTTCTCCGACTTCACCACGCTCAGCCGCTCGCGCACCCTGACCGAGCCGACCTCCGTCGGCCAGCGCATCGGGGATGCCGCGATCGAACTGTTCGACTCGATCGATCGGCGGCAGGCGGTGCGGCTCGTGGGAGTTCGCGGCGAGAAGCTCAAGCCTGCCGCGATGGCCGCGACGCTCTGGGACGACGACGCGGAATGGCGTCGCGTGGAGGGTGCCCTCGACGGGGCGGCCGCACGCTTCGGTCGCGGGGCCGTGACGCGGGGCTCGCTGCTGGGGCCCTCTCGCGGGGGAGGCGCGCTGCCGGCCAACCCGCGCCCGTCGTACGACCACTGACACGCTCGTCCGACGCGCGCAACGCCCCTGCGGCGCGGCCGCGCGGGCGGCTACGGTGGGCTCATGCCCAACATCGCATTGGAACTCGGCAAGCAGGCCACCAGCTTCGGCGTCACCTCCGCGTACGGGGAGCAGCAGGACGTCGACGGTGTGCGCATCGTCCCCGTCGCGCTCACCTGGGCCGGCTACGGCGGCGGCTCGGACGAGCAGGGCAACGGCGGAGGTGGCGGAGGCGGCTACACCCTCCCGCTCGGGGCCTACATCCGCCGCGGCGACGACCTCCGGTTCGACCCCAACCTCGTCTCTCTGCTCGCCGTCGGCATCCCGTTCGTGTGGGTCGCCGGTCGCGCGCTCAGCCGTGTCATCCGCGCCCTCAAGAAGTAACGCGGACCCGGTCGACCAGGCCCTCGTCGCGGCGGTCGCCGCGGTGACGGCGCGTATCGTCGCGGTCGGCGCATCGAACCCCGCGGTGGTCATCGACGGGCGCAGCGGGGCGGGCAAGAGTTCGCTCGCGCGGCGACTCGTCTCGGCGTGGCCCGGGCGCGGTCGGGTGCAGCTCGTCGCTCTCGACGACGTCTACCCGGGATGGGACGGCCTCGCCGAGGGAGTGCAGTACGCCCGCGAGACGATCCTGCTGCCGCACGCCCGAGGACTCCTCGGGGTGTGGCAGCGCTGGGACTGGGAGGCCGGGACGCGCGCCGAGGCGTACGCGGTGGACCCCTCGCTGCCGCTGGTCGTCGAGGGAGCGGGAAT
This sequence comes from uncultured Microbacterium sp., assembly GCF_947489255.1. Classification (GTDB taxonomy): domain Bacteria; phylum Actinomycetota; class Actinomycetes; order Actinomycetales; family Microbacteriaceae; genus Microbacterium; species Microbacterium phycohabitans. The sequence goes on from NZ_CANLCY010000002.1 coordinate 317,283, forward strand.
CCTCACACCGGAGGTGGCGCGGCTCGTCGACGTGTCGGTCTGGGTCGAAGCGCCGACGCCCTCGCGCCGGCACCGCGCACTTTCGCGCGACGGCGACACGTACCGCCCGCACTGGCAGCGGTGGGCGCTCCAGGAGGACGCCCACCTCGAGGAGCACAGCCCCGCCGAACGCGCTGACGTGCGCGTGCGCATCCCCTGATCCCGCGCCGACACCGGCGCCCGACGTGCATCGGCGCCTAGCTCGGCACCGGCACCGACAGCGGCTCAGGGACGTTCGAGAGCGGCGATGAGTCCGTCGAGGCGGTAGCCGATCCAGTCGTACACCCCGAAGCGCGGATCATCGGGCTGATGGTGGTCCTCGTCGTGGATGCCGAGTCTCGTGGCGAGCACGAGGCGCACCGCCGACAGCGTGCGCATCCACGCGAGGGCTTCGCCTTCGCCCAGGGCGACGGCGATGGTCGCGTCCGGATCGCCCGCGGGCGTCGGTTCGCCGCCGTCGGCCCCCAGCGTCTGCAGCACGGTCGCGGCATCCTGCGAACGCCGCTCGATCAGATCGCCCCCCGTGAGCCTGCGGAACTCGCGGCTGGCGGCCTCGTCGTCGGGATACGCGTCGGGCATGAGCCGGGCCACGGCCGGGTCGTCGTCGGTGCGGGAGTCGGCGAGAAGGTCGCGGAACTGCCCGACGATCCCGGCGAGGTGGAGGGCTTCGAGACCGCTGATCTCGAGGACGACGATCCGCTCGCTCACGAGGGGTCCTTCCTGACGGTGGCCCAGAGGCCGAAATCGTGCATGGCCTGCGTGTGGGCCTCCATGACCTCGCGCGGGCCGCGCGCGACCACGGCGTGCCCGTCGTGGTGCACGGCCATCATGAGGCGGTGGGCGGTCGCGGCGTCGAAGCCGAAGTACGTGCGGAACACGTGGGACACGTAGCTCATGAGGTTGACGGGGTCGTTCCAGACGACCGTCTGCCAGGAGGACGGCGGTTGCGCGTCGAGGCTTCGTTCGTGATCGACGTCGAGGTCGGGAGAGGCGGTGCGCGCCATCATGCCCACCCGAATTCGTGCAGGCGGTCGTCGTCGATGCCGTAGAAGTGCGCGATCTCGTGCACGAGCGTGGTGTGGATCTCGTCGCGCAGTTCGTCCTCGTCGGCGCAGGCGGCGAGGTGCGACTCGCGGTAGAGGATGATGCGGTCGGGCAGTTCTCCGACGCCGTACCGGTCGCGCTCGGTGAGCGCCCACCCGTCGTAGAGCCCCAGCAGGTCGAGCGAGCCGTCCTCGGGGCGGTCCTCGACGACGAACACGACGTTGTCGAGGCCTTCGACCATGTCGTCCGGAAGCCGGTCGAGCTCGTCGACGACGAGCTGCTCGAACGCGTCGGGCGTCATGACCATCGCGGGACGCGCATCGACGTCGTCGTTCACGTGGCCTCCCGGGGGTCGAAGCGGTGGGCGGATGCCGCATCCGCGCGGGCAGCGTCCACCCGACGATTCTACGGGCGCGGGGGAGCCGGCATCCGGAAACACAGAAGCCCGGCGCGATCTCGGCCGGGCTTCTGTGCGTGTTGGGGTGGCTAACGGGACTTGAACCCGCGGCCCCCGCGACCACAACGCGGTGCTCTACCAACTGAGCTATAGCCACCATGTGTCTTCGGAAGAAGACAACTGAAAGATTATGTCACACGTCGAGAGCGAACGACGACACGGCCGACGCCGAGACGGCCTTCGCCTCGTCGCTGGTGGGACCGGGCTGGGGCACGAACACGGCGGCGCGGTAGTACGCGAGCTCGCGGATCGACTCGCGGATGTCGGCAAGGGCCCGGTGGCCGCCGTTCTTCGCGGGCGCCTGGAAGTAGGCGCGCGGATACCAGCGGCGCGAGAGCTCCTTGATGCTCGACACGTCGACGTTGCGGTAGTGCAGCCAACGGTCGACGCGGGGCATGTACTTCGCGAGGAACATGCGGTCGGTGCCGATGGTGTTGCCGGCGAGCGGCGCCTTGCCCTCGACCGGCGCGAAGCGCTGGATGTATTCGAGCGTCTGGAACTCGGCATCCGCGAGGCTGACGCCGTTCGGGATCTCGTCGAGGAGCCCCGACGACCGGTGCATCTCGGTGACGAACTCACCCATGTTGGCCAGAGCGGAGTCGTCGGGCTTGATGACGATCTGGAAGCCCGGGTCGAGCACGTTCAGCTCGAAGTCGGTGATGACGACGGCGATCTCGACGAGTTCGTCGACGCCGAGGTCGAGACCGGTCATCTCGCAGTCGATCCAGACGAGCCGGTCGTTCTCGGAGGCGTTTACCATCCCCACATCCTACTGAGGGGGTGCGACACCGGGTCTGGTCCCCCAGACACGATTCGAACGTGTGACCGGCGGATTAGAAGGCCGCTGCTCTATCCACTGAGCTACTGGGGGTCGTCGATCCAGGATATCGGTCGCACCCTCGACGTCGCACCAGCCCCTGGCGCGGGCGCCCGAGCGGGCGTAGCCTCCGGGCGAACGAGAGCGAAGGAGCACTCATGTCAGACACCGCGACGCGACGACTCTGGGTGGCCTACGGCCCGGTGGGTGTCGTCGGAACCATCCAGAAGGATGCCGAGGGCTACAGCGTCCACATGACGGGCAAGGACGAGAGGTTGGGCGTCTACCCGTCGATGGACATCGCAAAGAGCGCACTGCACTCGCATCTCAAGCCTGGCAGCGACCGCCCGGAGTTCCGAGAGCACTGACCGCGCGACGCCCCGCCCGCTCGGCATCCGCCGCGGGCGGGGCGCTCGTCTCAGACCCGTGCGTCGGGCCGCAGCCGCGGTGCGGGGCGGGGAGTCGCCAGCAGCGGCATCGCGATGTGCACGAGGGGCCCGATGCCGAGTGCGAAGATCACGGTGCCGATCCCCACGGTGCCGCCCAGGAGCCACCCCAGCACGAGTACCGTGCCCTCGACGGCGAGCCGGCACGCCCAGATCGGCCACCCGAAGCGCCCGTGCAGTCCGGTCATCAGTCCGTCTCGGGGTCCGGGGCCGAAGTTCGCTCCGATGTAGAGCCCGGATGCCACCGCCACCAGCACCACGCCGGTGACGAGCATGAGGGCTTGGAGCCAGAGGACATCGGGGTGCGGCAGGACGGCGAGGGCCAGCTGCAGGCTGGTTCCGACCAGCAGGATGTTCGCGATCGTGCCGACGCCCGGCTTCTGGCGCAGGGGGATCCATAGGAGGAGGACGCCGAGCCCGACGATGTTCGTGACCCATCCGATGCCGACGCCCGTCACTCGCGAGATGCCCTGGGCGAAGACGGTCCAGGGGTCGACGCCGAGGCCGGCGGCGACGGTGAAGGCGGCTCCGGTGCCGTAGATGACGAGTCCGACGAGGAGGCGGGTGACGCGGGAGAACATGCGTCAATCCAATCATCGGATTGGACTGTGGCGTAGAGGCCAATTGCGCTACGGTGGCCGCATGGACTCCCGCATCTCCGCCCGCGCCCTCGCAGCGGCCCTGGGCGGCTGGCGCGGAAGCGGCCCGGCCTACGAGGCGCTGGCCGACGGCGTGCGCCTGCTGTGCCTGGACAACCGTCTCGCCCCCTCGACCGCCCTCCCGGCCGAGCGGGAGCTCGCCGCCGCGCTGTCGCTCAGTCGCACCACGGTGGCCGCGGCCTATCGGAGTCTGCGCGAGACGGGCCACATCGCGAGCCTCCGCGGCAGCGGCAGCGTGACCCTCCCGCTCCGGCGGAGCGACCCCGGCCGACTCGACGCGGATGCCGACAGCATCGACCTGCAACAGGCCAGTCCCGCGGCATGGCCGGGGCTCCCGGCGGTCATCGCCGAGGCCGCAACCCAGGCCCCCGCGCTGGTCTCCCGAATCGGATACGACGTCGTGGGCGATCCCACACTGCGCGCGGCCATCGCGGATCACTACGCGAATCGGGGGCTCGCGACCTCACCGGACCAGATCCTCGTCACGACGGGCGCGCAGAGCGCCATCCACCTGATCGCCTCCGTGCTCATCGGTCGGGCCGACCGAGTCATGCTCGAGACGCCGACCTACCCCCACGCGGCCGACGCCTTCCGTCGGGTCGGAGCACGCCTGATCGGGGTGCCCGTCGACTCGGATGACGGATGGGACGTCGAGCGTGCCGAGCAGAGCTTCGCGCGGGCCCTGCCCTCGCTGGCCTACCTCATGCCCGACTTCCACAATCCGACCGGACGCTCGATGGACGAGCGCGAGGTCGACGCGTTCGTGTCGGGAGCCCGCAGTGCCGGAACGCTCCTCGTGCTCGACGAGACCACGGGACAGCTCGACATCGACCGCCAGGGGGATGCCGCACCCTTCCCGGACGACGAGCGCATCATCCGCGTCGCGTCGCTGGGGAAGACGGTCTGGGGCGGTCTCCGGGTGGGATGGGTGCGCGCCGCTCCCGACATCATCCGCCGCCTCGTGAGCGGGCGCCCCGTGCACGATCTCGGAACGCCGGAGCTCGAGCAGGCCATCGCGACGCGCCTGGTGCCGCGGCTCGATGAGATCGCCCGGCAGCGGGGAGAACTGCTGCGTGCGGGACGGGACGCCCTGCGGACCGCGCTGATCGATACGTTCCCGGAGTGGGACGTCCCCCGGGTGAGCGGCGGCGTATCGGTGTGGGTCGGCATCGGGGAGCCGCTCAGCACTCCGCTGGTCATGAACGCGCGTTCGCGCGGACTGGCTCTCTCGGCCGGCTCCCGCTTCGCTGTCGAAGGCGGACACGACCGTCGCCTGCGCGTCCCCTTCACCGCTCCGCCCGCCACGCTCGAACGCGCCGTGGAGATACTGCGCGCGGCGTGGGACGACGTGCGGGGAGGGCGCACGGTGCCCGCGCGGGAGGACTTCGCCACGGTGGTGTGACCGGGCTGCGGCCTCGTCGCCCCCGGGGCGCCCCGAGCGCCGCCATGCGGCTCATCGCGCGTAGCGCAGGCACTCGACGGCGTCGCTCGACGACCAGAACTCCCCGAGCCGCCGGAAACTGCCTGACGCGGTGTGGAAGCGCTCGGCCGTGTAGCGCCATCCGCCGTCGGCCGCGATGGCACGGATGTGGCCCACCACGATGCCTCGCGGGTCGGCGATGCGCCACAGACCGGCGGCGACGTGCGTCGCCGCGCCCCACCCGGCCGAGCGCGGTGCCGGAGCGAGGTCGTTCCACAGTGCGGTGCTCATGCGGACACGGTACGACCGACCTCCGACATCGCCCCGGCGCGGGAACGCCACCCGTCCTCCCCAGTGCGTCCGATGCGGCATCCATCCACCGTTTTGGTGATGGCGCCCCCGCCGTCCCTCCCTATCGCGGGACGCTGAGCACGGCTCCGGCATCCGTCGGGCACACGGATGCCGGAGCGTCACGACACATCGGAATGCCCCATCGAGAGGACACATCATGAGCGATCACATCACCCTGGTCGGCAACATCGTCGGCGACCTCGAGCAGCGCACCACCCGCGGGGGCGGACCGGTCGCCGCCTTCCGCCTCGCCGTGGGCGAGAGGAGGTTCGACCGCGAGAAGGGCGAATGGGTGGACGGGCACACGAACTTCTACGCCATCTCGGTCTTCGGCGACCTCGGCGCCCACGCTCTGCGCTCGTTCCAGAAGGGCGAGCGAGTGATCCTGAGCGGCCGGCTGCGTCTCCGGGAGTGGGAGACCGAGAGCAAGCGCGGCGTGAGCGCCGACGTCGTCGCGGATGCCATCGGCCACGATCTGCGCTGGGGCGTATCGGTGTTCCAACGCGCCGCGAAGCCGCAGCAGACGGCCGAACCCGCGCCGCGCGACGAGAGGGACGGTGGGGGATGGACCGTACCGGGGGCTCCCCTCGAGACGCCTGCCGTCATCGCGGACCGGGGAACCGAGCCCGCACGGTCGGAGCTCGTCGTGGGCGCGGGGGAGCTCGGCGGCGTCGAGGTGCCCGCGGACGCTGCTCCGTTCTGAACCTCGAGGCGGAGAGGCCGATCCACCGGGAGCGCGCGGGGCGGGTCCGTAGACTCGACGGCGTGTCTCGCTTCCTCGGACGATCCCTCGCCGCTCTGACGCTCGTGGCCGCGTTCGGTCTCGCGGGGTGCACGGGCGGTACGCCCGCTCCGGGAACCGACACGGGCAGTGGCGAGTCGTCCCCGACGGCAGCTCCGCGCGGTGAGGCGACGGCCCCCGCGGCCGACGCCTCGTCGACCCCGGCGGCCTCCTCCGCGGGCGAGGCCGCGCAGCGCCTCCCGCTGTTCTCGCAGACCGTGGCGTCGGTGTGGACGGGGTCGAACCCCGCGTCGGGACGCGCATACATCGATGCCCTGGTGGCGGCCGGCTTCGACAAGGCGGCGATGCAGGTCACCTCCGATGAGTCCACCATCGGCAACGCGGCGGAGAGCATCGAATTCGCCGTTCGGGTGGGCGAGGAGTGCCTCGTCGGGCAGGTGGGCCCTTCGATCGGCGATCCCGTGACGACGGTTCTGCCCGGGTTGAGCTCCGGCGGCTGCCTCATCGGGCGAACCCGCGCCATCGATTGGTGAACCCGGCAGCGGCCGCTGCGCCGTCGTCACGTCGGTCCGCGGGGTCGCCGCCCCTAGACTGGAACGGTTATGGCCGAATACATCTACTCCATGGTCCGTGCCCGCAAGGCAGTCGGCGAAAAACTGATCCTCGACGACGTCACGATGTCGTTCCTCCCCGGCGCCAAGATCGGCATGGTCGGTCCGAACGGCGCGGGAAAGTCCACGATCCTCAAGATCATGGCCGGCCTCGACACGCCCTCCAACGGTGAGGCGCGCCTCAGCCCCGGCTTCACGGTCGGCATCCTGATGCAGGAGCCCGAGCTCGACGACAGCAAGACCGTGCTGGAGAACATCCAGGACGGCGTGGCGATCAAGCCGAAGCTCGACCGCTTCAACGAGATCTCCGCTCTCATGGCCGACCCCGACGCGGACTTCGACGCGCTGCTGGCCGAGATGGGCACGCTGCAGGAAGAGATCGACGCCGCCGACGGCTGGGACCTCGACTCGCAGCTCGAGCAGGCGATGGACGCCCTGCGCACGCCCCCGGCGGACGCCTCGGTCGTGCCGCTCTCGGGTGGTGAGCGTCGCCGCGTGGCGCTGGCGAAGCTGCTGCTGCAGAAGCCCGACCTGCTGCTGCTCGACGAGCCCACCAACCACCTCGACGCCGAGAGCGTGCTCTGGCTCGAGCAGCACCTCAAGGCCTACAAGGGTGCGGTCATCGCCATCACCCACGACCGGTACTTCCTCGACAACGTCGCGGAGTGGATCGCCGAGGTCGACCGCGGTCACCTCTACCCCTACGAGGGCAACTACTCCACGTACCTCGACAAAAAGGCGCAGCGCCTCGACGTCCAGGGCAAGAAGGACGCGAAGCTCGCGAAGCGACTCAAGGACGAGCTCGAGTGGGTCCGCTCGAACGCCAAGGGCCGTCAGGTCAAGTCGAAGGCCCGTCTGGCTCGATACGAGGAGATGGCGGCCGAGGCGGAGCGCACGCGCAAGTTGGACTTCGATGAGATCCAGATCCCCGCGGGTCCGCGCCTGGGCAGCATCGTCATCGATGCGAAGAAGCTCCAGAAGAGCTTCGGAGACCGCTCGCTCATCAGCAACCTGAGCTTCAACCTGCCGCCGAACGGCATCGTCGGCGTGATCGGTCCGAACGGCGTGGGAAAGACCACGCTGTTCAAGACGATCGTCGGCCTCGAGCCTCTCGACGGCGGAACGCTGAAGATCGGCGAGACCGTCAAGATCAGCTACGTCGACCAGTCGCGCGCGAACATCGACCCCGAGAAGACGCTGTGGGAGGTCGTGTCCGACGGCCTCGACATCATCACGGTCGGCAAGACCGAGATCCCCTCGCGCGCCTACGTGTCGAAGTTCGGCTTCAAGGGGCCCGACCAGCAGAAGAAGGCCGGTGTGCTCTCGGGTGGTGAGCGCAACCGCTTGAACCTCGCCCTGACGCTGAAAGAGGGCGGCAACCTGCTGCTCCTCGACGAGCCGACCAACGACCTCGACGTCGAGACGCTGAGCTCGCTCGAGAACGCTCTCCTCGAGTTCCCCGGTTGCGCCGTGGTCATCACCCACGACCGGTGGTTCCTCGACCGCATCGCGACGCACATCCTCGCCTACGAGGGAACCGAGGAGAACCCCGACCAGTGGCACTGGTTCGAGGGCAACTTCGAGGCCTATGAGGCGAACAAGATCGAGCGCCTCGGCGCGGATGCCGCCAACCCGTCGCGGTCGACCTACCGCAAGCTCACGCGTGACTGACGCACGCCTCACCCCCGACTCGGGCCCCGCCGCGGCGGGGCCCGAGCGGCTCCACGTGCCGATCCCGCTGCGGTGGGGCGATCTCGACGCGCTCGGGCACGTCAACAACACGTCGATGCTCAAGCTGCTCGAGGAGGCGCGCCTGCGCGCGTTCTGGCGCGGCGACGGCGAGGGCGAGGCGCTGCCGACGGCGGTCTTCGACATGAGCGTCCTCGAGAGCGGCGGCGAGCGGGCGACGCTCATCGCTCGCCAGGAGATCGAGTACCTCCGCCCGGTGCCCTACAGCCAGCGCCCTCTCGACGTGCGCATGTGGATCGGCGCGATGGGCGGATCCAGCGCCGACATCTGCTTCGAGGTATTCAGCCCGATCGGCGACGCCGATCAGGTGCTCTATGCGCGGGCCACCGCCGTCGTCGTCCTCGTCGACACGGCGAGCGGCCGGCCCATCCGCTGGAGCGAGGCCGAGCGCGCGGCGTGGAGGCCCTACGTGGGCGACCCGATCGAATATCGCCGCCGATCCGCGAAGGGCTGAGTCGAGCCGAGGTGGCGGGGCCCCCAGTCTCACGCCGTCGTGGTGACCGTGAGACGCCGGATGGATGCCGCCGGGTGGCGGCATCCGCATCATCCGGTCAGTCGCGCGGCACGCGCACCATGACCTCCTGTGCGACGCTCGCCAGCAGCACGCCGTCCCGCGTGTAGACGCGGCCCGTCGACAGACCACGCCCGCCGCGGGCGTTCGGCGACTCCTGCACGTAAAGCAGCCAGTCGTCGACGCGTCCGGGGCGGTGCCACCACATCGCGTGATCGAGACTCGCCACGCGCAGCCCCGGGGCGTTCCAGGCCACGCCGTGGGCGCGCAGGATCGTCTCCTGGATCGTCAGATCACTGAGGTACGCGAGGGCGGCGCGATGGACGGCCGGGTCGTCGGTGATGGGGCGGCGCAGCTTCATCCACACGGCCTGCCGCGGCACGTGCGGGCCCTCGACCGATGCGTACACCGGCGACGAGACGTGACGCACGTCGACGGGACTCGCCGACAGCATGCGACGGCTGATGGGATGCAGCGTCTCGACGTCGACGGGCGCCGTGTCCTCGGGCTGGGCGGTGCCGTCGGGCATGGGCTCGAAGTGCTCGAGACCGGGGTCTTCGTCTTGGAACGACGCGATCATCGAGAAGATCGGCACTCCCGACTGGAACGCCTGCGTGCGCCGCGTCGAGAAGGAGCGACCGTCGTGGATGCGGTCGACCGAGAACGTGATGCCGTCGCTCGGGTCGCCCGGACGCAGGAAGTAGCCGTGCATCGAATGCACGGGGCGCTCGGGCGGGAGCGTGCGCGATGCGGCGACGATCGTCTGCGCGAGCACCTGTCCGCCGTAGACACGGCCGGTCGGCATGGCCTGCGACACCCCCGTGAAGATGTCTTCGGTCGTCCGGGCGCCGGCATCGCGGAGGTCGAGGACCGCGAGCAAAGACGCCACGGGATCGATGGCGTCGGTCACGCTGACTCCCGTTCCGGTGCGACGAGGTGCGCACCGCTTGCTAGTTTAGAGCGGGTGTCCGCGCGCCTGTTGTTCCCCGACCCGCAGGCGGCAGCCGACCTGCTCACCTTCTCGAGCCGGACGATCCGTCTCGGCGACGGAACCGTGCGCCTCCGCGCCCGCGGGGGAGTCCTGGTCACGACGGCCGCGCCGCTCGCCCCCCGCGGCCTGATGGACGCGACGCCCACCGTTCTCGGGCTGCGCGCGTCGGCGATCGACCCCGAACTCGAGTGCGACCTCGTCGTCGAGGCGTCGGCGCTCCTGCCCGCCCCCGACGACGCGAACGCCGTCGTCCTGCCCGAGACCGCGACGTCTCCGGCGTGGGCGGGAATCTCGCCGCCGCAGGGCGGCTGGGAGCAGACGGGCATCATCGACGCCTCCGTGCTCGCGGCTCGCGCGCAATACGGCGTCGCTGCCGTCGCCGACGCCCTGCCGGCGGACGCGGGCGAAGATGTGGTGCGGGTGATCCGGGCGCAGGTGTGGGGGCAGCCCGACGCGGCTCTCGCGGACCTCCCGCTGGGTGTGGCCTTCGCCGCGTTCGCCCTCGGGTTCATCGCGGGGAGCGAGGAGGCACCGGTGCGTCGGAGCGGCGCCTGGACGCGCGTCAGTCTCGCCCGCGGTCACGTCCTCGTGCGAGGTCCGGTGCGGTCGGGCCTCACGGCGGTGCGCGCGACCGGGAGCTGACCCAGCCCGCACACAGGTGCGATCCTTACGATCGGACGAGCAAGGGGAGTACTCCCGACACGGCGTATCCGTCATCACGAGTCCACGGTTGGATTCCGGGTGCGTCGGTCCGAAAGGGCGGAGGAGACCTTGACGTCGCGGCAGCATGCCGCCCGTCGAGAGGTTCTCCCATGGTCTCGTTCTCCCGTCTGTTCGATCTCGCCTCGAAGGCCGCCGGAAAGGCCGCGTCCGCGAAGGGCTCAGGCTCCGCTCCCGCAGGCCGCGACTGGCGCGACATGGTGCGTTCCGCCGCCGACGCCGTGACCGGCGACGCCCGCTCGCGTGACGCCGTGGCCCCTTCCGCGCCCCGCGGGGACCGGTACGCCCCGCCGGCCGCCCGAGGCACGGCCTCCCGCTCCTCCCTCTCGGCGGCCGACCGCGCGGCGATCGCCCGCTACGACTACCTCGTGCGCACGGCCGACCCCGAGCACGTCGAGCAGATGCACCGTGAGGCCTTCGCCCGCCTGACTCCCGAGCAGCGCGCGCACGTGCGGGAGCGGATGGATGCCGAGCTCTCCCCGCACGAGCGTCCGCGCTCGGACGCGCCGGACGACCTCGCCCGCACCGCCGCGCGAGCCGAGGCGACGCGCCCCGGCCGGATGTCCGCCCTGCTCGCGAAGGCAGGGCGCGGCGGGCTCGTGGGCGCGGGTGTCGTCGGAGCCGGCGGTCTTCTGGCGGCGGTCGCGGGCGGCGCGGTCGTCAGTGCCGTCGCCGGTCCGCTGCTCGCTCAGGCCGGTCAGATGGGCGTGGACTTCGCGGGGCTCGCCGAGGGCGTCGACCTCGAGGCCCTGGCATCCGGTGTCGACCTCGCGTCGCTGGCCGACGGCGGCGTCGTCGGCGAGTGGGCGGGAGGAGCTCAGGATGCCGTGACCGGAGCCGGAGAACAGCTCAGCGGCTTCGGCGAGGGGTTGTCGAACCTCGACCTCCCCGGCTTCGGGGACTTCCTCGGCCGCTGAGGAGGGGCGGCACCGGCCCGCCGGGCGGAACGACGTCAGTCGCTCGCGCGGACGGGCAGTCCGGTGTCGGGTCGTCCGTTCTGCTGCGGACCGATCCCGCGCGGCTCGAACGTGTTGACCATGGCGTAGGCGGCGCGCTCGAGGTAATCCCAGAGGGGCGCTTCGAACGCGGGAGGCAGGGCGATCTCGTCGACGGCCGCGCGCATGTGGCGGAGCCACCGGTCGCGCGCGTCGGGGTCGACGTGGAACGGCATGTGGCGCATGCGCAGTCGCGGATGCCCGCGCGTTTCACCATAGGTGGCCGGACCGCCCCAGTACTGCGCCAGGAAGAGCGTCAGCCGCTCCGCGGCCGGACCGAGATCCTCTTCGGGGTACATGGGCTTGAGCACCTCGTCGGACGCGACGCCGCGGTAGAACGCGTCGACGAGCCGGCGGAAGGTCTCCATGCCCCCGACCTGGTCGTAGAAGCTCACCGGTTCGCTCATGGGGTGCCCTCTTCGTCGGCGCGTGCGGCCGGGGGAGTCGGCTTCGGCGTGTCGGCACCCGGCGCTTCGGGCAGGTCGACAACCGAAGTGGGGGTGTCGTCGCGCCGCGTCTTGGTCTTCTCGACCTTCGGCGCCGGAGCGGCATCGTGCTCGGTGCGGTCCTCCACCGTATCCGAGACGTCGAGGCGACGCCCTCGCGGCTTCCAGCGCGGACGATCGTTGACGACGGCGACGGGCGTCTCCTTCGTCTTCGGCGGGTGGGCTCCCCGCACGCTCTGCGCGCCCTCGGCGCCGGTGAGGACGATGGAGTTCAGGTGGGGCAGGGCGATCCCCATCGCGTCGATGGCGCGCTTCAGGCGCGCCCGCAGCTCACGGGCGACGTCGTCTTTGGCGCTCGATCGCGTCTTCATGACGAGACGGATGACGAGGGCATCACCGCTGATCGACTCGAGGCCCCAGATCTCGGGCTGCTCGATGATGCGGGAACGCCACTTCTGCTCCTTCGACATCGCCTTCGCCGCGCTGAGCATGGCCTTCTCGACGTCGTCGATGTCGGCATCCACCGGCACGGCGAGATCGATGATGACGCGCGACCAGCCCTGCGACATGTTGCCGATGCGCGTGATCTCGCCGTTGCGTACGTACCAGAGCGTGCCGTTGACGTCGCGCACGTGCGTGATGCGGACGCTCACGAACTCGACGATGCCCGTCGCGAGTCCCAGGTCGACCACGTCGCCGATGCCGATCTGGTCTTCGGCGACGATGAAGATGCCGTTGAGAACGTCTTTGACGATGTTCTGAGCGCCGAAGCCGAGGCCGGCGCCGATCGCCGCGGTGAGCAGGGTGAGCGATGCGAGGGCGTCGGGCGCGACGATGCCGGCGATCCACACGAGCGCGACGATCACGAGGATGACGTTGACGATGTTCTGCAGAATCGTGCCGAGAGTGCGCGTGCGTTGCACGAGCCGGACGGCGCTGAGGGGAGAGCGGTCAAGCGCCTGCGTGTCATCGACGCGGGCCTTGCTCTTGGCACCATTGACGATGCGGTCGACCACCCGGCGGATGATGACGCGCAAGACCCACGCGGCGACGGCGATGCCGACGACGATGCCGAGGATCTGCAGCAGCACGCCGCCGAAACCGAGTAACTGCCCGCCGATCCAGGCCCAGGTGTCGAGGTCGGCCAGCTGGGCGGGCGAGGTGATCGTGGGCGACGGGCTGGGATCGGGGTTTTCGGCGAGAACGAACATCGGGAATCAGACTAACGACGGATGCCTCGGCGCCGGCTGAGCGTCGAGGCATCCGTGGAGGGTGCGGAGGATGGGGAGGAGGGGTCAGGCGTCGCGCGTCCGCAGGGCGATCCATCCGAGCGCGAGCGGCCCGACGACCCACCCGGCCAAGGTGAGCGCGGGCTCGAGGAGGTCCTGTGCCCCGGCCCGCGTCAGCGCGCCGGCCGCGTCCACGGGGAGGTACCGGCCCGCCTCGACGACCCACATCCAGTCCGGACCCGCGATCGCGAAGAGGCTGAGGACGATCGGCAGCACGAACAGCACGCCCACCGTGACCGCGATGGCGGCCGCTCCGCTGCGCAGCAGGAAGCCGAAGCCGACACCCATGAGGGTGAAGCACGCCATCGACACCACGCCCCAGCCGAGCGGGACGATCGAGTCCGCGGGTGACGCCCAATCGATCCCCGCGGTCGTCAAGGGTGCGGTGAAGGCCATCGCGACGGCGTAGATCACGACCGTGGTGACCATCATGGTCACCGCCACGACGATCGCCTTGGCCAGCAGCACGGCTCCCCGACGCGGTTCGGCGGTCAGGGTCGAGCGGATCATGCCGGTGGAATACTCGCCGGTGACGACGATCGCACCGAGGATGCCCGCCACGAGCATCGTGAACTGGGTGGGGGCCAGGATGACGTTCGTCGGCGCCATCGACCCGTCCGTATCGCTGGTCGCCACGGCGATCAGGAGCGAGATACCGACCGACAGGGCGGCGGTGACCCCGAGCGACCACCACGTCGAGCGCAGGGTGAGGATCTTGATCGCCTCCCCGCGGAGAAGGCGGGTGAAGCTCAGGCCATGAGCCGGAGCGTGCGTGGACCTGCGGGGTCCGGCGACGAGCGTGGTCATGCGATCTCCTTGGTCTTGTACTCGACCGAGTCGTCGGTCAGGGCGAGGTAGGCGTCCTCGAGGGATCCGACGCGCGGGCTGAGCTCGTAGAGGGGGATGCCGCGCTCGGCGGCGATGTCGCCGACCGTCTGCGGGGGGACCCCGGTGATCTGGGCCGCACCCGGCTCGATCGCCGCGATCGTGGCATCCGGGGTCTGCAGCGCGGTGACGAGGTCGTCGAGGCGGGGCGAGCGCACGACGAGGGTCGTGGTCGTCCAGGCCCCGACGAGGTCGGCGAGGGGCGCGTCGGCGAGGACGCGGCCACGCCCCAGGACGATGACGTGGTCGGCGGTCTGCGCCATCTCGCTCATCAGGTGGCTCGACAGCAGGACCGTGCGGCCCTCTGCGGCCAGGTGCCGCACGAACTGTCGCACCCAGCGCACGCCCTCGGGGTCGAGGCCGTTCACGGGCTCGTCGAGGATCAGCGTGTGCGGGTCGCCGAGCAGCGCCGCCGCGATGCCGAGGCGCTGCCCCATCCCGAGCGAGAACCCGCCCGCGCGCTTCCCCGCGACCGCGCCGATGCCCGTGAGCTCGATGACCTCGTCGACCCGTTCCCGGCCGATGCCGTGGGTCGCGGCGAGGGCGCGCAGATGGTTGCGTGCCGAGCGGCCCGTGTGCACGGCCTTCGCGTCGAGGAGCACGCCGACCTCGGTCAGCGGAGAGCGCAGATGGCGGTACTCCCGTCCCGAGACCGTGACCCGGCCGGAGGTGGGGCGATCGAGCCCCACGATCATGCGCATGGTCGTGGACTTGCCCGCGCCGTTGGGCCCGAGGAAGCCGGTCACCCGCCCCGGGGCGACGGTGAACGAGACACCGTCGACGGCGGTCTTCGCGCCGTATCGCTTGGTGAGATTGTCTGCAACGATCATGCGTTCGACGCTACGGATCAGCCCCCGGCGCGGGCGTCGGTCGCGGGGATGATCCCGCGTCATCGCGAGGATGACCCGGAACGACGGATGCCCCCTCCCGGTGGGGGAGAGGGCATCCGTCGTCGGGGTGCGGTCTACTGCGCGTCGCGCTCCTGTACGGCCAGCGCACGCTCGACGCCGGCGAGGTTCTCACCGACGAGACGGCGCAGCGCCGGGGCCGCGTCGGCGTTCTGCGAGAGCCACTGACGGGTCGCGTCGCGCAGGGACTTGTTCGCCAGGGCGGCGGGGTACAGACCCACGATGAGGTACTGCGCGATCTGGTAGCTGCGCGACTCCCAGATCGGCAGCAGCATCGCGAAGTACGGCTCGACGAAGTCGGCGAGCACGTTGACCGTCGCGGGGTTGGTGAACCCGGCGGCGGTCGAGCGCACGATCGTGTTCGGCGCGTCGGTGCGGACGATCAACGAGTCCCACGCCTCCTGCTTGGCCTCGCGCGAGGGCAGTGACGCCTTCGCCATCGCCGCGAATTCGCCGCCCTTGGCGGTGTTGTCGGCCGCGCGGGCCTCCTCGATATCAGCCCCGCTGACGACGCCCGCCGCGGCGAGCGACACCAGCAGCTGCCACGACAGGTCGGTGTCGATCTCGAGACCCTCGAGGGTCGTCGACCCGTCGCGCAGGGCCTTCACCGTCTCGGCGTGGGCCGGAGTGGATGCCGCCGACGCGAACGCCGTGACGAACTGCAGCTGGCTGTCGCTCCCGGCCTCGGCCTGCTGGGCGAGGGCCCACAGTCCGTCGGCGACGCGCTCACGCGCCGCATCCCGCGTGGAAGGGGCGACGTACGAGTTCGCGGCGAGCTGCAGCTGGGCCAGCGTCGTGCGCACGGTGGTCGACTCGGTCTCGGAGCCGATGTTCTGCAGCACGAGGTCGAGGTAATCGGTCGCCGAGGCCTCGGCATCCCGGGTCTGATCCCACGCGGCGCCCCAGACGAGCGAGCGGGCGAGGGGGTCGGAGATGTCCTTGAGGTGGGCGATGGCCGTCGCCAGCGAGCGCTCGTCGAGACGGATCTTCGCGTAGGCGAGGTCGTCGTCGTTGAGCAGCACGAGGTCGGGACGACGGATGCCGCGCAGCTCGGCCACCTCGGTGCGGTCGCCGTCGACGTCGAGCTCGACGTGGTGGACGCGCTCGAGCGCTCCGGCGTCGTTCAGCGAGTAGAAGCCGATGCCGAGGCGGTGCGGGCGGATCGTGGGGTAGTCGCTCGGCGCGGTCTGCACGATCGCGAAGCGCGAGATGGTGCCGTCGGCACCCTCTTCGATGAGCGGGGTGAGCGTGTTCACGCCCGCGGTCTCGAGCCACTTCTTGGCCCAGTCGCCCAGGTCGCGTCCGCTCGTGGTCTCGAGCTCGGTGAGCAGATCGCCGACCTCGGTGTTCGACCACTGGTGCTTCTGGAAGTACGCCGCGACACCGGCGAAGAACTGCTCGATGCCGACCCAGGCGGCCAGCTGCTTGAGGACGGATCCGCCCTTGGCGTAAGTGATGCCGTCGAAGTTGACCTGCACGTCTTCGAGGTCGTTGATCTCGGCGACGACCGGGTGGGTCGAGGGCAGCTGATCCTGGCGGTACGCCCAGGTCTTCTCCATCGCGTTGAAGGTCGTCCACGCGGCTTCCCACTCGGTCGCCTCGGCGGTGGCGATGGTGGAGGCCCACTCGGCGAACGATTCGTTCAGCCACAGGTCGTTCCACCACTTCATGGTCACGAGGTCGCCGAACCACATGTGCGCGAGCTCGTGCAGGATCGTCACGACGCGACGCTCCTTGACGGCATCCGTCACCTTGGAGCGGAAGACGTAGGTCTCGGTGAACGTGACCGCACCCGCGTTCTCCATCGCGCCGGCGTTGAACTCGGGCACGAAGAGCTGGTCGTACTTGGCGAAGGGATAGGGGAAGCCGAACTTCTCCTCGAAGTACGCGAAGCCCTGGCGGGTCTTCTCGAACACGTAGTCGGCGTCGAGGTACTGCCACAGGCTCTTGCGGGCGAAGACGCCGAGCGGGATGACGCGGCCGTCGGCGCTCGTGAGCTCGCTGTAGGTGGCCTCGTAGGGGCCCGCGACGAGGGCCGTGATGTACGACGAGATGCGGGGGGTGGGAGGGAAGTCCCAGCGCGCGGAATCGCCGTCGAGGGCGACGGGCTCGGGGGTGGGGGAGTTGGAGACGACCTTCCAGCGCGCGGGAGCGGTCACCGAGAAGGTGAAGGCGGCCTTGAGGTCGGGCTGCTCGAACACCGTGTACATGCGGCGCGAGTCGGGCACCTCGAACTGCGAGTAGAGGTAGACCTCGCCGTCGACGGGGTCGACGAAGCGGTGCAGGCCCTCGCCGGTGTTGGTGTACTCGCAGTCGGCTTCGACCACGAGCTCGTTCGTGGCGGCGAGGTCGTCGAGCGCGATGCGGGAGTCGACGAACACCGTGGCGGGGTCGAGCGAACGGCCGTTCAGCGTGACGGAGTGCACCGTGCGCGCGATGAGGTCGATGAACGTCGACGCTCCCTCGGTGGCGGCGAAGCGCACGACCGTGCGTGAGGAGAACACCTCGTCTCCGCGGGTGAGGTCGAGCTGCACGTCGTACTCGTGCGTGTCGACGATCGCACGGCGCTCCTGCGCTTCGATGCGGGTGAGGTTTTCTCCTGGCACTGGCGTCTCCCGGGGATGAGGGTGGGATCGTCGCGGATGACGCTCCGGCGCGGGTCACGGCGGACGCCGTCGGCGACGATGGCAACCGTAATAGCCTAGTCGCGAGATATCTCGCGTCCAGGCCCATCGGCGGGGTGGGAGGATGTGTGCGTGAGCACGACCGACACGGACACCAGCCCTGAGACCGTCCTCTACGCGTCGCCTGCCGCGGCGTCCGGACCCAAGTGGGTCGAGACGCCGGTGGCCTACGACGGCATCCTCCTCGCCGGTTTCGGCGGGCCCGAGGGGCAGGACGACGTCATCCCGTTCCTGCGCAACGTGACGCGTGGACGCGGCATCCCCGACGAGCGCCTCGAAGAGGTCGCCCACCACTACCGCCACTTCGGCGGCGTGAGCCCCATCAACCAGCACAACCGCGAGCTCAAGGCGGCCCTCGAGGCGGAGATCGCCAAGCGCGGTCTGGGCCTTCCGGTCTACTGGGGCAATCGCAACTGGTCGCCGTACCTCGAAGAGGCCGTGACCGAGGCGGCCGAGGCCGGCGACACCACGCTGCTGGCCATCGCGACCAGCGCCTACAGCTCGTTCTCGAGCTGCCGTCAGTACCGCGAGGACTACGCGCGGGTGCTCGAGGCGACGGGTCTGGGTGAGACGGTCACCATCGACAAGGTGCGTCAGTTCTTCGATCACCCCGGGTTCGTCTCGACGTTCGTCACGGGCGTCACCGAGGCGGTCTCGTCCTTCGTCGCCGACGGCATCGCGCCCGAGAAGATCCGCGTGCTCTTCTCCACCCACTCCATCCCCACGGCCGACGCGCAGCGTTCCGGTCCGCGCGACGTCGACTTCGGCGAGGGCGGCGCCTACGAGGCCCAGCACAAGGCCGTCGCCGCGTTCGTCATGGCCGAGGTCGCCGCGGCCGTCGCCGACGTGGAATGGGAGCTCGTCTACCAGTCGCGCTCGGGCCCGCCCACGCAGCCGTGGCTCGAGCCCGACGTCAATGACGTCATCGCGGAGCTGCCCGGCCGAGGCGCCGAGGCCGTGGTCATCGTTCCGCTCGGGTTCGTCAGCGACCACATGGAAGTGCTGTGGGACCTCGACACCGAGGCCATGGAGGCCGCCGAAGAGGCCGGCATCCGGGCCGTGCGCACCCCGACGCCCGGTATCGACCCCGCTTACGTGTCGGGTCTCGTCGACCTCGTCGAGGAACGTCTCACCGGCGCGCCGAAGTCCGAGCGGCCGCACCTGACCGATCTCGGTCCCTGGTACGACGTCTGCCGTCCCGGGTGCTGCGAGAACATCCGCGCCGGCTTCAAGCCGGTAGCTGCGGGACTGCGCCCCTGAGCGCCATCGACGCCGCCCGTCTCCTTCCTGGGAGCGGGCGGCGTCGTCGTGTGCGCGCCCGGGCGACCGGGGAGGGTGCGGCGAGGCGTCATCCGCGGGCCCGATGTCGGCGCTGCTCAATAGGATTGGCCCCATGCGCATCCACATCGGCACCGATCACGCCGGTCTCGAGTTCTCCACCCAGATCCAGCACCACCTTGCCGCCCAGGGGCACGAGGTCATCGATCACGGACCGATCGAGTACGACCCGCTCGACGATTACCCGGCGTTCTGCATCCGCGCGGCTCAAGCCGTCGTACGCGATCAGGCTCAGGGCGTCGAGGCCCTCGGTGTCGTGTTCGGCGGCTCCGGCAACGGCGAACAGATCGCGGCGAACAAGGTGCTGGGCGTGCGGGCGGCACTCGTGTGGAACATCTCCACGGCCGAGCTCGCTCGTGAGCACAATGACGCCAACGTCATCTCGATCGGCGCGCGCCAGCACACCTTCGACGAGGCCGCGTCGTTCATCGACCGGTTCATCGCCACGCCGTTCTCGGGCGAGGAGCGCCACGCGCGTCGCATCGGCCAGCTCGCCGCGTTCGAGCAGGACGGCGTGCTGCTGCCCGACCCGCGTGCCGGGCGTTCGGAGAACACGATGACCGACGCCAGCGACTCGTTCGACCCCGAGGCAGGCTGATGCCCGAAGGGCACTCCGTCCATCGGATCGCTCGTCAGTTCGAGCGCAACATCGTCGGACGCACGGTCTCGGCATCCAGTCCCCAGGGTCGCTTCGTCGAGGGCGCTGCCGTCATCGACGGACGAGAAGCGCTCGAGGCGCGGGCGGTCGCGAAGCAGATGTTCCTGCGTTTCGACGGAGACGTCTGGCTGCGCGTGCACCTCGGCATGTACGGGGCCTGGGACTTCGCCGGCGAGGTCTCGGTCGATGCCACCATCGCGTCCGCGAACGGACGCATGGGGCAGACCAATCAGCGCGGCACCGTCGCGGACGAAGAGCCGATCCTGGATGCCGCGGGCGAGAACTCCCTGAGCTCCATCGGCGCTCCGCGACGCGCGCGGGTGCGCATGTCGGAGCAGACGACGGGGCTCGACGAGCAGATCGAGTGGCCCCCGCCGGTCGTGGGTGCGGTGCGGCTGCGCCTGCTCACCGACACCACCTGCGCCGATCTGCGCGGACCGACGGCGTGCGCGCTGCAGTCGCCCGACGAGGTCGCGGCGACGATCGCGAAGTTGGGCCCCGACCCGCTCGTCGATGACGTCGCCGAGGGGGAGGAACGATTCACCGCGGTCGTGCGGAAGAAGCCGACCCCCATCGGCCTGCTGCTCATGGACCAGTCCGTGGTCAGCGGCATCGGCAACGTCTACCGTGCCGAGCTGCTGTTCCGCGCGCGCCAGAACCCGCACACCCCCGGGCGGGAGGTGCCCGAGGAGGTCGTGCGCGACCTGTGGCGCGACTGGGCGCGGCTGCTGCCCATCGGCGTCGAGACCGGTCAGATGATGACGATGGACGACCTCGATCCCGAGGCGTACCGCCGGGCCATGGCGCACCGCGACGACCGGCACTGGGTCTACCACCGGGCGGGACTCCCGTGCCGGGTGTGCGGGACGACGGTGCTCATGGAGGAGGCCGCGGGGCGCAAGCTGTACTGGTGCCCTCGCTGTCAGGCGTGACGGGCTCCTCGGGACGCTGACCCGGCGGCCCGTCCGCGGGTCCCGGTCCCTTCGACAGGCTCAGGGACCTGGGGTGGAGGAGGCTGAGTCTGTCGAAGCTTCCGGGCGGTCGTGGGTCTCTGTGCCTCGGCCGGCTCGGGGCGGAGGAGGCTGAGCCTGTCGAAGCCTCCGGGCGGTCGCGGGTCCCGGTCCCTTCGACGGGCTCAGGGACCTGGGGCGGAGGAGGCTGAGCCTGTCGAAGTCTCCGGCCCCGTCGCGGGTCTCGGTCCCTTCGACGGGCTCAGGGACCTGGGGTGGAGGAGGCTGCGTCCGTCGAAGCCGACCGCAGCGGGCCGCGCGTTCTAGGCTGGTCCGGTGCGCCAGAACCCGAGTTTCGCGATGACCGACATCGGCGAGATCCGCCGTCTCGTCGACCTCAATCCGTGGGTGACCCTCGTCAGTCACACCGACGACGGCCTCGTCGCCTCGCACTACGCCGTCATGCTCGACGACACGCGCGACGACCTCACGATCGTCGGTCACGTGGGAAAGCCCGACGACGTCATCCTCGGCCTCGGCGACCGCGAACTGCTCGTCGTCGTGCAGGGTCCGCACGGTTACATCACCCCGCGCTGGTACGGCGACGTCGCCGCCGTGCCGACCTGGAACTTTGTGTCGGCGCACCTGTCCGGCATCCCGGAACTGCTGTCGCCGGAGGAGAACCTCCGCGTGCTCGATCGGCTCGTCGACCGCTTCGAGGGAGACGGTGCCGATGCGCGGGGGCTGTACACGCTCCCCAACGACGCGGCCTTCGTCGAACGGCTCGAACGCGGCACCGTCGGTTTCCGCCTGACGCCGACGCGCGTGACGGCGAAGCGCAAGCTCAGTCAGAACCGCAGTGCCGAGGTGGTCGACACGATCATCGAGGGACTCGAATCGCACAACCCCGTGCTCGCCGCAGAGATGCAGCGCGCCGCCGACGCGCGGGTGCGCCCGTGATCGGCGAGGACGTCGGTTTCATCCGCGCGGTACGCGTCGCCGGTCCCGGTCGCGAATTGCTGCCCACCGACGAACCGGTCGACCTCGTCCTCGTCGACGGCGTCATCGCCGACATCGCGCCCACGGGCAACCTGCGCCCCACCGGGTTCGTGGTCGAGGGCGAGGGGGGATGGCTCCTCCCGGGCCTGTGGGACCACCACGTGCACGTGCTGCAGTGGGCCCTCGCCGCGGATCGCGTCCCGCTGGGTGAGGTCGCCTCGGCGCACGATGCGGCGGCCGTCATGGCGCTCGCTCCGGTGAGCGACGGGCGGCGCATCGGCTCCGGCTTCCGCGACGGGTTGTGGCCCGACGAGCCGACCCTGGACCTTCTGGATGCCACGACCGGCGAGGTGCCGACGTACCTCATCAACGCCGACGTGCACAGCGTCTGGCTGAACACGGCGGCTTTCCACCGGGAGGGCTTCACCCCCGTGTCATCCGGGATGCTGGTGGAGGAGGACGCCTTCGAGATCTCGCGTCGCCTCAACGCCGTCGCGCCCGACGGCGCCGACGACGCCGTCGAGCGCATGGCGCACGCCGCCGCGGCGCGGGGCCTCGTCGGACTCGTCGACCTCGACATGACCTGGAACGACGAGCCGTGGCAGCGACGTGCCGCTCGCGGTTTCGACGCTCTGCGCGTGTCGTACGGAACGTACCCGCAGCATCTCGACCGGGCGATCGCCGAGGGACTGCGCACGGGAGACCGTGTGCGGGGCGGGCGGAGCGACCTCATCCGGGTCGGGCCGCTCAAGGCCATCACCGACGGCTCCCTGGGCACGCGCACCGCCGCGTGCGCGCACCCGTATCCGGGCGACCCCGGCAACCGCGGTCTGCTGACCGTCGCACCCGACGACCTCGTCGAGATGATGACGCGCGCGACCGCCGCGGGCCTGGAGTGCGCGATCCACGCGATCGGTGACGTCGCGAACAGCCATGCCCTCGACGCCTACGCGGTGACCGGCGCGGTCGGGACGATCGAGCACGCGCAACTCGTCGCCCACGCCGACATCCCGCGCTTCGCCCGCCTGGGCGTCACGGCGAGCGTGCAGCCGGAGCACGCTCTCGACGATCGCGACATGACGGATGCCATCTGGGCCGGGCAGTCGGCGCAGCCCTACCCCCTGCGTGCCCTCGCCGACAGTGGCGCGAACCTGCGGTTCGGCTCGGATGCGCCGGTGGCGCCGCTCGATCCGTGGGCGGCGATGGCGTCCGCGGTGTTCCGCACCCGCGACGGGCGCGAGCCCTGGCAGGCGCACCAGCGGGTGGAGATCGGCACCGCGATCGCGGCCTCCACCGCCGGAGGATCGATGGCTCCGGCCGAGATCGCGCCGGGGGCGGTCGCCGACCTCGTGATCGTCGGCGCCGATCCGCTGAGCGCCGACGAGCGTGCGCTGCGGTCGATGCCGGTGCGGACGACGCTGCTCGCCGGCCGGGTGACCCACGGGCTCTGATCGCCCCTCCCGTGCTCTCTCAGGCGTGCGCGTGCGTTCTCGTCGCCCGGCGGGCGCTGCGGCGACAGGACGTGACCATCCACGGGCGCTCATCACGAGCGGTACGGGGACGACGAAGGGGGCGACGCCGAAGCGCCGCCCCCTTCGTTCCGCTTACGCCGCGAGGTGCGCGAAGAGGAACCAGCGGTCCTTGTCGAGACCGCGCTTGATCTCGATCGCGACGTCCTGGCTCGACATGTCGATCTCGTCGAGACCCTCGATGGCGGCCTCGATGTCGACGAGCACCGCGTCGATGTCGGCGATCACGGCGCGGATGACGACGTCGGACTGCGCGAAACCGGCGGGCACCTCGGTCGCCTTCGCCTTGGCGGCGACGGTCGACAGGCGCGAGTCGATCGGAAGGCCCAGGGCGACGATGCGCTCCGCGGCGAGGTCGGCCCAGTCCTGCGCGTGGGCGACCACCGTGTCGAGGAGCTCGTGCACGCCGATGAAGTTCGAGCCGCGCACGTGCCAGTGCGCCTGCTTGCCGTTGACGACGAGCGCCTCGAGGCCGATCACGACGGGGGAGAGGAACTGGGCCGTGCCGGCGGCCATCGTCGGGTCGACGGTGGTGGCGGCGGGGGTCTGAACGGTGCTCATGTCTGCTCCTTGTCGCAGTGAACGAAGTCTGTTGGATGCAACGCTACTCACGCCCGGACATTCCGCAAGCAAGATGAGGCTCGGCTAAATCCCCGGTGAGGAGGCAATCCTTACCTTCCCTCGGTGGCCCGTCGACGCAGACCGATCCCGCACACCAGCGCGAGCAGGCCCGCTCCCCACAGGCCCACCGGGAGAGGGGCCGCCCCGCCCGTCCGCGGGAGGACGCCGCCCGCCTCCCGCCCCGGCGGGTCCTCGTCGACGACCTGTGTCAGACGAACCGAGGGATAGACGAGCGCTTCGCCCCGGCGCGATGCGTTCGGGGCGTCGGCATCCAACCCCAGCGCGACGTCGACACGGAGCGTCGCCCCGGCGGAGATCGGATCGCTGACCCACTCTCCTCCCGGGGCGACCGGCGCGTCGTCCACGACGAGCCGAAGGTCGTCCGCCATCTCGTGATCCGTCGGGCTCCCGCTCAGCGGGCTCGCGTCGATGCGGATCCCCGCCCGTGCGGGGTCTGTGCTGGCGTTGCGGATCCACAGGACCGAGCCGGCGGACCCACCCGGAACGAGCGGCAGGTCCGAGCGGAACAGCGACACGACGCCGTCGGCGACGAAGGTGTTCCCGTCGACGCTCAGCAGGAGCCGCGCGTCCGCGGTACCGTCCGCGGCCTCGGCGGGAAGGGGAGAGGTGGCGGATGCCGCGATGCCGGTCGAGAGGACGACGATGATGGCGAGGGTCGTTTCGCGGCGCCGCGGCGACCGCTTGGATCGGGCGAGGTCGAGGGCGAGGAGCGCTGCGCCGTATCCGACGATGAGAACCCCCGCCGACGCGATCACCGCTCCGCGGGCCTGCCCACCGAACAGTGCCGCCGGGTATCCCAGATACGGCAGCGCGAGCACGACGGAGCCGCGCAGCTGCTCGCGCTGGACCGGGGGGTCGTCGAGATCGTTCGCATCCCCACGGGTGATGAGCAGGCGATCGCCACCCGTGCTCGACGTCGTCCCCACCACCCGATGGGTGACCACCGCGGGATCGCCGGATCGGATCTGGTAGGTCACCACGTCACCGACGCTCACCTCGTCGATCGACACCGGTCTCACCGCGATGAGGCTCCCCGGAGGCAACCCCGGTTGCATGCTCCCGGTCAGGATCGTGTAGGTCTGCGCGCCGAGCAGCAGGGGAACGACCACGGTGAAGAACGCGAAGGTCGACACCACGACGAGCACCGCGGTGGCCAGCGCACCTCGAGTCCGCCGCCACCCCCGCCGCGCGCCCGACATGGGGGCGTTCGCCCGGTCCCGTCGCAGACCTACCCCGACTGACACTTCAGTCCTCCCGCGAGTCCCGTCAACACGCTGCCGGCCAGCGCGATGTTCTGGCGGGTGCTCGGCGGCGAGCTCCAGTTCTGATTGAGCGCCGTGACCGTGACGTGCACCGATCCCCCCGTGAGGAGATTCCCCAGCACCAACAGCAGATTTCCCAGGGCCGACCCCGTCACGTCGTAGCTGGTTCCCGGTTGGTTCGCCGCGAGCTCCGAGGTCGAGGAATTGACGGTGTTGCCGAGGACGACGCGATATCCCGTGGCCCCGTCCACCGCCTGCCACGAGATACGCGCGGCCGGAGGCGAAGAGGTCGTCGTCTGGCACGTGGCCGCGGGTGCGGTGAGCGATCCGGCGGCGAGGGTGAATGCCGGCGCGGGAACGGACACCTGCCACGCCGCGGCAGCGGGACCCGTGTCGGGGACGACGGCGACGGCGGTGATCGTGAGCGCGGCGACGAGGAGCGCTCCTCGACCACGCCTGGTCACGACATCACCTGGTCGGCCGTCACGGTGATCGCCGGCGCGACCGCCTTGCCCTGTACGTTCTGCGGCGCACTCGTGGCGAGGGTCACCCGCAGGCACAGGTCGACGCTCTGTCCGGGGGACAGGCCGCCAGCGGGCGCGTACCCGGTGGTGGGGCTGATCGGGGTGCCCGATCCGCAGGCGCCGACGTACACCTGCGTCGTGACGTAGGGCGCCAGATCGGCCGAGACGACGGGAGTGGCCGTCAGACGCCAGCGCAGCGTCGTTCCGCCGGCCGCGGTCTCGGTGACCCGTAGCGTGGCCGTATCGCTCGCGCGTCCGGGATACAGCGGGGTCCACGACGTCCACGCGCCGACCCACTCCGTCGACAGGTCGAGGGAACCCGCGGTGAGGGTGCCCGCCGCGAGCGCCGTGCGACTCTGCCAGAGGGCGTGCGCAGTCGACGCTCCGGAGACGACGAGCACGGCGACCGTCAGCGCGGCGGCCCACTGCAGCCGTCGCGAGACGGCGGCGGCTCGCGTGCGCACGGGACGCGCGTCAGCTGGACGCCTGCGTGAGCGTGAAGGCGATGTCGTTGAGGTTGACGCTCTGCGTCGCCCCCGCGCGTCCGGTCGTGCCGGGCTTGAAGGTGACCGTGAGGGTCGCCGTCGCCGCACCGCTGTTGGCGGAGGTCAGCCGGTAGGTGTTGGCGCTGGTGGCGGTGCCGTAGCCGGCGACCGACAGCACGACGTCAAGGTTGCTGCCCAGCGCACCGGACGTGAAGGTGGAGCCCACCTCAGCCTTGAGATCGGCGGCGATCGTGTTGCCCACGAGGGTCACGTCGAGGGGCTGCGTCAGCGTCAGGACATCCCCCGGGACGATCTTCACCGTCGTGAGGTTGGCGACCGGTTGAGCCGTTCCGATCACGCCCTTCAGCGTCCAGCTTCCTGTTCCCAGCGACAGGTTGAGGTCACCGGCGCTGACCGGGCCGGCGGTGAGGGCGGTCTGAGTGGACCAGTAAGCGTACGACCCTCCCCCCACCGAGAGCAGAGCGGCCCCGACGGTGATGAGCGCGATCGCGGTCGCGCGTCGATGGCGACGGACGGGGCGTGCGGCGCGGGCGGCGGGGGTGGGGGATGCTGTTTCGAGTGACATGACGACTCCTGGGGCCACGGCGACGGGGTTGCGACCGAAGCTAGAGCGGAGCGCGTCGCGAGCCGCTACCGATTCGCCGACCGGGGCTACGGCTGTCTCCTCGGCCCAGTAGTCGCCAGTAGTACGCCCGTGCGGTTAACCTCGGCGCATGACGATCGCACCCGACGCCTCCCTGCTCGCCCTCGACGGCGCCGTGCCCTCCGTGCACGACACCGCGTTCGTGGCATCCGGGGCCCGTATCGTCGGCGACGTCCGGCTCGGGCAGGGCGCGAGCGTCTGGTACAACGCCGTGCTGCGCGGAGACAGCGCGTCGATCGTTGTGGGGGCGCGCAGCAACCTGCAGGACAACGTCTCGGTGCACGTCGACGCCGGGCACGGCGTCGTGATCGGTGCCGACGTCTCGGTGGGGCACAACGCCGTCGTGCACGGCTGCGAGATCGGCGACGGCTCGCTCATCGGCATGGGAAGCGTCGTGCTCTCGGGGGCGCGGATCGGGGCGGGATGTCTGATCGCCGGGGGAGCGGTGGTGCTCGAGGGGACGGTGGTGCCCGACGGCTCGCTCGTGGCGGGAGTGCCCGCGAAGGTGCGCCGAGCGCTTACCGACGACGAACGCGCGGGGATCCTCCGCAACGCCCAGACCTATCTGCGGCACACGGCGCGTCATGCCGACGCGCGGCGCGTGTGAGGGCGGCCGCGGACGCTCTCCTCCGACGGACGCCCCGCGCAGCGCCGCGCCCTGACGCCATCGTTCCGCAGCGCTGAAGGCCGCGAACGGGTTGCCGGGGCTGAGCAGCTCGGGCGAGTTGAGCGCTCAGCCCGCGAACTCGAGGGCGCCACCCGCGAATGACACGCCCGTGGGCAGCTGAGAGTCGGATTCCGGGGCCTTCACAGGGAAGTCGAGTTCGAACGGGCCGACGGCATCGCCAGCACCCGTGTACGACACGGAGTAACGGCCGGGAAGCAGCGAGGTGTAGCTTGCCGCCGTCCCCACCTCGATCTCGAGCGCGTCGGACACGGTGACCCGACCGTCGCCGGCGGCCGACCGCAGGATCGTCGGCGTGCCCGACCATCCCTCGATGAGCGATCGGTCTCCGCTCGCCATGACGAGATCCAGCTCTCGGTCGTCCGAGCCCAGCCGGTAGCCGACCTGGACGTAGACGGTGCCCTGGCTTTCCGTCGCGACCGCGATGCGCGCGTCCTGAGGACGCTCTAGGGCCGACGAATAGAAGTCGTCCGTCAACGCGTCGGCGGGGAAGCTGGACCTGTCGGCGAGATACGTCGACGCCTGCTGCGCGTCGCCGTTCTGGAGAGCGTCCATGAAGGCTTCGACGGTCTTGCGTTCGGCGGAGAACTCGCCGCCGGCATCAGTTCCCCCGCTGCACGCGGCGAGACCGACGCTCAGCGAGACGGTCGCCGCCCCCGCCATCGTTCGCCACACCGCACGCCGTCTCGGATTCTGAATTTTCGGCCTCATTTCCGCTGCACGGAGGCAGTGCGCCCCCCAGCAACGTAGCAAGCGCGCAGATGATCGTCGAAGAGGCGCGGGATAGGTCCCATCGCAGGCGCGGCCGAGCATCGCCATGCGCTCGACAGACGAAGCCGAAGGCGCAACGTCTCCGCTGGTCGTCACGGGGCACAGGAAACACCCAGGAAGCCACGTCGCGCGCTAATGTCCGATGCGTACTGCATCAACAGCAGTGTTCTGGAGGATCCATGTCCGTCGAATACAACCGCCCCGCGTCCGGCCCCGTTCCCGGTCGCACCCTGGGCATCGTCGCGCTCGTCGTGGCGATCTTCTTCAATGTCATCGGCCTGATCCTGGGCATCGTCGCACTCGTGCAGAGCCGCAAGGCGGGGCACAAGAACGGTTTCGCCGTCGCGGCGATCATCGTCGGCGCCGTGCTCACGGTCATCGGCATCATCGTGGCGATCGTCGTGGTCTCGGCCATCGGCTTCGGCGCCGCGGCATACCAGGCGTGCGAGGTCGCCGGGTTCACCGGCACCGTCGTCGTGAACGGCAACGAGGTCGCCTGCAACACGCTCGGCGGCTGATCACCGCCGGAACATGAATGGCCCACCCCCGAGGGGGCGGGCCATTCATCGTGGAGGGGCTGACGAGAATCGAACTCGCATCATCTGTTTGGAAGACAGAGGCTTTACCACTAAGCTACAGCCCCGAATTACGCCGCTCGGATCGAGCCGCGAAGTCGGACTCGTCTACTGTACGACACGGCGCAGGCGGTCGCGAACGCACCGCGCGTCGCGGGCGCGGGTCGGCGGCCGATTTCACCCCGCACCGCGAGAAAACCGGTGCTCCCAGGCCGATCGACTAGACTTTCCGAGGTCGTTTCGTCGAACGCGTTCGCGCGCGTCGCCCCGGGGCGTAGCTCAGCTTGGTAGAGCGCCCGCTTTGGGAGCGGGAGGCCGCAGGTTCAAATCCTGTCGCCCCGACGCAACGGCCCCACAGACCACAGGCCCACACGGCCCCCGCGTGCGCGCGGGCCACACGAGGAGAACACACCGCATGGTCAACAGCACCGTCGAGCAGCTCAGCCCCACCCGGGTCAAGCTCCACATCACGGTCTCGCCCGACGAGCTCAAGCCGAGCATCGCCCACGCCTACGAGCACATCGCCCGCGACGTGCAGATCCCCGGCTTCCGCAAGGGCAAGGTCCCCGCTCCCATCATCGACCAGCGCATGGGACGCGGCGCGGTCATCGAGCACGCCGTCAACGAGGGTCTCGACGGGTTCTACCGTCAGGCCGTCGAGGCGCAGGACCTCCGCGTCATCGGCCGTCCGAGCGCCGAGATCGTCGAGCTGCCCGAGCTCAAGGACTTCTCCGGCGACCTCGTCGTCGATGTCGAGGTCGACGTGCGCCCCGAGTTCGAGCTGCCCGCCTACGACACCATCACGGTGACGGTCGACGCCGCCGAGGCCGATGAGGCCGGCATCGACGCCGAGCTCGACCGCCTGCGCGCCCGCTTCGGCACGCTCGTCACGGTCGATCGTCCGGCCGCCACCGGCGACTTCGTCGAGCTCGACCTCGTCGCCACGATCGACGGCAACGAGATCGACCGCGCCGAGGGCGTGTCGTACGAGATCGGCTCCGGCGAGCTGCTCGAGGGCATCGACGAGGCGATCGAGTCCCTCACCGCCGACGAGCAGACCACCTTCCGTTCGAAGCTCGTCGGTGGCGAGCACGCCGGCGAAGAGGCCGAGGTGGCCGTCACGATCAAGGCCGTCAAGGAGCGCGAGCTCCCCGACGCCGACGACGACTTCGCCCAGATGGCATCCGAGTTCGACACCATCGCCGAGCTCCGCGAGTCGCTCAGCGAGCGCGTGTCGCAGCAGGCCGTGTTCACGCAGGGCTCGGCCGCGCGCGACAAGTTCATCGACGCCCTCCTGGAGGCCGTCGAGATCCCCGTGCCCCCGCAGCTCATCGAAGACGAGGTGCACAACCACCTCGAGGGTGAGAACCGCCTCGAGGACGACGAGCACCGCGCCGAGGTCACCGAGGCGAGCGAGAAGCAGTTCCGCACGCAGATGGTGCTCGACAAGATCGCCGAAGACGCCAACGTCCAGGTGTCGCAGGACGAGCTGACGCAGTACCTCATCCAGTCGGCCGCGCAGTACAACATGGCGCCGCAGGACTTCGTGAACGCCCTGCAGCAGGGCAACCAGCTGCCGGCGCTCGTCGGTGAGGTCGCCCGCAACAAGGCGCTCGCGATCGCTCTCGGCAAGGTCACCGTCGTCGACACCGACGGCAAGCCCGTCGACCTGACCGGTTTCGTCGCCGTCGAGGGTGAAGAGCCCGCCGAGGGCGACGAGGACGAGGCCGTCGAGACCGACGAGGCCCCCGCAGCGGAAGAGGCCCCCGCGAAGGCTCCCGCCAAGAAGCGCGCCCCCGCCAAGAAGAAGGTCGCTGCCGACGAGGCTCCCGCCGAGGAGACTCCCGCTGACGAGGCCCCCGCCAAGGCTCCCGCCAAGAAGCGCGCCCCGGCCAAGAAGAAGGCCGACGCCGCCGACAGCGAGTAAGTCGAGACGAAGGGGGCGGATGCCACGGCATCCGCCCCCTTTCTCGTACCCGGATGCCGAGGGTGTCCGAGACACGCCGTACCGGTGACGCGCGTCGCGGCGTGTCATGGACACCCGCCAGGGGCGGACGGCTCGATGCCGCACGACGAGAGAGGGATGGATGCGTGAGTGACTGGCAGAGCAGAGTGGATGCCGTGTGGGCCGATGAGGCGCTCAGCCCGGATCAGGTGATCGGGCGGATCGACGAGCTCGCCGCCGAGCGGGACCCCGATGACGCCGTGGCGCTCTTCGAGCGCGCCGGAGCGCGAGACTCGGCCGGGATCGAGGACGAGGCCGAGACGCTGTACCGTCGGGCGCTGGCGATCGGCCTCGACGACGACCGGCGAACGCAGGCCACGATCCAGCTGGCCAGCACGATCCGCAACCTCGGCAAGACCGAGGAGGCTCTCGCGATGCTCCGCGCCGAGTACGAGCGCGAGCCCCGCGGAGCGCTGCACGACGCGGCCGCCGCCTTCTACTCCCTGGCTCTCGTGTCGAGCGGGGAGCCGGAGCGCGCGGCATCCGTCGCTCTTCAGGCGCTCGCGCCGCACCTGCCGCGCTATACCCGTTCCGTGACCGGATACGCGCGAGAAATCGCCGAGAACCCCCGCTGATCCGCCCGCGGCGAACACGGCATCCTGCCCCGGAGCCCGCCGGTAGATTCGTTGCAGATCACCGGAAGAGGAGCACACATGCCCGAACCCCTTATGGCAACGAGCGTCTTCGACAGGCTGCTGAAGGACCGCATCATCTGGCTCGGTTCGGAGGTGCGTGACGAGAACGCGAACGAGATCTGCGCCAAGATCCTGCTGCTCGCGGCAGAAGACCCGCAGAAGGACATCTACCTCTACATCAACTCGCCCGGCGGCTCGATCACGGCCGGTATGGCGATCTACGACACGATGCAGTTCGTGCCGAACGACATCGTCACCGTCGGCATCGGCATGGCGGCGTCGATGGGCCAGCTGCTGCTGACCAGCGGTACCAAGGGCAAGCGCTACATCACGCCGAACGCGCGCGTGCTGCTGCACCAGCCCCACGGCGGCTTCGGCGGCACCTCGAGCGACATCCAGACGCAGGCGCAGCTCATCCTCGACATGAAGCGCCGCCTGGCCGAGATCACCGCGAATCAGACCGGCAAGAGCGTCGAGCAGATCAACGCCGACGGCGACCGGGACCGCTGGTTCACGGCGCAGGAGGCCCTCGAGTACGGCTTCGTCGACCACATGCGCGAGCACGCCACCGACGTCACCGGCGGCGGCGGAACCGCGGCCTGAGGCGAGAGGAAAAGGACACCGACATGAACATCCCCACCTTCGGCGGCGCCGCAGCGCACATGCCCTCGAGCCGCTACGTCCTGCCCCAGTTCGAGGAGCGCACGGCCTACGGCTACAAGCGCCAGGACCCCTACAACAAGCTGTTCGAGGACCGCGTCATCTTCCTGGGCGTCCAGGTCGACGACGCCTCGGCCGACGACGTCATGGCGCAGCTCCTCGTGCTCGAGTCGCAGGACCCCGACCGCGACATCATCATGTACATCAATTCGCCCGGTGGCTCGTTCACGGCCATGACGGCGATTTACGACACGATGCAGTACGTCTCGCCGCAGATCCAGACGGTCGTGCTCGGACAGGCCGCCTCCGCGGCATCCGTGCTCCTGGCCGCCGGTGCCCCCGGCAAGCGTCTCGCCCTGCCGAACGCCCGCATCCTGATCCACCAGCCCGCGATGGGCGAGGCCGGTCACGGGCAGGCGTCCGACATCGAGATCCAGGCGCAGGAGATCCTCCGCATGCGCACCTGGCTCGAAGAGACCATGGCCCGTCACACCGGTCAGGACGTCGCCAAGGTCAACAAGGACATCGACCGCGACAAGATCCTCTCGGCGCACGAGGCGATGGAGTACGGCATCGTCGACCAGGTCCTCACGACCCGCAAGCGTCAGCCCGCGGCCCTCACGGCCTGACCCTCGCGTCACGAAGCCCCGCAGACCCGTTTCGGTATGCGGGGCTTCGTCGTGTGCGGCGCGCCATCGCGTGAGTCGCCAGAAATGGCCGCTTCGGGCGACGCCCAGGCGACAAAAGTCGGCGAGTGACGCGGGGGAGACCGGATGCCACGTGTCCGCCGTCGGCGATCACGACACCGCCGGAAGCGCAAATGCCCTCGGATGTCGCGGGCTCGGGTTAGGCTCGGGTACACACCGGCGGGGGCCGGGTGACGGGAGGAACCGGGATGGCACGCATCGGTGAGAGCGCCGACCTGTTCAAGTGCTCCTTCTGCGGCAAGAGCCAGAAGCAGGTGCAACAGCTGATCGCCGGTCCGGGCGTCTACATCTGCGACGAGTGCGTCGAGCTCTGCAACGAGATCATCGAAGAGCGCATGGCCGAGTCCTCGGCCGGCGAGGTCGCCGAGTTCGATCTGCCCAAGCCCCGCGAGATCTTCTCCTTCCTCGAGGAGTACGTCGTCGGTCAGGAGCCCGCGAAGCGCGCTCTGGCGGTCGCCGTCTACAACCATTACAAGCGCGTCCGCGCGCACGGCACGCTCCAGCCCGCCGAAGCGCGCGCCGAAGAGATCGACATCGCCAAGAGCAACATCCTGCTGCTCGGGCCCACGGGCTGCGGCAAGACCTAC
This sequence comes from uncultured Microbacterium sp., assembly GCF_947489255.1. Classification (GTDB taxonomy): domain Bacteria; phylum Actinomycetota; class Actinomycetes; order Actinomycetales; family Microbacteriaceae; genus Microbacterium; species Microbacterium phycohabitans. Next base: position 350,723 of record NZ_CANLCY010000002.1, read on the forward strand.
CTCGCCCAGACGCTCGCGAAGCGCCTGAACGTCCCGTTCGCGGTCGCGGATGCCACGGCCCTCACCGAGGCCGGCTATGTCGGTGAAGACGTCGAGAACATCCTGCTCAAGCTCCTCCAGGCCGCCGACTTCGACGTCAAGCGCGCCGAGCAGGGCATCATCTACATCGACGAGGTCGACAAGATCGCTCGGAAGGCCGAGAACCCCTCGATCACCCGCGACGTGTCGGGCGAGGGCGTGCAGCAGGCGCTGCTGAAGATCCTCGAGGGCACGGTCGCGTCGGTTCCGCCGCAGGGCGGCCGCAAGCACCCGCACCAGGAATTCATCCAGATCGACACGACGAACGTGCTGTTCATCGTGGCGGGAGCCTTCGCCGGACTCGAGGAGATCATCTCGGCCCGCGTGGGCAAGCACGGCGTCGGCTTCGGCGCTCCGCTGCACCGCAAGGAAGACGCGCCCGACCTCTTCAGCGAGGCGCTGCCCGAAGATCTGCACAAGTTCGGCCTGATCCCCGAGTTCATCGGTCGTTTGCCCGTGGTGGCATCCGTCTCGCCCCTCGACCAGGACGCGCTGATGGAGATCCTCACCGCGCCGCGCAACGCTCTGGTCAAGCAGTACCAGCGCATGTTCGAGCTCGACGGTGTCCAGCTCGAGTTCGACGAAGACGCTCTGCGGGCGATCGCCGACCTCGCCGTCGCCCGCAAGACCGGTGCTCGCGGATTGCGCGCGATCCTCGAGGACGTCCTCGGTCCGATCATGTTCGAGGTGCCCTCGGCCGACGACATCGCGAAGGTCGTCATCACGCGCGCGTCCGTCGAAGACGGAGCGCAGCCGACGATCGTGCTCGCGCAGAAGCGCCGCAGCGCCTGAGGCGGCGTCGCGGGGCGTCCTGCGCGGCGAGCCATGTCACGGGCGGCAGGATGGGGAGATGCTCCCCGAACTCCAGCTTCCCGCCGTGGTGTCAACGCGCGTCGGCGCCGTCGGCGTGCGTCGCGCCACGGCGTCCGACCTGCCCGCCCTCATGGCACTGCTCTCGGACGACCCGATCAGCGCCGCCCGCGGCGACCGCGGCGATGACGGCGACACCGAGGTCTATGCAGACGCCCTGCGAAGCGTCCTCGACGCCCCGTTGAACGAGCTGCTCGTCGTGGATGACGCCGACGGCGCCGTCGTGGGGACGCTCCAGCTGACCGTCATCCCCGGTATGGCGCGCCGGGGCGCGACGCGCCTGCTCGTCGAGGCGGTGCGCGTGTCGTCGACCGTGCGTTCCGGCGGCATCGGAAGCGCCGTGATGCGCTGGGTCATGCACGAGGCCGCCCCGGCAATGGGGGCGGCCCTCGTGCAACTCACCTCCGACGCCGCTCGCGTCGACGCCCACCGGTTCTACACCCGGCTCGGCTTCGCCGACTCTCACATCGGCTTCAAGTACTCCGTCGGGAGCTGACCCCGCCCTGGGGCCCCGGGCCGCGAGAGCGCCTCAGCCGGCGAGACCGCGACGTTCCAGCAGCGGCTGGATCTCGGCATCCCGACCTCGGAAGTCGCGATACGCGGCGAGAGGATCGCCGGAACCACCGACGCCCAGCAGCCGCTGGCGGAAGCGATCGCCGTTCTCGCGCGTGAGTCCGCCGTTCTCGCGGAACCACTCCACGGTGTCGGCGTCGAGCACCTCGCTCCAGATGTAGGAGTAGTACCCGGCGCTGTAGCCGCCCGAGAACACGTGCGCGAAGTACGTCGAGGCGTAACGCGTGGGAACCGCCGGGTTGTCGAGCCCGATGTCGGCAAGGGCCCGCGCCTCGAACTCCGCCACGTCGATGTCGGCCGAGGCCTCATCGACCGAGAGTCCGTGCCATGCCTGGTCGATCCAGGATGCCGCGAGGTACTCGCTCGTGGCGAAGCCCTGGTTGAAGGCCTCCGAGGCGTGCAGGCGCTCGACGACGTCGGCGGGGAGAGGCTCGCCGGTGTCGATGTGACGGGCGTAGTTCGACAGGATCTCCGGCCACAGGATCCACATCTCGTTCACCTGGCTGGGGAACTCGACGAAGTCGCGGTAGACGGCCGTGCCGGCGAAGTGGGGGTAGGTGACGGTGGCGAAGAGGCCGTGCAGGGCGTGGCCGAACTCGTGGAAGAGGGTGGTGACCTCATCCAGCGTCAGCAGCGTCGGGGTGCCGGGGGCGGGCTTGTTCACGTTGAGGTTGTTGACGACGACCGGGGCCGTGCCGCGGATGGCCGACTGCGTCACGATCGAGTTCATCCACGCGCCGCCGCGCTTGGTGTCACGGGTGTAGAGGTCGAGCAGGAACAGTCCGAGCTCGGTGCCGTCGGCGTTGTGCACCTCGAAGACGCGCACGTCGGGGTGGTGGCCCTGCAGATCGTGCCGCTCCGATACGCGGATGCCGTAGAGCTGCTCCGCCGCGAAGAACACGCCGTCGCGCAGCACGCGCTCGGCCTCGAACCACGGGCGCAGCGCCGCACGGTCGAGGTCGTAGCGCTCCGCACGCACCTTCTCGGTGTAGAAAGCCCAATCGTGGGCCTCGATCCGGATGCCGTCGGCGTCCGCGATCCGCTGCAGCGCTTCCTGCTCGGAGCGGGCGTTGGCGGCAGCAGGGGCGGCGAGCCGGCGGAGGAGGTCGCGGGCGGCATCCGGGGATCCCGCTGTCTGGTCGGCGAGGACGGCAGCGGCGTGGGAGGGGTAGCCGAGCAGAGCGGCGCGCTCGGCGCGCAGGCGGACGATGTCGCGGAGTACCGGGCGGTTGTCGTGGGCGTTGCCGCGGATCGCGCGGGAGCGCGAGGCCTCGAGCAGGCGGCGGCGACTCTCGCGGTTCGTCAGCGAGGCGAGCAGCGGGTGACCGGTGTACAGGGTGAGGGTGACGACGTAGCGGCCGTCCAGTCCGCGGCTCGTCGCGGCCTGAGCGGCGGCCGACAGCTCGCCCTCGCTGAGACCGTCGAGCTCGGCTGCGGTGTCGAAGACCACGGCGAGGTCGTTGGTGTCGGCGAGGAGGTTCTTCTCGAAGGTGTTGGTGAGCACCGAGAGCTCCTGATTGAGCCCGGTCAGGCGCTGCTTCTCGGAGTCGTCGAGTGCGGCCCCGGCGAGCGACATCTCGCGGTGGTGACGTTCGACGAGGTAGCGCGACTCGGCGTCGAGGTCGAGCTCGTCGAGCTGGGCGTGCACGGCGGCGACGCGGGCGAAGAGCGCCGTATCGAGCTGGATGGCGTCGCGGTGGGCCGACATCAGCGGTGCGAGTTCTTCTTCGATGGCCTGGATCTCCGGGGTGCCGTCGGCACCGGTGACCGTGTAGAACGTGCGGCTCACACGACCGAGCACCTCGCCGCTGCGTTCGAGCGCGATCAGCGTGTTCTCGAACGTGGGCGCGTCGGTCTGCGCGGTGATCGCGTCGATCTCGGCGCGCTGGGCGGCGAAGCCGGCGTGGAACGCGGGCAGATAGTGCTCCGCGCGGATGCTGCCGTACGGGGGCAGGTCGTAGGGGAGGGAGGGCGGCGCGAGGAGGGGATTGGGGGAATCCGTCATCGGTCCAGCCTAGGCCGAGGTCCGGCCCCGGTCGCGGCACAGCGTGAGCCCGTCCCGGTGGCTTCGACAGGCTCAGCCACCTCGCCGGCGGAGGTCCCTGAGCGTGTCGAAGGGACCGGAACCTGCGCGTCTGGTGGCGTCGACAGGCTCAGCCACCTCCCCGGCGGAGGTCCCTGAGCGTGTCGAAGGGACCGGGGCACCTCGACGCCGAACGGGAGAGCCCGCCGACCGCCCGAAGGCGGCGGCGGGCTCGACGGCCGGAGCGGGCGACTCAGGCGAACTCGGCGTCGTCGTCGTAACGCACGACGACCTCGCCCGATGCCTCCTGCGACACGATGACCCCCGTGTCGAGCTCGGCGACGGGCCGCCCCTCGAGGAAGGTCAGCGTCCACCGCGGGGCGGGGGCGCTCAGGCCGTCGGGGTTGAGCGCGGCCTCGACCGCGGCGATCTGCGCGTGCAGCGCCTCGGGAACGGCCTTCGGCGGCTGCTCACGGGCGGTCCAACGGGTTCCGAGCTGCATCAGTCCTCCTGGGGTGCGAACACGATGTCGGTGACGGTGGTGGAGTCGCCCTCGGCGAAGGCGATCGTCTCGATGCGACCCACGGCGCGCAGGTCGCCCTCGGCGAGACGCAGCGCCTCGACGTTCGGACCGGCCACGGTGAGGGAGGTCACGGGCGTCTTCTGCGAGGCCTTGGCCTCGGTCTTGGCGCGACGGATGCCGATGAGCGCGGCGCTCACGGCCGTGAGCACGGCCGGGTCGCCCTCGATGCCCAGCGGCTCGGGCCACGCGGCGGTGTGCACCGAGCCCTCCTCGAACCACGACCACACCTCCTCCGACGCGAACGACAGCACGGGAGCGAACAGGCGCACGAGCGCCGACAGGGCCGTGCGCAGCGCGAGGGCGGCCGAGGCCTGACCCACGTCGGACTGGTCGTAGGCGCGCTCCTTGACGAGCTCGAGGTAGTCGTCGCAGAACGTCCAGAAGAACGACTCCGTGATCTCCAGCGCCCGCGCGTGGTCGTAGGCCTCGAAGGCGGCCGTCGCGTCGCGCACCACGGCATCCAGGGTCGAGAGCATCGACGCGTCGAGCGCGTGCGTCACCTCGGCGCCCTCGGGCACGGGGAACGACAGCACGAACTTCGCCGCGTTCAGCAGCTTGATGGCCAGGCGGCGGCCGATCTTCACCTGCGTGGGGTTCTGCGGGTCGAAGGCCGCGTCGGTGCCGAGACGGCTGGATGCCGACCAGTAGCGCACCGCGTCGGAGCCGTGCTGCTTCAGGATGTCGGCGGGCGTGACGACGTTGCCCTTCGACTTCGACATCTTCTTGCGGTCGGGGTCGACGATGAAGCCGGAGATCGCAGCATCCGTCCAGGGGCTGCGGTCGTCTTCGAGGGCGCTGCGCAGCATGGTCGAGAAGAGCCACGTGCGGATGATGTCCTGGCCCTGCGGGCGCAGGTCGAACGGCGAGACGAGGTTCCACAGCTCCTCGTCGCGCTGCCAGCCACCGGCGAGCTGCGGGGTGAGCGAGGAGGTCGCCCACGTGTCGAGGATGTCGCGCTCGGCGTCGAAGCCGCCGGGAATGCCCCGCTGGTCCTCGGTGTAGCCCGGGGGCACGTCGACCGTGGGGTCCACGGGGAGCGACGTGAGATCGGGGGTGAGCACGCGGGAGTAGTCCCGCTCGCCGCTGTCGTCGAGGCCGTACCAGACCGGGATCGGCACACCGAAGAAGCGCTGGCGCGATACGAGCCAGTCGCCGGTGAGGCCGTTGGTCCAGTTCTCGAAGCGCACGCGCATGAAGTCCGGATGCCACGACATCTCGCGACCGAGGGCCACCAGACGCTCGCGCAGCTCGGCGTCGCGCGCGCCGTTGCGGATGTACCACTGGCGGGTCGACACGATCTCGAGCGGCCGGTCGCCCTTCTCGAAAAACTTCACGGGGTGCGTGAAGGGCTTCGGGGCGCCCTCCATGGCGCCGGATTCCTGCAGGAGCTCGACGACGCGCTTCTTGGCGCTGAACACGGTCTTGCCGGCGAGTTCGTCGTACGCCGCCTTCGCGGCATCCGTCACGATCACGTCGGGGGCGTCGGCGACGATCCGCCCGTCTTTGCCGATGATCGTGCGGTTGGGGAGGTCGAGCTCGCGCCACCAGATGATGTCGGTCACGTCGCCGAAGGTGCAGATCATGGCGATGCCCGACCCCTTGTCCTTCTGCGCGAGCGGGTGGGCGAGCACGGGCACCTCGACGTCGAACAGCGGGGTGCGCACGGTGGTGCCGAACATCGGCTGGTAGCGCTCGTCGTCGGGGTTCGCAACGAGGGCTACACACGCTGCGAGGAGCTCGGGGCGGGTGGTCTCGATGAACACGTCGCCCGAACCGTCGGTCTTGGCGAAGCCGACGCGGTGGTAGGCGGCGGGCTGGTCGCGGTCCTCGAGCTCGGCCTGGGCGATCGCGGAGCGGAAGTCCACGTCCCACAGCGTCGGCGCGAGGGCCTGGTACGCCTCGCCGCGCTCGATGTTGCGCAGGAACGCCAGCTGGCTCGTGCGGATCGAGTCGTCGGAGATCGTGCGGTAGGTCTGCGTCCAATCGACGCTGAGGCCCAGCTCGCGGAAGAGATCCTCGAACTGCTTCTCGTCTTCGACCGTCAGCTGCTCGCACAGCTCGATGAAGTTGCGGCGGCTGATGGGCACCTGATCGGCGGCCTTGCTGCTCTTGTTGTCGCCGCCCGCGAACGGCGGGGTGAAGTCGGCGTCGTAGGGGAGCGAGGGATCGCAGCGCACGCCGTAGTAGTTCTGCACGCGGCGCTCGGTGGGCAGGCCGTTGTCGTCCCAGCCCATCGGGTAGAACACCGTCTTGCCGCGCATGCGCTCGAAGCGCACCTTCACGTCGGTGTGCGTGAACGAGAACACGTGCCCGATGTGCAGGCTTCCGGATGCCGTCGGCGGCGGCGTGTCCACGGAGTAGACGCCCTGGCGGCCGGCCTCGGCGGCGCGCAGGCGGTCGAAGACATAGGTGCCGCGCTCGCGCCACGCGGCGTCCCATTTCTGCTCGAGGCCTTCCAGCGCGGGCTTGTCGGGGATCGTGGCCATGGAAAAACTCCTCGAGCGATATGGGCGGCACTGTGTGAGCGTGCCTGATGGGTGCGGCATCCATCGTATCGGGCCGGGGTCCTCGTGTCGGGGCACGCGCGGACGTGTGCCGTACCGGCTGTGCGGCCCCGCGTGCGGCGGTGGGGCGCGGCTGCATGCGGCTTCTCAGCTGCGTTCGGTGCGCGCAAAGTGAGCGATGCGCGCAATCTCCGTCGATTGACGCGGATGCGGGCGGAGGTTGTGCACATCGCGGAGTTCGTGAGCGCGACGCCGCGCCTCCTCCCCAGGGGCCAGATGATCCACAGAGCCGACGCGACGCCCCCGGAGCGCGTGCCCGTCGCGCACCATGTCGTCATGCCCACCGATCGAGCTCGTTCCGTCGCCGGACGTGTCGCAGAACTCGGTGGCGTGGCGCGGCCGACGCGGCTCGTCCGGGAGGGGCACGGTCGTCGTCAGATCGCGGATGCCATCTCGCGCGGACTCGTGACGCGGGTACGCCGTGACTGGATCGCCAGCCCCGATGCCGATGAGTACCTGGTCGCGGCGGCGAGGACGGGAACCGTCGTGTCCTGCGTCACCGCCGCCGAGCGCCTCGGGATCTGGGTGCACGAGCGTCCCGACCGCCCGCACGTCGCCTACCCCGGCCGGGGGAAGATCGCCGAGACGGCGGCCGTCGTCCATTGGCAACGCGCGATCGTTCCGCGGCATCCCGATCTGCTCGAAGACGGCGTCGAGAACGTGCTCATGACCGTGGCCGCGTGCCGGCCCTACGAAGAAGCGCTCGCGGTGTGGGAGTCGGCGGTGAACAAGCGGCTCGTCGACCGTCGCAGACTCGAACGGCTGCCGTGGGTGGGCGTTGCGCGCCGTCTCGCGACCGAGGTGACACCGTGGGCGGATTCGGGACTCGAAACGTACTTCTCGACGCGGTTGCGATGGCTCCGCCTCTCGATCCGGCCACAGATCTGGATCGATGGTCATCGGGTGGACTTCCTCATCGGCGAGCGACTCGCGGTGCAGATCGACGGCGGGCATCACGTCGGCCCGCAACGATCGGAGGACATCCGGCACGATGCCGCGCTCATGCTGCTCGGCTATCACGTCATCCGTGTGAGCTATGAGCAGGTCATGCACCGCTGGCCCGAGGTGCAGGAGCTGATCATGCACGCGGTGGCCCAGGGCCTCCACCGCGCGTGAGTCGTGCGGGAGGGCTTAATGTCCCGCGCCGTGCGCGGTTGGCCTGGGCTGGACGCCCCGGGCCGAGCGCCGTGCGCAGAGTCGGCGATGTGCACAAGGTCAGTTCAGCGGGGCGGATGCTGGCGGAGGTTGTGCGTATCGCGGAGGTTGTGCAGGGCGCGGAGGTTGTGCGCGGGTGGGAGTGGTCATGGGCCGCGCGCCGTGCGCAGGGTCGGCGATGTGCACAGGGTCAGTTCAGCGGGGCGGATGCTGGCGGAGGTTGTGCGCGGCGCGGAGGTTGTGCGCGGGTGGTGAGTGGTCACGGGCTGCGCGCCGTGCGCAGGGTCGGCGATGTGCACAGGGTCAGTGCGACGGGGCGGATGCTGGCGGAGGTTGTGCGCATCGCGGAGGTTATGCGCGGCGTGGAGGCTGTGCGCATCGCGGAGCACGGGCGCCTCAGCGCGGCCGCGCGGCCGCGAACTCCGGACTTTCCGCACCCGGTCCAGGAACGCGGGTAGGCTGGGGGTTCCCCCACCGAAGACTTCGAGGTTTCGTCATGCCTTCTCAGCTTTCCCGGCGCGTGCTCTCCGCCGTGGCCGTCGGCGCGGTCGCCGCTCTGTCCCTCTCCGCCTGCGCCGGGTCCGACCCGGCGGCGTCCGGTGACGGCGAGATCGTCTGGGCGATCGAGGGCGCGAACCTCTCGGCGGGCAAGATGGACCCGCAGACCAGTCAGCTCGACGTCACCGCCATGGTGCAGCGCGCCGTGCTCGACTCGCTCGTGTTCCAGGAGCCCGACGGATCGTTCTCGCCGTGGCTCGCCGAGTCCTGGGACATCGAGGACGACGGTGCGAGCTACCTCTTCCGCCTGCGCACCGACGTGACCTTCCACGACGGCACGCCCTTCGACGCCGCCGCCGTCAAGGCGAACTTCGATCGCATCGTCGACCCCGACACCGCCTCCGCCCAGGCCGCGAGCATGCTGGGCGGCGACCTGTACGCGGGCACCGACGTCGTCGACGAGCACACCGTGCGCGTGCGCTTCACGCAGCCCTACGCGCCGTTCCTGCAGGCCGCGAGCACCGCTCTGCTCGGCTTCTACTCGCCGACCGTGCTCGAGACCAAGGCCGACCAGCTCGCCGCGGGCGGCCCCGACGTCACCGTCGGCACGGGTCCCTTCGAACTGACCGAATACACGCCCGATCAGGACATCGTCTACACCCGCAACGACGACTACACGTGGGGTCCCGACGGGGCCGGCGCGCCCGCCTTCAAGACGCTCCGCGTCGACATCCTCCCCGAGGCCTCGGTGCGCGTCGGGGCGCTCTCCAGCGGCCAGGCCGACGTGGTGACCAACCTGCCCCCGAACCTCGTCTCGCAGGTGCCCGCCGACGACACCGTGCAGTCGATCGCCTACCCCGGGCTGCCCTACTCCCTGTTCCTGAACGAGAAGTACGGCGTCTTCGCCGACGAGAAGGTGCGCCAGGCGTTCACCCGCGCGATCGATGTCGACACGGCCGTGGACGAGATCTTCTTCGGCCAGTACCCGCGGGCGTGGAGCATCCTCGGCGCCACCACCCCCGGCTACGACGCGAGCCTCGAGAACTCCTGGCCCTTCGACCAGGCGGAGGCGAACGCCCTGCTCGACGAGGCCGGCTGGACAGGACGGGATGCCGACGGCATCCGCACCAAGGACGGACAGCGTCTCACCGCCCGCTGGATCGCCTGGACCCCCGTGCCCGACGACCGCGCCGCCCTGGCCAACGCCGTGCAGAGCGACCTGAAGGCCGTGGGCTTCGACCTGCAGCGCGAGGTTCTCGAGCCCGGTGCCTACAACGAGCAGTACGGACCGAAGACCTACGACGTGACCGACTGGGGCTTCTCGGGCGTCGACCCCGACCTGCTGCGCAGCCACCTCGCCACCGACGGCTTCCAGAACGCGTCTCAGGTGAGCGACCCGGCGATGGACGCGCTGCTCGAACAGGGCGCCTCGACCACGGATGCCGCCGCGCGCAACGACGTGTACGCCCAGGTGCAGCAGTGGAACGCCGAGCACGCCGCGATCGTGCCGCTGTACAGCCCCACGCTGATCAGCGCCGTGCGTCCCGACATCACCGGGCTGAGCTTCGACCTGTACGGTCGTCCGCTCTTCGCCACAGCCTCGGTCGGCTGAGTCCACCGCTGACGACGGACCCCGGATGCCACGCTCTCGCCCGCGCGCGATCTTCACGCGCATCGGCGGGATCGTGGCATCCGTCGTCCTGGTGCTCTGGGGGGCCGCGACCCTGGCGTTCGTGGCGTTCCGGGTCATCCCCGGCGATCCCGTCGAGGTGATGCTGGGGCCGCAGGCGCAGGTCGGCGATGCGGTGAAGGCGGCGATGCGCAGCGACCTCGGCCTCGACCGGCCGGTTGTGGAGCAGTACGCGTCGTTCATCGCGCGCCTCGCGAGGGGCGATCTGGGCGAGTCGTACCAGCTGCGCCTGCCCGTGACCGAGGTCATCGGGCGCCAGCTCGGGCCGACGCTGCAGTTGTCGGCACTCGCCCTGGTCATCGCGGTGGTGCTGGCGCTGGCATCCGCTCTGCTCGTTCGCGGGCGGACCGGTCGTGCGGTGGCATCCGGGATCGAGCTCGTGGTGCTGTCGTCGCCGGTGTTCTGGACGGGCCTCGTGCTGCTGAGCGTGTTCTCGTTCCAGCTGGGGTGGTTCCCGGTGTCGGGGGCGCGGGACGGCGCCGCCATCGTGCTCCCCGCGGTGACGCTGGCGCTCCCCGTCGCCGCTCTGCTGTCGCAGGTCTTGCGCGACGGTGTCGAGGCGGCCGAGCGCGAGCCCTTCCTGCTGACCGTGCGGGCCCGCGGCGCCGGCGCGGTGCGCGAGAGCGTGCACCACACCCTGCGCCACGCCGGGGCCGGGGGACTCACGCTCGCCGCGTACCTCGTGGGGTCGCTTCTGGGCGGAGCGGTGCTGGTCGAGACGGTGTTCGCCCGTCCCGGAATCGGTCGCGTCACGCTCACGGCCATCACCGACCGCGACCTGCCCGTGATCACCGGGGTGATCCTGCTCAGCGCGCTCGTCTTCGTCGTGATCAACACGATCGTCGACCTCGTCGTGCCCCTGATCGACCCCCGCCTGCGTGCCGCGGAACCCGCGCTGAGCGTGCGGACGGCGGTGCCGTCGTGAGCGGGCCCCGTCCGGCGCGCCGGGCCGCGCTGATCGCCGCCGGTACCGTCCTCGCCGTCATCGCCCTCGCCGCCGTCGCGCCCGGGCTCCTCGCCACCCACGATCCGCTGCTCACCGACGTGCGCTCCACGCTCCAGCCGCCCAGCGCGGCGCATTGGTTCGGCACCGATCAGAGCGGACGCGACGTCTACTCGCGCGTCGTGTACGGGGCGGGCCGGTCGGTCGGCATCGGCCTGCTCGCCACGGCTCTCGCCCTCGTCGTCGGGGTCGTCGCGGGTTCGCTCTCGGCCGTCGCGCCGCGCCTCGTCGACGCCGCGGCGATGCGCGTGGTCGACGTGCTGCTGGCCTTCCCCGAGTTCCTGGTGGCGCTGCTGGTCGTCGCGGTGCTCGGTCCCGGAGCCGTGAACGTCGCGATCGCGGTGACGATCGCGGCGGTCCCGGTGTATGTGCGACTGGCGCGCGCGCAGACGCGTTCGCTCGCGGCGGCCGAGCACGTCGAAGCGGCGCGCCTCATCGGTGTACCCGCCGCGGTGGTGCACGTGCGCCACGTGCTGCCGGGCGTTCTCGGCGCCGCGAGCGTGCTCGCGACCATCGGTGTCGGCACGAGCATCCTCGCGGCCGCGGGGCTCAGCTTCCTGGGGCTCGGCCCCACCGAGCCGACCGCGGAGTGGGGCCTCATGCTCTCCGCGGGACGCAACCTCCTGTTGCAGGCCCCGTGGGTCGCGCTGTTCCCCGGGCTGGCCATCACCGCCACCGTCGTGAGCGTCAGCGTGGTCGGCCGCATCCTGCGCGCGCGAGCCGAGGAGCGGGGCGCATGAGCGGCGTGCGGGTGCGAGGCCTGCGGATCGACGGGCCGTCGGGCTCGATCGTCCGCGATCTCGATCTCGATGTCGCGCCGGGGGAGTGCGTCGCGATCGTCGGGGAGTCGGGGACCGGCAAATCGGTGAGCGCCCGGGCCCTGCTGGGGCTCACGCCGACGGGTCTGCGCAGCTCGGCGGACGAGCTCGAGATCGACGGCGTCGACACGCGCGCGTTCGGCGAGCGGCAATGGAGACGACTGCGCGGCCGCCGCATCGCGCTGGTGTCGCAGGACGCGCTCGTGTCCCTCGATCCGCTCCGCCGCATCGGCGCCGAGGTCGCCGAACCGGTCCGCATCCACGAGCCCTCGGTGCGCGGCGCCGCTCTCGCCGCGCGCGTGCTCGACAGCCTCGCGCGGGTGGCGATGCCCGAGCCCGACGTGCGGGCACGGCAGTACCCGCACGAGCTGTCGGGGGGTCTGCGTCAGCGCGCGCTCATCGTCTCCGCGCTTGCGGCGCACCCGGCGGTGCTCGTCGCCGACGAGCCCACGACGGCTCTGGATGCCACCGTGCAGGCCCGGGTGCTGGCGCTTCTGCGACGCATCGCCGACGACGGCGTGGCCGTGGTCTTCATCAGTCACGACCTCGGCGCCGTCGCGCGGGTCGCCGACCGGGTCGTCGTCCTGCACGAAGGACGCGTCGTGGAGACCGGCCCGACGGCCGAGGTGCTGGAATCCCCCCGCGATCCCCACACGCGGGCGCTGGTGGTCGCGGTCTCGCACGAGCCGCTCGGACGGAGTCCTCGCACCGACGAGCCCCTGCTGCGCGCCGACGGCCTCGGGAAACGCTTCGGCGACCGCGTGGCCGTCGACGACGTCTCGCTCGCCCTGCGTCGCGGACGCACCCTCGCGGTGGTGGGGGAGTCGGGCTCGGGCAAGACGACCCTCGCCCGTATGATCGTGGGGGTGACGGATCCGGATGCCGGGTCTTTGCGCTTCGACGCCCGGCCCTGGTCGTCGCGGGTCGCCGTCGGCGCCGCGCGCACGCGCGTGCAGCTGGTGCAGCAGAATCCGTGGGGTGCTCTCGACCCGCGATGGACGATCGGGCGCACGCTCGGCGAGGCCGTCGCCGCCGGAGGGGTGCCGCGGGGCGAGCGCCGTGCCGCGGTCGCCGCGCTGCTCGAAGAGGTCGGCCTCTCGCCGGCGTTCGTTCGTCGCCGGCCCGCGCAGCTGTCGGGCGGTCAGCGCCAGCGTGTCGCGATCGCGCGAGCCCTGGCGGTGTCGCCCGATCTGCTCGTGCTCGACGAGCCGGTGTCGGCCCTCGATGCGTCGGTGCGGGCGCGCATCCTCGACCGCCTGCTCGCGCTGCAGTCCGAGCGGGATCTCGCGATGGTGTTCATCACGCACGATCTCGACGTGGTGGCCGCGATCGCCGACGACGTGATCGTGATGAAGGACGGTCGGGTCGTCGACTCGGGCGCCGTCTCGTGCGTCTTCGCCGCCCCCGCGCACCCCTTCACCCGCGAGCTGCTGGCCGCGGCCGGCCTCCGCTCCGAACCCGGCGGAGCCGCAACTCCGCAGTGAGGGTCACTTGGCGCGGCCGACGCCGCCGCGCGACGCGGCCCCGACCCGCGCCCTCGAGCGCCGCGCCGGCGCGCGCAGCCCCGCGCTCGCGTAGAATGAGGGCAACAGCGTCGATCCGGCCATCACCGGGGAGCTCGCGGAAGAACGTCCGGCCCCTCGACACGCTCAGGGACCGGACCACTAGAACCGCGCGGGGCAGGCCCGTCATCGCCGCAGTGAGAGAGGCGCGCCATCAAGGCGCGCAATGCAGGGTGGTACCGCGGTCCTGACGGATCGTCCCGGCGAGCAGACCTCGACCCGCGGAGAGACATGACCTACCCTCGCCCCTCATCCTTCGGACCCGCCGCCGACGCCGGTCTTGCGGGCACGCCCGCGTCGACCCCGGATGCCACGGCCCCTGCATCCGGCGGAAGCGCCGCCGCCACGGCATCCGTCGTCCCCAGCCCCCGCTTCCCGGAGATCGAGAACGACACGCTCGCGTTCTGGGCGGCCGACGACACCTTCCGCGCCTCGATCGCGAACCGCGAGGGCGCCCAGGAGTGGGTCTTCTACGACGGCCCGCCGTTCGCGAACGGCCTGCCGCACTACGGGCACCTGCTCACCGGGTACGCGAAAGACGTCTTCCCGCGTTTCCAGACCATGCGCGGCAAGAAGGTCGACCGCGTGTTCGGGTGGGACACCCACGGCCTCCCGGCCGAGCTCGAGGCGATGAAGCAGCTCGGGATCACCGAGAAGGACGAGATCGAGGCCATGGGGGTCGCGACCTTCAACGCCAAGGCCCGCGAGTCGGTGCTCGAGTACACGCGGGAGTGGCAGGACTACGTCACCCGCCAGGCGCGCTGGGTCGACTTCGACCGCGGCTACAAGACGCTCGACACGACCTACATGGAGAGCGTGCTCTGGGCCTTCAAGACCCTGCACGACAAGGGTCTCGCCTACGAGGGCTATCGCGTGCTGCCATACTGCTGGCGCGACGAGACCCCCCTCTCCACGCACGAGCTGCGCATGGACGACGACGTTTACAAGATGCGCCAGGACCCCTCGGTCACCGTCACCTTCCCCCTCGTCGGTGCCAAGGCCGAGGCGCTCGGTCTCACGGGCGTGCGGGCTCTGGCCTGGACGACGACGCCGTGGACCCTGCCGACGAACCTCGCGCTCGCGGTGGGTCCCGGCATCCGGTACGCCGTGATCGAGGGCGGCCCGAACGGCGCCGCCGACGTGCATACGACCGCCGACGGCACGCCCGACGAAGCCTTCGAGGCCGTCGCCCACCGCTACCTGCTGGCCGAGGACCTGCTGCCGAACTACGCCAAAGACCTCGGGTACGAGAGCCCGGATGCCGCCCGCACGGCCGTGCAGTCCACGATCCTGGGCGCGGAGCTCGAGGGCGTGTCGTACGACCGCCTCTTCGACTACTACGCCGACGCCTCGGTGTGGGGCACGCAGGACGCCTGGAAGATCCTCGTCGACGACTACGTCACCGTCTCCGACGGCACGGGCATCGTGCACCAGGCCCCGGCCTACGGTGAGGACGACAAGCGCCTCGCGGACGCCGCGGGCCTGCCGACCATCATCTCGCTCGACGATGGCGGCCGCTTCCTGTCGGCCGTCACCGACGTGGCGGGGGAGCTGTGGATGGAGGCCAACCGGCCCCTCATCCGCCTGCTGAAGCAGGCTGGTCGCCTCGTGCGCGAGGCCTCGTACGAGCACTCGTATCCGCACTGCTGGCGCTGCCGGAACCCCCTGATCTACAAGGCCGTGTCGAGCTGGTTCGTGCGCGTGACCGACATCAAGGACGACCTGCTGGCGAACAACCAGCAGATCACCTGGGTGCCCGAGAACGTCAAGGAGGGCCAGTTCGGCAAGTGGCTCGAGGGTGCGCGCGACTGGTCGATCAGCCGCAACCGCTACTGGGGGTCGCCGATCCCGGTGTGGAAGAGCGACAACCCCGACTACCCGCGCGTCGACGTGTACGGCTCGCTCGCCGAGATGGAGGCCGACTTCGGCCGCCTCCCGGTGAACGCGGACGGCGAGGTCGACCTCCACCGTCCCTACATCGACGACCTCACCCGGCCGAACCCCGACGACCCGACCGGGCAGTCGACGATGCGCCGCATCGAAGACGTGCTCGACGTGTGGTTCGACTCAGGCTCCATGCCGTTCGCGCAGGTGCACTACCCGTTCGAGAACCACGAGTGGTTCGACGAGCACGCTCCGGCCGACTTCATCGTCGAGTACATCGGGCAGACCCGCGGCTGGTTCTACGTGATGCACGTGCTCTCGACCGCGCTCTTCGACCGCCCGGCGTACACGGGTGTGTCGTGCCACGGCATCGTGCTGGGCAACGACGGGCAGAAGATGTCGAAGTCGCTGCGCAACTACCCCGACGTGCGCGAGGTGTTCGATCGCGACGGCTCGGATGCCATGCGGTGGTTCCTCATGTCGAGCTCCGTGCTGCGCGGCGGCAACCTCGTCGTGACCGAGGAGGGCATCCGCTCGGGCGTGCGCGAGTTCCTGCTCCCGCTGTGGAACGCGTGGTACTTCTTCGCGACGTACGCAAATGCATCCGGTGCCGACGGCTACGAGGCCGAATGGCGCACCGACTCCACCGACGTGCTCGACCGGTACATCCTGGCGCTGACCGGCGACCTTGTGACGAACGTCGCGGCCGACCTCGAGGGCCTGGACTCCACGACCGCGGCCGAGCGCCTGCGCGACTTCGCCGAGGTGCTGACCAACTGGTACATCCGCCGCTCGCGCGACCGCTTCTGGGTGGGCGTGACCGACGATCCGCGCAGCCGCGAGGCCTTCGACACGCTGTACACGGTTCTCGAGACCCTCACCCGCGTCGCCGCCCCGCTGCTGCCTCTCGTCACCGAGCGCGTCTGGCAGGGTCTGACCGGTGGACGCAGCGTGCACCTGACCGACTGGCCGGATGCCGCCGCGTTCCCCGCGTCCGCCGACATCCGCACCGCGATGGACACCGTCCGCGAGGTCTCCAGCGTCGCCAACGCCCTGCGCAAGCGCGAGGGCAAGCGCGTCCGCCTGCCCCTGCCGCGTCTGACCGTCGTGACGGCGGATGCCGCCGGCCTGGCGCAGTTCGACGACATTCTGCGCGACGAGCTCAACGTCAAGAGCGTCGAGCAGGTCGCGCTCGAGGAGGGCACCGCTGCCGCGTACGGCATCACGCACCGGCTCTCGGTGAACGCCCGTGCCGCGGGACCCCGCCTGGGCAAGCAGGTGCAGCAGGCCATCAAGGCGGCGCGCGAGGGCGACTGGAGCGAGGTCGACGGACAGGTCGTCGCGGGCGGCATCGCGCTCGAGCCCGCCGAGTACGACCTCGTCGTCGAGACCGCGGGTCGCCCCGAGGGAGAGGCGCTGGCCGTGCTCGCGGGCGGCGGCTTCGTGCTGCTCGACACCGTCACCACGCCGGAGCTCGAGGCCGAGGGCCTGGCACGCGACATGATCCGCGGCATCCAGGACACCCGCAAGGCGGCCGGCTTCGACGTGAGCGACCGGATCTCCCTCTCGCTGACCTTCGTCGAAGACTCCGACGCGCAGGCCGTGGCCCAGGCGTTCGACATCGCGGGGGTGGCATCCGAGACTCTCGCCGAAGCCGTCGTGCTGGCCGGTCCCGCGGGCCGACTCGTCGAGCGGGGGTCCCTGGCCCCCGCGGAGTTCGAGAACGTGCTCGCCGCCAAGACCTACGCGAATGTCGGGGCCGTCACGGTCGCCGTCGCACGGATCGGAGCCCCCGCATGAGCGATCGCACCAGGGCCGACGCCGTCTACAGCGCGTTGCTCGAACGGCAGGGCGAGCAGTGGGTGCAGCCGCGCGTCGAGCGCACGCGCCGCGTGCTCGAGCTGCTCGCCGACCCGCAGCGCACGTACCGCGTGATCCACATCACGGGGACGAACGGCAAGACCTCGACCAGCCGCATGATCGAGAGCCTGCTGCGGGCGATGGGCCTTCGCACGGGGCTGTTCACCAGCCCCCACCTCGAACGCTTCACCGAACGCATCCTCATCGACGGCGAGCCCGTCTCGGACGCTGCGATCGCCGACGCGTGGGACGAGATCCAGCCGTTCGTCGGCATGGTGGATGCCGAGTTGGCCGCGGCCGACGACGCCCCGCTGACGTTCTTCGAATTGCTCACGGTGCTCGCCTTCGTGGTCGCCGCCGACGCACCGATCGATGTGCTCGTGCTGGAGGTCGGCATGGGCGGGGAGTGGGACTCCACGAACACCGCCGACGGCGACGTCGCGGTCTTCACCCCCATCGACGTCGATCACGTCGACCGGCTGGGCGCGACGATCGCCGAGATCGCCACGGTCAAGTCCGGCATCATCAAGCCCGGAGCCGCGGTCGTCTCGGCGGCCCAGCCCGAGGAGGCCCTGCGCGCGATCCGCTCGCGCGCCGAGAAGGAGGGCGCGCACGTCGCCGTGGCCGGCGACGGTTTCGCGCTCGAGGCGCAGACGCTCGCGGTCGGCGGCCAGCAGCTCGATATCCGCGGTGTCGCCGGCACGTACCGCGAGGTCTACCTGCCCCTCTACGGCGCGCACCAGGGCACCAACGCCGCCCTCGCCGTCGCCGCGGTGGAGTCGCTGATCGGCGGGGGCTCGCAGCCGCTCGCCGCCGACGTGGTGGCCGACGGACTCGGCAACGCCACCTCGCCCGGGCGCCTGCAGCTCGTCGGCACCGCACCGACCGTGCTCGTGGACGCCGCGCACAACCCGCACGGCGCCCGCGCGCTGGTCGCCGCCCTCGACGAGGCCTTCGACATCGACGAGTGGGGGGCCGTCGTCGGCATCCTCGACGGGAAGGATGCCGTGGGCATCATGTCGGCGCTCGTTCCCGCCGTGGCGCGGGTGTTCGCCACCGCCCCCGACAGCGACCGCGCCACCGACCCCGACGTGATCGCCGACGTCGCCGAGGCCGCCGATCTGCCCGTCACCGTGCACCCCACCCTCGAGGACGCGGCCGACGCCGCGCGCGCGTGGGCCGCGGAGTCCGACCGCCGGGCCGTCGTCATCGCCGGCTCCGTCGTGCTGGCCGGCGAAGCCCTGCGTCTGTCGGAGCTCGAGGATTGGAAATCGGGGTGGCAGGCGTGAGCCCCCGCGCACCGCGCGCGCCGCGCCCGCGTCGTCAGCGCGGCGCGCAGGAGTCGCTCGGCGCGGTCGTGCTCGGCTTCGAGTCGATCATCGTCTTCCTCGGCGGCCTCGTCGTCTACGGCCTCAAGGTCCTGCCCTTCGGCATCGAGCCGTGGTGGGGGATTGTCGGCGGTGTCGTGCTCGCCGTCGCGATGGTCGCGGTGTCGGGTCTGCTGCGTCATCGCTGGGCGCTGTTCGCCGGGTGGGGGCTGCAGGTGCTCCTGCTGCTCGGCGGTTTCCTCGTTCCGGCCCTCGCCGTGGTCGCGGTCATTTTCGGCGGCATGTGGGCGTATGCGACGATCAAGGGAGCGGCCCTCGATCGTGCGAACGCGCGACGGGCCGCCGACCCCGACCTCTCGAACGGAGAATGACCCATGGCCACCGAAGAGACCCTCGTCCTGGTCAAGCCCGATGGCGTCGCCCGCGGCCTGACCGGCGCGATCCTCGCCCGCATCGAGGCGAAGGGCTACGCCCTCGTCGACATCCGCCTGGTCGAGCCCGACCGTGAGACCCTCGCCCGGCACTACGCCGAGCACGAGGGCAAGCCGTTCTACGAGCCGCTGCTCGAGTTCATGCTGTCCGGCCCCTCGGTCGCGATCCGCCTCGCGGGCAACCGCGTCATCGAGGGCTTCCGCTCCCTCGCCGGCACCACCGACCCCACCACCGCCGCCCCCGGCACGATCCGCGGCGACTTCGGCCGCGACTGGGGCCTGAAGGTGCAGCAGAACCTCGTGCACGGCAGCGACAGCGTCGAATCCGCCGAGCGCGAGCTCGCGATCTGGTTCGCCTGATCCGGATGCCGTGAAGGCCGCCGCCCCGCAAGGGCGGCGGCCTTCGTCGTCTTCCCCGGAGCCGAGCCACCGGGCTCAGCGTCCACGTGAGGTGGCTGAGCCTGTCGAAGGCACCGGGGGGCAGCGTCCACGTGAGGTGGCTGAGCCTGTCGAAGCCACCGACCCGCGGCTCCCGGTCCCTTCGACAAGCTCAGGGACCTTCGGGGTCCGACGACCTTCGACGAGCTCAGCGACCTCCGACGCGGCCGGGAACACGAGCCCCGGCGTCGACGCGAGATGGCTGAGCCTGTCGAAGCCACCGGTGCCCGTGCGCGCACAACCTCAGCGATGCGCGCCGGGTCAGTGGCATCCGGGTCGCTCGAGCTGAGGTCATGCGCATGGCGGAGGATGTGCGCAGCGCGACGCACCGACGCGTCAGAGCTGCGACAGCACGTCCAGGCGCACCTGCGCCAGCACCGCGACGACGACGTAGCACGCGAAGGCCATGAGCGGCACCCAGACCATGAGTCGGTCGGCGACCTCGCGCACCTTCGGGGCGCCCGGGATGACGCCCTCGCGCAGCACGTGCAAGGTGACGACGAAGAACGACGGGATGACGACCGCCCACGTGACCATGCACCACGGGCACAGGGTCGCCAGCACGAACAGGCTCTGCGAGATGAGCCAGACGACGAAACCGATCGCGAAGACGAAGCCGAGCCAGAACAGCACCCAGAACCACCGGGCGAAGCGGGCGCCCGCCAGCAGGGCCATTCCGACGACGATCGGGGCGATCCAGGCCCCCAGGCCGATGATCGGGTTGGGGAAGCCGAAGACACTGCCCTGCGACGACTGCAGGTTGGTGGAGCACTGGACGAGAACGCTGAAGTCGCAGGACGCCGCGGCCCCCGGGTTCATGAGCTGGTGGAAGCGCTCCATGGTCAGGGAGAAGGCGGCGACCCATCCCACCACGCCCGCGAAGATCAACCAGATGGCCACGACGACCGGACGGCGGGGGGCGACGGCTTCACTCATGGAGCCGATTCTCGCACCGTCGCGCTATGCGGTCGCTTCGAACGGCCTCACTCGCGCGTCGCGAAGACGCTGTGATCGACCACCTCTCCCGTGAACAGGTCGAGGCCGGGGGGTGGGCCTCCGTGCTGTGCGGCGTACTGCTGCTCCCACGCATGGACCGAGTTCGTGTAGGCCTTGTTGTTGTGCGCGTCGATGGGACTCGCCGGACCCGGCATGAGCACGCGATTGACGTTCGACGGGATCTCGTCGAACGCGTTCCCGTCGAGAGTCGGCACGACGTCCGTGACGTGCTGGAAGGCATACACCGGCACGTCGCGCGGCACGTCGAAAGAGTCGATCGGCGATCCGTTCGTCACGACGCCGACCGTGTTGTACGGGAACGTGCGGTCGGAAGCCAGATTGGCCGCCATGATCCCGCCCTGGCTGAACCCTGTGAGGACGACGTCGCTTCCCGGGGGCACCCCCGCGTCGCTCATCGCCTCGAGAACCGCCCGCTCGTAGGCCGTGCGCAGAGCCGGATTGTCCATCATGAGGGCGATGTTCGAGTCGCGGTCGTTCAACGCGCCCGCGTCGGGACCGAGCTGCCAATCCTGCGTGGAGGGGAGCGAGACGACCCACCGCTCCATCCCGTCGGATCCCACGATCTTCTTGATGTCGATGACCGTCTGGTCGGCGCCGCCCATCCCGTCGGTCGTGCCGTTCACCGAGACGAGGTCGGCGAGGGTGGACAGCCGGGTCACCTCTTGCGATCGCTCCCACGCCTCGCGTCTCTGGCCGGTCAGCGTCTCCGGGTCGAGCTCTTCGACATCCGTCGATTTCTGCAGGAAGTTCTGGCCCGCGCCGCCCAGAAGGAACCCGCCGGCGACCCCGAGAGGACCGAACGGCACCCCCGCGAGAGCGCCCAGGGCCGGCAGCATCTTGGCGATGATCTGCTGCAGATCGTCGATCCCCTCGGCGATGAGAGGCAGGAGCCGCTGCAGGAGCGACCCGAGAGCCGCGAGGGCTTCGAGAAGGTCGGTGACGAGACGTCCGGTCGCCTCGATGAGGTCGTACGCACCCCGGGCGAAGTCTTGGACGCGATCGGCCACCTCGAAGGGGTTCAGAGTGAAGGAGAAGAGGTCGTCGGCGAAGCGCGCCAGCTGAACCAGAGCGTCGCAGACGAACGACCGGGTGGCCTCCACGATGCGGGAGGCCAGGCGCAGCGCGGCGGCGGTCGCCGCCGTCCACTCGGCCGCGTCGAGGGCCACCTGGAAGAGGTCTTCGTGGCGCTCGCGCAGCGCACGCACCGTGCGACCGTCGAGCTCGCCGAGCGAGGCCCGCGCGCTCTGAACGGTGTCCGGGATACCGGACAGCGATCTCGAGCTGTCCTCCCACGCGGCGGCGACGGCCGCCGTGGCGGCGGGGTTGCCGACCAGTTCGTCGAACCAGTCGCGCAACGGCTGCACGTACTGCAGCACGACGCCCGCGATGCCGGGGATCTGCGCGCACGCGTCGCCCCCCGGACCGGTGGAGGGCAGGCCCCGAGCCCAGGTGCCACCCGCGAGTTCGGAGCTGATGGCGGATGCGGCGGTCATCCGCCGGTCCCGGCGAAGACGTCCACGGCATCCTGTTCGACCGTGGAGAACGCCGTCGTGGCGTCGTCGACCCCGTCGGCGACGCGATCTGCCAGGTTCTGCGCCGACGCGAGGAATTCGCGCGCCCGATCCGCGACCGCGTTCGCGAGGGGGACGACGAGGCCCCGGCTCAGCAGACCGAACGCCTCCTGGGGCAGATCGGCGGTAACGCCGTCCGCGGCCGAGGCGAAAGCGCCCGACGCATCGCGCACCAGGGACGCCTGCTTCTTCAGAACGCCGCCGTCGATCTCGATGCGCTGGTTCGCCGCTGTCATCGTGTCGCCCCCTCCGCGATCGTCCTCGCCTCGTCCATGGTGATGCTCGACCCGTCGTAGTTCGGCGTCGCACCGAGACTCGTGAGCGCTGATGCCACGTCGATCCTCGTGTCGTCGCCGTCGCGGAAAGCCACGTCGAGGTACTTCATGTTCAGGTTTCGCCCGTCCAGGGCGATTCCGATCACACTGCGAACGAACTCCGGCGACGCCTCCGTCCCCTCCCCGGTGGGGAGGGTGACGGTTCCCCCCACCGTCAGGGTCTCGGTGAACCCGTCGAGGCTGACATCGGCGTAGGCATCCGAAATGCCGAGGTCGGCGGCCTCGAGTGCGGCGGGGATCGCCGTCTTGTACGAATCGTCGGCGAGCGGCGATTGGCTGCAGCCCGCGGCGAGACTCGCGACCACCGCGAGGCCGACGACCGCGATCGTGCGGACGGGACGTCTCATGCCGTCGCCCCCAGACCGCGAGCACCGGCGAGGTCGACCTCGCTGTAGGCGGCGGCGAGGTCGTCCAGCGCCCCGCACGTCCTCGTCAGCAGGGCTGTGCGGCTGGCCGCGCTCGTGCCGAACTGCGCCTGGGCGAACGCGTAGGCCTGCTGTGCCTCTCCGCTCCATTGCGTGCTAAGTGTCGCGGCCTCGCGCGTCAGCGTCTCGACGAGCTGGTCGATCCGCGACCCCGCGTCCTTGATGTTCTGCGCGGCGGTCGCGAGTCGAGCCGGCGTCACCTCCAGATGATTGATCATGCGTCCAGCCTCCCTGTGGTCGGACCGGCGTCCTCTTCCTCGATGCACCGGCGTGTCGTGGCGACGAGCTCCGAGGAATCCCCGAGGCTCTCCGCCATCGTTCGAAGCGCGGTGTCCGCCGCGTCGCGCTGCGCCTCGCGCACGGTCTCCGTGATGATGCGCGACAGGGTCGCGGCATCCGGATCCATCGCGCTTGCGGACAGATCGACGCGATTCACGCGTCCGCCCGCGGTTGCCGAAACGCGCACCTCCCGCCCGACCGAAGTGCGCGTGGCGGTGGTGGTGCGCACGTCGGTGGCCATGCGGGCCGCATCGTGCGCGAGCGCCCTGGCCTGTGCCGTCTGGGCGTGCACGCGTGCGCGTGCCTGCTCCGGAGCGCTGAGCGAGTCCTCGGACCAGGTCATGGTGGCCCCCTTCGCCAGAGCTGCGAGCCTACCCAGGCCCCTCCGGGCGTGGAAGGGCGGATGCGATGGGTCGGTCCCGCGCGGTCGCGAGCGTTCGCGGCGGTTCATGCGATAATGAAGGCTGATGTGACCGCGGCCGCGCCGCAGGAACATCACCCAGAAGACTTCGGGCGATGACCGCCCTTCGCAGCCCGAGCCGCAGGCCGGCTGCAGACCGAGTGAGTTCGCGGC
Source organism: uncultured Microbacterium sp. (assembly GCF_947489255.1). Lineage (GTDB taxonomy): Bacteria > Actinomycetota > Actinomycetes > Actinomycetales > Microbacteriaceae > Microbacterium > Microbacterium phycohabitans. The sequence goes on from NZ_CANLCY010000002.1 coordinate 374,282, forward strand.
CCCGCCGGGTGCGGCGCTGCATGAGATTTCGTCGGGCGACGCGCGGTGTCGCCCGCCAGGGAGTACCCCGATATGGCCGATGTGACAGACGAACAGAACCCCGCCGACGAGACTCAGGTCTCACCCGACACCGCCATGTCATCAGACGCTGACGTGGTCGACGAGGAGCAGGCGGCGGTCCAGGATGCCGAGGACGCGGCGTCCGACGACACCGAGGCTCCCGCGGTGCTCGACGTGACGGACATCCCGGCGCCCGACGACGTCGTGGCGCCAACCTCGGAGGACGCCGCCGTCGCGGCATCCGTTCCGGTTCCCGACGAGGCGCCGACCTCGTCCGACGCGGTCACGGAGCAGACCGAGCCCGCGACCCCGGCCGAGCCCGCGACCCCGGCCGAGTCCGCGAGCCCGGCTGAGCCCGACACCGCCGCCGAGCCCGAGGCGCCGGCCGAGCCCAAGGTGCCCGCCGAGCCCGAGCCCGAGGTCGCTGCGGAGCCCGAGGTCGCTGCGGAGCCCGAGAAGCCGACGCGCCCCACGGCCGTGTCGCTCGGCCTGCTGCCCGAGAACTTCGTATCGGCCGTGTCGACCGCGCTGCACTTCTACGCCCCCGCGCTTCCGCCGCTGCCGGCGCGCGAGGAGTCCTGGGACCGCGACGACCGTGACGACCGTGACGACGAGGGCCCCGCCGAGCGCGGCTCCGCGAACGCGCGCCGCCGCAACCGCCGCCGCGGGGGAGCGAGCACCGGGTCTGCCGACGAGGCCCCCGAGGCCCCGGCCGCCCCCGTCCGCCAGCGCGCGGTCGAGGTCATCACCGAACCGCAGCGCATCAAGGGCTCCACGCGCCTCGAGGCGAAGAAGCAGCGTCGCCGCGACGGTCGCGAAGCCGGTCGCCGCCGACCCGTCGTGACCGAGGCCGAATTCCTCGCCCGCCGCGAGGCCGTCGACCGCGTCATGGTCGTGCGCTCGAAGGCCGGTCGCATCCAGATCGCCGTGCTCGAAGACAACGTGCTCGTCGAGCACTACGTCGCCCGCAACCAGGACGCCTCGCTCATCGGCAACGTCTACCTCGGTCGCGTGCAGAACGTGCTGCCGAGCATGGAGGCGGCGTTCGTCGACATCGGCCGCGGTCGTAACGCCGTGCTGTACTCCGGCGAGGTCGACTGGGACGGCGTCGAGACCAACAATCAGCCCCGCCGCATCGAGCTGGCCCTCAAGTCGGGCGACCGCGTGCTCGTGCAGGTCACCAAAGACCCCGTGGGCCACAAGGGTGCGCGTCTGACGAGCCAGATCTCGCTGCCCGGCCGATACCTCGTCTACGTGCCCAACGGCACGATGAACGGCATCTCGCGCAAGCTCCCCGACACCGAGCGTGCGCGCCTGAAGAAGATCCTCAAGGAGGTGCTCCCCGAGTCGTCGGGCGTCATCGTGCGCACCGCCGCCGAGGGCGCCACCGAAGAGCAGTTGACCCTCGACGTGCAGCGCCTCACCTCGCAGTGGGAGCACGTGTCGAGCCAGGTGAAGACCATTCAGGCGCCGGCCCTGCTGCACTCCGAGCCCGATCTGCTGGTGAAGATCGTGCGCGACGTCTTCAACGAGGATTTCACGCGCATGCTCATCCAGGGCGACGAGGCGCTGCAGACGATCTCGTCCTACCTCCAGGGCGTCGCCCCCGACCTCCTCGAGCGTGTCGAGAAGTACGAGGGCGAGCAGGACCCGTTCGACGCGTTCCGCGTCACGGAGCAGATCGAGAAGGCCCTCGACCGCAAGGTCTGGTTGCCCTCCGGTGGTTCGCTCGTCATCGACCGCACCGAGGCGATGACGGTCGTCGACGTCAACACGGGTAAGTTCGTCGGCTCCGGCGGCAACCTCGAAGAGACCGTCACGAAGAACAACCTCGAGGCGGCCGAGGAGATCGTCCGTCAGCTGCGCCTGCGCGACATCGGCGGCATCATCGTGGTCGACTTCATCGACATGGTGCTGGAGTCCAACCGCGACCTCGTGCTGCGCCGCCTCATCGAGTGCCTGAGCCGCGACCGCACGAAGCATCAGGTCGCCGAGGTCACCTCGCTCGGTCTCGTGCAGATGACCCGCAAGAAGCTGGGTCTCGGCCTGCTCGAGACCTTCAGCGAGGCGTGCGAGGTGTGCGCCGGTCGCGGGGTCGTCGTGCACCACGACCCGGTGGTGCGTCACCGCACCTCGGGATCGGCCGGCGGCAACGGGGGCAACGGCAACGGCGGCAACGGCGGTTCGTCGAACCGTCGCGGTCGCGGCGGCAACGGACAGAACGGCAACGCGCAGAACGGCGGCTCCGGCAACGGCTCGGCGCAGAACGGCGGCAACGGCGGTTCCGCGGCAGCCCCGGCCGGCGGCACGCACGTGATCACGGAGGGCGTGAAGTCCGCGCTCGCTCAGATCGCGGCATCCACCGTCAAGCCGACCATCGACGACCCGGCCGTCGTCGAGGCGGCCGTCGTCGCCTCCGTCGAGGCCGTGCTCGAGGCCAAGTCCGAGTCCGAGGCGCCCGCCGCCCCGGCGCGTGAGAAGCGTCCGCGGAAGAAGCGCGAACCCAAGGCCCCGCGCACCGAGAAGGACGCGCTCCTGGAGTCCGTGCTCGAGGCGCTGCCCGAGCCCAAGGCTCCGGGGCAGGGGCGTTCGCGTCGCCGCGTGACCACCGCCGCCCTCACCGGCACCCCGGTCAACGCGCAGCCGAACCCGGAGTCCTGAGTCCCCATCCCGTGAGGGGTCGTCCTCCGTCGCCGAGCATCGTTCCCGGCGGCGGCGTGCGGCCCCTCACGCATGCGGTCGGACGGGATGGATGCCACCGACCGCCCGTGCCCGCCGCGATCGGCCGCCCGCGAGATCGGTGTCAGCGCCTCGCGTCGCGCCGCTCCCGGGCGGTGATGCGCAGGCCGGAGGCCCGCAAGCGGCGCACGAGTTCCTTCCCGCCCACGTGCTCGGCGCCGGCCGCGACCAGGTCTGCGTGCCGCTCATCGGGGACGTCGTAGTGGTCGAGGTCGAAGGCGCGCGAAGGGATGCCGGCGGCGGCGGCGAAGGCGTGCAGCTCGTCGAGATCGGTGTCGCTCACCAGATGCGCCCACAGTCGTCCGTGCGCGGGCCACTGCGGGTCGTCGATGAGGATCGCCATTCCGCGATCCTACGGTCGACACGCGGGACGGATGCTTTTGCCGGATGCCCCCGGGTGAGCTAAACTTGACCCTTGGTGCGTCGCGTCCGCTCTCATCGGAGCGTGACCCCGCTGACTTTCGTCGGCCGGATCGCACCGAGACTTGGGTCATCAGACCCTCCCAACGTCATCAGACAACCGGAGCCGTGCGCTCCCGAACGAAACAGGTGTGAAGTGGTTTACGCAGTTGTGCGCGCCGGCGGCCGCCAGGAGAAGGTCCAGGTCGGCACGGTCGTCGTGCTCGACCGCCAGAAGGCGAAGATCGGCGAGAGCATCCAGCTGCCCGCCGTCCTGTTCGTCGACGGCGACGCGGTCACGACCGACGCCGACAAGCTCGCGAAGGTCTCGGTCACGGCCGAGGTGCTCGGCGAGGAGCGCGGTCCGAAGATCGTGATCCAGAAGTTCAAGAACAAGACCGGCTACAAGAAGCGCCAGGGCCACCGTCAGGACCTCACGCGCGTCAAGATCACCGGCATCAAGTAAGAGCCAGGAGACGCAGAGATGGCACACAAAAAGGGCGCAAGCTCCACCCGTAACGGTCGTGACTCCAACGCACAGCGCCTCGGCGTGAAGCGCTTCGGCGGCCAGGCCGTCCTCGCCGGCGAGATCCTCGTCCGCCAGCGCGGCACGCACTTCCACCCCGGCGCCAACGTCGGCCGTGGTGGCGACGACACGCTGTTCGCTCTGGCCGCGGGTGCGGTCGAGTTCGGCAACAAGGGCGGCCGCAAGGTCGTCAACATCGTCGCTGCAGCGGAGTAATCCTCAGCGCTCCGGCGCTTCCGAGGGGGTGGGCACTGCCCGCCCCCTCGTCTTTTTTCCCGTGCACGGCTGACCCGAACCTCGCCTGCACCGACGGCACCCCCGTCTCCCGCCGCGTCGGCCCCGCCGCCGCCCACCCGGAAGGACCCGCCATGGTCACCTTCGTCGACCGCGTGACCCTGCACTTGCGTGCGGGCAAGGGCGGCAACGGCTGCGTCTCGGTGCGCCGTGAGAAGTTCAAACCGCTGGCCGGTCCCGACGGCGGCAACGGCGGCAGCGGCGGCGACGTCGTGCTCGTCGCCGACCCGCAGGTGACGACGCTGCTGTCGTACCACCACTCGCCGCACCGCTCCGCGGGTAACGGCGGCTTCGGTATGGGCGACCACCGCTCGGGCGCCCTGGGCGAAGACCAGGAGCTTCCCGTCCCGCTCGGCACGGTCGTGAAGGATCCCGACGGCAACGTGCTGGTCGACATGCTCACCCCCGGCATGCGGTTCGTCGCCGCCCCCGGCGGCCTCGGCGGTCTCGGCAACGCCGCGCTGGCGTCGCCGAAGCGCAAGGCCCCTGGCTTCGCGCTGCTCGGTACCCCCGGCTGGGAGGGCGACGTCGTCCTGGAACTCAAGACCGTCGCCGACGTGGCGTTGGTCGGGTTCCCCTCAGCCGGCAAGTCCAGCCTGATCGCCGCCGTGTCGGCGGCACGGCCGAAGATCGCCGACTACCCGTTCACCACGCTCCACCCCAACCTGGGCGTCGTGCAGGCGGGTGATGCCCGCTACACGATCGCCGACGTCCCGGGCCTCATCGAGGGTGCGAGCGAGGGCAAGGGACTGGGGCTCGAGTTCCTCCGTCACGTCGAGCGCTGCACGGCGCTCGTCCACGTGCTCGACTGCGCCACGCTCGACCCGGGCCGCGACCCGCTGAGCGACCTCGACATCATCCTCGCCGAGCTGGCCGCCTATCCCGTGCCCGAGGGGCAGATCCCCCTCCTCGAGCGTCCGCAGATCGTCGTCTTGAACAAGATCGACGTCCCCGAGGCGCACGAGCTCGCCGACTTCGTCCGCCCCGACCTCGAGGCCCGCGGATTCCGCGTGTTCGAGATCTCCACCGTCAGCCGCGCCGGGCTCCGCGAGCTCACCTTCGCCCTCGGCGAGATCGTCGAGCAGCACCGCATCGCCTCCATCGCCGAGGCTCCCGCGGAGCGCGTCGTGATCCGCCCGAAGGGCGCCGTCAAAGACTTCGAGATCAAGGTCGAGGGCGGCACGTACGGCCCCGTCTACCGCATCCTCGGCGACAAGCCGGTCAAGTGGGTGCAGCAGACCGACTTCCAGAACGAGGAGGCCGTGGGCTACCTCGCCGACCGCCTCGCCCGTCTCGGTGTCGAAGACGGCCTGTTCCGCGCGGGTGCGGTCGCCGGAGCGACCGTGGTCATCGGCCCCGGCGACGGCATCGTGTTTGACTGGGAGCCGACCCTCACTTCGGCCGCGGAGCTCATGACGGCGCCGCGAGGCACCGACCCGCGTCTCATCCAGAACTCCCGCCGCACCTCCTCGGAGCGTCGCGAGCAGTATCACGAGCGCATGGATGCCAAGGCCGACGCCCGCGCCGAGCTCGAGGCCGAACGCCGTGCGGCGCGCGCGGCGGGCATCTCGCCCGACGGCGACTCCACGGCCCTGACGCTCGAGGACGAGGAGCGATGACCGCGACGACGCGCGCCGACATCCCCGGCGCCGCCCGCGTCGTGGTGAAGGTCGGGTCGTCGTCGATCAGTGGCGACGGCGCCTACCGCATCGACACGATCGTCGACGCGCTCTCGCAGGCGCACCGCGCCGGAACCGAGGTCGTGCTCGTGTCGTCGGGTGCGATCGCCACCGCCCTGCCCCTGCTCGATCTCGAGGGGCGCCCCAACGATCTGGCCACCCAGCAGGCGGCCGCCGCCGTCGGCCAGAACGTGCTCATGTGGCGCTATCAGACCTCTCTCGATCGTTTCGGTCTGCTCGCGGGGCAGGTACTGCTGACCGCCGGCGACCTCGAGAACGCCACCCACCGCTCCAACGCGCGTCGTGCCATGGAGCGTCTGCTCGGTCTCGGCATCCTTCCCATCGTCAACGAGAACGACACGGTCGCGACCCACGAGATCCGCTTCGGCGACAACGACCGCCTCGCAGCGCTCGTGGCCCAGCTCATCGGCGCCGACGCCCTGGTGCTCCTGAGCGACATCGAGACCCTCTTCACCCGCCCGCCGAGCGAGCCCGGCGCCCGCCCGATCACCGACGTGGCCTGGGGCGACGACCTGTCAGACTTCGAGTTCGGCGCAGGCGTCGTGAACGGCGTGGGCACCGGGGGAGCGGCCACGAAGGCCTCCGCCGCGAAGCTCGCCTCCACCGCCGGCGTCGGGGTGCTCGTCACGAGCGCCGACCTGGTGGCATCCGCCCTCGCCGGCGATGCGGTGGGCACCTGGTTCGCTCCCCATCCCGACCCCGTCACCCTGACAACGGGCCCCGTGGGCGCTGTGGGCGCGCCGGTACACTGAGCGCATGACCGTGATCGCCGCTTCCGTCGACGAGCGCTTGCGTCTGGCCAAGGACGCCGCGCGGCAGATCGCGCTGCTCGACTCCGCACGCAAGAGCGCACTGCTGTTCGCCGTGGCGGAGGCGATCGACGAGGCCGCTTCCGAGATCGTCGCCGCGAACGCCGAAGACCTCGAGCGCGGTCGAGCGGATGCCATCGGCGAGTCGCTGCTCGACCGCCTGCGCCTCGACGCGGGACGCGTCGCCGCCCTGGCCGCTGCCGTCCGCGAGGTGGCCGAGCTGCCCGATCCCGTGGGAAGGGTGCTCGATACGCGCACGCTCCCCAACGGTCTCGCGCTGCAGAAGGTCGCCGTGCCGTTCGGCGTGGTCGGGTCGATCTACGAGGCGCGTCCGAACGTGACCGTCGACATCGCCTCGCTCGCGCTGCGGTCCGGCAACGCCGTCGTCCTGCGGGGCGGCTCGGCGGCGCAGAGCAGCAACGCCACACTCGTGCGGGTCATGCGCGACGCGCTGCGCGCGCAGGGCGTCGACCCGGAGGCGATCCAGAGCGTCGACGACTTCGGGCGGGAGGGCGCGCGCGCCCTCATGAACGCCCGCGGCCTCGTCGACGTCCTGGTGCCGCGGGGGAGTGCTTCGCTCATCGAGACCGTGGTGACCGAGTCCACCGTCCCCGTCATCGAAACCGGCGCGGGTGTGGTTCACGTCTTCCTCGACGCCACGGCCCGCGACGACTGGGCGCGCGACATCGTCCTGAACGCCAAGGTGCAGCGCCCGAGCGTGTGCAACGCCGTCGAGACGGTGCTCGTGCACCGCGACGCCGCCGACCGACTGCTGCCGGAGCTGCTGGCATCCCTCGCCGATGCCGGTGTCACCGTGCACGGTGACGACGCGACCCGCGCTCACGACGACCGCGTCGTGCCCGCGACCGACGACGACTGGGCCCGCGAGTACGGCACGCTCGACCTCGCGGTGCGCGTGGTCGACGATCTCGACGAGGCTCTCGCGCACATCCGTCGCTACTCGACCCAGCACACGGAATCCATCGTCACGGCCGATCAGGCTGCCGCCGACCGGTTCCTGGCCGAGGTCGATTCCGCTGTGGTACTCGTGAACGCGTCCACGCGCTTCACCGACGGAGGCGAGTTCGGCTTCGGTGCCGAGGTCGGCATCTCCACCCAGAAACTGCACGCCCGCGGACCCATGGGCCTCGCCGAGCTGACGAGCACCAAGTGGCTCGGGCGCGGCGACGGCCAGGTGCGCGCCTGACCGCCTAAAATGGCAACGCGCGTCCCGACGCGCGGAAACTTCGAACGGAGCACTGATGACTTTCGTGTCACTTCTCGCCCAGGCCGCTGAAGAGGGCGCCCACCACGGGGGCAACGTCCAGGCCTCGACCTTCTGGTACGGCGTGGTGGCCTTCGTCGTGTTCGTCGCGCTGAGCCTGGTGACGCTGTCGTACCGCAACGTCTCCAACCGTCACGCGCACAAGGCCGAGGCCTACACGCAGAAGCACGGCACGCCCACTCCCGAGGCCCACGGCCACTGAGGGCCACCGTATGTCGGTGACGCGCGCCCCTCGTATCGGGGTCATGGGTGGGACGTTCGATCCCATCCATCACGGTCACCTCGTTGCGGCCAGTGAGGTCGCGCAATCGTTCGACCTCGACGAGGTCGTGTTCGTGCCCACGGGCCGCCCCTGGCAGAAAGACGACGTCACCGAGAGCGAGCATCGCTATCTCATGACGGTGATCGCGACGGCATCCAATCCGCAGTTCACCGTGAGTCGCGTCGACATCGACCGCGCGGGACCCACCTACACGATCGACACCCTGCGCGATCTGCAGGAGCAGCGCCCGGGCGCCGAGCTCTTCTTCATCACCGGAGCCGACGCCGTCGCGCAGATCCTCAGCTGGCGCAACCATCAGGAGCTGTGGGACCTGGCGCACTTCGTCGCCGTCTCGCGTCCGGGTCACGTGCTGACCACGGAGGGCCTGCCCTCCGAGAACGTGAGCCAGCTGGAGATCCCGGCGCTGTCGATCTCGTCCACAGACTGCCGCGCACGTGTGCGCCGAGGACACCCCGTGTGGTACCTCGTGCCCGACGGCGTCGTGCAGTACATCGCGAAGCATCACCTCTACCGGAGTAAGGCATGAGCACTTCCGAGACCCCAGAGACGCCCGCCCTGACCCGTCGTCAGCTGCGCGAGCTGCGTCAGACCGGCGCGACCCCGATCATCCCGCCGCAGCCCGAGGGCGAGCAGACCCCGGATGCCGAGACCTCCGCCCCCGCCGAGGTCATCGACGCGGTTCCCTCCGCCCCGACCGCCGCCGACGCCGCAGACGGATCCGCGGACGACGAGGCCGCGGACGCGCCCGGCGAGGAGCACACCGCGGCAGAGGAGCACACCGCCGTAGAGGAGCGCGCCGCCGGCGAAGAGGCCGCAGACGAGTCCGGCGCGTCGGACGTCGCCGCGACCGAACCCGCTGTGGGCGACGAACCTGCCGCACCCGCGCTGCGCCCCGCCGTCTTCGACTCTCCCTTCACCGACGCGGGTGCCGAGTTCGGGGTGTCGGGTCTGACCCGTCGTCAGGCTCGCGCGCAGGAGAAGATCCGCACGGCGGCCGTTCCGATCATCAGCCCCGACCTGGAGCCTGCGCAGCCCCGCCAGGCCGCGTCTCCGGCCCCCTCCGCGGCGGAGCCCGTGCTCCCCGCGATCTTCCGTCCCGCCGCTGCCGACACCGGCGAGAGCCCCGTCACCGCGGCCGAAGAGGCGCCCGCGCCGTCGGTGGTCAACCCGGCCCTGGGCTCCGACCTGCTCGACGGACAGACGCCCGACATCAGCCTGCCGGCGTCGTTCGATCAGCTCATCTCGCGCAACACCGGTGCCACCGGCACCGTCTCGACCCCGAACGCGTTGATCCTGTCGCAGACCCCCACCGGCGTTCCGCTGGTGGGTCCGATCAACGGCACGGGCGAGATCATGATCACCGGCACCTTCCCGCTCCCCGAGGGGCTCGGATCGGTCGGACACGCACCCGGCACCACCGACGGCCGTGACGCCGACGCGGTGCTCCTCGACGGCGAGCTCCCGCCCGCCTCGTCCCCCACGCCGATCGCCGCCAGCGCCGCGATCAGCACCGTCAAGCAACCGGGCGAGATCATTCGCCCACCGGCGCCCGAGAAGGGGAGCAAGCTCCTCGTCGGCCTCATCATCACGACCGGCGCGCTCGCGCTGGCGGTGGCCGTCACTCTCGTGCTCGCCTTCACGACAGGAGTCTTCCGATGACAGCCACCGACAACGGGCGGGAGATGGCGCGGATCGCCGCTCTCGCCGCCGACTCCAAGAGCGGCGATGACATCGTCGCCCTCGACGTGTCCGAGCCCCTTCCCCTCGTCGACGTGTTCCTGCTCGTCACCGGTCGCAACGAGCGCAACGTCGCGGCGATCGCCGACGAGGTCGAGGAGAAAATGCTCGAGGCCGGTCACAAGCGCCTGCGCCGCGAGGGTCGCCAGGAATCGCGCTGGGTCCTGCTCGACTTCGGCGATCTGGTCGTGCACGTGTTCCACGAGGAGGAGCGCGTCTACTACGGTCTCGAGCGCCTGTGGAAGGACTGCCCGGTCATCCCGATCGAGCTGCCCACGCCCGCGAACGCGCCCGAGTAACGACGCCCTCCAGAACGCCCTCTGCCGCCCAGCAGGGGGCGTTCTCGTATGCCCGGGGCGGGCGCCCTCCCGTGCGTCCCGAGCGGCCCCGGTCGGCATCCGTTCACCGGATCCGGAGGGTGGCGCGGGATTCGGATGCCGGGAGCGCATCGACCCGGTTCTGGGGTGGTTTTCCGGTTCTGGGGCGGCGATCCGCATCTACGGGGCACAGAACGCGGGGCACAGAACGCGAGGCGCCGAATCGACCGTAAAGCAGCGCCGGGTCGACCGTGAGGCGCCGGGTCGGCCGCGGAGGCGCTGCGGATGGCATCCTGCTCGCAAGAGGGATCCTGCATCAGGGGCAGGGGACTGACCGCGCGGGTCCCGGTGGAGTCACCCGAAGGCACGGCCGGGAGGGCGACACGACGACGCCGCCGGAACGACGAAAGCCCCCGCCGAAGCGGGGGCTTTCTCAACCGGGTGGACCTGAGGGGACTCGAACCCCTGACCCCCTGCATGCCATGCAGGTGCGCTACCAGCTGCGCCACAGGCCCGTGTTTTTTGTTTTCCGCCCCGTTTGAGGCAACTCCATGAGCTTACAACACGGATCGCAGACGAGGAAAATCGACGCCGCCGGGCGTGTCGTCGGGCGAGGTCACGGCAGCCAGCAGACGGTCTCGCAACTCCTGCCCGCGGGCGCTGAGCGCTCGCTGGCGGGCGACGTATTCGGCTTTGCCCTCCGGGGTTTCGATGGCTACCGCCCCATAGCCCCAGTCGGTCAGGTCGTACGGCGACGCTTCCATGTCGAGCGTGCGGATGTCGCGGGCGAGCTCGAACGCGTCGAGAAGAACGGTGCCGGGAACGAGGGGCCCGAGCTTGACGGCCCACTTGTAGACGTCCATCCCGGCGTGCAGGCAGCCCGGTTGCTCCCACGCCGCCTGGTCGTCGCGCCGCAGCGACGTGCGGTTGAGGGGCACGGCATCGGGGGTGAAGAAGCGGAACGCGTCGAAGTGGGTGCACTTGAGCTCGTGCGCGTCGACCACCGCATCCGTCCCCGCTCGGCCCAGGCGCAGCGGCACGGCGTGGCGTACCTCGTCGACGCGGTAGGCCATCGCCCATTCGTGCAGACCGAAGCACCCGAACTGCGCGGGACGATCGCGCGTCGCGCGCAGCAGGTTCACGATGCCGCGGTACATCGAGCCCTTCTCCGAACGGAAGGCGGCGGCATCCACCCGCACATCGTCGCCGTCGGCGCGGTACCAGCGCCAGTCGACGCGTTCGGTCGCACCGCGCAGCGTGATACCGGGACCGGGATGCCACCGCCGGAGGATCGCGGGCTTGTACGAGTAGTACGTGAAGAGGAAGTCCTCCACGGGGTGCTTCTCGCCCCGGCTCGCCCGCGCTCGGTGCGCCGCGGTCAGCTCGTCGGCGCGCGCGACGTGGGCGCCGGCCATCGGCATCCACTCGTCGCGGGAGAGGACGCAGGGGGCGTCGAGCGTCAGGGTCATCCGACCGGCTCGATGAGGTCGGGGGAGTCGTTGCGCACGTTGCCCACCGCTGCCGAGACGACGTGGTCGTCGAGCGTCTCGGCCACGTCGGGAGCGGCGTCGATCGCCGCGTCGAGGATGTCGCCGACGTTCTCGGTCGTGGGGTCGAGCCACGCGTCGGCGACGTCGGGGTCCATGAACAGCGGCATGCGGTCGTGGATCGAGCCGAGGCGGCCGATGGCGTCGCGCGTGAGGATCGTGCAGCTCAGCACCCAGCGCGCCGGGTCGTCGTCGGCGCGGGCGGGGTCTTTCCACCACTCGTAGAGGCCCGCGAAGAAGAGCGGCGATCCGTCGGCGGGGTGGATGTAGTGCGGCGTCTTCCCGGCGTCGGTGGTCTTCCACTCGTAGTAGCCGGATGCCGGGACGATGGCGCGGCGCTTGATGAGGGCGTTGCGGAACATCGGCTTGTCTTCGACCTCTTCGCTGCGGGCGTTGAAGGCGCGCGCGCCGATCTTCACGTCTTTCGCCCAGCCGGGAATGAGGCCCCAGCGCGCCACTTCGAGGCGGCGCACCGGTGGCTCGCTCTTGAGCGAATCGAGGACGATCGCCACCGGAGAGGTGGGCGCGATGTTGTACGACGGCCGAGGCAGTTCGTCGGCTTCGACGTCGACGCGCAGCACCCCCACGAGCTCACTGGCGACATTGGCCACGACGAATCGACCGCACATGCCTCCACCGTACGCGGCCCCTCCGACATCGGCGCGTCCGTCGCCGTCGGCCGCGCGTCGCCCAGCGCAACCTCGGCGCTCAGCGCGACATCAGCGATTCACGTGATTCCGACGTCTCACGCACCCTCGGGATGAGCGCAACCTCGGTGTACGCAGCCTCACCCCGAGGGAGCGGGGTTCGCGCTGAGCGTGCGCGAATCACCGAAGTTGTGTGCGGCATGGGCCGCACGGCATCCGGGATCAGGCGTTGCGCGAGATGACGCCCACGTCTTCGAGCCGATCGAGCAGGGCCGCGCCGTCCGAGCCGGTGACCCAGGGCACCTCGGCCGCCGAGTGGTCGTCGACGACGGTGCGACCTCCGGCGAGCACGGCCTCGGCGGGCAGCAGGCGGCGGATGGCGACGGCCTCGACGTTCCGCGGGTGCTCGATCGCGAAACCGGTGTAGATCGCGTCGTCGTGCTGTCCGTCGTCCCCGACGAGCAGCCACTTCACCTGCGGGAACTCGGCCGCGAGGCGGCGGAGGTTCAGTTCTTTGTGGTCGCGGCCGCTGCGGAACCAGCGATCGTGCGTCGGACCCCAGTCGGTGAGCAGGAACGAACCCGCCGGGAACAGGTGTCGACGCATGAAGCGCGTCAGCGTGGGTGCGACGTTCCATGCCCCGGTGGAGAGGTAGACGACGGGCGTGCCCGGGTGCTCACGTGTGAGGCGCTCGAGCATGACCGCCATTCCGGGGACGGGCTGCCGCGCGTGCTCGTCGACGACGAACGAGTTCCAGGCGGCCAGCAGGGGACGGGGGAGAGCGGTGACCATGACGGTGTCGTCGATGTCGCTGACGACGCCGAACCGGACGTCGGACCCGACGACGAAGACGCGGGTCTCGGCGGGATCGCTGCCCTCGACCGACATCGTGATGCTCTGCCACCCGGGCTTCAGCGTCGCCGGGAGCTTCGCGTCGATGACCCCTCCGCGGTCGGCGGCGACCTGGTGGGTCACCCCATCGATCACGACCGTGACGTGCGCGAACCCCACCGGGACCGCGGCGAAGCTCCGCCACCCGCGCAGGCTCTCGAGCTCACCCGTGGAGGTGCGCTTCGTGGGCGGCGCGATCAGGACGCGGCCGAGGACGCGCACCCACTCCTCCGTGCCGTAGCCGGGGAAGCCGGTGACGGCCGGACGGAGGCCGCGGGCGCGGGCGCGTCGTTCGCGCCAGCGGTGGAAGCGGCGCTCCAGTCGGGCGAACCAGAGCACTTTGGCGCGAGGATTACGAGGCATCCGCCTCAGTCTTTCACGTCGCCGTCCGCGGATTCGAGGATCTGGTCGTCATCTGCCAGGTGACGGCGTTCCATCCGTTCGATGACCTTCTTGCCGACGAAGACGAGCACGAGGAAGACGACGAGGATGCCGACGAAGACATAGCCGGCGTAGTGGATCTGATCGCTGAGTTCGCGATACGTCCCCGCCGCTCCCGCCGCGACCGTGACGTACAGGCTCGCCCAGACGACGCACGCGGGGGTCGTCCACGCGAGGAAACGGCGGTAGCTGTACCCGCTCATCCCCACCGTGAGAGGGACGAGGGAGTGCAGCACGGGCAGGAAGCGCGACAGGAAGATCGCCGGACCCCCGCGTCGGCGCAGGTAGCGGTCGGCGCGGTCCCAGTTGCGTTCGCCCAGCTTCTGCCCGAGCCGCGACGCCCGGATGCGCGGTCCGAAGTAGCGACCGAGCCAGAAGCCGAGGCTCTCGCCGATGAGCGCCCCCACCACGATCGCGGCGGCGAGTACGACACCCTCCACGGGGGAGGCGACGGCGGTGCCGGCGACGATGACCATCGTGTCGCCGGGGACGACGAGACCGACCAGCACGCTCGTTTCGAGCATGACCGCGAGACCGGCGATGACCGTGCGCAACACGGGGTCGACGTTCTGGACGACGTCGAGCAGCCACGTGAGGATCTCGTTCACCTCCCTCAGCCTAGAGCCGCTCGTCGCGCCTAGCCTGGGAGCGTGCCCGACTCCGCCTCTCCATTCACCCGACACGGCTGGGTCGACCCCGAAGCGGCCTTCGTCGATCTCTTCGCCGCGTCCGCCCACGCGTTCTGGCTCGACGCCGGAGCCGACGCCCGGACGGGGTGGAGCTGGATGGGGACGGGGCGCCCGGCAGACGAGTCCGTGAGCACCCGCGTCGACGCGACGGGGCCGCGCGCCGGCGACGACCGGACCGGGGCGTTCCGGGGCGGCTGGGTGGGCTGGCGCGCGTACGAGGGCGATTCCGCGTGGATGCGCGTCGATTCGTTCCTCGCCTTCGACCATGCCGCGCGACGCGTGCTCGTGTACGGCGACGCGGTGTCTCCGGAGCGTCTCGCGGCCGTGACCCCCGCGGCGCCGGTGCCCGACGCGCCGGCCCGGGGCACGGCATCCGCCCGCGTCTCACCCGATCGGTACGCCGAACTCATCGAGGCGTGTCGCGAGCGCATTCGCGAGGGCGACGCGTACCAGCTGTGCCTCACCACCCGATTCACCGTGCCGGGGGCGATCGACGCGCTCGACGTGTTCCGGCGCCTGCGCCGCGCGTCGGGGTCGCACCACGCCGGGTTCCTGCGCCAGGGCGGCACGGCCCTCGCGAGCGTGTCGCCCGAGCGCTTCCTGACCGTCCGCGACGGCCACGTGCACACGCACCCGATCAAGGGGACGCGGCGACGCGCCGCCGACGCCGAGACCGACCGCGCATTGGCCGAAGAGCTGCGGACGGATGCCAAGGAACGCGCCGAGAACGTCATGATCGTCGACCTCATGCGTAACGACCTGTCGCAGGTGTGCGAACCGTCGACGGTCGGGGTCGATCGCCTCCTCGAGGTGGAGACGTATCCGAGCGTGCACCAGCTCGTGAGCGAGGTGTCGGGGAGGCTGCTGCCCGGCACGACGATCGGCGAGCTGCTCTCGGCGGCGTTCCCCGCGGGCAGCATGACCGGGGCGCCGAAGGCGTCGGCGATGGAGATCCTCGCCGGCCTCGAGGCGGCGCCCCGCGGCGTCTATTCCGGAACGTTCGGCTGGATCGGCGACGACGGCTCCGCCGACCTCGCCATGGTCATCCGCAGCGTCGTCGTCGAGCCGGATGCCGCCTGGGTCGGCGCCGGAGGGGGGATCACGTGGCGGTCGGTCGCGGCATCCGAGGTCGCTGAGGTGGGGCTGAAGGCGCGCGCACCGCTCGCGGCTCTGGGCGCCGATGTCCCGCCCGGGTGGTGACGCGCGGTCCGATAGCCTGGGAGGAGGCCCTCGCGGCCTCCCCGACCTTCACGATTGGCTTCACCCGTGTCTCAGAACTCCGCACCAGACCCCCGCGAGGGGGGCTTCGACACCCACGCCATCCAGGCGAAGTGGCAGCAGGCGTGGGCCGATAAAGACCCGTTCCGCGCCGGGGGCGACGACGACACGCGTCCCCGCAAGTACGTGCTCGCGATGTTCCCTTACCCCTCGGGCGACCTGCACATGGGGCACGCCGAGAACTACCTCTACTCCGACATCGTGGCCCGTTTCTGGCGCCACCGCGGGTACAACGTGCTCAACCCCATCGGCTGGGACTCATTCGGCCTACCGGCCGAGAACGCCGCCATCAAGCGCGGCGCCGATCCGGTCGAGTGGACGTACGCCAACATCGCCCAGCAGAAGGAGAGCCTGAAAGACTACGGCGTCTCGTTCGACTGGAGCCGCGTGCTGCACACGAGCGACCCCGAGTACTACCGCTGGAACCAGTGGCTGTTCCAGAAGCTCTACGACAAGGGCCTGGCGTACCGCAAGGACGCCCTGGTCAACTGGGACCCGGTGGATCAGACCGTGCTCGCGAACGAGCAGGTGCTGCCCGACGGCACGAGCGAGCGCAGCGGCGCCGTGGTGGTCAAGAAGAAGCTGACGCAGTGGTTCCTGCGCATCACCGACTACGCCGACCGTCTGCTCGACGACCTCAACCAGCTCGAGGGCTTCTGGCCGAGCAAGGTCATCCAGATGCAGCGCAACTGGATCGGCCGCTCCGTGGGTGCCGACATCACCTTCGAGGTCGAGGGCCGCGAAGAGAAGATCACCGTCTTCTCCACGCGCCCCGACACCCTGCACGGCGCGACGTTCTTCGTCGTAGCGCCCGAGTCGGAGCTCGCGGCCGAGCTCGCGGCATCCGCCGATCAGGGCGTGCAGGAGACGTTCCGCGCGTACCTCGAGCAGGTGCAGCGCGCGACCGACATCGAGCGGCAGGCGACCGACCGTCCCAAGACGGGCGTGTTCCTCGGGCACTACGCGATCAACCCGATCAACGGCGAGAAGCTGCCGATCTGGGCCGCCGACTACGTGCTCGCCGACTACGGCCACGGTGCAGTGATGGCCGTGCCCGCGCACGACCAGCGCGACCTCGACTTCGCCCGCGCGTTCGACCTGCCCGTGAAGGTGGTCGTCGACACGAACGCTCCCGTCACCGGGGCGATCCCGGTGATCGAGCTGGATGCCGACGGCGTGCCGATCGATCCCCTCGGCGACCTCGACGAGACCGACCCCGTCAAGACCGGCGTCGCGCTCACGGGCGACGGGCGCATGATCAACTCCGGATCGCTGAACGGGCTGAGCAAGCGCAACGCAATTGCGCGGATGATCGAGGAGCTCGAGGCGAAGGGCGTCGGCCGCGCCGCCAAGACGTACCGCCTGCGCGACTGGCTCATCTCGCGTCAGCGCTACTGGGGAACCCCGATCCCGATGCTGCACGGGGAGGACGGGTCGATCACGCCCGTGCCCGCCGACCAGCTCCCGGTCGTGCTGCCCTCCGTCGAGGGTCTCGACCTCAAGCCCAAGGGCACCTCCCCGCTGGGAGCCGCCACGGAGTGGGTGCAGGTCACCGATCCCGAGACGGGGCAGACGCTGCTGCGCGACCCCGACACGATGGACACCTTCGTCGACAGCTCCTGGTACTACCTGCGCTTCTTGTCGCCGAACAGCGAGACGGAGGCGTTCTCGGGCCGCGAGGCATCGAAGTGGGGCCCGGTCGACTTCTACATCGGCGGCGTGGAGCACGCGATCCTGCACCTGCTGTACGCGCGCTTCATCACCAAGGCGCTGTTCGACATGGGCCTGGTGGAGTTCACCGAGCCGTTCTCGAGCCTCATCAACCAGGGCATGGTCATCCTCGACGGCGCGAAGATGTCGAAGAGCAAGGGCAACCTGGTGCTCTTCCAGGAGGAGCTCGACGCCCACGGCGCCGACGCGCTGCGCGTGGCGCTCGCCTTCGCCGGCCCGGTGGAGGACGACAAGGACTGGAACGACGTGTCGACGACGGGCGCGGCGAAGTTCCTCGCCCGCGCCCTGCGCATCGCGCACGACGTCGACAGCGAGACCGACGTCGTCTGGGCCGAGGGCGACGCGTCGCTGCGCCGCGTGACCCACCGCCTGCTGGCCGAGGCGCCGAACCTCATCGAGCAGACGAAGTTCAACGTCGTCGTCGCCCGCCTGATGGAGCTGGTGAACACCACCCGGAAGGCGATCGACGGCTCGGCCGGCGCGAGCGACCCCGCCGTGCGCGAGGCGGCGGAGGTCATCGCGATGACTCTCGACCTGTTCGCCCCGCACACCGCAGAGGAGATGTGGCAGACGCTCGGCTACGACGGCTTCGTCGGCCTCGTCACCTGGCGCCAGGCCGACCCGACGCTGCTGGTCGAAGACACCGTGACCGCCGTCGTGCAGATCGACGGCAAGGTGCGCGGCACGCTGCAGGTCTCGGCCAAGATCGGCGCCGACGAGCTGGAGAAGCTCGCGCGCGCCGACGAGAAGGTCGTGCGCGCGCTCGGCGAGCGCGAGATCGTGCGCGCGGTCGTGCGTCCGCCGAAGGTGGTCAGCTTCTCGACGAAGTGATCGTCGACTCCGGATGCCACGTCCTCGAGCTCTGCGGAGCGGTGAGGGCGTGGCATTCGGCGTTCACGGGCGCGCGCGGGTGTCGCTTCGGGCGGTCGTGTCGTCGCCCAGAGACGGCCGGCCTTCGTGCCTGAGCGTCGTCGCCCGGGTGAACGCCGACCCGCTGCGGGGGCGCATGGGCCATTGGAGCCCGACCGGGTGAGCAGCCCGGTGTCGACGGGGCAGCGGCGCATTCGACGTCGTCGGTGACCGTCGTTCGGTGCGGCTCCTCCCCAGCGGGGGAGCTGGCACGGTCGTCCACCGATCGGTCCGCCCCGCCCACGGGACGTGGAGGCTCATCCCTACCGTGAGTGCATGACCGCTCGTCCCGCCGAAGCCCCGGATGCCGAGGGGACCGGCGCGCGGCGCAAGCTGGGCGTCGGCGCGGTGATCGTGCTGATCCTCGCGGCCTTCGCCGTGACGATCGGCATCGGGATGTTCCGCGGCACGACCGGGGCCGAGACCGTCACCCCCGGTCCGTCGCCCTCGCGGAGTGCGGTGGTCCCCGCCCAGACCGGCGTCTACGTCCACGTCGCCGGTGCGGTGCACCGAGCGGGACTGTACCGGCTCGATGTCGGCGGCCGGGTCGCCGACGCCGTGGCTCTGGCCGGCGGGTTCGCCGACGACGCGGATCGCGACGGCGTCAATCTCGCCCGTACCGTGACCGACGGGGAGCAGATCGTCGTCCCCGTGGCGGGTGCTGCCCCCGAAGGGGATGGGCCCGGCGCTTCGGGGACCGCGAGCGCGCTCCTCGACCTCAACACGGCGACCGCGGAGCAGCTCGACACCCTGCCCCGGGTAGGGCCCGCGATGGCCGACCGCATCCTCGCGTGGCGCAAAGAGAACGGACGCTTCACCAGTGTCGACGACCTGCTGTCGGTGCCCGGGATCGGCGACAAGATGCTCGCCGCGATCCGCGACCTGGTGCGCGTGTGAACACAAGCCGGGCGCTGCGGCGGCGGTCTCTGCGGCCGGTCGTGGTGGCGGGGGCGACATGGACGGCGGCTGCGGCGGCGACCGCCCTGACCGATCCGGGACTGCTCGCCGTGTGCCTCTCGGCAGCGGCGGCCATCGTGGTCGCGCTCCTCGTCCGGGTGCGGCATCCGTTGCTGGTCGTCGTTGCGGTCGCGCTCGCCTGCGCGGGTGCCTCCGCCGCAACGGTGTCGTCTCTCGTCCCGACGCGCGAGGCGGTCGCCCACCTCCAGGTGGAGGGCGGGCGGCACCTGCGGGTCACGGCGACGGTGACGGGACATCTGGCCAGGAGTTCCGGCGGCGGGGCGTGGATGGACGCGTCGGTCTCGACCCTGACCGCGGGCGCCACCGCGGTGAGCGGTCTAATTCCGGCTCGCATCGGCTTCGATCCCGAGGTGCTGAGCGACGTCGCCTCGATCGGTCCCGGCAGTGAGATCGTCGTCGCAGGGACGGGCATCCCCACCGACCCCGCCGATCGCGCGATCCTGGCGCTGCGCGCGAACGAGGTCGAGCGCGCATCCGCGCCCGAGGGCGTCTGGGCGGTGTTCGAACAGCTTCGCGACGGGCTCGTGGCCTCGACGCACGGCCTGCCGCAACCCGGGGCGGGCCTCATCCCGGGTCTGGCCGTCGGCGACACCTCCAGCCTCGACAGCGACACCGAGATCGCCATGAACGCCGCCTCCCTCTCCCACCTCACCGCGGTCTCGGGCGCCAACTGCGCCTTGGTCGTGGGATCCGCCTTCGGTGTGCTCGGGCTGTGCGGGGTTCGTCGTGGCATCCGTGTGGTGGGCGCACTCATCGTGCTGGCAGCGTTCGTCATCCTGGTCACGCCCGAGCCCAGCGTCGTCCGCGCCGCCGCGATGAGCGCGATCGCGCTGCTGGCGGTCGCCCTGGGGCGACCGACCATCGGTATCGCCGTTCTGGCGGGGGCGGTGACCGTGCTGTTGATCGCCGACCCCTGGTTGTGCCGATCACTCGGCTTCGCCCTGTCCGCCGCGGCGACCGCCGCCCTCCTCGTCCTCGCCCGACCGCTGGCCACCGGGTTCGGGCGATGGATGCCGCAACCTCTCGCACTGGCACTGGCGGTGCCCACGTCGGCTCAGATCGTGTGCGGTCCGCTCATCGTGCTGATCGACCCGCACGTTCCCCTGCTCGGGGTGGTGGCCAACATGCTCGCCGATCCGGCCGCGGCGCCGGCCACGATCGCGGGTGCGCTCGCCTGCATCGCCCCTGTCCCGTGGCTTCGCGACGGGCTGACCGCCCTCGCCTGGATCCCCGCCGCCTGGATCGCCGCCATCGCGCGGACCGCGGCGGCAGTCCCGGCTCAGAATCTGCCCTGGCCGGAGGGCACCCTCGGTGCGGCCTTGCTGGCCGTCGTGGGGGCGGCGATCGCGGTGGCCGTGGCGCGTCCGCGCAGGGTGCCGCGGCTGACAGCGACCGCGACGGCGATGGTCGCGGTGCTCGTGGGGGTGACCGGGGCGACGGGTGTCGTTCGATCCGTGGCCGGGCCGCTCACCGTTCCCGCGCTGTGGCAGGTGGCCATGTGCGACGTCGGACAAGGGGATGCCACCCTGTGGCGTTCCGGATCGGCGGTCGCCCTCGTCGACACCGGCCCCGACCCTCAGCCCCTCGCCGAGTGTCTCCAGACCCTGGGCATCGCCCATCTCGACCTCGTCGTCCTCACACACTTCGATGAAGACCATGTCGGGGGATCGGCGGCCGTCGTGGGTCGGACCGATCTGATCGTGCACGGTCCTCTCGGCGAAGCGGGTGATCGGAGGTTGCTCGATTGCTTCGTCGCCGGTGGCGCGCGACTGGTCCCGGCGACGATGGGCATGACGGGAACGGTGGGCAGCACTCGGTGGCAGGCGCTCGGGCCCCTGCCCGGTACGGAGCCCGGCAACGCCGCAAGCGTCGCGATCGACGTCGTGGGGGAGGGCTTCCCGCGCACCGTCCTGCTCGGAGACCTCGGCGCCGAGCCGCAAGCGGCGCTGTTGCGACGGGTCGACGCGCCGCGCGTGGAGGTGGTGAAGGTCTCGCACCACGGCAGCGCCGACCAGGATTCTGAGCTGTACCACCGCCTGCACGCCTCGATCGGGTTGATCGGCGTCGGTGCGCACAACACCTACGGTCATCCGACGGCACGCTTGCTCGGCATCCTGAAGGAGGAGGCGACCGTCGCGGCGCGCACGGACACCGGGGGATTGCTCGCCGTCTGGCACGACGAGGAGGGGCGTCTCACCCTGTGGCGCCAGCGTGGAGGGTGACGAAGGTGGGCGCGAGCGGACGAGCGGCTCGCGGCGGGCCAGTGCGCGGTAGCGCCCGCCCCGCACGCGCTCGTCTGCGGCTGCCACCGAGCGCCGGGCGACGGCGGCCATCTCGCGCGGTCGACGTCGCCGCGGCGCCGGCCCCGTTCCCTCTTCGGCCCGGTACGCGTGTCCGACCCTGTCGGTAGGCTGTGAGGGTGACCCCGGCCCCTCGACGCGCAGCCCCTGCCAAGGCCAAATCGGCCATCCCGCAGGTGTCGTGGCGCGCCCCGCAGCCGGCTCCCATCGTGCTGGTCTCGGGCCCCGAAGAGGTCTGCGCCGAACGCGCGATCGCCGGTATCCGCTCCCTGCTGAAGAGCGAAGACCCGAGCCTCGAGGTCACCGACATCCGTGCCGACGACTACGCCGCGGGCACCCTGTTGTCCGTCACCTCGCCGTCGTTGTTCGGCGAGCCGCGGCTCGTGCGCGTCAGCGGGGTCGAGAAGTGCAGCGACACGTTCCTCAGCGAGGCCGTCTCGTACCTCTCGCAGACGCAGGAGGGCGCCACGGTCGTCTTGCGCCACACCGGCGCGAGCGTCCGCGGCAAGAAGCTCCTCGACGGCATCCGCGCGGGCCAGGGGAGCGGCATCGAGATCGCGTGTCCCGCCGTCAAGCGCGACTCCGACCGGTTCGACTTCGCCGTCGGAGAATTCAAAGCCGCCCAGAAGCGCATCGCCCCGGTCGCCCTGCGCTCCCTCGTGTCCGCGTTCGCCGATGACCTCACCGAGCTCGCCGCCGCCTGCCAGCAGCTCATCGCCGACGTCCCCGGCGACATCGACGAGCGCATCGTCGAGAGGTACTACGGCGGGCGCGTCGAGACCTCGGCGTTCACCGTCGCCGACACCGCCATCGCCGGTCAGTACGGGCCGGCGCTTCTCGCGCTGCGCCACGCCCTGGCATCCGGAGCCGACCCCGTGCCCCTCGTCGCCGCGGTCGCGATGAAGCTCCGCACGATGGCGCGGGTCGCCGGAACCCGCGAGTCGTCGTCGGCCACCGCACAGCGCCTCGGCATGAAGGACTGGCAGGTCGACCGCGCCCGCCGCGACCTCGTCGGCTGGACCGGCAACACCCTCGGCATGGCGATCCACGCCACCGCCCGCGCCGACGCCGAGGTCAAGGGCGCCTCGCGCGACCCGGTCTTCGCGCTCGAGCGCATGATCACGATCATCGCCACACGCGCCCCGTACGGCGACTGACGCGGTGCGCGGCTGCGCCCGGCGCGAGTTCGAGCGCTACCCGCGGTGTGCGGTGACGTCACGCGCCCCAGACGGGACATCGAGCCGCAGCCGGGACGTTGCACCTCAGACGGTGCACGCACCCCAGACGCGACGTCGCGCCGCGGAGCGCGGTCTCGGGCTCGTGCGGGGCGCCGCTGTTTCACGCCAAGCGGCCTCGCGGCTGCGGTAGCTCCGCCGGGTATGCTCCGCCCGTCGGGTTTGGGGCGCGTTGCGTGCATCGGGGCGTGAATTGCGCGCCCCAATGCACCGAACGCGCCCCAAACCGCCGCGCCCGGCCGCAAACCGGGACCTCCGAACCCGCCTACGGGGTTTGGGGCGCGTTGCGTGCATCGGGGCGTGAATTGCGCGCCCCAGTGCACTGAACGCGCCCCAACCCGCCACGCCCGGCCGCAAACCGCGACCTCCCATCCCGCCTACGAGGTTTGGGGCGCGTTGCGTGCATCGGGGCGTGAATTGCGCGCCCCAATGCACTGAACGCGCCCCAAACCGCCGCGCCCGGCCGCAAACCGGGACCTCTCAACCCGCCATCGGGTTTGGGGCGCGTTGCGTGCTGTGGGGCGCGAATAGTCCGCCCCAATGCACAGAACGCGCCCCGAACCGCTCGGCCCGACCCCCGGTCGAACGCCCCGAACCGCTCGGCCCGACCCCCGGCCGAAGGCCCGAAACCACCGCCCCGTCCCGCCGTGCCTCCCGAACCGCCCCCGGAAACGACGAAGCCCGCCCCGCCGAGGCGGGACGGGCTGTCGAAAGGCTTCGGCTCAGAGAGCGTTGACCTGCTTCGCGATGGCCGACTTGCGGTTCGCGGCCTGGTTCTGGTGGATGACACCCTTGCTCACGGCCTTGTCGAGCTTCTTGCCGGCGAGTACGAGCGCCTTCTCGGCGGCTTCCTTGTCACCGGCCAGGACGGCCTCGCGGGTGCGACGCACGTGCGTCTTCAGCTCGCTCTTGACGGCCTTGTTGCGCTCGTGCGCCTTCTCGTTGGTCTTGTTGCGCTTGATCTGCGACTTGATGTTCGCCACGTCGACGGTCTTTCGTTTGAGTGAATGTTGGAAGTGCCGGTCAAGCGGTAGAGGGGCGCTGCACCGGCGATCGTGGAGGTCGGGAAAAACCCCACACGCAAGCCAAGAATCGAGTCTAACAGGTCGAGGTCTCGATCGTGGTGAGCGCCACCTCCAGCAGCGCGTTGAACACGCGCGGCCGCATCGCCGTGACGAGGTGGGTCGTGCGCGGAACGACGATCAACTCGGCATCCTTCGCGATCGACGAGAACAGCTTCTCGTTCACGCGCAGCTGGTCCCACTGCCCATTGATGAACCACAGTGGCACCTCGATGCGCCGCAGTGCCGCGAGCAGGTCGAGCACGGACAGTGACGCGAGCGCGGTGTCCTGCGCGTCGAACGCGTAGCCGCCGGCGCCGAAGTCGGGCCGGGTCTCGGGCGGCAGAGTGCGATCCAGCACGCGGTTGGTCAGCCCCAGGCCGCGATCGGGGAGGCTGTCGAACCGCCGCGCGAGGAAGCGATACGCCGCAAGCCCCACGCCGCGGGGGATCGAGGTGCACGATGCCGCGACGAACGCGGCGACCGGCGGCGGCTCCTCCTCCCGACCCACGTACTCGATCGAGAGCAGTCCGCCCATCGAATGGCCCACCAGCAGCACGGGTCCCCGGGTCGCGGCTTCGCGAACGGCTGCGTCGATCGTGGCGAAGGCGCCGTCGAGCGTGAAGTCCTCGCCCCGGCGCGTGCCGTGCCCGGGCAGGTCGACCGCGATCGCGGGCGTGCCCCGCTGCTCGAGGTACGCGACCTGCGTGCGCCACATGGTCGCCGACGTGCGGATGCCGTGCACGAACACGACCTGGACCGCCATGGCATCCATGCTACGAGCGAGGCACACCGTGAGGTCCGGGCCGCGACGCCGACACCATCCGACCCCGCCGACAACGTGCGCCCTCGTCCGGATCGCATGATCTCGCGCGTCCCGCGGCGCGATCGGGATGCCGGATGCCGGCATCCTGGACATCCGCGGACGGGGATGTCGGCGCGCCACCGTAGAATCGACGGAACATGTCACCGCGCGCCCTGAAGCCCCTCGAGCCGTCCGCCACCCCGCCGGCGCAGATCCGCAACTTCTGCATCATCGCCCACATCGACCACGGCAAGTCGACGTTGGCCGACCGCATGCTGCAGATCACCGGCGTCGTCGCCGACCGCGACATGCGCGCGCAGTACCTCGACCGCATGGACATCGAGCGCGAGCGCGGCATCACGATCAAGTCGCAGGCCGTGCGGATGCCGTGGTCCACCGCCGACGGCACGTTCGCCCTCAACATGATCGACACGCCCGGTCACGTCGACTTCACGTACGAGGTCAGCCGTTCGCTCGCCGCGTGCGAGGGCGCGATCCTCCTCGTCGACGCTGCGCAGGGCATCGAGGCCCAGACCCTGGCGAACCTCTACCTCGCACTCGAGAACGATCTGACGATCATCCCCGTGCTGAACAAGATCGACCTGCCCGCCGCCGACCCCGACAAGTACGCCGCCGAGCTCGCCGGCCTGATCGGCGGCGACCCCGCCGACGTGCTGCGCGTCAGCGGCAAGACCGGCATGGGCGTCGAAGACCTGCTCGACCTCATCGTCGAGAAGATCCCCGCCCCAATCGGCAAGGCCGACGCCCCGGCCCGCGCGATGATCTTCGACTCCGTCTACGACGCCTACCGCGGCGTCGTCACCTACGTCCGCATGATCGACGGGTCCCTCCAGCCGCGCGAGCGGCTGCAGATGATGTCGACCGGCGCGACGCACGAGGCTCTCGAGATCGGCGTCTCGAGCCCGGAGCCGGTGCCCACCCAGGGCCTCGGTGTGGGCGAGGTCGGCTACCTGATCACCGGGGTGAAGGACGTGCGCCAGTCGAAGGTCGGCGACACGATCACCACCCACCGCAAGCCCGCCACCGAGGCGCTGCCCGGCTACACCGACCCGAAGCCGATGGTCTTCTCGGGCATCTACCCGATCGACGGCAGCGACTACGCCGAGCTGCGCGAAGCGCTCGACAAGTTGAAGCTCTCCGACGCCTCGCTGCAGTACGAGCCCGAGACCTCGGTCGCGCTGGGCTTCGGCTTCCGCTGCGGCTTCCTCGGGCTGCTGCACCTCGAGATCATCACCGAGCGCCTCTCGCGCGAGTTCGGACTCGACCTCATTACCACGGCTCCGTCGGTGACCTACGAGGTCACGACCGACACCGGTGAGACGGTCTCGGTCACCAACCCCAGCGAATACCCCGACGGTCGCGTCGCCTCCGTGTCGGAGCCGATCGTCAAGGTCGGCATCCTGCTGCCGAAGGACTACGTCGGCACCGTCATGGAACTCTGCCAGACGCGCCGCGGCACGCTCCTCGGCATGGAGTACCTCAGCGAAGACCGCGTCGAGCTGCGCTACCACATGCCCCTCGGCGAGATCGTGTTCGACTTCTTCGACCACCTCAAGTCGCGCACGCAGGGGTACGCGAGCCTCGATTACGAGCCCGCCGGCCAGCAGACGGCCGACCTCGTCAAGGTCGACATCCTGCTGCAGGGCGACAAGGTCGACGCGTTCAGCTCGATCGTGCACCGCGAGAAGGCCTACGCCTACGGCACGCTCATGGCCGAGCGCCTGCGCAAGCTCATCCCTCGTCAGCAGTTCGAGGTGCCCATCCAGGCCGCCATCGGCGCCCGCATCATCGCCCGCGAGACGATCCGCGCGATCCGCAAGGACGTTCTGGCCAAGTGCTACGGCGGTGACATCACCCGCAAGCGCAAGCTCCTCGAGAAGCAGAAAGAGGGCAAGAAGCGCATGAAGATGGTGGGCCGCGTCGAGGTTCCCCAGGAGGCGTTCATCGCCGCCCTGTCGGGAGACGTCGAGGCGAAGAAGTAACGACCGAATCGAGAGGGAGATCATGCGACGGCAGAACTTCACCGACGACACGGTCGACTACGCGGCGGTCGGCGCCACCCAGGCGCCCGACCTCATGCAGTACCCGCCGGAGCACTCCGTGCCCGCGGAAGACGCGTGGCGCATCGGCAGCGGCGATGAGCGCTTCGTCGCGGCCGGTGAGCTCCTGCTCTCCTGGGCTCCGCTGCGCGGGGAGGAACTGAGCATCACCGACGTGCGCCCGGCATCCCGAGGGGGCTATGCCGGTGTCGGCTTCGACGCCGAGGGAGCGCCCGTGGCGCCGAGCCGACTCGAGGCCGAACAGCGCTTCGCCGCCGACGGCACCCCGTTCGTCAGCCCCGGCACCGGCGTGCGCCTGCACGGCAAGGTCGACGGCCACCGCGCCGACGCCGAACTGCGCGTCATCTCGGTCTTCGAGGAGCCCCGCCGGGTCGGCTTCATCCTCGGGACGGTCGGGCATTCGATCGTGAGCGGCGAAGAGCTCTTCGCCCTCGAATGGCGCGAGAACGACGAGGTCTGGTTCGTCGTGCGGGCCTTCGACCGGCCGACCGCGCCGTCGTACCGCCTCTTCACGAGCCGCGTCCGGCGTCGGCGCAAGGCGCTGTTCGCGCGGTACCTGCGCGCGATCTCGCCGCTGTACACGTCCTGATGGGCGGGCCCCTCCCGCTCGGCGACCCCGCGCCCGTCGACGGTCGGCTCCCCGGCGACCTGGTCGTCGACGCCGACGCCGACTTCGGCGTGTACCTGCACGTGCCGTTCTGCCGCGTGCGCTGCGGCTACTGCGACTTCAACACGTACACCGCGAGCGAGCTGCGCGGCGCCCGCCAAGACGACTTCGCCGACACGCTCGCCGCCGAGGTCCGCCTCGCGGGCACGGTGATGGATGCCGCGGGCGGTCGGCGTGCGGCATCCACGGTGTTCTTCGGCGGCGGCACGCCCACATTGCTCCCGCCCGGCGATCTGGCGCGGATGCTGGATGCCGTGCGCGAGGAGTTCGGCATCGCCGAGGGCGCGGAGGTCACGGTCGAGGCCAACCCCGACACGGTCGACGACGCCGTCGCGGGCACCCTCGCCGCGGCGGGCGTGACGCGCCTGTCGATCGGCATGCAGTCGGCCCGGCCGCACGTGCTCGCCGCCCTCGATCGCACGCACGACCCGGCCAACGTCTCCACCGCCGTCTCGGCCGCGCGCCGCGCCGGTCTCGACGTCTCGGTCGACCTGATCTACGGCGCACCGGGGGAGTCGCTCGACGACTGGCGCGCCTCCCTCGAGGCGGCCACCGCTCTGGAGCCCGACCACGTCTCGGCCTACGCGCTGATCGTCGAGGACGGCACGAAGCTGGCTCGGCAGATCCGCTCGGGGGTGGTCGCCATGCCGGATGACGACCTGCAGGCCGACATGTACGAACTCGCCGACGATCTGCTCGCGGCCGCCGGCTACGACTGGTACGAGGTCTCGAACTGGTCGCGCGGGGTCGACCACCGTTCCCGGCACAACCTCGCCTACTGGCGCGGCACCGACTGGTGGGGCTTCGGTCCCGGCGCCCACAGCCATGTCGCCGGGCTGCGCTGGTGGAACGTCAAACACCCGGCCGCGTACGCGCAGCGCCTCGCGGCCGAGGAGTCGCCCGCCGCCGCACGCGAGCGTCCCGACGAGACCGCGCGCCGGCTCGAGTCGGTGCTCCTGCGCAGTCGCATCCGCGAGGGGCTCGCGGTGTCGGAGATCCTCGGCGAGGGCCGCAAGGCCGTGGCATCCCTCATCGCCGACGGCCTCATCGAGGGCGCGGATGCCGTGCGCGGGCGCATCGTGCTGACACGCCGCGGACGCCTGCTGGCGGATGCCGTGGTGCGCGCGCTCACGGCCTGACCCGCGCGGAATCGATCCACCCCTCGAATCGGTGTGCTCTCGCGCGAGACGGCGCACGCCTGTGTCGGCCCCTCGCGCGTGCCGGTGCTCCGCGCCTCCCGACATCCCGGTGATCATCGGCGTCCCGGCGCGTGCCGCATCCCTCGATAAACGCCGATCCGGACGAAACACTGCGCGACGCAGCGTGTCTCGACAGGATCGGCGTTCATCGCCGGGGCGGACGGGACGCGCGAGGCACACCCCGCGAGCCGCTCGACGCAGGGGCCGGGCGATCGTCGTAGAATTGGCACTCAGTCGAGTCGAGTGCCAGACGGGAGGAGCAGCGCATGGTGTCGGAACGCGGCCTCCAGGTCCTGCGCGCGATCGTCCAGGACTACGTCGACACGCGTGAGCCGGTCGGCAGCAAGGCCATCGTCGACCGCCACGCCTTCGGAGTCTCGGCCGCCACGATCCGCAACGACATGGCGCTGCTCGAAGACGAAGAGCTCATCGTCGCGCCGCACACCTCGTCGGGGCGCGTGCCCACCGACAAGGGCTACCGCGTCTTCGTCGACCACCTCGCCGAGCTGAGGCCGCTGTCGACCGCGCAGCGCTCGGCCATCACGTCGTTCCTCGACGAGGCCGGGGATCTCGACGACCTCCTCGCTCGAACGGTGCGGGCGCTCACGCAGCTGACCGGCCAGGTCGCGATCGTGCAGTACCCCTCGTTCTCCCGCGCCAACGTCACGCACGTGGAGCTCGTCGCCCTCGGCGGTCCCCGGGTGCTCGTCATCCTGGTCACCGACACCGGGCGGGTCTCGCAGCGCATCGCGCTCGTGCCCGTCGAGCCCGGTGAGAGCGACATCGCGCTCCTGCGGGCGCGCGTGGGAGCGGTGCTCGTGGGGCGCAGCGTCGCCGAGAGCGCACAGCGCGTGGCAGAAGCCCTCTCCGACGGCCCGCGGCCCGGCGTCGCCCTCGACGCGATCGCCGACGCCGTGCTGCGCGTGGTCGGCGAAGAGCTCGAGGAGTTCCGCCAAGACCGCCTCGTCATGGCCGGTGCGGCGACGCTCGCCAAGCGGGAGCAGGACTTCCGCGGCAGCATCTACCCGCTCCTCGAGGCGATCGAGGAGCAGGTGACCCTGCTGCGGCTGATGAGCGAGATGGTCGCCGACGAGAAGGGCCTGTCGGCGAGTATCGGACGCGAGAACGAACCGTTCGGCCTCGTCGAGGCCTCGGTGCTCGCGAGCCGGTACGACGGCTCGACCGGTGGCGCCCGCGTGGGCCTGCTCGGGCCCACGCGCATGGACTACTCTTCCAACCTCGCGGCGGTCCGCGCCGTCGCGCACTATCTGACCCGGATGCTCGAAGACGACGACAGTTCGCGCTGACGTCGATCGCTGCGAGCACTCCCCACGAGAACGACCCCGCGACAGCGGGCAGGAAGGCGATTGTGGCTGACCACTACGAGGTCCTGGGCGTCGAACGCGACGCCAGCCCGGAAGACATCAAGAAGGCCTACCGGCGTCTGGCGCGCCAGTTGCACCCCGACGTCAACCCGGGGGAGGACGCCTCGGAGCGCTTCAAGCTCGTGACCCACGCCTACGACGTGCTCAGCGACCCCGAGCAGCGTCGCCGCTACGACATGGGCGGCGATCAGAGCCCGTTCGGCGGCGGGGGAGCGGCGGGCTTCGGCGGCTTCAGCGACATCTTCGAGACGTTCTTCGGCGGCGCGCAGGGCGGCGGCGGAGGCCGTGGTCCGCGCCCGCGCTCGCGTCGAGAGCGCGGCCAGGACGCCCTGGTGCGCGTCACGCTGCACCTCGGCGACGTGGTCTTCGGCACGCACCGCGACCTCGAGGTCGACACGGCGGTGCTCTGCGAGACGTGTCAGGGGGCCTGCGCCCAGCCCGGAACGAGCGAGGTCACGTGCGACATCTGCCACGGCTCCGGTCACGTGCAGCGCACCGTGCGGAGCCTGCTCGGCAACGTCGTCACCAGCCAGCCCTGCACCGTGTGCCACGGTCACGGCACGACCATCCCCTACCCCTGCGGCACCTGCCAGGGTCAGGGACGCGTGCGCGCACGCCGCACCGTGTCGGTCGACATCCCCGCGGGCGTCGAGTCGGGTCTGCGCCTGCAGCTCCCCGGCTCGGGCGAGGTCGGTCCGGCCGGCGGCCCCAACGGCGACCTGTACCTCGAGATCACGGTGGAGGCGCACGACGCCTTCAGCCGCGAGGGCGACGACCTCGTCGCGACCCTCGAGGTGTCGATGCCCGACGCCATCCTCGGCGCCACGACGACGATCGAATCCCTCGACGGCTCCGTCGACCTCGAGGTGCGCCCCGGCGTGCAGTCCGGCGACGTGCTGACGATCAAGGGTCGCGGGATCACGCCCCTGCGGGGCTCCCAGCGCGGCGACCTCAAGGTCGGCGTGCACGTGGTGACCCCCACGCGTCTCGATCATCGCGACCGCGCCCTCATCGAGGAGTTCGCCAAGCGCACGAAGGCCCCCAAGCCCCGCCTGGCCGAGCACCAGCAGGGCATGTTCAGCAAGTTCCGCGACCGCTTCCGGCACTGATCGTGGCGCTGCACTTCGTCACCGACGGCGCCGCGTCCGCACGTCCCGGGGATGCCGTGACCCTGACGGGAGCGGAGGCGCACCATGCCGCCAGCGTCCGGCGCGTGCGCGTCGACGAGACGGTGACCCTCGGCGACGGTTGCGGCGTCTGGCTCTCCGGCGTCGTGACGGCCGTCGGCCCCAAGGAGGTCGAGGTCCGCGTCGCCTCGCGCGACGTGGCCTCCGAGCCGTCCCCGCGCTTCGTGCTCGTGCAGGCGCTCGCGAAAGGCGACCGCGACGAGCTCGCGGTGCAGGCGGCCACCGAGCTCGGTGTCGACGCGATCGTCCCGTGGCAGGCGGCACGGAGCGTGTCGCGGTGGGATGCCAAGGAGGACAAGGGGCTCGCGCGCTGGCGCACCATCGTGCGCGAGGCCGCCAAGCAGGCGCATCGCGCGTGGATCCCCGAGGTGCAGAGGCTGGCGCGAACGGCCGACCTCGTCGCCCTCGCCCGCACGGCGCTCGTTCTGGTGCTGGAGCCCTCGGCATCCGCTCGCCTCACCGAGGTGGCCGCGGAGGCCTCGGACGGACGTGACGTCGTGCTCGTCGTCGGCCCGGAGGGCGGCATCGCCCCCGAGGAGCTCTCGACGCTCGAGGACGCGGGCGCGCGGCTCGTGCGCCTCGGCGACACCGTGCTGCGCACCTCCACCGCGGGGGCTGCGGCGGTCTCGGTGCTGTCGGCGGCGCACGGGCGGTGGTGAGCGGGTCCGCGTCACCGGTGCGGGGTGCGCTCCGGCGTTCGGGGCACGAGATCTCCGCCCCGACCGCTCGCCGACGCTTCAGCGGCTCCGCCCACTCGACCTGCGTGTCGGAGGCCCTCACTAGACTGGATGCCATGAGCGAACCGTCGATCTTCACGCGCATCCTGCAGGGCGAGATCCCCGCCGAGATCGTGGCCGAGACCGAGAACGTCTTCGCGATCCGCGACATCGCGCCCCAGGCGCCGGTCCACCTGCTCGTCATCCCCAAGACGGCGCAGTACCGCGATGTCGTCGAGCTCGCCGCCGGCGACCCGGAGCTGCTCACCGAGGTCGTCGCCCTCGCCGACCGCCTCGCCGCCGAGCACGCCGACGGCGACTTCCGACTGATCTTCAACACCGGCGCCGGTGCCGGTCAGACCGTCTTCCATGTGCACGCCCACGTCCTCGCGGGCGGCCTGAACGAAAAGAGCCTGGGTGGCTGATTCCCCCGAAGAGACCGTCGTCGAGCAGATCGCTGTCGACGGTGTGGCCATGGTGCAACTGCTCGGCCCGCAGGATCGCCTCCTGCGCGTCGTCGAGAAGGAGCACCCCGACGTCGACGTCCACGTGCGCGGCAACGAGATCACGCTCTCCGGTGCGGCCGGGGCGGTGCGCGCCGCACGCGGCCTCGTCGACGAACTGCTCGCGATGACCCGCTCGGGCCAGGGCCTCGACCCGTCCGACGTGTCGAGCTCGAACCGCATGCTGAGAAGCGACGGCGGGCCGCGCCCGTCCGAGGTCATGGGTGAGGCGATCCTGTCGTCGCGGGGCAAGGTGATCCGCCCCAAGACGGCCGGGCAGAAGGAGTACGTCGACGCGATCGACGAGAACACCATCGTGTTCGGGATCGGTCCGGCCGGAACCGGCAAGACGTACCTCGCGATGGCGAAGGCCGTGCAGGCGCTGCAGCGCAAAGAGGTCAACCGCATCATCCTGACCCGTCCCGCCGTCGAGGCGGGGGAGCGGCTCGGGTTCCTGCCGGGCACCCTCACCGACAAGATCGACCCCTACCTGCGCCCGCTCTACGACGCGCTCAACGAGATGATGGACCCCGACATCGTCCCCAAGCTCATGGCGACGGGGACGATCGAGGTCGCACCTCTGGCGTACATGCGCGGTCGCACGCTCAACGATTCGTTCGTCGTGCTCGACGAGGCGCAGAACACCACGCCCGAGCAGATGAAGATGTTCCTCACGCGCCTCGGGTTCGGCACGCGCATGGTCGTGACCGGTGACATCACCCAGGTCGACCTCCCGCAGGGCGCGTCGGGTCTGCGCCTGGTCACCCGCGTTCTCAGCGACATCGACGACATCCACTTCTCGCGACTGACCAGCGACGACGTCGTGCGTCATTCGCTCGTCGGCCGCATCGTCGACGCGTACAGCGAGTACGACGAGAAGCGCCTGGCCGCGCGTCGCGAGCGCGACGAGGCCTCCGAGTTCGCCACCCGTGCGGAGCGACGCGGCCCCGGTGCCGCCGGTCCCCGCGATCACCTCCCGAGACGAAACCGCTCATGACGATCGAGATCAACAACGAGTCCGGCCACGAGGTCGACGAACAGGTGCTGCTGCGCCTGATGGAGTACAACCTGGCGGAGCTGCACGTCAGCGCCGACGCCGACGTGGCGATCGTGCTCGTCGACGAAGGCGCCATGGAGTCGCTGCACGTGCAGTGGATGGACGAGCCCGGCCCGACCGACGTGCTCAGCTTCCCGATGGACGAACTGCGTCCCGGCTCCGAAGACGCCCCCACCCCCGCGGGTCTGCTCGGCGACATCGTGCTGTGCCCCGCCGTGGCCGAGACCCAGGCCGTCGCGGCGAAGCACTCGACGCAGGACGAGCTCATCCTCCTCACCACGCACGGGCTCCTGCACCTGCTCGGGTTCGACCACGCCGAACCCGACGAGGAGCGCGAGATGTTCGGCCTGCAGCGCGAGCTGATCAGCGGGTTCCAAGCCGTCGAACGCCAGCGTCGGGCATGACCGAAGCGCTCCTCCTCGTCGCCGCCTTCCTCCTCGTCGCCTTCGGCGGGTTGATGGCGGCCTCCGAGGCGGCGCTCGGCGTGACCTCGCGCACGGATCTCCTGGAGCTCGGCGCCTCGGGCCGCAACGCCCGGTCGCTGCGTCGCATCGCCGATGACACCAGCGCGCACAACACCGCGGTGGTGTTCATCCGCGTGCTTTCCGAGACCACCGCTGCCGTGCTCGTCGCGGCCGCGTTCATGCTGATCTTCGACGACATCTGGCTCGCGGTCGCCGCTGCGGCCGTGCTGATGACGGGGATCTCCTTCGTCGCGGTCGGTGCGAGCCCCCGGTCGGTCGGTCGTCAGCACGCGCGCGGTCTGCTGCGCGGTATCGCTCCCGTCATCCGGGGGATGCGCGTCCTGCTCGGCCCGCTCGCACACGGTCTCGTCGCGGTCGGCAACCGGGTGACCCCCGGGGTCTCGCATTCGACGTCGTTCGCGTCGGAGGAGCAGCTGCTCAGCATCATCGACGAGGCCGCCGAGAACGAGCTCATCGAGGAGGACGACCGCGAGCTCATCCACTCGGTGTTCGACTTCACCGACCGGTACGTGCGCGAGGTGATGGTGCCGCGCACCGACATGGTGAGCGTGGATGCCACCGCCACCTCGCGCGAGGCCCTCGCACTGTTCCTCGAGAAGGGCGTCTCGCGCGTCCCCCTCGCCGACGACGAGGCCGACGACGTCGTGGGGGTTCTCTACCTGAAAGACCTCGTGCAGTTCGGCTTCCGCGACGAGGCGGGCTGGCGCGACGCCCCCATCCGCCGCATCGCCCGACCCGCCGTGTTCGTCCCCGAGTCGATGAAGGCCGAGACGCTCCTGCAGCAGATGAAGAAGGATGCCGTCCACGTCTGCCTCGTCGTCGACGAGTACGGCGGTGTCGCCGGTCTGGTCACCCTCGAAGACCTCATCGAGGAGCTCGTGGGCGAGATCGCCGACGAGTACGACGCACCGAACACCGAGATCGTCGAGCTCCCCGACGGACGCTACCGGGTCAACGCCCGCCTCGGCCTCGATGAGGTCGGCGACCTCTTCGGCCTCGAGCTCGACGACGAGGACGTCGACTCGATCGGCGGTCTGCTGGGCAAGGCGCTCGGTCGCATCCCGCAACCCGGCGCCACCGCCGAACACTCCGGCCTCGTGATGACCGGCGGCGCATCGCGCGGCCGCAACCGGGGTATCGCCACCGTGATCGTCGAGCGCAGCGAAACGCCCGCCGACGACGACGCCGAGGCAGAGCTCTCGGCGCGTGAAAGGAACGACAGATGACCGACACCCGATCCGGCTTCGTGACCTTCGTGGGCCGGCCCAACGTCGGCAAGTCCACGCTGACCAACGCGCTCGTGGGCGAGAAGGTCGCGATCACGAGCGAGAAGCCGCAGACGACGCGGCGCGCGATCCGCGGGATCGTCAACCGACCCGGCGGGCAGCTGGTGGTCGTCGACACCCCCGGCATCCACCGACCGCGCACCCTGCTCGGCCAGCGCCTGAACGACCTGGTGGAGCAGGTGCTCGGCGACGTCGACGTCATCGCGTTCTGCGCCCCCGCGACCGAGAAGGTCGGCCCCGGCGATCGGCGGATCGCGGAGTCGCTGTCCGGATACCCGCGTGCCAAGAAGGTCGCCCTGGTGACCAAGACCGACGCCGCCAGTCGCGACCAGATCACCGAACGCCTCGTCGAGGTCGATGCGCTCCGCGAGGACTGGGCCGCGGTCATCCCCCTCTCGGCCGTGACCAACGATCAGCTCGACGTCCTCAGCGACGAGCTGCTGGCGCTCATGCCCGTGGGCCCGGCGCTCTACGCCGACGACGTCGTGACCGACGAGACGCTCGAAGACCGCATCGCCGAGATCATCCGCGAAGCCGCCCTGCACGGCGTGCGCGATGAGCTTCCGCACTCGATCGCGGTCACGGTCGACGACGTCGCCGCCCGTGAAGACAGCGATCTCACCGACGTCTACGCGAACATCGTCGTCGAGCGCGACAGCCAGAAGGCGATCATCATCGGCCGCAAGGGCTCTCGACTGGCCGATGTCGGCGCGCGCGCTCGCGCCGGTATCGAACCGCTCGTGGGTGGGCGCGTCTACCTATCGCTGCACGTGCGCGTGGCGAAAGAATGGCAGCGCGACCCGAAGCAGCTCGGACGCCTCGGCTTCTGAGGGGCGTCCGCCACCCGGCGGCCGAGCAACCCCGACCCCGCGCGAGAGCGTGCGGTCCTCACGGAAGGTGCACGTAATGGCGAAGCGATGGACGGCGCCGACTCCGGGGCCGATCGAGACCTGGAGCTACGACGAGGTCGAGGTTCCCGCGCCCGGGCCCGGAGAGGTGAAGATCCGCGTGCGCGCGGCCGGAGTCAATCCCGCCGACGCCAAGCACGTCGCGACGGCGCGTGCGGGCGTGCAGTTCCCGGTGCCCATCGGCTACGAACTCTCGGGGCAGGTCATCGCCCTCGGTGCCGACGCCGTCGGTGGTTCGGGCGAGCTCGCGGTCGGCGATGAGGTCGTGGCGTTCCGGGTGCAGGGCGCCTATGCCACCGACATCACGGTTCCCGCCCGCGACGTGTTCGCCAAACCCGCGAACCTCTCGCACGAAGAGGCCGCGAACCTCCTGCTTGCAGGGACCACCGCGGCGGAGATGATCCAGGTCACGCGGGTCGCCGAGGGAGAGACCGTGCTGCTGCACGCCGCATCCGGAGCGGTCGGGGTGAGTCTGCTCCAGCAGGCGCGCGTGCTCGGGGTGCGCGTCATCGGCACGGTCGGGGCGGATGCCGACGACTCCGCCGAGCGCGTTTGTCGCTACGGCGGGATCCCGGTCGCCTACGGCGAGGGACTGCGCGAGCGCGTCGAGGCGGCGGCCGACGGTGCTGCGATCGCGGCCGCCTGGGACGCGGCGGGGACCGACGAGGCCATCGACGTCTCGCTCGAGCTCGTCTCCGACCGGGACCGTGTCGTCACGATCGTCTCGCCCGACCGGGCGAAGGCCGACGGCTTCCTCTGGATCGCCGGAGCGCGCCCCGAGAGCGCCCGGTTCCGCGACATCGCCCGTGCCCGGGTGCTCGAGCTCGCGGCATCCGGTGCCCTCGAGGTGCCTGTCGCGCGCACCTACCCGCTCGACGAGGCCGTCGAAGCCGTGCGTTTCGTCATGACCGGGCACCCCGGCGGCAAGGTCGCCCTGCTGCCGTGAGCGCCTCGCCGTTCACGTTGCCGCCCGCGCCGGAGACCCTCGAGATCACGGCGGAGCGGGTACGCCTGCGTCCATTCGAGGAGCGCGATCTCGACGCGATGGCGGCGTACCGCGGCGACGCCGAGGTGTGCCGGTTCCTCCCCTTCGATCCGCAGTCGCCCGACGACATCCGACGCCGCAACGGTCACCTGATGGGTCGCACGACGCTGGAGGGGGAGCGCGGCGGGGTCATGCTGGTCATCGAACGGCTCGACGACGGCGCGGTGATCGGCGACCTCGTGCTCTTCCACCTCGATGCGGACGAGGGTTCGGCCGAGATCGGCTGGGTCGTGAGCCCGGCGGCATCCGGCCTGGGCCTCGCCACCGAGGCGGTACGCGCGCTCATCGACACGGCGTTCGAGGTCTACGGGCTCCGTCGCCTCGTCGCCCAGATCGATCCCGACAACGCTCGCTCTGTCGCGTTGGCCGAGCGCCTCGGGATGCGCCGCGAGGCGCACTTCGTCGAGAAGGACTGGTTCAAGCACCGCTGGGCCGACCTGCTCGTCTACGCCGTGCTGGCGCGCGAGTGGGGATCACCCGTCGCATGACGGCGGGCGCTCGCGCCGCGGGCGGGGCGGATGCCGCGGCACGGGGCTGCTACGATCGCTCCATGCGCTTCGGTGGCCTTCTTCTTCTTAGCTGCCGCGACGAGTCCTCGTTCTAAGGGCCTTCCTCGTCGCGGAGATCGTCGTCGGCCCCACCGAACGAATCTAAAGAAGCGACACATCATGAAGAACACCCAGAAGCCCACGTCCGCTCCGGTGCACAAGTACCGTCCCTTCCACGAGCAGATCCGGGTCGACCTGCCCGACCGCACGTGGCCGAGCAAGCGCATCGAGGCCGCACCCCGCTGGTGCGCCGTCGACCTGCGCGACGGCAACCAGGCCCTCATCGATCCGATGAGCCCCGAGCGCAAGCGGGTCATGTTCGACCTGCTGGTGAAGATGGGCTACAAGGAGATCGAGGTCGGGTTCCCCAGCGCCAGCCAGACCGACTTCGACTTCGTCCGTCAGCTGATCGACGACGACCTGATCCCCGACGACGTCACCATCCAGGTGCTGACGCAGGCGCGCGAGCACCTCATCGCCCGCACGTACGAGGCGATCGCCGGCGCCAAGCAGGCCATCGTGCACCTGTACAACTCGACGAGCGTGCTGCAGCGCGAGGTCGTGTTCCGCACCGACGAGCAGGGCATCGTCGACATCGCGCTCGAGGGCGCCCGCCTGTGCAAGAAGTACGAGGCGACGATCCCCGAGACCCAGGTCTTCTACGAGTACTCGCCCGAGAGCTACACCGGCACCGAGCTCGAGTTCGCTCTGCGCATCTGCAACGAGGTGCTCGAGGTCTTGGAGCCGACGCCCGAGCGCAAGGTCATCCTGAACCTGCCGGCCACCGTCGAGATGGCCACGCCGAACGTCTACGCCGACTCGATCGAGTGGATGTCGCGCCACCTGAACCACCGCGAGAACGTCATCCTGTCGCTGCACCCGCACAACGACCGCGGCACGGCCGTGGCCGCCGCGGAGCTCGGCTACATGGCGGGCGCCGACCGCATCGAGGGATGCCTGTTCGGCAACGGGGAGCGCACGGGCAACGTCGACCTCGTCGCCCTGGGCGTCAACCTGCTGACCCAGGGCATCGACCCGCAGATCGACTTCAGCGACATCGACCAGGTCAAGCGCACGGTCGAGTACTGCAATCAGCTGCCCGTGCCCGAGCGCAGCCCCTGGGCGGGCGACCTGGTCTTCACCGCCTTCAGCGGTTCGCACCAGGATGCCATCAAGAAGGGCTTCGAGGCGATGGAGGCCCGCGCGAGCGCCGAGGGCAAGACCATCGACGAGATCGAGTGGGCGGTGCCGTACCTGCCCATCGACCCGAAGGACCTCGGCCGGTCGTACGAGGCCGTCATCCGCGTCAACTCGCAGTCCGGCAAGGGTGGCGTCGCCTATCTGCTGAAGGCCGACCACGCGATCGACCTGCCGCGGAAGCTGCAGATCGAGTTCTCTGGCGTGGTGCAGGCGCGCACCGACGCCGAGGGCGGCGAGGTCTCGAGCGCCCAGATCTGGGACATCTTCACCGACGAGTATCTGCCCTCCACGAACGACGACCAGCGCTGGGGCCGCTTCGAGCTGCTGTCGACCCGCTCCTCGAGCGACATGTCGGGCGATGTGCACCTCGACGTCTCGCTGCGCGACGGCGATGCCACGCACCCGGCCTCGGCCGTGGGCAACGGTCCGGTCGCGGCGTTCCTCGAGATCGTGCGCTCCCAGGGCTTCGACGTCACGCTGTACGACTACGTCGAGCACGCTCTCAGCTCGGGCGGTGACGCTCAGGCCGCGGCGTACGTCGAGCTGCAGGTCGACGACCAGCGTCTGTGGGGCGTGGGCATCGACGGTGACATCTCGACGGCGTCGCTCAAGGCGATCGTCTCGGGCGTCAACCGCGCGATCCGCACGCGTCAGGCCGCGGGCGCCCTGGCCGGCGTCTGATCCGACCTCGAAGCGCCGTCATCCCCGTTCGGATGGCGGCGCTTCGGCGTGGGGGCGAGGGGCTTCGCACCCCTCCCGCCGAACGGTCTCACCGCACCAGGGGGTCCTCATCTCGCCACACCGACGGGATGCGAGGATGAATCCGTGATCCGCGTCGACGCCCTCTACCGCTACCCCGTGAAGGGCTTCACGCCCGAGAAGCGCGACAGCCTCGTCATCCAGGGCGACGGACGTGTGCAGGGGGACCGCTCGCTCGTGTTCCGTTTCGCCGATGCGGTGGAGCCGGCGGATGCCACGTATCCGAAGAGTCGTGGGCTCGCGCTGATGACGTTCCCGACGCTCGCGCGCGTGCGCCTGACGTTCGACGACGACGCGCGGACGCTGCGCCTGAGCGTCGACGACATCGACGTCACCGCCGATCTCAGCGAGGAGGGCCGCGCGCGGCTGAGCGAAGCGGTCACCGCCTACCTCCGCACGACGAGCGATGCGAAGCTGCTCGAGGCCGACGGCATCCTGCCCCTGGGGCTGCTCGGAGACGGCCGCACCGCCCGCTTCCAGGACCGCCCGCAGGGGTTCGTCTCGCTGCACGGCGCGGCCTCGGTCACCGACCTGGATGCCACGGTCGCCGCTCCCGTCGACGATCGCCGTTTCCGCTCCAACATCGTCGTGAGCGGGACCGCACCGTGGGCGGAGTTGGAATGGCGGGGGCGCGTGCGGATCGGGGAGGTGGAGTTCGAGGTGCAGAAGCCGATCGAGCGCTGCGCCGCGATCACGGCGAACCCCGACACGGGCGTCCGCGACGCGCGCCTGCTGCGGGTGCTGACGACCGACTTCGGCCAGGACGCCGCAACCCTCGGCATCCTGCTGCTCCCGACGGCCGACGGCGGCACCGTGCGCGTGGGCGATGAGGTCGTGCCGCTCGGTTGAGCCCGCAACACCCCGCGCGAGTCGCCAATGATTGTCGCTTCGGTGAGCACCTGAGCGACGATTATCGGCAACTCACGCGCGGGAGAGGCAGACCTACTCGGTGCTGTCGGTGCGGATGATCGGGATGCCCGTGGTCTCGACCGCGACCTTGCGGCGGTAGAGCTTGCGCTGCTCGGGCAGGGACAGGTCGAAGAGCACGGCCAGCACGCGGAGTACCGTCGTCACCACCACGCCGATGACCGCGGCGAGCGGCAGCGGGACGCCGAACCCGGCCGTGACGGCGAGGACCACGCACCCCGCACCCGCGGCGACGGCGTAGAGCGAGCCCACGTGCATGATCGCGACCGGCAGCCCCATCAGCACGTCCCGCAGCACGCTGCCGCCCGCCGCGGCGACCACGCCCACGAAGATCGCGGGGACGGCGGGCAGGCCGAGGGCGAGGGCCTTCGACGTGCCGAACGCGCCGAACAGCCCGATCACGACCGCGTCGAGCATGACGATCGCGCGGTTCAGCCTCTGGAAGATCCCCGACAGCAGCATCCCCACGATCGAGGCCAGGGTCGCGGTGATGAGGTACCAGTTGCTCTGCAGCGTCGCCGGGGTGAGCCCCAAGAGGAGGTCGCGGATGAGACCCCCGCCCATCCCCAACAGGATGCCGATGATCGCGACCCCGAGCAGATCGAGGCGACGCTGGCCCTGGAACCCCGAGGCGAACAGCGCCCCCTGCACGCCGCCGAGGGCGACGGCGGTGAGATCCGCCCACAGCGGGATGACGAAGGAGGGGGAGTCCACGGCATCCATTCTCCCGCCTCGTGCGCTCCGGCGCGCGCGCCGCGCAGGCCGCTCACGGGTGCGCGGACCGATAATGGACTGTGCCCACCTACCGCGACGAAGTCGTGGTCCTGCGTACCCACAAACTGGGGGAGGCGGACCGCATCCTCACCCTCCTCAGCCGCCGCAACGGCAAGATCCGCGCGGTCGCGAAGGGGGTGCGGCGGACGTCGTCGAAGTTCGGCTCGCGGCTGGAACCCTTCATGGTGGCCGACGTGCAGCTGTTCAAGGGCCGCAACCTCGACATCGTGCAGCAGGCCGAGTCGCTGGGCTCCTACGGGGCCGAGATCGTGGCGGACTACGACGTCTACACGACCGCCAGCGCGATGGTCGAGACGGCCGACCGGCTGAACGAGGCCGAGGCCACGCCCCAGCAGTACCTGCTGCTGGTCGGCGGGCTCCGCGCGCTGGCCCGCGGCGAGCACTCCGAGCGCAGCGTGCTGGATTCGTATCTGCTGCGCGCCATGGCCCTCTCGGGCTGGGCGCCGGGGCTGACCGAGTGCGCCCGCTGCGGCACCATCGGCGACCACGACTACTTCCTCCCGCAGCTCGGTGGCGTGGTCTG
Organism: uncultured Microbacterium sp.; assembly: GCF_947489255.1. GTDB lineage: Bacteria > Actinomycetota > Actinomycetes > Actinomycetales > Microbacteriaceae > Microbacterium > Microbacterium phycohabitans. The sequence goes on from NZ_CANLCY010000002.1 coordinate 416,214, forward strand.
CTCGACCTGCGCCCCCGCGGGATCCCCGCGCGTGTCGCGCGACACCGTCGACATGCTCCGTGCACTCATGGCGGGGGAGTGGGAGACCATCGACGCCGCCCCCGGCCGCACGACCGCCGCGGCCTCGGGCCTCGTCGCGGCGTACGCGCAGTTCCATCTGGAGCGCGGCATCCGCTCCCTCTCGCACCTGGAGGCGCATCGATGACACCGAAGCCGTTCACGCACCGCGACGCCGTGCCGTACCGCCCGTTGGACTGGACGGGGGAGTACCCGCCCGCCTACCCCAAGGGGGCCGTACCCGAGCACGTCGCGATCGTGATGGACGGCAACGGGCGGTGGGCCAACCGGCAGGGGCTCACGCGCGTCGAGGGCCACCGTGCGGGGGAAGCGGCGCTGCTCGACGTCGTCGCCGGGGCGATCCAGGCCGGGGTGAAGCACCTCTCGGTCTACGCGTTCTCGACCGAGAACTGGTCGCGCTCGCCCGACGAGGTGCGCTTCCTCATGGGCTTCAACCGCGAGGTGCTGCACCGCCGCCGTGATCAGCTGAACGAGTGGGGCGTCCGCATCCGCTGGTCGGGTCGCAAGCCGCGCCTGTGGGGCTCGGTCATCAAGGAGCTGCAGCACGCGGAGCGCCTCACCGAGGGCAACTCCACCCTGACGCTGACGATGTGCGTCAACTACGGCGGGCGGGTGGAGATCGTGGATGCCGTGCGCCGCATCGGCGACGACATCGCGGCCGGGAAGCTCAAGGCATCGGCCGTGACCGAGAAGCTCATCCGCAAGAACCTCTACCAGCCCGACATGCCCGACGTGGACCTGTTCGTGCGCTCCAGCGGCGAGCAGCGCACCTCGAACTTCCTGCTGTGGGAGTCGGCGTACGCCGAGATGGTGTTCCTCGACACGCTGTGGCCCGATTTCCGGCGCACGCACCTGTGGGACGCGATCGGGCTGTACCTCTCGCGCGACCGCCGCTTCGGCGGCGCGGTCGACAAGCCCACCGCCTGACGAATGCCGCTCGCGGAATAGATCGACGATCCGGAAGGTTGCACGCGATATGACGGATGCCATCAAGATCGACGTGTGGAGCGACATCGCCTGCCCCTGGTGCTACATCGGCAAGCGCAACCTCGAGAACGGCCTGGCCGCCACGGCCGCCGATGACGACGCTCCCGTCGTCGAGATCGAGTACCACTCGTTCGAGCTCTCGCCCGACACCCCCGAGGACTTCGACGGGGGAGAGGTCGACTACCTCTCGCAGCACAAGGGCATCTCGCCCGAGTCCGCGCGCGAGATGCTCGACCGCGTCACCGGCGTCGCCGCCGACGCGGGACTCGCGTACCGCTTCGACATCCTCAAGCACACCAACACCGTGAAGGCGCACGAGCTGCTGCACTTCGCCAAGGAGAACGGCAAGCAGCTGGAGCTCGCCGAGCTGCTCATGTCGGCGTACTTCCTCGAGGGCAAGCACGTCGGACGCGACGACGACCTCGTGCAGCTCGCGGCCGAGGTCGGTCTCGATGCGGATGCCGCGCGCGAGGCGCTCTCGTCGCAGCGTTACCGCGCCGCCGTCCGCGCCGACCAGGAGCAGGCCCGCCAGTTCGGCATCACCGGCGTGCCCTTCTTCGTGATCGACGGTAAGTACGGCGTCAGCGGCGCGCAGCCGGTGGAGGCGTTCACGCAGATCGCCCGTCAGGTCTGGGGCGAGCGTCGCGAGGTCGTCGAGACCGCCGACGCGTGACCCTTCCTCCCCATCCGGTGCCCGTTCCCGATCCGTTCGGGGGCGGGCACCGTGTCGTGCGACCGTCTGGGAGAATGAGACAGTGAATACGGCAATGGCTCCGACGCGAACGCTGCGCATCGGCAACATCGAACTCGACGCCCCCGTCGTGCTCGCTCCCATGGCCGGCATCACGAACACGGCGTTCCGTCGTCTGTGTCGCGAATACGGTGCCGGGCTCTACGTGAGCGAGATGATCACGACGCGCGCTCTGGTGGAGCGCAACGACACCACGATGCGCCTCATCCGCCATCACGAGTCCGAGACGCCGCGCTCGATCCAGCTCTACGGGGTCGACCCGGCGACGGTCGAGGCGGCGGTGCGCATGATCGTCGACGAAGACCACGCGGATCACATCGACCTCAACTTCGGCTGCCCCGTGCCGAAGGTCACCCGCCGCGGCGGGGGAGCCGCGCTGCCGTGGAAGACGTCGCTGTTCCGCGAGATCGTCGAGCGCGCCGTCACGGCCGCGGGCGACAAGCCGCTCACGGTCAAGATGCGCAAAGGCATCGACGCCGATCACCTCACCTACCTCGAGGCCGGCCGCATCGCGGAGGGGGCGGGCGTGGCATCCATCGCCCTGCACGCGCGCACGGCGAGCGAGTTCTACTCCGGTCACGCCGACTGGGCCGCGATCACGAAGCTGAAAGAGACCGTGACGAGTGTGCCGGTGCTCGGCAACGGCGACATCTGGTCCGCAGACGACGCCGTGCGGATGATGGACGAGACCGGCTGCGACGGTGTCGTCGTCGGTCGCGGCTGCCTCGGACGCCCGTGGCTCTTCGGCGACCTCGCACGTGCCCTCGGCGGCCCGGGCGCCGCGCACGGCGAGCCGGTCGACGCGACGCTCGGCTTCGTCGCGAAGGCGTTCCGGCGCCACGCCGAGCTGCTCGTGGAGTTCTTCGACGACGAGGGCCGCGGGTGCCGCGACATCCGCAAGCACGTCGCGTGGTACTTCAAGGGCTACCCCGTCGGCGGCGAGCTGCGCGCGAGCCTCGCGACGGCCTCGACCCTCGACGAGATCGACGAGCTCCTGTCCACGATGGAGCTCGACGCCCCGTACCCGGGCGCCGCGGCCGAGGGTCAGCGCGGACGCGCCGGCACCCCGAAGCGCCCGGCTCTCCCCGATGGCTGGCTCGACTCCCGCGAGATCGGCGATGCCGCCGGTCGCGCCCTCGCCGATGCGGAGCTGCACCACAGTGGCGGCTGAGGTGGCGGTGACGACGGCCCGTCCCCTCGGGTACGAGGATGCGGACGCCGCCCGGTTCCACGTCGAACGGCATCGTTCCCAGCGCGACGACTTCGCCCGTGACCGTGCCCGCGTGCTGCACTCCGCCGCACTGCGGCGCCTCGCGGCCAAGACGCAGGTGCTGAGCCCGGCGAGCCCGGCCGACTTCGCCCGCAACCGCCTCACGCACTCCCTCGAGGTCGCGCAGGTGGGCCGAGAGCTCGCGACCGCCCTGCAGCTGTCTCCCGACGTCGTCGACACCGCCTGCCTGAGCCACGATCTCGGGCACCCGCCCTTCGGTCACAACGGCGAGCGGGCGCTCAACGAGTGGGCCGACGACATCGGCGGTTTCGAGGGCAACGCGCAGACCCTGCGCATCCTCACGCGCCTCGAGCCCAAGGTGTTCGGCGTCGAGGGGGAACCGTTCGGTCTGAACCTCACGCGCGCGAGCCTCGACGCCACCTGCAAGTACCCCTGGACGGCCGACGAGCCCGTACCCGATCCCGGCGGACGCTTGAAGTTCGGCGTCTACCCCGACGACGAACCGGTGTTCCACTGGATGCGCGGGGGTGCACCCGCACGGCAGCGCTGCATCGAGGCCGAGGTCATGGACCTCTCCGACGACATCGCCTACTCGGTGCACGACTTCGAGGACGCGGTCGTCAACCGCTACGTCGACCCCGCGCGCCTGGCATCCCGCGTCGGCCGTGAAGGACTGCTCGACGCCATCCAGCGCTGGGTGGGCTACGACTTCGTCCGCGACGATCTGGCGGCGGGTCTCGAACGGCTCATGGCGATGCCGGAGTGGATCCACTCCTTCGACGGCACGCGCCCGGCGCTCGCGCGGCTGAAGAACCTCACGTCCGATCTCATCGGTCGCTTCGCGCGCGCGGCCACCGCCGCCACCCGCGAGGCCTACCCGGCCGACGCGCTGACGCGGTACCGCGCGAACGTCATCGTGCCCGCCGAGGTCGAGGTCGAGATGGCGGTGCTCAAGGGCATCATCGGCGCGACCGTCGTGTCGATCGACGGCCGCAAGGTGCTCTACCGCGAGCAGCGTCAGGTGCTCAAGCGCCTGGCATCCGCCCTGTGGGAGAACCCCGGCGCTCTCGACGCCCTGCACGCTCCCGATTTCGCCGCGGCGGCCGACGACGCCGCGCGCCGTCGCGTGGTGGTGGACCAGGTCGCGAGTCTCACCGATCAGCTCGCGATCTCGTGGCACGGCCGCCTGGTCGGCGAGGTGGATGCCGCCGAGCTCGGCGTCTGGGCTCCCGGCGCCCGAGCCTCGCGCGGAGCGGATGCCTGATGGCGGGTCGCATCCGTCAGGCCGACGTCGACGAGGTCAAAGCGCGGGTGAACATCGCCGACGTGATCGGCGAGCGCGTCGCGCTCAAGCCCGCCGGCGTCGGGTCGATGAAGGGGCTGTGTCCCTTCCACGACGAGCGCAGTCCGAGCTTCAACGTGCGGCCCCAGGTGGGCTACTACCACTGCTTCGGCTGCGGTGAATCGGGTGACGTCTACTCGTTCCTGCGTGCGATGGATCACGTGTCGTTCACCGAGGCGGTCGAGCGCATGGCGGCGCGCGTCGGGTACACGCTGCACTACGAAGACGGGGGAGCAGCCCCCGAGACGTCGGGTCGCTCGCGGCTCTACGCCGCCAATGCCGCGGCGGCGGAGTACTTCCGCACGCAGCTGATGACCCCCGAGGCCGAGACCGGCCGCCGCTTCCTCGGCGACCGCGGCTTCGATGCGGGGGCGGCCGCGCACTTCGGCGTCGGGTACGCGCCCAAGGGCTGGTCGCACCTGCTCGACCACCTGACGGCGCAGAAGTTCACGCGCGACGAGCTCCTGCAGGCGGGACTCGTGTCGCAGGGCCAGCGCGGCGTCTACGACCGCTTCCGCGGGCGCCTGGTGTGGCCCATCCGCGACATCACCGGTCAGGTGATCGGCTTCGGCGCGCGCAAGCTCTACGACGACGACCAGGGCCCGAAGTACCTCAACACCCCCGAGACCCCGCTCTACAAGAAGACGCAGGTGCTCTACGGCCTCGATCTGGCCAAGCGCGACATCTCGCGCTCGCACCGCGTCGTGGTCGTCGAGGGGTACACCGACGTCATGGCCTGCCATCTCGCGGGAGTGACCACGGCGATCGCCTCGTGCGGCACGGCGTTCGGCAGTGATCACATCACGGTGCTCCGCCGCGTCATGGGCGACGACAGCAGCTCCGGAGAGGTCGTGTTCACCTTCGACCCGGATGCCGCGGGCCAGAAGGCGGCGCTGCGGGCCTTCGCCGATGAGAAGCGTTTCGCGGCGCAGACGTACGTCGCCGTCGCCCCCGAAGGCCTCGACCCGTGCGACCTGCGTCTCCAGCGCGGCGACGGCGCGGTGCGCTCGCTCATGGAGACCAAGGCCCCCATGTTCGAGTTCGTCATCGATCAGCGACTCAAGGACTTCAACCTCTCCAGCGTCGAGGGTCGTGCCGGCGCTCTCCACGCGGCGGCCCCGATCGTCGCCGACATCCGCGACCCCGCGCTCCGGCCGGGCTACGTGCGCGTGCTGGCCCGGCGTCTGGGACTCGACATCCCCGAAGTGCAGGCCGCCGTCGAACGCGCCGCCCGCGGTGCCGATCGCGCCGAGAAGCGCGACGCGCAGCGCACCGCGGACCCGGCCCCCGTCGCCGTGTCGGTCACGATGGCCTCGCTGCCGCACACCCGCGACGTCGCCCTCGAGCGCGGGGCCATGATGGCCTTCCTGCAGTACGGGCACCGGATCGAGCCCGACCTATTCCTGCGGGCGCTGCAGACCCCGTTCGGTCACCCGGCTCTCGAAGCGGTGCGCAGTTCCCTGGCATCCACGGACCTGTCGCAGCCCGGCTGGGCCGTGACGGCCGTCGAGGCGGTCCGTGAGCCGTTCCGCTCCCTCGCCGCCGAGCTGTTGACGGCCGAGTTCCCCGCGCGCACCGAGGAAGGCGCGGTGGCGTCGGCGAACGACCTCGCCCGCGGCCTGCTCGTGCGCGAGCTGCAACGCGAGAAAGACGAACTGCTGCGGGGGATCCAGCGCGTCCCGGCCGAATCCGAGGAGGGCCGGCGTCTTCGTCTGCGCCTTCGAGAACTGGATGCCGATCGGCAGCGACTCGTCGCGAGCTGAGGCCCACCGGGGCTACCGCACCGGCGTGTCGGGAGGAAGCCCCGCGACAGGGGACGCGATCCTCGGCGAGGATGGGAGCATGCCCCGGTCACTCGACACCGACGTCGCCCTCCGCACCGACGACCTCTCGCTCGCGCGCAGCGGCGTGCGCGTGATCGACGGCATCACCCTCACCCTGCCCGCCGGGCGCACGCTCGTCGTCCGCGGAGCGACGGGGGCGGGCAAGACCTCCCTCGTGTCGCTGCTGGCCGGTCACCCCGACGACGGCCTGGCGGTCGTCGGGGGAGACGCGCGCGTTCACGGCATCTCGGCGCGGCGTCCGGGCCGTGCCCGTCGGGAGTGGACCTTCCACACCGGCTACCTGCCCCAGGGGGCCGGCGCCGGACTGCCCTCCCGTCTCACCGTGCAGGACGTCATCGCCGAACCCATCACGAGCCGCGACCGCCGGGTCAACACGCGGGCTCTGGCCGTGCGCGTGGCGACGCTGCTCGACGAGATGGAACTGCCGCTGGGCACCGCGCCGAAGTACCCGTACGAGCTCAGCGCAGGCATGCGTCAGCGGGTCGCCCTCGCGCGTGCTCTCGTGCTGGAGCCGCGATTGTTCGTCGCCGACGACCTGTACGCCAACCTCGACGTCGAGGTGCGTGCTGCGGCGCGCGCCTCGATCATCCGCCGTCGCGACGAGCGGGGGATGGCGTCGCTGATCGTCACGAACGACGCCGACGCCCCGCGCGATCTGGACGCCGACGTGCTCGTGCTGCACGCCGGTCACGCGGTCGCCCTGGGACACGGCGACCAGACCCTGCAGTGGACGCCGGACGGCACGCCCGAGCGACGGATTTCGGCCCGCTGATTTTTCCGCCACCCCCGTGTGCTGTTAGTATCGTGGGGTTGCCCGCCGCGAGGTGAGCATGATCCTCGGTAGCTCAATTGGCAGAGCAATCGGCTGTTAACCGATAGGTTCTTGGTTCGAGTCCAAGCCGGGGAGCCCGCAGAAGGCCCGACGTCCGCGTCGGGCCTTCGTCGTTTCACCCGACGGTGATCGGCAGGTCCTCATCCGAACGCGGCGGGTGGGCGACGAGCTCGCGCGCCTGTCCGGCATCGAGGTGCGTCGGGTACAGCGTCCGCGAGAACTTCCCTCGCGGATCCTCCTTCGCGCGGGGCAGCTCGATGGCCGCCGCGTCGATCAGCGCGAGAGTCGCGCGTCGTTGAGCGGGATTCATCGCGAGCTCGCCGCGGCGACGCAGCAACACGGGGACACGCAGCTTCTCCGGCCCCTCGAGGATGAGGAACAGCGATCGTGTCCCGCCGGTGATCATCGCGGTGGCGGTCACCCGGGCCGACGTCAACGCGCTTCCCGCGACGACCCGCGATCCGACCCGCACCCGCGCCGTTTCTGCGTCGATCCAGACGTCGGGGATCTGACGCAGCGCCCACACGGCGAGCCCCGCGACGACCGCGATCGCGCTGAGGCCGAGGAGGACGACGATCCCCGGCGGGGCGTTGCGGGCGGTCAGGATCATCAGAGGGACGACCTGCCAGGCGCCCCACACCACGGCGACGAGGCCGGGCACCAGGAAGATCACCAGCGCACCGCGGTCGCGACGCGAAACGAGCACCCACCCCGACGGGAGCGGCTCGTCGTCGGGAGTGGCATCCTCTTCTCTCCGTTCTCGACCGGTCGTGCGGGCGAGGACGATGCTCACGATGCCGAGGATCAGCAGGCCCACGCCCAGAGCTCCCAGGCGCACCGCGGCGCGTTCGGCGTCGCTCACTCCGAGCGAGAGCATCAGGATGCCGAGGCCCCCGACGACCCCGACCCACCCCTGCACCCGCAGGAGACGGCGCGCTCGGCGGTGCGCCGCATTCCGGTCGGGGGCACGGGGGGAAGGTGCGGCTTCCGGCTCCCACGACGAACGGGTCGCCCAGAGCATCGCGAGACCGGCGCCGGTGAGACCGACCGCGATCCCCAGGGCCGACAACAGACTCACTCCGCCGCCGGTGGGGAGGAAGGCGACGGATGCCGCCAGAACCGGCATCGAAACGATCGCGACGACGATCGCGGCTCTCCTCGGCGACATGGTTCCCCCCGCCCGGGAGTCAAGCGGTCTGCACGGCCGCCCGCGAGGGGTTGCGCTCCGGCCCTCGAGAAGGCGTGATCCGGGGCGGCGGGTGTCCCGCGTCGACGCGTGGCCGCGCCAGGGGCAGCGATCGTGAATCCGCCAACGGTTCCGTGGAGAGACCAGCGGACGCGATCACGCCGACGTCGACTCAGGGCGCGCCGGGGCCGCCCTTCCCGTTTCCGTTGGCCTTGTGATTCGCTCCGCCGTTTCCCACGCCGTTTCCCGCGCCGTTTCCCGCGCCGTTCGCGGCACCGTTACCGCGGCCCGATGCCGATCCACCGCCGGCATCCGCTCCCGGGCCGACCCCCGGTTCCGCTCCGGGTCCGGAGCCGGATGCGGGCTGCTCGACGGGGGCGGGCTCGAAGGGGATGACCTCGACCGGGGTCTGGTCCACCGGCGTCTGGTCGACCGAGACCGGGGCAGCCGGAGCCTGGCCGGAAGAGACATCGGTTCCGGTATCGACCACCGGCTCGACGGGGATGTCGACGGGCGTCTCCGAGGGCGCCGGAGCAGAGGTCTCTGCGACGAGCGACGGCGTCGGAGACGGAACGCTCCCACTGGCGGGGACGCTGCCCGAGCCCGTGAACGAGAAGGCCACGAGATGCCCGCCGAGGACCACGGCCGCGGCCGTCCCGACACCGGCCCATGCCCAGCGGCGTCGGCGCGACGGGGACGCGGGCGCTGCGTCCGGCGTCGCTCGGGAGCCGCTCGACGCCGCATCGCCGGCCGTCGCCGGTGACAGCAGGGCCACCGTCGGCTCGGACAGTCGCGCCGTGAAGTCACCGGCGGCGATCGCGACAGCCGGCAGCCCCAGATCGATCCACGCGTCGTCGTCCACCACGGTCATCGGCCCCGTGTCGACCGCGACCGTCTCACGGCCCGCCGCCAGCTCGACGGTCTGCTCGGCCACGGCGGTGGCCGACGGCCGGGCGGCGGGATCGTGCGCCGTCATCGCCGACAGCAGCGATCTCCACGCGTACCCGAGCGATGCCGGGATGTCCGGCTGACGCGCGAGCCGCGCGAGAAGCGTCTCCTGCACCGAACCGCCGCCGAACGGATGCAGGCGCGTGAGCGCCTCGATGGCCAGCAGGCCGAGCGCGTACACGTCCGAGGCCGGCTGCGGCGGTTCGCCGCGCACCTGCTCGGGCGCGAGGTAGGCCGCGGTGCCGATGACCGTTCCGGGGGTCGTCAGCCGCGTGGCATCCACGAGGTGGGCGACACCGAAGTCGGCCAAGACGGCTTCCATACCGCGGTCCGTTCCGCGCACGGGCCGGAGGAGGACGTTCGAGGGCTTGATGTCACGATGCACGATCCCGGCTTCGTGCACGACGGCGAGGGCTGCGGCGAGGTCGGCCACGATTCCGGCGACGTCCGCGGGTGCGAGAGCTCCCCGCTCGATGCGCCGCTGGAGGGAGGGCCCGTCGATGAGCTCCATCACCAGGTACACGTGGTCGCCGGTGTCGAGGCGGGCGTCGTAGAGCGTCACGAGCGACGGATGGTCGAGGGCGGCCAGGGCCCGTGCTTCCGCCATCCGCCGCAGCGACTCGGCCTCATCGGTGCGGTCGGCGAAGAAGACCTTCACGGCGACGTCGCGACGCAGAACCTCGTCGCGCGCCCGGAAGACCCGCCCCATGCCCCCTGCGCCGATGCGCTCGGCGAGCACGTAACGTCCGCCGAGGATGTCACCGGCGTGGGGCATCGTCAGGTCGGGAGCGTGGCTCATCGGTTCCTTCACACGGGGTGCCGCGAGGGCATGCAGCGGGCGGGCGTCGGGCGACATCCACCGGTTCGAACGCTACGGCCCTTCGCCGCTCCCGCGGCGGGGGTAGCGGGCGACGAGGGGGACGCCCATAATGGCGGCTCGTTCAGTTCGCGCCGCCGCCGTCGCTCGACCACACCGCTCGCGCGCCGCTGTCGCCCACCTGCACGACGGAGTACGTGGTCGCGCCGGCCACGACGACGGCCACCACGGCGATGGCGATCGTCGCCACCCTCGCGCCGGGACGCGCCGAGCGCGTGGGCTCGTCGGCGCGCCGTGCCCGCAACCGGAACCACAGCCACTGACCGACGGCGACGACGAAGAGTCCGATCGCCCACGGAAGCAGCTGATCGCCCAGCTCGGTGTGTCGCTCGAGCACGGCCGAGGCCGGCACCTGGCGCTCCAGCACCTCTCCCGCCTCCTTCGCCAGCGGTACGAAGACGAGTGCGACGAGCGCGACGAGCGGAGTCAGGATGCCGAGCCGCCGGCGGGCCGCCGGCCACACGCTTCCGACGACCACCATGAGGGCCGCGAGGGGGATGAGCACGACGACGGCGTGAACGAGCAACGGGTGGGCGGGGAGCCCCGCGATCTGCCACATGCGCTCATCGAAGCACTGCGATGTCGCCGTTCTTGGGGCTTGCGCGCGAGCGGCTGAGGTGCTGCGCATCCGACGCGCGACGCCACGGATATGGGAGCGCTTCCACTAAGCTCGCTCCGGCCGTCTGCTCCGGTCGGAAGGGATCCCCGTGACCGTGAGTGTCTCGCGCGTGCGCCGCGACCTGCAGGGGCTGCGGGCGATGGCCGTGCTCGCCGTCATCGCCACCCATCTCACGGGCTGGCCCCGGGGAGGATTCGTCGGCGTCGATGTGTTCTTCGTCCTCTCGGGGTTCCTCCTCACGGGCATCCTCCTCGCCGATCTGCGCGCCGAGGGGACGGTGCGGCTCGCGGCGTTCTTCGGTCGGCGGATCAAGCGCCTGGTTCCCGCGTCCGCGCTCGTGCTGGGCACGGTCGTGGCGCTCGGCTTCGCGCTGTTCTCCGCCCCCCGCGCCGATCGCACCGTCGGCGACGCGCTGGCGGCCGCGGGACTGGTGTCGAACTGGCGCTTCGGTCTCGAGGGCCGCGACTACTTCGCCACCGGCGACATCTCGCCGTTGCAGCACTTCTGGTCGCTGTCGGTCGAAGAGCAGTACTCCCTCGCCTGGCCGCTCCTCGTGCTGCTGGCGGTGGCCCTCCTCCCCGCAGCGGCACGGCGCGGACGGGGTGCGCGTGTGACGGTCGCTCTCCTCGCACTCGCGGTGGTCGTGGCATCTGGGGCCGCTGCGGTGATGCTCACCCCCGTCGACCCGTCTCTGGCGTACTTCTCCACCCTCACACGCGGGGGAGAGCTCGCCGTGGGGGCGGTGCTCGCGACGGGCGTAGGGCTGCTGTCGCGGATCCCGACGGTGATCGGCGGTGCGGCCGCCTGGGGCGGCGTGGGCATCATCGTCACGGCGTTCTTCGTGGTGGATCCTGCGGGTCCCTTTCCCGCTCCCTGGGCGGTGCTGCCCGTGGTCGGAGCGGCGTTGGTGATCGCCGGCGGGGTGGCGGGAGACCCACGGCACCGCCACCTCTTCGTGCTGACGAACCCCGCGTCGGTCGCCGTCGGCGACATGTCCTACTCGCTGTATCTCTGGCACCTGCCGGTCATCGTCTTCGCGAGCGTCGTCCTGACGCCGGGGCCGGCGGCCCTGGGCATCACCGCGCTCGTGATGGTCGTGCTCGCCGTCGCGACCTTCCTCGGGGTCGAGCAGCCGCTCCACCGCCTGCCGTGGCCGCGGGAGCGACGGGTCGCCGAACCGACGGCTCCCGCGGCCGCTCCCGCGAGCCGCCCGTCGATCACGGCCGCGCCGAGCGTTCCCGTGAGCCGTCCGTCCGCCCCCTCCTCGCCGTCCGCCCCCGCCGGGCTGGCCGCCCGTGCCGGCGCTCTCTCCTCGCGCCCCGCCGGATGGGTCCCCGGTCAGCGGTACTACCCGGGCGCGCGACCGGCCGCCCACGCGGCGGTCGGCCGCGCAGCCCCTCCCGCGTCGGCGGAAGTCCCGGCCGCGCCGCGGCACGGTGTTGCGACACAGCTCGCGTCCCCGGCACCGACAGCGCCGCACCCGTCGACCGCGCGTCCGTCAGCTATGGCCCCGGTCGACGCCCCGCCTGAGGCCGAACCCTGGTCGTCATGGCGCGCACGCTTCGCCCCCCGCGCGGGAGCGGCCCTCGCCACCCTCGTCATCGGGGCCGGGGCGACCGTGCTCGCGGTGTTCGCGGCCTACGGCGCTCCCACGTTTCCGGGCGTGCCCGTCGCCGCCCCCGCCGCGGCCGAGGTCGACGCCGCGGCCGGTGACGCCCTCGCCGCCCTGCAGAGCGACCTCGCCGCGGCGACGACGGCGAGCACCTGGCCCACGCTGCACCCGTCGCTGGACGAATCCCTGCGCGACTCGTCGTCCGCGAACAGGGCGCACGACTGCTTCACCCCCGACCGCGTCCCCGATCCGGGCGGCTGCACGTGGGGCGACGCCGGCGCCGCCCACCATCTCTATCTGGTGGGCGACTCCAGCGCGATGGCGTATGCGCCCGCGTTCGCGCGTCTCGCCGACGAGAGCGGCGGCGCCTGGCGCGTCACCACGGTCGGGATGTACGGATGCCGCTTCACCGACGTCCTGATCGAGAGCCGCGACCCGTCGGTCACGGCCGGTTGCACGGCGCGCAAGAGCGACGTGGCGGCGATGGTGGCGTCCGACCCCGCCGACCTGCTCGTGGTGTCGAACGCGTTCACGCTCGCGCGGACGGTCGACGGGCGCGATCTCGACGCCGCGGAGCTGGCATCCGCCACCGCCCGGGGAGTCGCGGGATGGGCACCGCCAGGCAGGACCGTGTACCTCTCACCGCCACCACACGGCGCCGACCTGGGCCGCTGCTACTCGCCGGTCACCGGCCCCGGAGCGTGCCTCTCCGCCGTCGACGACGTCTGGAACGCCATGGAGGCCGCGAGCGAGGCGCAGGCCGCGCTGACCGGTGACGCGGCGATCAGCGCCCTGCCCTTCACCTGTTGGCAGGACGTCTGTCCGGCCTTCGCCGGTGATACCCCACTGCGTTACGACGACATCCACGTGACGCCGGCCTTCGCCGAGCGCCTCACCCCGATCCTGCGCGGCGAACTGTCGGCTCGCGGTCTGTACTGACCGTCTCGGGGGCCGCACGCACGCCCGGCTCGGCCTCGGCGCGGGAGCACCCCCGCCCGCGGAGCGGCCGTCCGGCGGCCCGGAGAAGTCCGGTCACCGCCGACCCCGCGCACCACGCCCCGCGGTCGGGGCCGTCACGCGTCGATGTCGTCGACGCCCGGCATCCACGAGGCGCCCGGCTTGCCCCACTTGCGCTTCTTCGCGATCTTGGCGACCACGCGCGCGTCTTCGTCGTCGAGACGGTCGACGTACAGGATGCCGTCGAGGTGGTCGAACTCGTGCTGCAGGATGCGCGCGCGCCAGCCCGTCACCTCGATCCGCACGGCATGACCGTCGAGATCGGTGCCCGTGAGCAGCGCGGCCTCGGACCGACGCAGAGGGAAGCGTTCGCCGGGGAACGACAGGCACCCCTCGCTCTCGTCGTCGGGGTCGGGGTAGCCGGGCTCGAGCGGGTGGATCCACAGCTCCGGGTTGATGACGACGCCGCGCCACGGCTGACCCTCGTCGTCCTCGTACGTGTAGGTGAAGATGCGCAGGCCCACGCCCACCTGGGGCGCGGCGAGCCCGACGCCGGGGGCGGCATCCATCGTCTCGAACATGTCGGCGACGAGCTGGCGCACCTCATCGGTGATCTCGTCGACGCGGGCGGCGGGTGCGTGCAGCACGGGGTCACCTATGATGCGGATCGGGAGTACGGCCACGTCACCAGCCTATCCAGCGGGCGGGCGGCTATCGTCGAGGGGTGATCCCGCTCGATGCCACTCTCAGCGACGGAATCGACCAACTCGTCGGTGTCTTCCGCGACCCGCGGATCCTCCTCGGTATCCCGCTGGCCCTGCTGGGCGCGGTCTTCATGTCGTTCGGGGCGCAGTACCAGCACCGCGGCGTGCAGAAGGTCGAGCGCCTGTCGGGCAAGACCACCGGCGGTCTGTCGCGTCGTCAGCTCACCTCGCTCCTGACGCGGCCGTCGTGGGTGGCGGGGACGCTGATGCTGGGCCTGGCGATCGTCTGCCAGCTCTCCGCGCTCTCGGTGGCGCCGCTGATCCTCGTGCAGCCCCTCGGCGCGATCGCGCTCGTGATCACCACGGTCCTCAACGCCCGCGTGTCGCGCCACAAGCCGACGAGGCAGTCGCTCCTCGCGATCGCGCTGTGCGTCGGTGGCATCTTCATCTTCGTCACGATCGCGGCCTTCTTCGCGACCGAGCACGTCATCACCGAGCGCGAACTGTTGATCATCCTCGGCATCCTGCTCGTGGTCGTGATCGTGTTCGGCGTCTTCTGGGTGCTCGTGCGCCGTCGCGCGCAGGCGCTGTTCTACATCATGGCCGCGGGCGTCATCTACGGCTTCGTCGCGACGCTGGCGAAGGTCGTCATCAGCCGCGCGCAGGCCGGCAACTTCGAGTGGTTGACGCTGCTGTGCCTGGTCGCGCTGCTCGCCGCGGTGGCCGTGGGCGCGTACTTCGTGCAGACCGCCTACTCGGTGGGCCCGCCCGATCTCGTCATCGCGGGCCTGACCGTGATCGACCCGATCATCGCGGTGCTCATCGGCCTGCTCGTGCTCGGCGAGGCCTCGACGGCGCCCGCCTGGGCGCTGATCGGCTTCGTCATCGCCGGCGCGATCGCCACCTGGGGCGTCATCCAGCTCACCAAGCACCACCCTCAGATCACGGCCGACGGCAAGAACGCCCAGCCCCGCGTGCACTGACGAGCACGCACGTGATCGCCGACGGCCGCGTCTCCCTGCCACGCGGGTTCCCGGCCGCGACCGTCGCGCGTGCGTACTTCGCACTGCAAGCGCTCGCCGGCGCCGCCTGGTGGGTGGGCGTCTTCACCGCCCCCGTCGTACGGACGACGACCCTGGGGGAGCTCGACCCCGTCGCCGTGGCCGTGCTCGACGTCCCCCTGTTCGTCGTCGCCTCCGCTCTCGCCGCGGTCCTGCCGCTTCGCGCGGCACGCTGGGCCGCCGGTACGGCGACGGCGTGGACGCTGGCGATGACGGTCCTGCTCGCGACGTATGCCACCGTGACGACCCTCGCCGGATGGGGCGTCGTGCTCATGATCGCCGCCAGCGTCGCCTCGGTGGGAGCGGTGTTCCTCCTCGTGCTCGGGCGCGTGCCGACCGAGTGGCTGCTGGTGGGGCCCTTCGCCTTCCGTCGCGCGCGTCCGGGCCGGAGCCCCCTCGCGCACGTCGCGGCCACGGCCGCCCAGATCTTCGTGTTCTGGGGCCTCTTCCTCGTCGTGCTGCCCGTGATCATCCGCGCCCTCGAGGAGCGGTGGCGGCTGGTTCTGCCCCTGCCCGCCGCGGTGGACGTCGTCGGCATCGTGGTCGTGGTGGCCGCGAGCGCCCTCGGTCTGTGGTCGGCGGCCGCGATGACGGTCGAGGGAGACGGCACGCCCCTGCCCTCGGCCATGCCGAACCGCCTGGTGGTGGCGGGTCCGTACCGCTTCGTCCGCAACCCGATGGCGCTCGCGGGTATCGCGCAGGGGGTCGGCGTCGGGCTGCTGATGTCGTCGTGGATGGTGGTCGTCTACGCCCTCGCCGGATCCCTCGTGTGGAACTACGCGATCCGCCCTCATGAAGAGATCGACCTCGTCAGGGCCTTCGGCGACGAGTACCGCGCCTACGCGCGCGCCGTACGGTGCTGGATCCCGCGCCTCAGGCCGGTGGGCTCGGGGCGCTAGAACCGCGTGTCCGGCGTGCTCGGACGGCGGCGGCCGTCGTCGACCGCTTTCGAGATCGGCGGACGGATGCCGGTAGGCTCGTCTTCGCTGGGGGCGGTGGCCAAGCTGGTCAAGGCAGCGGGCTCATAACCCGACGATCGTGGGTTCAAGTCCCACCCGCCCTACTCCTCTCTCCGCCGTGGACCCGATCGCCGATGTCGGAGGTCGACGCTACGGTCGGGCGCGTGGCGGAGAGAGTGCAAGCCTGGTGGGCACGCAGACAGTGGTCGAAGGGGCTCGACGTTCCCTACCCCCGGGGTGCGTATCGCGAGGCCTGGGCGGCGTTTCCGGCGCTGGTGCGGCAGTACCACCCCGACCTCAACCACGGCATCGCGCTGAGCCAGATCCCGCCGGCCGCCGAGGTTCTGCTGCTGTGGCAGTGCGACGCGGGGCATCGCTTCGCCGCCACCCCGACCGAGCAGCGGCTGCGCCCCGGTCGCGAGCGGCGTAGGAGCGCGTGGTGCCCCGACTGCAGCGAGTCGGCCAGACCCACGCGGACGATCGCTCTGCCGATGCGCGATGACGTGACGCAACCGGCGACTTCCGACAACGCCGTCCTGCGGGCACGCCGCGCCCCGCGCCCGCGCCGCCTTTGCGACAAGACGCCCGCCGCGGCCGTCGGCGATGCCTTCGTATCGGTGTGCGCCCCGAAGCCGGCGTCGGCGGTCGAAGGTCGGCTGCGCGCCGACCTGCGCGAACGCCTCTCGCTGAGCGAGGGGTTCAACGCCGTGCGCGTGGCGCGCCCGTTCTACGACCATCTCGAAGTGTGGCCCGATCTGGTCTTCCCCGAGTTGCGCGTTGCCGTCGAGTACGACTCGATCGGTCGTCACGGTCTCGAGCACGTGGGCCGGCGCGAGCAGTCCGACCGACGGAAAGATCGCGCGCTCCGTGCAGCGGGGTGGGAGGTCGTGCGGGTGCGCACCGGCGCCCTCGAGCCGCTCGGCCCGCACGACCTGCGGCTCGCGACGTGGAATCGTCGGGCGGTCGACCTCCTCATCGACGTGTTCCGCGGCATCCGGGGCCCGCTCCTCGTTGATGCGTATCTCCGGTGAGGGGATGCCGAGGGCGCGGGGCCGATGCCGACGCGGCATCGCCGCTGCGTGGGAGTCAGCGCCGGCCGGATGCGCGGTCCCACTCCAGGGAGCGGAACTGCAGGTACATGCACAACCGCGCCGCGTCGAGCACCACGGAAGCGACGGCCCCCAGTTCGAGGGCGCTGAGGACGGAGTCCGTCTCGCGGCCGGGGATGGTGAGCTCCCACAACGGATCGTTCACACCCCGCGGCTGCATGTACACCAGGAGGGCGGAGTCCTTCGGGTGCATGACGACCAGACCGGTGTCGAGCTCGTCCTCCCCGTCCTGTGGGACGACGTCCACGCGGGCACCGTTCAGGCTGACCGTCTCGAGATAGTCGTCGACCCACGATCGCAGGAGTTCCCGGCTGCGCCGCGGCGGGAAGCCGACGTCTGTGCTCACCGGTTCATCATCGCATCGCCGGCGGGCCGCCCGGTGTCATCAGGGCCGCCGCACCGTCCGGGTCGGAGACGGATCCGCGCCCCCTCACCACCGACGCGGCACCCGCCGCGACCGAGCCGCACCCGACACGATGTCGTCGAAGCGTCTCGGCCGGGGCACGTCGCGCGCCCCGGCCGAGACGACGCGGTCAGGAGCCGTGCGCCTCCTCCGACACCGGCTGCCATTCGCGCCACGTCTGCAGTCGCGATTCGTAGTCCTTCTCGGCGATGCCGAGGGGAGCCTTGCCGAAGAAGATGCGCAGCGGCGGGTTCTCGGCATCCACGACCTTCAGGATCGCCGAGCGCGTGGCCTCGGGCTTACCGGGTTCCGCGGCCGAGGGGCGCTTCGCCGCTTGCTCGCGGACGTCGGCGTACGCCTCGATCTCCTCGCTGCGCTTCGCCGAGGGTCCCGACCAGTCGGTGGAGTAGCCCCCCGGTTCGACGAGGGTGACGTGCATGCCGAAGCCGGCGACCTCCTGCGCGAGGGACTGCGACAGACCCTCGAGCGCCCACTTCGACGCGTGGTAGACGCCGACGGAGGGGAAGGCGCTGATTCCGCCGATGCTCGACACCTGGATGATGTGCCCGGAGCCCTGCGCGCGCATGATCGGCAGCGCCGCCTGGGTCACCCACAGCGCGCCGAAGAAGTTGGTCTCGAGCTGGGCGCGCACCTCGTCCTCGGTGAGCTCCTCGACCATGCCGAAGTGTCCGAAGCCGGCGTTGTTGATGACGACGTCGAGTCGGCCGAACTTCTCGTGCGCCTTCTCGACGGCCGCGGTGTCGGCGGCGTGGTCGGTGACGTCCAGCTGGATCGGCAGGAAGGTCTCGGGGTACGCGTCGACGAGTTCCTTCACGTCGTCGAGGTTCCGGGCGGTCCCGGCGACGCTGTCACCGCGCTCGAGGGCCGCTTCGGCCCACTCGCGGCCGAAGCCCTTGGATGCGCCGGTGATGAACCAGATCTTGCTCATGGGAGTCCTCCAGGAGAGGGGATGGGTGAACGCCAGCGACGGTACGCCGCGCCTCTCCGCTCCCGTGGTGGCTTGACACCCCCCGCATCCTCGACCGTCGCCGCCGTTCGGGGCGTCCTCCTGCGTTCGGGGCGGAAGACCCATGCCCCGAAGCGCGGAATCCGCCCCGAACCGGGAGCGGCGACTACCGTCCGGCGACCTCCGCCGTCTCGCCCGGCCCGGGCAGGATCTCGCGCAGCAGATCGTCCAGCGTGACGACGCCGACGAGCCTCTCGCCCTCCACCACGGTGGCCAGCTGAACGCGTCCGCGCCGCATGCGAGCGAGGGCATCGTAGGCGGATGCCGCCGGCTCCAGCACCAGGGGATCCCGGGCGATCTGCTCCGCCGGCGTCGACGGGGCGACGGCGAGCGTGTCGCGCACGTGCGCCACCCGGGAGCCCGCCCCCGAACCGACGAGGATGCGCAGGTGGGTCGACGCGGCGGCGACGCGCTGGATGTCGGCGACCGTGGCATCCTGCGGGACGGCCGTGGGGGAGCGGTCGGTGCGCACGATGTCGCCGACCGTCAGCGTGCCGAGCGCGATCGCCTGGGCGATGGGCTCGGAGTACTGCTGCTCAAGGGTGCCGGCCTGACGCGAGTGCGCGACGAGTTCGCGGATGGTGTCGGCGTCCTGCCCGCCCGCCGCGGCCTTGTCGACGGGCTCGACGCCCGAGGCCTTCACCAGACGGTTCGCAATGTGGTTGATCCACAGCAGGAACGGACGCAGCGGCCACGTGAGCGCACGGGCGAGGATGCCGGTGGCCTTCGCCGCGGTCTCGGGGTGGGCGATCGCCCACGACTTCGGCGCCATCTCGCCGATCACGAGGTGCAGGAAGGTCACCACGATCAGCGCGAGCATGAAGGCGATGATGTCGGCGAGCACGTAAGGCAGGCCCCACGCCTCGAACACCGGGGCGAGGGCGTAGTCGATCGCCGGTTTGGTGATCGCGCCGAGCAGGAACGTACAGGCCGTGATCCCCAACTGTGCGAACGCGAGCATGACGGTGAGCTCGTTGACCCCGCGGAGCGCCGCTCGGGCGGAGGCGCTCGTGGCGGCCTCCTCCTCGAGGCGGTGTCGGCGGGCGGCGAGCAGCGCGAATTCGACGATGACGAACAACGCGCTCGCGATGATGAGCGCCGTGGTGATCAGCGCGACGGTCCAGCCGTTCATCGGGCCACCTCCTCGTCGATCGTCGGGCCGTCGACGACGGCGTCTCGATCCACCTCGTGCAACTGCACCCGCAAGTGCGACGGCACGTGCCGGTCGACCTCGACGACCTCGACCGCGAGCCAGCGTTCGTAGTCCAAGCCCTGGACGGTCTCCGACGCCCGCTCGGGCAGATCGATGCGCACCACCCCGCCGACGGGCGGGAGGTCGCCGTGGGTTTCGATCACGAGACCGGCGACGGTCTCGACGTCGCTGTCGGCGAGGTCGTACCCGATGAGGCGCTCGAGCTCGTCGAGGTGCAGGTCGCCCGGAACGCTCCACGCGTCGTCGCCGACCGCCGCCGCCTCGGCCACGACGGCGTCGTGCTCGTCGGAGAGCTCGCCGATGACCTCTTCGGTCAGATCCTCGATGGTGAGGATGCCGTCGAAGTTGCCGTACTCGTCCACGACGCACGCGAGTTCGTTGCGCGTGTGCCGCATGCGATCCAGGGCCACCGGCAGCAGCATCGACGTCGGGATGACGACGGCCGCACGCATGACGGATGCCACGGGCGCGGCATCCGCCGGGTCCTCACGGAGGATGTCGATGAGCTCGACGACGCCGACGGGGGAGTCCTCCGCGCCGATCACGGGGTAGCGGGTATGACCGGTGGCCATGAGCGCGCGCACCTCGCCGACGGTGGTGTCGGGGGTGACCGAGCCCACCTGCGACCGCGGCACCATGGCGTGCTCGACATCGCGCTGGGGGAAATCGAGGATGCGATCGATGATCATCGACAGATCGTCGGGCAGGTCGCCGCTCTGACGCGACTCCTCGATGATGGCCTCGAGGTCGCGCGCGGTCGCGCTCTCGTCGACGTCTTCGAGGGGCTCGATGCGCAGCAGGCGCAGGAGGGCGTTGGCGGCGACGTCGAACACGGTGATGAGCCAGCCGAACAGCAGCAGGTAGATGCGCGTCGGCACGGCGAGGGCGCGAGCGAGCGGCTCGGGGTTCGCGATCGCGAGGTTCTTCGGGTAGAGCTCGCCGAAGATCATCGTCACGACCGTCGCGAGCAGGAGCGCCCCGACCGTCCCGATGAGCACCGACACGGCGGGGTCGACGCCCACGCCGCCCAGCAGCGTGCCGATGGACTCACCGATCAGCGGCTCGGCGACGTATCCGATGAGCAGGCCCGTCACGGTGATTCCGAGCTGGGCACCCGACAGCATGAACGAGGTGCGCTTGGTGATCGCCAGCACGCGCTTCGCCTGCGCGTCGCCCTTCTCGGCCCGCGCGGTCAGTCGCGCGCGGTCGACGGACATGTAGGCGAACTCCTGCGCCACGAAGAATCCGCAGGCGACGATGATCGCCAGGGTCACGATGATCCCCAACAGGAGTGTCAGGGCCGCGGCCAGCATCAGATCTCACCCCCTCTCGAGAAGAGGGGGCTCGAAGATCGGCCCTCCTGGTCGGTGGAGGTGCGGTGATGGCTCACGGGGTTTCTCTCTCGTGGGTCGGGTGATCGCAGATCGGCTTTCAATCTACCGACCCTGTCGTCGGTCAGTCTGAGCGTTCGCCTCGACCTTCAGGACGGGCCGCGGGGCGTGACAAACCCGTCGAGCGATATATCGCTCGCGCACGGCTCATCCGCCCCGACGGATGCGATACTGGTACTCCCGCATTGCCTCGCTTCCCGGCGTGGTCCCGCCCTTGCTCTACCGGTACGCTTCGGCGCGCCAGAAAAGGACCTGTCGTGGGAAGACTCATCTACCGAGACCGCGCATCGTTCGACATCGACGACCGCATCCTCGCTCACCTCCGCATCGTCGTCATGAACAAGCTGCGGCGCAACGAGGGGTTCATGCTCCAGCTGCCCGTCAACGAGGGCGTGCGCCAGGCGAGTCTGTGGATCCACGCCTCGAACGCGCTCGTGATGCAGTTCTACGGCGGTCGGGAGCCCGCGATCGACCGGGAACTCATCGATCAGATGATGCATGACGCCAGCGGGGCCGACGGGCTCACGCTCACGGCCGCGGGCATCGCCCCGCCGCCGGCCCCGCCCCGCCGCCCGGTGGGTCGCACGGCCAACTGACGCCGCCCGGCCATTCGCACGATGGCGCGGATGCCGTTCGCCCCCTGCCCGACCGGGCGCACGGCACCCGGGCAGTGCGCGTGCCCATCGCCTCGCCGCGAGCGCGTCAGCCTGACCGCGACGCGCTCAGGCGGCGGTGAGCGGCAGCTCCACCTCGAAGCGCGCCCCGGTCGGTGACGCGACGCACCGCACGTCACCACCGTGCGCGCGGGCGATCCCGCGGGCGATCGGCAACCCCAGGCCGACCCCCGCGGCCGATGCCCGCGCGGTGTCCAACCGCACGAGCCGGTCGAAGATGCGCTCGCGCTCGGCGGCGGGCACCCCCGGACCGTCGTCGACCACCGAGATCACCGCGCGACCGGCGTCGGTCCGCAGGCCGAGATCGATCTCGCCGGTTCCGCCCGTGGCTCGGGCCGCGTTCTCGATGAGGTTGGCGATCACCTGGGCGATGCGGTCGACGTCCACCGTCGCCGTGACGGACTGATCGGGAACGGCCGCGCGCAACCGCACCGAGGGGTGCACGAGCGGAACGCGGCGAGCCTCGGCATCCACCAGGGTCCGCAGATCGACGTCAACGCGCTGCAGGTCGAGCCCGCGATCGACCCGCGCCATCGTCAGCAGATCGTCGACGAGGCGCGAGGCGCGCGTGGCCTCGCGCGCCACGTGCGCGGCGAGCATCTCGCGTTCGGGCCCGTCCAGATCGGCGCGCACGAGGGTGTCGGCGGCGGCGCGGATGCCGGCGACCGGCGTCCGCAGCTCGTGCGCGGCATCCGACAGGAACGCCCGCAACCGCTGCTCGGCCTCGCGGGCCGTGCGCTCCGCCCCCACGACGTCGTCGAGCATGTCGTCGAGCGCCGTCGCCACGCGACCGATCTCGGTGTCTGCACGGGTCGGGTGCAGCCGCCGCTCCCGTTCCCCCGCCCCGATGGCCCGAGCGACCTCCGATACCCGGTCGAGGGGGCGCAGGCTCCGGCGCACGACCAGCGTCACGGCGCCCGCGGCGAGCACGAGCACCCCGACCGACGACACGGCCATGATCCATCGCACCTGACCGAGCGTCTCGCCGACGCCCACGGCCGACGCGGTCAGGGTCAACGTCGATCCGTCGCTCAGCGTCGAGCGCAGGGTGACCAGCTGATCGTCGCCCGACACCTCGGATGCCACGACGTCCACGCCGCTGGAGGGGGAGGGCTGCGGGGCCGAACGCTCCCGGGGTGCACCTCCACCCGGCCCGCCCGGTCCGCCCGGTCCCTCGCGCAGCTGCTCGGGGCTCGGGCCCGCCACGACGGACCCCCCGCCGGCGGAGTCGATGCGCACGGCGAGTCCCTGGTCCGACAGACGCTCGGCGAGGTCGGCGTCGTCGACGATCCCGACCAGCGACGCGGTGGCGGCGGCGCGGTCGCGCAGACGCTCCTCGATCTGCCCGCGCAGGCGCGCGCCCAGCGCCAGATCGACCACGACGGCGAGCACGATGAGCAGCAGCGCCACGACCGCCACCACGGCGACGATCGTGCGACGCCGCAGAGACCCGGAGCGCAGGGCAGGGGCGCTCACGCGGCCGCGCTCAAGCGATAGCCCAGCCCGCGAACCGTGTGGATCAGCCGCGGCCCGTGCTGCTCCATCTTCCGGCGCAGCGCGCTGAGGTGCACCTCGACCAGGTTGGGGTCGTAGTCTTCGTAGCCCCACACCTGGGTGAGGATCTGCGCCTTCGACAGGGTGCGTCCCCGACTCTCCGCGAACAGCTGCAGCAGGCGGAACTCCGTCGCCGTCAGCTCCAGCGACGCCCCCGCCCGGTGGGCGGTCGCGGCATCCGGATCCACGAGCAGGTCGCCGATCGCGATCGTCTGCGGCAGGCGCCCGCGCCGACGCAGCACGACGCCGGCGCGGGCGACCAGCTCGGCCATCGTGAACGGCTTCACCACGTAGTCGTCCGCGCCCTCCGCGAAACCGCGCAGACGGTCGTCGACCTCGTCCCGCGCGGTGAGCATGATCACCGGGATGTCGCCCGTCGCTCGCACGAGGGGCAGCAACCGGATGCCACTGGGCCCCGGCATCATCCAGTCGAGGATGACGAGATCGGGGCGGAACCGTTCGAGACGAGCGGGCAGGTCGGACCCGTCGGGAGCGGCCTCGGTCACGAAGCCCTCCGCGCGCAAGGCCGTCTGCACGGAGACGCGGATGGTCTCGTCGTCGTCGAGGATGAGCACGCGGGCCGAAGCGGACATCCGACCGACGATAGGGCCGCCCCCTGAACGCCGGTTGTGGCTTGCGTATGCGATCACCGCGCGGTCGTCGGCTTCAGGTTCGCTTCAGTCCCGCCTCGAAGTCTGGTCTCAGAGCCGGTGACAGCCACCGGCGCAGGAGGACAGACACCGTGAACGACGACGAATACCCCACCCAGCCGCTTCCGCGCCTGGACGACACCACCGAGCCGCGCCGCCGCTCGTGGCGACGCCCCGCCCTGATCGCGGGCGCCGTCATCGTGGCCGCGGGGCTCACCGGCGGCAGCGCCGCCCTGGCCGCGCAGAACGGCGGGGGAGCGACGCTCACCGCCGCGACCTCGGCCCCGAGCGCCGACGGGGGCGCGACCGGCCCCGGCACCGCGCCCACGCCCGGCGCCACCGCGAGCGGGACCCCTGCCGACGGCACCGCGCCCACGCCCGCCCCGGCGCCGTCCGACGGCACCGCGCCCGCCGCACCCGCCGCGCCCGGTGGCACCGGCCCCGGTGAGTGCGGTCCCGGTGGCGGCCCGGGTCACCCCGGCCCCGGAGCGGACGGCCCCGGAGCGAAAGGCCCCCAGGCCGACGGCGAGAAGCCCGCCCCGCCGACCGACGGCACCGCCCCGACCCCGCCCGCCGACGGCTCGGCGCCCACTCCGCCGTCCGACGGCACGGCCCCGACCCCGCCCGCCCCGCCCGCCGACGGCGCGGCACCCACCCCGTCGGCGTCGTCCGGCAGCTGAGCGGCGACCGCGCTGACCGCCGCGCCACGCCCCGGGCGTGCAGCGAGCGGTCAGCGCGGTGCGGCACGATCGAGGGGTGGCGAACAGACGCAGGCGACGGCCTTCCGCGGCCCGCGCGCGAGTACTCCGCCGCCGCCGGATCACCGTCGGTGTCACCGCCGCGGTGCTCATCGCCCTGATCGTCGCCGCCCTCGTGCCGCTGGTCTCGCTCACGCGGGCGTGGAACGCCGCTTGGAACGCCGAGACCCGTCGCGAAGCGGTCGACCTGACCTCGTTCGACCCCGGCACCCTGATCGGCGACGACGACTTCTACGACGGTGACGCGCTGACCGCCGACCAGATCCAGGCGTTCCTCGACGACCAGGTCGGCGCCTGCACGGCCGACACATGCCTCGCCGATCTGCGCGTGGATTTCCCCGCCCGGGGACCGATCGTCTCGGATGCCACGGGCGAGACGGTGTGCGACGGGTGGGACGGGGGAGAGCTGTCCGCCGCGCAGGTGATCGACCGCGTGCAGCGAGCGTGCGGCATCTCGGCGAAGGTCATCCTGGTCACCCTGCAGAAGGAGCAGAGCCTCGTCGCGGGCCGGTCGGCCCGGGCCCCTCGGGCCGAACAGCTCGGGGCGGCCATGGGGGCGCGCTGCCCCGACGACGCCGCCTGCGACCCGGGGGCGGCGGGCTTCGCCGAGCAGGTCGTCCAGGGCACCACCGACCTGAAGTCGTACAGCGCCTCGGGCTTCATGCGGCAGCCCGGAACCCACTACATCGCCTACTCGCCCGACCCGGCCTGCGGCGGCACCGACGTGGCGATCACGAACCGCGCCACCGCGGCGCTGTACAACTACACGCCGTACCAGCCGAACCCCGCCGCACTGGCCGCGCGGTGGGGCACCGGCGACGCCTGCTCGGCCTACGGCAACCGCAATTTCGCGCTGTACTGGGCGCTCTGGTTCGCCTGACCACAGCGTCGTGAGGCCGGACGAAATCACAGTGTTGTGATTTCGTTATGCACGGGCGATAATTGCCGGGACAAACGAACAGCCGCCGTGCTCCATCACAGGTCGTAGGGGAAGACGTACCTGACGAAGGAGAGACCATGGCGATCACGTCTTCGCGCGGAG
The DNA here is from genome assembly GCF_947489255.1 of uncultured Microbacterium sp. Classification (GTDB taxonomy): domain Bacteria; phylum Actinomycetota; class Actinomycetes; order Actinomycetales; family Microbacteriaceae; genus Microbacterium; species Microbacterium phycohabitans. The sequence goes on from NZ_CANLCY010000002.1 coordinate 442,023, forward strand.
TGATCCTGATCCACTCCGCGCCCCGCGCGTTGTGCCCCCACCTCGAGTGGGCGGTGGGACGCGCTCTCGGCCGTGCCGTCAATTTCGACTGGGCCGACCAGCCCGTGCTGATGGGCAGCCGTCGTGCAGAGTTCTACTGGGAGGGCCCGGTCGGCTCCGGCGCTGCGCTCGCGAGCGCGATACGCGGCTGGGAGCACCTGCGCTTCGAGGTGAGCGAAGACCCCACTCCGCGCAGCGACGGCGGTCGCTGGATGCACACGCCCGGACTCGGCATCCACTACGCGCAGACCGATGCGTCGGGCAACGTCGTGATCGGCGAGGACCGCGTGCGCTACGCCATGGAGGTCGCCGCGGGCGATCCCTTCGAACTCCAGCGCGAACTCGACGTCGCCCTCGGCTCGGCCTGGGATGAAGAGCTCGAGCCGTTCCGCCACGCGGGAGACGATCAGCAGATCGTCTGGCTGCACAAGGTGGGGTGAGACCCCCGGGCGGGGAGGCGCCACTACCGGAGGCCGGTGTCCGCACCCGGTACCGGGACCGCGTATCCCCACTCGGATGAAAGAGAACGCCCCCTGGCATCCTCCACCGCAGTCGGAGGGATGCCAGGGGGCGTTCTTCGTCGGATCAGACGGATGCGATCGCGACGACGGCGTTGTGGCCGCCGAAGCCGAAGGAGTTGCTGATCGCGAGCTGATCGCCCGCTCCGAGCTCGACGGGGGAGCCGGACAGGGCGAACGGGACCTCGGGGTCCTGCTCGGTGAGGTTGATGGTCGGCGGGGCGACGCGGTTCTGCAGCGCCAGCACGGTGAAGATCGCCTCGAGGGCGCCCGTGCCGCCGAGGAGGTGACCGGTGGAGGCCTTGGTCGCCGAGACCGGGATCTCGTCGACGCGCTCGCCGAACACCGCCCGCAGCGCCTTGTACTCGTTCGGGTCGCCGACCGGCGTCGACGTGGCGTGCGCGTTGATGTGCGTGACGTCGTCGACCGACGCTCCGGCCATCTCCAGTGCCATGTGGACCGCGCGGGCGGCACCCTGGCCCTCGGGGTCGTTGGCGGTGATGTGGTACGAGTCGGCGGTGACGCCGCCACCCACGATCGAGGCGTAGATCTTCGCACCGCGGGCCTTCGCGTGCTCCTCGGTCTCGAGGATGAGCACACCGGCGCCCTCGCCCATGACGAAGCCGTCGCGGTCGATGCTGGCCGGCCGAGAGGCCGTCTCGGGCGAGTCGTTGCGCTTGGACAGCGCCTGCATCGAGGCGAACGAGGCGATGGTGATCGGGTGGATCGCCGACTCGGTGCCACCCGCGATGACGACATCGGCCAGACCGTCGCGGATGTGCTGCACGGCGTTGACGATCGACTCGGTGCTCGACGCGCAGGCCGACGCCACCGTGCGCGCGAAGGCGCGCGCGTTGAAGTGGAGCGACAGGTTGCCCGCGGCGGCGTTGGGCATGAGCATCGGCACCGTCATCGGCATGACGCGACGCGGGCCCTTCTCGCGCAGGGTGTCCCAGGCGTCGAGCAGCGTCCAGACGCCGCCGATGCCGGTGGCGAAGTCGACGCCGAGACGGTCGGGGTCGATGTCGGGCGAACCGGCGTCTTCCCATGCTTCCTTGGCCGCGACCATTGCGAGCTGCGACGAGGGGTCGAGCCGCTTGGCGACGGGTCGCTCGAGCACGGTCTCGGGTCGCACGAGCGCCTCGGCGGCGAAGGTGACGGGCAGGTTGTACTGCTCGACCCATTCGTGCTCGAGGGATCGGGCGCCGGAGGTTCCGGCGAGCAGGGCGGACCAGCTCTCGGGTGCCGTTCCGCCGATGGGCGAAGTGGCTCCGATGCCGGTGACGACGATGCGGGGTGTGCTCATGAGCGAGGGATCCTTGGTGCGGCCGACAGGTCGTGACCGGTGGGGGCCGGAGCCCCCACCGGGAGGTGTCAGGACTGGTTCGACGTGATGAACGTCACGGCGTCGCCGACGGTCTTGAGGTTCTTGACCTCGTCGTCGGGGATGGTGACGCCGAACTTCTCCTCGGCGTTGACGACGATCGTCATCATCGAGATGGAGTCGATGTCGAGGTCGTCGGTGAACGACTTCTCGAGGGCGACCTCGTCGGCCGAGATCCCGGTCTCGTCGGTGATGAGCTCGGCAAGGCCGGCGAGAACCTCGTCGTTGGTGAATGCCATGATGTCTCCTGTTTCTTGGGGGCGGGCCTGACAGGCCCCGATCAGTCTAGGGTTCGACGCTCTCGCGTCAGGGGAGGACGACGACCTGCGCGCCGAAGACGAGTCCGGCGCCGAAGCCGATCTGCAACGCGAGACCGCCGCTGAGCTCGGGGTGCTCCTCGAGCAGGCGGTGGGTGGCCAGGGGGATGGATGCCGCCGAGGTGTTGCCCGTCGTCTCGATGTCGCGGCCGATGACCACGGTCTCGGGCAGGCCCAGCTGCTTGGCGAACTCGTCGATGATCCGCATGTTCGCCTGGTGCGGCACGAAAGCGGCGAGATCGCCCGGCTCGATGCCGGCCGCCTCGATCGCCTGACGGGCGACCTTGACCATCTCCCAGACGGCCCAGCGGAACACCGTGGGGCCCTCCTGACGGAGCGTCGGCCACGGCGCCGTGCCGTCGCGGAACTCGTTGAGCGTGGCGTTCATCCCCACGGCGTCCGCCTTGGAGCCGTCGGAGCCCCAGATGGTCGGGCCGATCCCCGGGGTGTCGCTGGGCCCGATGACCACGGCGCCCGCGCCGTCGCCGAGGAGGAACGAGATGCTGCGATCGGTCGGGTCGACGATGTCGCTGAGCTTCTCGGCACCGACCACGACGACGTGCTTCGCCAGCCCCGCGCGCACGAGGGCGTCGGCCTGACCCACGCCGTACGCGAAGCCCGCGCACGCGGCATTGACGTCGTAGGCGGCCGCGGGGTTCGCACCGATGCGGTCCGCGACGATCGCGGAGGCCGAGGGCGTCTGCTTCGGGTTGCTGATGGTGGCGACGATCACGGCGTCGATGTCGGCGGGGGAGACGCCGGACTTCTCGACGGCCTCGCGCGCGGCTTCGGAGGCCAGGTCGATGGCATCCGTCTCCTTGTTCGCGCGCACGCGGGTGACGATGCCGGTGCGCTGGCGGATCCACTCGTCGCTGGAGTCGATCGGGCCGACGAGGTCGTCGTTCGGCACGAAGTTCTCGCCGCGGGCCGCGCCGTAGGAGTAGATGCGGGTGTGGGCCGCGCCCTGGGTCTGGCGGAGGGTGGGGGTGCTCATGCCTGGTCTTCCTTCAGCAGTGAGACGGCCGCGTCGAGGTCGTCGGGGGTCTTGACCGCCACGGTCGGGGTGCCGCGCAGGGCACGCTTGGCGAGCCCGGTGAGCGCCCCCGCGGGCGAGAGTTCGATGATGCCGGTCACGCCGTGCTCGGCGAACGAGGCCATGCAGCGGTCCCAGCGCACCGGCGACGCCACCTGCGCGACGACGAGGTCGAGCGCACGACGCCCGTCGGAGACGACGGAGCCGTCGGAGTTGGTCCAGAGCGTCAGCTCGGGGTCGCCGACCTCGACGTCGGCCGCCGCCGAACGCAGCGTCTCGACCGCGGGCTCCATGAAGCGGGTGTGGAAGGCGCCGGCGACCTGCAGCGGGATCACGCGCGTGCCGCGGGGCGCGTCGCTCGCGAGCTCCGCGAGGGCGGGGAGCTCTCCGGCGGCCACGATCTGCCCGCCGCCGTTGTAGTTGGCGGGGGTCAGGTCGAGGGCCTCGAGGCGCTCGAGCACGGCCTGCTCGTCGCCGCCGACGACGGCGCTCATGCCCGTCTCGACCGCCGAGGCCGCCTCGGCCATCGCGCGGCCGCGGAGGCCCACCAGACGCAGCGCGTCGGCGTCGCTCAGAACACCGGATGCCGCCAACGCGGCGATCTCGCCCACGGAATGCCCCGCGACACCGGCGACCGGCGAACCGGCGCGCTCGCTCAGCGCCGCCCACGACAGCAGCGACGCCGCGACGATGAGGGGCTGAGCGACCGAGGTGTCGCGGATCCGGTCGGCATCCCATTCGGTACCGGCGGCGATGAGATCGACTCCGGCCTGCTCGGAGAACGCGGCGAGGCGCTCGCGCGCCCCGTCGAACTCGAGCCACGGCGAGAGGAACCCGGGGGTCTGCGAGCCCTGTCCGGGGAAGACGGCGATGATCACCGTCCCATCCTGCCAAGGATCGGGCCCGCGCTTATGGAGATATCGGCACAGATATGCGGCGTGTCTTTGTGCGCGCCGTGCATCAGCGCCGTGTCGATCCCGTCGAGCGTCCCCGACACGCCGCGTCCTCGCGGGGAGAGCGACGTGTCGTGGACGCTCGGCGGACGGTCCAGACGGGGAATGCGTGCGGCGTCAGCGCGACACGACGGGCCGCCGGTTGACGGGGCCGCGACGCCGGGTGGCATCCGTACCGATCGAACCGAGGATCAGCGCCGTCTGCAGGATCAGCGCCTCGCGGGGGCCCGTGGCATCCCACCCGATGACCTCGGAGACGCGCTTCAGGCGATACCGCACCGTGTTGGGGTGCACGTACAGCTCGCGGGCCGTCGCCTCGAGCGAACGCCCGTTGTCGAGGTAGCTCCACAGCGTCGCCACGAGATCCGCGCTGTGCGCCTGCAGCGGGCGGTACACGCGCTCGACGAGCGTCTGCTTCGCGACGGCGTCACCGGCGAGGGCTCGCTCCGGCAGCAGGTCGTCGGCCTCGACGGGACGCGGGGCGTGACGCCACGCCCGGGCGACGGCGAAGCCCGCGAGGGCGGCGCGGGCGCTCTGCCCGGCATCGACGAGGGCGGGCACGGCGGGACCGAGCACGAGATGACCGGAGCCGAAGCCGGGCTCGAGCCGCTTCGCGATCTCGGGGAACGGCAGTTCGGCGGTGTCGTCACCGCCGCGCGCGGGCAGGTCGGCGCGACCCACCACGAGCACGAGACGTGAGCCCTGCACGCCGATGAGCACGTCGACGCCGAGCTTGCGGGCGGTGCGGCGGACCTGGTCGACGTCGAGCTGCGGGGGAGTGGTGCCGACGAGCACCGCGACCTCTCCGTGCCCGTGCCACCCGAGGGCGGCGATCCGGCTGGGAAGCTCGTCGTCGGCCTCACCGGTGAGGATCGAGTCGACCACGAGCGCCTCGAGACGCGCGTCCCAGAGGCCGCGGGCCTCGGCAGCGCGCGCGTAGACGTCGGCGGCGGCGAAGGCCACCTCGCGCGAATACGACAGCATCGCCTCGCGCACCTTCTCACTGCGGCCGGCGACACGCTCCTCCATGACCTCGACGGTCACGCGCACCAGCTGCAGGGTCTGCGTGAGGCTCACGCTGCGCAGCAGCTCACGCGGAGCGGCGGCGAAGATGTCGGCGGCGATCGCCGGGGTCGAGGCGGGCTCCTCGAACCACTGCAGGAACGACGTGATGCCGGCCTGCGCGACCAGGCCGACGGCCGAGCGCCGGGCCGGGGGCATCTCGGCGTACCAGGGCAGGGTCTCCTCGAGCCGCTGGATGGTCGCCGTGGCCAGATCGCCGGAGATGCGGCGCAGCCACGTCAGCGTCTCGGCCTTCTCTTGCGCCGCCTCGGCACCGGACGCAGAACGGCGGTCGGGCCCGGCCCCGCCCGTGGGGGCGGAACCGGACCCGTCCGTGGAGGGAGTCACCTGACTCAGGCCTCGCCGCCCGCGTTGCCGCTGGTACCGGCGTTGACGTCGTGCAGGCGGTACTTCTCGATGGCCTGCCCGACGACCGCACGGTCGACCTTGCCCTCTTCGGCCAGGGCCTGGAGGGCGCGGACGGCGAGCGAGGGACCGTCGATCTTGAAGAATCGACGGGCCGCGGCGCGGGTGTCGGAGAAGCCGAAGCCGTCGGCACCGAGCGTCCAGTAGTTCTGCGGGACCCACTGGCGGATCTGATCCTGCACCGCGTGCATCCAGTCGCTGACGGCCACGACGGGACCCTCGGCCTCCTTCAGCTTGTCGGTGAGGTAGGCCACGCGGGGCTCCTCGTCGGGGTGCAGGAAGTTGTGCTCGTCGGCGGCGAGACCGTCGCGACGCAGCTCCGACCACGAGGTCACCGACCACACGTCGGCCTTGACGCCCCAGTCGTCCTTCAGCAGACGCTGCGCCTCGAGAGCCCACGGCACACCGACGCCCGAGGCGAGCAGCTGCGTGCGCGGTCCGTCGCCCTCACCGGTGGAGATGTGGTGGATGCCGCGGACGATGCCGTCCACGTCGACACCCTCGGGCTCGGCGGGCTGCACGTAGGGCTCGTTGTACACGGTCATGTAGTACATGACGTTCGGGTCGGAGTGCTCGCCGCCGTACATGCGCTCGATGCCGCTGCGCACGATGTGGGCGATCTCGTAGCCGTAGGCCGGGTCGTACGACACCGTCGCGGGGTTGGTCGAGGCGAGCAGCTGCGAGTGACCGTCGGCGTGCTGCAGACCCTCACCCGTCAGCGTGGTGCGGCCGGCCGTGGCGCCGATGATGAAGCCGCGCGCCATCTGGTCGCCCGCGGCCCACTGGGCGTCGCCGGTGCGCTGGAAGCCGAACATCGAGTAGAACACGTAGACCGGGATCAGCGGCTCGCCGTGGGTCGAGTACGCCGTGCCCGCCGCGGTGAACGCCGCGAGGGCGCCCGCCTCGTTGATGCCGACGTGGATGATCTGACCCTCGGGGCTCTCCTTGTACGCCAGCAGGAGCTCGCGGTCGACGGAGGTGTAGTGCTGACCCTTGGGGTTGTAGATCTTCGCGGTCGGGAAGTACGCGTCCATACCGAACGTGCGCGCCTCGTCGGGGATGATCGGCACGATGCGGTGACCGAAGCCCTTGACGCGCAGCAGGTCCTTCAGCAGACGCACGAACGCCATGGTCGTGGCGACGTCCTGCGTGCCCGAACCCTTCTTGGGCAGCGCGTACGCGGCATCCCCGGGCAGTTCCAGGCCCACGTGGGTCGTGCGACGCTCGGGCAGGAAGCCGCCGAGCGAACGGCGACGCTCCAGCATGTACTGGATCGTCTCGTCCTTCTCGCCGGGGTTGTAGTACGGCGGCTGGTAGGGGTTGTCCTCGAGCTGCGCGTCGGTGACGGGAATGTCCATCGCGTCGCGGAACGACTTGAGGTCGTCCAGCGTCAGCTTCTTCATCTGGTGCGTGGCGTTGCGGCCCTCGAAGTGGGGACCGAGGCCGTAGCCCTTGATGGTCTTGGCGAGGATGACGGTCGGCTGCCCCTTGTGCTCCGCCGCTGCCTTGAAGGCCGCGTAGACCTTGCGGTAGTCGTGGCCGCCGCGCTTGAGGCCCCAGACCTGCTCGTCGGTGTAGTCCTTGACGAGCTCGAGGGCGCGGGGGTCGCGTCCGAAGAAGTTCTCGCGGACGTACGCGCCGTTCTCGGCCTTGTAGGTCTGGTAGTCGCCGTCGGGCGTGGTGTTCATCAGGTTGAGCAGCGCGCCCTCGGTGTCGCGGGCGAGCAGGTCGTCCCACTCGCGGCCCCAGACGACCTTGATGACGTTCCAGCCGGCACCGCGGAAGAAGCTCTCGAGCTCCTGGATGATCTTGCCGTTGCCGCGGACCGGGCCGTCGAGGCGCTGGAGGTTGCAGTTGATGATGAAGTTGAGGTTGTCGAGGCCCTCGTTCGCCGCGACCTGCAGCTGACCGCGGCTCTCGACCTCGTCCATCTCGCCGTCGCCCAGGTAGGCCCAGACCTGCGAGCCGCCGACGTCCTTGATGCCGCGGTTGGCGAGGTACTTGTTCGACATCGCCTGGTAGATGGCGTTGATCGGGCCCAGACCCATCGACACCGTCGGGAACTGCCAGAACTCCGGCATGAGACGGGGATGGGGGTACGAGGGGATGCCGTTGGGGGCCGCCGACTTCTCCTGACGGAACCCGTCGAGCTGCGCCTCGGTGAGGCGACCCTCGAGGAACGCGCGGGCGTAGGCGCCGGGGGAGGCGTGGCCCTGGATGAAGATCTGGTCGCCGCCGGAGGGGTCGTCGAGGCCGCGGAAGAAGTGGTTGAAGCCCACCTCGTACAGGGCGGCCGACGAGGCGTAGGTGGAGATGTGGCCGCCGACGCCGATGCCGGGGCGCTGAGCGCGGTGGACGGTGACCGCCGCGTTCCAGCGGATCCACTTGCGGTAACGACGCTCGAGCTCCTCGTCACCGGGGAACTCGGGCTCGTTCTTCTGCGAGATCGTGTTGATGTAGTCGGTGGTCGGAACCATCGGCACGTTCAGGTGCAGTTCCTTCGAGCCCTTGAGCAGGCTCAGCATGATCTCGCGAGCGCGAGCCGGACCCTTCGCCTGGACCAGCTGGCGCAGGGATTCCTGCCACTCCCCGGTCTCTTCCGGGTCGCTGTCCTGCGGCCCCTGCGAATACGGATCCTGGTCGTGAACAGTCACGGAAGACCTTTCGTCGTCTGGCAGGTCATGCCAGAGAATCGCCATACGAGTGCGGCAACCCTTGTTCGCTCCGCACAATCAACCAGCGTCCAGCCTAGCGAGTCGGCGCGCCATCGGATGCGCGCGCGGGCTGCGGCGGGCCCCGCGTCGCGGCGACGCTTCGACGTCGAGCAGTCCGGTCGCGGTCATGGACTCCGGATGAAGCGCGCCGCATCCGGGGGACGGGATGCCGGCGGGTCTAGCCTGAGCGCGTGGACACGCAGGATCCCGCCGCGTTCCGGACGCGGCCCGAGCATCGCTGGCCGGTGCTCATCGCCCTCGCCGTGGGGGCGGGACTGTACGCGTTCCTGCCGACCGAGGCCGGCGGCATCCTGAGATACGTGGTCGTGACCGCGGGGGTGCTGTGCGCGATCCCGATGGTGGTGACCAACCCGTCGCGGCTGACCCGCGAATCCCGCATCGGGCGCGGGTTCGCCCTGGCATTCACGGCTGTGCTGCTGCTGGCCAATCAGGTGGCGCTGTTCCTGCTCGTCCAGCAGCTGCTGCAGGGGCAGGGCGACGGCGCCGGAACGCTCCTGGGCGCCGCGCAGGTGTGGGCGATCAACGTCATCGGCTACGCCGTCGTGTACTGGGAGATGGACCGCGGCGGCCCGATCGCCCGCCGCCGCGACGCCCGCGACGACCTCCCGCCCGCCGATTTCCAGTTCCCGCAGGACAGCGACCGCGACGCGGTCAGCGAGGTGCGGCGGCGGTCGTCCGACGTCGAGGACTGGGCGCCGGGATACGTCGACTACCTCTACTTCTCGGCATCCAACGCCATGGCGTTCAGCCCCACCGATGTGATGCCGCTCTCGAGCCGGGCGAAGCTGTTCATGATGGCGCAGGCGGTGTCGGGCTTCATCCTGCTCGCGCTGGTGATCGCGCGCAGCGTGAACATCCTGAACTGATGGTGTCGTCGCGGGATGCCATCATGATCGGATGACGTCTCCGCACCTGCGCCGGATGCGCTCTCGTCGGGCGGTTCGCGAGCGTCGGCGGCGCGCTATGACCCCGTGGCTGGGCGCATTCGCGAGCCTGATCGGCACGAATCTGAACGCCGGCGGCTGGATTATCGTCGTCGGCCTCGTCAGCGGGCTGATCGGCACCGTGATGTTCGCCGTCCACGTCCTCACCAGATAGCCCGGTCGGCCCGGGGAGCGACCGCCAGCCACGACCCGTCGGCCAGAAGGTCGCGCAGCTCGTTCACGAAACGGGCGGCGTGGAAGCCGTCGGCCGCGGCATGGTGCAGCTGCAGGGCGACGGGCAGCAGCACCCGGCCGTCGCGTTCGACGTATCGGCCGAGCGTGACGATCGGTGCGAGATGCGCCCACCCCTTCTGGATGTTCAGCGTGAAGCCGGTGAAGCTCGTCCACGGCACGCTCGACACGTCGAAGGTGTTGCGGGGCGGTTCGCCCTGCGGGAAGAACTCCTCGGATGCCGCGTGCTCGGCGATGGTCCGCACCGCGGCGGCGTGGAACGCGTCGAAGTCGGGGTCGAACGGCACCCAGAGGCACGAGAACGTCTCGCGCTCGGCGTGGAAGACCGTGAAGGCCGGGTGCACGCGGTCCCACACGGCCGGAGCGCCCGCCTCGTCGAGGCACAGCCGGAACTCCTCGTGCCGATCGACGATCGACGCGAGGGCCCAGATCTGCGCGACGTACGTGCGACGCGCCGCTGCCCGCACAGCGGCGACGAAGTCGGTGACGTCGATCTCGACCGTCAGCGCGTACGTGCACGGCGACGCGTGCAGGTAGTGCGCGAACTGCTGCCGTCGCGGCCACGTGTCGATGTCGATGGGGGTGGGGTGCTCCATCGCTCCATGATCGCGGACGTGCGACGAGCGAAAGCGAGGCTGTGGAGAGGTGGGCCCTGCCGGGATCGAACCGACGACATCCACGGTGTAAACGTGGCGCTCTACCAGCTGAGCTAAAGGCCCGGGATGCCACGAGTCTAGCGTCGCGACGGTGCGCGGCCGTGCTCGCAGCACGCTCGCGTCCTCGCCGGCGCCTCGACGGCGAGGTCACGCGTTCGCGCCGAGACGACCCATGGATGCCGCGAATCGCGGGTCATCTCGGCCGGACCGCGTGACCTCGCGTCGAACGGGACGGGCCGGGGCGGGCCGGGACGGGCGGGGACGACAGCGCGTACCGCCGATGTCCGACCCCCGGGGTAGCGTTGCATGCGTGAATGCCGATCCCGCCGACCAGCGCAAACTGCTCGATCTCGCCGACCTCGACGCCCGCATCGTGCGCGACGAGCGCGTGGCGGCGAACCCGCCGCAGGCCGAGCGCGTGCGCGAGCTCATCGCCCGGCGGGCCACGCTGTCGCAAGAGCTCGGCATCCGGGCCAATGCGCGCGACGACATCACCGCCGAACTGAAGCGTCTCGAGTCCGACGTCGCCGTGGTCGACGCCCGCATCGCCCGCGACACCGACCGCCTCGCCGCATCATCGAACCCCAAGCAGGCGCAGGGCTTCGAGAGCGAACTCGTGTCGCTGAAGCGCCGCAAGGGCGACCTCGAAGACATGGAGATCGCCCTCATGGAGCGCCTCGAGGCAGCGGATGCCGCGGTCGCCGAGCAAGAGGCCCTGATCGCCGACACCAACGCGCAGGGCGCCGAGCTCAGCGCCGAGGCCAAGACCACCGTGTCCGACGCGACGACCCGGCTCGAGGGAGCACGCCGCGACCGCGAGGCCGTGGCCGCCTCGGTGCCGTCCGATCTGCTCGGGCTGTACGAGCGTCTCGCTGCGCGCGGCAACGGCGCCGGACTCCTGCGTGCCGGGGCCTGCGAGGCGTGCCGCATGGTTCTGCCGCCGAGCGATCTGGCCACCGTCCGTCGCGCGCAGACCGACGAGGTCGTCTTCTGCCCCGAGTGCGGCGCGATCCTCGTGCGCACCGAAGAATCGCGATGACCTCGTCCGGAGCCCGTGGCATCTGACACGGTCGTCGTCGGGCGCATCGGTTCCGACCGTCTCGCACTCCTGACCGTCGATCGCGACGCACCCTCCGTCGAGGTCCCCGTCGAACGGCTGGCCGACGCCATCGCGGATCGCGAGGCGCGGGGTGAGGTCCGTTGGGTGTGGGCCGACACCGCCTCGATCTACCCCGGCGTGCTGAAGGCGGGAGCGCGCGTCGCCCGGGCATGGGATCTGCGCCTCGTGCACGGCATCCTGCGCGACGCCGAGGGCGTGGTCGACGATCACGGGCTCCGCTCCCATCGGGAGTGGGATGCCGGCAGTGCGGCGCCCGCGACCGGCGACACGCTCTTCGACCTCGGCGACGCCTCGACCGGCCTTCCCGACTCCCTCGACGCCGCCGTGGCGGAGTACCGCCGACAGCTCGCGGCCATCGCCTCGTCGTCGGCACCGGGAGCGCTGCGGCTCCTGTGCGCCGCGGAATCGGCGGGAGCGCTCGTCGCCGCGGAACTGCACGCGGCGGGCGTCCCGTGGAGCCGGACAGCGCACGAGGAGATGCTCGAGCGTCAGCTCGGAACTCGCCGGGGCGGGGGACTGCCCGCTCGCATCGAGCAGACCGCCGCCGCCGTCCGCGAGGCGCTCCACGATCCGACGGCGTCGCTCGACTCGCAGCCGCGGCTGCTGCGGTCGCTGCACCGGGCGGGGCTGCAGGTGACCTCGACGAGTCGATGGGAGCTCGCCGAGCACGATCACCCGGTCGTCGCTCCGCTCATCGCGTACAAGAAGCTCATGCGGCTGTACACGGCCAACGGATGGGCGTGGATGCAGGAGTGGGTGCACGACGACCGCTTCCGCCCCGTCTACGTGCCCGCCGGGGTCGTGACGGGACGCTGGGCGTCGTCGGGCGGCGGGGCGCTGCAGATCCCGCGGTCACTCCGCACGGCCGTGCGTGCCGACCCGGGCTGGACCCTCGTCACCGCCGACGTGGCCCAGCTCGAGCCCCGGGTGCTCGCGGCGATGGCCCGTGACACGGCGCTGGCCGAAGCGGCATCCGGACGCGACCTCTACGCCGGCATCGTCGAACGCGGGGCGGTCGGCAGCCGCGCCGAGGCCAAGCTCGCGATGCTCGGCGCGATGTACGGCGCGACGACCGGCGAGAGCGGCCGCTTGCTGCCGCGCCTTCGCCGCACCTTCCCGCGCGCGATGCAGCTCGTCGACGACGCGGCCCGCACCGGCGAGAACGGGGGAGTGGTCCACACCTGGCTCGGGCGCACCTCACCCGCCGCCGGTGACGCCTGGCAGCAGCTGCAGTCCCTCGCCAGTGACGCCACGGCATCCGGTGCCGACGAGACCCGTGCCCGGCGCTCCGCCCGCGACCGCGGTCGTTTCACACGCAACTTCGTCGTGCAGGGCACGGCCGCTGAATGGGCCCTGGCGTGGCTCGCCGACCTGCGCGCGCGTCTCGCCGCCTTCCCCCCGGTGGATGCCGCTCGCGCGGCGTCCGCCTCGGGGCCGATGTTCGCGCGATCGCCGCATCTGGCGTTCTTCCTCCACGACGAGATCGTCGTGCACACCCCCCTCGAGCACGCCGACGCGGTGGCGGCGGCGGTGCGGGAGTCCGCGGCATCCGCCGGTCGGCTGCTGTTCGGGACGTTCCCCATCGACTTCCCCCTCGACCTGCGGATCGGTGAGACGGCCGAGAAGGGCTGACCGGCCCGCGTAGACTCGACGGTGCGAATGGGTCGGCTGGACGGTCGCGTCACGGGTTCGCCCGTGCCGAGGAACGTCCGGGCTCCACAGGGCAGGACGGTGGGTAACGCCCACCCGGAGCAATCCGCGAGACAGTGCCACAGAGAGCAGACCGCCCGCGCTTACGGCGCGGGTAAGGGTGAAAGGGTGGTGTAAGAGACCACCGGGGTCGTGGTGACACGACCCGCGAGGTAAACCTCGTCCGGAGCAAGGCCAGACAGGGGATGACGACGCGGCTCGCCGAGTCCCCGGGTAGGCCGCTGGAGCGGCACGGCAACGTGTCGCCGAGAGAGATGACCGTCCACGGGGCCCTGAGCTTGTCGAAGGGCCCCCGGACAGAACCCGGCGTACAGGCCGGCCCATTCGCACCTCCCGCTCGGCGGACGACGACGACCCCGCCCGCTCCACCGAGCACGGCGGGGCCGTCGTGATCTCGCCTCAGGCGCCCGGGCCGGAGCCGGAGCCGGTGGTCGGAGGAGCCATTCCTCCGCCGCCCAGCCCGCATCGCGCCGACTCACCGACGAGTGTCGGACATATGTTCTACACTCGATCACGGCCGGGGAAGGGGTCCGGTGCATGGGGTCGACCAGAGTCAGCGACGAGATGGTCGCGCGGGTGCTGGCATCCATCGCCCCCTGCACGCTTCAGCCCGAGACCTGGGGAGCGCGCCCCATCGAGTGGTACGCGCAGAAGCGCGCGGTGTGGGCCTGGGTCACGTGGCCCAATCGCGCCGCAACGCGCGAGGCCGCGTGGGCCACCGGGGGCAACGACCGCGTCGTCATGCTCGAGGTGCCCTGCGAGGGCGGCCACTGGGCGCCCGTGGTGTGGCGTAACGCCGTCAGCGTGCGTCAGGTCGACGCGGCGTGATCACTCGCGGTGAGCCGCAACACCGATCCCCACGAGCGACAGGATGCCACCCGCCCCGCGCCTCACTTGACGGCGGGCAGCGCCTCGGGCACGGGCACGGCGAGGGATGCGGCGCCGATGATCCCGGCGTTGTTGCGGTGCTTCGCGGGGACGATCGGTGCGCGGAGTTTCAGGAGCGGGAGGAACTTCTCGGAGTGCTTCGAGACGCCACCGCCGACGACGATCAGGTCGGGACTGAAGAGGAACTCGACGTAGTCGTAGTACCACTGCAGACGCTCGGCCCACTTCTCCCACGACAGCTCTTCGCGCTCCATCGCGGAGTAGGCCGCGAAGTGCTCGGCATCCTTCTTGTGTCCGGCGCGCTGGAGGTGACCCAGTTCGCTGTTCGGAACGAGGACGCCGTCGTAGATCATGGCCGACCCGATACCCGTGCCGAGCGTGGTGAGGATGACGAGGCCGTCGATGCCCTTCGCCGCTCCGTATCGCACCTCGGCGATGCCCGCGACATCGGCGTCGTTGGCGAAGTGGATGTCGCGCGACAGCCCGTGCTCGAAGAACTTCTCGGCCTCGAACCCGATCCACGTCTTCGACACGTTCGCCGCCGACAGCGTGCGTCCGCCCTTGACGATCGCGGGGAACGCCACGCCCAGCGGCAGGTCTGCCGGGGCTTCGAGCGTCTCGAGCACCTGCGTGACCGCGGCGAGCACGTCGGCGGGCTCCGCGCCCTCGGGAGTGGCGACCTTCACCCGGTCGCTGACGAGCTCCCCGGCGTCGAGATCGACGATTCCCGCCTTGATGCCGGTTCCGCCGATGTCCACTCCGACCGCACGAGACGCATTCGTTGCCATACCCCTCAGCCTATCCAGCCCCGGGGTCGGCATCAGTAGGATCGGGAGAGCACCGGCGGTTCCGCGCCGATCCGCGAGACGCACGTGAGGAGCCATCGTGAGCGACGACAACGAGAAGTACTGGTACAACCTCGAGACCGGCCAGGTCGAGAAGGGGTACGAGTCGCCCGCGATCGACCGCGCCGGCCCGTTCGACACCGCCGAAGAGGCGGCCAACGCGCCGCAGCTGCTCAAGCAGCGCGCCAAGCAGTGGGCCGACGAAGAGGCCCAGGACGACTGAGTCCCCGGCCCGACGCACCGACCTCCCCCGAAACGAAGGATGACGATGGACAAGCAGCGCGATTTCGTCCTGCGCACGATCGAGGAGCGCGGCGTCAAGTTCGTGCGCCTCTGGTTCACCGACGTGGTGGGCACGCTCAAGTCGGTGGCGATCGCCCCCGCCGAGGTCGAGGGCGCCTTCACCGAGGGACTGGGCTTCGACGGCTCGGCGATCGAGGGCCTCACGCGCTCCTACGAGTCCGACCTGCTCGCCCACCCCGACCCCACGACGTTCCAGATCCTGCCGTGGCGCGGCGAGATCGACCCGACGGCGCGCATGTTCTGCGACATCACCACGCCCGACGGGCAGCCCGCGGTCGCCGATCCCCGCCACGTGCTCAAGCGCACGCTGGCCAAGGCGGCCGACGCGGGCTTCACGTTCTACACGCACCCCGAGATCGAGTTCTACCTGCTGAAGTCGTCGCAGCTCGGCGCCGACGGACGCCCCCAGCCCGTCGACTCGGCCGGCTACTTCGACAACGTCCCGGGTGGCACCGCGCACGACTTCCGCCGTCGCTCGGTGCGCATGCTCGAAGACCTCGGCATCTCGGTCGAGTTCAGCCACCACGAGGGCGGGCCCGGTCAGAACGAGATCGACCTGCGCTACGCCGACGCCCTCACCACGGCCGACAACATCATGACCTTCCGCACGGTGGTGAAGGAGGTCGCGATCGAGCAGGGCGTCTACGCCACCTTCATGCCCAAGCCCATCAGCGGCCAGCCCGGCAGCGGTATGCACACGCACCTGTCGCTGTTCGAGGGCGACATGAACGCGTTCTACGAAGAGGGCGCGCAGTACCAGCTGTCGAAGGTTGGGCGCCACTTCATCGCGGGCCTGCTGCGCCACGCGAACGAGATCTCGGCGGTCACGAACCAGTTCGTCAACTCGTACAAGCGCCTGTGGGGCGGCGACGAGGCCCCCAGCTTCATCTGCTGGGGTCACAACAACCGCTCGGCTCTCGTGCGCGTGCCGCTGTACAAGCCGAACAAGGGCCAGTCGACGCGGGTCGAGTACCGCGCGCTCGACTCCGCCGCCAACCCCTACCTGTCGTACGCGCTCATGCTCGCGGCCGGCCTCAAGGGCATCGAGGAGGAGTACGAGCTCCCCGCCGAGGCCGAAGACAACGTGTGGTCGCTCAGCGACACCGAGCGCCGTGCCCTCGGGTACGCGCCGCTTCCGTCGAGCCTCGACCACGCCCTCGAATACCTCGAGGAGTCCGAGCTCGTCGCCGAGACGCTGGGGGAGACCGTCTTCAAGTACGTTCTGCTCAACAAGCGTCGCGAGTGGAACCAGTACCGCGCGCAGGTGACGCCGTTCGAGCTGGCGAGCAACCTCGAAGCGCTCTGACGGACCGCCGATGACCTCGGGCGACCGCTCCACCGCGCTCACCGCCCTCGCCCGCACCGGCTTCTCGCAGCTCACCGAGGCAGACACCCTGCTCGGTGAGCTCGAGGAGTCGGTCGGCGTCGATCGGGCGGATGCCATGCAGCTCGCGCAGCGCGTGGCCGACCCCGACCGCGCGCTGAGAGCGATCCTCCAGGTCGCGCGCCGCGACGTCGCGGCGGTACGCACGGCGGCCGCCGACCCCGGAGCATGGCGGGCCCTGTGGGACATCGTGGGGGCCTCCGACGGTTTCGCCGAGTTCTACCTCCGGCATCCCGACGAGATCGCGCACCTGTCGGGCGCGGGCCTGACGCTGCCGGATGAGCCGACGATGCGGGCCGAACTGCTGGCATCCGTCGGCGACGACGACGGCTTCGCGGCGGATGCGACGGATGCCGCCTGGGTCGCCCTGCGCGTGAGGTACCGGCGTCTGCTCGCCCGCATCGCCGCCTACGACCTCGGTCAGGACGACCCGGCCGCCGCGATCGACGTCGTCTCGTCATCGCTCGCCGACCTCGCCGGAGCGGCACTGGAAGCCTCTCTCAGCGTCGCGCGCTCGCGCGTCTCGGGAGCCGGTCCCGGTGCGTTTCCGCGTGAGCAGGTCGCGGCGACCCGGTTCGCCATCATCGCGATGGGCAAGACCGGCGCGCGCGAGCTGAACTACGTCAGCGACGTCGACGTGATCTTCGTCGGCGGTTCAGCCGACGAGGAAGTGGTGAGCGAGGCGCGCGCGATCGACATCGGCACGCGGCTCGCGGTGCAGACGATGCGCGGGATCGCGGGGCCCGAGATCGAGCCGCCGCTGTGGGAGGTCGACCCGAACCTGCGCCCCGAGGGCAAGCAGGGCGCGCTGGTGCGCAGCCTCGCCTCGCACCAGCAGTACTACGCGCGCTGGGCGAAGAGCTGGGAGTTCCAGGCACTGCTGAAGGCGCGCGCGATCGCGGGCGACCCCACGCTCGGCGCCGAGTACGTCGCGGCGGTGCAACCGCTGGTCTGGCACAGCGCGGCGCGCGAGAACTTCGTCGAGGGCGTGCAGAGCATGCGCGAACGCGTCACCGATCACATCCCCGCTGCGGAGGTGAACCGTCAGCTCAAACTCGGGCCCGGCGGCATCCGCGATGTCGAGTTCACCGTGCAGCTGCTGCAGCTCGTGCACGGACTCACCGACGAACGCATCCGCCAGCGCGGAACGCTCGAGGCGCTCGACGCGCTCGTCGCCGAAGGATACATCGGCCGCAGCGAGGCCGAGGCCTTCGGGCGCGACTACCGACTCCTCCGTCTGCTCGAGCATCGCCTCCAGCTGCGCGGGCTCCGTCGCACGGCCCTGCTGCCCGAGAAGGACGACGACCTGCGCGTGCTCGCCCGTGCGTCGCGGCTGGCGGAGTCGGCATCCGGGGTCCAGGCGGTGTGGGAGGGCATCAAGCGCGAGGTGCGCGACATCCACGTGCGCCTCTTCTACCGCCCGCTGCTCTCGGCCGTCGCCGCTCTGCCCGAGGGCGAACGCACACTGTCGACCGAGCAGGCGCGCGACCGCCTCGCGGCCATCGGTTTCCGCGACCCCGCCGGAGCTCTGCGGCACATCGCCGCTCTCACGAGTGGTCTGAGCCGCAAGGCGACCATTCAGCGGCACCTGATGCCGATCATGATCCGGTGGTTCGCCGACGGAGTCGATCCCGACTACGGCCTGCTGGTGTTCCGTCGCATCAGCGAGAGGTTGGGCAACACCCCGTGGTTCCTGCGGATGCTGCGCGACTCCGCGGGCGCCGCGGAGAGCCTCACCCGGGTGCTCTCGGGGTCCCGTTACATCGGCGAGCTCATGGAGTGGATCCCGGAGTCGGTCGCCTGGCTCGACGACGACGCGCTGTTGCGGCCCCGCTCGGGTAAGGCGCTCGAAGACGAAGCGCGCGCGATCCAGACGCGGTGGCAGAACATCGACGACGCGATGCGCTCGGTGCGGGCGCTGCGCCGTCGCGAGATGCTGCGGGTGGCCATGGCCGCGGTCTTGGGCACCGTCTCTCTCGAGGAGCTCTCCGACGCGCTCTCCACCATCACCGAGGTGACGATCCAGGCGACGCTGCGCGCGGTTCGTCGCGTCGTCGTGCCGCCCGAAGACGACGACCTCGATTTCGCCGTCATCGCCATGGGGCGTTTCGGTGGCCGCGAGCTCGGTTTCGGGTCGGATGCCGATGTGATGTACGTCTATCGGGCGAACGGCGTCGACCCTCAGCGGGCGAGTCAGCTGGCGCTGAAGATCGTGGCGGGCCTGCGCGAGCAGTCGGAGGACCACCGCCTCCCTCTCGATCTCGATGCGGAGCTACGCCCGGAAGGACGAAGCGGCCCGCTCGCGCGCTCGATCGAGGCGTACGCCGAGTACTACCGCCGGTGGTCGCTGTCGTGGGAGGCGCAGGCGCTGCTGCGCGCACGCGGCGTCGCGGGCAGCGTCAAGCTCATCCGTTCGTTCATGGAGCTCGCCGACGAGGTGCGCTACCCGGTGTCGGCCGATCAGAACGGTCTACGCGAGATCCGCCGCATCAAAGCGCGCGTCGAGAACGAACGGCTTCCGCAGGGCGCCGATCCCGCACGGCACCTCAAGCTAGGACCCGGATCCCTGAGCGACGTCGAGTGGCTCGTGCAGCTGCTGCAGCTGCAGCACGCGCGGGCGGTGCCCGACATGCGCACGACGTCGACGCTGGGGGCGCTCGACGCAGCGACCGCCGCCGGGCTCGTCGACCGCGACGCGAGCGACAAGCTCGCCGCCGCCTGGCACCTGGCGTCCCGCCTGCGCTCCGCCAACACCCTGTTGTCGGGGCAGACCAGCGACATCCTCCCGGTGGATCGGGGGCGCCTCGACGGGATCGGTCGCATCCTCGAATACCCGCCGCGCTCCGCCACGCAGGTCGAGGAAGACTACCTCGGCGCGACGCGACGCGCCCGGCGCGTGTTCGACAAGCTCTTCTACGGCTGAGCCCCCGCCGTCCCGGCGGGGCCGTCGGCATCCGTCAGGCGATGGATGCCACGGCGGCCGGGCCCCGATCGCCGTCGCTGCCGGCGTGCTCAGCGCGTGGAGCGCTCGCGCGCCGCGGATGTCGTCCCGGCCGGGCCGTCGGCATCCATTGCCACCGCGGGCTCACGACATCACGCGCTCACGACATCAGACGCTCGCGCACCTCGCGCCGCTGCACCTTGCCGATGAGGGAGCGCGGGAGATCGTCGACCACGACCACGCGGCGCGGCACCTTGTAGGCCGCCAGACGCGCCTTGCAGAAATCGCGGATGGCGTCGGGTTCGACCTGGACGCCCTCGCGCAGGACGATCGCCGCGGCGACGTCTTCGCCTCCGCTCGACTTGGGCAGCGCGACCACGGCCGCCCCCGCGATGTCGGGGTGGGAGGTGAGTACGTCTTCGACCTCGCTCGGCGAGACGTTGAAGCCGCCGGTGATGATGATCTCCTTCAGCCGGTCGACGATGGTCACGAAGCCGTCGGGGGAGACCGAGGCGATGTCGCCCGTGCGCAGCCATCCGCCGTCGAGGAGCGTGGCCGCCGTGTCGGACGGCCGATTCCAGTACCCCTGGAACACCTGCGGACCGCGCAGGAGGAGCTCTCCGGGCTCGCCCAGGGGGAGGTCGACGGTCGGGTCGTCGGGGTCGACCACCCGGATCTCCGTGCTCGGGAACGGCACGCCGACCGTGCCGGGGCGTCGCGAGGGACCGATCGGGTTGCCCAGCGCCACCGGTGACGACTCGGTCATGCCGTAGCCCTCCACGAGCAGGCCGCCGGTGGCCGCCTCCCAGCGGTCGACCGTCGCGACGGGCAGGCTCATCGCGCCCGAGATGGCGAAGCGCACGCTCGTGAGGTCGATCGTGCCACGGGCCGCAGCGCGAGCGAGCTGATCGTAGATGGGCGGTACGGCGGGGAGGAAGGTCGGGGGGCTCTTCTTCGACGCGGCCACGACGAGGTCGAGGTCGTACTTCGGGAACAGCACGAGCTTCGCACCGATGCTCATCGCGAACGTGAGGCACAGCGTCAGGCCGTAGGCGTGGAAGAGCGGCAGAACCCCGTAGAACGTCTCTTCGCCGTCGTGGAGCCCGGGCACCCAGGCACGCCCCTGCATGGCGTTGGCGCGCAGATTCGCATGCGTCAGCACCGCCCCCTTGGGGCTTCCGGTCGTTCCGCTCGTGTACTGCAGCAGGGCGATGTCGTCGAGCGCCGGTCCGGCGTGCTTGCGCGAGAGCGAGCCGTGCGTGAGCAACTGCTTCCACGCGATCGGGCGCTTCGACGTGGACGTCGCGGTGAGCTGGGCACGCGACTGCCGCGCCTTCGCCACCGGCAGCCGGAGCGCGAGACGCTTCCCCAGGGGCAGCGCTTCGGTGATGTCGATGCTGACGATGTGCTCGAGGGCCAGGTCGGAGGGGAACTCGGCGACCGTGTCGGCGAGCTTGTCCCACACGATCGCGAATCGCGCGCCGTGGTCCTCGAACTGGTGCCGGAGCTCCCGCGGCGTGTAGAGCGGGTTGTGCTCGATGACGATGGCCCCGAGCCGCAGGGCCGCGTAGAAGGCGACGACGTGCTGCGGCGAGTTCGGCAGCACGAGCGCCACTCGGTCGCCCGCACGCACGCCCAGTCGGCGCAGCCCCTCCGCCGCGCGCGCGACCTGCCGGCCGAGCTCCTGGTACGTCGTGGGCGCGCCGAAGAACTCGAGCGCGGTCTTCTTGCCGTATCTCGCGACTGAGGCGGCGAGCATCTCGGGCAGCGTCTGCGAGGGCTCGTCGATCTCGAGCGGCACGCCCTCGGCATACGAGGTCGACCACGGACGCGAAGCGTAGGGAGAGTCCGGCATCCCTCCATCCTGGCGTGACCCACCGACATCGCGGCGGAAGGGCACCTGTGCGGATGCCGGGAAGCCGGTGTCTTCGTGCGATGGACCGGCGCGACGCGCGGTCGTCGGCGTGATTCGATGGGGGAGTGCAGCAGCTGCGGAACCCGACCGGCCCCGGTCGACGCGCGCTCGTTCTCGGCGAGCGGGTGCGGCGCGCCGTGGCGGAGTCGTCGTGACATCCCCGCGGAGACGTTGGATCGAGAACCTCGACACGAGCCTCATGCGCCTTGGGCGTGCGCGGGCGGTTCTGATGGTCGCCACGGCCCTGGTGATGGGGGCGGTCATCGCCGCCTTCGCCCTCTCCGCTCTCGCGCAGATCGCCGCGGGAGACCTGCGCTGGACCGACACCCTGGGCTCCGGTCGCCGCAGTATGCCCGCCGTGGTCGTCGTCGGTGTCGGAGGCCCGGTGTCCATACTCTTCATCGTCTATGGCGCCGCCCTCGCCGCGCGTCTGCTGCGCCGATGGCCCGAGATCCCGGCTCGACGAACGCGGTGACCTCGCGCGGGGCGTGCGAGAGGCCTACCCTGTCGGGCATGTGCCGCAACATCGTCCCCCTGCACAACTTCACGCCCCCGGCGACGGATGCCGAGTGCCACGACGCCGCGCTCCAGTTCGTCCGCAAGATCGTGGGCACGACGACGCCGTCGCGCGCCAATCAGGATGTCTTCGATCGCGCGGTCGCCGAGATCACGGCATCCGTCCGTCATCTCCTCGACGATCTCGTGACGAACGCGCCACCGAAGGTGCGAGAGGTCGAGGCCGCGAAGCGCCAGGCCCGCTCCGCCGAAAGGTACGAGGCGATCCGGGTGTTCCAGGAGCAGAAGCGCGCGGCGCGGACCACCGGCTGACGCGCCGGGACACGGCATCCGTCGGCTTTGGAAACGACGACGCCCGCCCCCGCGAAACGGCGGGGACGGGCGTCGACGTGGCGATCGGGCGATCAGACCCCGAAGTACAGCTCGTACTCGAAGGGGTGCGGGCGCTGGGCGATCGGCTGGATCTCGTTCTCGATCTTGTACTCGATCCAGGTGTCGATGAGCTCCTGCGTGAAGACGCCACCGGCGAGCAGGAACTCGTGGTCGGCGCGCAGGGCCTCGAGCGAGTCGAGGAGCGAGTTCGGAACCTGCGGGATGTTCTTGGCCTCTTCGGCGGGGAGCTCGTAGAGGTCCTTGTCGACGGGCTCGTGCGGCTCGATGCGGTTCTTGATGCCGTCGATGCCGGCCATCAGCTGGGCCGCGAACGCGAGGTACGGGTTGCCCGAGGCGTCGGGGGCGCGGAACTCGATGCGCTTGGCCTTGGGGTTGGTGCCCGTGATCGGGATGCGGATGGCAGCCGAGCGGTTACCGGCCGAGTACACCAGGTTGACCGGCGCCTCGAAGCCCTTCACCAGACGGTGGTAGCTGTTGAGGGTCGGGTTGGTGAAGGCGAGCACCGCGGGGGCGTGCGCCAGCAGACCACCGATGTACCAGCGGGCGATGTCCGAGAGCCCGCCGTAGCCGGTCTCGTCGTAGAACAGCGGCTTGCCGTCGTTCCAGAGCGACTGGTGGGTGTGCATGCCCGAACCGTTGTCACCGAAGAGCGGCTTGGGCATGAAGGTCGCGACCTTGCCCCACTGCTCGCACGTGTTCTTGACGATGTACTTGAACTTCAGGATGTCGTCGGCCGCGTGCAGCATCGTGTCGAAGCGGTAGTTGATCTCCTGCTGACCACCGGTGCCGACCTCGTGGTGCGAGCGCTCGAGGGCGAAGCCCGCCTCGATCAGCTTGAGGGTGATGTCGTCGCGGAGGTCCGCCGTCTTGTCGACGGGGGAGACGGGGAAGTAGCCGCCCTTGTAGGGGGTCTTGTTGGCGAGGTTCCCGCCCTCTTCCTCGCGGCCCGTGTTCCAGGCGCCTTCCTCGGAGTCGACCGAGTAGAAGCTCGAGTTCTGCTTCACTTCGTAACGCACGTCGTCGAAGATGTAGAACTCGGCCTCGGGGGCGAAGAACGCGGTGTCGGCGATACCGGTGGAGGCGAGGTACTTCTCGGCCTTCTTGGCGACCTGACGCGGGTCCTTGGCGTAGATCTCACCGTTGCGCGGGTTGTAGATGTCGAAGACCATGACGAGGGTCTTCGCCTCGCGGAACTGGTCGACGTACGCGGTGGTCACGTCGGGGATCAGCTGCATGTCCGACTCGTGGATGTTCGCGAACCCGCGGATCGACGAGCCATCGAACAGCTGTCCGACGGTGAAGAACTCCTCGTCGACGGTCGAGGCGGGGATGTTGAAGTGCTGCTGCACACCAGGAAGATCCGTGAAACGGATGTCGAGGAACTTGACGTCCTCGTCCTGGATGAACTTCAGCACCTCGGACGAATCTTTGAACATGAAGACTCCAGAGGTAGAACATTCGGGATCATGCCGGCCTCGGCCAGCCTCCTCGACCCTATACAGAACCGGTGTCCCGGTCATATCTCGCATGTTTCCGGGATGTTACGGCGGGCCGATTACGCTGGATGCCGTGACCGTCCCCGCCGAGAACGCGTACCCGGGCCAGCGGCTCGGCCTTCCCCGCGAGGGTCGCGGCTCCATCGCCCGTCCGGGGCGCCGCATCGCAGCCCTGCTGATCGACGTCGCCAGCGCCGGACTCATCGGATTCGCGTTCTTCTCGAGTCCCGATCCCGTGACCGGAGTGCCGTTCGCGAATCCCATCGCCACGAACCTCATCTTCTTCGCGGTGCAGATCCTCTTCATCCCGCTGATCGGCGGGAGCCCCGGACACCGCCTGATGGGGATGCGCCTCGAACTCGCATCCGGGGGCTGGGTGGGGCTCTGGCGCCCGATCGTCCGGACGATCCTGTTGGCTCTGATCATCCCCGCCGTCGTGTGGGACGCCGACCAACGCGGGCTGCACGACAAGGCGGTCGCAACCGTCCTCGTCCGCACGTGACGTAGGCACCGATTACACGAGAAAGGCCCCCGCTGAGCGGGGGCCTTCCTCGTGGGATCAGCGCGGGCGCGGAGCGCGCATCTTCGTCGGATCGACGCCCTTCGGGATCGGCAGCGACGACAGCCCCTGCGAGACCGACGAGACGCGCTTGATGACGGCGGCCATCGTGGCGCGGTCGACCTTCTTCGGCAACGCCTTGATGGTCGAGGCGAGCTTCGCGATGGGAACCTCGTCTTCGCCGTGACCGACGTAGAGGACGGTGACCGGCACGCCCGCGGCGACGCGGAGCACGCGGGAGCGCTCCTCGCCGACCAGGCGGGTGAGGCGGCTGCGGTTACCCTCACCGATCAGCACGACCCCGCCGCGACCGATCGCGCGGTACAGCGCCTCCTGGGTGCGCGGGTTCACGCCGATGGGGGCCTCAGAGGCCTGCCAGTTGCGACCGAGCGACGACGACAGCACGTGACCGGTGGCCCCGGGCATGCCGTCGATCTTCTTGTACATCGCCGTGGTCGACAGGCGCGTCATGGTGATCATTCCGGCCAGGATGCCGGCGAGAAGACCCGTGACACCCCACAGGATGATGCTCCACACCGCCAGCGGCGGGATGAGGAAGCCGACGAGCACACCGAGGGCGATGCCCACCAGGACGATGCCCGCGAGGAGGAAGGGCAGCCAGCGGTACTCCTTCTGCGTGAAGGTGTAAAGCGTTTTGAGCTGCGAGAAGAAGCCCGGACGCTTCTCGGGCGTGGTGGTGCGAGCGGCCATGAGGACGATTCTATCTTCGCCGCGAACCGTTCCTCCCCAGCGCCTCGGTCGCGGCGATCATCCCCAATCACGACCCGGCGCCCCGCGCGCCCCTCTCCCGGGCGCGCACCATCGGGGGATGAGCACCTCCTCCGCGCTGACTCCCGTCGAACCGTTCGTCGATTATTTGCGTCGTCGGAGCGCCAGCGCGACCGTCCTGACCCCCGGCGAGGTCGTCACCGCCGCCGTCGGCCTTCTGCGCGGATGCCGGGCGGCCGCCCGGTCCACGGGAGCGGCGTGGTGGCTGACGGCGGAGGGCCGCCCCGTCGTCGTCGAGGAGCACGATGCTCCGGACGTTGTTGCGGCGACCGCCGACGGCCTCCGACGGCTGGCCGCGCTCATCCCCGAGCCGGCGACGCGCGAGCTCGTCGATCGAGCGGGGGAGGCGGTGGCAACCCGTCCTCCGCGCGAGTGGGATGCCGTGGAGAGGCGCCTGTTCGCCCTCGCCGAGCCGACGCCGCTCGTTCTCGGTCCGCTGGCTCCGGTGGTCGTCGACGACCCGGGAGAAGATCACCGGGCCGACACCGCGGGTGGTCTGCTCGGCCTCATCGACGGCGACCTCGTCGGCGCGATACGGCAGAGCGCGGGCGGCCTCCGGGAGGGATGGAAGACGTCGCCCCGACTCTGCGCGATCGCCATCGGAGTGAGTGTCGTCGCGGCCGTCGCCGTGTTCGCATCCGTCTTGCTGCCCGGAGCGGGTGGGCCCGCTCCCGTGGCATCCGCGTCTCCCGCCGTGTCACGGATCGTGCCCCCGTCCGCGTCCGTCGCACCGCAGCCCTCCGCGACGTCGCCCCGGCCCGTGGACGATCGCGTCCCCCTCTCCGACGACGTCACCGCGATCGCGCGCCGCGTCTTCGCCGAGATCTCCCTCTGCGAAGACGACCCGACGTGCCGGAGCGCGTTCGACGAAGGCTCCGCATTCGCACGGGAGCCCCTGCTGCCCGATGCCGAGCACGCCGACATCGCCCTGGTCGAGGACTTCGGGGGCGTCGCCGTGGTCCGCGTCGCGGACACGATGACCGCGCAGTACGTGACCCTCGTCCGCCAGAAAGACCGATGGCTGGTCCGCGCCGTCGAAACGATCACGGACCAGCCATCATGAGCCGGCGGTCAGCGGTGTCAGATGCCGAGGTCGCCCTCGAACTGCGCCGCCTCGAGGCGTGCCTTGACGGCACCGAGGAAGCGGGCCGCGTCGGCACCGTCGATGATGCGGTGGTCGTACGACAGAGCCAGGTAGACGTAGGAGCGCACCGAGATGGCATCCTTTCCGTCGACCGAGACGACGCCCGGCTTCTTCACCACGGCACCGAGGCCGAGGATCGCGGACTGGGGCAGGAACACGATGGGCGTGTCGAACAGCGCGCCGCGCGAACCGGTGTTGGTCAGCGTGAACGTGCCGCCCGCGAGCTCGTCGGGCTTCAGCTTGTTGTCGCGCGTGCGAGCGGCCAGGTCGGCGATCTCACGGGCCAGCTGGGCGATGTTCTTCTCGCCCGCGTCCTTGACGACGGGGGTGAGCAGGCCACGCTCGGTGTCGACCGCGATCGCCACGTTCTCCTGGGCGGGGTAGACGATCTCGTCGCCCTCGACCGTGGAGTTGATGATCGGGTAGGTCTTGAGCGCCTCGATGGCGGCGATCGCGAAGAAGGGGAGGAACGACAGCTTGTCGCCCGTCTTCTGCTGGAACTCGCCCTTGAAGCGGTCGCGCAGGGCGGCGACCTTGGTCACGTCGACCTCGACCACGGTGGTGAGCTGAGCCGTCGCCTGCATCGAGGCGACCGCGCGCTCGGCGATGACCTTGCGCAGACGCGACATTTTCTGGGTCGTTCCGCGCAGCGGGGAGACCTCGACCGGCGCGGCGGGCGCGGCGGCCGGGGCCGCAGCCGGGGCGGGCGCCGCGGACGCCGACTTCGCGGCTTCGGCTGCCTTGAGCACGTCTTCCTTGCGGATGCGTCCACCGACGCCGCTGCCCGTGACCGACTTCAGGTCGACGCCCTGCTGCTGTGCGAGGCGACGCACGAGGGGGGTGACGTAGGTGACGTCGTCGTTGGACGAGGCGGCGGGAGCCGGCGCGGCCGGCTTCTCGGCGGCGGGAGCGGGCTGCTCGGCGGGCTTCTCCTCCGCGGCGGGCGCGGGCTGCTCAGCCGGCTTCTCCTCCGCGGCGGGAGCGGGCTGCTCAGCCGGCTTCTCCTCGGCGGCGGGCGCCGCGGGGGCCTCCTCCTGCGCGGGAGCGGCGGCACCGCTGCCGATGCGCGCGAGGGCGGCACCGACGTTGACGGTCTCGTCCTCCTGCACGAGGATCTCCTGCAGCGTGCCGGCGACCGGCGAAGGGATCTCGGTGTCGACCTTGTCGGTGGAGATCTCGAGCAGCGGCTCGTCGACCGCGACGTCGTCGCCGACGGCCTTGAGCCAGCGGGTGACGGTGCCCTCGGTGACGCTCTCGCCGAGCTCGGGCAGGACCACCTCGGTCGAGTCGCCGGAAGAGGCGGGAGCCGACGACGCGGAGGGAGCGGGCTGTTCTGCCGGGGCGGACTCTGCCGGAGCGGCCTGCTCGGCCGGAGCCGATTCCTGCTCGGCCGGAGCGGCCTGAGGGGCGTCGTCCGTGGACGAGGCACTGGAGCCGTCGCCGATCTTGGCGAGGACGGCGCCGACCTCGACGGTCTCGTCCTCCTGGACGAGGATCTCTTCGATCACGCCCGAGACGGGGGACGGGATCTCGGTGTCGACCTTGTCGGTCGAGATCTCCAACAGCCCCTCGTCCTCCTGGACGGTGTCACCGACCTGCTTCAGCCAGCGGGTGACCGTTCCCTCGGTGACGCTCTCGCCGAGAGCGGGGAGGACGACGGATGTGCTCATGGATATGTCTCCTTCGTACCGGATGCGGTATCTAGCTTAGTGACCGGTTGTCGGTCAGAGTGCGTGCAGCGGCTTGCCCGCGAGCGCCAGGAAGGCCTCGCCGAGCGCCTCGCTCTGGGTGGGGTGCGCGTGGACGAACGGCGCGATGTCTTCGGGATGCGCTTCCCAACCGACGGCGAGCTGAGCCTCCGAGATCAGCTCTCCCACGCGATCGCCCACCAGGTGGGCACCGACGACGGGGCCGTCGACGCGACGCACGATCTTCACGATGCCCGAGGTGCCGATGATCTCGCTGCGACCGTTGCCGGCCAGGTTGTACTCGTACGCGCGGACGGCCTCGGATCCGTAACGATCCTGAGCCTGGGCCTCGGTGAGTCCGACGGACGCCACCTCGGGATGCGAATAGGCCACGCGCGGCACGTCGACGTCGGGGACGAGCACGGGCGAGAGTCCCGCGATCTCCTCGGCGACGAAGATCCCCTGCTGGAACCCGCGATGGGCGAGCTGCAGACCGGGCACGATGTCTCCCACGGCCCACACGTGCGCCGCGGCGGTGCGCAGACGGGAGTCGGTCTGCACGAAACCGCGGTCGAGCACGACCCCGGCCTCCTCGTACCCGAGACCGGAGGTCACGGGGCCCCGGCCCACGGCCACCAGGACGTAGTCGGCCGCCAGCTCGCTTCCGTCGTCGAGGGTCACCGTGACGCTGTCGTCGTCCGACGACAGCGAGGTGAATCGCCGACCCAGTTGGAAGGCGATGCCGCGCTTGCGGAAGGCCCGCTCCAGAGCCTTGCTCGACGAGACGTCCTCGGCGGGCAGCAGATGGGGGAGCGCCTCGACGATCGTGACCTCGACGCCGAACGAGCGCCACACGCTGGCGAACTCCACGCCGATGACGCCGCCGCCGAGGACGACGACGCGCTCGGGGATGACATCGAGATCGAGGGCCTGCTCGCTCGTCAGCACGCGGCCGCCGATCTCCAGGCCGGGGAGGCTGCGGCTGTACGAACCCGTCGCGAGGATGACGTCCGTACCGCGGTACACGTCGTCGCCCACGCGGACGGCGGGTCCCGCCTCCAACGAGCCCGCCCCGGCGACGACGCGGATGCCGCGCGCCGAGATGAGCCCTTCGAGGCCCTTGAACTTCTTGGCGACGATCCCCTCGCGATACGCGCGCACGCGCGCCGGATCGATCCCCGAGAACGTCACATCGACACCGATGTCGGACGCCCCGCGCGCGGCGTCGGCGACCTCGCCGGCGTGCAGGAGCGCCTTCGTCGGAATACACCCCCGGTGCAAGCAGGTGCCGCCCAGCTTGTCCTTCTCGACGAGGACGATGTCCTTTCCGAGCTCGGCGAGTCGCAGCGCGGCGGCATAACCGCCGCTGCCGCCACCGAGGACGACGACGTCCGCGGTGTACTCGGTCACCGCGCGCCGTCCGTCGCGAGCAGCTCCACCAGCGAGCGCACGGTCGCACCGGTCACGCCCTTGTCGGTGTATCCGAACGGTGCGGACTTGTTCATGCCCACGCCCGCGATGTCGAGGTGCACCCAGGGGATGCGAGCGGCATCGGCGTCGTCGGACACCCGGCCGACGAAGTGGCGCAGGAAGAGCCCCGCGAACAGCGAACCGCCGGCGGGGTCGCCGATCTTCGCGTTCTGGAGGTCGGCGATGGGGGAGTCGAGGTCGTCGACCATGTGGTCGGGCAGGGGCAGCTGCCACGCCAGCTCCGCGACGCGGCCCGCGGCCTCCAGGTACGACGCCACCGCCGCGTCGTCTCCCATGACACCGGTGTGGCGGTTGCCGAGGGCGACGGTGATGGCGCCGGTGAGGGTCGCGACGTCGACGATCAGGTCAGGGTTCTCGCGGCTGGCCGCGGCAAGGCCGTCGGCGAGCACCAGGCGTCCTTCGGCGTCGGTGTTCAACACCTCGACGGTCGTGCCGTCGAGCGTGCGCAGCACATCGCCGGGGCGGGTGGCCCGGCCCGACGGCATGTTGTCGGCGATGCAGAGCCAGGCGCTGACCTTGACGGGCAGCGCCATCTCGGCGGCGGCCTTCAGCACGGCCAGCACCGTGGCGGCGCCGCACATGTCGTACTTCATCCCCACCATCGATGCCGGCGGCTTGAGCGACAGTCCGCCCGTGTCGAAGGTGATGCCCTTGCCCACCAGGGCGACGTGGCGCTCGGCACCGGCGGGCGCGTACTCCAGCCGAACCATACGGGGCGGGCGGTCCGACCCCTGGCCGACGCCGAGGATGCCGCCGTAGCCGCCGTCGCGCAGCGCGGCCTCATCGAGCACCTCGACGTCGACGGGCAGGTCTTTCACGGCCGCGACGGCGGCGTCGGCGAAGTCCGCCGGCCCCAGCCACTCGGCCGGCGTGGTCACCAGGTCCTTCACGAGGGCGACGGCTCCGGAGATCGCGGCGACCGCGGCGACGTCGGCCTCGGTCGGAGCCTCGCTCGTCGAGACGCTCACGCGTTCGGCCCGCGCCTTCGCGGACTTCTTCTTGTAGTCGGCGAAGCGGTAGCCCCCGAGAGCGGCCCCCTCGGCGATCGGACGCCACGGCGCCGCGACCAGCGACTCGACCGCGACGTGCGCGAAGCCGGTGAGCTGGCGGAGGCCGGCGCCCGCGGCATCCCGGACGGACGCCTCGGTCGCGTCGGAACCGGCACCGACCACGGCGAGGGGCTTGGTCACGCCCGGTACGTGCACGCGCTGGAAGGAGCCCGCGGCCCCCGTGAACCCGACCGCGGCCAGTGCCGCGTGCAATCCATCCCAACCGACGGGGTCGGACGCTCCCTCCGCGGTGGTGGGGACGATCAGCAGGATCGCGTCGGCATCGGATTCGAGGACGGGGGCGTCGGTGTACGCCACAGAGGGGAACGGCATGGGATCCATCCTAGGTTCGTGCGTGTTCGCTAGCAGCGGGACGCACCGCGACCGGGCATCCGGGAGCGCTCGTAGAGTGGATGCATGCCCTCCTCCGCCCCGCTGTACGACCGCGCCCCCGCGGCGCCGCCCGTGCCGTCGGGCCTGCCGCTCGTGATCGCCCTCACGGGGTTCACCGACGCCGGCGGGGCCGTCACCCGACTGGTCGAGTACTTCCGCGACGACCTGCAGCCCAACCCCGTCTTCGTCTTCGACAACGACGTGCTGCTCGACTACCGCGCGCGGCGGCCGGTCATCACCTTCGTGGAGGACCACCTCACCGACTACCGACCGGCGCGGCTCGAGCTGTCGCTCGCCCACGACTCGCTCGGGCACCCGTTCCTGATGCTGGCGGGATACGAGCCCGACTTCCTCTGGGAGACCTTCGCCGAGACCGTGCTCGAGCTCTCGGCCGGCCTGCAGGTGGCGTCCGTCACCTGGGTGCACGCGATCCCCATGCCCGTCCCGCACACCCGTCCCATCGGCACGACGGTGAGCGGAACGCGACCCGAGCTCGCCGAGGCCCACTCGGTCTGGCGCCCGCACACGCAGGTCCCCTCGACCGCGGGTCACCTCCTCGAGTACCGCTTCGCGGAAGCCGGCGCCAAGGTGGCCGGCTTCGCGCTGCTCGTCCCGCACTACCTCGGCGACACCGAGTATCCTGCGGCCGCGCTGGCCGCTCTCGACAGCCTGACCGTCGCGACGGGGCTGGTGTTCTCCGGAGAGATGCTCCGCGAGGAGAACCGCGAGTTCATCGGCAAGGTCACCGAGCAGGTCGAGGGCAGCGAGGAGCTCACGCGCATGCTCGAGGGACTCGAGGAGCGCTACGACTCCTACATGGCAGGCTCCACCCACGCGACGCCCATCATCCATACGGGCGATCTCCCGAGCGCCGACGAGCTCGCCGCCGAGCTGGAGCGCTTCCTCGCCACCCGTCCCGGCGACGACGACCGTCGCGGAAAGCTCGGCTGAGTCCGTCCCCGCGGCGGCCGCACGGCGTCGACGATCACGGATGCCGACAGGCGCGGGATCCGGAGGGAATGCGGCGGCGTGGCGGGGCGTTGTCTACGCATAGATCCCCGGTCCGCGTCAAGTCCCGGTCTGGGGATGTGAGACAATGAAGAACCTGACCCGTTGTCATCCGGTCCAGGAGTCACGCTCCTCGGCTCGGTACTTGACAAGGGTCTTACTAGTGTCCGAGAACGACCGGTGGCCGTGCAACGTACGTTCCCGGTGAAAGGCGAAACGTGGCAGGCACGACAACCAAGACCCGCTCCCGGGGTGCGAAGGACACCGAGCTCGAGAACTCCGAGGAGACCGTGACGGCGTCGACGACGACGACCGCGAAGAAGGCTCCCGCCAAGAAGGCCCCCGCCAAGGCCAAGGCGACGCCCGCCAAGGCCAAGACCAAGGCGAAGAAGGACGACGACCTCGAAGACGAAGAGGACGTCGACGACGAGGCCGATGTCGAGATCGACGTCGACGACAGCGACGACACGGAGGAGTCCGACGACTCCGCCAAGACCGGCGCCAAGAAGACCGACGACGACGATGACGACGAGACCCCGGCGGCGCCCGCCGAGGCTCTTCCCACCGGCGCGATCGTCATCTCCTCCAGCGACGAAGACGACGTCCCCGTCTACTCCGCGCAGATCACCGGCGCCACCGCCGACCCGGTCAAGGACTACCTGAAGCAGATCGGCAAGGTCCCGCTGCTCAACGCGGCCGAAGAGGTCGAGCTCGCGATGCGCATCGAGGCGGGCCTCTTCGCCGAAGAGAAGCTGTCGAACATGTCGGCGGCCGAGAAGACCAGCCAGCTGGGTCTCGACCTGCAGTGGGTCGCCCGCGACGGCCAGCGCGCCAAGAGCCACCTGCTCGGAGCCAACCTGCGCCTCGTCGTCTCGCTGGCCAAGCGCTACACCGGTCGCGGCATGCAGTTCCTCGACCTCATCCAGGAGGGAAACCTGGGCCTGATCCGTGCGGTCGAGAAGTTCGACTACACCAAGGGCTTCAAGTTCTCGACCTACGCGACCTGGTGGATCCGTCAGGCCATCACGCGCGCCATGGCCGACCAGGCCCGCACCATCCGCATCCCGGTGCACATGGTCGAGGTCATCAACAAGCTCGCTCGTGTGCAGCGCCAGATGCTGCAGGACCTCGGTCGTGAACCCACCCCCGAGGAGCTGAGCCGCGAGCTCGACATGACCCCCGAGAAGGTCATCGAGGTGCAGAAGTACGGGCGCGAGCCCATCTCGCTGCACACGCCGCTCGGTGAAGACGGCGACAGCGAGTTCGGTGACCTCATCGAAGACACCGAGGCGGTCGTCCCGGCCGACGCGGTCGGCTTCACGATGCTGCAGCGCCAGCTCGAGTCGCTCCTCGACTCGCTCAGCGAGCGCGAGGCGGGCGTGATCCGCATGCGCTTCGGCCTCGGCGACGGCCAGCCGAAGACCCTCGACCAGATCGGCGACACGTTCGGCGTCACGCGCGAGCGCATCCGTCAGATCGAGTCGAAGACTATGGCCAAGCTGCGTCACCCCAGCCGCTCGCAGTCGCTCCGGGACTACCTCGAATGAGCGGCGAGGCCAACGCCGGCAAGGCGCTCACCGTCTCCGTCGAGGGCACGTCGTACGCCCGCATCCCGATCCGCACGCGGGTCGTCATGCCGGGCGACGACCTCGACGCGTTCATCCTCGAGTACGCGAAGGATGCCGTTCAGCCGGGCGACCTGCTGTTCGTCACCGAGAAGATCGTCGCGATCACTCAGGGCCGATCGTTCAAGCTCGACACGATCAAGCCCCGCAAGCTCGCTCTCTTCCTGTCGAAGTACGTCACCCGCACGCCGTACGGCATCGGCTTGGGCATGCCCGAGACGATGGAGATGGCACTTCGGGAGTGCGGCACCCCGCGCATCCTGCTCGCGGCGGCGATCTCGGCCGTCACCAAGGCGCTCGGCCGCAAGGGCGACTTCTACCGCATCGCGGGAGACAAGGCGCGCGCGATCGACGGTCCCACCAAGGGCACCATCCCCCCGTACAACCAGGCGGTGGTGCTCGGACCCGAGCGTCCGCGCGAGGTGGCTGCACGCCTGAAGTCGCTGCTCGGCGGCGATCTGCAGGTGGCCGTGGTCGACATCAACGACCTCGGCGGCAACATCCTCGGCTCCACGATGGACAAGGCCGGCGAGAAGCGTCTCGTCGCGATCCTGAAGGACAACCCGCTCGGCCAGGGGCACGAGTCCACTCCGCTGGGCATCGTCCGCCACAGCTGACATCGCTGCTCGGTAAGGCCCGTCCCGTTCTCGGGGCGGGCCTTACCGCTGTGCGGATGCCACGACGTGCGGCACGCCCGGACCCTTCGACGAGCCCAGGATCCTCCCCACCCAGGTGGCTGAGCCTGTCGAAGCCACCGGGCCCTCCGACGAGCCCAGGACCCTCCCCACCCAGGTGGCTGAGCCTGTCGAAGCCTCCGGACCCTTCGACGAGCTCAGGGTCCTCCCCACCGCCCCGTCGACGCCACCGGCCCCTAGACGAGCCCAGGACACTCCCGCACGATGCCGAGAGGCCCGCCCCCCACGGGAGCGGGCCTCTCGGCATCCGGGATCAGAACCCGATGGCCGCCTGATAGCGCGGCTTGTGGCCGGTGCGGATGCCGGTCACGCTGGGCTTGTTCTCGTAGACGCCCGCGCCCCAGTTGCCCTCGACGAGCACGGGGCCGTCGGGGCCCACCACGATGTCCCAGCCGACGTACTGCACCTGCGGGACGACGCGGGCGACCTGGTCGACGAACGCCTTGACCTTGTCGATCATCGGCAGCTGGAAGTCGGCGATGCGCACGCCCGAGTCGGGGTGCAGCTCGTGCACGTGCCCGTGGGAGTCGTAGCCGGCGCCGAGGGCGTGGCCGTCCTCGTCGAGCATCGTGTAGAAGCCGCCGAAGGTCATCTGGTCGCTCACGGCACCGCGGCCGAACTTCTGCGCCATCGCGAGGATGTGCGTCTTCTCGCCGTCGAAGAAGGCGGTGACGCGCGTGGTGTTCACGGTGCCGGGGCAGACCGCGGCGAGGTCGTCGTGCTGGCGGATGACCTCCTCGACGAGGATCTCCCCGCGCTCGAGCAGTCCGCGATGGAAGGCGCTCCAGTCCTCGACCTCGGCCGCGTGGTAGCGGTGCACTCCGGTGCCGGCCTGGCCGACGGGCTCCTTCGTGACGACCGTGCCCAGACGCTCGGTGAACGCGCGCAGCTCGTCGGCGTTGTCGGCATCTACCACCATCCAGTCGCGGCGGAGGAAGTCGCTGAAGCGGCGGTCGAAGGCCACCTTGTCTTGGAAGATGCCGCGGTAGTCGGGGTGGTCGTACTTCTGCGAGATCTGGTTCGACACCGGGTGCGTCATGTACGTCGCGCGCTCGGCGGGGGTGAGGATCGCGAAGTCGTAGTCGATGTAGTCCTGGAAGCCGACGTTCTTCACACCGGCCTGGAACAGCATGTCGGCGACCACGAGAGGCAGCGCCTTGCCGTGCTGGGCCGAGGCCTCCTTGGCTCGCTCGACCACCGAACCGACGTCGATGCGGCGGGCACGTCCGGCGAGGTAGCGCAGACGGGTGACGGGGGAGAAGCCCTGGGATGGCATGCACGCTCCGGGGTCGGGGATGACGGACCCCGTTAGTCTAAAGGGGTGACCTCCACGCTCCCTGCCCGCACGCCCGGGGCCGGGGGAGTGTCTCCCGTGGCCCTCGTCTCGGAATCCGCGCTGCGGGAGAACGCCCCCCTCGCCCTCGCCGCGGGGCTCGGAGGCGGTGCCGACGTCGTGCTCGCCGCCGATGCCTGGGGGCACGGTGCCGCGTGGGTGGCATCCGTGCTGTCGGATCTCGAGATGGATGCCGCGTCTCTCGACGCCGCCGTCCTCTTCGGCCTGCCCGGGACCCACGCGCGCCCGGTGATGTCGCTGCGCGGTCGAGCCCTGGGCACGAAGCCGCTCCTGCGGGGAGAGGGCGTCTCGTACGGCTACACCCACCGCGCCCCCCACGACACCGCCGTCGCCCTCGTGACCGGCGGCTACGCCCAGGGTGTCGTCCGCGCGCTGGGCAACAGCGCGACGGTGGCGATCGACGGCCGCCGCCACCGCATCGTCGGTCGGGTCGCGATGGACGTGAGCGTCGTCGACATCGGCGACGCCGCGATCGCGCGCGGCGCCGAGGTCGTGTTCTTCGGCGATCCGGCGCAGTCCCACCCCTCCCTGCAGGAATGGACGGATGCCACGGGCCTCACGGCGGCCGAGATCGTCGCCACCGTGGGGGCGCGTGCCGACCGGAGGGTGAGCCCGTGAGTGCCTTCTACCTCGTCGACCTCGACGCCTTCGCTGCGAACCTCCAGCGGGTGCGCGCGGCCGTCGCGCCCGCCGCGCACATGCTCGTCGTGAAGGACGACGCCTACGCGCACGGCCTCGAGGCCGTCGTCCGGCGCGCCTGGGCCGAGGGCGTGCGCTGGTTCGGCGCGTTCGACGTCGCGACGGGGACCGCCGTCCGCCGGGTGGTCGGTCCTGACGCCCGGATCTTCGTCTGGCTCATCGGCGGCGCCGACGACCTGACCGCCGGCGCCGCCGCGCACCTCGACCTCGGCGTGGGCGACGAGGCCCTGCTGCACGACCTCGCGACACTCGACCTGCCGACTCCCGCCCGCGTGCACCTCAAGATCGACACGGGACTGCACCGCAACGGCATCCGTCCCGAGCGCTGGGACGACGCGCTGGAGGTCGCGAGCGGCCTCGTGCGAGAGGGACGCATCGTGTTCGAGGGCGTGTGGTCGCACATCTCCGAGGCCTCGGACGCCGACGACGACGACGCCCGGCGGATCTTCCTCGCGGCGCGCGATGCCGCCCGGGCGGCCGGTCTCGACCCGCGCTTCTCGCACCTCGCGGCCAGCGCCGCCGGTTTCGCCCGCGGGGAGTTCCGTGAGGATCTCGTGCGCGTCGGGGCGTTCTCGTACGGCATCCGTCCCGCGGGAGGGCCGGGGGAGGCCGAGCTGGGTATCGAGCCCATCGCCTCGCTCATCGCGACGGTCACCGCAATCGACGCCGCCGGTGCCCACCTCGATGTCGGTAGCCTCCACGGGCTCCCCAGCACCCTGTCGGGACGCTTCGACGTCGGCACCCCCGCGGGGCCGCGGCGCGTCGAGGCCATCGGCACCACCTCCACGGCGGTGGCCCCCTGGCCGGACGCGGCACCGGGTGATGAGATCGTGCTCTTCGGGCGCGGGGCCCTGTGCAGCGCCACCGACCTGGCCGAACTCGTCGACACGATCGGGGAGGAGATCGCTCTCCGTGTCGCCCCCGCTCTTCCCCGGCGCTACATCGGGGACTGACCCCGGGGGGCGAACGCGGAACGGGCCCCGAACCGCTCCGGAGGAGCGGCGCGAGGCCCGTTCGGCGGGGTGTCTCAGTCGGCGGCGGTGAGGCGCGCCGTCTCGTCGTGCCAGGAGGTGGCGACGCTGCGGAGCTTCTCTTCGTACTTGCGGCCGTGGTGCGCGCAGAACAGCAGTTCGCTGCCGTTGACCTCGGCGGCGATGTAGGCCTGTGCGCCGCAGGAGTCGCAGCGATCCGCCGCCGTCAGGCGGTGATCGAGAACGGACGCTTCGGGTGCAGTCGTGGTGGTCATCTCGGGTGCCCTCCTCAAGTGGTCGTGGGCGAGTCTCC
The DNA here is from genome assembly GCF_947489255.1 of uncultured Microbacterium sp. Lineage (GTDB taxonomy): Bacteria > Actinomycetota > Actinomycetes > Actinomycetales > Microbacteriaceae > Microbacterium > Microbacterium phycohabitans. Next base: position 479,610 of record NZ_CANLCY010000002.1, read on the forward strand.
ATATACAACCACGCGGATGTTTCCCCTATGCCGCGGCTTGATCACATTTCGCTGTGCGCGTACGGTGACCCGAGCCCCCTGTGTGTCTGGCAGGGGATGTCGGTGGCCCCGATTACGCTCGGGATGTGACCTCCGAGTACTCCGCCCACCACCTGCAGGTCCTCGAGGGCCTCGAAGCCGTGCGGAAGCGCCCGGGCATGTACATCGGCTCCACCGACTCCCGTGGTCTCATGCACTGCCTCTGGGAGATCATCGACAACTCCGTCGACGAGGCGTTGGGCGGCCACGGCTCCCGCATCGACATCGTGCTGCACGCCGACGGCAGTGTCGAGGTGCGCGACCGCGCCCGCGGCATCCCCGTCGACGTCGAACCCCGCACCGGTCTCACCGGAGTCGAGGTCGTCTTCACCAAGCTCCACGCCGGTGGAAAGTTCGGTGGCGGCTCGTACGCGGCATCCGGTGGTCTGCACGGTGTCGGCGCGTCGGTCGTGAACGCCCTCTCGGAGCGCCTCGACGTCGAGGTCGACCGAGCGGGGAAGACCTACGCGATGTCGTTCCACCGCGGCGAACCGGGCCTCTTCGCCGGCGACGGTCCCGATTCGCCCTTCACCCCCTTCGACCGCAGCAGCGAGCTCCGCGTCATCGGCAAGGCGCCGCGCGGGGTCACGGGCACGCGCATCCGCTACTGGGCCGATCGGCAGATCTTCACGAAGGATGCCGCCTTCGGCCACGACGAGCTCGTGCAGCGCGTGCGTCAGACGGCCTTCCTCGTGCCGGGACTCGAGATCGTCGTGCTCGACGACCGCGGCGACGAGCGCATCGAGACGAGCTACCGCTTCGATGGCGGGATCTCCGAATTCGCCGATTTCCTCGCCCCCGACGCGGCCGTCACCGACACCTGGCGTCTCACCGGCACCGGCACCTTCACCGAGACCGTGCCGGTGCTGCAGCCGGGCGGATCGATGATCCCCACCGAGGTCGAGCGCACCTGCGAGGTCGACATCGCGGTGCGATGGGGCACCGGGTACGACACCACCACGCGCTCGTTCGTGAACATCATCGCCACCCCCAAGGGCGGCACGCACCAGCAGGGCTTCGAGCAGGGCCTGATGAAGGTGCTGCGCACCCAGGTCGACCAGAACGCGCGCAAGCTCAAGGTGGGCAACGACAAGATCGAGAAGGACGACATCCTCGCCGGGCTCTCGGCGGTGCTGACCGTGCGCCTGCCCGAGCCGCAGTTCGAGGGTCAGACGAAAGAGGTGCTCGGCACCCCCGCAGTGCGCCAGATCGTGGCGACCGTCGTGCAGAAGGAGCTCGCCGCGCGCTTCGCCTCGCCCAAGCGCGACGACAAGGCTCAGACCGCTCAGCTGCTCGAGAAGGTCGTCTCGGAGATGAAGGCGCGCATCTCGGCGCGCACCCACAAAGAGACCCAACGGCGCAAGAACGCCCTCGAGTCCTCCTCCCTGCCGGCGAAGCTGGTGGACTGCCGCTCGAACGACGTGAACGACTCCGAGCTGTTCATCGTCGAGGGGGACTCGGCGCTCGGGACCGCCAAGCTCGCGCGCAACAGCGAGTACCAGGCGCTCCTGCCCATCCGCGGCAAGATTCTGAATACCCAGAAGGCCTCGATCAGCGACATGCTGTCCAACGCCGAGTGCGCCTCGATCATCCAGGTGATCGGCGCCGGCTCGGGCCGCTCCTTCGACCTCGACGCGGCCCGCTACGGCAAGATCATCCTGATGAGCGACGCCGATGTCGACGGGGCTCACATCCGCACGCTGCTGCTGACGCTGTTCTTCCGCTACATGCGGCCACTGGTGGAAGAGGGGCGCGTGTTCGCGGCCGTTCCGCCCCTGCACCGCGTGATCGTGATGAACCCCGGCACCAAGCCGAACGAGACCATCTACACCTACAGCGAGCAGGAGCTGCACCAGCTGCTGACGAAGCTCAAGCGCTCCAACAAGCGGTGGCAGGAGCCGGTGCAGCGGTACAAGGGTCTCGGCGAGATGGATGCCGATCAGCTCGCGACGACGACCATGGATCGCGGCGGTCGCATGCTGCGCCGCGTGCGCGTGCAGGACATGGAGGCCGCGGCATCCGTCTTCGACCTGCTCATGGGCAGCGACGTCGCTCCCCGCCGCGAGTTCATCATCGACTCCAGCGACCGCCTGGCGCGCGAACGCATCGACGTCTGATTCGACGACCCGAGGGCTTCCGCCCTCCTCGACTCAGCGGACGACGGTTCCGATCGCGCCGATGGCGGCGTCGAGGGGCTGGCCCGAGGCGTCGCGCTTGGCCCCCGGCTCCGGCAGCGCGCGGACCGAGCCGTCCGTGCCGACCGCGCGGGGCTCCGTGCCGACCCATGCCAGGGTGAGGGCGTCCTCGCCGCGCAGCAACCGCTGGGCCCGCACGCCCCCCGTCGCTCGCCCCTTCGCGGGGAACTCGGTGAAGGCCGACACCTTGGCCGAACCCGAGTCCGTCCCGGGCAGCGCCGCCGACGAGCCCGCGACGGTGACCACGACCGCATCGAAGGCCGACGCGCCGACGACCGCGAAGGAGATCACATGGGCGCCGTCGGAGAGCCGGATGCCGGCCATGCCCCCGGCCGATCGGCCCTGCGGCCGCACCGACGAGGCGTCGAACCGCAGCAGTTGCGCATCGCTCGCGACGAACACCAGCTCGGCGTTGTCTCCGGCCAGGGCGGCTCCGACGACCCGGTCGCCGTCGCGGAGCGAGATGATCTCGATCTCGTCCTTCGTCCCGAGCTCCGACGCGGCGACGCGCTTGACGACACCCTGTGCGGTGCCGAGGGCGATCGTGGCCGTGCCGGTCAGGGGAACGATGCCGACGACGGTCTCGCCCTTGGCGAGGGCGAGGTACTGCTCGACCTTCGTCCCGGCCGCCAGGTGCACCGAGTTGGCGGGGACGGAGGGCAGGTCGACGGGCGAGAAGCGCACAAGGCGCCCCGCCGAGGTCACCGCCCCGATGTCGCCTCGTGTGGTCGTGTCGACCGCCGAGCGGATGGCGTCGTGCTTCGAGCGTCGCGCGGGCGGGACCACGCCCCCGCCGGGGGCGTCCGCCACGAGCTCGGCCCTCACCATGCGTCCCGTCGCCGACAGGTACACCCGGCAGGGGGCGTCGGCGATCTGCAGGTCGGCCGCGGCCGCGGCGCGCGCGGAGCGCGGCTGGACGGGACCGCCGTTGAGCAGCATCGTGCGACGGGGCGTTCCATAGGCCTCGGCCGCGGCATCCAGTTCTCTCGCCACCTGCTGGCGCAGGAGCGTCTCGCTGCCCAGCAGCTCGACCAGCTCCGCGATCTCGGCGTTCAACTGGTCGCGCTCTGCCTCGAGTTCGATCCGCGAGAACTTCGTCAGGCGCCGCAGGCGCAGCTCGAGGATGTACTCGGCCTGGGGGTGCGAGAGGTCGAAGACCTCCTGCAGCTTGGTTCGCGCCTGCTCCCCGTCGTCGGAGGAACGGATGACCTGGATGACCTCATCGATGTCGAGGATGGCGATGAGCAAGCCCTCGACGAGGTGAAGGCGTTCCCGCTTTCGGGCGAGACGGTACTCGCTGCGCCGGGTGACGACGCGGATGCGGTGGTCGATGTAGACCCGCAGCATCTCGCGGAGTCCGAGCGTCTGGGGCTGCCCGTCCACGAGCGCCACGTTGTTGATGCCGAACGAGTCCTCGAGGGGCGTCAGCCGGTAGAGCTGATCCAGCACCGCCCGGGCATCGAACCCGGTCTTGATCCCGATGACCAGGCGCAGACCGTTGTTGCGGTCGGTCAGGTCGGTCACGTCGGCGATGCCCGCGAGCTTCTTCGCCTGCACGGCGTCTTTGATCTTCTCGATCACGCGCTCGGGCCCGACGAGGTAGGGCAGCTCGGTGATGACGATGCCCGTTCGCCGCGGTCCGAGGGATTCGATCGACGCCTTGGCCCGCGTCCGGAAGGTGCCGCGGCCGTTGGTGTAGGCGTCCTTGATGCCGTCGAGGCCGACGATGATGCCCCCCGAGGGGAGGTCGGGGCCGGGGACGAACTCCATGAGCTCTTCGACCGTGGCATCCGGGTTCTGAAGCAGATGGGTCGCCGCCGAGACCACCTCGATGAGGTTGTGCGGGGCCATGTTGGTGGCCATGCCGACCGCGATGCCGGTGGCGCCGTTCACGAGGAGGTTGGGGAACGCCGCCGGCAGCACCTCGGGCTGCTGGAACTGCCCGTCGTAGTTCGGGATGAAGTCGACGACGTCTTCGTCGAGGTTCTCGGTGAGGGCGAGGGCCGGGGGAGCGAGGCGCGCCTCGGTGTAGCGCGGAGCCGCCGGGCCGTCGTCGAGGGAGCCGAAGTTGCCGTGGCCGTCGACCAGCGGCACACGCAGCGAGAAGTGCTGCGCGAGACGCACGAGGGCGTCGTAGATGGGTGCGTCCCCGTGCGGGTGGAGCTTTCCCATCACCTCGCCCACCACGCGGGCGCTCTTGACGTGTCCGCGGTCGGGACGCAGGCCCATCTCGGCCATCTGGAACAGGATGCGCCGCTGCACGGGCTTGAGGCCGTCGCGGGCGTCGGGAAGCGCGCGCGAGTAGATCACCGAGTAGGCGTACTCGAGGAACGACCCCTGCATCTCGACCGAGACATCGACGTCTTCGATGCGCTCGGTCACGGGGGAGGAGGAACGGGAATCGGGCATATCAACGGCCTCGGGTCGGGCGGGCGTCCGGTCGGGACGGGGTCGGGAGCCGTGTGGAAGACTTGCTCCGATGTCACTCAGCCTACCGGCGGACCCGCCGCGCTCCCGGAGCCTCACCGGTGTGGTGGAGCAGTCCATCGCCGCGTTGACGGGCTCGTCGGACTGGTTCGCCCCCGCACAGAGCGCGATCGTGTTCCTCGTCGACGGCCTCGGCGCCCACAACCTCTCGGCGCGCCGCGGGCACGCGCGGTTCCTCGCGGCGGCCGGCGGGCGACGCGACGTGGCGCGCACCGTGTTCCCGTCGACGACCGCGGCGGCGTTGACCAGTCTGCTCACGGGCTCCGCTCCCGGCGCCCACGGCATCGTGGGATACCGCGTGCGCATCCCCGGAACGACCTCGGCGCCGAACCAGCTCCACGGCTGGGAGACCGACGGACTCGATCCCCACACGTGGCAGCGGCGCACCCCGCTGCTCGAGAGCCACGTGGCATCGGGGCGCGACGCCTTCGTCGTCTCCCGGGCCAGCTACACCGGCACCGGGTTCACCGAGGCCACGCTGCGCGGAGCGGCGTTCTTCTCCTCCGACGACCTCGACGAGCGCGTGCACCTGGCCGCGGCGCTCGCGGCGCGGCATCCCGGATCGATCACCTACCTGTACGCACCCGAGCTCGACACCGCCGGGCATCGCGACGGGTGGGAGTCGGACCGCTGGACCGATGCCCTCGAACACCTCGACGCCTCCGCCCGTCGTCTCTCCGAGGCCATCGACCCCCGTACCGGCGTGGTCGTCACGGCGGATCACGGCATGGTCGACGTGCCCGCCCGCAAACACGTCCTGCTGCAAGACGGCGATCCCCTGCTCGACGAGGTCGCCCTCATCGGGGGTGAGCCGCGCATGCTGCACCTCTACGCGACCGAGGGGCACGCGGATGCCGTGGCCGCACGCTGGAAGCACGCCGAGGCCGCACGCGCCTGGGTGCTGACGCGCGAGGAGACCGTCGGCGCGGGCCTGTTCGGCCCGGTGGACGAGGAGGTGCGCGAGCGCATCGGCGACGTGGTGGTGGCTGCGCGGGGGCGCTTCGCCTACTACGACGATCGCGAGGCCGACAAGCGAGCACAGCGGATGGTCGGTCAGCACGGTTCGCTCACCGACGAGGAGCGCACGGTGCCCCTGCTGCGCCTGGGGGCATTCGCCTGATCTCCCGGTCGGCCCACGCGAGGATCGACGGTGCACAACCCGCGGCCCTCGATCGGGATGCGAGAAGCGCAGCGGCTGGCGCCGTCAGCTCTCGTCGGTGCGCGCCCCGAAGACGATCTCGTCCCACGAGGGCATCGACGGGCGCCCCTTGGCGCGCCTCGCCGTGTCGGGCTGCGGACGCTCCGGCTCGGCGGTCTCGTCGACGCCGTCTTCGGGGTATCCGGGTTCGACGGCGTCGAACAGGGCCACGGGCGGGCTCGCGGGCCGCGGCTCGGGCTCGATCTCGGACGCACCGGGCAGCGGTTCACGCTGTCCGCGACGCCGACGGAGCGCCTCGAGCAGGTCGGCGGTCTCCGACGAGGTCACCGGGGCGTCGGGGGAGCGCTTGATCGCGGCCGCCTGGACCGCCGGGGCCACCGGGCCGGTCGCTTCGACCCCGGGCTCGTCGTCGATGTCAAGGCGTCGGGGTCCGAATGCCCCGCTGTCGAAGCGGGAGTCGTCCTTCGACACGGTGTCGAGAGCGCGCAGGCGCGGGATGAGACCCTCGGGCAGCGATCCCTGGCGCGAGAGCTGGATCGCATCGGCGTTCTGGGGGGAGAGGCTGCTGCGACGCGGCTCGAAGCCCCAGCGCGCGTCGTGCTCGATCCCGTTCGCGGTGAACTCCAGTTTGACCATCCAGCCGGAGCCCTCCTTCCAGCTGGTCCACCGCTCCGCCGAGGCGCCGGCCTCGGTGAGCTTCGCGCGGACCGCCGCACCGAAGGTGATGGGGGAGTCGTGCTCGAGGGCACCGCCCAGCAGCACGGGGACCGCGAGAGCCTGAGCGACGACGTGCTCGCGCTCGGCGAGCACCGGCCCCTCGAAACGCTCCACGTCTTCGACGCGGGCGTTCAGCAGCGTCGCCACCTCGCGCGCCGAGAGACCGGCACGGATGTGGGCCTGGATCTCGCGGGGGCTGGGGCGCGGGGCGCGGTCGTCGTCCTCACGATCGCGACGCGCGCGGCGCGCCTCGGCGCGCAGCACCTCGTCGAGCGCGAGAGCGAAACGTTCGCCCGATTGCGTCGCCACGACGAGGACGTCATCTTCGGTTCCGATGACTTTGAGCTGTTCCATGCGAAACACCCCTCCGATCTGCGGTCAGCGCCCATGCTGACACGCGCGTCGCCCGGTTCCGGGAATATCCGGGGCGCGCCGCGAGTTTCCCGTCTCGCCCGACACGCAGGCGCGCTCGCGAGCATTTGCTTATCGCAGACGCGTCATGCAAACTATGGCCGCCCGATCGGGCACCCGATGGGGCACAGCACCACGAAAACCGGAAGTAGAGACCCGCACGCATGGCAACCGATTACGACGCACCGCGCAAGACCGAGGACGACAGCGAGTCGATCGAGGCCCTCAAGGAGCGCGTGCCCGACAAGGCGTCGGGGTCGATCGACAACGAGGATGCCGACAACCCCTCAGGCTTCGAACTGCCCGGCGCCGACCTCTCCGACATCGAGCTCGATGTCGTCGTCCTGCCCCCGCAGGAAGACGAGTTCACCTGCATGAACTGCTTCCTCGTGAAGCACCGCTCCCAGATCGCGGAGGAGAGCGGCCCCGGCTTCATCTGCCTGGAGTGCGCAGCCTGACCTGAGCACGCTGGATCGCCGCGACCAGGCGATCCGGCGTGCGGGTGGACACCACCCACGACGGGGTCGGATCGTCGGGATCGGTCACGGGAACCGTGACGATGCCGTCGATCCCGCCCCGGATGACATGCCAGGCCCGATGGTCGAGACCACTCCCACGGGCCGTACGGGCTTCCTCGGCGACGACGCCGGCGGGAACACCCAGGAATTCCACGGGGATGTGCGCGCGACCGGCGCGCAGTTCACCATCTCGGACCTCGACGACGGGTGAGATCGCGAGGAGCCCCACGACGATCGCCACCGACACGACGAGACCGATGAACAGCGCCAGCGTCGTGTCGAGCGGCGAGAAGACGACGGCGGCCATCGGGCCGCACACGGCGGCGGCGACGAGCGCCCACAGCGACGGGCTGAGACGCTCTCGGTAGTCGGCTGCGGTGCGGATGCCGCACCCCCTCTTCTGCATTACCCTCATGGGGTGACCGAAACGGTGGACGTCCCAATTGTCGCATCCGAGCCCCCGGTCTTCGCCCACCCCGGCGACGCCGGCGCCGACCTGACCTCCGCGGAGGCGGTCCGACTCGAACCCGGGCGGCGCGCTCTCGTCGGCACCGGCGTCCGCATCGCACTGCCCGAGGGCTTCGCCGCCTTCGTGGTGCCGCGCAGCGGACTGGCGGCCAAGCACGGGATCACCATCGTCAACGCGCCCGGCACGATCGACGCCGGCTACCGCGGCGAGATCAAGGTCGCACTGCTGAACACCGACCTCGAAGAGGCCTACGACATCGCGGTCGGAGACCGCATCGCCCAGCTCATCGTGATGCCCGTCCCACCCGTGCGCTTCGTCCCCGTCGACGAACTCCCCGACAGCGTGCGCGGCGAAGGCGGCTTCGGATCGAGCGGATACCAGAGCCTGCAAGGGAGCACCCGATGACCGACGCGTCTCAGACCACACCCGAGGCCGAAGAGCCCGGGACCGACCTCGCGCCCCCCGCCAAGAGCGCACCGCTCGACCGCGACAGCGCCGGACCGTTCGACGAGGCCGAGGCCAACCCCGTACGCCCCTACATCGACCTGGGCGGCATCAAGATCCTCCCGCGGGAAGGACTGAACCTGCGTCTCGAGGTCGAGGAGCAGACCAAGCGCATCGTCGCGGTCGGACTCGACTACGCCGACTCCACGCTGCAGGTTCAGCCCTTCGCCGCTCCGCGCACCAGCGGACTGTGGGAGGAGACCCGCGAGCAGATCCGTCAGCAGGTGAAGCAGCAGGGTGGACGCGTCGAGGAGCGCGAAGGCCCCCTGGGTCCCGAGCTCCTCGCCGAAGTCCCCGTCATGGCGGGGCCGGACGGCGCAGGAAAGCGTCTCGCGCGCTTCGTGGGCGTCGACGGACCGCGCTGGTTCCTGCGCGGCGTGGTCGGGGGAGCGGCGACGAGCGACGTCGAGGCCGCCGCCGCCGTCGAAGACCTCTTCCGCTCGATCGTGGTCGTCCGCGGTTCGTCGCCCATGCCGCCGCGCGACCTCATCCCCCTCCGGATGCCGTCGAGCCCCGGAACGGCATGAGCGAGGAGTCCTCCCGCCCGGCGTCCGACGCCGACCGCGTCCCGTTGGAGCCGCCGTCCGCGGCGGAGAGCGTGGGAGCCGCCCTGGGCGACGCCGCCCGCCGCGCCGGCCTCGACCCCGCTGCGCACGGCAGCACGGGGGCCGCGGTGTGGTCCGCGATGGGCGGGTGGCGCGGCATCCTGGAGTCGGTTTTGCCGTCGCTCGCGTTCGTCGTGCTCTTCACCGTCACGATCGACCCCGAGACGCGACAGGGCAATCTGCTCCTGAGCCTCGGCGTGTCCGTCGGTCTCGCCGTGGTGTTCACCGTCGCCCGACTGGTGGCGAAGTCGCCCCCGAGCGCGGCCATCGGCGGCCTTCTGGCCACGGTCGGAGCCGCCGTGCTGGCCCTGGTCACGGGCCGCGGCCAGGACAACTTCGTGCTGGGCTTCTTCACCAACGGCGCCTACGGCACGGCGTTCCTCGTCTCGGCGCTCGTGGGCTGGCCCCTGATCGGCCTGGCCGCGGGGTATCTCCTGGGCGAGGGCACGCGCTGGCGGGCGGATCGCCGCAAGAAGCGGGCATACACGTGGCTCTCGGTCGCCTGGGCGGGGCTCTTCGCGGCGCGCCTGGCCGTCCAGCTCCCGCTCTACTTCGCGGGTGACGTCACCGCGCTCGGCACGCTGAAGATCGTGATGGGCCTGCCCCTGTTCGCACCGATGCTGGCCGTGACGTGGCTCGTGGTGCGTTCTCTCTCCCCACGCCGAGAGTCCTGATATTATCTTGACATCAAGATAAATCCGTCCCCCCGATCGGTTAGGCCGACCTTCCTGGCATCGGCCGCGCAGCGCGGGGAAGATGGAGAAATGCGGGCCGACGCCTGCGCATTCGCCGACGAAGGAGACGATCGTGTCCACGGTTGACAGCTTCGGTGCAAAGAGCACCCTGACGGTCGGCAGCACCGACTACGAGATCTTCCGGATCGACACGGTCGCCGGTCACGAGAAGCTCCCCTTCAGCTTGAAGGTGCTGCTCGAGAACCTCCTCCGCACGGAGGACGGCGCCAACGTCACCAAGGAGCAGATCGAGGCGCTCGGCTCGTGGGTCCCCACGGCCGACCCCGACACCGAGATCCAGTTCACCCCGGCCCGCGTGGTCATGCAGGACTTCACCGGTGTGCCCTGCATCGTCGACCTCGCCACCATGCGCGAGGCCGTGACCGCCCTCGGCGGCGACCCCAACAAGATCAACCCGCTCTCGCCCGCCGAGATGGTCATCGACCACTCGGTCATCGCCGATCTGTTCGGCAGCGAGAACGCCCTCGAGCGCAACGTCGAGATCGAGTACGAGCGCAACGGCGAGCGGTACCAGTTCCTCCGCTGGGGCCAGACGGCGTTCGACGACTTCAAGGTCGTGCCCCCGGGCACGGGCATCGTCCACCAGGTCAACATCGAGCACCTGGCCAAGGTCATCTACGACCGCTCGGTCGACGGCGTGCTCCGCGCCTACCCCGACACCTGCGTCGGCACCGACTCGCACACCACCATGGTCAACGGCCTCGGCGTGCTCGGCTGGGGCGTCGGCGGCATCGAGGCCGAGGCCGCGATGCTCGGCCAGCCCGTGTCGATGCTCATCCCGCGCGTGGTCGGCTTCAAGCTCAGCGGCGAGATCCCCGCGGGCGTCACCGCGACCGACGTGGTGCTCACGATCACCGACATGCTGCGCCAGCACGGCGTGGTCGGCAAGTTCGTCGAGTTCTACGGCGAGGGCGTCGCGTCCGTGCCCCTGGCCAACCGCGCCACCATCGGCAACATGAGCCCCGAGTTCGGCTCGACCGCCGCGATGTTCCCGATCGACGACGTCACGCTCGACTACCTGCGCCTGACCGGCCGTGACGAGCAGACCGTCGCCCTCGTCGAGGCGTACGCCAAGGAGCAGAAGCTCTGGCACGACCCGGCCCGCGAGCTCGTCTTCAGCGAGTTCATGGAGCTCGACCTCTCGACCGTCGTGCCCTCGATCGCCGGTCCGAAGCGTCCCCAGGACCGCATTCTGCTGTCCGAGGCCAAGAACCAGTTCGAGAAGGACATCCTCAACTACGCCGGCTCGTCGGTCTCCGACTCGATCGTCGACCTCGAGGTCGACGGCACGTTCCCGGCATCCGACCCGGGCTCGGTTCCCGGCGAGGAGCACGAGGAGGTCACCGAGACCGAGGTGCTCATCTCGTCGGGGCACCCCGCGAACGCGTCGAACCCCGTCAAGGTCACCACGCCCGACGGTCAGTCCTACCTGCTCGACAACGGCGCGGTCACCCTCGCGGCGATCACCTCGTGCACCAACACCTCCAACCCCTCGGTCATGATCGCGGCGGGTCTGCTCGCCAAGAACGCCGTCGACAAGGGCCTGAAGCGCAAGCCGTGGGTCAAGACGACGCTCGGACCCGGGTCGAAGGTCGTCACCGACTACTACGAGAAGTCCGGTCTCGACAAGGCGCTCGAGGGCCTCGACTTCTACACCGTCGGCTACGGCTGCACGATCTGCATCGGCAACTCGGGCCCCCTCATCGAGGAGGTCTCCGAGGCGATCAACGAGAACGACCTCGCCGTCACGGCGGTCCTCTCGGGAAACCGCAACTTCGAGGGCCGCATCAGCCCCGACGTGAAGATGAACTACCTGGCCTCCCCGCCGCTGGTCGTCGCCTACGCCCTCGCCGGGTCGATGAACTTCGACTTCGAGACCGACGCCCTCGGCAAGGACCAGAACGGCGACGACGTCTTCCTGAAGGACATCTGGCCCGCGCCCGACCAGGTGCAGACCATCATCGACGCGTCCATCTCGCGCGAGCAGTTCATCCAGCAGTACGCCACCGTCTTCGAGGGCGACGAGCGCTGGAAGAACCTGCCCACGCCCACCGGCCCCGTCTTCGAATGGGATGCCGACTCGACCTACGTGCGCAAGGCGCCCTACTTCGACGGCATGTCGATGGAGCCCTCGCCGGTCAGCGACATCACCGGTGCGCGCGTGATGGCGACCCTCGGCGACTCGGTCACGACCGACCACATCAGCCCGGCCGGCAACATCAAGGCGGGCACCCCCGCCGCGCAGTACCTGACCGAGCACGGCGTCGCGCAGAAGGACTTCAACTCCTACGGCTCGCGCCGTGGAAACCACGAGGTCATGATCCGCGGCACGTTCGCCAACATCCGCCTGAAGAACGAGCTCACGGCGGCGGTCAACGACGGCACGGTCGTCGAGGGCGGCTACACCCGTGACTTCACCCAGCCCGGCGGACCGCAGTCGTTCATCTACGACGCGAGCCAGAACTACCAGGCGCAGGGCACCCCGCTGGTGATCTTCGGCGGCAAGGAGTACGGCTCGGGCTCGTCGCGCGACTGGGCGGCGAAGGGCACGAACCTCCTCGGCGTGAAGGCGGTCATCACCGAGAGCTTCGAGCGCATCCACCGCTCGAACCTCATCGGCATGGGCGTCGTCCCGCTGCAGTTCCCGGCCGGCGAGAGCTGGAAGTCGCTGGGCCTGGACGGCACCGAGATCGTCTCGATCGAGGGCATCGAGCAGCTCAACGAGGGCGTCACGCCCAAGACCGTGAAGGTCACCGCCGAGCCGAGCGAATTCTCGCCCGAGGGCAAGCAGACCATCACGTTCGACGCCGTGGTCCGCATCGACACCCCCGGTGAGGCCGACTACTACCGCAACGGCGGCATCCTGCAGTACGTGCTGCGTTCGCTCGTCTGAGCGACCGACGTCAGGTGCCCCGGGAGCCTCGCGCTCCCGGGGCACCTGTCGTTTCCGAGGCTCTCCCGCGAGCGCTCCGCGGGCGGGGGAGCGAACACTACTCGGCTCCGATCGGCAAGCCGTTGCCGGGCCCTCCGCACCCCCGGAGACTAGAATCGACAGACGCGCAGACCCCTGCGCGCCCCGCACGAGAGGAGTCTCATGGCTCTCCTACCCGGCATCCACGGCCCCCGTGATCTCGATGACCTGACCCCCGACGAGCTGCGTCAGCTCGCGGCCGAGGTGCGGTCCTTCCTCGTCGAGAACGTCGCCCGCACCGGCGGGCACCTCGGTCCGAACCTCGGCGTCGTCGAGCTGACGATCGCCCTCCACAAGGTCTTCGATTCCCCCGCCGACCCCATCATCTTCGACACCGGGCACCAGTCCTACGTGCACAAGATCCTCACCGGTCGTCAGGACTTCGAGAAGCTCCGCTCGCGCGGCGGCCTCGCCGGCTACCCGCAGCGTTCCGAGAGCGAGCACGACGTCGTGGAGTCGTCGCACGCCTCGAGCTCCCTCAGCTGGGCCGACGGTGTGTCGCGCGCGTTCAGCCGCACCGGTCGCCGCGACCGCCACGTCGTCGCCGTCGTGGGCGACGGTGCCCTCACGGGCGGGATGACGTGGGAGGCGCTGAACAACATCAGCGACGACAACGACCGCAACCTCGTGATCGTCGTCAACGACAACGGCCGTTCCTACGCCCCCACCATCGGCGGCATGGCGCGCTACCTCAACCGCGTGCGCACGAACGAGGCCTACCGCACCCTGCACCGCGGCTCCGACACCCTGTTCCGCCGGCTGGGCCCGGCGGCCCGTGCCGTGTACCGCGGTGTGCGCGGTGGCACCCACGGCTTCCTCTCGCGTTTCACCAACAACGAGGCGCTCTACAGCAACCTCGACATCAAGTACCTCGGGCCGATCGACGGGCATGACTTCGAGTCGCTCATCGAGACCCTCGAGCTGGCGAAGTCCTACGGGGCGCCGGTCATCGTGCACGCGATCACCGACAAGGGCAGCGGATACGCTCCCGCGATGAGCGACGAGGCCGACCAGTTCCACGCCGTCGGCAAGATCGACCCGATCACGGGCGAGGCCCTCGGATCGGGCGGTGGCCCGCAGTGGACCGACGTCTTCGCGGAGGAGCTCGTGAAGGTGGGCTCCGAGCGCGACGACGTCATCGCCATGACCGCCGCCATGCTGCGTCCCACCGGTCTGCAGCAGTTCGCCGAACGCTTCCCGGAGCGCGTCTACGACGTCGGCATCGCCGAGCAGCACGCCGTCGCCTCGGCCGCGGGCCTCGCCTTCGGCGGGTTGCACCCCGTCGTCGCCATCTACGCCACGTTCATGAACCGCGCGTTCGATCAGGTGATGATGGATGTCGCGCTGCACAAGGCGGGCGTGACCTTCGTCCTCGACCGCGCCGGCGTCACCGGTCCCGACGGCCCGAGCCACCACGGCATCTGGGACCTGGCGATGCTGCAGCTGGTGCCCGGCATCCGGATCGCGGCTCCGCGTGATGCGGCCCGCCTGCGCGAGGTGTTCCGCGAGGCCACCGCCGTCGAAGACGCGCCGACCGTGGTGCGCTACCCCAAGGGCAAGGTCAACGACGACGTCGAGGCGATCGAGCGTCTGCACGACGGCGTCGACGTGCTCAGCCGCGGCTCGAGCGAAGACGTCCTCCTCGTCGGTATCGGGCCGATGGTTCACCTCGCACTCGAGGTCGCCGAGCGCCTGCGTGCCCAGGGGATCGGCGCCACCGTCATCGATCCGCGCTGGGCCATCCCCGTGCAGCCGTCGATCGTCGATCTCGCTCGCGAGCACCGTCTCGTGATCACGATCGAAGACGGCATCCGCGTCGGGGGCGTCGGAACGCGCGTGCGCCAGGTGCTGCGCGAGGCCGGTGTCGACACGGCTGTCGACGAGCTCGGCATCCCCGATGAATTCATCGATCACGCCACCCGCGAGCAGATCCTCGAGGATGCCGGCCTCACGGCGTCCAAGATCGCCCACGACGTCGTGGCCCAGGTGCTCGGCACCCGCGTGCCGATGGCCCGCCAGACGCCCACCGGCTCGATCCCCACGATCGAGGAGTGGGAGAAGTCGCGACCGTGATGCACGGACGAAGGGGCCGGGATGCCGTCATCCCGGCCCCTTCGTCGTACCGCGCCCACCGCGCCGCCACAGGCGATCACGCCGGAACAGGCCCGCACCGACCAGCCCGGCCCTGCCCTCGAACGATCTCCTCTGCCCGGGCGACGCCAGCCCCGCATCGACGACGGCGGCGCCGCCCCCTCGGGGACGGCGCCGTCGTGAGAGAGGACCCTCAGGCCCCGATGCCGCGGATGGGCGGGTGGTGGAACGTGTCGCCGAAGGCGCGCTGCGAGGCTCCCTCGCGATCGAGGTAGGGCGAAGCGCCCCCGTCGATGAAGGGCCACCCGGCGCCGAGGATGAGGCAGAGGTCGATGTCCTGCACCTCGGGGACCACGCCCCGCTCCAGCATGATCTTGATCTCCTGCGCGAGGCCGTCCTGCACGCGGGCGAGGATGGTCTCGGGCGCGACCGGGGTCTTGCCGGTGACGAGCACCTTCTGCGCGGCCTTAGTCCAGCCGGTCACGCGACCGCCCTTGTCCTTCTCGACGACCTCGGGGATAGCTGCGAGCTCGTGGAAGTTCTCCGACGAGAAGAACCGCTCGGGGAACGCGTGCGCCATCGTGTCCTGCACGTGGGCGGCGACCTTCCAGCCGACGAGGTCGATGAGCTGGAACGGCCCCATCGGCAGCCCGAGGGGCGCGAACGCCTTCTCGACGACGGTGATCGGCGTTCCCTCGTACACCGCGCGCGCGGCCTCTCCCATGACCTTGGCCAGGAGGCGGTTGACGACGAACCCGGGGGCGTCGGCGGTGAGCACGGCGTTCTTGCCGAGACCCTTCGCGACCACGAAGGCCGTCGACAGCGCGGCGTCGCTCGTGGCATCCGTCTTCACGACCTCGATGAGCGGCATGACCGCGACGGGGTTGAAGAAGTGGAAGCCCACCAGGCGCTCGGGGTTCTGCAGCACCGAACCGATCTCGGCGACCGAGAGCGACGAGGTGTTGGTGGCGAGGATCGCGTCGTCGGCGACGATCTTCTCCATGGCGGAGAAGACCTCCTGCTTGACGCCCACTTCCTCGAACACGGCCTCGATGACGAAGTCGCAGTCGGCGAACTCGCCGCGGTCCGTCGTTCCGTGCACGAGGGCGCGGAGCTGGTTCGCGGTGTCGCCGTCGAGGCGGCCCTTCGTCTCGAGCTTGCCGATCTCCTCGCGGATGGATGCCACACCCTTGTCGACGCGGCCCTGGTCGAGGTCGGTGATGATGACGGGCACGCGCAGCTTCCGCACGAACAGCAGGGCGAACTGCGACGCCATCAGGCCCGCACCGATGACGCCGACCTTGGTGACCTTCTTCGCGAGCGCCTTGTCGGGGGCCCCGACCGGACGCTTGGCGCGCTTCTGCACGAGGTCGAAGGCGTACATGGATGCCGCGAACTGATCGCCCGTGATGAGGTCGGCCAGGGCCTCGTCCTCGCGCGCGAAACCCTCGGCCTTCGTACCGCTCTTGGCCTTGTCGAGCAGGTCGAGTGCGACGTAGGGGGAGCGGGGCACGGTGCCGATCCTGGACTCGAGCATGCCGCGGGCCATCTTGATCGCGATGGGCCACTTGGTCAGGCGCTCGAGCTTGCCCGGCTCGTTCTTTCGCTCGACGCGGACCCGACCGGTGAGCACGCCGTCGGCCCAGCGTAGCGAGTCCTCGAGGTAGGAGGCCGCCGGGAAGATGGCATCCATGATCCCGAGGTCGAAGGCCTGCTGCGGCTTGAGCATGCGGTTCTGCTTGAGCGGGTTCGAGATGACGACCTCGAGGGCGTTCTCGATGCCGATGAGGTTCGGCAGCAGGTAGGCCCCGCCCCAGCCGGGGATGATGCCGAGGAACACCTCGGGCAGCGCGACGGCCGCGGCCGAGGCGTCGACCGTCCGGTAGGTCGAGTTCAGCGCGATCTCGAGACCGCCGCCCAGGGCGAGGCCGTTGACGAACGCGAACGACGGGACGCCGAGGTCGGAAAGCGACCCGATCACCTGGTGGCCGCGCTGCGCGATGAGGCGGGCGACGTCCTTCGAGGGCAGCTTCGCGACGTCGGACAGGTCGGCGCCGGCGGCGAGGATGTACTGCTTGCCGGTGATCGCGACCGCGTGGATCTCGCCCTTCGCGGCACGCTCCTTCAGCGTCTCGAGCGTGCGCCCGAGCTCGGCGAGGGTCGCCGGCCCCAGCGTGTTGGGACGCGTGTGATCACGGCCGTTGTCGAGCGTGATCAGCGCGAGCACGTTGCCCGAGGGCAGGCGCACGTCGCGGACGGGGGAGTGGGTCACCACCTCGTCGCCGGTGAGGGCGTCGAGGGGCGAGAAGTCGATGGATGCGTAGTCGGTCACTTGCGCTTCTTCTTTCCGTCGAAGAACGGGTTCTCCCAGATGACCGAGCCGCCCTGGCCGAGGCCCACGCACATGGCGGTGAGGCCGTAGCGCACGTCGGGACGCTCGGCGAACTGCGCCGCGAGCTGGATCATCAGGCGGACTCCGGATGCCGCGAGCGGGTGGCCCAGCGCGATCGCGCCGCCCCAGGGATTCACGCGAGGGTCGTCGTCGGCGATGCCGAAGTGGTCGAGCAGCGAGATCACCTGGATCGCGAATGCCTCGTTCAGCTCGAACAGGCCGATGTCGTCGATCGTGAGACCGGCCTTCTTCAGCGCCTTCTCGGTCGAGGGGATCGGGCCGATGCCCATGATCTCGGGCTCGACGCCCGCGAAGGCGAACGAGACCATCCGCATCTTGGGAGCGAGGCCGAACTCCTTCACCGCGTCGGCTCCGGCGAGCAGGCTGATGGTCGCGCCGTCCGTGAGGGGCGACGAGGTACCGGCGGTGACGCGGCCGTGCGGACGGAACGGCGTCTTGAGCGTCGCGAGACCCTCGACGGTGGTCTCGGGGCGGCGCCCCTCGTCCTCGGTCGCGAGGCCCCACGCGCCGTCGGCATCCTTCACCGCGACGGGCACCAGGTCGGGCTGGATCTTGCCGGCCTCGTACGCGGCCTGCACCTTGTGCTGGCTGGCCGCGCCGAAGCGGTCGGCGCGCCCCTTGGTCAGGTGGGGGAAGCGGTCGTGGATGCGCTCGGCGGTGACGCCCATGTTCAGCGCGCCCGGGTCGACCAGCTTCTCGGCCACGAAGCGGGGGTTGGGGTCGACGTTGCCGCCGATGGGGTGGCGACCCATGTGCTCGACACCGCCCGCGAGGGCGAGGTCGTACATGCCGACGCCGATCGAGGCGCCCATGGTCGTGACGCTCGTCATGGCGCCGGCGCACATGCGCTCGATCGCCAGGCCCGGCACGGTCATCGGGAGTCCCGCCAGGATCGCCGCCGTACGGCCCAGCGTGAGTCCCTGATCACCGGTCTGCGACGTCGCGGCGATCGCCACGTCGTCGATCCGGTTCTTCGGCACGTCGCCGTTGCGCTCCATCAACCCGATGATCGCCCTGACCACCAGGTCGTCGGCGCGGGTGTTCCAGTACATGCCCTTCTCGCCGGCGCGCCCGAAGGGGGTGCGCATTCCGTCGACGAAGAAGACGTCCGTCATCTCGGCCACTCTGCCTCCATAGTTTGGGATGACCCCAGCCTAGGAAGCCACCCCGACCGCGGAGAATCGGTTGTCCGAACCTACGAATCGGTGGGGGGAGCGTCCTCGGCCGTGTTGAGGGAAGCTACAAAGCTATCCGCGATCACCTGTGCGGTCTGATCAATCTGCCAGGGGCGCGCGCCGAGTTCGGCGAGAGCTGCTCCGACGCTCTGGACGGTGACCTCGGCGGGCGGCGCCCACGCCAGACGACGCAGCGTCTCCGGGGTGAGCAGGTTCTCGGTCGGCATCCGCAGCTCTTCCGCCCGCGCCTCGACGGCGGGCCGCGCAGCCTTGAGACGCCGGTCGGCGTCCGGGTTGCGGTCGGCCCACGCGCGGGGCGGTGGCAGCGTGTCGCTGGGGACCCGGTCGGCCGGGAGGTCCGCGGTCTCGCGGCCCTCGACGATCGCGTTCCACCATCGGTCCAACTGCGAGCGACTCGCGCGCCCGTTGAACTCCTTGACCCCCGCCAGCGCCTGCTTGCTCGCCGGGTCGGCGAGAACCGCGGCCACCAGGGCACGGTCGGGGACCAGCCGACCGGGGGCGACATCCTGCTCACGGGCGAAGTCCTCACGGGCCTGCCACAGCGACCGGGCGACGGCGAGCGAGCGGCGTCCGCGCACCGTGTGCAGGCCGCTGAGGCGGCGCCACGGGTCCTCCCGCACGGGCTTGGGCTGCCGGTCGAGCACCGCCTGGAATTCCTGCCGCGCGAACTCCGTCTTCTCCTGCTCCTCCAACTCGGCGACGAGTACGTCGCGCACGTCGATGAGGTGCTCGACGTCGAGGGCGGCGTATTCGAGCCAGGATGCCGGCAGCGGACGCGTCGACCAGTCGGCCGCCGAGTGCGCCTTTGCGAGGGTGATGCCGAGAGTCTGCTCGACCACGGCCCCCAAGCCCACCCGCTCGTGCCCGAGCAGGCGCGAGCCCAGTTCGGTGTCGAAGATCACCGGGGGCTCGAGCCCGCGCTCCCGGAGCGACGGGAGGTCCTGACTGGCGGCGTGGAACACCCACTCGGCGTCGCCGATCGCCGTCTGCAGCGGCGTGAAGTCCTCGATGGTCGTGGGGTCGAAGAGGAAGACCCCGGCCTCACGACGGAAGACCTGGATGAGGTAGGCGCGCTGCGAATAGCGGAACCCCGAGGCGCGCTCGACGTCGACCGCGACCGGCCCCGTCCCGGCGGCCAGCGCCTCGCACGCGGCGTGGAACCCCGCGGCATCCTCGATGACGATGTACTCAACCACGCGTGGGCCTCCGGGCTCCGAACACGGCAACGCCCTCCGACCCCGGGGGGAGACCGGCGAGCATGCACACGAGCTCCGCCCACGCCTCGAGGTGCGGGCGGAAGGGACCGCGCGGCGACCATGACGCGCGAAGTTCGATTTGCGACCCCTCGCCCTGCGCGGCGAGAGCGCCGAAACCGGTAGAGAGGGTCTTGGTGGCGGTGCCCGACTCGGAGTGGCGGTCGGCCCCGCGCGAGTCCAGGGCATCGATGAGCCATGACCAGGCGACCTCGGCGAGCAGCGGGTCGACGCCGATCTCGGGCTCGAGCGGCGCCTGGGCGAAGCACACGATGCGCCAGGCCCCGCCCCAGGGCTCGGGCTCCTCGGGGTCGTGCAGGAGGATGAAGCGACCGGTGCCGAAGGGCGAGTCGGTGGCGTGCTCCTCGGGGCGCACGTCGCCGGCAAGGGCGAGCGAGAAGGGCGCCAGGCCCGCGGGCGAAGGGATCTCCCGCACCACGAGGTCGTCGCGGAACGTCGTGGCGCGCACCTCCTCGGCGGCACGCGCGAACGGTCCGGCGGCCTCCGTCGGGCGATGTTCCCTCACGGCAGCAGACTAGAGTGAGGCCTCGATGAACGCTCCCAGGCGCGCCGCGGGTCCCCGCGCATCGCGGCGCCGCATCACCGCTTTCCGCATCGCCCTCTCCTCCCTGGCCTTCGCCCTGACCGCCTCGGCGGGCGCTCTGGGTGCCGTTTCGCTGCGCGTCGCACGCACCGTCGTGCGCCCGGCCGGCCGCCGCCCCGACACCCGCATCCTGCGCCTCGACGCCGCCGCGCAGACCATCACCCTCGCGCGGACCCCCGACACCGCACTGCCGGGCCGCTACGGGCTCTTCACCGTCGGCTCGGCCGAGTATCTGCGCCTCGGCGCCATCGTGGGCAGCGACGAGGCGAGCGTCACCCGCAAGCTGCTCACCCACGTCGCCGCCGACGGCGATCTCGCCCCCGAGGCCGCATTCAGCGGCTGGTACTTCGACCAGCCCGGGCAGCTGCACCTGCCGTTCCACGAGGTCGACATCGAGACCGGGGTGGGCGCGTGTCCCGCGTGGGAGTTCCCCGCGTCGGAGGACACCGACGTCTGGGTGGTCCAGGTGCACGGTCGAGGCACGACCCGCGCCGAGACGCTGCGCGCCGTTCCGGTCTTCCACGGTCTCGGCATCACGAGCCTCGTCGTGTCGTACCGCAACGACGGCGACGCTCCCCGGAGCCCGTCGGGCACCTACGGCCTCGGCGCCACGGAATGGCGCGACCTGGATGCCGCGATCGGCTACGCCCGACGCCACGGCGCGCGCCGTATCGTCCTCATGGGCTGGTCGATGGGGGGAGCGCTCGCCCTGCAGGCGGCCCTCGAGTCCCCGCACGGCGACGTGATCGCCGGGCTCGTGCTCGACTCGCCGGTCGTGGACTGGCGCACGGTTCTGGCGTTCCAAGGACGCATGATGCGGCTTCCCGAACCGGTGATCGCGCTGGCGCAGAGCACGATCCGCTCCAACTGGGGAGCCGCCGTGCTCGGTGCCGACGAACCGATCCCCCTCGACCGGCTCGACGTCGTCGCCCGCGCGCGCGACCTGCGGCATCCCGTGCTCATCCTCCACAGCGACGACGACGGTTTCGTCCCCTCGGACGCCTCGTACGCGCTCGCGGCAGCGCGGCCCGACCTCGTGACGATGGAGACCTTCACCACCGCCCGCCACACCAAGCTGTGGAACTACGACGAGACGCGCTGGTCCGACGCCATCGCGGACTGGCTGCGCGAGCGGGGTCTCACCCGCGAGGAGTGATCCCGGATGCCGGCAACCCGGCGCGATGGCCGGGACCGGCTGCGGTGACCCCGCGGATCAGGCGCCGCGCTTGGCGCGCACCTGACGCTTCGCGCGCATGAGCATGCCGGTCATACCGGCGATGCGCAGCGGGCTCACCGCGCGGGTGAGCCCGATGCTCTGCGGGAAGTCGTCAGGGACGGCGAGCATCTCGTCGGCGCTCAACCCGGTCAGTCCCTGCGCCAGGATGCTGGCGAAACCGCGGGTGGTCGGCGCCTCGGCGGGCGCCGTCGCGTGCATCGCGACACGGTCGTCGTCGTCGACGGTGACGATGATGTACACCGGCGACTGGCACTCCGCGACGCGCTCGGCGAGCTCGGGGTGGTCCGCGTACTCCGCGGGCACCTCGGGCAGCTCCTGCGAGAACTCCAGCAGCAGCTGCAGACGGTCGGGCTCGTCGAGCTCCAGGAATTCCTCGCGGATCTCGGCGAGGCGGGCGGGGAGGGCGTTATCGGACATCTCCGTCATCCTCCCACGCCCACCGCGGCCGGGCTCAGCGTCCGGGGACCTCTCCCGGCTCCGCCCCGGCGACGATCGGAACGCGCACCGCGCTGCCCCACTCGGTCCACGACCCGTCGTAGTTGCGCACGTCGTCGAAGCCGAGCAGATGCTTCAGCACGAACCACGTGTGGCTCGAACGCTCGCCGATGCGGCAGTACGCGACGATCTTGTCGCCGTCGGCGAGGCCCGCGCCGTCGCGGTAGATGGCCTCCAATTCGGCACGCGACTTGAAGCCGCCGTCCTCCGCGACCGCCTTGCCCCACGGCACGCTCTGCGCGCTCGGGATGTGGCCTGCGCGCAGCGCCCCCTCTTCGGGGTAGGCCGGGGCGGTGGTGCGCTCGCCGGAGTACTCCTCGGGGGAGCGCACGTCGATGAGGGGGTTGCCGAGGTGCGCGAGCACGTCGTCCTTGTAGGCGCGCAGCACGGAGTCGTCACGCTCGACGACGGGGTAGTCGGTGGGCTCGACGACGGTCTTGTCGGTCGTGAGCGGGCGTCCCTCGGAGATCCACTTGTCGCGGCCGCCGTCGAGCAGGCGCACGTCCTCGTGGCCGAACAGCGAGAACACCCAGAGGGCGTACGCGGCCCACCAGTTGTTCTTGTCGCCGTAGATGACGACCGTGTCGTCGCGCGAGATGCCCTTGGCGCTCAGGAGCTTCGCGAAGCCCGCACCGTCGACGTAGTCGCGCACGACGGGGTCGTTGAGCTCGGTGTGCCAGTCGACCTTGACCGCTCCCGGGATGTGGCCGGTCTCGTACAGCAGCACGTCTTCGTCGGATTCCACCACGACGAGCCCCGGCGCCCCGAGGCGCTCCTGCAGCCACTCGCCGGTGACGAGCCGTCCGGGCTCGGAGTACTCGGCGAATTTGGGGGAGGTGGTGTCGATCTCGACGGTCACGGTGTCTCCTCGGTCGGTACGGCGGATGCGGCGGCATAGGGTGGACACCGCACCTTCGACCCTAGATCCGCGGCAAGGGGCACGCACCCTCCCCGTAAGACTTGGACTCAGGACGGCCATGACCTCTACCCCCGCGACGACCGGCCTCATCCACCTCACCGATCGCGAGCCCGCGGTCTCGGGCGCCGAGATGGTCAGCGCGCTGGTGCCCCCGCCGCAGTTCGACGGTGCGACCTTCGAGTCGTACCGGGCGGATGACGCCTACCCCTCGCAGCAGGAGGCGAAAGAGCTGCTGCAGGCCTTCGCCGCGAAGCAGTCCGCCCCCGCGAAGAAGGGCGGCTTCTTCCGCCGCGCCGAGAAGACCCCGCCGGTCAAGCCGGGCGTGTACCTGGACGGCGGCTTCGGCGTCGGCAAGACCCACCTGCTCGCCGCGATCTACCACGCCATGCCCGCACGTCGGAAGTACTTCGGCTCGTTCATCGAGTACACCGCCCTGGTGGGCGTGCTCGGCTACGCCAAGGCCGTCGAGCTGTTCCGCGGATCCGATCTGCTGTGCATCGACGAATTCGAGCTCGACGACCCCGGCGACACGATGGTCATGACGCGACTGCTCGGCGAGCTCGTGGCATCCGGAACCCGACTCGCAGCGACCTCGAACACTCCGCCGAACGCCCTGGGGGAGGGACGCTTCGCGGCGCAGGACTTCCTCCGCGAGATCCAGTCGATGGCCGACAGCTTCCGCACCATCCGCATCGACGGCACCGACTTCCGCCAGCGCGCGATCGACGGAGAGGCCAAGGTGCTCTCCGACGACGACTACCGCGCAGCGCTGGAGACCGCCTCGGCGGGGAGCGTGGCATCCGATGACGCGTTCGCCGACCTCGTCGGGCACCTGGCCCGTGTGCATCCGTCGCGCTTCATCCGCCTCATCGACGGTGTGGGGGTCATCGGGCTGCGCGACGTGCAGGTGCTGCACGATCAGTCGGCCGCCCTTCGCCTGGTCGCCTTCGTCGACCGCGCGTACGACGCGCAGATCCCGATCCGCGCCACGGGCGTGGCACTGAACACCGTCTTCAGCGACGAGATGCTGGCGGGCGGATACCGCAAGAAGTACCTTCGCGCGGTCTCGCGCCTGGTCGCGCTGACTCACTCCTGAGGCCGGTTCATCAGTGCCTCTCATGGGCACGAAACGCGATGTTTACCGGAGAGCCGAGGCTGTAACCTTCGCGAAACACGGGACGAACGGCGATGGTAACCGCGACTGTGAACACTGAGGGGACCCGACGCTACACCTGCGTCCCTGCAGAGAGGTTCCCTCCGAGATGGATCAAGGCAACACCGCATTCATCCTGATAGCAGCGGCACTCGTGCTGCTCATGACGCCAGGACTCGCGTTCTTCTACGGCGGTCTCGTCAAGGCCAAGAGCGTCATCAGCATGATGATGATGAGCTTCGGCGCCATGGGCCTCATGGGGGTCCTGTGGGTGCTCTACGGCTACTCGATCGCGTTCCCGACCACCGAAGAGGGAACCACCCAGTTCCCGTGGGCGATCGACCCCAGCAACTTCAGCCTCGCCGGCGTCCTCGAAACGCCCGAAGGCGCGGCGTACCCGCCGCTCGCGTTCGTCGCCTTCCAGGCCACCTTCGCCATCATCACCGTCGCCCTGGTCTCGGGTGCCATCGCCGACCGCGCCAAGTTCGGCGCATGGATGATCTTCGCCGGCATCTGGGCCACCGTGGTCTACTTCCCGGTCGCCAGCTGGGTCTTCAACTTCGGCCTGGCCGATGACGCCTCGTTCTCGTACGGCGGCTGGATCACCCACGGTATGCAGGACGTCTTCGGCGTCGGGGCGATCGACTTCGCCGGTGGAACCGCGGTGCACATCAACGCCGGTGCCGCCGCCCTCGCCCTCGCGCTCGTGCTCGGCAAGCGCGTCGGGTTCCAGAAGGGCGCTCACGTCCCCCACAACCCGCCGTTCGTGCTCCTCGGCGCGGGTCTGCTGTGGTTCGGCTGGTTCGGCTTCAACGCCGGTTCGGAGCTCGCTGCCGACGGCACCGCGGCTCTCGCCTTCGTCAACACCATCGCCGCTCCCGCCGCAGCCCTCCTGGCCTGGCTGATCGTCGAGAAGATCAAGGACGGCAAGCCCACCTCGGTCGGCGCCGCCTCCGGTGCCGTCGCGGGTCTGGTCGCGATCACCCCCGCCTGCGCCGCTCTGGACCCGATCTGGGCCATCGTGCTCGGCCTCCTCGCCGGTGCCGTCTGCGCCCTCGCGATCGAGCTGAAGTTCAAGCTCGGCTTCGACGACTCGCTCGACGTGGTCGGCATCCACCTGGTCGGCGGTCTGCTGGGAACGCTGTATCTGGGCATCTTCGCCCGGGGCACCGGTCTCATCGAGAGCGGCTCGTTCAACCAGCTGATCGTCCAGGCGATCGCCGCCCTCGCGGTGCTGGTGTACTCGTTCGTGCTGGCCTTCGTCATCGGTTTCGCGATCGAGAAGACGATCGGCTTCCGCGTGAAGAACGAGGACGAGATCGCCGGTATCGACACCGTCGTGCACGGCGAGGAGGGCTACGTGCTCTCCGACGTGCGCGGCTGACACCGCTCACCCCGAACGGGGCGTCGCCGATTCGTCGGTGGCGCCCCGTTCCGCGTGTCTAGGGTGGGCCGTATGGGAACGACCTCTCGCGTGCTGTCGGCGTTGCTGGGCCTCTTCCGCTCCGGTGCGGCCACGACGCCCTCCACCCGCCCCTCGCGCCCCTCTCCGGCGCCCACACGGCCCACCTCGCGCCCTGACGCGCCGTCGGTGACCGAGACCGTCGAGGTCGATCCTCCGCGGCGTCTGACGTTGTCGTACGCCCCCGAGCGCGACGATGCACCCGACGGGGGTGAGATCGTCTGGACGTGGGTCCCGTACGAGGAGCGCGACGGGCGAGGGAAGGACCGTCCCGTGCTCATCGTCGGTCGAGCGGATGCCACCCGCTCCTACGCCGTGCGCCTGACCAGCAAGCCGCACGACGGCGACCGGCAGTACCTGCCTCTCGGCACGGGGGAGTGGGACCCGCAGCGTCGACCCTCGTGGGTGGATGTGGAACAGGTGTACCTGGTGCACGACGCGGGTATGCGGCGCGAGGCCGCGGCTCTGGATCGCAAGCGGTTCGATGCCGTGGCGGCGGCACTCTCGGCCCGGTACGGGTGGACCCGCGGCTGACCGACGGCCCGATCGAAGGACCGCGTGGTCGGCGTCCGTGCGCGACACCGCGGCGCGAACCCGGTTGTCTCGGAGGCCCTGTGCCTTTCCGGATCCCATCGCCCCGCGACCTCATCGAGGGTGGTCGCATCCTCGAGCGGTGACGATTCGACACCTCAGATAGACCTGGTCCGCGGCGGGTCGACTGGATCGCGCACAACGGCGGGTCGTCACAGTGACACGCCACAGCACCCACGCTCGAACACGGCGCGTCGGACGCGGCATCCGCCGTTGTGCTCACGGCGTGGGCAGGTGCGGCCTGGGCCGCAGCCCCGACGGGTGCCGACGGCGACAGGCCGGCGCACGTCGCGCCGGGTCGGGCGCGACGGCGGGTAGGCGCCCCGACACACCGCGGCACCGACGCCCGAACGCGACGTGTCGGACATGGCATCCGTCGTTGCGCCGCCCGCGGCTACCGCGAGCTCGACGCGATCGTTTGTGTGCCTGCTGGCCTGATCGTGTTGCTGAGCGCGGGGAGAACCGAGAACGTTCCCCATCGAGGGTGACGTCGAGACCATGCGGGCGCCACCAGGTGGAGGCGCCTCCTCGGCGGGCGGCTGCGAACGCAACACCGTGGCACCGGGAACGACGAAGGCCCCCGGCGAACCGAGGGCCTTCTGTGGTGGGCGATACCAGACTCGAACTGATGACCTCTTCCGTGTGAAGGAAGCGCGCTACCAACTGCGCCAATCGCCCGCATCCCGAACGGGACTCAACGATCGTACCGGATGCCGGACGGTGCTTCCGACCAATCCGAAAGACACGCGCGGGGCGCACCTCGTTTTGCGCCCGCGCCCAGATCGGGTAATGTCTTACGAGTGCTCGGGGCAAGCCCCGGGAACGAAATGCGGATGTAGCGCAGTTGGTAGCGCACAACCTTGCCAAGGTTGGGGTCGCGAGTTCGAGTCTCGTCATCCGCTCGAGTGGAGGGAACTGTCGTCAGCATGGCTGGCAGACAGATCACGACACGTGGGTCGAACCACATCACGGTGGCGTGGCCGAGCGGCTAGGCACCGGCCTGCAAAGCCGTTTACACGGGTTCGAATCCCGTCGCCACCTCGCCTCACAATAGAACAGCCTGTATAGGCGCGATTGGCGCAGCGGTAGCGCGCTTCCCTGACACGGAAGAGGTCACTGGTTCGATCCCAGTATCGCGCACCGAATGAAACCCCCGGCTCGCCGGGGGTTTTTTCGTATGCCCGGGCGGCGCGCCTCGATGGCGGTCGTCCGATGCGTCAGCGCAGACGCGCCCGTCGGCTGAAATCGCGCTCGCGCGTGGCGATCAACCCGCCAGGCCGGTCCGGCCGGGATCGACAGCGGGGTCCCGAGTGGTTCGACACCGGGCTCCCCGGCGATCGAACGCGGGGGAGGGGCGGCCGGCGCGAGACAACCCTGCGCCATTGAACACGTGCAGCTCGGCCCCTTCTCGCCGCGGCGACGTCCCGGCGCGAGCACGCGGAGACCGGCGCGAGCACGCGGAGACCGGGGCCGATCACGAGACACCGGCGATGAAGCGGGCCCGATACGCGAAGGCGGGTGGCGGCGCGGCGTGGGCGCGTCCTCGTCGACGAACTGATCCCCGCATCGCCGGGTTCACGAGAAGAACCGAGGGAGTGGTTGTTCCCGCCGCCAGTAAGGGGGGCTGCGGAGTGCCTGGCGGCGGGAACGAGACGACGCTAACCCATGTCCACCGAAAGGGGGACACGAATCCGCCGCTCTTGTGGCACTGTTGCGCTTTCCTTGCGCCGACGTTGAGGTTCGGCATAGGCCGCGCACAACCGGAAGCCTCAGATCACGTCGATGCTTTCGAGGTACTGCGCCACGCGCTCCTCGTCGACGACGTCCAACGCCCTGCCATCGGCCCGACGGACCGACGTCAAGGTCGTCAACGATTCGTTGGTCAACCCGAACCGGTACGTCTCCAGCGACACGACCACAGGCCCCACCTGTGGGACGTCATAGCTCCCCATGACCGCGAGCGTACGGGTCCGCGGAGCGCGTATGGAAGCGCTCCCATACGGAGTCTTCGTAAACCGGCCTCCACCCCAGGTGCGCCCGCAACCCCCGAGGAGGTCGGCCGGACGGCGCTAGCGTGAAGCCATGACGGTCCCTGACACCCACTGGCGCGAGATCGCCTCATCGCCCTTCGTCTCCCTCGGCACCTACCGCAAGAACGGCGCCCTGGTAGCCGTACCGGTATGGATCGCCCGAGACGGCGACGAACTCGTCGTCACGAGCGAACGCTCGACGGGCAAGGTCAAGCGTCTGCGCAACGATCCCCGGGTCACCCTGCGCCCCTGCAGTCGCATGGGCGCGGTCGATCCGGATGCGATCACGGTCGACGCCCGCGCCCGCGTCGCGGGGCCGGCGACAGACGACGCTCGCGCCCATGCGGCCCTCCGACGCAAATACGGGCTGCAGTTCCGTGCGATCCTCGGCCTCGAAGCGCTCGTGCGACGCCTCCAGCGCAAACCCGGCGACCGGGTGATCCTGCGTATATCGCGCGGGGACTGATCCGTCGGCATCCCCGGTCGAAGGCCGGATCACGCGATCGGCTATCCCGGTAGCGACGGGGCGGCAAGGGGGTTTGCGTACGGGGGCCGCGTGGGAGACAGTGCACGCAGAGACAGCGACGGACCCCCGGCCATTCGCGTTCGGATTCTCACGTGGAGATACGCGCACCGGGGCGACGATCGCCCGGGGGTCATGATGGGCAAGTTCATTTACGACGGCGACGTCAAAGTCGACTTCGAGGACCGCCTTCTCGCGCATCTCCAAGCTGTGATCATGGCGAAGGTGCGCCGAGGGGAGTCGTTCCCCTTCACCTGGAAGGACGACATCAGCACCGGGGGAGGGCGCACGACGGTGTACATCCACCCGAACGTCTCGCTCGTGTTCAAGTACCACGGCAGTCGAACCCCGCAGTTGAGCCCGGCCTGGCTGCACGCGCTGACCTACAACGCCAACTCCGGACGTGGTCTGTACGTCATCCCCGAGCCCGACGAGTTCACGCCGCGCGAGAACACCCCCCGCGCGGAGATGGTCTTCCGCGAGGTGCCGAACGAGCAGGTTCGCGCGCCCTCGCCCTCCTGAGCGCGGGAATTCCTCACGGTGGTGCGGAGGTTGACCCCGTCATGACCGCCTGGACCGCTGCCAAGCCCTTCTTCGAGACCACCGCCGTCGCACACCTGTCCACCCTCATGGAAGACGGTTCGCCGCACGCCATCCCGCTGTGGGTGGGGGTCGACGGCGATCGGCTCATGATCTTCACCGAGGTCGACACCCTCAAGGATCGCAACCTCCGCCGCGACCCGCGCGTCGCGATCTCGGTCACGGGTGCCGACAACCCGTATTCGATGGCGTTCGTGCGCGGCGAGGCCGTGGAGCGCATCGACGGCGACGACGCCCTTCCCTACGTCGACCGCATCTCGACGCTGTACACGGGCGCGCCGTACGGCATGCGCGCGGGCCTCGCCGTGTGGTTCGTCGAACCGCGCAAAAGCGTGGTCGCGTACCTACGAGGACTGACGACTCACAGGGCGAGCGGGAGGACCGCGAGCAGCAGGATGAGCGGCGCGATCACGGCGCCGAGCACGATGAACCTGCTCCAGCGCATCTCGATGCCCGCGGCCACGAGACGCTCGTGCCACAGCAGCGTCGCCAGCGACGCCCACGGTGCGACGATCGGCCCGGCATTGACGCCGATCAACAGCGCAGCCAGGCGCACCGGAGACCCCGCGACCGATTCCAGCGCGAGGTAGGCGGGCAGGTTGTTGATCCCGTTCGCGACGAGAGCGCCCACCCCGGCGAGCTGCCACAGCGACGCAAGGTCGTCGCCGGTCCCGGCGAGCACCGAGGTGATCCGACCGATACCGAGCGCCTCGAGGGCTCCGACGGCGAGGAACAACCCGCCGGCGAAGACCAGCAACGACCAGGGCACGAGCCGGATGCCGAGCGCCTTCGGCGCGCGCAGGGCGAACGCGACGACGAGGACCGCGGCGGCGGCGACCGCCGGCATCCACGGTTCGAGGCCGACCACCAGCAGCGGCAGGAGCGCCAGCGTGACGATGCCGGCGACGCGCAGGAGCACGGGGTCCGACACGGTGGGAGCGGCGGCATCCGGGTAGGTCTTCGGCAGGCGCCGGAGGAACACGACCGTCAGCACGAGGACCGACACCGCGATCGCGATGAGCGCCGAGGGCCCGAGCAGGGCGAGAAACGCCACGGGGTCGTGTCCGCCGCCGAGGGACTCGGATGCCAACAGGTTGGTGAGGTTGGACACCGGCAGCACGAGCGACGCGGTGTTCGCGAGCACCACGGTCACGAAGGCGAAGGGCAGGGGGTCCATCCGGCGCGCGACCGCCATTGCGACCACGACGGGCGTCAGCAGCACCGCCGTGGTGTCGAGCGAGAGGAAGGCGGTCGCCACGGTCGCGAGGAGGACGACGAGGGCCCACAGCAGAGCGGTGCGACCGCGAGCGAGCTTCGCCAGTCGGGCTGCGACCACGTCGAAGAGCCCCGCTTTGGATGCCAGTTCGGCGACGATCGTGACGGCGACCACGAACAGCAGGATCGGCCAGACGCGGTCGGCCACGGCGAGGGCGTCGTCGGCGGGGAAGGCGCCGGTGAGCAGCGCGACGATCCCGAGGATCCAGAGCACGCCGCCGATGATGGCCAGAGTCACCGCTCCACTATGGGGCACGTCCGGTGCGATCGAGGCCACGCCCGCCCGGTAGCCTGGAACCGACCCCTTCAGGAGATGTTCTGTGACTGATTTCCCCGCCGATGGCTTCGCCCTCTTCCCTGACCGTTCGGTCGTCGCTCTGCGCGTCAACGGGGAGCTGAAAGACCTGGCCACGACCGTGACGGCCGACGATCAGGTCGAGCCGGTCACCATCGACAGCGCCGACGGGCTCTCGATCCTCCGCCACTCCACGGCGCACGTTCTCGCCCAGGCCGTCCAGCGTGTCAAGCCCCAGGCCAACCTGGGCATCGGCCCGCCCGTCACCGACGGCTTCTACTACGACTTCCAGGTCGACGAGCCTTTCACCCCCGACGACCTCAAGGTCATCAAGAAGGAGATGGAGCGCATCGTCCGCGAGAACCAGCGGTTCGTACGCCGTGTCGTCACCGATGACGAGGCGCGAGCCGAGCTCGCCGACGAGCCGTTCAAGCTCGAGCTCATCGGCCTCAAGGGCGGGTCCGCCGAGGCCGCCGAGGGTGCGTCCGTCGAGGTCGGAGCCGGAGAGCTGACCATCTACGACAACGTCACCCGCGACGGCGAGACCGCGTGGAAAGACCTGTGCCGCGGTCCGCACGTGCCCGGAACGCGCCTGATCGGCAACGGGTGGGACCTCACCCGCATCGCCGGCGCCTACTGGCGTGGCAGCGAGAAGAACCCGCAGCTGCAGCGCATCTACGGCACCGCGTGGCCCACGAAGGACGAACTCCGCGCCTACCAGCACCGCCTCGAGGAGGCCGCGAAGCGCGACCACCGCAAGCTCGGCAAGGAGCTCGACCTCTTCTCGTTCCCCGACGAGATCGGGCCGGGCCTGGCGGTGTTCCACCCCAAGGGCGGCATCATCCGCTACGAGATCGAGCGGTACATGCGCGAGCGCCTGCTCGCGAACGGCTACGACGTCGTCAACACCCCGCACATCACCAAGGGCGACCTGTTCATGACCAGCGGCCACCTCCAGTGGTACGCCGACGGCATGTACCCCCCGATGGTGCTCGACGAGGTGGTGGATGCCGACGGGCACGTGTCGCGGGAGGGCCAGGAGTACTACCTGAAGCCCATGAACTGCCCGTTCCACAACCTGATCTTCCGCTCGCGCGGACGCAGCTATCGCGAACTCCCGTTGCGCCTCAGCGAGTTCGGCTCGGTCTACCGCTACGAGAAGAGCGGAACCCTCGCGGGCCTCACGCGCGTGCGCGGCATGACCCAGGACGACACGCACATCTACGTCACCGCCGACCAGGTGAAGGGCGAGCTGACGCACAGCCTCGACTTCGTGCTGCAGACGCTGCGCGACTACGGTCTGAACGACTTCTACCTGGAGCTGTCGACGAAGGAGGAGGGCAACCCGAAGTTCATCGGCGACGACGCCCTCTGGACCGAGGCGACCGAGACCCTGCGCGAGGTCGCCGAGGCCTCCGGCCTCGAACTCGTCCCCGACCCGGGCGGAGCCGCGTTCTACGGCCCGAAGATCTCGGTGCAGGCGCGCGATGCGATCGGCCGCACGTGGCAGATGTCGACGATCCAGCTCGACTTCAACCAGCCCGAGCGCTTCGAGCTCGAATACACCGGCCCCGACGGGGAGAAGCACCGCCCGGTGATGATCCACCGCGCCCTGTTCGGCTCGGTCGAGCGATTCTTCGCGATCCTGCTCGAGCACTACGCGGGCTCCTTCCCGGTGTGGCTCGCCCCCGTGCAGGTCGTGGCCGTGCCGGTGGCCGCCGAGTACGGTGACTACCTCCAGGGGATCGTCGCCGATCTGAAGGCCCGGGGCGTCCGCGCCGAGGCCGATCACAGCGACGACCGCATGCAGAAGAAGATCCGCACGCACACCACGCAGAAGGTGCCGCTCATGCTGATCGCCGGCGAGCAGGACCGCTCGAACGGCACGGTCTCGTTCCGCTTCCGCGACGGCACCCAGCTCAACGGCATCCCGGTCGACGAGGCCGTCGCGCGCATCACCGGAGCGATCAGCGGGCGCGCGCTCGTGAACACCGCGGAGGACCTCGCGTGACGATCGACCCGGAAGCCGTCGCGGGGGAGTCGACGTCCGCGACCGACGCGGCGGCATCCGGGGCGCCCACCACCGACGCGGAGCTCGTCGACGCGATGACCCTGCCGGGCGTCCCCGACGAGTTCCAGCGCCTGTGGACGCCGCACCGCATGGCCTACATCTCCGCCGGCCGCGAGCCGATGGAGAAGAACTGCCCCTTCTGCGCCGCACCCGACAAGAGCGACGAAGACGGGCTCATCGTCGCGCGGGGGAAGACCGCCTACGTGCTGCTCAACCTCTTCCCCTACAACTCGGGGCATCTGCTCGTGTGCCCGTACCGCCACATCGCCACCTACGACCAGGCGACCGACGAGGAAGTGGCGGAGATCGGCGCCCTCACGCAGCGGGGCATGCGCGTGCTCCGCGCGGTGTCGAACTGCGACGGTTTCAACCTGGGGATGAACCAGGGGGCGATCGCGGGCGCGGGCGTCGACGCGCACCTGCACCAGCACATCGTGCCGCGATGGGCATCGGACGCGAACTTCTTCCCGATCATCGCGAAGACGAAGGCCCTCCCGCAGTTGCTCGGCGACGTGCGCCGGACGGTGTCGGAGGCGTGGGACGCCTGAATCGGCGTCATCCACAACCCCGTCCGCCGGGGCAGCGGGCGTGGCTATGGTGTTCCGATGAACGCTCGGACTCGCCCTTTCGTGCTCTCGCTGACTCTCGCCGCCGTGCTCGGCGCGACCACCGCGTGCCTCCCGCTTCCGAGCCCGCTCGAGCGCGGGGAGGCGGGGGAGGCGTCCGCCCCGGCCCCCGCCGCTTCGCAGCCGTCCACGCCCGGTGACGAGGCGACGGCCGATCCCGACGACTTCGCCGATGTGTACGCCGAGCGCGACGAGTTCTTCCGCGAGCAGCAGCTCCCCATGGACGGCACGCCGTTGGTCGCGGTGACCCCGGCTCAGCAGGACTTCATCGCCCAGCAGCGCGCATACGTCGAACAGCAGGGGCTGCAGTGGACGGCATCCGACGAGAACCTGGCTCTGGCCCTGACGGGAGACGCGTGCGAGACCGCCATCCTGAGCCGGCATGAGGTGGACTCCTCGACCCTCATCGCCCACGTCACGACGTCTCCGCTGTTCGCACAGCTCATCCCCGCCGAGCTCGACGGTGCGGCCCGCACTCAGGCGGAGGCGCCCATCGCGAGCGTGATGGTCTTCGGGACGACGTTCCTCTGCCCCGACGACGGCGACGCGTGGGTCGCCGCGTATCAGCAGGTGTACGGGGGCTGACGGCACGTTCCCGGTCCGGGCCGTGCGAACGCTAACGTGTGAGCATGATGCGCTCATTCATGTCGGCGCTCGGGATCCTCTCGGTGGGACTGATCGGCCTCAGCGGATGCGCCCCGCAGGGCCCCGCGACCCGGGAGCCGGAGCCGACGGTCACCGCGAGCGTGAGCGGACAGGCCGCGCTCGACGGCATCGAGGAAGATGTGCTGGCCGAGTACGACACCTTCTTCGCGGCCCAGAACTACCCCGACGACGAGACGAGTCCGCTGACGGCGACCACTCCCGCGCAGGAGGCCTTCGTCGCCGAGCAGCAGGCGGTCTTCGCCGAGCGCGGCTGGGAATGGAACCCGGACGAGCAGACCATCGCGCTGAGCCTCGCCTTCGAAGGCTGCGGTGTCGCCATCCTCAACGAGCACGACGTGAACGCCGAGCTCCTCCGACACCACGTCGCCTTCTCCGAGCTGTTCGACTACCTGATCGAACCGGGTGTCGCCGACGACCAGAGGCTCATCGCCGAAGCCGACTTCGCCGGGACTATGGTGTCCGGCGCCCTCCATCTCTGCCCCGACGACGGGGCGCGGTGGGCGGCCGCCTACCGCGAGGTCTACGAGAGCTGAAACGCGTCGCCTGTCGGGTCGACGGTCTCGGATCTCTCCGACCGCTCAGCGCACCTGACGCACGCCGAACTGCAGGCGCGGGTGGGCGTAGGCCTCCTGCGACTCGACGAGGCGGAGCTCTCTCGAGCCCGACTCGTACGTGTTCGACAGGAGGTCGAAGACGCTCGAGGCGGTGCGGGCCAGGGCGTCCGCCGCATCCCCCGTGCGACGGTAGTGCGCGGTGAACAATGCCGCCGTGACATCTCCCGAGCCGTTGGCCTTCATCGGGATGAGGGGAGTCTGCACGATCCACGCACCGGCATCGTCGACGACCATCATCTCGATCGTGTCGGCCTCGCGGTCGGGACGTTCGACACTGGTCACCAGCACGGTGCGCGGGCCACGGGCACGCACGAGATCCGCCGACTCCAAGGTCGAGTCGATGCTTCCGGGCTCGGTGCCGGTGAGGAAGCCGAGCTCGAACTGGTTCGGAGTGATGATGTCGGCCACGGGCACCACGCGTTCGCGCAGCAGCTCGGGGATGGCCGGGGCCACGAAGCACCCCGACTTGGCGTTGCCCATGACGGGGTCGCAGGCGTACACGGCATCCGGGTTGGCCTTCTTCACGCGCGAGACGGCGTCGATGATGACGTCGCCGATCCCCTCGCCGCCCTGGTAGCCCGAGAGCACGACGTCGATCTCGGGGAAGATGCCGCGGTCCTCGATGCCCGCGATCACCGCGGCGACGTCGTCGGGCGAGATGAGCGGGCCGCGCCATGCGCCGTAGCCGGTGTGGTTGGAGAAGTTCACCGTGTACACCGGGAGCACCTCGACGCCGATGCGCTGGAGGGGGAAGACGGCGGCGGAGTTGCCGACGTGTCCGTACGCGACGGCGGACTGGATCGAGAGAACCTTCATGCCTCGATCCTTCCACTTCCCACGTCGGCGCGGAGCACTCCGCAGGCGCGCGCGATGTCGTCGGCGAGGACACGGGCGGAGTCGCCGTCGAGGTCGTGCACCGTCAGTCTCAGGAAGGAGCCGTGGTCGCCGTCGCCCAGGAAGAAGGGGTCGCCCTCGCGCACCAACCACCCGCGATGCATGAGCTCCTCGCGCACGCGTGCGGCGGCGACGGGGAGCGGCACCCAGAGGTTGAGACCGTCGCCGGGCGTCACGGCCAGACCGCGTTCGCCGAGGGCGCGGGCGAAAGCGGCATTGCGATCGGCATAGTGCTCGGCGGCCCTCTCGATGTCGGCCCGCACGGCCGCGTCGGTCACGAGCGCCAGCGTCAGCCGCTGCAGGATGTGGCTCACCCAGGTCGTGCCGGGGGTGAGCCGCAGGGCGAGACCGTCGGCGGTGTCGGCGTCGGATGCCGTGACGGCGAGGCACGTGTCGGGTCCGAGGAATTTCGACATCGAGCGGATGCGCGCCCACCGCCGCTGGGCGGGGCCGATCACGGAGTGCAGCGGAGCACGCGAGAGCAGCGAGAAGTGATCGTCTTCGATGACCAGCACGTAGGGATGTCCGGCGAGCACCGCGCGCAGGGCCGTCGCCCGCTCCGCGCTGAGACTCGCGCCGGTGGGGTTGTGCGCCCGCGGCGTCACGACCACCGCACGGACGCCGGCGGCCAGTGCCTCCCGGAGCCCCTCGACCGTCATACCCTCGGCATCCACGGGCACGGGGACCGCGCGGTACCCGCCGGTGCGGACGGTGTGCAGCGCCGACAGGAAACAGGGGTCTTCCAGCGCCACCGCGTCGTCGCGCTGGAGCGCCTGCGCGAGCAGACGCTCGATCGCGTCGCTCGCGCCGCTGGTGACCGTGATGCGCATGTCGTCGTGGGGGAGCTGGTCGGCCATCCACTCGCGCGCCCACGCCTCCAGTCCCGGGTCGATGACGGGTTCGCCGTACAGCACCGGGCGGGCGGAGCGGGCGAGCGCTGCGGTGGGGTCGGGGATGAGCGCGGGATCGGGATTGCCGGTGCCCACGTCGCGCAGCACGGTGTCGGGTGCGTAGCCCTCCTGCGCCACCGCGGCGCGGTCGGCCACCCTCGTGCCCCCGCGGCCGCGGGCCTCGACGAGCCCGGCCTGAGCGAGTTGCCGATAGGCGGCGACGACGGTGTTCCGGTTCACGCCCCGCTCGGCCGCGAGCGTGCGGACCGGCGGCAGGAGCGTGCCCGGAGGCAGCTCTCCGCGCTCGATGCGCGTGCGCAGGCCCGCGGCGATCTCGGATGCCGAACGGCCGGTGATGTCGATGGTCATACGCCCCCAAAGCTTTCGCCCAGCTTATGTCCTGCGCCATGCTACGGTTTGGCCTAAGCCAATAGATCGCGCCCCGAAGCGCGGAACGG
Source organism: uncultured Microbacterium sp. (assembly GCF_947489255.1). Lineage (GTDB taxonomy): Bacteria > Actinomycetota > Actinomycetes > Actinomycetales > Microbacteriaceae > Microbacterium > Microbacterium phycohabitans. Next base: position 516,835 of record NZ_CANLCY010000002.1, read on the forward strand.
AGCAGTCATGACCGACACCGGAACCTCCCGCGTCAAGCGCGGACTCGCGGAGATGCTCAAGGGCGGCGTCATCATGGACGTCGTCACCGCCGAGCAGGCCCGCATCGCCGAAGACGCCGGCGCCGTCGCCGTGATGGCGCTCGAGCGCGTGCCCGCCGACATCCGCGCCCAGGGCGGCGTGGCCCGCATGAGCGACCCCGACCTGATCGACGACATCGTGGCATCCGTGTCGATCCCCGTGATGGCCAAGGCGCGCATCGGTCACTTCGTCGAGGCGCAGATCCTCCAGGAGCTCGGCGTCGACTACATCGACGAGTCCGAGGTGCTCTCGCCCGCCGACTACGTGAACCACATCGACAAGTGGAACTTCACCGTGCCGTTCGTGTGCGGTGCCACGAACCTCGGCGAGGCCCTGCGCCGCATCACCGAGGGCGCCGCGATGATCCGCTCCAAGGGCGAGGCGGGAACGGGCGACGTGTCCGAGGCCACCAAGCACATCCGCACGATCCGCGGAGAGATCAACGCGCTGCGCGCGAAGACGAAGGACGAGCTGTACGTCGCCGCCAAGGAGCTGCAGGCCCCGTACGAGCTCGTCGCCGAGATCGCCGAGACCGGCACGCTCCCGGTCGTCCTCTTCACCGCCGGGGGAGTGGCGACCCCCGCCGACGCCGCCATGATGATGCAGCTCGGCGCCGACGGCGTGTTCGTGGGCTCGGGCATCTTCAAGTCGGGCAACCCCGCCCAGCGCGCGGCCGCGATCGTCAAGGCCACGACTTTCCACGACGACCCCAAGATCGTCGCCGAAGCCTCTCGCGGACTCGGCGAGGCGATGGTCGGCATCAACGTCAGCGACCTCCCCGCCCCGCACCGCCTGGCCGAGCGTGGCTGGTAACAGCCCTCTCGTCGGGGTGCTCGCCCTACAGGGCGATGTGCGCGAGCACCTCGCCGTGCTGCGTTCCCTCGGAGCCGACGCGCAGCCCGTGCGTCGGCCCGAGGAACTCGCCGCCGTGGAGGGCCTCGTGCTTCCCGGCGGCGAGTCGAGCGTCATCGACAAGCTCGCGCGGGCCTTCGGCCTCTTCGACCCGATCCGGGCGGCGATCGCCGCGGGGATGCCGATGTACGGCACCTGCGCCGGGCTCATCCTCCTCGCCGACCGCATCGACGGCGCGATCGCCAGCCAGCAGACCTTCGGCGGCATCGACGCGCGCGCCGCACGCAACGTCTTCGGCAGCCAGACCGCGTCGTTCGAGACCGATCTCGACGTGCCCGCCCTGGGCGCGCCACCGGTGCACGCCGTGTTCATCCGGGCGCCCGCGGTGGTCGAGTGGGGCCCGGATGCCGAGCCCCTGGCATCCCTTCCCGACGGGCGCGTGGTCGCGATCGAGCAGGGGGTGCTGATGGGGACGGCGTTCCACCCCGAATCGACGGGGGAGACGCGCTTCCACGAGCGGTTCCTGCAGCACGTGCGCAACCGACGCGGCATCAGCGCCCCCGCATCGTAAACTGGAGAAATGTCCGGACACTCCAAATGGGCCACGACCAAGCACAAGAAGGCGGTCATCGACTCCCGCCGCGCCAAGTCGTGGGCCAAGCTCATCAAGAACATCGAGGTCGCGGCGAAGCTCGGTGGAGCCGACCTCCAGGGCAACCCGACGCTGTTCGACGCGGTCCTGAAGGCCAAGAAGACCTCGGTCCCCAAAGACAACATCGACCGCGCGATCAAGCGCGGTGCCGGCATCGGCGGCGAGGCCGTCGAGTACGCCTCGATCATGTACGAGGGGTACGGCCCGAACGGCGTGGCTTTCCTCATCGAGTGCCTGACCGACAACAAGAACCGCGCCGCGGCCGAGGTGCGCACCGCCCTCAGCCGTAACGGCGGCACCCTGGCCGACCCGGGCAGCGTCGCCTACAACTTCAGCCGCAAGGGCGTCATCGTCGTCCCCGCCGAGGGCACGACCGAAGACGACGTCATGCTCGCCGTGCTCGAGGCCGGCGCCGAAGAGGTCGAGCCGCACGGCGAAGGTTTCGGCGTGATCACCGAGGCCAGCGACCTCGTGTCGGTCCGCTCCGCGCTCCAGGACGCCGGCATCGAGTACGACTCCGCCGACGTCGAGTTCGTCCCCTCCCTCAAGGTCGAGGTCGACGCCGACACCGCCCGCAAGGTCTTCCGCCTCATCGATGCGCTCGAAGACAGCGACGACGTGCAGAACGTCTACACCAACTTCGACCTCACCCCCGAGGTGCAGGCCGAGCTCGAGAACGACGAGTAAGGGCGCGCCCTTCGCCGCGACACGGCCCCTGCGCTTAGCGTGGGGGCCGTGTCCCGTTCTCTGCGCGTCCTCGGCATCGACCCCGGCCTCACGCGCTGCGGCATCGGCGTCGTCGACGTCTCGCCGAACCGCACCGCCTCGCTCGTGCACGTCGGCGTCGCGCGGTCGGCGCCCGGCGATCCGATCGAGAAGCGTCTCGCGGCCATCGCCGCCGGCATCCGCGAGGTTCTCGTCGCCCACCAGCCGCACGTCGTCGCCGTCGAGCGCGTCTTCGCGCAGAACAACCGCCATTCCGTGATGGGCACGGCGCAGGCCAGCGGCATCGCGCTGCTCCTCGCCGCCGAGCACGGCTTGGCCGCGGCCACGCACACGCCCAGCGAGGTCAAAGCGGCCATCACCGGCTACGGGTCGGCCGACAAGCTCCAGGTGCAGACGATGGTCGCGCGCGTGCTCCGTCTCGATGCCCTGCCCCAGCCGGCGGACGCCGCCGACGCCCTCGCGATCGCACTGTGCCACGCGTGGCGAGGAGGCGCGGCGACGCCCTCGGCGGAGGCCGCCCTCACGCCGGCCCAGCGGGCGTGGCGGGATGCCGAGAAGCGGCGTTCTCCACAGCCCCGTGTCGCTCGAACACATGTACGAACGGACGCGTAGGCTCGTCTCATGATCTCTTCGCTGCATGGGGCGGCGGCGCACGTCGCCGACGATTCGCTCGTGGTCGTCGTCGGAGGCGTGGGCTTCTCGGTCGCCGTCACCGCGCAGTTCGCGCGCACGGTCCACCTCGGCGACGACGTCCACCTGCACACCAACCTCATCGTGCGAGAAGACGCCCTGTCGCTGTACGGCTTCGAGACGCGCGAAGAGCTCACCGTTTTCACGCAGCTCATCAGCGTCACGGGCGTCGGTCCCAAATCGGCGCTCGGTGTGCTGTCGTCGCTGACCGTCCCGCAGATCGCCCAGGCCGTCGCCGACGACGACGACGCCCCCTTCCGGCGCGTGTCGGGCATCGGTCCGAAGACGGCCAAGCTCATCGTCGTGCAGCTGGCCGGAAAGCTCGCCGTTCAGCCTGCATCCACCCCCGCCGCGGTCGCCCCGCACGGGCAGGTCCCCGTCCAGGTGACCCAGGCGCTCGTCGGGCTCGGGTGGACCGAGCGCACCGCGGCCGAGGCGGTGGCATCCGTCGCCGCGAACGCCTCCGAGGCCGATCGGGCGTCGGTCCAGGCCCTGCTTCGACTGACCCTGGCGATGCTCGGTCCGGCGCGGAAGGAGAGCGTGGGTGGCTGACGTCCGCGACGCCGGCACTCCCGACGACGAGACCGAGCTCGCGATCGAGGGGGCCCTGCGTCCCACCTCGCTCGCGGAGTTCGTCGGTCAGCAGAAGGTGCGCGGCCAGCTCCAGCTCCTCCTCGACGCCGCGCGCATCCAGCAGCGCTCGCCCGACCACATCCTGCTCTCGGGCCCTCCCGGCCTCGGCAAGACGACCCTCGCGATGATCGTGGCGCACGAGAGCGGACGACCGCTGCGCCTGTCGAGCGGTCCCGCGATCCAGCACGCCGGCGACCTGGCCGCGCTGCTGTCGTCGCTCACGCCCGGAGAAGTACTGTTCATCGACGAGATCCACCGCATGGCGCGCTCTGCGGAGGAGATGCTCTACCTGGCGATGGAGGACTTCCGCATCGACATCATGGTCGGCAAGGGGGCGGGTGCCACCAGCATCCCTCTCGACCTCTCGCCGTTCACGCTGGTCGGAGCGACCACGCGCGCGGGACTCCTCCCCAACCCGCTTCGCGACCGCTTCGGCTTCACCGCGCATCTGGAGTACTACGAACCGGAGGAGCTCGAGCGCGTCGTGTCGCGGTCGGCGGCGATGCTCGACGTCGGCCTCCCCGGCACCGCGCGTTCCGAGATCGCCCGCCGCTCGCGAGGAACGCCCCGTATCGCGAACCGCCTGCTCCGGCGCGTCCGCGACTACCTCGTGGTCCACGGCCCCTCGGCGGGCACCGACGACGGCGACGCCGACGTGCGTACGGTCGGCGCCGCCCTCGACCTCTACGACGTGGATGCCATCGGGCTCGACCGCCTCGACCGCGCCGTGCTCGATGCGCTCGTGCGTCGCTTCCGTGGGGGACCGGTGGGACTCAGCACTCTCGCGGTGGCCGTCGGCGAAGAGCCCGAGACCATCGAATCGGTCGTCGAGCCCTATCTCGTCCGGATCGGCTTCATGGGTCGCACCCCGCGCGGCCGCGTCGCCACGCCCGAGGCGTACGACCACCTCGGCGCCCCTCACCCCGACGGCCTGCTCCGGTTCAGCCAGGGGTCATGACCTATACTCGGCGAGGGATTCCCCGACCCCCGCTTGACTCACGCTAGGCAGTGCCGCACGGCGCGCCTGACTCGAAAGGTGCACCGCCTCGATGGATATCGCCCGGTTCTTCGCCGATTACGGCATCGTCATCCTGCTCATCGCCCTGCTGATCTTCATGTTCTACAGCTCGCGGCGCCGCATGCAGAAGCAGAAGGCGGAGCTCGAGAAGAAGTCGCGCGAGACCGTTCCCGGCGCCGAGGTGCTCCTGCAGGGCGGCCTTTACGGCACCGTCGTCGAGTACGACGGCGTCGACCTCGACAAGCCCGCCCTCGTCGAGATCGCCCCCGGCGTGGTCATCAAGGTTCACAGCCAGGCCGTGCTGCGCATCGTCGACCCGGCCCAGGGCGCGGTCACCGAAGACGAGTTCATCGAGGCGGAGGAGACCGAGGCCGAGTACGTCGCGGGCGTCGCCGACGGCGACATCACCTCGATCAGCGACGACCAGCGCGCCGCTCGTCAGCACGCCGCCGACCCCGACCAGACCGACAAGGACCGCCCGCAGGCCTGACGCCCGCTCCGCCGTTCCCGCCCGCCGCACAGAAAGCCGACTCCGTGGCGCCCTCGACCCCTGTCCGTCATGCCTGGCGCGTACTGACCGGATTGCTCGCCATCGTCGGCGTGCTCTTCGGCATCAACGCGCTGGGCGTGTACGTCTTCAACGCCAGCTCCTGGACTCCCGAGCTCGCTCTCGATCTCCAGGGCGGGACGCAGATCATCCTGCAAGCCCAGACGACCGACGGCGCGGCCCCCGACAGCGACCAGCTGGCACAGGCCGTCACGATCATCCGCCAGCGCGTCGACGCCTCGGGCGTCGGCGAGGCGGACGTCGCCACCGAGGGCGGGCGCAACATCGTCGTGCAGATCCCCGGCCAGGCCGACGACGCCACGCGTCAGCGCATCCAGAGCTCCGCTCAGCTGCAGCTGCGGCCGGTGCTGTTCACGGGTTCGCCGGCCACGTCGTTCGTCGGCGAGGACGGCAACAACACCCCGTACCCGACACCCGACCCGAGCCTGCCGGCGACCCCCACCGCGTCGCCGACCAACGCGAGCGACCCCGCGTACATCACGCCGGCGCTGCAGGCCGAGTTCCTCTCGTACGACTGCGCCAACCCGTCGTCCAACCCCGCCCAGGCCCCGGCCGACCAGCCGATGATCACGTGCGACGTCAACGGGCAGGCGAAGTACATCCTCGGCCCCGTCGAACTCGACGGGAACGACATCTCCGACGCCACCAACGGCCAGGAGCAGAACACCGGCCAGTGGGCCGTCAACCTCGTGTTCAACGACCAGGGCACGCAGAAGTTCGCCGAGGTGAGCCAGCGTCTGTACGGAGCTCAGGCCCCGTTCAACCAGTTCGCCTTCGTCCTCGACGGCAGCGTGCTGTCCGCGCCGTCGATGAACGGCATCATCGTCGACGGTCGTCCGAGCATCACGGGCAGCTTCACGCAGGAGTCGTCCAAGGCCCTCGCCGACCAGCTGAAGTACGGCGCCCTCCCGCTGAGCTTCACGGTCGTCAGCTCCGACACCGTCTCGGCCACGCTCGGATCGCAGCAGCTGCAGGTCGGCTTCATCGCCGGTCTGATCGGCCTCGGACTCGTGGCGATCTATTCGCTCATCGTGTACCGGGCGCTGGGCACCGTGATCATCGCCTCGCTCGCCGTGATGGCGGTGCTCACCTACCTCGCCCTGTGCATCCTGGCGTGGCGTGCGGGATTCCGCCTGTCGCTGGCCGGCGTCGCGGGCCTGATCGTGACGATCGGCTTCACGGCCGACTCGTTCATCGTCTATTTCGAACGCATCCGCGACGAGCTTCGCGACGGCAAGTCGATCACCGCCGCGGTCGAAGACGGATGGTCGCGGGCCAAGCGCACGATCTACATCTCCAAGTCGATCAACGTCCTCGCCGCCGTCGTGCTCTACATCCTCGCCGACTCCACGGTGAAGGGCTTCGCCTTCACGCTGGGGCTGACCACCGCGATCGACGTGCTCATCTTCATCCTGTTCACGCACCCGGTGATGCAGTTGCTCGCGCGCACGCGCTTCTTCGGCTCCGGCCACCCGCTCTCGGGCATGGATCCCAACGCTCTCGGCGCGGTCTACCGCGGCCGTGCCCAGTTCCGCGCTCCCGTCGCGAACGCGGGTCGCACCTCGCGCTCCCGCGGCGAAGCACAGCGCCGCCAGACGATCGCCGAGCGCAAGCAGGCGGAACTCGCGGCCGCAGCCCGCGGCGATAGCCGCTCCACGAAGGAGGGAGACGACTGATGCCCCGCTCCATGTCGCAGCTCGGTAACGACCTCTACTCCGGGAAGACCTCCTTCCCGTTCGTGCAGCGTCGTCGCCTGTGGTTCATCATCGCCGCCGTCCTCGTGATCGGCGCCGCGCTGGTGCCGCTGTTCCGACCCGTGCAGTTCTCCATCGAGTTCACCGGCGGGTCGCAGTTCACCGTGTCGAACCCGGCATCGTTCGATCAGGCCCTCGCCACCGACGCCGTCACGTCCGTCGTTCCGGGGGCCACCACCCGCGTCACGACGATCAGCGATCAGGCCGTGCGCGTGCAGACCGATCAGCTCGGGCCCGACGAGACCCAGGCCGTCTCGGCCGCTCTCGCCACCGCGTACGACGTGCCATCGTCGGAGATCACCGACTCCTTCATCGGCCCCACCTGGGGTGCCGACGTCACGCGGCAGTCGCTGTGGGGACTGTCGATCTTCCTCGCGCTGACGTTCCTCATCCTCGCGCTCTACTTCCGTACGTGGAAGATGTCGGTCGCCGCCATCATCGGCCTCGTCGACGTGCTCGTCATCACGATCGGCGTCTACGCGGTCTTCGGTTTCGAGATCTCGCCCGCCGCCGTCATCGGCTTCCTCACGATCCTCTCCTACGCGCTCTACGACACCACCGTCGTCTTCGACAAGGTGCGGGAGAACACGCGGGACGACGGGGAGATCTCCGGCCGCACGTTCGCCGAGTCGGTCAACCTCGCGGCGAACCAGACACTGATCCGCTCGATCAACACCACCGTGGTCGCGATCCTGCCCGTCGGCGCGATCCTGTTCATCGGTGTGCCTCTCGGAGCGCGGACCCTCAGCGACATCTCGCTGTCGATCTTCGTCGGCACGATCGTCGCGGCGTACTCGACGCTGTTCGTCGCCGTGCCCATGTACGCCCTGCTGCGCGAGCGCGAGAAGCCGATCGCCCAGCGAGACCAGCGCGTACGGGCCGCCCGGGAGAAGGCCGGCATCCCGGCCTGACCGCCGTAGCAGCGCACGCACGTGGTGCGCGCTCGACATCCCCCGGTGTGCCCGCTTCGGCACGCCGGGGGAGCGTAGACTTGATCGACTGGCCACGAGGAGGGGGTGACGATGACCGAGACCGCTTCTTCCGCGCCGCCGCCGCCGTCGTCGCTGCGACGCCTGGTTCCGCGCATCTTCTCCCGCGCCGCTCGCCGCGACGACGTCGACAAGCTGTTGCGCACCGTCCGCACCCACCATCCCAAGGGCGACCTCGCGATCATCGAGCGTGCGTACGCCGTCGCCGACAAGGCGCACGACGGCCAGAAGCGTCAGAGCGGTGAGCCCTACATCACGCATCCCCTCGCCGTCGCGCAGATCCTCGCGGAACTGGGGCTCGGGCCGAAGGCGATCGCCGCCGCCCTCTTGCACGACACGGTCGAGGACACCGGCTATCCGCTCGACGAGCTCGCCGCCGACTTCGGCGACGAGGTCGCGATGCTCGTCGACGGCGTGACCAAGCTCGACAAGGTCAAGTACGGCGACAGCGCCCAGGCCGAGACGGTGCGCAAGATGATCGTCGCGATGTCGAAGGACATCCGCGTGCTGCTCATCAAGCTCGCCGACCGTCTGCACAACGCGCGCACCTGGGGTTTTGTCCCCCCGCACAAAGCCGCGAAGAAGGCCACCGAGACGCTCGAGATCTACGCGCCGCTCGCGCATCGCCTCGGCATCCAGGCCATCAAGAGCGAGCTCGAAGACCTCTCGTTCGCCGTCATGCACCCCAAGCTCTACGCCGAGATCGACAGCCTCGTGAAGCAGCGCACCCCGCAGCGCGAGCAGTACGTGCAGAACGTCATCGACGCGGTCGACGCCGACCTGCGCGAACTGCGCGTGCGGGGCCGCGTCATGGGGCGTCCGAAGCAGCTGTACTCCGTGTACCAGAAGATGGTCGTGCGCGGGCGCGAGTTCGACGACATCTACGACCTCATCGGCATCCGCATCCTGGTCGGCACCGTACGCGACTGCTACGCGGTGCTCGGGGCGATCCACGCGCGGTGGACGCCGCTGCCGGGGCGCTTCAAGGACTACATCGCCACGCCCAAGTTCAACCTGTACCAGTCGCTGCACACGACGGTGATCGGCCCGGGCGGGCGGACCGTCGAGATCCAGATCCGCACGAACGAGATGCACCAGCAGGCGGAGTTCGGCGTCGCCGCGCACTGGAAGTACAAGGAGCGGATGGCGGGCGGGAAGACGGATGCCAAGGCCGTCGACGCTGACATGGCGTGGATCGCGCACATCTCCGACTGGCAGGCCGAGACCGCCGATCCGGGGGAGTTCCTCGACTCGCTCCGCTTCGAGATCGGCGCGAAAGAGGTCTACGTCTTCACGCCGAAGGGTCGTGTCGTCGGTCTGCCGACGGGTGCCACCCCGGTGGACTTCGCCTACGCCGTGCACACCGAGATCGGCCATCGCACGATGGGCGCCAAGGTCAACGGGCGTCTCGTGCCGCTCGAATCGACGCTGCAGAGCGGCGACGTCGTCGAGGTGTTCACCTCGAAGAACCCCGACGCCGGCCCGAGTCAGGACTGGCTCGGCTTCGTCAAGAGCACGCGCGCGCGCAACAAGATCCGCGGCTGGTTCACCAAGGAGCGTCGCGAAGAGGCCATCGAACAGGGCAAGGATTCGATCGCCCGCGCCATGCGTCGGCAGAATCTGCCCCTGCAGCGCCTGATGAACCAGGATTCCTTCACCGAAGTCGCGCGGCAGTTCCACTACGAAGACGTCTCGGCGCTGTATGCGGCCGTGGGCGAGGGGCACGTCTCGACGCAGTCGGTGATCGAGAAGGTCACCGCGCTGGTCAGCGTCGAGGAGACCAACACCGGTCCCATCGACATCCCGGTCGGACGTAGCCGCGCGCCGCGCGGCGGCGACTCCGGCGTGCTGGTGCGCGGAGCGCCGGACATCCTGGTCAAGCTCGCCAAGTGCTGCACGCCGGTTCCGGGCGACGAGATCGTGGGCTTCGTGACCCGTGGAAGCGGCGTCTCGGTGCACCGCGGCGACTGCACGAACGTGCGGTCGCTGAAGGAGGAGCCCGATCGTCTCATCGACGTCGAGTGGGCGCCTACGACCAAGAGCGTGTTCCTCGTGCAGATCCAGGTCGAGGCACTCGATCGCTCCGGTCTGCTGAGCGACGTGACCCGCGTGCTGAGCGAGCACCACGTCAACATCCTCTCGGCGACGGTGTCGACGACCAACGACCGGCTCGCGCTCAGCAAATTCGTCTTCGAGATGGGCGATACCGTGCACCTCGATCGCGTGCTCAATGCGGTCCGCCGCATCGATGCGGTGTACGACGTGTACCGCGTCACCTCGTCCTGAGCCGGGACTCGCAGTCCCAGCCCACGGCGCAGAGCCCGTGACCTCCTCGCGGAGGGGCCCTCTCGCGCTCTTCGGAGCCTCCACCGCGTCGCCCCGTGCGCGCCGGATCCGGCCCGTCCGATCTCGCCTCACTCGTCGGCATCCGCCACCTCACCTTCCGCGGCGGCCTCGCCCGCGGTGCCGGAGCGGAGCAGGCGGGTGGCCCGGTGGACGTGCGGGAACCGCGGATGCCGCTCGAACCACGCCACGGCATCCGCGCGGAGCAGGGGGTCGCGGGACGCCCACGCCCGCGCCGCGGCGGTCTCGTCGCGGTCGTCGGAGCGGGCGAGATCGACGAGCGTGCGTGTCGGGGTGCTGACGCAGACCCCGGCGATCGACACCACGTCGTCGCTCGGGAGACGCACGTCGTGGAACACGGCGCGCAGGTCGCGCCGCGTGCGGAGGCGGACGTCGCGGACGCGTTGCAGGTGATGGATCGCCGGCTCGCTCGCGGCACCGCCGTGCACCCACGCCGCCGTGAGTCGAACTGCGGCCCACCGATCGCCGAGGAGAGGCGCCAGGCTGCGCGCGCGCATCCACCTCGTCTCGGCGGCGTCGGCCGGGATGAAGCCCTCGCCCAGCGGCACAAGCGCACCGTCGAGGCACGCCGCGGTCAGCTCGGCGAGCGAGAGCCGTTCGTCGGCGAAGAAGAGGAAGGGCGACACCATCCCGCCATTGTGGCGGGGCGGTGTCGCCCATGACGGTGACCCGTCGGATCTGTGGAGAGCCGATCAGCCGCCCAGGGCGCGCAGCCAGGTGCGGCGCGCCTCGAGCGCCTCCGACGCCTGCGCCGCGGCACGCTTGTCTCCGCGGGCCTCTGCGTCGGCGAGCTCGGCCTCGAGCTTGTCGATCGCGTCGGTGAGCTGACGCGTCATGTCGTTGGCGCGCGCCTTCTGCTCCGGGTCGTTGCGCTTCCAGTCGGCGTCTTCGCGCGTGCGGACGGACTGCTCGATCTTGCGGAGCTCGTCGTCGAGGGCGCGCTCCTTGTCGCGCGGGAAGATGCGACCGATCTCGTCCCACTGGCGCTGGATGGCGGTGAGCTTCTGACGGGCCGTCGCGAGGTTCTTCTCGTCGACGATCGGCGCCGCCTGTTCGAGGAGCGCGCGCTTCTGCTCGATCTTCTCCTTGGACGCTTCGGCGTCGGCCGTCTCGCGTTCGATGCGCGCACCGTACAGGGCGTCACCGGCAGCCTTGAAGCGCGCCCACAGGGCGTCGTCGACCTTCCGACCGGCACGACCCGAGGCCTTCCACGCGTCGAGCAGATCGCGGTACGCCCCGATGCCGTCTTCTCCGCGGGGGGCGAGGGCCTCGGCACGCTCGACGAGGCGGGTCTTCGCCTCGCGGGCGGCCTTGTGCGTCTCGTCGAGCGACGAGAAGAACTCGCGGCGGTGGCGGTCGACCGTGGCGCGGGCGTCGCGGAAACGACGCCACAGCTGCTGCGCCGTGGACTTCGACAGGCGCGGACCGTTCTGCTGGTGGGCCTGCCAGCGATCGAACAGCGCCGCCATGTCGGCGGTCATCTGCTTCCACTGCACGGACTGCGGGTCGCGGGCGGCCAGGGCCTCGGCCTCTTCGACGATCGCAGTACGTTCGCGAACGGCCTCCTCGGAGGCCTGCTTGTTCGCGACGGCCTCGGTCTCGCTCGCCTCCGCGAGTTCGGCCGTGAGGGCGTCGACACGACCGATCAGCGCGGAGAGGTCTCCGACCGCGGCCGCTCCGTCGAGCTTGGCGCGCAGCGTCTTCGCGGTCGCACGGAGATCGGATGCCGAGGCACCACCGCGACGGTGACGGGTCTCGAGCAGCGTCAGCTCGCCGGCGAGGTCGGCGAACTTGCGCTGGAAGTACGCGAGCGCCTCGGCGGGGGTGCCGTCGGGGTACTGCCCCACGACGCGCCAGCCGTCGGCCTCGCGGACCGAGACCGTGCCCTCGTCGTCGACACGGCCCCAGGGCTGGCTCGCCGTCTTGGAGGCCGTGGCACCCGGCGGGGGGCCGGGGATGCGCGCGCCGGGAACGGGTCGGGCCGCGGGCTGCGGCGCGGCGGGGACCTCTTCGGACGCGGGCTCGGTGGACGCGGGCTCCGCAGCATCGGGCTCCGCAGCGTCCGACTCGGCGGTTTCGGGCTCGACGGCCTCGGGCTCCGCAGCATCGGGCTCGGCGGACTCGGACTCGGCGGTCTCGGACTCGGCGGTCTCGGACTCCGAAGTCTCCGGCTCGGCGGAGACGGCGTCACCGGACGGGGACTGCGCCGCGGGCTCCCCGCTCTCTGCGCTCTCGGCGGGCTGCGACGCGGCGTCGGCGGCCTCGACGGCGTCCGTGCCATCGGCGGCCGGGGTCGCGGCATCCGCCGATTCGTCGGTCGCGTCGGAGATCGACGACGCGGAGGCCTCGGCATCCGTCGTGTCGGCCGCGGTCTGGGTCGCGGCGGGATCGACCTCGGGCGTGCTCGCGTCGTCGCGCGGGTCGGAGGTCTCGGGGGAGGGAACGGAAGTCACGGGTAGCACCTCATCGCGGCAGAACCGCCTGGGGGAGAAGGACTCTCCGAGCCTAGTACGAGCGGCCGCGCCGCCACAGGCATGGGGACGGCGGTGGACGAGCGCCGTGCGGGCGGAGCGCCGGGTCAGGGCGTCGTCGACGGGGCGCCGGAGGGTGAGGCGGGTGCCTCGGTCGCCGGCGCGGAAGGGCTCGGCGACGGCGCGGGCGCGCCCGGACCGGCGACGAAGTACGCCGTCTGCGCGCCGATCGCCCCGGCGATGACGACGAGACCGACCACCACGCCGAGCACGTTGTCACGGGTGCGGCGTCGGACCTGCCGTTCATGCAGGGCCACCCGAGCCTGATAGGCACGGGCGCGTTCGCGTTGCTCCCGCGTCTGCCGGTCTTTCCCGCGCGTCGCCACATCGACCTCCTCCGCCCACCGACGGGCCCCTCGATCCTACAAACCCCGCCGAGAGGTGCACCGTGCCGCCGCCGCGCACGGAACCGGTGTCGGAGGCCGCGGCTAGCCTGGAGGGGTGACCCCTTCCTCCGCGCTCTTCCAGGGCCAGACGCCGCTCGCGGTCCGGATGCGCCCGGTGAGCCTCGACGAGGTCGCGGGTCAAGGTCATCTACTGCGCCCCGGGTCGCCGCTCGTCACCCTCGCCACCACCGACTCCTCGGCATCCGGCGCCGCGGTCTCCGTCATCCTGTGGGGACCGCCCGGCACCGGCAAGACGACCTTGGCGCAGGCGATCGCGCGCTCGTCGGGGAGGCGTTTCGTCGAGCTGTCGGCCATCACCGCCGGGGTCAAAGACGTGCGAGAGGTCATGCAAGAGGCGCTGACGCAGCGCGATCTCTACGGGCAGTCCACCATCCTGTTCCTCGACGAGATCCACCGGTTCACCAAGGCGCAGCAGGACGCCCTGCTCCCCGGGGTCGAGAACGGGTGGGTCGTGCTGATCGCGGCGACCACGGAGAACCCCTCGTTCTCGGTCATCTCGCCCCTGCTCTCGCGTTCCCTGCTGCTGACCCTGCGCCCGCTCGGCGACGACGACCTCGGAGCGCTCGTCGATCGCGCGGTCGCCGATCCGCGCGGTCTCGCCGGACGCGTCGTGCTCGACGACGACGCACGGGCAGCGCTCGTGCGCCTGGCCTCGGGAGACGCCCGACGCGCACTGACCGCCCTCGAGGCGGCGGCCTCGGTCGCGGGAGACGACGGGGGAGCGTCCGGCGACGTCATCCGGGCACACGACGACGATGACGACGATGACAACGACGACGATGACGACGACGGAGCGCCGTTCGAGCCGGGCGACGCCGATCCACCCGTCATCACCGCCGACCACATCGCGCAGGCCGTCGACCGGGCCCTGCTCCGCTACGACCGCCAGGGCGACGAGCACTACGACGTCATCAGCGCCTTCATCAAGTCGGTGCGGGGATCCGATCCGGATGCCGCCATCCACTACCTCGCGCGCATGATCGAGGCCGGGGAAGATCCGCGATTCATCGCGCGCCGCCTGGTGATCTCGGCCGCCGAAGACATCGGCATGGCCGACCCGCAGGCGCTGCAGATCGCCGTGGCCGCCGCCGACGCGGTCGCCTTCATCGGGATGCCCGAGGGGCGCATCCCCCTCGCCGAGGCGACGATCTACCTGGCCACGACCGCCAAGTCCAACGCCGCCTACAACGCCATCAACGCCGCCATCGCCGACGTGCGGGGCGGCGGATTCGGCCGCGTGCCGATGCACCTGCGCGATGCGCATTACCCGGGCGCCAAACGACTCGGTCACGGCAAGGGGTACAAGTACGCCCACGACAGCGAGATCGGCATCGTCGCGCAGCAGTACCTGCCCGACGAGCTGCGCGGACGCCGTTATTACGAGCCGACCAACCACGGCACCGAGCGCGACGTGTCGGCACGGTTGGAGAAGATCCGCCGCATCCTCGAGGGGAAGTGACGCGCGCAGAGGCTCCGCAGCGCGCTCTGATAGCATGAACCGGCTCGAAACAGGGTTTTCGGGCATCCCCTCCTTCCTGTGATCACCTTCCGGTGCGCCCCGGCGTGCGCTTCGGATCGGGCGGAAGGGGGCGATACGCCCGTGAGCCGTGAAAGGCGCGGCCACGTCATCGGAAGGAGAACTTCGTGACCACGAAGTCTCAGGACCGCCGCAAGGTGCGTCTGTCGCGCGCCCTCGGCGTCGCACTCACCCCCAAGGCCGCCCGCTACCTCGAGAAGCGTCCCTACGCTCCCGGTGAGCACGGCCGCACCAAGCGCAAGGCCGACAGCGACTACGCCGTGCGTCTGCGCGAGAAGCAGCGTCTGCGCGAGCAGTACGGCATCCGCGAGAAGCAGCTGCGCATCGCGTTCAACGAGGCCCGCCGCACCGACGGCCTGACCGGTGAGAACCTGGTCGAGCTGCTCGAGATGCGTCTGGACGCCCTCGTCGTGCGTTCGGGCTTCGCCCGCACCACCGCGCAGGCTCGCCAGCTCGTCGTGCACCGCCACATCCTGGTCGACGGCCAGCTCGTGGACCGCCCGTCGTTCCGCGTCAAGCCGGGTCAGCAGATCCACGTCAAGCCGAAGAGCGAGGGCCTCGAGCCCTTCCAGGTCGCCGCCGCCGGTGGGCACGCCGAGGTGCTGCCCCCCGTTCCCGGTTACCTCGAGGTCGACCTCTCGACGCTCCAGGCGAAGCTCGTGCGTCGCCCCAAGCGCGCCGAGGTGCCCGTCACGTGTGACGTGCAGCTCGTCGTCGAGTACTACGCCGCCCGCTGATCCCAGCGAGCACAGAAGGGCGTCGGGTTCTCCCGGCGCCCTTCGTCGTTCCCGCCCGGCCGTCGTTCCCCCGGTGGTGTGTGCTCGCGCGCGGCACAGGGGCCGTCGCCTACGATGAGGGATGCCGCGACCGCGGCGTCGTATCGAGGAAGAAGTGGTCATCGTGAGAAGCCTGTTCTGGTTCGCAGTGGGGATCGCCGGCGGTTTCGTCGCCGCCCACCTGGTCAACAAGGACCCGCGCGGGCAGGAGATCTTCGCGCAACTCGATGCGCGCATCGGCGAGTTCACCGACCGCATGACCGACGCCTACCACGCCCAGGAGACGCGGCTGTCGGACATCATCGATGACGCCAAGGCCGTCACCTCCTCGGCGGCCGACCGTGTCGCCGGTGCCGTCGGCGATGCCGTGGACGCCGCGGGCGACGCGGCCTCCGCCGCCAAGAAGACCCTCACGACCTCCGACTGACCTCTCTGCGATCCGTCGTCCCGCCCCGCGGGACGATCCCGCACGCGCACGGAAAGACCCGCCATGAAAACCGCCGAGATCGCCCAGCGCTTCCTCGACTTCTTCGAGAAGAAGAATCACACGATCGTCCCCTCGGCCTCGCTCGTCACCGACGATCCGGCCCTGCTGTTCACCGTGGCGGGCATGGTGCCCTTCATCCCGTACCTGAGCGGCGTCGTGCCGCCGCCCTACCCGCGCGCGGCCGACGTGCAGAAGTGCATCCGCACCAACGACATTGAAGAGGTCGGCAAGACCCCGCGCCACGGCACCTTCTTCCAGATGCTCGGCAACTGGTCGTTCGGCGACTACTTCAAGGAAGATGCGATCCGCTTCGCGTGGGAGCTGCTCACCGCCCCCGAGTCCGAGGGCGGCCTCGCCTTCGACCCGAAGGACCTGTGGGTCACCGTCTACGAAGAGGACGACGAGGCGCACGACCTCTGGCTGAAGCTCAGCTCTCTTCCCGAGGACCGCATCCAGCGTCTCGGCAAGGACACGAACTACTGGTCGACCGGACTCCCGGGTCCCGCGGGCCCCTGCTCGGAGATCTTCTTCGACCGCGGTCCGGCCTACGGCATCGACGGCGGTCCCGCGACCGACGACGACCGCTACGTCGAGATCTGGAACCTCGTGTTCATGCAGTACGAGATCACCAACGTGCGCTCGAAGTACGACTTCGACATCGTCGGCGAGCTGCCGGCGAAGAACATCGACACCGGCATGGGCCTCGAGCGCATCGCGTTCATCAAGCAGGGCGTCGACAACATGTACGAGACCGACCAGGTGCGCCCCGTGCTCGACCTGGCCGCGAAGCTCGCGGGCAAGGCGTACGGCGCCGAATCCCACGAGGACGACGTGCGTCTGCGCATCGTCGCCGACCACGTGCGCTCCTCGCTCATGCTGCTCGCCGACGGCGTCACCCCCTCGAACGAGGGCCGCGGCTACATCCTGCGCCGCATCATGCGTCGCGCGATCCGCTCGATGCGCCTGCTCGGCGTCGAAGGCGCGACCTTCCCCGAGCTGTTCGCCGCCTCTCGCGACGCGATGAAGGAGTCGTACCCCGAGGTGGAGGCGGATTACGCCCGTCTCTCGGCCTACGCCATCGCCGAGGAGCAGACGTTCCTGCGCACCCTCGCGGCCGGATCGGCCATCCTCGACCAGTCGGTCGCCGAAGCCAAGACCGGCGGCGGCTCGACGCTCTCCGGCTCCGAAGCATTCCTGCTCCACGACACGTACGGCTTCCCCATCGACCTCACGCTCGAGATCGCCGAGGAGGCCGGGCTGAGCGTCGATCGCGCCGCGTTCGACACGCTCATGCAGGAGCAGCGCACGCGCGCCAAGGCCGACGCCCGCGCCCGCAAGGGCACCATCGCCGATCAAAGCGCGTACCGCCCGTTCCGCGCGCTCGGCGAGACGGTGTTCACCGGGTACACCGAGTTGCAGACGGAGTCGACGGTGCTCGGCATCCTGGTCCAGGGGCAGGGGACCGATCGCGCCTCGGAGGGACAGATCGCCGAGGTCATCCTCGCCGAGACCGCGCTGTACGCCGAGTCCGGTGGTCAGGTGGCCGACAAGGGCGTCATCGTCGGCCCGGGCTACGAGCTCGAGGTGCTCGACGTGCAGCGTCCCGTTCCGGGTCTGGTCAGCCACACGGTCGAGGTGACCACCGGCGAGGTCGCCGTGGGCGCCCCGGCCACCACCGTGGTCGACGGGCTCAACCGCCACGCGGCGCAGCAGGCGCACACCGCCACGCACCTCGTGCACGCGGCGATCCGCGACACTCTCGGCAAGACCGCGACGCAGACGGGGTCGCTCAACCGCGCCGGGTACATGCGCTTCGACTTCAGCTGGGGATCGGCGCTCTCGCCCGAGACCCGCACCGAGATCGAGGACATCGCCAACAACGCCGTCCGCGACAACCTCGAGGTCACCACGCGCGTGATGTCGCTGGATGAGGCGAAGGCCGCGGGCGCCATGGCGCTGTTCGGCGAGAAGTACGGCGACACCGTGCGCATGGTCGACATCGGCGGTCCGTGGTCGCGCGAGCTCTGCGGCGGAACGCACGTCGCGCGCAGCGCCGAGATCGGTCTGGTCAACCTCGTCGGCGAGCAGTCGGTCGGCGCGTCGAACCGCCGCGTGGAGGCCCTCGTGGGTCTCGACGCGTTCCGCGACCTCGCCGCCGAGCGCGCCATCGTCTCGCAGCTCAGCACGAGCCTGAAGACCCCGCGCGAGCAGCTCACCACTCGCATCGGCGAGCTCGCCGCGAGCCTCAAGGCCGCGGAGAAGAAGATCGCCGCGTTCGAGGCGCAGGCCCTGACCGGACGTCTGCCGCAACTCGTCGAGTCGGCCGTGGCCGTCGGCACCGTGCGCGTCGTGGCCCAGAGTCTCGGCGAGGGTGCATCGGCCGACGACGTCCGCTCGCTCGCCCTGCAGGTGCGCGATCGCCTCGGCAGTGACCCCGCGGTCGTCGCGCTCGCCTCGGTCGCGGGCGGCCGCGCGACCGTCGTCGTGGTCACCAACGACGCCGCGCGCGAGCGCGGTCTCGCCGCCGGTGCCCTCGCGAAAGCCGCTGCCGCCGTCCTCGGTGGCGGTGGCGGCGGTCGGCCCGACGTCGCGCAAGGTGGCGGAACGGATGCCGCGGCCCTGCCCCAGGCGCTCGACGGCATCGTCGCCGACGTCCGGGCGACCACCGCGTGACGGCGTTCCGGCGCGGCATCCGTCTGGGAATCGACGTCGGGCGTGCGCGCGTGGGCGTCGCCCGGTCCGATCCGGACGGGGTGCTGGCCGTGCCGGTGGAGACGGTGCCGCGCAAGGGCGAACCGGTGCGCCGCATCGTCGCCCTCGTGGCCGAGTACGAGGCGTTCGAGGTGCTGGTGGGTCTGCCGCTCAACCTCCGCGGAGAGGACACCCCGTCGACCACCGACGCACGTCGGTTCGCCGACCAGCTCGCGTCGGCCCTGCCCATCCCGGTGCGGCTCGTCGACGAGCGATTGAGCACCGTGTCGGCGCACGGCGTCCTGCGGGAGGCAGGTCGTTCCCAGCGCGACTCTCGTAGCATTGTTGACCAAGTCGCCGCTGTGGTGCTGCTGCAGCAGGCGCTCGACGTGGAGCGACAGTCCGGCGAGCCGGCCGGACCCGCCATATCACCGGGACAGGAGCCCGCCTGACATGCCCGAGAACCAGCCCCCCGGGAGCGATCCGTTCGCGGACCTCTACAGCCGCCTCCCCGACCCGCGCACCGGTGCGCGCTCGGCCGACGGTTCCGCGGACGCCGCTCCGCCGTCCCGGCGCGCCGCTCGCGAGGCGCGACGCGCGCAGACCGGTCCCACCGACACGAACCCCGCCGCCGAAGCTCCGGCCGCGAACGGTGCCGCCACCCCGGCGCCCCGGTTCGACGTCGCCCGCCGCGCACCGGGCGAGACCGCCGGGAACGGGATGCCGGAACCGACCCGTGCTGCGGATTCCGCGCCCGCGCCGCGCGCCGCCGAGCCCGCTCCGCGCGCTGCGGAGCCGACTCCGGCGCCCCGTGCCGCCGAGCCCGCGGCCCGCGCCCCCGAGCCCGCCCCGGCCCCTCGCTCCGCCGACGCCGGAGTCACGGCATCCGCCCCGGCATCCTCCGGCGCCCTGCGCGACGGGGGAGAGGCCGCGCCCGGACCCGGCCGTACGGGAGCACCGTCGACCACAGCGGACGGTGCGCGTCGTCCCTCGGCGTCCGCCGACGCCCCGCGCGACGCGGAGCCGGCGCTCGTCGGCGCCGGGGTCGGCACGGCCGGACGCACGGCACCTGCCGGCGGCGGCATCCCGTCCGGGTCGCTCGAAGACCTCTTCACCGGTCAGACCACGACCCACGAGATCGGCCAGAGCGCCCCGCGACCGCCCAAGAAGCGTCGTCGCATCGGAGGGTGGATCGCCCTCGCGGTGGTGCTCGTTCTCCTCGGCGGTCTCGCCGCGGGCGGCGCGGTCGTGTGGAACACCTACGGCGATCGCATCCAAGCATTCCTGGGCAACGGCGAGCCCCTCGACTACGAGGCGGGCCAGGCCAAGGGCGAGGCCCGCATCACCATCGTCTCGGGCGACACGGGGGAGTCCGTCTCGCCGAAGCTGTTCGAGGCCGGGGTCACGAAGGCCTCGAACTCGCTGTACAAGTACATGGTCGACAACTCCGTCGCCTTCACCTTCCAGCCCGGCGTCTACAAGCTGCAGCAGCAGATGACGTCGGAGGCGGTCCTCGCCGCGCTCCGCGACCCCGCGAGCCGACTGAACTACTCCGTGCAGCTGCGCGAGGGTCTCACCCTGACGCAGTCGCTCGACGTCATCGCGGAGCAGCTCGGTCTCCCGCGCGCCGACCTCGACGCGGCCGTCGCCGATCCCTCGGCGTACGGCGTGCCGGCCTCCACGCTCGAGGGCTGGATCTTCCCGGCGACGTACGACTTCGACGAGGGGGTCACCGCGCAGCAGGTCATCGAGCGCATGGTGCAGCGCACCATCCAGTCGCTCGACGCCGCGGGAGTCCCGGAGACCGATCGCGAGCGCATCCTCATCGTCGCCTCGATCATCGAACGCGAGGCGCGCAGCAGCGAGGACTTCTACAAGGTCTCTCGCGTCATCGAGAACCGCCTGCAGCCCGACAACACCGAGACCCATGGTCTGCTGCAGATGGACTCGACCGCCCAGTACGGCGCGGGGGAGCTGGATGCCGGTTCCTCGTCGTCGTCCGAGAACGCCCTCACCAGCGACAACCCGTGGAACACCTACATCCGTCCGGGTCTGCCGATCGGCCCCATCGCCAACCCCGGCGACCTCGCGATCGATGCGGCCATGAAGCCGGTGGACGGCCCGTGGTACTACTTCACCACCGTCAACCTCGCCACGGGTGAGACGGTGTTCTCCACCACCTACGCCGACCAGCTCAAGGCCGTGGACCAGTTCCGCGCGTGGTGTCGCGACAATCCCGACGGCGGATGCTGACCGGCGCGACACGGCTGGCCGTCTGGGGCGACCCGATCGCGCACTCGCGGTCGCCCCGGCTGCACGCCGCCGCCTACGGCGTGCTCGGGCTCGACTGGGAGTACGGGCGTCGGCGCGTGGACGACGACACGTTCGCGACCGAGATCGAGGGGCTGGATGCCGCCTGGCGCGGGTTGTCGCTGACGATGCCGCTCAAGCACGTCGCCGCGGAGCGCGCGATCAGCCTCGACGACGACGCGCGCCTGACGGGCGCCGTCAACACCTACCTGCTGACCGAGGAAGGCCCCCGGGGCTTCAACACCGACGTGGGCGGGCTCGCCCGCGCCCTCGACGAGGTCGGCGTGCGTCGACCCGAGCGCGTGCGCGTGCTCGGTGCGGGCGCGACGGCGACCTCGGCCGTCGTCTCGGCAGTGCGCGCCGGGGCGGTCGAGGTGGAGGTGCGGGCACGGCGCCCCGACGCCGCTGCCCCTCTCGCCGAGCTCGGCGCGCTCCTGGGCGTCGCGGTGCGGATCGCCGCGCTCGACGCGCCCGATCCCGTCTCGGTCGATGCGACGATCGCCGCCCTGCCCGGGGGCACCGACCTCGGCGCTCTCGCCGGGCCGTTGGCATCCACGTCCGGACCCCTCGTCGACGTCGTTTACGGCGGCTGGCCCACGCCCCTCGCGCGGGAGTGGGAGCGTGCGGGGGTGGCCGCGCACGACGGGCTCGCGATGCTGCTCCACCAGGCGCTGCTGCAGGTGCGCGTGTTCGTCGCAGGCGACCCCGCTCGGCCCCTCGTCCACGAGGACGAGGTGCTGGCCGCAATGCGCATCGCGCTCATGGGAGACTAGACGAATGCTTCGCGTCTTCACCGCCGGCGAGTCCCACGGCCCCGAACTGATCGCCCTCATGGAGGGGATGCCGGCCGGCGTCCCCGTCTCCTCGGCCCAGATCCGCGCCGAACTGGCGCGCCGCCGACTCGGGTACGGCCGCGGGTCGCGCATGAAGTTCGAGGAAGACGAACTGACCCTGTCGACGGGCATCGTGCACGGCTTCACGATCGGGAGCCCGATCGCTCTGCGCATCGGCAACACCGAGTGGCCGAAGTGGACCGAGGTGATGAGCCCCGAGCCCGTCGAGCTCTCCGACCGCTCGCGCGGACGCGGTGCCGCGCTCACCCGCCCGCGCCCCGGGCACGCCGACCTCGTCGGCATGCAGAAGTACGGCTTCGACGAGGCCCGGCCCATCCTCGAGCGGGCCTCCGCGCGGGAGACCGCGGCTCGCGTGGCGCTGGGCGCGGTGGCCCGCTCGTTCCTGAGCGAGCTCGGCATCCGTCTGGTCAGCCACACGCTGTCGATCGGGCCCGTGCGGGTTCCCGACGACGCCGAGCTGCCCACCCCCGACGACGTCGACCGTCTCGACGCCGATCCGCTGCGGTGCTTCCACGCCGAGACGAGCGCGGCGATGGTCGCCGAGGTCGACGACGCCAAGAAGGCGGGCGACACGCTCGGCGGGATCGTCGAGGTCCTCGCCTACGGCCTGCCGCCGGGGCTCGGCTCGCACGTGCAGTGGGATCGTCGATTGGATGCCAAGCTCGCCCAGGCCCTCATGAGCATCCAGGCGATCAAGGGCGTCGAGGTCGGCGACGGCTTCCTCACCACGACCCGCCGCGGCTCGCAGGCGCACGACGAGCTCTTCGCCACCGAAGACGGCATCACCCGCTCGTCCGACCGCGCCGGTGGCACCGAGGGCGGCATGTCGACCGGCACCGTGCTGCGCGTGCGCGCCGGCATGAAGCCGATCGCGACGATTCCCAAGGCCCTGCGCACGGTCGATGTCGCCACCGGCGACACCGCCGCCGCGCACCACCAGCGCTCCGACGTGTGCGCCGTCCCCGCATCGGGCGTCGTCGCCGAGGCCATGGTCGCGGTGACCCTCGCGGACGCCGTGCTCGAGAAGTTCGGAGGCGACAACGTCGCCGAGACGCGCCGCAACCTCGAGTCGTACCTCGCCAACCTGCCCGAGACCCTGCGCACGACCGACGCGTCGGACGCCGCGCTTCTCGCGCATGACCTCGCCTGAGCAGGCGCCCTCCGGCGCTGCCGGCCCGGACGACCGCGCAGCGGTGACCGGGGCCGGATCGGCCGTGGTGCTCATCGGTCCGATGGGCGCGGGCAAGACCAGTGTCGGGCGCCGCGTCGCGCGCGCCCTGGGCACGGCCTTCACCGACACCGACAAGCTCGTCGTACGCGACCACGGGCCGATCCGCGATCTGTTCCTCGCCCACGGCGAAGCGCACTTCCGCGCCCTCGAGCGCGACGCGGTCGTCGAGGCGCTCGGCCGCGGGGGCGTCGTCGCGCTCGGCGGGGGAGCCGTGCTCGACCCCTCGACCCGGGAACGCCTCACCGCGCATCGCGTCGTGCTGCTGACGGTCGCGCCGCACGTGGTGGCATCCCGCATCCACGGCGACGAACGGCCCCTGCTCGGCGGAGAAGACCCGGCCGAGCGCTGGCGGCGCATCTACGAAGAGCGGCGCCCCGTCTACGAGGCCGCCGCCGACATCACCATCGACACGTCGTCGGGGCCCCTGTCCCGCGTCGTCGACGACATCGTGGCCTGGGCGCAGAGCGTTCCGGCCCAGGAGAGATCATGAGCGACACCACCACGATCAGCGTCGCCGGCGACCCCGGCTACGACATCACCATCGGCCGGGGCCTGCTGACCACGCTGGGCGAGAAGCTGCCCGCCGCCGCGCGGAAGGTGCTCGTGGTGCACCCGCCCACCCTCGCCGCACAGGCCGAGGCCCTGCGCGCGCAGCTGGTGGGCGACCGTCAGGTGCTGCTGGCCGAGATCCCCGACGCCGAGCAGGGCAAGCGCGTCGAAGTGGCGGCGTTCTGCTGGCAGGTCATGGGCCAGGCCGACTTCACGCGCACCGATGTCGTGGTCGGCTTCGGTGGGGGAGCGGTCACCGACCTCGCGGGCTTCGTCGCGGCCACCTGGCTGCGCGGCGTCGCGCTCGTGCAGGTGCCGACGACCGTGCTGGGGATGGTGGATGCCGCGGTGGGCGGCAAGACCGGCATCAACACCGCCGAGGGCAAGAACCTCGTCGGCGCCTTCTGGCCCCCGGTCGCCGTGGTGTGCGATCTCGACCTGCTCGACACGCTGTCGAAGAACGAGGCCACCGCGGGCTTCGCCGAGGTGGTGAAGGCGGGCTTCATCTGGCATCCGGAGATCCTCGACCTCATCGAGGCCGACCCCACGGGGATCGTCGACCCGAAGGGCGACGCGTTCCGTCGGTGCGTCGAGCTCGCGATCGACATGAAGGCACGTGTCGTGGGCGAAGACCTGCGCGAGGCGGGTCTTCGCGAGGTGCTGAACTACGGGCACACGCTCGGCCACGCCATCGAGCACGCCGAGCGCTACCGCTGGCGTCACGGCGCCGCGATCTCGGTGGGCATGGTGTTCGCCGCCGAGCTGTCGCGCCTCGCCGGGCGCCTGTCGGACGACGTCGCGCAGCGCCACCGCACCGTGCTCGAGTCGCTCGGCCTGCCCACGACGTACCGCGCCGGCGCTTTCCAGACGCTGAAGGCCACGATGCAGCGCGACAAGAAGAGCCGCGGCAGCATGCTGCGCTTCATCGTGCTCGACGACCTCGCCCGCCCGACCGTGCTGCAGGCGCCCGACGAGTCGCTGCTGTTCGCGGCCTACCAGGAGGTCGGTGCGTGACCCGGAGCGCCTCGTGACGGAGGGGCGGGCCGGCGGCGCGACCGTGCGGCGCGTGCGCGCCGGGGAAGGCGCCCGGGTGCGCGAGCTGCGTCTGCGCGCCGTGAGCGACCCCGCGGCATCCATCGCCTTCCTCACCACGTACGAGCAGGAGCTCGAGCGCGACCAGCCGTTCTGGGACGAACGCGCGGCGGGCGGCGCCGACGGGGAGTCCGCGGCGATGTTCATCGCGGAGCGCGGTGAGGAGTGGATCGGCACGTGCACCGTGCTCGTGCGGCGCGCGGGTGACCTCGACCACACCGGACGGCGGTCGACGACCGACCGCGCCGACGTCGTCGGCGTCTACGTCGACCCGGCCCACCGCGGACGCGGAGCGATCGACGCGCTTCTCGACGCCGCGGCGCGCTGGTGCGCCGCTCGGGGCTTCGAGACGCTCTCGCTCGACGTCCACGTCGACAACGTCCGGGCGCAGGCGGTGTACCGGCGCGCCGGCTTCGTGGCGACGGGGGAGACCTTCACGGGGCCCATCGGCGCCGAGCGCGCGATGAGCCGCTCGCTGCGCGCGCTCTGACGCCGTTTCGACCCGGCGGCCCACCCTCACCCCGGGTGGACGAGCACGACGGCGGAGCGATTCGCCGACGCGCCGACTCTGGATGCCGCAGCGGAGCGTGTGCGCGGGTCTCCCGCCGTCGTGCCCGGACCAGCGGGATGCGCCGGGCGGCTGGGCAGGAGCGGATGCCGGCGAGCACGACGGCGGGGCGCGTTCCCGACGGCGGGGCGCGTTCCCGACACGCCGGCCCCGGACGGGACGACACGGCGTGTCCCGCGAGATTCCTGCCGATGTGCACGGGCCCATCCGCCGCCGCGCGACGACGCGCGGGAGCCCCGCCTTCCGGAGAAGACGGGGCTCGCTGACGCCGGTCAGACCGAGACGGGCACCCGGCGCTCGGCGGCGAGGCCGAGCTGGTCGGTGGGGACGTCCTTCGTCTCGCGAGCGGTCAGCGCGCTCACCGAGGCGATGACGGCGATCACGGCGGTGAAGACGCTGATCACGACCCATCCGCCGGCCGCGCCGCCGCCGAGGGCCGCGACGATGCTCGGGGCGAATCCGGCCATGAGGAAGCCGAGCTGGGTGCCGATCGCCATGCCCGAGAAGCGGACGCGGGTGCTGAACATCTCGCCGTAGAACGAGGGCCACACGGCGTTCGCGGCGGCGTATCCGCACGAGAAGGTGAGGATGGCGAGGCCGAAGGTGACGAGGTCGTTCCCGGCGCCCATCGACAGCATGTAGAACGGCATGAAGGCCGCCGACGACAGCGCACCGTAGATGAAGACGGGCTTGCGGCCGATGCGGTCGGCGAGCTTGCCGAACAACGGCTGGGTGAAGAGCGCGACGACGTTCGCGACCACGACGAGCCACAGGGTGACGCTCGCGGCGAGGCCCTGCTCCTTGCCGTAGGCGATCGCGAGCGTGCCGAACACGGTCGACACCGCGGCGATGAACGCGCAGCAGATCACGCGCAGCACGTCGCGCCAATGGTTCTTCAGCAGCGGGAGCAACGGCATCCGGGCGATCTGTCCGGTGGCCTTCGCCTGCTCGAACTCGGGCGTCTCGTGCAGGCTCCGGCGGATGAAGAACGCCACGACGACGACCACGGCGCTGAGCCAGAACGGCACGCGCCATCCCCACGAGAACTTGATCTCATCGGGCAGGGCGACGACGGGGATGAAGATCAAGGCGGCGAGGATCTGACCGCCTTGCGTTCCGGTCAGGGTCCACGAGGTGAAGAACGAACGACGTCCGTCGGGGGCATGCTCGAGCGTGAGCGACGAGGCTCCGGCCTGCTCACCCGCGGCCGACAGGCCCTGGGCGAGACGGCACAGCACGAGGAGGGCGGGAGCGAACCAGCCGATCTGCGCGAAGCCGGGGAGGCAGCCGATGATGAACGTCGACAGGCCCATCAGCACCAGCGTGAACATCAGCACCTTCTGGCGTCCGATGCGGTCGCCGAAGTGGCCGAGGATGACGGCGCCGACGGGACGGGCGATGTAGGCGAAACCGAAGGTGGCGAACGACATCACCAGGGCCGCCTGATCGCCCGACGGGAAGAAGACCGTCGGGAAGATGAGGGCCGCGGCAGAGCCGAACAGGAAGAAGTCGTAGTACTCCACGGCGCTGCCCATGAAGCTGGCGGTGGCCGCCTTCACGGGAGTCTTCCGCGTCGTTGCGGGGGTGGTCATGGACGAGTGCTCCTTTTAGCGGGCGAGAGCCGGGTCGACGGGTCGGTCGAGGGCTCCGTCGGACGTGACGAGGTCGAGGAAATGGGCGGTCATGCGGTCGGGATCGGGTCGCGTCCCGGTGATGAGGGCGAACGCATCGACGGCCTGGTGGACCGCCATGCGTCCGCCGCTGAGGGTGCGGCAGCCGCGCTCGCGCGCGGCGACGAGGAGTTCGGTGTCGAGGGGGCGGTAGACGATGTCGGCGACCCACAGCTCGGGGCGCAGCAGGCCGGCGTCGAGGGGGAGCCCGGGGTGCTCCGCCATGCCGACCGGCGTGCAGTGCACGAGGCCGTCGGCCGTCGCGAGCACGGCGGCGAGATCGGCCGGCGCTGCGGTGTCGACGAGGGCGAGCGGATGCCGTGCCGCCAGGTCGTCGGCCAACGCCCGGGCGCGAGCGGCGTCGAGGTCGACGATGCTCAGGCGGGCGGTGCCGAGGCGCAGCAGCGCGTCGGCGACGGCGGAGCCCGCCCCGCCCGCGCCGAGCTGGACCACGTGCCGGGTCTCGGCATCCGGGAGTCCGTCGGTGAAGGCCGCGGCGAAACCGGTGGTGTCGGTGTTGTGGCCCACGCGCCCGGTCGGGGTGAACAGCACCGTGTTGACCGCTCCGAGAGCGGCGGCGACGGGGTCGATGCGATCGAGGTGGGCCAGGACGCTCTGCTTGCAGGGGTGGGTGACGTTGACGGCGTCGTATCCGAGGCGTTCGGCCCACGCGAGCACCTCGCCGATGCGGGCGGGGTCGATGCCGAGCGCGGTGAGGTCGAGCGGACGGTAGACGTAGGCGAGACCGAGGGCGCGGGCTTCGGCCATGTGCATCGGCGGCGTCAGCGAGGGGAGCACACCCGTGCCGATGAGGCCCACGAGGTAGGGGTGCGAGTCGTTCACGGTACTCCTTCGTCTCCGCGACACCGGTCAATGTACTAACCGGTACGTTCAGAGGAAACCACGCTCGCCTGCTCGTGTCAACGACGGATTCCGGGTGTCGCGCCACCACGGCCGCACTCGCGCAACGCGGCGTCGGCCCACCCCGCGTGCGGGACGTTCCCACCCATCGAGTGTCCAGGACACGCCGCACGCGAGAGTCCCCAGTCGGCGTGTCTCGGACACTCGACGGATGCCGGGGCCACGGCGCGGACGGGCGCGCGAGCGCGGATGCCGCAGCCCGATCCGTCGCGCCGATGCCGGCCGCGGGGAGTCAGCGCGCGGGCGCGGTGAGCCAGCCGACGACCACGTCGCCGATCACCGCGCGGAGGTGCGACCGGCGGTCGGGGGAGGCGAGGTCGACGTCGAACAGGTGGCCGAACGTGTACTGGTTGGCGACCTGGAACACGCAGTACGAGCTGATCACGAGGTGCACGTCGATGGCATCCACGTCGGCGCGGAAGATCCCGGCCGCACGCCCGCGCTCCAGGATCTCGTCGAGCAGCCCCTTCGCGGGCTGAGACTGGGTCCGCAGCCCCTCGATCTGCCGGATGAACGCCCCGCGGTGGATGTTCTCGATCGCGACGAGGCGGATGAACGCATCGTGGCCCACGTGATGGTCGAAAGTCAGCTCGGCGAGGGCGCGGATGGCGTCCACGGGGTCGGCGTGGTCGACGTCGATCGCGCGCTCGGCCTCGCGGATGCCGCGGTAGGCCTCTTCGAGCACGGCCCGGTAGAGGCCCTCTTTGCCGCCGAAGTAGTAATAGATCATCCGCTTGGTCGTGCGCGTGCGCGCGGCGATCTCGTCGACCCGGGCGCCCGAGAACCCGTCTTCGGCGAAGACCTCGGTGGCCACCGCCAGCAGTTCGGAACGCGTGCGTTCGGCGTCTCGACGTGCCTCGGCCATGGGCCCAACCTACTGGACGCGCGGGGTGGACCCGCTTTGTACTAACTGGTACATTCAGCCGCCATGAAGACCTCGATGGCGACCGTCTGCATCAGCGGCACCCTGGCCGACAAGCTCCACGCGTGCGCCGAGGCGGGATTCGACGGCGTCGAGATCTTCGAACCCGACCTGCTCGCTGCTCCCGAGAGCCCCGAGGAGATCGCCGCCCTGGCCGCCCGTCTCGGACTCACCCTCGACCTCTACCAGCCGATGCGCGACGTCGAAGGCGTCGACGAGGACGCCTTCCAAGCGGTCCTCCGGCGCGCCGAGGCGAAGTTCCGTCTGATGAACCGGCTCGGCATCGACCTCGTGCTCTGCTGCAGCAACGTCGCCACGGCCACGGTCGACGACGACGCGGTGAGCGCCGACCAGCTGCGGCGCCTCGGAGACCTGGCCGCGGGCTACGGCATCCGGATCGCGTTCGAAGCCCTCGCCTGGGGACGCTTCATCGACGACTACCGTCGCGCGTGGCGCGTCGTCGAGCTCGCCGACCACCCGGCGGTGGGGGTGTGCCTCGACTCGTTCCACATCCTCTCGCGCGGACACGATCCCGCCGCGATCGCCGACATCCCGGGCGAGAAGATCTTCTTCGTCCAGCTCGCCGACGCCCCGCGCCTCAGCATGGACGTGCTGTCGTGGAGCCGGCACCACCGTCTCTTCCCCGGCGAGGGCGACTTCGACCTCGCCGACTTCACGGCGCGGATCGTGGATGCCGGGTACTCCGGCCCGTGGTCGCTCGAGGTCTTCAACGACACCTTCCGCCAGACCGATGCCCGGCGCACCGCCCGTCACGCGCGGCGCTCGCTGCGCTGGCTCGAGGATGCGGTCTCGCGAACGCTCACCGACGCCCCGGGCGATCTGCAGATGCTCCCCGACTCCGCCGCGCCGTCGGCGGTCGACTTCGTCGAGATCAAGGCCGAGGACACCTCCGCGGTCGAGGAGCTGCTCGGGCAGCTCGGCTTCACCCCGCGGGGTCGGCACCGCACCAAGCCGGTGACGCTGTGGACGGCCGGTCGCGCGCGCGTCGTGCTCAACGAGCAGCACGCCCGGGGGTGGGAGCCGCGCCTGGCCGCGATCGGACTGGAGGTCGACGACGCCGAGGCCGTCGATCTGCGCATGCTCGAGCTGCACGTGCCGCGCGCCTACCGCCGCACGTACGCGACCGAGGAGCGCCTCGACGGTGCCGTGGCCCCCGACGGCACCGAGGTGTACTGGGCGCAGGCCGCCGACGAGGGAGAACCCGGCTGGGTGGCCGAGTTCGAGCACGGCGGACCCGAGGCCCCCACCGCGATCGAGGGCGTCGATCATGTCAGCCTGTCGCAGCCGTGGCAGGCGATCGAGGAGGCCACGCTGTTCTATACGGCGGGCTTCGCCCTCCGCGTCGACAGCAGCACCGAGGTCCCCGGCCCCCAGGGACTCGTCGCGAGCCGCGTGCTCGGCTCGCCCGGCGGAGAGGTGCGGCTGCCGCTGAACGTCGCGCCCCCGATCCTGGCGGGGGAGAGGGCCGCGCTGCCCCAGCACGTCGCCTTCCGCTGCGCCGACGTCCGCGCGCTCGCCCGCGCCGCCCGAGAACGGGGTTTCGTGCCGCTGGCGATGCCCGGCAACTACTACGACGACATCGCGGCCCGCTTCGACCTGCCCGCCGAGGCCGTCGCCGAGCTGCGCGAGCTGCACCTCGGATACGACCAGGATGCCGCGGGCACCTACCTGCACTTCTACACGCGCACGATCGGCGAGGTGTTCCTCGAGTTCGTCGAGCGCGGGGGCTCGTACGCCGGGTACGGCGCGGGCACGGCGCCCGTGCGCCTCAGCGCGCAGGGGCGCCGCTGATAGCGTGCCGGACATGACCACGCCCCGCCGACTGCTGCTCGTCAACGGCCCCAACCTGAACCTGCTCGGCACCCGCCAGCCCGAGATCTACGGCCGCGACACCCTTGCCGACGTCGAGCGGGTCACGACCGCGGCCGCCGAGCGCCACGGCCTCGAGGTCCGGGCCGTCCAGAGCAACCACGAGGGCGTCCTCATCGACGCGATCCACGCCGCCCGGCTCGACTGCGCGGGCATCGTCATCAACGCCGGGGGACTCACGCACACCTCGGTCGCGCTGCGCGACGCCCTGGCATCCGTCGACCTCCCGGTCGCCGAGGTGCACATCTCGAACATCAAGGAGCGCGAGGCGTTCCGGCACTTCTCGTACATCGAAGCGGTCGCGGCGGTGCACGTGATCGGCGAGGGCGTGCCGGGGTACGCGCGAGCCGTCGACCTGCTCGTGGAGGTCGTCTCGGGCCGCGCCGACGGCTGAGGGTGCGGATCACGTAGACTCTGACGTCGGGCTCTCGCCCACTTCGACTCACGAAACGGAATATCGGCACTCATGGCATCCACCGCAGACATCAAGAACGGCGTCGTCCTGAACATCGACGGTCAGCTCTGGAGCGTCGTGGAGTTCCAGCACGTCAAGCCCGGCAAGGGCGGGGCGTTCGTCCGCACCAAGCTCAAGAACGTCATGAGCGGCAAGGTCGTCGACCGCACGTTCAACGCCGGCGCCAAGGTCGACGTCGAGAACGTCGACCGTCGCGACTTCACCTACCTCTACAACGACGGCGAGGGCTTCGTCTTCATGGACGTCGCCGACTACGACCAGATCACCGTGGGCGCGGCGACCGTCGGCGACGCGGCGAACTTCCTGCTCGAGAACCAGCAGGTGCAGATCGCGCTGAACAACGGCAACCCGCTCTACATCGAGCTCCCGCCGTCGGTCAT
Organism: uncultured Microbacterium sp.; assembly: GCF_947489255.1. Classification (GTDB taxonomy): domain Bacteria; phylum Actinomycetota; class Actinomycetes; order Actinomycetales; family Microbacteriaceae; genus Microbacterium; species Microbacterium phycohabitans. The sequence goes on from NZ_CANLCY010000002.1 coordinate 548,451, forward strand.
CCTCGAGGTCACCTACACCGAGCCGGGCCTGCAGGGCGACCGCTCGTCGGCCGGCACCAAGCCCGCCACCGTCGAGACCGGCTACGAGATGCAGGTTCCGCTGTTCCTCGAGACCGGCACCAAGATCAAGGTCGACACTCGCACCGGCGAGTACCTCGGCCGTATCAGCTGACGTCTCGATCCCGACAGAATGAGTGCTCGTACCAAGGCGCGCAAGCGCGCCCTCGACATCCTGTTCCAGGCCGACGTGCGCGGTGAGGAACTGCCCGTCATGCTCGCCACCGAAGCGAAGCGTGCGGCCTCCGAGCCCGACCGTCAGGCCTCGTGGCTGTACGCCCGCGACATCGTCGACGGCGTGATCGACAACCGCGACGCGATCGACGAGCAGATCACCACCTTCGCCAAGGACTGGTCGCTGCAGCGCATGCCCGCCGTCGACCGCGCGCTCCTGCGCATCGGCACGTGGGAGATCCTCTACAACGACGAGGTGCCGACGGCCGTCGCGATCGATGAGGCCGTCGAGTTGGCGAAGGAGTTCTCCACCGACGACTCCGGTTCGTTCGTGCACGGCGTGCTGGCGCGGATCGCGCGCTCGTCCTGATCACGCCGCCCGACGTGCTCCGACGCGGCCCCGACAGAGCGTCGGAGGTCGCGTCGCGGCGTTTCCGGGGACCGCGGCGGTCCGCAGCGCGCCGGGCGATGTCGGGGGTCGGGGAGAGGATCATTCCGTGAGTTCGTGGCGCGACCTGCTGCCCGGGGCGGAGCGTGCGTCGTTCGATGCGCTCGCCCTGGGCGTCGAGCTGCGCCAGCGCGAGGCCTACGACCCGGCGCGCTGGGAAGCGCGAGCCGTCGTGGCGGTGACGCCCCGCCTGCTCGCCCGACGGCAGGACGACCTGCAGCTCGTCGCCCGCCCCCTCGTGCGCGGTGCCCGCGAGACATGGATCCGAGCGGATGCCACCTGGGATGCCGTGCGCCGATCCTCCGGACGCTTCGACCCGGCCCACGTCCGGTGGTTCGCCGAGCTGCACGCCCTTGCTCAGGCGCTGCGCACGACCGGACCGTTCGCCGCCTCGGGCGACACGGTGGCCCTCGACGCCGTCGACTCCCCGCTGCTGTGGTCGCATCTGGCCGCGGCGGGGGAGTTCGGCATCCCGATCGTCGCGATGCACCCGCAGCAGAGCGTGCGACTGGCCGGTTCCGCAGAGGCGCGCGTGGCCATCGACGCGGTGGGCGGGGGAGGGCTGCGCCTGACCGCCCGCGTTTCGGTCGACGGCGAGTCCGTGCCGGCCGCGCACGCGCGCGCGATCGGTTCATCGGGACTGTTCACCTTCGCGCTCGAGCGCGATCCGGTGCCGATCGTGCTGGCGCCCGTCCCCCTGCCGGCGCCCCTGCCCGCCCTGGTGGGCACCGACGGTGTCGACATCCCGCGCGCGGAGGCGGAGGAGTTCCTCACGGAGGCCTACCCGCGTCTGGCGCGCCGGGCACCGCTGGCGGTGGGCGCCGGGGTCCCCGCGCCACCCGCCGCGCGGCCGACGCTGGAGGTCGCGGTGACCTATGCCGACGACGAGGTCTCGTACCGCCTCGACTGGGTGTACCCGGGGTCCCTCCGCTTCGCGTACGACAGCGAGCACCCCGGCACCGGTCCCGCCCGCGCGGCCAGCGGTGAGGGCTCCGGTGCCACGGTCGCCCCCGAGTCGGTCGCCCTCGACGCGGTGGATGCCGGAACGAGCGGCTCCGAGCGCGACCCGCGCGCCGAAGCCCGGATCGGCGAGCGTTTCGAGACCGCCTGGATGACGGCATCCGATCTGCCCATCGCCGCCCGCGCGCGCCTGCACGACGCCGATGCGGCCGCGTTCTGCACGCGCGTGCTCCCCGCCGTCGACGTGGTGGACGAGGTGCGGGTGCGCACGAGCGGCGCCGTTCCGGCGTTCCGCGAGCTGCGCGGCGATCCGACGCTGCGCGTCACGGCCGTCGAATCCGTCGACCGCGACTGGTTCGACCTGGGCATCGTGGTCACGATCGACGGGCGGACGATCCCGTTCGGCACGCTGTTCTCGGCGCTGTCGCGGGGCCGCACGCGCATCAAGCTGTCCGACGGGGCATGGTTCTCGCTCGCGCATCCCTCGCTGCAGCGCCTGCGCGACCTGCTCGAGGAGGCCGCGGCACTCGACGAGTGGGAGACCGGCCCTCGCCTTCCGCGGACGCACCTCGCGCTGTGGTCCGAGTTCGAAGACCTCGCCGATCAGTCCGAGGCCGCCGTCGAGTGGCGCGGCCTCGCGCGGGCACTGCGCGAGGCCGACGAGGTACCCGCCGTGCCGACGCCGCCGGGCTTCCTCGCCGCGCTGCGGCCGTATCAGCGCGACGGGCTTTCGTGGCTCGCGCTCCTGCACGGGCACCGGCTCGGCGGCATCCTGGCCGACGACATGGGACTCGGCAAGACGCTGCAACTGCTGGCCCTCATCGCGCACACCCGCGCGCTCGGCGACCGGCGCCCGTGGCTGGTCGTCGCGCCCACCTCGGTGCTGCCCACGTGGCGCGACGAGGCGGCGCGCTTCGCCCCGGGGCTCCGCGTGCGCGTGATCGAGGCCACGGCGGTGCGCCGCGAGCACACCGTCGCCGCCCTCGCGGGTGATGCCGATGTGGTGGTGGCCTCCTACGGCGTCGTCCGGGCGGATGCCGCCGAGTTCGCCGTCCCGCACTGGTCGGGCGTCGTGCTCGACGAGGCGCAGTTCGTGAAGAACCCCGCGACGCGGATCCACCGCGCGATCGGGGCCCTGTCCACCGACGCCGTCTTCGCCGCGACGGGGACGCCGATCGAGAACGGCCTCGACGATCTGTGGGCGCTGCTGGCGCTGACCGCGCCCGGGCTCTTCCCCTCGATCCGGCAGTTCCGCGAGGACTACACCCGCGCCATCGAGCAGCTGCCGACCGACCAGCCCACGGCACTCTCCGCCGCCGCGTCGAGCGCGCATCGTGAGAAGACGCTGGATCGCCTCCGTCGCCGGGTGCGGCCGTTCCTCCTGCGGCGCACCAAAGACGTCGTGGCCGCCGATCTTCCTCCCAAGCAGGAGCAGGAGATCGTGGTGCCGCTGGGCCCGGCGCATCAGGAGGTCTACGACCGGGTGCTGCAGCGCGAGCGGCAGAAGGTGCTCGGGCTGCTCGACGACCTCGATCGTCAGCGCTTCATCGTGTTCCGGTCGCTCACGCTGCTGCGGATGCTCGCGCTGGCCCCGGGCCTGGTCGACGAGCGCGATGCGCATCTGGGCTCGGCGAAGCTCGACGTGCTCCTCGAGCGCCTGGTCGAGGTCGCCGCCGAGGGGCACCGCGCGCTGGTGTTCAGCCAGTTCACCTCGTTCCTCGATCTCGCAGCGGAGCGTCTGGATGCGGCGGGCCTGACCTACGCGCATCTCGACGGGAGCACCGCTCGGCGGGGCGAGGTGGTCGAGGGATTCCGCGAGGGCGATGCCCCGGTGTTCCTCATCAGCCTGAAGGCGGGCGGATTCGGCCTGACGCTCGTGGAGGCCGAGTACGTGTTCCTGCTCGACCCGTGGTGGAACCCCGCGGCGGAGAACCAGGCGATCGACCGTGCGCACCGCATCGGGCAGACCGAGAGCGTGTTCGTCTATCGGCTGATCGCCGCCGGCACGGTCGAGGAGAAGGTGCGCGCGCTCCAGCAGCGCAAGGCCGCGCTGTTCGACGCGGTGATCGGCGACGGCGAGGCGTTCGCGGCATCCCTCGACGCCGACGACATCCGGGGTCTGCTGGGGCCGTGACGCACGCGCGGCGGCGCCCTCGTCGGCTGCGCGATCAGCCCAGCTCGCCCGTCACGAACTGAGCGCGGCCGTGACCGAACGACCAATCGGCATCACCGTTCTCGGTGACGCTGACGACGAGGTCGCTCCCGGCGAGTCCGATCCGCTCGTGCAGCTTCTCCGCGAGCAGGCGGTACAGCGCGACCTTGGCGTCGTCGGTGCGCTGCTTCGACGACAGGCGCACGATCACGAGCCGCTCCGAGCGCTCGATGCCGAGTCCGGTGTCCAACGCCATCAGCTCGAAGGGCTCGTGCTGCGTGAGGATCTGGTAGCGGTCGGTGTCGGGAACTCCGAACGCCTCGACGACGGCATCCTGCACGGCGTCCAGCATCGTGCGCAGCTCGGTCTCGTCGTAGCGTCCGCGGATCGTGTCGATCATCACCAGGGGCATGGGGGTCCTTTCGTGGGGCTCTGCACGCTACCTCCGGTGAGTGTGGGTGCGGACGGCTTGACGCGGACACCCCCGCCCCTCTCAGGCCTCTTCCCGGAGCCCCGCGTAGACTCGACGGGTTCGCCAACGACACAGGAGCGGCATGAAGATCACCGGCCTCGGCCACGCGGGAATGTTCATCGAGACGCGCGGCGGCAGCATCATCTGCGACCCCGTCCTCGGTCCGAGCTTCTTCGGCTCGTGGTTCCCGTTCCCCGACAATCGCGCTCTCGATTGGGAGCGGTTCGGCACGGCCGACTTCCTCTACATCTCGCACCGCCATCGCGATCACTTCGATCCGGCACTGCTGGAGCGCTACGTGCCGAAGGACATCAAGGTTCTCCTGCCCGAGTACCCGACCGACGACCTCGAGCAGGACCTCCTCGCCCTCGGCTACACGAACATCGTGCGCACCGAGGCGGGCGTGCCCCTGCAGTTCGGCGACCTGAAGCTCATGGTGACGCCGCTGCGCGCCCCGTCGGATGGGCCCATCGGCGACTCGTCGCTGTCACTCGACGACGGCACGGCATCCATCCTCAACCAGAACGACTCGCACCCCCTCGACCTGGAGAAGCTGTTCGACTTCGGCAAGCCCGACGCCTACTTCACCCAAGTGTCGGGCGCGATCTGGTGGCCGATGGTCTACGACCTGCCCCAGGACGCCAAGCAGAACTTCGCCCAGCTCAAGCGCGACGCGCAGAACAAGCGCGCCATGTACTACATCGAGAAGGTGGATGCCGAGCACGTCTTCCCCATGGCGGGCCCGCCGATGTTCCTGCGCGAGGAGCTGTTCCGCTACAACGGCACGGGCCTGGAGAACGACTCGATCTTCACCGACCAGCGCGAGTTCCTCGCGCACATGAAGGAGCAGCGCCCCGACCAGAAGGGCTACCTGTTCCTCCCGGGCACCGAGGTCGAGGTGCAGGGGGCGGACGTCACCGTCACCCAGACGCTGTACACCGATGCCGAGATCGAGCGCGTGTTCGGCGACAAGTGGAACTACCTCGCCGAGCAGCGCGACAGCCGTCAGGCCGAGATCACGGCCGAGGAGGCGACGCGTGCCGAGGTCATCCCGCCCGCCGAGATGCTCGCCGCGTTGAAGGAGTGGTGGGAGCCGCTGCTGCGTCGCGCCCGCACGATCCGCAACGGCGTCGGTGGCGTGGTGCGGTTCCGCATCGGCGAGCTCGACATGGTCGTGGACTTCCCCAAGGCCAAGCTGCGCGAATACGCGGGGGAGGAGTGCATCTACTGGTACACGATCCCCGCCGACCTCGTGTCGACCAACATCCGCGACCACGAGATCGACTGGTCGAATTCGATCTTCCTGTCGATGCAGTTCGAGGTGGGGCGTTCGGGCAAGTTCAACGAGTTCCTCACGACGTTCCTCAAGTGCCTCTCGCGCGACCGCATCGAGTACGTCGAGAACTGGTACGCCGAGCAGAGCGATCAGACCGAGGATGCCGAGATCGGCGACTGGACCGTGCAGCGTCGCTGCCCGCACCTGCGTGCCGACCTGACGAAGACCGGCAAGATCGAGGACGGCGTGCTGACCTGTTCGCTGCACGACTGGAAGTGGGACCTGGAGACCGGTCGCTGCCTGACGACGACCGGTCACCCGATCCGCTCGTCGCGCGTGCGCACCACGCCGAGCGGCGAGCGCGCCGCCGCCGAGGTCGCCGCGGGCTGATCCTCGCCGGGGCTCCATCACGTCGCGGTGTGGGTCGCCGACGTTTCCGTGGCGGACGCCGAGTGGGGATGGCTGCTCCATGCGGTCGGCTTCGAGCGGACCGAACAGGGGGCCGACGGGGATACGTGGAGTGCCGGTGACGGCCCGTACCTGACGTTGACGACGTCGCCGAGCCTGTCGCGGCTCGACCACCGGCGCACGCTCTTTGCGCGCACCCCACAAAGCTCCCCCCGACGCACGCCCCCTGCGCGCACCCCTCGCCGAACACCCCTTCCGGGCGATCCGCATCCGTCCCGGACCGCTTCAGGCCGCGTCAAAGCGGCGCGGAGATCTCGACCGCAGCTGCACGGGCGGCCGCGCCTCGCCGGTGCGCGGGTCGGGTGGGGCGTGCAGCCAGTAGGTATCCCGGCCGGTCACGGGGTCCCGCTCCCGCACGATCCTCTCGCGCCGGTTGTGGAGCCCGAGGTGATGGTTTCGGCAGAGCGGAACGCCGTCGTCGACGTCGGTTCTGCCGCGATCCGAGGCCCAGTGATCGATGTGGTGCATCTCGCACTGCGAGATCGGGGCACGGCATCCCATGCCGACGCAACCGCCATCGCGCACCGCGATCGCGATCCGCTGGGCGCGCGTGAACAGACGCTGATGTCGGCCGACATCGAGTGGCCGACCCGCATCGCCGAGAGTCACCGGCACCGCACCCGCGTCGCACAGGTAGCTCTCGACCACCCCGCCGGGAAGGGCATCCCCACCGTCTTCGAGGTGCCCGACGCCGCGCACGGCCGTCTCGACGCTCGCCGCCGCGCCGCCGACTTCGTCGACCATGCGCGGTACCCCTCCGCCCGGGCTCCCGCCGGCGCTTCCCTTCCCGGCCGTCGTCAGCGCAGACGCCTCCACCACGATCCGCACCCCGGGCTGCCGGTCGCCGAACGCCTGCGCCGGATCGGCCGCCGCCCCGGTGCGCAGGACGGCGATCAGGGTGTCGTACGCGATCTGCTCGCCCGACCGCTCGTCGGAGACGGCACCCACCATCGCGTCCGCGCCCGCGCTCGCGCCCGCGCCCGCGCCCGCACCCGCATCCACGAACCGCGGACCCCGCCGCGGCCGCAACGCCGCCTGCAGGATCGCGTCGACCCACGCCGCCGCATCGTCGTCGAACACGAACCGGCCGTGCCTCTGCCCGTGCTCGTCGACCCACGAACGATATGACCGAGCGGCGAAGCGTTCCTCGAACCGCAGCGTCACGCCGACGGGGTCGAGGCGATCGCGCGCGATCCGCGCAGACGCCCGCAATTCTTCGACCGGCACGTGCGTTGCTTCGTCGATCAACCGTTCGACGGCCGTCACCCAGGCGCGGGGGAGAAAAGCCGGGTCGAGCTCGGGATACCTCTCGACGGGCGGCTCGCCCAACCCCAAGCGGATCGCCTGGAACTGCGCGTGACTGAGCGTCCCGTCTCGAAGCGCCCCGCTCATGCGGTCGAGCCACTCCTCGCCGGCGTTCTCGGGTACGACGCCCGGAGTGGCCGTAGGACCACCCCCGCCGGGCGCGATCGAGGAACGCAGCGAGGGCAGCAGATCGCCCCCGGTCTTCACCGCCCGCGACACCTCCCGCCTGCTCCGCCCGGTCAGCGTCTGCAGCAAGTCCGTGGCATTCCGGTGGCCCTGACGTTGCGCCAGCCCTGCCCCGCCCCGCTCGCGCGCCGAGCGCGCGTCGATGACGCGCGCCGCACAGGCCGCCAGCACATCGAGGGCGTTGCGTGCGGCGGTGATCTCGCTCACCAGCGTCAGGAGCTCGCGGTCGTCCAGCTCCTCGACCTCCCGGCCCGTCACCAGCGCGACGACGCGGTCGCTCGCCGCCCGAAGGCGGTCGACCGGCGCGTGCGATTTCATAGAACAAATGTACGAACGCCGTCATCGAGCCACCAGCGCCGGAGCGCGACACCACCCGCAACCGCCCAGGGTTCACCCGCCCGCACCCGCTAGACTCGACGAAGAACCACAGCAACCTTTAACCCCGTCCCGTGAGGCGGAGAAGGGAGCGGCGGATGAACACGCGCACCGTCATGCACGATGCCGACATCGCCCGCGCTTTGACGCGCATCTCGCACGAGATCCTGGAGTCCAACAAGGGACCGGAGGGACTCGTCCTCCTCGGCATCCCGACCCGCGGCGTCACGCTCGCGAACCGGATCGGCCCCCTCGTCGGCGAGTTCGGGGGAGCGGCCGTCCCGGTCGGCTCTCTCGACGTCACCATGTACCGCGACGATCTGCACCGCAATCCCACGCGGGCTCCGCGCAAGACCGAGATCCCCGCCGGGGGCATCGACGGCAAGACCGTCGTGCTGATCGACGACGTGCTGTTCTCGGGCCGCAGCATCCGCGCCGCCCTCGACGCCCTGCAGGACATCGGCCGCCCCGCCGCCGTGCGCCTGGCCACCCTGATCGACCGCGGCCACCGCGAGCTGCCGATCCGCCCCGACTTCGTGGGCAAGAACCTCCCCAGCGCCCGCGACGAGCGCGTCAACGTGCGCCTCGCCGAGATCGACGGCATCGAGGAGGTGACGATCGAGTCATGAGGCACCTCCTCGACACCCAGCACCTCTCGCGCGCCGAGGCGCTCGAGATCCTCGACGTCGCCGAGGACATGGCCGACACCCAGAGCCGCGAGGTCAAGAAGCTGCCGACGCTGCGCGGCAAGACCGTGGTCAACCTCTTCTTCGAGGACTCCACGCGCACGCGCATCTCGTTCGAGGCCGCCGCCAAGCGCCTCTCCGCCGACGTCATCAACTTCTCGGCGAAGGGCTCGAGCGTCAGCAAGGGCGAGTCCCTGCAGGACACGGCTCAGACGCTGCAGGCGATGGGGGCGGATGCCGTGGTCATCCGCCACGGCGCATCCGGCGCTCCGCGCACCCTCGCGACCTCCGGCTGGATCAGCGCCGGCGTGGTGAACGCGGGCGACGGCACCCACGAGCACCCCACTCAGGCCCTGCTCGACGCCTTCACGATCCGCAAGCGCCTGTTCGGCGACGACAGCCGCGGCCGCGATCTCTCCGGCATCCGGGTCACGATCGTCGGCGACGTGCTGCACTCGCGCGTCGCGCGCTCGAACGTGTGGCTCCTGCACACCCTCGGTGCGCTCGTCACGCTGGTGGCCCCGCCCACCCTCGTGCCGCAGGACGTCAGCGGCTGGCCCGTCGAGGTGGAGTACGACCTCGACCGCGCGATCGCCGCCGGACCCGACGCACTGATGATGCTGCGCATCCAGCTCGAGCGCATGAGTGCGGCGTATTTCCCGACTGAACGGGAGTATTCCCGCCGCTACGGCCTCGACGCGCGGCGTTTGCAGGCCCTACCGGGCGGTAGCATCGTCCTACACCCCGGTCCGATGAACCGGGGCCTGGAGATCTCCGCCGAAGCCGCCGATTCCCCGCGCTCGACGGTGCTCGAGCAGGTCACGAACGGTGTCTCCGTGCGGATGGCCGTGCTGTACCTGCTGCTGGCGGGCGAGCGGCCCGACAGCGAGAGAGAGGACCTCCGATGAGCCACGCCACCCCCCAGACCCTTCTGGTGCGCGGCGCGCGCGTCGAAGGTCAAGATGCCACCGACCTCCTCATCCGCGACGGCGTCATCGCCGAGACCGGCTCGGGCCTGTCGCACCAGGGCGCGACGGTCGTGGATGCCGATGGCCTGATCGCCCTCCCGGGGCTGGTCGACCTGCACGTGCACCTGCGCGAGCCCGGGTACGAGGCATCCGAGACCATCCTCACCGGGTCCCGGGCCGCCGCCGCCGGCGGATTCACCACCGTCTTCGCGATGCCCAACACCTCTCCGGTCGCCGACACGGCGGGAGTGGTCGAGCAGGAGCTCGCGCTCGGCGAGGCCGCGGGCTACGTGCACGTGCAGCCGATCGGCGCCGTCACCGTCGGGCAGAAGGGCGAGCGCCTCGCCGAGCTCGGCGCCATGGCCGACTCCCGCGCACGCGTCCGTGTGTTCAGCGACGACGGCTTCTGCGTCTTCGACCCGCTGATCATGCGCCGGGCGCTGGAATACGTGAAGGCGTTCGGCGGCGTCATCGCCCAGCACGCCCAGGATCCGCGTCTGACCGAGGGCGCGCAGATGAACGAGGGCGCCGTCTCGGCCGAGCTGGGCCTCACCGGCTGGCCGGCCGTCGCCGAGGAATCGATCATCGCGCGCGACGTGCTGCTGGCCGAGCACGTCGGCTCGCGTCTGCACGTGTGCCACCTCTCGACCGCCGGTTCGGTCGACATCATCCGCTGGGCCAAGAAGCGCGGCGTGAACGTCACCGCCGAGGTCACCCCGCACCACCTGCTGCTGACCGACGAGCTCGTGCGCGACTACGACGCCCGGTTCAAGGTCAACCCGCCCCTGCGTCGCGAAGAAGACGTCCTGGCGGTGCGCGAGGGCCTGGCCGACGGCACGATCGACATCGTCGCCACCGACCACGCCCCGCACCCCACCGAGGCGAAGGCCTGCGAGTGGGCCGCCGCGGCGAACGGCATGGTGGGCCTCGAGAGCGCGCTGCGCGTCGTGCACCACGCCATGGTCGACACCGGCCTGCTCGACTGGGCCGACGTCGCCCGCGTGATGTCGGCGACCCCGGCGCGCATCGGCCGCCTCGACGGGCACGGCACGCCCGTGTCCGCAGGCCAGCCGGCGACCTTCACGCTCTACGACCCGCGTCCCTCGCGCACGTTCGGACTCGACGACCTGCGCGGGCGCAGCACCAACTCGCCGTACCTCGGCCGGGAGCTCCCCGGCGAGGTGCGCTGGACCGTGCGCGCCGGCATCCCGACCGTCGTCGACGGCGCCGTGCTCGACGCGCCCGGGGTCCTCTCGTGACGCGAGAGGGCGCCCTGATCGTCATGATCGGCGTCGCCGTCGCGCTCCTCGCGCTGCTCGCGTGGGCCTGGGTGCGACGAACGCGGCGCGATGCGCGCTACACCGCCCCGGTGGGGGAGCTGCCCGCGGACGCCGTCGAAACGGCGGTCTTCTCGGGGCTCTACGTCGCCACGACCCGACACGACGAGCCGCTCGAGCGTCTCGCGATCAAGGGTCTCGGCTTCCGCTCCCGCGTCGACGTCACGGTCACCTCGGCCGGCGTCGCGCTCGACCTCCCGGGCCAGCCCCGCATCGCGCTCACCCGCGACCGCCTGGTGGATGCCGCTCAGGCAACCGTCGCGATCGACCGCGTGGTCGAGCGCGACGGCCTCACGCGCGTCAGCTGGCGCATCGACGACGACACGGTCGTCGACACCTACCTCCGCCCTCAGGAGGCCTCGGCCAAAGCACTGGCCGACGCCATCCGCCCCCTCACCTCGACAGGAAGCGACGCATGACCTCCCTGATCCCCTCCTCGCTGTCCACGCGAGAACCCGCCGTCCTCGTCCTCGAAGACGGAACCCGCTACACCGGCCGCGCCTACGGCGCTCGCGGCGAGACCCTCGGCGAGGTCGTCTTCGCCACCGGCATGACCGGTTACCAGGAGACGATCACCGACCCCTCGTACGCGGGCCAGATCGTGCTGCAGACCGCACCCCACATCGGCAACACCGGCGTCAACGACGAAGACCCCGAGTCGCGGCGCATCTGGGTCGCCGGCTACGTCGTGCGAGACCCCTCGCGCATGGTGTCGAACTGGCGCGCCGACCGCTCGCTCGACGAGGCGCTCGTCGACGACGGCATCGTGGGCATCTCCGGCATCGACACGCGGGCGGTCACCCGCCGCATCCGCTCCTCGGGCAGCATGCGCGGCGGCGTCTTCTCCGGCGAGGCCGCTCACCTGGATGCCGAGGAGCAGCTGCGCCGCGTGCTCGAAGCCCCGGGCATGGCGGGCCGCAACCTCTCGGCCGAGGTCTCGGTCACCGAGGTCGAGGTCACCCCCGCGACGGCCGAGCGCATCGGCAACCTCGCGGTGCTCGACCTGGGCGTCAAGCGGTCCACGATCGACAACCTCGCCGCCCGCGGCTTCGACGTGCACGTGTTCCCGCAGTCCGCCACGATCGACGAGATCCGCGCGATCGAGCCGGTCGCGGCGTTCTACTCCAACGGCCCCGGCGACCCCGCGGCATCCGACCAGCACGTCGAGCTGCTGCGCGCCGTCCTCGGCGACGGCCTGCCCTTCTTCGGCATCTGCTTCGGCAACCAGCTGCTGGGCCGCGCCCTCGGCTTCGGCACCTACAAGCTGCCGTTCGGCCACCGCGGCATCAACCAGCCCGTGCTCGACAAGACGACGGGTCGCGTCGAGATCACCTCGCAGAACCACGGGTTCGCCGTCGACGCACCGCTGGACGCGGTGATCGACAGCCCGGCCGGCTTCGGTCGCGTCGAGGTCAGCCACATCGGCCTCAACGACAACGTCGTGGAGGGTCTGCGCGCCCTCGACATCCCCGCGTTCAGCGTGCAGTACCACCCCGAGGCCGCCGCGGGTCCGCACGACGCCAACTACCTGTTCGACCGCTTCCGCGACATGGTGATCGCGAACACCCAGATCAACACGGAGACCAAGAATGCCTAAGCGCGACGACATCCACTCCGTCCTCGTCATCGGTTCCGGCCCGATCGTCATCGGTCAGGCCTGCGAGTTCGACTACTCCGGCACCCAGGCGTGCCGCGTGCTGCGCGAAGAGGGCGTGCGCGTCATCCTCGTCAACTCCAACCCGGCGACGATCATGACCGACCCCGACTTCGCCGACGCGACCTACATCGAGCCGATCACCCCCGAGGTGATCGAGTCGATCATCGCCAAGGAGAAGCCGGATGCCGTTCTCCCGACCCTCGGCGGACAGACCGCGCTGAACGCGGCGATCCAGCTGCACAAGCGCGGCATCCTCGAGAAGTACGACGTCGAGCTGATCGGCGCCGACTTCGACGCGATCAACCGCGGCGAGGACCGCCAGATCTTCAAGGAGCTCGTCATCGAGGCGGGCGCCGACGTCGCGGCATCCGTCATCTGCCACTCCATGGACGAACTGCTCGCCGGTGCCGAGAAGCTCGGCTACCCGCTCGTCGTCCGCCCCTCGTTCACGATGGGCGGCCTCGGCTCGGGCTTCGCGTACGACGAGGCCGACCTCCGCCGCATCGGCGGCGCGGGCCTGCACGACTCGCCCACCAACGAGGTGCTGCTCGAGGAGTCGATCCTCGGGTGGAAGGAGTACGAGCTCGAGCTCATGCGCGACACCGCCGACAACACGGTCGTCGTCTGCTCGATCGAGAACGTCGACCCGGTCGGCGTGCACACCGGCGACTCGATCACGGTGGCGCCCGCGCTGACCCTGACCGACCGCGAGTACCAGCGCCTGCGCGACATCGGCATCGACATCATCCGCGCCGTCGGCGTCGACACCGGCGGCTGCAACATCCAGTTCGCCGTCGACCCGAAGACGGGCCGCATCATCGTCATCGAGATGAACCCGCGCGTCTCGCGCTCCTCGGCGCTGGCATCGAAGGCCACCGGCTTCCCGATCGCCAAGATCGCCGCCAAGCTCGCGATCGGCTACCGACTCGACGAGATTCCCAACGACATCACCAAGGTGACCCCGGCGAGCTTCGAGCCCACGCTCGACTACGTCGTGGTGAAGGTGCCGCGCTTCAACTTCGAGAAGTTCCCCGCCGCCGACACCACCCTCACCACCACCATGAAGTCGGTGGGCGAGGCCATGGCGATCGGGCGCAACTACACCACGGCCCTGCAGAAGGCGCTGCGCTCGCTCGAGAAGCGCGGGTCGAGCTTCCACTGGGGCGAGGAGTCGCGCTCGGTCGACGAATTGCTCGAGGTCGCCCAGACCCCCACCGACGGCCGCATCGTCGTGCTGCAGCAGGCGCTGCGCAAGGGCGCGACGGCCGAGCAGGCGTTCGACGCCACGGCGATCGACCCGTGGTTCATCGACCAGATCGTGCTGATCAACGAGGTCGCTGAGTTCATCGGGGCGGCCGAGAACCTGGATGCCGACACCCTCCGCGTCGCGAAGGAGCACGGCTTCAGCGACGTCCAGATCGCCGAGATCCGCGGTCTCGCCGAGGCCGAGGTGCGCGAGGCGCGCTACGCGCTCGACGTGCGCCCGGTCTACAAGACCGTCGACACGTGCGCGGGGGAGTTCCCCGCGCTCACGCCGTACCACTACTCGTCCTACGACGCCGAGACCGAGGTGACCCCCTCGGAGCGCACCAAGGTCGTCATCATCGGATCGGGCCCCAACCGCATCGGCCAGGGCGTCGAGTTCGACTACTCGTGCGTGCACGCTTCGTTCGCCCTGTCGGACGCCGGGTACGAGACGGTCATGGTCAACTGCAACCCCGAGACCGTGTCGACCGACTACGACACCTCCGACCGCCTGTACTTCGAGCCGCTGACGCTCGAGGACGTGCTCGAGGTGCTGCACGCCGAGAGCCAGTCGGGCACGATCCTCGGCGTGGTCTGCCAGCTGGGCGGTCAGACGCCGCTGGGCCTGGCCAAGGGCATCGAGGCGGCGGGCTACACGATCCTCGGCACGAGCCCCGAGGCGATCGACCTCGCCGAGGAGCGCGAGCTGTTCTCGCGCCTGCTCGACGAGGCCGGTCTCGTCGCCCCGCGCAGCGGCACCGCGATCGACGTCGAGGGCGCCGTGACGGTGGCCGAGGAGATCGGCTACCCCGTGCTCGTTCGTCCGAGCTTCGTGCTCGGCGGTCGCGGCATGGAGATCGTCTACTCGACCGACGCCCTGCGCGACTACTTCGTGCGCGTCGCCGACCAGGCGATCATCGGACCGGGCCTGCCGCTGCTGGTCGACCGCTTCCTCGACGACGCGATCGAGCTCGACGTCGACGCGCTGTACGACGGCACCGACCTCTACATCGGCGGCGTGATGGAGCACCTCGAGGAGGCCGGCATCCACTCCGGCGACTCCTCGTGCACACTGCCGCCGGTGTCGCTCGGTCGCACCGAGGTCGACCGCGTGCGCGAGGCGACCCTCGCGATCGCGAAGGGCGTCGGCGTCCGCGGACTGCTCAACGTGCAGTTCGCGATCTCGGCCGGCGTGCTGTACGTCATCGAGGCGAACCCGCGCGCGAGCCGCACCGTACCGTTCGTGTCGAAGGCGCTCGGCATCCCGCTCGCCAAGGCCGCCAGCCGCATCATGTCCGGCAGCACGATCGCCGAGCTGATCGCCGAGGGCCTGCTGCCCGAGAGCGACGGCTCGCGTGTGCCGCTCGACGCGCCCGTCGCGGTCAAGGAAGCCGTGCTGCCCTTCAAGCGGTTCCGCACCGCCGACGGGCACACCGTCGACAGCGTGCTCGGCCCCGAGATGCGCTCCACGGGCGAGGTCATGGGCATCGACCGCGACTTCCCGACCGCGTTCGCGAAGTCGCAGGAGGCCGCCTACGGCGGCATGCCGACCTCCGGCACCGTGTTCATCTCGGTGGCCGATGCCGACAAGCGCGCGGTGATCCTGCCCGCCCACCGCCTCCAGGAGCTCGGCTTCGAGCTCATGGCGACCGAGGGCACGGCCGAGATCCTCGCCCGCAACGGCATCCGCGTGAAGGTGGTCGAGAAGTACTCCGAGACGCAGGGCTCCGGCCAGCAGAACGTGGTCGACCTGATCAACGCCGGCGAGATCGACATGATCGTGAACACGCCCTCGGGCGGCACCGCCCGCGCCGACGGCTACGAGATCCGCGCGGCGGCCGTGGCCGCCGACAAGGCCCTGTTCACGACGATGGCCGTGCTCGGCGCCGCCGTCAGCGCCCTCGGCGCGATGAAGGACGGCTTCGAGGTCCGCAGCCTCCAGGAGTACGCCGTGGATCGCGCGGGACGCCTGTGAGCGAGACGTTCGGTCAGCGACTCTCCGCCGCCCTCGACCTGCACGGCGCCCTGTGCGTCGGCATCGACCCCCACGCCGCACTCCTGTCGGCGTGGGGGCTGGATGCCACGGCCGAGGGCGCGCGGGAGTTCGGCCTGCGCGCGGTCGAGGCCGCTCGCGGCCGGGTCGGCGTGGTCAAGCCGCAGGTGGCGTTCTACGAGCGCTACGGCTCCCGCGGTTTCGCGGCCCTGGAAGACGTGATGGCCGCCGCTCGGGATGCGGGTCTGCTCGTGATCGCCGACGCGAAGCGCGGCGACATCGGCACGACCATGGAGGGCTACGCGCACGCCTGGCTCGAGCCGGGTTCTCCCCTCGAGGCGGATGCCGTGACCCTTTCGCCCTACCTCGGCGCCGACTCGCTGCGCGAGGCGCTGTCCGTGGCGGTGCACCACGGCAAGGGCGCGTTCGTGCTGACCGCGACGAGCAACCCCGAGGCGCGCGCGCTGCAGAGCGCGATCGTCGACGACGCCCTCGCGGTGGGCGATCACGAGCACGTCGCAGCCCGCGTGGCGCACGACGTCAACCAGGCGAACATCGGCGCCCCCGGAGCCCTCGGCCCGGTCGGCGTGGTGGTCGGGGCGACCGTCGACCGCTCCGCGTTCGGCCTCGGCGACGTGGCGCTCGCGGGCATGCCGATCCTCGCTCCCGGTTTCGGCGCGCAGGGGGCCGCGCCCGCCGACCTGCGCCGCTTGTTCGGTTACGTGGCATCCGCCGTCGTCGCCAACGAGAGTCGCAGCATCCTCGCGGTCGGACCCGACCGCCTCGCCGCCCGCATCGACGAGCGCGCCGCGCTCTACCGGGAGTCCCTGCATGGCTGAAACCCGTCGTCCGCCCGAGGTCGACCGCGCCGCCGCCTCGCGCCGCGCCGTCGAGGCGCGCCGCGAGCGCGCCGCACTGAAGCGCGATGTCTCCACCCGCGTGATCTCCCCGCAGGAGCTGCTGCGGCGGGGTCTCGCCGACCCGCTGTCTCCGGCCGGGGCGATGCGCGTCACCGAGTTCCTCACCGCGATCCCGGCCATCGGGGAGAGCAAGCGCGACCGCATCCTCGCCTCCCTCGCCATCTCGCCGGTGAAGCGCCTCGGAGGTCTCGGCATCCGCCAGCGCGACGCGCTGCGCGACTTCCTCGACACCCGGTGGCCCGAGCCCGGGCCGCGCGAGGGACGCAGCCGCCTGATCGTGCTCGCCGGGCCCACCGCCGTGGGCAAGGGCACGGTCGCCGCCCACATCAAGCAGAACTACCCCGAGATCCACCTCTCGGTCTCGGCGACCACGCGCGCGCCGCGACCGGGAGAGGTCGAGGGGGAGCACTACTACTTCGTCGACGACGCGGAGTTCGACCGACTCGTCGCCGCGGGGGAGCTGCTGGAGTGGGCCGTCGTCCACAACAAGAACCGCTACGGCACCCCGCGCGCTCCCATCGAACGGGTGCTCGCCGAGGGCGGCACGGCTCTGCTCGAGATCGACCTGCAGGGTGCGCGTCAGGTGCGCGCGGCCGACCCGTCGGCGACGCTCGTCTTCCTCCTGCCGCCCAGCTGGGACGAGCTCGTCCAGCGCCTGGTCGGGCGGGGGACCGAGGATGCCGAGGAGCGCGCGCGTCGCCTGCGCACGGCGCGCGTGGAACTCGCGGCGCAGAACGAGTTCGACTACCGCGTAGTGAACGACGAGGTGGCGCACGCCGCCGCCCAGGTCGTCGCGCTCGCCGCGGCGCAGCACTGACGCGGGCTCACAGCCGGTTCCGGGGCGCCATCCTCGCGTCGGGGCGTGAATTCCGCGCCCCGACGCGGGAAACGCGCCCCGAATCGGGGGCACGACCCACCCGACGACCCTCGGCACAGCCCGGGCGGGCGTCGGCTAGAATAAGAGGATGCTTCGGCGCTCCAGCGCCGCATCCACCCCATCCGCCGAACCAGGAGGTTCCCCATGGCCGGACGTGACAAGGGCATCATCGACCCGCCCATCGACGCTCTGCTCGACAAGGTCGACTCGAAGTACCAGCTCGTCATCTACGCGTCCAAGCGTGCGCGTCAGATCAACGACTACTACTCCGACCTTCACGAGGGCAACCTCTTCGACAACGTGGGTCCGCTCGTCGACTCCACCGTCGAGGACAAGCCGCTGACGATCGCTCTGCACGAGATCCACGAGGACAAGCTGCGCCTTCGCGCCGCCGAATGATCCACAGGTGTGATCTGTTCACAGATGTGACGATGCCCCGGGCGGCCTGGAGCCACCCGGGGCATACTTGTGCCCGTTCCCCGCTCGCTACCCTCCCGGAGTCGTCTTGACCGACCTGCGCCTGTTCACGTCCGAGTCCGTCACCGAAGGACACCCCGACAAGATCTGCGACCAGATCTCCGACAGCATCCTCGACGCGATCCTCACCGACGACCCCACCGGTCGCGTGGCGGTCGAGACCCTCGTCACCACGGGGCTCGTGCACGTGGCCGGAGAAGTGTCGACGAGCGCCTACGTCGAGATCCCCGCGATCGTGCGCGACGTGGTGAACCGCATCGGCTACACCTCCAGCGACACCGGCTTCGACGGCGAATCCTGCGGCGTGAGCGTGTCGATCGGCGCGCAGTCCTCCGACATCGCGGCCGGGGTCAACAAGGCCTTCGAGCAGCGCGAGCGCGGCTCCGTCGACCCGCGCGACCTGCAGGGTGCGGGCGACCAGGGCATCATGTTCGGCTTCGCGACGAACGAGACCCCCCAGCTCATGCCGATGGCCGCGTGGACCGCCCACCGCATCGCCGAGCGGCTGGCATCCGTCCGCAAGAGCGGCGAGCTGCCGTTCCTGCGCCCCGACGGCAAGACGCAGGTCACCCTCGGCTACGACGGTTTCACCCCCCGCACCGTCGACTCGGTCGTGCTCTCCACGCAGCACCACCCCGACATCTCGCAAGAAGACCTGCGCGCCGAGGTGCAGGCCGCGGTCATCGACCCGGTGCTCGCCGAGACCGGCCTCGAGCTCCCCGACGTGAAGTACTACATCAACCCGGCCGGGCCCTTCGTCATCGGCGGCCCCAAGGGCGACGCCGGCCTGACCGGCCGCAAGATCATCATCGACACCTACGGGGGAGCGTCCCGCCACGGTGGCGGCGCCTTCAGCGGCAAGGACCCCTCCAAGGTCGACCGCTCCGCCGCGTACGCGATGCGGTGGGTCGCCAAGAACGCCGTCGCCGCGGGGCTGGCCGATCGCCTCGAGGTCCAGGTCGCCTACGCGATCGGCAAGGCCAACCCCGTCGGCCTGTACGTGGAGTCGTTCGGCACCGCGCACGTCGCCGACGACGTCATCGTGAAGGCCATCCGCGACGTGTTCGACCTGCGCCCGGCGGCGATCGTCGAGCAGCTCGACCTGCTGCGCCCGATCTACGCGCAGACGGCGACCTACGGGCACTTCGGCCGCGAGCTCTCCGACTTCACGTGGGAGCGCACCGACCGCGTCGACGAGCTGCGCACGGCCGCCGGACTCTGACGGTGCGGGTGGGCGTCGCGCGCACCGGACGCGGTCGCGCTCCGAGCACACCGCTGCGCACGGACACGGGGGCGATCGACCGCTCACGCGTCGATCTCCTGCCGTGCCACGCCGAGGGGCGCGGGCGGCGACGCGACCGTGAGGGCCGTCGCACCGAGCGACCGGTGCTCGAGGCGGTGCGCGGGGGAGGACCACGGTGAGCGAGCGCCGCGTCGCGCGCGTGCAGCTCGAATCGCCCGTACCCCAGCTCGACCGTCTGTTCGACTACGCCATCCCGCACCCGCTCGTCGCCGAGGTCGAGCCGGGCGTGCGGGTGAAGGTTCCCCTGCGGTCGGCGGGGCGCATGATGGATGCCTTCGTGGTCGAGGTGGTCGCCGACGACGGCACCGAACGTCCGCTGTCCTCGGTCGAGGCGGTGGTGTCGACGACGCCCGTGCTCCCCGCGCCGCTGTACACGCTCGCGCGGCGCGTGGCCGATCGCGCGGCCGGTTCCGTCAGCGACATCCTGCGTCTGGCCGTCCCCAAGCGCATGGTGCGCGCCGAGAAGGCGTGGGCCGCCGCTCCCGCACCGACCGCTCCCGACGTCGTGCCCGCAGCGCGCGAACGCGCCGACGAGGTGCTCGGCGCCTATCCCGGGCTCGGGGCCGCGCTCGACGCCGGAGAACGCCTCGCGGTCGACGCCCCGCCGCGTCCGCACGCCGAACTGCCGAGGGGAGCCTGGGCCGACCTGCTGGCCGCCGCCGCCACCCGCACCCTCGCGCGGGGCAAGAGCGTCGTGCTGGTCGTCCCCGACTACCGCGACCAGGCGCAGCTGCTGGCCGCGCTCGGGGAGCTCGTGCCCGCCGAGGCGATCGTCCGCGACGACGCCGACCAGTCCGGCCCCGCGCGCTACGGCCAGTACCTGCGCACCCTCGCCCCCGTCCCGTGCATCGTCGTCGGGCGCCGCTCGGCCGTGTACGCCCCCGCCCACGACACGGGCCTCGTCGCCCTCTGGGACGACGGCGACTCCCTTCTCGCCGAACCGCTCTCGCCGGGGGTGCACGCGCGCGACGCGGCCCTCGTGCGACAAGAGATCGAGCACTCGGCGCTCCTGTTCGCGGGCCACACCCGCACGACCGACGTGCAGCGCCTCGTCGAGGTGGGCTACGTGCGCGAGGTGCCGCAGGCGAGGCGGCCCAGCCCGCGCGTCGTGCTCAGCGCGACGCGCGAGGGCGAGCAGCGTCAGTCGCGCGTGCCCTCGTCGGCCTTCGCCGCCGCCCGGGAGGCCCTGCAGCACGGTCCCGTGCTCGTGCAGGTGGCGCGCCCGGGCTACGCGCCGACGCTCGTGTGCGCCGACTGCCGCCGCCCCGCGCGGTGTCAGCACTGCGCCGGTCCCCTGCGAGCCGCGCGTCCCGGGGCGACCCCGGTGTGCGCGTGGTGCGGCCGCAGCGCCCACGCCTGGACGTGCGGGCACTGCGGCTCGGTCAAGCTGCGCATGGCCTCGTCGGGCAGCGAGCGCACCGCCGACGAGCTGGGCCGCGCGTTCCCCCACACGCGGGTGATCATCGCCGACGGCGCGCACCAGGTCGCCGAGGTGGATGCCACCCCGGCCCTGGTCATCGCCACGCGCGGCGCCGAGCCGCTCGCGCGCGGCGGCTACCGGGCCGTGATCCTGCTCGACGGCGACCGCATGCTCCAGAACGAGGCGCTGCGCATCGGCGAGCACTGCCTGCGCTGGTGGTCGAACGCGGCCGCCCTGGCCGCCCCCGGCGCCCCCGTGCACCTCGTCGGCGTCGCGGGTCCCGTCGCGCGGGCGCTCGCGACGTGGACGCAGCCCGCCTACGCCCGCGCCGAGCTGGCCGACCGCGCCCCCCTGCGGATGCCGCCGGCCGTGCGCGTCGCCAGCGTCGACGGACACGCCCGGAGCGTCGACACGCTGCTGGCCTCCCTGCGCGAGACGGTGCCCGATCTGGACGCGCTCGCGATCCTCGGTCCGGTCGACACCTCGACCGACCCCGATACCGCGACGGCCCGCGCACTGGTGCGCTTCGACTACGCCCACGGACGCGCCGTCGCCGACGCGCTGCGTGCCGGGGTCATCGCCGACGCCCTCCGCGCGCGCCGGTCGCGCAAGGATCGCGGTCCGAAGCCGCGCAGTACGCTCAGAGTCCGCCTCGACATCCCCGAGCCCGATCTCTGAGCGGGTCACGCACCCGTCCATCCGTCCCCGAGAGTCAGAGGAGAACCATGCGCCTCGTCTTCGCCGGTACCCCCGCCGTCGCCGTCCCGTCCCTTCGCGCCCTGGCATCCGGTCCGCACGAGATCGCCGCGGTCGTCACGCGCGGCGACGCCCCCCTCGGGCGCAAGCGCGTCCTCACGCCGTCTCCCGTGGCGCAGGCTGCGGAAGAGCTCGGCCTCCCCGTGATCAAGGCCGACCGCCTCGACGCCGACGCCACGGCCCGCATCGCCGCGCTCGAACCGCAGCTCGGCGTGATCGTGGCGTACGGGGGACTGGTGCGCGAACCCCTGCTGTCGACCCCCCGTCACGGCTGGATCAACCTGCACTTCTCGCTGCTGCCCAAGTGGCGCGGAGCCGCCCCCGTGCAGCGCGCCCTCATCGCGGGAGACGAGGTCACGGGTGCAAGCGTGTTCCAGCTCGTCGTCGCCCTCGACGCGGGAGACGTCTTCGCGGAGGAACGCTACGACGTGCCGCCCGGGGCGACCTCGGCCGATGTGCTCGACGCCCTCGCCGTGATCGGCGCGCCCCTGCTCGCGCGCGTGGTCGAGGGCATCGCCGACGGTACCGCCCGGGCCGTCCCGCAGGCGGGGGAGCCCACCCTGGCCCCCAAACTCACCCTCGACGACGGTGCGCTCGATCTGACCCGGGATGCCGCCTCGCTCCTGCATCAGATCGCGGGCGTCACCCCCGAGCCCGGCGCGCACACGAGCTTCGACGGCGCGCGCTTCAAGGTGCTGCGCGCGTCGGCGTCCGACGCGCCGCCCGTGCCGCCCGGCCGGGTCGTGGCATCCGGGAAGGAGATCCTCGTCGGCACGGGCACCTCTCCGTTGCGGCTCGAGAGCGTGCAGCCGGCCGGCAAGGGCGCGATGAACGCGGGCGACTGGTTCCGGGGCCTGCGCACCGACCAGCCGGTGCTCGGCGCATGAGCGTGCAGGGAGCGCGCGCCGCCGCGTACGAGGTGCTCCGCGCCGTCTCGGGTGACGAGGCCTACGCCAACCTCCTGCTGCCGCACGCGATCGCCCGGCAGGGGCTGGATGCCAAAGACGCGGGGCTCGCGACCGAGTTGACGTACGGCACTCTTCGCCGTCGCGGGACGTACGACGCGATCATCGCGATCGCCGCCGACCGCACGGTCGACCGCATCGATCCCGCGGTGCTGGATGCGCTGCGTCTCGGCGTGCATCAGCTGCTGTCCACGCGCGTGGCCTCGCACGCGGCGGTCAACGAGTCGGTCGAGCTCGCCCGGCGCAACGGGGGCGGACGCGGAGCCGCGGGCTTCGCCAACGCCGTGCTGCGGCGCGTCTCGCGCGACAACCCGGGGCACTGGATGGAGCGCATCGCCGAGGGGGCGCGCAGCGACGACGAGCGCATCGGACTCACGACCTCGCACCCGGTGTGGATCGTGCGGGCGCTCCGACGCGCCCTGACCGCCGAGGGACGCGCCGACGAGCTCCCCGGCCTGCTGGAGGCCGACAATGTCGCTCCGCGCGTGGCGATGATCGCGCTTCCCGGTCTCGCCGAGGTGCCGGACGACGCCACGCCCGCCCGCTTCGCGCCGACGGCGTTCACCACGCGCGGGGGCGACCCCGAGCACCTCATCCGCGAAACGGGCGGGCGCGTCCGCGTGCAGGACGAGGGTTCGCAGCTCGCCGCCCTGGCGCTGAGCCGAGCCCTCCCCGTGCGCGCGGGGGAGCGCTGGCTCGACCTGTGCGCCGGTCCCGGCGGCAAGACCGCGCTCCTGGCCGCGGAGGCCCTCGCCCAGGGCGCCCGGCTGGACGCCAACGAGATCGCCCCGGCGCGGGCGGGACTCGTGCGGCAGGCCGTGGCATCCGTCCCGCTCGAGGTCGAGGTGAGCGAGGAGGACGGGCGCGAGCGCGCGGCGCGCTCCGCGGGGGAGTACGACCGCATCCTCGTCGACGCACCGTGCACCGGGATCGGGGCCCTGCGCCGTCGTCCCGAGGCGCGCTGGCGAAAGACGCCGGCCGATGTGCCCGACCTGACCGCGTTGCAGCTCGAGCTCGTGCTCGCGGCGTTCGAGGCCCTGAAGCCGGGCGGGGTCGTGGCGTACGTCACGTGCTCCCCGCACCTGGCCGAGACCTCCGGCGTGCTGGCCGAGGTGATGCGGACGCTCGGCGACGAGGTGGAGGAGCTCGACGCGCGTGCCGTCGTGCGCGAGGTGGCGGTCGACGACATCGATCTGCCCGACCAGGCCGACGGCTCGCTGCGCGCCCAGCTCTGGCCGCACCGCCACGGCACCGACGCCATGTCGATCGCCCTGCTCCGCAAGCGCTGAGTCGCGTTCGAACACCCCGCGCGAGTCGCCGGCAATCGTCGCTTCTGTCCGGATCGGAGCGACGATTTCCGGCGACTCACGCGATCGGCGAACGCGCCCATAATGGTCGGGTGCCTATCGACGCTCCCCGCATCAACCCGAGCATCCTCGCCGCCGACTTCGTGAACATGGAGGCCGAGCTCGCGCGCATCGCGGGCGCGGACTTCGTGCACGTCGACGTGATGGACAACCACTTCGTGCCCAACCTCACGTTCGGACCGCAGATGGTGGGGCGCATTCAGGACACCAGCCCGGTGCCCCTCGACGTGCACCTCATGATCGACGACCCCGACCGTTGGGCTCCCGCCTACGCCGAGCTCGGCGCGGCATCCGTCACCTTCCACCTCGAAGCGGCCGCCTCACCGGTCGCGCTCGCGCGGCAGTTGCGCGCGATCGGCGCGCGCGCCGGGGTGGCGGTGAAGCCCGGCACCCCCGTGGACAACCTCTTCGACTCGCTCAACGAGTTCGACCAGATCCTCGTGATGACCGTCGAGCCCGGCTTCGGCGGGCAGTCGTTCATGCCCGAGACGATGCCCAAGCTCCGCGCCCTCGCCGATGAGGCGAAGCGCCGTGGGTCGAGCGTCTGGCTGCAGGTCGACGGCGGTATCGGCGAGTCCACGATCGCCCAGGCCGCCGAAGCCGGGGCCGACACGTTCGTGGCCGGGTCCGCGGTGTTCGGAGCCGACGACCCCGATCGCGCGATCCAGTCGCTGCGCGCCTCCGCCGCCCGCCACCGCCACTGACGGCGCCGCCGCTCAGGGCACCGCCGCGACCTCGATAAACGCCGTTCCTGCGGAGAAACGCCGTCTCTCCGCGTGTCTCGCACGCAGCGGCGTTTATCGAGGCCGGGCCCTGTCGGCCGCACCCCGCGACAACCCCACCCCCCGCGACCCGATACCCTGGAAGCGTGAAGACCTTCGACGACCTGTTCGCGGAACTCAGCGCCAAGGCCGTCGAGCGACCCGAGGGCTCCGGCACCGTGGCGCAGTTGGATGCCGGGGTGCACGCGATCGGCAAGAAGATCGTCGAAGAGGCCGCCGAGGTGTGGATGGCCGCCGAGTACGAGTCCGACGAGGCCGCGGCCGAGGAGATCTCGCAGCTGCTCTACCACCTCCAGACGCTCATGCTCGCGAAGGGCCTGTCGCTGCAGGACGTCTACCGACATCTCTGAGCAGCGCTCTCCCTTCCCGCCCCCACGAACCACGAAAGCCCCCGTCATGCTGCGAATCGCCGTGCCGAACAAGGGGTCGCTCGCCGAGACCGCCGCCGAGATGCTCTCGGAGGCCGGTTACACCGGACGACGCGACTCGAAAGACCTGTACACCGTCGACCCCGTCAACGAGGTCGAGTTCTTCTACCTCCGCCCCCGTGACATCGCGACCTACGTCGGCTCGGGTGCCCTCGACGTCGGCATCACGGGCCGCGACCTGCTGCTCGACGCGCGGATGCCCGGCGCCCGCGAGGTCGAGTCGCTCGGCTTCGCCGGCTCGACGTTCCGTTTCGCCGGCCGCCCCGGGCGCTTCACCGACGTCGCCGACCTGCAGGGTCTGCGCGTCGCCACCGCCTACCCGGGCCTGGTCGACGCCTTCCTCGACGAGCGCGGCATCGCCGTCGACATCGTGCCGCTCGACGGCGCGGTCGAGTCCGCCGTGCAGCTCGGAGTGGCGGATGCCGTGGCCGACGTCGTCTCCACCGGCACGACGCTGCGTCAGGCGGGGCTCGAGATCTTCGGGCCCGTCCTCCTCGAGTCGGACGCCGTGCTCATCGCCGGTCCGCAGGAGGCCGACGGCACCGAGACGCTCCTGCGGCGCCTGCGCGGCGTCCTCGCCGCCCGCAAATACGTCCTCATCGACTACGACCTTCCCGCCGCCCTCGTCGAGCAGGCCGTCGCCGTCGCACCGGGTCTGGAGTCGCCCACGATCTCGCCGCTGCGCGACCCCGAGTGGGTCGCCGTGCGAGTCATGAGCCCGCGCCGCGACGTCAACCAGGTCATGGACGCGCTCTACGCGATCGGCGCGCGCGCGATCCTCGTCACCGAGATCCTCGCCGCGAGGCTCTGATGACCCTCGCGCGTCGCGTCATCCCGTGCCTCGACGTCGCCGCCGGCCGCGTCGTGAAGGGCGTGAACTTCCTCGACCTGCGCGACATGGGCGATCCGGTCGAGCTCGCGAAGCTCTACTTCGACCAGGGCGCCGACGAGGTCACGTTCCTCGACGTCACCGCCACCGTCGACGAGCGCTCGACGACCTACGACGTCGTCCGCCGTACCGCCGAGCAGGTCTTCATCCCCCTCACCGTCGGCGGGGGAGTGCGCTCGGCCGACGACGTCGCCCGCCTGCTCGCGGTCGGCGCCGACAAGATCGGTGTCAACTCCGCCGCCATCGCCCGCCCCGCCCTGATCGACGAGATCGCCGACCGTTTCGGGGCACAGGTCATCGTGCTCTCGCTCGACGTCAAGCGCGCGGCATCCACTCCTTCCGGCTTCGTCGTGACCACCCACGGCGGACGCACCGAGACGACCCTCGACGCCCTCGAGTGGGCGCGCGAGGCCGTCGAGCGTGGAGCGGGGGAGCTGCTGATCAACTCCATCGACGCCGACGGCACGAAGCAGGGCTTCGACCTCGAGCTCGTCCGTCTCATGCGCCAGGTCGCCGCGGTCCCCGTGATCGCCTCGGGGGGAGCGGGTTCTCTCGAGCACTTCGCTCCGGCCGTCCAGGCAGGTGCCGACGCCGTGCTCGCGGCATCGGTGTTCCACTCCGGCCAGCTCACCGTGGGACAGGTCAAAGACGCCATGGCCGCCGAAGGGATCGAGGTGCGCCGATGAGCGTCGACCGTGTGAAATACGACGCCGACGGCCTGGTCGCCGCGGTGATCCAGCAGTTCGACTCGCGCGAGGTGCTCATGGTCGGGTGGATGGATGCCGAGGCCCTGAACCGCACGCTCACCACCGGCCGCGTCACCTTCTGGTCGCGCTCGCGCCAGGAGTACTGGCGCAAGGGCGACACCTCCGGCCACATCCAGATCGTCAAGGGCGCGCGCCTCGACTGCGACGGCGACACGCTGCTCATCGAGGTCGACCAGGTGGGCGCCGCGTGCCACACCGGCGACCACACGTGCTTCGACGCCGACGACCTGCACCCGGTCGTGGGGGAGCGCTGATGCGCCGCGCCCGCTCCACGGCGGTGCTGGCGATGCTCCTGGCCGGAGCGATCGGCGTGATCGCGTCGACCCAGACCTGGATCGACGTCACCCTCGACGACGGCGCCCAGCAGACGATCGCGGTGGCCGGAGCCGATGCGCTCCCGGTGCTCACCCCGCTGAGTCTGGCCGCCCTGGCCCTCGGGGCCGCGCTGTCGATCGTCGGCCCGGTGCTGCGATACCTCTTCGGCGTGCTCGGCATCCTGATCGCGGTGCTCGTGGGTGTCGGCACCGCGCAGCTGCTGTTCGCCACGCCCGTGTCGGCGACGGCGGCGGCCGTGACCGAGGCGACGGGGATCTCGGGGACGGATGCCGTCGCCTCTCTCGTGACGGGCCTGTCGCTGACGCCGTGGCCGGCCGTGACGCTGCTGGCCCAGGTCGTGCTCGCGGCCGCCGCCGTCTTCACGCTGGTGACCGCCCGGCGCTGGGCCTCGGGCGCGAGCCGGAAGTACCGCACGGCCGAGGAGGCCGGCACCGCCACGGGTCGCCCGCACGACGCGATCGACTCGTGGGACGACCTCTCCCGCGGCGACGACCCCACCGCCTGAGCACACGCGCGCCGAGCTGGGCCCGTTCCCGTTGCGCTCTCCCTCGCGAGAAACGCCGAATCTGCCGAGACACCGCGCGACGCCGCGTGTCCCGACACACGCGCCGTTTCTCGGCGGCATCCCCGCGGCGGCAACCCCCCGGCTGAGGACGCGCACGCACGGCCCGGAGTCCCGATCCGCCGGGCTCTCCCTCGCGAGAAACGCCGATCCTGCCGAGACACCACGCGACGACGCGTGTCTCGACACACGCACCGTTTCTCGGCGGCATCGCCGCGGGGCCACCCCACCGCCTGAGACCGACGTCGCGACATCGAGACGACGGCGGGAGAGGCGCACCGCGCTTCGATAGACTGGACCAAAGCTTTCCCCCGCGCCCGCGCGCGACTGTTAGGAGTCCCATGAGCAACCCCATCGGCGATCCCGGCCACGGACACTCGCCCGCCGCCTGGACGGCCGTGATCATCATGCTCGTCGCCTTCACGCTCGGCACGCTGTTCTTCTGGCTCGACATGCCGGTGCTCGTGTGGGCGTCGGTGGGTCTGCTCGTGGTCGGTGCGATCGTCGGCTGGGCCATGACCAAGGCCGGTTACGGCGCAGGCGGCGCGAAGTCCAACCCGAAGGCGCACTGACCGTGCTGGCCGATCTGACGGCCGGAGCGGTGGAGGATGCCGAGCAGCGCGCCCAGTCGCGCCCGCTCGCGGACGTCGAACGCGATGCCCTCGCGCAGACCCCGGCGCGTGATGCGCTGGCCATGCTGGCCCCCGCCGATCGCGTGAAGGTCATCGCCGAGGTCAAGCGCGCGAGCCCCTCGCGCGGCGACCTCGCCTCGATTCCCGACCCCGCGCGACAGGCGCGGCTGTACGAGGAGGGCGGGGCGTCGGCGATCTCGGTGCTCACCGAGGGCCGCAAGTTCAAGGGCAGCCTGGCCGACCTCGAGGCCGTCCGCGCCGCGGTGAGCGTCCCGGTGCTGCGCAAGGACTTCATCGCCACGCCGTACCAGGTGCTCGAGGCGCGCGCCTCGGGCGCCGACCTCGTGCTGTTGATCGTCGCCGCGCTCGACCAGAAGACACTGACCGAGCTGTACGCGATGGTCACAGACCTCGGCATGACGGCTCTCGTCGAGACCCACTCGGCCGACGAACTCGAGCGCGCGTCCGAGCTGGGCGCGAAGCTCATCGGCGTCAACGCCCGCAACCTGTCGACGTTCGAGCTCGACCGCGACCTGTTCGGTTCGCTCGCCGACCGCTTCCCGGCCGACGCGATCAAGATCGCCGAGTCCGCCGTCCTCGCCCCCGCCGACGTCGCCCACTACCGCGCCGCGGGGGCAGACGTCGTCCTCGTGGGCGAGGCCCTCGTGACCGGCGATCCCGTCGCCACGCTCCGCGCGTTCCTCCAGGAGACGTCATGACCACCGTTCCCGACCAGAAGCTGCGCGATCAGAAGGGGCCGTTCTTCGGCGACTTCGGTGGCCGCTACATGCCCGAGTCGCTCATCGCGGCGATCGACGAGCTCACCGCGGTCTACGAGTCGGCGATGGCCGACCCGGAGTTCCACGCCGAGCTGCGCGCCCTGCTGCACGACTACGCCGGTCGCCCTTCCGCGCTCACCGAGGTTCCGCGGTTCGCGGAGCACGCCGGCGGGGCGCGCGTGTTCCTCAAGCGCGAAGACCTGAACCACACCGGATCGCACAAGATCAACAACGTTCTCGGGCAGGCCCTGCTCACCAAGCGTCTCGGTAAGACACGGGTCATCGCCGAGACCGGAGCCGGCCAGCACGGAGTGGCCACCGCGACGGCCGCCGCCCTGTTCGGCCTCGAGTGCGTCGTCTACATGGGCGAGGTCGACACCGAGCGCCAGGCGCTGAACGTCGCGCGCATGCGCCTGCTGGGCGCCGAGGTCGTCCCGGTCACGACGGGGTCGCGCACCCTGAAGGACGCGATCAACGAGGCGTACCGCGACTGGGTCGCCTCCGTCGAGACCACGAACTACATCTTCGGCACCGCCGCGGGCCCGCACCCGTTCCCCGCGATGGTGCGCGACTTCCAGAAGATCATCGGCGAAGAGACGCGCGCCGAGTTCCTCGAGCGCCTCGGTCGCCTCCCGGATGCCGTCTTCGCGTGCGTGGGCGGCGGATCCAACGCCATCGGCATGTTCGACGCCTTCCTCGACGACGAGGGCGTGGCCCTCTACGGCGTCGAGGCGGCCGGCGACGGCGTCGACACGCCCAAGCACGCGGCATCCATCGGCCGCGGACGCCCGGGCGTGCTCCACGGTGCGCGCACCTACGTTCTGCAGGACGAAGACGGCCAGACGACCGAGTCGCACTCGATCTCCGCCGGCCTCGACTACCCCGGCGTCGGACCCGAGCACGCGTGGCTCGCCGACATCGGCCGCGCGCAGTACATCCCGGCCACCGACGACGAGGCCATGCAGGCCCTCCGCCTGCTGTCGCGCACCGAGGGCATCATCCCCGCAATCGAGTCCGCCCACGCCCTCGCCGGTGCCCTGCGCATCGGACGCGAGCTGGGCCCGGATGCCGTCATCGCGATCAACCTGTCCGGTCGCGGCGACAAAGACATGGACACCGCCGCCCGCTACTTCGACCTCTACGACGCGGAGCACGCGCCGGACACCGTCGAAGGACGCGCGCAGACGCGCGCCGCCGACACCGTGGCATCCGCCCCCGGTTCGCCGGTCGAGGTCGCGCCGGCACCCGACGCCGCGAGCGGTGCGGGGGTCGAGCTGTGACCTCGCGCGTCGCCGCGGCGATCGACGCCGCCCACGCGGAGGGTCGCGGGGCGTTCGTCGGGTATCTGCCCGCCGGCTTCCCCGACGTCGCCACCAGCATCGAGGCGGCCGTCGCCCTCGCCGAGGCGGGAGCCGACGTCATCGAGCTCGGCCCGCCCTACAGCGATCCCGTCATGGACGGTCTCGTCATCCAGGAGGCCACGCAGACGGCCCTGGCCAACGGCTTCCGCATGCGCGATCTCTTCACGATCATCCGCGAGGTCACGGCGCGCACCGACGTGCCGATCCTCGTCATGACCTACTGGAACCTCGTCGAGCAGTACGGCGTCGACCGCTACGCCGACGAGCTGGTCGCCGCAGGCGGTGCGGGCCTCATCACGCCCGACATCACCCCCGACGCCGGCGCCGCGTGGATCACCGCGAGCGAGCGCACCGGTCTCGACCGCGTGTTCCTGGCCGCGCCCACCTCCTCCGACGAGCGTCTGAAGATGATCGTCGACGCCTCCACGGGCTTCGTGTACACGGTCTCGACCATGGGCATCACGGGGGAGCGGGCCTCACTCGACGCCGCCGCCCGCGGTCTCGTCGAGCGCCTCCGGGCGTTCGGGGCGCAGCACGCGTGCGTGGGCATCGGCATCTCGAACGCCGAGCAGGTCGCCGGCGTCGTGGAGTACGCCGACGGCGCGATCGTCGGCACCGCGCTGGTCAAGGCGCTCCGCGACGGCGGTGTCGAGGGCCTCTCCTCGCTCGCGAGGGAGCTGTCCGCGGGCGCCGTTCAGCGCGCCTAGACTCGTCTGCATGACGTTCGCCCTC
Source organism: uncultured Microbacterium sp. (assembly GCF_947489255.1). Classification (GTDB taxonomy): domain Bacteria; phylum Actinomycetota; class Actinomycetes; order Actinomycetales; family Microbacteriaceae; genus Microbacterium; species Microbacterium phycohabitans. Next base: position 579,563 of record NZ_CANLCY010000002.1, read on the forward strand.
TCGAGCGCCGCCTCCGGCGTGCTCTCCAGCATTCCGAGCCCGTCGATCTCCTACGTCGATCTCGGTCCGCTCCGCATCCACTTCTATGCCCTGTGCATCGTCGCGGGCATCATCGTCGCGGTGCTCCTCACGAACGCCCGGCTGACGCGTCGCGGCGCCGAGAAGTGGGTCGTCATCGACATCTGCCTGCTGGCGGTGCCGCTTGCGATCATCGTGGCGCGCATCTACCACGTCGTCACGCACCTGGGCTTCTACTTCGGCCCCGGCTCGAACCCGTGGAACATCACCCAGCCGGGGTCGGTGTGGGCCATCTGGGAGGGCGGCATCGCCATCTACGGCGCCCTCATCGGCGGCGCCATCGGCGCGATCCTCGGATGCCGGTGGACCGGCATCCGCTTCTGGACGTTCGCCGACGCGCTCGCGCCGGGACTCATCATCGCCCAGGCGATGGGCCGCTTCGGCAACTGGTTCAACCAGGAGCTCTTCGGTCAGCCCACCGACCTGCCGTGGGGCCTGGAGATCGCCGCCGGCAACTCGGCCATCCCCGTCGGACTGCCAGCCGGCACGCTTTTCCAGCCGACTTTCCTCTACGAGGTCATCTGGAACCTGCTGGGCGCAGCCGTCATCCTGTACGTCGGCAAGCGGTTCACGCTGCAGTGGGGCAAGCAGTTCGCGATCTACCTCGTCTGGTACAGCGCCGGCCGTATCGTCTGGGAATCCATCCGCATCGACCCCAGCGACATCATCCTGGGCCTGCGCACGAACGTCTGGGCCGCGATCTTCGGCGTCGTCCTCGGCATCGTCATCTTCGTCGTGCAGTCGCGTCGTCACCACGGTCTCGAGCCGTCGCCGTACGTGCCCGGGCGCGAGTCGAAGGCTCCGGGGGCTGTAGACTCAGGCGACCCCTCTGACTTCGTCGACGTGAGCGAGCCGCCCGCGACGAACGACACCGTCGGCACCAGCGCCACAAGCAGCCCCGCCACGAACTAACACTCTGGGCCGACGTCGTCCCATTCGAAGCATCAACGTGAGGACGGTTGATATGGCTTCCAGCCTGCGCTCCGACACCGTCGGAGGAGCATTCCCCGCCCGACAGGGAATGTACGACCCGTCGTTCGAGAAAGACGCCTGTGGCCTCGCCATGGTCGCCACTCTCCGCGGCGAAGCCGGTCACGACATCATCGACCTGGCGCTGACCGCGCTGCGCAACCTCGAGCACCGCGGCGCGATCGGCTCCGACGCGGGCACCGGAGACGGTGCCGGCATCCTGACGCAGATGCCCGATGCGTTCCTCCGCGCCGTCGTCGACTTCGACCTGCCGCCGGTGGGGGAGTACGCCGCCGGAATGGTGTTCCTGCCCCTCGGACACGATGACCGTGTCGCGATGAAGGCCGGGATCGAAGAGATCGCCCGCCACGAGAACCTCGAGGTGCTCGGGTGGCGTGAGGTCCCCGTCGAGCCCGAGAACCTCGGCAAGCTCGCGTACGAGGCCCGTCCCGCCTTCGAGCAGCTGTTCGTGTCGCGGCCGGCCGTCGGCGACCAGCCTGCGCTGTCGGGCATCGCGCTCGACCGCCGCGTGTACCGTCTCCGCAAGCGCGCGCGTCACGAGCTCGAGGCCTACTTCGTCTCGCTGTCGAGCCGCACCCTCGGCTACAAGGGCATGGTCACGACGCTGCAGCTCGAGCCGTTCTACCCCGACCTGCAGGACGAGCGGTTCGCTTCCGAGCTGGCCGTCGTGCATTCGCGCTACTCCACGAACACGTTCCCCTCGTGGCCGCTCGCGCAGCCGCTGCGCATGCTCGCGCACAACGGCGAGATCAACACCGTCAAGGGCAACCGCAACTGGATGCGCGCGCGTCAGTCGCAGCTCGAATCCGAGCTCATCGGCGACGTGCGCCCGCTGCTGCCCATCTGCACCGAGGGCGCCAGCGACTCGGCATCCTTCGACGAGGTCCTCGAGCTGCTGACCCTCACCGGTCGCAGCCTTCCGCACGCCATCATGATGATGGTGCCGGAGGCCTACGAGAAGCAGGCGACGATCGACCCCGACCTGCGCGCCTTCTACGACTACCACTCCATGCAGATGGAGCCCTGGGACGGCCCCGCCGCGCTCATCTTCACCGACGGCACGCTCGTGGGCGCCACGCTCGACCGCAACGGTCTGCGCCCCGGCCGCTGGACCGAGACGACCGACGGCCTCGTCGTGATCGGTTCCGAGACGGGTGTTCTCGACTTCGCCCCCGAGCGCATCAAGCGCCGCGGTCGTCTGCAGCCGGGTCGCATGTTCCTCGTCGACACCGCCGCGCGCCGCATCGTCGACGACGCCGAGATCAAGGCGCAGCTCGCCTCCCTCGAGCCGTGGGGCGAGTGGGTCGACAAAGGCCGGGTGAAGCTCAGCGAGCTGCCCGAGCGCGAGCACATCGTGCACCCCATCGCCTCGATCACGCGTCGCCAGCGCACCTTCGGCTACACCGAAGAAGAGGTGCGCATCCTGCTCACCCCGATGGGCCAGGGCGGCGTCGAGCCTCTCGGCGCCATGGGAAGCGACGCGCCGGTCGCGGTGCTCAGCGACCGCCCGCGCCTGCTGTTCGACTACTTCTCGCAGCAGTTCGCGCAGGTCACCAACCCGCCGCTCGACTCGATCCGCGAAGAGGTCGTGACCTCGCTGTCGCTGGGGCTCGGCCCCGAGCGCAACCTGCTCGACTGGGGTCCCGACCACACGCGCACGGTGACCCTCGACTTCCCCGTCATCGACAACGACGAACTCGCCAAGATCCAGCACATCGACACCGCCCTGCCCGGGCGGTCGTCGGTGACGATCCGCGGCCTGTACCGCGTCGAGGCCGGGCACAAGGGGCTGCAGAAGCGCCTCACGCAGATGTGCACCGAGGTCGACCAGGCCATCGAAGACGGCGCCGAGTTCATCGTGCTCAGCGACCGCGACTCCAACAAAGACCTGGCGCCCATCCCGTCGCTGCTCATGCTCGCGGCGGTGCACCACCACCTCATCCGCAAAGAGACCCGCATGAAGGTGGGTCTGGTCGTCGAGGCCGGCGACGTGCGCGAGGTGCACCACGTGGCCACCCTCATCGGCTACGGAGCCTCGGCGGTCAACCCGTACCTGGCGATGGAGACCGTAGAGTACCTCGTGCGCGCGGGCTTCATCACGAACATCACGCCCGAGAAGGCCGTCAAGAACCTGATCTACGCGCTCGGCAAGGGCGTGCTGAAGATCATGTCGAAGATGGGCATCTCCACGGTGTCGTCGTACGCCGGCGCCCAGGTGTTCGAGGCCGTGGGTCTGTCGCGCGACTTCGTCGAGGCCTACTTCACCGGCACCGAGTCCAAGCTCGGCGGTGTGGGACTCGACGTCATCGCGGCCGAGAACGCCGCGCGCCACGAGTACGCCTACCCGCAGGATGCCGCGGCGCGCGCTCACGAGCGCCTGTGGACCGGCGGCGAGTACCAGTGGCGTCGCGACGGCGCCCCGCACCTGTTCAACCCCGACACGGTGTTCCGCCTGCAGCACGCCACGCGCGAGCGTCGGTACGACATCTTCCGCGAGTACACGCAGCTGATCGACGACCAGGCGCACGAGCTGAAGACCCTCCGCGGACTGTTCGGTCTGCGCACGGGTCTGCGTCCGGCCGTGCCGATCGACGAGGTCGAGCCCGTCTCTGCCATCGTCAAGCGCTTCTCCACGGGTGCGATGAGCTACGGCTCCATCTCGAAGGAGGCGCACGAGGTGCTCGCCGTCGCGATGAACCGGATCGGCGGCAAGAGCAACACCGGTGAGGGCGGAGAAGACGTCGACCGTCTGCTCGACCCCGAGCGCCGCAGCGCCATCAAGCAGGTGGCATCCGGTCGATTCGGCGTGACGAGCCTGTACCTCACCGAGGCCGACGACATCCAGATCAAACTCGCCCAGGGCGCCAAGCCCGGCGAGGGCGGTCAGCTGCCCCCGACCAAGGTGTACCCGTGGGTGGCGCGCACCCGTCACGCGACCGCGGGCGTGGGACTCATCTCGCCGCCCCCGCACCACGACATCTACTCGATCGAAGACCTCAAGCAGCTGATCTTCGACCTCAAGCGCGCCAACCCCAAGGCCCGCATCCACACCAAGCTGGTGAGCCAGTCCGGTATCGGTGCGGTCGCGGCGGGTGTCGCCAAGGCGCTGAGCGACGTCATCCTGGTCTCCGGACAAGACGGGGGAACGGGCGCGAGCCCCATGAACTCGCTCAAGCACGCGGGCACCCCGTGGGAGCTCGGTCTCGCCGAGACGCAGCAGACGCTCATGCTCAACGGCATGCGCGATCGCGTGGTCGTACAGGTCGACGGTCAGATGAAGACCGGTCGCGACGTGATCATCGGTGCGCTGCTCGGGGCCGAGGAGTTCGGCTTCGCCACCGCGCCGTTGGTGGTCTCGGGCTGCATCATGATGCGCGTCTGCCACCTCGACACCTGCCCCGTGGGCGTCGCGACGCAGAACCCGGTGCTGCGTCAGCGCTTCACCGGCAAGGCCGAGTACATCGTCAACTTCATGGAGTTCATCGCCCAGGAGGTGCGCGAGTACCTCGCCGCGATGGGCTACCGCTCGATCGACGAGATCGTCGGCCGCTCGGAGCTGCTGGATGCCAACGAGGCGATCCAGCACTGGAAGGCGCGAGGCCTCAACCTCGCACCGATCCTCGAAGGTCCCCGCTTCGCCGACGACGAGCCGCGCCGCCACGCCCGCAATCAGGACCACGAGCTCGAGGAGCACTTCGACGTGCAGCTCATCGAGCGCGCGCAGGACGTCATCGCGAACGGCGGTCAGCTCACCATCGATCTGCCCATCCGCAACACCGCGCGCGCGGTCGGGACGATGCTCGGACACCACGTCACCAAGGCGCGGGGCGAGCACGGCCTGCCCGAGAACTCGATCGACGTGCGCCTGACCGGCTCGGCCGGGCAGTCGTTCGGCGCGTTCATGCCCGCGGGCATCACGCTGCGGCTCGAGGGCGACTCGAACGACTACGTCGGCAAGGGCCTGTCGGGCGGCACGATCGTGGTGCGCCCGCCGCGCGGCTCGACGTTCGCGGCCTCCGAGAACGTCATCGCCGGAAACGTCATCGGCTACGGCGCCACCCAGGGCCAGATGTTCCTGAACGGCGTCGTGGGCGAGCGCTTCCTCGTCCGCAACTCGGGTGCGACGGCGGTCGTGGAGGGCGTGGGCGACCACGCGCTGGAGTACATGACGGGCGGTCTCGCCGTGATCCTCGGGGCCACGGGCCGCAACCTGGGCGCCGGCATGTCGGGCGGACAGGCCTACGTCTACAAGCTCGACCGCGACAAGGTGAACCGCGAAGCCATGGCATCCGGTGAGCTCGTCCTCGGCGCCCTCGGATCGGGGGATGCCGAGATCCTCCGCGACCTGCTCGAAAAGCACGTCGCGGAGACCGATTCCACCCTCGCCCGTCGTCTGCTCGACGACTTCGAGGTCGAGGTGGACAACTTCGTCCGGATGCTGCCGCGCGACTACGCCGCCGTGCTGCAGACCCGCCAGGAGGCGGTCACCGAGGGGCTCGACCCCGACGGCGACGTCGTCTGGAAGCGCATTCTGGAGGTGACGGGTGGCTGACCCGAAGGGCTTTCTCAAGACCACGGAGCGCGAGCTCCCGAAGCGTCGACCGGTGCCCGTGCGCATCATGGACTGGAAAGAGGTGTACGAGCCGGGTGATTCGGCCGTCATCAAGCGCCAGGCCGGCCGCTGCATGGACTGCGGCATCCCGTTCTGCCACAAGGGCTGCCCGCTCGGCAACCTGATCCCCGAGTGGAACGACCTCACGTGGCGCGGGGAAGGGCGAGCCGCGATCGAGCGCCTGCACGCAACGAACAACTTCCCGGAGTTCACCGGACGCCTGTGCCCCGCGCCGTGCGAGAGCTCGTGCGTTCTCGGCATCAACCAGCCGGCCGTGACGATCAAGCAGGTCGAGGTCTCGATCATCGACGAGGCGTTCGGCAACGGCTGGGTCGAGCCCGAGCCGCCGGAGCGTCTGACGGGCAAGACCGTCGCGGTCGTCGGCTCCGGGCCCGCCGGCCTCGCCGCGGCCCAGCAGCTGACGCGCGCCGGTCACACGGTCGCCGTCTTCGAGCGCGACGACCGCATCGGCGGACTGCTGCGCTACGGCATCCCGGACTTCAAGATGGAGAAGCGCCACCTCGAGCTGCGCCTGCGTCAGATGCAGGCCGAGGGCACCCGCTTCCGCGCGGGGGTCGAGATCGGCAAGGACATCTCGTGGAGCGACCTGCGCGCCCGCTACGACGCCGTCGTGGTGGCCACGGGCTCCACCGTGCCGCGCGACCTCGCCATCCCGGGGCGCGACCTCGACGGCGTGCACTACGCCATGGAGTACCTCGTCGAGGGCAACAAGGCCGTCGCGGGCGATCAGGTGCCACAGCAGATCTCGGCCGAGGGCAAGCACGTCGTCGTCATCGGCGGTGGCGACACCGGCGCGGACTGCATCGGAACCGCCCACCGCCAGGGAGCGCTCAGCGTCACCAACCTCGCGATCGGCAAGCAGCCGCCCTCCGAGCGCCCGGCCGAGCAGCCGTGGCCGATGATGCCGAACCTGTTCGAGATGGCATCCGCTCACGAAGAGGGCGGGGAGCGCACGTTCCTCGCCTCCACCGTGGAGTTCCTCGGCAACGCCGCAGGAGAGGTGCGCGCGCTGCGCGTGGCCGAGACGGAGTACATCGACGGCCGTCGCGTGCCCAAGAGCGGCACCGAGCGCGAGATCCCCGCCGACCTCGTGCTCATCGCGATGGGCTTCACCGGCCCGGAGCGCGAGCTGCTCGAGAGCCAGCTCGGTGCGCGGTTCACCGACCGCGGCAACGTCGAGCGCGACGCGACCTACGCCACCACGTCGCCGGGCGTCTTCGTCGCCGGCGATGCGGGACGCGGACAGTCCCTCATCGTGTGGGCCATCGCCGAGGGCCGCGCGGCCGCCGCCGAGGTCGACACCTTCCTCATGGGCGAAACGGTGCTCCCCGCGCCGGTGCGCCCGACCGATGTCGCCATCGGCCTCCTGCCCGCCTAAGCTGGCAAGGGCCGATCGGCCACTTCCCGAAAATCCTCACGGAGCTTGAAAACGGATGAGACGCGCCAAGATCGTCGCAACACTCGGGCCCGCCACGTCGTCGTATGAGATGGTTCGCGCCATCATCGACGCCGGGGTGGACGTCGCCCGCCTCAACCTGAGCCACGGAGATTACTCCGTGCACGACGCCAACTTCGCCAACGTGCGGAAGGCAGCGGAGGACGCCGGTCGCCCGGTGGCCGCGCTCGTCGACCTGCAGGGCCCCAAGATCCGCCTCGGCAAGTTCGAGAACGGTCCCCACGACCTGCTCCCCGGCGACATCTTCAAGATCACGATCGAGGACATCCTCGGTACCAAGGAGATCGTCGGCACGACGTTCAAGGGCCTGCCCCAGGACGTCCGCCCCGGAGACTTCCTCCTGATCGACGACGGCAAGGTCCGCGTCGAGGTCGTCGAGACCGACGGCACCGTCGTGACCACCAAGGTCATCGTCGGCGGCCCCGTGTCGAACAACAAGGGCATCAACCTGCCCGGAGTGGCCGTGAACGTCCCCGCCCTGAGCGAGAAGGACGAGTCCGACCTCCGCTGGGGCCTGAACGCCGGCGCCGACCTCATCGCCCTCTCGTTCGTCAGGGATGCCAAGGACATCGAGCGCGTGCACGAGATCATGGCCGAAGAGGGGCGCTACGTTCCCGTCATCGCCAAGATCGAGAAGCCGCAGGCGGTCGACAACCTCGAGGAGATCATCGACGCCTTCGACGGCATCATGGTCGCCCGTGGCGACCTCGGCGTCGAGCTTCCCCTCGAGGCCGTGCCGATCGTGCAGAAGCGCGCCGTCGAGCTGGCGCGCCGCATGGCCAAGCCCGTCATCGTCGCGACGCAGATGCTCGAGTCGATGATCACCAACCCCGTCCCCACGCGCGCCGAGACGTCCGACGTCGCCAACGCCGTGCTCGACGGCGCCGACGCGGTCATGCTCTCGGGCGAGACCAGCGTGGGCGCCTACCCGGTCGTGGTCGTCGAGACGATGGCCCGCATCGTGGAGTCCACCGAGGAACACGGTCTCGAGCGCATCGCGCCGCTGACCAACAAGCCCCGCACGCAGGGTGGCGCCATCACGCTCGCCGCCGTCGAGGTCGCCGACTTCGTCGAGGCGAAGTACCTGTGCGTCTTCACCGAGTCGGGCGACTCCGCCCGTCGCATGTCGCGCCTGCGCTCGACCATCCCGATGATCGCGTTCACGCCGGAGCCCGGCATCCGCCGTCGCCTCGCGCTGACGTGGGGCGTGCGCTCGACGCTGGTGGAGCACGTGTCGCACACCGACAAGATGTTCCTTCAGGTCGACGACTACCTGCTCACCAACGACCTGGCCAAGGTCGGCGACAAGGTCGTCGTCATCTCGGGTTCCCCTCCCGGAATCGCCGGTTCGACGAACGACCTGCGCGTGCACCGCGTGGGCGACGCCGTGCACGGCGCGGCCCCCGGGTACCAGGAAGTCTGACCCCTCACGACGCGCGCCGGTGACCCCGGCGCGCGTCGTGTCGCGTTCCCGCCCGGTACATTGGGAACGCAGCACCTGCCGGTGTGGCGGAATGGCAGACGCGGGGCACTCAAAATGCTCTGTCGAAAGACGTGTGGGTTCGAGTCCCACCACCGGTACGCCCTATCGCATCCGCGGTCTCCCGTGGGTGCGCGAATCCACGTTCTAGGATGGTCTCGTGACTGATCAAGAAGCCGCCCCGGCCACCGCGCCGACCGCACCGCGTCGCGTCGTCGTCGCGGAAGACGAGTCGCTGATCCGCCTCGACATCGTCGAGATCCTCCGCGACAACGGCTTCGACGTCGTCGGCGAGGCGGGCGACGGCGAGACCGCCGTGCAGCTGGCCACCGAACTGCGCCCCGATCTGGTGATCATGGACGTCAAGATGCCGCAGCTCGACGGCATCAGCGCCGCCGAGAAGCTGAGCAAGAATCACATCGCCCCCGTGGTGCTGCTGACGGCCTTCAGTCAGAAGGAGCTCGTGGAGCGCGCCAGCGAGGCCGGCGCCCTGGCCTACGTCGTCAAGCCCTTCACGCCGAACGACCTGCTGCCCGCGATCGAGATCGCCCTGGCCCGCTACGAGCAGATCATCACGCTCGAGGCCGAGGTCGCCGACATGGTCGAGCGCTTCGAGACCCGCAAGCTGGTCGACCGCGCCAAGGGCCTGCTGAACGAGAAGATGGGCCTGAGCGAGCCCGAGGCCTTCCGCTGGATCCAGAAGGCGTCGATGGACCGCCGCCTCACCATGCAGGACGTCGCGAAGGCGATCATCGAGCAGCTGGCGCCCAAGAAGGGCTGACTCCCGCGCCTTTCGAGAATGGATGCCACTTCGGTGGCATCCATTCTTTGTTGGGGCCCGGACCCTTCGACAGGCTCAGGGTCCTGCGTGCCAAGGTGGCTGAGGGTCCTGCGCGCCGAGGTGGCTGAGGGTCCTGCGGTGGAGGTGGCTGAGTTTGTCGAAGCCTCCGTGGGGCGCCGCGGGTCTCGGACCCTTCGACAGGCTCAGGGTCCTCCGCGCCGAGGTGGCTCAGGGTCCGGCGCTGGAGGTGGCTGAGCCTGTCGAAGCCACCGGACGCCCCGGGGCGTCAGGCGCGCGGGGCGTCCTTGATCATGTTCGTGATGCGGATGGTCGAGCAACGGCGGCCCTGCTCGTCGGAGACCGCGATCTCGTGCACGGTGAGGGAACGCCCCAGGTGGATCGGGGTGCAGACACCCGTGACGACCCCCGAGGTGGCCGACCGCGTGTGCGTGGCGTTGATGTCGATGCCGACGGCGAGCTTGCCCGACCCGGCGTACAGATTCGCCGCCATCGAACCGAGCGATTCGCCGAGCACGACGTAGGCGCCGCCGTGCAGCAGACCGACGGGTTGGGTGTTGCCCTCGACCGGCATGGTCGCCACGCAGCGCTCGACCGTGAACTCGACCCACTCGATGCCCATCTTCTCGGCGAGGGCGCCCATGCCGCGCTCCTTCGCCCAGTCGAGGCCGGAAGTGGTGTCGGGAGTCGTGGAGCTGCTCATCGTCGCCTTCGTCGTGCCGTGCGGGCGGCCGTGATCGGGCCGGGCCGGGGGAGTGTCCGTGGTTCTCGTTACGCTGGGGGAGTGACGGATGCCGAAAAGCCTACTCTCCTCGTCGTCGACGGCCACTCGCTGGCCTATCGGGCGTTCTACGCCCTGCCGGTCGACAACTTCTCGACGAAAGACGGTCAGCACACCAATGGCATTTACGGCTTCCTGTCGATGTTCGTCAACCTGGTGAAGGCCGAGAAGCCGACCCACCTCGCGGTCGCGTTCGACACCTCGCGGCAATCGTTCCGCACCCGGGAGTACACCGAGTACAAGGCCAACCGCAGCGAGTCGCCGGCCGAGTTCAAGGGGCAGATCCCCCTCCTGCAGGACTGCCTCGCCGCCATGGGCGTCCCGGTGCTGAAGAAGGAGGACTTCGAGGCCGATGACATCCTGGCCACCCTCGCCACGCAGGGGGAGGAGCAGGGCTTCTCGGTTCTGGTCTGCTCCGGCGATCGCGACACCATCCAGCTCGTGACCGACGACATCACGCTGCTGTATCCCAACGTGCAGGGGGTCTCGCAGCTCAAGCGCTACGACACCGACGCGGTGATCGAGAAGTACGGGCTGCCCCCGGCGCAGTATCCCGAGATCGCGGCCCTCGTCGGCGAGACGAGCGACAACCTGCCCGGCGTGCCGAAGGTCGGCGAGAAGACCGCGGTCAAGTGGCTCACCCAGTGGGGCTCGCTCGAGGCGCTCCTCGACAACGCCGACAAGATCACCGGCGTCGTCGGCAACAACCTGCGCGAGCACCTCGACGCCGTCAAGCGCAACCGCGCGCTGAACCGCCTGCTGCGCGACGTCGAGCTCCCGGTCGGTCCGAAAGACCTCGCGGTCCAGCCGCTCGACGCCCAGGCCGTCCGCGACATCTTCGCCCGTCTGGAGTTCCGCACGCTGCTGCCGCGCGTCTTCGATGCGCTCGGCGGAGAGGGCGGCATCGTCGAAGAGGCGCGGCCGACTGCGACCGCTCCGACGCCCGCACGCCTGGAACCCGACGCCCTCGCCGCCTGGGCGGCTGACGCGAAGGGCGAGGTGGGGGTGACCCTCAGCCTCTCCGGCACCACGCCCACGGCGATCGGCCTCGCGTCGGGCGACGCGGCCGTCGAGGCCGAGTGGAGCCCGGCGGTCCGCGACGCACTGGCGCCGTGGCTGGCATCCGATGCCCCCAAGGTATTCTCCGACGCCAAACCCCAGATCAAGGCCCTGGCCCGCGAGGGGGTCTCGGTGGGCGGCGTGGCGTTCGACGTGCTGCTGGCCGGATGGCTCGTGCGTCCGAGCTTCCCCGACAAGACGCTCGCCGACCTCGTGGAGCGCGAGCTCGACGAGAAGCTCCCGGTCGCCGATCCCACCCAGCTCGTGCCCGAGACGGAAGGCGCCACCCCCGGACAGTTGTCGTGGTTCACCCGCCGGGTCGCCGCTGCGCAGCGCGCCACCATGCCCGAGAAGGTCGCGAGCGTTCTCGACGACATCGAGCTGCCGACGCTGACGGCGCTGGCCGACATGGAGCTCGCCGGCGTCGCCGTGTCGCACGAGAAGCTGTCGAGCTTCTCGGCCGAGCTCGGTGCGCGCGCCGACGCGCTCGCGCGCGACGCGTACGCGGCGATCGGTCACGAGGTGAACCTCGGCTCGCCGAAGCAGTTGCAGGAGGTGCTCTTCGACGAGCTCCAGCTGCCCAAGACCCGCAAGACCAAGAGCGGTTACACCACGGATGCCGCGGCTCTCGCCGACCTCCAGGAGAGCGCCCCGCACCCCTTCCTCGACCTGCTGCTGCGCCACCGCGAAGCGACGAAACTCAAGCAGATCATCGACGCCCTCGACACCGCGACCGGCGCCGACGGACGCATCCACACCACGTACGTGCAGACAGGCAGCCAGACCGGTCGCCTGTCGAGCACCGACCCCAACCTGCAGAACATCCCGATCCGCACCGAGGAGAGCCGTCGTATCCGCGCGGCCTTCGAGGTGGGCGAGGGATACGAGACGCTGCTCACGGCTGACTACTCGCAGATCGAGATGCGCATCATGGCGCACCTCTCGGGAGACCCAGGACTCATCGAGGCGTTCAACTCGGGCGAAGACCTGCACCGCTTCGTGGGTGCGCGCGTCTTCGGCGTCGAGCCCGAAGACGTGACGCCCGCGATGCGCACCAAGGTGAAGGCGATGTCGTACGGCCTCGTCTACGGCCTCTCGGCCTTCGGCCTCTCGAAGCAGCTGCGTATCGAGCAGTCCGAGGCCAAGAAGCTCATGCTCGAGTACTTCGCGCGCTTCGGCGCGGTGCGCGACTACCTGCGCGGTTCGGTGGAGCAGGCCCGTCAAGACGGCTACACCGAGACGATCTTCGGGCGCCGACGGCCGTTCCCCGACCTCACGAGCATGAACCGCGTCCTGCGCGAGAACGCCGAGCGCGCCGCACTCAACGCCCCCATCCAGGGCAGCGCGGCCGACATCATGAAGGTGGCGCTGTTCCGCATCCGCGAGGAGCTGGCATCCGAGGGTCTGCGCTCGCGCGTGCTGCTGCAGATCCACGACGAACTCGTCGTCGAGGTGGCGGCGGGGGAGTGGGATGCCGTGGAGGCGATCGTGCGCGCGCGCATGGCCGACGCCGCCGAGCTCTCGGTGCCTCTCGACGTGCAGATCGGTCGCGGAGGCGACTGGGACGAAGCGGGACACTGAGTCCGGCACGGACCGGTCCTCCCCAGGCCGACGAATGCACAGCCGGAGGGGACGGGGTGCGCCGTCGTCGCAGCTTCCCTAGGCTCGGAGGATGACAGACGCACACCGCACCCCCACGCCGATCGACACGATCGCCGACGCGTGGGTGGACACCCTGGCCGAGCGGGAGCCGACGCTCGCCACCTACATCGGCCGGTTCGAGCACAACGGCCGCTTCGGCGACTACAGCCCCGAAGGCGCGGAGGCCCTCTTCGCCGACGCACGCGCCACGCGGGCCGCGCTCGCGGGCGCGGAGCCGGTCGACGCGATCGACGCCGTCACGAAGATGGATCTTCTGCGCGAGCTCGACCTGATGGTGGAGTTCCACGAGGCGAACGTGCACCTGCGCGATCTCAACGTCATCGCCTCACCGGCGCAGGACATCCGCTCCACCTTCGATCTCATGCCGACCGCCACGGTCGACGACTGGTCCACGATCTCGGAGCGCATGAAGGCCCTCCCCGGGGCGATCGACGGCTACGTCGCAACGCTGCGTCGCGGTATCGCGCAGGGCGTCGTCCCGGCGCGCCGACAGGTCATCGAGGTCGTGACGCAGATCGCCCGCTACACCTCCGACACGGGCTTCTTCGCCGAGTTCGTCGGCGAGGCCGCTCCCGAAGAGGGTCAGCTGCCGGCATCCCTCGCTCGCGACCTCGCGCAGAATTCCAACGCGGCGCGCGTCGCCTACGACGCCCTCGCCTCGTTCCTGTCGAGTGAACTGGCTCCGGCGGCGGGAGAGGTCGACGCGGTGGGCCGGGAGGTCTACGCCCTGCACTCCCGACGGTTCCTGGGCGCGGAGATCGACCTCGACGAGACGTACGAGTGGGGCGTCGAGGAGCTCGCGCGCATGGTCGCGGAGCAGGAGGCGATCGCGAACGAGATCCTCCCCGGCGCGAGCGTCGAAGAGGCCGTGGCCTTCCTCGAGAAGGACGAGTCGCGAAAGCTCCGCGGTACCGCCGCCCTTCAGGAGTGGATGCAGCGCACGAGCGACAGGGCCGTGGAAGAACTCGGCCGCACGCACTTCGACATCGCCGAGCCCATCCGTCGCCTCGAGTGCATGATCGCCCCGACCAACGAAGGCGGGATCTACTACACCGGCCCGACCGACGACTTCTCCCGTCCCGGTCGTATGTGGTGGTCGGTGCCCGAGGGCGTCGACACCTTCGACACCTGGCGCGAGCTCACGACCGTGTACCACGAGGGCGTTCCGGGCCACCACCTGCAGATCGCGCAGGCGGTGCACAACCGTGCCGAGCTCAACTCCTGGCGACGTCTGCTCGCGGGCACGAGCGGTCACGCCGAAGGCTGGGCCCTGTACGCCGAGCGGCTGATGGAGCAGCTGGGCTACCTCGACGACCCCGCCGACCGCCTCGGCATGCTCGACGGGCAGCGCATGCGGGCGGCGCGTGTGGTGCTCGATATCGGCGTGCACCTGCAGAAGCCGCGCCTCGACGGCGCCGGCACCTGGGACCACGACTACGCCCTCGCATTCATGCTGAAGAACGTCAACATGAGCGAGGAGTTCGTGCGCTTCGAGGTCAACCGCTACCTCGGATGGCCTGGGCAGGCGCCGTCGTACAAGGTCGGTCAGCGCATCTGGGAGCAGGTGCGCGCCGAGGAGCAGGAACGCCGCGGAGCGGATTTCTCGATGAAGCAGTTCCACACGCGCGCCCTCGACATCGGCGGCGTCGGGCTCGACACTCTGCGCGCGGCTCTCGCATCCGCCTGAGTCCGGCGGGCGTCCGGCCCGGGGTGCCTCTCGTCAGGCGGTGAGGCACTCCGGGCGGATCGCGCCGGTGCGTGGATCGTGGATCGGGGAATACCCGGCGGTCGCGTAAAGTTCATTCATCCGAATGCAAGGAGACCCCATGGACGTTCGCCCTCTCGAGCTCGGCCTCGACACCTTCGGAGACATCTCGCGCGGCCCCGACGGGTCGCTGCTGTCCGACGCTCAGACCATCCGCAACGTCGTCGATCAGGCGGTGCTCGCCGACCAGGTGGGCGTGTCTTTCTTCGGGGTGGGGGAGCACCACCGCAAGGACTTCGCCGTGACGAGCCCGGAGATCGTCCTCGCCGCGGCGGCCGCGCGCACCGAGAACATCCACCTCGGCACGGCCGTCACGGTCCTCTCCAGCGACGACCCCGTGCGCGTGTACGAGCGCTTCGCGACCCTCGACGCCGTCTCCAACGGGCGCGCCGAGGTGATCCTGGGGCGGGGCTCGTTCATCGAGTCGTTCCCCCTGTTCGGCTACGACCTCGCCGACTACGAGGTGCTGTTCGAGGAGAAGCTCGAGCTCTTCTCCCTCCTCCTGCAGGAGAAGCCGGTCACCTGGTCGGGACGCACGCGCGCCGCGCTGCAGGACGCCGACGTGTACCCGAAGACCGAGAACGGCCTGAAGGCCTGGGTGGGGGTCGGGGGTTCGCCAGAGTCGGTCGTGCGCACGGCCCGCTACGGCTACGGCCTCGTCCTCGCGATCATCGGGGGCTCGGCGGCGCGGTTCCGGCCCTACGCCGATCTCTACCGCCGGTCACTCGATGAGCTCGGCAAGCCCCAGATGCCCATCTCGGTGCATTCGCCGGGGCACATCGCAGCGACCGACGAGCAGGCGTGGGAAGAGGCGTACGAGGGCGTCGCGGAGCTGAACAACACGATCGGACGCGAGCGCGGCTGGCCGGAGTACAACCGCTTGCGGTTCCAGCACGACGTCGGCCCCGAAGGATCGATGTACGTGGGGTCGCCCGAGACGGTCGCGCGCAAGATCGCGGCCACCGTGCGCGCGCTGGGTAACAGCCGTTTCCAGCTCAAGATGGCCAGCGGTTCGATCTCGCACGATCACCTGCTGAGCAGCATCGAGCTCTACGGCACGCAGGTCCTGCCCCTCGTGCACGACATGCTCGCCGACGCCCCCGTCTCGCGGTGACCACGACCACCGACACCATCCGGGTGTCCGAACGCCTCGACGCCCTGCCCTTCACCCGGCGGCACGCGAAGATCCTGGGCGGATCGGGCCTGGGGTGGGCCCTGGACGCCATGGACGTCGGGCTCATCTCGTTCGTCATCGCCGCACTCAGCGTGCAGTGGCAACTCGCTCCGACGCAGGCCTCGTGGATCGCCTCGGCGGGCTTCGCCGGGATGGCGATCGGGGCGAGCCTGGGCGGTCTGCTCGCCGACCGCTTCGGTCGCCGCCACGTCTTCGCCCTGACCCTGCTGGTCTACGGCGTGGCCACCGGGGCGAGTGCGCTCGTCGGCGGGCTCGCGGCCCTTCTGGTGCTGCGCTTCATCGTCGGCCTGGGGCTCGGGGCGGAGCTGCCGGTGGCTTCGACCTACGTCAGCGAGTTCGCCCCGGCACGCATGCGTGGGCGCCTCATCGTCTTCCTCGAGGCGTTCTGGGCGGTCGGCTGGACCGCTGCCGCGGTGATCGGCTATCTCGTGGTGCCGGCGTCCGCCGACGGCTGGCGGTGGGCCTTCGCGCTCGGCGCGATCCCCGCGGTCTACGCGCTGCTCGTGCGCTGGGGACTGCCTGAGTCGCCGCGCTGGCTCGCGTCGCGCGGACGCAACCCCGAGGCCGCGGCGATCGTACGCGACCTCGAGGCCGCCGCCGGACGGGTCTCGCTCGAGCCGTCGAGCGAGGGAGTCGCGGCATCCATTCCCGCTCCGCGGCCCCGCATCCGCGCCCTCTGGGCCCCCGCGCTGCGCGCACGCACGGCGAGCCTGTGGGTGCTGTGGTTCTGCGTGAACTTCTCGTACTATGGGGCGTTCATCTGGATCCCCACGATCCTCGTCTCGCAGGGCTACGACCTCGTGCGCTCGTTCGGTTTCACCCTCGTGATCACGCTGGCCCAGCTGCCGGGATACGCCGCGGCGGCGTGGCTGATCGAGGCCTGGGGGCGACGCGCGACGCTCGCGACGTTCCTCGCCGGTTCGGCCGTCTCGGCGGTGCTGTTCGGCACGGCTTCGGGCGAGGTCGCGGTGATCGCCGCGGGAATGGCCCTGTCGTTCTTCAACCTGGGCGCGTGGGGCGCGCTGTACGCCGCCACCCCCGAGACCTATCCGACGGCACTGCGGGCGACGGGCGCGGGATGGGCGGCCGGGGTCGGGCGCATCGCCTCCATCCTCGCTCCGCTCGCCGTGCCGCCCCTGCTCGGATTCGGGGGAGCGCCCCTTCTCTTCGTCGTGTTCGCGGCGTTCTTCGCGATCGCCGTCGTGGCCGCCCTGTTCCTGCGCGAGCAGCGCGGGCGCGCGCTTTCCTGACCCGCGCGCACCGGCTCACTCCGCCTGGGCCGCACCCGCACACCACGTCGAGCGTCCAAGACACGCCGTTTCACGCGACAACGGAACGGTGTGTCTTGGACACTCGACATGCCAGAGCGGTGCGCGAGACGGCGGCTGAGCGCGCTGGCGCGCGTAGGCTCGGGGGATGGCATCCGTGCGCTACGTCGCGATCGGCGACTCGTTCACCGAAGGGGTCGGCGACGAACTGCCCGACGGAACCGTTCGAGGGTGGGCCGATCTCGCCGCACAAGGGTGGGCGGATGCCGCGGGGGAGCCGGTCCAGTACGCGAACCTGGCGATCCGCGGCAAGCTCATCGAGCCGATCGTCGCCCAGCAGCTCGAACCGGCGCTCGCACTGAAGCCGACGCACCTGTCGTTCAATGGCGGCGGGAACGACATGCTCCGGCCGCGGACGGGTATCGGGCGCATCGTGGACCTGTTCGATCACGTCGTGCGGCGCTGCGACGAGGAGGGCGTGCAGCTCATCGTGCTGTCCGGGGCCAACCCGTCGGCGGGTCTTCCGCTCGGCGCGCTCATCGAGGCCCGCGGCGACCGCCTGTCTCACGCGGTCGAGAAGCGCCTCGAGAAGCGCCTCGACGTGATCACCGCTTACAACTGGTTCGACCGCGAGTTGGCGGGCGGGGAGTTCTGGTCGGTGGACCGTCTGCACATGAACGCCCGGGGCCATCATCGGGTCGCCGCCCGCGTGATCGAGTCCGTCGGTCTCACGCCGCCAGGGGAGTGGTGGCACCTGCGGGAGATCCCCGAGGTCGAGCGGCTGAAGGGCTCGGCCTACTATCGCGAGCACGTGGGGCCGTGGGTCCGTCGGCGCCTCAGTCGCACCTCCTCGGGCGACGGGCGTGAACCGAAGTTCGGCGGCGGGTGGGTCACGCTCGAACCGGTCTTCGGACGGTGAGGTCGCCGCAGAGCGACGGAACACCCCTGTCAGACTCTCCATCCCATCGACGAGGGGCAGGCGATGATCGGTTCGCTCATCCCGGAGGACCTCTCGGAGATGACCCGGTCGGCGGCATCCTCGACATCTGATCGAGCCTCCCACCGCGTCAGCCCGGAGGCGGTGTCGAGAGAATCCCACATACCCCGGTCATCACCGACAGGAGCAGGATGGGCGTATGACTCTCGCTCTCGTCACCGGCACCTCCAGCGGCATCGGCCTGCACACGGCCATCGGACTCGCGAAGGCCGGCGTATCGGTCATCGCCACCGTCCGCGACACCTCGCGCGCTGACGCCCTGCGCTCCGCGGCATCCGAAGTGGGGGTCGAGCTCGACATCCGCTCCCTGGAGGTGACGGATGCCGCTGCCGCTGAGGGCCTGATCGACGCCATCGGCCCCATCGACATCCTCGTCAACAACGCCGGGCGAGGCGCGGTCGGCACGCTCGAGCAGTTGTCGGATGCCGACCTCCAGGCGCAGCTGGACACGAACTACCTCTCGGTCGCCCGCCTCACGCGCCTCGTGCTGCCGGGCATGCGCGAGCGCGGGCACGGACGCATCGTCACGGTCACCAGCGTCGGGGGAGCGGTCGGCCAACCGTTCGCCGACGCGTACTGCGGAGCGAAGTTCGCCGTCGAGGGGCTCATGCAGTCGCTGGCGCCGGTCGTGGCGCCGTTCGGCATCGACGTCGCGATCGTCGAGCCGGCCGCGGTCGCGTCGTCGTTCACGGGGTCGGTGGAGCGGTACGACGGTGGGGCGTACCAGCGCCAGCTCGATGCCTATCTCGAGCGCACCACGGCATCGTTCGCGCAGGCCCAGTCGGCGGAAGATGCCGCGAAGACCGTCATCGAGGCGGCGACGACGTCCGAACCGAAGTTCCGGTGGCAGACGTCCGAGGCGGCGGTGCGTTTCGCCGGCCTGTCACTGGCCGATCTCGACGGCTCGCGGGTGATCGGCGTCACGTCGGAGTGGATCCGCTGACCGTGCCCGCGCCCGCTGTCACCCGCGTCTGGCTCGACAGGTGGGAGTGGGCGTGCTGCGGCGAATCGTTCGGGGTCGGCGACGAGGTGGACCTGCTGGTGGCGACGCGCACTTTCGCCGGCGTTCCTGAAGAGCGTCGGATCGTGTCCCGGACGTCGAAATGGATGATCGAGAGCGTTCCGAGAGGTCCGGAAAGGAGAGAACGCGTTTCCGTCCGGCGGCGCCAACGACCTTAACCCGCCACGAGGGCCCGCTCACAACCCCGCGGTCGGTCGACGCGAGAGGATCCGCGGGGCGGCGTGCTTGGGCTGCGCGCTCGCCCGAGAGGAGGGCGGGATGGATTCAAACTGACATAATGTGCATTATCGGCGTATGCGCACAAGAGCCCTAGATCCGCAGTGACGCCCCATCCGCCCACCGCACCGCTCAGCCGAACACCTCCGCCAGGAACGCCTTCATCGCGGCCCAACTGCGCCGCTCCGCCGTCGCCTGGAACTGCGCGCCCTGTTCGGGGGCATCGGCATCCGGAAGCGTGAATGCGTGCATCGCGTTGGCGTACGACACGAGCTGCCAATCCACCGACGGAGCCGTGCGCAGGTCGTTCTCGAATGCCAGCATCGCGTCGTCCGGGGCGACGGGGTCGGCGGCTCCGTGCAGCACGAGCACCTTGGCCGTGATCTGCGACGCTTCACCCTCGGGCCCGGTGAGGAGGCCGCCGTGGAAGCTTACGACGGCGTCGACGTCCGCGCCCGTCCGCGCGAGCTCCAGAACCGACGAGCCACCGAAGCAGTAGCCGATCGCCGCGGTGCGCGCGGCATCGACCGACGGCTGCGCGCGCAGGTATGCGAACGCCTCGGTCAGTCGCTTCCGCCACAGCGCACGATCCTGGTAGAAGCCACCGGCGACCCCGGCGGCATCCTCCGGCGCAGGCCTCACGTCGGCGCCGTACAGGTCCGCGGCGAAAGCGGTATACCCCAGCCGTGCGAGCATGTCGCAGCGCATACGCACGTAGTCGGTCACGCCGAGCCAGTCGTGCACGACCATGACCCCCGGGTGTCGTCCCTCCCCTGCCGGGCGTGCGAGGTATCCGCGGTACTGAACGCCGTCGGCGGTGTAGTCGACGTCGCCCGATTCGATTCCGGATGCCGGGAGGGGTTCACGGTCGAGGATCGCGGTGAGGTTCGGGGCGTAGATGTCCATTCCCCGCACGGTAGACCGTCGAGATACGGATCGGCCGGGTCTTGTGCGCGGGTCGTCCCCTGAGCAGCGCGGCATCGCGCCCACCGCGTCGCACCCACCGCCGCTCCCCCGCTACGCTCGAAGCGATGATCCCCCGCAGCGCGCCCTCGAAACGGCCGAGCGCGTGAGCGGCATCCTCACCGGGTTCGCGGTCGTCGGGCTCGCGGTGGTCGTGGGCTACATCATCGCCCGCATCGATCTGCTCGGCCCCCACGCCCGCCCCGTACTGAGTCGGCTGACGTTCTTCGTCCTCTCGCCGTTCCTGCTGTTCACGGTGCTCGCGCAGGCAGACGTGGCGACGCTGTTCTCGGCACTCCTGCCCGTGTCGATGATCACGGCCGCGGTCATCATCGGCGTCTACGCGCTGGTGTCGGCGCTGATCCTGCGCCGTCGCGTCGGCGAGACGGTGATCGGCGCCCTGTCGGCGGGTCAGGTGAACAGCAACAACATCGGCATCCCGATCTCGCTCTACATGCTCGGGAACGCCGCGTACTCGGCCCCGGTGATCCTCTTCCAGCTGCTCGTTCTCATGCCGATCGCCCTGGCGATCCTGGATGCCGCGACCTCGGGCTCGCGCAACCTCACCCGGATCCTCGCGCAGATGGCGAAGAACCCGATGCTCATCGGCTCGGCGCTCGGCGTGCTGGTGGCGGTGCTCGACATCGACCTGCCGCCCATCGTCTTCGACCCCCTGCACCTCATCGCGGGCGCGTGCGTGCCGGTGCTGCTGATGTCGTACGGCATGTCGCTGTACGGCCAGCGCGTGCTCACCGAACCCGGCCGCCGCCTCGACGTCGTCATCGCCTCGGCGCTCAAGCTCGTGGCGATGCCGGCGCTCGCGTTCCTCGTCGCGACGTTGTTCGGCCTGCCGGCGGACCAGGTCTTCGTGGTGGTCGTGCTCGCGGCCCTGCCGACCGCGCAGAACGTGTTCAACTTCGCCCAGCGCTACGGGGTGGGCGAGATCCTCTCGCGCGACGTGGTGTTCATCTCCACGGTCGGATGCCTCCCGGTGCTGTTCGCGGTGGCGCTCCTCCTCGACCACTCCCCCGCGTGACCGCGCGCGACGGCGCGTTGGCGGCAGTTTCACCTTCGGGTCTAAGGTGAGCACTGTTCTCAGCTTTCACTCAGAAAGGCTCGCCATGCCGTCTTCCACCACGTCGAATCCCGCCGTCGGAGCCGTCCGCACCGCCCTCGCCGTCAGCGGTGCGCTGTCGCTCGTGATCGGTCTGCTGATCCTCATCTGGCCGGGCCGCACCGCTCAGGTCGCCGTCGGCATCATCGCCGTCTACGTCATCATCGCGGGCCTGGTGAACATCGGCATCGGCCTGTTCTGGCGCTCGGGATGGGCGCGCATCGGCTACATCGTCCTCGGCGTGCTCTTCATCGTCGCCGGCATCTTCTCGTTCGCGAACCTGCCCGCGACCACCGCCTGGTTCGGCGTCTTCATCGGCACGCTCGTCGGCATCCTCTGGATCATCGAGGGCGTCGTCTCGCTCACCACCGCCGGCCACCAGTCGAAGGCCCGCGCGTGGACGATCTTCTTCGCGATCGTCAGCATCCTCGCCGGCATCGTGCTGCTGTTCTCGCCGCTGCTGGGCGCCGTGACGCTGTTCATCCTGATCGGCTTCTCCCTCATCGTGCTCGGCGTCTTCCAGATCGTGCGCGCGATCCAGTTCGGCAAGGCCGTCTGACATCAGCCGGACGAGAAGGGCCCGGATGCCACGTCATGGCATCCGGGCCCTTCTCCGTCACGGTGTCGGCAGGTGGCGACTCCACCACTCGAGCACGGCATCGAAGCGCTGGACGCGATGCTGCGGACGACCGCTACGGGTGAGCTCGTGGTCTTCGCCGGGGAAGACGAGCAGCTCCGCATTGACGCCGGCGCGTTTCAGCGCGGAGTAGTACCGCGTGGCCTGTTCGAGCGGACAGCGGAAGTCGAGCTCGGAGTGCATCACGAGCGTCGGTGTGCGCACCTGGTCGACCACGGCCATCGGACTCTGGGCGGCGATCTGCGCCGGGTCGGTTCCGACGTACTCCTGGCCGAAGAACGAGCCGATGTCGCTCGCCCCGGGGAACGCCGCGGGGTCGAGGAATCCACGCTCCACGATCGCCCCCGCGAAGTGGTGGTCGTGCGCGATGATCCACGCGGTCAGGTACCCGCCGTAGGAGCCACCCATGACGCCGGCGCGTTCGCCGTCGAGCCGCGGGTCGGCCGCGACGACGGCCTCGAAGAAGTCCATGACGTCGAAGAAGTCGAGGGTGCCCATGCGGTGGCGGATGGACCGCCCGTGGGCACGGCCGTAGCCGGCGCTCCCCCGCGGATTGCAATAGAGCACCGCGTAGCCGGCATCCACGAGCACCTGGGTCTCGTCGAACAGGTGCACGCCATAGGCGGCGTACGGTCCCCCGTGGATCTGCAGAATGACCGGGAACGGTCCCTCGCCCTCGGGCACCGCGACCCAGCCGTGCACCGGGTACCCGTCGCGACCGGTCACCTCGCGCTCCACCGGAACGACGACGCCGCGTTCGCGTACCGCGGTGCCGAAGGCGGTCAGCGCCCGCATCTCGCGCCCGTGCACCGCCACGAGTTCGCCGAACGACTCGGGTGAGGCGACGGATGCCACGACCCGGCCCGCCGCCGCGGCATGGCCGTTGACCTCGAGGTCACCGCCGAGCACCTCGCTGACGGCGCCGGTCCTCGTCACCCGCAGCAGGCGCACACGCCCGCGGGTGCGGTCCTGCACGAGAACGTCGGTGCCGTCGAACGAGAGGTGACTCCCCACCTCGCCGAGATCGATCGTCTCGGCATCCGTCATCGCGCGCGGTCCGTCGGCCTCGAGGACGAAGAGCGCGACACCGGGAGCGACGAAATCGACGCCGTCGTCGCCGACGTCGTTCGCGAGCGCGAAGACGGAGCCGTCCGGCGCGACGTCGACGGATGACACCGACAGGTTCGCCGCCGTGCTCAGCACCTCGCGTTGCGCTCCACCGTCGACGGAGACCGCCACGATCCGATCGCGCAGGTCGCGGCGCGCGGTCTCGATCACGTCGGGCACGCTGAGCAGTTCGGCGCCGTCGGTCGTCCAGACCACGCCGTTCCAGTTCGTGTCGCCGTCGGTGAGCGGCGTCGCGGGGGCGGCCACGACACGCGTCTCCGGCTTCTCGATAGCGGGCGCGGGCTCGTAGAACGGCTCGGCGTCGGTCGAGGGCACATCGACGACGAACAGCTGCGCCGGCCGATCGAGGTACCCGAGGCCGTTCGCGTGCCACCGGATGCCGGTGATGCGGCGCGGCGGCTCGGCCGCGGCATCCCGCCCCTCGACGGTGCCGTAGCGACCGGGCTCCGGCACGCGCGCGGAGAACGCGAGGCGTCCGCCGTCGGGCGAGAAGGCGAGGTCGGTCACTCCCCCGGGCTGATCGGTGACCTGTACGGGCTCCCCGCCGCCGGCGTCGACGACGAAGATCTGCGCGCGCCCCCGCTCGTCACCGCGCAGGAACGCGATGACCGTGCCGTCGGGCGAGAGGCGCGGGGACCGGTCGTGCACCCCACGGGTGAGACGGCGTGAAGATCCCGCGTCCAGGTCGACCCGCCAGAGCTGGCCCACCGCACGGTCGGCGGCGAGGTCGGGACGGGAGGTGGCGAAGACGGCGAACGCGCCGTCGGCGGAGATCGCGGGCCGACCGACCCCGATCAGAGCGTCGATGTCGGTCGGCCGCATGCTCACTCGCCCCCGAACGAACCCGTGTCTCCGACGAGGCGGGTGTTGTCGGCGGGAACCGGGTCGACGGCCGCGCGAGCCACCTCGGCCGCGAACTCCGCGACGTTGTAGAGCTTGCCGGCGTCGTCGCGACGGGCCGCGATCGCGCCCGGGTTGGCGCGCTCGAGGAGGGTCGCCGTGATGGTGCCCTCGATCATGTCGCCCGAGACGACCGTGAAGCCGATGCCGCGCTCCTCGAGCGCCGGGATGTTCTCGCGTAGGGCGTCCTCGCCGGCGCGCTTGGAGAGGGCGACCGGCTCGTACTCGGGCATGGTCGGCGTGGTGCGGATGAAGTGGGCCTGGTGGCTCGTGACGAACACGACGCGAGCGTCGTCGTTCAGCAGCGGGAGCGCCGTCTCGAGCACGTTGACCTGCGCGTCGCGGTTGAGCAGCAGGGCGTAGTCCTCGGCCATGCCCGACTCCATGCCGCCCGAGGCGTTGAGCACGAGGATGTCGAGGCCGCCGAAGGTGCGCTTCACCTCGTCGAACATCGCCTGCACCGACTCCGGGTCGGTGAGGTCGGCGCCCACGACGAGGGCCTCGACACCGAGCTCGCGCAGCTGCGCGGCGAGCTTCTCGGCGCGCGGCGCCTTGTTGCGGAAGTTGATGACGACGTTCGCGCCGGCCTCGGCGAAATAGCGCACGGTGTCGGCGCCGATGCCGCGCGAGGAGCCGGTGACCAGGGCGGTCTTGCCGCTCAGGGAGCCGGACGGGAGGGTCTGGGACACGGATTTCTCCTGACGATTCGAAAAGCGGATGCCGCCGGCCGACGCGGGCGCACACGACGAACCTCCAGCCTATCGACCGGGATGCCGGGCCCCGGTGGACGACCCCGCCTGTGCGGACCGTGAGAACCGGCCCCGGGACCCGAACCCGGTGCTACGTTCAGGCCAGGAGGCACGAAATGGACGTTCTCTCCACCCTCGACACGTGGGCCTGGATCGGGTGGATTCTCCTGATCCTCGTCTTCCTCGTGTTCGAGATGCTCACGGGCGAGCTCACCTTCTTCATGCTGTCGGTGGGCGGTCTGGCCGGTCTCGTCACCGGCCTGATGGGCGTGCCGCTCTGGGCGCAGATCATCGTGGCCGCACTCGCCGCCGTCGCCCTCTTGACGTTCGTGCGCCCGCCGCTGCTTCGTCGCCTGCACCGCGGAGCAGACGCCCGCCCTTCCAACGTCGAGGCGCTCCTCGGGCTCGAGGGCCTCACGCTGACGCGGGTGTCGTCGTCCGTCGTGGGACAGGTCAAGCTCGCCAACGGCGACGTCTGGACCGCGCGCACCGACACCGACACCCGACTCGACCCCGCCGCGCGCATCGAGGTCGTCCGTATCGATGGCGCCACCGCCATCGTCCGCGCACGACGCCAGGAGGCGACCTCATGAACACCGAGAATCTCATCCCGCTCACCATCGGGTGGGCCCTCGCGGCGGCGGTGGCGATCTTCGTCGTCGTCGTGCTGGTGCGCACGATCCGGATCATCCCCCAGGCCCGCGCCGGCGTCGTCGAGAGGCTCGGCAAGTACCACAAGACCCTTCTGCCGGGCTTGAACCTCGTCGTCCCGCTGGTGGACCGGGTGCGTCCGCTCATCGACATGCGCGAGCAGGTCGTGTCGTTCCCCCCGCAGCCCGTGATCACCGAGGACAACCTCGTCGTCTCGATCGACACCGTCGTGTACTTCCAGGTCACCGATGCCCGCGCGGCGACCTACGAGATCGCGAACTATCTGGGCGCGGTCGAACAGCTGACCACGACGACCCTGCGCAATGTCGTCGGCGGTCTGAACCTCGAAGAAGCGCTGACCAGTCGCGACAACATCAACGGTCAGCTGCGGGTCGTCCTCGACGAGGCGACCGGCAAATGGGGCATCCGCGTCGGCCGTGTCGAACTCAAGGCGATCGACCCGCCCCTGTCGATCCAGGACTCCATGGAGAAGCAGATGCGCGCCGAGCGCGATCGCCGAGCCGTGATCCTCACCGCGGAGGGGTCGAAGCAATCGCAGATCCTCGAGGCCGAGGGGCGCCGGCAGGCGGCCATCCTCGAGGCCGAGGGCGAACGACAAGCCGCGGTCCTGCGCGCGCAGGGTGAAGCCGAGGCCATCCACTCGGTGTTCACGGCGATCCACGAAGGGCGCCCCGACGACAAGCTCCTCGCCTACCAGTACCTGCAGACGTTGCCGAAGATCAGCGACAGCGCCTCCAGCAAGCTCTGGATCATCCCGAGCGAGTTCACCGAGGCCCTGAAGGGCATCTCCGGGGCCTTCGGGGCGCGCGTCGCCGACGCGTCCTCACCGGCGCCGACCTCCCCCGCCGCCGCCGGCCCTGTCGCCCGCTCCACCGACTCCCCCGAGGAGGGCCCCGCCGGCGGTACGTTCGCCTCATGACGCGGCATCCGTACCTCTCCCCCGACGCCCCGCGCGTGCTCGCCCACCGCGGACTCGTGACCCCGGATGCCGCCGAGCACGGCGTGGTCGAGAACTCGTTCGCCGCGGTGGCCTCCGCGCACGCCGCGGGTGCCGCCTACGTCGAATCGGACTGCCACCTGACCGCGGACGGCGAGGTGGTGCTCTTCCACGACGACGACCTGCGGCGCGTCGCGGACGATCCCCGCGCGATCGCCGACGTGCGTCTGCACGAGCTCGAAGACCTCATGTCCGAGCGCGGCGGTCTCATCACCCTGGCGCAGGCCCTCGAGGCCTTCCCCGAGGTGCGCTTCAACCGCGACGTCAAAGCCGCCGCCGCCGCGGACGGCGTGGGGCGACTCGTCGCCCCGCACGCCGACCGGGTCCTCGTGACCAGCTTCTCCGACGAGCGCCGTCTGGCCGCTCTCGCCGCGGCCGAGGCCGCCGGGGCGGCGCGGCGTCCGGCCACCTCCCCCGGTTCGGCCACGGTGGCCCGGCTCCTCGCCGCCCTCGCGCTGCGGCGGAACCGCCGCGTACGCGCGCTCCTCGACGGGCTCGACGCCCTGCAGATCCCGGAGCGACAGGGCCCGGTCCGCGTGGTCACGCCGGGGCTCGTCCGCGCCGCTCACGCGGCCGGTGTCGAGGTGCACGTGTGGACGGTCAACGCCGAAGACGACATGGCGCGCCTGCTCGACGCGGGCGTCGACGGGCTCGTCACCGACCGCGCCGATGCCGCTCTCGCCCTGGTGAACGAACGGGGAACACCGTCTGTCTGAGCATCCTCTGTGAAAGGCGCCGCGATCGTCGCCGTTCGAATAAAGCGCACAGGTGCGAGCGTTATACATGGTGACCGACGAGAGGACCACAAAATGGCAGACCGCAGTCTCCGCGGCATCCGACTCGGCGCCCAAAGCCTCCAGAGCGAAGACGGCGTCGTGTTCCACGACCGTGCACAACACACCTACAACTGCAGCACCTGCGGACGTGACACCGTCCTGACCTTCGCTGCCGACGCCGAGGTTCCGGAGTCCTGGGAGTGCCGCACGTGCGGCGCCGAAGCGCTGCTGCGCATCGGCGACGGCACTGCGACCGTCGATCACTCGGGCGACAAGGCCGCCCGCACGCACTGGGACATGCTGCTCGAGCGCCGTACGCTCCCCGAGCTCGAAGAGCTGCTCGAAGAGCGTCTCGCGTTCGTGCGCGCCCGTCGCGGCGCGGGCAACGAGAAGCTCAGCGCCTGACGTCCTGATCAGGACGTCCTGAGGATTCAGACGCCGGTCCCCGCGGGGGCCGGCGTCTTCTTTCGTGCCCGCGACCTCGCGAGCGCCGCGATCCCCGCCGCGATCAGCCCGGCCAGGCTCCCCCACCCGAGCACGATCTTCACCGCCGGGCCGATGACCACCGCGGGCGTCAGCCCCGTGCGCAGCGGCACCTCGGTGAGCATGGCGCCCGCCGTGTCGATGGGAAGCGAATCGAGCGTCGACCCATCGGGGGCGATGACCTGGCTGGTGCCCACCGTCGAGAGGTTGACGACCGAGCGGCCCGTCTCGATCGCGCGCATCTGCGCGAAGGCCAGCTGCTGCAGGTTCTCGTCGGTGCCGCGGAAATCGGCGTTGTTGGTCTGGAACATGTACACCTGGGCGCCCGCGTCCGCGCCGTCCCATACGACGTCGTCGTAGATGACGTCGAAGCAGATCGCCAGACCCACGCCCACCCCGTTCAGGTCGATCAGGGGAGTCGCCTCGCCGGGGGTGTACTCGCGCCCGATCAGTCCGATCAGGTCGGGGGCGAAGGGCTCCCAGAAGGCCCGGTCGGGCACGTACTCGCCGAACGGCACCGGATGCCGCTTGTCGTACGTCGCGCCCGTCTGGCCGTCCGCGGTCCACAGCAGGGCGGAGTTGAACAGCTCCGAGCCGCGCTCGGTCACCGCCGAGATCAGCAGCGGCGCCTCGACGCGACGCGACAACTCCTCCAGCACGGCGGACGTCGCGCCGTTGGCGGTCGGATCGGAGTCGACGCCTCCCTCGGGCCACAGCAGCACATCCATCCGCTCGCCGAAGAGCGGGGCGGATGCCGCCAGCTGCGCGTTCAGCACGGCGTTGCGCGCGCGCTGGTCGAAGTACCCCGCCGGACCGTTGCCCTGCACCGCACCGACGCGGAGCGACCCCGCAGCGCTCGTCGGGAACTGCGGCAGGAGCAGCAGCACAGCCATGAGAGCGGCAACGGGCAGGACGACGATCCCGCGTCGGAAGCGCCGACGCCGCACGAGCTCGATCCCCATCGCGCACACCAGCACGATCAGGAACGACAGCCCCGACATCCCCACCCACGACGCGACCTCGGCGAACGGCCCGTTCACCTGCGAGACGCCGATCCGCCCCCACGGGAAGCCTCCGTACGGCCACGAGCCGACGATCTGCTCGCGCAGCACCCACAGGCCCGCGACCAGCACCGGGAGCACGAGCGTGCGACCGAGGACCCCCGGGGCGGCCCGCGGCATCCACCGGTAGGCCAGCGCGATCGGCACCGCGAACGCCGCCGTCAGGAGCGCCTCGAGGACGAACAGCGCCGCCCAGGGGATCGGCCCGAGATACCGCGCCGTGAAGAGGAGGTTGACCGAGAAGAAGGCCACCCCGAACAGGAAGCCCACGAGCACGGCCGACCAGAACCGGCGACCGATGAGCGTGACGAGGGCCAGGGCGACGGCGGGGAAGGCCATCGGCCACCACGCCAGTGCCGGATAGGCGGTGACGAGCAGGAGTCCCGCCACCACCGAGAGCGGCGCGGCGAAGGCCAGGCGCAGCAGAGGCCGCGCGGGCGGAATCGTTCCGCTCATGCCGACGTGTACGCCACGATGCCCCGGCGCACCGCGTCGAGCGCCGAACGGGCGGTCTTGGCGAGCGGCGGTTCGGCCACGAGCGAGATCTGATCCAGCAGGTCGATCGTCTGCTTCGCCCAGCGCACGAAGTCACCCGCGGCCATGTCGGCCAGCGTCAGCACGCTGTCCAGCGGCAGACCGCGCGCCCACGCGTGCATCGCGGGGGCGAGACCCGAGGCGGGCGACTCCGATCCCGGCAGACGGTGATCGCGTTCGAGGTCGTCGAGCTCCTGCCACAGCGTCTGCGTGGCATCCAGGGCTCCCCGGAACGCCCCGCGGGGCAGACCCCGCTCCCCCGGCCCGGCTTCGTCGCGGCGCGGTTCGTACACCAGGCAGCACGCGAGCGCGGCGAGCGAGGGGGCGTCGAGACCCTCCCACAGCTTCTGCCGCAGCGATTCGGCGACGAGCAGATCGCGTTCGCCGTAGATGCGGCGCATCGTGCGCCCCGCGCGCGTGAGCACGGTCTCGCCGTCGTCTCCGATCGAGACGTACTCGAGGGCCGCGAGCACCTCGACGACGCGATCGAACACGCGCGCGACGGTGCCGGTGCGCTGGTCGATCTGCTGGCGGGTCTTGTCGGTGGAGCGCTTGAGCTTCCAGTACCGCTCCGCCCACCGCGCGTGCGCCTCGCGGTCGGGACACGACTGACACGGATGCCGCTGCATCCGGCGCCGCAGCGACTGGATCTGCTGCTGCCGCTCGTCGCGCAGACGCCGCGGCGCGGTGGCGTCGCGGCGGTTGATCTTCTCGAGGTCGCTGAGCTCACGGCGGATCGTGGAGTACTCGCGGAAGTCACCGCGGTCGCACGTCATCGCCTTCTCGTAGCCGTCGAGCGACTCTTCGGCATCCTTCACCTGCCGCGCCAGACCCACGACCGAGCGGTCGGCCTGGAACTGCGCGAACGACGACTCGAGGATCTCGCGCGCGCGGGCGCGTCCGAACTGGTCGATGAGGTTCACGGCCATGTTGTACGTCGGCCGGAAGCTCGAGTTCAGCGGGTAGGTACGGCGCGACGCGAGGGCGGCGACCGACTGGGGGTCGAGCCCCTCGGTGAACTGCACGACCGCGTGACCCTCGACGTCGATGCCGCGGCGGCCGGCGCGGCCGGTCAGCTGGGTGTACTCCCCCGAGGTGATCGCGACGCGGGCCTCGCCGTTGAACTTCTCGAGCTTTTCGAGAACGACGGTGCGCGCGGGCATGTTGATGCCGAGGGCGAGCGTCTCGGTGGCGAAGACGACCTTGACGAGCTTGCGGCGGAACAGTTCTTCGACGACCTCCTTGAAGGCCGGGAGGAGCCCCGCATGGTGGGCCGCCATGCCCCGCTCGAGGTTGTCGCGCCACTCCCAGAAGTGCAGCACCGCGAGGTCTTCGTCTTTCAGGGTGAAGGTCAGCTCGTCGACGATCTGCCGGATCTCGACGCGTTCCTCGGCCGAGGTCAGACGCACGTTGGCGCGGCGAAGCTGCTGCACGGCCGCGTCGCACCCGGCGCGGCTGAAGATGAAGAAGATCGCCGGGAGCAGGTGATTGCGCTGCAGCAGCTCGACGACCTCGGGCCGGTCGATGCGTTCGATGCGGGGTCCCTGCTGGGCGCGCAGCGGCTTGTGTCCGCCGCGTCGCTGGTGCGCGTGGCGCGGTCCCCCGGCGTGCCGCGCGGAGCGGTACTCCTGCGCGCGACGGTTGTTCTCGTACCCGCCGGCGTTGCCGCCGCGGATGCGCAGCAGCTCCTGATTGACCTGGGCGGTGGCGACGCCGGCACGATCGTCGAACAGCGGCAGCAGGTCGCCGCGCACGAGCACGTGCTGCTCGAGCGGAACCGGGCGCGTCTCCGACACGATCACCTCGGTGTCGCCGCGGACGGTGTCGAGCCAGTCGCCGAACTCCTCGGCGTTCGACACGGTCGCCGACAGCGACACGAGCTTCACCGACGGCGGGAGGTGGATGATGACCTCTTCCCACACCGCGCCGCGGAAGCGGTCGGCGAGGTAGTGCACCTCGTCCATGACGACGAACCGCAGCCCGCGCAGCGCCGGCGAGTCGGCGTAGAGCATGTTGCGCAGCACCTCGGTGGTCATCACCACGATGCGCGCGGAGGCATTGATGTTGGTGTCGCCGGTGAGCAGGCCGACCTCGTCGTCGCCGTACACCTCCTGCAGCTCGTGGAACTTCTGGTTCGACAGCGCCTTGATGGGGGTGGTGTAGAACGCCTTGTCGCCCGGCTCGAGCATGGCGAGGTGGATCGCGAACTCGCCGACGATCGTCTTGCCGGCGCCGGTGGGGGCGGCCACCAGCACGCTCCGCCCGTCTTCGAGGGCGTGGCATCCGGCGATCTGGAAGTCGTCGAGATCGAACCTCTGCATCTCCGCGAAGTCGGCGGTGTGCGGGTGCGACGAGCGGGCGCTCGCGCGGGCGAAACGCTCCGCGGGACTCGGGGACGTCACGCGATGGGTCCGGCCGGCAGACCCGCGGCGGCCGCCACACGAGCACGGCGGCGGTCGAACAGCATCGACACCCCGGCCGCGGCGAAGAACAGCACCACCAGGATGCCGGCGAGCATGACCATGCTGACGATGTCGGCCGCGGGGGTGGCGAGGGCCGAGAACACGGTCGCGATGAGGATCGCGACGCGCCAGCCCTTCAGGATGGCCTTGCCGCTCATGACCCCGGCGACGTTGAGGGCGACGAGGAACACCGGCAGCACGAACGAGACGCCGACCACGATGAGCAGCTTGAAGACGAAGTCGTAGTAGTCGACGGCGCTGTAGAAGTTGACTCCGCCCTGGGGGGTGAAGCCCCACATGAGCTCGATCACGTGCGGAACGATCAGCAGGCCGACCCAGCAGCCCACGAAGAACAGGGGCACCGCGGATGCCACGAAGCCGACGGTGTAGCGGATCTCCTTGCGCGTGAGGCCGGGCATGATGAACGCCCAGATCTGCCAGAGCCAGACCGGCGCGGACAGGAAGATGCCGATCGAGAAGGCGATGCGCATGCGCAGGTCGAACGCCGAGGTCACCGAGGTGAAGTTCAGTGCCGAGAAGTCGTCGCCTCGCCGCGCCGCGATCTCGCGGATCGGCTCGGTGATGAGGTGGATGATCGGGTCGGTGATGATGAACGCGATCACCATGCCGACAACGAGGGCGAGTGCTGCGATCATCAACCGCTTGCGCAGTTCGACCAGGTGCGCCCCGATCGACATGCGCTTATCGCGCCGCGGCTCCTCGGGGAGGTCGATCCGCGGCGATCGTGCCGTCGCCACGCGTCAGACGGTGGGGTCGGTCGACCTGCGCGGTTCGGGTGCCACGGTCGACGCGGTGCCGTTGTCGGCGGGGCGCGGGACGTCGGAGGACTGCGCGGCCGCGACCTCGTCGTCGCGCTTCATCTCCTTCATCTCGCTCTTGAACACACGGGCCGACTGGCCCATGCTCTTGGCGAGCGCGGGAAGCTTCGCCGCACCGAAGAGAAGGAGGATGACCGCGAGGACGACCAGCAGGTGCCATCCGGTGAGATTGCCGAGCATGGTGACTCCTCGTCGTTGTCGGGCGAGTCTCCAGTGTAACCCGCGTGCACGAGGGGTGATCCGACGCGCGGAGAAATCCCGGTAGCGGCCCCGTAGCCCGCAGGCCCGCCGCCCGGTCAGTCCCCGTCGGCGTACTGCGCCAGTCCCGCCGCGGCCCACGCTGCCGCGGCCCGTCGCGCGCCGAGGGGCTCCAGGAGCTCCACCTCTCCCCCTCGGCGGGCGGCGAGCCGTTTCAGGCTCTGCTCGTCGGCGAGGCGCAGGGATGCCACGGCGGTGTCGTCGTCGGCATCCTCGATCTCGGCGCGGTCGAGGTAGTCGGCCAGGAGGGGCGCCACCGCGCGCGGGAAGCGGAAACGCGCGACCACCTCATCGTCGCCCGGCGCGAAGAGTTCCGGAACGGGGTCGGCGCCGTGCACGGCCGCGATGTCGGTGAGGGTCGGTTCGCCCACCCGGTCGAGGTGGAAGGTGCGCACGGCCTGGCGGAGGTAGTCCCAGCCCTGCAGGTACCACTGGCCGTTCGCGATGTGCACCTTGATCGGGTCGACGGTCCGAGACGCCGGGGCGGCACCCGGAGCCCGGTAGGTGAAGGTCACGGCGACGCGCTCGCGAAGGGCGCGGTCGACCACGTCGCGCACGCCGTCGACGGGTCCGGGGGCGACGATCACGGGCGGCGGGGCGGCGGCCGCTCCCCGGGCGAGCTTCTCGAGCAGGCCGGTCACCACGTCGCTGTCGCCCACGCCGGGCAGGCTGCGGGCGAGCTGGAGCCCTGCGAGCAGCGCCGCCGCCTCGCGGGCGGTCAGGCGCGGGGAGCGCTCGAGCCCGACGGTGTTGGTGATCGCGATGACGTCGTCGCGATCGAGCAGGTCCCAGTCGATGTCGAAGAGGTCGTGCGGCAGCTGCCAGTAGCCCCGTTCGCCCGGTAGTCCGATCACCGTGAGGCGTTCGACCATCGCGCGCATCTGCTCGGGCGCGACGTCGAACTCGGCGGCGGCCTCCGCGACGCTCACCTCGCCCTTGCCCAGTAGGTACGGCACGAGCTGCAGGAGGAGGGCCGCGCGATCGAGGGCGGCGATCGGACGGTCGGCTCCGGGGCGATCGGCGCTCATGCGGCCCCTCCGTGCCGTTCGAGGGTCGCCCGGAGGCGTCGGATCACCTCGGCGCGCAGACCCGCGGGCTCCACCACGCGCACCTCGGGTCCGTAGGAGGCCAACTCGTCGGCGAAGACGTGCAGGTCGACGTAGGGCACGACGATGCCCTGCGGCGCCTGCTCCGCCCGCCGCGCCAGGCGCAGGGCGGCTTCGGTGCCCGGGTGCACCTCGAGCAGAGCCCGCTGGCGGGCGGCGACGTCGTTCAGTCCCCCGAGAGCGCGCTCCCCGGCCCCCTCGCGCAACGCGGGCGGGAACTTCTCGCGGGTGAGGGTCACGTCGCTGACGATGCGCGAGAGCAGGAAGGTGCGATCGGCGCCGACGTTCACGTCGAAGCCGTAGACGTGCCACCGCGCCTCGTACTCCACGAGAGCGAGAGGACGCAGGCGGCGCTCGCGAGGATGCGCGTCACCGGGGCGGAGGTACGTGAAGGTGACCGTGCGACACTGCTCGATCGCGCGCTGCACTGCACCGAAGGCGGCGTCTCGCACCCTGATGCGCGGGGCGTAGCCGATGATCGGCTCGTCGACGGCGATGCCCAGGGCGCGGATCTTGCGCAGACCGCTGCGCGCATCGACCGACAGCGACTCGCTCCCCCACACCCCGCCGGCGATGTTGAGCAGGGCGATCTCGGCGGGACTGAACGAGATGTCGGCGGGAAGGGCGTATTCGGCGGTCGGCACGCGATAGCGGGCCTCGCGCAGGTCGTCGGGGTCGGCGCGGTTGCCGATCGTCTCGATCGGCACGCCCAGCCCGCGCAGGTTCTCTTTGTCGCGCTCGAACATCTTCTCGAGCGCGTCCTTCGAGGCCCCCGCTTCGAGCTGCTCGCGGTAGCCGGCCACCGACGACAGGATCGTGTCCTTCGTCAGGCCCTGCTCGGTCGCCATGAGCGCGACGACGAGGTTCACCAGACGCTCCTCGGGAGCGTTGCGGGAAGCGGCGGGCACCCGCCCATCCTAGGCCGGGGCCGGGCCCGAACCACCGAGACCGGCCCCCGCGCGCAGTGGCGGCGGTGGGCCGGTCTCGAAACGACGCGAGGGGTCGGACTCAGCCGATGGTGCCGAGGATGTCGACGACGTAGACCAGCGCGGTGTTCGCCGGAGCCTGCAGCGCCTGCTGGTCCGCCTGCGTCTGGTCGGCGGGCACGACGACGAGGATCTGCGAGCCGACCGGCTGTCCTTCGAGCGCCGAGGCGAGGGCCGGGGGCAGGGCGGAGACCGTCGCCTGCCCGGGGGCACCGTTCTTCCACGTGGAGGCGAAGGTGGTCTTCGCGCCCCATGCGACGCCCTGGACGTGGATGATCGCCGACGAGTCGGCGGTCAGCACGTCGCCGTCGCCCTTCTTGATGACCTGCGAACGGACCTCGGTCGGGGCGTCGCCGGCGGGGATCACGACGCCGGGCTGCCCGTCGGGTGCGCGCACGACGGAGGGCATGCCGGAATCGGCGTTGTACTGGTCGGCCCCGTCGGCGGCGGGCAGGAACACCTTGCGCACGTCGAAGACGAAGACGGCACCGTCGCCCTCGGTGACGCCGAGGGCCTTCGCCCCGTCGGCGCCGAGGTCGGAGCCCGGGATGGCCACGGCCACGCGCGAACCCTCGGCCACGCAGGTCATCAGCGGAGCGATCGACGGCACGGCCTGGGTGAGACGCGGCAGCGGCGTCGCGGTCGAGAGGTCGGAGTCGTACTTCGTGGCGACGAGCTGCTCGCCGGTCGCCGCGTCGAGCACCGTGACGTCGACGAGCGCGAGCTGCTTGTCGCTGGTGATGCGCTGCCCGTCGCCGGCGATCAGCGTGTCGGTGCCGGCCTCTTCCGGGAGGAAGGGCGAGCGCACCGTGACGGTGGGCGCCGAGCCGAGGTCGCCGCTCGCCTCGACGACCGACGCGATGCCGGCGTCGGTGGGGGTCGGGCACGACGAGGCGGCGGATGCCGAGCACCCGACGAGGCCGATTCCGGCCAGAGCGGTCACGGCAACGAGAGCGGGAAGTCTGCGCACCGGAACAGTTTAGGTGCTCCCGCGGCTCTCACCCGCCGCCCCACCTGGGGGGCTCGCCCCGCATGCGCCGTCTCGACCGGCGGCGGACGAGACTCTCGCCCCGCGGGCGCGCTACTCCCCCGCCGGGGTCTCCTCGACCACCGCGGCCGCGCCCGCGACCGACTGGCGGACGCCCTCGGCCGACTTCTGCGCCTCGCGCACGCGTTTGCGCAGGTTCTTGTCGGTGATCTCGCGATCGCCCACGGCGCCCGGCGTCCACAGCTCCACGTCCTCGTCGCCGTAGCTCGACTTCGACGCGCGGCGCTTCACCTCGGGCGGGATCGCGCCCGGAGCGAGGCGGCGCGCCGTGATGAGGAAGCCCGTATGC
Organism: uncultured Microbacterium sp.; assembly: GCF_947489255.1. GTDB lineage: Bacteria > Actinomycetota > Actinomycetes > Actinomycetales > Microbacteriaceae > Microbacterium > Microbacterium phycohabitans. The sequence goes on from NZ_CANLCY010000002.1 coordinate 615,965, forward strand.
GCGACCATGCGGTGGTCGGGGCGCACCGCGAGTCCCTCGACGTGCCAGCCGCGGACCATCGTCTCGCTGGCATCCGGTTCGGTGAACAGGCCCGTCGCGCGGATGTACTCCGCGACGCGGCTGAGCTGCGTGGCCGTGGCGATGTAGCAGAGCACCACGCCGCCGGGGGTGAGGGCGTCGGCGACGGCGTCGATGCACTCCCAGGGCGCGAGCATGTCGAGCACGACGCGGTCGACGGATGCCGGAGCCACGGCATCCGGGAGGCTCTCGACGAGGTCGCCGACGACGACCTCCCAGGTCGCCGGGTGCTCGCCGTGGAAGGTCTCGACGTTGGCGCGGGCCACGTCGGCGAACTCCTCGCGCCGCTCGAACGACAGCAGGCGGCCGGCCGGGCCGATCGCGCGCAGCAGCCACAGCGACAGGGCGCCCGAGCCGACGCCGGCCTCCACGACCGTGGCGCCGGGGAACACGTCGGCCTGGGCGAGGATCTGCGCGGCGTCCTTCGGGTAGACGATCGCCGCTCCCCGCGGCATCGACATGACGAAGTCGCGCAGCAGGGGGCGCACGGCCAGGTAGTCGTGGCCGGAGCTGTTGGTGACGACGCTGCCGTCGGGCTGGCCGACCAGGAGGGAGTGCTTCAGCACGCCGTTGTGGGTGTGCAGCTCGCCCGCCTCGCGCAGGGTGATCGTGTGCATGCGGCCCTTGGGTCCCGTCAGCTGCACGCGGTCGCCGATGCGGAAGGGTCCGCTCAGGTGGGGGGTCTCGCTCATCGGTTCGCTCGCGTTTCGGAGGGGCGGGTCGGGGTGTGCGCGCCGTGGAGGGCGCGGAGATCGGTGGCGGTGCGGCCCTCGAGGCTCGGCCAGAGGCTGTGCGCTCCGACGTCGTCGAGCGGCACCATCAGGGGCACGCCGAGCGCGACCGCACCGCTGGCGATCGCCGATCGCAAGCCGTTGGGGCTGTCTTCGATCGCGACGGTGGAGCGGATGTCGACGCCCAGGGCCTCGGCCGCCTGCAGGTATGGGTCGGGGTGGGGCTTCGGTCGCTCGACGTCGTCGCCGGCGACGACCACGTCGAAGGCGGGGAAGTCGATCAGGTCGGCGATCGAGAGCGCCATGCGCCGCATCGACATCGTCACCAGCCCGGTCTTGATCCCGTGCGCCTTGAGGTCGGCGAGCAGTTCGCGAGCGCCCGGACGGAACGGGATGCCCGTGCTCGCGAGCTGGCGCAGCACCTCGTCGGTCAGGTGAGCGATGATCTCGTCGACGCCCCACGGCACCCCCGCGTTCTGCAGCAGGCGCGCCGAGTCCTCGAGCGCGAGACCCACCATGCCCAGGGCCTGCTCGTGCGACCAGGTGCCCCCGAAGCGCTCGACCAGCGGCACCTCGGCAGCCATCCAGTAGGGCTCGGTGTCGACCAGGGTGCCGTCCATGTCCCAGAGGACCGCAGCGAGGGCGGAAGAAGTCATCGTTCCATCTTATGGAAGGCGCGGCTCCTCCCCCGCGCCCGGGGGGATGGCGGGTCCGACCGCCCGCGCACGGGTGCGCCTATCCTGGAACGAAGCCCCGACGGGGCAGAGGAGGTTGCGTGGACGCACTGGGTCGCCGGATCATCGTGGCCGCTTTCGACGGCTGGAACGACGCCGGAGTAGCCGCGTCCGCGGCCGCGGCGCTTCTGCGCGCCGACGCGGAGTACGAGGTCGTGCACACGGTCGACCCCGAGCTGTACTTCGACTATCAGTACACGCGCCCCCAGATCGGCCTGGATGCCGAGGGGCGGCGGACGCTCACCTGGCCCGAGGCGAAGCTGCTGCGTCCGACCGAGCGGTCGGGCGATGCGGAGATCTGGCTGCTGGTGGGCGTGGAGCCCGCGCGCGCCTGGCAGGCGTTCGCGGCGGAGTTCATCGATGTCGCCCTGCGCGAGGACGTCACCGGTTTCGTCGCGCTCGGCTCGATGATGTCCGACGTGCCGCACACGCGGCCGATCTCGGTCTTCGCCGGCAGCGACAACGACGGCGTGCGGCAGTCGCTCGGGCTCGAGCGGAGCCTGTACGAGGGCCCCGTCGGCATCCTGAGCGCCATCGGTCACGCGTCGGAGCAGGTCGGCATCCCGACGGCGAGCCTGTGGGCCAGCGTCCCGCACTACGTCGCGGGGCACACCCCCTCGCCCAAGGCCACGCTCGCGCTCCTCGAGAAGCTCGAGGCGATCACCGGGATCACGGTTCCGCGTGGCGATCTCGAAGCCGAGTCGCGCCAGTGGGAGGCATCGATCGACGCTGCCGCGGCCGACGACGAGGAGATGAGTGACTACATCCGTCAGCTCGAGCAGACCCGCGACACGTGGGACTCGCCCGAGGCCTCGGGGGATGCCATCGCCCAGGAGTTCGAGCGGTACCTGCGCCGCGGGGGCGAGGGTCCCACCAAGCCCGGTCGCGACGACCCGCCGCGTCGCTAGGCGGCGCCGGCCGGCGCGTGCGGTCGGTCGGAAGGCGGCTAGGCCCGCCGAACTCACCCGTCGCCCGGACACGACGACGGCACCGGTCCCTTCGACAGGCTCAGGGACCTCCCATCCCACGCGAGACGGCTGAACCCGACGAAGACACCGGACGTCCGGACACGACGACGGCACCGCCCCGCTCGGGACGGCGCCGTCGTGGCATCCGGGATCAGCTGGTCATGACCGTCGACACCGCGGGGATGACTCCGGTCAGCAGCAGGACGATGATCAGCAGGCCCAGCGCGATGCGGTAGATCACGAACGGCAGGAAGCTGCCGCGCTTGAGGTACTGCATGAGGAACGCGATGACGAGGTAGCCCACGACGAACGCGATGACGGTCGCGATGGCCGTCTCGCCGAGGGTGTAGGGGCCGGTGCCCTCGTCGAAGCTCTTGTACAGCTCGAACAGACCGCTCGCGAAGACCGCGGGCACGGCCAGCAGGAACGAGTACTCGGCGGCGGCGGTTCGCTTGTACCCGAGGGCGCGGCCGAGCGTGGTGGTCGCCCCCGAGCGCGAGACGCCCGGCACGAGCGCGAGCGCCTGGGCGAAACCGTAGGCGATGCCGTGCGGGTACGTCAGGTCGTCGAGGTCGCGACGGCGCTTGCCGTAGTGGTCGGCGAGACCCAGCAGGATGCCGAAGACGATGAGCACCACCGCGGTGATCCAGAGACTCCGGAAGTTATCGCGGATGAGGCTCTGCAGCAGAACGCCGAGCAGCGCGATGGGGATCGTGCCGATGATGACCAGCCAGCCCATGCGGGCGTCGGGGTCGTTGCGCGGCACCTTGCCGCTGAGCGAGAGGAACCACCGCGAGATGACACGGCCGATCTTCTTGCGGAAGTAGATCAGCACGGCCAGCTCCGTGCCGATCTGCGTGATCGCGGTGAACGTCGCGCCCGGGTCGGTCTGCGAGGGGAGGAACTCCCCCACGATGCGCAGGTGGGCGCTGGAGGAGATGGGGAGGAACTCGGTCAGGCCCTGGACGAGCCCGAGGATGATGACCTCGAAGATATGCATGCGGTCCTTCAGTACGTCCGGAGGAGGTCGGCGAGAACACGTCGACCGAACTCGAGCGCGTCGACGGGGACGCGCTCGTCGACACCGTGGAACATCCCGGTGAAGTCGAGACCGGCGGGAAGTCGCAACGGTGCGAATCCATAGCCGGAGATTCCGAGGGTCGACAGCGCCTTGTTGTCGGTGCCGCCTCCCATGAGGTACGGCACGACGGGCACGCCGGGGTCGTGACGGCCGAGCTGCGCGACCATGGCGTCGACCAGGCCGCCTGAGAAGGGCACCTCGAGACCGATGTCCTGGTGCACGATCTCGATCTCGACGCCGTCGCCGACGATGCGACGGATGTCGTCGAGGGCGGCCTGCTCCGTGCCGGGCAGCACGCGCACGTCGATGAGCGCCTCCGCGCGGTCGGGGATGACGTTGTGCTTGTACCCGGCGGTCAGGCCCGTGGGATTGGTCGTCGTGCGCAGCGTGGACCGGATGAAGCTGGATGCCGCGCCCGTGCGCTTCGCGAGAGTGTCGGGATCGCCCGCGTCGTCACCCGTGATGTCGGCGAGGCCCGCCAGGAGCGCACGCGTGGTGTCGGTGAGTCGGACGGGCCATTCGGTGCGACCGAGGGCCGCGACGGCCTCGGCGAGTCGGGTGACGGCGTTGTCGGCGTGCAGACCGCTGCCGTGTCCGGCCCGCCCGCGGGCGACGAGCTTGATCCAGATGAGGGCCTTCTCCCCGACCTGCAGCAGGTAGGCGCGGCGGTCGCCGACGGCGATCGAGTAGCCGCCCACCTCGCTGATGGCCTCGGTGGCGCCGGCGAACCACTCGGGGCGGTCCTTCACGACGCGCGCCGAGCCCTCGACGCCGCCGTTCTCCTCGTCGGCGAAGAACGTCACGATCACGTCGCGCTCGGGCTGCTCCCCCGCGCGCAGCAGATCGGCGACGGAGGTCAGGATCATGGCATCCATGTCCTTCATGTCGACCGCTCCGCGGCCCCACAGGATGCCGTCGCGGATCTCTCCCGCGAAGGGATCGACGCTCCAGTCCTCGGCGACGGCGGGCACCACGTCGAGGTGTCCGTGCAGGATCAGTGCCGGCTTGTCGCGGTCGCGACCCGGCACGCGGGCGCAGACGTTGGTGCGGCGCTCGACGGGCTCGTAGTACTCCGTGTCGAGCCCGAGGCCCTCGAGGTAGGCCCCGACGTACTCGGCCGCCTCGCGCTCGCCGTTCGCGCGCCCTCCGCCGTAGTTCGAGGTGTCGAAGCGGATGAGATCGGATGCGATGCGGGCGACCTCGGGGACGTCGGTTTCGAGCTCGGGCATGCGCACTACGGTACCGGCGGCCGGGGCGCTCCCCCGACGCACGCCGTCACAAGAGGGGCGCGGCGCGCGAGGGTGGCCGAGTGGGGACGCGCCCGGGCGTCGCCGTCGGTTAGAGGCGGGGCCCGGGGCATGGTAATGTCGTTCCTCGTTGCGAAAGTGACAAACACCCAGATGCGCGGGTGGCGGAATAGGTAGACGCGCTAGCTTGAGGTGCTAGTGCCCGTATAGGGCGTGGGGGTTCAAGTCCCCCCTCGCGCACACATGAGAAAGACCCCCGGGTTCATCCCCGGGGGTCTTTCTCGTTGCTGCGGGAGCGGGAGGGCTTGCAACCCATGCGGGGTCGAACCCGCGCCGCCGACGGTTCCGCCCGCGCGGGCGATCTCCCGATCCGTCCGGGGTCGGGTCGGCACCGCCGGAGGCTCCGCGAACCGTGACGCCGCAGAAACACCGGTGTGACATGGCGCGCTTAGCGTCGAGGCGTTCCCCCGGCAGATCGGATCACGCATGGCTCGCTTCCACGTCCCCACCATCGACATCTCGGCGTGGGTGGGTCCCGGCTCGCCGGACGCGCGTGCGGCGGTCGTCGCGGCCGTCGACCACGCGTGTCGCACGGTGGGGTTCATGCAGATCGTGGGGCATGGCATCCCGAACGTGGTCATCGACGACCTGCAGCAGGGCCTGGACGACTTCTTCGCGCTGCCCCTGGAGGCGAAGAAGAAGTACGTGCGCCCCGGCGGGGAGAACCGCGGATACAGCCCGCCGAAGAGCGAGTCGCTCAGCTACAGCCTGGGAGTCGACCCGGTCACACGCATGAACGACTTCTTCGAGGCGTTCAACGTGGGGACGTCGTGGCGCGAGTATCCGGGCACGACGGCGACCGCCGAGGACTACGCCGAGAACACCTGGCCCGACGACACCGCCGGCTTCGAACCCGCCGTCACGACCTACTACGACGAGGCGCGTCGGGTGGCGCAGACCCTCACCCGCATCTTCGCCGCGGCCCTACGGGTGCCGGACGACTTCTTCGGCGACGTCACCGACCACTCGATCGACGTGCTGCGCATGAACAACTACGCCCTGCCGCCGGGCTCGATCGAGCTCGGGGCGGGGCTGACGGGCATGGGAGAGCACACCGACTTCGGGCTCGTGACCGTGCTGTGGGCGGATCGGGTCGCGGGGCTGCAGGTGCTGGGGCTCGACGGGTCGTGGAACGACGTCTCGCCGGCCGAGGGCGCCCTGCTGGTGAATCTCGGAGATGTGGCCGCCCGATTGACGAACGACAAGTGGCTGTCGACCCTGCACCGGGTGAAGCCCCCGGTGATCGACGGCACGATCGAGCGGCGCCGGTCCGCGGCGTTCTTCCACGACGGCAACGCGGATGCCGTGATCGCCCCGCTCCCGGGATTCGTCTCGGCCGACTCGCCGGCGCTGTACGAGCCGGTCACGGTGCGCGAGCACATCACCGCGAAGCTCGCCGGTTCGCGCGCCGGCCGGAAGAACGTCGGTGCGGTGCGCGAGGCCGCACGGGTGGCCGCGGCCGAGCGGGGCTGACCCGGGGTCCGGCGCGGGCCCGACGCCTGCGCTGAGGCGCGGCGCGTCGGGCCCGCGGGGATCAGGCCGCCGAGACCCCGAACAGCAGACCCAGCACGTAGGTCACCGCGGCCGCGCCGAAGCCGATCGCGAGCTGGCGCAGACCGCGCTTGAGCGGCGAGGCGCCCGAGAGCAGACCGACCATCGCTCCGGTGGCGATCAGCGCGATGCCGACGAGGCCGAGAGCGAGCGCCACGGCGCCGAAGCCGCTTATGCCGAAGATCCACGGCAGCACGGGGATGATCGCGCCCGAGGCGAAGAACAGGAAGCTCGACAGCGCCGCGCCCCACGCGCTGCCCACGACCTCGTGCGACGACTCCCCCGGTGCCGCGGCGACCGGGGCGCTGCCGGCCTGGGCGGCGGTGACGACCTCGCGTGCCTTGTCGAGGGCGGCGTCGGGGTCCATCCCGCGCGTGCGGTACACGAGGGCGAGCTCGTTGGCATCCAGGTCGAGGTGGGGAAGGGCGGAGTCGGCGAAGTCGCTCTCCTCGGTGGCCTCGAGCAGCTCGCGCTGCGAGCGGACCGAGACGAACTCGCCGGCGCCCATCGACAGCGCGCCCGCGAGCAGGCCCGCGATGCCGCTGAACAGCACGAAGCTGGGCGCCACGCCGGTGGCGCCCACACCCATCACGAGGGCGAGGTTGGAGACGAGGCCGTCGTTCGCGCCGAAGACGGCGGCGCGGAAGGTTCCGGACAGGCGACGACGGCCGCGGGCGGCGAGGCCGCGCACGACCTCGTGGTGCACGCGCTCGTCGGCGGCCATCGCGGCGGTGGCGTAGGGCTCGTCGGCGTAGGGCGAGCGGGCCTCGGCGTTCTGCGCGAGGGCGAGGACGAAGATCGAGCCGAAGCGGCGGGCCATCCACGCCAGCAGGCGCGTGCCGATCCCGGGCGCGGGCAGCCGCTTGGGCGTCTCGCCCAGCAGGTCGATCCAGTGCTGCTCGTGCCGGCCCTCGGCCTCGGCGAGCTCGAGCAGGATGTCGCGTTCCTCACCCGTTCGACGGGAGGCGAGCTCGCGGTACACGCGGGCCTCGGCGCGTTCGTCGACGAGGTAGCGCGCCCATCGACGGCGATCGCGGGCGGTGGGTGTGGCGGAGGTCGTCACGGGGGCTCCTTCGGGTCGTCCCCACCGTAGTGAGGGGGAATCCCTCCCCCGGGCGCGTCGGTCGATACTGCCAGCATTTCGGGGCTCCGAAGCCCGGAAAGACGCGGATCCCGCGGGCGGGATGCCAGTGTTTCGGTGGCGCGAAAGTGCCGGGTTCCGCTTCACCGGTCCGCGGCGTCGGGACGTCCGGTTCGAGAAGTGCACGCGACGGCGGAGCACGTCGATGCGCGTCCACGGCTCGCGGCGTCGAGGCGTCCGGTTCTAGGAGTACACGCGACGGCGGGGCACGCCGATGACGGCTCCCCGGCATCCGGTCGTCCGGTTCTAGGAGTGCACGCGACGACGGAGCACGTCGATGCGCGCCTGCAGCTGCGCGACGGTGGCGTGCGAGACGGCGGGACCACCGCACAGGCGTCGGAGCTCGGCGTGGACCAGACCGTGCGGCTCACCGGTCTGGCGGGCGTACAGCCCGACCATCGTGTTGAGAAGCTGGCGCTGTTCCTTGAGCGTGCGGTGCAGGGGCCCGGGCAGCCCGCCCTCGTCGACCGACGGCGGCTCGACCCCGCTCTCCTTCTCGCTCGCCTCGCGCGTCGAACGGTGCCGCGACTGCCGCGTGGCCCGCGACATGAGCACCTCGTGCACCTGCTCGGGCTCGAGAAGACCCGGGATGCCGAGGAACTCCTCCTCCTCGATCGTCCCGGGCACCGCGAGCTGACCGAACTCCTGTCCGTCGAACAGCACCCGATCGAAGTGGGCGAGGGACCCCAGCGCCTGGTACTCGAACTCCTGCTCGAGCGCGTCGGACGCCTTGTCCTCGCGCTCGGCGGCATCCATCATGTCTTCTTCGGCGTTCCACTGGTCTTCCGCGTCGCTGTCGCGGTCGAGGGCGTGGTCGCGCTGCGCCTCCATCTCGCCGGCGAGGGCGAGCAGCTGCGGGACGTTGGGCAGGAACACGCTCGCGGTCTCACCGCGACGACGTGCGCGCACGAAACGCCCGATGGCCTGGGCGAAGAACAGCGGGGTCGAGGCGCTCGTGGCGTAGACACCGACGGCGAGGCGCGGCACGTCGACACCTTCCGACACCATGCGCACGGCGACCATCCACCGGGTCGTGCCCTTCGAGAACGTCTCGATGCGGCCCGAGGCCTCGGCCTCGTCGGAGAGGACGACGGTGACCTTCTCGCCGCTGATGTCTTCGAGGATGGCGGCGTATGCGCGCGCGGCGGTCTGGTCGGTCGCGATGACCAGGCCTCCGGCATCCGGGACCGTCTCGCGCACCTCCGTGAGGCGGCGATCGGCCGAGCGCAGCACGGCGGGGATCCAGTCGCCGTTTGGGTCGAGCGCGGTGCGCCAGGCCTGCGAGGTGATGTCCTTGGTGTTGTCCTGGCCGAGCTGGGCCTCCATCTCCTCGCCCGCCTTGGTGCGCCAGCGCATCTGACCGGCGTAGACGAGGAAGAAGACGGGGCGCACGACGCCGTCGTCGAGGGCGCGGCGGTAGCCGTAGGCGTAGTCGGTGCGCGAGAGGCGGATGCCCTTGGAGTTGGGGTGGTACTCCACGAACGGGATGGGCGCGGTGTCACTGCGGAAGGGCGTTCCCGACAGCAGCAGGCGGCGAGTCGCTCGACTGTAGGCCTCGCGGAGGGCGTCGCCCCAGCTGAGCGCGTCGCCGCCGTGGTGCACCTCGTCGAGGATGACCAGGGTCCGCGCATCCATCGTCAGGCGCTGGTGCACCTCGGCCTTGACCGCGACCTGGGCGTAGGTGACCGCGACGCCGTGATACTGCCGCGAGGGCGTGGCGTGACGGTTGGAGAAGAACGGATCGAGCCGGATGCCGACTCGCGCGGCCGCCTCGGCCCACTGGGTCTTGAGGTGCTCGGTGGGGGCCACGACCACGATGCGGTCGACTACGCGGCGGCGCATGAGCTCGGACGCGAGGCGGAGCGCGAACGTCGTCTTGCCGGCGCCGGGGGTCGCGGCGGCGAGGAAGTCGCGGGGGCCCTTGCCGATGCCGTCGGGTCCGTCGGAGCCGAAGTACTGATCGAGCGCCTCGGCCTGCCAGGCGCGCAGGCGCTGCGCGGTGCCCCACGGCGCGCGCTGCGGGAACGACGGCGAGAGGTGCTCGGCGGCGAAGGAGCCGAAGTGCGGCTCGGTGCCGTCCACCGCGCCGTCGAACGCCGGGTCGGGCGTCGCCCCCGGGGCGGGGTCGTCGGCGACGGGTGCGGAGGCGTGGGACGGATCGATCGGGGCGGATGCCGAGGGGGCGGGTTCGGGGAGCGCGTCGGAGGGCGGGGCGACGGGGGTGTGTGCCGCGGGGCCGGGACCGGCGACAGGACCGGGGCTCGCGACAGGGCCAGGGCTCGCCACCGGGCCGGGGCTCGCGACAGCGCCGGGACTCGCGACAGGGCTGGGACTCGCCACCGGGCCGGGACTCGCCACCCGGCCGGGACTCGCCACCGGACCAGGGCTCGCCACCGGACCAGGGCTCGCGACCGGGCCGGGACTCGCGATGCGGGGCGCGGTCTCCGCATCCGTCTGCCGGAGGTTCGGGGTGCGGGCTTCTTCTTCCAGCATCGAACCTCCATCCCTCGCGAGCGCGAACATCAACGATAGGCGACCTCGGGGTGCGACATGCCCGGACTGGGGACGGTTCCCCCGCATCACCGGCGATAAACGCGATTCATGCGGAGAAACGCGGGTACGCGGCGTTCATCGGCACGAATGGCGTTTATCCGACGGCCGAGGCGGAAAGAGCCGCGAGCGGCTCTGCTGACGACCGCGCCGCCGCGCCGGCGCGCGCCTTCGCGCCCCACCCGCCGGCACGTTCCGGCCGGTCGAGCGTGCGTCGCCCGGCATCCCACCTTGCCGTGTCGGAAGCCGGGGGTACCGTGGAGGACGGAGGTTTCGATGACTCTCGATCCGCACTCGCCCCGCACCTCGCCCACGCCCGACAACGCCGGTCCCCACCCGTGGCGCCGCTTCGTCGCCCTGGGGGACTCGTTCACCGAGGGCATCGGCGACCCGTTGCCCGACGGCGGTCATCGCGGCTGGGCCGACCGCGTCGCCGAGGTGCTCGGTGCGCAGGTCGACGACTTCGCCTACGCCAACCTCGCCGTGCGCGGCAAGCTCATCGCGCAGATCGTCGCCGACCAGATCGAGCCCGCCCTGGCGCTCAAGCCCGACCTCATCACGATCTCGGCCGGCGGCAACGACGTCATCCGCCCGGGCAGCGACCCCGACGCGGTCTCGCGGCAGTTCGAAGACGCTATCGCGCGACTGCGCAGCGGAGGGGCCACCGTCGTGGTCTTCACGGCGATCGACACCGAGTTCACGCCGGTGTTCCGCAACATCCGGGGAAAGGTCGCGATCTACAACGAGAACATCCGCTCGATCGCCGACCGCTACGACTGCGTCGTCGCCGACCAGTGGGGGCTGAAAGAGGTGCAGGACATGCGCTTCTTCGACGACGACCGGCTGCACTACAACTCCCTGGGTCATCACGAGGTCGCCCGCATGGTGCTGCGCGCCCTGAACGTCCCCAACGACCTCGAACCGATGCAGGCCGAGACCCAGGCGATCACGACCTGGCGCGCCGCCCGCGAGAAGGACTTCGTGTGGGCGCGCGAGTACCTCGTGCCGTGGGTGCTGCGGCGCCTCCGGCATCAGTCGTCGGGCGATCACATCCAGCCGAAACGTCCGGAGCCGCTCCCCGTCGTCACCCTCGCCCCGGGCCAGGATGCCGCGGGCTCCCGCGAGACGCAGGTCTGAGGCCGGGGCTCGACTCGTCCGCGCACGCGAGGGTGAATTCGACGATTCGCTCGGGTGAACCTCGCGTCTGTCCCCGCCTCCCCCGCCTCAGCCCCGTCGGCCGCGCCCGAGTTCCCACAGCGCCACCGCGCTCGCCGCTGCGACGTTGAGCGAGTCCACTCCCCCGGCCATCGGGATCGTCACGACGGTGTCGGCCGCGGCGAGCGCTCCGCGGCTGAGGCCGTCGCCCTCCGCGCCGAGCAGCAGGGCGACGCGCTCGTGTCCCGCGGCCGAGAAGGCGTCGAGCGTGAGGGCGTCGTCCGACAGGGCGAGAGCGGCCAGGTGGAAGCCGGCGTCGTGCAGGAGGGGCGTGGCATCCGTCCATTCGGGAAGCCGCGTCCACGGCACCTGGAACACCGTGCCCATGCTCACCCGTACGCTCCGGCGGTAGAGGGGATCGGCGCAGCGCGGGGTCACGAGCACGGCGTCGGCGCCGAGGGCCGCGGCCGAACGGAACGCTGCGCCGATGTTGGTGTGATCGACGATGTCTTCGAGCACGACGACCAGCCGTGCGTCGCGTACGACGTCGGCGACGGATGCCAGGGCCGGGCGATGCATGGAGGCCAGGAGCCCCCGGTGCACGGTGTACCCCGTGACCCGCTCGGCGATCTCGGCGGGGACGACGTAGACCTCGGCGTCGTCCCCCACGAGGGCGAGGGCGTCGGCGAGGAACTTCTCCTGCACGAGCACGGACCGCGGGCGGTGTCCCGCGCGCAGGGCCCGGTCGAGCACCTTCGACGATTCCGCGATGTACAGCCCGCCCGCGGGCTCGGTCACCCGGCGCAGAGAGACGTCGGTGAGGTCGCGGTAGTCGGCGAGGCGCGGGTCATCGGCGGAGTCGAGCGGGATCACGGGCATCGTCCCATCGTGCCAGCCCCACGTCGGCGCGCGCCCCGAGCCTCCGGCGCGCGCACCGGACGTCCCGGCCATCGGGCCGCCGGCCATCCCGTCGGGGTTTCTCGGGCGCTCACCCGTCGGGCCCCCGCCCGCCCCACCGCGCGCGGGCCGGGGCGTCGGCGCCCCGCCGTAGGATCGATACGACGGAGGTGCGCATGACCGACACGACGGAGGATGCCGGGTTCTCGGCATCCATCGATCGGGCCGTCGAGGTGCTCGCCGGCCGCCGTGTGGCGGTGCTGACCGGTGCCGGGGTCTCCACCGATTCGGGCATCCCCGACTACCGCGGCAAGGGTGCACCCACGCGGACGCCGATGACGGCGCAGCAGTTCCTGGCGAGCGCCGAGGCGCGCCGGCGATACTGGGTGGGCAGTCATCTCGGCTGGAAGGTGTTCGCGGCGGCCGAGCCCAACGGCGGTCACCGCGCCCTCGCGGCGCTCGAGGCCGCCGGGGTGGCCAACGGCGTCGTGACGCAGAACGTCGACGGCCTGCACGTGCGGGCCGGCAGCGGCCGGGTGGTGGAGCTGCACGGCACGATGCGCCGGGTGGGCTGCCTGCACTGCGGGCAGGTGTTCGACCGGCGCGACCTGGCCGAGCGCGTCGAGGCCGACAACCCGTGGATCAGCCTGCCCGAGAACGTCGAGCTCGGACCCGACGGCGACGTCACCCCGGCGTCGGCCGACGGGTTCGTCGTGCCGGTGTGCTCGGTGTGCGGGGGCACGCTCAAGCCCGACGTCGTCTTCTTCGGCGAGTACATCCCCGTCGAGAGGTTCCGCGAGGCCGAGCAGCTCGTGCACACCAGCGAGGCGCTCGTGGTCGCGGGGTCGTCGCTCGTGGTGAACAGCGGCATCCGTCTCGTCGAGCGGGCACGGCGGAAACGCCTGCCGGTGGTCATCGTGAATCGCGGGGAGACCCGCGCCGATCAGCGCGCGAGCGTGAAGATCGACGGCAGCACGACCGACGTGCTGCGGGCGTTCGCCGAGCGGTTGCCCGGACTGCTCTGACGCGGAGGCCGCGCGGGGAGACCTGCCGTGCGTCGGCCACGGGATCACGGAACCCTCGCCGTGCGCCGCCGGTTAGGCTCGAACGGTGACGATCCTGACTCTTGTGCGACACGGTGAGACGGCCTGGAACTTCGGGGGCCGCATCCAGGGCTCGACCGACATCCCCCTCAACGACACGGGCCGCATCCAGGCGCAGGGCATCGCCGAGACCCTCGCGGCCGAATACGCCGGACGTGAGGTCGTCGTGGTCTCGAGCGACCTGTCGCGCGCGGCCGAGACGGCGGATGTGATCGCCGCCGCCCTGGGAACCACCGTCAGCCGACGGATGCCGGGACTGCAGGAACGCTCCTACGGCGACGCCGAGGGAATGGACGCCCCGACCTTCTATGACACCTACGGTCCGTGGCACGCGGCCGACGTGCCCGGCGCCGAGGCGTGGCCGGTGGTGCGAGAGCGCGCTCTCGCCGCGATCGCCGAGGTCATCGCCGAGACCCCCGACGACGTCGACGTGATCGCGGTCGCGCACGGCGCACTGATCCGCGAGGTCATCATGCACGCCACCGACGGGGAGTTCCCTCGCGAGGGCGAGCGTCTGCCGAACTGCTCGGCGACGACGTTCCGCCTCGACGGCGACGCCTGGGAGATGCTCGCGTACGCGGGGGTCGCGGGCTAGATCCGCGATCGCGGGAACACGGTGGCTTCGACAGGCTCAGCCACCTCCCCCGGACCCCAGGTCCCTGAGCCCGTCGAAGGGACCGGAACCCCCGGCGGCTTCGACAGGCCCGGCCACCTCGCGTCGCACCGCTCGACGACCTCGCGCGGGAGCTCGGCTCAGCCGGCCCGCGCGACCAGCGAGCGCGCGTGCCGCAGGATCGGCTCGTCGATCATGCGCCCCTCGAAGCGGAACGCGCCGCCCTCGGCCTCGGCGAGCACGCCGTGCGCCCACCGCAGCTGTTCGGCCGTGGGCGCGTACGCCGCCCGGATCGTCTCCACCTGACCCGGGTGGATGCACGCGGTGGCCGCGAACCCCGAGGCCGCGGCATCCTGGGCTTCGGCGGAGAGACCCTCGAGGTCGCCGATGTCGACGTGGACGGCGTCGATCGCGCGTTTGCCGAAGGCCCCCGCGGCCAGCAGCACGCGCGCACGCGCGAGGCGGGCGACGTCGCGGTAGGTGGCGTCGGCGAACCGGCTGGAGGTGCCGCCGAGGCTGGCGACGAGGTCTTCGGCGCCCCACATGAGCGCGACGACCTGGGGCACGGCGGCGAGCTGCTCCGCCTGCACGACCCCGCGGGCGGTCTCGCAGAGCGCGATGACGTCGTACCCCTCGAGAGGGGCGAGGGATGCCGGGTCCTCAGCCTTGGCGACCATCACGGTGCGGACGCGGGTGTGCGCCAGCGCCGCGAGATCGCGGGCGAAGTGCTCGGTCTCGGGCCCGTTGACCCGCACGATGACGCGATCGGGATCGGGGTCGGCCGCGATCATCGCCTCGCGGGCGACGGTCTTGGCGTGCCCGGCCACGGCGTCCTCGAGGTCGAGGATCGCGGCATCCGCCCGGTCAAGGGCCTTCGACAGTCGCTCGGGACGATCACCGGGGACGAACAGCAGCGCCGGCCCCAGCGCGAACGGACGCGTGCCGGCGCGCGAGTCGGGGTGCGCGCCGCTCACGCGCGTCGACCCTCGACCGGCCCGGCCGTCGGGGCACTGCCCCGGCCCGCCGCGCTCACGCCGCCGCCTCCCGGGCCCATACCAGCACCGTGCGCGTCGCCGTGGCCACGACCTCGTCGTTCTGCGAGAGCCCGGTGTGCGCCATGACGACGACCCCCTGACCGGGTCGGGATGCCGAGGGCCGCACCGAGATGATCTCGGTCTCGGCCGTGAGGGTGTCGCCCACGAACAACGGCGCGGGGAAGCTCACGTCGGTGAGCCCCAGCTGCGCGACCAGCGTGCCCTGGGTCAGCTGGCCCACCGAGAGTCCGACGAGGGTGGCCAGCGTCCACATCGAGTTCACCAGCGGCCGGCCGAAGGGCTGCGTCGCGGCGTACGCGGCGTCGAGGTGCAGCGCCTGCGGGTTCATGGTGAGGGTGGTGAACAGCACGTTGTCGGCATCGGTGACGGTGCGACCGGGACGGTGCGCGTATCTCTCGCCGACGACGAACTCCTCCAGAAACAGGCCGCGCTGCTCGATCATGCCGCTACGGTACCGGTGAGCCCCAGCGCGCGCGAGATCACCATGAGCTGCACCTCGGTCGTGCCCTCGCCGATCTCGAGGATCTTCGAGTCGCGGTAGTGCCGGGCGACGGGGTACTCGTTGATGAAGCCGTTGCCGCCGAACACCTGCGTCGCGTCGCGCGCGTTGGCCATCGCGGCGTCGCTGGCCGTCATCTTGGCCACCGCGGCATCCACCGAGAAGGGCTTCCCCGCGTCGCACAGGCGCGCGGCGTGCACCCACGCCAGGCGCGCCGTGTGCACGCGGGCGTGCATGCGCGCGAGGAGGAACTGCATGCTCTGCCGGGTCGACAGGGGCTCGCCGAACACCGTGCGGCTGCGGGCGTAGTCGACGGCCGCTTCGAGGCATCCCTCGGCCGCGCCCGTCGCGAGGGCGGCGATCGCGACGCGCCCCTCATCGAGGGTGCGCAGGAAGTTCTTGAAGCCGTGGCCGCGCTCGCCGAGGAGATTCTCCTCGGGAACCCGCGCCCCGTCGAAGGTGAGCGGGTGGGTGTCGGAGGCGTTCCAGCCGACCTTGTCGTAGGCGGGGCCGACGGTGAAGCCCGGCGTGCCGTTGGGGACGATGATCGTCGAGATCTCGGGCCGCCCCGCCTCGGAGCGCCCGGTGACCGCGGTGACGGTGACGAAGCGGGTGATGTCGGTGCCCGAGTTGGTGATGAACTGCTTCGACCCGTCGATCACCCACTCCCCACCCTCGAGACGTGCCGTCGTGCGCGTGGCGCCGGCGTCGCTGCCGGCCTCCGCCTCGGTCAGTCCGAACCCGGCGAGCGCGCGACCCGCGACGAGGTCGGGTAGGTACTGCGCCTTCTGCGCGTCGGTGCCGTAGCGGTAGATCGGCATGGCGCCCAGGCCCACTCCCGCTTCGAGGGTGATCGCCATCGACTGGTCGACGCGCGCGATGCCCTCGATCGCGACGCAGAGGCTCGCGTAGTCGCCGCCCTGCCCGCCGACCTCCTCGGGGAACGGCAGGCCGAACAAGCCGATCTCGCCCATCTGCTCGACGAGGTCGAGGGGGAGTTCGTGCGCGCGGTCGGCCTCGTAGGACCGCGGGGCGATCACCTCGTCGGCGAATTCGCGCACCATCGCGCTCAGTTCGCGCTCGTCGTCGGTGAAAGCCTGCTGGCTGTCGATGCTCACGGGTGGGTCTCCTCGGGGGATGGGGTGGGGGCGGATGCCGGAGAGGCGGCGGAGGAGGCCGAGCTTGTCGAAGCCTCCGTTACCTTCGCCGCGGGGGTACCGGTCCCTTCGACAAGCTCAGGAACCTGAGCGGCGGAGGAGGCTGAGCTTGTCGAAGCCTCCGGGACCTGCGCGGCGGGGGTACCGGTCCCTTCGACAAGCTCAGGAACCTGAGCGGCGGAGCAGGCCGAGCTCGTCGAAGCCTCCGGGACCTGCGCGGCGGGGGTCACGGTCGCGACCACCGCGTCGCGGGCGACCTGCGTGCCTGTCGCCGTGCGCAGGCGCACGGTGCCGGCGTGTGGGGCCACCACCGTGTGCTCCATCTTCATCGCCTCGATCGTGACGAGCCGGGCGCCGGCCTCGACGGTGTCGCCGTCGGCGACGTGCACGGCGACCACGGTGCCGGGCAGCGGGGCGAGGAGGTCGGGGGCGACGACCCCGGGCGCGCGGCCCGCGGCGGTTCGGCGACGCGCGGCGGCCGCCCGACGAGAGACGAGACGCAGCCGGTGCGCTCCCCCATCGGCGTGCACCCAGTACTCGACCGGACCACCCGTCACGGGGGCGTCACCCTCGGCCGGTGCGACGGCGTACACCTGCCCGGCGTCGCCTTCCAGCGCCACCGTGCGAGAAGACTGCGCTCCCCCGGCCCGCCAGGCCCCCACGCGACCCCACACCGAGCCGTTCGCGGGGGGCGCGGCATCCACGACCTTTCGCGCCACCGCGGCGAGCGCGGCCGGCGACGGTTCCGGCGTCGCGGGAGTTCCCCGTCGATCCAACAATCCCGTGTCGAGGTCGCCCGCGCGGACGGCCGGGTCGGCGAGCAGCGCCCGCAGATCCGCGATGTTGGTGTCGACGCCGAGCACGACGGTCTCGGCGAGCGCGGCGTCGAGCCGGGACAGGGCGGTCTCGCGGTCGGGACCGTGGGCGATGACCTTCGCGATCATGGGGTCGTACAGCGCGCTGATGACGCTCCCCGTCTCGACGGCGCTGTCGACGCGGGCGGATCCCGGATGCCAGAGGGTCACGGTCCCGGTGGCGGGAAGGTAGCCGCGCGACGGCGTCTCGGCGTACACGCGCGCCTCGATCGCGTGTCCGCCGAGGCGGATCTCGCCGACGTCGAGCGGGTGACCCGCCGCGACCCGCAGCTGCTGCTCGACGAGGTCGATACCGGTGATCATCTCGGTCACGGGGTGCTCGACCTGCAGGCGCGTGTTCATCTCGATGAAGAAGGGCTCGTCGAGCCGGTCTCCCGCGACGAGGAACTCGACGGTGCCCGCCCCGAGATAGCCGACGCTGCGCGCGGCGGCGACCGCGGCCTCGCCGAGACGTTCACGGGTGGCGGCATCCATGACGGGCGAGGGCGCTTCCTCGATCACCTTCTGATGCCGCCGCTGCAGGGTGCACTCGCGCTCGCCGAGGGAGATCGTCGTGCCGTGCGCATCGGCGAGCACCTGCACCTCGATGTGCCGGGGGCGCTCCAGCAGCCGCTCGAGCAGCAGGGTGTCATCGCCGAAAGCCGCTGCGGCGACCCGGCGGGCGGTCGCGAGCGCGTCGGCGAGGTCGTCGGGTCCGGTGGCCACGGTCATGCCCTTGCCGCCCCCACCGGCGGAAGGCTTGACGAGCAGGGGGTATCCGGCGCGGTCGGCCTCGGCGGCGATGTCATCGTCGCTCAACCCCGTCGCCGAGAAGCCCGGCACGGTCGGCACGTCGCGCGCCGCGACGTGCTCCTTGGCGCGGATCTTGTCGCCCATCACCTCGAGGGCTTCGACCCCCGGGCCGACGAAGACGACGCCGGCCGCGGCGCAGGCGCGGGCGAAGCCGGCGTTCTCGCTCAGGAAGCCGTAGCCGGGGTGCACGGCATCCGCCCCCGCCGTCACCGCGGCGGCGACCACAGCGTCGACGTCGAGGTACGAGGGGACCCGCACGGCCCGGTCGGCATCGCGCACGTGGGGGGCGTCGGCATCCGCGTCGGTGAAGACGGCGACCGAGCGGATGCCGAGACGCCGCAGCGTCCGGAACACCCGGCGCGCGATCTCACCGCGGTTGGCGACGAGAACGGAGGAGAACGGGGGAACGCTCATGATCACATCCGGAAGAGGCCGAAGCCCCGGTCGGCCAACGGCACCCGGCTGACGACGTCGAGCGCGAGCCCGAGCATCGTGCGCGTGTCGGCGGGGTCGATCACACCGTCGTCCCACAGGCGGGCGGTGGCGTAGTACGGGTCGCCCTGCTCGTCGTAACGGGCGCGGATGGGCTCCTCGAACGCGCGCTGCTCGGCATCCGTCCACTCCTCACCCCGTGCGGCGCGCTGGTCGCGCTGGACCGTGGAGAGGACGGATGCCGCTTGCGCCCCGCCCATGACCGAGATGCGGCTCGCGGGCCAGGTCCACAGGAACCGCGGGTCGTAGGCGCGACCGCACATCGCGTAGTTGCCGGCGCCGTAGGAGCCCCCGACGAGGACGGTGAGCTTGGGCACGCGGGTGGTGGCGACGGCGGTGACCATCTTGGCGCCGTCTTTCGCGATGCCCCCGGCCTCGGCGTCACGACCCACCATGAACCCCGTGATGTTCTGCAGGAACAGCAGGGGGATGCCGCGCTGATCGGCGAGTTCGATGAAATGCGCGGCCTTGAGGGCCGACTCGCTGAAGAGCACGCCGTCGTTGGCGATCACGGCCACCGGGTGGCCGTGCAGGCGCGCGAAGGTGGTGATGACGCTCTCGCCGTAGACGGCTTTGAACTCGTGCAGGGAGTCGGCGTCGACGAGGGTGTCGATGATCGCGCGCATGTCGACGGGCTGCGCGACGTCCACCGGGACGATGTCGTAGAGCTCCTGCGGGTCGCGCGCGGGTCCCGCGGGCTCCTCGACCTGCCACACCGGCGCCGGCCTCGGCGGGAGGGTCGCGACGATGTCGCGCACGATCTCGAGGGCGTGCTCGTCGTCGTCGGCGAGGTGGTCGACGACTCCCGAGCGCCGGGCGTGCAGGTCGCCGCCGCCGAGCTGTTCGGCGGTGACGTCCTCCCCGATCGCGGCCTTCACCAGCGGCGGACCGCCGAGGAACACCGTGCCCTGGTTCCGCACGATCACGCTCTCGTCGCTCATCGCCGGCACGTACGCGCCCCCCGCGGTGCACGAACCCATGACAGCGGCGATCTGCGGGATGCCGCGCGCCGACAGCTGCGCTTGGTTGCGGAAGATGCGGCCGAAGTGGTCACGGTCGGGGAACACCTCGTCCTGCATCGGCAGGAACGCCCCACCCGAGTCGACGAGGTAGACGCACGGCAGGCGGTTGTCGAGGGCGATCTCCTGCGCGCGCAGGTGCTTCTTCACGGTGAGGGGGAAGTAGGCGCCGCCCTTCACCGTGGCGTCGTTGGCGACGACCATCACGTGGCGCCCGTGCACGAGGCCGATGCCGGCGACGACCCCCGCGGCGGGGGCGCCGCCGTCGTAGAGCCCGTGGGCGGCGAGGGGGGCGACCTCGAGGAAGGGACTGCCCTCGTCGAGCAGGCGATCGATGCGCTCGCGCGCGAGGAGCTTCCCGCGGGCCGTGTGGCGGTCGCGCGCGGCGTCGGACCCCCCGCGGGCCGTGCGCGCGAGGGTGTCTCGGAGGGCGGCGGCCAGGCTCGCCTGGGTGACCGGGGCGTCAGCGGGCGCGTCGGCGGCGCGGGGGGTCGTGGCGTCGGCGCGGGGAGTCGTGGCGTCGGCGCGGGGAGTCGCGGCGTCGGCGCGGGGTGGCGGCGCGGCGTCCCCGCGGACTCCGGGGGCTGTTCCGGTGAGCGGTGTCGTGCTCATGGCGGCTCCGTCCGGGGCCGGCGGCGTCGCCGGCCCCTCTATTCGAGATGGGATGCGTGATCGGACCGCGTCAGCGCAGCAGCATCGCCCGCCCCGGCTCGCGCAGCACACCGGCCACGTCGGTCAGGAAGCGCGCCGCCTCGGCCCCGTCGACCACGCGGTGGTCGAACGACAGGCTGAGGGTGAGCACGTCCCGCAGGGCGATCTCGCCGCGGTGCTCCCAGGGCGTGCGCCGTACGGCGCCGACGGCGAGGATCCCGGCCTCCCCCGGATTGAGGATCGGGGTACCGGCATCCACCCCGAAGACTCCGACGTTCGTGATCGAGAACGTCCCGCCCGTCATGTCGGCCGGGGCGGTGCGACCGGCCCGGGCGGTGGCCGCGAGCTCGGCGATCGCGTCGGCGAGGTCGACGAGCGGCAGGCGGTCGGCATCCCGGATGACCGGGACGACGAGTCCACGATCGGTCGCGGCGGCGATGCCGAGGTCGACGTAGTGATGCTCGACGATCTCGCCCGCCGCCTCATCCCACTTCGCGTTCAGCGCGGGCGTGCGCCCGAGGGCGAGGCACACGGCCTTCGCGACGACGGCCAGCACGCCGATGCGGTGCCCGTCGAGAGCGCGGTCGGTCTTGAGGGATGCCAGCAGCTCGGTCGTCGCGGTGACGTCGAGCGTGAGGAAGGTCGTCGCGTGCGGCGCCGTGAAGGCGCTCTGCACCATCGCGGCGGCGGTGTGCTTGCGCACGCCGCGGATGGGCGTGCGGGTGACCCGATCGCCGGGAGCCATCGGTGACGCCGCCGGAGCGGACGCGGAGAAAGACGCGGCCGGGGGGACCGTCGACGCGGGGACCGACGACGCGACGGATGCCACGGGCACCCGGGCCGCGTACTCCTCGACGTGCGCGCGCGTCACGACCTCGCCGGGGTGCGCGGCCGCGACGAGCACGAGGTCGACCCCGAGGTCTTTCGCGAGCTTGCGCACCGGGGGCGTCGATCGCGGACGCTCGAGCGGCAGATCGATCGGGCCGGTGCGCACCGCGTCGTGGGGCGCCGCCTCGCGAACGGCCGTGTCGGCGTCGAGGGTGACGGTGCCTCCGGCTGCGCGGGCGCGGCGCTTCGGCCGGCTGCCCGAACTCGGAGCGGCGCCGTAGCCGACGAGGTTCGGCGTGGAGCGCTCCTCGGCCGCCGGCTCGGCGACCGTCGAGCGGAGATCGGTCGAGGCGCGCCGGTCGGCGGCGGTCGTGGTCGGTGCGTCGCGCTCCGTGTCCGCGGGACGGACCGCCGGGGCGGCCTCGGCGGACGCGGCCCGACCCGCCTCGGCGGACAGAGCGCTCGCGTCGACGGGAGCGGACTCCGAGCCGGTGTGCGAGGGAGTGAGGTCCGCGGGCGACGAGGTCTCGGCATCCGCCCCCTCGACGGCGAACGACACCAGCGGCGAGCCGACCGCGACGACGTCTCCGGCCGCGGCGTGCAGCCCCTGCACGGTTCCGGCGTAGGGCGAGGGGATCTCGACGATGGCCTTGGCCGTCTCGACCTCCGCGATCGTCTGATTGAGGGTGACCGCGTCGCCCTCCGACACGTGCCACTGCACGATCTCCGCCTCGGGGAGTCCTTCGCCGAGGTCGGGGAGGAGGAATTCCGCGATCATCGGAGGACCTCCGATCCGGCGCTGCGGTCCCGGACGCGGTCGACCGCGTGCAGGATGCGATCGAGGTCGGGCACGTGGTGCTTCTCGAGCTTCGACGGCGGATACGGGATGTCGTGGCCCGTCACCCGCTGGGGCGGCGCCTCGAGGTACTCGAAGCACTGCTCGGTGATGCTCGCGACGAGCTCGGCCCCCACCCCCGCCTCCCGCGCGGCCTCGTGCGTGACGACGACGCGGCCGGTCTTGCGCACGGATGCCGCGACGGTGTTCATGTCGATCGGAGACAGCGAGCGCAGGTCGATGACCTCGAGCGAGACGCCCTCGTCCTCGGCGGCGAGCGCGGCGTCCAGCGCGGTGCGCACCTGCGCGCCGTAGGTGACGATCGTGGCGTCGGTGCCCTCGCGGGCGACGCGCGCGAGGTGCATCGGCGGGGCATCGGCCAGATCGGCGTCCAGATCGACCTCGCCCTTGGAGTGGTACAGGCGCTTGGGCTCAAAGAAGATCACAGGATCGTCGGATGCCACGGCCTGACGCAGCATCACGTAGGCGTCCTGCGGGTTGCTCGCGGCGACCACGCGGAGTCCCGCCGTGTGCACGAAGTACGCCTCGGGCGACTCGGAGTGGTGTTCGGCCGCGCCCACTCCCCCGGCCCACGGGATGCGGATGACCAGCGGCATCCGGATGCGGCCGTTGCTGCGGTAGTGCAGCTTGGCGACCTGGCAGACGATCTGGTCGAAGGCGGGGTAGACGAACCCGTCGAACTGGATCTCGACGACGGGCCGGTATCCGCGCAGGGCGAGCCCCACCGCGGTGCCGACGATGCCGGCCTCGGCGAGAGGGGTGTCGACGACGCGCTGCGCGCCGAAACGCCGCTGCAGACCGTCGGTGACGCGGAAGACGCCGCCGAGCTTGCCGATGTCCTCGCCCATGAGCAGGACCTTCTCGTCGGTCTCGAGCGCCTTCGACAGGCCCGCGTTGATCGCGGCACCCAGGGTGAGCGCGGTCATCGTGCGCCCTCCTTCGCGAAGCCGGCGAGGTAGTCGACGTACTCGGCCTTCTGGCGGGCGAGGCCCGCGTGCGGCTCGGCGTAGACGTGGTCGAACATCGTCTCGGGAGCCCGGGTGGTGGCGCCGATGCAGGCGGCGCGCACATCGGCGGCGAGGGCGTCGGCGGCACGGGCAACCTCGTCCAGGCCCGAGTCGTCGAGCACCCCCTCGGCGCGCAGGTACGCCTCGAGGCGCGCGATCGGGTCGCGCTGCGCCCACGCGTCGACCTCGTCGGCGTCGCGATAGCGCGTGGGGTCGTCGCTCGTGGTGTGCGGTCCCATGCGGTAGGTCACGGCCTCGATGAACGACGGCCCCTCGCCCCGACGGGCGCGATCGAGCGCCCAGCGCATCGCGGCGACGCACGCGAGGGCATCGTTGCCGTCGATGCGCAGACTCGGGATGCCGAAACCCGGCGCGCGGCCCGCGATCGGGTACTTCGCCTGCACGGTGACGGGTTCGCTGATCGCCCACTGGTTGTTCGAGCAGACGAAGACCACCGGAGCGCGGAACGACGAGGCGAAGACCATCGCCTCGTTGACGTCGCCCTGACTCGTGGCTCCGTCGCCGTAGTACGCCACCGCCACGTCGGTGGAGCCGTCGCGCTGAGCGCCCATGGCCCAGCCGGTGGCGTGCAGTGACTGCGCGCCGATGATGATCTGCGGAGGAGCGGCGTTGATCGAGGTGTGGTCGTAGGCCGAGTGCTCCTCGCCGCGCCAGGCGAGCACGTAGTCGGCGGGCTTCGCGCCGCGGCCGAGCAGCACACCGTGCTCGCGGTAGCTCGGGAACACGAAGTCGCCCGGGGCGAGGGCGTGCGCGGTGCCCACCTGCACGGCTTCCTGGCCGCGGCACGGGGCCCACAGCGCGAGCTGACCCTGGCGCTGGAGGGCCACGCCCTCGGCATCCAGTCGACGGGTGAGGACCATGTCGCGATGGAGGGCGCGCAGCTCGTGCGGAGAGAGGTCGGCGATCCACGGGTCGAGTTCGGCATCCGGGACGCGCGAGCCGTCGGGCTCGAGCACGCGGGAGACGTCGTCGACGTCGCCGCGGGTGTCGGCGGATCCGCGGTCGGCGGCTCCGTGTTCCGGCGTGGTCTGGGTGTACGTCATCGTCATCCCTCCAGGTGCGGCCCGGGCTCCTCGTGAGAGCCGGGGCGGTCCGGGCGTCGGCAACACCGCCGACGAGGCCGACCGTACGCGCGGAATGCACCCCGCTCAAGACCTCGTCGTCATATTGAGCAAGGTGCCCATTGCCCGAGGCGGAGACACTGCTAATGTTTCGCAGCATGAGCAAGCTCGACGCGGTCGACCTCGACCTCCTCCGCGCCCTGTCCGCCGATCCGCGGGCCACCGTCGTCGCGCTCGCCGAGAAGCTCGGACTCTCGCGCAACACCGTGCAGGCGCGCATGAGTCGCCTGGAACGCGGGGGCGTGTTCCTGTCGTTCGAGCGCACGCTGTCGGCTGAGGCACTGGGGTTCCCGATCGAGGCGTTCCTGCAGGTGACGGTGCGCCAGGCCGAGCTCCCGGCGATCCGCGAGGAGCTCGCGAAGGTCCCCGAGGTGCTGCAGGCCCACGGCTTGAGCGGTCAGGTCGACCTGCTCGTGCGGGTCGCGTGCCGCGACACGCAGCACCTGTTCGACACCGACGCGCGCATCCTCGCGATCGAGGGCGTCGAGCGCACCGAGACCTCGCTCGTGATGGGCGAGGTGATCGGCTACCGCGTGGGCCCGCTGATGCAGCTGGCACGCGAGGAGATCTGACCCGAACCCGCTTCCCCACGCGCACCCGAGGTCGTCGAGCCCGGGTCCCTGAGCCCAGGTCCCTGAGCCTGTCGAAGGGACCGGAACCCGCGCCCGCTTCCGCGCCACGCCCACCCGAGGTCCCTGAGCCTGTCGAAGGGACCGGAACCCGCGCCGCCTCAGGGCGCCGGCACCACCGGGATGCTCGCCGTCTCCGCCTTCGGTTCGGCCGGGCTCCCGGCATCCAGGCGCACGAGCACCACCCCGACGAGGATGAGCGCTCCCCCGACGAACTGCACCGGCGCGGGTGTCTCCCCCAGCAGCAGCCAGGCGAACCCGAGCGCGAACAGCACCTCGCTGAGCCCGACGAACGACGCCAGGCGCGACCCGATGAGCGGCACCGCGATCACCCCGAGCGCGTATCCGAGGGTCGTGGCCACGGCCCCCACCCACAGCAGGGGCAGGATGCCGGGGACCTCGAGTCCCGCGAGCGCCACCGTGATCGATGGGGCGGCGAACGGCAGCACTCCGGTGAGCACCAGTACCCCCATGAGCAGGGTGCCGGTGAGCAGGCCGCCTGCGGCGAGCGCGAGGGGCGGCAGATCGTCGCCCGCGCGTCCCGCGATGACGAAGTACGCGGCGGCGCACACCGCGGCGCACAGCGCGAAGATCGTGCCGAGCAGGTCGAAGCGGGCCCCGCTGATGTCGACGACGAGGACGAGCCCCGCCATCGCGACGACCGAGCCGATCAGCACCGCCTTCGAGGGGGCGCGCCGGGTGCGCACCCACACGGCGATCACGATGAGCACCGGAGCGATGTACTGGATCAGCAACGCCACGGCGACCGGCATCCGCTGCATCGCGGCGAAGTAGAACAGCTGGCATCCGGCGACGGCGGTCAGACCGAACGAGACGATGAGCAGACCGTGACGGCGGAGGAAGCCCCGCTGTCGGCGGATCGCCCCGATGAGCGCGGGTGAGAGCAGCAGGGCGGCGACGCCCATGCGCACGAGGAGCACGGCGCCGAGCGACCAGCCCCCGTCGAGGAGCGGCTTCACGAACGGACCGCTGGAGGAGAACGCCAGAGCCGAGGCGACGGCGATGAGGAGCCCCGTGACGGCACCGGAGCCGTGGCGGGTGGGGCGGGGAAGGGTGACGGACGACGTGGTCATGCGGGCCTGCTGTCAGGGGTCAAGAGCGTTTACACTCGTGACAGTACGACCTGGGAATGTCAGGAGTCAACATGGTCTTCATCCGTGACACCGAACTGGTGCTGCGCGCGACCGTCGAACTGGTGAACACCCTGCCCCACACCGAGGTGAGCGGGGTCGACACCCTCACGACGATGGCGGAGCTCGACGACTTCGCCACGCGTCACACCTACACCGGTTCGCGCGCGCGAGACGAGCGCGAACTCGCCGCCGTGCGCGGCATCCGTCCGCGGATCCAGGCGTTGTGGAGCGTCGACCGCGACGAGGCCGTGCCCCTCGTCAACGCGATGCTGCGCGACGGTCGCGCCCTCCCTCAGCTCGTGCGGCACGACGAGTTCGACTGGCACATCCACGCCTCGGAGGCGTCGGATCATCTCGCTCAGCGCATGCTCGTGGAGACCGCGATGGCGTTCGTCGACGTGATCCGCGCCGACGAGTACGCCCGCATCCGCGTCTGCAAGGCCGACGACTGCGACGGCGTCTACGTCGACTTCTCGAAGAACGGGTCGAAGCGGTACTGCGATTCCGGCAACTGCGGCAACCGCATGAACGTCAACGCGTACCGGAAGCGGAAAGCGGAGACGGCGTAGAGCGCGCCCCCGCCGCGCGTCGCCCGCGTCACCCTTCGCCGAGAAAGCCCCGAATGGCGGATGCCGCGGCCTGCGGCGTCTCGTAGTGGATGAGGTGCCCGACGTCGGGGATCTCCACCAGCTCGGCATCCGGGAAGAGCGTCGCGAGGTGCCGCTCCGCCTCGATCGGGGTGATGTCGTCTTTCTCGGCGGCGATCAGGAGCGTGGGCTGCGTGATGCGCGGCGCGAACTCGCGGACGTCGTGAGACACGCTCGTCACGAACGCCTCGTGCAGAACGTCGCGGTCGGCGAAGCGCGAGAAGTACTCGTCGTGCTGCTCGTGCACGAACCGGCGCAGCTCGGGATCGCGGGTCTTGGCCATCGCGTTGCTCATGACCCGCACGATGAGCCCGTTGCGCAACAGCCCCTCGCCGATCGCGCGCGGGAGCTTCGCCCCGGCGAGGTAGTAGAACACCGCGAGCCGCGTGAGGATGCCGCGCGGCCCCTCCAGCGCGGGCGCGCCGATCGGGTTGACGAGGATGAGCCTCGGAGTCTCGAGCCCGCCCGCCACCGCGGCGGCCGACACGATCGACCCGAACGAATGCCCGAGCACCACCGCGCCCGGCGCGACCGCTTCGACGAAGGCGCGCAGCCACTGCGCGTACGTCTCGAGGTCGTGCGAGCGCTCCGCCAGGGGCGCCGTCTCGCCGAACCCCGGCAGATCGGGAGAGATCACCCGGATGCCGGGGAGGTGCGCCACGACGGGATCGAGTCCGTGGTGCTCACCGCGGAACCCGTGCACCGCGACGATCGTGGACGCCGCGTCGTCGTCTCCGTAGACCCAGTAGGCCGTGGTGCCGCCCAGGACGTCGATCTCGTGCCGCTCCACGGTGATCTCGGCGAGACGGTCGGCGTAGGGGTTCGGCATGGGTCGAGTCTACGAGGGGGGTCCGACATCGACCTGGGGAGTCCGCCCCTCCGCGCCAAGCTGCGGTCGCCGGAGCGCGCTCGTTCCCCGGCATCCGGAACGCGCGCCCCATGAACCGGCCCGGCCGCGGCATCCGGCCCCCTCCACCACGCCCCGACCCTGCGCGCCTCGACGGCCATGTCGGACGCCCGTTCTACCGTGGCCCCATGACCACGTGGCAGGCCGAGCCGCTCCCCCTCTTCCAGACGCCCGAGTGGGCGCGCGTGATCGGCGTGTTCGATCTCGAGACCACCGGTGTCGATGTGGAACGCGATCGCATCGTCACCGCGCACGTCGGCGTGCTCGACGTCGACGGCAACGTGATCGACGCCCGCGATTGGCTGGCCGACCCCGGTATCGACATCCCCGCCGGAGCCGCGGCCATCCACGGCATCACCACCGAGCGCGCTCGCGCCGACGGAGCTCCCGCCCCGCGCGTGGTCACCGAGGTCGTCGAGGCTCTCGGGGCGCTGTTCGCCGCCGGCATCCCGGTCGTCGCCTACAACGCGCCCTTCGACTTCTCCCTGCTGAAGAACGAGGCCGTGCGCCACGGCGTCGCGCCGATCCACGCGCCGTCCCCCGTGATCGACCCGCTCGTGGTCGACAAGACCTACGACCGTTATCGTCGCGGCAAGCGCACCCTGTCGGTCGTCGCCGAGCACTACGCCGTCCCTCTCGATTCCGCCCACGAAGCCTGCGCCGACGCGGTCGCAGCCGGTCGCCTGGCCCTCGCTCTCGCCGAGAAGTTCGGACCCTGGATGCCGCAGACCCTCGACGAACTGCACACCCGTCAGATCGCGTGGGCTCGCGCGCAAGCCGCGAGCCTGACGGAGTACTTCGTGAAGATCGGGCGGTTGGATGCCACGGCTCCCCCGCTCGACGGGGCGTGGCCGATCCGCTGAGCGAGGCCGCACGCGTTCTCCGAGCTCCGTGAGGCATACTCCCGGCTGAGAGAGACGTGCCGCGGCCTCCGGAGGGCCGCTCCCAGCCGTCGATCAGTCTCCGCGCACCGCGGGGCGATGTCGGAGGTCCGCGCTACCTTCGTGCCATGACCCGCCGTCCCCGTTCCGCCACCCGGCCCGCGCCGGTGTTCCGCGCGAGCGACGGTGCCCCGTGGCCCACCGACGACGAACTCGATCTGGATGCCGAGTGGGCGGCGCTGCGCGAGAGTGCCGACATCGACTGGTGGGTCGACGACGAGGGTTCGCAGACGCGGGACTCCCCCGACCATCGGCGAGGTGGACCGCGCGATCTCATCGCGCCGGCATCCGTCCTCGACGACGCCGACGGGCTCTCGGACGGCCGGCCGGATGTGCGGGCGGATGGACGCTGGGATGGATGGCCGGGCCCTCGGCCCGACGGCTGGACGGGCAGCGAGTCGGTCGACTGGCGCGACGGCGGGTCCGGCGCCCCGGGCACCGAGGCGGCGGCTTCCGATCTCGACGCGAGGCTCGGCCACCTCGAGCTCGTCGTGGCCGAGCGGCATCGCGCGACCGCCGAGGAATACCGGCTGATCGCCGAGATCCTCGCCGACGCGATCGCCGACCCCACGCCCTGGGTCGGTCCCGATCCCACGCTGGACCGCGCCTGGCACGACCGGCGCGGCCGCACGGCAGCGGCCGTGCGGCGCGACCGCCTCGACATGGCTCAGCGGGCCGCCGTCGCCGAGATCGCCCTGCGCCTGCGCGTATCGGAGCAGACCGTCCGAGCCCGTGCGACTCGTGCCCAGACCCTGAAGGAGCGATGCCCCCGCCTGTGGCGGACGTTCACCGACGGCCGCACCTCGGAGCGCCACGCGATCGAGACCGCCCGGCTCGCCGACTCGCTCCCCGCTGCCCCGTTCGTGACGGCATCCCCGGCTGGCGGCGACGGCCCGGAGAACGGTGTCGACGCGACCCCTGCTTCCGAAGACCCGAGTGCTCTCGACCCGAGCGCCGAGGGCGACGCGGCCGCCGCTTCCGCCGACGCGAGCCCTGTCGACGCGGGCGCTTCCGACGCACGCTCGGATGCTGCGGCGACCGCCCCTTCCGCCGACGAGAGCGCCGCCGTCTGGCACGCGTTCGACACCGCCGTCACGGACCGCGCGGTCCGTCTCGTCCCCGCCAAGTTCGCCGTCGCCGCCCGGGCGATCCGCGAGAAGGTGCACGCCGAATCCGTCGACGAGCGACACCGTCGGGCGGCGGTCGATCGCGGGGTCTGGATGACGCCGGAACTCGACGGAATGGCTTCGCTGAGCGCCCTGCCCCCGGCGGCCGACGCGCGCGGGGTGATGGCGCAACTCGATCGGGCCGCCCGTCACCTCCGGGCCGCGGCGGACGAGGAACGCACGCTCGCACAGTTGCGTGCCGACGTCCTCGCCGATCTCGTCGTGCGGCCCGCCGGTGCCGCCGCCCCTCCTCCCTCCGACGACGGGCCCACCGATGCTCGACGGGTGTGGACGACGCGGCACGAGCACTACCCCACCCCGCGACACGCACGACGGGGAAAACCTTCTCCCGTGGGCGACTCCCGCGGCACGCGACCGGCGGCCCCACCACTCGATGCCAATTCCTCCGACCGCCGACACGGACGACCGGAATGCCCCTCTCTCGAGGGATACTCCCCCGGTACTCCACCGGCGTCCCGGCCACCCGATGGGAGCTCTCCCGTTCTCGGCACCACCCCGTCATTGCCGCGGCCCGACGACGCATCCGCCACCGGCACGGAAGGATCAGCCGGAGAGTCGCCGCGACCCCACGAGAACGCCCTCGCAGCTCGGCATCCGGCACCCTCACCCGTGCAGGCCACCGTCATCCTGACGGTGCCCGCGCTCACCCTGCTCGGCGCGGGCCGAGAGCCGGCCACGCTGGAGGGATACGGTCCTATCGACCTCGACACCGCACGTCGTCTGGCCGGCGGAGCGACATCGTGGGTCCGTCTGCTCACCGACCCGGTCACCGCGGTGCCGCTCGCGCTCGATCGGAAGACCTATCGCGTTCCGGTCGCGCTCCGA
The DNA here is from genome assembly GCF_947489255.1 of uncultured Microbacterium sp. Lineage (GTDB taxonomy): Bacteria > Actinomycetota > Actinomycetes > Actinomycetales > Microbacteriaceae > Microbacterium > Microbacterium phycohabitans. The sequence goes on from NZ_CANLCY010000002.1 coordinate 646,537, forward strand.
CGGTGGCTCGGTATCACCTCACCCACGTGCGCCTTTCCCGGGTGCGCCCGCTCCGCGACCGACTGCGACATCGACCACCGTCGGGCATGGGTCGACGGCGGCACGACCGACGCCGACAACCTCGACCCCGATTGCCGTCACCATCACCGGATCCGCCACGACACGCGGTGGTCACCGTCGGCGACGGCGTCGGGCGACACGTCGTGGACCTCACCCCTCGGGGCGAGGTACGACGCCGACCCGCCCCCGTTCTGACACCCGCTCGCGCCACCCCCGCGCGGCGCCACCCCACGCGACGCCACCCCGCCCGCCCCACCACGCCCGCGCCACCACGCGCGACACCACCCCGCGCGGACTCATCCGTCACCCGCCCCGCGCAAAATCACCCACCGCTCGCATCGCGGCCCCGACAGCGCCCTCACTCCGCCCGCAGCACCCGCACCCACGCGACCTCGTCCTGCAACCGGCCCGTGCGCCGGAACATCCGCACCTGATGCGTCTCGGCGAGCACCCCGGCCAGCTGCTCACGGTCGGCCGGGCTGAAACCGAGACCCTGCCAGAACCCGCCCGAGCGTCGGCTGAAGAGCCACGCCGTGCGCGCGCCGGCCTCGGCCGCGCGGTTCAGGGCGAACTCGGCCAGCGCACTCCCTCGTCCGCCCTGTCGTCGCTGAGGTGAGACGGCGACACTGCGGATCAACGCGTGACAGCCGTCGCCGCTCACTTCCCACCCGGTACTGCCCACGATGACTCCATCGGCATCCCGCTCCACCCACACGTGCACCGACGCGTCGCTCAACCCGGTCACCGTCAGGTCGACCGAACGGAGGAACTCCTCGAGGTCCGCGAGCTCATCGGGCGTTCGACATCGCTGCAACTCCACGTGCTCGAGCTAACCAGCCCTCGCTCGCGAACGCGCGCGCCCGACGGCTGACAGGATGATCCGGTGACCTCCCGCATCGCCACCGTCCAGGCCGAGGCGCGCCCCGGCGACGTCGCGCACAACGTGCACCGCGCGGCACAGCTGACCGCGCAGGCGGCCGCTGCACGAGCGTCGGTGGTGGTGTTCCCCGAGGCGTTCCCCACCGGGTATGACACCGCGGTCTTCGCGCGCCCACTGCCCGACCTCGACGACACCGCCTGGCTCGCACCGATCCAGCACGTCGTGGATGACACGGGCATCATCGCGATCGTCAACACCGCCCTCGATCGCGGCGACCGCCGCACCCTGACCGACGTCGTCCTCGCGCCGCGCCGCGCGCCGTTGGCCGCCTACGACAAGCAACACCTCCACGCCCCGGAGCGGGAGACGTTCACGGCCGGTGGAGGCGGGTTCTCGTTCGAGGTCGACGGCACGTGTGTCGCCCTCTCGGTCTGCTACGACGCCAACTTCCCCGAGCACGCGGCCGCAGCCGCGGCATCCGGTGCCACCGTGTACGTCAACAGCGGAGCCTACTTCCCGGGGGGGCGAACGGCGCCGCGACCTGCACTACGCCTCCCGAGCGCTCGACAACGGCATGTACGTCGTCTTCAGCGGTCTCGTCGGCGCCCCGTACGACTTCATCGGGGGCTCGGCGGTCTTCGATCCCCTCGGACGCCGTGTCGCGAGCGTCGAACACCGCGAGGGCATCGCCGTGGTCGACATCGACCCGGAGCTCATCGCCACGGTGCGCGACGACCAACGGATGTGGCGAGACCGCCGACCCGACCTCGGCCCGCACCGCCACCTCGACGACCTCGCGCTCGATCGCTGACGCGGAGCCGAGCGGCGTCCGCACCGGCAGTGGCCCGCTCCGACAAGACGGAAGCCCCCCGTCCCGAAGGACGAGGGGCTTCCGTCGCGAAAGTCGCTGCGGATCAACGACCGCCGAAGTTCTTGAAGCGCTGGTTAAACTTCTCGACGCGGCCGGCCGAGTCCATGATGCGCTGCTTGCCCGTGTAGAACGGGTGCGAGGCCGACGAGATCTCCACGTCGATGACGGGGTACTCCACACCGTCGAGCTCGATCGTCTTGTCGCTCGAGACGGTCGAACGGGTGAGGAAGGTGTCGCCCGAACCGAGGTCGCGGAACACGACGGCCTTGTACGTGGGGTGGATGTCAGTCTGCATGGGAGGTCCTTTGAGAAGTGGTGCCCTGGATTCTGCCAGGACGTCAAAGTCTGCGGCGCCGGAGGCACCAACGGAAGAGTCTACCAGGCTCGCGCCCGAGCCGATGCCGAAGCCCAAGCTCGAGCCGAGGCCGAGGCCGAAGCCCAAGCTCGAGCCGAGGCCGAGGCCGAGGCCGAAGCCGAAGCCCAAGCCCAAGCCCAAGGGCTACCCGCGTGCGGTCACACCGCGCGAGCCGCGTACCGCCCCGCCTCGTGCGTGAGCGTGATCTCGAGACCGAAGGTCGCCGAGAGGTTCTCGGCCGTGAGGGCCTCATCGAGGGGCCCGGATGCCACGACCTCGCCGTCGCGCAGCAGCAGAACGTGCGTGAACCCGACGGGGATCTCCTCGACGTGGTGCGTCACCATCACCATAGCGGGCGTCGTCGGCGCCTGCGCGTACCCCGACAGCAGGGTCAGCAGCTCTTCGCGCGCCCCGAGGTCGAGGCTCGCGGTCGGCTCGTCGAGCAGCAGCAGCTCCGGGTCGGTCATGACCGCTCGCGCGATCTGAACGCGCTTCTGCTCACCATCGCTCAGCGTGCCGAAGGTGCGGTCGGCGAGGTGGTCGAGCTTCCACTCGGCGAGCACGCGCAGGGCGCGTCGTTCGTCGATGTCGTCGTAATCCTCGCGCCAGCGACCGACGACCGAGAAGGCCGCCGTCAGCACCACGTCGAGCACGGTCTCCTCGGGCGGCACACGACGAGCCATCGCCGACGAGGCGAAACCGATGCGCGGACGCAGCTCGAACACGTCGGTGCGCCCGAGACGCTCGCCGAGGATCGTCACCGATCCCGAGGTCGGGTGCAGGAGCGTGTCGGCGAGCTGCAGCACCGTGGTCTTGCCGGCGCCGTTCGGGCCGAGCACCACCCAGCGCTCGTCATCCGACACCGTCCAGTCGAGGTGGGACACGATGTCCCGCGCGTTCCGGCGGACGACGACGTCGGAGAACTCGAGCACCTGAGGCATGAACCCAGCCTACTGTCCGAGTCAGCGGGTCCCGGATGCCACGCGGCCCTGTGGAGCGGGAGCTTCTCCCTGCCGCTCCCCGGCGACTTCGGCGTGCCCCAGGTCCCCGTGAAGGAGCCCGCGCCCGTGCGCCGCGACCCGGCGTAGGACATCGGAACGGGCCCGGAGCGAAAACGACCGGAGCCTTACTTCCCCGCGACCTCCGCGTACAGCGCCGCCGTCTCCTGCGCGATCGCTCCCCAGCTGAAGGCGTCGACGGCACGCTGACGCCCCGCCTCGCCGTAGGCGCGGGCGGTCTCGGCATCCGTCACGACCTCCGTCAGCACCCGGGCGAGGTCGTCGACGAAACGCTCGGGGTCGACGGGGGTCCCCGTGCCGTCCTGCACCTGCTCGATCGGCACGAGTCGACCGGTCACCCCGTCGACGACGACCTCGGGGATCCCCCCGGTCGCGGTGCCGACCACGGCCGCACCGCACGCCATCGCCTCGAGGTTCACGATGCCGAGGGGTTCGTACACCGAGGGGCACACGAACGTCGTCGCCGACGTGAGGATCGCGCACAGCTGATCGCGCGGGAGCAGACGTTCGATCCACACCACGCCGTCGCGGGTCGCCTGGAGCCCGCGCACGAGCTCCTGCACCTCGGCCATGATCTGCGGGGTGTCGGGAGCCCCCGCGCACAGCACGAGCTGGACCTCGGGCGGCAGCTGCTCCGCCGCGCGCAGAAGATACGGCAGGCCCTTCTGCCGGGTGATGCGCCCGACGAACACGACCGAGGGGCGCGACGGGTCGATCCCGACCGACGCGAGGAAGTCGTCATCGGCCACCGGATGCCACGCCTCGGTGTCGATGCCGTTGTAGATGACGCGCACCTTGGCGGGGTCCAGCGACGGGTAGCTGCGCAGGATGTCGTCGCGCATCCCCGAACTCACCGCGACGACGGCCGCAGCGCCCTCGTAGGCGGTCTTCTCGATGTAGCTCGACACGGCGTAGCCGCCGCCGAGCTGTTCGGCCTTCCAGGGCCGCAACGGCTCGAGGCTGTGCGCGGTCACGACGTGCGGGATGCCGTGGAGAAGGGATGCCAGGTGCCCCGCGAAGTTCGCGTACCAGGTGTGCGAGTGCACCACGTCGGCGCCGGCGACGTCGCTCACGATCGCGAGGTCGGTGCCGAGGGTCTGGATCGCGCCGTTGGCGGACGCGAGTTCGGCCGGCACCTCGTACGACGTCGTGTCGGCGTCGTCGCGTGCCGCGCCGAACGCGCGCACCTGTACTTCGGTGCCCTCGGCGCGCAGCGCCTTGACGAGTTCGGTGGCGTGGACTCCGGCTCCCCCGTAGATCTCCGGCGGATACTCCTTGGTCACGATGTCGACGCGCATGAGACGAACCGTAGTACAGCGCGGGGCGCGCCGACGACGTGTTTCCGCATCCCCCTCCGCCCCCTAGGGTGGTGCCATGCCTGCAGCGCCGAAGGTCTTCGGAATCATCCTCGCCGGCGGCGAGGGAAAGCGACTCATGCCCCTGACGGCGGACCGCGCCAAACCCGCCGTCCCCTTCGGCGGCCAGTACCGCCTGATCGACTTTGCGATCTCGAATCTCATCAATTCGGGCCTGCGTCAGCTCGTCGTGCTCACGCAGTACAAGTCGCACAGCCTCGATCGCCACATCTCGCAGACGTGGCGCATGTCGCCCATGCTCGGCGCCTACGTGGCCTCCGTGCCGGCGCAGCAGCGTCTCGGCAAGCGGTGGTTCTCGGGGTCGGCCGACGCGATCCTGCAGTCCATGAACCTCATCCGCGACGAGAAGCCCGACATCGTCGTCGTGATCGGCGCCGACCACGTGTACCGCATGGACTTCAAGCAGATGCTCGACGCCCACATCGCCTCCGACGCGCGCGCCACCGTCGCCGGCATCCGCCAGCCCATCTCGCTCGCGAACCAGTTCGGCGTCATCGACACCGATCCCACCGACGCCACGAAGATCCGCGCCTTCCTCGAGAAGCCGCAGGACCCCACCGGTCTGGCCGATTCGCCGCACGAGGTGCTCGCCTCGATGGGCAACTACATCTTCGACGCCGACGCGCTCGTCGAGGCGGTCACGCACGACGGAGAGCTGCCGACCTCGGCGCACGACATGGGCGGCGACATCGTGCCGTACTTCGTCAACCGCGGCGAGGCGGCCGTCTACGACTTCCAGCGCAACGACGTGCCCGGCTCCACTCCGCGCGACCAGTCCTACTGGCGCGACGTGGGCACGATCGAGTCGTTCTACGACGCGCACATGGACCTGATCTCGACCCTGCCCATCTTCAACCTCTACAACACCGACTGGCCGATCTACTCGCAGACCTTCAATGCCCCGCCGGCGAAGTTCGTGCGCGACTCGGTGGGCCGCATCGGCAACGCGATCGACTCGATCGTGTCGCTGGGCTCGGTGCTGTCGGGAACGCACCTCGAACGCAGCGTCGTGGGCCCGTGGGCCCTCGCGGGCGGAGGCTCCACCATCACCGACTCGGTGCTCTTCGACAGCGTGCAGGTGGGAGCGGGAGCGCGCATCCATCGCGCGATCCTCGACAAGAACGTCGTGCTCGAGCCCGGGGCCACGATCGGCGTCGACCGCGAGCGCGACCTCGCACGCGGCTTCACCGTCACCGAGACGGGCATCACGGTCGTCGGGAAAGACGTGCACGTCCACGCCTGAGCGCCCAATCCGGGAATCCGGATGCCGGAAGGGGCGGTGACCGCGTTGGTCACCGCCCCTTCCGGCATCCGTTCGAGATCGGATCCGCGCTCACGCGTTCGACGTGGCTCGGAGACCGACGCGGATCAGACGCCGACGCGCGCGAACGCGTCGCGCGAGATGCCCTTGTCGAGAACGGCCTTCGACCACTCGCGCGCGCTGTGCAGGCTGTGGTCGCGGTAGTTGCCGCAGCTGAACGCGTCGGTGCCGGGGACGTCCTCCCACTGCACGTCCTCCGCGATCGCGCGCAGCGAGTCGGTGATGGCGGTGACGAGGGCCTCGATGTCGGGCTCGCCCCACATGATGACGTGGAAGCCCGTGCGGCATCCGAAGGGCGAGATGTCGATGAGACCGTCGATGCGGTCGCGGACCAGGCTCGCGAGCAGGTGCTCGATGGTGTGGAGGCCCCCGGTGGGGATCTCCTGCTCGTTGGGCTGCACGAGACGCAGGTCGAAGTTGCTGATGACGTCGCCCCGGGGGCCCGACTCCGTGCCGATCAGGCGGACGTAGGGCGCCAGCACGGCGGTGTGGTCCAGGGTGAAGCTTTCGACATCGGCCATGGAGGGTCCCTTCTCAGGAGGCGGGGGAAGGTTCCAGCCTACGGGCGCGGTCCGGGACCGGTCGCGATCGTGACGCCGTGCGACGGCGACGCGCGTGTCGGCGCCGTCCGGCGCCCGTCGGCCGGGATGCCACACGCTAGGGTCGAGCGCGTGACTTCGACCGCTCGCTTCCTCGTCGTCCTCGACGCCGATTCGACCCTCATCCGCAACGAGGTCATCGAACTCCTCGCCGACGAGGCGGGCCGCGGGGCCGAGGTCGCCGCCGCCACCGAGGCGGCCATGCGCGGAGAGGTCGACTTCGCCACGAGCCTCCGCTCGCGCGTGCAGGCGCTCGCGGGCGTGTCGACCGACGCGTTCGCCCGCGCGGTCGCTCGCATCCAACCGACCCCGGGCGTGCGCGAGCTCGTCGCCGCCGTCCACGAGCGCGGCGGGGTCGTGGGCGTGGTCTCGGGCGGCTTCCACGAGGTGCTCGACACCGTCGCCCCCGACCTCGGGGTCGACGTCTGGCGCGCGAACCGCCTGGTCGCGACCGACGGCGCGCTCACCGGCGAGGTCGACGGCGACATCGTGGATGCCACGGCCAAGGCCGAGACGCTGCGGCGTTGGGCCGACGAGCACGGGGTCCCCCCGCGCCTCACCTTCGCGATCGGCGACGGGGCGAACGACCTCGAGATGATGAAGGCCGCGGGCCTGGGCCTCGCCTTCAACGCCAAGCCCGCTGTGCGCGAACGCGCCGACCTCGTCGTCGGCGACGTCGACCTGGCTCAGGTCATCGCGCTGCTGCCCCGCTGAGCGCGCGAGCTCGTCGGGTGCGTCCGACGGGATCCCGCGTGGCGCGACCGGCGGAGGTCGACCCGCCCGCGCGCCCGACATCGGGGGCTCTGGCCGATGTCGGAGGGGCGTCCTACGCTGCCGACATGGACGTCATCCTCGTACCCGGTCTCTGGCTCGACGCATCGTCGTGGGACGCGGTGCTGCCCTCGCTGCGCGCCGCGGGGCATCATCCGCACGCTCTCACCCTCCCGGGTCCCGCCGTCGGCGACCTCGTCATCGACGACTGGGTCGACGCCGTGGTCTCCGAGATTCACCGCGTCGACGCCCCGGTGGTTCTCGTCGGACATTCCGGCGGCGGCAACGTCGTGTGGGGAGCCGCCGATCGTCGCCCCGACCGCGTGCAGCGGGTCGTGCTGGTCGACACGGTCGTCCCGCCCCCGGGCGCCATGATCTCGGAGTTCCCGATCGACGACGGCGTCGTCCCCTTCCCGGGGTGGGACTTCTTCGACGACGACGACGTCTCCGACCTCGACGACGACACCCGCCGACGTACCGCCGCGCAGGTGGTCGACGTGCCCGGTCGCGTTCCGAGTTCGCCCCTGACCCTCACCGACGAGCGGCGCTACGACATCCCCCTCACCGTGCTGTCCGGACGCCTCGACGCCGAGACGCTGCCGCGGATGCTCGCCGAGTGGGAGGCCTTCGCTCGCGAGTTCTCCCGCGTGCGAGACGCCGAGGTGATCCACCTCGACACCGGCCACTGGCCGCAGTTCTCGCAGCCCGAGCGCTTCGCGGAGCACCTGGTCGCCGCGGTGCGGTGACGGGCTTCGCGTCATGAGCGGAGCCGTGACGAGCGGCGAAGTGACGCGCGGGGCCGTGACGCGCGGCGACGTGACGCGCGGCGGCGTGACGTGTGGGCACCGTCAGGGGCCGCACCATTACGAGCGGCGATGCGGCGAGCGGCCCGGGACGGAGTCAGTGCCCCATGCCGAGGCCACCGTCGACCGGGATGACGGCACCCGAGATGTAGGCCGCGTCGTTTCCGGCGAGCCAGGTCACGACGCCGGCGACCTCGTCGGGCGAGGCGAACCGACCCGCGGGGATGTTCTTCTTGTACTCCGCCTGCGTGTCGGCGGGCAGCTCCGCCGTCATGTCGGTCTCGATGAAGCCGGGGGCGACGACGTTCGCCGTGATCCCGCGTCCACCCAGCTCGCGGGTCAGCGAGCGGGCGAAGCCGACGAGCGCGCTCTTCGACGCGGCGTAGTTGATCTGTCCGGCCGAGCCGTACAGACCCACGACGCTGGAGATCAGGATGACGCGACCCCAGCGCGCCTTCAGCATGCCCTTCGATGCGCGCTTGACGACGCGGAACGCCCCACCGAGGTTGGTGCTGACGACGCTGTCGAAGTCGTCTTCGCTCATGCGCAGCAGAAGCGTGTCCTTCGTGACGCCGGCGTTCGCGACGACGACCACGATCGGACCGAGCTCGGCCTCGACCTGCGAGAAGGCGGCGTCGACGGCCGCCGCGTCGGTCACGTCGGCGCGCACCGTCAGCGTTCCCTCGGGGCCCTCGCCCGAGCGCGCGGTGACGGCGACCTTCCATCCTTCGGCGACGAAACGTTCGGCGATGGCGCGACCGATCCCCCGGTTCCCTCCGGTGACGACGACGACGCGGTCCTGAGACATGACGGAACTCCTGGGCTTGCGAGAGACGGAACCGCCTCAGCCTACCGACAGCGCACTGCGTGCCCCTCGCCCGGCGGTGATCGTCCGTGCTCGCCGGGGTCTCCGCGTCGCGATGAGTCACCATTGCGCACCGCCCGCGGGGTTTGACACGGGCCGAGCGCCGCTGAAACGCTGGAGTGAGCGCGACGAAAGGGAACACCGTGAGCGACGACCGCACCCCCGCCCCGAACCAGCCCGAGCACGCGACGGGGGCCGACGCTTCCGCCCCCGACACGTCGGGATCGCCCTACGCGCCGCGCGACGAGGCGGCGGGTCGCGACGCCACCACGAGTGGTTCGTCGGATGCGACCAGCACCCCCGACGCTCCCGTCTCCGACGCGCCGCCCGCGTACGGCGAGCCCGCGCCGGTGGATCCGGCGCCCTCCGACGGCGCTTCGGCGCCCTCGGCCTCCGACGCCGCACCCGCCTTCGGCGCGGCGCCGTCCGGCCCTCCCGCGTACCCCGCTCCCGCCTCCGGCGAGCCCGCCACCCCGCCCTATGACACCACCGGCGCCTCGAGCTCCACCTACGGCGCCCCCGCCTACGGAGCTCCGACCCCCGGCGCCCCCGCGTACGGCGCCCCGGCCTACGGCGGATCGGCGTACGGCGCCGCCTCGTACGGCTACGGCACCGCCCCGGCCCGCACGAACCCCCTCGCGATCGTCTCGCTCGTGGCATCCCTCGTGGGGATCTTCGTCATCCCCGTGATCGGGCAGATCGTGGGCATCGTCACCGGACACATCTCGCTCAAGCAGATCAAGACGTCGGGCGAGCGCGGGCGCGGAATGGGACTCGCCGGCCTGCTGATCGGCTACATCAGCCTCGGACTCGCGGCACTGCTCATCGTCGGCTTCATCATCCTGGTCGCGGTCAGCGCCGGGGCGTCGGGCTCGCGATACGGCGTCTGAGCCCTCCGCGGGCGGATCGCCACGCCAGGGTCGCCGCGACGCCTCTGCGTCGGCGGCAGCGAACGCGCCGCGCGCAGGCGACGGACCCGGGGGTCGTCGACGCCCCGAACACGCCGACCGCGAGCGACGGGGCGGGGCTGTCGGAACCGTCAGCCCGTCCCAATCGCGCGAAGCGCACGGCCCCGACGATTCCCCGGTCCCGTCCCTCTTGTCATGACATCGAGAAGACCGTTCCCCGAACGCGCCGACCCCGGTCCGCACGGGCGTACCCTGAGACCACTGTGAAGACCAACCGCGCCGCCCAATCCGCGACGTCGCTCCCCAAGGCTCCCCGGGAGGACGCCGACAGCCGTTTCGCCAAGTACATGGTGATGATGGGGATCCGCATCGCGTGCTTCATCGCGATGGCGGTCGTCACGCCCTACGGCTGGTATACGTTCGTCTTCGCGGCGGGGGCCATCTTCCTCCCCTATCTCGCGGTCATCGTCGCCAACGTCGGTCAAGACGCGGCCGACACCACCGCGATCAGTCCCGAGCGTGCGATCGAAGCGCCGCGTCCCGCACCCGCGGCCGCCGCGGCCGCGTCCGACGGCCCCGTCGTCATCCGCATCGCCGAGACCCCGCGCCTCGACGCGCCCCGCGACGACCGCCCGTGAGCGACACCACCCCCCGTCACGCGCCCCGGGGCGACGTGCCCGTGAGTCGTACGCACCCGAGCGAAACCTTCGCGAGCGACGCCACCCCGAGCGACGCCACCCCGAGCGGCGCACCCCGGGGCGACGCGCCCACGGGCGGCGCACCACGGGACGACGCACCAGCCGAGTGTTCCCGGGCCGGATGCCGCGACACCGCCGTCTGGGCGATCCGCTGGCGCAATCCGCGGATCCACACCGCCGATCGCCGCAAGACCTGGGTCGCGTGCGACGAGCACGTCGCCTATCTGCGCGAATTCCTGACGGCGCGCGACTTCCCCGTCGAGGTCGGTGCTCTCACGGGCGAATCGGTCTGAGCGTCCGTGCGACGTACCCTGGTTGACGTGGATGCACGACCCGGAGTGAGCGCGGCCCCCGAGCGCGGAGCGTCCGCATGAGCGCCCGCGAGATGCCCGCCCTGGGCCGCTGGGCGATGTACGTCGGCGTCGCGATCCTCTTCGCCGTCGCGTGCGCGTTCCTGTCGAACTGGCAGTTCTCCCGCAACGCCGAGCGCAGCGAGCAGCTGCAGCTCGTCGCCGACAACTACGACGCCCCGGCCGTCGCCCTGGGCGACCTCCTCGCCCCCGGCGCCGATCTCACCCCGTCCGACGAGTGGCGGCCCGTACGGCTGGAAGGGCAGTACCTCGCCGACGAGCAGCTCCTCGTGCGCAACCGCGCGCACGGTGGCTCGGCCGCCTACGAGCAGCTCGTCCCCTTCCGACTGACCGACGGACGCGTCTTCCTCGTCGACCGCGGCTGGCTCCCGCCCGGCAACCGTCAGGCCGACCCCGACGAGATCCCCGCCCCGCCCTCGGGAGACGTGGTCGTCGAGGTGCGATTGCGTCCCGGCGAGGCGGCGCCCACCTCGGGCCGCACGGCCGAGGCCGGGCAGGTGCCGACGATCAACCTCGGCCTCGTCGCCGCACAGACGGGACCGCTCGAACAGGGTGCGTACGGACTGCTGATGTCGGAGACCCCCGCCCCGGCATCCGCTCCCTTCCCCATCGATCCGCCCAGCAACGACCCGGGGCCCTACCTGTCGTACGCGATCCAGTGGATCCTCTTCGCCATCATGGGCTTCGCCTTCATCACCTACGTGATCGTCAACGAGCGCAAGCTCCGCCGAGAAGAGGCCGACGACGACGAGTCCCCCCTCACCGCGGCCGCATCCACGCCGTCCTCGGGCGAGCGCCGCCGGATCGACCCGGTGGCCCTCCACCGCTCGCGCAAGCGCCCGAAAGACCGCGACGCCGACGACGAGGACGCCCTGCTCGACGCACGCTGAACCGGAGCGGATGCCGAGCCCGGACGCGCTGAGGCGCCGTGAGGCGGACGGATGCCGCCGGTCACGGCATCCGGTCCGGGGCGATTACGCGAGCGTGATGAGGTCCGCGTAGTCGCGACCCCAGATGTCCTCGACGCCGTCGGGGAGGATCAGCACGCGCTCGGGGTTGAGCGCCTCGACGGCGCCTTCGTCGTGCGAGACGAGGACGACCGCGCCCTCGTAGTGCGCGAGCGCCCCCAGGATCTCCTCGCGCGAGGCGGGGTCGAGGTTGTTCGTCGGCTCGTCGAGCAGCAGCATGTTCGCCGACGACACCACGAGCGTCGCGAGCGACAGACGCGTCTTCTCGCCGCCCGACAGCACGCCCGCGGGCTTGAGCACGTCATCCCCGACGAAGAGGAACGACCCGAGCACCTTGCGCGCCTCGGTCGCCGTGATGTGCGGGGCCGACGACATCATGTTCTCGAGCACCGAGCGGTTCACGTCGAGGTTCTCGTGCTCCTGCGCGTAGTAGCCGATCTTCAGGCCGTGCCCGGGCTCGAGCTGACCGGTGTCGGGCTGGTCGACGCCGGCGAGGATGCGCAGCAGCGTCGTCTTGCCCGCACCGTTCAGGCCCAGGATGACCACGCGCGAACCGCGGTCGATCGCGAGATCGACGTCGGTGAAGATCTCCAGCGATCCGTACGACTTCGACAGACCGGATGCCATGAGCGGGGTCTTGCCGCACGGTGCCGGCTTGGGGAAGCGGAGCTTGGCGACCCGCTCGTCCTGACGCACGTCGTCGAGGCCCGAGAGCATCTTCTCGGCGCGGGCGACCATCTGGTGCGCCGCCGCGGCCTTCGACGCCTTGGCGCCGAAGCGCGCCGCCTGCAGCTGCAGAGCGGTCGCCTTCTTCTCGACGTTGGCGCGCTCCTTCTTGCGGCGCTCCTCGTCCGCGACCCGCTGACGCAGGTAGTTCTTCCAGTTCATGTTGTAGACGTCGATGACCTGGCGGTTGGCGTCGAGGTAGAACACGCGGTTCACCGTCTCGCCCACCAGTTCCACGTCGTGCGAGATCACGATGAGCCCGCCCTTGTAGCCCTTGAGGAACTCGCGCAGCCACACCACGCTGTCGGCGTCGAGGTGGTTGGTCGGCTCGTCGAGGATCATCGTCTGCGCGTCCGAGAACAGGATGCGCGCGAGCTCGATACGGCGTCGCTGACCACCCGACAGGGTCTTCAGCGGCTGATCGAGGATCCGGTCGGGCAACGACAGGTTGTGGGCGATGGATGCCGCCTCGGCCTCCGCCGCGTATCCGCCCGCGGCTTCGAACTGCTCGGTGAGACGGGCGTACTTCTTCATCGCCTTGGCCGCGACCGCGGCATCGTCGTCGCCCATCGCCATCGACGCCTCGTGCATGCCGAGGGCGAGCGAGCCCAGGCCGCGCGCGTCGAGGATGCGGGTGCGCGCGAGCATCTCGGGGTCGCCCGAGCGCGGGTCCTGCGGCAGGTAGCCCAGCTCGCCCGAGCGGTCGACGCCGCCGTTCGAGGGCAGCAGGTCGCCGGCGAGCACCTTCGTCAGGGTGGTCTTCCCGGCGCCGTTGCGCCCGACGAGGCCGATCTTGTCGCCGTCGGAGACGCGGAACGCCACGTCGGACATGAGCACGCGGGCACCCACGCGGATCTCGAGGTCGTGCACGGCGAGCACAGCGAACGTCCGTTCAGTCGGGGATGGGGAACAGGCCGAGAAAGGCCAGCCACCCAGTATACGGCGCGCCCCTGCGAACCCGTCGACAGCCTCGTCCGCAGCGCGCATCCACCACTGCGGTGACGCACCGGACGACCCGGGATGCCGACTCCTGGGCACGACGAACACCCCGGCTCCCGGGTGTCTCGGCGTCGAGACGATCCCCCGCCCGGGTGGCATCCGGGTTTGCGTTCTCACCCGGCGACTGACCTAAACTAAGCCTATCCTTACCTAACACGCAGGAGGCTCTTCGTGTCCCGATTCCGCGCTCTGGCGGCCCTCGCCGTCGGTTCCGCCCTCGTCCTGACCGGCTGCGCCGGCACCTCCGCCGCCCCCGGCGAGCAGGGAGCCGCGTCCGACGACGCCGGCTTCCCCGTCACGATCGAGAACGTCTTCGGCGAGACCACCATCGACGCCAAACCCGAGCGCGTCGTCACCGTCGACTGGGGCAACCAGGACGTCGCCCTGGCTCTCGGCGTCGTGCCGGTCGCCATGCCGAAGGTCACCTACGGAGACGAGGACGGCGACGGACTCCTTCCCTGGACCAAGGACAAGCTGGCCGAGCTCGGCGCCGAGACGCCCGTGCTGATGGACGAGTCGAACGGCTACGACTACGAGGCCATCGCGGACGCCCAGCCCGACGTCATCCTGGCCGCCTACTCGGGCATGACGCAGGAGCAGTACGACACGCTGAGCAAGATCGCGCCGGTGGTCACCTACCAGGACGTCGCCTGGGGCACCACCTGGCAGCAGATGACGGTCCTCGACGGCACCGCCCTCGGCCTCAAGGACGAAGCGGACGCGCTCGTCGCCGAAAAGGAGGAGCACATCGCCGCCGAAGCGGCGAAGTACCCCGCCCTCGCGGACAAGAAGTCGCTGCTGACCTACTTCGACCCGACGAACCTGTCGACCCTCGGCTTCTACAGCACGCTCGACCCGCGCATGGGATACCTGCAGGAGCTCGGACTGGCCCCCTCCTCCTACGTGTCCGAGGAGTCGGCCGCGTCGGAGACCTTCTGGTTCACCCCCAGCACCGAGCAGATCGAGAAGTTCGCCGACGTCGACGTGATGGTCGCCTACGGCAGCGACGACATGATCGCCGCGATGCAGGCCGACCCCCTGCTGTCGAAGGTGCCCGCCGTGAAGAACGGCGCCATCGCCGTGGTCGAGGACAACTCGACCCTCTCGTCTGCGATCACGCCGACCCCCCTCAACATCGGCACCAGCTACGGCGACGACTACATCGCGCTGGTGGGCGCGGCCGCCGAGAAGGCGGCGTCCTGATGCACGCCTCCCGTCCGTCGGCGCGATGACCGCTCTCGCTCCGACCGTCACCGCCCCCGGCGACGCACGCCCGCGTCGCTGGGGGCGGCGACGCGTCGTCGGCGTCGTCGCTCTCGTCATCCTGCTGCTCATCGCCGTGATCCTGTCGGTCACCTTCGGCGCGCGCGACGTCACGGCCGCCGACGTCTGGGCCGGCCTGAACGGCTCCACCGACTCGGCCTCCAGCGCCGCGGTCGCGAAGCGCATCCCCCGGACCGTCCTCGCGATCCTCGTCGGAGCCGCGCTCGCCGTCGCGGGCACCGTGCTGCAAGGGGCCACGCGCAACCCGCTGGCCGACCCGCAGATCCTCGGGATCAACGGGGGTGCGGGACTCGCGATCGTCACGGGCATCGCCTTCTTCGGCCTCAGCTCGCCCTCGATGTACATCTGGACTGGGATGCTGGGGGCCGCCGGTGCTGCCGTGCTCGTCTACGCCATCGGTTCCCTCGGGCGGGGAGGGGCGACCCCCCTGCGCCTCGCCCTCGCCGGCGCCGTCACGGCGGTGGCCTTCAGCTCGCTGACGAGCGCGATCCTGCTCCCCCGCACCGAGGTGCTGAACGTCTTCCGGTTCTGGCAGATCGGGGGCGTCGGCGGGGCCACGTTCCCGACGATCCTGCAGGTGCTCCCCTTCCTCGGCGTGGGTCTGCTCGTCAGCCTCGCCAGCGCGTCGGCGTTGAACACCCTCGCCCTCGGCGACGAACTCGCCGCCGGCCTCGGCGCGCGCGTGCGCACCGCGCGCCTGATCGCGACCGGCGGCGCCGTCGTGCTCTGCGGTGCGGCCACCGCCGTCGCCGGTCCCATCGGTTTCGTGGGGCTCGTCGTGCCGCACATGCTCCGCCTCCTCGTCGGCGTCGACCACCGGTGGCTCCTTCCCGTGTCGGCACTGGGCGGGGCGACGCTGCTCACCCTCGCCGACGTCGTCGGACGCGTCGTCGCCCGTCCCGAAGAGATCGAGGTCGGCATCGTCACCGCCATCGTCGGTGCTCCGTTCTTCATCGCGCTCGTGCGCCGACAGAGGATGAGGGCCCTGTGAGCACGTCCATCGCGCCTCTCGGCGCCCTTCCGAGCGCTGCGCCCGACACCCTGGCATCCGTCGTCGCGGGTCGACGCCGTCGGCGGCGACGCTGGCTCGTCGTCACGGGCGTGCTCGCCGCCCTCGTGCTGGTGTCGTTCGCCCTCAGCCTCATGCTCGGTCAGACCTTCTACTCCCCGGCGGATGTCTGGGGTGTCGTGACCGGTCGACGCGTGGCGGGAGCGTCGTTCACCGTCGGAGAGCTGCGCCTGCCGCGGGCGATGACGGGACTTCTCACGGGCCTCTGCTTCGGCATGGGCGGGGTGGTCTTCCAGACCATGCTCCGCAACGCCCTCGCCAGTCCCGACGTCATCGGCATCAACACCGGGGCCAGCGCCGCCGCCGTCATCGGCATCGTCGTCCTCGGCCTGAGCGAGACGGGCGTGTCGTTCCTCGCGATGGCCGCAGCCCTCACCGTCGCACTCGTCATCTACCTCTTGGCCTACCGCGACGGCAGCTCCGGGGCGCGGCTCATCCTCGTCGGCATCGGCGTGGCCGCCATGTGCCAGGCCGTCGTGTCGTACGTGATCGCGCGCGCCGCACAGTACGACCTCCCCGCCGCCATGCGCTGGATCACCGGCAACCTGAACGACGCCACGTGGGATCGCGCCCTCCCCGTGCTCTTCGCGGTCGTCGTGCTCGGCCCGGTGCTGCTGGTCCTCTCGGGGCGCCTCGAGGTCCTCCGCATGGGCGACGACACCGCCTCGGCCATCGGCCTGCCCGTCGAGCGCAGCCGTCTGCTGCTGATCGTGGCGGCGGTCGGACTCCTCGCCTTCGGCACCGCCGCGGCGGGACCCATCGCGTTCGTGTCGTTCCTGGCCGGCCCCATCGCCGTGCGTCTGCTGGGGCCGGTCGGCTCGCCCGTGCTGCCGGCCGGTCTCGTGGGCGCGCTGCTCGTGCTCGTCGCGGACTTCGCCGCCCAGTACGCCTTCGGCACACGCCTGCCCGTCGGTGTGATCACCGGCGTGCTGGGGGCGCCCTACCTCGTCTTCCTGCTCATCCGCAGCAGCCGATCCGAAGGAACGTCGCTATGACTCTCCCTGGACAGCCGACTCCTCCCCGCTCCCGTTTCGGAGGGATGACACGATGACCGTCGAACGCAGCCTGACCGCCGAAGGCGTCACCCTCGGCTACGGAGACCGCACGATCGTCGACTCGCTCGACCTCTCCCTCCCGCCCGGGAAGGTCACCGCCATCGTCGGCGCGAACGCGTGCGGGAAGTCGACGCTCCTCAAGGCCATGGCGCGCCTGCTCTCCCCCACCACCGGACAGGTGCTGCTGGATGGGAAGGCGATCCACCGGATGCCGACGAAGCAGGTCGCGCGCGTGCTGGGGCTGCTCCCCCAGTCGCCGGTCGCTCCCGACGGCATCGCGGTGTCCGACCTCGTCAGCCGCGGTCGCCACCCGCACCAGGGCGCGCTCTCGCGGTGGACGCGCGCCGACGACGACGCCGTGGCCCGCGCCCTCGACGCCACCGACACCGCCCACCTCGCTGACCGGCACGTCGATCAGCTCAGCGGCGGCCAGCGTCAGCGCGTCTGGATCGCGATGGCCCTCGCCCAGGAGACCGACGTGCTGCTGCTCGACGAACCGACGACGTTCCTCGACATCAGCCACCAGATCGACGTGCTCGACCTGCTCACCGACCTCAATCGCGAGCGCGGCACCACCGTCGCGATGGTGCTGCACGACCTCAACCTCGCCGCGCGGTACGCCGACCATCTCGTCGCGATGGCGCAGGGGCGCATCGTCGCGGCGGGCGACCCGGCCGAGGTCCTCACCGAAGACACCGTGCAGGAGGTCTTCGGGCTGCGCAGCCGCGTCGTGCCCGACCCCCTCACGGGCCGACCGATGATCGTGCCGATCGGGCGCCATCACACCCTGACCGAGACCGCGGCACCGTCGCACTGAGGCCGGAGCACGACTCCCCCGCTCGCAGGAGAGTCTCTGACGCCCTCGCTCCGGCGCCACCGGTCACGACAGCGCAGAAGGGCCCGGACGGCATCGCCGTCCGGGCCCTCTTCCGCTGGCAGCCCCTCGTCGGAGACCTCTCAGACTGTGCGCTCGACCTGCCCGTCGCGCCAGTACCCCATGAACGCCACGCGCTTGCGGTCGACACCGTGGCCCTGCACGAGCAGTCGCCGCAGCGTCTTGACCGTCTGCGACTCGCCCGCGATCCACGCGTAGAACTCCCCCTCGCCGTCGGCGGGACTGTCCCACAGCAGATCGACGTCGAGGTCGATGTCTTCGAGCTCCTGCGGGCGCGGAGCCGCGGCCCGCTCCAGCACCGCCCCGGATCTCGCGGCCCACGCCTCGACCGCCTCGATCAAGGCTTCTCCGTGCGGGCGCTCGTCGCGGGCGAGCCACGTGACCGGCAGGGCGCCGGGGCCGAGGGGCAGCGCATCGTCGATGGTCGGCACCTCCACGAAGGCGTCGACGACGAAGCCGGGGCCGAGGCCCTCGAGAATTGCGCAGATCGCCGGGGCGGCCGTCTCGTCGCCCGCGAGCAGAAGCCGCTGGGCCGTACCGGGGTGGAAGTCGATCCCCTGGGCCGAATCCTCGCTGCGCGCGTCGGGACCCACCACCAGGATGCTGTCGCCCGCGGTCGCCGACTCCGCCCACGAACCGGCCGGGCCGGCGTCGTGGTGCAGAACGAAGTCGATGTCGAGCTCGAGCGCCTCGGGATCGATGCGCCGCACGGTGTAGGTGCGGAACGGCATCCGCTCCTCGTCGGGGAGGTCGCGCCACCGCGTGTACCACTCGCCGTTGTCGATCGCCTCGGGGTCGTACTGTCCGATGTCGCACAGGCGGCCGTCCGCCCCGGGGAGGACGATCTTCACCCGCTGGTCGCGCCGGTCGGTGCCGAACACCTCGAAGTCCGGGCAGGTGAAGGTGATGCGGGCGAAGTGGGGCGACAGGCGGCGAGCGGCCGTCACCACGGCGACGTACGGGCGGTAGGCAGGGCGCGTGGCTGTCTTCACTCGATAAGGATATCCTTACCTATCTTCGGATGCCAGGCGAGCGGCCACGGAAACCTCGCCGGTGGACGACCGGCGTCAGCTCCGCGGCGCCAACGCGCCGAGGCGTTCGATCGCCTCGCGCAGCACCTCCGGTGCGCACCCCACGTTGATGCGCACGTGCCCGATGCCCTCCGTACCGAACAGCGGACCGTGGTGGAGCGCGACCTTCGCCTCTCGCCGGATGAAGGGCGCGGGATTGTCGCCCCAGCCGTACGCCGACACATCGACCCAGGCGAGGAAACCGGCATCCGGGATCCGATACCGCGCGAGCGGCAGGTGCTCGGCGAGCAGGTCGGCCAGCAGTCGCCGGTTCTCGTCGAGAGCCGCCAGCAGCCCGTCGAGCCACGCATCGCTCTCCGCCGCGAACGCGGCCCGGTTGGCGATGACGCCGAACAGGCCCGCGCGCCATTCGACCTCCCACGGCAGCGCGCGCACGACCTGGGCGGTCTCCTCCGACCCGGTGACGATGACCGCGCACTTGAGCCCGGCGAGGTTGTACGTCTTGCTCGCACTCGTCACCGCGTAGCCGACCGCCGCCGCCTCCGGCGCGGCATCCAGGAACGGGGTGAACACGGCCGGCGCGTGCGTGAGCGGCGCGTGGATCTCGTCGCTCACGACGCTCGCGCCGTAGCGAGCCGCCAGGCGCGCGAGCGCCGCCAGACTGTCCCGCGCGTGCACGGTGCCGGTGGGATTGTGCGGGTTGCACAGCAGCACCGCACGCGCACCGGATGCCAGGGCCCTCTCGATCCCGTCGAGGTCGAGGCTCCAGCGCTCACCGTCGTCGAGGAGAGGCACGCGTTCGACGACGGCCCCCGCCTCCTCGACGGTGTCGTAGAACGGCGGGTACACCGGGGGCGTCACCACGACGCGATCACCGGGTGAGGTCACCGCGCGGAGCACCTCGACGACCCCCATCATCACGTCGCCCGTCCACCGCACGCGCGCCGGATCGATCTCCCACCCCCACCGGCGATCGGCGTAGGCGGCGAAATCGAGGTCGATCCCCGGCCGGGGCGGGGTGTACCCCGTGTCGCCGATCTCGACCGCGCGATGAAGGGCCGTGGTGATCGCGGGGGCGAGGGGGAAGTCGGTCTCCGCGACGAACATGGGGATGACGTCGTCGCCGTACGAGCGCCATTTCGTGCTGGAGCGCTGGCGAAGGAGGTCCAGGGGCAGGGCCTGCAGGGGGGTGACGCTCATGCCCTCGAGGCTACCGGGGCCGTTGCGGCGGCCCGTCGGCCGGTGACACGGCGCGTCATGCGCATCTCATCGACGGAAGGTTCCCATCCCGTGCTGATCGAAGTACTCCAGCACGAGCGTGCCGTCCGTCTCGAACGTCGCCTTCGAGACCGTGTCCTCCGTGGCGTTCTCCCCCGTCGGGGCGAAGGTGAAGACGTCACCGTCCCAGGGGCTGAGGGTCCACCGACCGGTCGGACCGAGGGCGAGCTGCAGCGCGCCGTCGACGACGCTCACGGTCGCGTCGCCGAGGTAGGCGTTGCGGTACACCCCGGTGTAGCCGTCCAGCGCGGCCGGAGGTGCGGCATCCGCGGGACGGACCTGTCCGGCGAGCTCGCCCATCGGTTCGGCCATCTGCGCGAAGACGCCCATGTAGAGCGCCAGCCAGTCCTGGCGCTGCGCGCCGTACTGCGCGATGTCCGCGAAGCGCCCGGCGATGCCCTCCGCGACGCCGTTCGCCTCGCCATCCGCGAGCACGACGATGCCGAGATCGGCCGCGGGCAGCATCTTCACCGTCGTCCCGGTGCCGAGACGGAAGGCGCCCGAGTGATTGACCTCGACGAGGCCGCCCGCCGTCGTCGTGACGTTGAACCCGTAGCCGTAGAAACCCGCGCGCTGGTTCATCGTCGACTCGGCCGGGTCGCGCCCGGTCATGATCTGCGGCGTCACGGCCGGCAGGAGCGCGGGGCGACTGACGAAGGCCTCGTCCCCCGCCCCCGCGGCGAGCACCATCGTCATCCACCGCGCCATGTCGGTGACGCTCGAACTCACCCCGCCCGCCGGCGACTGCGCATCGGGCTGTCGCTGCTCGGGGCTGACCACCCACGTGCCGTCGACCTTCTGATGCCCCATCGCCCGGTTCTCGCGCGCCGCGAGGTCGGCGAACCGCGAGGAGGTGCTCGACATGCCCAGGGGGGCGTAGAGCAATCGCTCCGACAGGTCGGCCCAGTCCTCCCCCGCGGCGGCGGCGACGGATTCCGCCGCCGCCGTGATGTCGAAGTTCCCGTACGCGTAGGAGCTGCGGAAACCCTCGAGCGGCACGAGCCGGAGGCGATCGAGCACGGTTGCGCGGTCGTAGCCGATCTCCTCGAGCTCGTCGCCTGCGTGCTCGTACAGCCCGGAGCGGTGCGCGTAGAGGTCGGCGATCGTGAGGTTCTGCGACACCCACGGGTCGGACAGGGCGAAGGAGGGCAGGTTCTCCTGCACCGGGGTGTCCCAGGTCACGAGCCCCTCGTCGATCGCCCGCGCGACCACCGTCGCACCGATCGACTTCGACACCGACGCCATCGCGAAGACGGTGTTCTCGTCCACCGGCTCGGCCGTGTCGAGGTTGCGCACCCCGTAGCCGCGCGCGAACACGGTCTCTCCCCCGTGGACGACGGCGACGGCCACGCCCGGCGTACCGGTCGCGTCCATCGCGGCCTTCACCGAGGCGTCGATGTCGGCGACGGCGGCCTGCACCGTGGCATCCGTCACCGTCGCGAGGGCGTCGACGCGAGGGTCGGAGGAGGCTGGGGCCGCGCTCGACCCGACCGCCGGAACGGCGTCGGCGGTGCATCCGGATGCCAGCGGCACGAGCAGCAGAAGAGGAACCAGCCCCGCGGTGATCCGGGCATCACGCGTTCTCATGCGCGAAGTGTGCCAGCGCGCGCTCGCTCGCGGCAACGGCGGCCGCGGGAGTGTTGTCGTTTCGCAACGCACGATCGTGCGACGTTCCCGCGCTCTCGGGCACGGACGCGCCCTCCGCGGACGCACGAACGCCCACCCCCGGGAGGGGATGGGCGTTCGAGGGAAAGCCGTTCTCAGATCGCGAACCCGAGGGCGCGCATCATGTCGCGGCCGTCGTCGGTGATCCGCTCGGGACCCCACGGCGGCATCCACACCCAGTTGATGCGGAAGCGGTCCACGACGTTGTCGAGAGCCTGTGCGGTCTGCTCTTCGAGAACGTCGGTCAGCGGGCAGCCGGCCGAGGTGAGGGTCATGTGGATGACGAGCGCGTCGTTCTCGTCGTCCCACGCGAGGTCGTAGATGAGGCCGAGGTCGACGACGTTGATCCCCAGTTCGGGGTCCATGACGTCTTTCAGGGCCTCGGTGACCTCGTCGTACTTCTCGGGAGCGAGCGTTGCGGTCATGTAACGATCCTACGCGTCGATCGGGGTACCGGCTTCGAGGAAGCGGTCGTAGCCCTCTTCCTCGAGTCGGTCGGCGAGCTCGGGCCCGCCCTCTTCGACGATGCGTCCCTTGACGACGACGTGCACGTAGTCGGGGCGGATGTAGCGCAGGATGCGGGTGTAGTGCGTGATGAGCAGCACACCGAGATCGGTCTGCTCCTTCGCGCGGTTCACACCCTCCGAGACGATCTTCAACGCGTCGACGTCGAGGCCGGAGTCGGTCTCGTCGAGCACGGCGATCTTCGGCTTGAGCAGCTCGAGCTGGAGGATCTCGTGGCGCTTCTTCTCGCCGCCCGAGAAGCCCTCGTTGACGTTGCGCGCGGCGAACTTCGCGTCCATGCGCAGGTTCTCCATGGCGCCCTTGACGTCCTTGGTCCAGCTGCGGATCGCCGGCGCCTCGCCGTCGATGGCCGTCTTGGCCGTGCGCAGGAAGTTCGTGACCGTGACGCCCGGGATCTCGACCGGGTACTGCATCGCGAGGAAGAGTCCCGCGCGGGCGCGCTCGTCGACGCTCATCTCGAGCACGTCCTCACCGTCGAGGGTGATGGAGCCGCTCGTCACGGTGTACTTGGGGTGGCCGGCGATCGTGTACGCCAGGGTCGACTTGCCGGAGCCGTTGGGGCCCATGATGGCGTGGGTCTCACCGGTGCGCATCGTCAGCGTCACGCCGTTGAGGATCGGGGTCGTACCGTTCTCCGTCTCGACCGTCACGTGGAGGTCGCGGATCTCGAGGACAGACATGGGGTTCCTTACTCGTAAAGTCTCGGGTCTCGGGCGCGGCTCAGGCCGTCGCCTTGGTGACGGACGGATCGATGAGCACGTCGTCTCCGTCGATCACGACCTCGTACACGGGGACCGGCTCGTAGGCCGGCAGGTTCAGCGGGCGGCCGGTCTTCAGCGAGAACGCCGAGCCGTGCGCCCAGCACTCCAGCGTCTCGCCCTCGACGAAGCCGTCGGACAGCGAGATGTCGCCGTGCGTGCAGACGTCGCCGATGGCGTGCACGTCGCCGTTGCCGTCGAGCACGACCGCGATGGCCACCCCGTCGATCTCGACGCGACGGGCCTCGTCCTGAACGAGCTCGCTCAGCGCACAGGCACGGGAGGCGCTCACGCGGGAGCCCCCTCGGCCAGCTCGTGCTCGATGGCCTCGATGAGCTCGGTCTCGAGCTCCGGGATGCCGATGCGCTGCACGATCTCGCTGAGGAAGCCGAGCACCACGAGGCGACGCGCCTCGTCTTCGGCGATACCGCGGGCCTGCAGGTAGAACAGCTGCTCGTCGTCGAAACGTCCGGTCGCGCTGGCGTGACCGGCGCCCTGGATGTCGCCCGTCTCGATCTCGAGGTTCGGGATCGAGTCGGCGCGAGCGCCGTCGGTGAGCACGAGGTTGCGGTTGGCCTCGTAGGAGTCGGTGCCCGTGGCATCCGGTCCGATGAGGACGTCGCCGATCCAGACGCTGCGCGCGCTCTCGCCCTGCAGCGCACCCTTGTAGAGCACGTCGCCGACCGTGTGCGGACCCTTGTGGTGCAGGTAGACCTGCGACTCGAGGTGCTGACCGGCGTCGGAGAACGACAGACCATACAGACGGCCCTCGGCACCCGGGCCCGAAAGCTCCACGGAGGGGTTCACGCGCACGACGCCGCCGCCGAAGCTCACCACGACGTGCGTGAGCTTGGCGTCGCGGTCGACGCGGGCCTGGTGGGATGCCGCGTGCACGGCGTCGTCGTTCCACCGCTGCACCGAGACGACCGTGAGGTCGGCGCCGTCGCGCACGATGATCTCGACGTTCTGCGCGTGGTTCGCGGTGCCCTCGTGACGCAGCACCACGGTGCCGCGGGAATTCGGCTGCGCCTCGATCACGACGTGCGCGTGCGCGAGCCCGCCGGTGCCGGTCAGGCGAACCACGATGGGCGAGTCGAGCTCGACGTTCGCGGGGATGCGCAGCAGAGGCGCCTCGGCCTCGTGCGTCCATGCGAGGGCGGCGGTCAGGTCCTCGGGCCGGAAGTGCTCCCCGCGGGGGGCGTCGCCCGGAGCGAGCCGGAGCTGCTCGACCTCGGCGGGCGCCTCGACGTCGACGGTCACGACGCCGGTCGGACCGGCCTCGTCGACGAAGAGGGGCGCCAGCCGGTCGATCGGGCTGAGCTTCCAGTTGACCTCGCGCCCGGTGGGCGTGCCGAAGTCGGCCGGGTCGAACGAGGTCTTCCGCTCCGAGCGCGTCTGCACCGGGACGACGGATGCCACGAGGGCTGCCGGGTCGATGTGACCCTCGGCGGCTGCGGGGGTTTCGGTCGCAGTCGTCACTTAACCAACACTGCCTTCCATGCCCATCTCGATGAGCTTGTTGAGTTCGAGCGCGTACTCCATCGGGAGCTCGCGGGCGATCGGCTCGATGAAGCCGCGCACGATCATGGCCATGGCCTCGTCTTCGGGCAGGCCGCGCGACTGCAGGTAGAACAACTGCTCCTCGCTGACCTTCGAGACGGTCGCCTCGTGACCGAGCTGCACGTCGTCGACGCGGATGTCGATCGCGGGGTAGGTGTCGCTGCGCGAGATCGTGTCGACGAGCAGCGCGTCGCAGCGCACGGTGTTCGCGGAGTGGTGCGCATTGGCATCCACGCGGACCTCGCCGCGGTACCCGGCACGACCGCCGCCGCGGGCGATCGACTTCGAGACGATCGACGACTGCGTGTACGGCGCCATGTGGATCATCTTCGCGCCGGCGTCCTGGTGCTGACCGGGACCGGCGAAGGCGACGGAGAGGGTCTCGCCCTTGGCGTGCTCGCCCATCAGGTAGATGGAGGGGTACTTCATCGTCACCTTGGAGCCGATGTTGCCGTCGACCCACTCCATGGTCGCGCCCTCGTGGGCGACGGCACGCTTGGTGACGAGGTTGTAGACGTTGTTCGACCAGTTCTGGATCGTCGTGTAGCGAACGCGGGCGTTCTTCTTCACGATGATCTCGACCACGGCCGAGTGCAGGGAGTCGCTCTTGTAGATGGGAGCGGTGCAGCCCTCGATGTAGTGCACGTAGCTGTCTTCGTCCGCGATGATCAGGGTCCGCTCGAACTGGCCCATGTTCTCGGTGTTGATGCGGAAGTAGGCCTGCAGCGGGATCTCGACGTGGACGCCCTTGGGGACGTACACGAACGAACCGCCCGACCAGACGGCCGTGTTCAGCGCGGCGAACTTGTTGTCGCCGGCCGGGATGACGGTGCCGAAGTACTCCTCGAAGAACTCGGGGTGCTCGCGCAGGGCGGTGTCGGTGTCCATGAAGATGACACCCTGCTGCTCGAGGTCCTCACGGATCTGGTGGTAGACGACCTCGGACTCGTATTGCGCGGCGACGCCGGCGACGAGGCGCTGACGCTCCGCCTCGGGGATGCCGAGCTTCTCGTAGGTGTTGCGGATCTCTTCCGGGAGGTCTTCCCAGGTCTGCGCCTGCTTCTCGGTCGAGCGCACGAAGTACTTGATGTTGTCGAAGTCGATCTCCGACAGGTCGGCACCCCAGGTGGGCATCGGCTTCTTGCCGAACAGCTGGTAGCCCTTGAGGCGGGTCTTCAGCATCCACTCGGGCTCCGACTTCAACGCGGAGATGCCGCGAACGACGTCCTCGTTGATGCCGCGCTGCGCGAGGGCGCCCGCCGCGTCGGTGTCGTGCCAGCCGAACTCGTATTGCCCCAGGCTTTCGAGCTCGGGTCGGTCGATGAGGACATCGGACATGGTGATCACTCTCCTTCTCGGGCCACAACGGTGTCATCCGCCCCGACATTCCGGACTCCGATCGAAGTCACAGCTTGGTCGCTGGTGGGCCCGCTCGAAGGCGCTGGCTGCGCGCCTAGACTGTCTGTCGTGCGGATCGCGTGAGCGCTGCACACGGACCCTTCGATTCTACAGGCAACACCCGCTCCCGGCATGGCAGGCCCGCTCTCCCGAACGCCGGGACGGCCCCGACGCCAGGAAGCCGCACGCATGCCCTCCGCCTCGTCCCCCTCCCCCTCGTCCCGCGTCCCGGGAGTGCTGCAGCGCGTGGGCGGGTGGCTGCCCACGGAGGTCGACCGGCGGGTGAAGGTGTTCGCCTGGCTGTCGTTCATCGCCGAGGTGCTGATCATCGGCACCGGCGGCGCCGTGCGACTGACGGGCTCGGGCCTGGGCTGCCCCACCTGGCCGCGCTGCACGGCGGACTCCCTCGTGAACACCCCCGAGATGGGCATCCACGGCATCATCGAGTTCGGCAACCGCACCCTCACGGGCCTGGTCGGCATCCTCGCCCTCGCGGTGGTCGTGCTGGTGTGGCGCATGCGGCACGAGCGTCGCGTGCTCTTCGTGCTCTCGCTGGTCGTCCTCGGCGGCATCGTGGCGCAGGCGGTCGTGGGCGGCATCACGGTGCTCACCGGCTTGAACCCGTTCATCGTCGGGTTCCACTACGTCGCCTCGGTCGTGCTGGTCTCCGTGTGCGCGGCCTTCCTGGTGCGCATGAACCAGCCGGCGGGACCGCGGGCCCTCGCCGTGCCGCGCTGGTTCGCCGGACTCGTTCACGCGACGACCGGGCTGCTCGCCCTGACCATCGTGTTCGGTGTCCTCACCACGGGGGCGGGCCCGCACTCCGGCGACGCGTCCGCGGGGCGCAACGGCTTCGATGCCGAGGTTCTCGAGCACGTGCACTCCTGGCCCGGGTACGCGCTGTTCGCCCTGACGCTCGCCGTGGTCGTCGCGGCATGGCGCCTGCGCCTGCCGCTGCGCCGGTGGGCCCTCGCCCTCCTCGCCGTCGAGCTCGTGCAGATCGCCGTCGGCCTCTATCAGGCGCGCAACGGCCTGCCCGAGTTGGCCGTCGGCACGCACATGGTGCTCGCGGCTCTGGCCGCAGCGACGATGACCGTCGTGGTGCTGCGCCTGAAGGCCCCGATCGCCGCGTCCCGGATCGAGCGGGATCGCGCCACCGCCGACGCCCGCGCCTGACGACCCGCGTTCTCCCCCTTATACGCTCATAGGGCATTCATCGGCGACCCCTAGGCCCCGTCAGGACGACTGAGAGAACCTTGATGCTCCGGGTCCAGCCCGGGCACTCCCGATGCCACCGCGTCGGGAGACGCCAGTCCGGTGCCCCCGCACCGGAACGACAAGGAGTACTCCCCATGAAGACCCGCCCCCGCCTGGTGACCAGCATCCCGTTCTGGGTGCTCGTCGTCGCCTCCCTGGCCGCCATCGCCGGTGGACTCGCGATCGTCCTGAACGGGATCGATGCGATGGAACAGGTGCTCAACGACCCCAACGCCACCGTCGTGCAGGTCTACGTCGGTCAGTCCTGGGTCGTCGTGGGCGCCGCCGTCCTCGGCGCCGGTGCGATCGGCATCGCCCTCGCCCTGGCCCTCGGCGCCGCCGCGGCCCTGACCCGTCGCCCCGAGGTCGCCATCGAGACGATCGACTGGAACAGCGACGACGAGACCGCTGCCGAGACCTCGGCTCCCGCCGCCCCCTTCGCGCCGAGCACGACCGCCGCACCCCTCGCGGTGGAGGACGCCGACGTCGAGACCCCCTCGACCGCGACCGCTCCCCCGCAGGCCGCCGCAGCCGCTCGCCACGACGAGCCCACGCTCGACACCGGAGACGGCACCACGCGTCGCTGACGCCGGTCTCGCACGAACGCCCGCTCCCGTCCAGGGGGCGGGCGTTCTCGCGTGCGGTCGAGACCGGAGCGTTCGACGACGGTGGGGGCGCGCTCGTTCGTGCGCCGCGCTCAGACCGGCGACGTACTTCCGGCGGGTGTCTCACGCATGGACGTCTCCTCCGCGCATGGACCGCGAGAGCAGCGGTCTCATCCGCGCGCGGATCGCGTTCATGCGTGCGCACGGTGCGCTCGCGTCGCGCACTCGCACCGCGGCCGTTCGAGGACACGGCATCCGGAATCGCGAACGCCCGCCCCGAGAGCGGGACGGGCGTCGACGAGACGGATCAGAAGGGCAGCAGCGGGTCGACCGCGATGGCGACGAACAGCAGCGTCAGGTACGTGATCGACGCGTGGAAGACGCGCATCGGCCGGGGCTCTCCGCCGCGCACGGCGCGGGAGTAGAGGCGGTGGGACTCGTAGATGAACCAGCCGCCGAACACCAGGGCGGACACACTGTAGACCAGGCCCATCGAGGCGACGGGGATCAGCAGGAGCGAGCAGGCGACGGTGGCCCACGCGTAGAGGATGACCTGCAGACCCACCTGCGACCCGCTGCGGGTGGCGCCGAGCATGGGGACGTCGACCTCGTCGTACTGCGCCGCGTACTTCATCGACAGCGGCCAGTAGTGCGGCGGCGTCCACAGGAACACCAGCGCGAACAGGATGAAGGGCGCCCACGAGAGCGAACCCGTCACGGCCGACCACCCGATGAGCACCGGGAAGCAGCCCGCGATGCCGCCCCACACGATGTTCTGCTCGGTGCGGCGCTTGAGGATCATCGTGTAGATGACCACGTAGAAGAAGATCGCCGCCGCCGACAACCCGGCCGCGAGCGGGTTGGTGAACGCCAGGAGCCACACGGTCGAGACGACCGCGAGCGTCCACGCGAAGATCAGCGCGCCCCGCGGCGAGACCTCGCCGGTCACCAGCGGACGGTTCACGGTGCGCTGCATGTGGGCGTCGATGTCGCGGTCGAGGTACATGTTGAACGCGGCCGCCGACCCGGCGCTCAGCGAGCCGCCGATCACGGTGGCGAGGATGAGCCAGAGGTTGGGCAGTCCACCCTGCGCCAGGATCATCACCGGCACGGTGGTCACCAGCAGAAGCTCGAGGACGCGGGGCTTCGTCAGAGCGACGTAGGCCCGGAGGGTGCGTCCGACGGAGCGGCGATCGGTCGTCGCAATGACGTGCGACGTCGTCGAGATGTCCATCGTCCCCCGGGGTAGCGCGTATGAATCCCTCCGATTCTATGCCATCCCCACCACACCCCCGGCCGCCTGTCGACCCCCGTCACGAACGGCAACGGCGTCGGTCGTTCTCGCTATGCTGGCGAAGAACGCGCGCCCCGCGCCGACACCCCACCCCCCTCCCACTCCTACGGTGACGAGCGCGGACGTCGGTTGTGAACCGGGCGCAGGATCGAGAAAGGCACCGTGTTGTCGGACTTCGAATGGGACGAGATCGATCGGCGCGCGGTGGACACCGCACGCATCCTGGCGGCTGACGCCGTCGAGAAGGTGGGCAACGGCCACCCGGGCACGGCCATGTCGCTGGCCCCCGCCGCCTACCTGCTGTACCAGCGGGTGCTGCGCCACGACCCGGCCGACACGCACTGGCCCGGCCGCGACCGCTTCATCCTCTCCGCCGGACACTCCTCGCTCACGCAGTACGTGCAGCTGTACCTCGGTGGCTTCGGCCTCGAGCTGAAGGACCTCCAGGCGCTGCGCACGTGGGGCTCGCTCACCCCCGGCCACCCCGAGTTCGGCCACACCGACGGCGTCGAGATCACCACCGGACCGCTCGGCCAGGGCCTGGCATCCTCGGTGGGCTTCGCCTATGCCGCCCGCTACGAGCGCGGCCTCTTCGACGCCGAGACCCCGGCGGGCGAGAGCCCCTTCGACCACTTCGTCTACGTCATCGCCGGCGACGGCGACCTCCAGGAGGGCGTGACCAGCGAGGCCTCCTCGCTCGCCGGCCACCAGGAGCTCGGCAACCTCATCGCGATCTACGACTCCAACCAGATCTCGATCGAAGACGACACCAACGTCGCCTTCACCGAGGACGTCCAGAAGCGCTACGAGTCGTACGGCTGGCACGTCCAGACCGTCGACTGGAAGAAGACGGGGCAGTACGTCGAAGACGTCGCCGAGCTGCACGCGGCGATCGAGGCCGCCAAGGGCGAGACCAGCAAGCCGTCGCTCATCATCCTCAAGACCATCATCGGCTGGCCCTCGCCCGGCAAGCAGAACTCGGGCAAGATCCACGGTTCCGCCCTCGGCGCCGACGAGCTGAAGGCCACGAAGGAGGTGCTCGGCTTCGACCCCGAGCAGCACTTCGCCGTCGCCGACGACGTGCTCGAGCGCACGCGCGAGCTCGTCGAGCGCGGGGAGGCCGAGAAGGCCGCCTGGCAGGAGAAGTTCGACGCCTGGGCCGCGAAGCACCCCGAGCGCAAGCAGCTGTGGGACCGCCTGCAGGCCCGCGAGCTTCCCGCCGACATCGCCGACGCGCTGCCCGCGTTCGAGGCCGGCAAGGACGTCTCCACCCGCGCCGCCAGCGGAACGGTCATCAACGCCCTCGCCGCCGAGCTCCCCGAGCTCTGGGGCGGTTCGGCCGACCTCGCCGAGTCCAACCTGACGACGATCAAGGACGCCAAGTCCTTCATCCCCTCGTCGTGGTCCACGCACGAGTGGTCCGGCGACCCCTACGGCCGCGTGCTGCACTTCGGCATCCGCGAGCACGCCATGGGCGCGATCCTCAACGGCATCGTGCTGCACGGACCGACGCGTCCGTTCGGCGGCACCTTCCTCATCTTCAGCGACTACATGCGCCCGCCGGTGCGTCTGGCCGCGCTGATGAACATCCCGACGATCTTCGTCTGGACGCACGACTCCGTCGCCCTCGGCGAAGACGGCCCCACGCACCAGCCGATCGAGCAGCTCGCCACGCTCCGAGCCATCCCGAACTTCGCCCTCGTGCGTCCCGCGGATGCCAACGAGACCAGTGTCGTGTGGCTCGAGATGCTGCGCCGCACCGCCGGTCCCGCCGGAATCGCCCTGACGCGTCAGAACATCCCCGTCTTCGCCCGCGGCGAGGGCGCGGCATCCGGTGATGAGTTCGCCTCGGCCGCCGGCGCCGTCAAGGGCGCGTACGTGCTCGCGGAGGCGAAGAACGGCGAGCCCGACGTGATCCTGATCGCGACCGGTTCCGAGGTGCAGCTCGCCGTCGAGGCGCGCGAGACCCTGGCCGCCGAGGGCGTCCACGCCCGCGTGGTGTCGGCTCCGTCGCTGGAGTGGTTCGCCGAGCAGGACGAGGCCTACCGCGAGTCGGTGCTGCCGTCGTCGGTGAAGGCGCGCGTGTCGGTCGAGGCGGGCTCCGCGCTCAGCTGGGCGGGCATCGTCGGCGACGCCGGCCGTTCCGTCGCGATCGATCACTTCGGCGCCTCGGCGGACTACAAGACCCTGTTCCAGAAGTTCGGCATCACCACCGAGCACGTCGTCGAGGCCGCGCGCGAGTCGCTGGCCGCCGCGAAGAAGTAATCAGAGGAGAACCAGAACAATGAGCACTCCCACCGCAGACCTCTCGGCCGCCGGCGTCAGCATCTGGCTGGACGACCTGTCGCGTCAGCGCATCCAGTCCGGCAACCTCGCCGAGCTCATCGAGAAGCGCAACGTGTCGGGCGTCACCACCAACCCGACGATCTTCGCCGGCGCCCTGTCGAAGGGCGAGGCGTACGAGGGTCAGGTCAAGGAGCTCGCGGCCGCCGACGCCAGCGTCGACGAGGCGATCTTCTCGATCACAACCGACGACGTGCGCGACGCGTGCGACATCTTCCTGCCGGTCTTCGAGGCCACGAACGGCGTCGACGGCCGCGTGTCGATCGAGGTCTCCCCCGACCTCGCCCACGAAACCGAGGGCACCGTCGCTCAGGCGAAGGACCTCTCGGCGCGCGTGGACCGCAAGAACGTCCTCATCAAGATCCCCGCGACCAAGGCGGGCCTGCCCGCCATCACCGAGGTCATCGGTGCGGGCATCTCGGTCAACGTCACGCTCATCTTCAGCCTCGAGCGCTACGAAGAGGTCATCGACGCGTACCTCGCCGGTGTCGAGAAGGCGCAGGCCGCCGGTCACGACATCACGACCCTGCAGTCGGTGGCGTCGTTCTTCGTCTCGCGCGTCGACACCGAGATCGACAAGCGTCTCGCCGCGATCGGCACCGACGAGGCCGCAGACCTGAAGGGCAAGGCGGGCATCGCCAACGCCCGTCTCGCCTACGAGCTGTACGAGAAGAAGTTCTCCGAGGACCGCGCGAAGAAGCTCCTGGATGCCGGTGCCACGGTGCAGCGTCCCCTCTGGGCCTCGACGGGTGTCAAGGACCCCGCGCTGCCCGACACGCTCTACGTGACCGAGCTCGTCGCCCCCGGCACCGTCAACACGATGCCGGAGAAGACCCTCGAGGCCACCTTCGACCACGGCGTCATCACGGGTGACACCGTGACGGGCGCGTACGCCGAGGCGCACGACGTCTTCGACCGCCTCGCGGCGGCCGGCGTCGACGTCGCCGACGCGACGCAGGTGCTCGAGGACGAGGGCGTCGAGAAGTTCATCGCCTCGTGGCACGAGCTGCAGGACACCGTGAAGACCGCTCTGCAGGCCGGAAGCGCCCAGGCCGCCAAGTGAGCTTCGCCGTCAAGGTCACCGGCCACGTCAAGTCGGTCGTCGACGCCGAGCTGCCGGCTCTGACCGGCTCGCTCGTCGCATCCGGCATCACGGCCGGCGACGCCTCCCTGTGGGGCGCCGCCGCCGAAGACGAGGCCTCGCGTCGGCTGGGGTGGGTGGGGGCGGTCTCCGTCTCCCGCCCCCTCGTGCCCGAGATCACCGCCCTGCGCGACGACCTCGTCGCGCAGGGCGTGACCCGGGTGGTCCTGGCCGGAATGGGCGGCTCGTCGCTCGCGCCCGAGGTCATCGCCCAGTCGGCGGGGGTGCCCCTCGTCATCCTCGACTCCACGGCCCCCGGGCAGGTGCTCGCGGCCATCGACGGAGACGCCGAGTCGGGTGGGCTCGAACAGACCGTGCTCGTCGTGTCCAGCAAGTCGGGGTCGACGATCGAGACCGATTCCGCCAAGCGGGCCTTCGAGACCGCCTTCCGCGACGTCGGCATCGACCCCGCGACGCGCATCGTCGTCGTGACCGACCCGGGCTCCCCGCTCGAGCAGTCGGCCCGCGCCGACGGCTACCGCGTGTTCACCGCCGATCCGACCGTCGGGGGGCGCTACTCGGCGCTCACCGCCTTCGGCCTCGTGCCGGCGGGGCTCGCGGGCGTCGACATCGACGACCTGCTCGACGAGGCCGACGCCACGCTGCTCGAGGTGGCGATCGACTCCCCCGAGAACCCCGCCCTCGTGCTCGCCGCCGCCATCGCCGGCGGCGGAGCGCACCGTCGCGACAAGCTCGGGCTCGTCACCGACGGAAGCCACCTGATCGGCCTGCCCGACTGGATCGAGCAGCTCGTCGCCGAGTCCACGGGCAAGGACGGCACCGGCATCCTGCCCGTCGTGCTCCTGCCCGTCTCGCCCGAGCTCGACGCGAAGCCCGACGATCTGCAGGTCGTGCGCTTCGTCGACGACGCCGACGCGTTCCACCTGTTCGAGCGCCACACGGGCGAGGTCCTGGTGAGCGGCTCGCTCGGCGCGCAGTTCGTCGTGTGGGAGTACGCGACCGCGATCGCCGGACGGATGCTGGGCATCGACCCGTTCGACCAGCCCGACGTGGAGTCGGCGAAGGAGGCGACCCGGGGACTGCTCGAGGCGCAGCCCGTCCCGACGGCGCCGGCGTTCGTCGCCGACGGCGTCGAGGTGCGCGTCTCCGACCCGGCTCTCGCCGAAAGCGGCACCGTCGAGGGCGTCCTCGCGGCCCTGTGGGCCCGCGTGCCGGCCGACGGCTACGTGAGCGTGCAGGCGTACGTGAACCGGCTCGACCTGGCCCAGCTGTCGGGGCTGCGCGAACTCGTGGCGGCCGACACCGGCCGTCCCACCACCTTCGGGTGGGGTCCGCGGTTCCTGCACTCCACCGGGCAGTACCACAAGGGCGGACCCGCCACCGGCGTGTTCCTCCAGATCATCGAACGCACCGACGTCGACCTCGAGATCCCGGGGCGCCCGTTCACGTTCGGACAACTCATCCAGGCACAGGCCGCGGGAGACGCGAGCGTGTTGGCGGAGGCCCATGGTCGTCCCGTCGTCACGCTGACGCTGACCGACCCGCAGGTCGAGGTGCTCTCACTCTTCGAGGCGGCACAGTAAGCATGGTCGTAGAGATCACACCGGGTCACAATCCTCTGCGCGATCCCGAGGATCGCCGACTCAATCGCATCGCGGGTCCGAGCGCGCTCGTGATCTTCGGCGTGACGGGCGACCTGTCGCGCAAGAAGCTCATGCCGGCGGTCTACGACCTCGCCAATCGCGGCCTGCTTCCCCCTGGATTCGCGCTGGTCGGCTTCGCCCGCCGCGACTGGGAGGACCAGGACTTCGCGAAGGTGGTCTACGAGTCGGTCAAGAAGTACGCGCGCACGGAATTCCGCGAGGAGACGTGGAAGGAGCTCCTCGAGGGCATCCGCTTCGTGCAGGGCGAGTTCGACGACCCCGAGGCGTTCGCGCGCCTGCGCGACACCGTCGACAAGCTCGACACCGAGCGCGGCACGATGGGCAACCACGCCTACTACCTGTCGATCCCGCCGAAGGCGTTCCCGCTGGTCACCACCCAGCTGAAGGCCTCGGGACTGGTCGGCGAGAAGGGCGAGGACACCACCGGGTGGCGCCGCGTCGTCATCGAGAAGCCCTTCGGGCACGACCTCGCGTCGGCCCGCGAGCTGAACGAGGTCGTCGAGAGCGCGTTCCCGGCCGACTCGATCTTCCGCATCGACCACTACCTCGGCAAAGAGACCGTGCAGAACATCCTCGCGCTGCGCTTCGCGAACGAGCTGTACGAGCCCATCTGGAACCGCAACTACGTCGACCACGTGCAGATCACGATGGCCGAGGACATCGGCGTGGGCGGTCGCGCGGGCTACTACGACGGGATCGGCGCCGCGCGCGACGTCATCCAGAATCACCTCCTGCAGTTGCTCGCCCTCACGGCGATGGAGGAGCCCATCAGCTTCAACGCCGCCGACCTGCGCGCCGAGAAGGAGAAGGTGCTGGCCGCCGTCCGCCTGCCGGAGAACCTGTCCGAGGCGACCGCGCGCGGTCAGTACGCCGGGGGCTGGCAGGGCGGGGAGAAGGTGCTCGGCTTCCTCGAGGAAGACGGCATGAACCCCGAGTCGGTCACCGAGACGTACGCGGCGATCAAGCTCGAGATCAACACCCGCCGCTGGTCGGGGGTGCCGTTCTACGTGCGCAGCGGCAAGCGTCTCGGACGCCGCGTGACCGAGGTCGCCGTGGTGTTCAAGCGCGCCCCGCAGCAGCTGTTCTCGCGCAGCCAGACGCAGGAGCTCGGGCAGAACGCGCTCGTCATCCGCGTGCAGCCCGACGAGGGCGTCACCATCCGCTTCGGGTCGAAGGTTCCGGGCGACGGCACGCAGGTGCGCGACGTCACGATGGACTTCGGGTACGGCCACGCCTTCACCGAGGCCAGCCCCGAGGCCTACGAGCGCCTGATCCTCGACGTGCTGCTGGGCGACCCGCCGCTGTTCCCGCGGCACGAAGAGGTCGAGCTCAGCTGGAAGATCCTCGACCCGATCGAGGAGTTCTGGGCCGCCGAGGGCGGTCCTCTCGAACAGTATTCGCCCGGGTCGTGGGGACCGGCATCCGCCGATGAACTCCTCGCCCGCGACGGCCGCACCTGGAGGCGCCCGTGATCATCGATCTGCCCGACACGACCGTCAGCGCGATCTCCAAGAGCCTCGTGAGCGTGCGCGAAGAGGGCGGCGCCGTCGCCCTCGGGCGCGTGCTGACGCTCATCATCGTGACGCACCACGGTGCCGAGGAAGAGGTCATCGAGGCCGCGAACGACGCCTCCCGGGAGCACCCGATGCGCGTCATCGCCGTGCTGCTCGGCGACGAGGACGAGGATCCGCGTCTCGACGCGCAGATCCGCGTCGGCGGCGACGCGGGAGCGAGCGAGGTCGTCGTGCTGCGCGCCCACGGGGCCGCCGCCTCCAACGCCGAGAGCCTCGTCACGGGTCTGCTCCTGCCCGACGCCCCTGTCGTGGCCTGGTGGCCCGCCGAGGCGCCCGAGAACCCGTCGCGCTCGGCCATCGGCCGCATCGCCCAGCGCCGGATCACCGATGCCTCGTCGCAGGCGGATCCCGCGGGGTGGGTCGCCCAGCTGGGCGAGCACTACTCCCCCGGCGACACCGACTTCGCGTGGACGCGGGTCACCCGGTGGCGCGAGCAGCTCGCGGCGGTGCTGGATCAGCCGCCGTTCGAGCCGGTCACCGCGATCGAGGTGCGCGGCGCCGCCGACTCCCCGTCGACCGCCCTGCTGGCGGCCTGGCTCGGAATGAAGCTCGAAGCCCCGGTCGATTACGCCTACCTGCCGTCCGAGGAGTGGGCGAGCGGCATCAAGTCGGTGCGCCTCACGCGACCGAGCGGCGACACGCTGCTCGAGCGCCCCGAGGCGGGCATCGCCGTGCTCACCCAGCCCGGTCAGCCCACGCACGATCTCGCCTTCCCGCGCCGCACCCTCCGCGAGTGCCTGGCGGAGGAGCTGCGCCGCCTCGACCCCGACCTGCTCTACGGGCGCGTCATCACCGAGGGCCACGATCTGCTGCGGGCGGCGAGCGAACAGGACGCATCATGACCGACGGCGGCGCGGCCAAGCGCGTCATCATCAAGCGCGATGCGCAGACTCTCGCCGAGTACGTCGCGACCCGGTTCATGAACCGCATCGTCAAGCGCGTGGCCGAGGGCAAGCGCATGCACGTCTGCCTCACCGGCGGCACGATGGGCGGAGCGGTCCTGCGCACGGCCGCCCGCGATCCGCGGGTGACCGAGGTCGATTGGTCGCTCGTGCACTTCTGGTTCGGTGACGAACGCTTCGTGCCCCGCGACTCCGACGACCGCAATGAGAAGCAGGCGCGCGAGGCGTTCCTCGACCACCTCGACATCCCCGCCGAGAACATCCACGTCGTCGCCTCCAGCGACGACGGTCTCGACCTGGATGCCGCGGCCATCGCCTACGCCGATGAGCTGGCGCAGTTCGCCCCGTCCGATCGCAGCGAGACCGGGCCGTGGCCGTCGTTCGACATCTGCTTCCTCGGCGTCGGCCCCGACGCGCACATCGCCTCGCTGTTCCCCGACCGGCCCGAGATCTCGGTCACCGACCGGGCCACCGTGCCGGTGCGCGACTCTCCGAAGCCGCCCAGCGACCGCGTCTCGCTGACGCGGCCGGTGATCAATTCCTCGAAGCGCGTGTGGATGGTCATCGCGGGCGCCGACAAAGCCGCCGCCCTCGGCCTGGCCCTGGCCGGGGCGAGCTACCAGAGCGTGCCCGCCGCGGGGGCGAAAGGACGCCGACGGACGGCGTTCTTCGTCGACGAGGTGGCCGCCGACCAGGTTCCGCCGCAGCTCATCGACCGCGAGTACTGAGCGCCGCGGCGCCCGGTTCGCGCGCAGCGACGGCGCAGAGCCTCCTGCCGCGGCCGCAGGTACCGGCGACGGAACACCGACGGCGCCAGGGGCTCGGATGCGTGGCATCCGGGCCCTTTGCGTATTGTGTCCGGAAATCCTCCGGCCCTTGCCTTCCCTGACACAGCGGCTTACCCTTCCTGCAGGGGGGGCATCCTGAACCGGCGCGGCGACTTCGATCGTCGCTCACCGGCTCACGCTAGAGGGAGCGTCGGATGCCATTCTTCGGTCGCGCGCGAGAGCTCGACATCGCACGGAGGACCGTCGGATTGCGCACGGGAGCCGCGTGCGTGTTCGTCGGCGATGCGGGCCTGGGCAAATCGGCCCTGGCCCGTGAACTCGCGCGCGAGCATGCGGCGAGTCTGGTCGCGGTGAGTCCGAGCGAGCGGATGTGGCCGTACTCGGGGCTCTCCGCCGTCGCCGCCGGACTCGGCGGTGCACGCGGCGCCGCGATCGACGGCATCCTGGATCGCGGACGCGACTGGCCGGAGCACCTGCTGGCCGAGGAACTCAGCCGCACGCTGCATCTGATCCGAGACGACGGCGCCGTGCTCGTGATCGACGACCTCGACGAGATGGACGGGGCGAGCCTCACGGTGCTGTCGTTCGTGTTCGGGCGCCTCCGCGGCACGGGCGTCACGATCCTCGCCACGGTGGGGGCGCTCGGACAGCGTCACGAGGTCATCGCGGTGCCGCACGTGCACCTCGAGCCCCTCGCGTTCGAGGCGGCCTCGGAGCTCGCACGGGCGATCGTCGGTCCCGCGAGCGCGGCGGCCGTGCGACACGTCGTCGTGATGTTCACCGGCGGCGACCCCGGCGTGCTCACTCGCGTGCGGCTGACCGCCGCCGAGGCGGCCGGCGAAGACGCCCTGCACCTCCCCCTGCGCCTGTCGGAGGACCGCAGCGGTCGGCCGCGACGCGACGGCTTCTCGCCGCGCGGACCCCGGACGGATGCGGTGCTCGACCTGCTCTCGATCGGCCCCGTGTACGACTACGACCGGTTGCGACTCGCCGCCCTCGCCGAGGGCGTCGACGTCGACCAGCTGATCGACGACGGCACGGTTCGCGTGCACGACGATCTGGCCCGCATGAGCGATCCGGCGCTGCGGCTGCGGCGTCACGCGGCGATGGCCCCGGAGGATCGTCGCCGGCTGCACGCGCAAGCCGCCGACGACCACCGCGGTCGCGACCGTGCCACCCAGCTGTGGCACGAGAGCTTCCTCGAGCCCGGCGGCGACCGCGGCCCGCTCCTCGCGGCGGCGGTCGGTTTCGCGCGCGCCGGGGAGACGGCATCCGCCGTCGAATTCGCCGAACGCGCACTGTCGGGCTCCCTCGACGACGAGGGCCGCACCCGCGGACTCGTCGACCTCGGGAGTGCGCTCGTGCTCCAGGGGCTCGACCTGCTGGGGCAGCACTACCTGCGTCGCGCCGGCCGCAGCGACGACGCCGCGGTCCGGGTGCGCGCGGCGATCGCTCGTCTTCGTGCGGGGGCGAGCGTGGACCAGGTGATCGACGATGCCCTCGCCCGCGACGAGACCGACGCGGAATGGGCCGAGGGGGTCGAGCGCCTGCTGTGCGAGAACGCCCGGCTGCACCTCGCACGCGGGGAGGTCGCCGAGGCGCTCGGGTGCCTCGACGCCGCCGCAGCGGCGAGCGTCGCATCGACCGAGACAGGGCTGCTGCGCCTGCTGATCGCCGAGCTCGGATCCACGGGCCCCACGGCGACACGCCCCGTGCCGCCACCGCTGGACCCCTCCGCCGTCGCCGCGGACGCACCGATCGAGATCGCCTCCCTCGCCGCGAGCCTGCGCATGCTGCGCGAGGAGTACGCCGCCGCTCGACGGCAGGCGACCGAGCTGCTGGAACGCATGCCCCGCGTGGCGCCACTGTGGCGCGAGCGACTGCTGCGCCTCCTCGTGACCTGCGAAGTGCGCGGCGGCGACCCGACGGCGGTGCGCGAGGCCATGACGGCCTGGCGCCACGAGTGGCCCCCGGGTCGCCCGGAGGACGCCGCGACGACCCTGCTGTGCGCCGCGGCGGCCGCGGTCGACCCCCTCGACGCGAGCGCTCCCGACCTCATCGCCCGGGGCCGCCACCTGTGCCGGCGCGAGGGGCGGACGGCCCTCCTGCCGTTCTTCGCCGCGTTGGAGGGGAGCCTCGCCCTGGCCGAGGGACGGTACGAGGACGCCGTGAGCCTGCTCCGTGCGGCCGGTGACGCCCCGGGGTCGGACGACCCCTCGCTGCTGCGCATCGACGCCGACCTGATCGAGGCCCTATGGCTGACCGGCCGCTCGTCCGATGCGCGTCGCGAGCTCGCCCGGCTCGAGGCGGCCGCCGCCCGGCATCCGCGCCGGTGGACGACGCTCGCCGTGGCACGTTCCCGTGCCGTGTGCCGCTCGGGGGAGGATGGGGCGCGCGCATTCCGCGACGCCGACGCCGTGCTGCTCAGCACAGACTCCCCGTCGGAGCACCTGGCCCTGCGCGCGACGCTCCAGCGGTGCCTGCCGATGGCGGAGCGCTCCCCCGCGCCGCGCGTGAGCGCGGCCCCGGCCCGCGGCCGCGTGCTGTCGCCGCAGGAGCAGGAGGTCGTGGCCCTGGTGCAGCAGGGGCTGCGCAACCGAGAGATCGCCTCGGCGCTGTTCATCTCGCTGCGCACCGTCGAACTGCGCTTGACCCGCATCTACCGCAAGCTCGGGGTCAGCTCGCGCGTGCACCTCGTCTCGCTGCTCCGGGGAGCGGCGACGCCGTGAACGGGACGGGCACCGGTGTCGCGGAGAGGCGACGCCGGCGCCCGTCGGCGGAGACAGGCAGGGATGCCGAGGGCAGGGCGGCCGCCCGCGTCGGTGCCGCCGAGAGAGCGGCGGGGCGACGGTCGGGGCTGCGCCACCGCCCGTCGGACGGGCGCCCCCACGACGACACCAGCGCACGCAGGCACAGCATCGCATCCCACACCCGCAGCAGTGGGAACAGCAGCATCCACACGCGCGGCCGGGTGCCCGAGAGCGCGCAAGCGAAAACCGTCATCAGCGCGTCCACGAGGAGGAAGGCCAGCGCGAGCGGTGCGACCGGCAGCGCCGCCGACACCGCCGCCG
This sequence comes from uncultured Microbacterium sp., assembly GCF_947489255.1. Classification (GTDB taxonomy): domain Bacteria; phylum Actinomycetota; class Actinomycetes; order Actinomycetales; family Microbacteriaceae; genus Microbacterium; species Microbacterium phycohabitans. The sequence continues at coordinate 687,245 of NZ_CANLCY010000002.1, forward strand.
CCGTCTGCGCCGCCGGTCCCGTGAGCACGGCCGCGCCCCCCGCCGCGAGCCCGGCGACCAGCAGCACCGGGAGCGCCGCGGCGAGCACGAGGCTGGAGACGACGGTCTCGATCGCGAACACCCCCACCGAAGCCCAGAACAGTCCGCGCCGCAGGCCGTGCCGCCGGACGGTCTGCCAGAAGCCGAGGCTCCACCGTCGCACCTGGGCCGTGTAGTCGCGCAGGGTCGCGGGATCCTGCGTCTCGGCCACCGCGCAGCCGGGATGGAACGCGATGCGGCCCAGGCCCTTCGCGTGCACCTCGAACGTCATGTTGAAGTCCTCGATCGACAGCCCCGGGGCCTCGATGTCGATGCGATCCAGCACATCGGTGCGGTAGAGGCTCGCGAACCCCGGCACGATCGCCACGGCGTCGGCCCCGCGCGCGGCCTGACCGAACTTGTGCAGGTACTGCGTGCAGACGTAGGTGCGTTCCCGATACGCCGTGAGGACGCGACCGACGGCGGTGCGCGGGGTGTCGACGGCTGTCGTGGCACGACCGGCGACCGCGACCACCCCGTCGTCGGTGAACAGCGGGAGCGCGGTGCGCAGGTAATCGGGACGAGGGCGCGAGTCGGCGTCGAGCAGGAGCAGGAGAGGGAACCGGGCGGCGATGCCGAAGTGATCGAGCCCCGCGCGGATGGCGCCGGCCTTGCCGCGGTTGGGGACGAGGTCGAACGCCGTCGCACCGGCCCGACGTGCTCGTGCGACGGTGTCGTCGCTCGAGCCGTCCGACACCACGAAGACGTTCCCGGCCGGGACGAGGCGCCGCGCGGCGGCCACCGCATCGGCGATGACGAGCTCCTCGTCGTGGGCGGCGATCAGCACGGCGACCTCGTCGGCGCGGTAGAACATCGACGGCGCTCCCCACGGCGGCGCCGCGCGGTGCTCGGCGAGCAGACGCAGGATGCCGACCGTGCCCCACACCAGCGTCGACACGCCGACCGTCGCGACGGCGACCACGATCGCGAGCGCCACGGTCACGGCATCCGCCGCTCGTCGCGCACGGATCGGGATGCCGGGGCCCGCCGTTCGGACCGGAGCACCGGGACCACGGGGGTGCAGGGGCGCCGAGATGCCGGGGCCGGAGGCCGACGCTCGACCTCGAGAGGGGGCAGGACAGGGCTCACGGGTTCCTCCTCTTCGGGTCGAGGCTGCGCCCGACGGTACGCGCCGCGGGGCCGCACGTCGCCGCAGCCGGCCCGCACTCGCCGTTGCGGTGTCCCGCACATCGCGATGCGGTCGGCGGCATCCCGCATGATCCGATCGGCGTCCTTGACCGGCGCGGGGGCCCGGATCAGTGTGGGCCCCGGATCAGCGCCGACCCACCCGATCGGTCGCCCCACCCGCACCACCCGAATCGTCCGAGGGGGCCTGGCCCCCCATCGCCCCCTCGGACCCCGCTGTTGGAGGATGACGATGTCCACACTCGACGTGCGCGCCGAAGCGACCCCCGTGCCGCAGACCCCGATCGCCCCCGTGCCACCCCGGTTCGACTTCGACGTCGCGATCGTGGGCCTGGGGTACGTGGGGCTGCCGACGGCGCTGGCCTACCATGCCAGCGGCTCGCGCGTGCTCGCCCTGGACGTCTCCTCGCGGCGGCTGCGCACGATCGCCGCCCGCGGCGCCGACCTCATCGACACCGACCGGGAGCGCCTGGATGCCGCTCTCCGTCGCCCGGGCGAGTTCCGCCTGACCGGTGACGTGAGCGAGCTGTCGCGGGCGAGCGCCGTCGTCGTGTGCGTCCCCACACCGGTGGATCACCAGCAGGTCCCCGACCTCGCTCCCCTGCGGGCCGCGTGCGCCACCGTCGTCGCCGCGGCCCGCCCGGGGCAGCTGATCATGCTGACCTCCACCACCTACGTCGGCTGCACGCACGACCTCGTCGAGCAGCCGCTGCGCGATCGCGGGTTCGAGATCGGCCGCGACGTCTTCGTCACCTTCAGCGCAGAGCGCATCGACCCGGGCAACGTCGGCTTCGCGCAGGAGGTCGTCCCGCGCGTCGTGGGCGGCGCCACCCCCCGGTGCGAAGAAGGAGGGGCCCAGCTGCTCTCGCGCTACGCCGCTCGGGTGCACCGGGTCTCGTCCCTCGCGACGGCCGAGATGACCAAGCTGCTCGAGAACACCTTCCGCGCGGTCAACATCGCCCTCGCCAACGAGTTCGCCGACATCTGCAGCGCTCTCGACGTGCCCGTGACGGAGGTGATCGAGGCGGCGAGCACCAAACCGTACGGCTTCATGGCGTTCTATCCCGGCCCCGGGGTGGGCGGACACTGCATCCCGTGCGATCCGCACTACCTGCTCTGGCAGCTGAAGGCCCTGCACGTCGACGCCGGGGTCATCACGGAGGCCATGACGCGCATCGCCGCCCGCCCGCGCCGCGTCGTCGAACGCATCCGCGACGTGCTCGGTCGCGCCGGCAAGGGCACGCTGGGGGCTCGCATCCTGATCGTCGGGGTGACCTACAAGCCCGACGTGGCCGACCTGCGCGAGTCGCCCGCGCTCGAGATCATCGACCACCTCATCGACGTGGGCGCCGAGGTGCAGTACGTCGACACCCACGCCCCGCACATCCACCTCGATTCGGGTCGCGAGCGCGATTCCCTGGCCGATCCGGGAGGGTTCCATCCCGACGTCGTGCTCGTGCACACGCGCCACCACGACTGCGACCTGGCCTGGCTCGACGGCGAGGCGCTCGTGGTCGACGGCACCTACCGCAGCGACGACATCGCGGGGCGGGTGCTGCTGTGAGCGGCGTCCCGGTCTTCCCGTCGACGGCGGGCGGGCGTACGCGCACGCTGGTCACCGGCGGCGCCGGCTTCGTCGGCAGCCACCTCGTCGAGCACCTCCTCGCGGCCGGCGATGACGTCGTCGTCCTCGACGACCTCTCCACCGGCTCGGCGCGCAACCTCGCCGGCGTCGCCGACAACCCGCGGCTGGAGATGATCCACGGCTCCATCCTCAACAGCAAGACGGTCGCCCAGGCGATGCACTCCTGCGACCGCGTGTTCCACCTCGCGGCGGCGGTCGGGGTCAAGCTCATCGTCGAACAGCCGCTGCGGGGGCTCCGCATCAACATCCACGGCACCGAGAACGTGCTGACGGCGGCGATCGAGCACAAGGCGTCCGTGCTGCTGGTCTCCACGAGCGAGGTGTACGGCAAGAACACCGCCGACCGCCTGCGCGAGGACTCCGACCGCGTGCTCGGCGACCCCCTGCTCTCACGGTGGACCTACGCGGGGGCCAAGGGCATCGACGAGGCCTTCGCCAAGGCGTACTGCGACCAGGAGGGGCTGGACGTCGCGATCGTGCGGCTGTTCAACACCGTCGGTCCCCGCCAGACGGGCCGCTACGGCATGGTTCTGCCCAACCTCGTCGGCCAGGCGTTGCGCGGGCACCCCCTCACGGTGTTCGGCGACGGCCTCCAGACGCGCTGCTTCTCGGCCGTCGAAGACATCGTCCCGGCCATGGTGCGGATCGAACGCGACCCCCGCGCCCGCGGACAGGCCTACAACCTCGGCGGTGCGCGCGAGATCTCGATCCTCGATCTGGCGCGTGAGATCATCGCCACCCTCGACAGCCGCAGCGAGATCGAACTCGTTCCTTACGAGCAGGCCTACGCCGCCGGTTTCGAAGACATGCGCCGCCGCGTCCCCGACAACACCAAGGCGCACGACCTCGTCGGCTACGAACCCACGACCCCGCTCACCACGACGATCATGCGCGTGGCCGCCGACCTGCTCTCACGGGAGCGTCTCGGATCGGATGCCATGCCCCTCGCCGGAGCCGGATCGTTCCGGGGCGTCGTCTGATGTGCGGGATCACCGCCTACCGCGGCCCCGCCGCCGCGGCATCCCGCGCCCGTTCCGCCCTCGAGCGCCTCGAGTACCGCGGCTACGACTCCGCCGGGATCGCCGCCCGGCGACCCGACGGGAGCCCCCTGCACGCCCGCACCCTCAGCGGCGTGGCGGCTCTCGCGGTGGTGACCGGAGAACAGACGACGGATGCCACGACCGCGGCGATCGGGCACACCCGATGGGCGACGCACGGCGAGGTGAGCGAGGCGAACGCCCACCCCCTGGAGGACTGCAGCGGTCGGCTCTACGTGGTGCACAACGGCATCGTCGACAACGCCGACGCGCTGCGGGCGCAGCTCGTCGCCGCCGGGCACCGCTTCGCCACCGGGGTCGACAGCGAGGTCATCGTGCACCTCATCGAACAGGCGCAGCGCCCCGGCGTCGGACTCGGCGACGCGCTCGCCGAAGCGACGGGCCAGCTCTCGGGCTCGTGGGCCGTCGTCGCCCTCGACGCGCGCATCGGTGCCCTCGCGGCGACAGCGCACGGCTCACCGCTCATCTACGCCGAAACCGCCGACGGCGCCTACCTCGCCAGCGACGTCGGGGCGGTCGCGCCCGAGGTCGCCCAGTTCCGGGTGCTCGAAGACGACGACGTCGTCGAGGTCGACGCCGCCGGAACCCGCTGGCACCGCGCGGGGGGCAGCTGCCGACCGCGCGGGCTCTGGCCAGTCCCCCGCACCGCGCTGCTGGCCAGTACCGGTCGCCACCGCGACCACATGGGCAACGAGATCGACGAGCAGCCCGTCGTCGCCCGCCGCGTGCTCGAGGCCCTCGCCCCGGGTATCGTCGACGGTTCGCTGTGGCGGGGCCTCGGTCTGCCGTCGCTGGACACCATCGACCGCGTCACGGTCCTCGGCTGCGGCACGTCGCTGCACGCCGGCCGCGCCCTCGCGGGGGTGTTCGCGCGCCTCGGCGGCCTGCCCACGCGTACGCTCGTGGCCAGCGAGGCCGCGCACGAGGTGTGGGAACCGCGCACCCTCGTCATCGCGATGAGCCAGTCGGGCGAGACCGCCGACGTCCTTCGCGCCCTCGACGCCCTCCCGCCCCGCCACGGCACCGTCCTCGCCCTCACGAACAACCCCTCCTCGACCCTCGCCCGTCGTTCCGACGCGGTCATCGACTGCCTGGCCGGCCCGGAGGTGGGAGTGGCCGCGACCAAGACCTTCGTCGCGCAGGTGCTGACCGGGGTGTGCGTGGCCCTCTCCGGACTGTCCGTCTTCGACCGGACCGACTCTGCGCGCCTGGGCGCCGACCTCCGTGCCCTCGCCGCGACCCCCGATGCGCTCGCCGCCGCGCTCGACGCGTGGCGGGGACCGTGCGCTCAGCTGGCCACCGAGTATGCCCGGGCGTCGGGGTTCCTCTTCCTCGGCCGCGGTGCGGGGCTCGTCTACGCGGCCGAGGGCGCACTCAAGCTGAAGGAGCTGTCGTACCGCTGGGCGGAGGCCTACCCCGCCGGCGAGCTGAAGCACGGCCCCCTGGCCCTGGTGGATGCCGGCACCCCGGTGTTCGTGGTCGACAACGGCGATCCCCGGCTCGACGTCGACATCGCCGAGGTCACCGCGCGCGGGGGTCGCGTCATCCGGTTCGGCGAACGCGTGCTCACCGTGGGCGGGGTGCCCCTGCATCTGCCCCGGACCGGACCCTCCTGGGGTCCGCTCGAGACCGTGGTGCCGCTGCAGCTCTTCGCGCGCGAGCTCGCCCTGCGGTTGCACCGCGATGTCGACAAGCCCCGCAACCTCGCCAAGTCGGTGACGGTGTCGTGAGCGGTGCCGTCCTTCCCCCTCGCTCCGCACGAAAGGCCACTCCCATGCTCCGACGAGACCTCCGCACCGATCGACGGCGTCCACCCACGACCGTCCCCCCGCGCTGGCGGCGCGCGCTCGCCCTCGTTTCGGCGCTCGCGGTGGTGGTGGGAGCGTCGGTCGCGCTCGCACCCCCGCCGGCCGAGGCGGCGACCCGCACCGTGGTCAGCCTCACCTTCGACGACGCCAACGCCGATCAGCTGAACGCGCTCGCCGCGCTGAAGGCGAACGCGATGAAGGCGACCTTCTACGTGCCGTCCGGCTTCATCGGCGCCCCGGGACACATGACGCGCGCCGATCTCACGACCCTCAAGAACGCCGGGCACGAGATCGGCGGGCACACCGTCAACCACCCCGACCTCGCCACGGTGAGCGTCGACGAGGCGACCCGGCAGATCTGCCTCGACCGCAAGAACCTCACCTCGTGGGGCTTCACGGTGAAGAGCTTCGCCTACCCCTTCGCCTCGAGCACGCCCGACGTCGAGAAGGCGGTCGCCGCATGCGGGTACAACAGCGGCCGGCTCCTCGGCGACATCAAGAGCCGCTTCGGGTGTCCCGACTGCGCCTACGCCGAGAAGACGCGTCCCGCCGCCCCCTACGCCCTCGCCGCCCTCGATCAGGTCGACGCCACCTGGACCCTCGACGATCTGAAGCAGGGCGTCACGAACGCCGAGAACAACGGCGGCGGGTGGGTGCAGTACACGTTCCACCACGTGTGCGACGACGCCTGCAGCGACCTCGCCGTCACGACGTCGACGTTCACCCAGTTCCTGTCGTGGCTGAAGACCCGGCAGGCGGCCGGCACGGTCGTCAAGACCATCGGGAGCGTGATCGGCGGAACCACCAAGCCCGTCGTCGACGGTCCCGCCGTCCCCGCGCCCACCGGCTCGACCAACGGCATCGTCAATCCCAGCATGGAGACGGGTGCCCCCGACTGCTGGATGCGAGGGGGCTACGGTACGAACACGCCGTCCTTCAGCACCGGCTCCCCCGCGCACACCGGCAACATCGCCAGCGGCATCTCGATGACCGGGTACACCGACGGCGACGCGAAGCTCCTGCCGCAGTTCGACCTCGGTCAGTGCTCGCCGACGGTCACCCCGGGCAAGACCTACGTGCTGCGCGAGTGGTACCAGTCGAGCGGGCCGACCCAGTTCGCGGTCTACCTGCGGTCCACCAGCGGCATGTGGTCGTACTGGACCTCGAGCCCCTGGTTCGCCGCGGCGGGAGCCTGGACCGAGGCCGACTGGACGACCGCGGCCATCCCCGCGGGCTACAACGGCATCAGCTTCGCATTGACCATCTTCGGCAACGGCACCCTGCGCACCGACGACCTCGCCCTCTATGACAGCTCCAGCGCCCCGCCGCTGACCGTCATGAGCACGACGGCCCCGCTCGACACGTCGGCGCCGGCCACTCCGCAGGGCCCGCTCGAAGTGTTCCGTCCGACCGAGAGCGACGTCACCGGATGACACCGCGCTCGCGCTCGGCGACGGCGATCGCCCTCGGGGTGGTCGCCGTCGCCGGCGCGACCGGATGCGCACCCGCCCTCGCGCCGCTCCCCGACACCGGCTACCCCTGGCACACCGGGATCGTCTCGACGACCTTCTGGGTCGGGGAGGTGTTCGACCCCCAGGCGTCCGACGGCAGCCAGCGGATCTCGACCTACGACTCGGACTGGCTGGGTTCGTACGGCGGATGCGACGGCGTCGTCAACGGCGAGAGGTGCGACACCGAGGCCCGCACCGCCGACAACGGCTACTTCCCGACCCGCATGACGCCGCAGCAGAACCCGTTCTACCTCGACCTGCCCTTCGATGACGTCAACGACGACGAGGGGTTCGCCACCCGCGGCGAGGTCGTCCCCTGGGCCGATCAGGCGCCCTATGCCGCACTCGTCGACGACCGCTCCGCGAGCCTGATGAAGAACCGCTGGGTCGTGCTGCGCAAGGGCGACCGCCTCTGCTACGGACAGATCCAGGATGCCGGACCCGGCGAGTACCGCGACAGCGCGTACGTCTTCGGCTCCGACGACCGCCGGCCGGCCAACGGGCGCTACAACGGCGCGGGCCTGGACGTCTCCCCCGCCCTCAACGGCTGCCTCGGTTTCGCCGAGCTCGACGGCGACGGCGACCGCGTCGACTGGGCATTCGTCGACGACGTCGACGTGCCGCCCGGCCCGTGGACCACGATCGTCACGGATTCCCCCGTCCGCTGAGCGGCCGCCGTGAACGAAGAGGCGTCCGTCCTCGGACGCCGTGAACGGCAGAAGGGCCGGATGCCATGGCATCCGGCCCTTCTGTCATGAACGCGCGAGTCGTTACTGTCCGCGACGCTCGCGCAGCTGCTGAAGGGCGTCGTCGAGGAGCGAAGCGGCCTCTTCGTCGCTGCGGCGCTCCTTCACGTAGGCGAGGTGCGTCTTGTAGGGCTCTGCCTTGGCCAGCGCCGGCGGGTTCGCCTTGTCGCGGCCCGCGGGCAGGCCCGAGTGCGGCGAGTCGATGGTCTCGGGGATCTCGTCGTCGGGGATGCCCGCCGCGAAGTAGCGGACGGTCTCGTTGCCGAGGGCGTCCCAGTACGACACGGCCACGCGGTCCGCGTGGAAGCCGTGATCCTGCTCGCCCATGGGGCCCGCGCCGACGCGCGAGCCACGGATGGCATTGCCGCCAGTGGCCATGTCAGATCTCCGCGAATTTGGTCAGCAGACCGAGGCCGACGATGGTGACGAACCACACCAGCGCGAGCACGATCGTGAATCGGTTGAGGTTGCGTTCGGCCAGGCCCGACGAACCGAGGGCGGAACTCATGCCGCCGCCGAACATGTCGGACAGACCGCCGCCGCGACCCTTGTGGAGCAGGATGAGCAGGGTCAGCAGGAGGCTGGTGATGCCCAGGAGCACCTGCAGGACGAACTCGAGAATCTGCACTGTCGAAAGCCTTTCGCGCGCGGCCGGACGACCGCACAAGCGTCAAGTATACGGGGACGCGTCTCAGACGCACGGATGCCCGCGGCGAGGTGCCGCGGGCATCCGGAAAGGGCGTCAGACGCCGACGTGCTTCTGGAAGCGGATGATCGCCGCGAACTCGTCGACGACGAGGCTCGCACCGCCCACCAGGGCTCCGTCGACATCGGGCTCGCGCATGAAGCCGGCGATGTTGCCCGACTTCACCGAACCGCCGTAGAGCACGCGGGTGCGCGCGGCCGCATCGGCGCCGAGCTTGTCCGCGACGACGGCGCGGAGCTTGGCGCAGACCTCCTGTGCCTGGTCGGGCGTCGCCGCCTGGCCCGAGCCGATGGCCCAGACCGGCTCGTACGCCACGACGATGTCGGCATCGGATGCCACACCCTCGAGAGCGACCTCCAGCTGACCCACGGGAACGGCGCTGGCGCCGAACTTCTCCAGGTCTTCCGACGTCTCGCCGACGCAGATGACCGGGACGAGACCGTGGCGCAGAGCCGCCTGGGTCTTCGCCGCGATGATCTCGTCGGTCTCGTGGTGGAACTGCCGGCGCTCCGAGTGACCGATGATCACGTAGGTCGCGTCGAGCTTCGCCAGGAACTGGCCCGAGATCTCACCGGTGTAGGCACCGGAGTCGTGAGCCGAGAGGTCCTGACCACCGAGCGCGAACTCGATCTTGTCGGCGTCGAGAAGCGTCTGCACGGTGCGCAGGTCGGTGAACGGCGGGAAGACCGCCACCTCGACACTGCCGTTCTCGTGCTTGGCCTCCTTCAGCGTCCAGTGCAGCTTCTGCACGAACGCGACCGCCTGCAGGTGGTCGAGGTTCATCTTCCAGTTGCCCGCGATGAGGGGGGTTCTGTTCACTGTTGCCATCCGAGGACCTCCAGTCCGGGGAGCTTCTTGCCTTCGAGGAACTCCAGGCTGGCGCCACCGCCGGTGGAGATGTGACCGAACCGGTCGTCCGCGAAGCCGAGCTGACGCACGGCCGCCGCGGAGTCGCCGCCGCCGACGACGCTGAGGCCGTCGACCTCGGTGAGCGCCTGGGCGACGGTCTTGGTACCGGCTTCGAACGCCTTCATCTCGAACACGCCCATCGGGCCGTTCCAGAAGACGGTGCGCGAAGCGCGGATCGCGTCGGCGAAGAGCTCCGCGGTGCGGGGTCCGATGTCGAGGCCGAGACCCGCGGCACCGAAGGCGGTGTCCTCGAGGGCGTCGGCGTCGGCGACCACGTGCTCGGCGTCCGCCGAGAACGACGCCGCGACCACGGCATCCACGGGGAGCACGATCTCGACGCCGCGCTCCTTCGCCGAGGCGAGGTAGCCCTTCACGGTGTCGATCTGATCCTTCTCGAGCAGGCTCGAGCCGACCTTGTGCCCCTCGGCGACCAGGAAGGTGAACATCATGCCGCCGCCGACGAGGAGCTTGTCCACGCGCGGGAGCAGGTGCTCGATCACGCCGAGCTTGTCGCTGACCTTCGATCCGCCGAGCACGACCGTGTACGGACGCTCGGGGTTCTCGGTCAGGCGGTCGAGGACCTCGAGCTCCTTCTGGATGAGCAGACCCGCGGCCGAGGGCACGATCTGGGCGAGGTCGTAGACGCTCGCCTGCTTGCGGTGCACGACGCCGAAGCCGTCGGACACGAGGGCGTCGCCGAGAGCGGCGAGCTCCCGCGCGAAGGCCTGGCGCTCCGACTCGTCCTTCGAGGTCTCCCCCGCGTTGAAGCGGAGGTTCTCGATGACGGCGACGTCTCCGTCTTCGAGCGAGGCCACGGCATCCTGAGCCGACTCGCCCACCGTGTCGCGCGCGAACGCGACGGGCTGGCCGAGCAGCTCGGACAGGCGCTGCGCGACCGGCTCGAGGGAGTACTTCGGGTCGGGCGCCCCGTCGGGGCGGCCGAGGTGCGAGCACACGATCACACGCGCGCCGGCGTTGATCAGGGCGTTGAGGGTCGGCAGCGACGCGCGCACGCGGCCATCGTCCGTGATGACGCCGTCCTTGAGGGGGACGTTCAGATCACAACGGACGATGACGCGCGTGCCGGCGAGCGACCCCAGCGAATCGAGGGTGCGCAGAGCCATGAAGGGTTACAGGCGCTCGGCGACGTACTCGGTCAGGTCGACGAGACGGTTCGAGTAGCCCCACTCGTTGTCGTACCACGACGACACCTTGACGAGGTTGCCGCTGACGTTGGTCAGCTCCGCGTCGAAGATCGACGAGTGCGGGTTGCCCTGGATGTCGCTCGAGACGATCGGGTCCTCGGTGTACTGCAGGATGCCGTTGAGGCGACCCTCGGCAGCGGCCTTCTTGTAGACCTCGTTGACCTGGTCGACGGTCAGACCCTCTGTGGGGGTGACGATCGTGAGGTCGACGATGGAGCCGGTGGGAACCGGAACGCGGTACGACGAGCCGCTCAGCTTGCCGTTGAGCTCGGGCAGGACCAGGCCGATGGCCTTGGCGGCACCGGTCGAGGCGGGGACGATGTTGATCGCCGCACCGCGGGCGCGACGCAGGTCGCTGTGCGGGCCGTCCTGCAGGTTCTGGTCGGCGGTGTAGGCGTGCGCCGTCATCATGAAGCCGCGCTCGATGCCGAAGGCGTCTTCGAAGACCTTCGCCAGCGGGGCGAGGCAGTTCGTGGTGCACGAGGCGTTCGAGATGATGACGTCGGTCTCGGGGTTGTACGTCTCTTCGTTCACACCCATGACGATGGTGGCGTCGTCACCCGTGGCCGGAGCCGAGATGAGGACCTTCTTGGCGCCGCCGGCGACGTGCTTCTTGGCATCCTCGGCCTTGGTGAAACGGCCGGTCGACTCGATGACGATGTCGACGCCGAGCTCGCCCCAGGGGAGGTTGGCGGGGTCGCGCTCTTCGAAGACCTTGATGGTCTTGTCGCCGACCGTGATGGAGTCTTCGGTGTACGAGACGTCCTCGGACAGCACGCCGCCCACGGAGTCGTACTTGAGGAGGTGCGCGAGGGTCTTGTTGTCGGTGAGGTCGTTCACCGCCACGATTTCGAGGTCGGCACCCTGCGCGAGAGCCGCGCGGAGGTAGTTGCGTCCGATACGGCCGAAGCCGTTGATTCCGATCTTGACGGTCACGGAATTTCTCCTGAATCAGTTGTGCGCGATGAGCGCGTGATTGCGGTTTCGCTGGCGGACAACGGCGTCCCGGTGGGGGTCCCACCGGGACGCCGCACCGTTTACGACAGTACCAGCAGACCCGTAGTCTTCTCGCGGGCGGCGGCGAAGCGGTCCTGGGCGTCGGCCCAGTTGGCGATGTTCCAGAACGCCTTCACGTAGTCGGCGCGCACGTTCTTGTAGTCGAGGTAGTAGGCGTGCTCCCAGACGTCGAGGAGCAGCAGCGGAACGGTACCGGCGACGATCTGACCCTGCTGGTCGAAGAACTGCTGGATGACGAGGTTCTCACCGATCGAGTCCCAGAACAGACCCGCCCAGCCCGAGCCCTGCACGCCGAGGGCGGCGGCGGTGAACTGCGCACGGAACGCGTCGAACGAACCGAACTGGTCGTCGATGGCCGACTCGAGGTCGCCGGTGGGCTTGTCGCCACCGTTGGGCGAGAGGTTCGTCCAGAAGATCGAGTGGTTGGTGTGACCGCCGAGGTTGAACGCGAGGTCCTTCTGCAGGCGGTTGATGTTGGCGAAATCGCCCTTCTCGCGCGCTTCGGCGAGGAGATCGAGAGTGGTGTTGGCGCCGTTGACGTAGGTCTGGTGGTGCTTGCTGTGGTGCAGCTCCATGATCGTCGCACTGATGTGCGGCTCCAGCGCCGAGTAGTCGTAGGGCAGTTCGGGCAGCGTGTACTTCGCCATGTTCTCTACTTCCGAATCGGGCGCCGCCGTGACCTCTGCGCCGGGATGGCGTGCCGAGGATCGAGCAGCGAGGGTGACGTCTTCATCCTATTGAGGGCTAACGCTCGACCCACAGGGTTGCTTCCCCGCGGGACGCGGAGTATCCGCCCGGGCGCGTCGAGCGTTCCCCGCCGGCCGGATGCCGCGAGCCGGCGCCGGCGGAGGGAGTGCGGATGGCGCGGCCTCGCGGGCGCGGACGGGAAGGTGCCGCAGCATCGCGTGGGTGCGGCGGTCTCGCCGGCGGGCGGAAGATCACCGCAGCCTCGCGAGCGGGAACAAGCCGCGGCCCCGCGGCTCCGCGCCATGCCTCCGTCCCGCACGCCGAAGAGTGCCGATGCCGCGGGCTCGCGGCATCCGGAGAGAACGGGCGTCAGTCCTCGGCGCCGACCGGGACCGCGGCCTCAGTGCCCGGGATGCCGTCGGCCTCGGCCTTCTTGTCGGCCATGGCCAGCAGACGACGGATGCGACCGGCGACGGCGTCCTTCGTCAGGGGCGGGTCGGCGTGGTGGCCGAGCTCGTCGAGGCTCGCATCGCGGTGGGCGAGACGCAGCTCGCCGGCCTGCTGCAGGTGGTCGGGCACCTCGTCGCCCAGGATCTCGAGGGCCCGCTCGACGCGCGCGCACGCGGCCACCGCGGCCTGGGCCGAGCGGCGCAGGTTGGCGTCGTCGAAGTTGACGAGGCGGTTCACGCCGGCGCGCACCTCTCGGCGCTGACGCATCTGGTCCCACTCCCCCGCGGTGCGCCGGGCGCCCATCTCGTACAGGGCGCCGCGGATCGCCTCGCCGTCGCGCACGACGACGCGCGGCACTCCGCGCACCTCGCGGGCCTTGGCGGGGATGCCGATGCGGTGGCCCGCTCCGACGAGGGCCATCGCGGCCTCCGACGAGGGGCACGAGATCTCGAGCGCCGCCGAGCGTCCCGGGTCGCTGAGCGTGCCGCTGGCGAGGAACGCGCCGCGCCAGATGGCGCTGAGGTCGGGGCGCGATCCGGTCGTGAGCTTGTTGGGGAGTCCCCGGACGGGGCGACGACGCTGGTCGAGCAGTCCGGTCTGACGCGCGAGCGTCTCTCCCGCCTCGATCACGCGCACCGCGAAGTGACCGCCGGTACGTCCCCCGGAGCCCTGGACGTGGTGCAGCTCGGGACGCACGCCGTACAGCTCCATCAGGTCGCGGGCGACACGGCGGGCGAGGACGTCGGAGTCCAGCTCGGCCTCGACGGCGACGCGGTTGGCGATGGAGTGCAGACCACCGGAGAAGCGCAGGAGGGCCGTGAGCTCGGCGACGCGCGCGGTCGGGCGCGGGTCGCGGACGGTGATGAGCTCGGCCTTCACGTCGGCGGTCAGGGGCACGGTTCTCCTCGGGTGGGGGGCGGCGGGGACGACGTTACAGCCTACTCGCGACCGAGGTCGCGGTGAGCCACGCGGACGGCCACCCCCGGAACATCGGCAAGACGTGCAGCGAGCTCGCGCGCCATCACCACCGACCTGTGCTTACCCCCGGTGCACCCCACGGCCACCACGGAATGCCGCTTGTTCTCGCGCTGATAGCCCTCCAGGACGGGCCGAAGCGCGGCCGAATAGGCGTCGAGGAAGGTCGACGCGCCCTCCTGGCCCAGCACGTATTCCCGAACCTGGGGGTCTTCGCCGGTCAGCGGACGCAGCTCGTCGTTCCAGAACGGGTTGGGCAGGAAGCGCATGTCGGCGACGAGGTCGACATCGGGCGGCAGACCGTACTTGAAGCCGAAGCTCATGAGCGTGATCGTGTGCCGGGCCGCCCCCTCCTCGCCGAAGAGCGCGACCGTGCGCAGCGACAGTTGATGCACGTTCAGGCTCGAGGTGTCGATGACGACGTCTGCGGCCTCGCGCACCGGGGCCAGACGCTCGCGCTCACGGCGGATGCCGTCGAGGATCGTGCCCTCGCCCTGGAGCGGGTGCGGCCGTCGCACCGCCTCGAAGCGACGCACCAGAACGGCGTCGGAGGCGTCGAGGAAGACCACGCGCACCTGGCGCCCCGCCTGCAGAGTGCGCATCGCCTCGGGGAGATCGCCGAACAGCGAACGCCCGCGCACGTCGACCACGACCGCCACGCGCGGCACGGCTCCGCCCGCGAGCTCGGTCAGTTCGAGCAGGGGCCGCAACATGCGCGGCGGCAGATTGTCGACGACATACCAGTCGAGGTCCTCGAGCGCATTGGCCACCGTGGAGCGCCCCGCGCCCGACATGCCCGTGACGATCAGCACCTCACCTGGCTCATCGCGTGCCGGTTCCATGGCGATCGCCTCCCGTCGTCTCGTCCAGCCTACCGAGACAGGTGCGTGTGGATGGCCTCGGCCAGCGTCGGGCCGATGCCCGGGAGCACCGTCATCTCGTCGGGGGTCGCGTTCTTCAGCGCCGAGACGGAGCCGAAGTGCCGCAGCAGGGCCTTGATGCGGGCGTCGCCGAGACCGGGAACCTCCGACAGGACGCTGGAGATGTCGCGCTTGCGGCGCTTGCGCTGGTGGACGATCGCGAAGCGGTGGGCCTCATCACGCAGTCGTTGCAGCAGGTACAGCGCCTCCGAGGTGCGCGGCAGGATCACGGGGTACTCCTCATTCGGCAGCCACACCTCCTCGAGACGCTTGGCGATGCCGCACAGCGCGATCTCCTCGTGACCGGCGTCGGCCAGGGCGCGCGCCGCCGCCGCCACCTGCGGCTGGCCGCCGTCGACGACGAGCAGCTGCGGACGATACGCGAAGCGCGGACGTTTGCGGGCGGTGACGACGTCGCCGTCGCTCGTGGCCTCCTCCGACTCGGGATCGGCCACGATCGCACCGTTCACCGTCTCGGGCTCGATCTCGTCGGGCCGGTCGAGGTAGGCCAGTCGGCGCGAGAGCACCTGGTACATCGAGTCGGTGTCGTCCGTGGTCTCGGCGACCCCGAACGAGCGGTACTGGTCTTTGCGCGGCAGGCCGTCTTCGAACACGACCATGGATGCCACGACATTGGTGCCCGCGAGATGCGAGATGTCGAAACACTCGATGCGCAGGGGCGCCTCGGTCATGCCGAGCGCCTCCTGCAGGTCGGTGAGCGCCTGCGAGCGGGCGACGTAATCGCTCGTGCGACGGGTCTTGTGCAGCATCAGCGCCTGCTGCGCGTTGAGAGTGGCGGTCTTCAGCAGGTCGGCCTTGCGTCCGCGCTGCGCGACCTGCAGGGTCACCGGGCGCCCACGGCGCTCGCGCAGCCAGTCCTCCAGCTGCTCCGCATCGTCGGGCAGCTCGGGCACGAGCACCTGACGGGGGATGTCGGTCGCCTCGGCATCGCCGTACGTGCGCTGCAGCACCTGGTCGACGAGCTCGGCCCCGGAGATGTCGATCTCCTTCTCGATCGTGGTGGCGCGCACACCGCGGACGCGACCTCCGCGCACGACGAAGTGCTGCACCGTCGCGGCCAGCTCGTCCTCCGCGATGCCGAAGAGATCGGCATCCGTGTCGGAGGCGAGCACGAGCGCGCTCTTTCCGAGCACCGCGTCGATGGCCTGCAGGCGGTCGCGGTAGTGGGCGGCCGACTCGTAGTCCATCGCCGCCGAGGCCTCCTTCATGCGGGCGGTGAGCTCGCGCGTGAAGCGCTGGTCGCCGCCCGACATGAACGCGATGAAGTCGTCGACGACCGCGCGGTGCTCCTCGATCGTCACCTTCATCGAGCACGGCCCGCCGCAGCGGCCGATCTGCCCGGGGAAGCACGGACGACCGGATGCCATGGCCTTCTTGTAGGAGGAGTCGCTGCACGTGCGGATCGGGAAGACCTTGATCATGAGGTCGATCGTGTCGTGCACCGCCCACACCTTCGGATACGGCCCGAAGTACTTGGCCCCGCGGATCTTGTGGTTACGCGTGACGATGACGCGCGGCGCCTCGTCGGCCAGCGTGATCGCCATGAACGGGTACGACTTGTCGTCGCGGTAGCGCACGTTGAACGGCGGATCGAACTCCTTGATCCACATGTACTCGAGCTGCAGCGAGTCGACGTCGCTGGGCACGACCGTCCACTCGACGCTGGCCGCGGTCGTGACCATGCGGCGCGTGCGTTCGTGGAGGGAGTGCAGCGGCGCGAAGTAGTTCGACAGTCGCGCGCGGAGGTTCTTCGCCTTGCCGACGTAGAGCACCCGACCGTCGGCATCCCGGAACCGGTAGACACCGGGGTTCGTGGGGATCTCCCCCGCTTTCGGTCGGTAGGGCAGCTGCGACATCCGTTTGCGCGATGCGGACGCAGGGGCGGAGGCCATGGCTCAGCCCGCCGCGCTCACGAGCTCCCGCTCGGCGCTGTCCGCGTCCGACGCGGTGTTGCGCTGCGTGCCCGTGCGTCCGGTCTGGAGCAGTTCGGCCAGGAAGGCGCCGGTGTGGCTCTCCTCGACCTTCGCGACCTGTTCGGGGGTTCCGGTCGCGACGACCGTGCCGCCTCCGGCACCACCCTCCGGACCGAGGTCGATGACCCAGTCGCTGCTCTTGATGACGTCGAGGTTGTGCTCGATGACGATGACCGTGTTGCCCTTGTCGACGAGGCCGTTCAGCACCCTGAGCAGCAGCGACACGTCTTCGAAGTGCAGACCGGTCGTGGGCTCGTCGAGCACATAGATCGAACGGCCGTTGCTGCGGCGCTGGAGCTCGGTCGCGAGCTTGACGCGCTGCGCCTCGCCGCCCGAGAGGGTCGTGGCCGACTGACCCAGGCGGACGTAGCCGAGGCCCACGTCGACCAGGGTCTTGAGGTACCGGTGGATCGCCTGGATCGGCTCGAAGAACTCCGCGGCCTCCGAGATCGGCATCTCGAGCACCTCGGCGATGTTCTTGCCCTTGTAGTGCACCGAGAGGGTGTCGCGGTTGTACCGCTTGCCGTGGCACACCTCGCAGTCGACGTACACGTCGGGAAGGAAGTTCATCTCGATCTTGAGGGTGCCGTCGCCCGAGCACGCCTCGCAGCGGCCGCCCTTGACGTTGAAGCTGAAGCGCCCGGCCTGGTAGCCGCGCACCTTCGCCTCGGGAGTCTCGCTGAACAGCGTGCGGATGCGGTCGAACACGCCGGTATAGGTCGCCGGGTTCGATCGCGGGGTGCGACCGATCGGCGCCTGGTCGACGTGCACGACCTTGTCGAGGTTGTCGAGACCGGTCACGCGCGTGTGCTTGCCCGGGACCCGGCGCGCGCCGTTGAGCTTGGAGGCGAGGACCTCGTACAGGATGCCGTTCACGAGCGTCGACTTGCCGGAACCGCTCACACCGGTGACGGAGGTGAGCACGCCCAACGGGAAGTCGACCGTGACGTTCTGCAGGTTGTTCTCGCGCGCGCCCACGACCGTGACCTGCCGCTTCTTGTCGATCTTCCGGCGCTTCTTCGGCGCCTCGATCGCGCGACGACCCGAGAGGTAGGCGCCCGTGAGCGAGCGATCGTCGGTGAGCAGTTCGGCGAGGGGGCCGGAGTGCACGACGTTGCCGCCGTCGACGCCCGCGCGGGGTCCGATGTCGACGACCCAGTCGGCCGCGTGGATGGTCTCCTCGTCGTGCTCGACGACGATGAGCGTGTTGCCGAGATCGCGCAGCGTCTCGAGCGTCTGGATCAGGCGGCGGTTGTCGCGCTGGTGGAGTCCGATCGACGGCTCGTCGAGCACGTAGAGCACGCCCGTGAGCCCCGAACCGATCTGGGTCGCCAAGCGGATGCGCTGGGCCTCGCCACCGGACAGCGTGCCGGCCGCGCGACCGAGGCTCAGGTAGTTCAGGCCCACCTGCAGCAGGAAGTCGAGCCGCGCTCGGATCTCGCGCAGGACCGCGGCGGCGATCGTGGCTTCGCGATCGGTGAGCGTGAGGTTGGCGAAGAACTCGCGCGCGTCGGCGAGGCTCATCCGCGAGGCGGCCGCGATCGAGGTGTCGTCGACGAGAACCGCGAGGACCTCGGGCTTGAGACGGTCACCGTCGCAGACTGCGCAGGGGACCTCACGCAGGTACTCCGACCAGCGCTGACGCTGCGTGTCGGACTCGGCCTGCAGGTACTGGCGCTCGATGTAGGGCACCACTCCCTCGAAACCGGAGGAATAGCGCATCTCGCGGCCGTAACGGTTCTTCCACTTGACCGTGACCTTGTAGTTCTCGCCGCGCAGAACCGCCTGCTGCACGTCTTTCGACAGCTTCTTCCACGGGGTGTCGAGCGAGAAGTCGAGGTCGCGCGCGAGGCCCTCGAGCAGCCGCTCGTAGTACTGGAACAGGCCCTTGCCCTGCGTGGTCCACGGCAGGATCGCCCCGTCGCGGATCGAGAGCTCTTCGTCGCCGAGCATGAGGTCGACATCGACCGACATGCGGGTGCCGAGACCCGAGCAGACCGGGCACGCCCCGAACGGGGCGTTGAACGAGAAGGTGCGCGGCTCGATCTCGGTCAGCTGCAGCGGGTGCCCGTTGGGGCAGGCCAGCTTCTCGGAGAACGACTGCCAGGCGTCGTCGCCCTCTTCGTCGACGTAGTTGACCTGCATGATGCCGCCGGCCAGGCCCATTGCCGTCTCGACCGAGTCGGTCACGCGGCTGAGGATGTCTCCGGATGCCACGAGCCGGTCGACCACGACCGCGATGTCGTGCTTGTAGCTCTTCTTCAGCGTCGGCGGCTCCGACAGCTGCACGAGGTCGCCGTCGACGACCGCGCGGGCGTAGCCCTTGGCGCTCAGCTCTTTGAAGAGGTCGACGAACTCACCCTTCTTCTGCGTGACCACCGGCGCGACGATCTGATAGCGCGTGCGTTCGGGCAGCTCCATGAGCTGGTCGGCGATCTGCTGCACGGTCTGCCGCTGGATGCGCGCCCCGCAGTCGGGGCAGTGGGGCACGCCGATCCGCGCCCACAGCAGACGCATGTAGTCGTGGATCTCGGTGATCGTGCCGACCGTCGAGCGCGGGTTGCGGTTGGTCGACTTCTGGTCGATCGACACCGCGGGGCTGAGACCCTCGATGAAGTCGACGTCGGGGCGGTCGACCTGCCCGAGGAACTGGCGCGCGTAGGCGCTCAGCGACTCGACGTACCGCCGCTGACCCTCCGCGAAGATCGTGTCGAAGGCCAGGCTCGACTTGCCCGAGCCCGAGAGTCCCGTGAAGACGACCAGCGAATCGCGCGGGATGTCGAGGTCGACGTCCTTGAGGTTGTGGACGCGCGCACCCCGGACGCTGAGCTTGCCGCTGTTGGCGGAATTCGCGGACGACGAGGGCGAAGAGACAGGAACGATCGGCACCTGTTAAGTCTAGGTCGACCCTCCGACATCGGCCCCGGGTTCGCCCCGAGCGCACGGATGTGCGAGGCTCCCGCCCCGCTCGGGCCGCGGGACGGGCTCGGCGGAACGACTCCCGACCCGCCGCGTCCGGTCGGACGCTCCGGCGGAGGACGGCCGTGTCCCGTCACCGGCGGTCCGAGGCCCCCGTCTCGTCCGATGTCCCGCATCGCGGAGAGGCGCCATCGGACCGCGAGACGACGACGACGTCGCTCAGTCGCGCACGGGCGCCGCGAACGGAGCGAGACCGTCGCGCAGGGCGATGAGCGAATGCTCGTCGGCGCCGACGCGCTGCATGATCTTCCCCGGCACCTCGAGCGCCGCAGCGCGCAGCGCCCGCCCCTCGTCGGTGAGGTCGATGTCGAGGACCCGCTCGTCGTCGGCACGACGCCGGCGCACCACCCGCCCCTGCGCCTCGAGACGCTTCACCAGGGGCGAGAGGGTCGCCGGCTCCATCGCGAGTTCCGCGGCCAGCGCTCCCAGCGACCTCGGGGCGCTCTCCCACAGGGCGAGCATCACGAGATACTGCGGGTGCGTCAGCCCGAGAGGCTCGAGCACGGGCCGATAGATCGCCACCACGTTCCGCGCCGCGGTGACGAGGGCGAAGCACACCTGATTCTCCAGCTTGAGGGGATCGTCCATCGCCTCCTCCTTCGAATAGTTAGTACACTAATGATCATGACACGAAAGGATGCCGATCGCCCATCGCTCCGCGCACGCGTGCGCGAGGCCGGCGGCTGGTACCAGTACCTCAACACCCGACTGATCCGCGTCGCGGGACCGGCATCCGTCGGCCCGTACGAGACCACACCCGAGCCCGTGCGCACGGGACGCCCGTGCCCCCTGTGCGGCCACGCGATGGCCGAGCACACGGTCGACCGGACGGGCCCCAAGCCGCTCCTGCACTGCCCCTGACGGCGGCGACTCCTCGCCCGCCCGCGTCATCCCAACCGCGGACGCCCGTGCGCATCCAACGGCCACCCGGGATTGACCGCGACCTCCCACGGGTGGCCGTCGGGATCGACGAAGACGCCGGAATAGCCGCCCCAAGCCGTGGGAGCGCCACCTCGCGCGAGTCTCGCCCCGGCTGATCGGGCCGCCTCCAGGATCGCGTCGACCTCGGCCTCGGTACCGACGTTGTGCGCCAGGGTGACGCCTCCCCACCCGCCCCCGTCCACGACCTGCGAATCCTCGGCCAGGGAGTCCCGCACCCAGAGCGCGACGACGAGCCCGCCGGTGTCGTAGAAGGCCACCTCACCGTCGACGGAGGCCGGGTGAGGATGCCAGCCGAGTGCGCCGTAGAAGGTGACCGCCCGGGTGAGATCACGCACGCCGAGGGTGATCAGTGTGACGCGCTGCTCCACCGGTCGTCCTTCCCCGGGTCAGGCGTGCCCGGCCCGCTCTTCCCCGGGTCAAGCGTGCCCGGCCCGCTCCATCGCGCGCAGCTCCTTCTTCATGTCCTGCACCTCATCGCGCAGACGCCCCGCCAACTCGAACTTGAGCTCGGCGGCGGCGGCCAGCATCTGCTGGGTGAGGTCGGCGATCGTGGACTCGAGCTGATCCGCACCTTCGGCCGCGATCCCCGTGCGCCGCAGCGACGGCGTCGGCGACTTGCCCTTGCCCGCCTTGTCGTTGCGGGCGAGCAGCTTCTTGGTGTCCGTCGCCTCGCGGTTGAGCACCTCGGTGATGTCGGCGATCTTCTTCCGCAGCGGCTGCGGATCGATGCCGTGCTCGGTGTTGTACGCGATCTGCTTCTCGCGCCGACGTTCCGTCTCGTCGATGGCGTTGCGCATCGAATCGGTGATCTTGTCGGCGTACATGTGCACCTCGCCCGAGACGTTTCGCGCCGCACGGCCGATCGTCTGGATGAGGGAGGTCCCGCTGCGCAGGAATCCCTCCTTGTCGGCGTCGAGGATCGCCACGAGCGAGACTTCGGGGAGGTCGAGACCCTCGCGCAGCAGGTTGATGCCGACGAGCACGTCGTAGACCCCGGCTCGCAGCTCCGTCAGCAGCTCGACGCGTCGCAGGGTGTCGACATCCGAGTGCAGGTACCTCACGCGCACGCCGTGCTCGCCGAGGAAGTCGGTGAGCTCCTCCGCCATCTTCTTGGTGAGGGTGGTGACGAGCACGCGCTCGTCGCGCTCGACGCGCACCCGGATCTCCTCGAGAAGGTCGTCGATCTGCCCCTTCGAGGGCTTGACGATGATCTCTGGGTCGACCAGCCCCGTGGGGCGGATGATCTGCTCCACGACGCCGTCGGCGATCCCCATCTCGTAGCGCCCCGGGGTGGCCGAGAGGTAGACCGTCTGCCCCACGCGCTCCTTGAACTCGTCCCAGCGCAGCGGACGGTTGTCCATGGCGCTGGGCAGACGGAAGCCGTGCTCGACGAGCGTTCGCTTGCGCGACGCGTCGCCCTCGTACATCGCACCGATCTGCGGAACGGTCACGTGCGACTCGTCGATCACGAGCAGGAAGTCGTCGGGGAAGAAGTCGAGCAGCGTGTGCGGCGGGTCGCCCGCCATGCGGCCGTCCATGTGGCGCGAGTAGTTCTCGATGCCCGAGCAGAAGCCCAGCTGCTGCAGCATCTCGAGGTCGAAGGTCGTGCGCATGCGCAGCCGCTGCGCCTCGAGCAGCTTGTTCTGCGACTCGAGCTCCTTCAGGCGCTCGGCGAGTTCGTGCTCGATGGTGCCGATCGCCCGCTGCACCGTCTCCGTGCCCGCGACGTAGTGCGACGCGGGGAAGATCGGCACCGAGTCCATCTTCTCGATGACGTCGCCCGTCAGCGGATGCAGGGTGTACAGCGCCTCGATCTCGTCACCGAACATCTCGATGCGGATCGCGTACTCCTCGTAGACCGGGATGATCTCGATCGTGTCGCCCCGCACGCGGAAGTTGCCGCGGGAGAAGTCGACGTCGTTGCGGTTGTACTGCATCGAGATGAACTTGCGGATGAGCGCGTCGCGGTCGTACCGCTCTCCCACCTGCAGGGCGACCATGGCGCGCAGGTATTCCTCGGGGGCACCGAGGCCGTAGATGCACGAGACCGTCGAGACGACGACGACGTCGCGACGCGAGAGCAGCGAGTTGGTCGTCGAGTGACGCAGCCGCTCGACCTCGGCGTTGATCGAGCTGTCTTTCTCGATGAACGTATCGGTCTGCGGCACGTAGGCCTCGGGCTGGTAGTAGTCGTAGTACGACACGAAGTACTCGACCGCGTTGTTCGGCATGAGTTCGCGGAACTCGTTCGCCAGCTGCGCGGCGAGGGTCTTGTTGTGCGCCAGGACGAGGGTCGGGCGCTGCACCTGCTCGACGAGCCAGGCCGTGGTCGCGGACTTGCCCGTTCCGGTGGCGCCGAGCAGCACGACGTCGGTCTCGCCCGCGTTGATGCGCCCGGCGAGCGCTGCGATGGCCTGCGGCTGATCACCGGACGGGGAGTATTCGCTGATGACCTCGAAAGGACGGACGGAGCGAGTGGGCTGCATGATTCCAGCGTAGGCGGGGCCTCCGACATCGGGGTCGGCTTGCGTTCGCCGTCCGCGAGCACGAGGGCCTTGCTCAGCTCACCGGCGCGTCGACGAGCCGGCCGCGACCCCGGTCACGCGGTCGGGGAGATCCGCGCCCAGAGGTCGTCGACCTGCCGCCGCGTGGCATCCATCGTCGTGGCGGTGTCGATCACCACGTCCGCCAGCGCCAGCCGCTCCTCGTCGGAGGCCTGCGAGCCGATGCGGGCACGGGCGTCGGCCTCGGTGAGACCGCGATCGTCGATGAGACGCCGAACGCGCGTCTCGACCGGAGCGTGCGCGACGATCACCAGGTCCCAGGCGTCGCCGGCGCGCGCCTCCGCGAGCAGCGGGACGTCGTAGACCACCACGGCCCGCGGGTCCCGGGCGAACGCCTCGTCGAAACGCCTCTGCGACTCGGCCTTCACCGCGGGGTGCACCAACGCGTTCAGAGTGGCCAGCCGGTCGGGATGACCGAACACGCGCGCTCCGAGACCGGGCCGGTCCAGCGCACCGTCGGCGGTGAGCACCTCGTCTCCGAACTCCCGGGCGATCGCGGCGAGCACGGCCGAGCCGGGCGCCTGCACCTCCCGCACGATCGCGTCGGCGTCGACGACGACCGCGCCGCGCTCGGCCAAGAGGGCGGAGATGGTGGACTTGCCGGAGGCGATCCCACCCGTCAGCGCGAGAAGAGGCACCCGAAGAGGATGCCATACCGCGCCGCCGCCGGCACCCCCGCGCGCCGCCGCGCGGCGTCGTCTACGATTCCTCACAGGTGGGAACGCTCTCTCCCTCCCGACGAAAGCTCCGCCATGCCCGATACCCGCACCACGGTGGTGATCGAGGACGACCTCGACATCCGCACGCTCGTGTCCGCCGTGCTCGAGAGCGCGGGGTTCACGGTGCACGCCGCGAGCACCGGGCTCGACGGCATCGAACTGGTCCGCCGGCACGAACCGGTGGTCACGACCCTCGACGTGAGCATGCCGGGCATCGACGGTTTCGAGACCGCGCGGCGCATCAGGGCATTCAGCGACACGCGCATCCTGATGGTGAGCGCTCGCGCCGATGAGGCGGAGCAGCGCATGGGACGCGAGGCCGGCGCGGACGACTACCTGACCAAGCCGTTCCGCCCGCGCGAGCTGCGCCGGCGCGTCGAAGACCTCGCCGCGGACGCGGGCTCCTGACCGGGCCCTCACCCGATCCGGAAGGACTGCTCCCCCGTCGCGGCGGCCCGCGCGGCCGCTTCGTCGGCCCGCAGCGTGAGCGCCTGCGAGTCGTACCCGTGATCCGCCGTGACCGCGACACCGACGCCGACCACGGGCACCACCGAGATGCTCAAGTGCGAAAGATCGCTCACGACGCTGTCGTGCAGCGCGCGCGCGACGCGCCCGATGTCGGTCGTCGGTCCGGTCGTGAACGCGACCGCGAGGCCGGTTGTGTCGGCCTCCCCCACCAGCGCCATCGTGGGCGAGTACCGGCGGACCGCGCGGCGCAGCTCCCGAGCGATCTGTTCCGCGTCGTCCGGGCCGAACGCCACGGCGACCCGCCGCAGATCGTCGATGCGGATGCCGATCACGCAGACGCCCTCGCCGGCGAGCTCGGCCCGCCCGCAGACGATGGCGAGCGTGGCCTCGAACGACTCGCGGAACAGCACGCCGTTGGCATCCACCGACAGTCGGCGGACGTCGGGCGAACCGCGCAGGGTCGACTCGTTCGCCCGGAGCACCGAGGTCACCGTCACCGCCGCGATCACGAGGGTGATCGTCAGCAACGCCGACACCCGGGTGTCGAAAACCGTGCGGAACAGCTCGCTGTCCGGCCCGCTCGCGAGGAACACCCCCGTGCGGCTGACGAACCAGACCGCTTCGATGGCCAGGATGATCGTCAGGCCCACCGTGCTCCAGCGCCGGCCGATGGCGCCGCGTCGCGTCTCGACCGCCCCGAGGACGGCGAACAGCGCGTTGCCCAGGAAGAACGGGATGGCACCGGCCCAGTCGCCTCCCGCCGGACCGGCCGCGAGGGCCGACACGATCACGAGCAGCACGACGGCGCCGAGGAGGATCGCGGACCCTCGCAAGGCGCGGCCGTTGAAGGCGACGCACCCCAGCCAGATGAACCCCGTCGCCGCGACGAACGCGCCGTTGCCCACGGCCACCGCCACGAAGACATCGGGCAGCAGCAGCCAGGCGATGTAGCAGAGCGCGGAGAAGGTGCCCGCGAGGTAGGCGCCGGACCAGAGGCGCCCGGGCAGGCCGTCCTTGAGCATGATCGTGTCGAGCAGGTACATGACCGCGGAGACCACGATGACGAGGGCTGCCGAGGCCTGCAGCGTCAGGACGTCGAAGATCATTCGCCCTCCCGGGGGTTTCGCGGAAGGCGCACCGTGAACACGGCGCCCTCGCCCCGAGCGGTCCGCACGGTGATCTCGCCGCCGTGGGCGCGCGCGAGGTCACGGCTGATCGCCAGGCCGAGGCCGCTGCCGTGCGCCGAGGAGTTGCGGACGGCATCCCCGCGGAAGAAGCGCTCGAAGAGGCGGCCCTGCTCGGCGACGGAGATCCCGGGCCCGTTGTCGGCCACGAGGATCGAGACCGAATGCAGGTCCTGTTGCACCGACACGCTCACCGCCGCGCCGCGGGGGATGTACTTGATGGCATTCGACAGGAGGTTGTCGACGATCTGCCGCACGCGGCGCGCGTCGATCACCGCTCGCGCCTCGACGACGCCGGAGGCATCGATGTGCACACCGTGATCCACGGCGCGCGGGGCGATCGACTCGATCGCCGCCCGGACCACCGCCGCCACATCCGTCGCGCGCAGTTCGAGCTCGACCCCCACCCCCTCGCGGGAGGTGGCCGACAGGGCGAGGATGTCGGCGACCAGCTCCAGCAGACGCGACGCGTTGCGCTCGGCCACCGCCAGCCTGTCGCGGGTCGCGGGAGCGATGGAGGGGTCGTCGAGGGCGAGCTCGAGGTAGCCGATGATCGAGGTGAGCGGGGTGCGCAGTTCATGCGACACGCTCGCGACGAGGTCCTCCCGTGCACGACGCGCCTGCTCCTCGACCGTGACGTCCCGCGAGACGATGACCCCGCTGATCTCGCCGTTCTCGGCCGCCGGCAGGCGGCGCGCCGTGACGCTCAACGCGCGCCGGTCTTCTCCGGGTCCGCCGTACCAGACCATCTCGCCCTCGAAGACCTCACCGGCCCGCGCGCGGGCGAGGGGCGTCGAATCCGCCGCGATAAGGGTCGATCCGTCGGCGGCGAACACCTCGATCTCACGTCCCAACACGTCGGTGGTGGCCAGCAGACGAGCGTGGGCGGCGTTCGTGACCGCGAACTCGCCGGCCGCCGTGACGCGGGTGACGCCGAAGTCGACGGCATCCAGCACCTCGGTGACCAGATCCTCCTGCCGACGCGCGCGCTCCACGGCGCGGCGGAGCTCCGCCGACTGCTTCTCCAGGAGCTCCCGCTGCGCCTGCGCGCGACGCGCGGTGAAGTGGGCGATCGTCGACAGCGCCGCGACGACGAAGGGCAGCAGCAGCGTCGACGCGGTGAAGCGCTGCAGGTCGACCGCCATGGATTGGTGGAACATCACGATCGTCACCGAGACCGAGACCGCGACGATGCCCCGTACCCCGAAGACCGTCCCGATCCACAGGGCCGGGAAGGTCCACAGCAGCCCGAGCCCCGCCAGCGGCGCGCTCTCGCGCATGAGGGCGATGGCCACGACGTCGACGATGGGGAGCAGAGCCGCCCACACCTGCGGCACACGGTCCCACGGGAGGAGGACCGCCGAGATGGCACCCGCGAAGAGCAGGGCGGCACCGGCGAGGAACCGACTGGGATCGATCACGTGCTCGACCGAGATCGACACCAGGATGCCGATGAACGCCGCCGCGGCCAGGAGCATCTGGTTCGCCACGATGCTGCGCCGCAGGCCGAGGCGCACTCGGGAGATGCGGGGCGCCATGGCCTCGACGATATCGTTCCGCGGGTCCACGACCGTGTGATCCGACCGCGGCACGCCGACGTCGGGCGCCGGCGCGGCGCTCACGGATCAGAAACCGAAGTCGCCTCCCCCGAAGTCCCCTCCCCCGAAGCCTCCGCCGTCGAAGCCCCCGACGTCCCCTCCGCCCGTGTCGGCCGCAGCATCCGCTCCGGATCCATCCGCTCCGGCATCCGCGGCGACGCCGTCCGCGTAGCCCGCGTCGTATCCGGGATCGAACATCGCACCCACGAGCGCCGAGCCCACGACGTAGCCGCCGATGGTGCCGAGCATCGACGCGCCGAGCATCGATCCGAAGCCCGGTCCGGCGCCGCCGCCGAAGGAGCGACCGCCGAAGGTCCGCTCCATGAAGCCGGGCTGCGAGTACTCCGCGCGCGTCGCCGCGCGGGCGAGTGCGCGGGGGTCGTCGCTCGCCGGCCGCTCCGACGGCGTCAATCCCGACGACATCTCGTCGAGCACCTGGCGGCGCTGCGCCGGCGTGAGTCGACCGAAGGCCTCGGCGTGCACCTGCTCGACCGTCTCGGGAGGCGCGGTGCGCAGCAGATAGCGGTAGCGCTCGATCGCCCGCTGATCGTCTTCGGTTCCGGATGCCGCCGAGGGCGCTGCCGCGGGAGGCGGCGGCGCGTAGCGTCCCTCTGCGTCGCGCATCCCGCTCGCCTGACCGCGGGAGGCGGGTGCCGCGGCGCGGGCGGTGCGGTCGTCCCCCGACCCGAACAGTCGATCGAATAGTCCCATGCCTTGGCCTCTCTCGTCGTCGACCCCACGCTACGGCGGGGATCGCGTGGGAGGGAGGGGTTGCCCGTGCGCTCACCGCGTCGTACGCCCGTGAAGACGTCATCCGCGACGGGCGATGGCCTCGCTCGTCCACCGTGCGTACAGCGCCCACGGGTCGTCGACGCCCGCCGCCAACGCGGCGACGTGCGCGTCGAGAGCGGCGCTGCGCCGGAACCACTCCGCGCGGCCGAACCTCTCGTCGGCGAACTGCCGGTGACGGCGCTGCTCGACGAGACGGTCCCCCGGCTCGAAGGCGAGCAGCTCGTCGTGCCACACGGCGGCGAGGCGCTGCCGGGGTCGTGCGCTCGTCCCGATCTTGATGCGGTCGTCGAACCTCAGGTAGTAGACGACGTCGACCCGGGGCGGCGGGAGCTCGTCGTCGACGGGCTCGCCGTGGCGCCATTCGCACACGGCGCACAACCATCCGCTCGGCCACCGCACGCCCAGACGCGACCCGCACAGGCGGCACGGCGCCGGCAGCAGGTCGGTGACGCCGTCGGTCTCCGCCGCCCACTCCGCCCCGACCGCGAGATGCCACGTGCACACCGAGACAGGTGCGTCCGGGGCGACGCCCCGGCCGCAGCCGGGCACGAGACAGACGACGGTGGGCACGGGCACACGCTACGCCCGGCCTCCGACATCGCCCGCGCGACACCGCCCGCCCGCGCAACACCACTCGCCCGACAGACGCACGGCGGGGAGCACGGCCGCAGGACCGCCGCTCCCCGCCGTGACTCAGTCCTCGGTTTCGGGGGCGTCGAGCACCAGGAAGAGTCCCGCGTAGGGCCCGAGCTCGAGCGAGAAGCTCTGCAGCTCGTCGACGCGACCGACGACGTCGCCCGTCGCCGCGTCCACCGCCGTGCTCTGCGGCACCAGGAACTCCGAGCGCACGGTGCCCTCGATGGTCTCGCCCGAGAAGTTGAGCACCGTGATCTGCAGCGGAGCGTCCTCGGCGCGGCGGTCTCCCCCGTCGAGCCGGTGAACCATCACGAGCATGCTGGGGTGTCCCACCTGGGGGATGTCGACCTGCGTCGCGATGGCGATCCGGTGGTCGCCGCGGATGCGGAGCACGTCACGGAGCCCCGACAGGAACGACTCCGGGTTGGCCTGCTGATCGCCCAGCGATCCGTACAGCGAGCGGGCCCGCGGCATCCCCGACACCGAGGAGACGGCCTCAGGAGCCACGTCGAGCAGGTCGTGGCCGCCCCGCTCGATCCACCGGGTGTCTCCCGACGCGATGAGGTGCCGCACGTCGTCCGCGCGAAGGGTGAGCGAACCCGTGAGGTCCCACCCCGAGAGCGCGAACACGCCCGGCTGCCAGGAGTTGTACTTCGCCAGCAGCAGGTGCGCATCGCGGATCGCGGGGATGTCCGCCTCGGTGATCTCATCGAGGGTCGCCTTCCCCTGCGTCGCGGCGATGAGGGATGCCGTGGTGCAGGCGATGCCGTTCTGCGTGAAAACGAGGTTGTAGTCCGCGTCGACCGTGAGCTTCTGAGTCAGATCAGCTCGCACCATCTCGGCGATCTCGCCCCCGGTGTGCTCGTCGTGGCGGAACGGGTAGACGGTGTCGCGGTGCGTCGTGGCCCAGTGCACGAGTTCGTAGGTGAGCTCGTCGTGATTCTGCATCCCGTGCACGAGCTGCACCGGCTCGACGCCGGTCTCGAGGGCGGTGTTCAGGGCGAGGCGCAGGAACTCGGTGTTCGCCGTCGCGAGCGCGTGGTGGTACCCGGGACGCGTGACGAAGTCGTACGACAGATCAGCGCCGACGGCGCCCGTGTCGCGGATGTCCTCCATCGTCAGGTTGAGCTCCTGGAACGTGAACCCGCCGACCTTGCGCACCATGCCGGCGATGATGTGGTTCGCCGCGTGCGAGAGGGGGTGTCCCTCCGACCAGGCCGGCAGTCCTTCCGCGCTCTTCTCGACGCCGAGGAAGCCGTTGGCGTCCAGCCGCAACGCGCTCGTGCCGAGGTCGCCGAGCGAGTGCAGGGCGTCGCCGATGACCAGGCGCATACCCGCGAACGTGGGGTCGAGCCAGTTGATGGAGGGCTGACCCTCCTTGAAGTAGTGCAGGTAGACCCAGCGGCGTTCCAAGCCATCGGTGCCGACCACCGGCGCCGTGGCGCTCCAGTTGGTCTCCTTCACGCCGGGCGTGTAGAAGATCACGCGCTGCAGCTCGCCGATGATGTACCCGCGTGCGCTCAGCTCCCGCTCGGTCTCCGCGTCGAGGTTCACGGAGTCGCGACCGGCAGGGACCTCCGGCAGCAGGGCCCAGTCTTCGCGCGGAATCTCGACCATGTGGTAGATCCCGGGGTAGTCCTTGTACGCCATCTCGGCGAGGCGGAAGTCCGCCCCCTTGCCGGTGTGCCCGGGCACGATGTCGTCGATGACGCTCCCCCCGTGCGACTCGGCCACGTCCGCGACCCGACGGAACGCGTTCTCGTCGCCGAACTCGGGATCGATCTGGGTGCTGATGCGGTCGAAGTGACCGTCGACGCTGGGCGTCTCCTGCCAGCCCGTGATGCCGCCGGCCCGCTTCACCGGACCGGTGTGGATGCCGTTGATGCCCACCCACTCGAACGCTTCCCACAGCGCCTCGTCGCCCAGCGCGTCGAGGAACGACTCCCCCGGGCGGGTGATGAGCGAGATGGGATAGGCGGTGAACCAAACGTCGGTCGACTCGATCGCCCGACGGGCATCCGGACGCGCGTACGGATTCCGCCACATCGACGGCTGCCCCGACAGCTGGCGGCTGAGCACGTCGGCGTCCTTCAGCATCGACTGCCGCACCAGCCACTCCACGTACGACGGGTTGCCGCCGTTGGCGTTGCGCGGGTCGGTGAGGAAGCGCCGCAGGGTCCCGCCCCGGAACTGATCCCGGGGGCGCAGCCGGCGCGGACGCGCGGGATAGCGCTGTTCGTCGTAGCTGATCTCGGTGACGGTTTCGCCCACCTCATCGATGTCGCCCGCGGCAGCAGCCTGCTGCGCGTCGACCAGTTCGTCATCCGTCATGGTGCGCTCATCGGCGTCGTCCACTCCCGACCTCCCTCACGTCACCCTCGACGCTAGTCGGTCCCCTCCCTGTCGGACGTGGGCATTGACCTGCGGACGCCGCGTGTCGATGATCCGGCGCGAACGCTCAGGCGCGCGCACCCCCGCGACCACCACGGTGCAGCACGACAAGAGCGAGAGCGAGAGCCGCCGCGCACATCGCCAGCACCGCGGCGAGGAACAACCCCCACCCCACGGCGCCGAAGACGACGCCCAGCGCCCACCCGAACAGACTCGAGCCCGCGTAGTAACCGAGGTAGTACAACGAAGACGCCTGCGCTCGCGCTTCCGGTGCCGCCGCGACCGGGGTCCATCCGGATGCCACCGCGTGCGCGGCGAAGAACCCGGCGGTGAACGCGATCAGGCCCGCCAGCACAGCGACGACCGCGGGCACGAGCATCAGCGCCGCCCCGGCCGCCATCACCGCGATCCCGATGGCGAGCACGGGAAAGCGGCCGTACCGCACGGCCATCGTGCCCGCCTGGGGCGACGAGATCGTCCCGGCCAGATACGCCAGGAACAACAGCGTGATCACCACAGGCGGCAGCGAGAAGGGCGCCGCGCTCAGGTGGAAGCCCAGGTAGTTGTAGACCGCGACGAACGCGCCCATCAGCAGGAACCCCTGCGCGTACAGTGCGAGCTGCACCGGAGACCGCAGGTTCACCGCGAGGCGCCGGAGGATCGACGGACCGCGCACCGCGCGCCGGCGGCCCGGGACGAACCCGCGCGCCGCCGGGACGAGGGAGAGGAAGAGCACCGCCGCGACCACGCAGAGCAGAACCACGGATGCCACGCCCCACCGCCACCCGGCCGCCTCCCCCACCCAGCCCGACAGCACGCGTCCGCTCAGACCGCCCACGGTCGTGCCCGCGATATAGGAGCCCGCGGCCGCCGCGACGTGACGGGCGTCGACCTCCTCGCTCAGGTAGGCGAGAGCCACCGCCGGAACGGCCCCCAGAGCGGCCCCCTCGAGCAGGCGCAGGACGAGCAGGATGACGATGTCGTGCGCCAGGGGGGTCGCGGCACCGAGCATGGTCGCGGCGATGAGCCCGATCGCCATCGCCGGAATGCGCCCGACGCGGTCCGCCACGATCGACCACGGAATGACCGCCGCAGCGAGCCCCAACGTGGACGCCGACACCGTGAGCGCAGCCCCCGCCGGAGCCGTGCCGACGTCGTCGGCGATCGCCGGCAGTAACGCCTGCGTCGAGTACAACTGCGCGAAGGTTGCGACCCCGCCGAAGAACAGCCCGATGAGGAGCCGTCGATAGTCGCGGCTGCCCGGAAGGTGCCCCGCGAACTCACTCACTCCGTCGACATTAGCCGTCCGGGTACGACGAAGCGCCGGTACGCGTCCCCCGTGTCCACGGAGGGTGCGTACCGGCGCTGTCATCACACAAGGGGGAATGTCCCCCGTGAATGCGAAATGGCCACCCAGCGTTGGGTGGCCATTTCGTTAAAGGAAGTCCGGCGGTGTCCTACTCTCCCACAGGGTC
>NZ_CANLCY010000003.1 GCF_947489255.1 uncultured Microbacterium sp.
CAGACACCGTCGGCCGCCCAGCGACGGAAGTTCTTGTACATCGTGTTCCAGTTCCCGAACCGCTCGGGCAGATCACGCCACGCCGTCCCCGTCCGGAACCGCCACGCGGTCGCCTCGACAACCATGCGCCGAGCGACGGGAGGGCGACCACGCGTCCTCGCCGGCGGAAACACGTCCTTGATCAGCTCCCACGCCTCATCTGTGATGACATCTCGCGACACGCTTCAAGGATCGCCCCGCCCCTGCGGAACAGGATTTAGCAACGCGCCCTAGGGGCCAACCGAGGTGGGGAGTGAACGCACTGGCGGCATCGAGGTAGGCGGCGTCGACGTCGGGGTGCTCTTCGCGGTCGACCTTGATCGACACGAAGCCGGCGTTCAGGGCCGCGGCGGTCTCGGCGTCTTGGAACGACTCCCGCGCCATCACGTGGCACCAGTGACAGGTGCTGTAGCCGATCGAGACCATCACGGGGACGTCTCTCTCGGCCGCGAGCGCGAACGCCTCGGCCCCCCACGGGAACCACGCGACGGGATTGTCGGCGTGGGCCCGCAGGTAGGGGCTCGAGGCGTTCGCGAGGCGGTTCATCTGCGCGGGTGCGCCGACCTCAGTTGAGGTCGTCGGGGTGGGTGCCCACGCGGCCCGAGCCGTCGCCCGGGTCGACGGCGTCGATCGCGGCCATCTCGTCGGCGGAGAGCTCGAAGTCGAACAGGTCGAAGTTCTCTTCCAGACGCTCGCGGCGCACCGACTTGGGGAACACGATGAAGCCGTGCTGGATGTGCCAGCGCAGCACGGCCTGGGCGGGGCTCTTGCCGTGCGCCTCTGCGGCATCCTTCACCGCGGGCAGCTCGAACAGGTCGTACTTGCCCTGGCCGAGCGGGCCCCACGACTCGATGTGCATGTCGTGCTCCTGGCCCCAGGCCGCGATCTCGCGCTGGCTGAGGGCGGGGTGCAGCTCGATCTGATCGACGGCGGGGGTGACGCCCGTCTCGGCGACGATGCGATCGAGGTGCGGCACGAGGAAGTTCGAGACGCCGATCGAGCGGGTCTTTCCGGCCTCGCGGATCTCGATCATCTTCTGCCACGCGTGGACGTAGTTGTCGTTCTTCGGCGTGGGCCAGTGGATGAGGTACAGGTCGACGGCGTCGAGCTGGAGCTTCTGCAGGCTCTCGTCGATCGCGGCGAGCGGCTCGTCGCCCTCGTGGCGGTCGTTCCAGAGCTTGGTGGTGATGAAGAGCTCGTCGCGCGCGATGCCGCTGGAGGCGATCGCGCGGCCCACGCCCTCTTCGTTCTTGTAGATCGCGGCGGTATCGATGTGGCGGTAGCCGACCTCGAGGGCCTCGGAAACGGCGCGCTCGGCGTCGTCGGCGGGCACGAGGAACACCCCGTAGCCGAGCTGGGGGATGGAGTTTCCGTCGTTGAGCTGAACAGAAGGAACGGTCATGGCATCCACCCTAGAAGCCCCCTCCGACACCGGACCCGGGGGTTGACGACCGCCTACGACAGGGGCGGAGCCGCGGCGGCGCGGGCGAGCGCCTCGGCCACGAGACGCACGTTCTCGGTGACCGAGCCCGCGGTCACCCGCACCCTCTGCACCTCGGGCGCGGGGTCGGCGAGGAACGGACGCCCGCCCGCCACCGCGATGCCCTCGGCGGCCAGGTAGACCAGGGCCGCGCGCTCGTCGCGCACCGGGAGCCACAGGTTGATCCCGTCGGGCGCCCCGACGTCGATGCCGAGGCGGCGCAGGGCCGCCGTGAGCCGGTCGAGGCGGTCGCGATAGATCAGCCGGGCGGTGCGCACGGGGGCGATCGAGCGCGGATCGGTGAGCAGCTCCAGGAGCACCGACTGCAGCAGGCGCGAGGTCCAGCCCGGGCCGAGCATGCGGCGACGCACGATCCGCTCGACGATGTCGGCGGGTCCACCGAGAGCGGCGATGCGCAGATCGGGACCGTGCGACTTGCTGAAGCCGCGCACGTGCACGACCTGGGCGGGGATCCATCGCGCCAGGGTGACGGCCGGGGCCGTGGCGATGAGCGCGGAGTGGTCGTCTTCGATGACGGTGACCCCGCGGCCGCCCGGCACCGTCAGCAGAACGTCGGCCAGGCGCCGCGCCCGCTCGACCGACATCGAGACCCCGGTGGGGTTCTGCGCGCGGGTCTGCACGAGCAGCGTCGACGGGCGCTGCGCGAGGGACCGGGCCAGGGCTGCCGGGAGGATGCCGTCGGCGTCGCTCTGCAGCGGGAGCACGACGCTGCCGGTGGCGTCGACGAGGTCGAAGATGTACGGGAATCCGGGCGACTCGACCGCGACCCGGTCGCCGAAGCGC
Organism: uncultured Microbacterium sp.; assembly: GCF_947489255.1. GTDB lineage: Bacteria > Actinomycetota > Actinomycetes > Actinomycetales > Microbacteriaceae > Microbacterium > Microbacterium phycohabitans. The sequence continues at coordinate 2,324 of NZ_CANLCY010000003.1, forward strand.
ACCACCTGGTCGACCGCGCGGGAGATGCCGTCGAAGGCGCCGTCGACGACGGTGAGCGCCTCGACCGTGGGCACCGGCCAGTCGGCCGCGAGCACCTCGTGCAGCTCGGGCAGCACGGGAAGGTCGTGGTAGCGACCGGTGTCGGCGCGCGGGCGCGCGAGCGAGAGGGCGCGCTCGATCGAGGGCAGCATTGCCGGGTCGGGGGTGCCGAGCGACAGGTCGAGCCGGATGCCGGCTCCCACCCGTCCCCCGAGTCCCCGCGGGGTGGGAGGGGTCGCCCCGGGCGTCTCGGGGGCGGCCATCCCCCGCACGCGCGGGCTCAGCCACTCCCGCCGCTCCGCGCGGACGAACGTCCCGGCGCGTCCGCGGGAGGTCACGACGCCGGCCTCGGCGAGCGCGCGCCAGGCCGCGGCGACCGTGCCGGTGGACAGGCCCAGCTCGGCGGCCACCTCGCGCACGGTGGGCAGGCGCTCGCCCGGTTCGAGCGTGCCGTCGGTGACGAGGCGGGCGATCTCGGCCGCCAATCCCGCCGCGGAACGCGAGGAGAGAGCCGTGGGCGCGAGCATCGTCCTCCAATTAACGGCGAAGTCACCCGAAGAAATCGTCGGGAAATGTTCAGGCGCGACAGTAACAGAACACGGCCCCCGCCCGGCGCGGGCCCGGCACGGACGAGGAGAACCCATGACGACGGTGCGAGCGGCGATCACGCAGACCACGTGGACCGGTGACAAGGAATCGATGCTCGACAAGCACGAGCAGTTCGCCCGCGACGCCGCGGCCCGCGGGGCGGAGGTGGTGTGCTTCCAGGAGCTGTTCTACGGTCCCTACTTCGGCATCACGCAGGACCAGAAGTACTACCGCTACGCCGAGCCCGTCGACGGCCCGATCGTGCAGCGCTTCGCCGCCCTCGCGAAGGAGCTGGGCCTGGTGAGCGTTCTCCCCATCTACGAGGAGGCCCAGACCGGGGTCTACTACAACACCTCGGTGCTCGTCGACGCCGACGGCACCGTGCTCGGCAGCTACCGCAAGAACCACATCCCGCACCTCGACAAGTTCTGGGAGAAGTTCTACTTCCGCCCGGGCAACCTCGGCTACCCCGTCTTCGACACCGCCGTCGGCAAGGTCGGCATGTACATCTGCTACGACCGGCACTTCCCCGAGGGCTGGCGCGAGCTGGGACTGAACGGCGCCCACATGGTCTTCAACCCCAACGCCACCAAGCCGGGCCTGTCGAACCGCCTGTGGGAGGTCGAGGGGCCGTGCGCGGCGGTAGCCAACGGCTACTTCGTGCTGCAGCCGAACCGGGTGGGCCGCGAGGACAACGAGTACGGCGAGGATGCCGTCACCTTCTACGGCACGAGCCAGGTCATCGACCCGCGGGGGAACCACGTCGGCACCGTGGGCTCGGCCGAGCACGAGGAGATCCTCATCCGCGACCTCGACATGGACCTCGTGCAGCAGATGCGCGACGACTGGCAGTTCTACCGCGACCGCCGTCCCGACACCTACGGCGAGATCGTGGAGGCCTGACGATGGCCACCACCCTGCTCACGGGAGGCACCGTCGTCTCGGCGACGGGCCGCACCGCCGCCGACGTGCTGCTGGACGGCGAGATGATCGCCGCGGTCCTCGCGCCGGGGTCGACCCTGCTGGGCCACGACCTCGCGGCATCCGTCGACACCGTCATCGACGCCACGGGCAAGTACGTCATTCCCGGCGGGATCGACGCGCACACGCACATGCAGCTGCCCTTCGGCGGGACGAGCGCGTCCGACACGTTCGAGACGGGCACCCGGGCTGCGGCCTGGGGCGGGACGACCACGATCGTCGACTTCGCCGTGCAGCGCGCCGGCGAGCGCGTGCAGGACGGCCTGGCCCACTGGCACGAGCTCGCCGCGGGCAACTGCGCGATCGACTACGGCTTCCACCAGATCGTCGGAGGGGTGGATGCCGACTCCCTCGCGGCCCTGCCCGGACTCATCGACGAGGGCATCTCGAGCTTCAAGATGTTCATGGCCTACCCCGGCGTCTTCTACGCCGACGACGCCCAGATCCTGCGCGCGATGCAGGTCGCGGCCGACACCGGGCTCTTGACGATGATGCACGCGGAGAACGGCCCCGTCATCGACGTGCTGGCCGAGCAGCTCATCGAGAAGGGCAAGACCTCGCCGTACTTCCACGGCGTCGCCCGCGCGTGGCAGATGGAAGAGGAGGCCACGCACCGCGCGATCATGCTGTCGCACCTGACCGGGGCGCCGCTGTACGTCGTGCATGTCAGCGCCAAGCAGGCCGTCGAGCAGCTCGCGTGGGCCCGCGACAACGGCCAGAACGTCTTCGGCGAGACGTGCCCGCAGTACCTCTACCTCTCGCTCGAAGACCAGCTCGGCGCCTCGAGCGAGGAGTGGGGCGACTTCGAGGGAGCCAAGTGGGTGTGCTCGACCCCGCTGCGCTCGAAGCACGAGGGCCATCAGCACCACATGTGGCAGGCGCTTCGCACCAACGACATCCAGATGGTCTCAACCGACCACTGCCCGTTCTGCATGAAGGACCAGAAGACCCTCGGCCAGGGGGACTTCCGGGCCATCCCCAACGGCATCGGCTCGGTCGAGCACCGCATGGACCTCATGTACCAGGGCGTCGTGACGGGACAGATCACCCTCGAGCGCTGGGTGGAACTGACCAGCACGACGCCGGCGCGCATGTTCGGCATGTACGGCAAGAAGGGCGTCATCGCCCCGGGAGCGGATGCCGACGTCGTCGTGTACGACCCGGCCGGGCACACGTCCATCGGCGTGGGCAAGACCCACCACATGAACATGGACCACTCCGCGTGGGAGGGCTACGAGATCGACGGGCACGTCGACACGGTCATCTCGCGCGGGAAGGTCGTCGTCGACGACGGCGCCTACCTCGGCACCAAGGGCGACGGCCGCTTCGTCAAGCGCGGCCTCAGCCAGTACCTGATCTGAGCGGAGCACCCATGGATTTCGGCGTCGTCCTGCAGACGAACCCCCCGGCCGCCCGCACGGTGCAGCTCTCGCAGCTGGCCGAGGCCCACGGCTTCAGCCACGTGTGGACCTTCGACTCGCACCTGCTGTGGCAGGAGCCCTACGTCATCCACTCCGCGATCCTCGCGGCCACGCGCCGCGTGATCGTGGGACCGTTCGTGACCAACCCCGCGACCCGCGACTGGACGGTCACGGCATCCACGTTCGCCACGCTCAACGAGATGTACGGCAACCGCACGATCTGCGGCATCGGCCGCGGCGACTCCGCGGTGCGCGTGACCAACGGGCGCCCCACGACGCTGAAGGCCCTGCGGGAGTCGGTGCACGTCATCCGCGAGCTCGGCAACTCCCGCGCCGTGGAGTACAACGGCGCCACGCTGCAGTTCCCGTGGAGCCGCGGGTCGGAGCTCGACGTGTGGGTCGCCGCCTACGGCCCTCTCGCCCTCAAACTCACCGGCGAGGTGGCCGACGGCTTCATCCTGCAGCTGGCCGACCTCGACATCGCCGAGTGGATGATCGCGACCGTCCGCAAAGCCGCCGAGGACGCTGGGCGCGACCCCGACGAGATCGCGTTCTGCGTCGCCGCGCCGATGTACATCGGCGAGGACACACCGGAGAGCCGCGCGCACATGATCGAGCAATGCCGGTGGTTCGGCGGGATGGTGGGCAACCACGTCGCCGACATCGTCGCGAAATACGGCGAGGGCTCCGACGTGCCCGCGGCGCTCACCGACTACATCGCCGGCCGCACGGGCTACGACTACAACTCGCACGGCAAGAGTCACAACGACCACGTCGACTTCGTGCCCGACGAGATCGTGGAGCGCTTCTGCGTGCTCGGCACCGCCGAGGAGCACATCGCCAAGCTCGAGAAGCTGCGTGCGCTCGGCGTCACCCAGTTCGCGGGCTACCTCCAGCACGACAACAAGGAGGAGACGATGCGGGTCTACGGCGAGACCGTGATCCCCGCGCTCACTCCCCCGGTGACGGCGAAGCGGTGAGCCGGCCGTGACGGATCAGGTCGTCGCCCCCGGGGTCGCCGGGATCGCCGGGGAGGAACGGATGCCGCGGGCTCCCCGTTCCGCGCGTGGGCGCGCCGCGGCGGTGAGGGTGGGCTGGGGAGTCGCCGGCGTCGCCGCGGTCATCGCGGCCTGGGAGCTCTACAAGCTGCTCGGACCCGCCGACGGCGTGACCGTCGGAGGCGACGGGTCGGCCGGGTCGGGCGTCATCCTGCTCCCTCGCACGCACGATCGCGCCATGCCGCACGTCGGGGAGATGATCGCGCGCCTGTTCGCGCCGACGAGCGGGGGCGACACCCCGCCGCTGATCGTCTCGGTGGTGCAGGCGGCCGGGACCACGCTCGCCCTGGCCGCCCTCGGCTGGCTCATCGGCGTCGTCGTGGGCTCGCTGCTCGGCATCGCGATGCAACGCTGGCGGGTGGTGGAGGCGGGTCTGCTCCCCTGGATCGTCGTCAGCCAGATCGTGCCGCTGATCGCGTTCGCACCGGTGGTCAATGCGCTGGGGACGCAGATCGACCGCTCCGGATTCCCCTGGCCGCAGTGGTTCTCGGTGGCGCTGATCGCCTCCTATCTGGCCTTCTTCCCCATCGCCGTCGGCATGCTCCGCGGTCTCGAGGCGCCCGACGCCCTGCACCTCGACCTCATGCGCGCGAGCTCGGCGGGTTGGGGGCAGACGCTCGTGCACCTGCGTCTTCCCGCGGCGGTTCCGCACCTGCTCCCGGCCCTGCGCCTGGCCGCGGCCTCGGCTGTGGTCGGCGCGGTCGTCGCCGAGGTGTCGATCGGTCTGCGCGGAGGCATCGGCCGCATGCTCATCCAGCTCGTAGGGCAAGCCTCGTCCGATCCGGCGGCTCCCTGGGCACCCACTTTCGGCACCGTCGCGATGGGCCTGGTCGCCGCGGGCGGCGTCGCCCTGGTGGGCGTCGCACTTCATCGTTTCCGTCGCGGAGAGGACACCGCATGAGCACCGACACCCTCACGAGCGCGGTCCGGGCCCGGGGCCTGAGCAAGGTCTTCCTGAGCGCGGGCGGCGAGGTCGTCGCCCTGACCGACGTCGACCTCGACATCGCGCCTGGCGAGTTCATCTCGCTCATCGGTCCCTCCGGCTGCGGCAAATCCACGCTGCTGCGCCTCATCGCCGACCTCGACACCGCCAGCGGCGGAGAGCTCGCCCTGGCCGGCAAGACCGCGCGGCAGGCCCGCCTCGACCAGGATTACGGCATCGCCTTCCAGCAGGCCGGGCTCCTCCCGTGGCGCACGGTCGCGGCGAACATCGCCCTCCCCCTCGAGCTGCACCGCTGGACGCGCGCCCGTCGCGACGCGCGCGTCGCCGAACTCGCCGAACTCGTCGGCCTCTCCGACTTCGTCGACCGCTACCCCGACCAGCTCTCCGGCGGGATGCAGCAACGCGTCGCCATCGCCCGCGCGCTCGCGGCCTCGCCGCGGTTGCTGCTGATGGACGAGCCCTTCGGCGCCCTCGACGAGATGACGCGCGAGCGCCTGCAGTCCGAACTCGCCCGCATCGCGGCCGAGACGGGGGCGACCGTCGTCTTCGTCACCCACTCGATCCCGGAGGCGGTGTTCCTGTCGGACCGCGTGGTGGTGATGAGCCCGCGCCCCGGCCGCATCACCGACGTGATCGACACCCGCCCCGGGCGCGCGCGCGACGAATCTCTGCGCGAGTCGCCCGAGTACTTCGCCCGGGTCACGGCGGTGCGCGAGGCACTGCACGGCTCGCCGATGCACCGGGCGAACGAGCGATGACCGCCGCACCGCTGCCCGCGTGGGCGCGATGGACCGCACCCCTGGTGGTCGGTCTCGCGGGCCTGCTCTCCTGGTACGCCTTCGTCGCCTCCGGGAACGCCCCGCGCATGCTCCCCGATCCCTTCGCCGTGGGCGCGGAGTTCGTCGGACGCGTCGGACTCATCGCCGAGGCCGCGGGCATCACGGGGACGAACGCGCTCGTGGGGCTCCTCGCCGGCACCGTGATCGCCGTGCTGCTCGCCGCGCTGGCTGCGACCTGGCGGCCCGTCGACGGCATGACCGCTCCCCTGGTCGCCGCCCTCGCGGTCGTGCCGATCGTGGCGCTCACCCCCATCCTGAACACGATGTTCGGCGCGTCGAGCCAGTTCGGTCGACAGGCCGTCGCCGGCATCGCCGCCTTCGTCCCGGTGTTCGTGAACACCCTCCGGGGGCTGCGCCAGACACGCCCCGTCCAGCGCGACCTGTTCCGCGCCACCGCCGCGAGCGGAGGCCAGACGTTCCTCCGCCTGACCCTGCCCACCGCCCTGCCCTACCTCGTCACGGGCGTGCGGGTCGCGGCATCCCTCGCCGTCATCTCCGCCCTCGTGGCCGAATACTTCGGCGGCCCCGCCGACGGGATCGGCACCGCCATCGCCACCTACGCCAAATCGGGGCGCGCCGCCCTCGCCTGGGCGTTCGTGGCCGGGGGCATCGCGATCGGTCTCGTCTTCTTCCTCGTCACCGCGCTGCTCGAACGCGTCGTCGCGCGCCGTCTCGGCGCCGGCCGCCCGCGGAGCTGACCGGCATCCACCCCTCACGAAAGAGCCTGCACCACCCGACACACGCGCTCCACCCGATCCGGAAGGACCCACCATGAGATACAGCACCCGACGCGCCCTCGGCGCGATCGCCGGGGTCGGCGTCGCGGCCCTCGCGCTCTCCGCCTGCTCCGGCGGCGGAAGCTCCGAGCAGGCCGCCGCCGACGGCGACTTCACTCCGCTCACCTCCCTCAAGCTCCAGCTGCAGTGGCTCCCGCAGGCGCAGTTCGCCGGCTATTACGTCGCCCTCGACAAGGGCTACTTCCAGGAGGAGGGCTTCGACGACGTCGAGGTGCTGCCCTCGGGTGGCGACATCGTCCCCCAGGACGCCCTCGTCGCCGGAGACGTCGATTTCGCCGTCGCCTGGGTGCCCAAGGTCCTCGGCACCCTCGAGAACCAGGGCGTCGAGCTCACCGACATCGCGCAGGTGTTCCAGAAGTCGGGGACCACCCAGGTGTCGTGGAAGGGCTCGGGCATCACGAGCGTCGACGACTTCGAGGGCAAGCGCATCGGTTCGTGGGGCTTCGGCAACGAGTGGGAGATCTTCGCGGCCATGGCCGACAAGGGGCTCGACGCCTCGACCGTGCAGATCACGACGCAGGACTTCTCGATGAACGCCCTCCTCGACAAGGACGTGGATGCCGCGCAGGCCATGACCTACAACGAGCTCGCGCAGCTGCTGGAGACGGTGAACCCCGCCACCGGGAAGCTATACACGATGGACGACATCGACGTGATCTCGTACGAGGACACCGCCGGCGCCATGCTCCAGGACGCCATCTGGGCCGACACGACGCGCCTCGCCGACGACCCCGCCTACGCCGACGCCGCTACGCGGTTCCTCAAGGCCGTCATCAAGGGCTGGGTGTTCGCCCGCGACAACCCCACCGAGGCCGCCGACATCACGTACACCGCCGCGACCGCCCCGGGAGTCGACGCCTTCCCGGTCGGTCCCACCCACCAGCTGTGGCAGATGAACGAGGTGAACAAGCTCATCTGGACCGGGGGCGACTTCGGCATGATCGACGCCGACGCGTGGCAGCAGACCGTCGACGGCGCTCTCAAGGCGGTCAACCAGGACGGGCTGAACCTCATCACGACCGAGCCCGCGGCATCCGCGTACTCCAACGAGTACATCGAGGCGGCCCTCAGCGCGTTGAAGGACGAGGGGGTCACCGTCGACGGCGAGTACACCCCGATCGAGGTGACGCTCACGGAGGGCGGACAGTAATCCGCGCGGGCCTGAGAGGCGGCGGGGCGGTCGGATCATCCGGCCGCCCCGTCGTCGCTGCGGGGCGGTCTCCGACCCACCGACGGATGCCGCCGCGGCCCGGCATCAGGACGTGTCCGTCCTCGCGTGATTGACTACCCCCATGCACGCCAGCCCCACCCCGAGACACGCGCGACGGCGCCCCGAGTCCGGCGTCCGCCGCGGCCTCAAGCTGATCGCGATCGCGGCCGCCGTGATCGTCGTCGCCGGCGTGGCGGTGGGGGGCTTCTACGCCTGGTCGCTGACGAGTCGCCTGCAGGAGGCCTCGGTGCCGCTGAAGGACGCTCCGGCAGAGCCGCCCGCGCTGAGCGAGTACACCGAGCCCTTCGCGGTGCTGGTGGTCGGCACCGACGAGTGCGACGACGTCGTGGCGGCGGCGTTCGGACCGCGCTGCACCGACCCCGAGAACGACGGCGCGCGCAACGACGTCAACATGCTGCTCTACGTCTCGGCGAACCCGCGGCGCGCCACCGTGGTGTCGTTCCCGCGCGACCTGCAGGTCGCCATCCCGGAGTGCACGAACGACGACGGCTCCGTGTTCGGCGGCACCGATCGGGCCTCGATCAACACCGCGTTCGAAGACGGCGGTCTGTCCTGCGTCGCCGACACGGTCTCCAACCTGACCGGGCAGAGCATCCCCTTCGCGGCGAAGGTGAGCTTCGGCAACGTCGTCAACATCACCGACGCGATCGGCGGCATCGAGGTGTGCATCGGCGGCGACGGGATCGACGACCCGGATGCCGGCATCCAGTGGGAGGCCGGTCCTCGCGTGGTCAAGGGGTTCGACGCCCTCGCCTTCCTGCGCACGCGCAAGGGCATCGGCGACGGCAGCGACCTCGCCCGTATCGGCAACCAGCAGCAGTACATGTCGCGGCTGGTCAACAAGCTGCGCAGCGACGAGGTGCTGTCCAACCCGGGCACGCTCATCGGCCTCGCGAACACGGCCGTCAACAACATCCAGCCGAGCGAGAGCCTCGCCGACCCCGTCCGCATCGCGCAGCTGGCGTACACGCTCAAGGACGTGCCGTTCTCCGACATCACCTTCGTGCAGTACCCCGTGGTCGACGACCCGTTCGACAGCAACCGCGTCGCCCCCGACGAGGCCTCGGCGCAGGTGCTGTTCGAGGCGCTCGCCGCCAACGCTCCCCTCACCATCACCGGCGAGGCGGGCCGCGGCGTGGTCGCCGATCCGTCGGCTCCCACCGAGGAACCCGCCGCTCCGTCCGAGGAGACCCCCGCTCCGGATGCCAGCGCCTCCCCCGATGCGAGTGGTGCACCGGGCGTCGTCGACCTGCCCGAGAACATCAACGGCACGAAGGCGGATCAGGCGACCTGCTCCGCGGGGAACGGCTGATCCCGCGTCGAACGATTCGCTCGGCCGGACGCAAGCCCCCCGCGCGGGGACCGGACGTTCAGGTCGATGGGACAGCATCGAGGGGTGAAGACCCCCGCCCGCTTCTCGCTGCTCGTCGCGACCGCGGCGCTCGCCCTCGCGGGCTGCGCTCCCGCGGCCGCCCCGCCGACCCCATCGGCATCCGCCACTGCCCTCCCCACGACGACGCCCACCCCCACGCGCACGCCCGATCCGCTCGAGGGCATGAGCCTGGCCGACAAGGTCGGGCAGATGTTCATGGTCGGCACCTCGGTCGACGGCGCCGACCCGACGACGATGGCGGCGGTGCAGGACGACCACATCGGCGGCATCTTCCTGCACGGGCGGTCGGATGCCGGCACCCCGGCGACCGCGCAGCTCGTGAGCGGTTTCACCTCGACCGTGCCCGCGGGCCGGCCCCCGCTGTGGGTCGCCACCGACCAGGAGGGCGGCACGGTGCAGGTGCTCTCGGGCCCGGGGTTCGACGACATCCCCTCGGCCCTCGATCAGGCGTCATCCGACGACGCCGCCCTCCGCGCGAGCGCGGCGACCTGGGGCGCGCAACTGGCTGCGGCCGGGGTGAACATGAACCTCGCCCCGGTCGCCGACATCGTCACGAGCGCGGAGTTCGCGGCATCCAACCCCCCGATCGGCGAACTCGCGCGCGAGTACGGCTACGACGGGACGACCGTCGCCGCCAAGTCGGGCGCGTTCGCCGCGGGGATGCGCGACGGAGGGGTGCTGCCGACGTTCAAGCACTTCCCGGGCCTCGGGCACGTCGACGACAACACCGACTACTCCACCGGCGTGACCGACGAGACGGTCACCTCCGACGGCCCCGACGTCGGGGTGTACTCCTCGGTGCTGCCCCAGGGACCCGCCGTGGTCATGCTCTCGACCGCGATCTACGCGCGGATCGACCCCTCCGCTCCCGCCGCCTTCTCGCCCGCGGTCGTGGACGTGCTGCGCGACGCCGTCGGGTTCGACGGGGTGGTCACGGTCGACGACCTCTCGGCCGCCCGCCAGGTGCAGCCGTGGTCTCCCGCGGATCGCGCGACGCTCGCGGTCGACGCCGGCGTCGACCTGCTCCTCGTCTCGGCCGACCCCTCGGTGTACCCCGAGATGCACCAGGCCGTGCTCTCGCGCGCCGAGTCCGACCCCGCCTTCGCCGCGAAGGTGGACGCCGCCGCCCGCCGCATCCTCGCGCAGAAGGCGCAGATGCCGTAGACCCCCTCGCGTGAGTCGCCACGATATGTCGCCGTCAGGGCCTGTGAAGCGACGGAATCTGGCGACTCACGCGGCCCGCGAGCGATACGCTGGAAGGCTGTGTCTGTCGAACCCGTCATCGTCTACCCGCCCGAGCTGCCCGTCAGCGCCGCGCGGGACGAGATCGCGCGCGCGATCCGCGACAACCAGGTCGTGATCGTCGCGGGCGCAACGGGGTCGGGGAAGACCACCCAGCTGCCCAAGATCTGCCTCGAGCTCGGGCGCACCTCGATCGCCCACACGCAGCCCCGCCGCATCGCCGCGCGCACCATCGCCGAGCGCATCGCCGAGGAGATGCAGGTGCCGCTCGGCTCCACCGTCGGCTACAAGGTGCGCTTCACCGACAAGGTCTCGGCCGACACGCGCGTCGCGCTGGTGACCGACGGCATCCTGCTCAACGAGATCCACCGCGACCGGCTGCTGCGCCGCTACGACACGATCATCGTCGACGAGGCGCACGAGCGCTCGCTCAACATCGACTTCCTGCTCGGGTACCTCCGCCGCATCCTGCCGAAGCGCCCCGACCTCAAGGTCATCGTCACCTCGGCGACCATCGACCCCGAGAGCTTCGCGCGTCACTTCGCCGCTCCCCCCGCCGAGCCCGGCGGCGACCCGGTGCCGGCGCCGGTCATCGAGGTGTCGGGGCGCACGTACCCGGTCGAGATCCGGTACCGGCCGCTCGACGGCGCCGACGGCGCGGCCGAAACTCCTGAGATTCCGGATGCCGACGACGGCGGGGCCCCGTCATCTCGCGGTCGCGCGGCTTCTTCGCCGTCGAGTCTCCGGGGTTCTGCACGGCCGGCCGGCAAGACCGCGCGCGAGGCCGACGACGTCGACGAGGTCGGGGCCGTCGTCGCGGCCCTGCGCGAACTCGACCGGGAGCCGGCGGGCGACGTACTCGTCTTCTTCCCCGGCGAGGCCGAGATCCGCGACGCGGCGGATGCCATCCGCGGGGCGTATCAGAAGGACGCGGCCCCCACCGAGGTGCTGCCGCTATACGGCCGCCTCTCCGCGGCGGAGCAGCACCGCGTCTTCGAGCGCTCGAGCGTCGCGGGCGTGCGCCGCCGCGTCATCCTCGCCACGAACGTCGCCGAGACGAGCCTCACGGTCCCCGGCATCCGGTACGTCGTCGACACCGGCACCGCACGCATCTCGCGCTACAGCAACCGGTCGAAGATCCAGCGCCTGCCGATCGAGGCCGTGTCGCAGGCCTCGGCGCAGCAGCGCTCCGGCCGCGCGGGCCGCACGTCGCCGGGTATCGCGATCCGCCTCTACTCCGAAGACGACTTCACCCGTCGCCCCGAGTACACCGAGCCCGAGATCCTGCGTACCTCGCTGGCATCCGTCATCCTGCAGATGCTCTCCCTCGGTTTCGGTGACATTCAGGCGTTCCCGTTCCTCACCCCGCCCGACTCGCGGGGCGTGAAGGCGGCGTTCGACCTGCTGGTCGAGCTGGGCGCCGTGAAGCTGCCCGCGCCCGGGTCGCGCGCGGACACCTCGCGCACCGACGCCTCGCGCGAGCGCGACGTGCGCGACGACGGCGACCCGTCGCGACAGCGCCGCGGGCGCCGTGACGACACCGGGCCCCGACTCACCGAGATCGGCCGCGAGATCGCCCGGCTGCCGATCGACCCGCGCTTCGCCCGCATGCTGATCGAGGCGCGCCGGGGCGACGTGTCGAGCGAGGTGCTCGCGATCGTGTCGGGCATGTCGATCCAGGACGTGCGCGAGCGCCCCGAGGATCGCCGCGAGGAGGCCGATCGCTTCCACGCACGATTCACCGACCCCACCAGCGACTTCCTCTCGCTGTTGAACCTGTGGGACTACCTGCAGGAGAAGCAGGCCGAGCTCGGCTCGAGCGCGTTTCGGCGCCTGTGCCGCAGCGAGCACCTCAACTACGTGCGGGTGCGCGAGTGGATCGACGTGCACCGGCAGCTGCGGTCGCTGGGCGCCTCGGGCGAGGGATCCGGCGGGCGCGGCGGCTCCGGCAACGGCGGGCCCGGCGAGGGTCGCGCTGCCGCGCGCGGCGCGAAGAGCCATGTCCCACTTATGGCCGGTGCAGGGCGCTCGAAGTCGCACTCTTCGGGACATGCACCGTCAGAAAGGGGACGAGGGTCCGCAGGGACGGCCTCAGAGGGGCACGCCGCACCAGAGGGCCACGCCGCGGGCGACGCCATCCACCGCGCGATCCTGTCCGGACTGCTGTCGCACCTCGGCATCCTGGATCCCCGCACGATGGCGCAGACCAAGGACCGCAAGGCTCCCGGCGAGACCCGCCCCGTCAAGGGCGAGTACATCGGCGCGCGCGGTGCCCGCTTCGCGATCTTCCCCGGGTCGGGGCTGAAGAAGAAGCGTCCCTCCGCGGTCATGGCCGCCGAGCTCGTCGAGACCTCGCGCCTGTTCGCGCGCACGGTCGCCGCCGTCGACCCGGCGTGGGCGGAGGAGCTCGCCCCCGACCTCGTGAAGCGCTCGCTGAGCGAGCCGCACTGGTCGAAGGATGCCGGCTCCGCGGCCGCCTACGAGAAGGTCACCCTCTTCGGGGTCGAGCTCGTCGGCCGCCGCCGGGTGCAGCTCGCGCGCTTCGACCGCCCGCTCGCGCGCGAGATGTTCGTGCGACACGCGCTGGTCGAGGGCGAGTGGGACCCCTCGGTGCTCGACAAGCGCCTCACCGCGTTCCTGCGCCGCAATCAGGAGCAGCGCCGGCTGCTCGAGAAGATCGAGGAGCGCGAGCGCCGTCGCGACATCCTCGTCGGCGACGAGGCGGTGTTCGCGTTCTACAACGCCCGCATCCCGGCCGACGTCACCGACGTGCGCTCGTTCGAGACGTGGTGGAAGGACGCCAGCGCCCGCACGCCCCATCTGCTCGACCTGCGCGAGTCCGACCTCACCGGCGACCGCGCGCAGGGCGACGACCGCGCCTTCCCCGCGCGCTGGCGCCAGGGCGACCAGACGCTGAACCTCGCCTACCGCTTCGAGCCCGGCGCGCCCGACGACGGCGTCACGGTCGTCGTGCCGCTGCCGCTGCTCGCGCAGCTGCGCCCCGACGGCTTCGACTGGCAGGTGCCGGGCATGCGCGACGAGCTGGTGACCGCGCTCCTGCGAGCTCTGCCCAAGACGATTCGGCGCAACGTCGTGCCGGCCGCCGACTGGGCCGAGAAATTCAGCGCCGAACTGGCCGAGAAGGGCCCCGAGCACGCGAACGGTCTGCCGAAGACGACGCTCGTCGATTCCCTCGCCGCCCTCGTGCAGCGCGTGGCGAACCAGCGGGTGAGCGCCGCCGACTTCGAGATCGAGCGCGTCCCCGCGCACTTGCTCCCCTCGTTCCGCGCGGTCGACGCCCGCGGCCGGGCGATCGGCAGCGACCGCGACCTCGGGGCGCTGCAGCGTCGTCTGGCCGATCGCGCCCGCTCCAGCGTCGAGTCCGCCGTCACGCGCGAGCGACCCGCCGCACGGTCGGCCGCGAAGGTCGCCGAGGCCTCCCCCGCCTTCGCGTCCCGGACGAAACTCACCACGTGGGACCTCGACGAGCTCACCGAGGTCGTCGACACCCCCGTCGCGGGAGGCGTCGTGCGCGGCTATCCGGCTCTCGTCGACGAGGCAGACAGCGTCGCCCTGCGGGTGGAGGCCACCCCGGAGGATGCCGCGCGGCACACCCGCGCCGGCATCCGTCGTCTGATGCTGCTCGCCGTGCCCTCGCCCGCGACGTACGTGCTCGACCACCTCACCGCGAACGAAAAGCTGGCGCTCGCGGCATCCCCGTACCAGAACGCGAAGGCGCTGATCGAGGACGCGCGCGTGGCCCTCGCCGACGACGTGCTCCTGCGTGAGGCGCCGAGCGGTGTCGTGCGCACGAAGGCCGACTTCGAGCGCGTGCGGGATGCGTTCTCCGCCGTCTCGGTCGAGCGCACCTTCCAGACGGTGTCGCTCGCGGCCAGGATCCTGCTCGCGCAGCGCGAGGTCGAGAGGGCCATGAAGGATGCCGCATCGATCACGCTGCTGGGAGCGCTCAACGACGTGCGGGGGCAGGTGAAGGGCCTGATCTTCCCCGGCTTCCTCTCGCGCACGGGGCTTCACCGCCTGCAGCACTACCCCCGCTATCTGGCGGGAGCGCTGGAGCGCGTGAAGACCCTGTCGGACAACCCCGGCCGCGACCGCCAGCGGCAGACCGAGTACGAGCGTTCCGCGACCGCGTTCACCGAGGCCGGGGGCACGATCCCCCTCCCCGCCGACGCCCCCGCGACCCTCGTGCAGACGCGCTGGCTGCTCGAGGAGCTGCGCGTGAGCCTGTTCGCCCAGCGTCTCGGCACCGCCGAGCCGGTCTCGCCGCAGCGCATCACGAAGGCGCTGAAGGGGGCGTGAGTCGCCGAAATCTGTCGCTTCGGGGGCTCCCGAAGCGACAGATTTTGGCGACTCACGCGATCCCGGACGCTCAGGAGCGCAGGCGCACCTCGCCCATCGTCGCGGTGACGTCGACCTCGGCGGTGGCCGTGGCGCTGGTGCGCAGGGCGTTGTCAACGGAGCCCAGGCCGTCGTCGACGCTCACGCGGTACTCGTCGTCGGGCAGGCGCAGATCGAGCGAGCCGGCCGCCAGCTCGATGTCGGTGCGCACGGGGGTGGATCCGCGCAGCTGACCGGTGATCTCGCCGCCGGCCACGTCGAACGCGGCAGTGCCGACGTCGCGCAGCTGCACCGACGCCGATCCTCCCGAGACCGACAGGTCGAGGTCGGCCGCGGCGCCGTCGAGCGTCGCGGTCCCCCCGGCCACTCTGATCGACACGGTGCCGTACTCGCCCTGGAGGTCGAGCGTGCCGCCGCTGATCTGCGCGTCGACGCCGGGACCGGTGGTCGCCCAGTCCCGCGGGAGCGTGATCGTGGCGGATGATCCCGATCCCCAGCCGACGAACGTCCCGTTCGGCGAGGCGACGCGCAGGGCGTCTCCGCGGCGC
Organism: uncultured Microbacterium sp.; assembly: GCF_947489255.1. Lineage (GTDB taxonomy): Bacteria > Actinomycetota > Actinomycetes > Actinomycetales > Microbacteriaceae > Microbacterium > Microbacterium phycohabitans. The sequence goes on from NZ_CANLCY010000003.1 coordinate 17,763, forward strand.
TCGAACGTCCATCCCGCCCGCCCGGTCGTCGCGTCGAGCCGCGCGTTCTCGACGTCGCCGTACGCGATCGTCAGCGCTCCCCCGGTGACGTCGACGTCGAGCGACCCCACCGCCCGTGCCGTGTCATCCACGCGGACGGAGCCGCGATCGGCGTCGCGCAACACCACGACGGCCGATGCCCCGGTGCCGGCGATCGTGCCGAGCGCGACGCACGCGCCGACCACGATCGTGACGACCGACACCGCGAGAGCGGCGCCGCGACGGCGGGGCGGCTCGGGGGCGGAGAAGGGGGCGGCGGGGGCGGAGAAGGGGGCCTGCGTGGTCATGAGGTCGCTCCGGTGTGATCGTGGCCCAGGTGCACGAGGGCGGCGATGACGCGGCGGTTGCCGGTCTCGTCCTGTTCCAGGCCGAGCTTGGTGAAGATGGCGGTGATGTACTTCTCGACGCTCGCCTCGCTGACGAACAGGGCTCCGGCGATGGCCTGGTTCGAGCGCCCCTCCGCGATCAGGGCCAGCACGGCCCGCTCGCGCTCGGTCAGGCTCTGCAGGCGTTCGTCGCGTCGCCGCCGGGTGAGCAGCTGCGCCACGACCTCCGGGTCGAGCACGGTGGCGCCGGCGGCGATGGATGCCACGGCGGCGAGGAAGTCGGCGACATCGGCCACCCGGTCCTTGAGCAGGTAGCCCAAGGCCCCCTGGCCGTCGGCGATCAGGTCGCTCGCGTAGCGCTCCTCGACGTACTGCGACAGGACGAGCACGGCGAGCCCCGGATGCCGGGACCGCAGCGCGATCGCGGCGCGGATGCCCTCGTCGGTCCACGTCGGCGGCAGCCGCACGTCGAGGATGCACAGCTCGGGCGCCGTTTCGGCGACCGCGGCCTCCAGGCCGTTCGCGTCGGGCAGGGCCGCGACCACCTCGTGGCCGTCGTCGGCGAGCAGGCGCACGAGTCCCTCGCGCAGCAGCACGGAGTCCTCGCAGATCAGGATGCGCACGGGACGTTCACCTCCACGGTGGTCGGTCCGCCCTGGGGGCTGTCGATGCGGGCGGTGCCACCCGCGGCCGTCACGCGGTTGACGATGCCGTCGAGCCCGCCGCCGGGCACGACCCGCGCTCCGCCGAGTCCGTCGTCCTCGACGCGGGCCCACAACGAGCCGTCGTCGCGCACCCGTACGTCGACGCGGCACGCGGCGGCACGGGAGTGCTTGGCGGCGTTGGTGAGGGTCTCCGCAATCGCGAAGTAGACCGCTTCCTCGGCGGCGCGTCCGCAGCGGCGGGGCAGCCGCACGTCGAGGGTCACGGGGATGTGCGAGCGCGACGCGAGCGCCGAGAGGGCGGCATCCAGGCCCCGATCCTCGAGCACCGAGGCGTGGATGCCGCGGGCGAGCTGCCGCAGTTCGGTGATGGCCGACTTGGTCGAGGCGTGCGCCTCGGCCACGAGCGCCTTGGCGGCCTCGGGGTCGTCGTCGATCTTGGTCTGCGCGAGACCCAGCGTCATGCCGATCGAGACCAGGCGCGGCTGAACGCCGTCGTGCAGATCGCGTTCGATGCGCGTGCGCTCGACCTCGGCCGCGCGCACCGCTCCCGCCCGGCGGGTATCGGAGGTGCGGGCCTGTTCGACGAGCTGCGCCTCACGCGAGGGGACGAAGATCGCCCGCACGATGACGCCGTCGAGGATCGCGAGGCCGATGACGGCGGCGATCGCGACGAGGATCGCGACGGCACCCCCGAGCGGAACCGCGGCACCCTGCAGCGGGATCAGGTCGAGGAACCGGGTGTTCGACCACCCGAAAATCGGACTGACGACCAGGGCGAGGCCCCACGCGAGTCCGGCGAGGGCGGTCACCGTCACGAGCCCCATCACGGTCGCGATCGAGAACGACGCCACCGCCCGCCACTGCAGCGGATCGATGGCCTGAAGCCAGATCGAGTGCAGCACCCCGACGAAGCCCGGCTTCGCACTCCGGCGCGGCCGCAGCGGCGCGAGTCCCAGGCCGTAGAGCCCGTCGACGCGCGCCCGCTCGAACCAGGCGACGGCGAAGAGCGCGTAGACGAAGACGACGAGCACGATCACGCCCACCAGCAGCGCGGCGAGCAGGCCGAAGCCCGAGCCCAGCAGGCTGAAGAGTCCCGTGAACACGGCCGGCCCGATCACACCCAACGCGGCCAGGTGGGCGACCGCCGCGGCGACGCGGCCCGGCGAGGCGACGCGCACCTTCTCCGGCACGCCGCCCGTCGGCGGGGCGGTGTCAACGGGCGCGCCGGGAACCGGCGGAGGAGGCGGGAGAACGGATGCCGTGGTCATGCGGTCCACGCTAGGGCGCGGCCGGCGCGAGCACCGCCCGGTCAGCCCCCGCGCCGCTTCGGGATAACCCGAAAAGGCGCGGTCAGAGCTCGTCGCCCGAGATCCAGCCGGAGGCGATCAGCTCTTCGACGTCGTCGGCGCGCAAGATGCTCGGCGACACCTCGTCCGCGGCCTCGACGGGAACGTCGCGATCGTCGAGCACCGCCTCGACGGCGTCGGCGGTCGCGGACACGAGCGCCCGCGGATCGGCGAAGACAGCGGCGTCGAGGTCGCCGTCGCGCAGCGCTCGCACGGTCAGCGGGTCGGCGCCGGATCCGACGACGAGCGGGGCGCGGGCGGGCCCGGCGTCGGCACCGCCGTCGGTCGCGGCGGGCGAGGGGGTCGGCGAGGCGGTCTCGCCGTCGGCCTCGGGCGGGTCGGTCGTGAGCGCGGTCACGACGCCGCGCGTCACCGCGTCGCCGAGAGCGAGCACCGCCGTGGGCACCTCGTCCAGCGCACCCTCCCGGAGCGCTCGGACGCGCTTCTCGGCCGCGCCGGCCTGTCCCTCGGCGGTGTCGCCGTCGACGAGGGCGGCATCGCGCGTCGCCCCCGACACGATCTCGATGCGACCCGCCTCGATCGCCGACTGCAGAGCGGCCATCGCGGCGTCGTACCGCGCGCTCTCCCAGGCGTCGGACTCCGAGGCGCTCAGCACGGCGACCCGCGCCGTACCCGGCTCCTCGGTCGGGACGAGGCCCGTCGCGTCGGACGTCGTCGGCGACGGGGTCGGGCTCGGCGACACCTCCTCGACGGTGGGCGCATCGGCGAGGTCGGCGAGCAGAGCCTGCGCCTGCGCGCGCCCGAGCGCGGTCGGGTCGAACGCGATCGCCCCGGCGACGCCGAGGCCCTCGAGCGACCGCCCGAACGCGATGACCGGTACCCCCGTCTCGTCGGCGGCGGCGACCGACGTCGACAGGTCACCGGATGCCAACGGCGCGACGATCACGGCATCCACGCTCTTCGTGAGCATGTTGCGCACCTGGGCGGCCTGGGTGCGCGCGTCGGAGGCGGCGAACTGCAGGTCGACGCGATACCCGCGCGCCGTGAGCTCGCGGCTCAGTGCGTCCGCTCCGCGGCTCCACACCGCGTCGGCCGTCGTCGGCAACGCCACCCCGATGACACCCGCGCCGTCGCTCGAGCCGGGGGCGGTCGCGCGCGCCGGGGCGCAGGCGGTGAGACCGACCGTCACGGCGAGGAGAACGGCGGCCGCACGAAGGGCTCGGGAAGGTGTCATCCGATCCATCCTCCCCCACGGAACGCGGCAACGCCCCGCCGCACGAGGCGACGGGGCGTTGCGGACGGAGCGAGGCTCAACCGCGGGTGCGGTTCTTGTTCCACACGTCGAAGGCCACGGCCAGCAGCAGCACGAGACCCTTGATGAACTGCTGCACGTCGGTCGAGATGCCCATGAGCGACATGCCGTTGTTGAGCACACCCATGACCAGACCACCGGCGATCGCGCCGACCACGCGACCGACACCACCCTGAACGGCGGCACCACCGATGAAGGAGGCCGCGATGGCGTCCAGCTCGAAGAGGTTTCCGGCGCCGGGACCGGCGGAGTTCAGGCGGCCCGTGAAGACGATGCCGGCGAGGGCTGCGAGAACGCCCATGTTCACGAAGAGCAGGAAGTCGACGCGACGGGTGTTGATGCCCGAGAGCTTCGCGGCGGTACGGTTGCCGCCGATGGCGTAGATGTGGCGACCGAAGACGCTGCGGCTCATGACGGTCGAGTACCCGATGATGAGCAGCGCCAGCACGACGAGCACGATGGGCGTGCCACGCGATCCGGGCGCGACACCCAGCAGGTAGGTCAGGTACGCGATGAGGGCGCCGCCGCCGATGACCTTCACCAGGAACGCCGCGGTCGGCTCGTTCTGCAGCTCCAGGGCCGCGCGCTTGGCGCGCTGACGCACCTGCGACGCGACGAAGAGCACGAGGGTGAGCACGCCGAGGGCGACCGTGATCCACTCCGCCGGCGAGCTGGACGCCGGGAAGAGGTCGGGGAACAGGTACCCGCCGCCGAGCTGGCGGTACTCGGTCGGGAAGGGCGTGATCTGCGTGTTGCCGAGGGTCATCTGCGTGAGGCCTCGGAACAGGAGCATGCCCGCCAGGGTCACGATGAACGCCGGGATGCCGATGTACGCCACCCAGAAGCCCTGCCACATGCCGACCACCGCGCCGAGCACGAGCGAGAGCAGGATGCCGAGCCACCAGGGCAGGCCCCACTGCACGATCAGCACGCCGGAGACGGCGCCGACGAAGGCCGCGACCGATCCCACCGAGAGGTCGATGTGGCCGGCGATGATGATCATCACCATGCCGATCGCGAGGATCAGGATGTAGCTGTTCTGGACGATGATGTTCGACACGTTGCCCGCGGTGAGCAGGCGCCCGCCGGTGAGGGCCTGGAACAGCAGCACGATGACGATCAGCGCGATGAAGATGCCGATCTCGCGCAGGCGCGACGTGAAGAACTGCACGATGCCGCCGGCACCACTGCCACTACCGGCGCCACCGCCGACGGGGCCCTTCGGCGTTGCGGGACCCTGCGGGGTCACGGTGTTGTCAAGCGCTGACATGGTCGGCTTCCTTTTCCTTCGTCATGAGCACCATGAGGGCCTCCGGGGTGGCCTCTTCGATGGGCAGCTGGCCGGTGATGTGGCCTTCGCTGAGGGTGTAGATGCGGTCGCAGATGCCGAGGAGCTCGGGCAGCTCCGAGGAGATGACGAGCACCCCCTTCCCCTGCGCCGCGAGGGAGTTGATGATCGTGTAGATCTCGTACTTGGCACCGACGTCGATGCCGCGGGTGGGCTCGTCGAGGATGAGCACCTCGGGGTCGGAGAACAGCCACTGCGACAGCACGACCTTCTGCTGGTTGCCGCCCGAGAGCTTGCCCACGACCACATCGACGCTGGGCGCCTTGATGTTCATCGACTTGCGGTAGCGATTGGCGACCAGGTACTCCTCGTCGCCGTCGACCCAGCCGCCCTTGACGAGCTTGCGCATCCCGGCCAGCGAGATGTTGCGCTTGATCGTGTCGATGAGGTTGAGACCGGCACCCTTGCGGTCCTCGGTCACGTACGCCAGGCCGCTGCGGATCGCCGCGGGGACGGTCGAGGTGTCGGCCTTCTGCCCGCGGATGTAGACGTTGCCGGAGATCCGCGAGCCGAAGCTCTTGCCGAAGACGCTCATCGCCAGCTCCGTGCGTCCGGCGCCCATGAGGCCCGCGATGCCGACGACCTCGCCGGCGCGCACGTTCAGGTTGGCCTGATGGATGACGGTGCGGGTGGCATCCGTGGGGTGGCTGACGTTCCAGTCCTCGATGCGCAGGACCTCTTCGCCGATCTCCACATCGCGGTCGGGGTAGCGGTTCTCGAGCTCACGGCCGACCATGCCGCGGATGATGCGGTCTTCGCTCGTGCCGCCGGTCGCGACGTCGAGCGTCTCGATGGTGCGACCGTCACGGATGATCGTGACCTCGTCCGCGATCGCGCGGATCTCGTTGAGCTTGTGGCTGATGATGATGCAGGTGATGCCCTGGCCGCGGAGGTGGCGGATCAGATCGAGCAGGTGCTCGGAATCGTCGTCGTTGAGAGCCGCGGTCGGCTCGTCGAGGATGAGGAGCTTGACGTCCTTCGACAGCGCCTTGGCGATCTCGACGAGCTGCTGCTTGCCGACGCCGATCTCGTTCACCGGCACGTCGGGGCTGTCGCCGAGTCCCACGCGCGCGAGCAGCTTCGAGGCCTCGCGGTTCGTGGCATCCCAGTCGATGAGACCGCGGTGGGTGATCTCGTTGCCGAGGAAGATGTTCTCGGCGATCGAGAGGTAAGGGCTCAGGGCGAGCTCCTGGTGGATGATGACGATGCCGGCCGCTTCGCTGTCGCGGATGTCCTTGAACTCGACGGTCTGGCCGTCGAAGACGATCTCACCGCGGTAGTCGCCCGCGGGATACACACCGCTGAGCACCTTCATGAGGGTCGACTTGCCGGCGCCGTTCTCGCCGCAGATGGCGTGAACCGTCCCGCGCTCGACGGTCAGCGACACGTCGGCGAGCGCGATGACGCCGGGGAACTCCTTGGTGATCGAGCGCATCTCGAGGATGGTGCTCACGAGGTCCTCCTTGCAGAACCGGCTCGTGGCCGGTCGGAATGGTGGGGCGGGCGCCGGAGGCGGGTGGGAGACCGGGGGCCTCCCGGGCGATCAGCCCAGGTCGGACTCGGAGTAGTAGCCGCTGTCGACCAGGATCTCCTTGTAGTTGTCCTTCGTCACGATCGTCGACTCGAGCAGGTACGACGGGACGACCTTCTCGCCGTTGTCGTAGGTCTCGGTGTCGTTGACCTCGGGCTCGGTGCCCTTGCGGATGTCGTCGACCATGGTCACGGCCTGCTTGGCGAGCTCGCGCGTGTCCTTGAAGATCGTCGAGTACTGCTCACCCGCGATGATCGACTTGATCGAGCCGACCTCGGCGTCCTGACCGGTGATGACGGGCAGGTCGGTGGCCGAGTAGCCACCCGAGGTGAGGGCCGAGATGATGCCGATCGACAGGCCGTCGTAGGGCGAGAGCACACCGTTGAGCTTGGTGCCGCCGATGACGGTGAGGATGTTCTCCATGCGCTTCTGCGCCGTCTCGGGCAGCCAGCGGAGGATGGCCGCCTGGCCGAACTCGGTCTGGCCGGAGGGGACGACCAGCGTGCCCTTGTCCATGTACGGCTGCAGGGTGTCCATCGCACCCTTCCAGAAGAACGTCGCGTTGTTGTCGTCGGGGCTACCGGCGAACAGCTCGACGTTGAAGGGGCCGGCAGCGCCGGTCTCCTTGCCCGAGGCGTCGAGGACGCCCAGGCCGGTGAGGAGCGAGGTGGCCTGCTGCACGCCGACCTTGTAGTTGTCGAACGTCGTGTAGTAGTCGACGTTCTCGGTGCCGTTGATGAGGCGGTCGTACGCGATGACGGGGATGTTCGCGTCCTTGGCCTGCTGCAGCACGTCGGTGAGCGTGGTGCCGTCGATCGAGGCGATGATCAGGGCCTTGGCGCCCGTGGTGATCATGTTCTCGATCTGCGAGACCTGGGTGGGGATGTCGTCGTTCGCGTACTGCAGATCGACCTGGTAGCCGAGCTCCTCGAGCTGCGACTTGACGTTGTTGCCGTCGGCGATCCACCGCTCGGACTGCTGCGTGGGCATGGCGACGCCGATGGTGCCGCCGGCCTCCTGCGAGTCTCCGCTGCCGGCGCCGGTGCGGTCTCCCGCGCAACCGGCGAGGCCGATGCCGAGCGCGAGGACGCCCGCTCCCGCGACCGCCTTGAGCATGCTGTGCTTCTTCACTCTGGTTCCCTCCGTTGGGTATGTGGCGCGGTCTCTCCCCATGGAGCCCACCGCTTCAGCGAGCGACGCACCGGCCGGGCGCAGAGACCGGCGGGGCGAAACGAAGCCGTTCGGCGAGGCGGCTCTCCCGCGTCGTTCGAGACTTCTTCGTCTCGACGGATCCGCTCCGCAGCGAGTCCCGTCGGCCTGTGCGACCGGTCATGTGACCGTTCACATTGTGTGTGTGATGCTACCCCTCCGCTGGCGGAAGCTGTCAAGTCCCGACGCGATCACCGACCAGCCGTTGCCGAAACGTGACGTAGTCAGCGCGAGGGCGGGGCGGTGGACGAGCGCACGATGAGGCGCAGCTGAGCCGGCTCCGACGTCGCCTCGTCGCCCGTCGACTCGCCCAGGGCGGCGAGGAGGTCGGTCATCGCTCGGGTCCCGATGCCGACGAAGTCCTGGCGGACGGTCGTCAACGGGGGCCAGAGGTGCGCGGATTCGGGAACGTCGTCGAAGCCCACCACCGAGATGTCCTCGGGGACGGAGCGGCCTATGGCCCGAACGGCATGCATGAACCCGAGCGCCATATGGTCGTTGCCCGCGAAGACCGCGGTGGCATCCTCGGTGCGCAGCAGTTCGAGACCGGCCTCGAAACCGAACTGCGCGGTCCAGTCGCCCAGCACCGGCGGACGGGGCGAAAGGTCGTTGGCATCCATCTCGGCGAGATAGCCCCGCATGCGGTGATCGGCCTCGACCCAGTCGCGGGGGCCGGCGATGTGCAGGATGCGGGTGTGCCCCAGCTCGATGAGGTGGCGGACGGCCGCACGGGCCCCCGCGGTCTGGTCATTGTGCGAGGTCGCGGTCCCGGTGGAGGCGACGATCTGCACGGGCACGGGGAGCTTCAGCTCGTCGAGGATCGGGACCACCCGCGTCTGCGGCGCGACGGCGATCAACCCCTCGATCGACTGCTGCATGAGGTGGTCGATCGAGGATCGCACGTCGTCGGGGGCGCTCGTGGCGAGATTGGTGATCGTCAGCCGGTACCCGGCAGCGCGCGCGGCCGACTCGATCGCCTGCACCATCGAGGCGACGCCGTGCGTGGGGGTGCGGGGGCCCAGCACGCCGATGAGCTTCGACCGGCTGGTCGCGAGGGCGCGCGCCGCCTGATTCGGCACGAACTTCAACTCCGCGATGGCGGAGCGCACCTTCGCGGCGGTCTCGGGGCGCAGCGCCGAGCTGTTGTTGATGACCCGCGAGACGGTCTGGTACGACACCCCCGCGAGCCGCGCGACGTCGCGGATGCTCGGGGCGCGCCCCGTGGTCTCCGGGATGTCGGTGTCGCTCATCAGCCGCCTCATTGCGGGTCGCGCGCGGTTGCGTGACCGGTCACACGAGGATAACCGACGCGGCGGCGATCGCCCTCCCATCGTGTCCCGCCGTGGGTGCGGCCGTCCTGACGACCCGTCCGACGCCGCTCAGGAACGCAGCAGGGCGCCGTAGAACCGGATGCCGCGCAGCCACACGTCCACGCGGATGCGCTCGTCGGGGGCGTGCAGGGCGTCGCGCTCGGAGCGCGTGAGGTGGAACGGGGCGAAGCGGTACACGGCATCCGTCAGCCCGGTGTAGAAACGGCTGTCGCTCGCCCCCAACTGCAGGTACGGCAGGGGCACGACGTCGTCGCCGAGCGTGTCGGCGACGGCCCGCGACAGTCGCCGCCACGACGCCCCGCGCCACGGCGACACCGGAGAGGGATCGTCGCCGTGACGCAGCTCGATGTCGACGAGGGGGTCGCGCACCGCTCGGCGCAGATGGATCGCCGCGTCGGCGAGGGTGTCACCGGTGAGCAGTCGCACGTTGACGCTCGCCCGCGCGGTGGTGGCGAGTACGTTGTCACCCGGCGAGCCCTCCAGCCGCGTGACCACGGCGGTCGTGCGCACGAGGGCGTTGGTCTCGGGGCCGAGGGCCGACAGCACGGCGGTGAGCAGGGGCGCCGAGAGCCGCGGGCGGCGGAACGCCGAGGCCAGCGGCTCGGCGACGTGGGCGGCGGCGGTCGCGAGCATCGCGTGCACGGGAGGAGCGAGACGACGCGGGAACGGGCGGCGCCGAAGGCGGTCGACGGCGCGCGCGAGCCGCGCGGTGGCCGGCATCGGCGGAGGCGTCGATGCGTGCCCGCCCGCCTCGCGCGTGACGAGGTCGAAGGTGGCGACCCCGCGCTCGGCGACCCCGATCATCGCCGTCGGCGCCGCGACCCCGGGAACCGCGCCGTCGACGACCGCCCCGCCCTCGTCGAGCACCAGGGCCGGGCGCACTCCCCGCTCCGCGAGGATCCGCGCCATCGCGCGGGCCCCGGTCCCCCGTGTCTCCTCGTCGTGACCGAAGGCGAGCCAGACGTCGGTGCGCGGCACGACGCCCTCGGCGAGCGCCTCTTCGACCGCCTCGAAGACGGCGACGAGCGCTCCCTTGTCGTCGATTGCCCCGCGGGCGTGGATCGTGGCATCCGCCCCCTCCCCCTCGACGTCGGCGGCGAAGGGGTCGTGACGCCAGGACTGCCCGTCGACGGGGACGACGTCCTGGTGGGCGAGGAGCAGCAGCGGCGCCTCGGTCGAGGCGCCCCGCCAGCGGTAGAGCAGCGAGTGGCCGGCGACGACCTCGCGCTCGAGATGCGCGTGCGTGAGGGGGTAGAGACGCTCGAGCGTGGCGCGGAAGAGCCCGAACGCGTCGTCGTCCACCTCGGCCGGATCGGCTCGGGAGACGGTGGGGACGGACAGCAGCTCGCGGAAGCGCTCGACGGGCGTCATGCGACGAGCCTAGAGCGGCCGCGGGGGCGACCCCGCGCGCGCTCGGCGGGGCGTCCGGTCTCCGTCGATTCCTCATCCGCGCGTCCCGCCCGCGCCCCGGCCGCCGGCAGTCCTCCCCCGCAGCGGTCGACGCGGAGTGCGCGGAACGTCCCGCCCGCGCCCGGGCGGCTCGCGCACGGATACGGTGGAGCGCATGACCGGACTGCACTGGGGCATCCTCGCAACGGGCGGCATCGCGCACGCCTTCACCTCCGACCTGCGCACCGCGGGCCTCGACGTCACCGCCGTCGGCTCGCGCCGCATCGACAGCGCGCGCGAGTTCGCCGCGCGATACGACATCCCGCACGCTCACGGCTCGTACGAGGACCTCGTGGCCGATCCCGACGTCGACATCGTCTACATCGCCACCCCGCACCCCTCGCACGTGGAGAACGCGCTGCTCGCCCTCGACCACGGCAAGCACGTGCTGGTCGAGAAGCCGTTCACGCTGAACGAGGCCGAAGCGGCGGCCATCCGCGAGAAGGCGGCCGAGAAGGGCCTTCTCGCGATGGAGGCGATGTGGACGCGGTACCTGCCGCACATGGTGCGCATCCGCGAGATCGTCGCCGCCGGCACGCTCGGCGAGATCCGCGTCGTCGCCGCCGACCACACGCAGAGGATCTCGACCGACCCCGCGCACCGCCTCAACGACCTCGCCCTCGGCGGCGGTGCCCTGCTCGATCTCGGCATCTACCCGATCTCGTTCGCCGTCGACGTGCTGGGACTGCCCGAGCGCGTCTCGGCGCTCGCCCGGCTCTCGGATGCCGGCAGCGACGCCGAAGTGGCGACCATGTTCGTGCACGAGGGCGGCGCCATCTCGACCACGGTGTCGTCGTCGCGCGCGGCCGGGGCCGACACCGCGCAGGTCGTGGGCACCGAGGCCCGCATCGAGATCGACCGCGTCTGGTACACCCCCACCTCGTTCCGGGTGATCGCCTCCGACGGCACGGTCGTGGAGGAGTTCGCCAGCGAGATCGAGGGGCGCGGCATGCAGTTCCAGGCCCTCGCGGCGGAGCGCCTCGTCGCCGACGGCGCGATCTCGAGCGACGTGCTGGGGATCGACGAGACCGTCGCGATCATGGGCGTACTCGACGAGGTGCGTCGCCAGATCGGCGTGGTGTACCCCGGCGAGCGCTGAGCCCGCACCGACCGTCCTCCGCCCCGTCCGGCCCCCGTGGTCGGGCGGGGCGTCGTCTTCTCGCGGGGCGTCGCCGGGGGCGTGCGCGTTCGCGTGCGACGCAGTGTGGAGCCCGGGCGGCGTGAGCGTCGGTGCGGAGCCTCGCCGGTCCGCGTCGGCCCCGGTTCGGCGGCATCCGGGGGTCTTCTTCGCTCCGGTGGTCATGTCGTCCCGCGCAACGGGGCCTCCGCGGCGGATGCCGGATCGTGGCGCGGCTACCCGGGAGGGCCGCGAGCGGTCAGACTGGGGGCATGCCCGATACCCAGACCGCCCGCGTCGCCGTGTACCTCGACTTCGACAACATCGTGATGTCGTGGTACGACCGCGTTCACGGGCGCAACGCGTACTCGCGCGACCGGCAGAAGATCGCCGAGAACCCCATGGAGCCCGAGATCGCGGAGCGCCTCACCAAGGCGACGATCGACGTGGGCGCCGTGATCGACTACGCGGCGTCGTTCGGCACCCTCGTGCTCACCCGCGCCTACGCGGACTGGTCGGCCCCGGTGAACGCCGAGTACCGCTCGCAACTCGTGGCCCGTGCCGTCGACCTCGTGCAGCTCTTCCCCGCGGCGGCATACGCGAAGAACGGCGCCGACATCCGTCTCGCGGTGGATGCCGTCGAGGACATGTTCCGCCTCCCCGACCTGACGCACGTCGTGATCGTCGCGGGCGACAGCGACTACGTCCCGCTCGCCCAGCGCGTGAAGCGCTTGGGTCGGTACGTCGTGGGCGTCGGCGTGGCGGGCTCGACGGCGAAGTCGCTCGCCGCGGCGTGCGACCGGTTCGACGCGTACGACTCGCTGCCCGGCATCCCGAAGCTCGCCGAGACGAAGAAGGATGCCGCGCCCTCACGCCCCCGCGCGCGCAAGCGTTCGAAGGACCCGGCGGTCGACCTACTCGACCGCGCGATGCAGTTGGAGGCCGAGCGCGCGGACGGGGAGTGGCTGCACGCCTCGGCGGTGAAGGACCTCATGAAGCGCCTCGACCCGTCGTTCAGCGAGAAGGCTCTCGGTTTCCGGAGCTTCTCGGACTTCTTGAAGGCGCAGACCGACCAGGTCGAGGTCGACGAGGAGTCGAACGTCGTGCAGGTCCGCGCCCTCTCGCGGGGCTGAGGCAGACGGCGCCGGGTCGCCTCGACGCGGCCGGGCCCGGCGGTCGTTTCGTGATCGGGCCTCCGGAACACCCGGATGCCCGCGGAGAACGACCGGGTGTCCTGGACGCTCGAGGACGGTGCGGGGGCGCGGCGCCCGCGCAGCGGTGCGGCGTGAGGGCGCAGCGGCGCGGCTCGGTCGTGGCCTGGCCCGCGCGCAGCGGTGCGACGTGAGGGCGCGGCGGCGCGGCTCGGTCGTGGCCTGGCCCGCGCGCAGCGGTGCGACGTGAGGGCGCAGCGGCGCGGCGCGGTCGTGGCTTGGCCCGCGCGCAGCAGTGCGACATAAGGGCGCGGAGGGTCAGCGACGCTCGGCGCCGGGGGCGACGTGAGCGAGCACCCGCTCCCAGACCGCGGTCAGGGTGACGTGGCCGTTGACGGAGCCGATCTCGTCGCTGGGGACGACCGCCATCTCGGCCACGCGCATGCGGTCGACGTACCACCGCGCGTCGTCGGCGTCCGCGGGCCCCTCGCCGCCCACGACGACGAGCACCTCGGCATCCAGCTGGTCGAGGAGGGGGGTGCGCAGGTCGCGACTGAGCGGGTCGACCGGGCTCTCGACGCCGACGATCGCGAGGCGATCCACGATCGGGCCCATCGCCGCGGCCAGGTAGACCGCGATCGGCCCCGCCGACCGTTCGCCGACCAGCCCCACCCGCGTGCCGGGAGCCTCGCGGTCGAGCAGCGCGCGGAGCGCCTCGACGGTGAGTCCGGCGGGCGTCTGGCCGCCGAAGACGGGAGGGTCCTCGAGCTCCGGGGCGTCGAGGCCGACCGCGACGACGCGCACATCGAACGACGAGGTCACGCGGGCGTCGGGATCGGTCGTCGCGACGTCTCCGGTGCGCAGCACGACGACGACGCGCGGAGCGCCGGGGGTACCGAAGCTGCGGTATCCGAGCTCGCCGTCGAGCCAAGGGGCCAGACTCATGCCGTCATCCTTCCGTCGTCGCGCCGCCGCCGGGGAGCAGCGCACGCAGGGTGTCGATCGTGTCGGCCTCGGCCGCGGGCTTGTCGGAGCGGTAGCCCTTCACCCGGGCGAAGCGCAGAGCCACTCCACCGGGGTAGCGGACCGACCGCTGCACGCCGTCGATGGCGATCTCGACGACGGTGTCGGGCACGACGCGGATACCACCCGGTATCTCACCGGTCTCGCGCTCGGCGAAGTGCGCCGTCTGCCAGGTCAGCAGCTCGTCGGTGAGGCCCTTGAAGGTCTTGCCGACCATGACGAACCCGCCCGGTTCGCCGAAGACCCCGTCGGGGTCGCGGGCGCCGAGGTGAAGATTCGAGTACCAGCCCGATCGGCGGCCCGACCCGCGCTCGACGCCGAGCACGACGAGGTCGAACGTGTGCACCGGCTTGACCTTGAGCCAGCTCTTGCCGCGCCGGCCCGCGGTGTAGGCCGCGTCGAGTCCCTTGATCATCACGCCCTCGTGACCCGCCCCCAGCGCGTCGCGCGCGAAAGTGTCGGCGGCATCGGGGTCGTCGGTCACCACGGCCGGGATGCGCCATGCCGCCGCCACCCGCTCAAGCTCATCGAGGCGCGCCGCGAGGGGCTCATCGACCAGGTCGCGCCCGTCGAGGTGCAGGATGTCGAAGAACCACGGTCGCAGGGCGATCTCGCGCGCCGCCTCGGCGCCGAATCGCGCCATGGTGTCTTGGAAGGGGCGCGGAGCACCGTCGTCGTCGAGCGACAGCGTCTCGCCGTCGAGGATCACCGCCTCGACGGGCAGTGCCCGCACGACCTCCACGATCTCGGGCACGCGATGGGTGACGTCGGCGAGGGTGCGGGTGTAGACGTGCACCTCGTCGCCGTGACGGTGCACCTGTACGCGCGCCCCATCGAGCTTGTACTCCACCGAGGCGCGTCCCGCCACGGCCAGCGCCTCGGCGACGGAGGTCGCGGTCGACGCGAGCATGGGCTGCACACCGCGGCCCACGACGAGCCCCACGGCGTCGAGATCGGCGTCCGAACCCGTGAGGGCGACGAGAGCGGTCTCGCCCAGGTCACCCGAGAGCATGGCGGCGCGCCGCACCGCGACGCCGTCGCGAGCGGAGGCCCGGGCGATGGCATCCACGAGCACGCCCTCGAGGGCGCCCGTGCGCAGCTCGCCCGTCATCACCCGCACGAGCAGATGCCATTCCGACGCCGTCGCGCGGCCGGCCAGCTCGTCGAGCAGGGCGGTGCGCTGCGCCGCCGACCCGCTGCCGCCGAGGGCCGCGAGCCGGTCGAACGCGCCGTCGACATCGGAGACGGTCAACGACGGGGCATCGGCGTGCGCTCCCCCGCGATTCGACAGGGTCTTCCACCCCACGCCGAGCCGACCCTGGCGCGGCGAAGCGGTGAGGATTCCCACCGCGGGGACGATCTCGTCGGGCGCGAGTCCGCGCAGCAGCCCCGCGAGGGCGTCGACCTTGGCCAAGCGCGAGCGGGTGCCGGTCACCGCCGCGAGCGCCGTCTCGATGTCGCCGAAGAGCATGTCGGCATCCTGGCATCCCCCTCCGACATCGCCGCGGCGCTTGCGCGCGCGCCCCGCGCATGCCACCCGCCGAGGGCCGCGCGGCGCTCGCGTCGCGGACCATACGTCGGCCCCGCCCGCAACCCCCGGATGGTCGCGCGCTCCCTGGGGTGTGCTGGATGACCTTCCCCCTAGGAATGAGGCCCCCGTGAACGCTCCCGCCACCCTCGAACAGTCCGCCCGCACCGCCCGTGAGGTCTTCGGGTGGGACGAACTGCTCCCGGGCCAGGCCGAGGCGATCGACGCGGTGGTCGGCGGGCGCGACACCCTGGTCGTCTTCCCCACGGGCGCCGGCAAGTCGGCGGTGTACCAGATCGCCGGGTGCGAGCTCGGCGGCGTGACGGTGGTCATCTCGCCCCTCCTCGCGCTGCAGCGCGACCAGATCGACTCGATCGACCGGGCTCCCGATGCTCCCGCCGCCGTGGCGCTGAACTCCCGCACGAGCGCTCGTGCGAAGCGCGCCGCGTGGACGGCCATCGAGGGCGACGACGCGGTGTACGCCTTCCTCGCCCCCGAACAGCTGGCCAACAGCGAGGTGTTCGACCGGCTCGCGAAGGCCGACGTGCGCCTCGTGGTGATCGACGAGGCGCACTGCGTCTCGGCCTGGGGCCACGACTTCCGCCCCGACTACGCGCGCATCGGCGACGCGATCGAGGCCCTGGGCCACCCCCCGGTGCTGGCGCTGACCGCCACGGCATCCGCCCCCGTCCGAGACGACATCGTCTCGAGCCTGGGCATGCGCGACCCGCACCTCGAGGTGCGCGGAATGGACCGCCCCGAGATCCACATGGCCGTCCGCCGCCACGAGCACGACGACGACAAGCGCCGCGCCGTGATCTCGGACGTGCAGGATGCCGACGGCCCGACCCTGCTGTACGTGGCGACCCGCAAGGAGACCGACGCGTACGCCGACGAACTCGCCGAGCTCGGCCTGCGGGCGGCGCCGTACCACGGCGCCATGGCGCAGAAGCGTCGCGACGAGGTGCACGCCGCGTGGAGCGCCGGCGACCTCGACGTCGTCGTGGCCACCTCGGCGTTCGGCATGGGCGTCGACAAGTCCGATGTGCGCTTGGTCGTGCACGCCGACGTGACCGAGTCGCTCGACTCGTACGCGCAGGAGATCGGCCGCGCGGCGCGCGACGGCCGCCCCGCTCGCGCGATCCTGCACTACCGCGCCGAGGACTTCACGCTGCGCTCGTTCTTCGCCGGCGGGCACAGCAAGCGCGCCGACGTGGCCGGCGTCTGGGACGAACTGCGGCGGTCGAAGAAGCCGCTGCGCGCGAAGGACATCGCCGAGTCATCGGGCCGCTCGACCCGCGCCATCGGCCGCGTGCTCAACCAGCTCGTGGCGTGCGAGCTCGCCGAGTCGGGCCCCGACGGGGTGTCGGCGCGCACGAAGGCGTCGGCCGGCGACGCGGTGAAGGCGGTGCGCGACCGCGACGAGGCCGAGGAGCGCATCCGCGCTTCGCGCATCGAGATCATGCGCGGCTACGCCGAGACCTCGCACTGCCGCCGTCGCGCGCTGCTGGAGTACTTCGGCGTCGAGACCCCCGCCCAGTGCGGATCGTGCGACCGCTGCGACGCGAGCGCCACCGCCCCGGCACCCGTCGAGACGGAGACCCCGGATGCCGCTGCGGCCGACGCCGACGGCATCCGCATCGACTCCGCCGTGCACCACGGCGAGTTCGGTACCGGCACGATCATGGGCGTCGAGGAGGACCGCCTCACGGTGTTCTTCCCCGAGCACGGCTACAAGGTGCTGGCGCGCGCGGCGTTCGAGACCGGCGTGCTGGGGCTGGGCGAGGCGGCGTAAGGCGCGGGGCAGCGGGCGCGCGTCAGCGCTGCAGAGTGGGCTGCGGGACGGCGCGGAGCAGTGGGGCCGTGGCTGAGGCGTCACAGTGGCGGCCGGGTGCTCGGCGCGATGCGGGTGGCGAGGCGGCGCGGCGGCGCGGGACAGCGGGGCCGTGGCGGAAGCGGAGGCGGCACAGTGGCGGCGGGTGTGCTGTGCTGTGCTGTGCGGAGCGGCGCAAGGCGGGGGAACGCCGACCATGTCCCATTTTCAGCGGTGTGTGTCCCACATATCGCGGGTCAGCGCGCCTCCAACCGACTACGACTGGGACATGGTCCGTGTGCGACGGCTAGAGCGTCCGGCAAAACTCTGATCGTCTCGCGACGGAGCCGCCGGATCTCAGCGATCGCGCGTCGCCCACCACGCCCACGCCACCAGCGGGGGCTGCAGGAACAGGCGCAGGAAGCGCGAGCGGTCGGTGTTGAGTCCCGGCGCCGGGCGGCCGGTGCGCCACTGGTGCACGTTGCCCGGGAACACCGCGACGAAGAAGGCAGCGATCGCCGCCCCGATGCGCCGACGCTCGGCCGGCAGGGCGACCAGCGCGACACCGAGCACCACCTCCACGGCTCCGGATGCAACGACGATGGCGTCCTTGTCGGTGTGCAGCAGACGCGTCGCCCACCCCGGGACGACGATGCGATAACCGCGACGCCCCCACGTGAGATGACCGGCACCGGCCGCCACCAGCAGCAGGGCCAGCACCCCGCGCGAGACCGAGCGGAGGGTGAGACGTCGACGTCGTGGCATCCGGTCAGTCTGCCACCGTGGTCGCGGGGCGGGGTCGATCGCGAGGGATCGAGGCTCGGAACGCCCGCCCGTCTAGGCGAAGAGGGGCGCGCCCGTGGGCGACTCGCACCCGGTTCTTCTAGGCTCGCGCCATGACGCCCGCAGAGTCGAACATCACCATTCGTCCGGCCAGGCCCGAGGATGCCGAGGGCATCGCGATCGTGCACGCCACGTCGTGGCGCGAGACGTACGGGCGGTTCGTCGAGGATCCGGAGACGAACCCGTGGTTCGCCGTCGAGCCGCGGATCGGCATGTGGCGCACCAATCTCGCCGATGCCCTCTTCTCGACCGTGGTGGCCGTCGCCGGAGAGCGGATCGTCGGATTCGCCGCCGTTCAGGAGACCCCGGATGACGACGCTGTGCGACCGGAGGAACTGACCATGATCTACGTCCTCGCGGCGGCCCACGGGACCGGGGCGGGGCAGGGACTTCTCGACGCGGTCCTGGGCGAACGGCCGGCCTCACTGTGGGTGGCCGCCGACAACCCCCGCGCTCGTGCGTTCTACCGCCGCAACGGCTTCGTCGCGGATGGGGCGCAGTCGTCGTTCGGACCGATGAAGGAGACGGTCCGCCTCGTGCGCTGATCCGGAGGGCGTCTCCCCCGTCAGATCACGCCCCGCCCCCTCCCCCCGGGTTCGGTGCCGTCCGCCGCGCGAAGTCCACGTAGGCCTCGACCGTGTCGTCGGGCACGATCGCGCGCAGCACGACCTCGTCGGCGGCGGCGGTGTAGGCGTCGAGGGCATCGCCGAGCTCGGTGACATCGCGGATGGTCGTGTCTATGGCATCCACCCCCATCCGTGCGAAGTTCGCGGCGTAGTTCGGGAACGACGCGTAGCGCGCCGTCTCGGCCTCGAGGCGTTCGCGCGCCGCGGCGTCGATGGCGGTGCGCACGTAGACCGCGACGTGCGTCGTGGGCGTGATCGCGTGCAGGGCGGCCGCCTGCTCGGCCGCTTCGGTGGGCGGTACCCAGTTCAGCAGCACGCCGTCGGCGCGCTCGGCGGCGAGGCGGCGCATCTTCGGGCCCAGCGCTCCGACCAGCACGCGCGGGAGACCCGCCGCGTGGAGCTCCTCGGTCGCGTCGTGCACGCGAGCGAGCGCCCCCTGGCGCGCCATGCCCGAACCGATGCCGATCGTCACGCGATCGAGCGGGAGCAACAGGGATGCCGCATCGGCGGCGATCGCGGACGCGGGCCGGCGGTCCACGGGCACGACCCCCGTCGCCAGGTGCAGACGTTCGGTCACGCCCGCGGCCGCGGCGAGCGCCGCGAGGGCGTCGCCGTCGGGGGTGTCGTTGACCCACAGCGTGTGAAAGCCGGCCCTCTCGACCTCGGGGGCGATCCGCGCGATCGCGTCGGGGCCGAGCGACCCGGCGACGCCGAGCGAGACGGCGCCGCGGGTCACGACACGCCTCCGGCGCCGGGCAGGGCGACCGCGACCTGGCCCACCGCCGAGAAGAAGGCGCGGAGGTCGACGTCGTCGGTGGGCAGGAGCACCACGTCGTCGACGCCCGCCGCCTGGAATCGCGCGACGCCCTCGGCGACCTCGGACACGGAGCCTGCGAGCACGCGGTCGGCGGCGTCGGGCCGGTCGGGCAGCACGGCGGTCGCGCGCTCGTGCGCGTCGGGGCCGAAGGCGGTGAGCACGTAGGCCACGACGTCGGCCCGGCCCTCGCGGCCAGCGGCGCGGCGCGCGGTCTGCACGGTCTCGACCGCGGCGGCGATCTCGGCCACGGTGTGACGACTGTCGAGAACCACGCCGTCAGCCACCTCGCCCGCAAGAGCGAGCGTCTTGGGCCCCTCCGCGGCGGCGTAGACGACGGGAGCGGTCGCCGGCGGCCAGTCGAGGGCGACGTCGCGGAGCTTCACGTACCGCCCCTCGGCGCTCACCGTCTCACCCGCCAGCAGTGCGCGAAGGGCCGGGAGCTGCTCCTGCATCAGCGTCAAGGGCGACGCGGCCTTCGCCCCGACCTGTCGCATCCAGTCCTGCACGCCGTGCCCGAAGCCCGGCAGGAGCCGCTGCGGGAACATGCGCTCGATCGTCGCGACCTCCATCGCGGAGGCGGCGACGTTGCGCAGCGGGAGCGGCGCGATGCCGACGCCGATACGGAGGTGGTCGGTGACGGCGAGGGCCGCGGCCGCAGCCGCCCACGCGGAGGAACGGAAGCAGTCCTCCCAGAGCCACAGCTCCTCGACACCGGCGTCTTCGGCAGCACGAGCGGCGTCGCGCAGCTCCTCGGGCGGATGCGGGTACGGGCTGAAGATCGTGCCGATACGACTCATGGGTCTACTCTGCCCCGAACCTCGGACATCCGGGCAGGGGTGGCGTCCGCGCACGACGACGCCCCCGGCGCCGCAGCACCGGGGGCGTCGAAACGCGGGTCAGGCGGCGAGCGCCGGCACGACGGGCATCACCACGAAGCCCGAGGGTGTGGCATCCACCGTCACCGTCGCACCGTCGCTCAGGGCGCCGGAGACGAACAGGTCGGCGATGCGGTCGTCGACCTCGCGCTGGATGACGCGGCGCAGGGGCCGGGCGCCGTACTCGGGCTCGTAGCCCACCTCGGCCAGGCGGTCGACGGCGGCATCCGTGACCTCCAGCGCGACCTCGCGCGCGGCGAGCCGACGGGTGGTCGCGCCCAGCAGCAGCCGGACGATCTCGCGCAGCTGCGTCTTCTCGAGCTTGCGGAACAGCACGATGTCGTCGATGCGGTTCAGGAACTCCGGCCGCATGGCCTCGCGCAGCTTGCCCATCACGCGGTCGCGCAGGTCGTCGTCGGCGAACTCGCGCCCCGTCGTCGTGAAGCCGATGGCCCCGGAGCGGGATGCCAGCACCTCGGCGCCCAGGTTGGAGGTCATCACGATCACGGTGTTGCGGAAGTCGACCGTACGCCCCTGGCCGTCGGTGAGGCGACCGTCGTCGAGCACCTGCAGCAGCAGGGTGAACACGTCGGGGTGGGCCTTCTCGATCTCGTCGAACAGCACCACGGCGTAGGGGTTGCGGCGCACGCGCTCGGTTAGCTGACCGGCTTCGTCGTAGCCGACGTATCCGGGAGGGGCGCCGATCAGGCGCGACACCGTGTGGCGCTCGCCGAACTCGCTCATGTCGAAGCGGATCACGGCGCCGTCGTCGTCGAAGAGGGATCCGGCCAGGGCCTTGGCCAGTTCGGTCTTTCCGACGCCCGTGGGCCCGAGGAAGAGGAACGAGCCGACCGGACGGTTCTCGTCGCCCATGCCGGTGCGGTTGCGGCGCACGGCCTTGGCGACGGCCGCGACCGCGTCGTCCTGTCCGACGACGCGCGCGTGCAGCTCGGTCTCGAGCTCGGCGAGGCGGCCGCGCTCGGTCGCGGTGAGGCGCGCGACGGGGATGCCGGTCGCGCGGCTGATCACCGCGGCGATCTCCGGCTCGTCGACCACGGCCGCCGCGCTCGGGCGGCTGGTCGCCTCGTCGAGGCGCGCCTGCACCGCCGCGATCTCGTCGCGCAACCGCGAGGCCTCCTCGTAGTGCTCGGCCGAGACCGCGGCGTTCTTCTCGGCCTCGAGGCTCGCGAGACGCTCGAGCAGCGCCGAGGTGTCGACCGTCACGCCGAGCTTCAGCCGCAGGCGCGCGCCGGCCTGGTCGATCAGGTCGATCGCCTTGTCGGGCAGCACGCGCTCCGAGAGATAGCGGTCGCTGAGCTCGACGGCCGCGCGGAGCGCGTCGTCGGTATAGGTGACGGCGTGGTGCTGCTCGTAGGCCGGGCGGAGCCCGCGCAGGATCTCCACGGCATCCGTGATCGAGGGCTCGCCCACGCGCACGGGCTGCAGGCGCCGCTCGAGAGCGGGGTCCTTCTCGATCGTGCGGTACTCGCGGAGCGTGGTCGCACCGATCAGGTGCACGTCGCCGCGCGCCAGGCGCGGCTTGAGGATGTTGCCGGCGTCCATCGACCCGTCGCCGCTGCCCCCGGCACCGACGAGCGTGTGCACCTCGTCGATGAAGACGACGAGCTTGTCGGATACCGAGATCTCGTCCATCGTCTGGGTGAGACGCTCCTCGAAGTCGCCGCGGTAGCGGGCGCCGGCGAGCATCGCCGCGAGGTCGATCGAGACCACGCGCGTCTCGCGCAGCTGCTCCGGGACCTCGCCCGCGACGATCGCGCGCGCGAGCCCCTCGACGACGGCGGTCTTGCCCACGCCGGCCTCGCCGATCAGCACGGGATTGTTCTTCGTGCGACGGCTGAGGATCTCGATGGTCTGCTCGATCTCGTCGGCGCGCCCGATCACGGGGTCGAGCTCGCCCGCCGCGGCGCGGGCGGTGAGATCGGTGCCGAAGCGGTCGAGGTTCGGAGTCGTGGATGCCGACTCGGCCTGGGCCTCGGTCTCGTCACCGCCGACGACCGTCTCGCGCACGCCCTGGGTCAGGGCCTCCGCGGTGACTCCGGCCTGGGCGAGGATCTGCCCGGCGGGGGCGTCCTGCGCGAGGACGAGGGCGAAGAAGAGGTGGTCGGGGTCGACGTAGGTCGAGCCCGCGGCACGTGCGACCTGGAAGGCGTGGAACAGCGCGCGCTGCACCGAACCGGCGACGACCGCGCCGTCGACCTGGGCGGGGGTACCGGCCGCGGGCAGACGGCTCTCGGCGGCCCGGGCGATGGCCGCGGGGTCGGCGCCGAGGCGCGCGACCGCATCCTTGGCCGGGGAGCGGCCGACGAGCACGTGAAGCACGTGCAGGGCGTCGAGCTCACGCTGGCCGCGGCCGAGGGCGAACCGTCCCGCCGCCTGCAGCGCGTCCTGGGTGCGGGCGCTGAGGAAGCGGCTCAGGTCGATGGACCGCTCGGCGCGTGCCTGCTCGCCCGCGAGGTAGCGCGCGAGGAACTCGTCGAACGACTGGGCGCCGTCTTCTCCGGCGCCGGGGGTGAAGTCTTCGGGCAATTCCGTCTCCTGTGATACGTGA
This sequence comes from uncultured Microbacterium sp., assembly GCF_947489255.1. GTDB lineage: Bacteria > Actinomycetota > Actinomycetes > Actinomycetales > Microbacteriaceae > Microbacterium > Microbacterium phycohabitans. The sequence continues at coordinate 40,642 of NZ_CANLCY010000003.1, forward strand.
GTGCGGTTGACTCAAGTCTGCAACTTGAGCACCGTCGTATCAAGTTCAACGCGTCACCCGATCGGCTATTCCCGAGCCGCTCCGAGCGACGGGTCGACCTCGTCCCAGAGCTCCACCGTCTGCACGATCCAGAACACGGCGAACAGCGCCAGTGCGACCGACTCCCCCACCAGCACCACCGGGATGCCGCGCTGCTCCGCGCCCGCGAGCACACCGACGACCAGCAGCACCAGGGTCAGCACGATGGTCGCCGCCACCGTCGCGTAGGCCACCCGCAGGCGGCTCCGCGCCACCCGCCCCGCCCGGGGCCGCCACGCCGCCAGCCCCGCCACCACGGCGATGAGCACGAAGAACGCGACGGCCGCGACCTCGTGCGCGCGCGCGAAGAAGGCCTCGGGTGCCGCCGACGCCCAGGCGATGCCCCCGAGCACGATCGCCACGACCACCGCGGCCGTGGCCACCACCCCGCGAGTGAGCGTGCCCTGCACGCGCGCGAGCACGAGCGCGACCGCCACCCCCAGAAGGACCACGGATGCCACCGCCCCGGCGTTGTTCGCCACCGTCTCGCGCACGGCGATCGGCACGCACGGCGCGGCGGCTCCGCACGAGACGGAGGTCGGGACGTAGGCGATCACGAGCGCGAGCACCGCCGCGACGTCGAGCAGTCCCTGCTCGAGGCTGCGCCCCGACAGGGCGAGCAGGGCGAGGGCGATGGCGCTCAGAGCCCCGACGAAGACGGGGCCGGCGGGCGTGTAGTACGCCGCGCTCACCGACGGCAGCGCCCCTCCCCCGACCACCTCGATCCCCACACCCACCGCGAGGAACGCCGTCGCCCCGATGATCGCGAGCCGCACGTACCGGTACGTGCGCTGGGTCGAGGTCGTGCGGATGCGCATACCCGCATCCTGGCAGGAGCCGCCGACACGGTCGGGCGCCCGGCCGGTGTCGGCGGTGTCTGGAAGACTGCCCGCATGCGCGAATTTCTCGCCGGAGCCGGCCTGCTCGTGCGCGGGCTGGGCCAGTGGCGCCGCACTCCAGGCGCCATGGCCCTCGGTCTCATCCCCGGCACGCTGGTGGGGCTCGTCTTCGGCGGCGCCCTCGTGGCGTGGGGTCTCGTCCTGCCCGGCCTCGTCGACGACTGGACGCCCTTCGCCGACGGGTGGGCGCCGTTCTGGGCGGGGGCGTTGCGCACCGCGATCGGCATCGCGTCGTTCGGTGCAGCTCTGCTGCTGGCCGTGGTCTCGTTCACCGCCGTCACGTTGGCCGTCGGCGAGCCGTTCTACGACCGCATCTGGCGCGCCACCGAGCGCAGCGCCACGGGCGAGGTCCCCGAGGCCGATTACGGCTTCTGGCGAGCGGTCGGCGACAGCGCCCTGCTCATCCTCCGCGGCATCCCCGCCGCCCTCGTCGCGTGGCTGCTCGGGCTCATCCCCTTCGTCGGCGGAGCACTGGGCTTCATCGCCGGGGTCACGCTCACGGGCTGGCTGCTGGCCGATGAGCTGACCTCGCGGGCCCTCTCGGCGCGCGGCCTCGACCGTCGGGCGCGTCGCGCGGTCATCCGCGCGCACCGCGCCCGCGCGCTGGGTTTCGGCGCCGCCACCCAGCTCTGCTTCCTGGTGCCGTTCGGTGCGGTGGCGGTCATGCCCGCCGCCGTCGCCGGCAGCACGCTGTGGGTGCAAGCCGCCCTCGGCTCCGCCGCGTCGTCCCCTCCGGCAGCGGATGCCGATGCGCCCGGCGCGCAACCCGCCACGGGCGCGAACCGTTCGCGCGACGCGGCACGATAGCCTGGAGCGACCGAAGGGATCTTCATGTTCATCGTCTCGCTCATCCTGTTCGTCGGCGGCATGCTGCTGACGGGACTGTCGTTCTCGCTCGCGGCCCCCGCGCTGTTCTTCGCCCTCGGCATCCTGCTGGTGACGGCGTCGCTGGCCCTGCCCTTCCACTTCGGCACGCGGTAAGCCTTCCGCTCGGCGTCCGCGTGAGTAGCGCCGAGTCGCCGGGTACCGTTGCACGGTGCCCTTCTCGTTCGACGCCCTCCGTCGCCGCCCCGATCTCGAGGGGCCCGACCTCGTGGCCGTCGACGCCGCCGACCGCCTGATCCTCGACGAATCGGCCGCCGCCCGCGCCGACCTCCCCGACGGCGCCCTCGTCGTCATCGGCGACACGCACGGTGCGCTCACCCTGGCCTCGGCCGACGCGGGTGCCCGCGGCATCCGCGTGCACCAGGACGAGCTGCTCGGCGAGCGGGCACTCGCCGCGAACGCCGCGGACGCCGGGCTCGATGACGCCTTCACCTCCCTCCCGCTCGACGCCGACCTGCTGCGCGGTGCGCGCGTCGTGCTGATGCGACTGCCTCGCTCGCTGCGGGCGCTGGCCGATGCGGCCGGACTCATCGCCCTGCACGCCGACCCCGGGGTGCAGGTGTTCGCGGGTGGGCGCATCAAGCACATGACGGTCGCCATGAACGACGTGCTCCGCCGGCACTTCGACCGGGTCGACGTCTCGCACGCCCGGCAGAAGTCGCGCGTGCTCCTCGCCCGAGGGCCCCACGACGGCGCCGTCCCGGTTCCCGAGGAGGCGCAGATCGACGGCATCCGCATCCGCGCCTTCGGCGGCGCGTTCGCGGGGGCCTCGATCGACATCGGCACCCGCCTGCTGCTCGCCCATCTGCCCGCCCCTCGCGGCGATGAGGCGATCGACCTCGCGTGCGGAACGGGGGTCGTGGCGGCGGCCCTGGCCTCGCGGCATCCCGCTCTGCACGTCCTCGCGTGCGACCAGTCGGCGGTCGCCGTGGCCTCGGCCCGCGCGACCGCCGCGGCCAACGGCGTCGCCGATCGCGTGCGCGTCGAACGCGACGACGTGCTGGGGGCGAGACCGGATGCCAGCAGCTCCTTCATCGCGCTCAACCCCCCGTTCCACGCCGGTGCGGCCCTCGCCGACGGTCTGGCCCCGCGCATGTTCGCCGACGCCGCGCGCGTGCTGCGCTCGGGCGGCGAGCTGTGGACCGTGTGGAACTCCGCCCTGCAGTACCGCCCCGCCCTCGAGCGCATCGTCGGCCCCACCCGCCAGGTCGCCCGCGACCGCAAGTTCACCGTGACGGTGTCGACGAGGCGGTGACCCGCGTCGCATCGGCGCAGCGGGAGCGTCTCGCGCGCGTCGGGGCAGCAGCGCGTGCACGCGTCGGACGCGCGAGAACCACCGCGGTCGTCGCCCGCACGCCGGCCGTGGCGGACGTGCACGCCGCGGCGTAGATTCGAGGACGCTCGACGAGGAGGTGGACGACCATGCGGGTGCGCGCCGTCACGACCTCTCTCGCCGTCGTCGCTGCCCTGCTCATCGGCCCCGCGCCCGCCAGGGCGGACATCCGCGCCGACCCGCTCGACGAGACCGTGTCGACACCGGCCCTCGCCGACTGCTCGAGCATCACGGCGACGGGTCGCGAGTACGCCCGCCTGCACGGCATCGCCCTCTGCGGAGCCGACACCACCCCGGCATCCCAGCCCCTGCGCACGGAGCAGGTCGGCGGCGAGGAATGCGGCACGACGACGCTGGTCATGACCAGTCGCGGCGGCGGGGTCGTCACGGTCGAGTGGCGCGTCGAGTCGATCACCGGACCGGTGCTCGGCGTCGAGCTCGACGTGACGACCGCCGGTCGGACGGGCGACTCGGTGCACCGCTTCGTCGATCACGCCGCGACCCAGCGCGCGCGCCGCAGCCTCGTGGCGCTCCTCGGCGTCGGACGCGCCGCGGCGACCGTCTCGGGCACCGTCACGACGTTCCTGGCGACGTGCCGCATCGCTCCGGCGAGCGTGCGCATCCACGTCCGCTGACACGCCCCACGACGGGGCGCGACGTGCCGTCAGCCCTTGCCGCCGGGAGGACCCACGATCAACAGCACCGCGAACACGATCGCGACGACGAGGACGAGCGCTACGGCGAGCATCGCGGGTCGGCGGAGGAAGAACCGCAGCAGGCGGTCGATCGGGCGACGGTCGCGCGGATCCGACGTCTCGTCGAGCCGCCAGGCGCCGCGCAGGCGTCCCGTGCGGTGCAGCCAGATCTCCGTCGGGACCGTGGCGTAGGGGATGACGGCGCTGACGATCGCGATCGCGGCCGGTCCGACGCCCCAGCGCTGGTTCAGCGCCACCAGCACGGCGGTCGCGCCGTAGGCGAGGAAGACGAACCCGTGGATGCCGCCGCCGATCGACACCGCGATCGGCAGGTCGGCCGTGGCCCGCAGGATCAGGCCTGCGATGAGCAGCGTCCACGAGATCGCCTCGGCGATCGCGAGGGTGCGGAACAGGGTCAGGGGCGTGCGGAACACGTCTCTCCTCGGTCGGTCGGGGCTTCCCACCCTACGGAAGGGCCGAGCGACTCACCCGGCCACCCTTCGACGTCGAGACGTCCCGGCGGGCCTGACTCGATCGGCCGATCGTCGCCGTCCCGGCTCGGGTCGGAACGCTCCCCCTCGGCAGCCGTCGTCGGGTCGGGCTCGGGGCTCGGTTCGATCGGGGATCCCTCGCGGTCGGCATCCGTCCCTCCACCCCACCGGATCGACGCGCGGATGCCTCGGCCGCGACGCGACGATCCCGGGACGGATGCCACCGGCCCGGCGCGTAGGCTGGAGGGGTGGCGGAATCCCGGGGACGCGTGTGGACCGGCGTCATCCGGGTCGGGCCCCACCGGGGCGACCACCGGGTCGCGATACGCGCCGTGCTCAGCGTCGGCGTCCCGCTCGTCGTCCTCCTGCTGCTGAACCGCCTCGACCTCGCCGTCTACGCCAGCTTCGGCGCGTTCGCCGCCCTCTACGGCCGCACCGATGCCCCGCGCGCCCGTGTGCGGATGCAGGCGACGGCGGGGGTGATCCTCGTGGGTTCGATGCTCGTCGGCACGGCCCTGTCGGCCCTGTCGACCCCCGCCCTGGTCAGCGTCGCGGCCGTCGCCGTGCTCGCCGCGATCGTCACGCTCTTCGCCTACCGCGCCCAGTGGCATCCGCCCGGGGCCCTCTTCGCGGTGTTCGCCGCGGGAGCCACCGCGAGCTTCCCGGCGACCGCGTCGACGTTCGCGACCGTGGTCGTCGTCGGCGGGGCGAGCGTGGCCTGGAGCCTGCTGGTCACGACCGTCTTCGTGCTGGCGCGCCGCGGATCGTGGGCGCGTCCGACCCGTCCCCGGCCGCCGATCGGCGCGGTGGCGTGGGAGATGACGGCGACCGTGGGCGCCGCAGCACTGCTTGCGGGCCTCGCGGGGGCGCTGCTCGTGGGTACGCACTGGTACTGGGCGATGGTCGGTGCGGTCGCCGCGGTCGGCGGTGCGCACGTCACCGCGCGCCTGATCCGGGGCGTCCAGCGCCTCGTCGGCACACTGCTCGGCGTGCTGATCGCGGCGGGCCTGCTCGCCCTCCACTTGCCGCCGTGGCTCGTGATCGTGGTCGCGGTCGTGCTGCAGGCCGGGGCCGAGCTGTTCGTCGGACGCAACTACGGCATCGCGATGCTCTTCATCACCCCGCTCGCGCTGCTCATGATCTCGCTGGCCTCCCCCGCCTCGCCCGAGATGCTGCTGCGCGATCGCGTGATCGAAACGGTCATCGGCGTCGCTGTCGGCACGGTGGTGGCGATCGTGTCGGCCGGAATCCGCCGCCGCGGAGCGCGAGGATGACGACGATGAGTGTTTCCTCCCCCCGCCGACTCGGACATGACGCGGCCGGTCGCATCAGCGCGGGCCGAGACGGTGGGATCATTCCGGCATCCGTGTTCGCGTTGCCGCACTGACTCCGAAAGGACCCGCGAATGCCCTCCCCCTCCCTCACCGTCGTCGGCGCGATCAACGTCGACCTCACCGCACGCGTGAGTCGCGCACCCGCCGCGGGCGAGACCGTCGCCGACGGCGTGCTCCAGCGCGGCCCGGGCGGCAAGGGCGCCAATCAGGCGGTCGCCGCCGCTCGCCTCGGCGCCGCCGTACGCCTGATCGGTGCGGTCGGCGACGATCTCGACGGCCGCGGGATCCGCGCGCAGCTCGCGGCGGACGGCATCGACGCCTCCGCGGTGCAGACCGCGTCTGCCGCCACGGGAACGGCGCTGATCGTCGTCGATGCGACCGGCGAGAACTCGATCGTCGTGTGCCCGGGGGCGAACGCCGAGATCGACGCCACGCACCTGGGCATCGAGCCCGACAGCGCCGTGCTGCTGCAGCTCGAGGTGTCCGATGCCGTCGTGACCGCCGCCGCGCGTGCCGCGAGCTTCCTGGCCGTCAACGCCGCGCCCGCCCGGTCGCTTCCGCCCGGCGTGCTCGAGAAGTGCGACGTGGTGATCGTCAACGAGACCGAATACGCCCAGCTCCCCGAGGTGCACGAGGTGGCACTGCTGTGCGTGACGCTCGGCGCCGCGGGAGCGCGCCTGTACCGCTACGGCGAGCTCGCGGCATCCACCCCCGGAGTCGCCACGACCGTCGTCAACACCGTCGGTGCCGGCGACGCGTTCTGCGCGGCTCTCGTGTGCGGTCTGCTGCGGGGCGACTCCGATGAGACCGCCCTCGTTCGCGCGTGCGCCGTGGGGGCCGCCGCGGTCGCCGACCCCGCCTCGCAGCCCCGCCTCTCGCACCTCGACACCTACGGGGTCGACGCGTGAGCCGCCGCCCGATCCTCGTCGACTGCGACACCGGCATCGACGACGCACTGGCCCTGGCCTACCTGCTCGCCGAACCGGCCGTCGAGGTCGTCGGCGTCACGACGGTGTCGGGGAACACGGATGCCGCTCGCGCCGCCGCGAACACGCTCTCGCTGTTCGAGCTCGCCGGGGTGCACGACATCCCGGTCGCCGTCGGTGCGCACGACTTCCGCGGTCGGGCCTACGCCGGAGGGGCCCCGCACGTGCACGGGGACGACGGCGTGGGCGGCATCTCGCTGACCGTCGCCGCCCGGGCCCACGACGCGCGACCCGCGGTCGAGCTCATCGACCACCTGGCGAGGCGGCATCCGGATCTCACCGTGCTCGCCCTCGGCCCGCTCACCAACCTCGCCGCCTACGCCGAGGCGCCCGGGGTCGCGCCCTTCGACCACCTCGTCGTGATGGGCGGCGCCTTCGCGCACTCGGGCAACGTGACGGCGTGGGCCGAGGCCAACATCCACAACGACCCCGAGGCGGCGGCCGTGGTGTTCGCGCAGGACTGGGACACCACTCTCGTGCCGCTGGATGTCACGATGACGCAGACGCTCGACGAGACGGACCTCGTGCGCCTCGAAGCGATCCCCGGCGCCCTGCCGCAGGCTCTGGCCGCGATGCTGCCGTTGTACCTCGACTTCTACGCCGGCCGCGTCTTCCCCGACCGTCGGTGCGCCCTGCACGACCCGCTCGCCGCGATGGTCGCCGCGGGAGCGCTGCGCGGCGTCAGCGTAACCTCCGGACAGGTCGAGGTGCGCCTCGAGCGCGGCGAACGCGGGCGCACGATCTCGTCGCGCGGGTCGGACACGCAGCGCTGGGTGCGCGGCATGGAGGGGTCCGCCGTCGAGGTGCTGCTCGAACGGCTCGAGTCGCGGGAGTGGCCCGCGTGACCCGCTGGCCCGCGACAGACCTGCTCGCCGACTGACGCGGGGATTCAGGCCGGCAGCGGTCCGTCGGCGCCCGACGCCGCCGGGGTCAGGTCGACAGAGGGCCGTCGGCGCCGAACGCCGCCGCGGCGAACCGCTCCCCGATCAGCCGGTGCGTCGCCGTGTCGGGGTGCAGGCCGTCGGGCAGGGGCAGCGCCCGCGCATCGTCGGCGCCGTACAGCGAAAGACCGTCGAGGTAGTGCAGCGCGGCGTCGTCGGAGCGGGCGGCCACGACGGCGGCGAGCAGATCGCGCACGACCTCCAGCGTCAGCGCGCCCCGCGCGACGTCGTCGGGAGACCCTGTCGCAACGAACCGCGCGGCGCCCGCGCGCAGGCTCTCCGGGTCGAATGCCCCCGGACCCGGCGTCTTCTCGTGGATGCCGCTGAAGATCGGCGACACCACCAGCAGCGGCGTATCGGGGTGCCCCTCGCGGATCGTGTCGAGGAACCCGTGCACCGCCGGGACGAAGGCGCGCACCCGCATCGCGTCGGCGTTCACGACGTTGATGCCGAGCTTGACGCTGATGAGGTCGGCATCCCGATCCCGGATCACGCGGGCCAGGAAGGGGTCGACCATGGCGCTGCCGCCGAAGCCGAGGTTGTGCAGCTGCACCCCGGCCGCGCGGGCCGCGACGACGGGCCAGATCTCGGTCGGCGCCGCGGCGTTCGAGCCGTGGCTGATCGAGCTGCCGTGATGCACCCACACGGGTCGCGCATCGTCGATCGGGGCGAGCGGCGCGTCGGACTCCAGCGAGACGAGATCGATCTGCTCGTTGTGCGGCAGCCAGATCTCCACGGTCTTCTCGGCGGGAGCGAGATCGCCGACGGTCACGACGTCGGCGCTTCCGGGCCGAGGCCTCGCCCCGCCGGTCGCGAGATCGAGCTCGAGCGCGTCGCCGTCGCCGAGGGGCTGACGCCGCACGAGGACGCCGTCGACCAGGACGTCGACCTGACCACGCGCGCGATCGAGACCGCGGTACGACACCCGCGTGGCGTGCAGTCGCAGAGCGACGACGGTCGCCGCCGTACGGAAACGCAGATGGATGCCGGACGGCTGCCGCTCCACCATCGTCAGCTGCCCGTCCGCCTCCCGCCCGCGGTACGGAAGCGGCAGGCGGTGCAGGCGCAGGCCGCGCTCGGCCGTTTCGAGCTCGGCACCGCCGCGCACAAGGTCCAGAGTCAGGGGCGTGGTGATCATGTCTCGTCCTTCGCGTTCCAGTGGGCCAGGAGACCGTCGAGGCGGTTGATGAGCAGCGCCCAGGAGTCGTCCGCCGGCGGGGCACTGTGCGCGAAGCTCCCGATGTGCTCGAGGTGCAGGAAGCCGTTGAGGAACGACCCGATCAGACGGATCGCGTGAACGCGGTCGCTCTCGGGGATGCCGTAACCGCGCAGCACCGCCGCCGGAGCCCGACTGGACCGGGACGCCTCGTCGCTGCGGACGGCGGCGTCGCCGGCCCGGCGCTGCAGGCTCTCCCAGCGACCCGGGTGGGCGCGCGCGTAATCGCGGTGCGCATCGCACAGCGCGCGCAGGGCGTCTTTGCCGGCGCGACCCGCCACGGCATCGCTCGCGCGATCGCCCAGCTCGCCGAGCGCGAGGATGGTGATCCCGTCGCGGAGCGCCGCGAGATCGCGCACATGACCGTAGAGGCTCGGCGTGCGCACGTCGAGGTCGCGCGCGACGGCGGAGAGCGTCACCTCGGTGAGACCGTGGGCGTCGGCGAGGTCGGCCGCGGCGCGGATGACGGATGACGAGGTGAGTGGGGGGCGTTGCACACCTGCATCCTATGTCTATTAGGTAATCAGCTAATAGTCGTAGGCTCCTTCGACCGGTGATTTCGACACCGAGAGGACATTCTCGTTGCACGCCGTCGCCACGGAGGACGATGATGGCCTCGTTCGCAGGAACTCCAACGGGGGAGGAAGAATGGCCGGAAAATACGAGCTCTACAGCGACAAGGCAGGCAAGTACCGCTTCCGCCTGAAAGCCGGGAACGGTCAGGTCGTCGCGGTCAGCGAGGCCTACGAGACCAAAGCATCCGCGCAGAACGGGATCGCCTCGGTGAAGGCGAATGCCGACTCGGAGACCGTCGATCTGACCTGACCGACGCATGCGAAGGGCCCCACGCGATTTGTCGCGTGGGGCCCTTCGCATTCATCGAGTTGCGTTCGCCGAGGTCAGAAGTCCCAGTCGTCGTCCTCGGTCGCCTCGGCCTTGCCGATGACGTACGACGAACCCGACCCCGAGAAGAAGTCGTGGTTCTCGTCGGCATTGGGAGAGAGCGCCGACAGGATCGCCGGGTTCACGTTGGTCACCGAGGCGGGGAACATCGCCTCGTAGCCGAGGTTCATCAGCGCCTTGTTGGCGTTGTAGTGCAGGAACTTCTTGACGTCCTCGCTCAGGCCGACCGAGTCGTAGAGGCTCTGGGTATAGCCCACCTCGTTGTCGTAGAGCTCGTACATCAGAGAGAACGTGTAGTCCTTGATGTCGTCGCGACGGGCCTGGTCGACGGTCTCGAGTCCGCGCTGGAACTTGTAGCCGATGTAGTACCCGTGCACGGCCTCGTCGCGGATGATGAGGCGGATGAGGTCGGCCGTGTTGGTGAGCTTGGCGCGGCTCGACCAGTGCATCGGCAGGTAGAAGCCCGAGTAGAACAGGAACGACTCGAGCAGGGTCGAGGCGACCTTGCGCTTGAGCGGGTCATCGCCACGGTAGTAATCCATGACGATGCGCGCCTTCTTCTGAAGGAACTCGTTCTCGGTCGACCAGCGGAAGGCCTCGTCGATCTCCTTCGTGGAGCACAGCGTCGAGAAGATCGACGAGTAGCTCTTGGCGTGCACCGACTCCATGAACGCGATGTTCGTGTAGACGGCCTCCTCGTGCGGGGTGATCGCATCGGGGATGAGCGAGACCGCGCCGACCGTGCCCTGGATCGTGTCGAGCAGCGTGAGCCCGGTGAACACGCGCATCGTGAGCGTCTGCTCCTCGGGGGTGAGCGTGTTCCACGACTGGATGTCGTTCGACAGCGGCACCTTCTCGGGGAGCCAGAAGTTGTTCACGAGACGGTTCCAGACCTCGAGGTCCTTGTCGTCTTGGATGCGGTTCCAGTTGATGGCCTGCACGTGGTTCAGCAACTGCAGCTTCTCAGCCATGTCGTTCCTGTGTCCTTGATCGATGGGTGGTCAGCAGCTCAGAGCATGCACGAGACGCACTCGGTCATGTCGGTGCCCTCGAGCGCCAGCTGACGGAGGCGGATGTAGTAGATGGTCTTGATGCCCTTGCGCCAGGCGTAGATCTGGGCCTTGTTGATGTCGCGCGTGGTGACGGTGTCCTTGAAGAACAGCGTCAGCGACAGGCCCTGGTCGACGTGCTGGGTGGCGGCGGCGTACGTGTCGATGACCTTCTCGTAGCCGATCTCGTACGCGTCCTGGTAGTACTCCAGGTTCTCGTTCGTCATGAACGGCGCCGGGTAGTAGACGCGACCGAGCTTGCCTTCCTTGCGGATCTCGATCTTCGAGGCGATCGGGTGGATCGAGCTCGTGGAGTTGTTGATGTACGAGATCGAACCGGTCGGGGGCACCGCCTGCAGGTTCTGGTTGTAGATGCCGTGGGCCTGCACGGAGGCCTTCAGCTCGCGCCAGTCGTCCTGCGTCGGGATCTGGATGCCGGCGAACAGCTCCTTCGTCTTCTCGGTCTCGGGAGCCCACACCTGATCGGTGTACTTGTCGAAGAACTCGCCCGAGGCGTAGGTGGAGTTCTCGAAGCCGTCGAACGAGGTCCCGCGCTCGATCGCGAGGCGGTTCGAGGCCCGCAGCGCGTGGAAGAGCACCGTGTAGAAGTAGATGTTCGTGAAGTCGATGCCCTCTTCGGAGCCGTAGTGGACGTGCTCGCGAGCGAGGTAGCCGTGCAGGTTCATCTGCCCGAGGCCGATCGCGTGCGAGCGGTCGTTGCCGTCTTCGATCGAGCGGACCGACGCGATGTGGCTCTGGTCGCTCACCGCGGTGAGGGCACGGATCGCCGTTTCGACCGTGAGGCCGAGGTCGCGACCGTCCATCGCCAGGGCGATGTTCATCGAGCCCAGGTTGCAGCTGATGTCCTTGCCGATGTTGTCGTACGAGAGGTCCTCGTTGTACGTGGTCGGCGTGTTGACCTGGAGGATCTCCGAGCACAGGTTCGACATGTTGATGCGTCCGGCGATGGGGTTCGCCTTGTTCACCGTGTCCTCGAACATGATGTACGGGTAGCCCGACTCGAACTGGATCTCGGCGAGGGTCTGGAAGAACTCGCGCGCGTTGATCTTCGTCTTCTTGATGCGCGGGTCGTCGACCATCTCGCGGTACTTCTCGGTCACCGAGATGTCGCCGAACGGCTTCTTGTAGACGCGCTCGACGTCGTACGGCGAGAAGAGGTACATGTCCTCGCCGTTCTTGGCGAGCTCGAACGTGATGTCGGGGATGACGACACCCAGCGACAGCGTCTTGATGCGGATCTTCTCGTCGGCGTTCTCGCGCTTGGTGTCGAGGAAGCGAAGGATGTCGGGGTGGTGCGCGTTGAGGTACACCGCGCCCGCGCCCTGGCGTGCGCCGAGCTGGTTGGCGTAGCTGAAGCTGTCTTCGAGCAGCTTCATGACGGGGATGATGCCCGACGACTGGTTCTCGATCTGCTTGATGGGCGCACCCGACTCGCGGATGTTCGACAGCAGCAGGGCCACGCCGCCGCCGCGCTTCGACAGCTGCAGGGCGGAGTTGATGCCGCGGGCGATCGACTCCATGTTGTCTTCGATGCGCAGCAGGAAGCACGACACGAGCTCGCCGCGCTGCGCCTTGCCCGCGTTGAGGAATGTGGGGGTGGCCGGCTGGAAGCGACCCGAGATGATCTCGTCGACGAGCTGGACCGCGAGACGCTGGTCGCCGTCGGCGAGGGCGAGGGCGGTCATGACGACGCGGTCCTCGAAGCGCTCGAGGTAGCGCTTGCCGTCGAAGGTCTTGAGCGTGTAGCTCGTGTAGTACTTGAACGCGCCGAGGAAGGTCTCGAAGCGGAACTTCGCGCCGTAGGCGCGGTCGTTGAGCTCCTGGATGAACTCCATCGAGTACTTCGCGAGCACGGTGGGCTCGTAGTACTCCTTCTCGACGAGGTAGTCGAGACGCTCCTTGAGGGAGTGGAAGAACACCGTGTTCTGGTTGACGTGCTGCAGGAAATACTCCCGCGCCGCGCGCTTGTCGGCGTCGAACTGGATCTTGCCGTCGGAGTCGTACAGGTTCAGCATCGCGTTGAGGGCGTGGTAATCCAGTCCCTCGAAACGCGTTTCGGTCTTGAAGTCCACGTCGGTCAGCTCAACTTCCACCATCGTTCCAATCCCTCGGTGACCCGCTCGACATCGTCGGGGGTGCCGAAAACTTCCAGCCGGTAAAGGTGCGGCACCGCGCACTTGCGCGCGACGATGTCGCCTGCAAGGCAGAACGCCTCGCCGAAATTCGTATTGCCCGCGGAGATGACCCCGCGGATGTTGCGTCGGTTCCGCTCCTCGTTGAGGAACCGGATGACCTGCTTGGGGACCGCGCCCTTCTCGACACCCCGGCCGGCACCCCCGCCATAGGTGGGGGTGACCAGCACGAAGGGTTCGTCGATGTGGAGGGGCGGGTCGGTCGGCCGGAGCGGGATGCGCACGGCCCGCTTGCCGAGCTTCTCGATGAAACGTGCGGTGTTACCGGACACGCTCGAGAAGTAGACGAGCAGAGGGGCCTCGGTCGCCGACACGACAGCGCTCATGACGGGGGTCTGAGAGCGTGTCGCCGGGTCAGGCCAAGCGCGACGCGAGCTCGTCGATCTTGTCGGGGCGGAAGCCCGACCAGTGGTCCTCGTCGGTGATGACGACGGGTGCCTGCAGGTACCCGAGCGACTTGACCTGCTCGAGCGCCGACGGGTCTTCGGACAGGTCGAGCACGTTGTACTCGATGCCCTTCGAGTCGAGTGCGCGGTAGGTCGCGGTGCACTGGACGCAGGACGGCTTGGTGTAGACCGTGATCGCCATGTCGTTCTCTCTCTCCCCTGGAAAATCGTCGTCCGGGCGGGCAGGGCTCGCCGGGACCTCAATACTACATATGGGGACGGACATCGGAAGGCACCACAAGGGGTAGTAGTTACATCCGTGTGATTTTCCACCGTCTCTCCCCAGATACAACACAGGTTGTCCACGAATCCATCCACAGATCGGGCCTCCTCTCGAGTGCTGTTAACAGGCGCGATTCCGCGGTTGTCGCGGCGACGGAGTCCGTCTCTCCACAGATCGGACGCTAGACGGGGGTTCCGACATCGCACAGGCGGGGGAATTCGTCTCCCGGCGTGTCGCGGCGTGTCGCCGAGGGGCCGCACCGACCGCCCGTCGAGATCGCACGACCGGCGCGGCATCACGGCATCCGCCGCCCGCCCACGGCGTGATCGCGACACGAGAGTGCGAGGTGTCCGCACCACCCCGTCCCGCGGCACCGGCCGTCGACACGGATGTCGGAGCTCGGCGGTAGCGTTGAGCGGTGGCCGGCTACCGCGAACTGCTCCGAACCCCTGGCGTGGGGCGCATCATCGCCGCGCAGCTGACCGCGCGCTTCCCCAACGGCATGACGAGCCTCGCCGTCCTGCTGCACATCGAGCACGTCACGGGCTCCTACGGCGCGGCGGGACTGGTGCTGGCCGCCACGAGCATCGGGCAGGCCGTCGCGGGCCCGGTCACGAGCCGCTGGATGGGGCGCTGGGGCATGCGCCGCGTCCTCACCGTCACGCTCCTCGCGTGCGCGGCCGCCATCGCCACTCTCGCGCTCATCGAGATGCCGCTGCCGCTCTACATGACGCTCGGCCTCGTCGCCGGTCTCTCGACGCCGCCGATCCAATCGGCCGTGCGCACCATCTACCCCAAGATGGTCAATTCGAAGCAGCTCACCCCGCTGTACTCCCTCGACGCCTCGCTGCAGGAGATCATCTGGGTGCTCGCCCCGGTGCTCATCACCCTGGTCGCGACGCAGGTCGGCACCGTCCCCGGGCTGCTGCTCGTGGTCGTCATCCTGCTCGGCGGCGGCGCCTGGTTCATCCTCAGCCCCGAGGTGGGACGCGTCCGCATCCCGCGCAGCCGTCGGGGTCTGGGGCGCGTGCTGACCAAGCCGCCCGTGATCCTCGCCACCGCGACCGGGTTCCTCCTCATCGGGGCGTGCGCCGCGGTCGAGGCCGGCGTGGTCGCGACCTTCGACCACGGGGGCCTCGAAGCCGGGCTCATCCTCGCCGTGTTCGCCGTCGGCAGCCTCGCGGGCGGACTCTCGTTCGGTCACATCCCGATCGGCCCCTGGGCCATGGCGCGTCGCTTCGCGATCGTCGCCCTGGGTCTGTCGCTGACCGTCGTCTCGCTCAACGCGTGGTGGCTGGGTGCGACCCTGCTCGTCGCCGGCGCCGGCATCGCCCCCGCCCTCGCCGTGATGTTCGCGATGACCTCCGCGAGCGTCCGTTTCAGCGAGACCGCCGAGGCCTACGGCTGGATCAGCACCGGCCAGCTCATCGGCGCCGCCGCGGGTTCGGCGGTCGCGGGGCTGCTCATCGACGGCATCGGTCCCACCGGGGCCTACGTCGCGGCGGCGGCCTTCGCGGTCGCCGGTTTCGTCGTCGCCGCGGTCTTCGTGCGCGGCTTCCCCGACCTCCGCCACCGCGACGCGAGCCCCATCCCCGACACCGAGCCGGTCGAGACGATCACCTGACCGGATGCCGGGCCCGCCGGCATCCGCGTTCGTCCCGAACGGCGCCGCGGGGCCGACGGAACAGTCGCGCCGGTCAGTGCGTGCGGCGCAGCAGCTCCAGCACGGCGAGCGCGTAGGCGTCCTCGGGGGCGGGGTGGTCGAACACCAGGGTGGATCCGCCGACCGAGATCTCGACCTCGTAGGTGTCGGAGAGCCGGCGCAGCGAGCGGAAGGTCGAGCGCAGCAGCTCGCGCAGCTGCAACTCAGACGGCAGCCACAGCGCCTCCTCGGTCGCCACCGAGTCCAGTGCCCACTCGGTCGTTCCGTTGAAGGCCAGGATGCGCCCCGTGGGGTACTCGCGCGGCTCGACCGTCATCTCGCTGACGGTGAACACGTCGGCCTCGAACTCGGGCTCGTCGAGCTGGAAACGGTCGCCGGATCGCGGATGCCACACGAGACCTGCCTCACGAAGGGCCAGGGCCATCTCGGTCGAGATCATGGCATCCATTCTGGGGGGCGATCGACCGGGGGCGGCCGAACGGGCACGAGCCGGGGAGCCTCGCGCCACCCCCGGCCGCGATGTCGGCGGGTACGCGCAGAATGGATGCCATGACCTCGTTCGATCCGGCTCGGTACCTGCCCGACGACCTGCTGGCGCGCCTGCGCGAGCGCGCCGTCGTGCACGACCGCGAGAACACCTTCCCGCACGACGACCTCGACGAGCTGCGCGCGGCGGGGTACCTCGGCATCCTGGTGCCCGAGGAGCGGGGCGGCGCGGGCCTCGGCCTCGTCGAGGCCTCGCTGCTGCAGCAGCGTCTCGCCGGTGCGGCGCCCGCGACGGCGCTCGCGGTGAACATGCACCTCGTGTGGACCGGCGTGGCCAAGGTGCTGCGCGATCGCGGAATCGACGACCTCGCATTCGTCGACGAGGGCGCAGCGGCGGGCGAGGTCTTCGCGTTCGGCATCAGCGAGGCCGGCAACGACCTCGTGCTGTTCGGCAGCGACACGACCGCCGAGCCCGACGGCGAGGGCGGCTACCGCTTCACCGGCACGAAGATCTTCACCTCCCTCTCCCCCGCGTGGGATCACCTGGGCGTCCACGGGCTCGACAGCGCGTCGCCCGACGGGCCGAAGATGGTGTTCGCCTTCCTCGACCGCGACGACGCCGTCGTCACCCGCGACGACTGGGACACCCTCGGCATGCGCGGAACGCAGAGCCGCACCACCGAGCTGCACGGCGCGCACGCCCCCGCGCATCGCGTGGTGCGCCGACTCGACCCGGGCCCGCAGCCCGACCCGCTGGTGTTCGGGATCTTCGCGGTGTTCGAGATCCTGCTCGCCTCCGTCTACACCGGTATCGCGCGTCGCGCCCTCGATCTCGCGGTCGAGGCGGCGACGTCGCGCCGCTCGAAGAAGACCGGCACCACCTACGCCAACGACCCCGACATCCGCTGGCGCGTGGCCGACATGGCCCTCGCCTACGAGGCGCTCCCCCCGCAGCTCGCCGCCCTCGCCCGCGATATCGACTCCCTCGCCGACCACGGCGGACGGTGGTTCTCGCTGCTCGCGGGCGTGAAGCATCGCGCGGTGACGATGGCGAAGTCCGTCGTCGACGACGCGATCCTCGTCGGCGGCGGCTCGGCCTACTTCTCCCGCACCGAGCTGAGCCGGCTATACCGCGACGTGCTCGCCGGCATGTTCCACCCCTCCGACCCGGAGTCCGCGCACTCGACCGCTGCGGCCGCGTGGCTCGGGCCGGTGACCGCCTGATGGCCCGCACGCCCACGGCCGCGCTCAGCCCGGCCGATCAGGAGCGCCGCCGCGCGCTCCGCGTCATGAAGGGCGTCGCCCTCGGCGCACTTCTGGCGATGGCGCTCGTCTTCGCCGTGTCGTTCTCGCTGCAGCGCGAGGTCGAGTGGCTGCAGTACGTACGGGCCGCCGCCGAGGGCGGCATGGTCGGTGCTCTCGCCGACTGGTTCGCGGTGACGGCGCTGTTCCGGCATCCGCTGGGCCTACCCATCCCCCACACCGCGATCATCCCCCGCCGCAAAGACGAGATCGGGCGGCAGCTCGGCGAGTTCGTCGAGACGAACTTCCTCGAGGGCGACGTGGTGCGCACGAAGCTCGAGTCGACCCCGCTCTCGGCGCGGGCCGGAGCATGGCTGGCCGACCCGGCGCATGCCGACCGTGTGGCCGCGGAGGGGGCCACGCTCGCCACCAGCGTGCTGACCGCCCTCGATGACGACGACGTGCAGGGGCTCATCGAAGACCTCGCGCGCGAGCACCTGCTCTCGCCCGACTGGGGCCCGTCGATCGGCGGATGGCTGCAGCGCGTGGTCGGATCCGGCGCGCACCACGGCGCCGTCGACCTGGCCCTCGACAACATCGCCGTGTGGCTCGCGAACAACCGCGACACGTTCCAGGGCCTCGTCTCGCGGCGCCTGCCGTCGTGGGTCCCGAGCCTGGCGGCGCGGCTCGTCGACGACACCGTCTACCGCGAGGCCGTGCAGTTCGTCGACGCCGTGCGCGCCGACCCCCGCCACCAGGCCCGCGGCGCGATCGACGGCTACCTCGCGCGCCTCGCCGACAACCTGCAGCACGATCCCGCCACCATGGTGCGACTCGAAGAGGCCAAGGCCGCGGTGTTCGACAGCCCCCGGGTGCGCCAGCTCGCCGCCGACGCCTGGAACACCGCCAAGGCCGGACTCCTGCGCTCCCTCGCCGACCCCGACAGCGCCCTGCGCCGACGGGCGTCCGCGGCGTTGGCCGAGGTGGGCGAGCGGCTGCAGCACGACGAGACGCTCCAGAAGCGCGTCGACGGCTGGGTCACCGACGCGGCGGTCTTCGTCGTGGGGCGCTACCGTCACGACATCGCCTCGATCATCACCGACACCGTCGAACGGTGGGATGCCGAGGAGACGACCGAGAAGATCGAGCTCATGGTCGGCCGCGACCTGCAGTACATCCGCCTCAACGGCACGATCGTCGGGGCCCTGGCCGGGGTCGTCATCTTCACGGTGGCCCACTTCATCTGGGGATCGTGATGATCCGCGCCCGCGTCGGCACATTGGTGTCGCGTCGCACCGCCCGCCGACGCGCCGCGCTGGGTAGCCTGAGCCTCGTGAGCGACGGTTCGGGGCCGGCGGAGTGCCTCTTCACCTATGGGACGCTGCAGCTGCCCGACGTGCAGCTCGACACGTTCGGCCGTCTGCTCGACGGAGAGGACGACGCACTGCCGGGCTACCGTCTCGAGTGGATCGACGTGGGAGACGAGCGCGTGGCCCAGCTGTCGGGGCTCGACAAGCACCCGATCCTGCGCCGCACCGATGATCCCCGCGACCGCGTGTTCGGACGCGTCCTGCGCCTCACGGCCGACGAGCTCGACGCGGCCGACGAGTACGAGGTCTCGCTCTACCGCCGCGCATCGGTCTCGCTGGCGAGCGGTCTGCGCGCCTGGGTCTACGTGGCCGCATGAGCGCGCTGTCGGTCGATCCCCTGTGGCCCCGAGCCGGTGACTGGCCCGCGCCGACGGAAGAGGCGGATGCCGTCCTCCTCGGCGTTCCCGCTTGGCGCACGTCGCTGTCGCCCACCGGAGCCGGCGAGACCCCGGCGGCGATCCGCGCCGCTCTGCGCCGTTACTCCCCGACGCTGATCGGCCCGCCCGCGGTCGACCTGACCGAGGCGCTGTCCATCGCCGACGCGGGCGACGTCGACGATCCCGACGGCCCTGACGGAGAGGCGCGGGTTCGCGCGGCCGTCGCCGCTCTGGCGTCTGCGCGTGTCGTGATCGCGCTGGGCGGCGACAATTCCGCGACCTATGCGGTCGCACAGGGGCGCGGCTCACGGGGGCTCATCACCCTCGATGCGCACTTCGACCTGCGCGACGGCGAATCCAACGGATCGCCCGTCCGCCGCCTCATCGCCGACGGTCTCGACCCGCGTCGCATCGTGCAGATCGGGATCGCCGACTTCGCCAACTCCGCCGCGTACGCGCGTCGCGCCGCCGACGCCGGCATCACCGTCATCACCCTCGACGAGGTGCGCCGCCTCGGGATCGACGAGGTCGTGTCGCACGCTCTGCGCGTGGCCGGTGCGGCCGAAGCGCCCACCGCGGCCGAGGCCGCCTCCGCCGCAGCGCACGAGACCGTGGTCGACCCCGCCGCCGCGGCCGCCGACCCCCCGACGCGCGTCGCCGAGGCCGAGACCGCGGCCGAGGCCGAGGTAGAGGTCGAGGTCGAGGTCGATCCCCGCGCCGCCGACGCCGCCGCCCCTCCGGCCCCCGCCGGCGGCATCCACCTCGACATCGACGTCGACGTGTGCGACCGCGCCGTGGCCCCCGGATGCCCCGCGAGCGTGCCCGGCGGACTCGCCGCCTGGGAGCTGCGCGCGCTCGTGCGGGGGCTCGCCCGAGACCCCGGCGTGACCAGCGCCGACATCGTCGAGGTGGATGCCACGGCAGACACCGACGACGCCCGCACGGTGCGACTCGCCGCACTGTGCGTTCTGGAGCTTCTGGCAGGAATGGCGGAAAGACGATGATCCAACTCGTGCTCGCGCGTCACGCGAAGTCGGACTGGGCCGACGAAGGCCTCGACGACCACGACCGGCCCCTCAACGACCGCGGCCGTCGCGACGCCCCGGCGGTCGCGCGCGCCGTGCTGCGGGCGGGGGTGCGACCCGAGGTGCTGCTGTCGAGCACGGCCCTGCGGGCGCGGGAGACGGCCGCGGTGTTCGCCCGCACGTTCGACGCCGAGGTGACCGAGCAGTCCGAGCTCTACCTCGCCGAGCCGGATCGGCTGCTCGCGGCGGCCCGTGCCGCGGGCAGTGACGAGGTCATGGTCGTCGCCCACGACCCGGGTATGAGCGCGCTCGTCTCGCGCCTCGCCGACCGCGACGTGCGCATGGTCACGTGCGCCGTCGCCGTCTTCACCTGGCACGACGGCACCTGGGACGACGTGGATGCCGTCGCCCCCGACGAATACGAGTTGTTCACGCCGTGACACGGCGACGCCGTGCGCGTCAGACAGCGACGCCGTCCTTCCACACGCGGCGTACGAGCGGAACGCCCGGCCGGTAGGCGAGGTGCACGCGACTGGGCGCATCGAGCATCACGAGGTCGGCTCGGGCCCCCGGCGCGATCCGGCCGATATCGGTACGCCGAAGTGCCCGCGCTCCCCCGGCCGTCGCCGCCCACACGGCCTCGGCCGGCGTCATCCCCATCTCCCGGACCGCGAGGGCGATCATGAGCGGCATCGAGCTGGTGAAGCTCGACCCGGGATTGCAGTCGCTGGCCAGGGCGACGGTCGCACCGGCGTCGAGCAGCCGTCGCGCGTCGGGATAGGGCTGGCGCGTCGAGAACTCCACCCCGGGCAGCAGGGTGGCGACCGTGTCCGAACCGGCGAGCGCGGCCACGTCGGCGTCGGTCAGGAACGTGCAGTGGTCCACGGCCGCCGCCTCGCGATCGACGGCGAGCGCGACACCGTCGCCGTGACCGAGCTGGTTGCCGTGCACACGGATGCCGAGACCCGCCGCGCGACCCGCATCGAGCACGCGCCGCGCCTGCTCGGCCGTGAAGGCGCCGACCTCGCAGAACACGTCGATCCATCGCGCGTGCGGCGATACCGCGGCGAGCATCTCCCCGACGACGAGGTCGACGTACGCGTCGGCGCGCCCCGCGAACTCCGCGGGCACCACGTGGGCGCCGAGGAACGTGACCTCCTCCGTCACCTCGGCGGCGAGCCGCGCGAGCCGCGTCTCGGACTCGACGTCGAGGCCGTAGCCGGTCTTGATCTCGAGGGTCGTCGTGCCCTGCGCGCGGCACTCGTCGACGAGGGCCCGCAGGCGCGAGCGCAGCTCGAGGTCGGAGGCCGCCCGGGTGGCGGCGACCGTCGTGCGGATGCCGCCCGCGGCATACGTCTCCCCCGCCATGCGCGCCGCGAACTCGGCCGCACGGTCGCCGGCGAAGACGAGGTGGGTGTGACTGTCGACGAAACCCGGGATCACGGCGCGCCCCGCGGCGTCCACGACCGGCACCCCCTCGGCGCCGACGCGCGCAGCATCCGCCCGTCCCGTCCACGCGATGCTCCCGTCGCGGACGAGCACCGCCGCATCGCTGATCGTGCCGCACGGATCGCCGTCGACGGCCACGTTCGTCGTCAGTTCGCCGATGCCCGTCAGCCAGAAGTGCGCCTGTGCGGGTGCGCTCACCACATCGGCACCGTCAGGCCCCGCTCGGCGGCGACCTCGCGAGCGCGGTCGTAACCGGCATCCACGTGGCGCATCACCCCGGTGCCGGGGTCGTTGACGAGTACGCGAGCGAGCTTCTCGGCGGCCAGCTCCGTGCCGTCGGCGACGCACACCTGCCCGGCGTGGATGCTGCGACCGATGCCGACGCCGCCGCCGTGGTGGATCGACACCCACGACGCTCCGCTCGCGGTGTTCAGCAGCGCGTTCAGCAGCGGCCAGTCCGCGATCGCGTCGGATCCGTCGGCCATCGCCTCGGTCTCGCGGTAGGGCGAGGCCACCGAGCCTGCGTCGAGGTGGTCACGGCCGATGACGATCGGCCCCGACAGCTCGCCCGACGCGACCATCTCGTTGAACTTCAGCCCGGCGAGGTGGCGCTCCTGGTAGCCGAGCCAGCAGATGCGCGCCGGAAGCCCCTCGAAGTGCACCTGCTCTCCGGCCTTCTCGAGCCAGCGGTGCAGGGCGGTGTCGTGCGGGAACAGCTCCGCGACCGCGCGATCGGTCTTCGCGATGTCGTCGGGGTCGCCCGAGAGTGCCACCCAGCGGAACGGGCCCTTCCCCTCGGCGAACAGCGGGCGGATGTAGGCGGGCACGAACCCCGGGAACGCGAACGCGCGGTCGTAGCCGCCGAGCTCCGCCTCGCGACGGATCGAGTTGCCGTAGTCGAACACCGCGGCTCCGGCATCCTGGAACCCCACCATCGCCCGCACGTGCGCGGCCATGCTCTCGCGGGCGCGGCGGGTGAAGTCCTCCGGATCGCGAGCGGCCTCTGCCGCCCAGTCCTGCACCGACACCCCGACGGGCAGGTACGACAGGGGATCGTGCGCGCTCGTCTGGTCGGTGACGATGTCGATCCGGATGCCGCGGGCGAGCAGTTCGGGGAAGACCTCGGCCGCGTTGCCCTCGACGCCGACCGACAGGGCCTCGCCCGCCTCGCGGGCGGCGCTCACCCGCTCGATCGCGGTGTCGAGATCGTCGGCGACCTCGTCGAGATAGCCGTGGGCGACGCGGCGGTCGAGACGGGCACGGTCGACGTCGACGATGAGCACCGCTCCGCCGTTCATGGTCACGGCGAGGGGCTGCGCGCCGCCCATGCCGCCGCAGCCGGCCGTGAGGGTGAGGGTGCCGGCGAGCGACTCGCGACCTCGCGAGGCTGCCACCGCGGCGAAGGTCTCGTAGGTGCCCTGCAGGATCCCCTGCGTCCCGATGTAGATCCACGACCCCGCGGTCATCTGGCCGTACATCGTCAGGCCGAGCTCTTCGAGCCGGCGGAACTCGGGCCACGTCGCCCAGTCGCCCACGAGGTTGGAGTTGGCGATGAGCACGCGCGGCGCCCATTCGTGCGTACGGAAGACGCCGACGGGCTTGCCCGACTGCACGAGCAGCGTCTCGTCGGGCTCGAGCTCGTCGAGCGTGCGCACGATCGCCTCGTAGGCCGCCCACGATCGCGCGGCCTTCCCCGTGCCGCCGTACACGACGAGGTCGTCGGGACGCTCGGCCACCTCGGGGTCGAGGTTGTTCATGAGCATGCGCTTGGCGGCCTCGGCTCCCCAGCTCTTCGCGGTGCGGGAGGCGCCGCGGGCGGCGCGGACCGGGCGCGGCCCGGGAGCGGGCGGGGCGGATGCCGTGGCGGCGGTCTCCCCGGCCGCGGCGGCGTCGACGGCGCCCTGCACGGGGTTCATCATGTCGGTCATGCGTAATCTCCTTCGATCAGGGCGAGGGCGGTCCGGGCGACCGCTCCGGAGGCGACGAGGTCGGTGACGGCCTCGATCTCGGGCGAGACGAAGCGGTCGGGTCCGGGGCCCTGCACGCGCGAGCGCACGAGCTCGCGCACGGCACCGGTGGTCACCGCGGGCTGCAGGGGCGCGCGCAGGTCGAGGGCGCGGCATCCGGTGAGCACCTCGATCGCGAGCACGCGCGCGAGTCCGTCGATCGCGCGGCGGAGCTTGCGGGCCCCGGCCCAGCCCATCGAGACGTGGTCCTCCTGCATCGCGCTCGAGGGGATCGAGTCGACCGAGGCGGGAGCGGCGAGGCGCTTGAGCTCCGACACGATCCCCGCGGCGGCGTACTGGGCGATCATCAGGCCCGAGTCGACGCCGACCTCGTCGGCGAGGAACGGGGGCAGTCCGTTGCTGCGGGCGACGTCGAGGGCGCGGTCGGTGCGACGCTCCGACATGGATGCCACGTCGGCCACCGCGATCGCGAGGAAGTCGAGCACGTACGCCACCGGGGCGCCGTGGAAGTTGCCGTTCGACTCGACGCGCCCGTCGACGGTGACGACGGGGTTGTCGACGGCGGATGCCAGCTCGCGCTCGGCGATCTGCGCGGCGTGGGCGACCGTGTCGCGGGCCGCGCCGTGCACCTGGGGCGCGCAACGCAGGGAGTAGGCGTCCTGCACGCGCGTGCATTCGGGTCCGCGGTGGCTCGCGACGATCGGCGAGCCGGCCAGGAGCGCGCGGAGGTTCGCGGCGGATTCCGCCTGCCCGAGCTGCGGGCGCAGCGCCATGAGGTCGGCCGCGAAGACGGCATCCGTCCCCAGCTGCGACTCGATCGAGATCGCCGCGGCGACATCGGCGGTGGTCAGCAGCTCCTCGAGGTCGTGGAGGGCGAGCAGAAGCATGCCGAGCATGCCGTCGGTGCCGTTGATCAGCGCCAGCCCCTCCTTCTCGCGCAGCACGACCGGCTCGATGCCGGCGGCGGCGAGGGCGTCGGCGGCGGGGAGCGCCGACCCCGCGGCATCCCGGACCTCCCCCTCGCCCATCACGGCGAGCGCCACGTGCGACAGCGGGGCGAGGTCGCCGGAGCAGCCGAGAGAGCCGTACTCGCGGACGACGGGGGTGATGCCGGCGTTCAGCAGCGCCGCGTACGTCTCGACCACGACGGGGCGCACGCCCGTGCGTCCGGTCGCCAGCGTCTGCAGACGCAGCAGCATGAGGGCGCGCACGACCTCGCGTTCGACCTCGGCCCCCGTGCCGGCGGCGTGCGAGCGGATCAGGCTCGCCTGCAGCTGCGCGCGGCGGTCGACGCCGATGAAGGTCGTGGCGAGCGCCCCGAATCCGGTCGAGATGCCGTAGTGCGGCTGCGGGTCGTCGGCGAGGGCTTCGATGAGGGCGCGGGTGTCGGCCACGCGCTGCAGGGCGTCGTCGTCCACGATCACCCGGGCTCCGTGGCGGGCGACCTCGACGACGTCGCGGGGGCTGAGGGTGGTCGATCCGACGGTGACGGATGCGACGGTGAGGCTCGAGTGCATGAGCCGATTCCACCGCGTCTCCTGTCGCGGAACGACGGAGTTCTGGCATCCTGTGTCTGTCATGCCAGACATTCCCCGTCCGCAGGTACCCGCCGCCGATCAGACGCTGCGGATCCTCACTCTGCTCGCGCGCCAGCCCGGCCCGGTGGCCGCGCAGACGATCGCGACGAGCCTCGGCATCCCCCGTTCGAGCGTCTACCACCTGCTCTCGACCCTCGAGCAGCACGGTTATGTCGTGCACCTGCCGGGCGATCGACGCTGGGGGCTCGGCACCGCGGCCTTCGAGCTGGGCGGCGGCTACGCGCGGCAGCAGCCCCTCGCACGCCTCGGCCGACCGCTGCTCGCCGCCCTGTCGGATCGCGTGGGAGAGAGCGCCCATCTCGCCGTGCTCGCCGGTCGCGACGTGCTCTACATCGTCGAGGAGCGGGCCCCGCGGCGCCCGGCGCTGGTGACCGACGTGGGCGTGCGCCTTCCCGCGCACCTCACCGCGACCGGTCGGGCGATGCTCGCCGCCCTCCCCCGCGAGCAGGTGCGGGCCCTCTTCCCGGATGCCACCGCCCTCACGCAGCGCCACGGCGTGGGTCCCTCGACTCCGCGCGAGCTGCGCGAGCTCCTGCGCGCGGTGCGCGCGGCCGGTCACGCGAGCGAGAACGGCGAGGTGACCCCGGGATTCCGCTCCGTCGCCGCCGCGGTGCTCGATCACGCGGGCTGGCCCGCCGCCGCCGTCGCGGTCACGTGGCCGTCGGACGGCGCGGAGCGCGAGGCCGCCGCCCTGGCATCCGCCGCCTCCGCCACCGCCGCCGAGCTCGCGCGTCGCATCGGCCGCCACGCCTGACGCGAGTTTCGCGTGCGACTCCCCCGCCACGCAGTGGTTTGGGGCGCATTCCGCCGTTCGGGGCGCGCAATTCAGGCCCCAGCACGCGAATCACGCCCCAAAACACGACGGTGTTCGCGCGGAACCACCACCACCCCGCCCCCGGGACGCTTCTCCCCTGTCGACCCGGGTTCGGGGCGCATTCCTCCCTTCGGAGCGCACAACCCCCGCCCCGACACGCAGGTCACGACCCGAACCACCGCACACCACCGCACGGGCCCGAGTACCGGGCACCCGCCCACCGCGCGTCAGCGCACGACCAGCCGCGGCTCCACGAGCACGTGCGCGGCGCCCGCCGTCGCGGGCCGCGGTGCCACCACGGTGCCGTTCTCACCCATGAGCAGGTCGAGGGCACCGGATGCCACCCGCTCGGGCAGCTGCTCGACGCTCGAGAGCCCGAGCGCCTCGGCCGCGGGGGTGTTGTCGAAGCCGACGACCCGGATGTCGGGGCGGCCGGCCAGGGCGGTGGCGAGGTGCGCGCCGATCGCGAGGGAGTCGCTCGCGCAGACGATGGCGGTGACGTCGGGGGCGGCGCGCAAGCCGGCCTCGACCGCATCGCGGGCCAGCGCGACGTTGTCTTCGACGACCCAGCGCGGTCCGCGCGCGGCTCCCACGCTCTCGCTCCATCCGCGCTCGCGTTCATCGCCGGTCCCCGAACCCGCGGGCCAGCCGAGGAAGGCGACGCGCCCGTCGGCGCGCTCGAGCGCGTGGGCGGTCGCCGCCCGTGTACCGGCCGCACCGTCGACGTCGACCCACAGGTGAGCGGGCGCTTCGACGTCGTCCTCGCCCCACGGCCGCCCGAACGACACGAACGGCAGCCCCCGCGCGTTCAACCACCCCGTGCGGGGGTCGCCGTGGAAGGTGCCGGTGATGACGACGGCATCCACCTCTCCCCCCTCCAGCAGATCGGCGAGTCGGTCGATCTCCTCCTCGGCCGTACGCGCGGCGTACAGCAGCACGCGCATGTCGCGCTCGCCCGCGCTCTCGGTGAGGGCGTGCACGAAGCGGTCGAGCACGACTCCGGCGATGCCGCCCGCGTAGGGATCGAGATGGATGCCGATGGTCGAGCTGCGCCGCGTGCGCAGGCGCCGCGCCGCGGCGTGCGGGCGGTAGCCGAGCTCGGCGATCGCGGCCTCGACGCGCAGGCGCGTGGCCTCGCGGACGATGTCGGGGGTGTTCACGACGTTCGACACGGTCTGGCGCGAGACGCCCGCGATGCGCGCGACGTCGTCGATCGTGGGCGCCTTGGTCATGTGTGTTCCTCCCCCCGGTGCGGGCCGCCCGACGCCCCCGCGGTCGCGAGGTCGCCCCGACCGCACGCGGTGGACGCCCGTCAGCCTAGGGCGACGATCGACGGCTTGACATCGTGCCTCGCCGTTCCTTACCGTAGTCGAACCGCCATTTGAACGTTCAAATAGACGGCCCTCCGAGCACCCGGAGGGGTCGCATGCCTCATCGAAGGAGAGAGACACATGACACGGCACCCTGTCCGCCTCTGGCTCACCGCCGGCGCACTGCTCGCCACCGGAGCCCTCACGCTCACCGCGTGCGGCTCGGGCTTCACCGACGCCCCCGGCGAGGGCCAGGCCTCCGGCAGCGGAAAGCTCAGCATCCTCATCGGCTCCTCGGGCGACGCCGAGACGAAGGCCGTCACCGACGCCGTCGCCGCGTGGAGCGAGCAGTCCGGCGTCGAGGCCGAGGTCCAGACCGCCAATGATCTCCCGCAGCAGCTCTCCCAGGGCTTCGCGGCAGGCTCCCCGCCCGACCTGTTCTACCTCGCCCCCGAGGCCCTGGCCGGTTACGCCTCCAACGGTTCGATCCAGGCCTACGGAGACGACCTCGCCAACAAGGACGACTTCTACCCCTCGCTCGTCGACAACTTCACCGTCGACGGCACCTTCTACTGCGCCCCCAAGGACTTCTCCACCCTGGCGCTCATCATCAACACCGACCTGTGGGCGGCCGCCGGGCTCACGGATGCCGACATCCCCACGACGTGGGACCAGCTGGCATCCGTCGCCCAGAAGCTCACCGCCGACGGCCGGGTGGGCCTGGCGTTCGGCGCCGAGTACCAGCGCGTCGGTGCCTTCATGGCGCAGGCCGGTGGCGGGCTCGTCACCGACGGCGCGGCCACCGCCGACAGCGCCGCGAACGTCGAGGCTCTGACCTACGTCAAGACGCACCTGAACGACGGCACGTTCGCCTTCGCCTCCGACGTGGGCGCGGGCTGGGGCGGCGAGGCGTTCGGCACCCAGAAGGCCGCGATGACGATCGAGGGCAACTGGATCACCGGCGCCATGTCGGCCGACTACCCCGACGTGAAGTACCAGGTCGCCGAGCTCCCCGCGGGCCCCGGCGGCAAGGGCACGCTGCAGTTCACCAACTGCTGGGGCATGGCCACCGACAGCGGCAACCAGGAGCAGGCCCGCTCGCTCGTCGAGTACCTGACCGGCACCGACCAGCAGCTGGCGTTCTCGGAGGCCTTCGGCCCCATGCCGTCGATCCAGTCCGCGGCCGACGCGTGGACCAACGCCAACCCCGACCTCGGCGCCTTCCTCGCCGGGGCGGACTACGCGCAGTTCCCGCCGAACATGGCCGGGGCCGCCGACGTCATCACCGACTTCAACGCCCAGCTCGAGTCGCTCAAGACCGGCGACCCGCAGGCGCTGCTGTCGACGGCGCAGTCCAACCTCGAGGCCATCGTCAAGTAATCATGAGTGCTCTCACCACAGCGCCGCGTCGCGCCGGGTCCCCCTCCTCGGGGATCCGGCGCGGCGAGGCCGCCGCCGGGTGGCTGTTCACCGCCCCGGTGCTGATCATCCTCGGCGTGTTCCTCCTCGTCCCCGTGCTCATGGCGCTGTGGGTGAGCTTCTCCGACTGGACCGGGCGCGGAAGCCCGTTCTCCTCGAACGTCGGCTTCGTCGGTCTCGACAACTACGCCGCCGTCACCACCGGCGGCGGCCTCGCCGAGCGCGACTTCGGCACGGCCCTGCGCAACAACGCCTGGTACGTCCTGCTCGTCGTGCCGCTGCAGACCGCGCTCTCGCTGTTCCTCGCCGTCCTGGTGAACCGGGCGGTCCTGCGCGGACGCGGCCTGTTCCGCACCGCTTTCTACTTCCCCTCGGTCACCAGCTCCGTGGCGATCACGGTGCTGTGGCTCTTCCTCTTCTCGGCATCCGGTGCCGTCAACGAGGTGCTGTCGTGGCTCGGCATCAACGGGCCGAACTGGTTCAGCGACCCGTCCGGGGTCGTGCACAACCTGCTCGGCGCCGTCGGCGTGACCAGCGGCCCCGCGTTCCTCACGGGCAACACGATGCTCGGCGTCTCGTGGTGGGACTGGCTCGCCGGCCCCTCGGTGGCGATGTCGGCGTTCATCCTCATGGCCGTCTTCACCACCTCGGGCACCTTCATGCTCCTGTTCATCGCGGGCCTGCAGAACATCGGTGCCGACGTGCAGGAGGCCGCGATGATGGACGGCGCGAACGGCTGGCAGCGTTTCTGGCGGGTGACCCTCCCCCAGCTCAAGCCCGTGCTGTTCACCGTGCTGACCCTCGGCCTCATCGGCACCTGGCAGGTGTTCGACCAGATCTACACCGGCACCCAGGGCGGTCCTGGGAAGACGACCCTGACCCCCGCCTACCTCAGCTACTCCTCCGCCTTCCTCTCGCAGCAGTGGGGACAGGGTGCGGCGATCGCCTTCGTGCTGTTCGTCATCATCGTGGCCCTCACGATCCTGCAGCGCTTCGTGCTGCGCGACCGCCCGGTCTCGCGCCGACGCATCCGGCAGTACGAGATGCCCGGCACGGGCTCGAAGGGAGCGAAGCGATGACCGCCACGGCATCCCCGCAGACGACCGTGCTCGCCGAGCAGCGCGTCGACGGCCCTGTGAAACCCGCGAAGCACCGCATGTCGGGCAAGACCCTGCGGTGGCAGATCGGCCTGTACGTGCTGCTGCTCGTGCTCGCCCTCGTCTACATCTATCCGTTCCTCGTGCAGGTGGCGACCTCCTTCAAGACGGATGCCGGGGCCGCGGCCGACCCGATCTCGCTGGTGCCGCAGCCCTTCACGTGGGCCGCGTACGAGCGCCTCTTCCTGAACTCCGACTTCCCCGTCTGGTTCGGCAACTCCGTCGTGGTCACCGTGTTCGTCACCGCGGGTCGCGTCTTCTTCAACTCCCTCGCCGGATACGCCCTCGCCCGGCTGCAGTTCCGCGGCCGCGGCATCGTGTTCGCCGGACTCGTGGCGGTCATGGCGGTCCCAGCCGTCGTCTTGCTGATCCCGAAGTTCCTCGTCATCAACCAGCTGGGCATGTACGACTCGTACGCGGGCATGATCCTGCCCCTGCTCGTGGATGCCGCGGGGGTGTTCATCATGAAGAACTTCTTCGAGTCGATCCCCCCGTCCGTCGAGGAGCAGGCCCGCATCGACGGCGCCGGCACGTTCCGCGTGTTCTGGTCGGTCGTGCTGCCGATGGCGCGTCCCGCCCTCATCACGATCGTGATCCTGTCGTTCCAGGGATCGTGGAACGAGCTCAGCCACTTCGTCATCTCCACCCAGTCGCCCGAGCTGACCACCCTGACCAAGGGCGTGGCGTCCCTGGCCAGCGGACAGCTCAGTCAGGGCAGCCAATTCCCCCTCAAACTCGCGGCCGCGGCCTTGATGACGATCCCGGTCGCCGTGGTCTTCTTCATCTTCCAGCGCCGCATCATGAACGCCAGCGAAGGAGCCGTCAAAGAATGACCACCGCCCCCACCACCTCGCCGAACGGGACGACCACCGAGACCATGCCCCTGCAACCGCTGCTCAACGACGCCCTCATCGTGCTGCGCGCCCCCACCCAGGTGTGGTCCGACGCGACCGGCGCCATCGGCACCGCCGCGGTGCACGGTGTCTACCACGGCGACGTCCGTCACGTCAGCGCCCTGACGGCTTCGTGCGACGAATCGCCGATCGAGTGGATCTCGACGGCTCCCGACGGCGCCTCGCGCGTCGTCTTCGGAGGGCTCGTCCGCGGGGTCGAAGACACCACCCCCGACCCGAAGGTGCGGCTCATCCGCGACCGCCGGGTCAGCGACGGCGTCGTCAGCGAGACGTGGACGCTCCGTTCCCGCGTCGACCGGCCGATCCGCGCCACCCTCCGGCTGCGCCTGACGACGGAGTTCGCCCAGCTGCACGAGGTGAAATCGGGCCACGCCCACCCTCGCGCGACCGAGACCGTCGTCGAGGGTTCCGGTGCCCGCGTCGACGCCGGCGCTCAGGGGCTCGCCCTCCTCGCCCCGGGTGCCGACGTGGCATCCGGTGCTGACGGCCTCGACGCCGCATGGGAGGTCGACGTGCCCGCGTTCGGCGAGGTCGAGGTGGGCTTCAGGCTGACCCTGCGCGACGACACCCTCGTCGTCGATTCGCCCGCCGTCCCGGCCCGCTGGGATGCCGCCACCGTGGCCTCCGCGTCTCCCGATCCGCGCCTGGCGCGGTGGCTGTCGCGGGCTTTGGACGATCTCGACGCCCTGCGCCTCGTGCTCCCCGAGCACCCCGACGACGAGTTCTTCGCTGCCGGTGCGCCCTGGTTCTTCACGCTCTTCGGACGCGATTCGATCTGGGCCGCCCGCCTCGCCCTCCCCCTCGACCGCGAGATCGCAGCATCCACCCTCCGCGTGCTCGCGCGCCTGCAGGGGACCGACGACGACGCCCAGACGGCGCAGGAGCCGGGCAAGATCCTGCACGAACTGCGGGCGTCGTCGCTCGAGATCCCGGGCGAGGGCATCGTGCTGCCGCCGAAGTACTACGGCAGCGTCGACTCGACCCCGCTGTGGATCTGCCTGCTCGCCGACGCGTGGCGCGCGGGCATGCCCGAGGCCGAGGTGCGCGAGCTCCTGCCCACGCTGCGCGGCGCCCTCGGTTGGATCCGCGAGAGCGGGGACAGCGACGGCGACGGCTTCCTCGACTACATCGACCGCCTCGGCACGGGACTGTCGAACCAGGGCTGGAAGGACTCCGGCGACTCGATCCAATGGCGCGACGGTCGTCTGGCCGAGGGACCGATCGCCCTGTGCGAGGTGCAGGCCTACGCCTACGAGGCCGCCCTCGCCGGTGCCGACCTGCTCGAGGCCCTCGGCGAGACGGCGGATGCCGCCGACGTCGCGTTCTGGCGTGCGTGGGCCCGCGACCTCAAGGAGCGCTTCGCCGAGACGTACTGGGTGCAGACGCCGGAGGGCCGTTACCCCGCCGTCGCGCTCGACAACGCCAAGCGTCCCGTCGACACGCTGACCAGCAACATCGGGCACCTGATCGGCACCGGCATCCTCTCCGCCGACGAGGAGCGGCACATCGCGTCGCTTCTGCTCGGCGAGAGCATGTCGAGCGGGTACGGGATCCGCACGATGTCGACGGGTGCCGCCGGCTACTGGCCCCTGTCGTACCACGGAGGCAGCGTCTGGGTGCACGACACGGCCATCGCCGCCCACGGCATGCTGCGCGCGGGCCTGACCGCCGAGGCCCGCACCGTCGTCGAGGGACTCCTGGATGCCGCCGAGGGCTTCGCTCACCGCGTGCCCGAGCTGCACAGCGGCGATCCGCGCACGCACTCCTCCGTGCCCACGCCGTATCCCGCGGCGTGCCGTCCGCAGGCGTGGTCGGCCGCGGCCGCCGTCGTGTGCCTCACCGCCCTCACGCCCTCCCCCCAGGCGTGAGCCCGCCGGGCGGCGGCGTTCCCGAGCGTCGCCGCCCGGCCCTTCTTCCTCTCGCGCGACGGTCTTCGCACGGTTCGGGGCGCATCCCCCTGTTCGGGGCGTGAATCGTCCGCCCCGACGGCCCGATCGCGCCCCGAACCCGGGCGAGAAGCCGACGCGCGCGCGGTCAGGCGACCCGCGTCACCGTCCCGCCCGTCAGCCGTACGAGCTCGTCGAACGTCAACGGGAACACCGTGTGCGGGGTCCCGCCCGCGGCCCAGATCTCGGGGAAGGCCGCGAGGTCTTCATCGACCACGGTGGTCAGCGGAGCGGGGTGTCCGGTCGGCGCGACGCCCCCGATCGGCTGGCCGGTCGCGGCGAGCACCTGTTCCGGCGTCGCCCGCCGGATCGCCCCGCGCCCGAGCCGGTCGGCCAGCGCCGCCGTGTCGACGCGGTGCGCCCCGCTGGTCATCACCAGCAGCGGCTCGTCGTCGCTCCAGAACACCAGGCTGTTGGCGATCGCGCCGACCTCGATGCCGAGGGCCGCGGCGGCCAGGGCCGCCGTCGACGCGGCATCCGGGAGCACGATGATCTTCCCCGGGATGCCGGCCGCCTCCAGCGACGAGGCGACGAGACGGCTCCGGGCGGGCAGGTCGTCGGTCATGCCCGACAGCCTAGGGGCGCCGCTCACGCGATCCACCGCCGGATGACACGATCCGCCCGAGATCGCCGGCTCCGATCTCGCCGGAACACGCCGCCTCGTCCCGAACCAGCGATCTCGGCATTTCACCCGCTCCCCGCGGCCCGGCGCACTCGCGCCGGGGCCTGCCGGGCGTCAGAATGGATCCTGGATGCCGCAACGCCGCGGCATCCGGAACGTGCCGCCCACAAGGCGACCGACGACAAGGAACGCGATGACCAACGCCCTGCCCCTGCCCGATTTCACCCACGAGCGCGTGGAGGTGATGACCGGGCGCCGCAGCGGCCTGTTCATCGCCGTCGCCCTGCACTCCTCGGTCCTCGGCTCCGCCCTCGGCGGAGCGCGACTGTGGACCTACCCCTCGTGGACCGACGCCCTGGGCGACGCCCTGCGGCTGTCCGCCGCGATGACGCTGAAGAACGCCGCCGCCGGACTCGACGCGGGTGGAGGCAAGAGCGTGATCGGCCTGCCCGAGGGCACCGTCCTCGACGCCGACCGCCGCCGCGCCGCCTTCCTCGACCTGGGCGACGCCGTCGAGAGCCTCGGCGGTCTGTACCGCACGGCAGAGGACGTGGGCTCCACCACCGACGACATGCTCGTGGTGAGCGAGCGCACGGCGCACGTCGTGGGCCTCCCCGACACCGTCGGCGGGTCGGGCGAGCCCGCCGGCCCGACGAGCCTCGGCGTCTACGCCTCCCTCGTCGCCACTCTCGAGCGCGCGGTCGGCACGAGCGACGTCTCGGGGCGCCGCGTCACGATCGCCGGCCTGGGCCAGGTCGGCAGTCGGCTCGCCGAGCGCCTGGCGAGCGAGGGTGCGACGCTGACGGTCACCGACGTCAACCCCGCCAAGCGCGCGCTGGCCGCCGAGCTGGGCGCCGCGTGGGTCGAGCCGAGCGAGGCGCACCTCGTCCCGGCCGATGTCTTCGTCCCCGCCGGCATCGGCGGCGTGCTCACCGATGCGGTCATCGACGCGCTCGACGCACGCGCCGTCTGCGGTCCCGCCAACAACCCGCTCGCGGAGCGATCGGGCGCCGAGCGCCTCGCCCGTCGCGGCATCCTCTACGCCCCCGACTTCGTCGTCAACGCCGGCGGCGTGATCTACCTCGACCTCGTGGCCAAGCAGCGCGGCACGCTCGAGCAGATCATGGGGCGCGTGGCCGACATCGGCGACACCGTGCGCCGTGTCTTCGACGAGGCCGAGTCGCGCGGGGTCACCCCGCTGGCCGCCGCCGAGGGCCTTGCCGCCGAGCGCCTCGCGGTCGGAGCGGGCGACGGCGCCCTCGTCTGACACGCCCGGGACGAAGAGAGCCGGATGCCGTTTCCCACGGCATCCGGCTCTCTTCTCCGTGTTCAGTGCGCGGCGTCGTAAGCCGCGAGGACGGCCGCGGAAATACGTCCGCGCGCATTGATGGAATAACCGTTCTTCTCCGCCCAGGTGCGGACGTCGACGAGATCGCGCGTGGGCGCGGGGCGACGCCGCGAGTCTTTTCGGACGGACGGCGAGGAAAAGCCGACGGGGCGCCCGGCGGAGATGAAGGGCTCGAACGCCTCGCGCATCTTCTCGACATTCTCACTCGAGAGGTCGATCTCGTAGGAGCGCCCTTCGAGCGAGAAATGAACGGTTTCCCCGTCGTCGATGACCGAACCGTCGAGATCGTCGATCACCTGCGTGATGTGCTTTTTCGCCATGCGCCGATCGTAAGACGGGTATTTCCGGCGCCCGGGGGCGCGCTATTGGGAATTCACCCGCATCTCCGTCAGCTTTCACCGTCGTCCGGAACGGGCGCCCGGCTCTCGACCGCGACGATCCGGTGATCCTCGTCGTGCGTGAGTTCCGTCCGAAGGAATTGCTCGTCGTCCGGCAGCCGGAGCTCGAAACGCGAATACGCCGTCATACGCAGACCGCCCTCCCGCACGCGCACGTCGAGAACGTGGCCGCCCACGGTGCGGTCGTCGGCGAGGAAATGCAGATGGAGCCCGGCGACCGTGATGCCCTGATAGATGCGGGGCATCCAGAAACCCACGAGAGAGCCCGCGCAGTCGGACGACACCGTCTCGATCTGCTCTGCGGCGACCTCCGCGAGCGGGCGGAAGGGCGGCTCCTGGCGCCGTGTGACGCGCGTGCGGATCCGCGCCATCACGCCGTCCAGACGCACCGCGTGGAAGAGGTTGCGACTGGCCAACCGCGCCTCGACGTGCACAGCGAGGGCCGCGAAGTCGGCGTCGCGCACCACCGTCTCGGCCGTGTCGCCCATCGCGCACACGTCGACGAAGGGCAGCATCTCGCCCGGGTCCATCGGTCGCGGCGGGGCGTCCGGTGTGCACTCGAACGGTGTGCCGTCGAAGACGACGACCTCGCCGCCGAGGCCCTCGCAGCAGCCGATACCGGTATCGCCCAGTTCCAAGACGGCCGATACGGGAATCCCCGCGGAATACACGCCGCCCAGCAGCGCGTCGAGCACGGCGAATTGCGTCACCGCGCTCGACGCGACATCAGCGGTCGGCGGACCGACCGGTGAATGCGAGGCGATCTCAGGAATTCGCGTCGGCGTAGGCGTCGAGGATCGACGCGGGAACACGACCGCGGTCGCTCACCGTGTGGCCGTTCGCCCGCGCCCATTCGCGGACGGCTCCGAGATCGACATCGCTCGAGCGACGCGGAGCGCGCGATCGACGCGAGGTGGACGCACCGCGGGAAACCGAACGCGCGGCATCCACGAAAGGCGCGATCGCCGAATAGAACTTGTCCGCGTTGCGGTCGGAAAGGTCGATCTCATAAGCGCGGCCTTCGACCGAAAAAGTGATCTGCTTTCCCTGTCCGTCTTCGAGGACAGTTCCATCGAGATCGTCGACGAGGTGCGTGATGTGCTTCATAGCCATAATACGAAAAACCTTACACCGACATTCGATGAATTACTTGCATGACTATCCGCGTGATAGTGCGTGCGCCGGAGGAACGCCTCACCGATAGGCGCGGGCGCTGCGAGGGACTATTCTCCGGGGGTGGTGTTCGCTCCTGGGACATCACCCGAGACAGAGGAAGCGTCGCGTGAGCCTTTTCCGTACCAAGTCG
The DNA here is from genome assembly GCF_947489255.1 of uncultured Microbacterium sp. Taxonomy (GTDB): domain Bacteria; phylum Actinomycetota; class Actinomycetes; order Actinomycetales; family Microbacteriaceae; genus Microbacterium; species Microbacterium phycohabitans. The sequence goes on from NZ_CANLCY010000003.1 coordinate 76,745, forward strand.
GTGGAGCAGTCCATCGCCGACACCGATGAGCCGGAGTTCCGCCTCAAGAAGTCGTTGAGCGCGGTCGATCTGACCGTCTTCGGCGTGGGCGTCGTGATCGGCGCCGGCATCTTCACCCTCACCGGCCGCGCCGCGCACGACGTGGCGGGACCGGCCGTGGTGATCAGCTTCATCATCGCCGCGATCGCCTGCGGCCTCGCGGCCATGTGCTACGCCGAGTTCGCCTCGACCGTGCCGGTGTCGGGGTCGGCGTACACGTTCTCGTACGCCTCGCTCGGCGAGCTGTTCGCATGGATCATCGGGTGGGACCTGATCCTGGAGATGTTCCTCGGCGCGAGCGTCGTCGCCCAGGGGTGGAGCGCCTACCTCGGCACCTTCCTCCAGCAGATCGGCATCATCCTGCCCCCGGAGATCTCCTACGGCGGCGTGGTCGACCTGCCGGCGATCCTGCTCGTGCTCGTGCTCGGCGGCCTGATGACCCTGGGCATCAAGGAGTCGCTGCGCGTCAACCTCGTGCTCGTCGCCGTGAAGCTGTTCATCGTGCTGTTCGTCATCATCGCCGGCATCATGTTCATCAACCCCGCCAACTACAGCCCCTTCGTGCCCGAGTCGGTGCCCACCGAGTCGGCGTCCGGTCTGACGCAACCGCTGCTGCAGTTCCTCTCGGGTCTCGAGCCGGCGACCTTCGGTGTCGGCGGCATCCTCGCGGGAGCCGCACTGGTCTTCTTCGCCTACATCGGCTTCGACGTCGTGGCGACCACCGCGGAGGAGACGAAGCGTCCCCAGCGCGACCTGCCGATCGGCATCATCGCGTCTCTGGTCATCTGCACGATCCTCTACTGCGCCGTCGCGGTCGTGGTCACGGGCATGGTGCCCTACTCCGACCTCAACCCGTCGGCGGCCCTCGCCAACGCGTTCGCGTTCCACGGACAGACGTGGATGGCCACCGTCATCGCGGCCGGCGCCGTGGCGGGACTGACCACCGTCGTGCTGACGCTGCTGATCGGGGCGACGCGCATCATCTTCGCGATGTCGCGCGATCGGCTGCTCCCCGGCGGCCTCGCCAAGGTGCACCCGCGCTTCCGCACGCCGTGGGTGATCTCGATCATCGTCACGGTGATCGTCGCCGTCGTCGCCGGTCTCACGCCCATCGGGGTGCTCGAGGAGATGGTCAACATCGGCACGCTCTCGGCCTTCGTGCTCGTCTCCGTCGGCGTGATCGTGCTGCGGCGCAAGCGCCCCGACCTCGAGCGCGGCTTCCGCGTGCCGTTCAGCCCGGTGCTGCCGATCCTGTCGGCGCTCATCTGCACGTACCTGATGCTCAACCTCTCGGTCGAGACCTGGTTGCGCTTCCTCATCTGGCTCGCCCTCGGATTCGCGATCTACTTCGCCTACTCCCGCAGCCACGCGCGCCTGGCCACCGGCGCACCCCTCGATCCCTCGAAGCCGCACGTCGTGGCACCGCCCGAGGACTGAGCCCCGCCCACCGGATGCCGCGGCCCCACCCGTCTCGAACGGCCGGGGTCGCGGCATCCGTCGTCTGCCGGACCGGCACCGGGGCTCGGACCCGCCCAGGTCATCCTCGAGGATGATTTCTCGCGCGCGAGTGTCGAAGTGGCCGTGGGCGCCGCGAGAGCCCCCCTAGGGTGGGGATGTTCGATGACGACGATTTCCGTTCCGGGGGGTTTCATGGGGATCGCACGCACGTGGGTCTTTCCGATTCTGCGTATCCTTCTCGTCGCCCTCGTGGCGGCGGCACTCATCAAGCTGGCGTTCTTCCCCGATCGCCCTGCCGACGCGTCTCCCGCGGTCCCGACCGGGACGATCGTGGAGCCGACAACGGTGGCGGCGTCGGGGACGATCACCAACGACGTGGTCGTCTCGGCCACCGTGGCGGCCGATCCCGCCGTGCCGATGAAGGCGACCGCCGCCGGCACGGTGAACAAGATCTTCATCGCCCAGGGGGCGAGCGTGAACCAGGGCGACGTCGTCTTCGACGTCAAGGTCCCCATCGAGCGCGATCCCGCCGACAGCGTGGATGCCGGGGGCAAGCCCAAGCCGGCCATCTTCCGCTACGAGGACGTGACCGCGCCGGCGGCCGGCATCCTGAGCTCGCTCTCGGTGATCTCGGGACAGGACATCACGATCGGGATGACGGCGGGCGCGGTGGCCCCGCCGACGTTCTCGGTCAGCGGCACCCTCGAGCCCGCCCAGCAGTACCGTCTGCTGGATCGTCCGACCGAGGCGACGGTGACGATCACCGGCGGCCCCGCGGCCTTCGCGTGCGGCAATCTGCGCATCACCACTCCCCTGGCCGGCAGCACCGGGGGCGGGTCGACCGACGACACGGCGACGCCGGGCGGAACGAGCACCGGCGGCGGCGGCGGTGGCGGGTCGTCGACGACCGCCACGTGCACCGTCCCGGGCGATGTCACGGTGTTCTCCGGGCTCGCGGCCGAAATGACCATCGCCGGCGGGCGCGCCGAGAACGTCCTCGTCGTGCCGACCACCGCGGTGCGCGGGGCCGCGCAGAGCGGCACCGTGTGGGTCATGAGCGCCGACGGCGCGACCGAGGAGCGGCCGGTCGCTCTCGGCCTGACCGACGGCACGCAGGTGCAGATCACGCAGGGCCTCGCGGAGGGCGATGAGATCCTCGAGTTCGCCCCGGGCGCCATGGCTCCGGCGAACGACGGGTGCACGACCTATCCCGACGGGTCGATGTACTGCGAAGCGGCCCTCGGCGGATGAGTCTGCTCTCGCTGCGCGAGGTCACCCGCACGGTGATCCCGCAGGACCAGCCCGCCCTGACCATCCTCAACGGGATCGATCTGGAGATCGAGCCGGGCGACCACGTGTCGATCGTGGGGCGTTCGGGCTCGGGGAAATCGACCCTGCTCAACATGCTCGGACTGCTCGACCTGCCCACCAGTGGCGAGATCCTCTTCGACGACCGGCCGGTGAGGTCGTACTCGTCGGCGCAGCGCGACCGCCTGCGCGGAGCGGCGATCGGCTTCGTCTTCCAGCAGTTCAACCTGCTGCCGGGGCGGACCGCGCTGGAGAACGTCACCATGCCGCTGCTCTACGCATCGGGGCGGACGTTCTGGCGGCGGAAGAAGATCGCCGCCGACATGCTCGCCCTCGTCGGGCTCGAGCACCGGCTGAACAGCATGCCCGACCGCCTGTCGGGCGGCGAGCAGCAGCGCGTGGCGATCGCGCGCTCCCTCGTGCGCGGACCACGGCTGATCCTCGCCGACGAACCCACGGGCGCCCTCGACCTCGACACCGGGCAGAGCGTCATGGAGCTCATCGACGAGGTCGCCGAGCGCACGGGAGCGGCGCAGGTGATCATCACGCACGACCCCACGATCGCTCGGCGCGCGCGTCGGCACTTCCGCCTCGACCGGGGTGTGCTCACCCCCGTCGACGACCCCTCGCTCGAGCCCCTGACGCGGCGCGACCGGCGCGAGATGGCGCCGTCGTCGGTGGAGTCGGCATCCATCGACGACGACGGCCTCGCCTCGCTCGGCCTGGCCGGCACGGCGACGGCGGTGGGAACGGCGGTGGCGGGGCGCGACGACGAACGCGACGGTGCGTCCCCCGACGACGAGGCCGCGACCGACGGCGACGGAGGAGAGTCCTGATGCGGGCCCTCAGCGCGGTGGTGGGAGCTCTGCTCGAGGCGTGGCAGGAGGTGCGCGTGCACCGCACGCGCGTGCTGCTCTCGCTCGTGGGCGTCGCCGTCGCCGTCTGCTCGCTCACCACGGTCGTCGCTCTCGGCGCGATCGTGCAGCAGGCCAATCAAGAGCTCAGCGAGCGGCAGTCGGGCCGTCCGGCGAGTCTGTCCGTCTCGGCCTATCGCACCGACGGCGGCACCCTCGCGGCATCCGAGATCGATGCGGCCTGGAACGAGGTCGTCGACCGCTACGGCATCGCCTACGCCAGCCGCGCGCTGCCGCTCATGCAGGCCGTGCCCTTCCCCGACGGCATCGTGCAGGTCGCGACCCAGGCCGTCGATCAGCCCTACGGCGAGATGCACCGCGTGCAGATGAGCGAGGGCGAGTGGTTCACCGACCTCGACGCCCAGCAGCTGGCGCCGCGCATCATCGTCAGCGAGATCTTCTGGGACCGCTTGGGTCGGCCCCCGCTCGAGACCCATCCGGTCGTCGCTCTCGGCGGGCAGGGCGTGCCGAACGCCGCGTCGGGGATCCCCTCCGGCGGGGTGCGCGCCGTCATCGTCGGCGTCACTCCGGTGGCGACCTGGGAGACCGAGCCCACGATGTTCATGCTCACCGATCAGCTGCAGGCCATGCAGAAGGCAGCCACGGGCGAGCGCGGTGAGGCCGCGGCCTCGTCGAACGACCCCTACGGCGGGCCGAGCATGCCGTCGTATGAGATGTGGGTGCCGCCCGAGATCGCCGATCAGCTCACCGACGTCGTCAAGCGCGACCTGCGCGCGGCCCTCGGCACCGGCGTCGAGGTGACCGCCGACCGGCGCGACTGGGCCACGTACGGTGAAGACCCCTTCCTCGTCACCAAGATGGTCGTCATCGGCATCGCGGTGCTCGTGCTGCTGCTCGGCGCCCTCGGGCTGGTCAACATCGCGCTCGTGACGGTCAAGCAGCGCGTTCGCGAGATCGGCATCCGGCGCAGCTTCGGAGCGACGGCGAGCCGCGTCTTCTTCGCCGTCATGCTCGAGAGCGTCGTGGCGACCGTCGTCGCGGGTGCTGCGGGAGTGATCGTGTCGATCCTCGTCGTGCAGTCCCCCGCCGTGCGCGACCTCATCGGACAGGGGATGGTGAGCGACTTCCCCCCGTTCCCCGTGGATGCCGCCGTCACCGGCCTGATCGCCGCGACCGTCGTGGGCGCGATCGCGGGTCTGCTCCCGGCCCTCGTCGCCGTGCGCGTGAAGGTGATCGACGCCATCCGATATTGACCACGCTCATTCGTCCGAGGGCCTGGGAAGAGCCCGCACCACGCAGATAGGTTCGAGATCGTGACCGACGCCTCCCGCGACACCCCGCCGACCGTTCCCCCGCAGGCCGTCGCTCCTCCGCCCGTCCTTCCGGATGCCGTCGTCCCCCCGGCCGCGACCGACCAGCAGCCCGCGATGCAGCTGAGCGGACTGCTCAAGCGGTTCGCCGAGAAGGTCGCCGTCGCGGGACTGGACCTCACCGTGCCGACGGGGTCGTTCTACGGCCTGGTCGGTCCCAACGGGGCCGGCAAGACCACGACGCTGTCGATGGCCACCGGGCTGCTGCGTCCCGACGCCGGAACGGCCCGCATCCACGGCGTCGACGTCTGGGCGCAGCCCGTCGAGGCCAAGAGGCTCATCGGCAACCTCGCCGACGGCGTGCGGCTGTTCGACCGGCTCACCGGTGAGCAGCTGGTGACCTACACCGGCATGATGTTCGGCCTGTCCCGCGAAGAGGTCGCCTCGCGCACCGCCGACCTGCTGCGCATCATGGACCTCGGCGAGGCCGCCGGAACACCCGTGGTCGATTACTCGGCGGGCATGACCAAGAAGGTCGCCCTGGCCTGCGCCCTCGTGCACGCCCCGCGCCTGCTCGTGCTCGACGAGCCCTTCGAGTCGGTCGACCCGGTCTCGGCGGCGAACATCGAGGACATCCTGCGCGGCTACACGGCCTCGGGCGGCACGGTCATCGTGTCGAGCCACTCGATGGACCTCGTGCAGCGCACGTGCGACCACGTCGCGGTCATCGCGCAGGGCCGGCTCCTGGCATCCGGGACCGTCGACGAGGTGCGCGGTGCGCAGACCCTCCAGGACCGCTTCGTCGAGCTCGTGGGCGGTCGTCACCACTCGGAGGGGCCGCAGTGGTTGCGACAGTCCTGAAGATCCGGTTCCGCGTGCTGGGGAACACCCTCGCGCGGAGCCCGATGCAGTTGGTCGGCTTCATCCTCGGCGTGCTCGGGGCACTGTGGATGCTGCTGCTGGTGGGGGTGGGGCTGTTCTTCGTCGGCACCCTCGATTTCGATGTCGCGCGCGCCGCGGTCACCGCCGCAGGGGCGGTGCTGACCCTCGGATGGGTCATCGGCCCCGTCTTCGCCGCGGGAATCGACACCACCCTGGACCCTGCGAAGCTCGCGCCGTTCCCGATGACGACGCGCCAGATGATGGTCGCGATCACCGCGGGCGGCCTCACCGGCGTGCCCGGCATCGCCACGACCCTCGGGGCGCTCGCGACCTTCCTGGTGTGGGCGCGCGAGCCGGTGGCCGCGATCGCGGCGATCGCGTGCGTGCCGCTCGGCGTGCTCATCTGCGTCGTCGCGTCGCGCGCCGTCGCCGCGCTGGCCGGAGGGCTGGGCAGCGGGCGTCGCACGCGCGAGATCGTGGGACTCGTCGGCTTCCTCGCGCTGATCTTCGCGAGTCCGCTCCTGATCGGCGTCATGAACGCCCTGCGCGCCGCCACCGACCAGGGAGTGCAGCTGCAGAGCATCGTCGACGCGCTGTCGTGGACGCCGATCGGCGCCGCTTGGGCCGTGCCCGGCGACCTCGCCACCGGGGCGTGGCTCACGGGCGCCCTCCGCCTGCTCATCGCCGTGGCCACTCTGGCGTTACTGTGGTTCCTGTGGTGGCGGAGCCTGTCGGCATCCGTCGTCGCTCCGCCCTCCCGCTCCGCGGCGCGGAGCCGCAGCGGGTCGCTCGCGTGGTTCGGCGTCATGCCCTCCACTCCCGTGGGCGCGACGTGGGCGCGATCGCTGACGTCATGGACGCGCGACATGCGCTACCTGCGGCAGCTGCTCATCCTGCCGGTCATGCCGATCCTGATGCTCGTGTATTCTGGTGGCCAGACGTCGGGGCCCCTGTTCGCGCTGTCGGGGCTGCTGGTGGGCTTCTTCGCGGGCGTCCTGGCGTACACCGACGTCTCGTACGACGGCACGGCGTTCGCGACGGTGCTGCAGACGGGGATCACCGGGCGAGACGACCGCCTCGGGCGCATGCTGGGCGCGGCGACCGTCAGCGTCCCGCTCGTGCTGATCATCGACGTCGCCACCGTGGCCATCGCAGGGCGGTGGGATCTCCTGCCGGCGGTCCTCGGGGCCTCGCTCGCGCTCACCCTGGTCGGTCTCGGCGTCAGCGCCGTCAGCTCCGCGCTCCTCGTCGTTCCCACCCCTGCGCCGGGCGACTCGCCCTTCAAACGGGTGCCGGGCTCGACGTTCTCGATGTTCCTGGCGTTCCTGCTCTGCTGGGGTCTCGTCGCGGTCGTGTCGCTGCCGGCGGTGGTCCCCGCGATCATCTCCACCGTCACGGGATCCGCGACCGCGGGGTGGCTCGCCCTCGGGATCGGCCCCGTGCTGGGCATCGCGGTCTTCGTGGTCGGGATCCTCGTCGGGGGCCGCACCTTCGACGCGAGCGCACCCCGCCTGCTCGCGCAGCTGCGCACGTTCCAGGGGGCCTGAGAGTCCTTCTCTCTCCCCCCGTCACGGGACTAACGTGAGGGCCGATCCGCTCTCGAAGATGAAGGATGCCACCATGTCGACCTCTCTCGTCGTCTACCTCTCGTTCGCCGGCTCCGCCCGTGAGGCGATGGCCTTCTACCAGTCGGTCTTCGGTGGCGAGCTGACGATCAACACGTTCGCCGACTTCGGCATCCCGGACGCCCCCGCCGACGGGGTGATGCACTCGGAGCTGCGCGCCGAGGGCTTCACCGTGATGGGCGCCGACGGGTTCGACGAGCCCGCCGAGGGGTGGGGCGCCACGCGCGCGCACGCGGCGTTCATGAGCGACGAGTTCGACCGCGTCCGCGGCTTCTACGATCGCTTCGTCGAGCGCGGCGCCGAAGTGAAGCAGCCGCTCGAGAAGCAGGTGTGGGGCGACTTCTACGGCGAGCTCACCGACCCGTGGGGGATGGCGTGGATGTTCAACGTCGCCGCACCCGGCGGGTGGGCTGAGGGCGCTGCGGCGGAATGACCCCGCCAGGCGGGTCTGCCACGGTGATGCGCGGCCACGGGAGCGGGGCTGCCGACGGGCCGTGACGCCCGCTGGTGCGCTGGGCTCAGCCCGCGAACGCGTCGACGCGGGCGACGAAGCGCGCCGGATCGACGAGGTGCGGGTAGTGCGTCGGAGGCTGCCACACCTCGTGCACGGTGTGCGGAATGGTCTGCTGCAGCCACGCCGCGTACTCGGGACCCGCGTCGAGCCCGGTGATGACGAGGTAGGGCACATCAGCGGGCACGCGCGTGAGCCGGTCGACCAGCCCGGCGAGCTCTTCGGGTGAGCCGTCGAGGAGCGGACTCCACATCCCGAGGACCACGTCCTGCTTGAGGGCGCGCAGAGCGTTCACGCGCTCGACTTCGCCGGGGTCGAGCTCCCCCGCCATCTGCGCGAACATGCCGTGGATGAACAGCGGGAACTGCTCTCCGCGCAGCATCCCCTCCGCCTGCTGGATCTGCTGCTGCATCCCGGCCAGGTGCAGCGGCTGATCGACATTGACCACGGCCCGCGCCGGGAAGAGCGCGCCGTAGGCCGTGGCGACGATGCCGCCCATCGAGTGCCCGACGACGATCGGCGGGCCGCCGGGAACGGCACCCTCCTCCTGCAACTTCACGATGGTGTCGTGGATGTCGGCCGCGAGGGTCGGGATGTCGTAGGGCTCCGCCGCCTCGGACTCGCCGTGGCCGCGGACGTCGACGCGCACGACGGTGAACGACCCGGTGAGATCGACGGGATCCCAGCTGCGGCGGTCTTCGGTGATCCCGTGCACCAGGACGAGGAGCGGACCGGAACCGGAGACGTCGTGGGCGAGGATCATGGCGCGGCTCCCGTGCTCGGAGGATCGTGGATGAGCCAGAGCCTAGCGGGACGCGCGCCGCGGCTACCCCTCCCGAACGAGAGCGGCGCCCCTCCCGGAGGAGAGACGCCGCTGCGGTTCTGGTGGACCTGCTGCACGCTTACTCCAAACATTGCGACGGTCACCCTCCTGCCGAGCTCGTACTGAAGGCTGCGCAGTCCCGGAGACCGGGTCGAGCAGCGCCGCGAGCCCGATCTGCTCGTCAGCTCCGCCCTTCCGAGATCGATGAGCTGGTCGTGTACTACCTCGAAGTCGGAAACGTCGCTGAAGTGGCTCGGCATTTCGGCGTGACGCGGCAGACAGTGGGCTCACATCTCGCTATCCGCGGGATCGAAACCGTCCGTCGGATGAGCGAGGCGGATATCTCGACCGCCGCTGCCCTGTACCGCGACGGGCGTTCTGCCGCGACCATCGGACGGAGGCTCGGGTTCGATGGTCAGACGGTACTGACATCGCTTCGTAGCGTTGGGGTCACGATTCGGCCGCGTCCCGGATACGCGCGGCTCACCAACCCGCTTGAGCGGTGAGCCCGAGAGACGAGGAATACTCGGGTGGCGGAAACCGAGCCAGGAGTGCGTGCGCTGACAGGCGGGACGCTTAGGTGTTCGAGGACGGGATCGCGGCGCCGGCCAGAAGCGACGTTCTCGTTCTCTCCGCCGATGACCTGATGGAGACCATGATTAGAGTCATGAGCGGCACTATCCACAGCGCAGAAGCATTCATCAACGCCCAGCTCAGTGTTCTGTCGGAGAACAACTCGCATCATGAATTCGAGAAGATCGCCACGCGTATCGCTCGACACCGGATCAGCGCGAACATTCTCATCGCGAACGGACCAGTCAGTGCGGGTGGCGATCAGCAACGTGACGCAGAGTCCTACACGACCTACATTCCCGAAGAGCTCCCTCACTCTGCCGGTTTTGCCGCCGCCGCATCACGAGCCCCCGTCGTAGTGGCGTGCACGGTACAGAAGAAGTCTCTAAAGGCGAAGATTCTCGCCGACGTGGCAGGCATCTGTGCCATCGACGCTGACCCCGTAGACCTCATCGCCGTGTTCAGTGCCACCTCCATCCCTGAGGCGACAACACACAAGCTCAAGCAGCTGGCGCTGAAGGACCATGGCGTCAAGCTGAACGTCTACAGCGGCATGAAAGTCGCCACTTTGCTCGCGGAACCGGAGCTCATCTGGATCGCGCAACGGTACCTCGACCTTCCCTCGCATCTTGTCCCGCTACCCGAAACGGACACCTTCCCGGGCTGGTACACCCAGCTCCTCGGTGACCTGCGACACAACGAAGGCCCCGCTTCCCTCTCTCCGGCAACTCAGGGCGAGATTGCTGCGGGGCTGCGCCATGCCACCTGGGATGAGGACGCGAATTCGGACCTGCCCGAGTGGATCGATTTCATGGGCGCTTTCCTGGCGATTGAGAACGACGATGAGCTTGTCTTCCGCGCCTGTTACGAAATGGCCATCGCACGCTTCCGCGGGACGGGAATCGCCGCGGGGGTCGAGGACTTGGTTCGCCGCGCGCTTGCTATCGCGGCGACGACCGAACAAACGAACATCCTCGACGACGCGGCGGTCCTCCTCTCGTACTGGGGTGGAATGTGGGTGTCGGGCGCCGGACGCGCCGAAGTCGCAGAGGTCTCAGCCGCGCACACGGCACTCGTCAACCACATCCACAATGCACTGTCGGAAACGGATGCAGAGATTTACCCGGTACGGACTGCCTCCCTGAGGGGAACGTTGGCATGGTTGCACCTTTTGCCAGACTGGGGGCGCATCGAAACCACAACTGGTACTCCGACGCGCGTCGACGCAGCTGCCGGCGCGGGCGTTGTTACCGACATGGATGTCATAGACGACACCATCATCGATGCGGATGACCTTGTCTCCCTGCCGACCGCGATGGAACACCTGACCGAGTTGGCCGCCCTCCTCCCTCGCGCACGGGGGTACGCTCTGAGCCGAATCAGTGATGCCGTCAACCTCTGGGCCCCGCTCCTGGCAACGCAACCGGGCTACTCGTCTGTCCGGGACGCCTTCGACGACGCTGTCGCTGAGGTCGAAGGCGATGCGACGGTCGCCGAGCGTTGCCACTCCCGCGCGGTTGCGTTCTACAAGCGAGGCCAGCTTCTCGACGCTCTCAGCGAGCTCCACAAGGCGAAGGCTCGATGCCTGCGCGGAGACCTGGCAGACAATGCCGTCAACATCCTCCGGTTCATCTCCAGCATCTACCTCGAGCTCGACCTCAACCACGCCGCAAAGATGTACGCGTTCCACGCCGCCACCTTCGCCAACCTCAGCAACAACGAAGACACGAAGATAGCGGTCCCGGCAGCCCTGTTCGGCGCCGCCGCGGCAACACATTTCACCGGCTGCTGGATGGAATCGTCGGCGTTGACACGAATCGCCATGCTTGCCCACGCAACTCACGCTCCGGGCGGGTTCGATTTCGACCGATACCCCTCGCTTGCCAGCCAGCTAGAGAACGAACTCCAACAACTCGTCATCGTGAGAAAGTTCTGGCCAGAGCTTGAGCCGCTCCTCGAAGATGCTCATACCCCCGGGGACCTCCACGACTATCTTGCAGAGCAGGCGGCCCAGCCAGACGCCGTCATCAACGAGGACGAAGAGACGTTCCACCAAAAAGCGTCGGCTTACCTCACCGGGCCGGTGTTCGCGGACCTCGGACCGAACCGGCGCGCGGACTTCTACTCACTTGGCGTGCGCTGGACCTTCACATTCGCTAACGAGCACCGCGCCGTGCTGGCCGCCGAAGGATTCATCGCCGCGTTCCAGGTCGTACTCGCCGACATAGCCAAGCACCACCCGGTCCTCATGCCCTGCACAGTCAACGCGACAATCGTGGTGACACCAACCGGCCGAGGGCGCGCAGCGATCGCCTCATCTGAGACGGATGTCTACGCCGCCACCATCACTGTGAGCGAGTCGGCCACTGACGTCAACAGATTCGCAAGGCAGCTGTTGGCGACGACTTTCGGTCTAATGAGCATCCCGCACGTTCGCCCCAAGGAAGACCTGCAGTCGATGATTGAGCTGATGATGGCCGACGGGCTCGGCCACAAGCTTCTCTGCGTCCGGCCCTATCAAGAATCGACCGACTATCTTGAGCACGACAAGTACGCGCAGTGGGCTGACGCTTCACCGCCGGCGTCCTCGAACGCCTTCATCCCGACCCATGACACCCCTTTGGCCGCATCGACCGCGCTCGGCCCGGGGTATGACCACGAACAATTTGTGACCGCCACTCGGGCGACCTACGAGAACGCAGCGACCTGGAAGTACTCCATGGCTGCGATGCTGGCGGACGATGGAGTCCGAAAGCGCATCACGGAACTCCGGTCGAGGGGATGGCTGGACTGGCACATCATCGGCGCGCTCATCAACGTTGCCCTTCAGTGGCGCATTGAGAATATGGGACTTGATGTTGGCGCGCTCGACCGTTCGCAGGAGCCAGCATTCCTGCGGCGCCCGGAGGCCGCCGACGAGCCTGCGATCCCTCGACCCATCGATCTCCGGGACCTTGACAGCCTCCTCTATATGCACACTGTGCAGGTCGGCATGCGGTGGGGACTTCGGCCCGTGCCAGAGCATCCGCACGAAGGAAGAATTCGAGACCTCCTCACCCGCCGCTATAAATTCAACGACGTGGACGTGACCCACCGCGACCCCCTGTCCGCCCTCGACCCGGACGGGAACCTCCTTCCCCTGGTTGCGCCTGCCTGAAATCCCGAGCCATTGAAGCGGGAGTCCGGCATGCGTCGCGCCGCGCGCGCTGTCGTCTGCTCTACGGGCGTATCCCTATCCTCGTTTCCGAAGTCTGGAGCCTCCAACAGACTCAGGGCGCTTCACAGATCGCGCTAACTGCCGGAGGCGGAAACACACAGATCTCGGGCAGCCTGGCTGATCCGACCCAACTGCACGCTTGGAAGGACTAATGGACGCAACACGCCCGCCCAGTCATCGTCATCAAGCCCAATCGGTAGGGCGCAGCGACTGCCACCGACCCGCGCCGAGTAGTGCGGCTGGATCCCCTCTTGAACTAGAACGGCGGCCGTTCGGTCTCGTCTGCGAGCTCTGGCGTTGCGCCTGTAGCCGCGAGCGTGATCGGCCCCTTCGACCACTCGGTGGTTACGGACATCGTTCTGCTGTTCGGCTCGAAGACTTCAGGCATCGCGGAAATCTTGGCCACGACTGGAACCTGTGCGGACACGCCGGCCAAAACGCATGCCCCGGTGGGCAAGATGGGCAGCGACTCGAAAGACACGCGATCTAGGTATGCGACAGCCTTCTCGACCGCATGTATGTCCAGGTTGTTGATGAGACGATGCAAGAAGTAGTTATGCAACTGCGAGATGATGGTCTCCGAGATGTCGTGGGGCCGTTGACTTGCGATGGTGAGGAAGACCCCGAACTTGCGCCCCTCCTTGATGATCTCTTCGAACGTCTCCAGCCTGTAATCTCGCCAGGCCTCACTCTCACGCGATGACTCAGTCGACAGGATGTTGTGCGCTTCGTCGATGATGAGGTTCAGGTAGTGCTCGTTCGACGCATCCGATTCTTTCTTGGCGTCGTACAGGTACTTGCAGAGAAGCATCGGTATGACCTTGCGCATCGAGAGGTTGACGTCCCGAAGCGACACGATTGCTAGGGGACGGTCGGCGAGCGGTACATCAGAGATCTCGACGAGCTTCTTGATATCGGGCACACGCGTCTCAAGCCGCTTGATCAGTGGGGAAAGGTGCTCTCTGTTCGAGAACCCGCTGATGATGTCGTTGTAGTACTGGAGCACAATCTTGAACCGGACGAGATCTATGCCCTCGCGCACCTGGCTGAAGTCGACCTGAAGCGCGGTGATCTTGTCCTTCGTGAGACCCTGCCACCGCGCATCGTCAGGATCCAGCGGTCGATTAGTCCATGCACCCCAGTAGAACTTTCGGAGCGTGCTGTTGTAGTGCAGGTTCGTTTGGAAGTCGTCGACAAGGTCGTCTAGTTCCTGCGGAGCGTGCACTCCGAGACAGGTCCTCACTTCGAGAAGCAGGTTGATGACGGTCTGGCGGTCGATCGACACGTCGTTGCTCTTCGTGGCACGGAGAACCATCTCGCCAATGACGTCGAGCAGGTCTGCCGGGTCGGCTAGGCGACGCTCCCAGAAGTCGCTCGCCAGGACACGAGCGAGAAACGGCGCCTGCGTCTTCTCGGTAGCGTCAAGGAGTACCGACCAGAACGTGACGTCCTCGACGGCCGATGCGGGGAGTGGGATCCTCGCGCCCCCCTCTTTTGCGTGCGTCGATAGCACGTACTCTCGCTTGTTTTCAGCGGAGGTGATGACCGACGTCGAACGGGCCGCCCCGCCCTCAGAAGACCTGTCGACGTACTCGCCATTGAAGTCGATGAGGACGAACTGCGAACGCTCACGAAATCCGGGGCTCGTCCCGAAGGCGTTGAACAGTTCGTGATAGAGCTTCGAGAGCGTGTACGACTTGCCACTGCCGGTGTTACCAAAGATGCCGATGTGGCTCCCGAATATCTGGTCCACTCCGATTACCACGCGCTGCGCGGGCTCCATCGCGAGGGTTCCGATCTCGATCGAGGCGTCCCCTGGTGCCACGAAGGTATGAACGAGCCCGAACTCGCTCTCACTCAGGATGAAACACTCGTTGTCAAGCAGAGGCATCTCACGGACGCCCCGCTCGAACCTCCCATTGTCGAGATAACCAATGAGACTGACATCCAGCGTCCGAAGGACCCTGTCGTCGTCAGTTCTGAAGGCACCCGAGGCGGCACGGTTCTCGGCGATGTGCTCGCCATCAACCTTCGCGATGAGCTCTACGAAGCCCTTCGTTATCTTGACGTAGCTGGCGACCGCGACGTTTCGAACGATGCCTCCGCGATAGAGAAGGTGGGCGCCGTTCTTCAGCTTGTCGACCTGAACAGAGATTCGCCGCCCCTCAACAGCCGTGACACGTCCGACCCGAAACACAGCATCGCGCTGGAGCTCTGCATCGACGTCACGCATCAGGCGTGTTCTCTTGTCCAACCCTGACGTCAAGCTCGACTACGTGGTCGGGTGCAGGCAACGGGTCGGATATCAGCGGCGCGAAGTACGTCTCGCGCAGGCGGTCAAAATCGATAACCAGCTCGTCATCGCCCTCTGCTGGCGCGAAGGGTGTCACAAGAAGAACGTTTCCGTTTTTCACTTCAGACTCTGGCAGGAGCGCCTCATAGTCCGCTCGATGAGACCGGCGGTAGCAGAAGACAATCACCTGGAGCGTGGGGTTTGTTCGTGCCGCACGGAGGACGAGGTCGCGGATGTGCTCATCTCTGAACGAGAATCCGTGAACGAGGAGGAGGCTGTTCTCCTTCTCTAGTTCATTCGCGAAGCGACGGAACAGTTCGTAGTACGTCTCGTTCAGGACGGTCGTCGCGAACTTGCTCTTCTCCGGGTTGACGATCGCAAGCGTGTCGTATGCGGCGGTGAACTGTTGGATCGCATCGGTGAGGAGCTTCCCGGAAGCCGCTGTTATGAGCGCTGAGAGATCGAGCCCCTCCGCGGACGCGATAGGGAGGAGATCGCCCTCGGCAGCGTCGTAGGCGTCTCCAACTTGTCCAACCAGCTCCAGTCCGTGGTCGTAGAAGATGCGATCAGAGGTTTCATCGTTGGACTCAACTCTCCACCCGACAGAACCGTGAACTTTGTAAAGGTCGATGACTGGAATCTCAGAGCGACGTTCGAAGCGTGTCGTCTGGCGGTAGCGGATCGACCCGAACTCCCCCAGGTCCAAGCGCGGGCGAATCTTCCCGCTGAATCCGTCGACAACCTCGATACCGATCTGCTCAAGAGAGACCTCGAACACCATGTCGATGTTCGTAGTGAACACGTTCGCTTGTTTGCCGAGAAGCGACGATCGGCGTCTAAGTAGCACGTTGTTGAGGGTGCGAAAAAACTGGGCGTACGACTGCACCACTCCGGTCGCGTCGGCGTGAAGCGGGATAAGTTGTCGATTGGGTCGAACGACGTGCTGGAAGAAGTATCCCTGGATCGACGCGCGAACCAGCTGTTTCGTCTCCGGGAGGACAGCCTTCTCTTCGAGTTCCGTAAGCGCTGTCTCGATGTCACCTAGTCGCCCGAAGAAGCTGCTCGGCGTGCCCGCACCGATCAGAAAGTTCACATGCGAGTCCTGGACCATCGTCCTGAATCGCTCGACACTCAGCCCGTCTGCTCCACCCACCTGCTTCGGCGGGGAAGCCGAGAGGCGAACCTCAGCGCTCACGCGCTAAACCCCGCCACTTCGCTAAGCGTCGCTGTCATAACTTGATTGCATATTTCGATTCGCTGCATGTCCTGAGGCATCCTCGCTTTTTCGCTCTGATTATGACAGGAGGCGACGAGACGTAAGGAGGCTGGGGCGCCACCTCTGGAGCCGTCAACACGCCTGTCTTGAGTAACTCTGAGCCAGACGTGTTGACGTTCGGCGGGTCTAGGCCGCCTTCGCTCCACTCCGCTCGAACTTATCCAGGATCTTCTCGAGCCGCTGGAGGCTCGTCTGCCCGCGGTGATGGGAGGCGTACTGGATCACGATGGCCCGGTCGTATTCGCCGAGGGCGTCGAGCTCCTTCAGTCGCGAGGTGGTGAGAATCTCAGCGGTCGAGTCGTGCCAGCCGTTGTAGCCCTCCCAGACGACGCCTTCGAGTGCCTTCACGGCATCGTCCGAGAGGTTCGCGCTCATCACCTCGCGGGTGACCACGTTGTAGGCGCCGACCAGCTTCGCCCAGGCCTCGAAGTTCTCTGTCGGCCACTCGACCAAGACCACAATGCTCTTCTTGAGGTGGTGGATCTTGTCCATCAGCTTCCGGGTTGGGCACCAGGCGAGCACCACGCCCCCGTCCGTCACCTGACCGGATCGCTCAGTGACGATCGGCAGCTTGGCGAACTCCTTGTGATAGTTCGCGTTGGACTTAAGCGGGCAGACGATCGTCAGCCGCGCCTTGTGCCGCTGGGCGACGTAGATACCGATCGCCTTGCCGGCCTCGATGATGGCGTGGCCCTCAATCCACGGGACATAGAGGTGTTGGTGCTTCAGGTACTCCGGATCGATCGACATCACTTGCTCCAATCGACCGGCTCGGGCTTCATCTCGATGCGCGTGTTGTCCGCGATCAGCTGAGCCCAGTCCGACAGTTCGGGCTCAGTGATCGAGCCGCCGTAGCCATGAAAGAGACGCTGGAGCGCGGGCTTGATCTCGTCGACCGGGTGTCCGGCGTAGTGCTGACGAAGCTGGTCGATGTCGTGGGTCTGATCCGCGGCCAACTTGACCATGCCTTCGTCGACCATCTGCCGGAGCGCGTTTTCGTTAAAGGAGAAGGAACTGCTCACAGTGCAACTGCTTTCTCGCCCCTTGGATGGGGCGACAGCCGCGAAGCTGAAAGCGCGCTCTGACGAGTCAACACGTGAAGGTCTGACAGGGAGGACCGGCCGGACGAAGCCGACCGATCCTCCCTCGGACCGTTAGCCCTTACCGAGCGTCGAGCCAGCCTTCGACTTGGCGGGCTTGCTCGACGAGTTGGACGCGAGCGTCTTTCCCGCCTTGCTGAGTGCCGACTTCGAGGGCTTACTCGACCGTGACGACTTCGCCATGGTTCGCTTCCTTTCCGCGGTGGGTGGAAGCAGATCCCCACGCGCCCGGAGGTCCGAGCGTTTGATCGAGGCCATACGGGCCTCTAGAGTCAAGGAGTCTGCCCAGACACCTCAGCCCCGATCCGCTGCAAGTCGAGCTTCGCTCGCTTCTCAGCGATCGGGGCTTTTCCTTGCCCCTTGACTCTACGCACACCCTCCGACATCGCGTCAATGTGCCCTATTTAGGACATGTGGACAACTCTGCCAATTACGGCCCCGAAAGGGGCCTCTGAGGGCGCTTTAGGGCCAACTCTATGGATAGATCACCCCGTGCGAACTACAGTCGTGTGATTTTACGACTCGCGAACCGCTGAATCGCGGAGGTCGACACTCAGCGCCTGCGACAAAGACGGTGACGTGGTCAAATTTTGGGGCAACTTTTACGAGAGCTCCTCTTGAACGCAGCCAAAGCCCGACGCACCGGCCGCAGACGTCAAACCGAAGGCTCGCGGTGTTCTCGGAAATAAACCCGAGTGTCGATCCGGGGCAGGTCGCGCGAATCGTCAGCGCCATGGCCCGCGAGCAGCTGTCGAGAGAGCGAGGGCGGAACGAACCGGACTCGCAGTCACGTTAGGACAGTGGCCGCCGGCGCCGATAGAAACCCTGCGGGATCGAAAACATCTCGCGGCGCATTTGCCCGATGAGAGGCGGATTGGCACGTCAACGACGCGAGTTCTCCCGCACCCTCAACGCATAGGAGCGATCCATCTTGCACCGGCGGAGAATTACGAACGCCCGATCAGACAAACTTCCGTGTGTCTGATCGGGCGTCCAGTCGGTGGACCTGAGGGGATTCGAACCCCTGACCTCCTCGATGCGAACGAGGCGCGCTACCAACTGCGCCACAGGCCCGGAAACCTCGTAAACACTATCACGTCACGTGCACGTCACCCGACGCGGGGCGCAGCCCGGGCGCGCCGCACCACGACGACGAGACCGGGTCCACGCGGGATATGCCGGAGGGAGCATGACGAGACGCGGGCGCCGCTCGCCGGCATCCGTCAGACGGTGCGAGCGGGGCTCACTCCCCCGACGCGCGACGCGCGAGGAGGCGCTGGACGTGGCTCTCGATCTCACTGTCGTCGACGTAGCCCATGGCCGCGTACGGCGAGGCGACGGGGGCGACAGCGGCCGGGCGGGCCGTCTCGATCGGCGTGGGGGCCTGCTCGGCGGCGATGTGCCGAGCAGCCTCTTCGCGGGCCGCGGCCCGCAGGGCCTCGCGGGCGAGCTGCTCGTCGACTGTCGCTGCGGCACGGGAGCCGACCGAGGCGACGAGCGGGCGGGGCAGCTCACGGGGCGTCCACGTCGGGCGCGGTTCGGGCACGAGGGCGACGTCCTGCACCTCGGCCACGGAGCGGCGCACCGACACCTCGACGGGGCGCTGGGCGGTGCGGGTCGCCACGACGGAGATCCGACGCAGGATGACGAGGGATGCCACGACCACCGACGCGCCCGCGAGCAGGAGCAGCGGAGCGGCTCCCCCGACGAGCTGCACGGCGCCGAAGCCCGAAGCGATGAGTCCGGCCAGCAGCGCGACGGAGACGACGAGACGGAAACGCCGGCGCACCCGCGAGCGGCGAGCGGCGGGAATCGCGACCGCGGCGGCCTGCTCGGCGCGTGCGCGCTCCACGGCCTCTGCGCGTTCGGCGCGCGTCTTCTCGAGCGCCGCGGCGCGCTCGGCCCGGGCCACCTCGACGGCGGCGGCGCGCTCGGCGCGGGCCACCTCGATCGCGGCGGCGCGCTGCTCCTTGACGACGTCGCGATCACGGGCGCTCTCGAGCTTCGCGACCTCGAGGCGGGCCTTCGCCGCCGCCAGCTCGGTCTGCGCTTTCTGCGCCTGCACCTGACGAGCCAGCTTCTGCTGCTGGTGCGCGGTGCGGGCGGTGAGCTCGAGGTGCACCTCGCGCGGCGTCTCCGCCGTCTCCGCGAGCACGCGGAGAGCCTGGTTGAGACGCACGGCGTTTCGTTCGGCAGAGGTGAACCGATGCCGGCTCTGCCACGACGGCAGGAGATAGACCAACCACAGCGCGACCGCCACGAAGACGATCACCCCGCCGCTCAGCACCTGGCCACCCATGGGATAAAGGTAGGTCACCGAGAGATCACACCTCGGCATCCCCCCGCGTGTCGTGCCGAGAGTTCGTCGCAACGCAGGTCATATGCGCTGCGACGACCCTTACAGACGGTCGGCCGGAGGGATGCGCGCCGCGTCGGGCGGCACCTGCCCCCGCGCCCAGCGGTCCAGCGCGCCGTGCGGCACCTCTTCGCGCACCAGGGCGAAGGCGTAGTGGTCGCGCCAGTCTCCGTCGATGTGGATGTAGCGGCGGCGCAGCCCCTCGTACCGGAAGCCGAGCTTCTCGACCACGCGCAGGCTCGCGTGGTTCTCGGGGCGGATGCAGATCTCGATCCGGTGCAGGTTGAGCTCGGTGAAGCACACGTCGGTGGCCATCGCGACGCTGATCGTCGTGATGTTGCGTCCGGCGAACTCCTCCGCCACCCAATAGCCGATCGTCGCCGACGCGAGCGAGCCGCGCGACACACCCCACACGTTCAGCTGCCCGGCGACCTCGTCGTCCCACGCCATCACGAAGGGGACGCCGAGGCCGTCACGGTACTGCTGGAGGAGGCGACGGATGCCGAGCCGCATGTCGAACGACACGGGGCCGTCGGGGCTGGTCGCCTCCCACGGACGCAGCCACGGGCGGTTGTCGATCAGCTGCTGCTGCAGCACACGCGCGTCGCGGTTGCGGATGAGACGGATCGACACCTCGCCGTGCCGCCTCGGGATCGATAGATCCATATCGCTCCGCCGGGTCAGAGACCCTGCGCGAACTCCTTGAACCACGGACGCAGAGCGGGGCCCAGGTCGTCGCGGTCGGCAGCGAGCTGCACGATGGCCTTGATGTAGTCGACGCGGTCACCCGTGTCGTAACGGCGCCCGCGGAACACGACGCCGTACACGCCGCCGCCATCGCCGCCACCGGTCGCGAGCTCCTCGAGCGCGTCGGTCAGCTGGATCTCGCCGCCCTTGCCGGGCTCGGTGCGCTCGAGGATGTCGAACACGTCGGGACCGAGGACGTAGCGGCCGATGATCGCGAGGTTCGAGGGGGCGTCCTCCGCCTTGGGCTTCTCGACGAGCTGCGTGACCTTGACCACGCCGTCGTCTTCGGTCGGCTCGACCGCGGCGACACCGTAGAGGTGGATCTGCGCGGGGTCGACCTCCATGAGGGCGATGATCGTGGCACCGCGCTTGTCGTACTCGGCCATCATCTTCTCGAGCAGCGGGTCGCGCTCGTCGATCAGGTCGTCGCCCAGGAGGACCGCGAAGGGGTGGTCGCCGACGTGGCTGCGCGCGCGCAGCACCGCGTGGCCGAGGCCCTTGGGCTCACCCTGGCGCACCATGTGCACGTCGGCGAGGTCGGAGGAGTGCTCCACCTTGGCGAGCTTGTCGTGGTCGCCCTTCTCGCGGAGCTTCGTCTCGAGCTCCGGCATCGAGTCGAAGTGGTTGGCGATGTTGTTCTTGTTGCGTCCGATGATGATCAGGACGTCCTGGATGCCGGCGGCGGTCGCCTCTTCGACGACGTACTGGATGGCCGGCTTGTCGACCACCGGCAGCATCTCCTTGGGCATGGCCTTGGTGGCAGGAAGGAAGCGAGTACCGAGTCCTGCGGCCGGGATCACGGCCTTGAAGGGCTTATGAGGCATGGGCATACCCTAGCGGGAGCGTGTGTCGTCGTCGTCAACACGCGCGCACGTAGACTTACCCGCATGCCGGATCGCATCGAGCAGGCCAAGCGCGCACTGCGCGCCGATCTGCGCGAACGACGCCAGATCGTGTCGTCCCAGACCCGCGACGCGGCGGAGGCCGGCATCAAGGAGCAGCTCGACGCCCTCGTCGACCGGCTGGGCGCGCGTAGCATCTCGTGCTTCCTGTCGACGCCCACCGAACCGGGCACCCACGCATTCGTGACCGCGGCGGTGGCGCGCGGCATCCGGGTGCTCCTTCCGATCACGCGCGAGGACGGGCTCCTCGACTGGAGCGTCGCCACCCCCGAGACCGAGATCGCCGAGGGACTGTTCGGCCTGCCCGAGCCCGTCGGCGACGTGCTCGGCCCCATCGCCGTCAACGACGTCGACCTGCTCGTCATCCCCGCGGCCGCCGTCGACCGACACGGGATGCGCCTGGGCTGGGGACGCGGCTACTTCGACAAGACCCTGGGCTCGATGGAGAAGTGCCCGCCGGTGTACGCGGTGATCTTCGACTCGGAATTCGTCGACGATGTGCCCCGTGACGTGCACGACCAGCCCGTCACGGGCGTGGTCACGCCCACGCGGACCATCGCGCTCGCCTCTCATCACGCCTGACCACCCGAAGGAAGACCCATGCCCACCTACTCCTACGCCTGCAAGCAGTGCGGCCACCGCTTCGACGCCGTGCAGTCCTTCTCCGACGCCGCGCTCACCGAGTGCCCGGAGTGCGGCGGCGAGGTGCGCAAGCAGTACGGATCGATCGGGGTCACCTTCAACGGTTCGGGGTTCTACCGCACCGACTCCCGCGGGTCGAGCGCGTCGTCGTCCGGTGGCGCGTCCTCCGGTTCTTCGGCATCATCGAAGTCGGAAACGAAGACGTCCGCTCCCTCTTCGGCCTCCTGAGTCCGAGGCGGCGCGGCAGAAGGGGAGCCAGCGCATGATCAAAGGATTCAAGGAGTTCATCCTCCGCGGCAACGTCATCGACCTCGCGGTCGCGGTCGTCATCGGAGCGGCGTTCACCGCCATCGTCAACGCCCTCGTGCAGGGCCTGATCAACCCGCTGATCGGGTTCCTGTTCCAGGTCGGCGACCTGAGCGATCTGAACGTCACCGTCCCGACCCTGTTGGGCGGCACCTCGACGTTCGAATTCGGCGCCATCCTGGTGGCGATCATCAACTTCGTGGCCGTCGCCGCGATCGTGTACTTCGTGTTCGTGTACCCCATGAACCACTGGAAGGCTCGCGCCGCGGCGCGCGCCGGTGTGGCCGAGGCGGCATCCGAGGAGCCGAAGCTGCCCACCGAGCAGGAGCTGCTCGTGCAGATCCGCGACCTGCTGGAGCGCCAGAACAAGCTCTGAGCGAGTCGGAGCCGATGTGACGGCGTCCGCGCGGGACCACGGGTCCGGCCGGACGCCGTCGCCGTTTCCATCAGTAGTGCGGCGGGACCTCGCGCATCATGCGCTCGTCGTTGGGCCCGGATGCCGTGGGCCGCGTGCCCGTGCCGCGCGCGGGATCGTCGGCGGGGGCCGGCTCGGCCGTCGTTCCCGGGGCCGCCAGCAGCCGCGCGCGGCGGGCGCCGCGCACGCGCACGACCGGTTGGCGATCGGCGGGGGCGTCGGAGGCTTCGACAGGCTCAGCCACCGACGCACGCTCAGCCGAGGTTGCCGCACGCCGAGCCGAGCCCGCCGCATCGGAGGTCCCTGAGCCTGTCGGAGGGACCGGAACGGCCGCCGCGTCGGAGGCTTCGACAGGCTCAGCCACCGACGCACGCTCCGCCGCGGTCACCGCACGCTCAGCCGAGCTCGCCGCATCGGAGGTCCCTGAGCCTGTCGAAGGGACCGGAACGGCCGCCGCGTCGGAGGCATCGACGGGCTCAGCCGGTGGCATCCGGATCCTCGGTCATCGCGGACTCAGCCGGGCAGGTCGAGGGACTCGGTCGTGGCGTCGGGCGCGGCGGAGTCGTCGGGCGCGACGCCCAACAGCTCCGCGATGCGCGCGGCGACACCCGCCGGGTCGCTGTAGAGGTCGAACGCGTGCACGCGCACGTAGTGCCAACCGAGGCGCCGCAGGATCTGCGGGCGCAGGCGCAGCGTCTCGCGCAGCGATTCCCCGATGGTCTCGGGATCGCTCTCGGCCACCACAGCCTTGCCCTTGTAGCGGGCGACGAGGGGAAGGAGTCCGCGGTAGTCGACGTCGACCTCGACGCCGAGGCGGCGCAGCTCCCGCGCCAGAGCGCGGGTGAGCGGATCGGCGAGGTCTTCGAGGCGGCTCTCGCGACCGCGGGCGGCGACGTTGCCGAGGATGCCCATGAGGGTCGCGGCGCCGTGCTCGAGGCGGCCGTCGTCGAACGCCGAGGGGCGGATCGACGACACGATCACCATCGAGCGGCGCGCGCGGGTCATGCCGACCGTGAGCAGGCGCTCCCCGTCGGGTGTGGACAGGTCGCCGAAGTCGCTGAGCACGCGCCCGTGGCGGGTGAGGCCGAAGCCGAGCGAGAACACCACGCGATCACGGCTCTCGGCCACGGACTCCTCGAGGGTGAGCACGGCGAAGGGCTCGGCGGCATCCCTCGACACGAACTCCGCGACGTCGGAGCGGCCGGCCAGCGCCGCCACGACCGAGGCGCGCACGCGCTCGGCGTGCTTGCGGCTCGCCGTGACGACCATGAGCGACTCCGACGCGCGGTTCACGGCGTGCTCGACCACGAGGGTCACCACGCGGGCGACCTCGGCGTCGGGGCTCTCGACGGCACCGCTGACGGGATCGGGGGCTCCGACTCCGCCCTCGACGTAGTCGACGCTCAGGCTGCCGCGGCCCAGGTACGAACCGGCCCAGGGCAGTGAGACGATCTCCCCGCCATAGAACGCGTCGTTGACCAGCTGCGACAGGTCCTCTCCCCCGGCGCGGTAGCTGCGGGTGAGCGTCTCGACCGGCAGCAGCTCCGCGATGCGCTCGAAGACCGAGGTCTCATCGAACGGCACCTCGTCGGCGTCGTCGGGCGCGGCGGCGATGGCGGCGCTCACGCGGAAGGGCGTCGGCTTCTGCACGACCGGGTCACCGAACAGCACGACCTGCCGCGCGCGGCGCAGCGCCGGCGTCGCCTCGGCGAGGCACAGGGCCGCGGCATCCGCGATGATCACGACGTCGAACGCCAGATCGTGCGGCACATCGGGCACCTCGTAGGGCGAGGCCAGCCACACCGGCGCGAGGGTGCGCAGCAGGGTGGGGGCGGCATCCGAGATCTCCTGCGCCGTGTGCAGCCCGTCTTTCAGCGAACGCTTGAGCGCGGCGGCCTCGTCGGGGTGGTCGACGATGCCGATGCGCCACTGCGTCGCGAGCTGGGCGGCCAGCAGGGGCCCCGCGGCGGCCGCATGGGCCTCGTCGACGAGCCGGAAGTCGCGCTCGAGACGGTCGACGACGCTCGTGTTGGCGCCCAGCAGCGCCCGGTCGGTGCGCAGCAGATGCTCGAGGGCCGACTGCCACCACGCGAACTCGAGCTCGGCACCCACGCGCTCCTCGGGAACGTGACGCACCGACAGCTCGACGAGGAGCTGCTCCAGGCCCAGACGCGCGAGCTCGGAACGCAGCTGCGCGCGCTCGACGAGGTTGTCGAAGAAGGTCGACTCGGCGGCGAGCCCGGCGAGGGTGCGGATCAGACGCTGCACGGGCAGGGTCGCCAGGCGGTCGGAGCCCTGACGGCCGAGGACCTGGTCGAGCTCGCCGAGCAACGCATCGGTGCGCTGCCACGCGACGTGCACGTCGGCCAGACCCAGCGGCACCTCGGGGGTCACGCCGGCCTCGACCACGCGCTGCCACTCGGTGCGCTGCTGCTGGATGCGCACGAGCGCCTCGTACATGTCGGGCACGTGCACGCCCGGGCGCACGTACTCCTTGGAGAGGCGCTTGAGTCGGCGGCGGTTCGGACCGCTCATCGCCGAGGCATCGCGACGCGGCGAGTGCGCGTCGATCAGCTCGCCGAGCGGGCGCTCGAACACGCTGGGGCTGAAGCGGTCGAGCGACTCGCGGATGCCCTGCAGGAGCTTGAGATACGCGCCGAGCTCGGACACCGTCTGGAACGGACGCATACGCGTCTGCGCGATGAGCTCGTAACCGCGCTCGAGCAGGCGCGGCACCTCGGTGGCGTGCAGCTTGCCCGCCAGATCGTGGGCGGCCCGCGCGTCTTCGGTGCGGGTGAAGCTGACTCCGTACCACGGCGAATCATCGGGGCCGAAGCGGAACTCGCCCAAGCGCGCGGCCATCGCGAGCGCGCGGGTCGCCGCATCGCGACGACCGGCGAGACGCTCGAGCGTCGCGAGATCGAACCGCGCCTCGGTGGACGGGGCGGGAGACGTGGATGCCAGGGACGTCAGCGCGCGCAGCACATCGAGCGCCGAGACCCCCAGCGCCAGATGCGGCTCGGTCACGGCCGAGCGGTAGTCGCGCAGCACCGTGCGCAGGCGCACGAGGGCGTCGTCGATCTCGGCGACCTTGGGCTGCTCGGCCTTCTCGTTGCGGCCGATCGCGCGGATGAGGTCGCGGCGTACGTGGTGCGGGGAGACGGCGAGTCCGGTGAGACCGACGCCGGCGAGGCGGTGCCGGATGCCGTCGAGCGTCGAGCGGCGAGCGCTGACGACGAGCACGCGCTTGTTGTCGTGCACGAGCTGACCGATCGCGTTGATCACCGTCTGCGTGCCGCCGGTGCCCGGCAGCGTGTGCACGGCGAGGGAGTGACCGGCCGCGATGCGCGAGAGCACGCGCTCCTGCTCGGCGTCGGCGTCGAGCAGCAGCGTGTCGGCGGCGGGCGCGCGCTCGTCGGGGCTCACGACGGCGGGGTCGGCACGGCGCACGCTGACCCGGGCGCGATCGTCGGGGTGCCCGGCGAGGGCGTTCAGCAGGGGATCGTCGAGGTCGTGCGTGTCGCGCGCCATGCCGGAGCCCACGTCGGCGAACGACGAGATGATCAGGCGCGGGTGCACCACGAAGGTCGGCACGTGCGAGGTCAGGCGACGGATGTGGTCGATGACGGGCTGCGGCTTGAAGACGCCCTGGTCGTAGGCGAGACCCGCGAGCGCCGCGCTGTCGATCTGGATGCCGAGATGCGTGCGGAACGCGCGCGCGAGCTCGGGGTTCATCACGAAGGCGCCGTGCAGCTTGAGCTCGAAGTCGCCGTGGTGACGGCGGATCGCGAGCGGGCGCAGCAGCACGGGCGCCGACCACTCCACTCCCCCGATCTTCCACGCCGAGAGACCGACGGCCAGGTGCACGGGCTCGAGTCCGCGCGCGGTGCGCAACTCGACGTTTTTGGCGGTGATGCGGTCGGCCGCCATGCGGGCCGTGCGCAGGGCGACCTCGTCGCGGAAGAGATTGGACAGCATCGTCGCGCGACCGGTGATGAACTGCGGGAGCGAGCCGGGGTGGGCCTTGGTGATGTCGATGCCCGCGTCGAGCGCGTCGTCGAACCGCAACAGCGTCGAGCGCCCGCCCAGGGCTGCCGCCTCGGCGCGGATGCGATCGCGTTCGGGGTCGGCGACGTGGCGGACCACGATGCCGGGCTCCGACAATCGCAGCTCGCCCGGATCGACGGACGACATCGAATCGTCTCCGTCGGCACCGATCACGGTACCGTCCTCAGCTCGCCACACACCTGTCAGACTAAGCCGGGCGATCGGGGAAGCCCTGTAGTGGCGGCGAGTTTCGCGACAATCGACGACACGCCGCGCCACCGGCGCTTCCTCCCCAGGCGGCGGATCGGCGGCATCCTCCCCACTTTCGCGGGATCACCCCGCGGGGCTCGGCGACGGTGAAGAAGATGAAGAGATGAACACAGTCACGAGCACTGAATACGAGAGCCCCGTCGGGCCGATCCTGCTGACGTTCATCGACGACGCCCTGGTGCGCCTCGACGTCGCCCACGACGGCATCGACCTCGCCCGCGCGGAGATCTCGCAGCGCCTGGGCGTCGTGCCCGAGCCCGACCCATCCGTCGGCGCGGACCTCGTCGCGCAGCTCCACGCGTACTTCGCCGGCGAACGGCGCGCGTTGGACGTCGCTCTCGACTGGCGCCTCGTTCGCGGATTCACGCGCGCAGCGCTCGAGGCGACCTGTGCGATCCCCTACGGCGAGGTCGCCTCGTACGGGGAGGTGGCACTGATGGCCGACGCCCCGCGCGCCGCTCGGGCGGTGGGCACGGCGTGCGCCTCGAGCCCGTTCTCGATCGTCGTCCCCGTGCACCGGGTCGTGCGCGCCGACGGGTCCATCGGCGAGTACGGCGGCCACCCCGAGGTGAAGGAGCACCTGCTCGACCTCGAGAGCAGGGTGGTGCTCGGCGAGAGGCTCCGCGCCGCGGGGTGAAGCCGGACGCCTCGGGGCGATCATCGGCGAGCGCGCGGAGGGTGGCACGAGGGCTCGGCACGACGACGCCCGGCCCCGCCGGAGCGGGACCGGGCGCGGTCGCGTCAGTGGTTCGACGCCTTCTCGGCGCCGTAACCGGTGAGGGATCGCACGTCCATCTCGGCCGCCTTGCGGCGGTCCTCGGCCGTGCGCGAGGTGACCGAGCCCAGCCAGCCCAGGAAGAACCCGAGCGGGATCGACACGATGCCGGGGTTGTTCAGCGGCCAGACGGCCACCCCGGTGTCGGCGAACACGCTGGTGGGCGTGCCCCAGAACACCGGCGAGAGGAAGATGAGCACGAGCGCCGAGCCGAGGCCGCCGTACATGCTCCACACCGCGCCGCGGGTGGTGAACTTGCGCCAGAACAGCGAGAACAGGATCGTCGGCAGGTTGGCCGAGGCCGCGACCGCGAAGGCGAGGGCGACGAGGAAGGCCACGTTCTGTCCCTGGACGCCGATGCCGCCGAGGATCGCGAGGACGCCGATGACGATCACGGTCCGCCGGGCGACCTTGACCTCGCCGTCGGGCGGGACGTCGCCCTTCTTCACGACGTTCGCGTAGATGTCATGCGCGAACGAGGCCGCCGCGGTGATCGTGAGTCCCGCCACGACCGCGAGGATCGTCGCGAACGCCACCGCCGAGATGAAGCCGAGCAGCAGAGGACCGCCGAGGGCGAACGCGAGGAGGGGCGCTGCGGCGTTGACCCCACCCGGAGCCGCGAGGATCGTGTCCGCCCCGACGAGGGCGCCGGCACCGTATCCGAGCACGAGCGTGAGGATGTAGAACAGCCCGATCAACCAGATGGCCCAGACCACCGAGCGTCGCGCCTCCTTCGCCGTGGGCACCGTGTAGAAGCGCATCAGCACGTGCGGTAGACCCGCGGTGCCCAGCACGAGGGCGAGGGCGAGCGAGATGAAGTCCCACGGGTTCTTGCCGTACTGCAGCCCCGGCGCGAGGACCGCATCGCCCTTGGGCGAGGCCGCCACCGCGCTCTCGAGGAGCGTGTTCAGGCTGAAGCCGTTGATCGCGAGCACCCAGACCGTCATCACCACCGCGCCGCCGATGAGCAGGAAGGCCTTCACGATCTGCACCCAGGTCGTGCCCTTCATTCCGCCGATCAGCACGTAGACGATCATCAGGATGCCGACCACCGCGACCACGATCGACTGACCGACGCGCTCGGTGATGCCCAACAGCAGCGAGACCAGTCCCCCGGCACCCGCCATCTGCGCGAGCAGGTAGAAGAAGCACACGGCGAGGGTCGTGATGGCGGCGGCCATGCGGACCGGACGCTCCTTCAGGCGGAACGACAGCACGTCGGCCATCGTGAACTTGCCGGTGTTGCGCATCAGCTCGGCGACCAGCAGCAGAGCCACGAGCCACGCCACCAGGAAGCCGATCGAATACAGGAACCCGTCGTAGCCGTTGATCGCAATGGCACCGACGATGCCGAGGAACGACGCCGCCGAGAGGTAGTCGCCGGCGATCGCGAACCCGTTCTGCGGCCCGGTGAACGACCGACCGGCGGCGTAGTAGTCGGCGGCCGTCTTGCTGTTGCGACTGGCCCGGATGACGATGAACAACGTCACGGCGACGAACGCGCCGAAGATCGAGATATTCAGCACCGGGTTGTTCTCGACCGTCTGGACGGCCGCGTCGAGGGTGGCGAGCAGGCCGTTCATGCGCGACCCCCGTCAGCCTGCTCGAGCTCGTGGCGCAGCTGCTCGGCTCCGGGGTCGAGTCGCCGGTTGGCGTAGGCGACGTAGCCCATGGTGATCGCGAACGTGGTGACGAACTGGCCGAGTCCGAGCAGCAGCCCGACGGTGATCGCTCCCGATACCGGCTGAGCCATGAAATCCGGGGCGAACGACGACAACAGCACGTAAGCGAAGTACCAGACGAGGAACGCCACCGCGAGCGGGAAGACGAAGCTGCGCTGGCGCCGCTTCAGCTCCTGGAACGGGGCGGACTCCTCGACCGCGATGTAGTCGACGCCGCCCGTGTGGGCGCCGTCGATGCGACGGTCCGTCATGTGGCCTCCTTGCCTCATGAGTACGGTGCAACACTGCACCGTTCGGGGGGAAAAGTCCGGGTCGGCTGGCGCTTCCCCGGTGGTAGGGTCGACGCTACGAAACGCGGCGACGAAGCCGTCACCCCCGGAAGTAGGTAGTGCGTGGTTGCACCGTCCACACTTCGAGACGACACGAGACTGGTGTCGCACGCCGTGAGCGAGCTCGCTCGGCGCACGCACTTCCCCGTGGCCTTCGGCGGGCTCGAACACGACGGAGCGGTGCACGTGTCGACGATCGTCGGCGCGCGCACGCGGAGCATCGAGGGCCTCGTCGTCCACGCGAGCCGCGGCCTCGGCGGCCGGGCGCTCGTCGAGCGGCGTCCCCGCATGACCCTCGACTACCGCACGTCGCGCTCGATCACGCACGACTACGACCGCGCGATCCTCGGCGAAGGCATCGCCACGCTCTTCGCCGTGCCCGTCCTCGTCGGCGGCGCGGCCCGCGGCATCCTGTACTGCGGCTCATGGGCGCAGGCGCAGGTCGGCGAGGTCGAGGCGCGTCCGGCGTTCGATGTGGCCGGCGAGCTCGGCACGGAGCTGCGCGTGCGCGCCGAGGTGGAGCGCCGGATGGCGGCCGCGCCCGCACCGGAGGGCGGGCTCAGTGCGGGCGCTCGTGAGGAGATCCGCGAGAGCTACGCGCAGTTGCGCAGCCTCGCCGCCACCATCGGCGACGACGCGGTGCGCCGCCGCCTCGAAGACATCGAGACGCGTCTGGCGGCGCTGACGGGAGACGCTCCGACCGCGGGCGTCGACACCGACGTGCACCTGTCGCGCCGCGAGATCGACGTCCTCGCGTGCGCGGCCGTGGGCTCCACGAACGGCGAGATCGCGGCATCCCTGGGTCTGCGAGAGACCACGGTGAAGTCGTACCTGGCCTCGGCCATGTCGAAGCTCGACGCCTCGACGCGGCACGCCGCGGTGACGCGCGCGCGTCGCGCCGGCCTGCTCCCCTGACGCCTGGACGGCCGGTGGGAAACCCCTGGAAATGGTCGCGAGGAGTTGAGAGCCGAAGCGATTCTCGGCATCGTGGCTGACTCCTGTCGTCGATCAGAGAAGGAGAGTCACCCATGCTGACGCTCACCGAAGAGGCCACGACCGCCGTCAAGACCATCACCGCGCAGTTCCCCGACGCCCCGCAGGGCGGGGTGCGCATCGCCGGAGCGGGCTCGCCCGAGTCGCAGTTCGCGCTGTCGGTCGTCGACGCGCCCGAGCCCGCCGACACCGTCGTCGAGAACTCCGGAGCGCGGGTCTTCCTCGACACCGACGCCGCAACGGTGCTCGATGACCGCGTGCTCGACGCGCAGATCGATCCCCAGGGATCGGTGCAGTTCGCGGTGACCACCGCCGCGTGACACGCTGACGCGTTTCGACGATGCCTCGACCTTCGGGTCGGGGCATCGTCATGTGCGGCGGGATCACGGGCGACGGG
Organism: uncultured Microbacterium sp.; assembly: GCF_947489255.1. Lineage (GTDB taxonomy): Bacteria > Actinomycetota > Actinomycetes > Actinomycetales > Microbacteriaceae > Microbacterium > Microbacterium phycohabitans. The sequence continues at coordinate 107,896 of NZ_CANLCY010000003.1, forward strand.
GGCGTCGCGACCGCCGTGCGACGCCGCAAGGGCGGGACGGGGTCAGCCCTCGAAGACCACGACCTCGTCGAGTTCCTCGTCGTAGACGAACTGCAGAGCGGTGTCGGCGGGCAGGTCCGTGGGGCCACGCTCGGGCGTGTCCTCGGCGAGGAGGATCGTGAAGGTCGCGGGGAAGAGTCCCGCCCCGCATGACGGCAGGAGGAACTGACCGTCGTACGAGAAGCCGTCGTCACTGTCATCGAGAAGGTCGGGCTGGTACACGGTCATGCAGCGCGCCGCCTCCTCGCCGGCTCGGAACGAGGGGTACGAGACCACCCGGAAGCCCTCGAACGCGGTGTAGGCCTTCACGTTGCCCGTGATGCCGCGGTACAGCGAGCTCGGGATCTCGAACGCCAGGTCGGGCGTCAGCCGGGCGACCTGGGTCGCGCCCACCTGCAGGGGATCCGTCTGCACGCGCTGAACGAGCACGAGCGCCGTGACCAGGGTGGCCGCGATCGCCCCCGCCCCCGCCAGCAGGAGCACCGTGGAGCGCCGGAGGCGTGGCATCCGCACGCGTGCCGGGCGGGAGACGCCGGGCCCGTCCGCGGAGGCGTCGTCGGCGTCCGGGCTCGACGGATCCCCGCTCGACGCCGTGGGGTCGCCGCCGGGAGCGCCGTCGCGGGGGCGGCCGTCGAGCCCCGTGACGGGCGCGGTGTCCGCACCGGAGCCGCGCGCTGCCGGGTTCGGGGCGGCATCCGCGCGCGATCCGCCGGCGCGCGACGCGAGGTCGCGGGCAGCGGCACGCTCCTCCAGCTCGATCAGACGCTCCAGCGCCGCGGGGTCGGCCGAGATGTCGGCGCCGGGGGCGAAGGCCCGGCGCCGGAGGGTCGCGAGTTCGTCGTCATCGTCGATGCGCGGCATCTCCCGATTCAAGCAGGGCGGTGCCGCGCGCGGTGGGGCGACGCTCCGCCCCTGCGCACCCACCATGCCCCGGCGACTGCGTGCGATGTCCCGTCGACGCGGGAAGCGGCAAGCCGCGCCCGCCTCAGCGCCCCGTGAATTCCGGTCGACGCTTGGACGAGAACGCCGCGAACCCCTCGCGGTAATCGTCGGTGGCGGCGAGCGCCGCCTGAGCGCGGTTCTCCAGGGCCATGGCATCCCACAGCCCCAGGCGCTGGTCGCGGATCGCCGAGACGATGCGCTTGCTCGCGCGGAACGCCGCCGTGGGACCTGCCGCCGCCGTACGGGCGGCGAGCGCCGTGGCATCCGTCACCTCATCGGCCGCGAAGACGCGGGAGAAGAGGCCCGCGCGCACCGCCTCCTCGCCCGACAGCATGCGGCCGGTGTAGATGAGGTCGAGGGTCGCGTGGATGCCGAGGCGCTCGGCGAAGAGCGCATGACCGCCGGAGTCGAGCGTCGCGCCGAGGGCGGCGAACGGCGAGCCGATCTTCGCGGTGTCGGCGACGTACACGACGTCGGTCGCGATGAGCAGGCCGAGCCCGACGCCCAGGCACGCGCCGTGGGCGACCGCGAACGTCGGGGCCGGGAAGGCCGCCATCCGGCGGAGCAGGGGCGTCAATGTGTCGTCGAGGTAGCCGCCGACGTCGTCGGTCGCGGGATCGACGCCCGCGATGTCGCGGCCGGCGCAGAACGACGGTCCTTCTCCGCGCAGCAGCACAGCTCGGGCTCCGTCGGACTCCGCCCGTTCGTAGGCGGAACCGAGCTCGCGCAGGTCGTCGAGACCGAGGGCGTTGCGGCGGGTCGGAGCGTTCAGGACGATCTCGGCGACGCCCTCGTCGAGGCGGTAGTCGATCACGGCATCCCCTCAGCCGTCGTAATCGACGCGCACGGCGTCGGAGGTGGGGTGCGACTGGCAGGTGAGGACGTAGCCGCGCTCGATCTCGTCGGGTTCGAGGGCGTAGTTCTCGGTCATCGAGACCGCCCCCTCGACCACGCGTGCGCGGCAGGTTCCGCAGACACCCCCCGCGCACGCGAAGGGCACGTCGGGCCGCACACGCAGGGCGGCGGCCAGGATCGTCTCGTTCGCGTCCACCGGGCTGTCGACCGACGCCGACTGGCCGTCGAGGGTGAAGTCGATGCGGCGTACCGGCTCGTCGGCGCGCACGCGCACGGGTCGCGCTCCCCCGGTCTGCGCGGGGGCGTCGCCGTCGCCCGCGGTGAACAGCTCGAAACGCACGCGCTCGCGCGGAACCCCGGCCTCGGCCAGCGCCTCGCGGCACAGCTCGACGAGGGCGAACGGGCCGCACAGGAACCACTCGTCGACGGATGCCGGGTCGATCAGGCGCGACAGGATGAGGCGCAGGCGTTCGTCGTCGATGCGTCCCGAGAACACCGGCGCCGCGCGCTGCTCCCGCGAGAGCACGTGATGCAGCGTGAGGCGCGCGGGGTAGCGGTCCTTCAGGTCGGCGAGCTCGTCGACGAACATCACGTCGGTCGATGACCGGTTGGCGTAGACGATCGTCATGCGGCTGTGGGCGGAGCGTTCGAGCACGTCGGTCGCGAGCGCCATGATCGGGGTGATGCCCGATCCGGCGGCGATCGCGACGACGTGTCCGGTCGACGTCGAGGCCTTCGAGACGAACGTGCCCTGCGGGCTCATCACGTCGATCTCATCCCCCGGGCGCAGGCCCTCGTGCGCCCAGGTCGAGAAGCGCCCGTCCGGATCGCGCTTGATGCCCACGCTGATGGTCCCGCGCGCCGGCGGGCGGCACAGCGAGTACGAACGGCGCAGGTCGTCGCCGTCGACGCGGGCGCGCAGGGCGACGTACTGGCCCGCCGCGTAGTCGAAGGCGTCGGCGAGCTCGTCGGGCACGGTGAAGGTCACCTCGATCGCCGTCGGGGTGAGGGGGCGCACGTCGGCGACCCGCAACGTGTGGAACCGGGCGCGGGCACGACCGCCCGTCTCGCGCACGGGCCCCGGGGTCGAGGCTCCCGCGGGGCTCGAGGGGGTGGCATCCGTCATCGTCATCAGAGGGCCTTGAAGTGGTCGAAGGGTTCGAGGCACGCGCGGCACTCCCAGTGCGACTTGCACGAGGTGGAGCCGAAACGCGAGACCTCGCGGGTGTCGAGCGAGCCGCACCGGGGGCACGCGACGCTGAGCTTCACGCGGATGGGACCCGCGGGCGCCCGGCCGGTGGGCGGTGCGATGCCGTACTCGGTGAGCTTGCGCTTGCCCGCCTCGCTCATCCAGTCGGTCGTCCAGGCCGGGGTGAGCGTCGTCTTCACGACCGCGTCGCCGAAACCGGCGGAGGTCAGGGCGAGCACGATGTCGTCGCGGATGGCGTCGACGGCGGGGCATCCCGAATACGTGGGGGTGATCGTGACGGTCACGGTCTCGCCGTCGAAGCGCACGTCGCGGAGCACCCCGAGATCGTCGATCGTGAGCACGGGCACCTCGGGGTCGACGACGGCCGCCACGACCTCGCGGGCGCGCTCGAGCGTCGCGGTCACCATGTCGCCCCCGGATGCCGGCGGGCCAGCACCTGCATCTCGGCGAGGAGCGGCCCGAACGCCGGGTGGTGCCGTCCCTGACGTCCTCCCGCGGACGACGCCGGGATCGACGGGACCGGCACGTCTTCCTCGGCGAGCACGGCCGCCAGCACGTCGTCGACACGGCCCCGCAGGGTGGAGGGGCGCACGGCGACGCCCTCGAGCCTGTCGTGCAGCGGCTCGTCGCGGAACAGCTCGTCGAGGTACGGCCAGGTGTCGTCGAGGCCGACGAGGAAGCGGCGACGCGACTCGTCGGTGCCGCCGGCGAGACGGAGCGTCCACTGCACGGCGTGATCGCGGTGGTAGTCCACCTCCTTCTCGGCCTTGGCGGCGACCGCCGAGAGCACGGGATCGGTGGATGCCGCGAGCTCGCGGTACAGCTCGAGCAGGTACGTCGACGCGAGCAGCTGCCGGGCGATCGTGTGCGCGAAGTCGCCGTTCGGCAGCTCGAACAGCCATGCGCTGCGGAAGTCGCGCTCGTCGCGCCAGTAGGCGAGATCGTCCTCGCTCCGGTCGTCGTGACTGCCCGCGTAGCGCAGGAGCGAGCGGGCGTGGCCGAGGAGGTCGAGGGCGATGTTGCCGAGGGCGACGTCTTCCTCGAGCTCGGGGGCCCGGGCCACCCAGCCGCAGAGGTTCTGAGCGAGGATCAGGGCGTCGTCGCCGAGGCGCATCGCGTACGCGGCGACGTCGGGGTCGCTCGCGCGGTCCTCACCGCCGGCGAGCTCGGCGGAGAGTTCGCGCGCGTCGAGCGAGACGTCTCCGTGGGGGTCGACGCCGTGCGGGTCGTCGCGGTGGCCGCCCGCGTCGGGGGCTTCGACAGGCTCAGCCACCGCCGCCACACCATCCCCAGGTCCCTGAGCCTGTCGACGGGAGCGGGACCCCTGATCGATCGACGAGCTCACAGGTGCGGCACCCCCTCGGACGCGGTGTAGTACACCGCGTGCCGGTAGTTCTTGCCCGCGGGCGACTCGAAGAACGCCCCCTTGGCTCCCGGGTCGCTCGTAGTCACGGCATCCGAGGGGACGACCCACACCGACACGCCTTCGCCGCGGCGGGTGTAGAGGTCGCGCGCGTTGCGCACGGCGAGCTCGGCGTCGGGAGCGTGGAGCGAGCCGACGTGCACGTGGCTCAGACCGCGGTTCGCGCGCACGAAGACCTCCCAGAGGGGCCAGGTCTCGGCGGGGCTGCCGCCGGGCGTGGCCATCAGGCGGCCGCCGTCTGGGTGCGGGCGGCGTTCTTCTTCGCGGCGTAGGCGGCGGCGGCCTCGCGCACCCAGGCGCCCTCTTCGTGCGCCTCGCGGCGGTGCTGCCGGCGCAGGGTGTTCAGGGGGCCGCGCCCGGCGAGCACCTCGTGGAACTCCGTCCAGTCGATCTCGCCCATGTCGTACTGACCGGTCTCGTCGTTGAAACGCAGGTCGGGGTCGGGCAGGGTCACGCCCAGCACCGCCGCCTGGGGTACGAGCATCGACACGAACCGCTGCCGCAGGTCGTCGTTGCTGAAGCGCTTGATGTTCCACGCCATCGACTGCGCCGAGTTGGGCGAGTCGTCGTCGGGGGGTCCGAACATCATCAGGCTCGGCCAGTACCAGCGGTTCACGGCATCCTGAGCCATCTCCCGCTGCTCCTCGGTGCCCTGCATGAGCGTCAACAGGATCTCGAAGCCCTGGCGCTGGTGGAACGACTCCTCCTTGCAGATGCGCACCATCGCGCGCCCGTAGGGTCCGTACGACGCGCGGCACAGCGGCACCTGGTTGCAGATCGCGGCTCCGTCGACGAGCCAGCCGATCGCGCCCATGTCGGCCCAGGTCGGGGTGGGGTAGTTGAAGATCGACGAGTAGCGGGCCTTGCCATCGACGAGCTGCTGCGTCATCTCGTCGCGGGTGATACCGAGCGTCTGCGCCGCGGAGTAGAGGTACAGGCCATGGCCCGCCTCGTCCTGCACCTTGGCGAGCAGGATCGACTTGCGCTTCAGGCTCGGTGCCCGCGTGATCCACGCCCCCTCGGGCTGCATCCCGATGATCTCGGAGTGCGCGTGCTGCGAGATCTGCCGGATGAGCGTGCGGCGGTACGCCTCCGGCATCCAGTCGCGCGGTTCGATCCGCCCGTCGGCCTCGATGAGGGCGTCGAACATCGCCTCGCCGTCGAGGGTGCCGGCATCCGCCGTCAGTGCTGTCGTCATCGTCGACTCCTTTTACAGACCGATCGTTCAGTAAAGTGTATCCGCGAGGATGGCGATCCGCAATGACCCGCGACCCTCGTGTGCGGCGAGCACGGGGGCGTCGGTCGAGGCCGCATCCGATCGGCGCCGAACGGGTGCGGTGTCGACGACGCGGTGCGTCCTCGGCGTGGGCCGACGGCCCCCGCTCAGCGCAGGTCGTAGACGCGCTTGTACTTGCCCTCGGAGCGGGGCAGGATGCCGGGCTCCTCGACGCGCACGTCGACCGTGGTGCCGATGAGCACCTTGATGCGCTGCTGCAACACGACGCCGGCGGCCTCGCACACCTCGCGCTCGAGGGCCGGATGACGCTCGATGCGCACGGTCATGGCATCCATCCGCCCCTCCCTGCGCAGCTCGAGCACGAAGTGCGGGGTGAGGGTCTCGATGCCCATCACGATCTCCTCGATCTGGGTCGGGAAGAGGTTCACCCCGCGCAGGATGATCATGTCGTCGTTGCGACCGGTGATCTTCTCGATGCGGCGCATCGCCGGGAAGGCCGTGCCGGGGTGCAGGCGCGTGAGATCGCGCGTGCGGTAGCGGATGACGGGGAAGGCCTCTTTCGTGAGGGAGGTGAAGACCAGCTCGCCCAGCTCCCCGTCGGCTACGGGCTCGCCCGTCTCGCCGTCGATGGTCTCGGGCAGGAAGTGGTCTTCCCACACGTGCGGGCCGTCCTTCGTCAGAGCGCTCTCCGAGGCCACCCCCGGGCCCATCACCTCGCTGAGGCCGTAGATGTCGACCGCGACCAGGTCGAGACGGCGCTCGATCTCGCGGCGCATCTCGTTGGTCCACGGCTCGGCACCGAGCACGGCGACCTTCAGCGACGTCGAGCGCGGGTCGACCCCCGCCGCCTCCAGCGCATCGGCGATGGTCAGCAGGTAGCTCGGCGTGCAGAGGATGGCATCCGGTTCGAAATCCTGGATGAGCTGCGCCTGCCGCGCGGTCTGCCCGCCCGACATCGGGATCACGGTCGCCCCCAGCCGCTCGATGCCCGCGTGTGCGCCGAGGCCGCCGGTGAACAGTCCGTAGCCGTAGGCGTTGTGCACGCGATCGCCCGCCCGGATGCCGGCGGCCGACAGCGACCGCGCGACGAGATCGGCCCACCGATCGAGGTCTCCGGCGGTGTAGCCGACGACGGTCGGGCGCCCCGTCGTGCCCGAGGAGGCGTGGATGCGACGGACATCGGCCATCGGCACCGCGAACATGCCGAAGGGGTAGGTCTCGCGGAGGTCGGCCTTGGTCGTGAACGGCAGCAGACGGATGTCGTCGAGCGTGCGGATGTCGTCGGGACCGACCCCGGCCTCGTCGAACTTCCGCCGGTACAGCGCGACGTTCTCGTAGGCATGGCGGACGGTCCACTGCAGACGCTCGAGCTGCAGCGCACGCAGGCTCTCGAGCGGGATGCCGGTGGGATCGACGGATGCCAGGAAATCCGGGCGCGATGCGGTGGTCACGGTCATCGGGACACCTCCGTGGTGGAGAGCGCGTCGTCGCGCTCGGGATCGGGTGCGGGCGCCGGCGGACGGCGATCCGTCGTGATGCTGCGACCGCGGACCTCGGCGACGAGGTCGCCGGTCTCGTCCGTGACGCGGATGTCGTACAGGCCCGTGCGGCCGCTGCGAGCGCGACGCTGAGCCGTCGCCGTGAGCGTCTGCCCCGCGGTCGTCGACTTCAAGAAGGTGATGTCGGCACCGCCGGCGACGGTCACCCGCTCGTCCTCGTTGCACGCGATCGCGAACGCCGTGTCGGCAAGGGTGAACACGAGCCCGCCGTGGGTGATCGCGAAGCCGTTGAGCATGTCGTCGCGCACAGTCATCGACACGCGCGACTCCCCCGGTGCGTCGTGCTCGACGACCATGCCGAGCATCGCCGACGCGCGGTCGTTCCGCATCATCGGCCGCAGGCTCACGCCAGGGCTCCCGCCGGCTGCGGAGCGGGCGCGCCGGCCGGGCTCCACGTCTTCGCCACGAGCGTCAGCACGTCGTACTGCGCCACGAGCTCGTCGTCCTGATTGCGGATCACGGCATCCCAGCGCACCTCCCCGTACTCGTCGGTCTCGCGCGGAGTGATCTGCTTCGCGGTCAGGGCGACGCGGATGCGGTCACCGGGAGACACGGGCGTGACGAAGCGCAGGTTCTCCAGGCCCGAGTTCGCCAGCACCGGGCCGGGGGCGGGGTCGACGAACAATCCCGCCGCCCACGACACGAGCAGGTAGCCGTGCGCGACGCGCCCCGGGAAGAAAGGGTTCGCCGCCGCCGACTCCTCGTCCATGTGCGCGTAGAAGGTGTCGCCGGTGAACCGCGCGAACACCTCGATGTCGTCGAGGGTGACCTCGCGTTCGGCCGACTCCACGGCATCCCCGATCCGCAGGTCCGCGAGCGGCTTGCGGAAGGGGTGGATGCCGGCGGCGTCGGTCTGCGCTCCCGGATGCCATACCCCGGTCAGGGCGGTGAGCATCCGCGGCGAGCCCTGGATCGCGGTGCGCTGCATGGAGTGAAGCACCGAGCGAATGCCGCCGAGCTCCTCGCCGCCCCCCGCGCGGCCGGGTCCGCCGTGCACGAGATGCGGCACGGGAGCGCCGTGGCCCGTCGAGGTGCGGGCGTCGTCTCGGTCGAGGAAGAGCACGCGCCCGTTCATCGCGCCCATGCGGGTGAGCAGCTCGGTCGCGACGTCGGGGTCGTGCGTGGCGACGCTCGTGACGAGCGACCCGCCACCCCGGCCCACGATCGCCGCGGCCTCCGCGACGTCGGCGTACTCCACGATGCTGGCGACCGGCCCGAAGGCCTCGATGTCGTTGACGGCGGGGGTCGCGGCATCCGCGAAGGCCAGGAGCATCGGCTGGAGGAACGCCCCCTCGGCCGGGGCCCCCGCGGGCGCCTCGGCCGATCCCACCACGAAGCGCCCACCGGCCTGCTCGAGGGCCCGCACCTGACGCACCACCTCGTCGCGCTGCTCGGTCGAGACGACCGGGCCCATCGTCACGCCCTCGGTCCGCGGGTCGCCGATGACCACGCGCTCGGCGATCTTCGCGCGCAGGGCCGCGGCCACGGCATCCGTCATCCCGGCCGGCACGATCGCGCGGCGGATCGCGGTGCACTTCTGCCCCGCTTTCGTGGTCATCTCCACCAGCAGCTGCTTCACGTACGCGTCGAATTCGGGGGTGCCGGGCACCGCGTCGGGGCCGAGGATCGAGGCGTTGATCGAGTCGGTCTCGCTCGTGAAGCGCACGCCGGGCTTGGCCTGCGCGCGCAGGCGTTCGGCGGTGGAGGCGCTGCCGGTGAAGCCGACGGTGTCGCCCAGGTCGAGCAGGTCGAACAGGCCCGGGACGCTCCCGCTCACCAGCTGCAGGGCTCCCTCGGGCAGCAGCCCCGTCTCGACGACCACGCGCACCCACGCCTCGGCGATGTACGCCGTCGGGGTCGCGGGCTTGACGATCGTGGGCAGGCCCGCCAGGAACGCCGGCGCGAACTTCTCGAGCGCGCCCCACATCGGGAAGTTGAAGGCGTTGATCTGCACCGCGATGCCGGGGAGGCGGGTGTAGACGTGCCGTCCGAGGAACGAGCCGTCCTTTGACAGCGGCTCGACCGGACCGTCGAGCACGACCTTTCCGGCGGGCAGCTCCCGTCGCGCCTTCGACGAGAAGGTGAACAGCACGCCGATTCCCCCGTCGACGTCGCTGAGCGAGTCGCGGCGCGTGGAGCCGGAGCGCTCCGACAGCGCGTAGAGCTCCTCCCGACGTTCGTTCAGCGCGATCGCGAGGTTCTTCAGCACTATCGCGCGCTGGTGGAAGGTGAGGGCGTCGATGCTCGTGCGGCCGATCTCGCGGGCGTACGAGACGGCTCCCGCGAGGTCGAGCCCGCGCGTGCTGACCCGCACGATCTCCTCACCCGTCGACGCATCGCGCACGATCGCGGCGTCGGGGTCGCCCTGCGGCGTCCACCAGGAGCCGCTCACATAGCTGGGGAGAAACGTCATCATTCGCTCCATTCGTAGAATCCGCGGCCGGTCTTGCGACCCAGGTGCCCCTGGGCGACGAGCTCTCGCAGCAGCGCGGGCGGGGTGAAGCGCGCACCTAACGTGCGCTCGAGTTCTTCGGCGATGCCGAGGCGCACGTCGAGTCCGACGACGTCGGTCGTGCGCAGGGGGCCCATCGGATGCCGGTAGCCCAGCTCCATCGCCGTGTCGATGTCGTGGGCGCTCGCGACGCCCTCCTCGAGCATCCGGATCGCTTCGAGCCCCAGGACGACACCGAGGCGGCTGGAGGCGAAACCGGGCGCATCGCGCACGACGACGGCGGTCTTGCCGATGGCCGCGACCCACGCGCGGGCATCGTCGACCACTCGCGCGTCGGTGCGCGCGCCCGTGACCACCTCGACCAGCGCCGAGGCCGGCACGGGGTTGAAGAAGTGCAGGCCGAGGAAGCGCTGCGGATGCCGCATCGCTCCGGCGAGCGCGTCGATCGAGATGGAGGAGGTGTTGGATGCCACGACCGCGGCGTCGTCGACGACCCTCTCGATCCGTGCGAGAGCGTCGAGCTTGAGCGCTCGATCCTCGGGGACGGCCTCGATCACGAGACCCGCGCCGGCGAAGGCGGCGGTGTCGGTGCTGGTCGTGAGGGTGTCGGCATCCGGGATCTCGATGCCCTTCCGGCCGGACCGGGCCAACGCCGTCTCGACGCGCTCGCGGGCGGCGTCGGCTGCCGGCGCGTCGCGCTCGACGACGTGCACGCGGGCACCGGCCAGGAGGAACGCATGCGCGATCCCGGCGCCCATGCGGCCCCCGCCGAGGACGCCGACGGTCGTCGGGAGGGATGCCGCCGCGGGCGCGGCGACGTCGGGGAGCGTGGTCACTTCTTCTTCCTCTCCAGAAACGCGGTCATGCGGGCGCGCTTGTCGGCGCTGTCGAAGAGCTCGGCCTGCAGCTCGCCGTCGATCGCGGGGTGCTGCGCGCGGGGAGCGAGCAGGGCGCGCTTGGTGAGGATCGTCGCGCGCGGGGAGTTCGCCGCGATCCGGTCGACGATCGCGTGCGCCGCCACGAGCAATGCGTCGGGTTCGTGCACGCTCGACAGCAGCCCCCACGCGAGAGCCTCGTCGGCGTCGATGGTGCGGGCCGTCAGCAGCAGCTCGCTCGCGCGGGCGTGACCGACGATCTCGGGCAACCGCCACGAGGCTCCGGCCGCCGCGATGATGCCGAGTCCCGGTTCGGGGTTGCCGAAGCGCACGCGCGGGGTGCCGATGCGGATGTCGGCGGCGTAGGCGAGCTCGGCGCCCCCGCCCAGCGCGAAGCCGTCGACGGCCGCGATCACCGGCATGGGCAGGTGGCGGATGCGGTCGAAGACCGTGGCGTTGATGCCGCGGCGGGCGTCGTCGCCGGTGCGCTCGCGCAGCTGCGCGATGTCGGCGCCGGCGGCGAAGATCCCTCCGGCCCCGGTGAGGATGAGCGTGCGGGGGGCCTCTTCGAGCTCGGCGCAGAGGGCGTGCAGCTCGTCGACCATCGCCTGGTCGATCGCGTTGCGCACGTCGGGTCGGTCGAGGGTGGCGACGACGCGATCGTCGCTCCTGTCGACGCGGAGGCGGGGCGTTGCGGGGGTCCCGGTCCCTTCGACAGGCTCAGGGACCTTCGATGCGGAGTCGTCGGGACCCGACGCGCCGGCGGCTGAGCCCGACGCGCCGGCGGCTGAGCCCGACGCGCCGGCGGCTGAGCCCGACGCGCCGGCGGCTGAGCCTGTCGAAGCCTCCGGCCCCCGGACACCGCGAAGGGTCCCGGTCCCTTCGACAGGCTCAGGGACCTTCGCGTTATCGGACACCGGGGTCGTCGTCTCAGCCATCGATCCGCTCCACGATCATCGCGGTGCCCTGGCCCACGCCGACGCACATCGTCGCGAGCCCGTATCGTGCGTTCTCGCGCTCGAGGCGCCCGAGCAGCGTCACGATCAGCCGTGATCCGCTCGATCCGAGCGGGTGCCCGAGGGCGATCGCGCCGCCGTCGGCGTTGACGATCTCGGGGTCGAGTCCGAGGCGCCGCACGCACGCGAGCGACTGTGAGGCGAAAGCCTCGTTGAGCTCGACGGCGCCGAGGTCGGATGCCGACAGCCCGGCCTTCGCGAGCGCCTTCTCGGTCGCGGGCACGGGACCGAGCCCCATGACCTCGGGGGCGAGTGCCGCCGAGGCGTGCGACACGATGCGCGCCCGCGGCCGCAGCCCCTGGCGTTCGATCGCCTCGGCGCTCGCGACGATGATCGCCGAGGCCCCGTCGTTGAGGGAACTGGAGTTCCCGGCGGTGACGACCTCGCCGCCCGCGACCACGGCGTGGAGCGCTCGGAGCGCGTCGAGAGAGGTGTCCCGCCGCGGCCCCTCGTCGGTGTCGACCACACCTCGCACCGTCTCGACGGCGACGATCTCGTCGCGGAAGCGTCCGGCATCCTGAGCCCGCACGGCCCTCTCGTGACTGCGCAGAGCGAAGGCGTCGGCATCGGCGCGCGAGACGCCCTCGACCCGGGCGACCTCCTCGGCCGTCTCGGGCATCGAGAAGATGGCCTTGTCGCGCGCCGCGAGCCGCGGGTTGGTGAAGCGCCAGCCGATCGAGGTGTCGAAGGCCGCTCCCGGCTTCGCCCAGGCGCGGTCGGGCTTGGCCTGCACCCAGGGCGCCCGGGTCATCGACTCCACGCCGCCGGCCACGACGATGTCGGCGTCGCCCGAACGGACGGCCTGCGACGCGAGCGCGATCGCGCTCATCCCCGAGGCGCAGAGGCGGTTGACGGTGAGGCCGGGGATGGTATCCGGGAGTCCGGCCAGCAGCACGGCCATGCGGGCGACGTTCCTGTTGTCTTCACCCGCCTGGTTCGCGGCTCCCAGGATCACCTCGTCGATCGCCTCGGCGGGCACTCCCGCGCGGGCCACGGCTTCGCCGACCACCAGGGCCGCCAGGTCGTCGGGGCGCACGGATGCCAACGACCCGCCGTACCGCCCGACCGGGGTGCGCGCACCGCCGATGAGAAACGCCTGCGACATCGCCATCCTCTCCCCCGCCGGCTCTGGCGGGGTCGCGTCCACCTCGACTTCGAGGTTTTCCGACCGATCGTTCAGTAATCATGCCATGCGGGAGGCGGAGGAGCAACGATCCCGGGCGGGCCCGACGCCGACGTCACGGAATCAGACCGAGGCGACACGATCGCCGAGGCCCGCGAGGCGTGGTCTCGCGCGGAACGGATGATCCGGCGCGGAACCGCTGGACCTGGGATCCGGTGGCGGCTCGGCGATGCCGCCGAGGTGGACGGACGAGCGCTGGCGATGAGGTGCCCCCGACAGGATTCGAACCTGCGACGCCCGCGTTAGGAGTGCGGCGCTCTATCCCCTGAGCTACGGAGGCGGGGCTTTTCCAGCCTACTGCGCCCTGGAAGAGGAAGCGGTGCGAGACGAAGCGGCGCGAGACGAGGAAGTCTCCGCCGCGGCGGGACGCGATGACAGAGCCCTGATGCCATGCTGCAGCCCCTCGACGAGACCGTCGTCCCACGCGCCCGGCTCGACCGGACTCGCCTCACGGACCTCGATGCCCTCCGGACCGACCGTCGCCGCGCACACTAGCAGCGACTCGAGCACGTGTCCGTCATGCTCGTCGCGGCGGAGCACCGACGCCGAGGGGTCGGAGGTCGAGGCTTCGACGACGCCGAGCCACGGCATCCACCAGTCCTCCCCCGGTGCGAGCCCGGCGTCGCGGAACGCCCCGAGCCAGCGCGCGATACGCGGGGTGCCGGGGTCGTCGACCGCGTGGTGGGCGATCATGTGCGTGCCCGGGGCGAGTCGCGTGCGTCGAGCCTCGAGGCCGTCCCACTCCACCAGGTGCGCACCGTGGGCATCGACCTCGACGAGGTTGAAGCCGCGGGTGGGAGGGACTTCCGGGATGCCGTCGCCCACCGCATCGAGGGGGATGGCGCCGCGGCTCACCACCTCGTCGTCGCGACGGTCGGAGAGATCCTCACGGTTCAGCAGCACGGCGAGCCGCCGGGCGTCGGGATCGACGGCGAGCCAGGCCCCTCCCGCGCGGTCGTCACGCACGCCCAGGATGCCGGGGCGCTCGGGCCACCACGCGCCGAGCCCGCGCCAGGGACGCTCGCGATCCTCGTCGCGGACGGCCAGCACCCGCACCGGTTCGCCGGGTTCGGCGGGAACGTCGATCACGACCGTGCACATTTCTCCCACGGTACCCGCGCCGCGGGCGCCCGGTGCCGTGACCTCGCCCGCGCGGCACGGAAGCAGGACGGTCCCCAGCCTCGGCATCCTGTCTTCGCCGGATCCCCTGCCCCGGCAAGCCCCACCGCCCCGGGCCCGCACCCCACCAGAACCGGCGAGCACTCGAGAGCAGGACCACCCACGGCCTCCTGTCCTCGCCGGATCCCCTGCCCCGGTTCCCCCGACCGGCATCCACAGACCGGATGCCCTGACCCCGCGGGCGTCGGACTCTTCCCCGCCCAGCGCGTCGACCTGGAAGACTGGGGCGATGTTCGTCGTGGTGGGAGTGACCGGGGGCATCGCCGCCTACAAGACCGTCGGCCTCGTGCGGCTGCTGGTGAAGGCCGGGCACGACGTGCACGTGATCCCCACCGACGACGCCCTGCGATTCGTGGGCCTGCCCACGTGGGAGGCGCTCAGCCGCAATCCCGTGACCACCTCGGTGCACGACGACGTCGCGAAGGTGCGCCATGTCGCTCTCGGGCAGTCGGCCGACCTCGTGATCGTCGCCCCGGCGACCGCCAACACCCTCGCGGCGATGACCGCCGGACTCGCGTCCGACCTGCTCGGAACGACCCTGCTCGCCACGACGGCCCCGGTCGTCGTGGCTCCCGCGATGCACACCGAGATGTGGCGGCATCCCGCGACGGTCCACAACATGGAGGTGCTCCGCGCTCGGGGCGTGCACGTCGTGGGCCCGGATGACGGCGTGCTCACCGGCGGCGATTCCGGCCCCGGGCGCATGTCCGAACCCGAGGAGATCGTCGCGGCCGCGCTCGCCCTCGTCGAACGCGAGCGTGACCTCGAGGGCGTCTCGATCGTGGTGAGCGCCGGTGGCACGCGCGAGCCGATCGACCCGGTGCGCTTCCTCGGCAATCGCTCCAGCGGACGACAGGGTGTCGCGATCGCCCGCGCCGCCGCCGACCGCGGCGCGCGGGTGACCCTCGTCGCCGCGCACCTCGACGCCGACGTGCGCCCCGACCCCCGCGTCGAGGTCGTGTCGGTGGGAACCGCCGACGAGCTCGGAAGGGCGATGGATGCCACGGCCCCCGGCGCCGACGTCATCGTCATGGCCGCGGCGGTCGCCGACTACTCGGTGGCCGAGGTGTCGGTGCACAAGCTCCGCAAGCAGGACTCCCCCGGCGGACTGACCCTGCAGCTCACCGAGAACCGGGACGTCGTCGCCGGGCTCGTCGCGGCCCGACGAGAGGGGCAGACGATCGTCGCCTTCGCCGCGGAGACCGTGGCCGATGACGACGAGCTCCTCGAGCGCGCCCGTGCCAAGGCCGCGCGGAAGGGCGTCGACCTCCTGGCCGCGAATGCCGTGGGGTGGACGCGAGGATTCGAGGCGGCGGACAACACGCTCATGATCGTCGATCGGGACGGACGCGTCGTCGCGACGGCATCCGGATCGAAAGACGACACCGCCCACGCGCTGCTCGACGCGATCGCGGCGGTTCGCGTGTCACCCGAGAGCTGACGGGCCGAGTACGGGGCGCCGCGCGATCCTCGCCCTCACGTCAGCCCTTGCCGATCCCCTCGAGTGCGGCGATGATCTCGTCGACCTCGGTGCGCGTCGTGTAGTCGACGTGCACGTCGGCGAATCTGATCACGCCGTCCGCGTCGATGACGTAGACGGAGGGGAACGGGATGCGAGCGGAGTCGTCGGCGTTGCTGTCGGCCACGTCGAAGCCGAGTTCGGTGTGCGCTGCCCGCGCGGCGCTGCTCGGTTCGGTGACGATGCCGAAGCTCTCGGCGAGCGCGTTCGCAGGGTCGGAGAGCACGGTGAAGGCGAGCGAGCCGTTGGTCACGCTCTGCCTCGACCCCTCGGGCGTCTGCGGCGAGACGGCGATGAGGCGCACGCCCCGCTCGCGCAGCACGGGCAGCAAGTGCTCCTGGTAGGTGCGCAAGGTGATGTTGCAGTACGGGCACCAGGCGCCGCGATAGAAGACCACGACCGATGCCGCACCGCCGCGCTCGGCCTCGAAGGTGGTAGGAATGGCATCTGCGGTGATGAGTTCGGCGTCCGGCGCCGCGTCTCCGACACCGAGCGCTGCGTGAGGCACTCCCGCGTCGCGCAGGTCGGACTGCTCCTCGGAGAACACCGATGCGAGGCGGTCGCCGATCTGCGACTCGAACCCGCCGGTGAAGTCGTCGATCTGCTGGGCGATGGACGGTGTGGACATGCGTGGCCTCCCCGGGATGTTCGGCGTCAGGCGCCGGCTCGAGGAGCGTATGCCGGTGAGAAGCGTGAAGCTCCGGCGCCGTCATGTTGCGAAGCATGGCGTCACGAAGCGTCATGCGCAAGGAGCGCGACCGTTGCGCCGCACGGCGTCCGGGTGGGTGAGGACGCGGACGCCCTCACCCGTCCGTCGACTCAGTATCCGTAGTACTGCAGCTCTTCGATCAGCGGGATGATCTGCCACAGCAGGTAGATCCCCCACACGATGATCGCGATGAGCGACACCACGTTGACCGCGATCGCCGCCCACATCGGCGCGAGACCGCTGCGCGTGCGCTTCCGCAGGATCACGGCGCGACCGATCACGTAGACCAGAGCGCTGCTGATCATCACCACGAAGAAGCTCCACGCCCAGTGGAACGGCCGCTCCACCCCGCGAGCCCGCAGCTGACGCCAGTCGAGGAACGCGAACAGCACCGTGACGGCGTAGTAGACGACGCTCGCAAGAGTGACGACGGCCGAGACGATCGTCTCGGTGGCCGTGGATCCTCCGCCATACACCTGTGCGTAGAACGACTCCTGGATGAAGGTCGACCAGTCGAACAGGAAGAGGGAGAGCACCCCGACCAGCGGGAGGAAGGCCAGCAGCCAGACCCAGACGGTGTTGGTGGGGATGTCGGTGCGCGGGGCCGCGTCCGTCGACGCCGCGGCGCCCGGGTACGCCGGCGTCCCCGGGGAGGCGGGCGCACCCGCGTAGCCCGATGCGCTGGGCGAGTTCGGGGTGCTCGCCGCGGACGGGTACGCCCCGTACGCCGGAGCGGATGCAGCGGAGGAAGACGACGAGGGTGCCGGAGGCACGGGCGCCACAGGCGGGGCGACGATGGGCGGCACGGCCGAGGGCGCGGCGGGGGCTGCGGCCGGGGCTGCGGCGGCGACCGGGTCGGGATCGGCGGTGTGGTCCGCGGCCACGACGGACTCCGGGGCCGACGGCTCCGACGCCGTGGCAGGCTCAGCGGCGAACGACTCAGCGGCAGCGGACTCGGCGGAAGGTTCCGAGGCGGTCACTGCCTCGTGCGGGTCGGTCGGGGCGAGGGACTCCCGGGCGTCCGAGACCGCGACGGACTCCGATGAGTTCGAGGCCGATGCGTCGGGGGCGACGGCGCTGTCTTCGCTCGTCGACGGCCCCGCGGCCTCCGGGGCGGTCGGCGTCGATCCGTCGACGGCGCGCACCTCGTCGGTCCAGCTCGTGCCGTCCCAGCGGCGCAGGCCGCCGCCTCCGGCGGGGTCGGGGTACCAGCCGTCGGGCGGTGTGGGCGTGTCGGTCATGGTCGTTTCCCCTGTCTGGTGCGGAACCGGGCGAGATCGCCCCGAGTCTAGTGAGAGCGCCCGACGTCATCGGAAGTCCCTCGAGGCGTGCGCGACTCCCACGCGCAGATCGGTGAACCCGTCGGCGACCACGTTGGTGACCCCCTCGACCGAGCGTTCGAGCATTCCGCGCACGATGAGCGCGGGTGACTCGCGGGCGACGCGCCGGTATCTGTTCCACACCCCCACCGAGCAGATGATGTTCATGAGCCCGTGCTCGTCTTCGAGGTTGAGGAACGTGATCCCGGATGCCGTGGCCGGCCGCTGCCGGTGGGTGACCAGACCCGCGACCTCGATGCGTCGACCGGTCTCGAACGTGCGCAGTTCGCGCGAGGTGATCACCCCGCGGGCGTCGAGCGCGGAGCGGAAATGGGTCAGCGGGTGGTCGTCGGCCGAGAGTCCCGTCGCCCACAGATCGGCGGCGAGCACCTCGTAGCTGGAGGGGTCGGTGAACAGCGGCGGCTGCACCGACACCAGGGAGTCGGGGAGGAACTCGGCACGATCCATCGCCGCCGATCCGGCGAGCCAGATCGCCTCGCGCCGGGTATGCCCGAGGCACTCGAACGCCCCCGCCGT
Organism: uncultured Microbacterium sp.; assembly: GCF_947489255.1. Classification (GTDB taxonomy): domain Bacteria; phylum Actinomycetota; class Actinomycetes; order Actinomycetales; family Microbacteriaceae; genus Microbacterium; species Microbacterium phycohabitans. The sequence goes on from NZ_CANLCY010000003.1 coordinate 125,950, forward strand.
GGCGAGCGCCTCGATCTGCGCAGTGACGAGTCCCGTGCGTCGCACGAGGTCGCGCAGGTCGCGGTACGCGCCCCCGCTCTTGCGCTCGGCGACGATGCGTTCGGCGACCTTGACCCCGATCCCGGTGACCTCCGCGAGCCCGAGCCGCACGGCGAACCCCCCGTCTCGGCGATGGGCGAGAGTCTCGTCGGGTTCGGAGGGGTCGAACTCCCCCGTCGGCGGCTGATGCGCCTCCGCGCACGCGTCACGCCCCGTCGGTGCCCCGACCCCGCGGTGCGGTGCGTCGTCCGAGTCGGGGGCGTCCGCGACATCCCGCTGCCCCCGCCGCCTCTCGTCGCCCCTGCCGACCGACGCGTCCGGCGGCACCCCGGCATCCCCTCCCTCTCCGGAAGCAGCGGCGTCGTCGAGCCCCTCGAGCGACGCCTGCACCTCCGAGCGCAGCAGATCGGGACGGCGCACCACCACACCGTGACGGCGGGCGTCGGCGGTGAGGGTCGCGGGCGAGTAGAACCCCATGGGCTGCGCGCGCAGGAGCCCCGCGAGGAAGGCCGCCGGGTAATGCAGCTTGATCCACGAACTCGCGTAGACCAGCAGCGCGAACGACAGCGAGTGCGACTCGGCGAACCCGAAGTTCGCGAATGCCTGGATCTTCGCGTACAGCTCGTCGGCGACCTGCCCGACCAGACCGTTCTCGGCCATGCCGGCGTAGAGCGTCTCGCGGAGGGAGTCGATGCGTTCGAGCCCGCGCTTGGATCCCATGGCCCGCCGCAGCAGGTCGGCGTCTTCGGCTGAGCAATTGCCCACGGCCACCGCCATCTGCATGAGCTGCTCCTGGAACACCGGAACACCCATCGTGCGCGACAGCACCGGCTCGAGCTTGGGGTGCACGTAGGTGATCTCCTCCTGACCGAGCTTGCGCCGCACGAAGGGATGCACCGCCCCGCCCTGGATCGGTCCCGGGCGGATGAGCGCGATCTGCACGACCAGGTCGTAGAACTTCCGCGGCTGCAGGCGCGGGAGCAGCCCCATCTGCGCGCGCGACTCCACCTGGAACACCCCGATCGAATCGGCCCGGCACAGCATGTCGTACACGGCCTTCTCTTCCTTCGGCAGCGTCGACAGCTCCCACTTCTCGCCCGTGGCATCCCGGATCAGGTCGAAGCAGTACTGCAACGCCGCGAGCATGCCCAGGCCCAGCAGATCGAACTTCACCAGCCCCATCCAGGCCGCGTCGTCTTTGTCCCACTGGATGACCGTGCGGTTCTCCATGCGCGCGTGCTCGATGGGCACCACCTCGCCCACCGGCCGGTCGGTGAGCACCATTCCCCCCGAATGGATGCCGAGATGCCGCGGCGCCTTCAGCAGCTCGGATGCGAACTCGATGACCTGATCGGGGATGTCGTGGTCCGAGCCGGTCTCGAGGGTGGCGCCCCAACGCTCGACCTGCTTCGACCAGGCGTCCTGCTGCCCCGGCGAGTGCCCGAGCGCGCGGGCCATGTCGCGCACGGCGTTCTTGGGGCGGTACTGGATGACGTTGGCCACCTGCGCCGCGCGCTCGCGCCCGTACTCCTGGTACACCCACTGGATGATCTCTTCGCGCCGGTCGGAGTCGAAGTCGACGTCGATGTCGGGCTCCTCGTCGCGCAGGCTCGACAGGAACCGCTCGAACGGCAGCCGATAGAAGATCGAGTCGACCGCCGTGATGTTCAGCAGGTAGCAGACCGCGCTGTTCGCGGCGGACCCGCGCCCCTGACACAGGATGCCGCGGCGGCGGGCCTCGGCGACGATGCCGTAGACGATGAGGAAATATCCCGGGAAGTCCTTCATCTCGATCACCTCGAGCTCGCGCTCGATGCGGCGGCGGTCGTCGTCGGAGAGGTTCGGGTATTTCGTCGGCACCGCCTCCCAGACCAGGTGCCGCAGCCACGACATGGGCGTATGCCCCTCGGGCACTCTCTGCTTCGGCAGGGCCGGCTTGGCCCGGCGCAGAGGGAAGGCGATCTCGTCGGCGAGCGCCACCGTGCGCGCCACGGCGCCGGGATACCGGGCGAAACGCGCCGCCATCTCCGCCCCCGAGCGGAGGTGCGCCCCGGCATGGGCGGGGAGCCACCCGTCGAGCTCGTCGAGGCCGCGGTTCGCCCGCACCGCGGCGACGGCGGCGGCGAGCAGCTGCTTCTGCGGGGCGGCGTAATGCACGTTGTTGGTGGCCAGGGTCGCGAGCCCTCTCTCGGCCGCGAGGCCGGCGAGCACGTCGTTGCGGCGCGAGTCGAGCGGGTCGCCCTGATCCATCAGCTCGACGTAGACGGCCTCGGCCCCGAACAGGTCGACGAGGGTGTCGAGTTCGCGTGCCGCACCCGCCGGCCCCTCGAACGCCAGGGCCTGACGCACCGCGCCCTTGCGGCATCCGGTGAGCACCGCCCAATGGGGGTCGCGCGGTCCCCCGGCGCGTTCGGCGAGGTCGTCGAGGTCGTAGACCGGACGCCCCTTCTCGGCCCCCTCGAGCTGCGCGTGGGTGATCGCGGCGGCGAGTCGGTGGTACCCCTCTTCGCGGCGCGCGAGCACGAGCAGGTGCGACCCGGTCGGATCGGCCTCGCCGTTCTGCGGGCCGGGCAGCCCCAGCGACAGCTCGGCCCCGAAGACCGTCTTCACCGCACGCGCCTCGGCGGCCTCGGCGAAACGCACGATGCCGTAGAACCCGTCGTGATCGGTGAGAGCGAGGGCGTGCAGGCCGAGGCGTTCGGCCTCTTCCACGAGCTCCTCGGGTGACGACGCCCCGTCGAGGAACGAGTACGACGAGTGCGCGTGCAGTTCGGCGTACGGCACCGTCTCGGCGGGCCGTTCGATCGTCGGCGGCACGTAGGCGCCGCGTTTGTGCGACCACGCCGGGCTGTCACCGCCGTCGCCGTTCGGCGGGGCGCCGGTGGGCCGCCGCGCGTCGCTGAGCAGTCGTTCGAGTTCCGACCACTTCACCGGCGGGTTGGTCCAGCCCATCAGCGCACCTCCGTCCCGGCTGCGGCCGACCCGCGCGCCCCGCCCGGAGCACGACGGCACACCGCGGCGCGTGCAGCGATCCGAGCAGAGCCCGACGCGCCACCGCTCGGGGTCCCACGCTCCAGTACGCCCTCAGTCATAGCGCCCCTCCGCTCGCCATTCCCCCTCTTCGACGACGAGCAACCATGCTCCCCCGTCGGCGTCGACGACCTGGAACCGGTGCGCCCGCCGCGCACGCAGGGGGTCCCACCCGCGCTCGCTGATCGGCCAGGGGCCCGCCCACTCCTGGATGCGTCGACGCTGCCCCGCCGTCTCGAGCACCGCCGGTGGAGCGCTCAGCGCGTCGCGCTCCCCCACGGTGACGGGCGCCCCCGCGATGTCGGTGACCCCCACCAGGCGAGGCTCGGGATAGACGGTCGCCGGCAGGGGGTCGGGGAGGCTCCCCGGCCAGGGGCGCGTGCGCTCCTTCGCCGTGACGGCGCGGTCGCCCCACGGCACGAGCACCTGGCGTTCGGCGAGCCACCGCCCACCGCCGATCACCGGCGTCACCACGGCGCGGTGCCCGAGCATCGCCTGCACGCGTGAGAGCGCATGGTGCACGCGCTCGTCGGGACCCGCGCCGAACAGCCCCCGGGCGTGATGAGCGGCGGCGTCGACCGCCTCGGGCTCGATGTGCACGCCCGCGACCCCGCTGCCGAAGATGCCCTGGGCGTCTTCGGCGAGCTGCCAGCGCACGCGGTCGACCACGCCGGCGGCGTCGAACGAACCGGGGTGCAGCCACACGCGCTCGCTGCGCTCGCCCCGTTCGCCGGTGAGGACGACGCGCAGCTCGGTGCACACCAGGTCGTGCGCGCCGAGGCGAGCGATGAACTCCTCGGCTGCCACGCGCACGCCGAAGGCGATCTGGTCGGCCAGCTCGAGCGGGGGCTCGAAGGCGACGTCTCGGTGCAGCTCGGGCGGGGGTGTGCGCGGCTGCACCGGCTGCGAGTCGAGACCTCCCGCCAGGGCGTGCAGACGCACCCCCCGCTCGCCGAAGCGCTCCCGCACCCTCTCGACCGGGAGGCCCGCCAGCTCGCCCAGGGTGTGCACCCCCAAGCGCGAGAGGAGACTGCCGAACTCGTCGTCGTCGAGGGTCGCGATCGACAGCGGCGCGAGGAAGGCTCCCGCCTCTCCCGGCGGAACGACGCGCACGGGCTCGTCGACACCGGCGGCACGCGCCGCCTGCTCGGCGGTGAAGACACCGTCGGCCACACTCGCACGTACCCCGGCGAACCCGACGTCGTCGAGCAGGCGGATCAGCTTGCGCGCCGCCTCGAGCTCGCCCCCGTAATAGCGAGCCGGACCCCGGGCTCGTAAGGCGCACAGCCCCGGACGCACCACCTGCACCCCGGGGGCGTGCTCCTCGACGCGAGCGACGACGGGGGCGAAAGCGCGGGCATCGCGCACGGGGTCGGCGGGCACCACCTGCAGCCCGGGGCACAGTGCCTGCGCGTCGCGCCGTTTCTGCCCGCGTCGCACGCCCTGTGCGCGAGCCGCCCACGAGCACGCGACGACGACGTTGTTCGCGAACACCGCCACCGCGGCATCCGGCTTCGGAGGAGACACGGCCTCGCGCACGAACGCCGTGATCGGCCAGTCGGGGAACCACAGCACGAGACTGCGCGTCGGCGCCGCCATCAGCCCACCGCCCGCACGGGGTAGGCCTCGCGCTCGCGGGGCACGAGGCGCTCGGCGGGGGCGCCCAGCAGCTCGATCGAGCCATCGGCCGCGGGCAACAGCATGCGGGCGCGGCGGGCGTTCGGCGAGCGACGACTGCTGACCGACACCGTGAGCTCGCGACCGGCCAGGTAGCCGTGCCCCTGTCCGAGCCCGGTCCAGTGCGGGTCGGCCACGTCGATCACGGCCTCCGCCTGCGGCCACGCGCCCTGCACCAGCAGCACCGACCCCCGGTCGCGCAGTCGCGCCGCCAGCCGGGTGGTCTCGGCCCCTCCCCGCGCGGCCGGAGAACCGACGGGCGGGCGCACGGCCACCACGGGGAGCACCTCGGTGATCGTCGCGGTCACCGCGAGCCAGCGCGGTCCGGGGTCGGGGATGAAGACGAGCCGGTCGAGATCGAGCCCGTACTTCTCGGCCGCCTCGGCCCCGAGCTCGGGCATGCCGATGACCCCGCACCACGCGCCGTCTTGCGAGGGACGCGCCATGAGGGCCAGCAGGAGGGATGCCGAGCGGGCGAGCGCGTACGCCGATCCCGCGCGCAGCCCCCCGCCGGGAAGCAGCGACGAGAACGCCGGATGCGTGGGCAGCACGGGGGCGTCCATGCGCCGCCCCTGCATGCGCTCGAGGCGGTCGCGCAGCGCGGTGATGTCGGGTACGGCCTGTACCTGGTCTCTCACGATCGCCCTCACTCCCACAGGTTAGAACATGTGTTCTAGTGTCTCAATCCCTGTGGTCGAAGATACGATCGACCTCCGACATCGCCTCGGCCGATGCCCGGCCGGATACGTCAGCCGGTGAGCACGCGCAGATCCGCCTCCATCGCGGAGACCTCACGGAGCATCGTCGGTACGAAGCGATCCACCACCGTCTCGCGGGAGTGCCGCCCGCTGCTCATTGAGACGTTCACCGCCGCGGCGACCGCGCCGTCGCGGCCGCGCACGGGCACGGCCACCGAGGTGAGCCCGGGCTCGAGCTCGCCGTCGACCAGCGCCCATCCGCGCTCGCGCACCCGTTCCAGCTCCGCGCGCAGGGCGGCCGGGTCGGTGATCGTCTGCGGCGTCCGCGCCGGCAGCGGCGCGGCCAGCACGGCCTCGACGACGCGGGGCTCCGCGTGCGCGAGCAGGACGCGCCCCATGCTCGTCGCCGCCGCGGGGAAGCGCGTTCCCACCGTGATCCCCACCGACATGATGCGCCGCAGCGGCACCCGCGCGACGTACACGATGTCGCCGCCGTCGAGCACCGCCGCCGAGGCGCTCTCGTCGACCGCGCGCGAGAGGGCCTCGAGGTGCGGCTGCACCACGTCGGGAAGAGTGGATGCCGACAGGTAGCTGTAGCCGAGTTCGAGCACGCGCGGGGTCAGCGTGAACCACCGCCCGTCGCTGCGGACGTACCCCAGGGCCTCGAGGGTGCGCAGGAACCGGCCGGCCGCGGCGCGCGTCACCTCCGCGCGCCGCGCGACGTCGCTCAGCGTGAGCGAGCGGTTCTGCGCGTCGAAGCAGCGGATGACCGCGAGGCCGCGGACGAACGCCTGCACCACGTCGCCGCCGTCGGTCGCATCCCGCTCGTCCACCGCCTCACCCTATCCGCGGATCGGCGTCCACGACGCACCGCCCGGAAGGCACCGCCCGCAGCACACGTCCACGAGTCAGCGCTCGAGCACGACGGCGAGACCCTGGCCCACGCCGATGCAGATCGCGGCGACCGCGACTCCGCCCCCGCGGCGCGCGAGTTCGTGCGCCGCCCGCGCGATGATCCGGCCGCCCGAGGCTCCGAGCGGGTGCCCGATGGCTATCGCTCCCCCGTTCTGGTTGAGCAGCTCGGGGTCGAGCTCGGTCCACAGCTTCGCGCACGCGAGGGTCTGCGACGCGAACGCCTCGTTGAGCTCCACGAACGACACGTCCGCCCACGAGCGTCCGGCTCGCGCGAGCGCCCGATTGGCCGCCTCGACCGGGGCGACGCCGAACACGTCGGGGTCGTTGCCGAACGCCGCGCGTCCCGCGATGCGCGCGAGAGGCTCGGCATCCACCGCCCCTTCCGCCCCCAGCAGCACCGCGGAGGCCCCGTCGTTGATGGGCGAGGAGTTGCCCGCCGTGACCGAGCCGTCCCTTCGGAACGCCGGTCGCAGCCCCGCCAGCACCTCGGCCGTCGAATCGTCGCGGATGCCCTCGTCGCGGGCGAGCGCGTGGCCCTCGACCTGCACGATCTCGTCGTCGAAGCGCCCCGCGGCCCAGGCCGCCGCGGCGAGGCGGTGGCTGCGGGCGGCGAAGGCGTCCTGGTCCTCGCGCGAGATGTCGTAGATCTCGGCGAGCTTCTCGGCGCTCTCGCCGTTCGAGATCGTCCAGTCCGACCTCAGCCGCGGGTTGGTCATGCGCCAGCCGATCGAGGTGTTCCACATCGTCTGGTTCGCGGCGGGGAAGGGGCGCGGGCTCTTCTCGACCACGAACGGGGCCCGGGTCATCGACTCGACACCGCCCGCGAGGATCAGTTCCGCATCCCCTGCCTCGATCGCTCGGGAGGACTGGATCACGGCATCCAGCGACGATCCGCACAAGCGGTTGATGGTGGTGCCCGGCACCGACGACGGGAAGCCCGCGAGCAGCGCACCGAAGCGCGCGACGTTGCGGTTGTCCTCCCCCGCCTGGTTCGCGTCGCCGAAGATCACGTCCTCGATGCGGGCGGGGTCGATGCCGGTGCGGTCGACGACGGATGCCATGACGGTCGCGGCGAGATCGTCGGGGCGCACGTCGGCGAAAGCCTTGCCGTGCCGGGCGAACGGGGTGCGCACGGCGTCGTAGACGAAGGATGCGGGCATGGGTCAGACCTCCAGCGTCAGGCCGAGCAGGGCCTCGATCTCGGCGTGGGTGTTGTCGCCGAACAGCTCGCGCACGCGGAAGCCGGAGGCGGTGACGTCGAAGACACCGTGGTCGGTGTAGACGCGCGAGACGCAGCCGACGCCGGTGAGCGGGTAGGTGCAGGCGGCGACCAGCTTGGGCTCGCCGCCCTTGGTGAGCAGGTCGGTCATGACGTAGACGTCCTTCGCGCCGATCGCGAGGTCCATCGCCCCGCCGACCGCGGGGATCGCCCCGGGCTCCCCCGTCGACCAGTTGGCGAGATCGCCCCCGGCCGACACCTGGAACGCACCCAGCACGCACACGTCGAGGTGCCCGCCGCGCATCATCGCGAACGAGTCGGCGTGGTGGAAGTACGCCGCCCCCGCGAGCGCGGTCACGGGCTGCTTGCCGGCGTTGATGAGGTCGGGGTCGACCCGTCCGCGCGCGGGTGCCGGCCCCATGCCGAGCATGCCGTTCTCGGTGTGCAGCACGATCTCGAGGCCCTCGGGAAGGTAGTCGGCCACCAGCGTGGGAGCGCCGATCCCGAGGTTCACGATCGCGCCTTCGGGAATGTCGGATGCCACCCGCGCGGCGAGCTGCGTGCGGGAGATGCGCGTGATCATGCGGGGCCCTCCTCGGACTCCAGGGGGCGTCCTTCGATGTCGACGCCGCCGACGAAGGCGTCATCGCGGAGCCATCGACGCTCGCCGACGGCGACGACGCGGTCGACGTAGAGACCCGGGGTGACGACGCTCTCGGGGTCGAGCGAGCCCAACGGCACGATCTCGTCGACTTGCACGACGGTGGTCGTGGCGGCCGCGGCCATGATGGGGCCGAAGTTGCGCGCGGTCTCGCGGTAGACGAGGTTGCCCCAGCGATCGGCACGTCGGGCGCTGATGAGGGCGACGTCGGCGCGGATGGGGTATTCGAGCACGTAGTCGCGTCCGTCGATGCGCCGCGTCTCCTTGCCCTCGGCGAGCTGGGTCCCGAAACCGGTGGGCGTGAAGAAGCCGCCGATACCGGCTCCCGCCGCTCGGATGCGCTCGGCCAGATTGCCCTGGGGCACGAGCTCGAGCTCCACCTCGCCCGCGCGGTACAGGCGGTCGAAGACCCAGGAGTCGCTCTGCCGCGGGAACGAGCAGATCATCTTGCGCACCTGACCCGCGGCGAGCAGGGCGGCGAGGCCCGTGTCGCCGTTGCCGGCGTTGTTGTTGACGACGGTGAGCCCCGACGCCCCGTGGGCGATGAGCGCGTCGATGAGCTCGACCGGCTGGCCGGCACGACCGAAACCGCCGATCATCACGGTCGCACCGTCGCGGATGCCGGAGACGGCGGCTGCGACGTCGGAGACGGTCTTGTCGATCATGCGTCGACGTTCGTTGAGCGAACAAGCATTCGCCTAGCGTACAACGATGGTCGAGCGGAATCCAGACCCCGGATGCGGCCGCCCCGCACCGACCGACGGGTGCCGAGGCACACGGAAGGCCCGACCGGATGCGACGCACACGGAAGCAGCCCACTCGCGCGCGCACGGACAGCCCGGCCGGGTGCGGACGCACACGGAAGGCCCGGCCGAGCGAAAGCCCGGCCGGGCCGCGTCCGACGCGTCAGATCAGGCGGCCAGCGCCAGGTAGGGCTCCCACCGCGGGTCGCTCTTGTCGACGCCGCGCACCGTCCACGACGATCCGCGCGGCGGCGCGGGCACGAGTCGCAGCTCCCACCGCATCTCCTGCGGGGTGCGATCGCCCTTGATGTTGTTGCAGGCCAGGCAGCAGGCCACGAGGTTCTCCCACGTGTCCTTGCCGCCGCGAGAGCGCGGGAGCACGTGGTCGATCGTCGAGGCGGCCTTGCCGCAGTATCCGCACCGGTGCGCGTCGCGCCGCAGGACGCCGCGACGCGTGACCGGCACCTGACGCGCCCCCGGCACCCGGACGTAGCGCGTCAGGATGATCACCGCCGGGCGATCGTAGGTTCCCGCCGCCGCCCAGACGGGGTCTTCCTCGATGTGTTCGATGACCGTGGCCTTCTCGTTCATCACGAGCACGAGGGCTCGTTTGAACGACACGACCGCGAGGGGCTCGTAGCCCGCGTTCAGGACCAGTGTGCGCATTTCGCTTCCTCTCGAATGGCCGAGACGGCTTCTCGGATGTTCGACTCGCGACGACGGGTGAGGCGCAGGGGTATGAAAAAAGGCGCTGTCTAGACAGACAGCGCCTGGGTGATCGCGGCGAAGCCGCGGCATCCGAACACACGATGCCGAAGAACGAGCAGCCCGAGCGCATCCATGGTGCGGATGCGCGGGCTGGTGTTCATCGGCGGTCCCTCCGGTTCTTCCGACGTCGCTGACAGGCTAACCCACTGCGACACGCCCGGGGTCGGGTGAGGGGGGAAACGGAAAGCGGCGTGTCGGAGAACGATCGTCTCCGGCACGCCGCTTTCACGGGGAAGGGATCAGCCCGCGTTCTGCTGCAGCCACGCGTAGGGGTCGACGACCGAACCGTTGATGTGCACCTCGAAGTGCAGGTGGTTCGCGGTCGAGCTGCCGGTGGAGCCGACGAGACCGATGAGCTGACCGGCGGCGACCGTCTGGCCGGCCTGCACCTGGCGGCTGCCGTAGGTCATGTGGCCGTAGGTGGTCGACACCTTCTGGCCGTTGATCACGTGCTCGATGACGATGCCGACTCCGTAGCCGCCGTAGCTCTCGGACGACACGCTCACGACTCCCGCCGCGGCGGCGAAGATCGGCTGACCGCCGGGGGCGAGCAGGTCGACACCCTGGTGGTAGCCCGAGTCCCACAGCCCGCGGCCGAGGATGTAGCTGGTCAGCGGCCAGCGCACCTCGCCCGAGCCGGGAGCGGTCATGGTCAGGTCGACGTTCGAGACCGACGAGCTCGCGGTGGATGCCGTCTGGCGCGCACGCTCCGCGGCGGCCGCAGCGGCGGCTGCGGCGGCCTCCTCGTCCTTCTTCTTCTGGATCTCCTCCGCCGTGGTGGCGGAGTAGCTGCTGCGATCGAGGCCCTCCGCCGTCGCGTCGGAGGCGACCACGAGCGACTGGTTGTCGGGCGCCGACATCTGCTGCAGCGACATCGTCTGAGCCGCGGGCATCGTGGCCGCGTAGGCGGGGATCGCGACGGTCGCCACGAGACCAGCGACCATCGAGAGGATCACGGCACTGCGCAACGACTTCCCCCCTCGACGCCGGGCCGAGCCGGTGGGAGCGGGAGCGGTGCGGACGGCGGGTGCGGTCGCTGCGGAGCGGGACTGCATCGGGCGGCGGGTCGGTCGGGCGACCTCTGCGCGCACGCTCTTGCGAGTGGGACCCGTTGCAGGGACCTCGGGTAGGTCCGCAGCGGGATCGTTGTGTTCAGCCAAAGTTCCTCCGGCGCCTCTGCGTCTGGGACGCTGGCTCGTCAGCACTCGATGATGGGGGCACGATGTGCGGGCTTCACCCTCTGCGGACGACGAGCCGATGAGGCAAACCGCGAGGGGTCCGACGGCGGGCTTCTCGCCTGTGGACTCTCAGAGGCTACCCGAAGATAACGAACATGTCACGCTCCGCACCTGGTGATCACCCGATGCCCGGCGAAGGTTCAGCCTCGGCCGCGATCGCGCCGCTCAGGCCTCGGCGACGAGGAAGATGTGCGACGCGACCTCGACGGGGAGCTCGAGCCCCTCGTCGACGCCCTCCATCTGCACCAGCACGTACCCCTCGTTGAAGCGGAAGTCGCCACGCGCTCCGGGCAGGACGCCCGCTGCCTTCAGCTGCTGCAGCAACTCGGGGTCGACCTGCGCCGGCTCGGCGAGACGACGAACCGTGCCCGAGATCGGACCACCCGCGTCGGTGAGCTTGCGGACCAGACCGACGACACCGTCATCGAACGTGGAGCTCGCGGTGTCGCCCAGCTGGTCGAGGCCGGGGATGGGGTTGCCGTAGGGCGACTCGGTCGGGTGGCCGAGCAGCTCGACGAGTCGGCGCTCGACCTGCTCGCTCATGACGTGCTCCCACCGGCAGGCCTCGTCGTGGACGTAGGCCCAGTCGAGACCGATCACGTCGCTCAACAGGCGCTCGGCGAGTCGGTGCTTGCGCATGACGTCGACAGCCTTCTGACGCCCGTCGGCGGTCAGCTCGAGGCGTCGGTCTTCGGAGACCACCACGAGGCCGTCGCGCTCCATGCGTCCCACGGTCTGCGACACCGTCGGCCCCGAGTGGCCGAGGCGCTCGGAGATGCGCGCGCGCAGCGGCACGATCTTCTCCTCCTCGAGCTCGAGGATGGTGCGCAGGTACATCTCGGTGGTGTCGATCAGATCGGTCATTCAGGAGTCCTCGATGTCGCGCGGCAAGTCCTCCCAGCCTACCGACCCCCTCCGACACGGGCGCCGGCGCCCGAGGGGCGGGACCCTAGAATCGGACCCATGCCGCACGTGGAACTCCCCGCCGAACTCCTGCCCGCCGACGGTCGCTTCGGGTGCGGCCCCTCGAAGGTGCGCGGTGCGCAACTCGAGGCCCTCGTCACCCGCGGGGCGTCCATCCTCGGCACCTCGCATCGCCAGGCGCCCGTGAAGAACCTCGTCGCCAGCACGCGCGAGCGCCTGTCGCAGCTGTTCCGGCTGCCCGGCGGCTACGAGATCATCCTCGGCAACGGAGGGTCGACCGCCTTCTGGGATGCCGCGGCCTTCGGTCTCATCCAGAACCGCAGCCAGAACCTCGTGTTCGGCGAGTTCGGCGGCAAGTTCGCCTCCGCCGCGGCCGCCCCGTGGCTCCAGGCCCCCGACGTCCGCAAGGCGGAGCCCGGCACCCGCACCGTCGCCGAGGTCGTCGAGGGCGTCGACGTCTACGCGTGGCCCCACAACGAGACCTCGACCGGCGTGTCCGCCCCGGTGGTGCGCGTCGCGGGCGGCGCGGGAGCGCTCACCGTGATCGACGCCACGAGCGCTGCGGGCGGCATCGACTTCGACGTGACGCAGGCCGACGTCTACTACTTCGCCCCGCAGAAGAACCTCGGCTCCGACGGCGGCCTGTGGTACGCCGCCGTGTCGCCCGCCGCGATCGAGCGCATTGAGAGCATCGCGGCATCCGACCGCTACATCCCCGAATTCCTGAGCCTGAAGAACGCACTCGACAACTCGCGCTTGCAGCAGACCCTCAACACCCCGGCTCTGGCCACCCTGCTTCTGCTCGACGAGCAGCTGGGCTGGATCCTCGACAACGGCGGCCTGACGTGGGCGGGCGCCCGCACCGCGGAATCGTCGTCGGCGCTGTACGACTGGGCGGATGCCAGCACGGTCGCGACCCCGTTCGTCGCCGACCCGGCCGACCGCTCCCCCGTCGTCGTGACGATCGACTTCGACGACAGCATCGACGCCGCGGCGATCGCGAAGAGCCTGCGCGCCAACGGCATCGTCGACACCGAGCCCTACCGCAAGCTCGGCCGCAACCAGCTGCGGGTGGCGACGTTCGTCTCGATCGAGCCCGACGACGTCCGCCGTCTCATCGGGGCGATCGACTACACGATCGAGCGCCTGCCCGGCGCCTGAACCCGACACGACGAAGGCCGCCTCGCATCACGCGGGGCGGCCTTCGTCGTGTCGGGAGCGATGCGTCAGTAGCTGCGGTCGCCCTCGTCGCGATCGTCGTCGTCATCGCTGTCGTCGTCGTCATCGCGATCGTCGTCATCGGCGTCGCTGTCGTCGTCGTCGGCGGCATCCGAGTCCTCGGCATCCGAGTCCTCGTCGCCCGACCGCTGGTCGACCGCGTGGTCCGCGTCGAGCTCGTCGATGTCGACGCCGTCGAGGTCGCCGGCGTGGAAACGGGCCTTGGGCTCGTCCTCCTCGTCGTCGTCCTCCTCGTCGTGCTCGTCCTCGGGGTCGTCGTCGATGTCGTCGTCATCCGCGTCGGCGTCGTCGGTTGCAGCGGCGGCCTGGGCCGCCTGGTACTCGGCGAGTCGCGTCGCCCACGGCACCCAATCGGGGGCGAGCAGCGCTCCGTCACCGGGTAGCAGCTCGACCTCGAGCACGGTCGGCTCCGACTCCTCGACGACGGCCACGCTCACCGTCCAGAACCAGCCGGGATACCCAGACAGGCGCGTGTGGAAGCGGAGCGAGACGACGCCGTCGTCTTCGAGCGCGTACCCCGCGGCGGGGCCGACGGTGTCGGCGGGGGTGATCTCGTGCAGGGCCGCGAGCGCGAGGTCGTGCGCTCCGGTCAGGCGCTCGTCGGCGACCTGCGCGGGCTCCCCCTGCTCAGGCTTCGAAGTCATCGGCGACCTTGCGCAGGACAGCGGCGATCTTCTGGGCGTGCGGACCGTTGGGGTATCGACCGCGACGCAGGTCGCCGCCGATGCCGTCGAGGAGCTTGACGAGGTCTTCGACGATGATCGCCATGTCGTCGGCCGGCTTGCGCGAGCGCTTCGAAAGGCTCACCGGGGCGTCCAGCACGCGCACCGACAGCGCCTGGAGACCGCGCTTTCCGTCGGCGACACCGAACTCGAGGCGCGTCCCGGCCTTGGGAGCGGGGGTTCCGGCGGGCAGAGCCGTGGCGTGCAGGAACACGTCCTGGCCGTCATCGGTGCTGATGAAGCCGAAGCCCTTCTCGTCGTCGTAGAACCTGACCTTGCCGGTGGGCATGGACACCTCGCTGGATATGTGCGCGAATGCGCGGCGGAACGCGGGAACCGAGCGGATCCCGGTCTTCCAGACTACGACACCGGCGCCAGGCAGTAGGCTGAGCGCGATGAGCACCCGCACCACCGGCGGCAGTACGCCGGGCGACGACGTTCCCGTCCGACGCATCGACCGCATCCTGGCGTTCATGTCGCTGGGGCTGCTCGTGCTGTCGATCGTCTGCTTCTTCGCGATCATCGTGGGCTCCAGCGCCGGTGCCGACATGGGCTCGGGCCTCTGGCCGACGATCGGTGTCATCGTCTACATCGCGCCCCCGGTCGCGTTCGGGTGCCTGCTCGCCGTGCTCATCATGAGCTTCGTCCGAAGGGCGCGGGCCAACAAGGCCCGCTGACGTGCCCGAGACCTCCGCACAACGCGCTCTGGCGGTCTCGTTGAGCGCGCGCGACGACGCCGACCTCACGCGGTTGTTCGCCGGACGGCACGTGTCGCCCTCGAGCCCGTGGCGCGACATGTTCGACGCCGCCGAGGCACTGCTCGACCCCGCCTCGGTCGCCCGCGAGCTCCCCGCTCTCACGCGCGACGAAGCGGTCGCACTCACCAATGCCGTCGGCGGCACTCCAGCAACCGGCGCCGCGCGCGACGCGCTGGCGGCGCACGCCCTGGTCGGTGACGACGGCATCCCGTTCCCGAGTGTCGTCGTTGCGGTGCGCGAGGCGCTCCCCGGCGGGCTTCCCGACCCTCAGCCCGCGTCGGCGCCCGCCGCATCCGCGGAGACGGCGGCGGCGGCCGCGGAAGCCGCCTTCACCAATGCGGCCTCGGTCGCCGACATCCTCATGCTCACGCTCGAATCCCCCCTCGGCCGGATCGGGTCGGGTTCGCTGGGCGCCACGGAGCGGCGCCGTCTCGTCGACGCGGGGGCGGTCAGCACCGCTGCGGAAGCCAATCTGCTGGTCGGACTCGCCGCCGACGTGGGCCTGCTGGGGGCGAACGACCGGGCGTGGCTGGTGTCGCAGCACGGACGCGAATGGCTGCGCCTGCCGACGCTCGAGCGCTGGAGCCGCACGGCTGAGGCGCTGCGCGACGCGCTCCCCCGCGCGTATCGCAGTGACGGCGGAGGCTGGATCCCCACCGAGCGCTGGGCGGACGCCACCCCCTTCGACCCCGACGGACCCGAGCGCGCGACGGTGTGGATCCGGCGGCTGGTGCGCTGGGGCCTCCTCGACGCGGCAGGACGCGTGGCTCCGTGGGCCGTGCCCCTCGCGGCCGGAGGCGAGCTCGACACCTCCGCACTGAAGGAGCTGCTGCCCCCCGAGGTCGACCGCGTCTACCTGCAGAACGACCTGACGGCGATCGCTCCCGGCCCCCTGGCACCCCACCTCGACGTGCGACTGCGCACGATGGCGGCGCGCGAGTCCCGCGCGCAGGCGTCGAGCTACCGCTTCAGCGCCGGCACCGTGGGCGCGGCGATCACCGCGGGCGAGACCGCGGACTCGCTCCGGGCGTTCCTCACCGACATCTCGCTGACGGGCCTCCCGCAGCCGCTCGCGTACGTCATCGAGCGCACGTCCGCCGAGCACGGCCGCGTGCGCGTGGGCGTCGACGCCGACACATCGCTCACGCGGGTGACGACCGATGACGAGACGCTGCGACGCTCGATGGAGGTCGACCAGTCGTTGCGCTCGATCGCCCTGGCGCGCGACGACGGCGACGACCTCGTCTCCCACGTGTCGGCCGACGTCGTGTTCTGGGCGCTCACCGACGCGCACTATCCCGCGGTCGCCGTCGACGCGCACGGCCGGCCGCGCGCACTCGAGCGCGCGAAGCTCGCCGGAGCCGAGCAGCCGGCATCCGATCCCGACGAGGTCTACGCCCCGCTCCTGGAGCGCCTGCGCAACGGCGCCCAGGACTCGGATGCCGCGTGGCTCGAGCGCGAGCTCGACCAGGCGGTGCGCGCCCGCGCCGTCGTCGACGTGACCGTGCGGCTGCCCGACGGGTCGGCGCGCGTGTTCCGCCTCGAGGCGACCGGACTCGGCGGCGGACGCCTGCGCGGCCGCGACCGCGCGGCCGATGTCGAGCGCACCCTCCCCCTCTCGCACATCGACGGGGTCGCCCCGGTCGACTGAGACCCGCGAACGCCGGGTCGCTCGCGACCCCGGTAGACTCGAACGCTATGTCTGACGGCCCCTTGATCGTGCAGAGCGACCGCACCGTCCTCCTCGAGGTCGCGCACCCCCAGGCGGAGACGGCGCGGCACGAGCTCGCGGTCTTCGCCGAGCTCGAGCGCGCACCCGAGCACATCCACACGTACCGCATCACGCGCCTGGGCCTGTGGAACGCCCGCGCGGCCGGCCACGACGCCGACGCGATGCTCGAGACGCTCGACACGTGGTCGCGATTCCCCGTCCCCGCCTCCGTGAGCACCGACATCCGCGAGACGGTCAACCGCTACGGACGCCTGGTCATCGAACGCAACGATGACAAAGAGCTCGTGCTGCGCTCCACCGATGCGGCGGTGCTGAGCGAGGTGTCGCGCAACAAGCGCATCGCGCCCCTGCTGATCGGGCACCCGACCCCCGACAGCTTCATCGTCGACGCCTGGGCCCGGGGCCACATCAAGCAGGAGCTGCTGAAGATCGGCTGGCCCGCGGAAGATCTCGCCGGCTACACCCCGGGCACTCCGCATCCGATCGACCTCGCCGAAGACGGGTGGAGCCTGCGGCCGTACCAGCGCCAGGCCGTCGATTCGTTCTCGGAGGGCGGTTCCGGCGTCGTCGTGCTCCCCTGCGGTGCGGGCAAGACCCTCGTGGGCGCGGGGGCCATGGCCGACACCCGCACGACGACCCTGATCCTCGTCACCAACACCGTCAGCGCACGGCAGTGGCGCGACGAGCTGTTGCGCCGCACGACCCTGACCCCGGAGGAGATCGGCGAGTACTCCGGTCAGGTCAAGGAGATCAAGCCCGTCACGATCGCGACGTACCAGATCCTCACCGCCAAGCGGAAAGGCCAGTACGCCCACCTCGCCCTGCTCGACGCCCTCGACTGGGGTCTCGTGCTCTACGACGAGGTGCACCTGCTCCCGGCGCCGGTCTTCAAGCTGACCGCCGACCTCCAGGCGCGCCGGCGTCTCGGCTTGACGGCGACGCTCGTGCGCGAGGACGGTCGCGAGGGCGACGTGTTCAGCCTCATCGGCCCCAAGCGCTTCGACGCGCCGTGGAAGGAGATCGAGGCCCAGGGCTTCATCTCCCCCGCCGCCTGCTACGAGGTGCGCATCGACCTGCCCGCCGACGAACGCCTCGAATACGCCGCGGCCGCCGATGAGGACCGCTACCGACTCGCGGCGACCGCCCCCGCCAAGATCGACGTCGCCCGTCGCCTGGTCGAGCGGCATCCGGGTGAGCGCGTCCTGGTGATCGGACAGTACCTCGACCAGATCGACGAACTGGCCGAGGCCCTGAACGCCCCGCAGATCACCGGCTCGACCCCCATCCCCGAGCGCGAGGAACTGTTCCAGGGCTTCCGCGACGGCAGCATCCCGCTGCTGGTGGTGTCGAAGGTCGCCAACTTCTCGGTCGATCTGCCCGAAGCCTCGGTCGCGATCCAGGTCTCGGGCTCGTTCGGCTCGCGTCAGGAGGAGGCCCAGCGCCTCGGACGCCTGCTGCGACCCAAGCAGTCGAACCACACGGCGAGCTTCTACACGCTGATCGCGCGCGACACCGTCGACCAGGATTTCGCGCAGAATCGCCAGCGCTTCCTGGCCGAACAGGGCTACGCGTACACCATCCTGGATGCCGACGGGATCGACGCCGCGGCCGCCTGACGCATACCAGCACGCGGCTTTCCGTTCCATATCCAGGACATTGCTGGGTCGGATCACGATAATGAGGGGATGACAGCTCCTCGCATCCTCGTCGTGGACGACGAACCGAACATCCGCGACCTGCTCATCACGAGCCTGCGCTTCGCCGGTTTCCAGGTGCGAGCCGTGGCCAACGGCGCGCAGACGATCTCGGCCGTGCTCGAAGAAGAACCCGATCTCATCGTGCTCGACGTGATGCTGCCCGACATGAACGGCTTCAGCGTCACCAAGCGTCTGCGCGGAGCCGGGTACACCGCACCCATCCTCTTCCTCACCGCGAAGGACGAGACCGAGGACAAGATCGAGGGGCTCAACGCCGGGGGCGACGACTACGTCACGAAGCCCTTCAGCCTCGACGAGATCGTCGCCCGCATCCAGGCGATCCTGCGCCGCACGATGCAGGCCGACGAGGAGTCGATCATCCGCACGGGCGAGCTGACCATGGACCAGGACACCCACGACGTCAGCGTCGGCGACGTGTCGATCGATCTGAGCCCCACGGAGTTCAAGCTCCTGCGCTACCTCATGCTCAACCCCAACCGCGTGCTGTCGAAGGCGCAGATCCTCGACCACGTCTGGGAGTACGACTTCAACGGCGACGCCGGCATCGTCGAGAGCTACATCTCCTACCTGCGTCGCAAGATCGACCCGCACTCCTCCGAGCCGCTCATCCAGACCAAGCGCGGCTTCGGCTACATGCTGAAGTCGGGCAAGAGCGCCTGAGCGGAAGGCATCAGTCCTGTCACCCTCCGACGATGCCCTGACGCGCTGGTGGCGGGGTCTGAGCCTACGGACCAAGGTCACCGGCGTGACCGTCGCGCTCCTCGCGATCGGCCTGTTCACCGCGGGCATCGGCACCATGGTGTTCCTGCGCACCACGCTGGTGAACAACCTCGATGAGCAGCTGGCCCAGCAGGCGGCGGGCAGCATCGCCAACAGCATCTTCACCACGACGCCTGTCGAGGGCGGCATCGAGTTCACTCAGGTCGAGAACGCCCCGCAGATCGGGTCGATGGTCGTGGTCTACGGGCCCGACGGTCGACGCGAGGCCTTCTACAACGGCACGTCGTCGAAGGTGCTGCCGCAGCTGCCCGACACTTTCACGGTGGAGCAGACGTACGGCCAGATCGATCGGCGCATCGAGCTGGAAGACCCCGATTCCGGGGCGCACTTCCTCGCGCGCGTCGGCGTCCTCCAAGTGCCGGGCAACCCCGGGGTCTACACGCAGATGGTGGTGCAGCCCCTGGCGCCCACCGACCGGATCGTCGCGGCGTACCTCGGCATCTACGCCTTCGTGGCGCTGCTCATCCTCATCGCCACGGCCCTGCTCACGCGGTGGCTGGTGACGCTGGCCTTCCGCAACCTCCGCCAGGTCGAGACGACGGCGATGGACATCGCCGCGGGCGACTTCAGTCAGCGTCTCACCGACATCGTGCCCGACACCGAGGTGGGGCGGCTCAAGACCGCCATCAACGCCATGCTCGCGCGCATCGACGGCGCGCTCGGGCAGCGGGATGCCACGGTGCGGCAGATGCGTCGGTTCATCGGCGACGCGAGCCACGAGCTGCGCACGCCGCTCGTGACCATGCGCGGCTACGCCGAGCTGTACCGCATGGGCGCGATCCGCTCCGATGAGGATGTCGCCCAGTCGATGGAGCGCATCGAGAAGGAGGCGATCCGCATGGGCGCGCTCGTCGAAGACCTCCTCGCCCTCGCCCGCCTCGACGAGCGTCGCGACGTCTCGATCACCGAGCTCGACCTGCGGCCCATCGCGCGCGATGCGGCTCTCGACCTACGCGTGACCTCCCCTCAGCGCGAAGTGACCGTCGATGACACCACGTCGCGCGGCCCCCTCGTGCTGCCCACCATCACCCTCGACCCGCTGCTCGATTCGGGCGGCCACCCCGCCGAGGCCGCGACCCGCCGCCGCGCGGCTCCCTCGACGTCGGCCATGGCGATCGCTGGAGCCACGCTGTCGCGCCTGCGCCGTCGGCAGAAGGATGCCGCCGACCCGGCCGCCACGACGGGGGACGCCCCCGTGACGCCACCGGCCGGCCTCACGCGCTCCGCCCCGCGACTCGCGCCGATCGTCCTCGGCGACGAGAACAAGGTGCGCCAGGTGGTGGCCAACCTCTTGGGCAACGCGCGTCGCTTCACCGCCGACGACTCCCCCATCGGCCTGCGCATCGGAGTGGATGCCGAGAACGACATGGGCTGGATCGAGATCATCGACCACGGAGAGGGCGTCCCCGAGCAGATCCGCGATCAGATCTTCCAGCGTTTCTGGCGCGCCGATACCTCGCGCACGCGCGAGACCGGTGGGTCGGGTCTGGGGCTGTCGATCGTGGCATCCATCGTCGATCTGCTGCACGGCACGGTCGAGGTGGTCGATACGCCGGGCGGAGGCGCGACCTTCCGCGTCTCGCTGCCTCTGGCCGACCGCCGCGATGCGCAGGAGCACGCGCTCATCGAGACGCAGCCCCTGGAGCGCCTTCCCGACGACTACCGGCCCGATTCCGACACCTGACGGCCCGGACGCGCAGGGCATTCGTGCGAGCGGAGTCGGAATGACACGTCGAAGCATTCTCCGTCGACGTTGACGCACGTCAAACGCCACGTCTGACCGAGCGAATTGCGCAAGGCCGCGAGAGCAGGCTCTTCGAGTTCCGGATGCCGTGCGGTGCTCGAAAAATTCTGGAGTAACGGGGACGAAGGGTCCAGATGCAGGCTCCCCACGCGAGACCCCTGCTGCTTTCTCCGAGCCTTCGTCATAGCCCAAGAGTGCGTCGCAACTCTGCGCCGAAGTCGCGGGTAACGCGCTCCGACTCCGCCTTTTCGGCGGGAGTCATACTGACCCCCGGACGATGACCGTGTCGTACCTGACGGAGGATGAAGTCGCACGCCTCGGCTTCGGAAGGGAATCGCGCGAGCTCCGACCACTGTCCCCGATCTTGCGCGCCCACGATGAACAATGCCCCTTCCTCGCGAAGAATCAGATCGCCCATCACAGGGTCGCCGTCGCCCACTCGCGGGTGCTGAGGACTCGAAACTGCGGCGGAGCCGAACTCTTCACGAAGCAGACCACACAGGTCGTCGAAGGTCAGGTTCTGCATGCTCAGTTCTCGACTCTCGTTAGGGCCCATGGAATCGTTTGCACGCGGAGGGCGCCCTCAAGGCCACGACCAATTGCAATCTTGAGAACGTTCCGAGCAGTATCCGTCATTCCTGAGGGCCTCAGGGAACCCGCTGACACGCTGCGGGGAAGCTCTGCAATCAGTCAGCGCCAGGTCCAGCTGAGCAGATCACGCAACGCCTTGATCCCCGGTTCGCCGAGCTCCGGGCGGCCTGCGGCCACAGCACGTGCTTCTCTATCGGCCCATGGCATGAGGTCGGCGGCATCCGCCCCTGGTCGGATCGCGTCGAGTTCCGCGATGATCTCTTGTACTCGAGCGCGTAGTGCGGGGTCAGATACCCGCCGCTACTGCCGAAATGTCATCGCGCGGGGCAAGCGCACCGTCTCGGCCGATGTATTGAACGATGGCGTCACTGAGGATTGCACCATCGAACGAAGACATGGATTACCTCCTTGGTGACCGCGTCGTGAACCGTGATGGATCGGATGTTCGGATTTCGAACGAGCGATGGAAACTCGATCTCATTCCAGACCGAATCGGGCCGAACGTCTCCCAGCACCGCGCGGACATCCCCCGACGCCATCTCCGCAAGGTTGCGCGAAACGTTTCGCCACGTAGCCTTTGTCGCAGGATCCAGCCAGTCGGTCGGCATCTGGTCGGTGAGGCCCTGCCTGTCAATGAGCTGTTCCGGCATCCACCGTCACCGACACCTCGCGACGGGGCGCCGTCGCCGTCGCCCGCACCGCGTCGATATCGACCTGCACCTGCTGCGCACGCTCGGCTCGGAGCTGCGCCTCGGCGACCTGCTGCTCGATCCGCGCGATCGCCGCCTCCGCCTCACGAGAAGAGGACAGATCACTCATTCGACCGAGCGTAGTCGGAGGCTGCGGGCGGCGGAGGCCGGATAAGAGAACTCTTATTCGAGTCCGGCCCGTGAACGAAGAACGCCCCCTCCCGGAGGAGGGGGCGTTCTCAGGCGTCAGCGTGGATCAGAAGTCCATGCCACCGGTCGGGTCGCCCGCGGGAGCGGCGGCCTTCTCCGGCTTGTCGGCGACGACGACCTCGGTCGTCAGGAACAGACCGGCGATGGATGCCGCGTTCTGCAGCGCAGAGCGGGTCACCTTGGCGGGGTCGATGATGCCCTGTGCGAACAGGTCACCGTACTCGCCGGTGGCGGCGTTCAGGCCGTGACCGACGGGCAGCTCCGCGACCTTGTTGGCAACGACGCCGGGCTCGAGACCGGCGTTGAGCGCGATCTGCTTGAGCGGGGCCTCGATCGCGACGCGCACGATGTTGGCACCCGTGGCCTCGTCACCGGTGAGGTTGAGGTCACCGAGGGCGTTCTTGCCGGCCTGGATGAGCGCGACGCCACCACCGGCGACGACGCCCTCTTCCACAGCTGCCTTGGCGTTTCGCACGGCGTCTTCGATGCGGTGCTTGCGCTCCTTGAGCTCGACCTCGGTCGCGGCTCCGGCCTTGATGACGGCGACGCCACCGGCGAGCTTCGCGAGGCGCTCCTGGAGCTTCTCGCGGTCGTAGTCGCTGTCGGTGTTCTCGATCTCGCGGCGGATCTGGGTCACGCGACCCTCGATCAGCTCCGACTCACCGGCACCCTCGACGATCGTGGTCTCGTCCTTGGTGATGATGACCTTGCGCGCACGGCCGAGCAGGTCGACGGTCGCGTTCTCGAGCTTGAGGCCCACCTCTTCGGTGATGACCTGGCCGCCGGTGAGGATCGCGATGTCCTGCAGCTGCGCCTTGCGACGGTCGCCGAAGCCGGGAGCCTTGACGGCGACCGACTTGAAGATGCCGCGGATCTTGTTGAGCACGAGCGTCGCGAGAGCTTCGCCCTCGACGTCCTCGGCGATGATGAGGAGCTCCTTGCCCTCCTGGATCACCTTGTCGACGATCGGCAGAAGGTCCTTGATGTTGGAGATCTTCTGGTTCGCGATCAGGATGTACGGGTCTTCGAAGACCGCTTCCTGACGCTCGGGGTCGGTGACGAAGTAGGGGTTGATGTACCCCTTGTCGAAGCGCATGCCCTCGGTGAGCTCGAGCTCGGTGCCGAAGGTGTTGCTCTCCTCGACGGTGACGACGCCTTCCTTGCCCACCTTGTCGATGGCCTCGGCGATGAGCTCGCCGATCGCGGGGTCGGCGGCGGAGATCGACGCGGTCGCGGCGATCTGCTCCTTGGACTCGACCTCCTTGGCGGAAGCGAGGAGCTCGTCGGTGACGGCCTTGACGGCCTTCTCGATGCCCTTCTTCAGGCTGATGGGGTCGGCGCCGGCGGCGACGTTGCGCAGGCCCTCGCGAACGAGCGCCTGGGCGAGAACGGTGGCCGTGGTGGTGCCGTCACCCGCGACGTCGTCGGTCTTCTTGGCGACCTCCTTGACCAGCTCGGCGCCGATCTTCTCGTACGGGTCGTCGAGCTCGATCTCCTTGGCGATCGAGACACCGTCGTTCGTGATCGTGGGGGCGCCCCACTTCTTCTCGAGCACGACGTTGCGACCGCGGGGGCCCAGGGTCACCTTGACGGCGTCGGCCAGCGTGTTGAGGCCGCGCTCGAGACCGCGGCGGGCCTCTTCGTCGAAAGCGATGATCTTTGCCATAAGTGTGTCGTCCCTCCCGGACGGGTGACTTCCAGATTTTGGCACTCGACGAAAGCGAGTGCTAATTCATTCTGGCACTCGCCCCTGGGGAGTGCAAGCCGCGACACTGTCGCGAGACGACGAACGCCGTGGCATCCACGAGAGGGATGCCACGGCGTTGAAGCCAGCGGATCAGGCCAGGCGCACGGACTCCGCCTGCGGGCCCTTCTGACCGGTGCCGACGGTGAATTCGACCGCCTGACCTTCCTCGAGGACGCGGAAACCCGACATCTCGATGCTCGAGTAGTGGACGAACACGTCCTGCCCATCGGACACGGTGATGAACCCGTAGCCCTTCTCGGCGTTGAACCATTTGACGGTGCCCTGCGTCATGCGAATCTCCTGTTGCTGGATGACTCGGTCATCGTAAGCACGCCGGATGCCGCCGAACCGGCCCCTCCGGCCATTGTTGACGCGCGTGCCCCCAACTTGTTACGCCGCGGAAACACGCGGCGTACCCGGGGTCACGGGGCCGTGGCGGAAGGGGTCGCGCCGGGGGCGCGGTCGAGTCCGATCACCACGACGAGGCGCTTGACGGCGCTCTCGTCGTCGGGGGTGTTCGGGTCGTCGGTGGGCTGCAGGAAATCGCTCTGCGCGACCTCGGCACCGCCGATGGTCTGCGCGAGGCCCTGCGCCGCCGCCGCGTCGGCGTCGCGGAGGTAGTAGACGGTGGTCTGCGCGAAGTCGGTGGTGTCGGAGTCGCCCGTCTCGACCGTGTCGCCGGACCACCCGGCCGCCACGATCTGATCGCGCACCGATGCAGCGAGGCCGTCCTGGCCGGTGCCATTGAGCACCACGACGGAGTACGAGGTGTCGACGACGGCGGGCGTGGTCGGTTCAGCCGAGACCGTCGGAGCGGGCGCGTCGCCGGCTCCGAAGCTGATGCGGCCCGACGCCACGAGGGAGCCGAAGATGCCCACGATGATGAGCACGAGCGTGGCGATGGCCGCCCAGAGGAAGACGATCCATCCGCGCAGGCGCGGTCTCTCGGCCCGGTGCGCTCCGACGCGGCCGGTGGAGTCCGGCAGGTCGTCGAAGCGATCCCGAGGGAAGGTCGATCTGGCCATTGGACGATGCTATCGGTCGACGCCGGGGCGCCCCGTCAGCGGGCGGCCGTCCGGCCCAGCCGCGCGCGCTGCTGGGCGGCCCCGTCGTCGCGCCGCCGCCGCAGACGCCGCACGAGCATCGGATCGTGCGCGAGGGCCTCAGGAGTGTCGATCAACCGTCCGAGCAGTTGGTAATAACGAGCGGGGGTGAGGCCGAACTCGGCGCGGATCGCCTCCTCCTTCGCACCCGCGTGGCGCCGCCATTCACCCTCGAAGGCGAGGAAGGCGAGATCGCGGTCCGAAAGAGGCACGCGGCCACGCTACTGCGCTGCCGCCGTCCGCCCCGGATGCCACGCCACCCACGCGCCGAGCGGATCCACCTCGGCCAGCACCTCGCCGTCGAGGGCGAGGGCGAAACCGCCTCGCCCCCGACGCGGCACGCTCGTCCACCCGTCGTGGAGCGCGGGGGCATCCAGTGTCACCCAGCGGCCCGCGGCCCGGGCGGCGGCGATGATCGCGCCGCGTCGCGCGCGCGGCACGTGCGCCAGCACCCCCGGTGTCGTGACCACGAGCGTGGCGCCCGTCGGCGCGTCGGCGGCGAGCGCGGGCAGGGCCTCGGCACCGTCGCCCGACACGAGTCGCGGCGGATCCGCGGCGGCGATGTCGAGAGCGGAGGCGATGCGCTCGCGGCGCCCCTCCTCCCCCGGCCACACCAGACCCTCGAGCCACCCCCTGTCGTCCTCATCGCGGGCGTCGAGGGGGTGGAGGTCGATCCCCGCGCGCCAGACGATCTCGGGCATCCGCAGCGCCGGGTCGCCGGTGAGGTCGCTGTGCAGTTCGACGGCGGAGGGACCGTCCACGGGATCCAGGGCCACGAGCTCGTCTCCCCGGTGGTACCGGTACGAATACCGGTCGGGGTACAGGCACAGCCCGGCGCTCGCGCCGACCTCGAGCAGCGCGATCGGTCCCTCGATGCGAGCGAGTGCCGGCAGCAGCGCCGCGCACCGCAACGGCTCGTTCGTCTGCACGCTGCGCGCCGCGCACTGCGCGGCGACCCGTTCGGCGTTGGCGACCACCCATCGCGCCCACGCGTCGACGTCGCCCATCGGCGCCCCCAGCACGCGCATCACGGCGAAGACCAGCGGGGGTTGACGACGGGTGTCGGGGATCGGTGCGAGGGCCGCCGCGACCGCGGGATCGTCCACCACTCGACGCGCCCACGCTTCGTAGACCGCGGATCTGCCGGGCGCCTCGTCGCGGGCGAACCGCCCGTAGCGTTCGATGACGGCGTCCACGGCATCCTGATCCACCGTCGAATCATCGCAGCACGACCTGACCGGCGCCCGGCACGAGACAATGGAGGTAGACGAAGGAGAGAACACATGACCTACGCCGTCGACAAGTCCGACGACCAGTGGCGCGCCGAACTCAGCCCCGAGCAGTACGCCGTCCTGCGCCAGGCGGGCACCGAACGCGCCTGGACCGGTGAGCTGCTCGACGAGAGCCGCGCCGGCCTGTACACCTGCGCCGCGTGCGGCAACGAGCTGTTCCGCAGCGGCACGAAGTTCGACTCGCACTGCGGGTGGCCGAGCTTCTACGAGTCGGTGCGGCCGGAGGCGGTCGAGCTTCTCGACGACAACAGCCACGGCATGCAGCGCACCGAGGTGCGATGCGCGAACTGCGGCTCGCACCTGGGCCACGTCTTCCCCGACGGCTTCGGCACCCCCACGGGCGACCGCTACTGCATGAACTCGCTGTCGCTGAACTTCACCCCCGCCGACTCCCCCGCCGACGAGGCATGAGCGCCCTCGAGGCGATGCGCGACCGCCGGTCGTGGTCGAAGGTCACCGACCTCGCCCCCACCGGCCCCGAGCTCGAGGCCTTCGTCGCCGCGGCCGGTCGCGTCGCCGACCACAAGAGCCTTAAGCCGTGGCGACTCATCGAGATCCGCGGCGCCGATCGCGATCTCCTCGCGCGCGCGCTGAACAAGGCGGACGGCAAGAAGGGGTACTCCTCCAAGCCGCGTCGCGCGCCGCTCATCATCGCGGTGGTGGCCGATCTCGGCTCGAAGAAGATCCCCGCGTGGGAGCAGGAGGCCGTGGCATCCGGTGTCGCCCACATGCTGAGCCTCGTGCTCGACGAGGCCGGATTCGGGGTGTTCTGGCGCACCGACGACAACACCCGCCACAGGGTGCTCGCCAAGGCGCACGGGCTGGCGAAGCACGAGGTGCTGCTGGGCTGGCTCTACGTCGGCGGCAAGCCGAAGATGTCGCGGCCCGTGCGACGCAAGACGGTGGATGCCGCGAAGCACCTCTCCCGCATGCCGGGAGGCAAGAAGAAGCGCAAGGTCGACGAAGCGCGCCTCTGACGCGCACGATCGAACGGCCCCGACGCCGCCGGCTCCGGTCGGCGGCGTCGTCGCGTTCTCGGCGGGTGATCTCGCCGCCCCACGGCCGGGGCGGGCGAAACCGACCGGCCGCGGCCGGGCAGGGCCGAACGGCGGGTCCACGGCATCCGTCCCGTACGGGACTCAGCGACTCCGGCGCCTCCACGGGACGGCGGCCACGGCGACCCCGGCGATCGCGACCGCTGCGGCGAGCAGCGCCACCGCCGTCGCGGGGGCGGCGGGAGCGGGCCACAGCGCGTCGAGCAGCACCGAGGTGGTGAGCAGGCCGACCACCGACCCGAGCCCCAGCAGCAGCACGCCCGTGCGGCGCACGACCACCGCCGACAGGAAGATGTAGATCACGCCCACCGCTCCGCCGACGTAGAGCCACGGTTCCGTCGGCACGACGCGGGGAGCGCCCACGACACCGACGTGCACCGACGCCGCCACGAGCAGCACCACGGTGCCGCCGATGAAGTTCACCAGCGTCGCGGTCAGCGGGCTCTCCACGCGCACGCGCAGTCGCCCGTTCGTCCCCTGCTGCCAGGCGACGCCCGCACCGGCGATCGCCGGTACGACGAGCATCCAGAGGGGGACGCCGCCGAGCGCGTCCCCCGACAGGCACACCACGACCCCGGCGATGGCCAGCAGCGCGCCGACGACGCGTCGGACCGTCACCGGCACGACACCCGCCGGCCCGAACCCGACACGATCCAGCACCAACCCGCCTGTGGTCTGCCCGGCGACGAAGCCGACCGTGAAGAGGGCGACTCCGATCGTCGCCACCGTCAGCCCCTGGCTCGCGACGGTGAACGCCCCCGCGAGACCGCCGAGCAGCATCCACGCGGGGATCGTGCGCGACCGGATGCCGGATACGAGGCGTCCGAACCCGCGGCGCCCCTGCGGCAGCACGGCCGAGAGCACGATGAGGATGAGCAATCCCGAACCGAAGGAGATCGCGGCGGCGACGAACCCGTCGCCGATCTCGGCTCCGAGGGTGCCGTTGATGCGGGCTTGGAGAGCCGTGAGGGCGCCGATGAGCACTGCTCCGGCGACGGCGATGCCGACGGTTCCGCGCTCCGACACCGCTCTCCCCTCGCTCCCCCGCTCGGGGTCCACCCTCGATCGTACGGCGAGGCGCTGGAAGAGCCGATGCGCCACCAGGGTCGGTCCGCTCTCGGGCCGCCGTCGACGAGAGGCCCCGGCATGCGTCAGGCTTTCCCTCGTGACACAGCTCCCGCGCACCTCCCATGACGTCTCCGCGATCCTCGCCGATCTCACCGCCGACAACGTCGACCGCGAATTCCTGGCGAACGCCGAGGTGCACCTCCCTCGTCTGCACGACCTGTTCACCCAGCTCTACGGCGAGCGGGTCGACGGCTTCGAGCGTCTGGCATCCGTGGTCGATCTGGCACGGCGTTCCTGGGCGGCGCGTCCCGCCGACCTCAAGGCCCTGGACCGCGCGCGCGAGAGCGACCCCGAGTGGTTCGAGAGCGAGCGCATGGTCGGGGGCGTCTGCTACGTCGACCGCTATGCGGGCGGGCTCAGCGGCATCCGGGACTCCATTCCGTACTTCCGCGAGCTCGGCCTCACCTATCTGCACCTCATGCCGCTGTTCGAGAGCCCCGAGGGCAACAGCGACGGCGGTTACGCGGTGTCCAGCTACCGTCGCGTGAACCCGACGCTGGGGACGATGGCCGAACTGGCCGAGCTCGCCGCGGAGCTGCGCCGGGCCGGCATCTCGCTCGTGGTCGACTTCATCTTCAATCACACCAGCAACGAGCACCGCTGGGCGCAGAAGGCCATCGCCGGCGAGCGCGGATACGAGGACTTCTACCTCATCTTCCCCGACCGCGAGATGCCCGACGCCTACGAGCAGACGACGCGCGAGATCTTCCCCGACGACCACCCGGGCTCGTTCGTGCAGCTCGACGACGGGCGCTGGATCTGGGCGACGTTCTATCACTTCCAGTGGGACCTGAACTACGCCAACCCCGCCGTCTTCGAGGCGATGGCCGGCGAGATGCTGTTCCTGGCGAACCAGGGCGTGGGGATCCTCCGGATGGATGCCGTGGCCTTCATCTGGAAGCGACTGGGCACAACGTGCGAGTCGCTGCCCGAGGCGCATCTGCTGCTGCAGGCGTTCAACGCGGTGCTGCGGATGGCCGCCCCGGGACTGCTGTTCAAGTCGGAAGCGATCGTGCACCCCGACGAGGTCGTCTCCTACATCTCCCCCGAGGAGTGCCAGCTCTCCTACAACCCGCTGCAGATGGCCCTCACGTGGGAGGCGCTCGCCACCCGGGACGGACGCCTGCTGCAGCAGGCCCTCGAGCGTCGGCACGCCCTGCCCGAGGGCACGGCGTGGGTCAACTACGTCCGCAGCCACGACGACATCGGCTGGACCTTCGCCGATGAGGACGCCGCCGAGCTCGGCATCGACGGCCACCCGCACCGCCGGTTCCTGAACGACTTCTACGTGGGTCGGGCCCCCGGCACGTTCGCGCGCGGCGTGCCGTTCCAGGAGAACCCGCGCACGGGCGACGCCCGCGTCACCGGCACCACGGCAGCCCTCGCCGGGATCGAGGCCGGCGACGCCGGCGGCGAGGACCGCGTCATCCTCGCCCACGCGCTCGCCCTGTCGACCGGCGGCATCCCGCTGCTCTACCTCGGAGACGAGGTGGCCCAGCTCAACGATTACGGCTACACCGACCGCCCCGAGGAAGCGGGCGACAGCCGGTGGGTGCACCGTCCGTTCCGTCCCGCGCAGAACTACGCGGACCGGGCGGATGCCGCGACCCCGGCCGGACGCGTGTTCGCCCGTCTCTCGCGCCTGCTCGACGTGCGCCGCTCCACCCCGGAGTTCGCGGGCAACGAGCTCATCGCCTTCGACGCGCACGTTCCGTCGATCGTCGCTTTCCTCCGCCCCGGCGACACCGGCTTCGCCGTCCTCGTCGTCGCCAACGTCGCCGACTCGGCCGTCGAGATCGACGGAGTGACCCTGTCGGGCCTGGCGCCCGAGGCCCTGGACCTCGTTTCGTCCGCGCCGGTCTGGCTGGGGGCGGGGCTGACCCTCGGTGCGCACGGGACGCGATGGCTGCGCGTGCAGCCGCGCTGACGAGCCCCGCCATGAGCTCCGACGCCGCCCCGCCCGGCAATCACGTGCGCCATGTCCTGGCGCTGCTCGCCGGGCTGGCGGCG
Source organism: uncultured Microbacterium sp. (assembly GCF_947489255.1). Classification (GTDB taxonomy): domain Bacteria; phylum Actinomycetota; class Actinomycetes; order Actinomycetales; family Microbacteriaceae; genus Microbacterium; species Microbacterium phycohabitans. The sequence continues at coordinate 156,380 of NZ_CANLCY010000003.1, forward strand.
ATGGCGAGCGTCGTGTGGGCACCGGCCGGTCTCGTGGGCGACCTGATCATGCTCGTCGTCGGCGTCGCGGCCCTCCTGTTCGCCTGGGAGAGCGGCGCGCGGCCCGGCCCCCTGCGGCCGATCGCGATCGCCGGCGCCCTGCTCGCGGGGCTGGTCACGATCGCCGCGGCCGGCGTCTTCCTCGTCGCGCTCGCGAACGCCCTCTCGTGAACCAGCGGAGGCGGTAGCACGGTTGCCCCCGGGAGCCCAGCCCCCGACGCCGGGCGGGCGGCCGCCTAGCGTCGAGCCATGAACCACCAGGAACTGTCCGCCCTCACCGTCTCGCGAGCCCAGGAGAACGTCGACGCCGGAGGCAAGCCCTTCGCCTGTCTCATCGTCAAGGACGGGGAGATCGTCGTCGAGGCGGTCAATCACGTCGCGCAGGACGGCGATCCCACCGCCCACGCCGAGATCCGCGCCATCCGCGCCGCGGCCGAGAAGGGCATCGGCGACCTGTCCGGCTACGACATGTACGTCACGGCCTATCCGTGCCCGATGTGCCTGGGCGCCGTCTACTACGCCCAGCCCGACCGCCTCTTCTTCGCCGTCACGCGCGAGGAGGAGGGCGAGCACTACGAAGACGGCAACCGGCTCATGTCGCTGGCGACGTTCTACGACGAGTACGCGAAGGCTCCGGAGCACCGGTCGCTGCCCGCCGAGCAGGTCCGGGTGGATGACGCGACGGCGCCGTTCCGGGAGTGGACCGCGCGTCACGGGTCCTGAGCGCCGGACGCCCGGGTCGTTCCGTGGGTGAGGTGCCGGCTACAGGACTTGAACCTGCAACCCCCGTATTACAAGTACGGTGCGCTACCAATTGCGCCAAGCCGGCGGGAGGCGATCATCGCCTCGGCGATCGAGTCTATGACCTCGACGCGCTCACTCCGCGTGCCGGCCGCTGTGTCGATCCCACTCGAGCGACTTGAACTGCAGGAACGAGCAGAGGTTGCCGGCGATCACCAGCTCGGCGGCGAGGCTCGCCATGTCGTGGGGGCTGAGCGTGAGGTCGTCGGGACGCGCGGTGAGCGTCGCCTCCCACAGAGGGTCGTCGTAGCCGCGCGGCTGCATGTAGACCGACGCCGTGGTGTTGCGCATGGTCATCACGACCAGACCGGTGTCCTGCCCGTCGGCGTCTTCCTGGTCGACGACCTTGATCGTGCCGGTCATGGCATGACCCTGCGTGAGGAACTCCTCGACCCACGCTCGCAGCTGATCACGGGACCGCCGCGGCGGGGAGTCCTCGAGCTCGTCTTCCATTTCACCAGAATCTCATAAGTCGCTGCGTCGCAGCGGCGCGATCAACCCGCGGGGGTCGTCGACGGGGTGGGGGTGGGAGTCGCCGTGGAGTAGTAGGCGTTGCTGTCGACCGTGAGCACGAACTGGGCGAATTCCTTCGCGTCATCCATGTTGCCGACGTACTCCGTGCCGTTGACGAGGACCGTCGGGGTCGCGGTGAGCGCGTGACCATCGGTGCCGGGCAGACCCTTGATGGCGCGGTCGGTCGCGGCCTTCGCCCACGAGGTGTACGTCTCGTCTTCGATGCAGCCGCGCACGGTCGCCACGTCGCTGACACCGGCGCCCTGGGCCATGTCGGCGAGCTGCTGGTCGCTGTATCCGTCGGAATCCACCGCGGGCTGGTTCGTGAGCAGCTCGTGGTTGAAGGCGAAGAAGCGGTCGGAGGCGTGGGTCGCGACGCACGCGGCCGCGCCCGCCGCACGCAGGCTGTACTTCGTGCCGTTGGACTTCGACGTGAGCATCGCGACCGGGTAGTACGTGAGCGTCGCCGCGCCGTCGTCGACCCACTTCGACAGCTGCGTCGCGTTGGCCGCCTGGAACTCGTGCGCCTCGGTCGACATGTAGTCGACGTACACGCGGATGTCGACGGGAGCGGCGGTCGCGGCGGGCTCCGGCGTCGCAGCGGCCGTGGGCGCGGCATCCGCCGACATCGTGGCGGCGCTGCCGTCGACCGTCTGGTCGGCGAGGGGGTCGGCGACACCGGATGCCGAGGTCACGACGAAACCGTCGTCGGTCGCGGCGTCGGGGAGTGCCTGCGAGCGAGCCTCGCGCGAGTTCAACGCGGCCGAGACGCCGACCGCTCCCACGGCGATCACCGCGACGGCCCCGACGGCCAGCAACGAGCGGCGCGCGATGCGCCAGCGCGTCTGCTTGGCTTTCACCTGCTGCGCCTTCTCACGCACCGCCTCGCGACGGTCGCGTTCGGCGGGAACGTTCGGGGACTGGTCGTGGGACATGAAACCTTCCGGGCATAAACGTCTGCCGCATGAAATCGGGGGGAACGCGCGGGTGGGGCGAACGATCAACGATGCTAACCAGGCTGGCTGAGAAATGACCAGACACGTGCGATACTGACCCTGCGTCCACTGTCGGGCGCACGGGGTCGCCCCCGTTCATTCCATTCACTACGGATCGTCCGGCACGTACCTGCCGGTGAAGGAGAAGAAAACATGGCGTCCGTCACCTTCGACAACGCAACCCGTCTGTACCCGGGCGGAACCCGCCCCGCGGTCGACAAGCTCAACCTCGACGTCGCAGACGGTGAGTTCCTCGTCCTCGTCGGTCCCTCGGGCTGCGGAAAGTCCACCTCGCTGCGCATGCTCGCCGGCCTCGAAGAGGTCAACTCGGGCCGCATCCTCATCGGCGACCGCGACGTCACCGACGTGCCCCCGAAGGACCGCGACATCGCGATGGTCTTCCAGAACTACGCGCTGTACCCGCACATGACCGTCGCCGAGAACATGGGCTTCGCGCTCAAGATCGCCGGTGTCGGCAAGGAGGAGCGCGCCGCTCGCGTCCTCGAGGCCGCCAAGCTCCTCGACCTCGAGCAGTACCTCACCCGCAAGCCCAAGGCCCTCTCGGGTGGTCAGCGTCAGCGCGTCGCCATGGGCCGCGCGATCGTCCGTCAGCCCCAGGTCTTCCTCATGGACGAGCCGCTGTCGAACCTCGACGCCAAGCTCCGCGTCCAGACGCGTACCCAGATCGCGTCCCTCCAGCGCCGCCTCGGCGTCACCACGGTCTACGTCACGCACGACCAGACCGAGGCCCTCACCATGGGCGACCGCATCGCGGTCCTCAAGGACGGCCTGCTCCAGCAGGTCGGCACCCCGCGCGATCTGTACGAGACCCCGAAGAATGTCTTCGTCGCCGGCTTCATCGGCTCGCCCGCGATGAACCTGTTCACGGCGGACCTCGCCGAGGGTGGCGTCCAGTTCGGCGACATGGTGGTCCCGGTCGAGGCCGACACCATCGGCAAGGCGCACGGCTCCGAGGTCACGATCGGTGTCCGTCCGGAAGACATCCAGGTCGCCCCGGCCGACGGCCGCGGCCTCACGGTCGTCGTCGACCTCGTCGAGGAGCTCGGCGCCGACGGTTACCTCTACGGTCACACCGACATCAACGGCAAGCGCACCGACCTGGTCGCGCGCGTCGACGGTCGTCGTCACCCCAACGCGGGCGAGACGGTGGTTCTGGCCCCGGTCCCCGGACACGTGCACGTGTTCGACCTCGAGTCGGGCGAGCGCCTGACCGACCGGGCCATCGCCTCGGCCTGACCCACGCACCGACGCGGCGCGTCCCCGGAACCCCGACCTCGTCGGGCCGGGGGCGCGCCGCACCGTTTTCACCGGAGGTTCCCGTGTCCGAATCGCTCAGCATCACCGCCAGCACCGTCGATCCGGGCCTCCTGCAGCTGCCCTGGTCCACCGGCCTCGCCGACTGGCCCAGCAGCCACATCGTCGCCCTGCCCAAGGGCATCTCGCGTCACCTCGTGCGCTTCGCGAACCTCTCCGGTCGCGTCGTGGCCATCAAGGAGACGACCGAGGAGATGGCTCGACGCGAGTACGACATGCTCGGCAACCTCGACCGTCTCGACGCTCCCTGCGTCGACCGCGTCGCGGTGATCGCGGGGCGCACCGACGCCTCGGGACGCCCGCTGCCCGCGGCCCTGGTCACCGCGCACCTGAAGTTCTCGCTCCCCTACCGCGCCCTGTTCACGCAGGTGCTGCGACCGCACACCGCGACGCGCCTCGTCGATGCTCTGGCAGTCCTCCTCGTGCGGCTGCACAACGTCGGGTTCTACTGGGGCGACGTGTCGCTGTCGAACACCCTCTTCCGTCGCGACGCGGGCGAGTTCGCCGCCTACCTCGTCGATGCCGAGACCGGTGAGCTGCACGGCAACCGCCTGAGCCCGGGCCAGCGCGCACACGACCTCGACATCGCCCGCACCAACATCGCCGGCGAGATCATGGACCTCGAGGCCGGCGGGCGTCTCGAGGGCGGTGTGGATGCCATCGCCATCGCCGACGGCCTCGTCGCCTCGTACCACTCGCTGTGGGGAGCCCTCACCGACAAGGAGACGTTCGCTGTCGACGAGTCGTGGCGCATCACCGAGCGCGTGCACCGCCTGAACGCCCTGGGCTTCGACATCGGCGAGATGTCGATCCGCACCGCGAGCGACGGGACACAGGTCTCGATCCAGCCGAAGGTCGTGGATGCCGGGCATCACCAGCGCCGTCTGCTGCGGCTGACCGGGCTCGACGTCGAGGAGAATCAGGCCCGCCGCCTGCTCAACGACCTCGACGAGTTCCGCGCTCGGGTGTCGCGCCTCGGCGCCGACGAGGAGATGGTCGCGCACGAATGGCTCACGCGCGTGTTCGAGCCGATCGTCATGGCGATCCCGTGGGACCTGCGCGCCAAGCTCGAGCCCGCCGAGGTGTTCCACCAGGTGCTGGAGCACCGCTGGTACATGTCGCAGGCGCGCGGCCGGTCCGTGCCCCTGGCCGAGGTCGTCAGCTCGTACATCGACGACGTTCTGCGCCACCGCCGCGACGAGGCGACCGTCATGGGTCCGCCGACCGACACGATGTCGCTCCCGACGGTCTCCGACGCCGACGCTCCCGCCACGGGAGAGGTCCCGACGACCGACACCGACGCGGTGAACTGGCGCGACCTGGTCTGAGCCGCCCGCGCGTCGCCGACGCCGCGGCCATCCTCCATCCGCGAGGTCGCACCGTGGGTCCGAGACCCCGCGTTCCGCCACCGCCGCAAGGTGTCACCTCGCGGCGATCGTGCGCCCTTGCGCAGAGCGGCGACGCGCGGCCGCACGGCGAAGGCCGCGGCATCCGGGATCAGATCCGGGATGCCGCGGCCTCGGTGTCGCGACGGCTCAGTAGCCGACCGTGAAGCGCTCTCGCGTGTGCTTCGGGGTCTCGATCTCGTCGAGCACGGCCACGGCGAAGTCGGCCCCGCCGATGAACGAGTCGCCCTTGTCGTCGACGACGAGCACGTCGCCGCCGTCGCGGTAGGTGCCGGTGCGCTCCCCCGGCGCCCAGGAGCCGAAGCCGCCGGCCGGGTGCACGTAGAACCAGTCCCGGCCGGTGTCGTCGGCCTGGAGGTCTTCGAGGATGCCGATGGCCTCGCGCGCCTCGGGCTTGTACTCCTCGGCGAAACCGTCGGTGTCGATCAGGCGTGGCCCGCCCTCGGCGACGAGCGATCCGCCCGCCCCGCCCACGACGCCGATGCGCACGTTCTCCGGCAGGGCCGCGACGAGCTCCGCCACGGCGGGGCGCAGCTTGCCCTCCATGTCGCCGCGGGGGGCGACGGCCGAGACGACCACGTCGACGCCCTCGAGCTGGGCGACCAGGCCCGGAACGTCCAGGACGGTGCCCTCGAGGTAGGTCGCCCCCTCGACGCGCTCGGTGGGTACCGTGCGCGCGATCGAGACGACCGTGTGGCCGCGGCGGACGGCCTCGGTCACGATGTGGCTGCCGGCGTAGCCGGTGCCTCCGATGACGGCGATGCGGGGCATGAGCGTTCCTCTCGGGGAGTCAGACCGTGCCGCGCAGCGTCGACACCTGGTACAGGGCGACGGATGCGGCGATACCGGCGTTCAGCGATTCGGTGGCGGCGGAGATGGGAATGGAGACGACCTGGTCGCACGTCTCGGTGACCAGGCGCGACAGACCCTTGCCCTCGGATCCGACGACGATCACGACGGGACGGTCGGCGAGCTCGAGGGCGGGGAGCGACACGTCGCCGTCGCCGTCGAGTCCCAGCACGAAGACGCCCTGCTTCTTGAACTCCTTGAGCGTGGCCGTGAGGTTCGCGGCGAGAGCGACCGGAATGCGCGCGGCGGCACCGGCACTGGTCTTCCACGCGGCGGAGTTGACGCTCGCCGAACGACGCTGCGGGATGATCAGGCCCTGACCGCCGAAGGCACCCGTGGAGCGGATGATGGCACCGAGGTTGCGCGGGTCGGTCACGCCGTCGAGGGCCACGAGCAGCGGCACCTCACCGCGGTCGATGATCTTCTCGAGCAGATCCTGCGGGTGGGCGTACGCGTACGGCGGCACCTTCAGCGCGACGCCCTGGTGGACGCCGTCGAACCCGGCCATGCGGTCGAGCTCGGGCCGCGTCACCTCGAGGACGGGGATGCCGCGGTTCGTCGCGATCGAGAGCATCTCCTTCACGCGGTCGTCCATCTCGACGCGCTGCGCGATGTACATCGCCGTGGCGGGGATCTTCGCGCGCAGGGCCTCGAGCACGGAGTTACGGCCGGTGACCGTCTCGGTGTCGTCGGCGGCCTTGGGGCTCTTGCGGTTGGGGTTGCCGACCGCGCGCACACCGGGCCGGCCCTTGCCACCGGCGGCCGCGTAGCGTTCCTCGGCGGCCTTGCGCTTGCCGGCGGGGTGCCAGGCGCGGTCTTCGGCCTTGGGGGTGGGACCACGCCCCTCGAGCGCCTTGCGGGAGTGCCCGCCGGTGCCCTTGAGGGGGCCCTTCTTCTTGCCGGGGTTGCGTGCTCCCGGGCGTCCTGGCTTAGGCATCGATACTCCAATTGGTTCCGGCCGGAGTGTCCTCCAGCGTGATTCCGGCGGCGGCGACGGCATCGCGGATGCGGTCGGCGGCAGCCCAGTCCTTGTCGGCGCGAGCGCGGGCGCGCTGCGCGATCATCTCCCGCACGAGGGCGTCCAGTGCGGCGTCCGCAGCACCGGTGGCGACGGCGGGCTCGGCGGCATCCAATCCCAGGATGCCGAGCATCGCCGCAACCGAGCGATGAGCGGCGACCGCGGCGGCGGTGTCTCCCGCGTCGATCGCGGCGTTGCCGGCGCGCACGGTCTCGTGCAGCGTCGCGAGCGCCTGGGGCACCCCGAGGTCGTCGTCCATGGCGGCGGCGAACTCCGCGGGGACCTCGCCCGGCACGATCACGAGCGGATCGGCGTCGGCTGCGCGCAGGACGCGCTGGCGAAACGTCGAGATGCGCTCGAGCGCGCTGGCGGCTTCGGCGAAGGCCCGGTCCGACACGTCGAGGCTCGAGCGGTAGTGGGCGGCCGCGAGGGCGTATCGAACGACGCGCGGATCGTGATCGTCGAGCACGTCGGCGGCCAGGGTGAAGTTGCCCAGCGACTTCGACATCTTCTGCCCGTCCACGGTGACCAGGCCGTTGTGCACCCAGTACCTCGCGAAGGCGTCGCCTGCGGCGGTGGACTGCGCGATCTCGTTCTCATGATGCGGGAATCGCAGGTCGAGGCCGCCGCCGTGGATGTCGAATTCGGGGCCCAGGTAGCGCCGCGACATCGCGGAGCACTCGATGTGCCAGCCGGGGCGACCCGCACCCCACGGCGAGGCCCACGTCGCCGACGCCGGCTCCCCCTCTTTCGCGCCCTTCCACAGCGCGAAGTCGTGCGGGTCGCGCTTGCCCCGGGGATCGGCGTCCGCGGCGGGCTCCATGGCATCCAGGCCCTGTCGCGTGAGCTCGCCGTACGCGGGCCAGGAGCGCACGTCGAAGTACACGTCGCCCTCGGCGGCGTAGGCGTGGCCGCGCTCGATGAGCTCGGCGATGAGCTCCTGCATCTGCGTCACCGACGCGGTGGCGCGCGGCTCGTAGGTGGGCGGAAGGATGCCGACGGCCGCGTACGCCCGCGAGAACTCGAGCTCCATGCGATAGGCCAGCGCCCACCACGGCTCAGTCTCGGTGGCGTTCGCGAGCACCTTGTCGTCGATGTCGGTGACGTTGCGCACGAAGGTCACCCGCCCGAAGCGGTGGTGCAGCCACCGGCGGAGCAGGTCGAAGGCGAGAGCCGCCCGGACGTGACCGATGTGGGGACCGGACTGGACGGTCGGTCCGCAGACGTAGAGGGTGACGTTCGAGGGGTCGAGAGGGACGAACTCGCGCAGAGCCTGCGCTTTCGTGTCATACAGCCGAACGGTCACCCTCCCAGCCTACCGGCCGCCCCTCCGCACGACCCGTGCGTGAAACACGACCCCGCTAGGGTGCCGGGGTGCCTCTGCTGATCCGCCCCGACGACCTCACCTCCGATGCCACGCGCGCACTGGCGGCCGCGCACCTCGCGGGGATGCACGAGAACACCCCCGCCGAGAGCGTGCACGCCCTCGATCTCGACGGTCTCACCGCCGACGGCATCACGGTGTGGTCGGCGTGGGTCGACGACGAGCTCGCCGGTATCGGGGCCTGCAAAGACCTCGGCGATGATCGCGCGGAGCTGAAGTCGATGCGGGTGGTCGAGGCGTTCCTCGGTCAGGGCATCGGTCGCGCCATCCTCCGTCACATCGTCGAGGACGCGCAGGAGCGCGGCATCCGCAGCCTCTGGCTCGAGACCGGCAGCACCGACGACTTCGTCCCCGCGCGCCGGCTGTACGCGAGCGAGGGATTCGAGGAGTGCCCGGCGTTTCCGCCCTACGCTCCCGACCCGCTGTCGACGTTCATGACGCGGCGGCTCTGACCCGCAGGCTCAGGCCGGCAGCACGAGCGCGGTCGCGAATGCGGCCACACCCTCGGTGCGCCCGGTGAATCCGAGCCCGTCGGTGGTGGTGGCGCTGACCGAGACGGGCGCCCCGCCGGCCGCAGCCGAGAGCGCCTGCTCCGCCTCCGTGCGCCTCGCGGCGAAACGGGGCCGATTCGCCTGCACCTGCACCGAGACGTTGCCCACCCGCCAGCCCGCGGCCGAGAGCAGCCCGACCGTGTGCGAGAGGAAGGCGTCGGCGTGGGCACCGGCGAACTCGGGGCGGTCGGTCCCGAAATGCGTCCCGATGTCGCCGAGCCCCGCGGCGGCGAGCAGAGCGTCGACGATCGCGTGGGCGACGGCGTCCCCGTCGGAGTGTCCCGAGAGGGCGGCCTCTCCGGGCCACTCGAGGCCCGCGAGCCACAGCGTGCCCTCGCCCCCGAAGGCGTGCACGTCGGTTCCGATGCCCACCTGGGGCCCGCGCGGAGCCCGCGTCGGGGCGGCGACGATCGATGGGCGTTCGGAGACGAGTGATCGCGCGCGGTCGAGGTCGGACGCCGTCGTGATCTTGAACGCCACCGCGTCTCCCTCCACCGTCACAACCGGGTGACCGGCGGATGCCACGGCCGCGGCGTCGTCGGTGTGGTCGGCCTCCGCGTCACTTAGGGCAGCCTCCAAGACGTTCCGACGGAACCCCTGCGGGGTCTGCGCCGCCGCCAGCTCGGAACGGTCCACGGCCGCGATCACGCGACCCTCGGCGTCGATGCGCTTGATCGTGTCGACCACCGGCACGGCCGGGATCACCGCGGCGGCCCCCGCATCGATCGCGCCCACCACGCGGTCGAACACCGCGGGGGGCGTGAGCGCGCGGGCCGCGTCGTGCACGAGGACGATCTCCACGTCGGCCCACAGCGCCGCGAGTCCCGCGGCCACCGACGCCTGGCGGGTCTCGCCACCCGTGACGATCGTGACGAGGTCGGCGCGCTCACCGGCGGCATCGCGCGCGTCGGTCAGAGCCTCGCCCTCGAACCCGCGGGGCACGACGACGACGACCTGCGCGGAGGCGGCCGCGAAGACGCCACGGAGAGCGTGGTGGAGGATGCTGCGCTCGTCGAGGCCGACGAAGGCCTTGGGCGCACCACCCTTCAGACGGGTGCCGGAACCGGCGGCGACGACGATGACAGCGAGACGCGGAACCGGAGTGAGAGTCACCCGTTCACGCTAGCGCGGCCGCGCGTTCGCAGCGCCCACGACGACGGTCGGCGCGCACCCCGCAGGACGCGCGCCGATGTCGAAGACGTCAGGACGCGAGGACCTCGTCGAGCACGACGCTCGCACGGTCTTCGTCGGTCTTCTCGGCCAGAGCGAGCTCCGACACGAGGATCTGGCGCGCCTTGGCGAGCATGCGCTTCTCGCCGGCCGACAGGCCGCGATCCTGATCGCGGCGCCACAGGTCGCGAACGACCTCGCTGACCTTGATCACGTCGCCCGAAGCGAGCTTCTCGAGGTTCGCCTTGTAGCGACGCGACCAGTTGGTCGGCTCCTCGGTGAAGGGCGCGCGCAGCACCTCGAAAACACGGTCGAGACCCTCTTTGCCGATGACGTCACGGACGCCGACGAGGTCGACGTTGTCGGCAGGGACCTCGATCACGAGGTCTCCCTGGGTGACGTTGAGCTTCAGGTACTTCTTCGTCTCGCCCTTGATAACGCGTTCTTTGACCTCGATGATCGTGGCCGCGCCATGGTGCGGGTAAACGACGGTCTCGCCAACCTCAAAAAGCATGGAGTTATGTCCTTTCGGCAACATCCAGGATACCACAGGCCCGCATGCGCTAAGGTTCCGCCCACCGTGATGCCACCCCTCGCTCCCGCGTACGCGAGGCGGGAGGCGGGACCGGGGCGCCACCGCGGACCGCGTAGGATGATTCCGATGTCGTCTGCCGTTCTTGGAGGATCCGTGAAAACGCGCCTGATCGCGTCCATCGCCGTGGGTGCCGCTGTCGTCCTGGGTACGACGGGGTGCAACCTCATCGCACCGCAGGCGACCACCATCGACTATTCCGCCTCCGACGGCGTGAACGTGCCCGCCGCCGCGGGCCCGCTGCACGTGCGCAACGCCCTCATCGTCGCCGACGAAGAGGGCACGACCGGCAACTTCGTCGCGGCCATCGTCAACGACACCACCGACCCGCTCACGCTGCGCGTCGAGGTCGGCGAGGGCTCCTCGGCCGTCAAGGCGACCGTGAACGTGCCGGCGAACCGCACCGTCAGCCTGGGCGACCTCACCAGCGACACCGAGCCGCTGCGTCTCGACGGCATCGACGCGATGCCCGGCACGACGGTGCCCGTGTACTTCCAGTCCGGCGACGGCGAGGGCTCGCTCATGCAGGTGCCCGTGCTCGACGGGGCTCTCGAGTACCTCTCCCCCCTCGCCCCGACGCCGACTCCGTCGTTCTCGGTGACCCCGATCCCGGTCATGCCGACCGTGACGCCGTCGCCCTCCGCGACCCCCGCGTCCTGACACGAACGACGAAGGCGCCGACGGTTCTCCGTCGGCGCCTTCGTCGTTCGTGGTGAGTCCGACCGGCGTCAGGCCTCGAAGCGGTAACCGAGGCCGCGCACCGTGACGAGCATGCTGGGCTCGCTCGGGTTCTGTTCGATGCGCGAGCGGATGCGCTTGATGTGCACGTCCAACGTCTTGGTGTCGCCGAAGTAGTCGGTCCCCCAGACGCGGTCGATGAGCTGACCGCGCGTGAGCACGCGACCGGCGTTGCGCATGAGCACCTCGAGCAGCTCGAACTCCTTGAGGGGGATGCTGATCTCGCTCCCGTCCACGGCGACCGTGTGCCGGTCGATGTCGAGCACCACGCGCCCACCCGAGAGCACCCGGTCGTCGAGATCGGCGTCATCGGGCGTGCGGCGACGCAGCACCGCCCGCATCCGCGCGAGCAGTTCGCGCGTGGAGTACGGCTTCGTGACGTAGTCGTCGGCGCCGAGCTCCAGGCCCACCACGATGTCGACCTCGGAGTCTTTCGCGGTCAGCATGATGATCGGCACCTGCGAGGTCAGACGGAGCTGGCGGCAGACCTCGGTCCCGGGCATCCCGGGGAGCATCAGGTCGAGCAGCAGGATGTCCGCTCCCCGCTCGCGGAAGGCGGTGAGCGCGAGCGCGCCGTCTTCGGCGATCTCGACCTCGTACCCTTCGCGGCGCAGGAGGTAGGCCAGCGGGTCGGCGAGGTCGGGCTCGTCCTCGACGATCAGAACGCGGGTCATGCGGTGTCTCCCTTCACGGGTGGGGCGATCGCTGCGGTGGCCTTGCGGCCCTTGCGACGCGGTTTGGAACGGACGCCGTCGAGATCGGGTGTCTCCGACAGCGGAAGGCGGATGGTGAAGGTCGAGCCGCGGGAGGGCCGGGACCACAGACGCACCTCGCCGCCGTGCCGTTGCACCGCGTGCTTCACGATGGACAGGCCGAGACCCGTTCCCCCGGTGCGCCGCGAGCGGGCCTGGTCGGCGCGGTAGAAGCGCTCGAATACCCGGTGCTGGTCGCTCTCGGGGATGCCGATCCCGCGGTCGGTGACGGCGATCTCCACGACCCCGTCGTCGAGCTTGACCCCGACGCCGACCTTGGACCCCTCCGGGGAGTACGCGATCGCGTTCGCGACCAGGTTGCCGAGCGCCTCGGTGAGGATCTGCGGCTCGCCGCGCACCCACAGCCCCTTCGTGCCGCCGCGGACCACCGTCACCTGGGCGGCGTCGGCCTGCACCGCATACGCCTCGACCGCGGCGGTCACGACCTCGTCGATCGACACATCCCGCACGTCGCGCAGCTCGTCGGCCGCCTGCAGGCGCGACAGGCTCAGGATGCGGTTGACCAGCGCGCTCAACCGGGTCACTTCGGCCTGCAGGCGCGTCGAGAAGTGACGCACCTGGGCGGGATCGTCGGCGGCGGACTCGATGGCCTCGGCGAGCAGGCTCACCGCCCCGACGGGCGTCTTCAGTTCGTGGCTGGTGTTGGCGACGAAGTCGCGCCGCATCTCTTCGACGCGCTCGCGCTCGGTGATGTCGCGCAGCACCAGCAGCGTCAGTCGTCCCGAGATGGGGGTGGCGCGCACCGCGACCAGCCTCGGCTCGGCCGGGGCCGCGCCCCGGCGCAGGCGCAGGTTCTCGGCGATGCCGGAGCCGGTGTCACGGGCGACGCGGGCGACGCGCTTGAGCTCTTCGCTGGCGATCACCTCGCCCGCGTGGACTCCGAAGACCTCCGCCGCCGGCGAGAGCGCCAGCACGGTCGACGAGGTGTCGCACACGAAGGCGGGGTCGTCCATCGCATCCAGCATGGCCTCCACGCCCTCCGGCACCTCGGTGGAGGTCTGAGCCAGAGTGCGGTTGCGAGCGCGGATGGCTCCGGCGATGAGGCCGACCACCGCGGCCCCGATGAGAAGGCCTGCCAGGAGCGCGAGCAGCGAGAGCTGCGGTTGTTCCATATCCACAGCGTAGAGGGGCGGATGCGACGTCACCCGCCGTTCACCCCCGCCCGGCGTCGGGCAGCAGCTACTATTCACTGTCACAGCACCACTCGTTAACCTTCGCTGGGAAGAATCCCCGAGGGTTGCGGGACACCCATGTGCCGTGCCGCCGACGAGGAAGGTACCCGCGATGCGCGAAGTATTCCACCAGTCCCTCGAGGACGTCCAGAGCCGCCTGGTCGAGATCGCCGACCTCGTGACGGTCGCCATCGACCGCGCCACGCGCGCCTTCGGCACGAGCGACGTCTCCCTCGCCGAAGAGGTCATCGAGGCCGATGCGGTCATCGACGAGAAGGCCGTCGAGCTCGACGAGCTGGCCATCGAGATCCTGGCCCGCCAGCAGCCCGTCGCCCGCGACCTGCGCATCGTGGTCACCGCACTGCGGGTGAGCGCATCGCTCGAGCGCATGGGCGACATGGCCGAGCACATCGCCCAGCTCGCGCGCTCGCGTTTCCCCGAGCGCGCCATCCCCAAGGGCCTGCGCACGACGTTCACCCGCATGGGCGAACTCGACGTCGAGGTCGCGCGCAAGCTCGCCGAGCTGCTCCGCACGCAGGATCTCCGCATCGCCGAGTCGATCCGCGACACCGACGACGACATCGACGAACTGCACATCAGCGTGTTCGAGAAGGTCCTCGGCGAGTCCTGGAAGGGCGAGGCCACGGCCACGGTCGACGCCACCCTCGCCAGCCGCTACCACGAGCGCTTCGCCGACCACGCGGTGTCGGTCGCCAAGAAGGTCGTGTACCTGGCCACCGGCGACTGGGCCGGCGCCGACGACGAGACCGAGCAGGAGCCCAGCCCGGTCATCTGACCGCGCACACGACGAAGGGGTGGATGCCGTGGCATCCACCCCTTCGTCGTGTCGGCGTCAGTGCTTGTTGCCCTGCGCGGCGACGGCGGCCGCACCGGCGGCAGCGGCCTCGGGGTCGAGGTACTCGCCGGGGCCGAGGGGCTTCATGTCGTCGTCGAGACGGTAGACGAGCGGGATGCCGGTCGGGATGTTCAGCTCGGCGATGTCGGCGTCGCTGATGCCCTCGAGGTGCTTCACGAGGCCGCGCAGCGAGTTGCCGTGCGCGGTCACGAGCACGGTCTTTCCGGCCTGCAGGTCGGGCACGATGTCGGAGTGCCAGTAGGGCAGCATGCGGTCGATGACGATGGCGAGCGACTCGGTGTCGGGCACCTCGCCGTCGATCCCCACGTAGCGCGGGTCGCCGACCTGGCTGTACTGGTCGTCGGCGGGCAGCGGGGGCGGCGGCACGTCGAACGACCGGCGCCAGAGCATGAACTGCTCGTTGCCGAACTCTTCGAGGGTCTGCGCCTTGTCCTTGCCCTGCAGCGCGCCGTAGTGGCGCTCGTTGAGGCGCCACGAGCGCTTCACCGGGATCCACAGGCGGTCGGCCGCGTCGAGGGCGATGTTGGCCGTCTGGATCGCGCGGCTGAGCACCGAGGTGTGCAGCACGTCGGGCAGCACGCCGGACTCGGCCAGCAGCTCACCGCCGCGCTGGGCCTCGGCCTTGCCCTGGTCGGTGAGTCGCACGTCGACCCAGCCGGTGAACTGGTTGGTCTTGTTCCACTCGCTCTGCCCGTGGCGGAGGAGGATCAGCGTGTGAGGCATGACTCCATGCTATCGACGCGGGACCCGCGCTCCGCGAGTGGTTGCTGGCATCATGTCCGAGTGACACCCTCGCCCGTCGGACGCCCCACGCGCGGCACCACGGGGACCAATCGCCTGCGACGCGTCGACCGTTGGATAGCCCGCCACCCCGTCCTCCGCCGCACCGACGACCCCCTCGTCGTCGACCTCGGGTTCGGGGCCAGCGCGGTGACGCCCCTCGAGCTCCTCGCCCGTCTGAGGCGGCAACGAGCGGATGCCACCGTCCTCGGTCTCGAGATCGACCCCGACCGGGTCGCCCGCGCACGCGAGCAGGCCGCAGGGGTCGACGGCGTCGCCTTCGCCCGTGGGGGCTTCGAGGTCCCCGTGGCGGGCGGACGCCGCCCCGCCGTGATCCGCGCGATGAACGTGCTGCGGCAGTACGACGAGGCCGACGTCGCCGACGCCTGGGCGCGCATGTGCGACCGCCTGCAGCCCGACGGCATCCTCGTCGAGGGCACGTGCGACGAGATCGGACGCATCGCCACCTGGGCGGAGGTGGGAGCGGATGCCGTCCCCCGCAGCCTCACGGTGTCCCTCAGCCTGAGTCACCTGGACTCCCCCGCCATCGCGGCGGAGCGACTGCCGAAGGCGCTCATCCACCGCAACGTCGCCGGCGAGCGGGTGCACGAGTTCGTGGCATCCCTGGATCGGGAATGGACGCGCGCGGCGGCGGTGGCTCCCTTCGGCCCGACCCACCGCTGGCGCACGGCGATGGCCGCCCTCGCCGACGCGGGCTGGCCGCTCGTGCGGACGGACAGGTGGCGCCTGGGCGAGGTCGGGGTGGCGTGGGAGGCCGTCGCTCCCGGCTGATCCGTGCAGCCCTCCGGCGATCCGCGGGCAGACCGCCGAAACCTGGCGGTCGGCCATGGGCCGGAGCCGCGCGGGGACGCCGACGCTAGATGCGCGGCAGGAGCGCACGCGCCTCGGCCGAGGGCATCCCCGCCGCGACGAGCAGATCGACGGCGAGCGGTCGCATCGCGGCGATCAGGTTGAGCTCGCCGACCCCGCCCTCGGGGAGCAGCCTCGCGGGGTCGAGGCGACGCGTGAGGGCAGAGAGCGTCTCGCGAGCGGCGGGTTCGAGCGAGATGTCGTCGAGGCCCTCACGCACGAGCCCCGCGGCGCGGGCGAGCTCGGCGAGCAGATCGGCGGGAACGGGCCGGGGCTGCCCGTCGGCGCACAGGTAGGCGGCACGGCGGGCGACGACCCGCAGGTTGCGCGTCGCGAGATCCAGCGCTTCCCGCACGCGAGCGTGGCGTTGCAGCTCGGTGCGCTGGCGGCGGAGGAACGGCGAGATGCGCGCCACCTCGCGGCCCGACTCGAGCGACCCGGACCACGCGTCGACGTAGGTCTGCAGGGAGCGCGCGCGCTCGAGGCCGCGCTCGGCCCGCGCGCGGTCGCCTCGGCGCAGCGCGCGGACGATCGTCGCCATCGCCGCGTCGAGCGCGTCGAAGAGCTCGTCGGCGTCGCGCAGCTCGGTGCGCCGCAGCGTGCGCGGGATCAGCGCAGTGACGATCAGGGCCGCGACACCGCCGATCGCCCCGTCGACCAATCGCAGGAAGGGCGCTCCCGTCACGAGCACGAGAGCGATCAGCGACTGCACGACGGCCGCCAGGGCGAAACCCGGCTGCGGGGAGAGGAATCGCGCGACGACCAGGGTCAGCGTCATCGCCAGGGCGATCTGCCACCACCCGCTGCCCGCGACCAGCAGCACGACCTCCGCGATGGCGATGCCGACGAGCATGCCCACGACGGTCTCGGCCACCCGCCACGGGCGCGCGTCGCGCACGAGGCCGAGACTCGACACCGTCACGGTCGCGGCGAGCAGCGGGACGGGATGGCCGAGGACGACGTGCGCGAAGGCGAACGCGGCGGTCGCCGCCACCACGATCTGCGCGATCGCGGGCACCGACTCGCGCACGCGATTCAGCCGACGCGACAGCGTCGACCGCCAGCGCGAACGAGGGACGACGACCCCGACGGTCGTCGACGACTCGTCGCCGCTCATTCCGCCGCGCGGCGGCGGCCCAGGCGCGGCAGTCGCGGAACCGCGGCGGTCGCTCCGGCATCGGCCGGGACGACCGTCTCGGCGGACGCGGCGAGCGGACCGTCGGCGGTCATGACGACGAGGGGTACGTCCTCGGGAGCGGTGCGCTTGACGAGGGCGAGGGCGATCGGCCCCTCCTCGTGGTGGACGGCCACCGACGTGATGGTTCCAATGACCGTATCGCCGGCGCGCACTTCGTCGCCCCGGGCGGGCAGGATGTTGTCGCTGCCGTCGAGCTGCAGGGCGACCACGCGGCGCGGCGGGTGACCGAGGTTGTGCACCTTGGCCACCGTCTCCTGCCCGCGGTAGCAGCCTTTCGACAGGTGCACGGCCGTGCGCAGCCAGTCCATCTCGTGCGGCAGGAGCCGCTCGTCGGCGTCGACGCCCACGCGGGGACGCCACGCCGCGACGCGCAGCGCCTCGACGGCGTCGAGACCGGCCAGAGCGACCTCGCCACGGACGGCGGCATCGATCAGACGCGCGTGTTCCGCGGCATCCACGATCACCTCCGCCCAGTCGCGCTCGGCGCCGGGGTGCGGCTCGACCCGGGCGTAGGCCCACCCCCCGGGCGAGACCTCGGGCCAGGGATCCACCCACGCCGGGGCGACCGTCGTCAGCGCCGCGACGGCTGCACGCGTGCCTCCCACGACGAACAGGTCGTCGGAGCGGTCGCGCACCTCCACCCGCAGACGGAAACGCATCCGGTTCAGCCACGTCGCGAGGGCCTCGGCGTCGGACGCGTCCACGAGGAGCCACGTGGTCTCGCCGTCGTCGACCACCGCCGCGGCGTGCTCGACGCGACCCTGCGGGTCGAGGATGAGCAGCTCGGTCGACACGCCGGGAGCGAGGTGGGTGAGCGCCTGAGACGACAGCGAGTCGAGCCAGCTCCGTCGATCCTCGCCGCCCACAGAGATGACGCGACGCTCGCCGAGGGGTGCGAGGGCCCGACCGGATGCCAGCCTCCGCTGCTCGGCCACGGGCGAGCCGACATGGCGCAGGCCCCGCTCGTCGACGACGGCACCGGGGACGTCGGTGAGCGCGCTCATCTCACTCCGCCCGCGCGAGACGGGCCGAGGCGTGCGAGCCGAGCTCGCGGCCGAGGGCGGCGATGTCCCACGCCCAGAGGAGGTGGTTGTCGACGAGACCGTAGAGCCGCGTAGCGGCCGCGTACGGCTTCGCGCCGGCGGTGCGCACGACCGCGTCGGTCGCGAGGTCGATGCGCGGGCCCTTCACCTGCCCGACATACAGCTCGAGGACGCCGTCGGCGTGCGCAAGGCTCACCTCGATGTCGAATCCGCCGTCGGCGTTGCGCAGGGACTCCACGTCGTCGGCGGTGCGCTCGACGGCCGCGGCGGTCGCCGGGAGCAGTGCCGGACCGGCGTCGGCGTCGGTCGCGGGTCGCGCCAGACGCCAGTATCCGATCTCGGAGACCAGGGGACGGCGCTCGTCGCCGTCGAGCAACCAGGCGTCGGCCGAGTAGTTGAGGAAGGCGCCTCCGTCGTGGCTGAAGCTCACGCGATGCGCGAACTCACCCGAGAAGGCGCGACCGTCGGCCTCGTAGTCGATGACGCCGGTGCCCTCCCAGACGCCGACGAGCCACGACAGGGGGACGAGGTCGGCCGGGAGGTCGGTCGGGATCTCGATCACGAGAGCGCTCAGCGCTGGCCGCGATAGAGGTTCCAGATGACCGTTCCCGACACGAACGCGATCGCCAGCGAGGCGAGGCCGAGAAGTCCCACGAAGAACAGTTCGAGCGCGAGGAGGTCCATGCTTCGATCTTAGAGGGCGGCGAGCTCGGCCAGCGCGAAACCGGCCGTGATGACGCCGAGCACGACGAGCGCGCCGAGACTGCTGAGCGCCATCCGCTGGATGAAGGCCTGCGAGCGGCCGTACCAGAGCTGCACGGCGAACGCGGCGATGATGCAACCGCCCAGGGCGACGCTGATCCACTGGGCGCGCCACTCCGCCGGGGCGAAGAGGCCGATCGCGACGCCGGCCAGGGCGGCGAGCACCCAGACGGCGACGATCCCGCCGAAGGTGCGCCGCGGAGCGAGGTCGGGAGTGGACATGCCCCCATCATCGCCCAGGAGGCCTCGTCGGTGCACGCGAAGCGCCGGTGACGGTGCGCCGGGGCGCGTCACCCTAAGATGATCGGGTGCGCGGCAGGCCGCGCGGGGAGGTCCAACTTGGCTCAGCTTCTCGTTCTCAGCTCCGCCCCCGGCGGCGGTGCGGCGTTGCCCGCGCTCGAATTGCTGAGCCACCGCGTGCGCCAGATCCCCGCCGAAGCGGCGCAGCTGATCAACGCCCCCAGCGCCGACGTCATCTTCATCGACGCCCGCTTCGACCTGGTCGGTGCGAAGTCGCTGTGCAAGATCATGTCGACCACCGGCGTCGAGGCCCCGCTGGTCCTGATCGTCACCGAGGGCGGGCTCACGGCCGTGTCCACCGACTGGGGCATCGACGACGTCGTGCTCGTCGGCGCCGGCCCGGCCGAGATCGACGCGCGGATCCGCCTCGCCATGGGGCGCCGAACGGTCGATCAGGTGTCCACCCGCATCCAGACCTCCGGCATCACGATCGACGAATCGTCGTACTCGGCGAAGGTGCACGGCAAACCGCTCGACCTCACCTACAAGGAGTTCCAGCTCCTGCACTTCTTCGCCACGCACCCCTCGCGCGTCTTCACTCGCGAGCAGCTGCTCAGCGAGGTGTGGGGCTACGACTACTTCGGCGGCACCCGCACGGTCGACGTGCACGTGCGACGACTGCGCGCCAAGCTGGGCGATCTCGAGCAGCTCATCGGCACCGTGCGCAACGTGGGCTACCGCTTCAACGTCTACGAGGACGACGCGCCCGCAGCGGCATCCGCCCCCGCCTGAGACGCGCGGAACCGCCCGTTCACTCCCGTGTCACCGACCCCTGCCATGATGTGGGGATGATGGAACACGACGCGCTGGATGCCGGACTCGGCGACGCCGACGACGACGACTTCGACGAGGCCGTCGAGGCCGAAGACGATCAGCTTCCCGACCACCGGTACCTCGACCGCGAGCTGAGCTGGCTGGCGTTCAATCAGCGCGTGCTCGAACTGGCCGAAGACCCGACCGTCCCGGTCTTGGAGCGCGCGAACTTCCTGGCCATCTTCGCCAGCAACCTCGACGAGTTCTTCATGGTGCGCGTCGCCGGCCTCAAGCGCCGCATCGTCACCGGTCTCGCCGTCCCCACCAACGTCGGCCGCGCCCCGCTCGACGTCCTCACCGACATCTCCGACGAGGCCCACCGCCTGCAGCTGCGCCACGCCGCCGCGTGGACCGAGAAGGTGCGCCCCGCCCTCGCCGAGGCCGGCATCGAGGTCGTCACCTGGGATTCGCTCGACGACGACACCGCCGCGCGTCTGACCGAGTACTTCCAGCGCAACGTCTTCCCAGTGCTCATGCCCCTCGCGGTCGACCCGGCGCACCCCTTCCCCTACATCTCGGGACTCTCGCTCAACCTGGCCATCCGCATCCGCAACGCCCGCACCGGGCGGCAGGAGTTCGCGCGCCTCAAGGTGCCGCCGATGCTCCCCCGCTTCGTCGAGGTCGCCGGCGACGGCCCGGGCGTGCGCTACCTGCCCCTCGAGGAGCTCATCTCCAACCACCTCGGCGACCTGTTCCCGGGGATGGAGGTGCTCGACCACCACGCGTTCCGCCTCACCCGCAACGAGGACATGACGATCGAGGAGGACGAGACCGAGAACCTCATCCAGGCCCTCGAGGCCGAGCTGCTGCGTCGCCGGTTCGGTCCGCCGATCCGCCTCGAGATCACCGAAGACATGGATGACGTGACCCGGGCGCTGCTGCTGAGCGAGCTCGACATCACCGAGCAGGAGGTCTACCGCCTGCCCGGCTCGCTCGATCTGCGCGGCCTGTTCGACCTCTCCCGCATCGACCGCCCCGACCTGCACTACCCGCCGCACGTGCCCAAGACCGCCCTGGCGTTCCAGCCGCCCGAGCAGAACGGGCGCGCCGATCTCTTCCGGGCGATCCGCAAGGGCGACGTGCTCGTGCACCACCCCTACGAGTCGTTCGCGACGAGCGTGCAGGCCTTCCTCGAGCAGGCGGCGCGCGACCCCCACGTGCTCGCCATCAAGCAGACGCTCTACCGCACCTCGGGCGACAGCCCCATCGTGCAGGCCCTGATCGACGCCGCCGAGGCCGGCAAGCAGGTGCTCGCGCTCGTCGAGGTGAAGGCGCGCTTCGACGAGGCGAACAACATCGTCTGGGCCCGCAAGCTTGAGAAGGCCGGCGTGCACGTCGTCTACGGTCTCGTGGGTCTGAAGACCCACTGCAAGCTCGCCCTCGTCATCCGCGAAGAAGAGGGGCGCCTGCGCCACTACAGCCACGTCGGCACCGGCAACTACAACCCCAAGACGAGCCGCATCTACGAGGACTTCGGCCTGTTCACGGTCGACGACCAGGTCGGGCGCGATCTCACCCGCCTGTTCAACGAGCTCAGCGGCTACGCGATCGAGAAGAAGTTCAAGCGCCTGCTCGTCGCCCCCCTCCACCTGCGCAAGGGCCTGCTGCGACACATCGAGAAGGAACGCCAGAACGCCCTCGCCGGCAAGCCGTCGGGCGTGCGCATCAAGGTCAACTCGATGGTCGACGAGCAGATCATCGACGCGCTCTACCGGGCGAGCCAGGCCGGTGTGCGCGTGGAGGTGTGGGTGCGCGGCATCTGCTCGATCAAGCCGGGCGTGCCCGGGATGAGCGAGAACATCACGGTGCGGTCGATCCTCGGCCGCTACCTGGAGCACTCGCGCATCTTCTCCTTCGCGAACGACGGCGACCCGCAGATCTTCATCGGCAGCGCCGACATGATGCACCGCAATCTCGACCGTCGCGTCGAGGCGCTCGTGCGCGTGATCGACGAGAACCAGCTGCGCGAACTCACGACGCTGTTCGACCTGGCCATGGACGACGGCACCAGTTCGTGGCACCTGGGATCGGAAGGCGAGTGGACGCGTCGCAGCGTCGACGCCGACGGAGCGCCCCTGGTCGACCTGCAGGAGCACACCATGGCGCTCGTGCAGCGCAAGCGACGCGCACGGACGGCCCGGTGACCGAGACCGCCGTCTACGCCGCGGGCGGTGTCGTGTGGCGCATGGTCGAGGGCAAGCTCCGCGTGCTCCTCATCCACCGCACCAAGTACCGCGATCTGACGCTGCCCAAGGGCAAGGTCGACCCCGGTGAGACCCTCGCCGAGACCGCGGTCCGCGAGATCCGGGAAGAGACCGGCATCCGCGTGGCCCTCGGCGTGCCCGTGGGGGTGTCGAGATACCGGATGCCGAACGGCCGGACCAAGATCGTGCACTACTGGGCGGCCGAAGCCACCGACGTGGCCGTGCGCACCTCCAGCTTCGTGCCGAACAAGGAGGTCGCGGCGATCGAGTGGATGAGCCTGAAGAAGGCGCGCAAGAATCTGAGCTACCCCGTCGACGTCGAGATCCTCGACGAGTTCCAGCGTCTGGTCGACGAACGCGCTCTGCCCACCTTCCCCATCGTCGTCCTCCGCCACGCCAAAGCACGCTCGCGCGACGACTGGGAGGGCGCCGACGACGCGCGGCCTCTCACCCCGCGCGGTCGTCGACAGTCCCAGGCGATCGTGGGGCCGCTTCTCGCGTTCGGCGTGCGACGGGTCATCTCGAGCCCCGCCGAGAGGTGCGTCCGCACCGCGACGCCCATCGCCCAGGCGATCGGCCAACGCGTGCAGTTCTCCCCGTCGATCAGCCAGGACGCCTGGGAGGAGGGGCGCGCCGACGCGCGGTCGGTCATCGGTCAGCGGGTGCGGTCGCGCAAACCGGTCGTCCTCGCCAGCCACGGCCCCGTGCTCCCCGACATCCTGCACGAGCTCGCCCTCGCCACGGGAACGATGAGCGGGTCGTACCTGGGCAGCGCCTCGGCGTTGGAGCCGGCGGCGTTCTCCGTGGTGCACGTGCCCGTCGAGCACCCGGGCGCGGGCATCGTGGCGATCGAGACCCACGAGCCGCAGGTGTGACGCTCCCCACGGGGGTCGTCGTCGCCTGGGGCGAGGTGCCCGCGGGCACGGCGCGGCGAGCGGTGTCGCGACGCCTGCTGGCCCAGCTCGTGCCCGAGGCGCGCTTCGTCTCGCGGTGCCCGACCTGCGGCGGTGATCACGGTCGCGTGCACGTGGAGGGGGCGGATGCCGCGGTCTCGGTGTCGTACGCGCCGGGGTGGGCGGTCGTCGCGATGACGCGGGAGCGTACGCGACTCGGTGTCGACACGGCTCCCGGTGGGGCGCGCGGACTGGAGCGGGTCCTCGCGGACGCCACGGCGACGGGGATCGACTGGGCCCGCGTCGAGGCGGTGCTGAAAGCGGACGGCCGGGGACTCGCGGTCGACCCGGCGCGCGTCGAGGTGAGCGGTCCCGGTTCCCCATGGAACGCGGTCATCCGGCCGCAGACCCCCGACGATGCGCCCTCGTCCATCGTGTGGCGCGGCTGGGACCTCGACGCACCCGACGGCCTCGTCGCGGCCGTCGCCCTCGGCTGAGCCCGTCGCGCGCGGTCCGCTCAGGGACGCGGGGGAAGCGCCTCGTGATCGATCCATCGCGACAGCACGGCCGCGGCATCCGCTCCCCCGGCCCCCTCGACCGCGCGACGGAAGTCGTCGGTCGTCACCAGGCTGTGGCGGTTCTCGGCCGTCCAGGCGCGGAGCAGATCGAAGAACGCGGTGTCGCCGAGGGTGCGTCGCACGGCGTGCAGGGCGATTGCGCCGCGCTTGTAGACCCGGTCGTCGAACATGTCGTCGGGGCCGGGGCCGACCAGCAGCAGGTCGTGGGGCTGGGCGGCCAGGCCGGCGTGGTTCTCGGCGACGCAGGTCTCGACGTCGGCGCCGCCGGACTCTTCCGACCACAGCCACTCCGCGTAGCAGGCGAAGCCCTCGTTGAGCCAGATGTCGCTCCAGCGCGCGAGCCCGACACTGTTGCCGAACCACTGGTGGGCGAGTTCGTGCGCGACGAGCCGCTGTGCGGCGGGGACGAGGTGGTTCATGCCGAAGACGGCGAGCCCCTGCGCCTCGAGCGGGATCTCCAGTTCGTCGGCCGTCACGACGAGGCTGCACGCCTCCTGGGGGTAGGGGCCGAACAGACGGTCGAACAGCCGCAGCATCTCGGGCACCGTCGCGAACGCGCGATCGGCGGCCGCCGTCAACGCGGGCGGGGCCGTGACGGTCACGGGCGGGACGACGCCGTCACCGCTGCCGACGAGCGGACGCGTTCGGTACCGGCCGACGTGCACCGCCGCGAGGTAGGTCGCCGTGGGAACGCCGGAGACGAAGGTCGTCGTCACCCGCCCGCCGCGGCGCGTGGTCGCTCCCGCCGCACCGGTGGCCGCGACCGTGTAGCCGTCGTCGACGGTGATCTCCATCCGCATGCGTGCGCGGGCGTCGGGCCGGTCGTTGCAGGGGAACCACGTGGGGGCCCCGATCGGCTGCCCCGCGACCAGGGCGCCGTCGGTGAGCTCCTCCCAGCCCACCGTGCCCCACCGGGAGCGTCGGGGCGCCGGGGCGCCCCCGTAGGTCACCTCCACCGCGAAACGCTCCCCCGCGGCGATCGTGCGGCCGGGGGTGACGCGCAGCACGCGCGGGCCCGCGGAGAACCGCACGGGTGCGCCGTCCACCCGGACGCGATTCGTCCGCAGGCCGACGAGGTCGAGGGCGAACGACGAGAGTGCTTCTCGCGCGATGCCCGAGACCGTCGCGACCCCTTCGAGGCGGTTGGTGCGCACGCGATAGCTCAGCGCCAGGTCGTACGACTCGACGTCGTACGAGGTGTCTCCGCTCTGCGGGGCGTACGGGTCGGCGCCGCTCACGTCGTCGACTGGTAGGCGCGCACCTTCACCGCACGCCAGGGGCCGATGGGGTTGCCGCTCCACCGCGAGCCGACGGGGACGGTCTCGCCGCGCATGACCAGCGAGGCGGGACCGACGGTCGCATGCGCACCCAGGGTCGAGGCGGGCAGCACGACGCTGTGGGGCCCGAGTGTGGCCCCGGGCTCGAGCTCGACGGTGTCCATGCTCATGATTCGATCATGGAAAAGGTGCGTCTGCACGACGCATCCCCGATTCACCGTCGACGCGTCGCCGAGCGTCACCAGATCCGGCTCCGGCAGCCAGTAGCTGTCGCACCAGACGCCCCGGCCGATGCGCGCGCCGAGGCTCCGCAGCCAGACCGCGAGGGCCGGGGTACCGGCCGCCGCGCGGGCGAACCACGGCGCCGCGACCATCTCGGTGAAGGTGTCCGAGACCTCGGTGCGCCAGACGAAGCTCGACCACAGCGGCTGCTCCCCCGCCCGGATGACGCCGACGATCGCCCACTTCGCGGCGGTGGAGACGCCCGCCGCGACGGCGCCGGCGGCGAGCATCACGACGCCCGACAGCAGCAGGGTCCACACCGGCCCGAGGCCCTCCCACAGCGCGGCGAGCGCGAAGATCACGCCGAGGCCGATCCCGCACGTCACGACGACGGGGACGAAACGGCACAGCTCCCACAGGGTGCGGGCCAGCCGCAGCCCCGCGGTCGGCCGGTACGTGCGCGACTCGTCGCCCTCCGCCGACAGGCGTCGAAGGCGCACCGCGGGCGAACCGAGCCACGACGACCCGGCCTTCGCCTTCCGGGGCGCGGCCGACAGCACGGCGACGAGCCCGTCGCGCGGCACGCGGTGGCCCGGAGCCGCCATCCCGGAGTTGCCGAGGAAGGCGCGCTTGCCGATGCGCACGGGCCCGAGCCGCATCCATCCCGCGCGCAGTTCGTACGAGGCGACCATCGTGTCGTCGGCGAGGAACGCCCCGTCCTCGATGCGGGCCATCGAGGGGATGAGCAGGACGGTGGACGCCTCGACGTCGCGACCGACGCGCGCGCCCAGCATCCGCAGCCAGACGGGGGTGAACAGCGACGAATACAGCGGGAAGAGGATCGTGCGGGCGGCATCCAGGAGGCGCTCGATGGTCCACGCCTGCCAGGCGATGCGACTGCGCACGGGATGCGTTCCCTCGACCAGGCCGAGCGAGAACACGCGCACGAGCAGCACCACGGAGGCCGCGAACACCAGCCCGGTGACCGCGACGGCGGGCACGAGCCACGCGAACGCCGCCCCCGCGGCCGCGCCGAGGGTCGCCGACCCGCGGATGCCCTGCGCGAGGACGAGCCCGCCGACGGTGAAAGCGGCCAGCGGCAGGATCGCGAGCAGCATCGCCGAGGCGGCGTAGGCCCACAGCCAGCGGGTCGGCATCGCCGGGCGCTCGGTCGGCCAGTCCTTCGCGGTGCCGCCGACACGGACGGCGGGGGAACCGGCCCACGACTGGTCCGCCTTGACGCGTCCAAACACGGCCGAACCCGGGGCGATCTCGGCGCGTCGCCCGATGCGCGTTCCCGGCGCGAGGGTGGAGCGCGCCCCCACCGTCGCCTCCGCACCGATGCGCACCTCGCCGATGCGCACGAGATCGCCGTCGATCCAGTACCCGGTGAGATCCACCTCCGGCTCGATCGAGGCGCCGTCTCCGACCACGAGCAGTCCCGTCACGGGTGGCAGGGCGTGGAGGTCGACGTCGCGGCCGATGCGGGCGCCGAGGGCGCGGGCGTAGTACGACACCCACGGCGCTCCGGCCAGGCCCACGGCATCCACCTGATCGGAGATCTGCTCGGCCAGCCAGAGACGGATGTGCACCCAGCCACCGCGCGGGTAGTCGCCCGCCCGCACACCCGCGAGCAGGAGACGAGCGGATGCCACGGCGATCGCCATGCGCCCGAAGGGCGTCGCGAACACCAGCAGTCCGATCACCAGCGCGGGCCACGCAACGCTCGGCAGCACGTCGAAGCCGGGCAGCAGCCGAAGAATCGCGGAGGCGGTGAGCAGGTACAGGAGCCAGCGGATGCCGGAGAGGATGAACAGCGGAGCGCCCAGGACCGTCTGCACCCATTGCGTCGCGCGCGGCGTGGGGACGGCCCGGTGGAAGGATGCCGGCGTCTCGTCGACCAGCTGCGGCCCCAGCGCCTTGGCCATCGCGCCCAGACGCGGCACGTCGTAGATGTCGGCGACCGAGAACTCGGGAACGCGCGCACGGATGCGCGAGACGAGCTGGGCGGCGGCGAGGGATCCGCCGCCGAGATCGAAGAAGTCGGCCTTGCGATCGGTGACCGGCAGTCCCAGCACGGCCTGCCACTGCTCGGCGAGCCAGGACTCGTCGACCGAGAAGTCGGTGGCGGCCGGAGCCTCCACCCCCGGGAGCGGCCACGGCAGCGCCGCGCGATCGACCTTCCCCGACGTGCGCACGGGGAGCGCCTCGACGACGCCGAGCAGCGGGATCGTCGCCGCCGGCAGGCGCTCGGCCAGAAGCGCACGGGCGGCCGACCGGTCGAGCTCGCGGTCCTCCTCCATCACGAGGTACCCCACGAGCACCGGCACGCCAGCTTCGGTCGTGCGCACCGCGACGGTCGCCGCGCTCACCTGCGGGAGATCCTGGAGGGCGGACTCGACCTCGCCGAGCTCGATGCGGCGGCCCCCGACCTTCACCTGGTCGTCGGCGCGACCCTGGAACACCAGTCCTTCCGACTCGAAGCGAACGAGGTCGCCCGAGCGGTACGCCCGCTCCCAGCCGAGGGTGGGCAGCGGCGCGTACTTCTCGGCATCCTTCGCCGGGTCGAGGTAGCGCGCGAGCCCCACGCCGCCGATGATGAGCTCCCCCACCTCGCCCTCGGCCACCGGCTGACCCTCGCCGTCGACCACGGCGAGCGCCCACCCGTCGAGGGGTAGGCCGATGCGCACCGGGAGCGATCCGTCCAGCGGGGCAGCGCACGCCACCACGGTCGCCTCGGTGGGGCCGTAGGTGTTCCAGACCTCGCGACCCTCGGCGACGAGGCGGGCGGCGAGCTCCGGCGGGCAGGCCTCGCCGCCGAAGATCAGCAGACGCACGTTCTCGATCGAGTCGGCCGGCCACATCGCGGCCAGGGTGGGGACGGTCGACACGACCGTGATCCCCTGCCGGAGCAGCCATGGCGCCAGGTCCTCGCCGGAGCGCACGAGGGAGCGAGGGGCGGGGACGAGGCACGCGCCGTGCCCCCAGGCGAGCCACATCTCCTCGCACGACGCGTCGAAGGCGACGGAGAGGCCGGCGAGCACGCGATCGCCGGGGCCGAGAGGCTCGTCCTGCACGAAGATGCGCCCCTCGGCCTCGACGAACGCCGCCGCCGAGCGGTGCGTGACCGCGACGCCCTTGGGCACCCCCGTGGAGCCCGACGTGAAGATGATCCACGCGTCGTCGTCGACGGTGGGCGGTGCGACGATCGGCACGGCGCTGGTACTGGGGTGCGGCGCCGCTCCGTCGTACAACCGCACGAGGTCGCCCGCGTTCTCGTCCGAGACGAACTCCCCGTCGCCCGCGATGATGCCGCGCACGCCCGCCTCGCCGAAGACCAGCCGCGCCCGCTCGTCGGGATCGTCGGCGTCGACGGGCACGTAAGCCGCTCCCGCGGCCATCACGGCGAGGATCGACACGTACAGCTCCTTCGACCCCGAGGGCATGCGCACACCCACCCGGTCGCCGCGTCGCACTCCCGCGTCGTGCAGGGCCGCCGCCGTCCGCCAGACACGGGCCAGCAACTCTCGATAGCTGAGGGCGCCGGAGCCGTCGTCGATCGCCGATGCTTCCGGATGCCGCGCGGCCACCGCCGACAGCAGATCGATGAGCGTGCGCGCGGGGGCCGCGGCATCCGTTCGATCGAGCGGAGCCTGGGCGGCGGAGGCAGAGGTCGTCACGGGGGTGAACAGTACAAGGCCCCGGGAAACACCCCGTACGGGCCACCCCGGTTCACCTTCCGTTCACCCACGCAACGCACACTCTTAAGAGTCGCTGTTTACCGTTCCCGACGAACCCTGCACCGGGTTCCGTTCCCAAACATGCGAAGGATTCACACCGTGAAGCTCTCCCGACTCGCCCAGCTGGGCACCCTGGCCGCCGTGGCCTCCCTGACTCTCGCCGGCTGCGCCGGCACCTCGGGCTCCGGCGACGCCGCGGGCTCCTCGGCATCGCCCACCTCGTCCGACGTGGCGTTCAGCATCGACCCGAACCTCTCGGGCACGATCACGGCGGGCGGCTCCAGCGCCCAGTCCAACGCGCAGGCCGCGTGGACCAGCGCCTACAACGCGCAGGCCAAGGGCGTCACGATCAACTACGACAAGTCGCAGGGCTCCGGCGGTGGCGTCACCAACTTCCTGAGCGGCGCGTACGACTTCGCCGGCTCCGACGCCCCCCTCAACGCCGACCAGACCGCGCAGTCCGAGGCTCTGTGCACCGAGGGCGGCGTCAACATCCCCGTCTACCTCGACGGCGTCGCGATCATCTTCAACATCCCCGGCGTGACCGACCTCAAGCTCTCGGGCGAGACCATCGCCAAGATCTTCGCGCTCCAGATCACCGACTGGTCCGACCCGGCCATCACCGCCGACAACGGCACCGCGCTCCCCGCCGGCGCCATCACCACGGTCGCGCGTTCGGACGGCTCGGGCACGACCCAGAACTTCACGAACTACCTCGCCGCGACCCAGTCGTCGGTGTGGACCTCCCCCGCCGGCAAGGACTGGCCGATCGAGGGCAACGTCTCGAAGCAGAAGGGCGGCTCGGGCGTCGTCGAGGCCGTCAAGGCCGGCTCCGGCACCATCGGCTACGCCGACCACTCGGCCATCGGCGACCTGAACGCCGCCGCGATCGTCACCGACGGCACCGCTGTCCCCTACAGCGCCGAGGCCGTCACCGCGACCTTCGAGGCCGCCGCGGTCGACGCCAGCAACGGTGTCGAGGGCGACCTGTCGAAGAAGTTCGACTACTCGAAGCTGACCGCCGACTCCTACCCGATCCCGCTCGTGTCGTACGCGATCACCTGCTCGACGTTCAAGGACGCCACGCAGGCCGAGCTCGTGAAGTCGTACCTCGGCTTCGTCACCAGCACCCTCGGCCAGCAGGTCGCCGCGAAGAACGCCGGCTCCGCCCCGCTGCCCGACTCGGTGCTCGAGGCGGCCGCCGAGACGCTCGCCGCCATCAAGTAAACATCTCTTCGGTTTCGGCCCGGCCCGCACCTCGCGTGCGGGTCGGGCCGGGCTGATCGGAACGGTCGACCCGATCGAACGCTCCGCTGAGCCGAATCCTCAGAGACCACCCGACCGAGGAGCACCCATGACCCGTGCCGAGCGTGAGGTCCCCCGTGACTGACACCGTCTCCGACACCGAGACCGCCCCGACCGAACCGACCGATCCGAACGCCTCGACCCCGGCCCGTACGAGCATCGTGGGCAAGCGCCGACTCGGTGACTCCGTCTTCCTCGGTCTGTCGACCACGGCAGCGGTGTCGATCATGATCATCCTCGCGGGTGTCGCGATCTTCCTGATCATCCGCGGCCTCCCCGCGATCACGGCCAACTGGAGCGAGGGAGACCTCGCCGGCTACCAGAACGGCCAGTGGTCGAACTTCTGGGAGTACGTCGGCCCGTTGCTGTTCGGCAGCGTGTGGGCGGCGTTCATCGCCATGATCATCGGGACCCCGGTGGCCATCGGCATCGCGCTCTTCATCTCGCACTACGCGCCCCGCCGCGTCGCCGGCGCCCTCGGGTACGTGGTCGACCTGCTCGCCGCGGTGCCCTCGATCGTGTTCGGCCTGTGGGGCATCATCGTCATGCGCCCGCTGCTCCTGCCCGTCGGGGAGTTCCTCAACCAGTACCTCGGGTGGATCCCGCTCTTCCAGGGGCCCGTGTCGTCGACCGGCTCGACGATGCTCACCGGTGGCGTCGTGCTCGCGGTGATGATCCTTCCGATCGTCACCTCGATCACCCGCGAGATCTTCCTGCAGACCCCGCGCCTGCACGAAGAGGCCGCACTCGCCCTGGGCGCCACGCGCTGGGAGATGATCCGCCTCTCTGTGTTCCCCTACGCCCGCAGCGGCATGGTCTCGGCCACGCTGCTCGGGCTCGGTCGCGCGCTCGGTGAGACCATGGCGATCGCCCTGATCATCTCCCCGAGCCTCATCTACTCGGTGCTGCTGCTGACCGACGGGTACAACTCGCAGACCATCGCGGCCAACATCGCGCTGAACTTCCCCATCGCGACCGACCTGCAGCGCTCCGCGCTCATCGGCACGGGCCTCATGCTCTTCGTCATCTCGCTGGCGGTCAACATGTTCGCCCGCTACATCATCGGCGCGACGGGCCCCGGCGCCAAGGGTCGCAAGAAGGGCAAGCGCTCATGACCGTCACGGCTCCCTCCGCGCCGCTGGCTCTCACCAGCGGTCAGCTGCCCCGTTTCATCGAGCCGATGGTGCTCGTGGGCGTCGCGATCGTCGTCGCGGGCCTGCAGCTGCTGTTCGGCGGGTTCAATCTCGCGGCATGGCTCATCCTCACGGCGGTGCTCTACCTGATCGCCATCGGCGTCGGTTCGAGCATCGTCGAGAACCGACGCAAGGCCGTCGACCGCGTCGTGCGCGGACTCGTGACCGCGGCGTTCCTGCTCGCCGTCGCCCCGCTGATCTCGACGCTCTGGACGGTCGTGTCCAAGGGCCTCGCCGTGGTGAACCTGCAGTTCATCACCCAGGTCGGCGGCACGGCGTTCGACCCCGACACCCTCGAGGTCGTCGCGACCGCCGGCGCTTGGCAGGCGATCACCGGAACGCTCATCATCACGGGGATCGCCGCCCTCATCTCGGTGCCGATCGGCATCCTGGCCGCGGTCTACCTGGTCGAGTACGCCCAGCCGAACAACCCGCTGCGTCGGGCCATCACCTTCCTCGTCGACGTCATGACGGGCATCCCCTCGATCGTCGCCGGTCTGTTCGCGTTCTCGCTGTTCAGCCTCATCGTGGGCCCGAAGGCGTTCAGCGGGTTCTCGGCATCCATCGCCCTGTCGGTGCTGATGATCCCGATCGTCATCCGCTCCACCGAGGAGATGCTGCGCCTCGTGCCGGCCGACCTGCGTGAGGCCTCCCTCGCCCTGGGCGTGCCGCGCTCCGCGACCATCATCAAGGTCGTGCTGCGCACGGCGGCCTCGGGCATCATCACCGGCGTCGTGCTCGCAGTGGCCCGCGTCGTGGGTGAGACCGCGCCGATCTTCATCGCGGCGAGCTTCACCGACAACTTCAACGCCAATCCGTTCGAAGGCCCGATGCAGACCCTCCCCGTCATGGCGTACACCGCGTACAGCTTCCCCGGGCAGGACATCGACGCCTCCCAGGCCCAGGCCTGGGGAGCCGCCTTCCTCCTGGTCGTCCTCGTCGTCATCTTCAACCTGATCGCCCGTATCGTGGCGGCGGTGTTCGCGCCCAAGGCGCGCTGAGCCCAGAAAGGCACCTTTCGTGTCCAAGAGCATCGAGGTCCAGGACCTCAACGTCTACTACAGCGATTTCCTCGCGGTCGAGGGCGTCTCGATCGACATCGAGCCTCGCTCCGTCACCGCCTTCATCGGCCCCTCCGGCTGCGGCAAGTCCACGTTCCTGCGGACCCTGAACCGCATGCACGAGGTCATCCCCGGCGGCCACGTCAAGGGCCGCGTGCTCATCGACGGCGACGACCTCTACGGTCCGGGCGTCGACCCCGTGCTCGTGCGTCGTCACGTGGGCATGGTCTTCCAGCGCCCGAACCCGTTCCCCACGATGTCGATCCGTGAGAACGTGCTCGCCGGCGCGCGCCTGAACAACAAGCGCCTGTCGAAGAGCGACGGCGACGCCCTCGTCGAGAAGTCGCTGCAGGGCGCCAACCTCTGGAACGAGGTCAAGGACCGCCTCGACAAGCCCGGCGGCGGCCTGTCGGGTGGTCAGCAGCAGCGTCTGTGCATCGCGCGCGCCATCGCGGTGTCTCCCGACGTGCTGCTGATGGACGAGCCGTGCTCGGCCCTCGACCCGATCTCGACGTTCGCGATCGAGGAGCTGATCTCCGAGCTCAAGAACGAGTACACGATCGTCATCGTCACGCACAACATGCAGCAGGCGTCGCGCGTCAGCGACAAGACGGCGTTCTTCAACATCGCGGGCACCGGCAAGCCGGGCAAGCTCATCGAGTACAACGACACCTCGACGATCTTCACGGCGCCGACTGTGCAGGCCACCGAGGACTACGTCTCGGGACGCTTCGGGTAAGCAGTCCTCGATGCGAATGCAAGGCCCCCGCTCCGGCGGGGGCCTTCTTCGTCCCTCGGCGGTCTCGGGTCAGCCGCGGCGACCGAGCAGGAAGCCGTTCAGCTCATCGGTCAGGGCGTGGTCGACGGAGAGGGGGCGGCCGTCGACGGCGGAGATCGGGGCCGCGAGGCGCACGCTCGACAGAAGCCAGGCGGCATCCGCCCGCTCAAGGTCGGCAACGGGAACGTTCTCGTACGCGGTCGCGAGGCCACGCTGCTCGAGGTGCGCGAACACGCTGAGCTGCGTCGTACCGTGCAGGATGCCGGCGCTCGGCGCGGGAGTGACGAACCGGCCGTCGATGCGCAGGAGCACGGATGCCGTGGGCGCTTCGAGCACGAACCCGTCGGTCGTGACGAACACCGCGTCATCGGCTCCCCGGCGCTTCGCTTCTCGGATCGCCGCCATGTTCACGGCGTACGAGAGCGTCTTCGCGCCGAGGAGGAGCCACGGCGCGCGGGCCGGGACGTCGAGCGGGTACCCGCGATCCAGGGTCACGACGCGGACGCCGTCGCGTCGCGCCGCGGCGTTGTCGGGGGCGGTCGCGAGAGTGACCCAGGCGGTCGGCGTCGGGCCACCCTCGACGCCGCGGCTCAGGATGAGCTTGATGACGCTCTCCCCCGGTCCCGCCTCGGCGCAGACGCGCTCGACCGCGGCGCGCCACTGCGCGAGGTCGGGTGCCGGCAGATCGCAGAGCGACGCCGAGTGAGCGAGACGTTCGAGGTGCGGGCCGACCTCGTGGGGGTGCCCGTCGACGACCCCGATCGACTCGAACACGCCGTCGCCGCGCTGCGCGCTCAGATCGCCGAGCTGCAGGGCCGGGGCGGTCGGATCGATCGGGCGGAGCGTGCTCGCGACGTCGCCGACCTCGTCGTCGGATGCCACGGGGTCGATCATGAGAGCGAAACGCCAAGCCATGCTGCGAGCCTAGACGGAGGTGCCGACACGCCCGGGCCTTGTCAACGGGGGCCGCGGAGGGAATGTCTCGGGGGCGGCCTTGTTACACTTTTCTAGCCGGGCCGCAGTAACCCCGGGCTCCATCTTCTGCCGCTATGAGCGGCCTTGCGCCGAGAGGCGTTCTGCGGCCCGGCACTTTTCTTTTCCGGCATCCATCGCCGACGCGGGGCATTCGCGTGACACCGTCCCGCCCAGCCGCTCCCCTCCCCTCCCCTCACGCGCACGGCGTGATCCACCGCACCCTGCCCCGGCGCGAGTGTCCAGGACACGCCGGCGGAGCTCGCGCGGACGCGGCGTGTGATGGACGCTCACCAGGGAGAGGGCCGCTGGCGCAGGGTGCGACGGCTCAAGTGAGGGCGTCGCGGCGCCAGAGCGACGCGGAGGCCGAGAGGTCGTCGGCGTAGGTCGCGAGGCGCAGCGCGCGGGTGGTGAGCGCCGTCGCGCGCTCGGACTCCGTGTTCTCGTAATCGTCGGCGAGATGCGTCGAACCGGCGGCCTGGACGCGGCAGAACGCGGCAGCGCGGTCGAGAGCGACCGCGAAGTCGCCCTCGAAGAGACCGCGCAGAATGGTGTCGATGAGCTGCACGAGCTCCTCCGGTCCGGCCGGGGCGGGCGCGCCCGCGACGACCGCGTCGACGGTGGCCATCTCCACCCGTCCACGCTCATAGAGCAGCGCCGCCGTCGCGGCGTCGTCGTGGATCATCAGCTGCAGCAGGTACAGGCGCCACAGCGCACCCGGGAGCGACCGAGCGGGCGACCGCGACCAGAGCTCCGCGATGTCGTCGATGCCGTGATCATCGGTGAACGCGACGAGGCGCTCCACCACATCGACGCTCGGATCCGCGCGAACCCGTGACAGCAGGGCCTGAGCCGTGCTGTGGGCGACGCGCGACACCTCGGCGGGGTCCTCCGCCGAGAACAGGCGGTCGAAGAGCTCGGCGGGTCGCCGGACCGGCTTGTGGAATTCGCGGGGTGAATCGCTCATCGTTCCAGGCTAGAGCGTGCCCCGCGAGGGGCGGGCCGGACGGCGCGAGGCGACCGTCCGACGACCGCGGGTCAGGCCGTCGCGACCGTGACGACGGGCGCCGTGCTCGGTGTGCCGTCGGGCGAGCCGCCGTCGGGCTCGATGGTCACGGCGATCACGTCACCGCTGTGCATCTCGCCCTGCAGGACCGCTGTCGCCTTGCCGTCGGCATCCGGCTTGAAGGTTCCCGCGGCGATCGGCGTCTGATCGCGGACGAACCAGAGTTCGTAGGTCTTGCCCTGCTCGGGAGCGGGCATGCCGTCGGTGACGAGCACGCTCTGACCCGTCGACGGAGACCAGTGCGCGGTCGCCACGGTGCCATCGGCCATCGTCGCGGTCGCCGACTGCGCGTCGGGGGCGTCTTCGATCTGCTGCAGCGCCACGACGGCGGCCGGCGGCGCGAAGATCTGGCTGACCGTCACGGCACCGAAACCGAGCACGAGGACGGCCGCGAACGAAGCTGCGAGCGTGAACCATCGACGCGGTCCCCACCCGGATGCCGCGGACGGGCCGACGGCGACGGTCTCGCGCTCGGGCTCGACAGAGGCGGCACCCAGGGCGGCGAAGTCTTCGTCGTCGAGGCGCGGCGAGAGGTCATCCCCCGACATCGCGGGTGAGGCTGAGTCCTGCGGGAGCTCCGAAATGCGCGCGAACAGGGATGCGCGCACGGACGGAGGAGGCTCGACGGGCTCGACGGAAGCGCTGATCGCGGCGACGATGTCGCTCGCGTCGCGAACGTGGTGGTCCCAGTGCGGATTGCCCGCCAGTGCCTCCTGGTACGCGCGTTCATCTGCCTCCGACAACGCATGCAATGCGTGTCCGACGGCGAGGTCGGCGAAATCCCTCTCGTTCACTTGTCCACCCCCATTTCCATCCTCAGTCGCGACAGACCGTCGCGCATCCTGGTCTTGACCGTACCCAGCGGCGCCCCGACGAGGGTTGCGATCTCACTCTGGCTGTATCCACCGAAGTAGGCGAGCGTGAGGGCTTCCTTCTGGGCGTCGGGAAGCGTCGCCAATGCATCGACGACGCGCCGCCCTTCCATTTTCAGTTCTACTCTCTCGGAGACGTCGTCGTAGGCGACGTCCATATCGCGGAATCCCGCGCGTACATCCCGATCCGTGCTCGACTGCGACGACCGAACCCGGTCCACCGCTCGCCGATGCGCGATCGTGAGCACCCACGATCTTCCCTGACCTCTGTTCGGAGTGAACCGTGCGGCGGATTGCCACACCTCGAGAAAAACCTCTTGGAGGACTTCCTCGCTCTGGGCGCGGTCGACGAGGACGCGGAGGATGAGTCCGAACGCGCGAGCGGAGAGGGCGTCGTAGACCGCGGCGAACGCGGAGCGATCGCCATCGGCGACGCGCAGCAGAAGAGTACCGATCTGGTCGGCAGCGCCCGCCCCGTCGTCGGGGAGGTCGTAGCCGTCGATCACCATGGCATCCATCATTGCCTACCGACGCCGAGAGTCCCTCGCACGTGCGCGCGCGTCGCGGTTGAGCTAGGGAGTGGCGCGACAGCGTACGCGAGGACGCTATGGGGCCGTGGGCAAAAACATTCTCAAGAATATTTAATTCGCGCTGACCTGGCTTTTCCGTGGCACACGGGATGCCATTTCGCCCGCCATCGCAACATTTCGCAATCCGATCCCCGGGGGGTCCCGAAGACCCTGTGTAAGCCGCTCCACGGCGAACCGCCCCTCGCACCGGGGTGTCCCTGCCGGGTCGCAGACGCGATCCGAACGATTTCGGAGGAATGTCATGCTCACCAACAAGAAGCCTGTCGTCGCCGGTCTCGCCCTCGTTCTGGGTTCCGCCTTCGCTCTCACCGCCTGCTCGGGTGGCACCACCTCGGGTGGCACCGCCGAGGACAGCAGCTCGATGGCCCCCTCGATGGCCGCGTCGCCCTCCGCGTCGGCGTCGTCGTCGATGATGGACCCCGCCGCCAACCTCGTGGGCCCCGGTTGCGCCGACTACGCCGCCGCCGTTCCCTCGGGCTCTGGTTCGGTCGAGGGCATGGCCGCTGACCCGGTCGCCGTCGCCGCCTCGAACAACCCGCTGCTCACCACGCTCACCGCGGCGGTCAGCGGCCAGCTGAACCCCAACGTGAACCTGGTCGACACGCTCAACGGCGGCGAGTTCACCGTCTTCGCTCCGGTCGACGACGCCTTCGCCAAGATCGACTCGGCGACCATCGACACGCTGAAGACCGACAGCGACCTGCTGACCAAGATCCTCACGTACCACGTGGTCCAGGGCCAGCTGACCCCCGACGAGATCGACGGCACGCACACCACCGTCGAGGGCCAGGACGTCACCGTCGCCGGCTCGGGTGACGCCATCACGGTCAACGGCTCGACCAACGTCATCTGCGGTGGCGTCCAGACCGCCAACGCGACCGTGTACCTCATCGACTCGGTGCTGATGCCCCCGATGTAAGTCCTCGGAGCGTGAGCAATCGCGCTACCGACCGATCGATGTCTGATCGGACCTGACGGCGAGCGCCGGACCCCAGGCGAGGGGGTTCGGCGCTCGCTTTCGTCTGCGGCTCAGTCGGCGCCGACCTCGCGGATGATCTCGTCCTGCACGAGGCGAGCAGCGGTCGGCCCGGCGTTCAGGAACCACGGGTCGTAGTCGACCGCCACGGCCTTCCCGTCGGCGACCGATGCGAGCGTGGACCACAGCGGAGCACCCTCGATGAAGGCGACCCCCTCGCCCGTGCCCGCGTAGAACACGTGGTCGGCGTCGGCGAGGTCGATCTGCTCCGCGCTGATCTCCTGCGACGTCTCATCGAACTGCTGCGACGACGGGCGGCCGAGGCCGAGGTCCTGCGCGAGACCGCCGGTGAATGACGGCACGCCCATGATGCGCGTCCGGTCACCGGTCGACTGCAGGAACGACACGGTCGTCGCTCCTTCCTCTCGTCCGGCCGCGAACGCCGCGCTCTCGCCTTGGAGGGAATCCAGGATGCCGAGGGCCGCCCCCTCGTCGCCGAGAGCATCGGCGATGAGCAGGAAGTCGCTCTTCCAGTTCACACCGTTGCCCTTGGTGACGACCGTCGGCGCGATCGCCGACAGGGCGTCGTAGAGCTCGGCACCGCGGGTGGCGTTGATGAGGATGAGATCGGGGGCCGTCTGCGCGATGGCCTCGAGGTCGGGCTCCGTCCGCTGGCCGATGTCGGTCATGGCATCGAGGGCCGCGGCATCCTGAGGGAAGGCCTCGCTGAGGTACGCCGGCACGAGGCCGCTGTTCTCGGCACGGGTCGCGGCGGCGGGCACCTGGCCGAGGGTGAGCAGCGCGTCGAGTTGACCGGTGGAGACCACGGCGATGCGCGTGGGCGCCGCGGCGATCTCGGTCACGCCGGCGAAGTGGGTCACCTCGCGGGGGAAGACCCCGTCGCCCTCGCTCGAGCCCATCCCGGGTTCGAGGTCGCGCGCCACGACCCAGTCACCGGTCGACCCTGCCTCGGAGTCGACGGACACGGCGGGGGCGGCGGTCCCCGCGCACCCCACGAGGGTCAGCAGGGTCGCCGCGGCGAGGCCACCGAGCAGGTGACGGGGACGGAAACGGTCGGTCACGGACGAAGAACGAAAGACGGTCACACGGTTAGGTTATCCTTACCTGTGTGCCCGACGTGACCGCCGCCGCCCCGCCGTCGGTCGTCGCACAACACGTCCTCGCGCGGCGTCGCCGCACCCGCGCGCGCACGATCGTCGTCACCCTGGCCATGCTCGGGGCAGTGGCACTGCTGGCGGTCGCGAGTCTCGCGATCGGATCCCGCCCTCTCGCCCCGGGCGACGTCATCGCCGCCCTCTTCTCCGACCGACGGGATGCCGTGGGCGTCATCGTGCACGAGCTGCGCGCGCCGCGCACCCTCACGGCGCTGCTGACCGGCGCGTGCCTCGGCGTCGCCGGAGTGCTCATGCAGGCCGTGACCCGCAACCCGCTCGCCGACCCGGGACTGCTGGGGGTCAACGCGGGGGCTGCGGTGGGAGTGGTCACCGCGATCGCCTTCTTCGGCGTGGGAACGGCGAGCGGCTACGTCTGGTTCGCGTTCGCGGGCGCTGCGGGCGCGGCGGTGCTGGTGACGGCCGCGGCCCGGGCCGGTCGGCGCGGCGACACCGTGGGTCTCGTGCTGGCGGGAGTGGCGCTGAGCGCGTGCCTCGGAGCGGTCGTGCGCATCATCACGCTCGTCGACGACGACACCTTCGAGTCGTTCCGCTTCTGGGCGGTCGGGTCGTTCGAGCGGCGCGACCCCGATGTCGCCCTGCAGCTGCTGCCGTTCGCGCTCGTGGGCGTCGCGATCGCGATCATCGTCTCGCGCGGTCTCGATCAGCTGCGTCTCGGTGCCGACCTGGCGCGCGCTCTCGGGGTGTCCCCCGCGTTCGTGGTGATCGGCGCGGGTGCGGCGATCACACTGCTGTGCGCGACGGCCACCTCCGCAGCCGGACCCCTGGCCTTCATCGGACTGCTCGTCGCCCATCTCGTGCGCGGGCTCGGGGCCATCGACGTCCGCGGATGCCTCCCCCTCGCCGCGGCGACCGGGGCGGCCCTCACCGTCGCGAGCGATGTCATCGGGCGGGTCA
Organism: uncultured Microbacterium sp.; assembly: GCF_947489255.1. Classification (GTDB taxonomy): domain Bacteria; phylum Actinomycetota; class Actinomycetes; order Actinomycetales; family Microbacteriaceae; genus Microbacterium; species Microbacterium phycohabitans. The sequence goes on from NZ_CANLCY010000003.1 coordinate 196,176, forward strand.
TCGCTCCCCCGGGCGAGATCGAGGCGGGAATCGTCGCCGCGTTCCTGGGCGCTCCCCTGCTGCTGTGGCTCGTCATCCGGAGGGCCTCATGACCGCCGCCGCGGCCGTCGCGCGACGACGTCGGTACGCCGCGGTCACGGCGGCGATCGTCGTCGTCGCCCTCGGCGCCGCCGTCGTGGGCGTGACGACCGGATCGTTCCAGGCATCGCTGGGCGACGTGGCATCCGTCTTCTCGGGCGGTGCGGACGCACGCACGAGCGTCGTCGTGCTGGGGCTGCGGGTGCCGCGCGTGCTCGCCGCCCTGCTGATCGGAACAGCGTTGGGACTGGCCGGCGCCGTCTTCCAGACTCTCGCCCGCAATCCGCTCGCGAGTCCCGACATCGTCGGCTTCACCGCCGGCTCGGCCACCGGAGCCCTCGTCGGACTCATCGTCGTGGCGCCCACGGCGTCGCCCGCCGCGGGCGCGTGGATGGGCGGACTGCTCACGGTCGCGGTCGTCATGCTCATCGCGCGCAGCGTCGGCGTCTCGCGCGAGCGCACGATCCTCGCGGGCATCGCCCTGTCGATGCTGCTGGCCGCGGTGAACGACTACCTGCTCACGCGCGCGCCGATCGAGATCGCCCGCAACGCCGACCAATGGCTGCACGGCAGCCTCGCCGCCACCTCGATGGATGACGTCGTCCTGCTCATCGCGTCGATCGGCATCCTGAGTCTCGTTCTCGTGCTGCGTCGCCGCGACCTCCGTGCGCTCGAACTCGGCGACGACACCGCCCGTTCGCTGGGGGTGCGCACGCCGCGGGTGCGCCTGGTGCTGCTCGTCGTCGCGGCGCTGCTGACCGGAACGGCGACCGCGGTGTCGGGCCCGATCGGCTTCATCGCCCTCGCCGCGCCCCAGCTCGCCCGACGGCTCTTCGGCACGAGCGGCATCCCCCTGCTCGGGTCGGCCCTGACCGGCGCGACCGTCCTCGTGATCGCCGACGTCGTCGCGCAGCGGGCGCTCGCGCCGCTGCAGATCCCGGTGGGACTGCTCACCGGGGTCGTCGGCGGCGCCTACCTGTTCTGGATCGTCGCCCGCTCGCGTCGATGAGCACGTCGGGCTCGGGCGTCCCGGTAGGCTGGAGTCATCAGGGCCTGTAGCTCAGTTGGCAGAGCATCGGACTTTTAATCCGCGGGTCGAGGGTTCGAGCCCCTCCGGGCCCACCACGTCAACGTTCCTCGGATATCCGCCTCAGCGATCTCCGCGGGAGTCCCGACCTCCGAGCACTTCGCGCCACCCTGTTGCCATGGGCGGTTCTGCTTCCAGCATGCGGGCGCTCCTCGTCAGCAGCGATCGATTGACGGGAGGAGAGTCATCCCCCCGCCTTGCGCCCGCGACGCACCCGCTCGACGGTCTCCCCCGCGGCAACACCGACGAGAAGGACCGCGGCCGCGATCGACAGCCGGAGCGCGTCGAAGAACGGGAGGAAGAAAGCCATCGCCGCAAGCACGGCCAGACCGACGAGGCCGACCAGCTGAGCTCGCGACCACCGTCTTTCGAGCGTGCGCCGGAAGAGCGCGGTGCCGGCGAGGAAGAGGATTGGCGCGCCGACGATGACGATGGTCGCGGCGACACTTCGCTGGTCGGGATGCGAGAGCATCTCCTTGTCGCCCACGCTCATCAACACGATCCCGGCGATGATCGGAAGGTGCACCCAGGTGTACGCCGTGCGAGCGAGTCGGCCCGGTTCGTCCGACGCCTCGATCGCCTCCGCACCGACGCGCTCGCCGTGATCGAAGTAGATCCACCACGCGGCCGCGGCAGCGACGAACGCCGTCACCAGCGCCGCGACCGACGACGCGGATGATTCCTTCTCGACGAACGCGAGGCCGGTGACGAGGAGCCCCTCGCCGACGGCGATGAGGACGAAGAGCGCCGTCCGTTCGGCGATGTGAGGACCGGACAGATCCCACGATTGCAGCCGCACCTTCCCTCGACCCGGTATCGGGTACCCCAGAATCGTGCCGAGCAGTTCGAGGGCGAGAGCCGCCGTCCACAACGGCAGCTGCCACGCATGCGGCAGCACGGCACCGACGATCCAGAGGGCGCCGCCGACGACGGTCCATCCGAGGATCAGAGCGAAATCGTGCGCCACCCGCCGGTCGTGACGAACCGTCGCCCACACGATGAACCCCGTGCGCCCGACCTGCAGGACGACGTACGACAGCGCGAACGCCCACGCTCGATCACCGAATGCCTCCGCGATCGAGACGCTCATCACGAGCGCGACGAAACCCAGCGCGACGACCGCTCCGCGCACGGGAAGCTTCACGGGGTCGAGCCAGTTGGTCACCCAGGTGGTCGACACCCACGCCCACCACAGTGCGCACACCATGATGATGCCCTCGAAACCGCCGAGCGGAGTCTGGTTCTCGTATAGGTAAGCGGACAATTGCGTCAGCGCGAGAACGAACATCAGGTCGAAGAACAGCTCGACGTACGTCACCCGATCCGCGCGCGAGGAGTCCGTTGGGCGCAACACGTCGCGGGCCATCCCGAATGCCATGCCCCATCCTGACACTGACGCGCTGGCCCCAGGCGGAGCGACAACATCCGCGTCCGTGGGCCCGCACGACTCGCACCGGACGACGATGGGCTCGCGCCATCACGACGAGAGCCCGAAACGGAGCCGAGAAGCTCGCTCCTACCGTGACCACATCTTCCGCGAGAGCGGCCGCACCGACCGCCTCACCCACCCGGGCAGTCGCACGTCCCACCGCTGGCGCACTGGCACGGCATTGACGGATAGTCCTCGGTGGTCACGGTGCGCCGCACGTCGAGGCCGTCGATCGACCGCGGCTCCCCGTAGCGCGTGTAGTCGATGACCTCGGCGACGTCGGCGAGGCCGTGCCCCTGCCCGTCGGTGCAGTCGGAGGCGAAGGTGTGGATCTTCCGCTCGCCGGCCGGGAAGCGCAGCTCGAAGCAGACCGCCGCGCTGCGCTGGTCGTAGAAGAGGCCGCCGCCCGTCTCGACCCCCGCGGAGGTCGCGAGGATCAGCGACGTGCCGTCATCGGATGCCGCGAGGCCGAGCAGCTTCAACGACCCCCCGGCCGGGACGACGGCGGGATCGGCATACGCGGGTCGCACGTCGGAGACGAATCCGATCCGGGCGATCGCGGCCTCAGGGTCGGAGACGATGTCGGCGCGGTACGGCCAGAACGTGTCCTGCGCCCTGTCCACCGAGCGCGCGAGCGCGTCCTGCAGCTCCGCCTCCGGCGAGGGCATCACCCCGCACCCCGTCGCCAGCAAAGCAGAAAGGCCGATGGCCACCGAACCGATACCGCGTCGTGCTCCCCCGTGCATGCGGGTCAGTGTGCCGCACGGTGCATCACCGCGACGGCATGCGGCGGGGCCGCGGCATCCGTCATCCCTCGTCGAGGAGCTCGACCCCGAACTCCGCGACCACCGCGCGCACCTCTCCGAGGTAGCGCTGCGCCTGCTCGGTGAGGGGTATGGCGGTGCGGTCGATCCAGCCGATCTCGATCTGCTCGTCGACCTCGAGCGGCACGGCGACGATCTCGGGGTCGAGGTCGTCGCTGATGATGCCCGTCGAGATCGTGTAGCCGTCGAGGCCGATCATGAGGTTGAAGATGGTCGCGCGGTCGGAGACGCGGATCTCCTGGCGGCTCGACAGCGTCGAGAGGATCTCCTCGGCGAAGTAGAAGGAGTTGTTCGCGCCCTGGTCGAAGGTGAGGCGCGGAAGGTCGACGAGGTCGTCGAGCGTCGCCCGCGGGCGGGATGCCAGGGGGTTCCGGCGCGAGACGAAGATGTGCGGCTCCGCGACGAACAGCGGGTGGAAGGCCAGCCCCGAATCGCGCAACAGCTTGTCGAGCACGTTGCGGTTGAAGTCGTTGCGGAACAGGATGCCAAGCTCGCTGCGGAGGGTCCGGACGTCTTCGATGATGTCGAACGTGCGCGTCTCGCGGAGCGAGAACTCGTACTCCGCGGCATCCGTCGCCTTCACCATGCGCACGAACGCGTCGACGACGAACGAGTAGTGCTGGGCCGAGACGCCCAGCAGGCGCCGCGAGGGCGGGCGGCCGAGGTAGCGCTGCTCGAGGAGCTCGGCCTGCTCCACCACCTGGCGGGCGTAGCCGAGGAACTCCACGCCGTCGTTGGTGAGCGTGATCCCCCGGGCCGAGCGGGTGAGCAGGTCGCGGCCGACCCGGGTCTCGAGGTCTTTCATGGCGGCCGACATGGTGGGCTGCGCGACGTAGAGCAGATCGGCGGCGGCGGAGATCGAGCCCTCGGCGGCGACCTCGATGAAGTACTGCAGTTGCTGGAGCGTGATCCCGCTCGACCGCTTAGCCATAGCTCAAAGCTATAGCACTGCATAGTCGGCGGGAATTACCCGATGACCGAGCCCTCGGCGCACGATGGAGAACACCACCAACCGCGGGCCCACCCGGCCCCCGCACCCGATTGGCCCGTCATGGCGAACGACATCACGTTCAGCATCACCACCACCCGTTTCGACGAGGACTACGCCCCGGCCGAGGCCTCGCGCGTGACGACGAACTTCGCCAACCTGGCGCGCGGCGCGGGCCGTCAGCAGAACCTGCGCAACGCCCTGTCGATGATGAACCACCGACTGAACGAACTCGTGCCGGGAGATGCCGACCGGTACCGCGTCGAGCTCGACATCGTCTCGGTTCACCTGCGCTTCGGAGACGGGGCGGATGACGAGGAGTTCCCCGTCATCGAAGTGCTCGACGTGAGCATCGTCGACACGCGCACCGGCGAGCGCCACCGCGGCATCGTGGGCAACAACTTCTCCTCGTACCTGCGCGACTACGACTTCAGCGTCGTGCTGCCCGCCGCGAACGCCGGCGGCACCGGGTTCACGGTGCCGGAGGACTTCGGCATCCTGCACGGGAAGATCTTCCAGCACTTCCTCGACTCCGACGCCTACCGCGAGCGCTTCGCGCAGGCGCCCGTGATCTGCATCAGCGTGTCGACGAGCCGCACCTACCGGCGCACGGGCGTCGTGCACCCCGTGCTCGGCGTCGAATACGCGCAGGACTCCTTCTCGCTGACCGACGACTACTTCGGACGCATGGGCCTGCAGGTGCGGTACTTCATGCCGCGCGGCAGCGTCGCCCCTCTCGCCTTCTATTTCCGCGACGACCTCACCTCCGAGTACTCCGACCTGCAGCTGGCCGGGACGATCGCCACGATGGAGACGTTCCAGAAGATCTACCGCCCCGAGATCTACAACGCCGTCAGCCCGGCGGGCGAGGTGTACCGCCCCACCCTCGACGAGCCCGACTTCGTGCGCACCGGCATCGACTACGACCGCGAGGAGCGCAGCCAGCTCGCCGTGACGCAGGGCCGCTACGCCGAGGAGCACTTCGTGAAGCCCCACCGCCACATCCTCGACGCGTGGGCCGCCGACTACGCGGCACCCGTCCGATGACCTTCGAAGGAACCAGCCCCGTGACGACGCTCCTGCCCACCTCGACCGTCGGCAGCCTCCCCAAGCCCGCGTGGCTCGCCAAGCCCGAGGTGCTGTGGTCGCCGTGGGAGCTCGAGGGCGACGTGCTCGTCGAGGGCAAGCACGACGCGCTGCGCTCCGCGGTGCAGGAGCAGGAACGCCGTGGCCTGGACATCATCAGCGACGGCGAGCAGACGCGTCAGCACTTCGTGACCACCTTCATCGAGAACCTCGACGGCGTCGACTTCGAGAACCGCGAGACGGTGCGCATCCGCAACCGCTACGACGCGAGCGTGCCGACCGTCGTGGGCGCCGTCAGCCGACGTGGTCCGGTGTTCATCGAGGATGCCGCGTTCCTGCGCGCGCAGACCGACCGGCCGATCAAGTGGGCGCTGCCCGGTCCCATGACGATGATCGACACCCTGTCCGACCGCTACTACGGCAGCCGCGAGAAGCTCGCGTGGGAGTTCGCGACCATCCTGAACGACGAGGCGCGCGAGCTCGAGGCCGCGGGCGTCGACATCATCCAGTTCGACGAGCCCGCGTTCAACGTCTTCTTCGACGAGATGAAGGACTGGGGCATCGCCGCCCTCGAGCGCGCCGCGGAGGGCCTCCGCGCCGAGACCGCCGTGCACATCTGCTACGGCTACGGCATCAAGGCCAACACCGACTGGAAGGCCACCCTGGGCTCGGAGTGGCGCCAGTACGAGGAGTCGTTCCCCCTGCTGCAGCGCTCGAGCATCGACATCGTCTCGCTCGAGAGCCACCACTCGAACGTGCCGATCGACCTCGTCGAGCTGGTCCGCGGCAAGAAGGTCATGCTCGGCGCCCTCGACGTCGCCAGCGAGCGCATCGAGACGCCCGAGGAAGTCGCCGACACCCTCCGCCGCGCCCTGCAGTTCGTCGATGCCGACAAGCTCATCCCCAGCTCCAACTGCGGCATGGCGCCGCTGCCGCGTCGTGTCGCCTTCGACAAGGTCAGCGCGCTGACCGCCGGAGCGGCGCTGCTGCGCGAGGAGCTCGCGGACTGAGGACTCGGTCAGGGGCCGCGACCGCATCCCGGCCCCTGACCGACCGCCCCACGCGGGCCGATTCCCTTCGAGAATGCGGATGACGTGGCAGAGTCGGAACGATCCCTTCCCCGTTCCGAGGAGCAGCAGTCCCATGCCCATCGCCGCCGATGACCCCCGCCTCGTCTCCCCCTTCGAAGCCGCGCCGACCCGCTACGACGACGTGCCCTTCCAGCGCGCCGGGGCCAGTGGCATCCCCCTTCCCCGCATCTCACTCGGGCTGTGGCAGAACTTCGGCAGCGGGCGCACGCTCGACGTCCAGCGCGAGATCCTGCGTCACGCGGTCGACCGCGGCATCGTGCACATCGATCTCGCCAACAACTACGGCCCGCCCTACGGTGCCGCCGAGAGCACGTTCGGCACGGTGCTCGACAGCGACCTCCGGCGCTACCGCGACGAGTTGTTCCTGTCGACGAAGGCGGGCTACGACATGTGGCCGGGGCCGTACGGCGACGGCGGCTCGCGCAAGTACCTCATGCGCTCCCTCGAGCAGAGCCTCACGCGCATGCGCACCGACTACGTCGACGTGTTCTACTCGCACCGCGTCGACCCCGACACCCCGATCGAAGAGACCGTGCACGCCCTCGCCGACATCGTGCGCAGCGGCAAGGCCCTCTACGCCGGGATCTCGAACTACCCCGCCGACCTCACCCGACGCGCGCACGAGCTCCTCGCGGCCGAGGGCGTGCGCCTGTTCATCCACCAGCCGCGGTATTCGCTCTTCGACCGCACGCCCGAGGCGGAGCTCTTCCCGACGCTGCGCGGCCTCGCCGTGGGCAGCGCGGTGTTCTCACCCCTCGCGCAGGGCCTGCTGACGGCCAAGTATCTCGACGGCACCGTGCCCGCCGATTCCCGGGCCGCCGACAGCCGGTTCCTCGACGCCTCGGCGCTGACCGACGACTACCTCGAGCGCATCCGCGGCATCGACGGCGTCGCGCGCGAGGCCGGGCTCTCGATCCCCCAGCTCGCCGTCGCCTGGGTGCTGCGCGACCCGGTCGTCACCACCGCGATCATCGGCGCCTCGCGCACGGCCCAGATCGACGACGCGGTCACCGCCAGCACCACGGCACTGTCGGACGACGTGATCTCGGCACTCGAGCCCTTCGCCGCCGGTGTCGGCGAGCGCATCGCCTGAGCGGACAGCACACCGCCGCTCGCGGCGCAAGCGGCACGGCATCCCTCTCTTCATCGCGTTGGCTGGGTCTCCAGCTGACTGAAGGAGGCGCCATGGGCGTTGCACGATGGATCGGAACCGGAGCCGTGGGACTGGCGGGAGCGGTGATCGCGCGGACGGCGATCGGGCGCGCGGTGGCCGCGGGGACCGTGGCCTACCGCGTGTGGACCGACCCCAAGGTGCAGAAGGTGCGCCGTCGCGTGGTGGCGAAGCTCGCGAAGCAGCGCCGGGCACGCTGACCGCGCATCACCGCCCGGGGACGACCCCGAGGATGACACAGGCGACGCCCGCGACGAGAAGGACCACCGCGTACAACACGCGGTGGTCCTTCTCGATCAGCCGCGTGTAGACGCCGTTCACGCGCGCGGCCGTCGTGGGGAATCGCATCCAGGCCGTCGCGAGGAGCACGAACGGGGCGACGAGAGCGGCGAGGAACACCGCGTACGCGAGCCACCGCAGGAGGGGGTGATCGCTCACCCCGTCGGCCACGCGACCGGTCATGTACATGATGGGCAACGTGGTGAACCCCACGATCGAACAGCTGACGCCGAGCACGTACGAGCTCCACCCATGGGCATGCGACGACGCGGTCGAGCGATGCGGCGGTTGCGCGGGCCTCCGGAGTCTCCAGATCCCCACGGCCACCGCACCGGCGAGGAACACCGCGCCGGCGGCGAGGTCGACGCGACGATCGAGCACCGCCTCGGTCGTGCCGCGCTCCGCCGCCGCCACGAACTCGGTCGGGTCGAAGCTCTGCAGCGCGAGGTACAGCACGGTCGCCCCGGTGGCCAGTCCGGCGACCATCCAGCCTACGCGCGCCACGACCCGGGTGTTCTGCGCGAGGGCGTCGGCCGTCGCGGCGTAGAGCGCCGGATTCAGACCCAACGTCACCCCGAGTCCGACCATCGTGGTCAGGGCCGCGGTCCAGCGCGCGAGGTCGTCCACGGCGGTGCGGCTCCTCTCGAGCGGTGGGGCCCCGGCGACGCTCGAGCGGGGTGGTCACATCGTAGCGAGGTGGGCGTCAGCTCCCACGGGGCGCGCTCGCACCGTCGACGGGCAGGGGCGAGAGCGGCTTGGTGACCCCGAAGGCGAAGGTGGTGTCGATCGAGGAGAGGGAGGGGATCGCGCGCAGGTGCTCCCGCAGGAGGCGTTCGTACGCTTCGAAGGTCGGTGTGACGATGCGCACGAGGTAGTCCCAGTCGCCGGCGAGCAGGTGGGCCTCCACGATCGACGGGATCGCGCGCAGGCGCTGCTCCACGGCATCCACCGTCGCCCCCTCGTGCGAGGCCAACCGCAGGCGCACGAACGCCGTGATCTCGAGGTCGACGGCTTTCGGCGAAACCACCGCGCGGTACCCCGAGATGACCCCCGCGTCTTCGAGCCGGCGCACGCGGCGCAGACACGGCGACGGCGAGAGCCCGACCCTGTCGGCCAAGTCCTGGTTGGTGAGACGACCATCTCGCTGCAGTTCCGCGAGGATGAGGCGATCGATCGCGTCGAGGGCTTCCATGTGGCAGATTCTGCCAAACGACGAGTCGAGCGAGCAATCTTCGCAATCCGCTGCGCCGCCCTCCTTCCTACGCTCGCAGTGTGACCACGTTCGTCCTGCCCCGCCCCTCGGCCCTGTCGCGCCGCACGGTGGTCGGGATCGCGGCCGTGGCCGCCGTCGTCTGCCTGTGGTCGTCGTTCGCCCTGTCGACCCGAGCGCTCGAGGCGACCGGGATGGGCATCGGCGACGCGGCGATCGTGCGCTTCGGCGTCCCCGCCGTCGTGCTCGCCCCGTGGATCCCTCGGACGCTGCGCCGACTGCGCGGGGAGCCGGCGACGGTCATCGCCCTCGTCCTGCTCGCCGGGCTCCCGCACTTCCTCCTCTTCGCGTGGGGCGCACACCTCACCTCCGCCGCTCTGACGGGACTCCTCGTGCCCGGGACGGTCCCCCTCTTCGTCACGATCCTGCTCTTCCTGCACCGGCGGACGACGGTGTCGCGGACCCGGCTCATCGCGCTCGCGGCGATCGTGGCGGGAGTCGCGGCGAGCGCGATCCTCATCGGCGGGGTCGTGGATGCCGGCGGTATCGCCGTTCTGCTCGCGGCGGGTCTCGTCTGGGCGGCGTACACGATCGGTCTCGCGCGGACGCGGCTCGATCCCGTCGGGGTCATCGCCGTCGTCTCCGTCGCGTCGCTCCTCGCCGCGCTCGCCCTCGCCGCCACCGGCGCGATGCCGTCGCAGGCGTTCCACGGAAATGTCGACTTCCCGGCCTGGGCGGCCTACGCCCTCGTGCAAGGCGTCGGGACGGGACTGCTGTCGACCGCCTGCTACGTCGTCGCGGTGAAGAACCTCGGCAGCAGCATCCCCGCCGCCGCCGGAGCACTGAGCCCGGTGCTGACCGCTCTGGTGGCCGTCCCCCTGCTCGGCGAGCCGCTCTCCGCCGGGCTCGTCGTCGCGCTGGTGCTGATCACCTGCGGGGTGGCCGCCTTCGCCCTCGCCCCCGCGCGCACGGCGTCGCGCCCGATGGCATCCGATCCCGCGTCCGCTCCGAACAGGAGATGAGGCAGGGTCGCGCGTGCGCGGCACCGGAAATGAGGATGCCATGACCACCGAGACCGCGGCCCGCACCGCCGACACCACGAAGGTGCGCCGACCGCACGCTTGGATCTGGGCAGCGCTGGCCGGCATCGTGTCGGCCGCCACCCTTCTGGCGATCGCCGAACTGTTCGCCGCACTGGTGGCCCGTTCCGCCAGCCCGGTTCTGGCCGTCGGCTCGTTCATCGTCGACATCGTGCCGCGTCCGCTGAAAGAACTCGCGATCACGCTGTTCGGCGAGACCGACAAGATCGCCCTGCTCGTCGGCGTCGGACTCGGCGCCGCCGTGGCTGCCGCCGTGGCCGGTGTGCTGCAGTACCGGTTCCGTCCGGTCGGAGCCGTGCTGCTCGGCATCGGCGGCGTCCTCGCCACCGTGGCGATCATCACCCGCGCCGGAGCCGGGGCCCTCGCGTGGCTGCCCCCGGTCCTGGGAACGATCGGCGGAGTCGCCGTCCTCATCCTCACCATCGCGCGACTGAAGCGCTGGGTCGCCGCGGCTGAGGACCGCGACGGCGAGAAGGCGCGCACGAGCCGCCGTCAGTTCCTCCTGCTCACCGGTCTGACCGCCGTCGGCGCGGTCGTCGTCGGGGTGGGATCGCGCATCCTCAACGCCACGACCTCCTCCGTCGCCGCCGCTCGCGAGGCCCTGCGTCTGCCCGCGCCGCGCACCACGGTCACCGTGCCCGAGGGCGCGAACTGGGAGATCGACGGGCTGAGCCCGATCATCACCCCCAACGGCGACTTCTACCGCGTCGACACCGCACTGACGGTGCCCAACGTCGACCCCACGACCTGGCGCCTGCAGATCGACGGCATGGTCGACACCCCGGTCGAGCTCAGCTTCGACGACCTCGTCAACATGGGCCTGAACGAGTACGGCGTCACCCTGACCTGCGTCTCGAACGAGGTCGGCGGAAGCCTGGTCGGCAACGCGATCTGGACGGGCGTCCCGATCCGCGACGTGCTGCGCATGGCGGGCGTCCAGTCGGACGCCGACATGGTGCTCTCGGAGAGCGTCGACGGGTACACGGCATCCACTCCCCTCAGCGCGCTGACCGACGACAATCTCGATGCGATCTTCGCGGTCGCCATGAACGGCGAGCCCCTGCCGTTCGAGCACGGCTTCCCGGTGCGCATGGTGGTGCCGGGCCTGTACGGCTACGTCTCGGCGACCAAGTGGGTCACGAAGCTGACGGTCACGCGTTTCGACAAGGACGAGGCGTACTGGACTCCCCGCGGCTACGCGGCGCAGGCTCCCATCAAGCTCTCGTCGCGCGTCGACACGCCCAAGATCGGCGCTCCGGTGCCCGCCGGCACCGTGGTCATCGCGGGAATGGCGTGGGCGCAGCCCGTCGGGGTGCAGAAGGTCGAGGTCCAGATCGACAACGGCGACTGGCAGGAGACGCAGCTGTCGACGCCGATCAACGATCAGTCGTGGGTGCAGTGGCGTCTCGAGTGGGCCGCCGAGGCCGGCAGCCACTACATCGCGGTGCGCGCGACCGACAAGGACGGCAACCTGCAGATCCAGGAGCAGGCCCCGATCGCTCCCGACGGGTCGAGCGGATGGCAGCGCACACTCGTGACCGTTTCGTGACCGAGATCGAGGGCGGGTCATGATGTCAATCGCTGTTCATCACGGCGGGTGGGCGACATGATCGGAAGATGCCTTCAGCAAGCATCCCGACCCACGACAGCGTCGCATGACCTCCGTGCCGGATGAGCCTCCCACCCTCCCCGCGACTCCGGGGGCGATGCGCGACCACCCTCTGACGAGCATCCGTCGCTCCGTCCCCCGCGACTGGGACGAGCAGGTCGATCTCTTCGCGATCGTGAAGCTCGACAGCGGTGGTTTCGTGCGCGGCTGGAACCTCGGCGCGGAGCGCATCAAGGGCTACAGCGAAGACGAGATCCTGGGCTCGCACTTCTCGCGCTTCTACCGCGAGGAGGCGCAGCAGCGTGGTCTCCCCGACCAGCTGCTGGCCGCTGCCCAGCGCGACGGCCACGTCGAGGACACGGGCTGGCGCGTCCGCAGCGACGGGAGCGAGTTCTGGGCGCGCGTGACGATCTCGGCCATCCGCAGCGACCAGGGCCAGGTGCTCGGGTTCGTCAAGATCGTGCGGGATCTCACGAGCGAGAAGCGCGCCGCCGACGAACAGGCGGCCCTGCAGAGGACCTTCGCGCACGACCTGCTCTCCCCCGTCACCGCACTTCGCGGCTATCTCGACCTCATCGGCGAGGAACTGCCGCCGGACCACCGCCTGCTGCGCCTCGCCGGAGAGGCGAGCGACCACATCGTGGCGATGGCCCAGGCGCTCATGGCCGACGTCGACTCGTCCTCCGAGCGCGGTCGGCGTCGGGCGACCCTCGACCTCGTCGCCCGCGGTGCCGTCTCCCTCGTGCTGCCGGGCGAACTCGGCCGCGTCCGGTTCGGGATCATGGATGCCGTCCCGGTCCGCGCCGACGTGCTGGGACTGCGTCGTGCGATCGCCAACGTCCTCGAGAACGCGGCGAAGTACTCCGACGACGTCATCGAGATCGACACGTTCGAGACCGACGAGGGCGCCGCCGTCCGCGTGCGCGACCACGGTCGTGGCATCCACCCCGATGATCTTGCGACGATCACGCAGGAGGGCCACCGGGGGCGCTACGCGGTCGCGACGGACGGCGGCCGGGGTATCGGTCTGTCGAGCGTGCAGCGCGTCGTCTCCGAGCACGGGGGGTCGATCCGCATCACCAGCGCCCCGGGCGAGGGCACGACGGTGACACTGACGATCCCCCGCTCCGACGACGAACCCGTCGCGCTCGAGGACTCAGTCGGCTGAGCGGATCAGTACCGCGCCGGCCGCCTCGATCTCGCGCAGTGCTGCGGCGCTCGAATCGGGGTGCACCCCGGCGATCATGTCGGTGAGCACGCGCACACCGCGGCCCGCCGCCACCGCATCCAGGGTCGACGCGCGGACGCAGTAGTCGGTCGCGATGCCGACGATGTCGATGTCGCGGATGCCGTGGGACTCGAGGAGCTGCGCGGCGGTCTCGCCGTCGTCGGAGACCCCCTCGAAGAGAGAGTAGGCGGGCTTCCCCTGGCCCTTCTTCAGGTGGTGCGTGACGCGCGTGGTGTCGAAGACCTCGTCGTAGTCGGCGCCGTACGTGCCGCCGACGCAATGCACCGGCCAGGTGTCGACGAAGTCGGGGGTGGAGGAGAAGTGCCCGCCGTTGTCGTCGTCGCCGTGGTGCCAGTCCCGCGAGGCCACGACCAGCGCGTAGTCGTCGGCGTGCGCCGCGAGATAGCCCGAGATGCGAGCGGCGACCTCATCGCCACCCTGCACGCCCAGCGCCCCGCGCTCGGTGAAGTCGTTCTGGACGTCGACGATGAACAGGGCGCGGCTCATGAGGCGAGCCTACGCGCGTCGGGCGGGGCGGGCGCGCGTGGTGCTGGGCGGGTGGGGCGGGCGCGCGTGGTACGGGGCGGGTGGGGCGGGCGCGGGTCGGGCGCGACGCGGGTCGGACACGACGCGGGTCGGGGACGGGCGGGGCGGGTGGGGCGGGCGCGGGTCGGACGCGACGCGGGTCAAGCGCGACGCGGGTCGGGGACGGGTGGGGCGGGCGGGAGCCGGGGCGGATGCGCGTGGTACGGGGCGGGTGGGGCGGGCGCGGGTCGGGCTGGCGCGGGTCGGGCGCGACGCGGGTCAAGCGCGACGCGGGTCGGGACGGGTGGGGCGGGCGCGAGGCGGGTCGGGGGCGCGACGCAACCCGCGCCGACCACGGCCCGGGCTCAGGCGCCGAGTGGGGTCACCCGCGAGCGAACAGCAGCACGATCGAGACGACGAACGCCACCGCCCCCAGCGCCAGGACGCCGGCGGCGAGCAGGGAGACGAAACGCACCACGGGCGAGTTCCGCGTGAGACGCATGCGATGCGGCACCCCGCGGCGGTAGAAGATGTCGGCCATGTCGGCCGTGCCGATCTTCGCATCGTCGTGGGCCGACAGGGGCGCCTCGTTGACGCCGCCCCGGTCGTCGAACCACCGGACGACGCGGCCTCCGTCGACCGATTCGACGACGGCCCGCGCCGGTGCCCACGTGCCGTCGAGCAGCAGCAGGACCACCGCCGCGAAGGCCAGGAGCAGTCCGCCGCCCAGCCCGACCCACGTGAAGATCTCGATGAGGGCATCGAGGGCGTTCGACACGGGTACTCCTGCGGGCTGACGACGCGTCACGCGGACGCGGAACGGCTCTCCAGCCTATCGGGACACCCGGGGAGCTTCCCGGCCCCTTGGGGGCCTCCAGACGCCGCGTGGCGACGGAAGCGAGGACGCGCGGTGCGATGACCGTCAGACCGGTGAGATCTCGATGACGAAGAAAGACCCCCACCCGGTGGAAGCGGGTGGGGGCCTTCGGAGCCGCCTAAGGGAATCGAACCCTTGACCTATTCATTACGAGTGAATCGCTCTGCCGTCTGAGCTAAGGCGGCATGTGCGCGCTGTCGCGTGCACGATCATCGATCTTACATGCTTCAGCGGCCCTCGCGGTACGCGGTCAGTAGTCGCCCGTCGCGGAGCCATCGGCGAGGATGTCGCGGCTCGACGACAGCCCGAGGCGAGAGGCCCCCGCGGCGATCATCTCTTCGGCCGCGGCGCGCGTCCGCACTCCCCCGGACGCCTTCACCTCGGCGCGGTCCCCGACCGTGCGCTTCATCAGCTGCACCGCGTGGACCGTGGCGCCGCCCGCGGGGTGGAAGCCCGTCGACGTCTTGACGAAATCGGCACCCGCCTCGACCGCAGCCTCGCACACGGCCACGATGGCCTCATCGGACAGCGCGGCGGACTCGATGATCACCTTCAGGACGGTGGGCGCGGGAGCCGCGGTGCGGACGGCGCGGATCTCGGCCTCCACGACCTCGTAGCGCCCCTCGATGGCGGCGCCGATGTCGATAACCATGTCGATCTCGTGCGCGCCCTGGGCGACCGACAACGCCGCCTCGGCGGCCTTGACCTCGGCGTGGTGCTTTCCGCTGGGGAATCCGCACACGACGGCCAGCTTGAGGCCGTCGGGCAGCTCGACCGGCAGGAACGACGGCGAGAGGCACACGCTGTAGGTGCCGAGCTCGGCGCCCTCGGCGATGATGCGCTCGACGTCGGCGCGCGTGGCCTCGGGCTTGAGCAGGGTGTGGTCGATGTAGCTCGCCAGGTCGGCGATGGGCGCGGTCATAGGGGTCTCCTCGGGATGTGACGGATCAAGAGTAGGCGCACGGCGTCGCCGCGGCGCTACTCGCAGCGCAGGTCGGGGGCGGGCACGGTGTCGTCGATGAGGTAGTCGTCGACGGCTCCGTTCACGCAGTCGTTGCCCTTGTTGTAGGCCAGGTGCCCCTCGCCGACGTAGGTGACCAGGACTCCCTGCGAGAGCTGATCGGCCAGCGCCTGGGCCTCGGCGTAGGGCGTGGCGGGGTCGCCCGTGGTGCCCAGCACGAGGATGGGCGGCGACCCCGGGGCGGTGATGGCGCCGGGCTCTCCGGTGGGCGGCGCCGGCCACGAGGCGCACGCGTCGGGACCGACCCAGTAGGGCGCGACGACCGGAGCCTTCTGCTCCAGCTCCTGTTGCAGCGACGCCTCGTCGGCATCGTCTTCGCGAGGGTAGTCGACGCAGTTGTATGCGCGCAGGGCCTGCATGGTGTTGTCGGTGTACTGCCCGTCGACGCGGCCGTTGTAGAAGTCGGCGAGCTGGAAGGCGACGGAGGCGTCGCCGTTCTGCACGTCGGCGAGGGCCACGCGCAGGTAGGGCCAGTTCTCGTCGCTGTAGAGCGCGGCGATGATGGCTGTGAGCAGCGAGTCGGCGCCGAGGAGGCGCCCGTCGGCGCCCCTGAGAGGGCGCGAGTCGGCGCGGGCGAGCATGGACGCCACGTCATCCATCGCGTCGTCGACCGATCCCGAGAAGGGACAGTCCGAGGCGCGGAGGCAATCGGCCATGAACGCACGCAGCGCGTTCTCGAAGCCGACCGCCTGCGCGATCCCGCTGTCGCTGCCGGCCAGGCTCGGATCGATGCCTCCGTCGAGCACCATGCGCCCGACGCGTTCCGGGAACAGCCCGGCATACGTCGCGCCGAGCAGGGAGCCGTACGAGAAACCGAGATAGCTGAGCTTCTCGTCACCGAGCACGGCCCGCAGCAGATCCATGTCTCGCGCCGCGTTCTCCGTGGAGATGTAGGGCAGGATGCCGTCGCTCCCGGCCTCGCAGGCCTTCGCGAAGTCCGCCTGCCGCTGCTCGAGGGCCGCGTTGCGTTCGTCGCTGCCGCGCTTTCCCGGCGGGATGTCGTACAGGTAGGCATCCATCCCGGCGGAGTCGTAGCACGACACCGCCGTCGACTGGCCGACGCCCCGGGGGTCGAACCCGATCACGTCGAAGGACCGCGTGAGCGCCTCGTCGGCGACGAGCGACAACGAGTCCCGGACGGTGTCGACGCCGCTCACGCCCGGGCCGCCCGGGTTGGTCAGCAGCGACCCGAGCGGTTCGCCGGAGGTCGCGCGATGCCGGATGACGGCGAGTTGCAGGTCACCCGCCGACGGGTCGGAGTAATCGCGCGGAGCGGTGACGGTGGTGCAGTCGAAGCCGGCGCTGCCGCATGCGGTCCAGGTCAGCGTCTGCCCGTAGTAGGGCAGGAGGGCGGAATCGATGCCCTCGGTCTGCGGTGCGAGGGAGCGGCCTCCGTCGGGGGCCATCGGCGGTATCTGCGCGTACAGACAGCCCGTGAGCGCCAGCGCGACGCCCGCGAGGCCCGCGACCAGGGCGGTCAGGCGCCGTCGCACGCTCACGGCGCGGATCCGTTCGCCACGGTGATCATGAGACTCTCCAGGGCGAGGAGCGGTGCCGCGTTCTGTTCGAGGTTGCGGCGCGTCACGGAGATGCGATCGAGGACCCCGAGGGTGCGTGCCGGGGTCCATTGCGTCGCCAGCGCGCGCAGAGCGTCGAGGCGCTCGACGTTGACCAGGTCGGCTTCGCGGCCGTACTGCACCATCACGACGTCGCGGAACAGCGACTGCAGATCGGTGAGCACCCGATCGATCCCGTCGCGCAGGCTCCGCGTGGCCCGGCGCTTCTGATCGTCTTCGAGGGCGTTCACCTGCCCGCGCACCGACGGGGGGACCGCGGCCCCCTCTGCCACGCCCAGCATGCGGAGCAGCGCCCGTCGCTCCTCCTCGTCGCGGGTGGCGGTGAGCGCCTTCGCGTCGTCGGTCGCCAGACGCACGATCTGCCCGGCGACCTCGACCGCGTCGCCGATCCCCCGCACGGCCAGCACCGCCGCCAGTGTCTCGGCGCGGCGCGCCCGGGCGTCGTCGTCGGTGGCGAGACGCTGCGCCATGCCGATGTGACGCTGCGCGTGACGGGCCGATTCTTCGGCGACGTCGGGCGTGACCCCTGTGCGTTCGACGATGAGACCCGCGACGTCGGCCACGGAAGGCTCGCGGAGCCGCAGGACCCGGACGCGCGAACGGATGGTGGGGAGGAGATCGGCGTCGCTCGGCGCGCAGAGCACCCAGACGGTCTTCTCGGGCGGCTCTTCGAGAGCCTTCAGCAGAACGTTCGACGTGCGCTCGGCCATGCGGTCGGCGTCTTCGACGACGATCACGCGGTGTCGGCCGAGCGAGGGCGCGAAGGAGGCCCGCTCGACGAGACGGCGTGCCTCGTCGATACGGATGACGACCTGTTCCGTCCGCAGAGCCGTGAGATCGGGGTGCGTGCGCGCGAGCACCTGATGCTGCGCCCGCTCGTCGCCGGGATCGGCGATGAGCTCCGCCGCGAACGCGTAGGCGAGAGTCGATCGCCCCGAACCGGGCGGACCGGTGATGAGCCACGCATGGGCGAGGGCGGACGGGTCGGATGCCGCGTGGCGCAGGCTCGCGACGGCCTCGTCCTGACCCCACACGGCGTCCCACGGGAAGGGGGCCGCGCCGGCGGCCCGCGGAGACGGCTCGAGCGCGACGGACATGGGTTCCAGCCTAATCCCGGGGTCCGACACCGCCGCTGAGCATCGGCTGTCGGTGCACGTCCGGCTCAGCGCAGGCGTTCGGCGACCGCTTCCCGCACCCGCGCGGCCAGGATCTCCGGCGCCTGGGTCGCGTCGAGCACGAGGAAGCGTTCGGGCTCGCGTTGCGCGAGCGCCAGGAAGCCCGCGCGGACCCGCGCGTGGAAGTCGCTCTTCTCCGCCTCGAGCCGGTCGAAGGGCTTGTCGGCGGCATCGAGCCGTCGCCGGGCCGCCGTCGGGTCGAGGTCGAGCAGCACGGTCAGGTCGGGAAGCAGGCCCCCCGTCGCCCACAGCGACAGCGCGCGCACGTCGTCGGCGTCGAGTACGCGGCCCGCTCCCTGGTAGGCGACCGACGAATCGAGGTACCGATCCTGGATGACGACGTCACCACGGGCGATGGCGGGCTGGACGACGGTCTCCACGTGATGCGCGCGATCGGCGGCGTACAGCAGCGCTTCCGCGCGAGCGGCGATGTGACCGCGGTGGTGCAGGACGATCTCCCGGATCCGCACGCCCACCTCGGTGCCTCCCGGCTCGCGGGTACGAACGACGTCGCGACCGTCGGCCGCGAGCCACTCCTCCAGCATCGACGCCTGGGTGGTCTTGCCGGCGCCGTCTCCCCCTTCGAAGGTGACGAAGAGCCCCGGACCCCCGGCCGGTGCCGCCCGTGGGGCGTGCAGCGGCCGGGATTCGAGACCGGTCACGAGTTCTTCGCCGGGGCCTTGCGGGTGGTCGAGGTGGTCTTGGCTGCCGCGGTCTTGGCGGCCGTCGTCCGTGTCGTCGCCGTCTTGGTCGCGGTGGTCTTGGACGCAGCCGTCTTCGTCGCCGTCGCCTTGGCCGCCGCCGTCTTCGTCGCCGTCGCCTTGGTCGCCGCCGTCTTCGTGGCGGTCGTCTTGGCTGCCGCCGTCTTCGTCGCCGTCGCCTTGGTCGCCGCCGTCTTCGTGGCGGTCGTCTTGGCTGCCGTCGTCTTGGCGGCGGTCGTCTTCGCCGCCGTCTTCGTGGTGGCCGTCTTCCGCGCGGTGGTCGTCTTCTTGGGCGCCGGGCCCTTGGCCCGCTTGTCGGCGATCAGCTCGACCGCGCGCTCGAACGTGATCTCCATGGCGTTCTCACCGCGGGGAACGGTGGCGTTCGTCTCGCCGTCGGTGACGTAGGGGCCGAATCGGCCGTCCTTCAGCTTGATGGGCTTGCCGCTCACCGGGTCGGCGTCGAACTCCTTCAGCGCGCTCGAGGCGCGACGCGCGCCGTACTTCGGCTCGGCGTACTTCGCGAGCGCCTCCTCGAGCGTGATGTCGAAGATCTGCTGCTCGTTGTCGAGCGACCGCGAATCGGTGCCCTTCTTCAGGTACGGGCCGAATCGCCCGTTCTGAGCGGTGATCTCGTCGCCGGTCGCCGGATCGGCACCGATGACGCGCGGGAGGGAGAGCAACTGCAGAGCCGCGTCGAGTTCGATCGTGTCGACCGACATCGACCGGAAGAGCGATGCCGTACGGGGCTTCGGGGCGGCTTCCTTCTTCGCGCCGCGCTTCTTCGGGGCCTCGACGACCTCGCCCGTGGCCTGGTCGACCTCTTCGGGTTCCTCGGCGTCGACCTCCTGCACGTAGGGTCCGAAGCGACCGTCCTTGACGACGACGAGCTTGCCGTTCTCGGGGTTCTCCCCCAGCACGCGATCGCCGGCGACCGGCGCCTCGATCAGCTCCCGCGCCTTGTCGGGGGTGAGCTCGTCGGGTGCGAGGTCCTCGGGGATGTTCACGATCCGCGGCTTGGCATCGGCGTCCGCCGCGGGATCGGTGACCTCGAGGTAGGGACCGTACTTGCCGAACCGCAGCACGGCCGTGTCGGTGATACGCGTCGAGTTGAGCTCGCGCGCGTCGATCTCGCCGAGGTTGTCGACGATGTGGCGAAGGCCGACCTGCTTCTCCGAACCGAAGTAGAACGACTTGAGCCACTCGGTCCGGCGCTGCTCCCCGCGGGCGATCGCGTCGAGGTCGTCTTCGAGCGCCGCCGTGAAGTCGTAGTCGACGAGGTCGGCGAAGTGCTCTTCGAGCAGTCGCACCACGCTGAAGGCGAGCCAGCTCGGAACGAGCGCCTGGCCCCGCTTGGTGACGTAGCCGCGATCGAGGATGACGCCGATGATGCTCGCGAAGGTCGACGGGCGACCGATGCCCTTCTCCTCCAGCGCCTTCACCAGGCTCGCCTCGGTGTAGCGCGGCTTGGGAGAGGTGCTGTGCCCCTTGGGCTCGACATCGCTCATCGCCAGTTCGTCGCCCACGGCGACGGCGGGCAGCGACTGGTCGGCGTCGTCGTCGTTGCGCTTCTCGTCTGCGCCCTCTTCGTACGCCTCGAGGAAGCCCTTGAAGGTGTAGACGGTTCCGGATGCCGTGAACTCGGCGACCTGCGCCGCGGCCCGCACCGTGAGGGTGACGGTCGTCGTCTCGTACTTGGCATCCGCCATCTGGCTGGCGACGGTGCGCTTCCAGATGAGGTCGTAGAGCTTCTGCTCGTCGCGGTCCAGCGACGACGCGAGCGAGGCGGGCGTGCGGAAGGTCTCGCCCGAGGGGCGGATGGCCTCGTGCGCCTCCTGCGCGTTCTTCGACTTGCTCTTGTAGACGCGGGGGTTCGCGGGAACCGCCTTGTCGCCGTACAGAGCCACGGCCTGCGCGCGGGCGGCCGAGATCGCCTGCCCCGACAGCGCGACCGAGTCGGTACGCATATAGGTGATGAAGCCCTTCTCGTACAGACGCTGTGCGACGCCCATGGCGTGCTTCGCGCTCATCGAGAGCTTGCGGCCGGCTTCCTGCTGCATGGTCGAGGTCGTGAACGGAGCACGAGGACTGCGCGTGCCCGGCTTCGCCTCGACCTTCGACACCGTGGCGCGCCCCGCGGCGGTGATCGCGTCGGCCAGCGAGCGAGCAGCAGACTCGTCGAGGACGACGACGGCCTTCTTGAGCTGACCGTTGTCGTCGTAGTCTCCACCGCGGGCGATGGGGGCTCCGTCGAGACGGTTCAGTCGCGTGGTGAACGACGAGCCCGACTGCGACGCGAGTGCCTCGACATCCCAGTACGACGCCGAGACGAACGCCATGCGCTCGCGCTCACGCTCGACGACCATGCGCGTGGCGGCGGACTGCACGCGGCCGGCGCTGAGCGCCGTTCCCTCGCGTCCGGAACCGACCTTGCGCCAGAGCACCGGCGAGACGTCCCATCCGTAGAGACGGTCGAGGACGCGGCGCGTCTCCTGAGCGTCGACGAGCGAGACATCGAGGTCTCGCGTGTGCTCCGCGGCGTCGCGGATGGCGTCCTTGGTGATCTCGTGGAAGATCATGCGGCGGACGGGGACCTTGGGCTTGAGGACCTCGAGCAGGTGCCACGCGATGGCTTCGCCTTCGCGGTCACCATCAGTGGCGAGCAGGACTTCGTCGGCGGTCTTCAGCGCGCGCTTGAGCTCGGCGACCGTCTTCGTCTTGCGGTCGTTGACCACGTAGAAGGGGTCGAAGTCGTTCTCGACGTCGATGGAGTACTTGCCGTACGCCGCCTTCTTGTCGGCCGGGATCTCCTTCTTCGACGCGAGGTCGCGAATGTGACCGACCGAGCTGAGCACCTCGTAGTCGTCGCCGAGGTATCCCTGGATCGACTTCATCTTCGTCGGGGACTCGACGATGACGAGCTTCTTTCCGTTTGCCACTGGGGTCCTTTCTTCGATGCACACCATACACACGCCTCCCTGTTCGGGTTCCGGGAGGTCTCACGGGCTCGAGACATCGGGAGGTCCGGCTCGCGAGCGCGCATCGAGGGGCACTCCACCGTACGCCCCGGCGACGGTGACCGTGGCGATCAGGCCGTCGACATGGCACTCCGTCAGCTCCCACCCGGCTGCGGCGGTCACCCGCGCCGCCGCGTCGCACGGGTAGCCGCTCACCGCGCCACTGGCCGTATCGGCCGCCGCGAGGGCAGCCGCATCCGCCGTGCCGGCCACCCGCCGCGCCGTCAACGCGGCCCCACCGACCGCTGCCACCGCCACCGCCATACCGGCGACGACCGTCAGCACACCGACGGTCGACACGCTGCCCGCCATCAGCGGCCACCGTCGAGCGCGCAGGCGCGCGCCGCGGCCGGCGGGAGGGGGAGGGCGAGCGGAACCGAACGGGTCGCAGACGTCGACACGCACACGAGACCACCGTCGTGCGTCACGGTCATCGAGCCGCCGGCTGCGGCGAGCGCTGCCGACGCTCCGACGTCGTCTCCACGGCCGAGGAGCCGAGCGCCCTCGGTCGCCGCGTGCTGCAGACGCAGCGTGGTCGCGGCGGTGCCGAGCACCCCCACTCCCAGCGCCAGGACGATCAGCACGGCCGGGAGGGTCACGGCGAACTCCGCCGTGACCGCGCCCCGGTCGCCGAGCCGCACGCGCGAGGCGGCCGTGGCAGCCGACTCGCCCAGCCGCGAGTGCGAGGCCGCGCCAACGGCCCGGAGGCCTAGCCGCGCGCGCGAGGCGGCACCCACTCTCCGAAGGCACCGCCGCGAGCGCGCGACGGCGCCCGACCGACACCACCGCGTCACTGCACCGTGAGCGCGCGGCGCACGAGGTCGGTCAGGATGCCGCGCACCTCGTCGCTGCGCATGATGACGACCAGCAGCCCGGCGAAGGCCACGGCCGCCATCGTTGCGATGGCGTACTCCGCGGTGGCGGCGCCGCGCTCGTCGAGGAACGCTCGGCGCGCGCGGGCGCCGGTGAGCAGGGGGAACGACGAGGGGTCGTGGACGAACGGGGCGCGAGGATCGAGGTCGGACATGGGGTCTCCTTCATGTTGGGGTGTTCGGGATCGATGAAGCGGTCACGGGAGGACGCCGGAGCGCAGCAGGCCGAGCACGATCGGTGCGACGGCGAGCAGGAGGAAAGCGGGCAAGGTGCACGCTCCGAGCGGGAGGAGCAGACGCGTCGACAGGCGTGCCGCCGCCTCCCGCCCCTCGGTGCGAGCCCGGTGCCGGGACGCCCAGGCGTCGGCGCGAAGCAGCTCTGCGGCGGGGACGCCGGCTCGCAGCGCCAGATCGAGCGTCTCGTGGATGGCGGGCGCCCCTGAGTCGCCGGGGCTGCGCGCACGGCGGGCGATCACCGCGCGCGCACGCTCGGGAGACGCGCCCGCCGAGAGCGCGACCGCCCACAGCTCGGCCTCGAGTCCCGGCACCCTCGCGGACGGACGCGCCGACCGCGCCAGCCTCCTCGACCACACGTGTGCCCCGGCGACCAGGGCGACCCCGCCGACCAAGCACACGCGCCCGAGGGGATCGCCGAGGAGCATGCCGAGGGGATCGGCTCCGAGAAGCGCGCCGAGGGGCACACCCGCCGCGGGAAGCCAACCGAGCAGGCGCGCCGTCGCGAGCGGCTCGGCCAGCGCGACGCGCACCTCGGAGGCCACTTCGGCCGCGTCGCGCAGAGCGCCCGCCACGGAACGGAGCGTCTCCGCCAAGGGAGCCCCCGTCTCGACGGCGACGCTGTAGACGGCCGCGATGTCGACCCAGGCCCCGCCCGCCGCGGTCAGCACGGCGCCGACGTCCTCACCCCGGTCAGCGGCCCGGGCCGCGGCTCCCGCGGTGGGGTCTCCTCCCTCCGCCAGGTGCCGCCACGCGAGAGCGGGCGAAGCTCCGCCCCCGAGCAGGACGGCAAGACGCACCACGGTCGCGTAAGGGTCTGTTCTCGGGGCCGTCACGACCACTCCTCCGGCTGGATGACGAGTCGGCCGTTGCGGATGACCGGCCTCCCCCACGCGGTCACGCGCCGGGGCCCGTCCGATCGGTCGACGTGGACCACCGCGCCGACCGCGCTCACCACCTGCCGCGCCGTGGTCACGGCATCCATTCCGGAGAGCGCACCCAGCGCCTCCAGGCGCGTCGCGACGTCGGCGAGGCCGCTCGCGTGGAGCGTGCCGGCTCCCCCGTCGTGTCCGGTGTTCAACGCCATGAGGAGCTCGCGCAGCTCTTCGCCGCGGCACTCCCCCAGCACGAGGCGATCGGGGCGCATGCGCAACGCCTCGCGGAGGAGTCGTGCGAGGGTGATGCCGCCGGCTCCCTCGATGTTCGCCTGGCGCGCCTCGAGCGCGACGTGATGGGGATGCGCGGGACGCAGCTCGGCCACCTCCTCGATGGTGATGATGCGTTGCGTGGTGGGGACTCGGGCCAGGAGGGCGGAGAGAAGAGTGGTCTTACCCGCACCCGTCGCCCCCGTGATGAGCAGGTTCTGCCGTCGGTCCACGAAGTCCTCGAGGCGTTCGCGCTGAACCTCGGACAGCATCCCGGTCCGCTCCAACAGCGCGAGGTCGGGAGTGTCCCACCGGGGGACGCGCACCGAGATGGTCGTTCCGCGGGTGGCGACCGGCGCGAGCACCGCGTGCACGCGCACGCCCCGCTCCAACCGCACGTCGACGCACGGGGAGGCGTCGTCGAGATGGCGACCGCCCCGCGCGATCAGGCGCACCGCCAGACGCCGCACCTCCGTTTCACTCGCCCGCCAGGACGCCACCCGTTCGATCCCGGCGCCGCGGTCGACGAAGAGCCCGTGCTCTCCGTTGATGAAGAGGTCGGTGACGAGAGGGTCGTCGAGGAAGGGCCGGAGGAATGTCAGCGCGGCATCGTCATCGGCCCCGTCGTCGGCGCGACCCGGATCCGCCGGCCGGGACGCGGCCGGGGCGGTCGATGCGAGGGAAGGAAAGGATGCCACGACCACGACGGTAGGCATCGGCAGGGCCCCGTCGCGGGGCGCGGATGGGCTTCCGTGGACAACGGGCCGGCTCGCCTCGCTGGGGAGGAAAGGTGCGAGCGGCCGGAAAAAGAAGGGGGCGGCATCCCTACAGTGGGGGGCGAGGGATGCCGCCGCGCGCCGGAGGAAAATTGGGGGGCTCCCCCCGACGCGAGTGCCGGAAGCGATGTTCGGGCGTTCTAAGAGTACGCGCGCGAATGAGCCGGGCCAACTCTCGCGACCTATTCATTGCGATATATCACCTGTTTCCCGGGCGACGGCGATGCCAACTATCGGAGGTGGCCCCCGGAATGAGCGGTCGCTAGCGTGACCCGGGTAGAACTCCGCGCATCGACGCGGTGTGACGTGAACGCGAAGGAGCGCCGCGATGAGCAGCCAGATCGACCACCTCCTCAACGAGACCCGCCGGTTCGCCCCGTCGGCCGCTTTCGCCGAGAACGCCGTCGCAGACCGGAGTCTGTACGAGCGCGCAGCCGCCGACCGCGAGGGCTTCTGGGCCGACCAGGCCCGCGAACTGCACTGGCACACCCCCTTCACCCAGGTGCTGGATTGGTCCAACCCCCCGTTCGCGGAGTGGTTCGCCGACGGCGAGCTGAACGTGGCCTACAACTGCCTCGACCGCCACGTCGAAGCCGGCAACGGAGATCGCATCGCGCTGCGGTGGGAAGGCGAGCCCGGCGACCAGCGCAACGTCACCTACGCGGAGCTGACCGACGAGGTCAAGCGCCTCTCCAACGTCCTCCTCGGCCTCGGCGTTGAACGCGGCGACCGTGTCGCGCTCTACCTGCCGATGATCCCCGAGGCCATCGCCTCGATGCTCGCCGTCGCCCGCATCGGCGCCGTGCACTCCGTCGTCTTCGGCGGGTTCTCGGCCGATAGCCTCCGCGCGCGCATCGACGACGCCGGAGCGAAGGTCGTCATCACCGCAGACGGCGGCTGGCGCAAGGGCAAGGTGTCCCCCCTCAAGCCCGCGGTCGACCAGGCCCTCGCCGACCGCAACGGCTCCGGCATCCAGGAGACCGTCGAGCACGTCCTGGTCGTCAAGCGCGGCGAGAACGAGGTGGAATGGACCGCCGACCGCGACATCTGGTGGCACGACGTCGTGCCGCAGGCCTCGAGCGAGCACGAGGCCGAGGCCTTCCCCGCCGAGAACCCGCTGTTCATCCTCTACACCTCGGGGACCACCGGGAAGCCCAAGGGCATCCTGCACACCTCGGGGGGCTACCTCACGCAAGCGGCGTTCACGAACCGCGTCGTGCACGACGTGCACCCCGAGACCGACGTCTACTGGTGCACGGCCGACATCGGCTGGATCACCGGTCACACCTACGTCGCCTACGGCCCGCTCGCCAACGGCGCGACGCAGCTCCTCTACGAGGGCACCCCGGACACCCCGCACCCGGGTCGCTGGTGGGAGCTCATCCAGAACCACGGCGTCACGGTCTTCTACACCGCGCCCACGGCGATCCGCTCCTTCATGAAGATCGGACGCGACGTGCCGCAGAAGTTCGACCTGTCGTCGCTGCGCCTGCTCGGCTCCGTCGGTGAGCCCATCAACCCCGAGGCGTGGGTCTGGTACCGCGAGATCATCGGCGCCGACGAGACGCCCATCGTCGACACGTGGTGGCAGACCGAGACGGGCGCGATCATGATCTCGGCCCTGCCGGGGGTCACCGAGACCAAGCCGGGCTCGGCGCAGGTGCCCGTGCCCGGGATCTCGATCGCGGTGGTCGACGACGGCGGCGAACCGGTCGGCAACGGCAGCGGCGGTCTGCTCGTGGTGACCGAACCCTGGCCGAGCATGCTCCGCGGCATCTGGGGCGACCCCGACCGCTACCGCGAAACGTACTGGGACAAGTTCGCCGACAAGGGCTACTACTTCGCCGGCGACGGCGCCCGCCTGGACGACGACGGCGACGTGTGGCTGCTCGGTCGCGTCGACGACGTCATGAACGTCTCCGGGCACCGCCTCTCGACCGCCGAGATCGAGTCGGCCCTGGTCGGGCACGACGGTGTCGCCGAGGCGGCCGTGGTCGGGGCATCCGATGAGACCACCGGCCAAGCCGTCGTCGCCTTCGTGATCATCAAGAGCCGCTACCTGAAGCAGAATCCCGTCGAAGGACTCGGCGACGAGCTGCGCAGATGGGTGGGCGAGCAGATCGGCCCCATCGCGCGCCCGCGCGACGTCTACATCGTCGGGGAGCTGCCGAAGACCCGCTCGGGCAAGATCATGCGCCGCCTGCTCCGCGACGTCGCGGAAGGACGCGAGGTCGGAGACACAACGACGCTCGCCGACACCGCTGTGATGAGCGTCATCAGCGCCCAGGTGAAGTGACGTCCGCCGGCCGGGGACGCCGCGTCCCCGGCCGCTCCCGCCGTCGTGGCAGCGCGGCGGTGGCGGGTGAGATCCGTCGTGCCGTGAGTCAGACGACCCGGTGCGAGCGTCGGCGCCGCAGCGTGGCATCCATCCTCGCGACGGCCATCGCCCACCCCCCCGCGTACCGCCGGGAACACCCCCGCCACCCAGACGAGGGATGCCGCCGCGTCGCCGAGGTAGTGCACTCCCTCGATCACGACGGCGGCGGCCATGCACGCCACGAGGAGAGCACCCAGCACGATCACGAGCGAGCGCCACCGTGTGCCCCACGCCAGGCACGCACACGCGGCGACGAGAGCCGCGGTGAAGGCGACGTGACCGCTCGGGAAGGAGGCGTCGGCGGCGCGCCCAATCGTCGCCATCGCCGCCTCGCTGAGTCCAGGTCGTGGACGGTCGACGACGAGCTTGACCGCCTCGGCCGACCCCCAGGTCACCGCGATCGTCCCCGAGAAGACGACGGCGGGCCGCCACGACCGGGTGAGGCCCGCGACCGCCGCCGTCGCCGCCAGCATCGTGAGCGTCGCGGGCAGTGGCTTGAGGGCGAGGTAGAGCACCTCCGCCACCGGGCCGAGCGGCCCTCCGCGGAGATGGTGCACGGCCGCGGATCCGGCCGCGTCGAGCTCCGTCAGACGCAGCAGGAGTCCGACCATGACGAGGCCGACGACGGTCGCGACGGCGACCACGACTGAGCGCCGCAGGTGCACGGGAGGGTCGACCAGTGAAGAGCCGGGCCGCACGGGAGGAGGAGGAGGAGTCACGAGGCCGATCGTCCTCCTCCCTCGTTCAGAATCCGCCGAGTCGCACGCTGACGGACGCCGTCGTTCCCCACCAGCACGGCCGCGGGAACGACGAGGGGCCGCGGACGGCGTCTGCGTCCACGGCCCCTCCTCGATCGCTCCGTCAGGCGACGGTGAAGACGACCTCCACCTCGACCGGGCTGTCCAGCGGCAGCACCGGCACGCCGACGGCCGACCGCGCGTGCGCGCCGGTCTCGCCGAACACCTCACCGAGGAACTCGCTCGCTCCGTTGATGACCCCCGGCTGCCCGGTGAATTCGGGGACGGATGCCACGAACCCGGTCAGCTTGAGGACACCGGTCAGGTTGTCGACACCGCCGACCAGCGCCGCCGCAGCAGCGATGGCGTTCAGCGCGCACTGGCGGGCGTAGCCCTTGGCATCCATCGGGGTCACCAGACCCGCGGACTCCCCGACCTTGCCGGTCGCGGGAAGGGCACCCTGCACCATGGGCAGCTGACCCGAGGTGTAGACGAGGTCGCCGTGGCGCTTCGCGGGGATGTAGGACGCCACCGGCGGGACGACCGCGGGAACCTCGACGCCAAGGGCGGCGAGCCGCTCGCTGACGCTCACTGCTGGCCCTCGAACTGACGCGCGGCCGCCTCCGCGGCACCGAGACCGGCGTTGGCGCTCCCGCCGCCGACGGGACGCTTGAAGTAGGCCACGAGCCCACCCTCGGGGCCGGTCACCACCTGCACGAGCTCCCAGCCCTGCTTGCCCCAGTTGTTCAGGATCGCGGCGGTGTTGTGGATCAGCAGCGGCGTGGTGAGGTATTCCCACGTGGTCATTTCGAGGCTCCCGGCGGTGGGTCGGCGCGCGTGATCTCACGCGCGGGGACGGTTTCGTGCGCGCGCGAGCGCACGCCTTCGAGGCATCGCCCAGCAACGTCGCTTAGCATCAACCCTATGCCCGAGAACAAACGAACGGCTAGCGGTGCCCTGGGCGGCATCGTCGGCCTCGTCGGCCTGAGCGCGGTCGCCGGACTCCTCGTCACCGCCGCCGTGACGCCGGCCATCGCCGTCTCCGGCGCCGCTGCATCCAGCGCCATCACGATCTTCGACAAGATGCCGAGCTACCTCAAGCCCGACGAGCTCATGCAGCCGACGACGCTGATGGCGGGCGACCAGGTGCTGGCGAAGTTCTTCGACCAGAACCGCTCCCCCGTCACCTTCGACCAGGTCAACCCGGTCATGTACGACGCGATCCTGTCGTCGGAAGACCCCCGCTACTACCAGCACGGCGGCGTCGACCTCATCGGAACGACGCGAGCCCTGCTCAGCAACGCCTCCGGTGGCGAGACCCAGGGTGGTTCCTCGATCAGCCAGCAGTACGTGAAGAACGTGCTCGTCCAGCGTTGCGAGCGCGACGCGAAGGCCGTCGAGGCGACCGACACCCAGCCGGCGATGACGCGCGACGAGGCTCTGCAGAAGTGCGCCCTCGAAGCGATCCAGTCCGACGGCGCCGCGGGCTACCAGCGCAAGCTCCAGGAGATGCGTTACGCCGTGCAGCTCGAGAAGGAGTACACGAAGGACCAGATCCTTCTGGGCTACCTCAACATCGCCAACTTCGGCGGCGTCACCTACGGCATCGACGCCGCGGCCAAGCGCTACTTCAACGTCCCGGCCTCGCAGCTGAACGTCGGACAGGCCGCCGTTCTCGCGGGCATGGTGCAGAACCCGAACCGTTTCCGCATCGACATCCCCGAGGGATCGATCAACGACGGCACGACCGCGTGGAACAAGGCTCCCGACGGATCGATCGACGACGTCGACCAGGGCACGATCCAGGCGCTGTACACGCTGCGTGACAACGGCGAGATCACGCAGGAGCAGCTCGTCAACGCCGCCGACGGCTACAGCGAGACGAAGGGCCGTCAGCTCTACGTGCTCAGTCGTATGGAGGCGGACGGCAAGATCACGCACGAACAGTACGTGCAGTTCGCGATCGAGCCGATCACCCCGTCGATCACCTCGACCGACCAGGGCTGCGTCGTCTCCGCCGCCCCGTACTTCTGCCAGTACGTCGTCGCGACGATCCTCAACGACCCCGCCTTCGGCGACGAGACCGACGACCGGGTGCGCGCCCTCCGCCAGGACGGTCTGACGATCCAGACCACCCTCGACTGGCGTGTTCAGGATGCCGCCCAGCAGGCGATGAACGACAACGCGCCCGCCATGTACGCGAACATGGACTTCGGTTCGACGGCGGTGAGCCTTGAGGCGGGCACGGGACGCGTCCTCGCCATCGCGCAGAACACCAAGTTCACCCAGGACCCTGCTCAGGCCGAAGCGGACCCGTCCTACAACTCGATCGTGTTCGCCGGCGACAGCACCTACGGCGGGTCCGACGGATTCAACGCGGGATCGACGTTCAAGCTCTTCACCCTCGTCGACTGGATCGAGAAGGGGCACTCGCTCAACGAGAACCTCAACGGCCGTCTCGGACCGGTTCCGAACATGAAGAACTCCTGCACCGGAGACTGGATCAACGCCGGCAAGGTCACGATCAACAACTTCGGGAACAGCTCCGGCTACGTCGGCACCCCCCTGCGCTTCACGCGCGACTCGCTGAACACGGGCTATCTCGCGATGGCATCCGAACTCGACCTCTGCGATATCGCCAAGACGGCGAAGAAGCTCGGTGTCACGCGCGGCAACGGAACCGACATCGACATGGCCGTCGCGAACAACGTCATCGGCAACGACCCGGTGTCGCCTCTCGCGATGGCGGGCGCCTACGCCACGGTCGCCAACGGGGGCACGCATTGCCAGCCCAAGGTGATCGACAAGGTCACCGACAGCGACGGCGCGGAGCGGAGGATCCCCGAGCGCGCGTGCGAGCCCGCGCTCACCCCCGACGTCGCGGCCGCGGTCGGCTACGCGCTGCAGGGCGTCATGGCGAGCGGCGGAACCGGCTCCTCGGCGAACCCTTACGACGGCACTCCCGTGCTCGGGAAGACCGGTACGCACGAGGGATGGAACACGTGGATGATCGAGTCCTCGACCAAGGTCACCACGGCGGTGTGGGTCGGTAACTGGCGCGGCATCGAGACGCTGTTCGGCAAGTACTGGAACGGTCAGCAGCTGTCCGACATGCGGTATTCGATCGCTCGGGCGACCCAGAGCGCAGCCGACGAGTTCTACGGCGGAGATGCCTTCCCCGACCCGCCCTCGAATGCCCTGCGGACGAAGCAGGCCGACCTGCCGAACGTCGTTGGTCAGTCCATCGACAGCGCCCGGTCGACGCTCCAGAACGCGGGCTTCCGTGTCTCGATCGGCGACCCGGTCGACGCGGAGTTCGGAAACGACCGTGTCGCGGCCCAGAACCCCGGCGGCGGGTCCGCTCCGGCCGGCTCGGTCATCACCCTGAGCCCCGGCAACGGGCAGAGCGGTACCGTGCCCGAGGTGTCCGGACAGCCGGTCAGTTCGGCCCGTGCGGCCATGCTGGCCGCAGGGTATGGCACCGTCTCGATCGGCGGCTGTTCGAAGGACGACAAGGCCCCGGCGGAAGGGCAGGTTGTTTCGACCAACCCGGCCGGCGGAACGGCGGCCAGCAAGAGCACCAACGTGATCCTGACGATCGTCGCCAAGGACTGCCCCTCGTGACCGGTCCTGTGGTGAAGGCCGCCCTCGCACCCCTCGGGGTCGCGGGGGCGGCCGCCGTCGGGGCGGCCGTGTGGGGCATGGGTATCGAGCGATACCTGTTCACGGTGCGTTATCACGCCCTCCGCGTGCTTCCGAAGGGCTCCGAGCCCGTCCGCATCCTGCACGTGTCCGACGCCCACATGGCGCCGTGGCAGCATCGCAAGCAGGAGTGGATGGCGCGATTGGCCGAGCTCTCGCCGGATCTCGTCGTCAACACCGGCGACAATCTCGGACATCGCGACGGACTCACGGGTATCCGCGCCGCTCTGTCCCCCCTCCGCGGCATCCCGGGCCTCGTGGTGCACGGGTCGAACGACTTCCAGGAACCCGCCCCGCGCAACCCGCTGCGCTACTTCCTCGGCCCCTCGGGCAATCTCCCCGCCCACAAGCACCTCGACGTCGACGCCCTGGACCGGTTCTTCACCGACGATCTCGATTGGAGTGTTCTGGATGACACCGCGGTGTCGGTGGAGGTGAAGGGCCTTCGCGTCACGGCTTTCGGCGTGAACGACGCGCACCGGAAGTGGGACAAGCCCGAGCTCATCCCGCCCGTGCTCGGCACGCTCCCCAGCGCCGATCTCACGCTGGGCGTCATGCACGCGCCCTACCGTCGGACGCTCGACACCTTCGTCGAGCTCGGCGCCGACGTCCTGCTGGCCGGTCACACGCATGGCGGCCAAGTGCGCGTGCCCTTCAGCAGGAAGGCTCTCGTGTCGAACTGCGACCTGCCCCTCGATCAGGCGCGAGGTCTGAGCGAATGGACCGCGGCGGGTCGCACCGTGCCCCTGAACGTCAGCGCCGGGCTCGGGCACTCGATCTACGCTCCCGTGCGCTTCGCCTGCCGGCCGGAGGCGAGTCTGCTCACGCTGCTGCCGCGCTGACCTTTCCTCCACAGTCGGCGAAGGGATCGATCCATCCACGGATCGGTCCCTTCTCCGCATGCACCGGCCGGTGGATCCCGGACGATCGAACTCCTCGATCGAAGGGAATCCCTCATGCACCATCCACCTCCGTCGACGCGTCGTCTCCCGGCCGCGCTCGCCCTCCTCACGATCCTCATCGGCACCTTCGCCGTCGCACCCGCCGCTCAGGCGACCGAACGTGGCACGGGCTTCGGCACGTGGGCCCCGCTTTCCCGCACGGGATGGCACGGATCCATGCGGGTGGGCGACGTCCACACGTACTGCATCCACCCCGGCCTGCCCGTCCCGACAGACGCGACGACCGACCACGGCACATCCAGCGACGTCAACGGGCTCTCTCCCCAGCAGCTCGTGTCGATCAACCATCTCGTGACCTCCTACGGGCAGACCGACGATCCGGTGCAGGCCGCGAGCGTCGCCTGGGCGGTCAAAGCGGTCGTCGACCGCGACACCACGCTGCACTCCTGGGGATACGAGGGTGACGATCTGCCCGGCGCGATCGACTTCATCATGCGACGCGCCAGCCCCGAGAACAGCGGCGCCATCCAGGCGCGGACGATGCAATACCTCGCCGAGGCCGAGGCCGTACCCGTTCCGCGGATCGGTGGCGCTCTGTCGCTCACGACCGACGAGGGCGATCCCACCCGCGGATCCGTGCGCGTCGACGTCGACCCGGCCGCGACGGGCCGAGTGCACCTCGAGAACGCCGTCTTCGCCGACACGGGCAGCGGTGTCCGCGAGAACGTCCGCGGCGGCGAGATCTACCCGATCATCGCCCCCGCCTCGGCCTCCGAGGACGGCCGTCCCTATACCGTTCGCGCGACGGGCTCCTTCACGGTTCCCGCGGCGGCCGTCCACTTCTACACCACCCCCGGGCAGCAGGATTCCGCGGGCCCGGCCGAACCCACGCGGTTCGACCTGTCGACGCAGGATGCCGCGCCCCGGCCCGTGCAGTTCTCCCCGCGCATCGAGACGACGGCGCGGATCGCCGACGGGCGGTTCGTCGACGACGTCACGGTGTCATCCGTCGACGGCATCTGGCCTCGACGCAGCGACGGGTCGTTCGTGCCGATCACGGCGACGGCCGACGTCTACCGCACGGGGGCGTGGCCCGCAGAAGCCGACGAGATCCCCGCGAACCTCACGCCCCTCACGCACCTGAGCCTCACCACCGATCCGTCGCTAGGGGCGGGCACCTATACGGTGCAGAGTTCCGAGCTTCCCGGCCCGGGTGTCTACACCGCCGTGTGGCGGATCGACCGGGAGGAGCAGGACCCGGGCGTCTCGGCCCACCTCCCCCTCGGATTCCGATGGAAGGAGCGGTTCGCCTCCCCCACCCAGACCGAGCAGGTCGCACCGCCCGCGCCCACGACGACCCCTGTTCCCACTCTCCCTCCCACCGGCGCGGAACCGCTGCCCCCGGCGGCTCCGCCCGCGCTCGCCTCGCTCGCCGCTACAGGATCGCCCGGCGCCGCACTCCCGGGCGCGGTGGGGGCCGCGGTGACCGCTCTGGGACTGGGCGCAGTCGCGTGCGCGTTCGGGCGTCGACGTCGGGCTCTGCGCACCTGAGGACACCGGGCGGCGGTTCACCGACAGGGAGCCGCCGCCCGCACCTCACCGCCCGGGAGCTCAGCGTGCAACCGGTCTGTCGTCGAGGACGGCACGCCCGGATGCCGTCGTGGTTCGGAGCATGGCCCGCGGCAGGGTAGACTTTTCAAGTTGCAACGGGGTGTGGCGCAGCTTGGTAGCGCGCGTCGTTCGGGACGACGAGGCCGCAGGTTCAAATCCTGTCACCCCGACCATCGCATCATCGAGAAGGGCTCCCGCTCAGTGGGGGCCCTTCTCCTTTTCCTTCGCGGCAGTCATCTGCTGACCACCAGCGCGACCCTGCTCGGCCGGACCGGCTGGACTCGGCCGGTCCGCGCTCGAACCGGTCCGGCGCCGGCTCACCCGGCCCGTGGGAGACGCTCGACGTGAGGCAGACCCGGCCCCTGCGTCATCGTGCGCCGACCAGAGGGAAGGGCAATGAACCGCCTAAGGGCTGGTCCGAGCAGCGCGACTCGGCTGCGACATGATTGCTCGACGCCAGACACCCGGTCGAGCACGGCTCCCAGAGAAAAGCGCCCCCGGAGCCTTCCGAAACGGGAAGGCACCGGGGGCGCTCACTCAGGGTGCTCAGCGCGTGGCGCGGCGCACCTTGCGGTATCCGAGGGCACCGAAGCCGCCCAGCATGAGGGCCAGAGCGCCCCACGCGAGGGGGGCGACGTCACCCATACCGGTGTTGGCGAGTCCGCCGCCGGGGTTACCGCCCGGAGCGGGAGTGCCGCTGGGCGAAGGTGCCGGTGCCGGAGCGGCCGTGACCGAGAATCGCACCGAAGCGGAGCTCGAGACACCGTCGACCGTCTGCGTGGCGACCACGGCGTAGTCACCGGCGGCGAGGGCGTCCTTCAGCACGACCGACCAGGTGCCGTCCTTGACGACGGTCTCGCCGACCTTGGCGTCGTTGATCGTCACCGTGATGTCGGCACCGGTGAGGCCCGTTCCCGAGATGGCCGTGGGAACAGCGGCGCCGGTGTAAGACTCCCCGTCCTGGACGCCGGTGATGACCGGCGCGGAGGGGGCGACGGTGAACTCGACGGTGGCCGCAGCCGACGTCTCGCCGTCGCGGGCCTGGGTGGCGGTGACCTCGTACTGGCCGATGCTCAGATCGGTCTCGACGGACCAGCTGCCATCGGCGGCGACCTTCGCGGTGCCCTTGACGTCGCCCGTCAGGGTCACCGTCGCGCCGGCGAGACCGGTGCCCGAGATCGCCGTGAGCTCGTTCTCGATCGTCGAGCCGTTGGCGGGGCTCGTGATGACCGGGGCCTCCGCCTTGACCTGGACCGACGCGTCGACGGTGGCCGAGGTGTTGTAGCCGCTGACCGAGGTGAGCGAGAAGGAGTAAGCGCCGAGCTTGTCGGGAGCGGGGAAGCTCCAGTTGCCCGCCCCGTCGACGGTCACATCGAACGCGTCGCCGGTGGACGGCTTGACCTTCAGCGTGGTTCCGACCTCAGCGGTACCGGAGATGACGCCGCCGACGCCTACAGTGCCGCCATCGGAGGGGGTGGTGAGCGCGGGAGCGTCGATCTTCAGAGCGACCGTGTAGCCGCCGGTGCGGGCGAGACCAGCCTGCAGATCGGCGACCCACATGAAGTTGCCGCCCGGCGTCCCGGTTTCGGGGATGGGATCGTTTCCGCCCGAGACGACGCCCAAGGCGGTGTTGCCCTGGAAGACGGCCCCGCCGGAGTCGCCGCTGAGGACCATGTTGTAGTCGCCCACGACTCCGAAGCCGTAAACCCAGCGCCCACTGACCTCGGCCCAGCCTTCGACCGAATCCACGGTGCCCGATGTGAGGCCCGTCGTGCGCCCCGACTTCGAGGCGGACGCACCGACCTGGGCTTCTCCGATGGACTCAACGGCGATGGTCGAAGCAGCCAGATCGTTCGTCGAGGCGGTCGTCCAATCCGTGATCTCCGGCTTCAGGTTGAGATCCGGGTTCGTCACATCGATGGCAGAAATGTCCACGGAGGAGGAATCTCCTTCAGCGCCTGCCGAGTTTCCAGGCCCCCCGTACTGCGAGTACCCCACGGTGCCCAGGGGAGCGAACGCCCCCGGTTTGCTGCCCCCACCGGCAGGCTCATTCGCTGGTGTCGTGAGCAGCGATTCGTTTGCGGTGCCATCCTTGGTGCAGTGACCGGCGGAGATGACGGCGGGGGCGCCCTCAGGGCTCCATCCGGCGAAACCGATGGAACAGAAGAAGCCCTTCTGAGGGTCGCCGGGGTCTGGTGAGACGTATCCCGCGCCACCGACCACGTCGTTGGCCGCCAGCGCCTCGATCGGGGAACCGATGGACTTGACGATGACGTTCGACTTCGAGTCGACGAAGCTGCGCGCCGCGCCGCCGAGATCGCTTTCGTCTCCGGCCGTATAGACGACGACGTTGCCGCGGCCGTCTTTGGCCACCGCCTGAATGTCGTCATCCCCGCTCAACAGTCGCTGCGCTGTGGCATCGAAGTCCGCGCCGGCCGTGGGCGCGATCGACGGGTCGTCACCGGCGAAAGCCACCGTCGGGGCCAGCAGACCGGATGCGGTGAGCGCGACGGCTGCGGTGAGGCCGCCCCATCCCATGCGCTTCGTGTTTCGTGTCATCGTCTCATCTCATGTGTCTCGTGGAGTACGCACGGTGATACAGACGGGGATCGCGATCGGGCCCCCACCCACCTCACAGCGTCGGCGCCTACCTTATGACAACCTGGTAATCCGATATGAATAATCTTTCGTTTCCCGAGGTGAATGAGGAAAATCTCATGTTTCGCTGTGCGTTGTTTGTCGTCGCTCTCATCACGGTGGGGTGCGCAACGACCGCGTGCGTCGGTCCGGCGAGCGCACCGGAAAACGCTCCCGAAACGGGCGAATGGCGAGGAACCGGGCCGGAATCGCTGTCACTGCGAAATGGCAAACTCCGAGGGAATGACGGGTGCAACGGCATCGGCGGTAGTTACACCGCCCAAGACGGCACCATCGTCGCGACCCTAGGCCTCTCGACCAAGATGGCGTGCCCCGGCGTCGACACCTGGCTTCGCGGGATAGCGACCGCGACCGTCGCCGACGACACGATGACCGTCTACAACCACGTGGGCGAGCGCATCGGCACGTTGACACGCGCCGCCTGACATTTCCGCCGAGACGAACCGCACGACGTCGCTGCACGTCGTCAGTGCGCCCGATGCTCCGCTGGGCGCACGACTTTGTCGCCCTGCCCGGCCATTTCACCCGCGAGCGCGGTTCGGCAGGGTCGGTAGAATCGCAAGACGTCCGCAGTCATGCGGCGTCCGTCTTCTTCCCACGCGTGTCCACGCGTGTTCCCCGTACCTCACCCCGCAGGAGCCCCGTGTCCGACGCCACGCCCCGCCTCGTCGCCTTCGACCTCGACGACACCCTCGCCCCGTCGAAGTCAGCCATCGATCCGCGGATCGGCGAGCTGCTGCTCGCCCTGGCCGAGCGGGTCGAGGTGGCCATCATCTCCGGCGGGCAGCTGCAGCAGTTCCGCACCCAGGTCGTCGAGCGCCTCCCGGAGGCTTCCCCGGAGCTGTTGTCGCAGTTCCACCTCATGCCGACCTGCGGCACGCAGTACTACCGTCTCACCCCGGCCGGCATCGAGACCGTGTATGCCCACTCCCTCACCGATGACGAGAAGCAGCGTGCCCTGTCGGCCGTGCGAGAAGAGGCCGAGCGGCTCGGCCTGTGGGAGGCCGAGCCTTGGGGCGACATCCTCGAAGACCGCGGTTCGCAGATCACGTTCTCCGCCCTCGGCCAGTCGGCCCCCCTCGACGCGAAGATGGCGTGGGACCCCACGGGTGAGAAGAAGAACAGCCTGCGCGAGGCGGTCGCCGCGCGCATCCCCGACCTCGAGGTGCGCTCGGGCGGCTCGACCTCGGTGGACATCACCCACCGCGGCATCGACAAGGCCTACGGCATGGGCAAGCTCGCCGACACCACCGGCATCCCGCTCGACGACATGCTCTTCGTCGGCGACCGGCTCGACCCCGACGGCAACGACTACCCGGTGCTCGCGATGGGCGTCGCCTGCCACGCCGTGCACGGCTGGGAGGACACCGCCGCGTTCCTCGAGCAGCTCATCCCGACTCTTCCGGAGCGCGCCCAGGCCTGACCGGCCGCGCCGGAGAACCGGAGCGAAGTCGGGCTCGAGCTACGCAACCTGCCGGGAGCCCCGCGAGTCGGATCACGACACGCCTCTGAGGATCAGGTGACCCTCAGAGGATCTTCCCGATCGGTTCGCGTTTTTCGGCCTGGAACCGGTCCTCGGTGCGGCCGTACGCCCAGTACCCCGAGAGCGACACCTGCTCCCGTCGCAGCCCCCACCGGGTGAAGACGATGTCGCGCAGCGCCTTCATCGCCTCGCGTTCCCCGTGCGCGAAGACCTGCCCGCGCCCCTCGAGTGGATGCCACCCACCCACCGACTCGGCCAGCACCGGGGTGGAGCCCGCCGGGGCCGCACCCCGGTGCACCCAGGTCACCACGATGCCGGCGGGAGCCGAGAGGGGCACGCGTTCGTCGGCGCTCTGCACCTCGAGGAACGCCGCACCGACGGCATCCG
Source organism: uncultured Microbacterium sp. (assembly GCF_947489255.1). GTDB lineage: Bacteria > Actinomycetota > Actinomycetes > Actinomycetales > Microbacteriaceae > Microbacterium > Microbacterium phycohabitans. Next base: position 235,133 of record NZ_CANLCY010000003.1, read on the forward strand.
AGGGCAACGCTTCGAGCGCGGCCGCGATCGCGGGCAGCGCGGACTCGTCACCGGCGAACAGGTGCCAGTCGGCGGACGGGTCGGGGGCGTATCCCCCGCCGGGGGACGAGACCACGAGCCGGTCGCCAGGCTGGGCCCGTGCCGCCCAGGGACCGGCGAGGCCCTCGTCTCCGTGCACGACGAAGTCGATGGTCAGCTCGTCGCCGTCGACGGCGCGCACGGTGTACGTGCGGGTGACGGGAAGGTCGTCGGCCGGCAGCGTCTCGCGCAGAGCGACCAGGTCGTACGGCGGCTCGAGGCCCAGCTCGGGCTTCGCGAAGGTGATCTTGACGTACGCGTCCGTGTGAGGGCTGTCGCGGAACGCCGCCAGATCCGTCCCTCGAGCGCGCACGCGCACCAGGTGCGGACTCAACCGCCGGGTATCCACGACGTGGAGGATGTGCTGGGGGCGCGGAGCGCGCGCGGGACGATCGGTCACGGGGATTCCTCTCACGCGGTCGCCGCGGCGCGTACGGCGGCGCGCACCGCGCCGTCGATCGCGTCGTCGGCGGGGTCGGACGGGCTCAATGCCTGCGCCACCTCGGTGTAGTAGTCGGTGATGTGTGCGCGCACGCGCTCGCGCGCGGCGGCGGCGTCTCCGCGCGATACGGCGTCGACGATATGCCGATGCTCCCCCCGCAGCCGCTCGGAGGTAGCCGTCCACGAGCTCAGACGAGCGGCTCCGGCCTGGGTGTAGGCCTCGATCGAGCTGCGCAGCCCCGCCATCATCGCCGAGACGACGGCGTTGCCGGATGCCTCCGCCAGCGCCTGGTGGAAGCGCGCGTCGAGAGCGAGGAATTCGCGCGGGGGAAGGGACTCGGCATCCATCGCGTCGAGGATGCCGGTGATCTCGGCCAGGTCGGCGTCGGTTCGGGCGAGCCGCTCGGCGACGTCGCACTCGAGCACGACGCGGGTGCGCACCACGTCGCTCAGGGGGAAACCGTTCGCCGCCACCTGCAGACGCAGGAACGCCGCCAGTCCCCCGCGCGGGGTGGTCACGATCATCGCCCCCGCCGAGGGACCGGAACCGGTCGCCGTACGCACGACACCCAGCACCTCGAGCACGCGCACGGCCTCGCGCACGCTCGAACGACCCACGCCCAGCTGCGCGGCCAGTTCGCGTTCGGGCGGCAATCGGTCGCCCGGACCGAGGCGGCCGTCACGGAGATCGCCCTCGATCCGCTCGAGCACGACCTGCCATGCCCGCGGCGCGCTGTCCGGCATGAGGTTCCCCCTTCGCCCGGCCCGACGATGTGGCCAGACCACATCACCTTACGCGCGCGACGTCACTCCGAGGCCGTGGTCTGGTACCCGGCCGGGTTCATCGTCTGCCAGTTCCAGTAATCGCGGCAGGCGTCGTCGATCGAGAAACGCGTGCGCCAGTTCAGCACCTCGGCGGCCTTCATCGGGTCGCAGTAGGTCGCGGCGACGTCGCCCGGACGACGCGCGAGGATCTTCTTCGGCAGTTCGCGGCCGACGGCCTTCTCGAACGACGCGACGAGCTCGAGGACGCTCACCGGGCGCCCCGTGCCGAGGTTGAACACCTGGTGCCCGGGCTGCGCCTGCTCGAGGGCGGCGACGTGGCCCTCTGCGAGATCGACGACGTGGATGTAGTCGCGCAGGCCGGTGCCGTCGGGAGTGTCGTAATCGTCGCCGAAGACGCCGATCTCGTCGAGCGTGCCGATCGCGACGCGCGAGACGAACGGCATCAGGTTGTTCGGGATGCCGGCGGGGTCCTCACCGATGAGACCCGAGGCGTGCGCGCCCACGGGGTTGAAGTACCGCAGGACCGTGACGTTGAGCTCGGGGTTCACCCGGGCCACGTCCGCCAGCACGACCTCGTTCATGCGCTTGGACTTGCTGTAGGCGTTCGACAGGTCGATGCTCGTGCTCGACTCCTCCGTGAACGGCAGGTCGGCCGGGTCGGAGTAGACCGTACCCGTGCTCGAGAAGACGAACGACCGGATGCCGCGGGCGATACCGACCTTCAGCAGCGAGAACGTCGTGTCGAGGTTGTTGGAGTAGTAGGCCAGCGGCTTCTGGGTGCTCTCCCCCACGGCCTTGAACGCCGCGAGGTGGATGATCGCGTCGATCGGACCGTGCTCGTCGAAGACGGCCGTGACGACGGCCTCGTCGGCGGCGTCGCCGATGACGAGGGGCGCGGGCTTGCCGGTGATGCGTTCGACCCGCTCCGCGGCGACCGCGTGCGTGCCGGACAGGTCGTCGAGCAGGACGACGTCGTGGCCGGCCTCGAGGAGGGCGACGGCCGTGTGGGTTCCGATGTAACCGGCACCGCCGGCGAGGAGGACGCGCATACCCCCAGGCTATCGCTCGGCGCAGAGCCGTCCGCGCCGCCGTCCACCGGTCGGGACGGCACGACGCTGATCGCGCCGTGGTATTCCGGCGACGCACACGTCAGCCGGAAGCCGCCCTGCAGCCGCGGAGCGGTCGGAGGGGCACGTCAGGACACGGGATGCGAGACGCCGGCGCCTCAGCGTCCGTCGAGCCGACCGCCGGATTCGCGCAGGTAGCAGGCCGCGCACATCGACTCGTAGGTCACCTCTCCGGCGATCTGACCCTCGTCGATCGCGACCTGGTCGCCGTCGAAGACGAACCGCCCGCCGACCAGCCGTGCGTTGAAGATCGCCTTGCGACCGCAGCGGCAGATGGTCTTGAGCTCCTCGAGACTGTGCGCGATCTCCATGAGTCGCGCCGACCCCGGGAACGCCTCGGTACGGAAATCGGTGCGGATGCCGTAGGCGAGCACCGGGATGCCGTCGAGCACCGCGATGCGCAGCAGGTCGTCGACCTGACCCGCCGTGAAGAACTGCGCCTCGTCGACGAGCAGGCAGGCCACCGGGCCGCGCCCGGCCGTGGCGTGGAACTTCGCCCGCAGATCGTCGCCGGAGCCCACGAGGAAATCGACCGGTCGGGTGACGCCGAGACGGCTGTCGATCTGGTCGGCGCCCTTCGTGTCGATCTCGGGCTTGGCCAGCAGAACGCGCTGGCCCCGCTCCTCGTAGTTGTACGCCGCCTGCAGCAGTGCGGTGGACTTTCCCGAGTTCATCGCGCCGTAGCGGAAGTACAGCTTCGCCACGCGAGCCTCAGGGGTTGATCGCGAGCGCGCGAGCGGTGGCATCCAGCTCTCTGCGAGCAGCCTCGGGGTGCGTGTTGAGGGATTCGCCGTAGCTCGGGATGAGGTCGCGCAGGCGCGGCTCCCACTGCGGCATCCGCTCGGGGAAGCAGGTCTTGATGAGGCCGAGCATGATCGACACGGCGGTCGAGGCGCCCGGCGACGCACCCAGGAGCCCGGCGATCGAGTGGTCGGCGGAGGTGACGACCTCGGTGCCGAACTGCAGCACGCCGCCCTTCTCTTTGTCGCGCTTCATGACCTGGGCGCGCTGACCGGCGTCGAGCAGCTCCCAGTCCTCGTCTTTCGCCGTCGGCATGAAGTCGCGCAGGCTGTCGACCTTCTTGGAGTGGGTCTTCAGCAGCTCGCTCACGAGGTACTTGATGAGGCTCGGGTTGTCGACGGCGACCTTGAGCATGGGCCCGATGTTGTGCGGGCGCACCTGCGTGACGATGTCGAGCATCGACCCGTTCTTGAGGAACTTCGGGCTGAAGGTCGCGAACGGCCCGAACAGCAGCGAGGACTCGCCGTCGATGACGCGCGTGTCGAGGTGCGGGACCGACATGGGCGGCGCGCCGACCGAAGCCTGCGAGTAGACCTTGGCGCGGTGCTTCGACACGATGTCGGGGTTCGAGGTCTTGAGCCACTGTCCGCCGATGGGGAAGACGCCGTAGCCCTTGATCTCGGGGATACCGGAGCGTTGCAGGAGCTTGAGCGCCCAGCCCCCCGCGCCGACGAACACGAACTTGGCGTTGATGGAGCCGGGGGTGCCGCCGATCACATGGCGGTAGAACACCTCCCACGAGCCGTCCTTCTGCTTCTTCAGCTTCTTGACATCGTGGTTCGTGACGACCTCGACGCCCTTCTCGCGCAGGTTCGCGAAGAGCTGGCGCGTGAGCGAGCCGAAGTCGACGTCGGTGCCGGCGGGGACGCGCGTCGCCGCGAAGGGCTCGCCCTTGCGACGCTTCTGCATGAGAAGGGGCGCCCACTGGTTGATGACGCGGGAGTCCTCGCTGTACTCGATGCCCGCGAACAGCGGCTGCTGCTTGAGGACCTCGTAGCGCTTGCGGAGGAAGGCCACGTCTTTCTCGCCACGCACGAAGGTCATGTGCGGCGTTGCGTTGATGAACGTCGAGGGTTCGTCGAGCACTCCCTCGGCCACGAGCGAGGCCCACAGCTGACGGCTCTGCTGGAACTGCTCGTTGATGGTCACCGCCTTGGCGGGGTCGATCGAGCCGTCCTTGCCCTCAGGCGTGTAGTTCAGCTCGCACAGGGCGGCGTGGCCCGTGCCGGCGTTGTTCCACGCGTTGGAGCTCTCCTGCGCGACGTCGCTGAGCCGCTCCAGGACCGCGATCTTCAGATCGGGCTGGAGGTCTTTCAGCAGCGTGCCGAGAGTGGCGGACATGATGCCGCCACCGATGAGGAGAACATCGACGTTTTCAGTCACCCGTCGATTCTAGGTGCGGGCCGTGAGGTGTCTCGACATCGAGAGATCGGTCGGTTCGATGTCGAGACACCTGGCAACGCGCGCCCGGATGCCGTGGCCTCAGGCCGTCGCGAGACGCTTCTGGGCGACCAGCTCGGCGATCTGCACCGCGTTCAACGCCGCGCCCTTGCGCAGGTTGTCGTTGCTGATGAACAGCACGAGACCCTTGCCCTCGGGGGCCGACTGGTCGGCGCGGATGCGGCCGACATAGCTGGGGTCGGTGCCTGCGGCCTGCAGCGGCGTAGGGATTTCCTCGAGCTGGACGCCGGGGGCATCCGCGAGGATCTCGCGAGCACGCTCGGGCGAGAGCTCGCGAGCGAACTCGGCGTTGATGCTGAGCGAGTGCCCGGTGAAGACGGGGACGCGCACGCAGGTCCCCGCGACGCGGAGGTCGGGCAGCTCGAGGATCTTGCGGCTCTCGTTGCGCAGCTTCTTCTCCTCGTCGGTCTCGTTGAGGCCGTCGTCGACGAGGTTGCCGGCGAAGGGGATGACGTCGAACGCGATCGGTGCGACGTACTTCTCGGGCTCGGGGAAGTCCAGCGCCGACCCGTCGCGCACGAGACGCTCGACGTCGCCCTGCGCGAGGACGCCCTCGACCTGGCCGAGCAGCTCCCGCGCGCCGGCGAGACCGGAACCGGAGACGGCCTGGTAGGTGCTCACGATCAGACGCTCGAGACCCGCCTCGGCGTCGAGCACCTTCAGCACCGGCATCGCGGCCATCGTGGTGCAGTTGGGGTTGGCGACGATGCCCTTGACCGCCTGGTCGATCGCGTGCGGGTTGACCTCGCTCACGACGAGGGGGACCTCGGCATCCATGCGCCACGCGCTGGAGTTGTCGATCACGAGGGCACCGGCCGCGGCGAAGCGGGGGGCGTGGGCGCGCGAACCTGTGGCGCCGGCGGAGAAGAGCGCGACCTCGACGCCCGCCGGGTCGGCCGTGGCCACGTCTTCGACGATCACGGAGTGCCCGCCGAACGCGATCGACGTACCGGCCGAGCGCGCGGTGGCGAACAGGCGCAGCTCGCGAATCGGGAAGGAGCGCTCGGCGAGGATCTCGAGCATGACGGTGCCGACCTGGCCGGTGGCGCCGACGACGGCGAGGGAGATTCCGGAATCGGAGATGCGGGTCATGCGGGTACCTCGGTGCTTCGGGTGGTGGATGCCGCGAACGCGGCGTTCGGGTCAGGGTAGCGCGAGCAGCGGTGGGGCTGCCGACCGTGGAGGCACCGCGCAGGAAGAATGACGGTTCCGTGCGGGTGCGCGGCCGGAATCCACTGTCGCGGGAGCCGCCCGCCGGAAAAGTCCTGCGCCGCGACGCGGCGCGGAGCGTTCAGCTCAGCGCCGCGGCGCCGAATGAGACGCCGAAGCGCTCGCACCACAGATCGACCGTGCGGAAGGTCGACAGATCGACCTCGGCCGGGATGTCGTAGAGCTGATCGCCGAGGTTGCCACGGAGGGGGCCGAGGTCGACGTGGTCGTACGACGCCGCGGTGTACCAGCCGTCGCGCCCCTCGACCACCGGTCCCGCGCTCAGCCACACGTGCACGTCCGGTCCATTCGAGGTCACCAGCCCGACGAGCGCCACCTGGCGGGTGCCGTCTGGATTCTCGATGACGCGGACCGATCCCGACGTCTCGTGTTCATGACTTATCAACGACCCCGCGGCGAGGTCTCTCGGGCCGATGGGTGCGACGGGGGTCGCCTCCACCGTCGGCGAGTCGGCCATCTCCGCGGACTCCGCGACGGCGAAGGGCGTCGCCTGCGGTGACGGGATGCGATCCGCGACGCGCACGTCGACGAAGAGCAGCCACGGCTGGAAGAGGAGCCCTGCGACGATGAGGACGGCCGCGGCACCCGCGGCGCCGATGACCCAGACGGCCTTGCGTCGCCGCGTCCTCCGATTCCGCGCCATCGCCGTCTCCGCTCGTCGGGGTCGAGGTTAACCCGCGTCGCTGGAGATGGACTGCGAGTCAGCGACCGGTGCCGGCGTGGACGGTCGCCTCGGCGTCGCCGTCGAGACCGTAGGCGGTGTGCACGAGCCGGGCGGCCTCGGCGAGGTCGACGCCGCGGACGACCACGGAGATGCGGATCTCGGAGGTCGAGATCATCTCGATGTTCACGCCCGCCATGCTGAGCGCCTCGAACAGCGTCGCCGAGACGCCCGAGTGCGTGCGCATCCCGGCGCCGACGACCGACAGCTTGCCGATCTGGTCGTCGTGCACGAGGCTCTCGAACCCGACCTCGGCCTGCTCGCCGGCGAGCGCCTTGAGGGCGGTCGTGGCGTCGGTCTTGGGGAGGGTGAACGAGATGTCGGTGCGACCGGTGGCGGCGGCCGAGACGTTCTGCACGATCATGTCGACGTTCGCGCCGGACTTCGCCACGATCTTGAAGATGTCGGCGGCCTTGCCCGGCACATCGGGCACGCCGATGACGGTGATCTTGGCCTGGCTGAGGTCGGTGGCGACGCCGGCGACGATGGGCTCTTCCATGGTGGCTCCCTCGGGGACGAGCGGGGATTTCTTCGAGGCGTCGAGCACCCAGGTGCCCTCGCCCGAGCTGAAGGTGGACCGGGCGTGGATGAGCACGCCGTGGCGCCGCGCGTACTCGACCGCGCGGATGTAGAGGACCTTGGCGCCGTTGGCGGCGAGCTCGAGCATCTCTTCGCTGCCGACGCGGTCGAGCTTGCGCGCGAGCGGGACGACGCGCGGGTCGGCGGTGAAGATGCCGTCGACGTCGCTGTAGATCTCGCACACGTCGGCGTTGAGCGCCGCGGCGAGCGCGACGGCGGTGGTGTCGGAGCCGCCGCGACCGAGGGTCGTGATGTCGCGGGTGTCGCGGTTGAATCCCTGGAAGCCGGCGACGATGACGATCGCGCCCTCGTCGAGCGCCTCGCGCAGGCGCACGGGGGTGACGTCGACGATGCGGGCCGCGCCGTGCGTGGCATCCGTGATCATGCCGGCCTGGCTGCCGGTGAACGAGCGCGCTTCGAAGCCCATCGAGTGGATCGCCATCGCCAGCAGCGCCATCGAGATGCGCTCCCCGCTGGACAGCAGCATGTCGAGTTCGCGCGGGGCGGGGATCGGGGCGACCTGGCCCGCGAGGTCGAGCAGCTCGTCGGTGGTGTCGCCCATGGCGCTGACCGCGACGACGACCTCGTGGCCGGCGCGACGCGTGTCGACGATGCGCTTGGCGACCCGCTTGATGCTCTCGGCGTCGGCGACGGAGGAACCGCCGTACTTCTGGACGATCAGAGCCATGAGGAGAACTCCCGGAGGGGTCGTGCGTCGGGGTGTCACGACGCCGGCGCTCGTGCCGCGCCGTGGACAATCCTAGGGGCGCACGTATGACCGCTCCGCCATGCGTCGCCCGGGGCGGATGCGCGGAGGTCCCGCGGATAGGATCGACGGGTTCCACCCCTCCCCCCTTCCTGGAGCGATCGGATGCCGCCCACCCCCGGCCGCTGGCTGTCGTCGCTGCGACGACTCGTGCACACCGACGACACGACGTCGCTCGACACGACGCTGCTCCCCGTCATCGACGAGGCACTGGCCTCGCGCATCCTCGACCTCGCGATCCGCATCGGCGAGACGATGCTCGTCGTCGGCGCTCCCGCGAACGAGGTGACGCTGACGATCGTGCGGGTGTGCGGGGCGTACGGACTCGACCCCGTCCACGTCGATGTCACCTACAACTCGATCACCATCGCGCACAGTCGCCCGGGCGCCTCGCACCCCACGACCCTTCTGCGCGTCGTGCGCGGATCGGTCCCCGATCACGCGAAGCTGCAGCGCCTGCAGGCCCTCGTCACCGAGGTGACCGGCGGGCTCGCCCTCGACGACGCGATCGCCCGCTGCCGCGCCATCCGCCGCCTCCCGTTCCGCTATCGTCCGGCGATCGTCATCGCCTCGCAGGCCACCCTCGCCGCCGGGGTCGCGATCATGTTCGGTGCGAACTGGCTCGCGCTCGTACTGTCGTTCATCGCCGCGGCGCTGGCCGCGACGACCCAATACGTGATGGCCCGCGCGCGCGTGCCCTACTTCTTCGCGCAGATCGCGGGCGGCTTCGTGCTGACCGTCGTCGCGGCGCTGTCGCCGCTGCTGCGCTACACCGGCATCGAGGCGGCCGCCGCGATCAGACCGTCGGTGATCGTGGCATCCGGGATCGTGCTCATGCTCGCGGGGCTCACCGTGGTGGGCGCGGCCCAGGATGCCATCGACGGCTACGCGCTGACGGCCACGGGACGCATCCTCGAACTCACGACGCAGACGTTGGGCGTGGTGCTGGGGATCCTGGCCGGGCTCGAGACGGTGCGGGTGCTGGGGCTCGGGATGTCTCCGCCGTCGAACGCCCTCCCCCTCGGACCGGTCGTGTTCCAGTTCGTCGGCGCCGCGGTGATCGCGGTCGCGGTGGCGGTCTTCAACGGCGCGGGGGCGCGCATCATCGTCGTCAGCGCCGCCCTCAGCCTGGTCGCGTGGGCCGGCTACGTCGCGGCGACCGGACTCGGATTCGAGGTGGCCGCTGCCAGCGGCGTGGGCGCGTTCATCGGCAGCTTCGTCGGCATCGTCGTCGCCTACCGGCTGCACGTGCCGTCGGTCGCGATCACGACGGCGGCGATCCTGCCGCTCGTGCCCGGTGCCGCGGTGTTCCGGGGACTGCTCGGGATCGTGGAGTCGGGAGACGACCCGGCCGTGCTCATGACCGGCGTCACCACCCTCGCGGGCGCGGCGACGATCGGCATCGCGCTCGCGGTGGGGGCGTCGCTCGGCATCTACCTCGGGCAGCCGGTGCGGGCGACGCTGTCGAGCGTGACGCGGGTGCGGGCGCGGGTGAGGCGCTGAGAGGCCACGCCCGGCACTGGTGAACGATCCGAGGGGCGGCTCACCGGCGACGGCGCGTCCGGCATCCGGCCGGGAGCTCCGGACGTGCGCCCGCCTCTCGGCGGTTTGGACGCGTCCCCCGCCGGTGCGCGCTCGGCGTCCGCGCCCTACGGGCAGGAACCGTGTTCGTCGCCCGACGCGGCGTCCAGCAGGGCGGGGTCGGCGTCCACCTCGAAGCGGAGCTGCTGGTCGGTGATCCGCACGTCCCGCAGCTGCAGGAACCGCGGCATCTCCTCGGCGAGGCAGACCGATGCGGGTTGCAAGGCGGCGGGATCGAGACCGGTCTGCGCGGCGACCTCATCAGGGGTGAGGGTCTTGTCGCCGATGGTCACCGACGTCAGCCCCACGCTCAACCGCCCGTTCTCGACGTGCGGGGTCACCGCGGCGCTCATCGCGAGGCCGCCCGGGGCGGACGGGCCGATGACCATGTCGCCGCCGGAGAAGCCGACGCGCATCCGCCCCTGGGCCTCGGTCGGAAGGAAGAGCGCCGTGGCCTGTGCGGCGGAGACGGTCGCGGCCCCGGAGATCCGGTCCGCCCCCCACGAATCCCCCACGCCGTGGAGTCCCTCGACGAACATCGTCAGATCGGCGTTGGCCCGCCCGGTCGGGAAGCTGTACACCGTGAGGCGAACACTGTCGAGGCGTCCGCGCACGTTCTGCAGCAGTACCGGCCCGCCGACCTCGACCTCGACGCGTTCTCCGTCGGACAGCGCGAGGGCGCTGCGCACCCCGTCCTCGATCGCCCGCTCGGCCTCGGCCCGGGCGAGGGTCTCGGCGATGAAGATCCCCGCTGCCAGCAGCACGAGGACGAGCCCCGCGAGAAGCGCGATCGCCACGCCCGACCCGGACCCCGCCGGTTCGGACTCGTCGACGCGCGGTGGTGCGGGCAGTGTCTCGGTCCGCTCGTCGAAGAGGGTCATGCCGCGCCTTCTTTCCAGGGAGTCCGGCGCACGAGGTCACCGGGCGATCAGGGTCAGGGTCACCGTGGAGCGGTAGTCGCCCACCGCGGCGTCGCGAGGGACGCGGAGGGTGAGATCGGCGTCGAAAGTCGCCCCCTCCAGGGTCGTGGTCGTCCCCGGAGCGGCGGACGCCAGGGTCATCGGGTAGACCGCCCGCCCCGCCTCCTGCGACGGCGCGACGACGACGCCGTCGTGGTGGACGACCTCGCGCGGATCGATGCCCAGCGCCGACGACGAGAACCGCGGCGAGGGATCACCGGTTCCGATGAAGTCGCTCACGGTGATCTGCATGCTCCACCCGGCGAGGCGGTTGCGGTCGTCCACGACGGTGAACCGTCCGAGAGTGCGTGCGACGCCGTCGCGACCGCGCCCGAGATCCCCGAAGTCGATGGAGGTCGCGGTCGGTGCCGTGAGCTGGAAGAGATCGGATGCCGTGACGGTGACGTCGATGTCGGTACCGGTGGATCCCTCCGAGCCCGACGGCATCCGCTTGTCGCTGTCGGGGGGCATCGGCGTGCTCCTCAGCAGGACGTTGTCGACCGCGGAGTCCCCGGGGACGAAGGTCGGATTGGCGCACGTGGCCAGGTCGATCCCCCCTGCGCTCCCCGGGATCGCGGCCAGGACTCCGGCGGCGGACCGGACGAGTCCGAGCGGGAGAGGCGCGTTGCCGAGACCGGCCGCATCCTGCTGGCCCCGGCAGAGGGCGTGCTCGAGGAACTGCGAGAGGGTGCGCCCCTTCTCCGCCGTGAAGACCCGCGTCGGCTGCGTCGGCACGATCGCCGACGACACGGTCGCGAGGGGGTAGGCGCGGGCGTCGGGATGCCGCCACACACCGGTGCCGATGGCATCCGGTGTCGTACCCCCCAGGGCGATCGACACGGCCTCCGGCGTCGGAGCGACGTAGTACCCAGCGGTGTTCAGGATCTTCGCGGTGGGGAGACCGGCACCGACCGCGGAGGCGTTCTCGACGTAGGTTATCGCGCCGCGACCGTAGCTCTGCGCGAGATCCCCGACGACACCGAGCGATCCGTTCCGGGCACGGAACGCGGGACCGACGGCAGGAAACACCGTGGAGGCGCCGAGGGACCAGACGTCGGAGTGCTCGCTCTGCATCCACCGGGTGAGTCCGAGGCTCGTCGCCGCCGCGTCCGCGCGCACCACGGGGGTGATGTCCTGGGCCGGGAGCGCGACGCCGGGATTGTCGGCCCGCAGGAGCGGGTCGTCCCATCGCGTGATGACACCGGAGAAGATGCCCGCCACCGCGTCTCCCGACAGACGCAGGTCGCGGAAGGGACGACCGTCCACCACCAGGTCGTACGCGAAGGCGATCCCTCCTGCGACGACGGGAACGGAGGCGTGCGGGACCGACGGCACGTTTGTCGACGCCCCATCTCCGAGGGGGATGTCGGTCACGGCGAAGTCCACGCGCTCGGCCGCGAGATCGGATACGGCCGCCGCGGAGCCGACACCCGCGTAGAAGACGGTCAGGCCGGGGGCGGCCGCGACGTCGCGGCGCCAGAGATCGACCGCGTTCTGCGCCCACGTCGATCCCTCACCCGAGATCGATGCGGAGTCCTCGGCGTACGCCGCCGTCGTCGGCACCACGAGCAGAGCCGCGACGGCGATCGCGATCGCCGTCGCGCGCGGGCGGGTGGGGATCATCCGAAGCGTCCGTTCACGTAGTCGTAGGTGCGGGGGTCGATGGGCGAGTCGAACATGGCGTCGGTGTCGCCGTGTTCGACGATGTGGCCCGGCTGTCCCTGGGATGCCAGGAAGAACGCGCACTGCTGCGACACGCGCTGCGCCTGCTGCATGTTGTGCGTGACGATCACGATCGTCAGCTCCTTCTGCAGCTCGCCCATCGTTTCTTCGATCACGCGCGTCGAGGTGGGGTCGAGGGCGGAGCAGGGCTCGTCCATGAGGAGCACGCGCGGCTTGATCGCGAGTGATCGCGCGATGCACAGGCGCTGCTGCTGACCACCGGACAGGCCGCCGCCGGGGGCGCGGAGACGGTCCTTCACCTCCTTCCACAGGCCGGCCGATGCGAGCGAGGTCTCGACGAGATGATCCTTCTCATCCCGGGAGGCACGCACGCCCGTGAGCTTCAGGCCCGCGATGACGTTGTCGTAGATCGACATCGCCGGGAAGGGGTTGGGCTTCTGGAAGACCATGCCGATGTGCTTGCGAGCGTCGATGAGGCGATGACCCGCGTCGTAGATGTCGTCGCCGTCGAGCAGCACCTCGCCGGCGAGGGATGCCGAGGGCACCAGTTCGTGCATGCGGTTCAGGATGCGCAGGAACGTCGACTTGCCGCATCCGGACGGGCCGATCAGGGCCGTCACCTGGCCCGCCGGCATCGTCAGCGACACGTCGAGCAGCACCTGATGGTCGCCGAACCACGCGGAGATCGAGCGGGCGTCGAGCTCGGACAGCGGGGCGCGCTGCCTCCCCCCGGCGAGCGCGTGCTCGGCCGCGGCCAGGCGCTCCGCCGTCGCCGAGGCGCCGCCGAGGAGCGAGACCGCGGAGGTCGATGCCTGCGCGGGCTCCACGACCGGGGCGAAGACCGCCGTGTGGGCGTCGGCGGCGGCGGCCTGCGCGGGGGCGCTCGATGAGCGTGCGAACAGACGCCCGCTCCGGCGCGAGCGCGGCAGCGCGGCGGGAGCGCCCGCCATGTCGGCGGTGACACCGTCGAGCTCGAGCTCGGCGAGGATGCGAGCCTCGTCGGCGTCGAGTACGTCGGTCATGTAGGGGTCGGGGTCGGTCTGAGGGCCCGGGTGGACGACGTCGGTGCGCTCCGGGTCGTCGAGCGTCCGCTCGTCGGCGGCGCCGTCATCGGGCTGCGGCGATTCGAGGGAAGAGATCATGACGGGTTCACTCACACGAGGTTGGGGAGGAGGCGGATGAGCTGGTCGGAGACGAACACGCTCGCCAGCAGGAGGACGGGCGCGAAGACGATCCACGTCTTCTGCCACCCGACGCGGCGGTAGGCCCAGACGGCGACGAATTCCGCCGCGACGAGGAACTGCAGGGCGAAGACGAGCGCCCACACCGTCGTCATGTCGGTCGCGAGCGGCTTCGCCTGCGGGGGAAGGGTCATCGAGGTCGTCTGGCGGGTGCCGGCGGGCTTCGCCGTGCCCGTGGCGCGGGCATCGAGGTAGGCGACACCCGTGGGCAGGTACGGCGCCCCGCGCGCGGTCATCAGGATCAACCGGCTCTCGCCCCGCACCGGAGCCGGTGGTGTCGGATCCCCCGCGTAGCGGACGCCCAGCACCTCGAAGGTCTGCTCTCCCTGACCGGTGCGCACGGTGAAGGTCTCCCCCGGCTGGAGGGACTGCAGACGACCGAACGGCCCGCCGAACGCCGCGGCACGCCCCATCACCACGCTCACCCCCGCCTGACCGGGAAGGACGGTGTCGCGTCGGTGTCCGGGCCCGCGCATGAGCACTCCCGAGGTCGTGCCCTCGGAGATCACTTCGTCTACGCCGAGACGCGGGATCGACAGGATGCCGACCGGAGCCCCGTCCGGAAGCAGATGGTCTTCGAAGTCGCCCTCGCTGACCGGCGCCGTCCCGGCCGCCAGCTGCATACGGAAGTTGTCGCGCGCCTGCTGCTGTGCGGCGAAGTGGGAGACGTGGCTGATGACGAGGAGGTTAAGCAGGAACACCAGCACCAGCACCGACAGAGACACGAGCATGCCGCGGAGGAAGACCTGACCCGGAGCCAGCGGGGCGTAGGCGGGACGCGGACGCGGGGGCCGACGGGGCGGTCGCGGCGGCGGCCCCATGACCGGGCTGCCGCCCCGAGCGACCGCGCGCGGCATCGACTCGCCCGGGCGTGGAGCGTCGACGGGAGCGGACGCGATGGATGCGACGACGCCCGCCCGCCGGGCTTCGACAGCGGGCAGCCGGACGGCACCGGAAGGTCGCGCCCCGATCGACGGGAGTGCCGCGGCCACCGCGCGGGCGGTATCGCCCAGCCGCGACCCGAACCGGTCGAGAAGCGTCACGGCGTCACCGCCACGGCGATCGCGGCACGGCGCAGCCCGCCACGGATGACCTCCACGAGCGCCACGCTGACGACGACGAGCACGAGGAGGGAGATGAGCACCCAGGGGAACATCAGCGCCAGCGCGTCACGGGTGACCGGAGTCAGCGTCATCCCGTCCACGCTGTCGGGCGGGGTGACGGTGACATGGGTCGACAGCAGGGTCCACTGTCCGCCGTGCTGCAGGCGGGCGCTGATGACACGGGTCTCCCCCGGCTGCAGAGCGGTCACGGCGACATCGTCGACGGCGTCGAGGCGCTGCGGGAAGATGCTCGTGTCCATCCAGAAGTCCGCGGTCGCGTCGATGGGGGTCGACGAGGCGTTACGAATCGTGAACCACACGTCGACGACGCCCCCGGTCGGATCGACCGCGGGTGCCGCCGAGGCGTTCAACCCGCCGACGTAGAGCATTCCGGCGATGCTCACCTCGCTCGTCGGCGCGCTCCCGCCCCCCGCGGGCGAACCGCCGCCGGCTCCCGACGCCGGGGCGGGGACGGATCGCACCCCGCTCACGGAGGTGCTTCCCGAGCCGCTCGAGCCGCCGGCCGCGCTGCCCGGACCGCCTCCCGCGGGAGCGATGGGGCTGGGCGACGGCGTCGTGGAACCGTCGGTGATGGTCACGGTGAGGGTGCCGGAATCGTCGGCGGATGCCGCGGAGCCGAGGCCGAGCGACCCTGCGACGACCGCCAGGGCGAGGACGGCACGCGCGACGGCGATCCCGACGGGACGCGGCCGCCGGGCGCGGCTCACGAGCCGTCCGCCCGGGCCCCCACGAGGGCAGCGGCGTCGTCGGCCGCGGTGCGCGCGACGAAGTCCATCCACTCCTGGGCCCGCTCCTCGTCGCGACGTCGACGCCAGCGCATGAGCAGGATGACCGTGGCGGAGAGCACGACGGCGATGAGCACGGTCCACGGCACGGCGAAGGTGACGGCATCCCGGGTGATCGGGACCATCGTGAGCTGCATCGACGGATCGGGGGATTCGACGAACGGGTTGAGCACCGTGTGCGGGTTGAGGTAGAGCCACTGGCCGACACCGTCGACGGTGTAGTCGTAGCTCGCGCTGTTGCCGGGAAGGAGCACCGGGACGCCGCCCCCCTGCTCGCCCGTCGTCGGGATACCGAACCAAGTGCCGACCCCCGAGGTGAGGTTGGCGGCGAGCGCGATGTTGCCGGGGTTGGTGACGGTGTAGCGCAGCCGCACGGAGCCGGAGAACGGATTCCACCACTCTCCCTCGTACGACGCGTCGTAACTGGTGAGCGAGAGCTGCGGCTGGAGATCTCCCGACACGCGCGCGAAGATCGCGGTCGCCACACGGCGGTCGACGGTGACCTGCGCGCCGCTCTCGATGACGGATGCCACGACCCCGCCGACATGATCGCCCGGCGTCGCGTCCGCCGGAACGGCGACGGTGAAGGTGAGCAGACGCACCTCCTGCGGTTCGAGCGAGAAGGTGGCGCGGTCGCTGCCGTCGTCGAAACGGATCCACGACCCGACCGAGGTCGGCGCGGTCGCGGTGGGAAGGAGCGAGAACTCGCCGGCGTCGTCGTTGAACGCGTCGGTGGCATAGACGGTGAAGTCCTGGCGCGCTGTGCCGGTGTTGCCCACGAGCACACGGTCGGTCACGCTCTGACCGGGGTCGGCCGCGAAGGTGAACCGGGACCGGCCGTCGGGCCGGCCGTCCTCGCCCGCGGGGCGGGTGGCGACACCGACGGTGGCGGCATCGCCCTCGGCGGCGAGGATCGACGGTGAAGCGGACGCGGGGGCGGCGATCGCGGGAGCGGACGCTGCGCCGGGGGCGGACGCGGCGGACGCGACCGTCGGGAAGCACAGGAGGGCGGCGATCGCGGCGGTGGCGATCGATGCGGCGCCCAGAGCCGGGAAGCGGCGCCGCGAGGTCGAGGAGAGCACGTTCTATCTCCGCAGATGGGGGCGACGGAGGCGTGTCGCCGAGGTGAACGAGGGCTGATGGGCACGGATCGAGCGCGAGCGCTCGCCGGCGCAGGACCGCGCGGAGGGATCGATCCGATCCCTCCGCGCGGTCGGAGCGCGGGTCAGCTCACTTGGAGGTGAGAGTGACCGTCAGGGTCGACGTGTAGTCGCCCGTCTGCGCGTCCTTCGGAGCGGTGAAGGTGAGGTCGGCGTCGAAGAGCGCACCCGTGGTGAGCGTCGAAACGGCCGTGCTCGAGGCGATCTTCGAGCCCGTGCCCACGGTCACACCGGTGATGGGGGTGTAACCGGAGAACGCCTTCGGCGCCACCGCGAGAGCGGTCGCGGGGATCTCGTCGCCCGCACCGTTCGTGAAGGGGCTCCACGCGGCAGTGAGGTCCCAGCCCTTGAGGACGTTGCGGTCGTCGACGACGGTGACCTTGCCGAGGGGCTTGGTCACGCTCTTGTCGCGCGCGACGCTGCCGAAGTCCACCTTGGTGGCCTCGGCGTTGAGCGACCACAGATCGCTCGCGGTCACGGCGGCGGTCAGGTCGATGTTGTCGGCGACCGGGTCGCCCGACTCCGAGACCTTCGTGAAGGTGTCCCAGGCGAGGATGCCGAAGTCGGCGTCGCCGGGGGTCACGAGGGCGATCGTGTGCTCGCCGCCGGGGAGGCTAGAGATGTCGACCGAGAAGTTGCCGTTGCCGTCATCGGTCACCTGGCCCAGGTCGGTGCGCTCCGACCAGGCCCAGGCCTCGAGCGTCTTGCCCTTGTTGGCTGCACCCGCGGGGACGACGACGGTCTTGGCGCCCTTGGCCGGGTCGGCGACGTCGACCTTGTTCGCCGAGGAGCCCGAGGGCTTGTCGGGTCCCGTCTTGCCGGTGGTGACGGTGCCCGAGAAGGCCTTCTCGGCGCTTCCCGCACTGTTCGTCGCGACAGCGGTGAAGCTGTACGCACCGCCGGCGGTGGGCGTTCCCGAAACGACGCCGGTGGACGCATCGAGGCGCAGGCCGGCGGGAAGCGAGCCGCCGTCCTTGATCGACCACGTGATCGGTGCGGTGCCGTCGGCGGTCAGCGTCTGCGAGAACGCGGTGCCGACGACCAGGCCGTCGACAGTGCCGGTGACGGTGGTCGGAGCCGAGGCCGAGGGTCCCGAGCTCTGCGGGTCGAACGTCCAGTCACCACCGGGCTTGACGTGGATGCCGACGTACTTCACGCCGGCGTTGGCGATGTTGAGGCCGTTGTTGCGAGTCCACGCGAAGCCGAGGCTGAAATCACCGCCGTTCGCCTTGACCTGGGCCCAGTTGCCGAACAGGAAGCCCGAGAGCGTCAGGTTCGGCGACATGATGTCGACTGTGTTGGGGGTGAGCGCACCGTCGCTGGACGCGGTCCAGTCCGCCATGCTGTTCTCTTTGCCCGGCGGGGCGATGAAGTAGGCCACGCCGGTGGCGTCGGGGGTGCCCGGGAAGAGCACGGTGATGTCGTCGACGGTCGGTCCGGGGGTGGCCAGGACCTGCGAGTCCCAGTGCATGACGGTGTCGTCGGCGAGCAGGTGCCCGTCGCCACCGTCGAGGAGGTAGAACTGCGGCGCCGTCGTGGCGGCGTTCGCCGCGGTGGCCGAGAAGCCGCCCGCGAGAAGCGAGACCGCCGTCGCCGCGGCGACGATCGTCCCGAACTTCTTGATGTTCATGAGATGGAGTCCTTTTCCGTTCTCGAGGGTCACAGCGTCGCGAACGCGCGCTGGATGGTGGTGGTGGAGGGGGCGAGGAAGCCGAACTTCTTCTTCACGCCGCCCACGGAGACCGGCAGCGCGCCGAAGCTGGTGAGGCTGTTGGCGACCGACGGGTTGACGAGGTTCGCCAGGCCCGCGTCGTACTTGGCGTCACCGGGGACGATGCGCGCGTATTCGACAACCAGGTAGGTGTCGCGGCCGAAGGTCGCGTCCTTATAGAAGTCGGTGTTGGGCACCAGGTTGGGCGCGGTGCCGGTGAAGGCGGGCTCACCGCCGACCGGCGAACCGAAGTTCACGCCCGAGGCGGTGGTCGTGTTGATGCCGGTGGCGCCGTTGGCCTGCGCGATCCAGCTGGCCGCGCTGAACGGGATGAGGTCGTTCGCGCCGAGCACCGACGCGTCGTTCTCGGGCGTGGTCCCGTTGGCGTCGGTGACGCACGAGCCGAGGGCGGGGTTGCCGATCGCACCGAGGAAGAAGTTCCGCGTGCCCGAACCGCTCTGGGGCAGGCGCGGCTTCACGGTGACGCCGCCGATGGAGGTGGTGGTGCACTCGTAGATGGACTTCAGCTGAGCGGCGCTCAGGGTGGCCCACGACGAGTCCCCACCCTTGTACGCGAAGCCGACGGCGTCGCGGGCGAAGGGGACGTAGGCCAGCAGACCGTTGGCGTTGGCGTTGGAGCCCGGGCCGCTGGAGGAGCGGGCGATGTCGACCTGACCGGTGATCGGACGGGTCGGCACCGCCGCGTTGCCGCTGTACAGCGCGCCGGTGATCGAGGCACGCAGGGCCGTGACGCCCGCGCCCGAACCGGCGGGGCGACCGAAGAACGGGCCGCCCTGCTTGGTCTGGATCGCCGTCGCACCGAACGCGTCGAAGTTGCCGAGCGTCTTGTTGTTGGACGTCACGCGAACCAGCGAGCCCGTGAGGGTCGTGCCGTTCGTGATCGCGTTGACGGAGTCCTGCAGCGTGTCGGAGCCGACCAGCGCGTAGCTGTTCGAGACCGGTTCGGCCGAGGCCATGGAGGCGACGCCGAACCCGGCGATCGCGATACCGCAGGCCGCGCCCATGGCGACCAGCTTCTTGAGCTTCAACTCAATGCCTTTCGATGTGTGATGCAGTGATGTGGGTCGGGTGTTCAGTTGGGAGAGGGCGGGTCGTGGGGGCGTCGGCGTCGTGACGTCAGAGGCGTCGACGGAGGCGGCCGAGCAGCGGGACGGCGAAGGCGGAGGCGAGACCGCCGGCCACGCTGACGGGGAGGGCGGCCGGCAGGGCGCCGAGGTCGGGATCATCGGGGGTCGTCGCTCCCGCGCGGGCCGGCGCGGGTGCTCCCGTCGCCGACGGGTCGGCGACGGTCGTGGCGGCGGTCGAGCCGCTCGCCGTCACCGCTGCAGCGGGAGCACTTCCCACCACACCCCCGCTCGGGAACGGGATGCCGGCGACCGGCGTGGTCGACGACGCCGGCGTCGTCGCCACCGGGCCGCTCCCGGAGGTCGGCATCCGTCCCGCCTCGATGTCGTCGGCGGCGACCTTCGCGAGGTCGCGCCAGGCGTCGGGTAGCGGGAGGAAGCCCTGTGGGAGCTGCCCGATCGCCGTGCCGGGCTGCTGGCCGTCGGTGGCGGCGAATCGGATGAAGGCGGCGTAGCTGCGGCGGAGGTCGGCGTCCGTCGCCTTCGGGTTGACCGCGGCGTACACGGGCATCGTGAGCGGGTAGGCGCCGCGCGCCGCGGCGGCCGCGGGGGACGCCGGGTCAAAGGAGACCACCTGCGCCTGGCCGGAGTCGGGCGTCATGGCCGCGGCCGCGGCGGCCATGGCATCCGTCGTCGCCCCCACGAACTCGCCCGCGGGATTCTTCAGCTCCGCCGTGACGATCTGATACCGCGCGGCGGATGCCGTATCGGTGACGGCGATCACCGTCTGCCGACCGGGCAGGCTCCGGTCCGCCTTGCCGTACTTCGGCGGCGTGGCGATCGGGTCCCAACCGCCGAGGGTTAGTCCGTCGCCGCGGAGCGTGTTGTAGGCGCCGGCATCGAGGTCGTTGACGTACGGCCGCCAGGTGACGAGGTTGACCGGTCCGGAGGCCGCGGTCGCGGCCTGCTCGATCGGATCGGCCTTGGGGAAGTCCTCGCGCGGCAGGATCATCGCCTGCTTCGACGCGTTCGCGTCATCGGTCGTCGCGCTCCACGGATTGACCGTCATGCCCCAGTCGTCGGGGGTGCCCTCGAGGAAACGCCGAGCGGACTCGTCGCTCAACACGTATTGCCAGATCGTGTACGCGGCATCCGATCGCCCCTGCGGGACGAGGGCATCGGCGAGCGACGCGGCCGCGAGCGACTGATACTTCCACTCCGGGTCGTTGATGGCGAGGAAGTCCGGGTCGCTGACGAGATTGCGCGGGTTGAAGACGCGTGTCCCCCCGTCCAGGTGACTCAGGTGATCGCGATCGGCGAAGGTCGGCAGAGAGTCGAGGTAGGAGTTGGTCAGCAGCTTGGCGACGAGCCGCGGCGTGAGTTTGAGCGATGTGAACGGCAATCCGACGCGCGAGCGGTCCGCCTCGGGGACGGTGTCGTCACCGGGCCGGGGGTTGCGGTCGATCGCGAACGAGATGGCAGCTCCCGTCACCGCGACCGGGGCGTAACGGAGGGCGTCCGCGCCCAGACTCGGATCGAGTGGGCGGGAGGTGAGGGCGAGCGGCGCCGGGGCGGTCCCGTTGGCGGCGCGGGCGGCATCCGACTCGGCGCCGGTGATCGCCGAATACACCGATCCGCC
Organism: uncultured Microbacterium sp.; assembly: GCF_947489255.1. Lineage (GTDB taxonomy): Bacteria > Actinomycetota > Actinomycetes > Actinomycetales > Microbacteriaceae > Microbacterium > Microbacterium phycohabitans. The sequence continues at coordinate 256,091 of NZ_CANLCY010000003.1, forward strand.
CGCTTGGTTGCACACCGCCGGCTGCCACGACGAGATCGCGCGGCTGATCAATTCGCTCCCCGCGAGCTGGCGCTCGCTCGCGCCGATCGGACAGCGCACCCCGAGCGGCTTGAAATCGAGCTTCACCGCGATGCGGTGCTTCCAGGCATCCCAGAACAGACCCGACTTGGTGATGAAGGACGCTCCTGCGTCGGCCTGGCCGCGGGGCAGGATGACGAGCCAGCAGCTCGACCCCGACACGCTGCCGTCGGCGGCGGTGACCGGTGATCCGCAGCCGAGTCCCTGGGACTGCAGAGCGGTCTGCACCTCGAATTTCACCGAGCCGGTACCGTCACCACCTGAACCCGCCCAGGCGACCATGTTGGTGGTGTACTTCGAGAAGAACTCGTTCGTGTTCATGTCGGCCAGGACGTCTCTACCCTCGGCGTCCTTCGTGTACGCGAACTTCCCGTCGGAGACGTTGGCGATCACGCGGCCGTTGGCCGCGCGGAACGGGATGGAGGTGTACGTGGGCGTCGCGAACCCGTCCCCGTAGACCGTGTAGGCCTTGTCCTGGTCGGCGACCGAGGCGTCGCTGTCGCGCGGATCGTCGCGGTGCGATCCGGGCACACCGCCCAGACCGTACTGGCAGGTCGTGCGGTCGGGGGTTCCGGGGTTCGCGGGGTCGTCGCCCCAGCACTGGAAGACCTGCAGGAAGTCGGCGCCGCCGATCTGCGAGCTGGGGACGGTGGAGGGTTTGCCCCCGGTCCACGACACGACGATGCCCTGCGACTCCAGCGCGCGGGTCTGCGACACCGTCACCGCCAGGTCGGGGAACGGGGCGTCGGCGGCGTCGGCGTCCTGCTCCTTGGCCGTGACGGTCACCGCCGAGGAGTCGTCGGCGACGGCGGCCTGACCCGTCGCGAACAGGGTGCCGCTCCCACCCGTGACACCGAAGATGGCGATGCCCGCGGTCACCCCGACCGCTGCCGACGCCAGCAGGCGACGCAGTCGGGCGATCGTCTCGTCGCGGCGTCGGGGCGACGACGCCCGTCGCGCTCGACGGCCCCCGGAGGGGGGCGCGGCGCGGAGACGCTGGCGCGGTTCAGTCACGGGAGTTCCTTCTCGGACGGACGACTCGATCGAGCGTCGAGACCAGTTGACGGGCGGCGGGTGTCGGCGGGATGAACGCGGCGGTAACGAGGCACCGCCGCCGTGGGCTCCACGTGCGAACGGGTGAAAAGACCGGGTGAAACGGTCATCTCGGACGGCGAGCGTCGCGTGCGCGTCGGCCCAGGAACGGCGGGATGAGGATCGCGGCGACCACGAGCAGGCCCGCCGCGAGCATGATGAACTGCGGCGTGCCCCACCCGTTCTCGGCGAGCGAGAACGGCGCCGAGACCGCCGCCGTCGCGCCGCCCGCAGCAGCGGCGGAGACGAGGTTGCCGTTGGCGTCGTACACCGGCTCCGCCGCGGTCGCCGCGACAGCAGCCCCCGCGGCGGCGGGATCGCTCGCGGCGGCAGCGGCGGACGCACCCGTCGTCCCGGCCGCGGCGGCGGCGCTGTTCGATCCCCCGCTCACCCCTCCCGCCCCGGTCGCCGGCGTCTGCTCCTGTGCGCCTCCGGTTCCCTCGACGCACTGGGTCGCACCCTTCTTGTCGCAGTCCGGCGGGGCCGGGGCGGTGAGGGCGAGCTGATTGTTCTCCGGGGAGTCCCCCGGCTTGAAAGTGGGGTTGTTGCAGTTCGCGAAGTCGACGCCCCCTTCGGTTCCGGGGATCTTCTTCAGCACGTCGGAGCCCGCCTGCACGAGGTTCATCGGCAGCGGCGAGTACCCCAGGGCCGACGCCTGCTGCTGCCCCTCGCAGAGCATGTAGGTCGCGAACCGGCTGAGCGTGCGCCCCTTCTCGGCCGTGAAGACCTTGTTCGTCTGCGTGGGCACGATCATGTACGAGTAGCTCGACATCGGATACGCGCGCGGATCGGTGCTGTTGTAGACCCCGTCGAGGTTCTGCGTGAGGTCCGGGTTGATGGCCGCCGACATCAGGGCGACAGCGACCGACTGATACGTCGGCTCGACGTAGTACCCGGCGTTGTTGAGCATCTTGACGACCGGGAAGCCCGACTTCATCGCGTACGAGTACTCGACGTAGGTGATCGCGCCCTCGCCGTAGTTCTGGCTGACGTAGCCGGCAACGCCGAGCGAGCCGTTCTGCCCCTTGAACGCCGGGGTCACTTGGGGGAACTGCGAGCGCATGCCGTAGGTCCAGACGCCGCCGAACTGCTTCGACATCCACAGGGTGAACTGCGCGCTCGTCCCCGATCCGTCCGAGCGGTAGACAGGGGTGATCGAGACGTCGGGCATCGCCAGCGCCGGGTTGTCGGCCTGCACGGCGGGGTCGTTCCACTTCGTGATCTGGCCGGCGAAGATCTTCGCGATGACCTCTCCCGACAGGCGCAGGTTGGTCACCCGCTTCCCGCCGATCTTGAGGTTGTACATCAGCGACGTGCCGCCGGCGACGATCGGCATGTAGGCGTATCCGGTGGTCGGCTTCTCGGGGGGCGAACCGTCTTCGGGCTGGCCCTGGAACGGGATCTCGCTGACCGCGAAGTCGACCGTCTGATTGATGAAGTCGTTGCGACCCGCCGACGACCCCGTGCCGGAGTAGTTGACGGTCATGCCGTAGTTGTTCGCGACGTTCTTGCGCCACTGATCGAGGGCGTTCTGCGACCACGTCGAGCCCGACCCCGAGATGGGGACGTACCCGTCGGCCTGCGCCGGGACGGGCACAAGGGCCACGAGCGTCACGACCGCGAGCGCGGCCGCGATGCGGCCCCAGTGACGACGAAGGTTCACGACGGGTTCTCCTCGGAGGATCGGGGGTGAGGGGCGGCGGTGCCGCGGCGGAACGGGAGACGGGATGCCGAACGGCTCGGCACCGTGAGGCGGCGGGCGGCGCGGGAGAGGGCGGAGGTGCCGTCGCCCATCCGCCGGACGTCCCGTGCGGAGGCCGCAGCCGCGGCGCGGCGCTGACGGTCCGAGAGCTGTCCCGGGCCACGGCCGCCGATGAGGCGCGCGACGATGAAGAGGGTCAGCACGAGCAGGACGAGCGTGGCCGCCGCACCGAACCCGCGCGCGATCATGTTCGGCTCGGGCGACTTGACGAAGTCGAACACCTGCAGCGGGAGCGAGATCATCGGCCCCGAGAAGGGGTTGAGGTTCATCTGCGCCGTCACGCCCGAGGTCAGCAGCACGGGCGAGGTCTCGCCGATGCCACGCGCGGTTCCGAGGATGACCGCGGTGACCAAGCCCGAACGAGAGGTGGGGAGGACGACGTTCCACACCGTGCTCCAGCGGCTCGAGCCCAGCGCGTAGGACGCCTCGCGGAGGTTGTTCGGGACCAGGCGCAGCACCACGTCGGAGGCGCGGATGATGATGGGCAGCATCATCACGCTGATGGCGAGGGACGCCGCGAAACCCGAGCGCTCATGCGTGATGAGCGTGACGACGGCGGCGTAGACGAACAGCCCCGCCACGATCGAGGGCAGCGCGGTCATGGCATCCGATACCGTCCGCACGAAGCGGGCGAACGGCCCGCCGATCTCGTTCAGGAAGACCGCCGTCATCACCCCGAGGGGAATGGTGATGGAGAGGGCGATGCCGATCTGGATGAGCGTGCCCACGATCGCGTGCGCGATGCCGCCCGTGGTCAGCGGATCGAGGGGTCCGGCCGTGGTCATCGTCTCGACGAAGAAATTGCCGTTCATCAGGGCGGAGGAACCACGGATGAGCGTGAAGAACAGGACGAACAGGAGCGCACCCAGCAGGATCACCCCCGCCGAATAGAACAGGGCCGTCACGATCCGCTCGCGCACGGCGAGGCGGTCGGCACGCAGCGACGACATGACCGCGTAGATCCCGAGGAAACCCACGAACGACAGCACGACCCACCCGATGAGGCCCGTCATCGGCGTCAGCCACCCGAACAGCAGCGTCGACACCGCGAGCGCCGCCGCCGCACTGCCCAGCAGGTCGAAGCGGTCGCCGAAGGGCACGGTCCGCAGATCGCGACGCTCGCCGACGTGACCGTCACGGAGCGGGATCGTGGTCCGGATCGGTTCGCCGGGGGTGCCCTCGTCGGCCAGAGGAGTGTCGGGGGTGAGGATGGCCATCAGTTGCTCTCCGCCCCGGAACGGCTCCGGGCCACGATCGTGGAGGCCGTGAAGTTGACGATCAGGGTGATGATGAACAGCACGAGGCCGGCCGCCATCAGAGCCGACAGTCCGAACTGACTCGCCTCGCCGTAGCGGAGGGCGATGAGCGCCGAGACGGAGTTGGTGCCGGTCTTCAGCAGCTGCGTGTTGATGGAGAAGATCGGCGAGATGATCATGACCACCGCGATCGTCTCGCCCAGGGCGCGTCCGAGGCCCAGCATCGTGCCGCCGATAATGCCGCCCCGACCGAAGGGGAGCACCACCGCGCGGATCATCCCCCATCTCGTCGAGCCGAGCGCCAGAGCTCCCTCCCGCTCGCCGAGGGGTGCTTGCGAGAACGCCTCCCGCATGACCGAGGTCTGGGTGGGGACCACCATGAGCGCGACGACGATACCGGCGATGAAGGCCGACGAGGTGAACGCCCCCGCCTCGGTGAGGCGCGCGCCCGCGGCATCCGTGACCTGGAAGATCGGGATCCAGCCGAAGTAAGTGGAGATCCATTCGGCCACGGGGATGACGTTCGCCTGCAGGAAGAACACCCCCCACAGCCCGAACACCACACTCGGGACGGCCGCCATCAGGTCGACCATCGTGATGAGCAGGGACCGGAGGCGCGCAGGCACGATCTCGCTGATCAGCAGCGCCGTGCCGAGGGCGAGCGGGACCGAGACCGACATCGCGACGATGGCGATCGTGACGGTGCCGAACAGGACCGCGGCGACGCCGAAGGTGCCGGTCTCCGGCGACCACTCCTGGGTGGTGAGGAACGAAGGTCCCGCGACCAGGAGCGCATCTCCCGCGCGCGCCGTGAGGAAGACGCCCACGGCCAGCATGACGGCCACCGTGATGGCGCCCGCCGTGTAGGCGCTGCCGCGGAAGATCCGGTCGACCACGACCGGGGCGCTCTTGAGCGATCGCGGTTCGATCGGCCCCGCGGCCTGCCGAGGCAGGACCTCCGTGGTGATGTCGGTCATCGCGTTCTCCATCGAGCGCGGTCGGCCGTGCGCTGCCCCACGGTCCGGGGCGGGCGGAACGGGGGCGCGTGCGCAGGACCGGCGACGCGCGTCGCTCGTGTGCCGGGAACCGGCTCGGGGCAGCCGGTATCAGCGACGGTAGGAGCGGGCTGTGAACGCGGCCGGGACCGATCCCCCACACGCCCTGGCCGCCGAGTGAACGCCGAGCGAGCGAAGGTGAACGACGGACGTCGGCGGGCGCAGGGGCCGGGGGCGGGGGCGCGGGGCGCCAGTGCGCGTGGGGGCGCGGGGCGCGAGGTCGCGGTGAGGGAAGGCGCGGGGGCGCGAGGGCGCGTGGGGACGCCGCACCGTCGACGACGAGCGGTGTCCGGATCCCGGGTCATCACCGTCGCGAAGGGCGCGTGGCCGCGCCGTTCCGCGGCGCGAGCCCGCCGGACCCGTCAGCGAGAGGACGGTGTGGGCGTCGGCGTGGGGGTCGGCGTCGGCGAGGAGGTCGGTGACGGCGACGAAGGAGCGTGCGTGGGGACGGGAGCCGTCGCCACGAGCACGCGCACCTCGGTGCCGAGGGTGAGCGAGCTCCCGGCCGCCGGCTCGAGGGCCACGACGAGCCCCTCCGGACGCTCGGACACCAGGGCCACGAGCATCGTGGCGAAGCCGGCCGCACGCAGGCGCGAGGTCGCCGTCGCGGCATCCATCCCCGACACCTCCGGGATCACGTTCGACCCGGATGCCACGACCAGCGCCACCGCACTGTCGCGGGGCACCGAGGAACCCGCACCGGGGATCGATTCGAGGACGGTGCCGGCGACGGCGGCCTCGTCGCGCACGGCGACGTCTCCCACTCGCAGTCCGGCCGACGCGAGGACGGAGGGCGCATCGGCGAGGGTGGTGAGTCCGGGGACGGTGACGGGGGGCGGGGTGGTCGGGCTCGCGACGGGCGGAGCGGGATCCGAAGCGACGGCGGACGGCGTGGGGTGGGGCGCCTGGGTCGCCGACCGCGCGACGGGGACCTCACGCCCCGCGCTTGCCATGAGGGGCACGGCCGTCGCGGCCGCGACGAGGACGACGGTGATCGCGACGACCGTGCCCCACCCCGTCGAGCGACGCACGGGTGACGGTGGCGCCGGAACGGCCGGCTGTGCGGCGGCGGAGCGAGCAGCGGCGGGGCGAGCGAGCGTGGGAGGGAGAGTCGCGGCGACGGTCGTCGTGGCCGGTCGGGGTTGTGCGGTCGGGGGCGTCCGCATCGCCTGCACCCGGGCGTCGAGCAACGCTCCTCGCATCTCCCGGGCATCGGCGAAACGGTCGTCGGGCTCCTTCAGCAGGGCGCGCACCACCACGCGGTCGAGCGCCGGGGGGATCCCGCGCCGGCCCACCGAAGGAACGGGCGGCGGTGCGCTCAGATGCGCCCGCGTCACCGCGAGCCGGTCACCGCCATCGAACGGCGGGCGCCCGGTGAGCGCGAAGAAGAGGAGACCGCCGACCTGGTACAGATCGCCACGCGGCCCCACCGGCCGACCGGCCAGCTGCTCGGGAGAGGCGTACTGCACGTTGCCAACGACGCCGGCCGGGACCCCCGAGACGGCGCTTCGCAGCACGTCGTCGCCGTGAGCGGTGCGGCCCGCGGCGTCGGCGAGACCGAAGTCGAGAAGAGTCGCGCGAAGGGCACCGTCGTCCTCCCGCCGCACGAGGACGTTCGAGGGTGACACGTCGCGATGCACGACGCCCGCCGCGTGCGCCGCTGCCAGTCCCGCCAGCACGTCTGCGCCGACGGTCACGACCTCAGTCGACGTCAGCGGCCCCTCTGCGCGGACGTGCTCGAACAGTGGGCGACCCGGAACGCGCTCCTGCGCGATCCAGGCGATCGGGATGCCATGGTCGTCGAACACGCCGATGTCGACGATGACGACGACGGCGGGATGCACGACCTGCGCCGCGCGCCGGGCCTCGGCGAGGAACGCATCGCGGACCGCCGCGCTCTCCGACAGGTGCGGGTGCAGGACCTTGACCGCCAGTCGTCGGCCCGTGACGGAGTCCACGGCGGCGAAAACCGACGCCGTTCCTCCCGACCCGAGCAGCTCTCCGAGACGGAACCGCCCGGCGATCAGGCTGGTGCCGCTCGACGGATCGCCCTGGCCCGTCACGTGGAACGCTCGAGCACGCGGGACCGCCGACCCGAGGCCGTTCCGATGCTGACGGTCTCGGTGACGGCGGCGGAGGCGAGGACGGCCGTCGCCATCCGGCCGGCCGCCACCGCTTCCCCGGCCGACTCGTACCACCGCGCGCTGGTGACGATCGGGCGTCCTCCGCCGCGCAGCACCCAGGCGTGCTTGGTGGCCGTGGGACCGCGCACGGCGCTCAACTGCAGGTCGGCGATGCGTCGCTGGTCGGCGACGGCCGCCTCGACGGCGGCGGCCGGCGAGGAGAACACCGCGGCGCACCGGGCGAGTTCGCGGTTGTTGGTCGCCAGCAGACGCCAGACGCCGAACACCCCCAGCGAGACCAGTCCGGCGCCGGGCACGACTTCCTCGGCGGCGATCGGGGAGGCGGCGAACTCGGGTAGGACGTACGAGCGGAAGAGCAGCCACGCGGCGAGTCGCGGATCGTAGGACGATCGGAAAGTGTCGAAGATCACGCGGCCCCGGCGGGCGGGCGCGACGGAGAGCTGGTCGCTCACGGAATGGCCCCTGTCTGACGGACCTCTGTGCGGGACTTACGGGTCGTCCGGCACTGCTCCGCAGAGATGAAAGTGCTCCTCCCGCCTTGCCGCGCCGCGAGCAACGGGTGAACGCGCGGTTCACCACCCCGCAACGGATGACGCACGCGCGCGGCACGGGCATCGCTCGCCGGACACCGCGACGGCTCGACGCGCTGGAGGGGTGGTCAGAGCGTGCGGCGCCCCTCGAAGGCGCGACCGAGGGTCACTTCGTCGGCGTATTCGAGGTCGCCGCCGACCGGGAGACCGGATGCCAAGCGCGTGACGCGGATCTCGAGGGTGTGCAGCAGTCGGCTGAGGTAGGTGGCCGTCGCCTCACCCTCGAGGTTCGGGTTGGTGGCGAGGATGACCTCTTGCACGGTGCCGTCGGCCAGTCGCTGCATGAGCTGGGTGACGCGGAGGTCGTCGGGTCCGATGCCCGCGATGGGACTGATGGCCCCGCCGAGCACGTGGTACAGGCCGCGGAACTCCCTCGTGCGCTCGATCGCCGCGACGTCTTTCGCGTCTTCGACCACGCAGATGAGAGTCGCGTTGCGCCGGGGGTCGCGACAGATGGAGCAGCGATCCTGCTCGGAGACGTTGCCGCAGATCTCGCAGAACTTCACCTTGTCGCGGATCTCGCCGAGCAGCGTCGACAACCGCGAGACGTCGAACGACGGCGACTGCAGGATGTGGAACGCGATGCGCTGGGCCGACTTCGGGCCGATCCCGGGCAGCCGCCCGAACTCGTCGATCAGGTCTTGGACGATGCCGTCGTACATCAGCTGAACCTCGTCGGGGGCTCGTAGGGTTCGTCGCGCACGTACGTGGCGCCGAGCATCTGCCGCACCACGGCCTCGCCGTAGCGCTGCACGCCGCCGCGAAGCGGAGCCATGCGGGGCACGACGACGGGAGGCAGCGGCGCCTCGGTCTCGTCGGCGGGCGGGATGACGTCGTCGTCGTCGACCTCGTCGGGCGCGGGCACCGACGGCGCGACCTCGCGCGGGGGCAGCACCGCCCCGGAGGGCGGCGCGGTCTGCGCGGGTTCGACCACCGCGTCGTCGGGCTCGTCGTCGACGGCTAGGGCGGTGGGCGCTCCCCCGTCCGACGACGGGATGGGGGCGACCGCCCACTCCGTCACCGAGGAAGCGTAGGGTGCCGAGGTCGACGGGCTTCGCGGACCGGATGCCGGAGCGACCGGGCCACGGGTGCTCCCCGGTCCGGACGACGGGGCGTCGGCCGGCCGTCGCGGGGAGCCGCCCGGACCGCCATCGCCGTCGAGGCGCGCGAGGTACTTCACGCGAACACCCAGGACCGCCTGGATCGCCTGACGCAGGTCTTCGCTCGGACCGCCCTCGGGGGTGCGGGTCTTGAACGCCGTGAGGTCTGCCGCGGTGCGGAAGGCCAGGGTGAGCACGTCGGCGTCGAAGGCGGCGACGGTGGCCGTGGACACCACCAGCCACGACGACCTGCTCGACACATCGAGCTGGCCGAGCACCTCGGGCCACGCGTCTCGCACGTGGCCCAATTCGATCGGGCCGACGGGGATCGCGGGCGGGGTCGGCGCGGTCGGCTCGAGAGGCGTGGGGTCGTCGGTGGCGGCGCTGGCGTCCGTCGGTGCGGACGACATCGGACGGTCGGATGCCGGGGTGAGACGCGCCGCACGGGAGGTGTGCGCGGACGCCTCAGGAGTGCCGGGGCTCCCGGTCGACGTGGTCGGGGGCGTCGCGTCAGCGGGGGCTGGCGCCTCGGAGACCGCGGTCGCCTCGAAGGTAGCGGCCGCCTCGGACGGCGCACTCGGCTCGGACGCGGATGCGTCGGAGGGGGCGGTCGCATCTGTGGACGGTGCGCCCTCCGCGGCGGAGCGCGATGCACCGGGTGCCGGCGCCGCCGCGACCTGCGAACCGGGCGTCGGGGCCAGGTCGAAGGGGTGCGCGTCACCGTCGTCGTCGAAGGGCGGTGGTGCATCGTCGTCGGTGAACGGCGGCGGCGCGTCGTCGTCGGCGGCGAGAGACGGCTCGGAGCCGGCGGGCGTCGCCGACGCGCTCGGCGCGATCTTCGGACGGGCGGAAGCCGCGTGAGCGCCCCGCGGGCTCGGGGCTGCAGGCGGGGCGGCATCCGTCTGCGACCGGTCCGACGCCGCGCCGGGGTCGGCGATACCGGGAGCAGCCGGGGGCGCCGACGCGGGAGCAGGGGACGCGACCGTCGATGCATCGCCGGGTGCGGCCACGGTCGGTGCGGCTGCGGGCGACACCGCGGGTGCGGCACCCGGCGACGCCACCGTGGGCGCTGCGACACCGGGCGACGCCACCTTCGGCGACGCGTCGGGGGCCGCCACGGTCGGGGCGGCGACACCGGGCGACGCCACCCTCGGCGACGCGCCGGGCGAGGCGACGGCGGGCGAGGCGACGGTCGGCGAGGCGACACTCGGCGCGGCAACGCTCGGCGAGGCGACGCCGGGGGCGGCGATGCGCGGTGCGCCCGGCGACGCGATCGCGGGCGACGCGGCCGCGGGAGCGGCGACGCGCGGGGTGGGCGTCGTTCCCCCGCTGTGCCGATCGGCGACGCCGGGGGCGGCGATGTCGGCGGCGGGCGAGGCCGGACGCCCGGTCGCGGGGGCGACGGGAGCGGAGGCTCCTGCGTGCGCGACGTCGAGACCGTGGGCTGTCGCCGGGGCGGTGCCCTGCGCGACGCCGGCGTGGGTGAGCACGCGGGCGACGAGGAGCTCGAGCTGCAGACGCGGAGAGGTGGCCCCGGTCATCTCGTCGAGCGCGGCGACCACGAGGTCGGCCGTCCGCGAGAGGCGATGCACGCCGAAGGCGGTGGCCTGTCGCGCCATGCGCTCGAGCTCGTCGTCGGGGACGCCGCGCAGAACGGCCGAGGCCCCCGCGCCGGTGGCGGCCACGACGATCAGATCGCGCAGGCGCTCGAGCAGGTCGTCGACGAAGCGGCGCGGGTCTTGACCGGTCTGCACGACACGGTCGACCGCGGCGAACGCCCCTCCCCCGTCTCCGGCGGCGAACGCGTCGACGACCTCGTCGAGGAGCTCGGAGTGCGTGTAGCCCAGCAGCGCGACGGCTCGCTCGTAGCGCACGAGCACGTGGCCTTCGGCATCCGCGTCGCTGCCGGCGATGAGCTGGTCGAGCAGCGACAGCGTGTCGCGGGGCGACCCTCCCCCGGCGCGGACGACGAGCGGCAGCACTCCCGCTTCGACGTCGACGCCCTCGCTCTCGCAGAGCTCTTGCACGTACTCGAGCATGGCCGCGGGCGGGACGAGGCGGAACGGATAGTGATGGGTGCGCGAGCGGATGGTGCCGAGCACCTTCTCGGGCTCGGTGGTCGCGAAGATGAACTTCACGTGCGCGGGGGGCTCCTCGACGAGCTTCAGCAGGGCGTTGAACCCCTGCTGGGTGACCATGTGCGCCTCATCGAGGATGAAGATCTTGAAGCGGTCGCGGGCGGGCGCGAAGATGGCCCGCTCCCGCAGGTCGCGCGCGTCGTCGACGCCGTTGTGGCTCGCCGCGTCGATCTCGACGACATCGAGGGATCCGCCGCCGCCGCGACCGAGCTCGACGCAGCTGTCGCACACGCCGCAGGGGGTGTCGGTGGGACCGGCCGCGCAGTTGAGGCAGCGCGCCAGAATGCGGGCCGACGTGGTCTTTCCGCAGCCGCGCGGACCGGAGAACAGATACGCGTGACCCACGCGGTCGCTGCGCAGGGCGGTCATGAGCGGTTCGGTCACCTGCGACTGCCCGATCATCTCGCCGAACGCCTCGGGGCGGTATCGGCGGTACAGGGCTGTCGTCACCCCTCCAGCCTACGGCGTCCCTCCGACATCGCTCCCGTGACCGACCCCGACCGGGTGCGCACCGCGCGCGCCGGCACAGGAGATCGCGCCGGAGCAGGCCGATGCCCGCGGCATCCGTCCTGTTCTCGGCGGATCCCCTGCTCCCGGCGACCAGCGCCGCTCGGGCGACGCCGCGAACCATCGCACGTCGTGCGACCGAGACGTCCCGCGCGTCGCCGCACGCCCGCGGCCGCGGCCCCGGCCCCGGCCCCGGCGCCGGAATCACCCCGGGGCAGGCCGATCGCGCGGCATCCGTCCTGCTCTCAGCGGATCCCCTGTTCTCGACGACCCACGTCGACGTCCCGGGGCCGGCCGGCCGATGCCCCCTCGAAAGCGGGAGACGACCGTTCCCGCCGCCGCGACGACGAACGCGGCGACACCCCCGAAGGAGTGACGCCGCGTCCGAGCGGGAGTCAGAAGCCGCCGTCGAGACCCACCGCGATGGGCGATTCGTCGTCGCTCACGATGGGAATCGTCGCGGTGACGATGGGCACCGATGCCGAGAGCAGGGTGCCGTCCTCGCGCACCGAGCCCTCGAGCTGGCGGATGGACGGACGGCCCGGCCGCACCGGACCCTGACCGTGCAGGGCCACGCGAACGGTCTCGCCCGGCGCCACGGTGTAGTCGACGTCGCGCACCGCGAAAGCGACCGTGCCGCCCTCTCCCCCGGCCCGCAGCGTCAGGGCCGAGGCGGTGAGGGTGACGTCGAGCCGCGTGCCGTGCCAGTGCAGCACGTATGACAGCTCCGGCCAGTCGGCCGGGAGGCGCGGGTCGAAGGTCAGCCGACCGAAGTGGTCGCGCATGCCGCCGAAGCCGCTCACGAGCGCCGTCCACACCCCACCGGCCGAGGCGACGTGCACGCCGTCGGAGGCGTTGTGGTGCAGGTCGCCGAGGTCGACGAACGCGGCCTGGCGGAAGTACTCCAGCGCGAGGTCCTGATAGCCCACCTCGGCGGCGAGGATCGACTGCACGACCGCCGACAGCGTGGAGTCGCCGGTGGTCAGCGGGTCGTAGTACTCGAAGTCGGCGAGCTTCTCGGCATCCGTGAAGTGATTGCCCTGGAGGAACAGCGCGAGCACCACGTCGGCCTGCTTGAGCACCTGGTACCGGTAGATCACCAGGGGGTGGAAGTGCAGCAGCAGCGGGCGCTGGTCGGGCGGGGTGTTCTCGAGGTCCCAGATCTCGCGTTCGAGGAACACGGCGTCCTGGGGATGGATGCCGAGGGCCTCGCTGAACGGGATGTGCATGGCCTCGGCCGCCTTCTCCCACCGCTCGGGCTCCGAAGGGTCGAGGTTCATGCGGTCGGCCATGTGCGCGTAGGCCTCGGGGTCGTTCTCGGCGAGGTCGCGCACCGTGCGCGCGGCGAAGCGGAGGTTGAAGCGCGCCATGACGTTGGTGAACAGGTTGTCGTTGACGACGGTGGTGTACTCGTCGGGCCCGGTCACGCCGTGGATGTGGAACGAGTCGTGCTCGCCATCGGCGGCGGCGTCGCTGGAGCGCCAGAAGCCGAGCGTCGACCACAGGCGCGCCGTGTCGACGGCGATGTCGACGCCCTCGCGGGCCAGGAACTCCTCGTCGCCGGTGGCGCGGACGTACTTCGCGAGGGCGAAGGCGACGTCGGCGTTGATGTGGTACTGCGCGGTGCCGGCGGCGTAGTACGCCGAGGCCTCTTCGCCGTTGATCGTGCGCCAGGGGAAGAGGGCGCCGGCCTCGTTGAGCTGGTGCGCGCGCTTGCGGGACGCGGGAAGCATCAGATAGCGCATGCGCAGGGCGTTGCGCGCCCACAGCGGCGACGTGTACGCGAGGAACGGCAGGACGTAGACCTCGGTGTCCCAGAAGTAGTGGCCGCTGTACCCCGACCCGGTCACGCCCTTCGCGGGCACGCCCTGGCCGTCGGCGCGGGCCGCGGCCTGCGCCAGCTGGAACAGGCACCAGCGGGTGGCCTGCTGCAGGTCGCCGTGGCCGCCGATGCGCACGTCGGAGCGGTCCCAGAAGTCGGCGTACCAGGCGATCTGCTGCTCGACGAGGCGGTCGATGCCCGTCTCGACGGCGCGGTCGAGGGTGCGGCGGCAGCGGTCGAGGAGTTCGCCCGTGGGCACGCCGCGCGACGTGTGGTAGCTCACCAGCTTGGTGATGGTGGTGGGCACGCCGGCGCGCGCGTGCACGCGGTAGACGTTCTTCGCGATGTCGGGCTCGATCAGACGACGCGACGTGTACTCGTTCTGCGTGTCGACGAGGTGGTCGGCGATGACGGCCAGGGTCATGCCCGATTCGCTGACCTCGTAGCTCAAAGCAGAGCGTTCGCCGTCCTGCCAGTACTCGCGCGGCTGGAGCACGCGATCGCTGAGCTTCTCGGTCTTGCGCGGGTCGAACCCGGATTGCGGGGTTGCCATCGGCGAGCCGCCGTAGATGCCCTCGCCGTCTTGGCGGTTGAGCAGCTGACTGCTGACGGTGACCGGCGCGTCGGAATCGAGGACGGTGACGGTCAGGCGCAGCACGGCGAGGTGCTTCTCGTCGAACGACACGAAGCGCTCGTCCTGGATGCGCACGCGCTTGCCCGAGGGCGTCACCCACAGGATGTCGCGGCGGAGGATGCCCTGGCGCATGTCGAGCACGCGCTCGTACTCGCGCACGTCGGCGACGTCGAGCGAGAGCGGCTCGTCGTCGACGTAGACGCGCAGGACTTTGGCATCCGGTGCGTTGATGATCGTCTGGCCGACCTCGGCGAAGCCGTAGGCCTGCTCGGCGTGACGGATCGGGAAGGTCTCGTGGAAGCCATTGATGAACGTGCCCTGCTCGAGGGCGAAGCGTCCTTCGATGGAGTTGCCGCGCAGGCCCAGGTAGCCGTTGCCGACGGCGAAGAGGGTCTCGGTGACCCCCACGTCGTCGAGCGAGAACTGGGTCTCGACGAGTCGCCACTCGTCGATGGGGAAGCGATCGCGATCGATCATCGGGCGTGCCTTCCGGTGGCGGGTTCAGGTCGGAGCGCGACGGCATCGAGCCGTCGGCACGGGTGGTGCACGGTCTCGCCGCTCGGGAACGGCGACGGGGGCGCCGCGCGCAGGCGACGGCTCAGTCTACGAACGCGGAGAGGTCGTCGACGACCACGGTCGCGCCGGCTGTGGAGAGGTCGTCGGCGCCGACGCCGCGGTCCACGCCCACCACGACGCCGTACCCGGCCGCGACGGCCGATCGCACGCCGCTGAGGGCGTCCTCGACCGCGACCGACCGCGCGGGATCGACGCCCAGCATGCGAGCCGCCTCGGCGAACACGTCGGGGGCGGGCTTGGATGCCAGGTGGTCGCGCTCGGCGACCACGCCGTCCATCACGACGGGGAACCGGTCGCGCAGGCCCGCGGCCTCGAGCACCTCGACGGCGTTCTTCGAGCTCGACACGACAGCGATCGGGGTGCCGGCGGCCTGGAGCACGTCGAGGAGGGCGACGGACCCGGGATAGGGCCGGATGCCCTCGCTGCGGAGGATGCGCGAGAACACCTCGTTCTTGCGGTTGCCCACCCCGCAGACGGTGTCTTCGCTCGGGTCGTCCGACGGGTCGCCCCACGGCACCTCCACGTCGCGGCTGCGCAGCAGACTGGCCACGCCGTCGTAGCGCTTCTTGCCGTCGACGTACTCGAAGTAGTCGCGATCGGTGTACGCCGGCTCGATCTTCCACGCCGCGAAGAGCTCGTCGAACATCGTCTTCCACGCGCGCATGTGCACCTCGGCGGTGGGGGTGAGGACCCCGTCGAGGTCGAACAGCACGCCGTCGAAAGACGTGAGGTCGGGCAGGTCGGGGCTGTCGGTCACGGCGTGCTCCAGATCGGGGTGTGCGGTGGCGCGAGCGCCCGGAGCGCCGCTCCTCCAGCGTAGTGGCGGGGCGGCGCTGCGAGGGGCTACCGCGCGGCGACCGAGAGGGCGCGTCCGCCGATCCAGACCTCCGACGGATGCCAGTCGGCATCCCACTGCACGAGGTCGGCCACCGCGCCCTCGGCGACGTGACCGATGTCGGTGCGGCCCAGCGAGCGAGCGGCGTTCTCGGTGCACGCCGAGAGGACGGCCGCGGGGTCGAGCCCCGCGGCGATCATGCGGCGCACGCCCTCGTCGAGGACGATGCCGGCCCCGGCGATCGTGCCGTCGCGCCGACGCCCGAGCCCGTGGGCGTCGTTGGCGACCGGTTGCCCGCCGAAGTCGCACCAGCGGCCGGGCTCGAGCCCGGCCGTGACGATCGCGTCGGTGACGCCCACCGTGCGTCGCCCGGCCGAGGCGAGCACGAGGGAGACCACGCTCGGGTCGAGGTGCTGCGCGTCGATGATCGTGCCGACGAAGAAGCGGTCGTCGGAGAGCACGGCGCCGGGAACCCCGGGCTCGCGGGGTTTGAGCGGACGCTGCGCGTTGAAGACGTGGGTGGTCATCGTGGCTCCGGCGTCGCCCGCCGCGTGCACCTGCGCCGCTGTCGCGTCGCTGTGCCCGACCGCGACGACGTACCCGTCCGCCGCCAGTCGACGAACGGCCTCGAGCGCACCGGGGAGCTCGGGGGCGAGGGTGACCGTGCGCAGCGCGGCGCGCGCGGCGGGACGCTCGAGCAGGGCGTCGAGGTGGGCGCGGGAGGGCGCGAGCATGAGATCGGCGCGGTGCGCGCCCTTGCGCGCGGGCGAGAGGAACGGACCCTCGAGATGCGCGCCGAGGACGCGCGCCACGGGCTCGTCGGCGAAGGCCTCTCGCGCGTGACCCACGCGCTCGAGTGCGGCGACGGTGTCGGGCAGGGGCGCGGTGATGACGGTCGGCTCGATCCCCGTGACCCCCCGCGCGGCGAGCCCCGCCAGGAGGGTCCGCCACCCCGCCTCGTCGGCGGCCGCGACGTCGACCCCGAACGAGCCGTTGACCTGGAGGTCGAGCATGCCCGCGGTCACGACGCCGTCGACGACGTCGTGGTCGACGATCTCGTCGCCCGTCGCCGGGCGGATGCGGGCGATCCGCTCCCCGGCGATCTCGAGGACCACCGGGCCCACGAACGCTCCGCCGATCAGCGCTCGAGCGGCACGCAGGCGCATCACAGCTCCTGCCCCGCCGGCTTTCCGGCGTAGGTCGCGCGGTAGTAGTCGACGAACGCGAGCTGGCTCGCGGCGTCCTCGTCGACGACGACGGTCGCGTGCGGGTGCAGCTGGAGCACCGACGCGGGCCACCGTGCCGACACGGGCCCCTCGACGGCCTCGCGCACCGCTTGCGCCTTGCCGCGGCCGAAGCCGAGCATGATCGCGTGACGACTGTCGAGGATCGTCGCCAGCCCCTGGGTGAGGCAGTGGGTCGGGACCTGGTCGATGTCGCCGTCGAAGAACCGGGCGTTGTCCTGCCGGGTGCGGGGGGTGAGCGTCTTCAGGCGCGTCCGACTCGCGAGGCTC
Organism: uncultured Microbacterium sp.; assembly: GCF_947489255.1. GTDB lineage: Bacteria > Actinomycetota > Actinomycetes > Actinomycetales > Microbacteriaceae > Microbacterium > Microbacterium phycohabitans. Next base: position 273,194 of record NZ_CANLCY010000003.1, read on the forward strand.
GACATCGGCATGTTGAAGGCGAGGTGCCCGTCGGTTCCGATGCCGAGAATCTGCAGGTCGATGCCTCCCGCTGCGCGGATGAGCTCTTCGTAGGCGGGTCCGGCCTCCAGCGGTGCCACGTCGAGATCGCCGGGACCGACGATCGCGTCGGGGGCGAAGTCCACGTGCTGCTCGAGCTCGGTGCGGATGAATTCGCGGTAGCGCTCGGGGTGCCCTGCGGGCAGCCCGACGTACTCGTCGAGCAGGAACGCCCGGACCCTCGCGAAGCTCAAGCCCTCGTCGCGATGACGACGTGCGAGCTCGCGGTACACCGGCAGCGGCGTGGAACCGGTGGCCAATCCCAGCACCGCCGACGGGGTGGCGTGCAGCAGCGCCGAGTAGGCGTCCGCGACGACGCGGGCCGCGTCTTCGGGGGTGGGGACGACGACGACCTCCATCAGCGGCCCCCTCTCGCTCGGGCGCCGCGGGCGCGGCATCCGGTGTTCATCACAGCACCTCGAGGATGTCGTTCTTGAGCATCTCGGCGCGGGGACCGAAGACGGCCTGCACGTTGTCGCCGACCTCGAGCACTCCGGCGGCACCGAGCTGCCTCAGGCGAGCGTGGTCGACGAGCGTGCGGTCGGCCACCTCCATGCGCAGGCGGGTGATGCAGGCGTCGACGTGCTTGAGGTTCTCGCGTCCCCCGAACGCGTCGATGAGCTGCTCGGCGGTGGAACCCTCCGGGGCGGGATCCGGGGCCACGGCGGTCGCCGAAGGCGCTGCGAGCGGAGCGGCGGTCGCGGGATCCGCGTCGGCGTCGACCACGGGTGCGTCGGCCGTCGGGGCGGAGAGGTCTTCGCGGCCCGGGGTGCGCAGGTTCCACTTCTTGATGACGAGGCGGAACAGCAGGTAGTAGACGCCGAAGTAGATCACCCCCATCACCACCAGCAACCAGACGTTGTTCGCCGCCGGCGCGGTTCCGTACAGGAGCAGGTCGAACAGGCCGGCCGAGAACGAGAATCCGAGGTGGATGTCGAGGAGGTAGGCGACGGCGAGCGAGATGCCGGTGAGCACCGCGTGCACCACGTAGAGCGGAAACGCGACGAACATGAACGCGAACTCGAGCGGTTCGGTGATCCCGGTCAGGAACGCGGTGAGGCCTGCGGCGCCGAGGATGCCGATGGCGGCCTTGCGCTGGGCGGGGTTGGCGAGGTGGATCATGGCGAGGGCCGCGGCGGGAAGACCGAACATCAGAACGGGGTAGAAGCCCGACGTGAGGGCACCGGCGGTCGGATCCCCCGCGGCGAAGCGCGTGAGCTCGCCCGTGACGATGCTTCCGTCGCCCTTCGTGTACGACCCCTGCAGGAACCACACGTACGAGTTCAGGATGTGGTGCAGGCCCACGGGGATGAGCATGCGGTTGGCGAAGCCGTAGACGAACGCACCGACCGCGCCCGTCCCGCCGATGAAGGCACCGAGACCCGTCAGGCCGGTGTCGAAGATCGGGTAGAAGTAGCTGAGCCCGAACCCGACGACGAGGCTCGCGAGCGAGACGACGATGGGCACGAAGCGGCGTCCGCCGAAGAAGCCCAGGTAGGACGGCAGTTGGATCGTGTGGTACCGGTCGAACAGCCACGCTGTGAGCAGACCGATGACGATGCCGCCGAAGACGCTGTAGTTGATCTGCACCTGATCGCCCGCGGCCGTGGTCTGCCCGGCGAGCACGACCGGCGACATCGCCTTGAAGACGTTCGCGAGAACGAGGTAGCCGACGACGGCGGCCAGCGCCGTCGACCCGTCGGCCTTCTTGGCGAAGCCGATCGCGACGCCGACCGCGAACAGCAGCGCGAGGTTGTCGAAGAGGGCACCGCCCGCGGCGCTCATCGCCTGGAAGAAGGGGCCGATGACCGGCAGGTCGATCTGGCCCAGCAGGTCGGGCTGACCGAGACGGAGCAGGATGCCGGCCGCGGGCAGGACGGCGATGGGGAGCATGAGGCTCTTGCCCAGGCGCTGCATCTGCGCGAAGCCCGGGATGCCGCGACGGCGCGCGGTGGGGACGGTGGTCATGACGTGTTCTCTCTCGACGGTGACGGAACGGATCAGACGGACAGGAGCGGAGCGCCGGGGGCGATCTGGCTGCCCTCGGCGGACAGGAGCGACACGTCATCGGCGGAGCGCTCGAGGACGACGACGGGGACGACACCGGACAGGCCCGCGGCGCGGATCGCGGGGACGTCGTAGGCGATGACCGGGGTGCCCGCCGCGACGCGGTCGCCCTTCGCGGCGAAGGGCGTGAAACCCTCGCCCTTCAGCTGGACCGTGTCGAGCCCGAGGTGCACGAGCACGGCCAAGCCGTCGTCGGTCACGACGACGAAGGCGTGCGGGAAGACCTGGAGCAGGGTCCCATCGACCGGCGACACCGCGTCGACGACCTCGAGGGGCGGGTCGATAGCGACGCCGGGACCCATCGCCCCCTGGGCGAACAGCTGGTCGGGCACGTCGGCGAGCGGCAGGACGACTCCGACGAGCGGGGACAGGATGACGGTCACGGGGACTCCTCGGGGGCGGCGGTTCGACGGTACGCACCAGCGGCCGTCGCCTAGGTTGGGAAAGATCAGATCGTCTTCGCCCGACCGACCACGTGGCCCGTACTGGTACGTACCAGTGAAGGTACTGGTCGCCACCGGGCGTGTCAACACCGAAAGTCGACGCCGTCATGCCCCGTCTCCGCGATGCCGACACCCCGCCCGCCGTCACCGCCGGCCCCATCCCCAAGCACGCCCAGCTGCGGGCGATCCTGCTGACCGACATCGGCACCACCTGGCCGGCCCACGCCGCCATCCCCTCGGAGCGCGAGCTGTCGACCCGTCACGGCGTGAGCCGCGCGACCGTGCGCGAGGCGCTGCGACAGCTGATCGAGGAGCAGAAGCTGTACACCGTGCAGGGCAAGGGCACCTTCGTCGCCGGAGAGCGCGTGCAGTCGCAGCTGCACCTCGCCTCGTTCACGGAGGACATGCGTCGACGGGGCATGGTCGCCACGACCCTGGTCCGTCGCGCCGAGAAGGCCGCGCCACCCCTCGACGTCCGGGCGGCGCTCGGCCTCGACGAGGGCGAGCAGGCCTGGTCGATCGAACGTCTGCGCCTGGCGAACGGCATCCCGATGGCCCTCGAGGTCGGGTGGTACTCCCCGCGGGTCGCGGAAGACCTCGGCGAGCAGGACCTCGGCACGTCGCTCTACGGTCTGCTGGCCGACAGGTACGGCGTGCGGATCGATGCCGCCGAGCAGACGGTGTGGACCGAGGCCGTGGACGATTCCGTCGCGGAGGCGCTCGCGGTGGCTCCCGGTGCACCGGTGCTGGTGTTCCGCCGCACGTCGCGCGCCGGCGGCCGTGCCGTCGAGCACGTCACGTCGTGGTACCGCGGCGATCGCTATCAGGTGCACATGGCGCTGGCCGGAAGCTGACGGCGCCGGCCGCGACCGGACGCCGCGGTCACGGCGATCGACGAATCACCCTGCCGCCGCCGGGCGTCGGGGCGCTCAGGCCGTGACCGATAGCGTCTGCCGGGCGATCTCGAGCTCTTCGTCGGTCGGCACGACGATCACCTCGACGCGCGAGGCATCGGTGGAGATGCGACGGATGCCGCGCTCCCGCGCCGCGTTGCGCTCGGGGTCGATCTCGACGCCGGCGAAGCCCAGGGTGGCCATCGCCTCCGCCCGGACGGCGGGGGCGTTCTCCCCCACTCCCGCGGTGAACGAGATGACATCGACGCCGTCCAGCTGGGCGAGGTACGCGCCCGCGTAGGCCCGCAGGCGGTGGATGTAGACGTCGAAGGCGAGCCGTGCGGCCGGGTCGCCGGCATCCCGTCGCTCCTGGATGTCGCGCATGTCGGACACCCCCGCGATGCCGAGCAGACCGGACCTCTTGTTGAGCAGGGTGTCGAGGTCGGCGGTCGACATGTCGGCGCGGCGGGCGAGCTGCAGGAGCACGGCGGGGTCGAGGTCGCCCGAGCGCGTGCCCATCACGAGCCCCTCGAGCGGGGTCAGACCCATCGACGTGTCGACCGACCGGCCGCCCTCGATCGCCGCGACGGACGCGCCGTTGCCGAGGTGGAAAACGATCTGCTTCAGCTCGCCGAGCGGGCGCCCGACGAAAGCCGCAGCGGCCTCGCTGACGAACTTGTGGCTGGTGCCGTGGAACCCGTAACGGCGGATGCGATGCGCCTCGGCGATCTCGCGGTCGATCGCGTAGGTGTAGGCCTCGGGGGCGAGCGACTGGTGGAAGGCGGTGTCGAAGACGGCCACGTGCGGGACGTCGGGGAAGGCCTTCTTGGCCGCGACGATGCCGGCGAGGTTCGCGGGGTTGTGCAGCGGCGCGAGCACGGACAGCTCGTCGATGTTGATCTCGACCAGCGGCGTGACGACGGTGGGGGCGAAGAAGCGCGCCCCGCCGTGCACGACGCGGTGGCCCACGGCGACCGGCGGGTGCGCGTCGAGCGCGGGTCCGTGCGCGGCGAAGGCCTCGAGCATGACGGCGAAGCCGGCGGTGTGGTCGGGGATCTCGCGCTCGATCGTGTACGTGGCATCCGTCACCGTCGGCGCCGGGCCCTCAGCAGACGCGAGAGCGAGGATCGTGTGCTTCGCGACCCCGGTGGGCTCGCCGATGCGCTCGACCAGGCCGGAGGCCAGCACTTGCTCCCGCGCCATGTCGAGCAACTGATACTTGAACGACGACGATCCGCTGTTGACGACGAGCACGACGCTCATTCGGGGCTCCCCTGGGCCTGGATCGCGGTGATCGCGATGGTGTTGACGATGTCGTCGACGAGCGCGCCGCGCGACAGGTCGTTGATGGGCTTGTTGAGCCCCTGCAGCACCGGTCCGATCGCGACGGCGCCGGCCGAGCGCTGCACGGCCTTGTAGGTGTTGTTGCCGGTGTTGAGGTCGGGGAAGACGAAAACCGTGGCGCGACCGGCGACCTGGGAGCCGGGCATCTTGGCCTGGGCGACCGCCGCGTCGGCGGCGGCGTCGTACTGGATCGGTCCCTCGACGAGCAGCTCAGGCGCGCGTTCTCGCACGAGGGCGGTCGCGGTGCGCACCTTCTCGACGTCGGCGCCGGTGCCCGACTCTCCCGTCGAGTACGACAGCATCGCCACGCGCGGCTCGATGCCGAACTGCTCGGCCGTGGCGGCGGAGGACACCGCGATGTCGGCGAGCTGCTCGCTGGTGGGGTCCGGGATGACGGCGCAGTCGCCGTAGACCAGGACGCGGTCGGCGAGCGCCATGAGGAACACGCTCGACACCACCGAGACGCCCGGAGCGGTCTTGATGATCTCGAAGGCCGGGCGGATGGTGTGGGCGGTCGTGTGGGCGGCGCCCGAGACCATGCCGTCGGCGAGGCCTAGATGCACCATGAGCGTGCCGAAGTACGACACGTCGGTGACGGTGTCGGCGGCCTGGGCGTAGGTCACGCCCTTGTGGGAGCGGAGCCGGGCGTACTCGGTGGCGAACTTGTCGACGTGCACGGCGTCGAAGGGACTGAGCACCTCGGCGTCGCGGATGTCGATGCCGAGCTCGATCGCGCGGCCGCGCACCTCGATCGGTTCGCCGAGGATGGTGAGGTCGGCGATGCCGCGCGAGAGCACGGTCGCCGCCGCGCGCAAGACGCGGTCGTCGGTGCCCTCGGGCAGCACGATGCGGCGCTTGTCGGCGCGCGCCCGGTCGACCAGGCCGTACTCGAACATGAGCGGGGTGACGACGCTGGGGCGGGCGATGCCCAGCTCCCGCGTGAGCAGTTCGGTGTCGACGTGCCGCTCGAACATGGCCAGCGCGGTGTCGTATCGGCGCTGCGAGTCGGCCGCGAGGCGCCCGCGCGTGTTCATGATGCGCACGGCGGTGTCGTAGGTGCCGAGGTCGGTGGCGATGATCGGCAGCGGGGAGCCGAGGCCGTCGATGAGCCGCACGATCGCGTCTGGCAGCTCGAACCCGCCGTTGAGGACGACGCCGGCCAGCGAGGGGAAAGTCCCCGAGGCGTTGGCCAGGAGCGTGGCCAGCAGCACCTCGGTGCGGTCGGCCGGGATGACGATCACCGCCGACTCCTTGAGGCGCGGCAGAACGTTGACCATCGACATGCCGGCGACGACCACACCCAGGACCTCGCGGGTGAGCAGTTCGGGGTCGCCCTTGATGAGCTCGCCCTCGACCGAGCGCAGCACGCCGCGCATGGAGGGGGCGATGAGGAAGCGGTCTTCGGGCAGGGCCCACACGGGCACCGCACGACGCTCGCCGGTGGGGCGCACGGGAGCCGCGTCGATGATGTGGCGGACGGAGGCGATGATCTCGTCGAGGTGATCGGGATCGGCGCGGTTGACGATCGCGGCGAACACCTCGGCTCGCTCGTGCAGCAGCTCGGAGACCGCGAGGGTCGCGATCTGGCCGACCTCTTGCGGGGTGCGGGCGACCGAGAGGCCGAGGGTCTCGCCCTGCCCCTGCTGTGCGCGCCCGCCCAGCACCAGCAGGACCGGGGCGCCGAGATTGGCGGCGATCCGCGCGTTGTAGGCGAGCTCGGCGGGACTGCCCACGTCGGTGTAGTCGCTGCCGATGACGACCACCGCGTCGCACTGCGCCTCGACGGCCTTGTACCGCTCGACGATGCGCCCGAGGGCGGCATCGGCGTCGTCGCGCACGTCGTTGTAGGTGACCCCCACGCAGTCGTCGTACGCGAGGTCGACGCCGTCGTGGTCGAGCAGCATCTCGAGCACGTAGTCGCGCTCGGCGGTGGAGCGCGAGATCGGCCGGAAGACGCCGACGCGCGGCGTGACCCGGCTCAGCGCGTCGAGGACGCCCAGGGCCACGGTGGACTTGCCCGAATGACCTTCGGCCGACGTGATGTAGATGCTCTGCGTCACGCGTCCAGCCTAGAGCGGGCCCCCGACACCGCTCCGGGGTTGCTTCGGCGTCGAGTGATCAGGACGACCGACGCCTAAGCTCACCCTCGTGACCTCCGAGCCCGCACGACCCGGCACGACCGTCCCCGACCACCGTGGCCGCACCGGCCTGCACCTCACGGGTCTCGACCTCGACCGCAACCCGCGCGTGGAGGTCGCCGACGTGCGTCTGCTCGCCGCGGGCTGGCATGTGCTGCGCGCGACCACGTTCCGCTACCGCGGTGACGACGGCCTGTGGAGCACGCAGACGCGCGAGACCTACGACCGCGGCAACGGCGCGACGATCCTGCTCTACGACCCGGCCCGTCGCACCGTCCTGCTCACCCGCCAGTTCCGTTACCCGGTGTACGTCAACGATCACCCCGACGGCATGCTCATCGAGACCGCGGCGGGGCTCCTCGACGACGACGATCCGGTGACGGCGATCCGCCGCGAGGCGGAGGAGGAGACCGGTGTCCGCGTCGACGAGGTCGAGCACGTCTTCGACGTCTACATGAGCCCGGGATCCGTCACGGAGCGCCTGCACTTCTTCGCGGCCGCCTACGACGGATCCAGGCGCCAGGGCGACCGCGGGGGCCTCGCGGAGGAGGACGAGGAGATCGAGATCCTCGAATACGACATCGACGACGCCCTGTCGATGATCCGCGACGGATCGATCCAGGATGCCAAGACCATCATGCTGCTGCAGTGGGCGGTGCTGGACGGACCGTTCGCCCGCCGGCGCTGACCCCCGCCGAAGACCTCACCCCCTCGCGCCGTCGATTCTTGGCGCCGTCTGGGTGAGGCTTCTCTAGGCTCGTCTCGGTCGGGGCGCGCGCCCCCGACGCCGCGGCGGACTCCGCCGACGATCGGAGGATCGCCCGTGACCGCCCTGAACCCCTTCGATGCCGCATCCGTGCTGCAGGCGTTCGGCCCCTACGTGCTCGCCGGTATCGCCCTGCTGGTGTTCATCGAGTCGGGGGTGCTGTTCCCCTTCCTGCCCGGCGATTCATTGCTGGTGACGGCGGCGATCCTCAGCGACCCCCTCGGCATCGCCGCCTGGCAGGTGGCCCTCGTCGCCTCGCTCGCCGCGTTGGCGGGCGATCAGGTGGGCTTCTGGCTCGGCCGCCGGTTCGGGCGGCGCCTGTTCCGCGACGACGCGCGGCTGCTGACCACCGCGCGTCTCGCCGAGGCCGAGGCCTTCTTCGCCCGGTGGGGCGGCCTGTCGCTCGTGGTCGGCCGCTTCGTCCCCATCGTGCGCACCTACGTCCCCCTCGTCGCCGGCGCAGCCGACATGCCCTACCGCCGCTTCCTGGTGTGGAACGCCGTCGGCGCCGTCGGATGGTCGTGCGCGATGACGCTCGTGGGCGTGCTGCTGGGCGGCATCCCGTTCGTCGCCCACAACATCGACGTGCTGGTCATCGTGATCGTCGCGGTATCGGTGCTGCCGGTGGTCATCGCGGCGGTGCGGCGACGGCGACGCGCCGCCCGCGCGGCAGAGGAAACCGGGGCATGAACCGACAGTCGCGCTCGCGCGTTCCCGAACCCACCGCGTCGTTCTGGGTCGTGAAGGTGCTGACGACCGGGATGGGTGAAGCGGTGTCCGATTTCCTCGTGACGCGATTCGACCCCGTGCCTACCGTACTGCTGACCGCGCTCGTCTTCGTCGTCGTGCTGGGCGCGCAACTGCGCCTGCGCCGCTACGTCCCGGCGATGTACTGGGCGGCGGTGTCGATGGTGGCGATCTTCGGCACGATGGCCGCCGACGTCGTCCACGTCGCCCTCGGCATCCCGTACGCGGTATCGACGCCGGTGTTCCTTCTGGCGCTGGCCCTGGTCTTCGTCGTCTGGCACCGCGCGGAGGGCTCGGTCGACGTGCACGACGTCACGACCGATCGACGTGAACTGCTGTACTGGGCCGCCGTGATCACGACCTTCGCAGCCGGTACCGCCGCCGGCGACCTGCTCGCCTCGACCGCCGACCTCGGCTACCTCGGCGGGGCCTTCTTCTTCGCAGCGGTGATGGCGGTCATCCTGGGCCTGCGCTCCGCCCGGCTCGCGGGGCCGGTCGTGGGGTTCTGGGCCGCGTACGTCGTGACGCGCCCGCTCGGGGCGTCGATCGCGGACTGGCTCGGCGTGGAGCCGGGACGCGGAGGCCTCGGGTGGGGATCCGGAACGGTCGGAGGCATCACCCTGGTGCTCATCGTGCTGCTGGTGTCGGCGCTGAGCGTGGGAGCCGGACTCCCGCGCGGCTCTTCCGTGAGCAACGGACCCCTCCGCCGCGAATCCGGCACCTGAGGACCCCACGAGAGGACCCACCGTCTCGGGACCGCCCGGCATCCGGGCAAAGAAAAGACCCTCCGCGCACCCGGTAGAGCCTGGTTACCCTTGCTACGTTTCCGTCCTGGGGGAGTTGGCCGGGATACCGCCACGCGGAGAGCCGAGTACAGCCTACCCGACCCGCGGAGGCGCTCCCACCCGCGGAGATCGTGAGCACGACGAAGCGGCCGGGGTGCGCATCGCACCCCGGCCGCATGTCGATGGACGGTCAGCGCGACAACCGCACCGTCACGAGCTGGAACGGCCGCAGCTCGAGATCCACGATCGTGCCCTGCGTGTCGGTGATCGCGGCGGCATCCACGTCGCGCTCCAACAGGTCGGTCTCGCTCACGCGGGTGACGTCGAAGCCGGCCTCGAGACGCGCCTGCGTGCGCTCCCCCAGGGCTTCGTAGAGACGGACGACCACGTCGCCCGACCCGTCCTGCGCGAGCTTCACGGCCTCGACCACGACACCGGGAGCATCGATGGCCACCAGGGGCGCCACGGTCTCCGCCGCGGCATCCGTCACCATCCGCGCGGGCAGGTTCGTGCGGTAGCCCTCCGCGACGGCGTCGAGGACGTCCGCCCCCACGACGATGCCCACCTCGAGGTGGTGCGCGCCCTGGTCCTGCCCCGGGTCGGGGAACATCGCCGAGCGGATGATCGACAGGCGCACGAGCGAGAAGGTGCCGCCGCCGTCGCGCTCGTGGCGGGTGATGTCGTGCCCGTAGGTGGAGTCGTTGGTCACGGCGACGCCGAAGTCCGGCTCCGCGACCCGCACCCATCGGTGCGCGGCGGTCTCGAAGCGCGCCGAGTCCCACGAGGTGTTCGTGTGGGTCGGGCGCACGATGTGTCCGAACTGGATCTCGGATGCCGCCCGGTCGGTGTGCACGTCGACCGGCACGCCGAGCTTCAACAGCTTCTGCTGCTCGTGCCAGTCGACGTCCAGCGACAGACGCACGGTCCGCGCGCCCGCGGCGAGCGCGAAGCGCGTGACGATCGTGGAGTCGCCGATCGAGCGCTCCAGGACGACCGCGTCGCCGTCGACGCGCACGACGTCGGCGCTGTCGAGGCGTGTGGCGTGGCGGCGGTAGGTCTCGTCGATGTCCCACGCGTCCCACTGGGTGGGCGTGTCGCGGAACACCTCGAAGAGTCCTGCCACCTGGCCCGCGGGCACGACCTCGCGGCCGGTCACCACGTCGACGAGCGAGATGAGCAGACCCCGGGCGTCGATCACGGCGTGGACGATGCCGTTGTCGAGGACGAAGCCGTCGCCCTCGGCGCGAGGGGTGACGTCGCGCATACCCGGCGCCGACGCGATGCCCAGGGCCGGGGCGCCGGCACGGGCGTGGGGCGCGGCGTTGACGAGCAGCGTGCGGTCGCCCTCGCCGACGAGGGCGCGGAGGCTGTCGGCGATGATCTGCTCGAGCTCGGCCTGGATCGCGGCGTAGTTGCGCTCGGCATCCCGGTGCACCCAGGCGATCGAGGTGCCGGGCAGGATGTCGTGGAACTGCTGCAGCAGCACGAGCCGCCACAGGCGCTGGAGAGCGTCGGCCGGGTAGGCGGCGCCGGCGCGCACGGTGGCGGTGGCGGCCCACAGCTCGGCCTCGCGCAGCAGGTGCTCGCTGCGGCGGTTGCCCTGCTTGGTGCGCAGCTGGCTCGTGTACGTGCCGCGGTGGAACTCGAGGTACAGCTCCCCCGCCCACACGGCCGGGTCGGCGTACTCGGCCTCGGCCGTCTCGAAGAACTCGCGCGGGGTCGAGTGCTTGACGATCGGCGCGCCCTCGAGCGAGTGCGCCCGGGCGATCGTCGCGGTCATCTCGCGCGTGGGTCCCCCACCGCCGTCGCCGAAGCCGTACGGCAGGAGCGAGGTGCGCGCGCGTCCCTTGTCGGCGAAGTTGCGCTCGGCGTGCGCGAGGTCGGCCGCGGTGACCTCGGAGTTGTACTTGTCGACCGGCGGGAAGTGCGTGAAGATGCGCGATCCGTCGATGCCCTCCCAGCGGAAGGTGTGGTGCGGGATGCGGTTGGTCTCGTTCCACGAGATCTTCTGCGTGAGGAACCACCGGGCGCCGGCGGCCTTCATGATCTGCGGCAGGGCTCCGCTGTAGCCGAACGAGTCGGGCAGCCACACCTCCTCGGTGTCGATGCCGAACTCCTCGAGGAAGAAGCTCTTGCCCTCGACGAACTGCCGGGCCATGGCCTCGCCGCCGACCATATTGGTGTCGGACTCGACCCACATGCCGCCCACGGGCACGAAGCGTCCCTCGGCGACGCGCGCCTTGAGCCGCTCCCAGAGCGCCGGGTAGTGCTCCTTCATCCAGGCGAACTGCTGCGCCGACGAGCTCGCGAAGACGAACTCGGGATCCTCGTCCATGAGCGAGAGCACGTTGCTGAACGTGCGCGACACCTTGCGCGCCGTCTCGCGCACCGGCCACAGCCACGCGGAGTCGATGTGCGCGTGACCGACGGCGTGCAGCACGTGGGCACTGGATGCCGCGGGCGCCGCGAGCAGCGGGGCCAGCACGTCGCGACCGGCCTGCGCCGTGCCGCTGACGTCGTGCGGATCGACGGCGTCGATCGCGGCATCCATCCCCTCCACCAGGGTCGCGCGGCGCGCGGAGGTGGCGTCGAGCTCGGCGATGAGGCCGTGGAGGAGGCGGAAGTCCTGCAGCAGGTTCCACACCGCGAGGTCGCGGAGGCCGATCGACATCTCGCGCAGCACATAGAGAGGAGCGTCCCCCGCGGTGGCGGGGTCGCCCACGGGCGTCGGCTCGAAGGTGAAGAGGCTGCCGACGTCGGGGTTGGATGCCGCTTCGACCAGCACGTCGACCCGGCCCTCGGCGTCGACCGCGGCGGGGCTGGCGTTGTTGAACGGCGACACGCCCTTGATGGGCGCTCCGTCGCGGTTCCACACCAGCGCCTCGCACTGGAAGCCGCTCTGGCCGGCGGTGAAGCCGAGGTCGATGACGAGCTCGGCGACGGTGCCCTCGGGGAGGGCACCCGCGTCGTCGCGCCACTCGGCGGGGATCTCCCCCGCGACGGCGAACCACGTGGTCCCCCATGCCCGGCCCCACGGCGTGCCGATCGCGAACGGGCGGTAGTCGGCATCCCGCGCCTCGGCGAAGGTGACGGGCTCGCCCGGCGCCACCCACGCGGAGACGGTGAGCGGCTGGCGCAGGCGGTAGACGGAGGGAGCGAGACGCTCGCGGATGAAGCGTTCGATGCGCATCTCGATGAGCGCTGTGCGGTCGTGCATGGGGTGTGTTCCTTGTCTGGGGGGACGGGTCAGCCCTTGACGGCGCCGGCCAGGGCCGAGGTGCCGCCGAGTCCGCGCTGCACGAGGACGTACAGGCCGAGGACCGGAAGGGAGTAGACGATCGAGTAGGCCGCGAGCTGGCCGTAGGCCACGGCTCCGAACGACCCGAAGAAGTTGAAGATGCTGACCGCGGCCGGCTGGTAGTCGGGGCTGAGTAGCAACACGAAGGGGACGAAGAAGTTCCCCCACGCCTGGATGAACGTGAAGATGAACACCACGGCGATCCCGGGGCGCATGAGCGGGAGCACGATCTGCACGAGCGTGCGCATCGATCCCGCGCCGTCCATCCAGGCCGCGTGCTCGAGTTCGACCGGCACGCCGTCCATGAAGTTCTTCATCATCCAGATCGCGATCGGCAGCGCGCTCGCGGTGAGGAAGAGGATGGTGCCGCCGACGGAGTCGATGAGGTTCAGCTGCACGAACAGGCTGTAGACCGGCACCATGATCGCCGTGATCGGCAGGCACGTGCCGAAGAGCACCGCATAGAGGAAGGGCTTTCCGACGCGCATCTTGTACCGCGAGAGCGGGTAAGCCGCCAGCGAGGCGAGCACGACCGTGGCGATCGCGGTGCCGCCGGCCAGCAGCACGCTGTTCCACAGCGGGAGGAACAGCAGGTCGGGCTTCATCACCGCCGCGAAGTTGTCGAGGGTGATTACCTCGGGCATCTTGATCGCGAGCGTCGGCTGCGCGTCGAGCGAGGCCGTGACCAGCCATATGAGCGGGACGACGAACAGGATGCCGATCACGATGAGCAGCGTGTTGCTCAGCACGCGGAGGGCCCGGGTGCGCGGCGACGACAGCGACGCTTTCGCGCTCTTCGAAACCCGCGCGGCCGACCGGGTACGGCCGGTCACCTCGGGGAGGGTCGTGGTGGCGCTCATGACGAGACCTCCTCGCGCAGGGCGCGGACGTAGAAGAAGGAGAAGACCGCGCCGATGACGAGCATGATCGTGGCGATCGCGGTGCCGTAGCCCAGCTCGCCGAACTTCAGACCCTGCTGGTAGGCGAGGATCGGCAGCGTCGTGCTCTTGGTGCCGGGGCCGCCACCGGTCATGACGAAGATGAGCGTGAACACCGACAGGGTCTGAAGGGTGACGATCATCGAGTTCGTGCCGATGGTCGAGCGGATCATCGGGATGGTGACGTGGATGAGGCGCTTGAAGCCGCTCGCGCCGTCGACCTCGGCCGCCTCGGTGATCTCGGGAGGGACGTCGGACAGCGCGGCGGAGTAGACCATCATCGAGAACGCGGTGCCGCGCCAGATGTTCGCGAAGATGACCATGAGCACCGGCAGGGTGAACAACCAGCTGACGGGCTCGACGCCGAAGACGGCGAGCACGGCGTTGAGGGTGCCGTTGTCGCGGAAGAAGGCGTATGCGGCGAACGCCGCGACGATCTCGGGGAGGACCCACGCGGTCACGACGATGGTGCCGACGACGGCCGTCACCACGCGGTTGCCCGAGCGCATCATCAGGGCGAGGGCCAGACCGAGGACGTTCTGGCCGATCACGGCGGAGAAGAACACGAAGACGATCGTGTTGACGACCGCGACAGGGAAGTCGGGGGCCTTGAAGAGCTGGATGTAGTTGTCGAAGCCGACGAAGTCGCTGGCGACGGCGGTCGATCCCGACAGCGTCGCGTTGGTGAGCGAGCCCCACAGCGACACCAGGATGGGGCCGAGAAGGAAGACGGCCAGCAGCAGGGCCGCCGGCAGGAGGGGGAGCGCCCGGGCCGACGACCGGAGGCCGCGCGTCTTCACGCGCGACCCCCGGCCGGTTCCGGTCGCCCCGGGGGAAGCCAGGGCGGTCACGATCAGCCCTGCTGGGTGTTGTCTTCGCCCACGATGCCGATGACGGCCTGGTCGTAGGCGGCGGCCGCGTCGTCCACGCTGGACTGGCCGGTCATGACGGCTTCCATGGCGACCTGGATCTGGTTCGAGATCTTGTCGTAGTCCTCGGTCGCGGGGCGGAAGTGGGTGGTGTCGACGAAGCTCGAGAAGGTCTTGAAGCTCGGGTTGGCGTCGAGGTACTCGCTGGACTCGGCCACGTCGGCGCGCACGGCGATCTGGCTGTTGTCGATGCCGTAGGCGGTGGCGTTGTCCTTGTTCACGGCGGTGGAGAGGAAGTCCCACGCGGCGTCGGCGTTCTTGGTGTTCTTGCCGATCGCGAGGGTCCATCCACCCGACATGCTGGTGGTGCCGGGCGCCTGGCCGTTCTGCGTGGGCATGGCGGCGATGCCGAGGGCGTCGCTCCACTCGGGCCACGCGGCGGTGCCGCCGTCGACCCACGCGGCCGACTGCCACGAGCCGTCGAGAGCGATGGCCAGCTTGCTCGAGGGCAGCCAGTCGGCGGTCACGCTGGTGAAGATGTTGGGGTCGAGAGCCTGCTGCAGCGACGGTCCGAGACCGCCCTGGTAGACGTCGCTGACGAACTGCAGCGAGTCCTTGAAGCCCTGGCTGCCGACGACCCACTTCTTGCTGTCGGTGTCGTAGAGGGTGTCCTCGGTGCCGTACATGAGCATCTCGAGACCCTGCATGGATGCCGCTTCGCCGGCGGTCTTGCCCGAGTAGACGTTGATCGGGATGACGTCGGGGTTGGAGGCCTTGACCTTCTCGGCGGCCGAGAGCACGTCGTCCCAGGTCTTGGGCTGCCACGGCACGGGGATGCCGGCGGCCTCGAAGAGGGCCTTGTTGTACCAGAGACCGCGGGTGTCGGTGCCGAGCGAGACGCCGTAGGTCTTGCCGTCGGCTCCGAGGCCGGCCTGCTTGGCGCCGTCGGCGAACTGGGACCAGTCCTCCCACTTCGCGAGGTAATCGTCCAGCGGCAGGAGGTAGCCGGCCGCGGCGTCGGACTGGATCTTGAACGTGTCTTCGTACTGCACGTCGGGAGCGGTGCTGGCCGACTTGTTCATCAGCGCGAGCTTCGTGTAGTAGTCGGCGCCCTCGGCCTGGATCGGGACGAGCTCGACCATCATGCCCTCGTGGGCGGCCTCGCACTGCTTCTTCGCGTTCTCCATCAGCGTCTGCATCTGGTTGAACGTCGCCGTGGTCTGGTACGCCACACGGATCGTCTTCGAGTCCGCCGCGTCGCCGCTGCCACCGGAGCAGCCGGCCAGAGCCACGGTCAGGGCGGTGGCGGTCAGAAGACCGGTCGCCATCGTCAGTTTCTTCATGGAAGCTCCCTTGCTCGGGTGGAGACACCGCGTCGCCAGAACCTTTTATAAATCAAATGGACTAACTCGGCAAGTCGAAGAGTCCCGCCGTCGGTAACGATCGGGACACGCCCGACGCTCGGCGCGAGCGGCGGGGTCAGAGAGCGATCATCATGCGGGCCGGACGCGCGGCGAACGCCCCGTCGAGCATGAGGCACGCGGCCCCCACGGCGGCGACGTCGACACCGACCACGGACCGCCGCACGATGATCGGCAGCGTCGCCGTCGACGCGGGATCCGAGGCCACCCGCTCGGCGACGACGTCGGCGAGTACCCCGGCGAGGCGCTCCCAGACCGGTCCGCCCAGCACGACCTCGTCGACGTCGAGCAGGTTGTTGGTGATGACCAGGGCACGCGCGATGCGCTCCCCCGCGCGATGCAGGACCCCGGCGGCCGGATGACCCGGGTCGCGCGCGTCGCGCACGAGGCGGTCGAGGTCGGATCGCGGATCTCCCCCGACGTATCCCGCCTCCGCGATCAGCACGCGGGGTTCGATCGACACACCCAGGCACCCGCGCGACCCGCACGCGCACAGCGGGCCCTGCGGATCGACCACCACGTGGGCGATGCCCCCGGCGTTGCCGGTGCGCCCGCGCACGGGGGCGCCCGCCACCGCGAGCCCCATGCCGACACCGGCGCCGTAGTACAGGAACATCGCGTCGCTGAGCACGTCGGAGCGGTCGAACCACATCTCGCCGACCATGGCGGCGGTCACGTCCTTCTCGACGATGACGGGCAGCCCGGTCGCCGCGCCCAGGTCTTCGCGCACGTTCACGTTGTGCCACTGCGGCAGCAGCGGCGGGTCGAGCAGGCGTCCCCCGCGGGCGTCGAAGGGTCCGGGGGCGGCGACGCCCACCCCGAGCACGAGCTCGCGCGGCACGTCCGCACGGTCGACGATCGCGTCGACGGCCGCAGCCACGGCCGTCACGAGGGCTCCGGGAGCGACCTCGCGGAGCCCGGGGATCTCGTCGTGCGCGATCACCTCGCCCGCCATGTCGACCACGACGATCGTGTCGACGACCGGGTCGAGGTGCACACCGACGGCGAACCGCGAGCGCGGCTCGAGCTTGAGCAGCGTCCGCGGCTTGCCGGGGCCGGAGATGACCTTGCCCGCCTCGATGATCAACCCGTCATCGGCGAGGCGGCGGGTGACGTTGCTCAGCGTCTGCGCGCTCAGACCGGTGCGCGCCGAGAGCTCGACACGACTCAGCCCCTCCGGCGAGCGCCGGATGAGGTCGAGCACCAGGGTCTGGTTGTACTCGCCGACGGCAGGCAGGTTGGAACCCGTACGCATGTTCCCCGCCCTCACTCGCCGGCCCGCGGCGCGGTCCCTCGGTCTCAGGGTAGACCCGGCCTCAGGACTGCAGTGCGAGCGCCGCCGCGCCCAGGAGGGGGCCGTCGCCGTCGAGCCCCGAGCCGACGATGCGGCACCGGCGCGCGTAGGCGTGCAGCGACGCCGTCTCGGCGGCCGCGCGCACCTGGTCGATGTAGTCGGGGGCCACCTGCGAGAAGCCGCCCGCGATGGCGACGGCCTCGAGGTCGCACAGCGTCGCCGCCGCCGCGATCGCCTGCCCGACGGCGAGGGCCGATCGGCTGACGGCCGCGATCGCGATCGCGTCCCCCGCCGCGTGGGCGGCGGCCAGATCGAGTCCCGTCTCGCCCTCCCAACCCTGGGACTGCGCCCAGGCGACCGTCCCGGGGCCTGCCGCGACCGCCTCGAGGGTGGATGCCACGACCTCGTCGCCCTCGATGGTGCGCACGAACGTCTGGCCCAGGTGCCCCGCGTTGCCGCTGGCCCCGGGGATGGGCGCTCCGCCGAGGATGAGTCCGCCCCCCACGCCGGTCGAGACCACGATGGCCATCGCATCGTCGCAGCCCACGAGAGCGCCGCGCCAGTGCTCGGCGAGCGCGATGCACGTGCCGTCGAGCGCGAGGCGGATCGGACCGTCGATGAGGCCGCCGAGCACCTCGTCGATCGGGAGACCGGCGGCGAGGGGCAGGTTCAGCGGCGAGACGGAGCGCGAGGGGAGGTCGACCGGGCCCGCGCTGCCCACGCCGATCGCGCCGACGCGGGCGTCGGGGACGGCGGCGAGCGCCGCGACGGCGGCCTCGCGGATGTTGCGGGCGATCTCGTCGCGGTCGGCACTGCGCCCGGTCGGTCGCCGGGTCACGCTCGCCCGCTCGACCTCGCCGGCGAGGGAGACGAGGGCGGCATCCACCTTCGTCCCGCCGATGTCGACGGCGAGCACGTGCGTGACGGCGGGCAGGGACGGGGTGGTGTGCGACATGCGCGGGCTCCTCGGGTGGACCAACGCTCCCCGATCCTAGGGGCCCGAGCATCCGCCGAGTGACGCCTGTGCACCGCACCGTTTCCAGCCCTCGCCCCCGCGACGCGGGTTACGATCAGGTCACGGCGGCGACGACGCGCCTCCACCCCGCGACACAAGGGATGCCATGGACGAGACGGTCACGCCCGAGGCGGCATCACGACTCCGCCGCCCCGACACCACACCCCGACCCCCGACCGACGCCCCTCTGGATGCGGAGACCTTCGCCCGTCTGACCGGGGGAATCCTGGCATCCGTCTCCCGTGTGATCGACGGCAAGCCGGAGGCCGTGCAGAGTGCCCTGATCGCCCTGCTCGCGGAGGGCCACCTGCTGATCGAAGACGTGCCCGGGGTCGGCAAGACCATGCTGGCGCGGGCTCTCGCGGCCACGATCGACGCCGACGTGCGGCGCATCCAGTTCACCCCCGACCTGCTTCCCGGTGACATCACGGGCGTGTCGGTGTTCAACCCCGTGCAGCGGCAGTTCGAGTTCACCCCCGGTGCGGTGTTCGCCCACATCGTCATCGCCGACGAGATCAACCGCTCCTCCCCCAAGACGCAGTCCTCGCTGCTCGAGGCGATGGAGGAGCGCCAGGTGACGGTCGACGGGCGCACGCACGTGCTGCCCTCGCCCTTCCTCGTGGTCGCCACGCAGAACCCCTACGAGATGGAGGGGACGTACGCCCTGCCCGAGGCGCAGCGCGACCGTTTCCTGCTGCGCATCTCGATGGGATACCCGGATGCCGCGGCCGAGGCGCTCATGCTCCGTCAGCGCGACGCGGTCAACCCGCTCGACGGGCTCACCCCCGTCGTCTCGGCCCGCCAGGTGACCGCGATGATCGCGTGGGCGCGCGGCATGCACGTCGCCCCGGCCCTCGAGGAGTACGTCGTGGCGCTCGCGCAGGCGACGCGCAGCCACCCCGACATCCGGCTCGGTGCGAGCCCCCGGGCGACCCTGCAGCTCGTGCGGGCCGCCAAGGTGCGGGCGGCACTCGACGGCCGGTCGTACGTCATCCCCGACGACATCACGGCCCTGCTGGCGCCCGTCTTCGCCCACCGCCTGATCGCAAACCGGTCGGCGGCCGGGGGCAAGGCGGGGGCGGCGGTCGTGGCCGACGCTCTCGAGCGGATCGCCGCGAGCGTGCGCGTGCCCCTCGCCTCGCGACCGTGAGGGCCCGAGCGAGGCGGTTCTGGCCTTTCACGGTGCGCGGCACGGGGGCACTGCTGCTCGCCGTGGCGGCCTTCGTGATCGCCCAGCGCGCCGGCATCCCGGAACTGCTGTACTTCGCGACGCTCCTGGTCGCGCTGCTGGCCGCGTCGGCGATCGCGCTGCTGCTGACCCGCGGATCGGGTGCGGTCGCGCGCGTCGTCTCGCCCGAGGTGCCCGAGGTCGGGGGCTCCGCGACCGTGACGGTGCGCGCCGGGATCCACAGCGCCCTGCCGACCGCTCCCGGCCGCTGGCGCGACGCACTCCCCTCCGGCCTGTCGGGTGCGGCCGAGGGGGCGTCGCCCACGATCTCGTCGAGCCTGAGCGGCTCGGCGTCGACGATCGAGGTGCGCTACGAGATGACGGGGGCCGCTCGGGGCGTGCACGCCGTCGGACCGTTCGAGGTCACCACGACCGACCCCTTCGGACTGGTGCGCCGACGCATCGCCCTCGGCCGTACGACGCCGGTGACCGTGGCGCCCACGGTGCGCGATCTCGCGGCGCTGCCCGGGGCATCGGGCGAGGCCGGCGGGTCACGTCAGACCACGACACTGCAGATCGGCCAGGGCGCCGACAACCTCGTCGCCCGCCCCTACGCGCCGGGCGACTCGATGCGTCGCATCCACTGGCGGGCGACCGCGCACCGCGACGCGCTCATGGTGCGTCAGGAGGAGCAGGAGTCGAGCCCGGCGGCCACGGTCGTGCTCGACCGCGCCCTGTCGCGGTGGTCTCCCCAGGCCGCCCACGCGCCGGGCGGCGACGCCGCGTTCGAGACGGCCGTCTCGGCGTGCGTCTCCGCGGTCGCGCGCCTGGTGCACGAGGGGTACACGGTCGACGTGGTCGACAGCGACGGGCACCTGCTCGCCGACCCCGTGGAGGGCGGTGACGACGTGGACGCCCGCGCGACCGCGGCGGGCTTCGCGAGCCTGCGCGCTCGTCCGGACGATGCCGCGCGCCGTGTGGTCCCCGCGACCGCGGCGGCCCTGACCGGTCCCGTGATCGTGGTCACCGGGGCGTTGGACGCCGACGACCGCGCGGGTCTCGGCGCCGTGGCCCAGCGCTCCGCCCTGCCGGTGCTGCTGGTGGTGGCCGAACGCGCCGAGCTCGAGCGGCTGCGGGCGGGCGGATGGCGCGCGGCGCAGGTGCTGCCCGGCGGCGATGTGGCGGCGGCGTGGGACGACGCGATCGAACAGGGGTACGCCCGTGTCGGCCGCTGACGTGACGCAGCTGCGCACCGCGCGCCGCCGACGCGACGCCGCTTTGCTGACGGCCGGGCTGTTCGTCGCGATCATCGCGGCGCTCCTGCCGGCGTTCTCGGTGATCGCCCCCGGTCCGTGGGTGGCCGGCGCGGCGGCGCTCACCGCCGCGGTGCTCGCGGCTGGGCTGCTGGTGCGGCTCGCCCAGCTCCCCGCCATCGTCGCCAGCATCGTCGAGGCGGCGGTCTGGATCGTGGGGCTCACCCTGCTGTTCGGTCGATCGACCGCCCTGCTCGGCGTCATCCCGACTCCGGCGACCTTCGCGACCGTGCCGGGGCTGCTCTCGGGAGCGTCCGAGGAGATCCGCCTAGGCGTGGCCCCCGTGCCGCCCGAGGCGGGGCTGAGCTTCCTGCTCGTCGCCGCGGTCGCAGCCCTCGCCCTCGTGCTCGACCACGTGGTGCTCACGGCGCGCATGCCGCTGCTGGCGGGCGTCGGCCTGGTCGCGGTGTCGCTCATCCCCACGATCGCGATCCCCTCCGACGTCGACGTCGCTGGCTTCGTCCTGCTGGCCGCCTCGCTGCTCTTCCTGCTCCGCATCGACACGCGTGCCCGCGCCGCCGGGACGGTGCCGCGTCGCCCGACCGCTCGCACGCCCGGGCGGCTGGGGGTCTCGGCGACGGCGGTCGCGGTCGCCGTGGTCGCCGTCATCGTCGCCGTGGTCGCCACTCCCCTCCTCCCCCAGCCCGGCCTGCGCTTCGCCACCGGCGGGTCGGGCGGCACGGGCACGACGATCAACCCCAACCTCGAGCTCGGCAACGACCTGCGCCAGCCGCGCGAGGTCGACGTGCTCACCGTGCGCACGACGGCCCCGACCGCTCCCTACCTGCGCGCGGTGACGCTGTCGCGCTTCGACGGCGCCGTGTGGTCTCCCGACAGCGCCGACACCGTGCCCGTTCCCGGCGACGGGGCGGTCTTCAGCCCGGTCGAGACCGATGCCGACATCGCGCGCGCCGACTGGACCACCGACGTCACCGTCGACGCCCTCGATAGTCCCTGGCTGCCCGTTCCCTACCCCGCCTCGAGCGTCACCGGCCTCGACGGCGAGTGGCTCGGGATGCCGCAGAACCGCACGGTCGTCACGCGGGCCGGGTCCACGCGCGACCAGCAGTACGAGGTGCAGGCGAGCGTACCGCGACCGACGCTCGAGCAGATCCGCAGCCGCTCGGTGGGCGACCCCGGTCTGGGCGCCGACGTCAGCGCCCTGCCCGCCGACGTGCCCTCGATCATCGGCGACACGGCCCGCGAGGTGACGGCCGGTACCTCGACCCCGTACGACGCCCTGCTCGAGATGCAGACCTGGTTCCGCAGCAGCGAGTTCCGCTACTCCCTCGACGCACCGGTCGACGCGGGCTTCGACGGCGCGGGACTCGACGCCGTCGCCGACTTCCTGCAGGTGCGCGCGGGATACTGCGTGCACTACGCCTCCGCGTTCGCGGTGATGGCGCGCTCGCTCGGCATGCCCTCGCGCATCGTCGTCGGATACCTTCCGGGCACGGCCTCCAGCATCCCCCAGCAGGGCGGCACCGAGTACACGGTGACCTCGAGCCAGCTGCACGCGTGGCCCGAGGTCTACTTCCAGGGCATCGGCTGGGTGCCCTTCGAGCCGACCAACAGCCTCGGCGTGCCGACGAACTTCGCGTCGGGATCGACGTCGAACGGCGGTGCGACCCCCTCCACTCCCGAACAGGATGCCGCCGCCCCCGACGCCCAGCCCTCGACGGCGCCCTCGGCGGCCGACCGCGGCGACGTGGGTGCCGTGGATGCCGGGAGCGCGGCGACGAGCGGACGCCAGGGTGCCGCATGGGTGCCCGTCGGAATCGTGCTCCTGGCCCTGCTGGCGGCAGCCCTCGTGCCGTCGCTGCTGCGGGTCGTGTGGCGCCGTCGCCGCCTGGCGGCAGCGCGCGCGGGCGACGCCGTCGCCGCCTGGACCGCTCTGCGGGAGGATGCGGTGGACCTCGGCATCCCGGCGCCCGGCGCCGAATCGCCCCGTGCCTTCGCCGCGCGTCTCACCGCGGAGCACGGCGTCGCCGCCGACGATGCCGACCTGCTGCGCGAAGCCCTCGAGCGCGTCAGCTACGCCGGCGATGCGCCCGATGCCGAGCAGGGACCGTCGCTGGCCGCGGCCGTCGACCGCATCCGGGCGGGTCTGCTCGCGCGGGCGACCCCGGTCCGCCGCGTGCTCGCGCGCGTGCTGCCCCGCTCGCTCGTCGTGCGCCCGGGTGCCGTGGACGCCGAGCGCGAGCGCGAGAGCGTGGGCTGAACGCCGAAGAGCGCCACCCTCGGATCGAGGATGACGCTCTTCGTGTGGCGGAAGTGACAGGATTTGAACCTGCGAGGCGAGTTACCCCGCCTACATGGATTCCAGCCATGCTCCTTAGGCCGCTCGGACACACTTCCAACAGGAAAGCTTACACGGCTGCCGAGCCCGCCTGAGTCACCGGCCGGTCCGGTCGGGTGGAACAGACGTCGGGAGCGGGCACCCGCCCGGGGGCTCGGACCGCGCGGGCGACCCGATGGCGGCACGCCCCCGGCCTGCGAGCGCCCCGGACGCCCGCCCCGCCTCAGAGCACGCTCTTGGGCAGGCGGTGCAACGTCACCGCCCCGATCGCGCGGAACGGGTGCAGGGGGTCGGGGGCCTCCGACCCCGTGGGTCCGCCGAGCTCGCTGTGCACGACAGCGCTCATGAGCGCGTAGGCGTCCATCGCATCCCAGCCGTGCTCCTCCACGAGGGTGTCGAAGACGTCCTCGTAGCCGCGGCGGATGCTCTCCTGCACCGGATCGCCGAGACCGACGAAGATCCACTCGTCGGCGGTCTCGACGCGCGGCGCGCGCAAGCCGGCATCCTTCACGAGATCGACCGAGACCACCGCGACCCCGGCCGCCTCGATTGCCACGAACGACGATTCGCCGCGCGCCATCACGGCGTGGATGTCGCCGATCGACAGCAGCGCCCCCTCGACCTCGACGGGCAGGTAGACCGTGGCGCCCGGGGCCACGTCGGTGAGGTCCATGTTGCCGCCGAGGCCCGTGGTCGGCATGACCGTCGAGTTCTCGCCCCGGGCCGGAGCCGTGCCGATGCAGCCGATCATGGGGCGCGCCGGCACGACGTGCCGCGCGGTGACGTGCACCCCGTCGGCGTCGATCGGGACGCGGCGGCTGACCACGCGATCGGGCATGCGGTGCGAGAGCGCGCCCGCGCCGGGCAGGCTCTGCGACCATCCGAAGTCCGGCAGCACGATGTCGTGCACGTGCACGGCGAGGGCGTCGCCGGGTTCGGCGCCCTCGATGTACACCGGCCCCGTCACCGGGTTGATGGGGGCGGTGAGCGCGGCGAGGTCGCCGTGCTCGTGCAGCTCGCGGTAGACGGCGTCGTCGGTGTGGAACGCGACCGTCTCACCGGTGCCGGGCCGCAGCCGCAGCACGGGCGCGACGTCGGCGCGGAAGCCCGGTCGCCCGAGCTCCGCCCCGAGCACGTGGTCGGCCGTCATCGCGCGGCCACCTCGCCGCCGCCCTCTCCGGCCGTCGCGGTCGCGTGCTCGGGCAGGGGCCCGGTCGCGCCGCCGTTCTTGCGGGCGAAGATGGCGTAGACGACACCGCCGACGATGAGCCACAGGATGCCGCCGATCTTGGCGGTGATGTCGGCGTTGAGCAGCACGTAGCCGATGATGAGGAACCCGATTACCGGCACGACGAGGTGCAGCAGGTAGTTCTTCGACTTCTTCTTGCCGAGGTAGTACACCGCGACCGACACGTGCAGCAGGAGGAAGCCCAGCAGCGCGCCGAAGTTCACCAGCGACGAGATCACGGCGATCTGACCGACGAAGAACAGCACGAGCACGAGCGAGATCGCGCTGACGGAGAGGATCGCGGCGAGCGGCACCTGGCGGGAGTTCACCTTCGACAAGAACGCCGGCAGGCGACGGTCACGGCTCATCGAGTACAGCAGACGCGAGGTCGCGGCCTGAGCGGCGACGGCGTTGGCGATACCGACCGCGACGACGTTGACGGCGAGGAACGCCGTGGCCCAGCCCGAGCCCGCGGCCTGGGCGACGAGCAGGAAGAAGGCGTTGTTGACGTCGTCATCCGAGAACGCGATCGTTCCGGCCGCGAGGGCGCTGGCGAACCACGTCTGCGCGACGAAGAGCACGGCGACCACGAGCAGCGCGATGATCATGGCGCGGCCGCCCGACTTGCGGTCACCCGTGGACTCCTCGGCCATCGTCGAGATGCCGTCGAAGCCGAGGAAGCTCAGCACCGCGATCGACAGTGCGGTGGCGATGAGCGCGGGGTTGACCTTCTCGGCATCCCACACCGGGGCGATCGAGAACTCGGCGCCGGGGATCGTGCCGGAGGAGAGGGCGACCATCGCGATCACGACGAAGATGACCACGAAGACGAGCTGGATGCCGAGCATGACGCGGTTCGCGAGCTTGATCGAGCCGATGCCGAGCACGTTGATGACGGTGTTGATGATCACGAACGCGACGGCCCAGATCCACTGCGGCACGTCGGGGAAGATGCCGGCCATCGACGACGCCGCGAAGACGTACAGCAGGGTGGGGACGAGCAGGTAGTCGAGCAGGATCGCCCATCCCGCGAAGAAGCCGACGGTGGGGTGGATGCCGCGTCCGACGTACGAGAACACGGAACCGGCGATCGGGAAGGCCTTCGACATCTGCGCGTAGGCCAGCGCGGTGAAGATCATGGCCACAACGCCCGTGATGTAGACCAGCGGGACCATTCCGCTCGCGGCGTTGTAGACCACGCCGAAGATCGCCCACGGGGCGATCGGCACCATGAAGACCAGGCCGTAGACGACCAGGTCGAGAGTGGACATGGAGCGCTTCAGCTCCTGCTTGTAGCCGAAGGATTCCAGCGATTGCTGGGCTTCGGGGGCGGTCTTCGACATCGGGGCTCCTGATCGGGGTTCGGGTGGGGCGGGTGCGTGTGAAGCGGGTTCGGGGGGACGGGTCAGGGAAGGGGTGCGAGGAAGTCGGCGATCACGCCGCGGAACACGTCGGGCATCTCGAGGTGCGTGCAGTGGCTGGCGCCCGCGAACACGTGGGAGCGCGCGCCGGGGATCTGCTCGACGAACGGCGCCCAGGTCTCGGGCGTGGCCTCGTCGTACTCCCCCGCGACCACGAGCGTGGGCACCGCGATCTGCGGGAGGCGGTCGATGATCGTCCAGTCGCGGCCGGTGCCGACGACGTGGAACTCGTTCGGTCCGTTCATGGTGTGGTAGACCGTCGGGTCGGCGAGCATCTGCGCCTCGCTGTCGACGAAGTCCTGCGGCATCGGCGTGATGCGGCACACGTGCCGCTCGTAGAACACGCGCGTGGCCTCGACGTAGTCGGGGTGGTCGAGGGTGCCGTCCGCCTCGTGGCGATCGAGGGCCTCGCGGTTCTCGGCGGGCAGCTCCGCGCGCAGGCGCGCGGCGCCGTCGAGCCACAGCTGCATGGATGCCGGGGAGTTGCAGATCATCAGTCCCTGGAGTCCCGCGGGTCGTCGCACCGCGATCTCGGCGCCCAGCATGCCGCCCCAGGACTGCCCCAGCACGTGGTACTCGTCGAAGCCCAGTGCCTCGCGAAGGGTGTGGAACTCGTCGACGAACAGCTGCGGCACCCAGCGGTCGGCGGGGGCGTCGGGGTGGTGCGAGCTGCGTCCGCACCCGATCTGGTCGTAGTGCACGACGGTGCGACCGGTGATCTCGGCGAGCGCGTCGAGGTTCTTCACGTAGTCGTGGGCCATTCCGGGGCCGCCGTGGAGAACGAACAGCGGCGCCGCGCCGGAGGGCTCGGCGGGTTCGGTCAGTCGGGCCCAGGTGAATCCGTCGAGGAACGGGACGGTGATCTCGCGTTGCATGAGGTCATCGTGGACCCCTTAAAGGTGTGTTGGCAAACCTTTTCTGCGGAATTAACATGGAGGAAACGACGGGAGCCCATGGCCGAGACCGACGACGCCTCCCTGGTGGAGCGCGTGACCGAGCGCCTCATCACCGCCGTCGCGGTGGGCGAGTTCCTGCCCGGCACGCGACTGCCGGCCGAGCGCGACCTCTCGCCCCTGCTCGGCGTGGGCCGCACGACGGTGCGCGCCGCCCTCGACGACCTCTCCACGCGCGGGCTCATCGAGCGCCGTCGGGGCCGCAACGGCGGCACGTTCGTCGCCGAGCACTGGCCCGACTCGGTGGTCGTCGGCGTCGACCGGTGGTTCGAGGCGCGCTGGAGCGACCTCGTCGACGCGTGCACCGCCAGCTCGATGCTCCACTCGTCGCTGGCCCGCCTCGCCGCCGAACGACGCACGGATGCCGATATCTCGACGATGCGCGACCGCCTCGCCGCCTTCCACGCGGCCCCCTCGGGCGACCCGAAGCAGCGCGCCGACAGCCTGCTGCACCTGTCGATCATCGATGCCGCGCACAACACGGCCCTGCGCGACATCCTCCTCGAGCACGAGCGCCATCTCTCGCTGTCGGCTCCCGCGCACCCCTGGGGCGATCGCGAGAGCCATCGGCGCATGGAGTCCCGCGCGGCGCGGGAGCACGACGCGATCGTCGACGCGATCGTGACCGCCGCCCCCGACGAGGCCGCGGAACTCGCGCGTCGTCACGTGCAGATCGACCTCGAGCTCTTCACCGAGGCCCGCGAGTTCGCCCGCCGTCGCGCGGCTGCCGCGCGCGACTGACCGCCGCCGGGCACGGAGTCCGTCGCGCAGACGTCAGCCGGCGACGCCCGGCGACGGGGATGCGGCGAGCCGCGCCTCGAGCCCCTCGCGCACTCCGCCCCACTCCTCGCGCAGGATCGAGAAGTACAGCGTGTCGGACACCGAGCCGTCGGGGGCGATGCGATGCCGACGGAGGCGCCCCTCCCGCGTCGCGCCGAGCCGCTCGATGGCGCGGGCACTGCGCTCGTTGCGCGCATCGCAGCGCAGCGCCACGCGGTTCACGCCCCAGGTCTCGAAGGCATGACCGAGCAGCAGGAGCTTGGCGGCGGGGTTGGTCCGCCCGCCCTGGAAGGCGCGTCCGTACCAGGTCGTCCCGATCTCGACCCGCCCCTGCGCGGGCACGTACTCGTAGAACGTGGTCGATCCGCGAACGACGCCGGTCTCGGCATCCCGCACGGTGAAGGCGAACAGGCCGGGAGTCGCGAGCTGGCGCTCGACGTGCGCGGCGTAGGCGTCGACCGAGTCGGGCCACGGCGAGGTCATGCGGCTCCACAGCTCCGGGTCGGTGAGGGGCCACGCCTCGGCGGCGTCGGATGCCGCGGCGGGAGAGAGACGGATGCCGTGTGCCTCGAGCGCGATGTCGTGCGCGGTCATCGCGCTTCCAGCTGGGCGACGAACTCGTCGGCCGCGGCGACCTTGCGGCGCAGGTCTTCCCGGCGCTGCTGCGCCTCGTCGCGGATGTCGGCGAATCGTTCGCGCAGCGCCGCATCGTCGGGATCGGCCTCGAGGCCGTCGACGACGGTCAGCAGCTCGCCCATCTGCTCGAGCGAGTAGCCCAGCGGCTTCATCCGTCGGATCAGCAGCAGGCGCGACTCGTCGTCGGCCGTGTAGAGGCGGAAGCCGCCCTCGGTCCGAGCCGACGGACGCAGCAGGCCGATCTCGTCGTAGTGGCGCAGCGTCCGGATCGACAGTCCCGTGCGCTCGGCGAGCTCGCCGATCTGCATCGGACGCTCCTCGGTCATGACATCCCCGATCCCGCAAACCTCACGTTACGGTAGAGTTCTTCTCGGTCGCGATCGCGACCCCCCTATTCTTCCCCGCGCCGCTGCGGGTTCCCTCCGATACCCCTCAGGAGCATCGATATGACCGACGTCCTGGCGCGCCCGCGCCCCGAACCCACCGTCCTCCAGGCCCTGCGCTCCCCGCGCCTGCTCACCCGCGAGGTGCTCGCCAGTCTCGTCGTGGCGATCGCCCTCATCCCCGAGGCCATCGCCTTCTCGATCATCGCCGGGGTCGACCCGCGCCTCGGCCTGTTCTCGTCGTTCGTCATGGCCGTGGCGATCGCCTTCCTCGGCGGGCGCCCCGCAATGATCTCGGCGGCGACCGGGGCCATCGCGCTGGTCATCGCCCCCGTCGCCCGCGAACACGGCGTCGACTACCTGCTCGCAACCGTGATCCTCGGCGGCATCCTGCAGGTGATCCTGGGCCTCGCGGGCGTCGCGAAGCTCATGCGCTACATCCCCCGCAGCGTCATGGTCGGATTCGTGAACGCCCTGGCCATCCTGATCTTCATCGCGCAGGTGCCCCAGCTGATCGGCGTTCCGTGGGCGGTGTACCCCATCGCCGCGGCGGGCCTGGCGATCATGTACCTGCTGCCGCGTCTCACTAAGGCGATCCCCGCCCCGCTGGTGGCCATCGTGCTGCTCACGGGTGCCGCCGTGGTCTTCGGCATCTCGGTTCCCACCGTGGGCGACCAGGGCGCTTTGCCCGAGAGCCTGCCCGCACTGCTCATCCCGAACGTGCCCCTCACCTTCGACACGCTCGGCATCATCTTCCCGTTCGCCGTCGCGATGGCCGTCGTCGGCCTGCTGGAATCGCTCATGACCGCGGCCCTCGTCGACGACATCACCGACACGCCGTCGTCGAAGACCCGCGAATCGCTCGGCCAGGGCGCCGCGAACGTGCTGTCGGGCCTGTTCGGCGGCATGGGCGGCTGCGCGATGATCGGCCAGACGATGATCAACGTCAAGGCGTCCGGGGCGCGCACCCGCATCTCGACGTTCCTCGCCGGCGTCTTCCTGCTCATGCTGGTCCTGGTGTTCGGCGACGTCGTCGCCATCATTCCCATGGCCGCCCTCGTGGCCGTGATGATCGTCGTGTCGATCGCCACGTTCGACTGGCACAGCATCCACCCCTCGACCCTGCGCCGGATGCCGCTGAGCGAGACGATCGTCATGGTGCTGACCGTCGCCGCCACGGTGTGGACGCACAATCTCGCGATCGGCGTCGCCGTGGGCGTCATGGCCGCCGCGGTGCTCTTCGCCCGTCGGGTCGCGAGCCTGACCAGCGTCACCCGCTCGGAAGACGGCGACGTCGCCCGCTACGTCGTGGAGGGCGAGCTGTTCTTCGCCTCGAGCAACGACCTGACCACGAAGTTCGCATACCACCGCGACCCCGCGCGCGTGATCATCGACCTCTCGCGCTCGCACGTGTGGGACGCCTCGACCGTGGCCGCGCTCGACGCGGTGCGCACGAAATACGCCCACCTCGGCACGACCGTCGAGCTCGAGGGCATGAACGACACCGCAGCCCGCTTCCACGACCGCCTCAGCGGCGGACTCGGCGCCGGGCACTGACGCGGCGGCCCGGCGGGATCAGGAGCGCAGGGTCGTCGAGGGCGTCTCGCCGAACTCCCCGCGGTACATCGCGGCGAAGCGGCCGAGGTTGGAGAAACCCCAGCGCGCGGCGATCGCCGCCACCGTCTCGACCGACGGGTCGGCGCTGCGCAGTTCGGCCCGCGCGGCGTCGAGGCGCACGCGCCGCAGGTACTGCATCGGCGTACGGCCGGTGGCCGCGCGGAAGGCGTACTGCAGGCCGCGCGGCGACAGGCGCGCCGCCTCCGCGATGTCGGCGAGCACGACCGGCTCGGCCGCGTGCGCCTCGACGTAGGCCTTGGCCCGACGCACCGGAGCAGGCAGCGGTCGCGACGGCCGCCCGGCGGCGAGCGCGTCGGTGAAGGTCGTGGGGAACGTCATGAGCGAGGCCTCGAGCATGAGCGTGCGCGCCTGCTGCTGGATGAGCGGGGTGCGCTCGGGCGAGCGCAGCAGCACGTCGCGGGTGTACTCCCAGGTGCGCGACCAGTAGCGCAGCCGCTGCTCGCTCACGGGCGCGTAGCCCGTCGCCCGCACGCGCAATCCCTCGTCACCCGACAGGCGCCGCGCGGCCTCGTCGAATTCCGTCCGCGCGAACGAGACGCCGGTGCCCGCGATGCGACCGGTGAAGGCGATCTCCAGCGGACGGTCGACCACCATGAACGGCACCGCGGTGTCGATGCGCTCGCGCCGGTAGGTCCCCACGACCCGCGGACCCGCGATCCGACCGACCACCACCTGGTCGAGAGGGTCGGATTCGACCAGCATCGTCGAACCGATCGTCCAGTCGCAGAACCCGAACCCCGGCTCGGATGCCGCGTGCCACGCCAGCGCCGGCTGAATGGCATCCGCGCGGGTGATGCGTGCTCCGGGCACGATGGTCTGCCACAGGTGCTCGACCGTCTCGGCGTCGCGGGTCTCGATGTTCGTGTGCTCCACGCAGGTTTCCTAAATCGTCCGAGAATGTGCGGCAAGACCATTGCGCCGAAAGGCACACGTCGATATGGGAACGCTCTCACGCGACACGACGCACTGATCGGCGATGATGCTTCCGACCGGCGACGGTCGGCGCGGAGGACCCCCCATCCGTTTTCACCGAATCTTTCAAAATGCGGAAAATGCGCATTTCGGCGCCGTCGGCCTCAGGACGCGAGCGAACGGCCGCGAAGCGCAGCATCGCGGGCGCGCGTCGACCTCGCGCCCGGTCGCGGCGACTTTCCGCAGGCCGCAGCCGGGAGAGGTGACCGACCACTCCCGCCCCCGGAGCAGTCTCCCGGAGCGTCGCTGCGCGAACTCGCGACGCCGAGGAGGCGACGTCCGACCGCGGCGGTCCCCACCGCCGCCATAATGGGGGCGGTGCCTGTTCGGCGCCCAGTCACCCGAGGGGACCCGATGCCGTTCCGCACCGTGACGACTCTGCAGTCGTGGATCGACGATTTCCGTGCCCTCGGCTATGACGCCGACATCCTCCGCGTCATTCCCCGCGACAACGACGACGGCGGGGATGCCGGGTTGATCGCTGCCCGGCTGCGCAGCGTGTCGACGACCTTCTATGTCGCGCCCGGCGCCGAAGAGGGCGCGACCGACTGGTCGGTCACCTTCGAGCCCCGTGAAGACGCCGCTCCCCTGCCGGCGGGCCGGGTGATGGCCCTCGCGGGAGAGCTCGCGACCCTCGCCGCGCTGTGCTCGTTCCTCCAGGCTCGCTCCGAGGCGTTCCTGGCCGCCACGGAGTAGGTCGACTCGGGCGGTGTCGCACCCGCTCCCGGTGTCGGCCGTCGAGAGGCGCCGTCGCGATGCGCGTCACGCCGCGACGTCGCACGGCGGCGCGGCATCCTGACCTGCGACCGCCCCGTGTCGCGGCCGGTCGTCAGCGTTGCGCGTGCGCGATGAGCTCGTCGATGACCCGGGCCACGCGGTCGGCGACGGCCGGATCCATGTCGGCGACGGCATCCTCGATGCCCGCGTCGAACGCCCGCAGCGCAGACCACGGCGGAGAGTCCAGGTCGACGATGGCCGTGATGTGGTTCACGCGGCGGTCCTCGGCGTCGAGATCGCGCCTGACCGCCCCGCGCTGGACCAGGCGGTCGATGAGGGTGGTCACCCCGGCCGAGGTGATGCCGAGGTGGTCGCGCACGTGCGTGGGGCGCGCGCCCGGATTGTCGGCGATGAAGAGGAGGGCACGGGCGTCGAGCTCGTTCAAGGACAGAGCGCGTCGGGCCTCGGCGGCGGCGATCCGTCTCGCCTCGCCGTAGGCGAGAAGGGCGCGCCCGAGTGGCGATCCAGGGAAGGAGGACGCCGGAGCTTCGGATGACTGCACGAGCCCTGATCGTAGTGACATCGGCCCTCGTCGCGTCCGCATCCGCGGGGTGGGTCTGGTCTTTCGCCGACCCGAGCCCGGGATACGCATCATGTCACCGTTGTCAAGCGGGGAGTGGTCGAACGACCCTCGGGTTATGACGGAAGTCGAGACGCCGTCGTGAGACGGGGGGCATCCCGTCGGGAGACGGGAGTGAGGAGAACACCATGATCTATGGACAGCAGAGCGGACAGCAGGCGGGCTCGGTGTGGAGCATCGCCATGTCGACCGCCATGGGCAACGGCATCGTGCCGCGCTCGACCGATCAACCGCGCGAGCGCACGGCGCCGCGCTGGCCCTGGTCGCGCACACGTGACGCCGGTGAGGCAATGGTGGTCGCGCCCCGCGCCTGATCCACCGCCCCTTCACCCGACGCGTCGGCTCCTTCCCCCGGGAGCCGGCGCGTCGGCTCGTGTCCGGGCGTTCACACGATGGTCTTTCGGGCGTAACCCGGTCCACGGGGTCGACCCTTCAGCATGGGACGACCGCATCCGCGGCACATCTCCCCGGCCGAACGGAGACCCCGATGACGCGATCCATCCGTGTGCTCTCGCTCTACGAGGGCTTCTTCGCCGGCGGGGCACGCATCCTGCACTCCGACCTGATCGAAGGCCTCGCGCGCGACGGAGCGCAGGAGCACCGCGTGCTCTCGCTCACCGCCTCGGCCCGCCGCGACGCATCGCTGCAGCTCGCGCGCGACGACACCCGCTACCGGCGGTTGCGGGCGGCCGGTGTGCAGATCGACGCGTTCGACCGCACCGCCGGCGACCGCCCGATCGCCCCGGAGGACTACACCACGGCGGAGCTCGACCACGCGGCCGCCCTCTTCGACGACGCCGACGTCGTGCTCTCCCTCAAGGAGCAGCCGCTCAGCCTCGTCGTCGCGCTCGACCGTGCGGGCCTTCTGCCCGACATCCCCATCGCCGCGTGCCTGCACCGCTCCGACCCGGCCCACTCCGGGCCCGCTCTGCGGTGGCTGACGGATGCCGCCGCCTCCGGCGCCGTGACGGCCACCATCTCGTGCGCGACCTCGACCTCGGAGGCGTACGCGCGGGCCGGAGTGGCCGCACGCGAGGCGCGGGTCATCGACAACGGCATCGACACCCGCCGCTTCCGCCCGGGCACGCGTGCGGAGCGACGCCGCATCCGCTCGGCTCTCGGCATCCCGGAGTCGGCGCCCGTGGTGCTGCTGGCCGCGCGCTTCGATGCGATGAAGGATCCGGGACTCTTTCTTCGGGCCGTCGCCCGGCACGCGCGCCGCACCCCGGCCACGCACTACGTGATGTGCGGCTCGGGGATGACGGCCGACAACCCCGCCTTCCGTGCGCTGCGCGCCGACAGCGGCGTGGGCGACGAGGTCGCCATCCACGCGCTGGGTCTGCGCGAGGACATGCCCGAGCTGTACCGCATCGCGGATGTCGTGGCCCTCACGAGCGCCTTCGGCGAGGCGTCACCGCTCTGCCTGGTCGAGGGCGCGGCATCCGGGGCCGTGCCCGTGACCACCGACGTCGGAGACGCCGCGCGCATGGTGAGGGACTTCGGTCTCGTCACCGCGCGCGACGTCGACGCGATCGCCGAGGCCTGGGGCGACGCCCTGGCCCTGCGTCCGGCGCTGCGCGGAGCCGCCCTCGCGGCGCGTGGACGACTCGATCGCCGCCGCATGATCGACGAGTACCGGGGTGCGATCGCGGGACTGCTGCTGCGCGACGCGATCGCGGCCTGACGGCGGCGGTTCTTCGCTCCGGCACGCGGGTCGGGGGCTCGCCGAAGGCCCGGCCATCCGCGCGACCGGCGTCTGCGGCCGACTCATCGCGACCGCACCCAAGCCCCTGAGCCCGTCGAAGGGACCGGGACGCGCGCGATCAGTGGCTTCACCGAACCCGACCGACCCATCGCAACCGCACACAGGTCCCGGAGCCCGTCGAAGGGACCGGGACGCGCGATCGGCGGCTTCGCCGAACCCGACCGACCCATCGCAACCGCACACAGGTCCCTGAGCCCGCCGAAGGGACCGGGACGCGCGCGATCGGTGGCTTCAACGGCTCAACCACCTCTCGAGCACGATCCGGCCCCCGGCACCCTAGATGCCGCGCGACACCCGCACCATCCCCGCGCCGGGGCCGCCGAAGCGTGTCTACAGTGAGACATGACCGCCCGAATCGTGTCGATCGGCACGGCGCTGCCCGACACCCGCGTGACCCAGTCGACGTTGCGCGACCTGTTCGCCGCGCAACCGGGCTTCGACCGCAAGGCCCAGCGTCTGGTCGGGGCCGCGTTCGACGCCGCGGCCATCGACACCCGTCACGTCGTGCTGCCGCAGCTCGCGGGCACCGCCGTCGACGGCCTCCCCGTGCGCGACGGCGACACGCTGCTCATGCCGCCGACGGGGGCCCGCAACGACGAATACCGCCGCACCGCGCCGGGACTCTTCGCGGCGGCCTCGCGCGCGGCGATCGAGGGATCCGGGTACTCCGCAGATGCCGTGACGCACGTCGTCACCGTGTCGTGCACGGGCATGTTCGCCCCCGGTCCCGACTACCACCTCGTGCGAGACCTCGGACTCTCCCCCACCGTCGAGCGCTACCACCTCGGATTCATCGGCTGCGCGGCAGCGATCCCGGCGCTGCGCCTCGCGGCGCGGATCGTCGGGAACGACCCCGCCGCGGTCGTGCTCGTGGCCTGCACCGAGTTGTGCTCGCTGCACTGGCAGACCTCGTCGCACCCCGATCAGATCGTCGCCGCCTCGGTGTTCGCCGACGGCGCGGGCGCCGCGGTCGTGGCATCCGGGGATCCCTCGCGAGAGGGCCTCGACCTCGACGGCTTCGCCACCCACGTGACCGACGACGGCGAGAAGGACATGGCGTGGACCGTCGGCGACTCGGGCTTCGAGATGACGTTGACGCCCGAGGTGCCGCGCATCATCGGGCGCGAGATATCCGCGATCGCCGCCGACGTGCTCGGCGACCTGGCCGACGTCGACGCGTGGGCGGTGCATCCGGGCGGGCGGAGCATCCTCGACCGCGTCGAGAGCGCCCTCGGGCTGGATGCCGAGGCCCTGGCGCCCTCGCGGGAGGTGCTGCGCCGGCATGGCAATATGTCGAGCGCCACGCTGCTGTTCATCCTGCGCGACCTGCTCGCCGACCCCGCTCTGAAGGACGGGGACAGCGTCGCGGCGATGGCCTTCGGACCGGGGCTCACCGTGGAGGCCGCGACCCTCACCGCGCGCCGCGCGTCGGCGTGAGCGGGTTCACCGGACTCGCGCGGCGCGACACCGCGCTGACCGAGCTCATGGACGACCCCGACTGCGACCCGCGGGCGTTGGCCGCCACCTACCGCCGGTTCGATGTGGTGAACCGCCTCGTGTCGGCCTGGGGGCACGTGTACCGCACGCGGGTGCGGCCCGAGCTGAACGCGCTCGGGCGACCCGCGCGCGTACTCGACCTCGGCTCGGGCGGTGGCGACGTCGTCGCGCGCCTCGCGGCGCTCGCGAGGCGCGACGGCCTCGAGGTGGAGTGGGTGGGCGCCGATCCCGACCCCCGCGCGCACGAGGCCGCACGACGGCGGGAGCGCCCCGGCGTGCGCTTCGTGTCGCGGGGATCGCGGGAGCTGATCGAGGCGGGCGAGACGTTCGACCTCGTGCTGTCGAACCACGTGCTGCATCACCTCGACGAGCCGTCGCTCGCAGCCTTCGCCGACGACAGCCTCGCCCTCTCGCGCGGAGCGGTGCTGCACGCCGACATCGCGCGCGGGCGACTCGCCTACGGCCTCTACGCCGTGGGCATCGCTCCGCTCTCGGCCGGCACGTTCCTGCGGGTC
The DNA here is from genome assembly GCF_947489255.1 of uncultured Microbacterium sp. Classification (GTDB taxonomy): domain Bacteria; phylum Actinomycetota; class Actinomycetes; order Actinomycetales; family Microbacteriaceae; genus Microbacterium; species Microbacterium phycohabitans. The sequence continues at coordinate 309,215 of NZ_CANLCY010000003.1, forward strand.
GACGGGCTCCGCTCGATCCGCCGCAGCTATCGCGCCGCGGAACTGGCCGCCGCCCTGGGCACGCCCTGGGTCGTCGAGACCCCGGCACCGTTCCGCGTGCTCGCCACGGCGAGGGGGCGCGCGCGTGACTGAGGTCCTCGTCGTGGGCGCGGGGCCCGTGGGTCTCGCCCTCGCCGCCGACCTGCGCGCCCGCGGTGTCGCCGTCGACGTCGTCGAGCGACGCGTCGACCCCGGCGCGGGCACCCGGGCGATCGGCATCCATTCCCCGGCTCTGGAGCTGCTCGAGGCGTCGGGGGCGACGGACGGCATCCGCGAACGCGCGGTGCGCATCGCCCGCGGGGAGGCGCGAGCGGACGGGCGCGTCCTGGCCGAGATCCGCTTCGACCGGCTGCGGGCCCGGCATCCGTACGTGGCGGCCCTGCCGCAGTCCGACACGATCGAGGTGCTCACCGCGCTCGCCCCACCGGTGCGGCGGGGAGTGGGCGTGACGTCGCTGCGACAGGAGCGCGACGGCGTCCGCGCGCAGCTCGACGACGGGAACGAGATCGGCGCCGGGGTGGTCGTGGTCGCCACCGGCTGGTCGGGGCGCGACCTCGTCTACCGATCCGGAGCCGTGCGCACGCACCACTACCCCGACCGGTACGTCATGGCCGACGTCGTGGCATCCGGGGGTCCGATCGCGCGCGTGCACCTCGAGCGCGACGGGGTGGTCGAGTCGTTCCCGCTGCCGGACGGTCGGCGCCGGCTCGTCGCCTGGGCGGGCACGGGCGAGGTGACGGATGCCGACGGCTTCCTCCGCGACGCCGTCGCCGCCCGCACCGGGGTCGAGGCCGAGATCGCGGGCGCGTCGACGTTCGGGGTGCGGCGGGCCGTGGCCCCGGCACTGCGGCGCGGACGGATCGTCGTCGTGGGCGACGCGGCGCACGAGGTGAGCCCGATCGGCGGTCAGGGCATGAACCTCGGCCTGCTCGATGCGCTCACGGTGGCGCCCCTGCTCGCACCCTGGGTGCGCCACGGCGACGACACGGGCCTCACCCGGTGGGAACGCGACCGCCTGGCGTCGGCGCGGCATGCGGCGCGCCTGGCCTTCCTGAACACGATGCTCGGTCGCGCGGCCGCCCCTGCCGTGCACGCGGCGCGCACGACGGCGCTGCGCACGGTGCTGCGCGGGCCGGGCGGCGCGGCGTTCACGCGGGCGTACGCGATGCGGTTCGACCGGGCCGCGCGGGGCTGACGGCGCCGGGCGCGTGCCGGGGCGCGTGCGCGTGCACGACCGCGGGCGCGATGGGCGACACGCCGACGCGGAGGCCGCCTCGCGCGGCGTGTCGGCGCCGACTCCGCCGTTGTGCACACCGGGCGGGGCCAGAGTGGGCGGGGTGGGCAGCACGCCGGGCGGCGATGGCGCGGGGTGTGCACAGCGGCGGATGCCGCGGGATGTGCACAGCGGCGGATGCCGCGGGCGACACGCCGACGCGGAGGCCGCCTCGCGCGGCGTGTCGGCGCCGACTCCGCCGTTGTGCACACCGGCCGGGGCCGGAGCGGGCGCGGCCGGGACGACTCCGCGGACGGCGGGGACGTCAGGTGGTGACGAGCTGGGCGGCCAGCAGCAGGGCCGCGAGCATCGTGAGCTGGAACACCGCGCGGCCCGGAGGGCGCACCATCACCGCGACGACGGCGGTGGCCGCGACGGTCAGCACGGCCACGAAGAACACGGTGCCGACGGTGGTGGCATCCGTCCCGAAGAGCACCGCGACGGCGCCGACCGTGATCCCCACCGCGGCGAGCACCACCGAGGCGCGCGCGCCGAGCCGGTGCGGCAGGCCCCGCACGCCCGTCCGACGATCGTCGTCGAGGTCGCGCACGACGTTGGTGAGGTGCACGGCGGCGCCGAGGGCGGCGCCGGCGAACGAGGCCCAGGGAGCGGCGAGCTCCGGATCGGGCAGCGAGAGCGTCGCGAACGAGGGGAACAGCCCGAAGCTCAGCAGGAAGGGGGCGATCGAGAACGGCGTCGACTTGAGCCCGGCGTTGTAGGCCCAGGCCGAGGCGAGGGCGATCGCGTGGGCGGCGAGCAGTCCCGGCCCGAGCGGCAGCGAGAGGACGATCGCCACGACGAGGGATGCCACGGCCACCGCGAGCGCGCGCTCCGGGGTCACCGCTCCCCCGGCGATGGGCTTGTCGGTGCGGCCGACCGCCGCGTCGCGGGCGCCGTCGATCGCGTCGTTGGAGAGTCCGACCGACACCTGACCGGCGAACACGGCCACGACCAGCAGAGCGAGACGCGCGGGCTCCACGCCGGCCGCGATGCCCAGCGCGAGAGACAGGGCCGTGACCACGAGCGTGGGCCCGGGATGGGTCGCCCCCCACAGCGCCTTCACGAGGGGCGGCTTCGCCGCGGCATCCATCACCCGGACGACGCTACCCGGCGCGGGACGCCCGCGGCGTCTCCGGCATGTCGCGTGGGAGATCCGTCGAGTGTCCACGGCACGCCGTGCGCCGCGACGGGCGGACGGCGTGGTCTGGACACTCGGTCGAGGAGGCTTGGCACTCTCGGGTGGAGAGTGCTAATCTTCTGCCGAGTTGAGCGGAGGTGACTCAACTTCAACAGACCCGGATGTGTCATCCGGACCGATCGAAAAGGAGAACGACCATGGCCACCTACGACCCCTTCCGCGACCTCGACCGCCTCGCGTCGACGCTCCTCGACGCCCGCCGCGGCGGTGGTCCGCGACGGATGCCGATGGACCTGTACCGCGACGGCGACCACTACGTGCTCGCGGCCGACCTGCCCGGTGTCGACCCCGGGTCGGTCGACATCGACGTCGACGGGCAGCTGCTGACGATCCGCGCCGAACGCACCCTCGGCTCCGGCGAGGGCGTGAAGTGGATCACCCGCGAACGCGAGACGGCATCCTTCGTCCGGCAGCTCAACCTGGGTCAGGGCATCGACACCGAGCGCATCAGTGCCAGCTATCGCAACGGCGTGCTGAGCGTCACGATCCCGGTCAGCGAGAAGGCGAAGCCGCGGCGCATCGCCGTCTCGACCGACGACGGCGAGGGCGTGATCGAGGCGCACGAGAGCACTCCGCAGCCGATCGAGCAGTAGGAGCCGCGGCCGAGCGGGCGCGATCGCCCGCCGTCCTGACAGCACGGTGCCCCGGCCGCCTCTGCGGCCGGGGCACCGTGCGTCGGTTCAGAGGTCTTCGGGGGCCAGATCGCCCTGGCCTTCCTCGCCCAGCTCGACGACGCCGGGATCCTCGCCCTGCGAATCGGTGCCGGTCGACTCCGGGTGGATGTCCTCGAGCGGGATGTCGCTGTCGTCGGCCGGGATCTCCGCCGGGTCGCCCCCGGTCGCGGTCGCCGGGTTGATGTCCTCGGGGTCGGCCCCCTCGTCGAGGGCGGTCGTGGCATCCCACTCCGCCTGCGCCGGGTCGAGCGTCGGGTCGGGCTCGATGGACGTGTCGCCGTCGCGAAGGGGCTGCACACCCGCAATGCCCGCGTCGGCTGCCGGCGCGGTCGCGTCGGGGGTCGGGTCGATCGAAGCGTCGCTCATGAGGGGTCCTTCCGTCGGACGCGGGTGGCCGCCGGGATCGGCGGTGATCTCCATCCAACGCGGCCCCTCGCGGGCTCCCCGGGCCCTTGACAGGCGCCGCCGCGCGCTCCCGGCGACGCGGCAGCGGGTGCGAGGCCCCCTGTGCCACCGCGCGTCGCTGTCAAGGCGCTGGCATCCCGGCATCCGGCGGCGGAGCGTGGGGCACATGACCCCTTCTCCCTCCGCCGCCCCCGTGCGCGTCGTCGTCATCGGCGGCGGCAACGCCGGACTCTCCGTCGCGGGGCGGCTGCATCGCGCCCGCGTCGGCGAGATCACCGTGATCGAGCCTCGCGAGCAGCACGTGTTCGCTCCGCTGCAGTCGCACATCGCGGGAGGGGCCGCGCGCGCGTCCGAGGCGATCCGGCCTCAGGCCGACGTCATCCCTCCGGGGGTGCGGTGGCTGCGCGACGAGGCGTTCACCGTGGATGCCGCGACCCGGCGCGTGCACCTCGTCTCGGGCGGACGCATCGACTACGACCAGCTCGTCGTCTGCGCCGGGATGCGCATGGCGTGGGAACAGATCCCGGGCCTGCCCGAGGCCATGGCCGCCCCCGAGGGCGTGTCGAACTACGACTACGACCTCGCCGCGAAAGCCTCGCCCGTGCTGCGCGACCTGCGCCGCGGCACCGTCGTGTTCACCCAACCGCCGGAGCCCGCCTCGTGCGGCGCCGCGGCGCAGAAGCCGATGTACCTCGCGTGCGACTGGTGGCGCGCGATCGGCGTGCGCGACGACATCCGCGTCGTGTTCGTCTGCCCCGACCCGGTGCCCTTCGGCATCCCGGCGATCGATCGCGAACTGCGGCGCAAGCTCGACGAGTACGGCATCGAGGTTCGCTACCAGCGCGAACTCACGAGCGTGGATGCCGGCTCCCGCACGCTCGAGATCGGCCACGGCGACACCCGCGAGACGCTCGCGTACGACGTGCTGCACGCGGTTCCGCCGCAGCGGGCGCCGGAGTGGATCGCCGGCAGCGGGCTGTCGGCATCCGATGATCCGCACGGGTTCGTCGACGTCGACCCCGAGACCCTGCAGCACGTCCGACACCCCGAGATCTGGGCCGTCGGTGACGCAGCGACGGTCGCGACGCGGCGCTCGGGCGGGGCCATCCGACAGCAGGCGAAGACGTTGGTGAAGAACATCACGGCGGCGCTGAACGGCCGCACTCCGTCCGCACGGTACGACGGCTACAGTGTCGTGCCGTTCACGGTCTCGCGCGGCACGGTGGTGTTCGCGGAGTTCGACCGGCGAGGACGGCTGCAGCCGAGCGTCCCGTTCTGGCGGTCGCTGTATCGCGAGCGCCGCCTGTCGTGGATCGCGGACCGCCGCGTGCTGCCGTGGGTGTACTGGCACCTGATCCTGCGCGGCCGCGCCTGAGACCTGGAGACGTCGACAGGCTCGGCCTCCTCCCGCCCCAGGTTCCTGAGCGCGTCGAAGGGACCGGCACCGCTACCTGAACCGGAGACTTCGACAGGCTCAGCCTCCTCGCGATCGCATCATGGACGCGCTCTGCGCCTATAGGGCACGAACGCCGATCCCTCAACCCCGGGGGCGGGCGGTCGGCATCCCGCGAAGACTGAGGACAGCCCCGGAAACCACACGAAAGAGGACATGCACCATGGCACAGGTCATCGAAACCATCGACGTCGACGTTCCCGTCCGCGTCGCCTACAACCAGTGGACCCAGTTCGAGGAGTTCCCGCACTTCATGAGCTTCGTGGAGTCCATCACGCAGAAGAGCGACACGCTCACGCACTGGAAGGTGAAGATCGGCGGAGCCGAGCGCGAGTTCGACGCCGAGATCACCGAGCAGCACCCCGACGAGCGCGTCGCGTGGAACAGCGTCGGCGGCGACGAGAACCACGCGGGTGTCGTGACCTTCCACCGACTGTCGGATGCCGAGACGCGCGTGACCGTGCAGATCGACTGGGAGCCGACCGGTGTCCTCGAGAAGCTCGGCGCGGTCTTCGGCGCCGACGACCACTCGGTGAAGAAGGACCTCGCCAACTTCAAGGAGTACATCGAGTCGCGCGGTGCCGAGTCCGGCGCCTGGCGCGGCGACGTCAGCTGACGTCTTACCCTCCACGAAAGCCGGGCCCGCCTCCACAGGCGGGCCCGGCTTTCGTCATGACGAGGTCACCACTGCGGGTGGATCTCCGCGCGCAGACGACGGTCGTAGACGTCGCGCACCAGCGCGTCGAAGGCCTCGAGGTCGAAACCACCGTCGAGCAGGTCGCCCGCGGCCGCATTGGCGCTCGCCTGCTGCACCGAACGCGCCCCCGGGATGACCGCCGTGACGCCGGGGCGCGACGCGATCCACGCGAGCGTCGCCGCCGGCAGGGTCACGCCCTCGGGCAGCGATGCCTTGAGCTCGTCGGCGGCGGCGACACCCTCGTCGAACGGCACGCCCGAGAACGTCTCGCCCTTGTCGAAGGCCTCGCCGTTGCGGTTGTAGCTGCGGTGGTCGTTCTCGGCGAAGGTCGTGTCGGCTGTGTACTTTCCCGACAGCAGGCCGCTGGCCAGCGGAACGCGTGCGAAGACCGCGACGTTCTTCTCGACCGCGAGGGGCAGAACCTCGTCGAGGGGCTTGAGGCGGAACGGATTGAAGATGATCTGCAGGTTGGTCAGGTTCGGCCGCCGCAGCGCCGACAGGGCCTGGTCCATCGTCTCGACGGACGCCCCGTAGGCGGCGATCACGCCCTCCGAGACCAGCTGGTCGAGGGAGTCCCACGTGGCGTCGTCGTCGATGACCGCAGACGGCGGGCAGTGCAGCTGTACGAGGTCGAGGGTCTCGGTGTCGAGCAGTCGCCGGGAGCGGTCGAGCCAGCCGCGGAAGTTCTCCATCACGTAGTTCTCGGGCACCTGGTCTTCGCGGCGACCCATCTTGGTCGCGACGGTGATGCCGGCATCCGCTCGGCTCTTCAGGAACGCCCCGATGATCTGCTCGGACCGGCCGTCGCCGTAGACGTCGGCGGTGTCGAAGAGGGTGACGCCGGAATCGGCCGAGGCCTCGAGCACGGCGCGGGCGTCGTCTTCGCTGACATCACCCCAATCGGCGCCGAGCTGCCAGGTGCCGAGGCCGATGGCCGAGACCTCGCGGCCGGTACGGGAGAGGGGACGCTGCTGCATTGCGGTTCCTTTCGAAGCTGCATCGAGCCTATCCAGCCCCTCCGACACCGGGGCCGAACGAGACCGGATGCCGCGGACCGGCGTCGCGCAACCCCGCCCCCGCCCGCCGGGCGGCGACCTAGCGTGGCGTCACACCCACGGAAGGATCAGCATGGACACCCCCGCCGAGCGGCTCCCCGGAGCCGACGAAGAGAACCTCGTCCCCGAGTCCGACGGTCTCGCCGCCGACATCCCCGCCGGTGCCGCAGGGGCCGACTCCGGCGCCGTCGGAGCCGCGCGGATCGATCCCGACGACGAAGCGCGCATGCAGAACATCTCGAGCCAGAACGACCTGCCCGGCGTCGGCACCCGCGCCGCCGACGGCCTCACCGAGCGGGACTCGAGCGAGGGCGGGTCGACCTCGCGCCACACCGAGGACACGCAGGGCACCGATCACCACGCGACGGAGAGGACCCCCGCCTCTCCCCCGCGCGACGCCGACGGCGGCGAGGCGCACGTGGACGCCGACGACCCGATCGCGGCGTTCCAACCGGGCGTCGGCCGCGACTCGGCGGCATCCAGCAAGATCGCCCAGCGACTGCCCGACCCCGACGACGCCTGACCGCCCCGCGCGGGAGGTTCCGCCGCCGGCGCCTCCCGCGCCCGGTCCCATCGACGGGCTCGGGAACCTCCCTCCTCGCCGGAGGTCGAGCCCGTGCCGTCAGTGCGCCAGACGCAGCGCGTCCTCGGCGAGGTGGAAGAAGCCGGACATCGCCTCCGACACCGCCGCGACGTCGGTGTCGGCCATCATCAGCACCACCGTCGCCTCCCCCGTCTCATCGCGCACGAACCAGCTGCCGGTGAGCACGCCGCGGCTCGATCCGCCCTTGAACGCCACGTACGGCCACGTTCCGACGTCGAGTCCCTGCCCCGGGTTCTCGCTCAGGATGCCGAGCACCTCGGCATCCTGCGTCTGCTGCAGCGCGCGATGCACGGCGGCGACGTCGGCGGCCGAGGCGAACCAGTCGAAACCGTCCTGCCACTCGGGCGTGACGACCTTCTCGCCCTCGACGGCGAGCGGGGCCGCGTCGATGCGGTCGAGGAGCGCGCGCTTGCCCGCCTCGTCGGCCGCCTCCCACTCGGCGCGCACGGCGGGGTCACCCCAGCCGAGGGTGAACAGCTCCTTGGTCGAGACGAAGGGCCGCAGCGCGGCGGGATCGGAATGACCGCTTCGCGCCACCGCCGCCTCGACGCGCTCGCGTCCGAGCCGGGCGATCAGGAGGTCGGTCGCGGTGTTGTCGCTGATGCGGATCATCGCCGAGGCCGCCTCGCGCACCGACACCTCGGTGCCGGTGGGAGCATCCTGCAGCTCGCCCGAGGGGAGGCTGCGGTCGTCGTCGTCGAGCACGAGCGTGTCGTCCCACGACAGGTCGCCGGATGCCACGGCATCCGCCACCGCCAGGAGCACGTACAGCTTGAACACCGATGCCAGGGGCGCGGAGCGTTCGGCGTCGATCGACACGACCGTCTCGTCGCCGCGCTGCACGAGCGCGCTCACCTGGCCGGGCAGCGCGCGAAGCCGCTGCTCCACCTCGTCGAGCGAGGTCGAGGGTTCCCACGCGGGGGCGACCGGACCCAGCAGCATCGTGGTGACGCGCCCCGCGGAGTCGATCGCGAGCGTGAGGTCGAACGGGTCGCCGAGGGCACCGGCGAGCGTGGCACGGGCCTGCGTCTCGGTCCCGGTGTAGGCGGTCACGGTGAAGGGCGCCGCCGGACGGATCTGCCGGTTCACCATCTCGGCGACCTGCTCGGCCGGCACCTGCTTCTGGAAGTTCTCGTCCAGCACGCGGGCCCACGCGCCGGGGGTGGTGTCGTCCTCGGCCTCGAACACGTCGATGATCCACGTCATGCGCTCTCCCACCGGGGTGGCGGGGATGTCGACGGATGCCGCGGGACTCCCGCTCGGAGCGGGTTTCGCGCTCGCGCACGCGGTGAGGGCGGCGACGGCGACGAGGGAGACGAGGGCGGTGAGGCGACGGGCGAGAGTCACGGGGGTCCTTCCGGCGGGGTCCTCCCACGCTACGAGCACGCGGCGTCGTCCGCCTCCCTCTCACGGCGGAGGTGCGCGGAGCGGCCACGGCGCCGACAGAGGCGGCCCCCGCGGACGGCCGCCGGTGAGGCGTGTCCGCGGGATGCCGCCCCGGGGCGCTCAGCGCGACGCGGTGCCGCGCGACCCCGCGGCCGTGGCGCGGCGCGCGCGCCAGCCGAGCAGGAGGTCGATCACCACGAACGCCGCGAGGGTGTAGCCCACGAGCGGCAGGAACAGCCCGATCGCGATCGCGACGACGAGGACCGCCGCGATCCCCCACCACGGCGCGCGACCGAGCACCCCGCGCGCGGGGGCGGTCGCGAGGCCGCGGGTCGGCCGCCGCTTCCACCACATCGCGTATCCCAGCACCACCAGGGCCGCGATGCCGAGAGCGAGCGCGAACAGCACGAGCTGGTTCGCGAGGCCGAACATCGTCCCCATGTGCAGGTCGATCCCCCAGCGCGACAGCTTCGCCAGCAGCGGGAAGTCGGCGAAGTCGATCCGGTCGGTCACCTGCATGCTCGATCCGTCGATCGCGACGGCATCCACCTCGGTCGGGAAGCTGCGGTGGATCTCCTGCACCACCCACGCCTTCCCCGCGGCGGCCGGGGGTTTGATCTCGACGTCTCCGCTGTTGACGTTGATGCGCTGCGCGATCGCGAGGACCGCGTCGAAGGTCGCGGGGTTGGCCGCACCCGTCGGCGACGACGCCGCGCCGCCGTGTCCGGCATGTCCGGCGTGCTCACCGCCCGCGGCCGCCGCGCCGTCGAGCGAGGTCGTCAGCGCGGGAGTGCCCTCTCCGACGGCGGCGCGCAGGTCGGACACGTGGGCTCCCGCGAACGTCGACCAGGTGATGCCCGTCGCCGAGAGGAACACCGCGCCGAGGACGACCCAGATCCCGACCGAGGTGTGCCATCCCGACAGCCGTCGGTACCCGGTGTGACGGCGGTTGGGGCGCAGCAGGTCGCGGCGTCCCCGGCGCGAGCGCACGAAGCGTCCGAGCCACAGCCCGAGTCCCGCGAGAGCGACGATCCCGAGCCAGGATGCCGCGAGCTCGCTGTACCAGCGGCCCGCATCGCCCAGGTGCAACGAACGGTGCAGGTCGCTGATCCAGTGCCGCAGCGGCAGCGCTCCGCTCGTGCCGTAGACGGGGAGGTCGCCGCGGATCTCGGTCGTGGCGGGGTCGACGAAGATCGCCCGCGTCGTGCTTTCGGGCAGTGTCTCGTCGGCGAACATGACGCGCGTGGTCGCCCCGGCCTCGGGGGCGGGGCGCACGGCGACGGGCGTCGATCCGTCGCCGAGATACGCCTCGGCCGCTTCGACCTGCGCGGCCAACGGCACCCCGGCGGCATCCGAGGCCGCGGTCAGCTCGTGCGCGTAGACGACCTTCTCGAGCGTCGGGGTGACGGCGTAGAGCGCTCCGCTCACCGCCGCAACGAGGATGAACGGTCCCACGAGGAGACCTGCGAAGAAGTGCAGGCGCCGCAGCAGCGGGGTGAACCATCCGCCGCGGCCGGGACGCATGGCCGCACCCGGGCGGGGAGCCGGTGCCTCCGCCGCGGGCTCGGCGGGTTCGATGGTCGTGGTCACGACAGGATCCCCTCTCCGATGAAGCCGCCTTCGCGGCATCCCGGTGGCACCGCGAACACCGCCGATCCGATGGGGGTCGTCCACTCGTTGAGGAGATCGAGCTCGTCGAGTCTGCGTTGGATGGGCACGAACTGCCTTTCGATGTCTGCCTGGAACGACACGAACAGCAGGCCCGCGTCGCTAACCGCGCCGGCGGGCGGCGTCTGGTCGTAGTTGTAGCCGCGGCGGAAGATCCGCTGCGTGGGGTCATCCGGACGCGAGCGCCGCAGGTGCGAGAACTCGGCGATGACGGGGAAGCCGATGGCATCCGTCGCGTCGAAGTCGGGTTCGTCGAACTCGTCGGTGCCGGTGAGAGGGGCGCCCGTGGACTGGAACCTCCCGACGGCCTGATCGCGGCCGGGGCGGTCGAGGTGGTCCCACTTGTCGAGGTCCATGGCGATGCGCCGCACCACCATCCCGGTTCCCCCGGCGAGCCAGCCCTCCCGCGCCCAGACGATGTCGTCGAAGGCGGTTGTCCCGGGCACCGGGTTGGCGGTGCCGTCGACCTGGCCGAAGAGATTGCGCATCGTCGTCCCGGGGCGCTCGGTGCCGTGCGCCCGACGGAAGCCCTGCTGCACCCACCGCACGGCGGCGAACGCCCGCGCGTCCTTGAGCAGCATGCGCGCCGCGTGCGCGACGGTCACGGGGTCGTCGGCCGCGACCTGCAGCAGCAGGTCGCCGTCGCCGTACTCCGGCCGGAGGCGGTCGATCCCGAACGCCGGGAGCGGCTGCAGCCACGCCGGGGCCGACGCTCCGGCGCGCGCGACGAAGGCCGGTCCGAACCCGAACGTCACCGTCAGTCGCGCGGGGGCGACGGCCAGCTCGGGTTCGGTGTCGGCCAGGGCGCCTCGCCCCTGGGTCAGCCGGGCGGCGTCGTCGGTGAGGGTGCGCATGAGCCGTCGCATCCCGTCGCGATCGACCTCGGCGAGAAGGTCCAACGCGATGAGCGAGACGTGCGCCTGCGCGTCGGTGTCCACGCCGGCCTGATGCATCCCGTAGAACGGCACGGTCGTCTCGCCGTTCAGCGGCGTCGACGCCCCGGGATCCTGCGCGCGGGCGGACACGGCCGCGTCGATCCCGATCGCCGCCGCCGCCCCGACGCCCGCGACCGCCCCGCCGAGCAGGAAGGTGCGTCTGGTCGCACCTCCGCTGTCGGCGGGGCTTCTGTCTCGGCGGGCCATCAGTGACCCATGTCCATGTCGCTCATGTCGCCGCCCTCGTAGTTCTCGTTCGCGCCCGAGAACTCCTTCACGGGAGCGGTGATCTCAGCCGTCGAGTCGTCGGCGAAGGTGAGCGTGATGGTCGTCTCCTCGCCGGCGCGCAGCGGCGAGGTGACGTCCATGAACATGAGGTGGTTGCCGCCGGGCGCGAGCTCGATCGATCCGCCCGCGGGGATGACGAAGCCGCCCTCGACCTCGCGCATCACCATCTGACCGGTCTCGTTCGGCACGGTCTCGTGCAGTTCCATCGCGGAGGTCGCCTCATCGGTCGCCGAGACGACCGTGAGATCGGTGTCGCCGTCATTGCGCAACTGGCCGAAGCCGGCGGTCATGCCGCTGTCGGCGGCCTTGACCCACACGTCGGTCGAGGTGAACGCGTCGGCCTGCGACGAGGCAGGGGTGGTGGATGCCGGGGCGGAGCAGCCCGCGAGGGCGAGAACGGCGGCGGCGGCGAGGGCGCTGAAGCGCAGGGTACGGAGGGTCATGAGCAGCCTTTCAGGACTGTGCGTCGCGCGCGGCGCGACGGCGGAGGAAGAAGAACACGATGAAGATCGCGAGGGCGACGGCCGCTCCCGCTGCGGCGACGACCACGACGCGGGGGATCCCGGCCGCATCGTCGACCACCGGATCGGATGCCGCCTCGGCGGCGGGGACCGCGGCGGCGCGCTCGAGGGGAGCGCCGTCGCCGACGGTGAAGGGCACGACGCCCGAGATGGGATGACCGTCGCTCGAGACGACGCGCCACCGCACCTCGTACCCCGCGGCGGGCAGCTCACCGCGCAACGGCACGGTGACCACCCCCGCGGAGAGGAGGGGGTCGGCGCCCGCCCAGTCGACGCCGTCGGCGTCGGCCACGACGACCTCGGCGCCCACGTCGAGCACGTCGGCCGAGAAGCTCAGGGAGATCTCATCGGGGGCGGATGCCAGACGCTCACCCTCGGCGGGTGTACTGGACAGGAGTTGATCGTGGGCGGATGCCGGGACGATCGACGCCAGAACGACGGCGACGGCCACGACGATCCCGCCCGCGAGGGCACGGAAACGGAACATGGGGCACTCTCCGGGTGCACGCGGCACCCGTACATCGGCGCCCGTGCGGAGGCACGGGGCCGCAGCCTCGCGAGCACGGCGGACGAACGGCACGCGCGGCGATGCGGGGAGGCATCGGCGTGGCGTCCGTGGCCGGCGCACGAGGGCACGGGAACGAGAAGACGTCCGGACGACGTCGAACGACCCCGCCCGGGCGCACGAGGCCCCGTCGGGATCGACCACCCCGTCGCCGACTCAGGCCGACGGGGCGGAACTCACGCGGTCCGTGCCGGTGGCCCGCGCCGCCTCGCGGATGCGACGATGAGCGCCGAGACGGGCCGCACGACGGCCACCACCTCGGCCGAGACGCGGCGCAGTGGCGCCGGTCCGAAGGTCGCCGCGATGATCCGGGCGCGCGCGCGGACCCAGGCGATCGAGCGCTGCGCGAGCTCGCGCAGGGCCGCGAGCGTGCGTTCCCCGCGGTGCAGGGCCACGGTGGTGACGAGGGCCGCGACGGCGTGCCACGCCCACATCCCGGCATCCGTCGTCATCACGTGCGGCATGGCGCTGCTGGTGACGGCGGCGGGCACGGCTCCGTGGACGTGCCCCTCGGCTCCCGACCGATAGCTGCCCAGCACGAAAAGGGTGTGGAACAGCACCTGGCTCACCGCGACCGCCAGGCCGAGCCGCAGCGCCGAGGTGCGGCGGCCGGCCAGCGCGGTGCATGCGACGAACGAGAGCGCGAGCGGCACGACGATGCCCAGGATGCCGGGAACCTCACCGCCGCCGGAGACGTGCGACAGCAGGGCGACGAAGGTCGCGACGGCAGCGGCGGCGGCACCCCGCGCGACGCGCGTGCCCCGGCCGTGTCGTCGCATGGCCTCCATTGTGTCAGTCACGGCGCACACGCCCGACCGGATCGTCGCGATGTCGAGCGACCGCGCGCCCCCGAGGACGACCGGCTCGCTACGATCGGCTGCGACGACAGGAGTCCCCGTGACCGATCACCCGCCGGCTGGGCACCCCCGCGCCGTCATCACCGGCGCGAGCGGATTCGTCGGGCGAGCGCTGACCCGCGCGTTCGCGCAGGACGGCTTCGACGTCGACACCGTCGGCCGATCCGGAACGGTCACCTGGGCCGATCCCGGCGGGATCGCGCGTCTCGTCGACGGCGCCGACGTACTGATCAACCTCGCCGGCAAGATCGTGTCGTGCCGGTACACCGACGCAAACCGCGACGAGATCCTGCGCTCCCGCGTCGACACCACGCGTGCTCTGCACGCCGCCGTCGCCGCGGCCGGGCGACCGCCGCGCGTGTGGATGAACGCCTCCACCGCCACGATCTACCGCCACGAGACCGAACGCGGCAACGACGAGACCGACGGCGTGATCGGCGAGGGGTTCTCGGTCGACGTGGCCACGAGCTGGGAGCGCGCGTTCTTCTCGGGCGACCTGCCCGCGACCCGGCGCGTGGCCCTGCGCATGGCCATCGTCCTCGGCGACGGTCCCGCCACCCGGATGCTGTTCGCTCTCGCGAAGCTCGGACTCGGCGGGCCGCAGATCGACAGCTGGTGGTTCCCGCACCGTCGCTACCGTGGGATCGGCGCCCGCCCCACCGGTCCCGTGTGGTCGTCGTGGCATCGCTCGCGCGGGTATCAGCGCTTCAGCTGGATCCACATCGACGACGTGGTGGCATCCGTCCGCTTCCTCCGCGACGACGAGGCGCTCTCGGGGCCCGTCAACCTCGTCGCTCCGGGCGTCAGCGACAACCGCACCCTCATGCGCGAACTGCGGCGGGTGGCCCGGATGCCGTTCGGCCTGCCGGCGTGGCGCTGGATGCTCGATCCGGCGATGGCCCTGCTGCGCAACGAACCCGAGCTGGTGCTCAAGAGCCGCTGGGCCGTCCCCCGGGCGCTCACCGAGGCGGGCTTCACGTTCGAGTTCTCCGAGCTGGGCAGCGCTCTCGACGATGTCGCCGCGTCGCGTCGGCCGCGGGCGCGCGACCTGTTCTCGGCCTGAGACGCGTGCGGCGGCTCGCAAACGCCGCAGAACGACGACGCCGCCCCGACGCGTCAGCCCGGGGGCGGTTCGCGTGGAGCGGCGTCGGCATGCGACCGGTGTGACTAGACCTGTCGACGGATGAAGCGCATGAGCGCGGCGATGATGCCGATGATCAGGATGATGATCCCGATCCACAGCAAGAACTTCACGGCCTCGACGAAGACGCCGAGGAACAGGAGCACGAGGCCCACGATGACGAGGATGATGGCGAGAGCTGGCATGTGTTCCACCCTGCACCTCCGGGTGGACTCGCGCCGCGGCCTTGACACGCGTCGGGCCGCGCCGCAGGAGCGTGTCAAGACGGTCGCGGCCGCGGCATCCGACGGCTAGCGTCGAGCACACCACGACCCCGAGGAGGCGGCAATGGCCGATCGCGACGTCAACGGACACGGCACGGGACCCGGCGAGGGCGAGTACACCGACGTCCAACTGCCCGACGGCGAGATGGACCGCGGCAGCGCCGACCAGCCCGGCGAGTACATCGACCGCCAGAACGCCGACGGCAGCGAGAGCCGCCCGCGCGCCGACGAGGCCGGCGCCTACACCGACGTCGAGCAGTCGAGCGGCCACGAGTCGCGTGAAGACCTCGACGACCCGGGCGAGTACACCGACCGCGATCGCTGAGTCAGCGATCCAGCGTCCGCCGCGGCGTCGCGCCGTACGCGTCGCGGTAGGCCCGGGCGAAAGCCGCGAGGTCGAGGAATCCCCAGCGGGCCGCGATGTCGGCGACGCTCGTGATCGTCGGGTCCGCGGCCAGCAGGTCCGCGTGCGCGGCGCTCAGACGTGCGTGCGCCAGATAGTCCTCGGGAGTGGATGCCAGGTGCCCGTTGGCGAGGAACGCGCGGCGCAGGCCCTGCGTCGAGGTCCCGACCGCACGGGCGGCGTCGTCGACCGTGACGGGCAACGAGGCGTGGTCGTCGATCCACGAGCTCGCCGCCGCGTACAGCGACGCCTGCTCGATCGCCGACGCCCGCCGTTCGCGCGGATCACCGAGAAGGGGGAACGCCTCGAGCGTCGCCGCGACGAGCGCACGACGCACGTGGGCGCGCACGAGCGGCTCGGCGAGCAGGGGTGTCTGCGTGAGCGACCAGCGCAGAGTCGCCAGCCAGTAGTCCCGCAGCCGCCGCGAGACGGGACCGGAATCGCCGAAGCGGACCTCCAGGGCGTCGTCGCCGTACATCGTGCGAGCCGCCTCACGGAGCCAGTCCGCGTCGAAGGTCAACAGCTGCACCTCGGTCCGGTCCGCACTCCCGATCAGTTCGTGCCCGGGCTCGACGATGCCCGGCTCGACGCTGTAGTCGCCGTGGCGCGCGCCGATACGCCAGGCGTACCCGGGGCCCGAGGTGGCGAAGAAGAAACGGTCGGCCTCGTAGACGATCTCCGCCCGGCAGTCCCAGGCGAGGCGCCGCAGCGCGAAAGCCGCATCGCCGACCGCGTGCTCCGCGATCGACACGCGATCCGCCAGGACGTCGACATGACCGTACTGCGCCTGGAGCCAGGCGTGCGTGTCGGCGGCGTCGTCGGTGCGGACGCGCGAATCGAAGAAGTCGTTCATGGCGAGGAGCGCTAGACCCCTGAAAGACGTCGCAGCACGCCCCATGATAGTTAACCTCCGCTTCGAAACCGCCGGGAGAGAACCCCATGACCGATGAACCCGTCATCCGCCCCATCCACCCCGACGACGCCGGCGAGGTGCTGACGATCCAACGCGCCGCGTTCGCGAGCGAAGCCCTCATCTACGGCGATCCCGACATGCCGCCCCTCACGCAGACCCTCGAGGAGCTCGCCGCGGAACTCGTGGAGAACCTCGGCTGCGTCGCGGTGACCGGCGGTCGCATCGTCGGCGCGGTGCGCGCCCGCCGCGACGGCGACCTGCTGCTGATCGGCCGCCTCGCGATCGCGCCCGACCAGCAGGGGGAAGGGCTGGGGACGCTGCTGCTCGCGGCGGTGGAGGACCGCGGACGGGATGCCGGAGCCACCGAGGCCGAACTCTTCACCGGAGGCTTGAGCGAGGCGAACCAGCGCCTGTACGAGCGCGAGGGCTATCAGCGCACCGAGACCACCGCCGACGGCGAGATCTTCTACCGCAAGCGCCTCGACGCCTGAGCGGCCCCGGTGGCTTCGACAGGCTCAGCCACCTCCCCCGCACGCCAGGCCCCGAAGCAGCCCCGGTGGCTTCGACAGGCTCAGCCACCTCCCGCGAACGCCACGCCCCGACTTAGCTCCGGCGCGCTCGCCAGGTCCCTGAGCCTGTCGAAGGGACCGGGCCCCGCCCGCACGCCGAAGGGCCGCCGCCCGTTCCCGGACGACGGCCCCGCCTGCGGTCGCCGCTTACGGCGTCGGCATCCCGCCGTTGACGTTCAGCGTCTCGCCGATGACGTAGCTCGACTCCGCCGAGGCGAGGTACACGTACGCCGGAGCGAGCTCGGCGGGCTGGCCCATGCGTCCGAGCGGCGTCTCCTCGCCGAACTCGTCGACCTTCTCGTCGGGCTGGCCGTCGGTGACCTGCAGCGGCGTCCAGATCGGTCCCGGAGCCACGGCGTTGACGCGGATACCCTTGGGCGCCAGCTGCTGGCCGAGCGCCTTGGTGAAGGTGTTGATCGTCGCCTTCGTCGAGGCGTAGTCGACGAGGATCGGCGCCGGCGAGTACGCCTGGATCGAGGTGGTGTTGATGATCGTCGAACCGGGCTTCAGGTGGGGCACGGCCTCCTTGCAGATCCAGAACATCGCGTAGACGTTGGTCTTGAAGGTGTCGTCGAACTCCTCGTCGGTCAGCGTGGTGACGTCTTCGTTGAAGATCTGCTTGCCGCCGTTGTTGACGACGATGTCGAGGCCGCCGAGGCCCTCGACCGCTTCCTTCACGAGCGTGCGGGCGTACTCGCGCTCGCGCAGGTCGCCGGGGATCTGCACGACGGTCGCGCCGGCATCGCGCAGGATGCCGGCGATGCGATCGGCATCCACCTTCTCCTCCGGCAGGTACGACATCGCGACCGACGCCCCCTCGCGGGCGAACGCGATCGCCGTGGCCGCACCGATGCCCGAATCGGCACCGGTGATGAGGGCCTTCCGGCCCTTCAGCCGATCGGTGCCGACGTAGGTGTCTTCGCCGAGGGCGGCCTTCGGCGTCAGCTCGGCGTCGAGGCCGGGCTCCTTCTGGTCCTGCGACTGCGGGTCGATGTCGGCGTAGAGCTTGGCCGGGTCGGTGAAGGTGTACTGCGTGCTCATGGCGAGTCCTTTCATAGGGGGATGCCGGGGCGGAGGCCGCCTCGGCGGAGAGTCAGCGGTTCTTCAGCGCGGCCTCGTCGACGAGGTCGCGGATGACGAGAGCGGCGTTGATGAGGGCGAGGTGACTGAGCGCCTGCGGCAGATTGCCCCAGAACGCCCCGTCGGACTCGGCGATCATCTCGGAGTAGATCCCGACGTCGTTGCCCTGCGCGACGAGCGCGTCCATCGCCTCGAGGGCTTCGTCGTGCCGACCGACGCAGGCCAGGGCCGTGGCCCGCCAGAACGCGCAGGCGACGAACGTCTGCTCCTCCTGGTCCATGCCCGTGTAGCGGTAGACGAGGT
Organism: uncultured Microbacterium sp.; assembly: GCF_947489255.1. Classification (GTDB taxonomy): domain Bacteria; phylum Actinomycetota; class Actinomycetes; order Actinomycetales; family Microbacteriaceae; genus Microbacterium; species Microbacterium phycohabitans. Next base: position 327,505 of record NZ_CANLCY010000003.1, read on the forward strand.
GGTTCTCGGTGGTGAGACGTGCGGTGATGGCATCCAGGGTCTTCGACATCCGCTCGCCCCGGTCGAAACCGGTGGGCGCGTGCAGCAGCACGGAGGCGTCGAGATCTTCGCTGCCGGACGCGAGCGTGTAGGCCTGCAGCTTCTCCGACCAGCAACGCTCCTCGACCCAGCGGTGGATGCGGTCGCGCTCGGCGCGCCAGCGATCGCCGTTGTCGGGGATGTGACCGCCGTCGGCGAGCCACTGGGCGTCGTCGAGCGCCTTCCAGCACCCCATCTTCGACGAGGTGTAGTGACGCAGCTCCGGGAGCTCCCACATGCCGGAGTCCTCGCGGCGCCAGAGGTCGCACGTGCGGTCGGCGACGTCTGCCAGCAGGCGCCCGGTCTGGGTGTCGAGGCGATTGCCGGCCTCGACGTACGTGCGGCACAGCGCGATCAGGTCGCCGTAGACCCCGAGTTGCAGCTGCCCCTGCGCCGGGTTGCCGGTGACGACCGGCTGATTGCCGTTCCATCCCGGCACCTGATGCTTCTCGAGCCCGATCTCGGCGTCGCCGTCGAGCGTGTACATCACCTGCACCTCGGGACCGTTCTTCCGGATCGTCCGCAACAGCCACGAGATGGCGGCGTGCGTCTCCTCGCGCAGACCGAAGCCGACCCAGGCGTGGGCGGTGTAGGCGAGGTCACGGACCCAGGCGAAGCGGTAGTCCCAGTTCTTGCCGCCGCGCGGGTTCTCGGGCAACGACGTCGTCGCCGCGGCCGCGATCGCCCCGGTCGGGCTGAACAGCAGGAGCTTGAGGGCGAGAGCGCTGCGCTGCACGTCGTCGGCCCACGGCCCCTCGTACGAGAACTCGTCCGACCACATCGTCCAGCCGCCGATCGTGCGGTCGATGCCCCGGTCCACGTTCTTCGCGTCGGGGATGCGCAGGGGCTCGCCCTCGGTCGCGGCGATCACGAGGAGATGCCGCGAGCCCTTCGTGGTCGTGAACCCTCCGTCGATGCTCTCGTTGCCGGCATCCGGATCGCCGTGGAGTCCGTGCTCGTGGCCGGTCACCGCCAGCGAGACGTGGTCGACGCGCATGATCGAGAAGCCGTCGATGCGTTCGGTCCAGGGGGCCGCCGAGCGCAGCATGGTGCCCGGCTGCACGCACCACGCGAACTCCACCTCGCCCTCCACGCCGTCGACGCGGCGGGCGAGCTCTGCCCACGGCAGGCGTCCGGCGATACCCGTGACCATCGCGTCGGTGACGGTCGCGACCCCGGATGCCGTGGTGAACGTGGTCTCGAGGACATTGGTACGCGGGATGTACCGCCGCGTGACCTCGTACTCCTCCACGGGCGCCAGTTCGATGCATCCCCCCGCGGACTCGTCGACGAGACGGGCGAACACCGGACGCGAGTGGATGTTGGGCAGCGGGAGCCAGTCCACCGATCCGTCCAGGCCGATGAGCGCGACCGTTCGACCGTCGCCGATCGCGGCGTAGTCGCGGAGGGGCCGAGACGGTGCGGGAGGAGTGGGAGCCACGTCTTCACGCTAGGAATCGGGCGGCGAGGCTCCCCCGGGGTTGTCGTTCGACCCGCGAGCGGCTACGGCGGACTCCGGTACCTCTCCTCCGACGCCCTCGCAACCCCCGCCGCGCGCCCGGGCGTGCGGCCTAACGTCGCTATCGACCGTGACGAAAGGAACGCGCATGTCCACCACCACGAAGGACGCCCCCACCAAGAACCGCCGCCGCCCCGCGCGCGGAGGCAGCGGTCCGGAGACCACCGACGAGCAGAACGCCGAGAAGGGTTTCCAGGCGTCGGAGCAGCTGACCGACGCCCTGCAGGCCGTGCTGGTCGACCTCATCGAGCTGTCGATCCAGGGCAAGCAGGCCCACTGGAACGTCGTCGGCAAGAACTTCCGCGACACCCACCTGCAGCTCGACGAGATCATCGACGCCGCGCGCGAGTTCGGTGACGAGGTCGCCGAGCGCATGCGCTCGCTGCACGCCCTGCCCGACGGCCGCAGCGACACCGTCGCCGAGACCACCACTCTCCCCGAGTTCCCTCAGGGCGAGGTCGACACGGCCGAGGTCATCGACCTCATCACCGAGCGCCTGGACGCCGTCGTCGGCACCGTCCGCGACGTGCACGATGACGTCGACGACGAAGACCCCACGAGCGCCGACATCCTGCACGGCGTGCTCGAGCGTCTCGAGCAGCTGTCGTGGATGGTCAGCGCCGAGAACCGCGTCGCCCGCAAGTCGTAAGAGCGACCGCAGATACCGGATGCCGGGGCCTCAAGGCCTCGGCATCCGTCGTTCGTGCGAGGCTCAGGCCGCCGCGGCCCCTGCCCGTCGCGAACGGGGAGCGTCAGCCGCGCGCGATCAGGAGGGGCGGCTGCGGACCTTCCAGCCGTGCGAGCGACGCCTTCATCTCGATGATGCTGTCGCTCATGCCGGCGATCTTCGTGGTGATGGCGAGGATGTTCGCGTCGATCTTCAGCAGCCGGTCGTCGATCTGACGTTCGCGGGCGTCGATCCGAGCCATGCGCTCGTCGAAACGGGCGTCGGCGCGGTCCATGCGGGCATCCGCGCGCTCCATGCGGGCCTCGAGGCGGTCGAACCGGTGGTCGATCAGTTCGAACCGGTGGTCGATCTGTTCGAACCGTTGATCGACCTGCTCGAATCTCCGGTCGACCTGTTCGAACCGCCGGTCGACCTGCGCGAAGTTGCGGTCGGTGCGACGCTCACCTCGATCGAGCATCCACTTCATACCGCCGAGGATCGCCGCGGAGAACGTGAGGAAGAACGCGGCGAGGGCGATGAACACCTGTGCAGTGTCGAGAGTCACGGCCGATCCTTCCCGTTCGCGGCGTGCGTCCAATTTACGACACCACTCAGCAGGAATCACATGCGCACATGTGATCGGTGGAGAACTTCACCCATCGACGGGCCGGGGAGAAGGGGTCAGAGCCGCAGCACCTCGGTGACCCGCACGACCGCCGTCCCCTCCTCCTCGGAGGCGGAGAGATCGACCTCGGCGCGGATGCGCCAATCGTGGTCGCCCGCGGGATCGTCGATGGTCTGCTCGACGCGCCAGAAGCCTTCGGCGGCTTCGGACTCGTCGATGTCCACGAGGGCGGACGACCGGGACGCTCCGCCGGTGCCGATCGCATCGTGCTCGTCGAAGTACCGGTCGAGGACGTCGGGCCACCCGGCATCCGGATCCAGCTCGACGAGCTCGTCGTCGCGCTGCAGGGCCGCCAGCTGCACACGGCGGAACATCTCGTTGCGCACGAGCACGACGAAGGCGCGGCGGTTGGTGAGGATCGACGGCGGAGCCGGCGGCACCACCGGCGCGTCGGGATCGTCGGCGGGGTTGATGAGCTGCTCCCACTCGTCGACGAGGCTCGAATCGACCTGCCGCACCAGTTCACCGAGCCACGCGATGAGGTCGAGCAGGTCGGGGGTCTGCGCGTCCACCGGCACGGTCTGCCTGATCGCGCGGTAGGCGTCGCTCAGGTAGCGCAGCACGAGCCCTTCGCTGCGGGCGAGCTGGTATAGCGAGACGTACTCGCCGAACGAGCACGCCCGCTCGAACATGTCGCGCACGACCGATTTCGGCGACAGCTCGAAGTCGCGGATCCACGGCTGACTCGACGCGAACACCTCGTACGCCTGGGCGAGCAGGTCGTCGAGGGGCTTGGGCCAGGTGATCTCCTCGAGCAGTTCCATGCGCTCGTCGTACTCGATGCCCTCGCGCTTCATCGCCGCCACGGCCTCCCCGCGCGCGCGGAACTGCTGCTGCGACAGGATCGGACGCGGGTCGTCCAGGGTCGCCTCGATGACGCTCACCACGTCGAGCGCGTAGTGCCCCGTGCCCACGCCGCCGGCGGCGGCCGTGGCATCCGGCCCCCTCCCCAGCTCGACCGCGGGGTCGAGCATCTCGATCGCGGCGAGCGCGAAGGGCGACAGGGGCTGGTTGAGTGCGAAGTTCGGCTGAAGGTCGACGGTGAGCCGAATGCGCGAGTCGCCAATATTCGTCGCTTCAGGGCCGCTCGAAGCGACGGATTCCGGCGACTCACGCGGGGGGACGACCTCGACCACACCGGCCTGCACCAGGGTGCGGAAGATCGCGATCGCGCGACGGGCGAGCTCGTACTGGCGGGCGCGGGGCTCGTGGTTGTCGAACACCAGCGCGCGGACGTTCGCGAACACGTCGCCGCCGCGCGCGATGACGTTGATGAGCATCGCGGCGCTGAGCTTCATCTGCGGCTGCAGCGGCTCGGGCTCCGCCGCGACGAGGCGGTCGTAGCTCTGCTCGGTCCAGTTGACGAAGCCCTGCGGCGCCTTCTTGCGCACGATCTTCTTCTGCTTCTTCAGGTCGTCGCCGGCCTTGAGGATCTGAGCTGCGTTCTCGATCTCGTGGTCGGGTGCCATGACGACGACCGTTCCCGCGGTGTCGTAACCCGCGCGGCCGGCGCGGCCCGCGATCTGGTGGAACTCGCGCGCGGAGAGCTGGCGCATGCGCGTGCCGTCGTACTTCGTCAGCGCGGTCATGAGCACGGTGCGGATCGGCACGTTGATGCCGACGCCGAGGGTGTCGGTGCCGCAGATGACGCGCAGGAGCCCCCGCTGCGCGAGCGTCTCGACCAGGCGCCGGTAGCGGGGCAGCATGCCGGCGTGGTGCACGCCGATGCCGGCGCGGACGTAGCGCGAGAGCGTCTTGCCGAAGCCGGTGGTGAAGCGGAACCCGCCGATCGCCTCGGCGATCTCGTCGCGCTGCTCGCGCCCGATGATGCGGATCGACGACAACGCCTGCGCCCGTTCCATCGCAGCGGCCTGTGAGAAGTGCACCACGTAGATCGGGGCCTGCTTGGTGTCGAGCAGTTCCTGCACCGTCTCGTGCACGGGCGTGCGGGCGTACTCGAAGTGCAGCGGCACGGGGCGCTCGACGCCCGTGACACGCGCCGTGGGGCGACCGGTGCGTCGCGAGAGGTCGTCGGCGATGTCCTCGACGTCGCCCAGGGTCGCCGACATGAGGATGAACTGCGCGCGCGTGAGCAGCAGCAGCGGCACCTGCCAGGCCCAGCCGCGATCGGCCTCGCCGTAGTAGTGGAACTCGTCCATGACGACCTGATCCACGTCGGCGTCGGCGCCCTGGCGCAGCGCGAGGTTGGCGAGGATCTCGGCGGTGCAGCAGACGATCGGCGCGTCGGCGTTCACCGACGAGTCGCCCGTGACCATGCCGACGTTCTCCGCGCCGAAGATCTCGACGAGCGCGAAGAACTTCTCGCTCACGAGGGCCTTGATCGGCGCCGTGTAGTACGTACGGCCGCCCCGGGAGAGGGATGCCGCGTGCGCGGCGACCGCCACGAGGGATTTGCCCGTGCCGGTCGGTGTCGACAGGATCACGTTCGCCCCCGACACGATCTCGATGATCGCCTCGTCCTGCGCGGGGTAGAGCGTCAGCCCGCGCGAGGCCGCCCACTCGACGAAACCGAGGTACACGGCATCCGGATCGGCACCGGTCGGCACATGTTCGAGGAGGGGGGTCACTCCCCCACCCTCTCATCCGCTGGCCGGGCTTCCGGCAGGCTCACGGACCGCCGCCCCGGGCGACCGAGGCCCATCGACCCACCACGAGGTGGCTGAGCCCGTCGAAGCCACCGGCCCCACCGCCCGGTCATCCTCAGCCCGCGTCGCTGAACACGCCCACGTTCTCGCCGTCGTACACGAACTGCACGCTCGTGCCGACCGGGAAGCGTTCGATGAAGGCGTCCGGCATGCCGTCGGCGACGATGAACTGCACGGTGGCGGGGAAGATCCCGGCACCGCATCCGCCGTAGACGAAGTTCCCGCGGAAGCCGGTGGTGCCGTCCTGTCCGACCTCGTCGGTGTCGAGCAGGTAGATGCACGAACTGCGGTTCTCACTCGCGTCGATCTGGGCGGTGCCGACGAAAGCGCTCACACCGTAGAAGTCGGCGAATGCCCGCTCGTCACCCGTGCGCTGCCCGAAGACGGAGGGGGTCTGGGCGCCCGGGTCCTCGACGAGGGTGGCGACCTGCGGCGCTCCCGCCGATGCGGCGACCGGCACCAAGCCGACGCCCACCGAGGTCGCCGCACTCGCGAGCGCTGCGACGAGCGCGAGAGACAGGGCCCACGCCCAGACGGTGCGCTTCGATCGCAGGAGGGGCGGGCGCTCGCGCGGCGCGTCCTCTTCGGCCGGGGCTTCCCGCTCGCCGTCGATCGTCGACGCGTTCTCGACGGACGGGGCGGACGGAGACGGGGTCGTCACGGCCGCGGGCTCGGACCGCTCGACGCGCTCGAGGTCCTCGAGGGCGAGCAACCGGGCGTACGCAGCGGGATCGTCGGAGATGTCGGCGCCGGGACCGTACGCCCGCGCGCGCAGTCGCCGCAGCTCCTCCCGCACGCCATCGTCCACTCTCGAAATGCTTCCACACCCGGCGGCGTCCGGGGTCGCTGAGCGGTATATGCGCGGGAATAGATCAGGATGCCGTGCGTTGCACCCTGCATGCGCTCCTTCGGCACACTCTCCTTCGGCCACTACGGCCCCCTCGGCGGCGGGCACCACCTCTCCGCGGGCGACTCCATGCTGCAGGCGATCGATCTCGCCCAGGGCATGGACGATCTCGGCGTGAACGGCATCTCGTTCCGGGTGCACCACTTCGCCCGCCAGCAGGCCGCCCCCATGCCGCTTCTCGCCGCGATCGCCGCGCGCACCTCGCGCATCGAGGTCGGCACCGGCGTGATCGACATGCGGTACGAGAATCCGCTCATGCTCGCCGAGGAGGCGGCATCCGTCGACCTGATCAGCGGCAACCGCCTCGCGCTCGGCGTGAGCCGTGGGTCACCCGAGACGGTCCAGCGCGGCTACGAGGCCTTCGGGTACACCGGGTCGCAAGACCCCCGCGGAGCCGACATCGCCCGCGAGCACTTCGACCTCTTCCTCCGCGCCATCGACGGCGAGGGCCTCGCCGAGCGCGACCCGATGAGCCCCTTCGGCGGCGGCACCGGCCTGCAGCGCATCGAGCCCCACTCCCCCGGCCTGCGCACGCGCATCTGGTGGGGCGCCGGCACCACGGCGACCGCGGAGTGGGCGGGCCGCATCGGCGTCAACCTCATGTCGTCGACGCTGCTCACCGAGGCCGACGGCACTCCCTTCGACATCCTGCAGGCGCAGCAGCTCGACGCCTTCCGCGCCGCGTGGCGCGAGGCCGGGCACGCCGGGGAGCCGCGCACCTCCGTCAGCCGCAGCATCTTCCCGATCGTCACCGCCGAAGACGAGATGTACTTCGGCGGCTCGGCGGGCAACGACCAGATCGGCGTGATCGACGGCATGCGCTCGACCTTCGGCAAAACCTACGCCGCCCCACCCGAGGTGCTGGTGGAGCAGTTGCAGAACGACGCGGCCGTGATGAGCGCCGACACCCTCCTGCTGACGATCCCCTCGCAGATGGGCGTCGACTTCAACCTGCGCCTCGTCGAGAACTTCGCGAAGCACGTCGCTCCCGCCCTCGGGTGGCAGTCAACGCTCGCGACGGTCTGACCGAACACGGAACGGACCCGGATGCCGCCCCCTCGGCATCCGGGTCCGTTCGTCGTCTCGCGCGGAGACGTAGCGTGGCGGGATGACCGTCGTGCGCACCGCCGTCTTCGCCCACTGCGGCGGGGGTCGCCTCGTGGGACGATCGTCCCGATCTGCTGTGCCTGGAGCGGCCGGCGCCGCTCAGCGCCAGGCCGTGACGCCCCGCGAGCGCGCGATCGTCTGCGACAGCAGGTACTCGCCCCAGGCCACCGCGTAGGCGCCGAGGGCGGCCCACACCCAGCCCGCGGGCAGCACACCGACGACGCCCAGCAGGCCCGCCACGGTGAGGGCGCTCACCACGACGAGCACCGGAATGACCGCGCGAGGGGCGGCGAGCGCGCTGTCGGACCGCCAGATCACGAGCACCGCCCCCGCGGTGGCCGCGAGCAGGATGAGCGGCGTCCACCACGATCCGAGCACGGCCATGGCGATCGAAGAGCCGATGCCGGCGATCCCGAGGGAAGCGGTACGGAGGGTGCGGATGCGCCGGGCGCGCTCGTCGGTGGACACGGTGACTCCTCGGGTGACGGTTGCTCCAGCGTAACCGGCGCGTCGTTGCCGGCACCGAGCCCGCGAGAACCCCCAGAGTCGTCGGAGATTCCCCACGCACCAGCACACCGCGCCTCTAGCCTGGGACGGCGGGGGCGAAGGCCCTCCACCGGTCGACGTCGACACCGCGCATCACACGGCATCGCATCGGGAGGGGGTCGCCATGGAGGTCTCGAGACGCGGTCTGCTCCTGGGCGGTCTGGGGGTCGTGGCCCTGGGGGCGGGCAGCGCCGCCGCGGCGAGCATGATCACCAGCGACGCCCCGCAGCAACCCCCTGCCTCGCCCTCGAGCAGCGCCTCCGGTGCATCCCCGTCGCCGAGCGCGAACTCGCCCGCCGATCTCGACCTGCACGTGTGGGACACCGTCCGCCGCCCGCTGTCGAAGAACGATGACGCGACGCTGACCCTGCTCGACGGGGCCCTCCCCGCCGGTCTCTCCCTCGCGGGCTCCGCTCTCGCGGGGCGGTTGACCACGCCGGGACCCTACGCGTTCACGATCGAGGTACGCCACGGCGACGATCGTCGGCGACGTCGATTCGCCGGTACGGTCGGCGACATCAAGCGCGACCTCAGCATCTCGCTGAGCCTCGACGACAAGACGCCCCTGTCGGTGACGGCGCGCGAACTCGACCGCATCGCGCGTCTCGGCGCCCACGCGACCCTCGTCGTGCTCTGCTACATCCCGGATGCCACCTCGACGACGTTCACCCGGGTGTCCGACGACCGCATCCGCAAGGTCTTCGCCCTCGCGGAGGACCGCGGGGTGCGCATCACCCTGCTCAAGCCGCACATCGCCACCGAGGAGGACGGCGACGGGTTCTACCGTGCGAACTACGCCCCGGCATCCGTCGAGGGCTTCTTCACGCGGTGGACCGAGCAGATGGTGCACTTCGCGGGTCTGTGCGCCGACAACGGCGTCGAGTACCTCTCCCTCGCGTGCGAGCAACCGGGACAGACCGACGCGGCGCAGTACGCGAAGTGGGTCGACCTCGCGAAGACGGTGCGGGCGGCCGAGCCCGGAGTGAAGCTCACCGCCGCCTTCACCACTCTCGAGCTCTATCTGCTGCACACCTACTGGCTCCCCCAGGGCACCCCGCACATGGCGCAGTTGCTCGACGTGTTCGGCATCAACTCCTGGATCCGCCTGACCGATAAGGTCTACACCCCGTCCGCGCCGAACATCACCGTCGACGAGCTCGTCGACGGATGGCGGGGAGCCGGCGGCCGAACCGACGACCACCTCGGCAAGCTCGAAGACGTGTGCGCGCAGCTGAGCATCCCGTTCCTCATCACCGAGGTCGGCGTGCAACCGCGTGTCGACGGTCTCGCCCAGCAGGAGGGCAGCACCCCGCCCACGGGCGCGCCGAACCACGACGTCCAGGCTCTTCTGTACCGCTCGGTCCTCGCTGCGCCGCTGCGATCGTCGTGGTGCACCGGGGCCTCGATCTGGCACATGCGTGCCCCCTTCGCCTTCGGCGACGTCTATCACGACACCCTCTTCGCCGGCGAGAAGGTGCTGAGGGATGCCATCGCGAAGACGCCCTCGCTCGCGGCTCCGGCGACCTGAGCCCGGCGTCCCCTTCCCGGCACCCGGAGCCCGTAGCGTGGACGGATGCCGCTGCATCTGACCCGTCTCGATGCCGCCGGGGCCGATCGTGACGCGCTCGTCGCCTTCCTCTCGGAGAATCACTTCCCGTTCCACGTGCACCCGCATCCCCGCGTCGCGGAGGTGCACGGATCGATCGACGCCGGATCGTGGGGCGGTGAGGAGACCGAGACGCTCTGGATCGATGACGACGATCGGGGACGCATCGGGGTCGTCCGACTCGACGACCTCGCCGATGCCACGGCCATGCTCGACCTGCGGATCGGTGACTCCTGGCGCGGGCAGAGGCTGGGCGCGGCAGCGCTGGCGCTCGCGACCGACCGCGTCTTCGCCGCCCATCCCGCCGTCATCCGATTCGAGGGCCAGACGCGCGAGGACAACACGGCGATGCGCCGCACGTTCGAGCGCAGCGGGTGGGTTCTCGAGGCGTACTACCGCGACGGGTGGCCGGTCGAGGACGGCGAGCCGATGGCATCCGTCGCCTACAGCGTGCTGCGCCGCGACTGGGAGTCGGGCACGACCACGCCTGTACCCCGCGGTCCCGCGGTCACGTTGTCGGGCGAGCTCCGCTGCGCCGACGCCGCGGAACGCGAGCGCGTGCGCGCGCACCTCCCGGCGCACGTCGCCCTCACCCGTGCCGAACCGGGCTGCCTCATGTTCGAGGTCGACCCCACGGACGACCCGCTCGTCTGGCGGGTCGAGGAGCGCTTCGCCGACGAGGCCGCGTTCGACGCCCACCAGCGCCGTGTCTCGACGAGCACGTGGGGCAGCGCGACGGCGGGCATCGAGCGCCGCTACGAGATACGCGGTCGGGCGATGGATGCCGCGGCCCTCACCGCCGCGGCCTGGGACGCCGAGCAGCGTCTGCTCGACCCCGCCGTCCGGAGGGACGCGGCCGAGCTCGGACGTCTCCTCGCCGACGACTTCGTGGAGATCGGTCAGTCGGGGCGGCGATGGGAACGCGCCGAGATCATCGACGCCGTCGCCCGAGACCCGGGCAGCGCGGCGGGCGTCATCCGAGAACGTTCGTCGCGCACGATCGCGCCCGACACGGTGCTTCTCGATTACCTGCTCCGACTCGACGGCCGCGAGAGCCGCCGCTCGTCGGTGTGGCGGTGCGCGCCGGATCTCCGGATGCTGTTCCACCAGGGGACGCCGCTGGGTCGGTGACGACCCGCGACCCCGTGCGCCCGACCGATCGGCGTCCTCGCGAGGCCGTGCGCCGCGCCTCGTCGACGAACGCCGCGCATTCCCCTCGCCCAGGCGGTCGATGCGTGATGCCCCTAGAGCCCGTCGGGGTGGGTCGAGAGCCACGGCCCGAGGGGCTCGCGCACGGCCTCCCGGGAATCGCTGTCGATGACGAACACGTCGACACCCCCGTCGTACGGCGCGAACACCCACGACATGTCAGGCGGAACCACGATGACGTGAGCCGCGTCGACGGCGGCGAGGCGGAGGAGGTCGTCGAGGTCGTCCGTGGCGACGCCCTCGGACGCCCAGAAGAACGTCGTGCCCGGCGTGCCGCCATCGTCGGCGAGGCTCGAGATCCGCCAGGGGCGGCGGCCCGGCAGATGCCGCCGCGTCCATCCACCGGCGCCGTCGGGAGGGCCCCAGTCCGCCCCGACGACGGTGAGCGCGGCGTGCTCGGGGTCCAGCACCTCGAGGACGGTCCGATAGCGGTGCAGCACCACCGCCATGTCCGCGTCGCCCTCGGGCAGACGCCGACCGTCGGGAAGGCTCCAGAACCGCATCCATCGATCAGGGTGGTCGCGCCGGAGGTCGGGCCCGGACGGATCGCTCGGTGCCCACGCGGCATCCCAGAGGCGCGAGCGTTGAGTCGCACGGGGGTCGGACGGCGGGCCGTCGAAGTCCCCTCCGTGGCGATCGTCCATCGGCCGCCGAGGATATGGTCCGTTCACGAATGCCCTCCTTCCGCCCGACCATAACGGGTGGAATCCCCGCTCATGATGCCCCTTCGAGATCAGCCGACCGCGAACCCCCTCGCCTCCCCGGGCGTCCGACTGCTTGGCTGGCCGCATGCGACGCATCCTCATCCTCGGTGGAACCGCTTGGCTCGGCCGGGCGATCGCGACGGCCGCGCTGGCCGCGGGCGCCGACGTCACCTGCCTCGCCCGCGGCGAGTCGGGGGTCGTCGCGGCGGGGTCACGGCTGGTGCGCGCCGACCGGAACGACCCCGACGCCTACGCGAGCCTCGACGGCGACTGGGACGACGTCGTCGAGCTGTCGTGGGACCCGGGCTTCGTGGCATCCGCCCTCGACGCCCTCGCCGAGCGGGCGGCGCACTGGACCCTGGTGTCGAGCGTGTCGGTGTACGCCCACTCCGACGCCCCGTTCGCCGACGTGTCCGCGGACCTCGTCGAGCCGACCGATCTCGCGCGGTACGCGGATGCCAAGGTGCACGCCGAGCGGCTGACCACGGCGCGCCTGGCGGAGCGGGCTCTTCTGGTTCGCGCCGGGCTCATCGTGGGACCGGGGGACCCGACCGACCGCTTCGGCTACTGGCCGGCGCGCTTCGCGAGAGGAGGCCGCGTGCTCGTGCCCGAGACAGCGGATCGGCACGCGCAAGGCATCGACGTCGACGACCTCGCGCAATGGATCGTGCGCGCGGGCGCCGCCGGGGCGCACGGCCCGGTGAACGCCGTCGGCGAGGAGTTCCCGCTCGCGGCGATCTTCGCCGCCGCCCGCGATGCGTCCGCAGCGGTTGCCGAGACCGTCACCCTCGACGACGAGGCCCTCCTCGCCCGCGGCGTGCAGCACTGGATGGGCCCGCGGTCGCTCCCGCTGTGGCTGCCCGCCGAAGCGCGGGGCTTCTCCCGTCGCAGCGACGCCGCCTTCCTGTCGTCCGGTGGCCGGCGCCGCCCGCTGGCCGAGACGATGCGACGTGTCCTCGACGACGAACGCGCGCGCGGGATCGACCGGCCGCGACGGGCGGGGCTCACCGCGGCGGAGGAGGCCGAGGTGCTGGCCGGCTGAGGGCGCGGGGTCAGCGGCCGTTGCGGTCCGCCGCGGAGCGGGGCGGCGCCTTCTGCACCTCGAGGCGGTCGAGACCGCGCAGCGAGGTCCAGATGAGCTCCTCGCCCTTGGCCGCGTGCTGCGAGGCGCGCACCGCCCGCTCGTCGGCCCAGGAGTTGAGCACGTGCCCGGAGTGCCCGCGCACGTGCTCGAGCACGACGTCGGGGAGCCCCGCGGCACGGCGCGCGTCACGGGCGGCGATGAGCGCCTCGAGGATCCCGCGGTTGGCCACCGGCTTCTTGGCGCTCGTGACCCACCCCCGGCGGCGGTGGCCGTCCATCCACGACGAGTACGTGTCGATCGCGTACTTCGAGTCGGCCTGCACGACGAGCTCGCGCACGTCGGCGTGATCGGTGATCGCGTGCAGCAGACCGAGCAGTTCGCCGATGTTGTTCGTGCCCGACGGGATCGAACCCGCGGCCCAGTGGCCGTCTTCTCCGACCCAGGCCCAGCCCGCGGGACCGGGGTTGCCCTTGCAGGCGCCGTCGGTGGCGACGACGTAACGATCGGGGGGCGTGGATGCCGTACTGCTCATCCCCCTAGTCTCCCTCGCCCGCCGGACGCGACTCGACGCCGGACCCCACGGGGCGAGCGCCCGGGTGAATCTCCGGCGCTCGCCCGCGGGAGCCACGGCGCTCGCCGACGAGGACGGGCGCGGCGGATGCGATTCTGGCGCGATCCGTCATCGCGTCGCCCGCGCCCCCCTCTCGAGAAAGCCCGCCATGTCGACCACGTCTCGCACTCGCCTTCACCCCGCCGCCATCGTGTCGCTCGTGATCGGCGGCCTCATCATCATCGGAGCGCTCGCATTCCTCTCCTGGTTCCTGATCTCGACGAGCTCGACGCCGAACCAGCAGGCCACCCAGAAGCTCGTGCAGTGGCAGGAGATCTTCGAGAAGTACCGCAGCGCCCACGACACCCTCCCCGAGATGCCCGCGGGCGGCTACTGCCTGGGCACGGGCTTCCCCATCGGGGCGGGCGGCACGGCGAACTGCCGGGATTACGGCGCCGAGACGCACTACACCGAAGAAGCGAGCGCTCCGCTGCGTGACGCCCTGGCCTCCGTGAGCGAGCTCCCGCAGGGCATCTCCGCCGCGGTCCGCGGCACCGTGGGCCCCTACGCGCTCTACGACGACGCCGGGGTCCGACTGCTCACCGCCGAGGACGGCACGTGCGAGGCCCCCGCCGTCGAGGTGTGGAACGACGGCGGGGGCCTCTTCATCTGTCAGATCCTGCTGATGCGCTGAGTTCGCGCGCGGGTCGTCAGTCGCGACCGCTCTCGGCCTTCTTCTGACCGGCCTCGAGCACGTCTCCGGCGGGCAGCTCCTGGTGACCGCCGAACTGCAGACGCATCGCCGAGAGCACCTGGTTGGCGAAGTGGTCCTCGCCCCGCGAGGCGAAGCGTTCGAACAGCGACGCGGCGAGGACCGGAACGGGCACGCCCGTGTCGACGGCGGCCTTCACCGTCCAGCGCCCCTCGCCCGAGTCCGACACGCGACCGGCGAGACCGTCGAGCGTGGGGTTCTGCGCGAGAGCCGCCGCGGTCAGGTCGAGCAGCCACGACGAGATGACCGATCCGCGACGCCACAGCTCCGTCACCCGCGCCGTGTCGATGTCGAACTGGTAGAACTCCGGCTCCTCGAGGGGGGCGACCTCGGCGGAGTGCTCGCCCTGGTGCAGACCCGCATCGGCGTTGTTGAGCACGTTGAGACCCTCGGCGAGCGCGGCCATGATGCCGTATTCGATGCCGTTGTGCACCATCTTCACGAAGTGTCCCGCCCCGGACGGACCGCAGTGCAGGTACCCGCGCTCCTCGGTCGTGTAGTCGCCGGTGCGTCCGGGCGTGCGCTCGACCTCGCCCGGCCCGGGGGCGATGGTGCGCAGCACCGGTTCGAGGTGCGCCACGGCCTCGTCGTGGCCGCCGACCATGAGGCAGTAGCCGCGCTCGAGACCGAACACGCCGCCGCTGGTCCCCACGTCGACGTAATGGATGCCGCTGTCGTCGAGCTTCTTCGCGCGACGCACGTCGTCGCGGTAGTTGGAGTTGCCGCCGTCGATGATGATGTCGCCCGGCTCGAGCACCTCGGCGACCTGGTCGACCACCGATCCGGTGAGCCCCGCGGGGATCATGAGCCAGACGGCGCGCGGCTTCTGCAGCTTCGACGCCAGGTCGGCGATGCTCGTCGCACCGGTCGCCCCCTCCTCGACGAGGGAGGCGACGGCATCCTGATTCACGTCGAAGACGACGCAATCGTGACCGTCCCTCATGAGCCGGCGCACGATGTTGGCGCCCATCCGTCCGAGTCCGACCATGGCGAGTTGCATCCGTACCCCGTTCGTCGTGGATCGGGCCGCGGCGCGCGACCCCTCCGCGAGTCTAGGAGCGTCGCGGGGTCGGCGGACCGTCAGCCCTGGAAGTCCTCGGGGTCGACATCGTCAAGGAACCGCCGGAACTCCTCCACCCGTTCCTCCTCGGGCGACGGGTCGAGCGCGACCGCGTCGTCGGGCACGCCCGCCTCGGCGAACACGGTGTCGGCGACCCAGATCGACGCGTCGACGCGGGCTCCCAGCGCGATCGCGTCGGAGGGCCGGGCATCGAACGTGCGCTGTCCGCGCGGGGTGTCCAGCACGAGTCGGGCGTAGAACGTCCCCTCGGCGAGATGGGTGATCTCGACGCGGTCGACGGTCGCCGACAACTCCCCCAGCATCGCGGTCATCAGGTCGTGCGCGAGCGGGCGGGGCGATGCGGTGCCCTCGATCGCGACGAGGATCGACATCGCCTCCTGCGGCCCGATCCACACCGGGAGCACGCGCTCCCCGTCGGCCTCGGCGTCGATGGGGGAGAGCAGGATGACGTGCTGCTGCGCCGGGTCGAGGGCCACGCCGACCACTCGCACCCGGATCATGACGCCCATCGTACGTCGTCCCCTCCGGCGCCGGAGGAGACCTCGAGGCGCTCAGCGCAGGATGCCGAGGGCCCGCGCCGACGAGACGGCGGCGGTGCGCGAGGTGACGCCGAGTTTGGAGAAGACGTGCGCGAGGTGCGACTTCACCGTCGCGTCGGTGATGTGCAGGCGGGCGGCGACGTCGGCGTTCGACGCGCCGCGGGCGACGAGGCGCAGCACCTCGATCTCGCGCGCCGACAGCGTCACGCGGGGTTCGCGCAGACGTGCGAGCAGTCAGCTCGCGATCGCCGGCGCGAGAGCGCTCTGCCCGGCCGCGGCGGCACGGACGCCGGCCAGGAGCTCGTGGGGCGGCGCGTCCTTCAGCAGATACCCGCTGGCACCCGCCTCGATCGCGCCGAGGATGTCGCCGTCGGTGTCGTAGTTGGTGAGCACGAGCACGTAGGGCGGGGCGGCGAGCGCGCGGACGCGCCTGGTCGCCTCGGCGCCGGCTGCCCGGTCGCCGAACTGCAGGTCCATCAGCACGAGCTCGGGCGCGAGCCGCTCCGACAGGGCGACCGCCTCATCGGGGGTCGCGGCCTCCCCCACCACCTCGATGTCGGTCTCCGCGTCGAGCAGCGCCCGCACGCCGGCGCGGACGACGGGGTGGTCGTCGGCGATGACGACACGGATCACGACGCACCCCCCGGAAGAGTGACCGTGATGGCGGCGCCCCGACCCGGTGCGCTGTCGACCTCGAGGGCGCCGTCGAGCTGCTCGACCCGCTCCCGTATGGCGCGCAGCCCGAACGAGTCCGTCTCGGCGGCGACCGCCTCCGCTCGGTCGGGGTCGAACCCGCCGCCGTCGTCGGCGATCCGCAGGCGCACCGCACCGTCGAGGCGGGTCAGACGGATGCCGACCCGCGCGGCGCCGGCGTGCTGGGCGACGTTGGCGAGCGCCCCCTGGGCGATGCGCAGCAGCGCCGTCTGCGCGTCCATCGGGAGGGATGCGTCGTCGTCCACCTCGACGTCGATCGCGACCGCCTCGCGGGCACCCCATTCGCGCGCGAGGCGCTCGAGCGCCGGACCGAGGCCGCTGTCGAGACGGGGCGGCGCCAGTTCGCGGATGAAGCGCCGGGTCTCGGCGAGTCCGTCGGCCGCGGTCTCGCGGGCCAGACGCACGTGCGGCAGGCCCGGGCTGGCGGCATCCGCCCGCTCCGCCGCGTGCAGGAGCATCTGGATGCTCGACAGCCCCTGCGCGACGGTGTCGTGGATCTCGCGCGCGAGCCGCGACCGCTCGGCGAGGATGCCCTGCTCGCGTTCGGCGGCCGCGAGACGGTCGCGGGTGGCGAGCAGCTCCGCCATGAGCGCTTCACGCTCGGCCGCGCGCCGGTCGAGCGCCGCGTATCCGAGACCGATGAGCAGGGCGACCCCGGCACCGACGATCGGCCCCACGACGCCGCCCACCGTGAGGCCGCCGTGCACGGCGAACGCGGCGATCGTCAGGGCCGTCGTCGCGACCACGGCGAGGGGACCGGCGATCCCGGGGAGCACGTGGAGGTAGAGGAAGAACAACGGGAAGACGAGGTAGGCCGCCTCGGGCACCAGCCACACCAGCGCCGCCCACACCACGGTCAGCACCGCGACCCAGACCACCGCGGCCGCGCGGCGGCGCACACGGGCGATCGCGAGCCCGGCGAGGTACACCGCACCGAGCACTCCCGCGAGCACGAGCGCCACCACCGAGCCGCCGGTCACGAGCACGCGCACCACGACCAGCGCGAGCAGGGCCCCGAACAAGACGTGGAGCCCGACGCGCAGGCCCGCGAAGACGGGAGCGAGGGTGCGGTGCGGCATGACGATCTCCAGGCTACGGATGCCGGGCCCTGGGCGGATCATCCGAAAGGTGGAGAGCAAGAACGCCCCTTGCGCCGATGACCGCCGCGGGCCGGATGGCGACGCTGGAGGGGTGCCGGTGAGATCCGCCGGCGGAAGGAGGCGACGTGTACGTCGCATGGCGCGATCTGCGGTTCGCCCGCGGGCGATTCGCCCTCATCGGGGCGGTCGTCGCCCTCATCACCCTGCTCGTGGGGTTCCTCGCGGGCCTGACCGGCGGCCTGGCCGCCCAGAACGTCTCGGCCGTGCTGGCCCTGCCCGGAGATCGGCTCGTGCTGCAGCCCGAGGGCGACGCCGCGGCGACGTTCACCGACTCGGCGGTCGACGACGCCGCCGTCGCCGCGTGGCGCGACGCGACGGGTGTCACCGGCGTCGTGCCGATCGGCATCCTGCAGTCCCGCGCCGAGGGCCCCACCGCGTCGGGAGCCGTGGCGCTGTTCGGCCTCGACTCCCCCGCCTTCGCGCTGAACGCCCCCTCCGACGCCGACGCCGCGCTCTCCGCCGGTGCCGCGAAAGCCCTGGGTGCCGCCGTGGGAGACGACGTGGCGATCGCCGGCGAGAGCTTCCGTGTCGCGTCCGTCGGCGACGACCTCTCCTACAGCCACACCCCCGTCGTGGCCCTCAGCCCCACGGCGTGGAAGACGCTCGACCAGCGCCTGGGAGGGTCGGGTGAGGCGACCGTTCTCGCCGTCTCCGGCGACCCCGCGTGGAACGAGGTGGCCGCCGAGACCGGGACCACGGCATCCTCCTCCCTGGCGAGCCTGTCGGCGCTGCCGACGTTCCGCTCCGAGATCGGGTCGCTCGGGCTCATGATCGCGATGCTCTTCGGCGTCTCGGCGCTCGTCGTGGGCGCGTTCTTCACCGTGTGGACGATGCAGCGGGCGGGAGACGTCGCCGTTCTCAAGGCCCTCGGCGCCAGCACCCCGGCCCTCGTGCGCGACGCCCTCGGCCAAGCGCTCGTCGTGCTGCTCGTCGGCGTCTGCGTCGGGATCGGCCTCACCGCCCTTCTCGGCGCGCTCGCCGGCGGGGCGCTGCCGTTCGTCCTGAGCCCCCTCACCACCCTCGCCCCGGCGGTCGTCATGATCGCGCTGGGCGTGCTGGGAGCGGCCGTGTCGCTCCGCACCGTCACGAAATCCGACCCTCTCACCGCCCTGGGGAGCACCCGATGATCCTTCTCGACGACGTCACCCTCACCTATCCCGACGGCGACTCCCGCGTCACGGCGGTCGACCACGCCACGCTCGAGGGCCGCCCCGGGCTCGTCACGGGGATCACCGGTCCGTCGGGTTCGGGCAAGTCGAGCCTGCTGGCCCTGGCCGCCACCCTCGTCCGCCCCGATTCCGGTCGCGTCGTCGTCGACGGAGTGGATGCCACCCGCCTCACCGCCGCGGGTCGCACCGCGCTCCGCCGCGAGCGGATCGGCATCGTGTTCCAGCAGCCGCAGCTGCTGCCCGCCCTCACCGCGCGAGAGCAGCTGCGCGTGATGGCGGAGCTCGGCGGGCGAGGCCGTCGGGAGCGTCGCACCGCCGTGCGCGGCCGCGTCGACGAGCTGCTGGATGCCGTCGGGCTCGGCGGTCAGGCCGATCGCCGCCCCGCGCACCTGTCCGGAGGGCAGCGTCAGCGCGTCGCCATCGCCCGCGCCCTCGTGCACGAGCCGCGCGTGCTGCTGGTGGACGAGCCGACGAGCGCGCTGGACAGCGCTCGCGGCGCGGAGATCATGGCGCTCATCTCACGCCTGACGCACGACCTCGGCACCGCGACGCTGCTCGTCACGCACGACCTCGTGCACGCCGGCGCTCTCGACGAGACCGTCGAGGTGGTCGACGGGCGGGCGGCCCTGGTCGGTGCACGGGCACGGGCGTGAGAGTCACCACCCGAAGGCGTTGAACCATTCGCGGCGCCGATCGGATTCCTGACGCGAATCGTCTCCGCGCCAGGAGTCATGCGGCTCGAGCGTGCCGTCGTCGGTCAGGCCCACGAAGGCCCAGCAGACCGGGCAGACGGCCCGTCCGTCGGGGAAACCGTCGTCGAGGGTCGCCGCGGGCTCGGCCGGCGATCCTGCGCCGGGGCACTCGGGCGGGTCGGCCTGCAGATCGCTCCAGAGCAGACGCCCACCGGTGCGGTGGTGCAGGCCCCGGTGCCCGTCCTCACGGGTGCAGATCTCGCCGTTTCTTCGGCTGAGGCACAGCCTCCGGGCGGCGCCCGGAAGCGCCGCCAGTGTTCGCGTCATCCTTCGATTCTCCCCGCTGCGAGCGCAGCGGGGGCAGGTGCGGGATGCGCACGGGGCGATGGGGTCCGGTGGGGAAAGGTTCGGTGGTCATCGCCGACCACCACCGGTCTGACGAGAAAGCATGTCGACCTCCTGATACTCGACCTTCCGTCACGGGCGACCTCCCGCCGAGGGGGTTGACACCTCCGACCAGGATGCTAGGCATACCCCACGGGGGTATCATCGAAGCATGCACGGTTACGAGGGCCACAAGGACGATCTCCTCAAGCGCCTGCGGCGTGCCGAGGGACAGGTGCGCGGCATCGCGCGCATGGTCGACGACGACCAGTACTGCATCGACATCCTCACCCAGGTGTCGGCGGTCACGAAGGCGCTCGAGAACGTCGCCCTCTCGCTCCTCGACGACCACCTCTCGCACTGCGTCGCCGAGGCGGCCGCGCAGGGCGGTCCCGTCGCCGAAGAGAAGTTGAAAGAAGCAAATCAGGCCATCGCGCGCCTGGTCCGTTCCTGAGGAGGACACCATGTCGGAACAGCGCATCGAGCTCGGCCTCACGGCAACCACCCCCGCCCGCGGAGGGTGCGGCGACGGATGCGGGTGCGCCCACGGCACCGCGGCATCCGCTCCCGCGTCGGTCGCGGCCACCGACGAGCTCCGCGTCGAGGGCATGACGTGCGAGCACTGCGTCCGCGCCGTCACCGAAGAACTCTCGTCTCTCGAGGGCGTCGACGTCGTCGACGTCGCCCTGCAGGCGGGCGGCACGTCGGTGGTGCGCATCGCCCGCGCCGCGGGCGTCAGCGATGACGACGTCGCCGCGGCGATCGACGAAGCGGGCTACTCGCTGGCGCGCTGATCCCTCCGGCGCGCGCCGGCGTTCACGCCGCGCGGGGTTCCCGCCCTCGCCTCAGAACACCCGGCGCACGAGGGCGTCGACGGCGGAGTGGAAGGTGAGGTGCTGCGACACCTCGACCGCCCGGTCGTAGCGGGCACCGCCGAGGGCGACGAACACCGCCCCGACGACCTCGACGTATCCGACGATGTAGCCGTCGCGGGCGACCTCGTACAGATCGAGGTCGATCCTCGTCCACGGGATCTCCGTGAGAGCCGGCGGGATGACGGCCGGATCGGCGGGGACTGCGGCGCGCGCGGCCGCTTTCATCGAACCCCGGCGGCTGAGCGGTGCTTCCATGACCATGTGAGAACTCCTTGGGTCGTCCGGGGTGTTCTCAGCGTGCACGCTTTCCCGATGATCACAGCCGCCCTTGACGGATGACCCCGTCGAAGCTACGCGCGCCTTACACCGTAGACCGGGCGGGCCGTCCGCGCCTCGGGCGCTCGTCCGACAGCCCGAAGGGCTCGACCGTGGCGGCGAGGCGCTCGACCTCGTCGAGCCAGCGCAGGTCGGCCTCGAGCCGCGCCCGCCGGGCCGCTCGCACGATCGCGGCGGGCACGGCATCCCCCTCGACGCCTCCGGCCTCGGTCGCCTGCAGTGCCGCACGGACCGCCCCCCGTTGCGCCGAGACGACGGCGGCGACATCGGCACCCGGGAGGGTCACGGCGAGCGCGATCTTGAGGGCGACGTCGTCGCGGCCCTCCGCCAGCGACGCGCCCGCCAGCCAGGCGCGCGCCTCGGCGCGGCCGGCGGCAGTGGGCCGCCACAACACCCGCGCCTCGTCGTCGACACCAGCCCCCTCGACGAGTCCGTCGCGTTCCAGACGCTCGAGTGTCGTGTAGACCTGACCGACGTTCACGGTGGCGCCGGTGCGGCGCTCGTACTCGGCGCGCAGCTGGGAGCCGTAGCAGGCACCGCGATCGAGGATCGCGAGCAGGCTCTGACGCACCGACATTCGGCCTCCGGACCGGTTCGCAGGAAAAGACTTTCTCGGTAAGTCTCAGCGTAGACCGACGAGGTGGTTCGACGCCGAATCATCGCCGGGCGGCGCGGGAGAGCCCGGCGTAGCATGTGGTCTGACCACACATTCCGGTTCGATCGGAGGCTCCTGATGGAGTGGCTCGACCCCCTGGCTCTCGCCCGCTGGCAGTTCGGGTTGACGACGCTGTACCACTTCCTGTTCGTGCCGCTGACGCTCGGGATGTCGCTCATCGTGGCGATCTTCCAGACCGTCTGGTACCGCACGGGTGACGTGCGATGGCTGCACCTGACGCGCTTCTTCGGGAAGATCTTCCTCATCAACTTCGCCATGGGCGTCGTGACCGGCATCGTGCAGGAATTCCAGTTCGGCATGAACTGGTCGGCCTACTCGCGGTTCGTCGGCGACGTGTTCGGTGCGCCCCTCGCCTTCGAGGGCCTGCTCGCGTTCTTCCTCGAGGCGACCTTCATCGGCCTGTGGATCTTCGGGTGGGACAAGCTCCCGCGCCTCGCGCACCTCGCGAGCATCTGGATGGCGTCGATCGGCGCAACACTGTCGGCGTACTTTATCATCGCCGCGAACGCATTCATGCAGAACCCGGTGGGCTACCAGATGTCGACCGAGGGCCACCGCGCCGAACTCGTCGACTTCTGGGCCCTGCTGACCAATCCCGTCGCCCTCGCCGCCTTCCCCCACACGATCTTCGCGGGCTGGATGTTCGCCGCGATGGTGGTCGTCGCCGTCTCCGCCTGGCACATGGCCCGGGGCCGCAACACCGACATGATGCGCAAGACGCTCCGCTTCGGCCTGTGGGGCACGCTCGTGTCGTTCGTGCTCGTCGCGATCGTCGGCGACCAGCTGAGCCTGGTGATGGTGGCGACCCAGCCGATGAAGATGGCGGCCGCCGAGGCGACCTTCAACACCGTGTGCGGACAGGACGCCTCGTTCTCGATCTTCACCCTCGGCACCCCCGACGGAACCAGCGAGCTGTTCTCGATCCGCGTGCCGTTCCTGCTCAGCATCCTGTCGACGCACTCGCTCGACGGCTGCGTCGAGGGCATCAACGACCTCAACACCCTCTACAGCCAGGAGATGTTCCCGCAGTTCGCCGACCAGGTCGACGGCAACTTCGCCCCCGTCCTCTGGGTCACCTACTGGGCGTTCCGCTGGATGATCGCCCTCGGCGGCATCGCCGCTCTCGTCAGCGTCGTGGGCCTGTGGGTCACGCGCAAGAACGCCAAGCGCCCCGTCGCCGGCTGGATGTGGCGCGTCGCCATCTGGACCGCTCCCCTGCCGATGCTCGCGAGCCTCGTCGGGTGGGTGTTCACCGAGATGGGCCGGCAGCCGTGGATCGTGTTCGGCCTCATGCTCACCCAGGACGGCGTCTCCCCCAGCGTCCCGGGCTGGAGCGTGCTGGTCTCGCTCGTCGCCTTCACGCTCGTCTACCTCAGCCTCGCGATCGTCGAGTTCGGTCTCATCGTGAAGTTCGCGCAGAAGGGTCCCGAGCCGCTGCCGGACCCGGATGCCGAGCGCGACGACTCCATCGAGAACACCCCCACCACGGTCTACTAGGAGCCCTGTCATCATGGATCTCGCGCAGCTTTGGTTCTGGATCGTCGCGTTCCTCTTCGTCGGCTACTTCGTGCTCGACGGGTTCGACTTCGGTGTGGGGATGTCGATCCCCTTCCTCGGCAAGGACGACATCGCCCGCCGGCAGATCATCAACACGATCGGTCCCGTGTGGGACCTGAACGAGACGTGGGTCATCGTCGCCGGTGCCGCCCTGTTCGCGTCGTTCCCCGAGTGGTACGCCACCCTGTTCAGCGGCTTCTACCTGCCGTTGCTGGTGATCCTGCTCGCGCTCATCGCCCGCGGGGTCTCGTTCGAGTACCGCCACCAGCGCGACTCGCTGCGGTGGAAGCGCTCGTTCGACCGGATGATCGTCGCCGGATCCGCCCTCCCCGCCTTCCTCTGGGGCGTCGCGTTCGCCAACATCGTGCAGGGCGTTCCCCTGGATGCCGACCACGAGTACGCCGGCACGGTGCTCACGCTGCTGAACCCCTACGGCATCCTGGGCGGGCTCACGACCCTGCTGCTGTTCTTCACGCACGGCGTGTACTTCGTCGCGCTGAAGACCGACGGGCAGGTGCGCGCCGACGCCCGGCGCCTCGCGGGTCGCGCCGGTCTGATCACGATCGCCCTCGCGGCCGTATTCCTCGGATGGACGATCGCCCAGGCCACGCAGGCCCCGCTGTTCCTCGGCGTCGTGGCGCTGTCGGGCATCGCCGCGCTGGCCCTCATCGGCTCGTGGGTCGCGAACTCCCGCGACCGGGAGGGCACCGCCTTCACCCTCGGCGCCGTCACGATCGTGACGGCGGTGGCGGCGCTGTTCTTCGCGCTCTTCCCCAACGTCATGCCCTCGACCCTGGCCGGGGGCGCGAGCCTCACGATCGACAACGCCTCGAGCACCGACTACACCCTGACCATCATGAGCTGGGCCGCGCTGATCTTCCTGCCGCTGATCCTCGCCTACCAGGGATGGACGTACTGGGTGTTCCGCAAGCGCGTCACCCGCGCCCGGATCGAGAAGGCCGCGCTCGTCGCGCACTGATCCCATGAAACCCGTCGACCCGCGGCTGCTCCACTACGCCACCGCCTCCCGCGGCTTCTTCGCGGTGAGCGCGGCGATCGTCCTCGCCCAGACGGGCGCGATCGTCGGCTTCGCGTGGGCGCTCACGAGCGCGCTGGTGGGCGCGATCCAGGGGCAGCCGGTCGGCGAGCTGTGGGGCCACCTCGGGGCCGCGGCATCCTTCGCCCTGCTCAGGGGGCTGCTGATCGCCGCCTCCGAGCGCACCTCGGCTCGCGGGGCGGCGGCGGCCTCGGCGCAGCTGCGCGAGGCCCTGGTCGCCGCGGTGGGCCGTCTCGGTCCGCGCTGGCTCGGCGAGCGCAACGCCGCCGCCCTCTCGGTGACCGCCGGCCACGGCCTCGAGGCGCTCGACGCGTACTTCGGCCGCTACCTCCCGCAGCTGGTCGCTACCGCGATCGCGATGCCGATCCTCATCGGCGCGATGGCCCTCGCCGACCCGCTCTCGGGTCTGACGGTGGTGCTGACGATCCCGCTCATCCCGCTCTTCATGGTGCTGATCGGCCTGGCCACGCGCGGCGTGCAGCAGAAGCAGTACCGCACGCTGGGCCGGCTCGCGGCGCGCTTCGCCGACACCGTCGACGGGCTCGGAACGCTCAAGGCGTTCGGCCGGCAGCACCGCGCGGCCGACTCCATCGAGATGGTCACCCGCGACTACAAGCGCGAGACGATGACCGTGCTGCGCGTGTCGTTCCTCTCGGGCTTCGCGCTGGAGTTCCTGGCATCCATCTCGGTCGCCATCATCGCCGTGACGATCGGGTTCCGCCTGCTCGCCGGGGACCTCTCGCTGCTCGTCGGGCTCTTCGTGCTGCTCCTCGCCCCCGAGGCGTATCTGCCGCTGCGGCAGGTGGGCGTGCAGTTCCACGCCGCGAGCGAGGGGGTGGCCGCGACGGAGGAGATCTTCGACGCGCTGGACGCGGCTCGCACGAGCACCGAACCGGATGCCGGGGCCCCCGCCGGCGGATCGACACTGACGCTCGACCGGGTACGCGTTCGGCGCGAGGGGCACGTGCTGCCGGAGGTGTCGCTGTCGGTCGGTCCGGGCGAGATCGTGCTGGTGACCGGCCCGAGCGGCGTCGGCAAGTCGTCGCTGCTGGCTGCGGTGCTGGGTTTCGCGCCGTACGACGGCGCGGTGCGCATCGACGGCGCCCCGGTTCCGCACGCGCGCGGCTCGATCGCCTGGGCGGGCCAGCGGGCCGGGCTGGTGACCGGATCGGTGACCGACAACGTCGCCCTCGGCTCCGCGCCCGATCCCCGGCGCATCGCCGCGGCGCTGGCCGACGCGGGGGCGGCGGACCTCGACCCCGCCACGACGCTCGGCGCCGCCGGTGCGGGACTCTCGGGCGGTGAGTCCCAGCGCGTCGCCGTCGCGCGGGCGCTGTACCGCGCGCGGACCGGGGGCGTGTCCGTGCTCGGGCTCGACGAGCCCTCGAGCGCCTTGGATGCCGCGACCGAGGCTCACCTGTGGGCGACCCTCCGCCGCGAGGCCGACGCGGGCCGCGGGGTGCTGCTGGTGTCGCACCGCCCCTCCGCCCGTGCGATCGCCGACCGCGTCGTCGAGCTTCACGCGTGGGTGGACGGGCGTGAACGCCCGCGTGCGTGGCGTCCTGCTCTCCGCGATGCCCTCGCGCCGCCGGTTCGCACCGGCGCTGCTCGCCGGGTTCGGCACCGCCGCGAGCGCCGTGGCGCTGCTCGCCGCGAGCGCGTGGCTCATCGCCCGCGCGGCGGAGCAGCCGCTGGTGATGTACCTCTCGGTCGCGGTCGTCGGGGTGCGCGCGTTCGCGCTGTCGCGCGGGGTGTTCCGCTATCTCGAACGCCTCAGCGGCCACGACGCCGCGCTGCATCAGCTCGCCGGGGTGCGCGCCGATCTCGTGCGCGACCTCGTGCCCCTCGCCCCCGACGGCCTCGGGCGCGCCCAGCGCGGCGGATTGCTGTCGAGCGTCGTCGACGACGTCGAGGAACTGCAGAACCTGCCGCTGCGCGTCGTGCTTCCGCTGGTGACCGCCGTCACCACCGCGCTGGCCGCGGTCGTGTTCACGGCCTTCGTGTCGTGGCCCGCCGCCCTCGCGATGCTCGGGTGCCTGGCCGCGGCCTTCGCCGTCGCGGTCGCGGTCGGCTGGGCGGCGGGTTCCCGCGCCGAACGCGCGATCGCCCCGCTGCGCGCCGCCGTCGCCGACGCGGTGCACGACCTCGTCACGAACCTCGACGTGCTCACCGCCTACGGCGCCGTGGATGCCGCTCGCGACCGCGTGCGCGGAGCCGATGCGGCGCTGCGCCGCGCGGTGGTCCGCCGGGGTGGCGCGCAAGGGCTCACCTCGGGTGCGGTGTCCGTGCTCGCGGGCGTCGCGTCTCTCGCCGCCCTCGTCGTCGCCGCCCCGGCCGTGACCGGCGGCGCCCTGTCGGGGCCGGGACTGGCCGTGGTCGTGCTGCTGCCGATGGCGGTGTTCGAGGTGTTCGGCCCGGTGCCCCTCGCGCTTGCTTCGTGGCGGCAGGTGCGCGCCGCCGCGGAGCGCATCGACGCCGCGGTCCCCGAGCGGATCCCCGAGGGCCTCCCCCGCGACGAGCCGGCCGCGACCGGTGAGGCCCCGGCGCTCGGCGCGGGTCTGGAGCTGAGCAGCGTCGGGGCGCACTGGCCGTCGCGGTCCGACGCCGACGGCGACGCGGGCCGCCTCGACGACGTCGACCTGCACGTCGGCCCCGGCGAGCGCGTGCTCGTGACCGGTCCGAGCGGTGCGGGAAAGACGACCCTGGCGCACGTGCTCGTGCGGTTCCTCGACTTCTCCGGGTCGTTCCGCATCGGGGGCGTCGACGCGCGCGAGATCTCGGGCGACGACCTTCGCCGCACGATCGGGCTGATCGAGCAGTCGCCGTACCTGTTCGACGAATCGGTGCGTCAGAACCTGCTGTTCGCCCGCGACACGGCCACCGACGCCGACCTCTGGGCCGTGCTGTCCCGTGTCGGCCTCGCCGAGTGGGCCCGCGAGCGCGGCGGTCTCGACGCGCGCGTCGGCGATCGCGGCGGGTTGGTCTCGGGAGGTCAGGCTCAGCGCCTCGCCCTCGCCCGGGCCCTGCTGCGCGGCTTCCCCGTGCTCGTGCTCGACGAGCCGACCGCGGGCGTGGACCCCGCGGCATCCGATGCCCTTCTCACCGACCTCCTCGGGGCGGTCGGGCGGGAGCAGGCCGTGGTGCTCGTCTCCCACGTCGAGGTGCCGCCCGGGCTGGTCGACCGCGAGGTGCACCTCGAGGGCGGTCGCATCGTCGCGGCATGACCCCCGCCCCCGCGGCGTCGAAGGCCCGTCGAGTGTCCAGAACACGCCGGCGCGCCCCGCGACGCGACGGCATGTCGTGGACGCTCGACGCCGGTGACGGTTACCTCAGGATGCCGGGACGAAGCGCACGCGATCGGGCGGGACGCCCAGCTGCACGGTGTCACCGGCAGTCAGCGCCGCGGCCTCGCCCGGGGGGACCTCGGCGACGCCCCGGTCGGTGACCACGCGCACGCCCGTCGGGGTCGGCTCGAGGTGCGACACCGTCGCCGGGATCCCCTCCCCGAGGCGCGCGTCCACCGCGCGGAAGACCGCGGCCAGCGCACGCCCGTCCGTGGCCGCGAGCGCCAGGGAGTCGGCATCCGTCGAGGTGAGGCGCAGTCCGTCACCCTCGAACCCCCCGTTCGCGGCGACCCCCACGATCCGTTCGAGCCCCGAGATCTTGGCCGCGACCGCGGTCGCCGGGGCCGCGAGCACCGCGCGCACCGTGCCGTCCTGCGTCACGCTGCCCCTCTCGACGATCACCAATCGGTCGGCGAGGGCCGCGGCATCCACCGCGTCGTGGGTGACCGCGATGGTCGTGAGCCCCGCGAGGCGCTCGCGCAGCATCGAGCGGATCTCCGACGCCGTCACGGCGTCGAGCGCGACGAGCGGCTCGTCGAGCAGTATCACCCGGGGTCCCGCGGCGAGGGCCCGGGCGACCGCGACCCGCTGCTGCTCTCCGCCCGACAGCTGCGCGGGGCGGCGGTCTCCCGCGCTCGGGAGCCCGACACGGTCGAGCCACTCGTCGGCGCGGGATCGGGCGACGGATGCCGAGATCCCCGCGGAGCGCGGCCCGAAGGCGACGTTTTCGCGCGCGGTGAGGTGCGGGAAGAGCCGGGCGTCCTGACCGAGGAGCACGACTCCGCGGTGCATCGGGGCGGTGCGCAGGCGCGGCGGGCGATCGAGCACGCGCCCGTCGACCGCGATCTCGCCCCCGTCCAGCGGGGTGAGGCCGGCGAGGGCGGTGAGCAGCGTGGACTTGCCCGCGCCGCTACGACCCATGACCGCGACGGTCTCTCCGGGTGCCACGTCGAGGGCGATGTCGACGTCGAAGTCGCGACGGCGCACGAGCACGCGGGCCCGCAGAGCGGCGGCGACCGGGGCCGGCTCCCCAGCATCCGTCGCCGGCGCGCTCCCGGTGCGGGGCGCGGCGGCGACCCCCTCGCCGTCCCGCGGGCGACGGCCGGGCACCCCGGCATCCGGGGCCGTCATCGCCCCACCCCCGGCCGCCACCCGCGCACCAGCAGCAGCACCGCGATCGCCGTCACGAGCAGCAGCATCGACAGCGCCACCGCGGTCCCCTGCGACACGCCCGCGCCGTTGAACGCCGTGTAGATCGCGAGCGGCATCGTCTGCGTCACGCCGGGGCGGTTGCCCGCGAACAGCGCGGTCGCCCCGAACTCGCCGATCGCCCGCGCGAAGCACAGCACGACCCCCGCGACGATGCCGGGGGCCGCGAGCGGAAGCGTGATGCGCCGCAGGATCGTCGCGCGCGACGCGCCGAGCGAGGCGGCCGTGCGCTCGAACTCCACGCCGGTGGTGCGCAGGGCGCCCTCGACCGCGAGAACGAGGAACGGCAGCGCCACGAACACCTGCGCCAGCACGACCGCCGCCGTGGTGAAGGGCAACCCGAGCGCACCCAGCGGCCCCGTGCGCCCGAACAGGTAGAGCAGGGCCACACCGCCCACCATCGGCGGGAGCACGAGCGGCACCGTCACGACAGCGCGCAGCACCGCCGCCAGGCGCGCGGAGCTGCGGGCGATGACGAGGGCGAGGGGGATGCCGATGATCGCGCACACCGCGGTCGCCGCGGCGCCCGTGCCGAGCGACAGTCCGAGCGCCGACAGCGCCGCGGGCGAGGTGACGTCGCTCCACAGCGACGCCCACTGCACGCGCGCGACGAGAGCCGTCAGGGGCACGAGCAGGAACGCGAGACCGACCACCGCCGGCACCGCGAGCCAGCGCGGGAGGAAACCCCGGCCGGTCACGGCGCCCGGAAGCCCGCGTCGGCGAGGATCTTCTGCCCCTCGTCCGACAGCACGAAGGCGACGAAGGCCGCCGCGGCGTCGGGGTTCGGAGCGTCGGCGAGCGCCGCGATCGGATACCGGTTCACCACGGCATCCGCCCCCGCGGGCACGATGGCCTCGACGTCGTCGCGTCCGACCACGTCGGTCGCGTAGACGAGGCCCGCGTCGGCCTCCCCCGCCGCGACCTTGGTCAGCACGGCGGTGACGTTCTGCTCGGCGCTCGCGGGGGTCACCACGACGCCGGCGTTCGACAGCAGCGTCTGCGACGCCGCCCCGCACGGCACCTCCGGCGCACACAGCACCGTCGTCACCCGCGCGAGGTCGGCGAGAGTCGCGACCGCCCCGGGGTTGCCCGACGGGACGGCGATGACGAGGGTGTTCGCGGCGAAGACCTGCGGGTCGGGGGCCTGGGCTGCGACCTTCGTCATGTTCTTCTCGTCGGCCGAGGCGAAAACGTCGGCGGGCGCCCCCTCGCCGATCTGGGTGGCCAGCGTGCTGGACCCGTCGTACACCGGACTCACCGTGACCCCGGGGGTGGCGTCCTCGAACGCCCGCGCGATCTCGTCGAACGAGCGCTGCAGCGACGCGGCGGCGTAGACCTCGACGGTCCCGGACGGACCGTCGGCGGATGCCGCGGGTGCGGGCGGAGTGCTCGCGCACCCGGCCAGGAGCGCGGCAGCGGCGACGACGGCGAGGAGACGGAGGGAGCGGGACATGGCATCCTTTCGGCGACGCCGGCGGGCCGCATGTCTCCAGTATTCCGTATCTGCGGATGCCGAGGGTGTCTGAGTCCGCACCTGCGGGCTCCGGAAGGGGTGGATCGGCGGGTCCTGGCAGCATGACGATCCACCGGGTAAGAACGGGGGGTGCGAGGAACCACGTGAGCGACCTGACCAGCCTGGGCGACTTCCTGCAGCGACGCCGCGAGGCCCTGCAGCCCGAAGACGTCGGGCTCCCGCGCGGAGTCCGCCGTCGCACGGCGGGATTGCGCCGCGAAGAGGTCGCTCTGCTGAGCCACATGTCGACCGACTACTACGCCCGCCTCGAACGGGGTACGGGGCCCACACCGTCCGAGCAGATGCTGATCGCGCTCGCCCAGGGCCTGCACCTGAGCCTCGCCGAGCGCGATCACCTGTTCCATCTCGCGGGGCACCGGCCGCCCCTGCGCCACTCCGGCACCGAGCACATCAGCCCCGGCATGCTGCGCGTGCTCGACCGACTCGACGACACCCCCGCCGAGATCGTCACGGAGCTGGGCGAGACGCTCCGGCAGAGCCGGCTGGGGGTCGCCCTCCTGGGCGATGCCACCCTGCGCTCAGGACCCGCGCGCACCATCGGATACCGCTGGTTCACCGACGCGTCGGCACGCGCCGCCTATCCCCCCGAGGAGCAGGCGGCGCTCTCCCGCGTGTACGCCGCGGGTCTGCGCGAGCTCGTCGCCGCCCACGGCCCCGGGTCGCGCGCCGCCGAGCTGGCCGACGACCTGCGCGCGCGCAGCGACGACTTCGCCGCCCTGTGGCTCGCCCACGAGGTCGGCGCGCGACCCCCGGCGGTCAAGCGCTTCCTGCATCCCGAGGTCGGCCGGCTCGACCTGTCGTGCCAGACGCTTCTCGACCCGGACCACTCCCACCGCCTGCTCGTCTACACCGCGCAGCCCGGCAGCGAGAGCGCCGAGAAGCTCCGACTGCTCGCGGTCATCGGGGCCGCCTCCGCCCGCTGAGGGGTGGTTCGGCGATCAGTGGGTGAGCGGGCACTGGTCGCCCGGCACCGACCGCGGAAGCATCGAGTCATCCCACGAAAGGACCGCTCATGTCTCCCGAATCCCCCCGCTCCCTGCGCGGCCGCCTGGCCGTCGTCACCGGCGCCAGCGACGGCATCGGCACGGTCATCGCGACGCGCCTCGCCGAGCTCGGCGCCGAGGTGGTGCTGCCCGTCCGCTCCGCCGAGAAGGGCCGGCGCGCGCTCGACGCCGTGCGTCGCGTCGTCCCGGATGCCGTCGCCTCGACGCGCACGCTCGACCTCGCGAGCCTCGACTCGGTCGACGCGCTCGTGCGCGGTCTCCGCAAGGAGGGTCGCCCCGTCCACCTTCTCGTCAACAACGCCGGGGTGATGACCCCTCCGCACCGACAGGAGACCGCCGACGGGTTCGAGCTGCAGTGGGGCACCAATCACCTCGGCCACGCAGCGCTGACGCTCGGCCTGCTCCCCCTGCTGCGCGCCGGGGGCGCGCGGGTGGTCCACCAGACGAGCATCGCGGCCCGCCGCGGTCGGTTCGACGCCGCCGCCGTCGCCGCGGAGCCGTACGACGCCATGGCGTCCTACGTGCAGTCGAAGATCGCGATCGGGCTGTTCGCCCGCGACCTGCAGGAGCGCAGCCGCACCGAGGGCTGGGGCATCACCAGCACGCTCGCCCACCCGGGCGTCTCGCCCACGAACCTTCTCGCCGCCCAACCCGGCCTCGGACGCGAACGCGAGCTCGCCGGGCGCCGCGTCATCCGACTGCTGTCACGACTGCACATCACCGGCACCGTGGCATCCGCCGCCGAGCCGGCCGTGCTCGCCGCCACGGTCCCGATCTCCGACGGCACGTTCTTCGGCCCGTCGCGTCTGGTCGGCGGACCCGCGAAGGCGATCGAGGCATGGGAGCCGTTCCGGCGTGCCGACGACGCGCAACGGGTCTGGGAGCTGACGCTCGACGCGATCGGCTCGCGCTTCGCGGCGTGATCCGCGGCCGTGATCCGCGAACCGGCATCTCGCCGATCTCGCGGGGCTGTGCGACGCCGACTCGTCGACGCGAGGAGGTGCGCGACGGCGCCGGCCCGCACCCGGGGCCGGGATGCCGAGGGCGAATACGGCGGCCTCAGCCCCGTGGCGCCTCCACCGTCACGACCGTCGCCTTGACCGAGGCGACCGCGAGCGAGCCCGGCTCGAGCTCGAGGTCGCGCGCGGCCTCGGCCGACATGAGCGAGACCACCCGGTGCGGGCCGCACTGCAGGTCGACCTGCGCCATCACGCCGTCGATCTGCACGCGCGTGACGATCCCGGTGAAGCGGTTGCGCGCGCTCGACGCGATCCCGGTCGGGTCGTCGGGCTCGTCGGCGAGCGCGACCGCGCGCTCCGCCAGGGCGGCGCCGGGGATCTCGAGCGGAGACGCCCCCGTGGTGGGCAGCATCCCCTGGTCGATCCACCGGCGCACCGTGTCGTCGCTGACCCCGAGCAGGCGAGCGGCCGTGGCGATGCGGAAGGTGTTCGGCATCCTCCGACGCTACTCCCGGCGCGGGATTCCCGCCCCGCCCCCACCGCACCGGAGAGCGCCCCGCCGTGAATCCTCGAGGTAAGGCCGCCTCGCCGCCCTCGCCCGCGTGCGCTGACCTAGGCTCGACCCATGGATGCCGCGCACGAGACCGCCGCTCCGGGCCCGGTTGCGGTGACCCTGGGTGCGACCGTTCTGCGCGAGCCCCGCGCCGAAGCGACGTCGGGAGCCATCCGCGAGACGGGGGCCCCGCGCGAGGGCGGCCTCCTCGACCGCTTCGGCCGGGTCGCCACCGACCTGCGCGTTTCGGTGATCGACAAGTGCAACCTGCGCTGCACGTACTGCATGCCGGCCGACGGGATGCCGTGGCTCCCGCAGTCGCAGCTGATGTCGACCGACGAGATCCGGCGCATCGTCCGCGTGGCGGTGCAGTCGTTGGGCGCCGAGGAACTGCGGCTCACCGGGGGCGAGCCCCTCGTGCGCAAGGACCTCGAGTTCATCATCGCCGGCATCCGCGAGGACAACCCCGACCTGCCGATCTCGATGACGACCAACGCCGTCGGCCTCGATCGTCGGGCGCAGGCGCTGAAGGACGCGGGGCTGACCCGCGTGAATGTGTCTCTCGACACCCTGCACCCCGAGACCTTCGCTGAGCTCACCCGCCGACCGCACCTCGATAAGGTGCTCGCGGGCCTGCAGGCCGCGCGGGCCGCGGGCCTCGGTCCGATCAAGATCAACGCGGTGCTCCTGCGTGGGATCAACGACACCGAGATCGTGCCGCTGGTCGACTGGGCGGTCTCGAACGGCTTCGAGATGCGCTTCATCGAAGACATGCCGCTCGACGGCGACCGCTCGTGGACGGCGACGAACGTCATCTCGGCGCACGACATCCGCGCCGAGATCGAGACGGCGTTCTCCCTCGCCCCCGATCCCCGCGGGCGGGGTGCCGCCCCGGCCGAACGGTGGGAGGTGCGCCGCCCCGGCGAGACGGCCGTGGCCGGCCATGTCGGCATCATCTCCTCGGTCACCGAGCCCTTCTGCGCCGCGTGCACGCGTACCCGCGTGACGGCCGACGGCAAGGTGCGCTCGTGCCTGTTCTCGCACGAAGAGACCGACCTGCTCTCGACGCTGCGCGCGGGCGCCGACGACGAGGGCATCGCGCAGGTCTGGCGGGATGCCATGTGGGCCAAGCCCCGCGCGCACGGCTCCGACCGCGTCGGGCTCGCGCGTGCCGACTTCGTGCAGCCCGAGCGCACGATGAGCGCGATCGGCGGATGAGGCCGCTCGTCGAGCCGGTGGCATCCCTGGCCCCGGAAGAGCTCATCCGCACCGCCCGTCACGCGGTTCTCGCGGCCATCGGCGAAGAGGGCCAGCGCCGGATCGCCGCCGCCCGGATCGCCGTGGTGGGGGCCGGTGGCCTGGGCTCGCCCGTGCTGCTCGCCCTCGCCGCCGCGGGCGTCGGCGAGCTCGTGATCATCGACGACGACACCGTCGAACGGACCAACCTCCAACGCCAGCTCGCGCACCGCGTCGACGACATCGGCACCGCCAAGACCTCCTCCGCTGCGCGGGCCGTGCGCGACCTGTCCCCGCTCACCGTCGTGCACGAGCGTCCCGTGCGGCTGACCGCCGACAATGCGCGAGAGCTCTTCGCGGGCGCGCACCTCGTGATCGATGGCAGCGACACCTTCGACACCCGCGAGGCCGTCGCCGCCGCGACCGAGAGCCTCGGCATCCCCCTCGTCTGGGGAGCCGTGCAGGAGTGGGCCGCGCAGGTCACCGTGTTCTGGTCGGCCCCGCCCGAGGGGCACACCCCGGTCGTTCTCGGCGACCTCTTTCCCACGGGCTCCGCCGGAGAACCGCCCACGTGCGCCCAGGTCGGCGTGCTCGGCTCCCTGTGCGTGCAGGTCGGCGGCATGCTGGCCACCGAAGCGCTCAAGCTCGTGACCGGCGCGGGCGAGCCGCTGCTCGGCCGACTCGTCATCATCGACGCCCTGCGCGCCCGCCACGATGTGATCCCGCTCTCCCCCGCCGTCCGCCCCGCCGTTTCGTCCTGACCCGGAGGCCCCGATGACCCCGCTGCTCACCGTCGAGGAGCACCGCGCGCGCGTGCTCGACGCCGTCAGGCTCCTGCCCGCCGAGACCGTACGCCTCGCCGACGCTGCTGGGCGCACCCTCGCGGCCCCTGTCCACGCCGCGCACGACCTGCCCGGGTTCGACAACTCCTCGATGGACGGTTTCGCGGTCCGCCGCGCTGACGTCGAGGGGGCGGATGCCGAGAACCCGGTGACCCTGCACGTCGTCGCCGACCTGCCGGCCGGGTCGTCCGACGACCCGTCGTTCGGCGCGGGCGAGGCGGTGCGCATCATGACGGGCGCGCCCGTCCCCACCGACGCCGACGCGATCGTGCCGTTCGAAGACACCGCGGGTGGCCTCGCCGACTCGCTGGGCACCGTCGAGGTGCGGCGGGCGCCCGCGGCATCCGGAGCCTTCATCCGCCGCCGTGGCGGCGACACCCGCGCGGGCGACGTCGTCCTGTCGGCCGGCGAGCAGCTGGGACCGTTCGCGCTGGCAGCGGCCGCCGCAGCGGGCGTGGCCGCGCTCGAGGTGCGCCGCCGTCCGCGGGTCGCCGTCGTGTCGACCGGTAGCGAGCTCGTCGCCCCCGGCGTCGTCCCGGGCCGCGGTCAGACCCCCGACTCCAACTCGACGCTTCTGGCATCTTTGGTTTCCGGTACCAACGCCGACGTGACGGTCATCTCTTCGCTGCGAGACGACGCGAACGCGATCCACGCCCTGCTCGACCACGCGGCCGACGTCGACGTGATCGTCTTCAGCGGGGGCGTGAGCGCCGGAGCGTACGAGCCCGTGCGCCAGGCCCTCGAGGGGCGCATCTCCTTCGAGAAGGTGTCGATGCAGCCGGGCAAGCCCCAGGCGTTCGGCGTCCTCGACGACGGCCGTCTCGTGTTCGGTCTTCCCGGCAACCCCGTCAGCGTGGCGGTGTCGTTCGAGGTCTTCGTCCGGCCCGCGCTCCTGGCGATGCAGGGCCGCGCGGTGATCGACCGGCGTCTCGCCCGGCTCACGGCATCCGAGAGCTGGACGACCCCACCCGGACGCCGCCAATACCTCCCCGCCGCGATCGACCTGGCCGCCGGCACCGTGCGCCCCGCCACCGCCGGGGGCTCCGGATCGCACCTGGCCGCCTCGCTCGCGCGCGCGGAGGCGTTCGCGATCGTCCCCGCCGAGGTGTCCACCGTGTCGGTGGGCGACCCTCTCGATGTCATGCTGATTCCATGACCTTCACCCACCTGGATGCCGCGGGCCACGCCCGCATGGTCGACGTGACCCTCAAGCAGCCCACTGTCCGCACCGCTAGGGCGCGCGGGTTCGTGCGCTGCGCTCCCGAGGTCGTCGCGGCGCTGCGCGACGGCACCGCCCCGAAGGGCGACGTGCTGGCCGTGGCGCGGATCTCCGGCATCCAGGCCGCGAAGTCCACCCCTGCGCTGCTCCCCCTCGCGCACGTGATCGGCGTGCACCGCGCCTCGGTCGATCTCGAGATCACCGACGAGGGCGTCGAGATCGAGGCCACCGTCGGCACCGCCGATCGCACGGGCGTCGAGATGGAGGCGCTCACGAGCGTCTCGGTCGCCGCTCTCGCGGTCGTCGACATGGTGAAGGGTCTCGACAAGGGCACGTCGATCGAGAACGTCCGCATCGTGTCGAAGACCGGCGGCAAGTCCGGCGACTGGGTGCGGCCGGGCGAGCCAGGTCACGCTTCCGCCGCCGAGGGGGTGTCCGCGTGAGCGTGCGCGTGCGCTACTTCGCCGCCGCCGCCGAAGCCGCGGGGACGGACGCGGAGGACCGGGCCGAGACGGGTCTCGCCGCCCTCCGCGCGGCCCTCGTCGAGGATCACCCCGCCCTCTCCGGCATCCTGGACCGCTGCGCCGTGCTCGTCGACGGCCAGCGTCACGACGACGACGCCCCCCTCGCGGGAGTCACGCACGTCGACGTGCTACCGCCGTTCGCCGGGGGCTGAGCCCTCCCGGGTTCACACCAGCTCGAGGTGCGCGGCCAGCGACGGCGCGCGTCGTTCCCGAGCGATCCCCTCGACGGCGACGAGCACGTCCATCGCGGGCGTCACCGCCCCGCTCAGGTAGGACGTGACGCGCGATCGCGAGGTCGACAGACGCGCGGCGAGCTGAGCCTGCGTAAGACGCGTCGCTCGGAAGGCCGTGCGCAACCGCTCCCGCGCTTCCTCGTCTGCAGAACGGATGCGGGCCGCGAGGGCGGCGTCGAGGAGCGTCACCGTGGACGTCGACTCGGCGGCCTCCCGCGCGTCGTCGTATATCGCCCGCAGAGAGGGGTCGTCGATCAACGCTTCGATCAGCTTGCGCCAGTCGACCGCGTAACCCCGGTCGATCGCGGCGAGCATTCCCTCGAATCCCCATGCCTCGACGGGATCGTCGGGGGTGGCGTCGATGTTGCGAAAACGCAGTGGCACAGCAGCTCCCGTCAGATCAGGTGGATGGACAGGGCACGGCACTCGGCAACGACGTCGTCCCACTCACGCCACCGGGGGATCAGCCCCTTGTATGTCGCGAGTCCGGTGATCGATCGATGGTCTTTCGGAGCCGGGGAGGCGAGCTGTCGGGCCAACTGCGCCTGCACCGGACGGTCCTCGCCATGCGAGGGATCGGTGTAGTAATCGTCGACACCCGCGAGGATCCCGCCGATCTCGGCGGCACCGAACGCGCCGGAGAGTGCCGCGACGTCAAGGTAATCCCGCATCTGATTGCGCTTGACGATGAGGAAGCCCTTGATGCGTGCGATCTCGGCCAGCGTGGGGACCGTGATCTCCCCGCCCCCGGGGAGCGTCACCCGTTGCACCTCCAACGGCTGCCGCCGGATGAGCTGCCGCACGCCTGCCTCGATCCCGCCCAGCTCCCCGAGAATGATCTTGCCCGGAACGGCCCGGTTGAGCACGAAGTCGCCGTCGCGCTCCAGCGCGTCGAGGACGAGGTCGAACCGGTCCTGCAGATCGGCGAGAACGTGGTCATGGTCGGTCGACATCCGGTGTCGCGCATAGAGGGCGGCCGCCGACCCTCCGACCAGGACGGCATCCGGCACCAGCTCCTGCAACCGCGCCGCGGAGCCGAGAACCTCGGCCAATCCGGACGGCAGATCCGCATCCATACCGAGCATGGTACCAGATCTGATACCTAGCCCCCCAGGCCCTTCCACTCCGTCGTGCCGTCGGCCTCGACCTGGCGCTTCCACACGGGGAGGTCGGTCTTGATCGTCTCGATGATCGTGCGGCACACCTCGAACGCTGCCGCCCGGTGACCGGATGCCACGGCGATGACGACCGCGGCCTCGCCGACGCCCAGCCGACCGACGCGGTGGCTGACGGCGACGATCGCGTCGGTTCCCGCGGCCGCGTCGGCGGCGATGCGGTGCAGCGTCTGCTCGGCATCCGGGTGCGCGCTGTATTCGAGGGCCACGACGGCGTCGGACGCGTCGGGATCGGTGTCGCGCACGCGACCAACGAAGGTGGTCACGGCCCCCGACGAGGACTCCTCTACCGCGTCGAGGTGCACGTCGAGGTCGAGGGGCTGCTCCGACAGGCGCGCGATGCGCACCGCGTTCTCGGCCGGCAGGCTCTGTTCGGGTGTGCTCATGTGTGATCGCCTCCGGCGAGTTGGTCGAGGATGTGCGGGGCGAGCTCCGCGATGACGGAGATCCCGGACGTCACGGCCCGCGTCGATCCGGGCAGGTTCACCACGAGAGTGCCGGGGTCGACGATCCCCGCGAGTCCGCGCGAGATGACGGCCATCGGGGTGTCGGCGAGACCCCGCCGACGCAGTTCTTCGGCGATGCCGGGGAGTTCGCGATCCAGGACGCGGGCCGTGCCTTCGGGCGTGCGATCGGTCGGGGCGATGCCCGTGCCACCGGTCGTGACGATGAGCCCCGGCCCGGCCGCCACCAGGTCGCGCAACGCCCGCTCCACGCTGTCGGCCCCGTCGGCGACGACGACGGGGTCGTCGCAGGAGAAGCCCGCCTCGCGCAGCAACGAGACCGCGAGCGGTCCGCCGCGGTCCTCGCGCAGCCCCGCGGCCGAGCGGTCGGACACGGTCAGGACGCGGGCGTGATGAGGCACGCGATTCAGCCTAG
Organism: uncultured Microbacterium sp.; assembly: GCF_947489255.1. Classification (GTDB taxonomy): domain Bacteria; phylum Actinomycetota; class Actinomycetes; order Actinomycetales; family Microbacteriaceae; genus Microbacterium; species Microbacterium phycohabitans. The sequence continues at coordinate 366,556 of NZ_CANLCY010000003.1, forward strand.
GCCGCCGACGTCACAACGAGGCGGGAACCGCCACGCACGGCGACGTCGCCGTTCACGCCGACGGCGCCGCGGAGGTCTCGACCTCGGCGATCTCGGGGGCGATGCGCCCCGCTTTCGCCTTCGGCTCGAGGTCTTCCCGCTGCACGTGCTCGGCGGCGGCGGTGATGCGACGCGCCATGCCGCTGAAGATCAGGCCGTGGAACGGCAGCACGGCGAGCCAGTACAACCGGCCCGCGAGACCGGTCGGGAAGAACAGCGCCCGCTGATCGAAACGGGCGCCCTCGCCCTCGGGCGTCGCCCGCAGTTCGAGCCACGCGCCGCCGGGCACCTTCATCTCGGCGCGCAGTCGCAGGAGGTGACCGGGTTCGATGGCCTCGACGCGCCAGAAATCGAGGGCGTCGCCGACCGTCACGACCGAGCGGCTGCGCCGCCCGCGGGCCAGACCCACCCCACCCACGAGGCGGTCCATCCATCCGCGGATCGCCCACAGCAGCGGCGAGGAGTACCACCCGTTCTCACCGCCGATCCCCTCGATCACCGACCACAGCTGGGCGGAACTGGCCTTCGTGGTCATCGTCCGCACGTCGGTGTACACCAGGCGCCCCGCCCACTCGGGGTCGCTCGGCAGGGGGTCGCTGGGAACGCCCGAGACCTCGGCATCCTGCCAGCTCGTCTCGATCGCGTCGTCGTTCACGCGGCCCAGCGCCCGGCGCACGGCTTCGCGATAGGGCAGAAGCCCACCCTCGGGACGCGGCACGAGGTCGTCGATCGCACGGTCTTTCACGACGCAGTCGTTCTGCAGCGACTCGACGAGGGGCCGCGCGATCGCCTTCGGGATCGGGGTGACGAGGTTGACCCAGTGCGAGGCCAGGCGTGGGGTGAGCACCGGCAGCGACGCGATCGCGCGCTGGTTGAGTCCCGCCTCGAGGGCGTAGCCGTTCATCATCTGTCCGTAGCGGAGCACGTCGGGACCGCCGATGTCGACGGCCCGGTTGACGTTCGGCGCCACGCGCGCCGCCCCCAGCAGGTAGTGCAGCACGTCGCGCACGGCGATCGGCTGGATGTGGTTGCGCACCCACTTGGGCGCGGGCATGTAGGGCAGCACGTCGGTGAGGTGGCGCACCATCTCGAACGACGCCGACCCCGATCCGATCACCACACCGGCCTGCAGCACGAGGGTCGGAACCCCGCTGTGAAGCAGGATGTCGCCCACCTCGACCCGGGAACGCAGGTGGGCCGACAGCGTCGCGTCGTCGGGGTGCAGGCCGCCGAGGTACACGATGCGCGAGACGGATGCCGCGGACGCGGCCTCGGCGACGGTCGTCGCCGCGACGCGGTCGGTGGCCTCGAAGTCGCGGGCGCTGCCCATGGAGTGGATGAGGTAGTAGACGACGTCGACGCCCTCGACCGCCTCGCCCACGGCCGCGCGGTCGGTCGCGTCGCCGCCCACCGTCTCGACCTCGTCGCCCCACGGGAACGCTCCGACGCGGCGCGGATCGCGCGCGAGGACGCGCACCCGGTACCCCGCCGACAGCAGGCGCGGGACGAGCCGGCCGCCGAGGTAGCCCGTCGCCCCCAGGACGAGGGCGCGCGGTGCCGACCCGTCGGGTCGGGGCTGCGCGACGAGAGCGGGTTCGCGGCCGGTGGGGGCGGAGAGGTCGGTCATGCCCGACACGGTACGCCGGGGCTCCGACATCGCCTGGGGCTTGACGGAACGCCCTGGGCGGTCGGGGTCGTGCCGCTAGCACGCCCCCTCGCGCAGCGCCCGGACTGGAAACGCGACGCGGATCGCGGTAACGCTAGAAGGATGAACGAGAAAATCCCCTCGGCATCCGGAGCCCCCCGGCTCGCCGTCGACGACGTCATCGTCGTCGACAAGAAGCGTGTGCGCACCGCCATCGGCGGCACCGTCGTCGGCAACTTCATGGAGTGGTTCGACTTCGGCATCTACGGCTACCTGGCGGTGACCCTGACCGCGGTCTTCGCCTCCGACGTCCCCGCGCCGTGGGGCCTGCTGGTCACGCTCCTCGGCTTCGCGATCTCCTTCCTCGTCCGTCCCTTCGGCGGTTTCGTGCTCGGCCCCCTGGGCGACCGCATCGGCCGGCAGAAGGTGCTGTTCCTCACGATGGCGATGATGGCCGCGGCCACCGCGCTCATCGGCATCCTGCCCACGTCCGCGCAGATCGGGCTGTGGGCGATCATCCCGCTGTACCTGCTGAAGATGGTGCAGGGCTTCTCCACCGGCGGCGAGTACGCGGGAGCGACGACCTACGTGTCGGAGTTCTCCCCCGACAAGCGCCGCGGCTTCTGGTCGTCGTGGCTCGACGTCGGCTCCTACGTCGGCTTCGCCGCGGGCGCCTCGGCGGTGGCGATCACGACCGCGATCACCACCTCGATCTCGGGCGAGAACGCCATGACCGACTACGGCTGGCGCATCCCGTTCCTGCTCGCCATCCCGCTCGGCATCGTGGCCATCTACTTCCGCCTCCGCATCCCCGAGACGCCCGCGTTCGAGCAGAGCGGCACGGTCGAGGTCGACGCCGACGACCCGATGGCCCGCCAGGGCCTCGTGGGCATCGTGCGCCACCACTGGAAGGCGCTGCTGATCGGCATCGCCCTGGTGGCCGCGACCAACACCGCAGGGTACGCCCTCACCAGCTACATGCCGACCTACCTCGAGAAGGAGGTCGGCGTCTCGAACCTCTCGGCCGCGATCGCGACCGTGCCGGTGCTGCTGATCATGTCGGCCACCCTGCCCCTGATCGGCCGCCTCAGCGACCGCATCGGTCGCAAGCCCGTCTACGCGATCGCCGCCGGGTCGGCGCTGGTGCTGCTCGTTCCGGCCTTCCTCATCATGCAGATCGGCGAGCTGTGGGCCGTGATCATCGCCCTCTTCATGGCGGCGGTGCCGGTGGCGTTCTACGTCGCGATCTCGGCATCCGCGCTTCCGGCCCTGTTCCCCACGGCCTCGCGCTTCGGTGCCATGGCCGTGGCCTACAACGTCGCCGTGTCGCTCTTCGGCGGCACCACGCCGCTGTTCAGTCAGGCGCTGATCGATCTCACGGGCAACACGCTCATGCCCGCGTTCTACATCATGTTCTTCGCAGCCCTCGGACTCGTCGCCCTGCTGTCGATGCGCGAGACGGCGAAGCGTCCTCTTCTGGGCTCCGTGCCGACGGTCGAGACGCCCGCCGAGGCCGAGGCCCTGGTCGAGCGCCAAGACGACGACCCGCTCATCGACACCTCGACGATGCCGCTGGCGATCCGCCGCTCGTGACGTGACGCGAAGGGGGCGGATGCCGGTACTCCCGGCATCCGCCCCCTTCCGTTTGTCGTGCACCCGCGCCGTGCCCGCCCCTTTCCCCCGCGGCCCCGGCTCACCGGCGTCACGCAACCTGCGCGATTCGCACATCCTCAGCCCGAATCGCCCGAACCCGGCGGAGATTGCGCACATCACGGAGATCGCGCACAGCACCTCCCGACGCGCGCCCCCGCCGCAACCTCGGCGATCCGCACAACCTCAGCCCGAATCTGCTGCAGCAAGCGGAGGTTGCGCACATCACTGAGGTGGTGTGCACGTCAGCGCCCCCGCGCGCCTCACCGGCCCAGGCACGTCGCGGGGCCGACGCACCCACCGTCGCCGGCTGCGCTCAGCGACGCCGACTGTTGCCGAACAACCCCCGGATGACGCCGTTCACGATGCTCTTCGTCGCCCCGCGCCCGAGCAGCCCGTCGAGTCCGGGGGCGGGCGTGCTGGTGCGGCTCCGGGGCGCGGCCGTCGACTTCAGGATCCGCTCGTACTCCCGCTGCGCCTTCTTCTGCGCCTCGGCGTTGGCCTTGTCGATCGCCGCCTTCTGCTTCGCGTACTCGGCGGCGTCCGCCGCGGCCTTCTTCGCGCGCTCGTCCGCCTCGCGCGCGTCGGTGGCCGCCTGCATGCGCGCGCCGAGGATCTCGCGCGCCGACTCGCGATCGATCGGCGTCGCGTACATCGGGAACAGGGCGGATGCCGACACGGCCGAGGCCATGGCATCCGCGGTGATCGGCGACATCGACGCCCGCGGCGCGAACAGGCGCGTCCACGCGACCGGAGTGGGGGCACCCCGCTCGCTCATCACCGTGATGATCGCCTCTCCCGTGCCGAGTTCCTGCAGCACGCGTTCGAGGTCGTATCCCGAGTCGGGGTAGGTGCGCACCGAGGCCCGCAGCGCCTTCGCGTCGTCGGGGGTGAAGGCGCGGAGGGCGTGCTGCACGCGCGAACCGAGCTGCGCGAGCACGTCGCCGGGCACGTCCTTCGGCGTCTGGGTGACGAAGAACACGCCGACACCCTTCGACCGGATGAGCCGCACGGTCTGCGTGATGGCCTCGAGGAAGGCCTTCGAGGCGTCGCGGAACAGCAGGTGCGCCTCGTCGAAGAAGAACACGAGCTTGGGCTTGTCGAGGTCGCCCACCTCGGGAAGCACCTCGTACAGCTCGGCGAGCAGGTACATGAGGAAGGTGGAGTACAGCTCCGGGCGCGCGGCGACGTTCGGCACCTCGAGCAGGCTCACGATGCCCGCACCCGCGGCATCCGTTCGCAGGAAGACGGAGACATCGAGCTCGGGCTCGCCGAAGAAGGTGTCGGCGCCGGCCGCCGAGAACGCCACGAGCTCGCGCAGGATCACCCCTGCGGTCGCGGCCGACAGCCCGCCGATGCCCTTCAACTCGGCCTTGCCCTCGTCGCCCGTGAGGTACGTCAGCACGGCCCGCAGGTCGGAGAGGTCGACCAGCGCCAGACCCTTCTCGTCGGCGTAGTGGAACACCAGCCCCAGGCTCGACTCCTGCGTGGCGTTCAAGCCGAGCACGCGGCTGAGCAGGAGCGGACCGAACCCCGACACCGTGGCCCGCACCGGGATGCCGGACCCCACGTCGTCGCCGAGCGCGTAGAACTCGGTCGGGAAGGCCCGCGCCGACCACTGCTGCCCGAGCGCGGCGGTGCGTGCGGCGAGCTTGTCGCTCGGCGTGCCCGCCGCCGCCAGCCCCGAGAGGTCGCCCTTGATGTCGGCGGCGAACACGGGAACGCCGTTCTCCGACAGCTGCTCGGCCAACAGCTGCAGCGTGCGCGTCTTGCCCGTACCGGTGGCGCCCGCGACGAGTCCGTGCCGGTTCGTCATCGCGAGGGGGATGCGCACGGGGACGGATGCCACCGGCCCGCCGTTCATCAGGACGCCCAGGTCGAGGGCCGCTCCGTCGGCCGCGTAGCCGGCGGCGATCTTCGCGACCTGAGCGTCCGTGAGGGGGGCGTCGGACGCCGCGGGCGTCGAGACGCCGGACGCCGGGGAGGAGGGCGCGGATGAGGCGGGGGCCGCTGCCGCCTCCGGCGTCGCGGGCTCCGCTCCGGCGCCGTCGGCCGCACCTGCCGCCGAGTCGTCGGCCGTGACCGGCGAGTCGGATGCCGCGGGGCTCGACCGCTCCGAGGCCGTCACGGCCGGTCCCCCGGCCTGCGCCGGCCCCTCGGCCTGCGCCGCCACATCGCCGCCGTCGGCGGTCGTCGCTCCGCCGGCAGCGCGCGCCCGTGCGGCCGCCGCCGCGGCTTCGGCTGCCGCGAGGTCGGCGCGAGCGCGCGCGAGTCGGAGTTCCGCTTCGGCGGCCTCCGCCTCCGCTCTCAGCCGCGCGACCTCGGCATCGGCCGCGGAGGGGACGGAGGGCGCGTCGCCGGGCTCGCTCATGCGCGTCAGCCTACGACGAGACCGCCGGTCCGGCATCCGTTGTTCTGCGCAGACGGCGGATCGTCAGGCGATCCTCGTCACGCGCCCGCAGACGCGAGAACGCGGCGGCGAGCACGAGCGCGGCCCCCGCCCCGACGAGGGCACCGCCGGCGGTGTCCGAGAGCCAGTGGGCGTGCAGATACGTGCGGCTGAACGCCATCAGCACCACCCACGCGACGCCGACGATGCGCACCCAGGCTCGCGGGAACAGCACCGCCGCGACAACGGCGATCGTCGCGGCGTTGGCGGTGTGACCGGAGGGGAAGGAGCCGAAGTCGCTCAGGATGAGGATGTCTTCGGGACGAGCCCGCCCGAACGTGTGCTTCAGCACCTGCACGAGCAACGCGCTGCCAACCGACGCGCTCAAGAAGTACAGCGCCGACCATCGTCGTCGCGAGAGCAACAGCGCGAGCGCGCCCAGCAGCGGCACGATCAGCACCGCCGTCAGGTGCCCGCCGACCTGGTCCATGACGAGCGCGAACACGTACAGGGGCTGCGAAGGCGCAGCGGCGAAGAGCTGGTTCCACCACACGTCGATCGCGAAGGGACTGGGTCCGCGGAAGAACACCCACGCCCCCAGCCCGCAGGCCAGGGCGATGAGCACCACCCCGACGACGGCGCGGAAACGCTGCGGACGCATGTCGAGCACGTCCTCGGTCGCGGTGGCATCCATCGCCTCATGATGCCGCGTCGCGGGCGCCGGCGGAACGGTCGACGCGCCGACCGCGCGTCCTGCTACTGTTCGCGATTCCGCGGCGCACGGGTCAGGGCGCGCGGTCCTCCACTCCGCGCGCGTCAGGGGGCGAGACGCTCCACCTCGCGCGCGTCCGGGCGCAAGACGCTCCACCTCGCGCGCGTCAGGGCGCGAGACGCTCCACCGTGCGCGGGCGCACGAGCAGCCACAACGACAGCACCCCGATCGCCGCGCATCCGACCATGACCGACGCCATGGTCGTGGCGGTGATGCCCGAGCCCGCGGCGAGCAGGCCCACGACGGGCGAGATGATCCCCGCGACGCCGAAGTTGGCCGCACCGATGATCGACTGCGCCGTGCCGGCGGCCTTGCCGTGCCGGTCGAGCGCGAGCACCTGCGCGCACGGGAACGTGAAGCCGCACGCCGTCATGAAGAAGAACAGCGGGATGACGGTCCCCCACAGTCCCAGACCCAGTTGATCCGTGACGACGATGGCGCCGCCCGCGATCACCAGCACCGCGGTCGACACCGCCAGCACCCACTGCGGGCCGAAGCGCGCCGCCAGCCGCGAGGCGATCTGCACACCCACGACGACGCCGACGGAGTTGACCGCGAACAGCACGCCGTACTGCTGCGGATTGAAGCCGTAGGTCACCTGGAACAGGAACGAGGATGCCGACAGGTACGAGAACAGTCCGCTGAAGGCCATCGCACCGATGATGAGAACGCCGATGAAGACGCGGTCGCGGAACACGCTGCCGTAGCGCTGCCATACCGTGCTGGACCCGGGTCCGCCGCGTCGGGCGGGCGGAAGCGTCTCGGGCACGAACAGGATCGCCGACACGAGCATGACCGCGCCGTAGACGGCGAGCACCACGAAGATCCCGCGCCAGTTCATCACCAGCAGCAGGGCGGATCCGGCGAGAGGGGCGAGCACGGGCGCGACCCCCGACACCATCGCCATGCGCGAGAGCATCACCACGAGCCGTTTGCCGCCGAAGAGGTCGCGGATGATCGCGGCGGCCACCACGCCGCCCGCGGCGGCCCCTGCGCCCATGAGCACGCGCGCCACGGAGAGCGTCCCGAGGGTGGGGGCGAGGGCGGCGAAGATGCTCGCCGCCACGTGCAGCGCCGTCACCGACAGCAACGGGATGCGGCGGCCGACCTTGTCGCTCAGCGGTCCGACGATCAGCTGCCCGAGGGCGAAGCCGATCATCGTGCCGGTGAGGGTGAGCTGGATCGCGGCGGCGGTCGTCTGGAAGTCGGCCTCGAGCACCGGGAAGGCCGGCAGGTAGAGGTCGATGGTGAACGGGCCGAGGGCCGTCAGCGCGCCGAGCACGATGATGTACAGCACGCGGCGCGAGGCGGGGATCGAGTCGCCGGGGTGCAGCACGATCGGCGCGGTCGCGGGGTTCTTGCCCAGCGCACGGATCGCGCCGGTGGTCGTCGGCACCGAGTGGGACGACGTCGGGATGACGGGGTGGGAGGCAGTATCGAGCACGCGTCTGATTTCGTTTCGCAACACGGACAGCCCGGCGCGAGCCGGGCTGAGAAAAAGGGGGGATCGTCGAACCTCGAATCGATTCGACATCGTCATACTACCGTGACTCCCCCGTCGGCCACCATCCCGGCTCGGGGTTTCCTCCCAGGCCAGCGGCCCATTCATCCGAATAGTCTGGACAGGTCGGCGGATGCCGATGTGTCCCGCCCCGAAGAGAGACTGAACACAGCGCATGACCTCCCCCTCCGACAAGCGAGCGAGCGGCAACCCCGCGAAGCAGGCCCAGATCGACCTCACCGTCAAGCAGCAGCGCGAGCAGAAGCGCCAGGAGAAGCTCGCCGAATACCAGAAGCAGGTCGCGAAGCGTGAGCGCGGCAAGCTCGTCTGGTGGGTCGTCGGCTCCACGGCGGCTCTCGCCGTGATCGGCCTCGTCGTGGCATCCTTCGCCTTCGCCCCCGCCGCGCCCACCAGCTACCAGGCCGGCAACAGCACGGGCCGCGAGATCGAGGGCGTGCAGACCTTCGAGAACCGCTCCGACCACGTGCAGGGCGCCGTCACGTACGAGCAGACGCCCCCGGCCGGCGGCCCCCACAACCCCTACTGGCTGAACTGCGGCGTCTACACCGAGCCCCAGCAGAACGAGAACGCCGTGCACTCGCTCGAGCACGGGGCCATCTGGATCACGTACAACCCCGACGAGGTCGACGAGGCCGGGATCGACGCGCTCAAGGCCGTCATGCCCTCCAGCTACGCGCTGCTCTCGCCCTACCCCGGTCTCGACACCCCCGTCGCCGTCAGCGCCTGGAACCACCAGCTCAAGGTCGACGACCCCAGTGACCCGCGCATCGGGGAGTTCTTCACGGAATACTGGCGCAGCCAGAACGCCCCCGAGCCGAACGCGTCGTGCTCCGGCGCGATCGACGGACCGGGCAAGGCCTGACGTGAGCGACGACACCCCGGTCGCGCGTCCCGCGGCCCGGTGGGCCGTCGTCGCCCTCGTCGCCGTCGCCGTGATGGCCGTCGCCTTCGCGATCGGACGCTTCACCGCGTTCGGCGCGACGGCGGCGCCCGCCCACCCCTCCGACACGTCGGCCGAGGCCGGCTTCGCGCGCGACATGCAGGTGCACCACACGCAGGCGGTGCTCATGGCGATGGAGATCTACCGCAAGACCTCGGACGACGAGCTGCGCACCCTCTCGTACGACATCGCCACGACGCAGTCGGGTCAGCGCGGCGAGATGTTCGGGTGGCTGGTCGAATGGGGGCTCCCCCAGGCCTCGAGCCAACCGCTCATGACGTGGATGGAGAAGTCCGACGCGCACAGCCACGGCGACACCGCGGCCAAGACGCAGGAGGAACTGCTGAGCGAGATGGGCATGGCCACCGACGCCCAACTCGACGAACTGCGCAGCGCGCAGGGCCAGCCCGCGGACTGTCTCTTCCTCGACCTGATGATCCACCACCACGAGGGCGCGATCCCCATGGCCCAGGCCGTCATCGAGCTCGGAGACGACGCGCGCGTGAAAGAGGTCGCCGGCGCGATCGTCACCGGCCAGTCCGCCGAGCTCGACGCGATGCGCGACATCCAGTCCCGCCTCGCCTGCAGCGCCTGACCGCCCCCACCCCGCGCCCGCCCGCGCGGTGACCGCCCCACGCCTCGCCTCCCGCCGCGCCTCGCGCCGTGCCCGCCCAGCCCTTCGATAAACGCCATTCGTCGCGAGACACGCGGCCGCACGACGTGTCTCGCGATGGATGCCGTTTCTCGCGGCCCGCGCGGGGCGACGCCCCGTGACACCGGCCTCCGCACCGCGCAGCGGCACGCGCACCGGCATCCGCACCGCGCACCGGCATCCGCACCGCGCACCGGCATTTGCACCGCGCACCGGCATCCGCACCGCGCAGCGGCATCCGCCCGTGCGTCCCCTCGCGCCCCGCGTCGCCCGGCCCCGCGCCGCCCGTCCCCGCTCCCCAGCGACGGCCCCCGCCCCGGCGATCCCCGCCCACCCGGCGGCGATAAACGCCATCCCTCACGAGACACGCGCCCGCACCGTGTGTCTCAACACGGACGCCGTTTCTCGCGGCCCCGCGACGCCATCACCGCGCGCCGCCGGCATCCCCCACCGCGTGTCTCAACACGGACGCCGTTTCTCGCGGCCCCGCGACGCCGTCACCGCGCCCCGCCGGCACCCCCCACCGCGTGTCTCAACACGGACGCCGTTTCTCGCGGCCCCGCGACGCCGTCACCGCGCGCCGCCGGCATCCCCCGTTCCCGCACGTAAGAGGGGCACGGCGCCCTCCCGGATGCCGTGCCCCTCGCGTCGAACGGACCTCAGCCCTTCGTCGCACCCGCCAGCAGGCCCCGCACGAAGAAGCGCTGCAGCAGGAAGAACACGATCAACGGCACGAGGATCGAGATGAACGTTCCCGCCGACTGCAGGAACCACTGGTCGCCCCAGGTCCCCGACAGCGAGTTGAGCGATTGCGTCAGCGGCAGCGACGACGATGGCGCGAAGATCGTCGCCACGAGCAGGTCGTTCCACACCCAGATGAACTCCAACACCGCGAAGGATGCCAGGGCGGGGGCCGCGAGCGGGAGGATCAGGCGGAAGAAGATCTGCCCGTGCCCTGCGCCGTCCACGCGCGCCGCCTCGATGACCTCGGCCGGGATCTCCGCGATGAAGTTGTGCAGCAGGAAGATGGCGAGCGGCATCGCGAAGATGACGTGCGCGATCCACACGGTGGCGAAGCTGTGCTCCACCCCGCGCAGGTCGAAGCCCGGGAAGATCGTCACCTCGTTGATCGTGAGTCCCCGCGAGAACAGGCTCAGCAGCGGCACGAGGGCCATCTGCAGCGGCACGATCTGCAGCGCGAAGATGAAGATGAAGAAGAAGTTGCGACCCTTGAAGTCGATCCACGCGAACGCATACGCGATGAGCGAGGCGATCGCCAGCGCGAACAGCACCACCGGGATGGTGATGGCGAGCGAGTTGAGGAACGACTGCGCGAGCGTCAAGGCGGTGCCGCCCGACGTCAGGGCGAGCCGGTAGTTCTCCAGGGTGAACGACGGGTCGGTGAAGACGGTCCACCACCCGGTCGACTGCGTGTCCGACCCCGGCCGGAACGAGGTGATGAACAGACCGAAGGTCGGGATCGTCCAGAAGAACGCGATCACGATCGCCGCGATCGTCGCGCCCTTCGAGGTCAGGCGCTTGCGCGCCATCGCCTCGTGCTTGCGGGTGTCGCGGGCGACCTGGCGGGCCGAGCGCGTGTCGGTGGTGGGCTCGAGCACCACGGTGGAGGTGGTCATCGCACTTCCCTCTGCTTCCGGATCTGGCGCACGTTGAAGATGATCAGCGGCAGCACGAAGAGGAACAGCACCACGGCCAGCGCTGCGGAGTGCCCGTAGCTCTGGAACCGCTGCTGCTGGTTGACCATCTCGAAGGCGAGCACGGTCGAGTCGTTGCGGCCACCGGTCATGACGGCGACGATGTCGTAGATCTTCAGGGCGCCGATCGCGATCGTGGTCAGCACGACGATGAGCGAAGAGCGGATGCCGGGGACGGTCACGTTGATGAACCGCTCCCACGCGCTGGCGCCGTCGAGTTCGGCCGCTTCGTTCTGCTCCGGTGGGACCGCCTTGATCGCGGCGGAGAGGATGACCATCGCCAGGCCCGTCTGGCTCCAGATGAAGACCACCACGAGCAGCAGGGTGTTGATCAGCGGCGAGGCCGACAGCCACGAGATCGGCTGGCCGCCGAACGCGGTGACGATCGCGTTCAGGATGCCGAGCTGGTCACCCTGGCGGAAGTCGTAGACGAACTTCCAGATGATGCCTGCTCCGACGAACGAGATGGCGAAGGGCATGAAGATGAGCACCTTCAGGTACTTCTCCCCCGCAGCCCGGTCGATGAACACCGCGTAGGCGAGGCCGATCGCCGTGGCGATCGTCGGGGCGAGCAGCACCCAGATGAGGGTGTTGATGACCGACCAGAAGCCTTCGGGGTTCGTGAAAGTCCAGATGTAGTTCTCGAAGCCGACGAAGTTGTCGCCGGTCTTGTCGAAGAACGACTGGAAGAACGTCGTGATGGCCGGGTAGACGAGGCCGATCAGCAGCAGGATCGCCGCGGGGGCCGCGAACAGGATCAGCTGAAAGAGATAACCGGCGCCCTGGCGGGAGCGGTAGTCGGCATAGAACAGGATCGCGCCGAGGATGACCGCGATGCCGAGCACGTAGATGACCGCGTTCTGGTACGGACGCAGCAGCATGAACGCGAGGATCGGCACGGCGAAGCACGCGACCAGGCGCAGCCAGAAGTAGCCCTTGCCCGAGCGGGGCGCGTACTCGATGAGGAGCAGGAGCAGTCCCACGACCGCCCCGAAGACCACCAGAACGAGCGGAATCTGCATGATCGGGCTCAGCCCGCCGAGCCAGATGAAGAAGCTGTTCAGGGAGAAGCCGAGCGTGGTCGGCTTGGTGTCCGCGGGAGCGCGCGTCACCATGAAGAGGAAGAGCGCCACCACCAGGATGAGTCCCACCACCACCACGAGCAGAGTGGTGCGGTTCCTGGCCGCGGAGCCGCGCGACGCGGGCTTGCCCCGGCCGGACGGCGGAGGCGACGCCGCCGGCGTCGTCTCCGCGTTCTTGATATCGGTCATGACGTCCCTCCCGAACACGCCTTCGTGCTCATCGATGAGTGCCCGTGTGGAGCTTGGGGCGGATTATGAGTATGGACCCGGATGGGCCGCCCGCGTCGCGGGCGGCCCATCTTTCGGTCGGCGTCGATCAGTTGTCGTAACCGGCCTGGATGTTGCTGAGCACCTCGTCGGTCGGGGTGCCGTCGATCCAGCTGACCATGCCCTTCCAGAACGAACCGGCACCGACGGTGGCCGGCATCAGGTCGGAGGCGTCGAAACGCAGGGTGGTGTTCGGGTCCTGCAGCGTCTTCATCGCCTCGGTGAGGAACTCGCTCGAGGCGAGCGAGGGGTCCGCGCCCTTGTTGGCGGAGATCACGCCGCCGAGCTTGACGCGGGCGTCGGCGAACTCGGGCGTCGACATGAACTCGACGACCTTCTGCACGCTCTCGTCCTCGGAGAAGGCCGCGACGAACTCGCCGCCACCCTCGACCGCCAGCTCGCCTTCCTTGACGCCCGGGAGCAGGAACGCGTACACGTCGCCGTCGGGGGCGATCGTGGGCGTCTCGCCGGCAGCGTTCTTGACCGTGAGGAAGTTCGCGGAGAGGAACGACGCCTGATGCGTCATCGGGCAGCTGCCGTCGGCGACCTTGGCGGCGACGTCGGCGAACGCGGTGGAGTTGATGCTCTTGACGTCACCGAAACCGGCGTTGACGTACGAGGGGTTGAGGAGGATCTCACCCACGGCGTCGAACGCCTGCTTGATCTGCGGGTCGGTGAACTTGACCTCGTTGGCGACCCACTGGTCATACACGTCGGGGCCGGACTGGCGCAGGACCATGTCCTCGATCCAGTCGGTTCCGGGCCAGCCGGAGGCCGCGTCGGAGGCGAAGCCGGCGCACCAGGGGGCGGCGCCGGTCTTCTGCTGGATGGTCTGCGTGAGCGTCATCAGCTCATCGAAGGTCTTGGGGACCTCGACGCCCCACTCCTTGAACTTCGCCGGCGAGTACCAGACGTAGCCCTTGAGGTTGGCGAGCATCGGAGCGGCGTAGAACGTGCCGTCCTCGGTTCCGTACGACTTCCAGTCCTCGCCCCAGTACTCGTCGACGTTCGACGAGACGGCGTCGGACGCCTTCTGCACCTCGCCGGTGCCGATGAGGGTCTTGAGCAGACCCGGCTGCGGGACGATCGCGATGTCGGGGGCGTCGCCACCGGACACCTTCGTCACGATGTTGCCCTCGAAGCTCTTGTCGCCCGTGTAGACGACCTTGATGCCGGTGTCCGCGGTGAACTGCTCGAAGCTCTGGTTCAGCGCGTCGGCCTCGGTGCCGGTGATACCGCCGGCGATGCGCACGGTGGTCTCTCCGCTGCCCGATCCGCCGCCCGATCCGCTGCTGTCACCCTCGGCGCAGCCCGCGAGAGCGATCGCTCCGACCGCCAGCAGTCCGACGGGAGCCAGCAGGCGATACCGCTGTGACATACCCATGTGGTCTCTCCTCTTTGAGTTCGGTGGTGCATCGGGCCCCTTAGGGAACCGATTCCAGGCAACCGTAGAGGCAATCCACAAGAGTTGCAACACGCGTCAGGTCACGAACCGATAACTAGCGGAATCATGCGGCGAACCGTCGTTTCACCCGCAAGGAACCGGTTCCACTTTCGCGGGATGTCGGATACTCTTCTTCGACGTCGACATTGGCGTCGACACGTGACGAGGAAAGACCAGCGCATGAGCGGAATCGCCGAGGTGGCACGCCTGGCGGGCGTGTCGAAATCGACGGCCAGCCGCGCTCTCACGGGCGGCGGCTACGTCTCCGACGGCACACGACAGCGTGTCGCCGACGCCGCGGCATCCCTGGGATACGTCCCCTCCACGAGCGCGGTCAGTCTGGCCACCGGGCGCACGCGGACCATTGCGCTCATCGTCCCCAAGGTCAATCGCTGGTACTTCGGTTCGATCGTCGAGGGCGTGGAGCGCACGCTCATCCCCCTCGGCTACGACGTCACGCTGTACGTCGCTGAACCGGGGTCGCGAGACCGCGAGAGCCTGTACTCCACCTACCTCGCGCGCAAGCGGTTCGACGGCATCATCGCGGTGGCTCTCGAGCCCGACGACGCCGACCTGGAACGCCTCGCCAACATCGGCAAGCCCGTCGTCAGCATCGGCAACGCGCTCTCCGGCGTCCCGACCCTGGGTCTCGACAACATCGCCATCACCCGCATCATCACGCAGCACCTGATCGCGCTCGGACACACCGACATCGCCTTCGTCGGCAGCACTCCCCCCACCGACGCCCCGGCCAAAGACGTCGACGAGCGCTCGATCGGCTACCGCAACGCGATGAACGACAACGGTCTCGCCGTACGCATCCGCAGTGTGCCGTCGACCCTCACGATCACCGACGCCTACGCCGCGGCCGCGTCGTTCCTCGCCGACGCCGCCTCGCGCCCCACCGGGGTGGTCGCCGCGTGCGACGAGGTCGCCATCGGCGTCATCATCGCCGCACGGCGGATGGGCATCTCGGTTCCGACCGAGCTCAGCGTCGTCGGCATCGACGGCCACGACTACGCCGAGATGTTCTCGCTCACCACGATCGAGCAGTTCCCCCAGGCACAGGGCGTCGAGGCCACGCGCATGCTCGTGCGGATGATCGAGGGCACCGGCGAGGTGCCCCGGCGCACCGAGGCCGACACGCGTCTGGTCGTGCGCTCCACGACCGCTCCCCCGCGCACCTCCTGACCCGCCGGCGCCCGGTTCCCGCCCCGCTTCCTGACGGGCGCACGCGAGTGCCGCCGCTGCAACTACGGAGGACCCGGATGCCGTGGCATCCGGGTCCTCCGTTCCTTCAGTGTGCGATCACTCGATGCGGTGCAGCGAGCTGCGGCGACGAACAGCCAGACCGAGGCCGAGCAGAGCCAGGGCGGCGAGAACGCCCGCCCCCATCCACGCGGTGTCGGTGCCGGTCACGGGAAGCGCACCGGAGCCGCCGGGAGCGCTGCCGCCCGCATCCGCTCCGTCGCCGGCGCCCGATCCCGCGCCCGAACCGTCACCCGCGGCCGCGTCGGTGACGCGCAGCGGCACGGTCACCGTCGCGCCCGACGCCGTGGTGAGGGTGACATCGACGACGTCCGGCGCATCCGTCGGCACGTCCAGCGCGATCTGCGCCGCGCCGTCGACGACCGGGAACGACACCGGGGCTCCCCCTCCGACCGTCGCGGTCACCTCGGTCGTGAGCGGGCTGCCGAGCGAGGTCAGGTCGAGACCCGACACCGTGAACGCGGCCTGCGCACCCCGGCTCGTCTCGGCCGGCACACCCTGCACCTGGGCCGAGCGAACCGCGAAGTCGGGGCTCAATCCCGGGTTCTGCTGCAGGTAGGCGATCCACCCGTCGCGGTCGATGAGACCCGAGTCGCGGGAGTCGGTGCCTTCGGCGAAAACCGAGAACGCGTCGCCGCCCTGCAGCAGGAAGCTGAAGGAGCCGACCCGGTAGGTGGCGGCCGGATCGATCGCCGCACCGTCGATCCATACGCCCGTGATGCGCTCGCCCGCGGGCCGCGCGGCGTCGTAGGTGTAGCGCACGTTCTCCGAGACGCCCAGGGCGAGGGTGGCCTCGCGACCCGCCGCATCGCCCCACTGCTGCTCGAGGAGGCGGCGCACCTGGTCTCCCGTCAGCGCCGTGGTGCCCAGGTTGTTGACGAAGGGCAGCACCGCGTTCGCCTCGGCGAAGGTGATGACCCCGTCGTCTCCGCGCAGGAGTTCGGCGCGCAGACCGCCCGGGTTGACCACGGTGATGTCGGCGCCGCCGCGAGCGGGGTCGCTGAGGGTCGCCAGCAGCGCATCGGCGACGAGTGAGCCGAGCGCCGAGGGCCGCGACCGGTCGTCGCGCTTGCCGCCCGCGTAGACGCCGTCGACGTAGGCCCCACCGGTGAAGGCGGTGGTGATGTCGGCGTCGACCGAGCCCACCGGCTGCGATCCGACGCGGTCGGCGTCGGCGAGCGCCGCGGCGACGATGTCCGCCACCTCGGCCACGCGCGGGTATCCGGCGATGAGCTCGGCGTCGAGGGCCGCGCTGTTCTCGGCCGTCTTCCCCGGGTCGCCATCGACGACCTCGCCCGCGAGACGCGGCACGTTGCGGGCGGTGTGCCCCACGACCTCGCCGCTCTCGCGGTCGACGCTCAGCACGATCTGGCCGATGTTCTCGCCGTAGCTTCCGGTCTGCAGCACCGGTCGCGTGCCGTCCGTGCCGGGGACCGGTGCATCCCAGACGTACTCCTCGTGGGTGTGCCCCGTGAAGATCGCGTCGACGTCGGCGTCCGTCTCGTCCACGATGCGCTCGAACGCGCCGCCCGCGGCGAGCGCGTCGTCGAGCGACCCGCCCTTCGCGGCTCCCTCGTGGTACTCGGCGACGATCACGTCGACCTGGTCGCGGATCTCGGCGACCACGCGGTTGACCTCGGCCACCGGCTCGCGGAACTCCACGCCGCTGATGCCACCGGGTGTCACGAGCGAGGCCGTCTCCTCGGTGACCGCACCGATCACGCCGACCCGAAGGCCGTCGACCTCGAAGATCTCGTAGCCGGGGAGCAGCGGCTCGCCGTTGCGGTAGACGTTGGCCGTCAGGTACGGGAAGTCGGCGAGATCGCCGACCCGGCCGACGAGGTCGTCGGCGCCCTTGTCGAACTCGTGGTTCCCGACCCCGGATGCCGCCAGGTCGAGCGCATTCAGCACGTCGATGGTCGGCTTGTCACCGGCATTGGAGGAGGCGAACAGCGACGCACCGATGTTGTCGCCGTTGGAGAGGAACAGCGTGTCGTCCTCGCCGCCCTCCGCGCGGAGCGACTCGATCGTGAACGCGAACTTCACCGTGTTGGCGTCGATGCGGCCGTGGAAGTCGTTGATGTTGAGCAGGTTGAGCTCCGTCGTCGACGACAGGTCGAGACCCACGACCACGGGGTCGTGGTCGCTGGAGCGGTACGGGGACTCGTCGTAGAAGTTCAGCGCGTTGTAGTTGAAGCGGCTGTACTCCAGGGCGAGCGCCTCGACGGCGTTGATGTTCCAGATGTCGACGCCGGTCACGAGCTCGCGCGCCGAGGGCGAGGCGAGCACGTGGTCGAGCGACCCCGACTGCCCGCTGAACGAGTACGAGTACTTGCCCGTTCCCGCCTCCAGCGGCTCGAAGCCGAACGAGCGCAGGGTCTCGATCGGGTCCTCCTGCGTGTAGGCGTTGAAGTCGCCGAGCAGGAAGACGTCGTCGGTTCCGACCGCCGCCGACCGCTCCGCGGCGAAGGCTCCGAGGGCCTGCGCCTGGCGCACGCGATCGCCGTTGAAGGCGCCCTGGATGCCGTTGGCGTTGTCGCCGGTCGCCGCGGGACGGCTGTCCCCCTTGGACTTGAAGTGGTTCACGATCGCGAGGATCTTGGCATCCGCGTCGTCGACGGGGGCGAAGGCCTGGGCGAGCGGCTGCCGGGCGTTCGAGAAGGCCGGGTCGTCCAGGATGACGCTGTCGCCGATCGGGGCGACGACGGCCTTCTTGTAGATGAAGGCGGTACGGATGACGTCCTCCGACGCCGGAAGGTCCGCCGGCGAGGGCACGAAGGTCCACTCCTCGGCATCCAGCGCCGCATTGAGGGCGTCGACGAGGGTGGACAGGGCGTCGTCGCGGTCCTTGCCGAAGACGGCCGAGTTCTCGATCTCCTCGAGCGAGACAACGTCGGCGCCCAGCCCGTTCACGGCGGCGACGATCTTGGCCTGCTGGCGGGCGAGGTTCACCGCGTCCGCTGCTCCGCGGGGGCCGGGATCGGGGCAGGTGTCGGCCGTGATCGGGTTGCCCTCACGGTCGTCGTAGGTCGAGGTGCACCCGACGCTCTCCGCCGTGGTGGTGAAGTAGTTGAGCACGTTGAAGCTCGAGATCTTCACCGAGCCGCCGACCGGCTCCGGGGCCGCCGTGCGGGTGTTCGCGAAGGTCGCGGGCTGCACGGTCGCGGCGTTGTCGACGGTCAGCTGCTGAGTCGGCTGGAACTTCCAGGCGTTGTTGCGGTAGTCGAGGATCACCGGACGCGTGAAGGTCACGGCGGCACCGACGCGCACGGGGTCGGTCAGCGACACGTACGGGAGCGGGACGTCCTGCGCGGTGGTGAGGAAGTTCAGCGAGGCACCGTCGTCGAGCACGACGGCGCGGGCCTTGTTGGCGGCGACGGCCGCGGCGTAGTCGGGTGTGTCGGGACGCGCCACGTCGGTCGGCGTGCGCAGCGGGGTCGTGCCCGCCGCCAGCCCCACCTCGGCGTACTGGTTCGTCGAGTAGCTGTTCGTCACGGTGAAGTCGCCCTGCGGCGCCAGCAGCATGCCCTCGAAGCGCTCGCGCTCCTCGTCGTTCTTCGGCCACGTGATCTCCGCGGGGGCGACCGGGGCGGCCTCCTCGGTGAGGACGCGGACACTGGCGGCGTCGGCGGTGAGCTGCGTCTGTCCGGAGAACTCGCCCGCGGTTCCGGTCACCTCGACGTGGTCGCCGATGGCGACGGATGCCGCGGCGTCGGAGCCGTAGACGAAGATCGCGTCGGAGGCGGTGTGGGTGGCGACGTCGACCGCGCCTCCGGTTCCCTCCGTCTGAAGGAAGAAGCCGTTGTAGCCGCCGGTCGGGTACGCGGCGGTCACGACGCCGCGGGTGGTGACCACGGTGCCGTCGAGCGGTGTCGTCGCACCGGTCCCCTGGATCTCGCGGATCGGGGTGACCTCGCCCGGGACGGGGGTCGTCGGAGAGGGTGAGGGCTCCTCGGTCGGCTGCGGCTCGGGGGCGGCTCCCCCGGACCCCTGCGGCGTCACCGTCGCGGTGTTGGTGAAGTCGGCGGAGTTGTCATCCGTGTCGACGAAATCCGTGCGCACGAGGGAGTTCGGGGTGCCGTTCGGGCCGTCGACGACGGCCGGGGCGGTTTCGAAGCTCACGCCGGCGCCGTAGCCCAGGAAGTCGACGACGCGGTCGTCGTCGACCGAACCGGCGGGCAGAGCGAGCGGCTCCGTGACGTCGGCGAGGAAGAGCTGTCCGGTCGTCCCCGACGGGTTCAGCCCCGCGCTGGTGGCATCGGCGGCGGGCAGAGGGGCACCGACGTCTCCGTTGCCGTTGCCGGGGAGCGCGATGAGGTAGTAGCCGCCTGCGGCGATCGATCCGCTGAGCGCCTGAGTGTTCGCGCCGGAGGGTGCATCGACGTTGGAGGCGGAGCGGTACTGCAGCGACCAGCCGGTCAGGTCCTGCGCGGTGTCGCCGGCGTTGTACAGCTCGACGAACTTCTTCGCGTACGGCGCGCCGGCGCTCCCGCCCTTCAGGTAGGCCTCATTGATCACCACCTTCGCGCCGTCGGCCGCGAAAGCGGGCAGGGGGGCCAGGGCGGAACCGAGCAGAGCGGCGCCGAGGGCGGCGCTGAGAGCGGTCGTGAAACGGCGCGCGGGCGCGCCGGATGAAGCGATGAGCATGGGTCTCCAGGTACCGACGCACGAGTGGACGCGTGAACGAGATCGACGTCGGATGGGGGGATCGACGGGGGGGGTGTTCTCAACGACCGTAAACGATGCCCATACCTTTTTCCCAGACTTCTTTCGTTTCCATTCGGTGAATTCCGGTTCCGCAGCAGCGGACACCCGGTTCCACGGCGCGCGAGGGACCACGGTGTCCCACATCGGCACGTCGCCGCGTCGCGGCGGAGACGACAGAACCCCGGATGCCGATCGGCATCCGGGGTTCTGGGTGTCGCGAAAGCGACGGTGTGTCTGAAATTACTTCAGGGTCACCGTGGCGCCGGCGGCCTCGAGGGCCTCCTTGGCCTTGTCGGCGGTCTCCTTGTTCGCGCCCTCGAGCACGGCCTTGGGAGCGCCATCGACGACGGCCTTGGCCTCGCCGAGGCCGAGCGAGGTGAGCTCGCGGACGACCTTGATGACCTGGATCTTCTTGTCACCGGCAGCCTCGAGGACGACGTCGAACGAGTCCTTCTCCTCGACCTCTTCGGCGGGGGCGGCGCCACCGGCGGCGGGGCCGGCCACGGCCACGGGGGCGGCAGCGGTGACGTCGAAGGTCTCCTCGAACGCCTTGACGAACTCGGACAGCTCGATGAGCGTGAGCTCCTTGAACGCGTCGAGCAGCTCTTCGGTGCTGAGCTTAGCCATGTTGTATCTCCTTGATCGGGTTAATCAGCCGGGCCGGGTCAGGCCGCGGTGTCCTGCTTCTCGCGCAGCGCGTCGACCGTGCGAACGGCCTTCGACGGAAGCGCCTGGAAGACGTATGCCGCCTTGGTCATCGTCGCCTTCATCGCGCCGGCGAGCTTCGCCAGCAGGACTTCACGGCTTTCGAGATCGGCGAGCTTGTTGACCTCATCCGCGGTCAGAGCGGCGCCATCGAAGTAGCCGCCCTTCACCACGAGCTGAGGGTTAGCCTTGGCGAAGGCACGCAGGCTCTTCGCGACGGCGACGGGGTCGCCGTGCACGAACGCAATGGCGGACGGGCCCTTGAGCTCGTCATCCAGTCCCGTGACCCCCGCGTTGGACGCGGCGATCTTGGTCAGCGTGTTCTTCACCACGGCGTAATCCGCGTCCTGACGGATGTCGTTGCGCAGCTGCTTGAGCTGGGCAACCGTCAGACCGCGGTACTCGGTCAGCAGAACGGCGGTCGAGTTCTCGAAGTTCTTCGTGAGCTCGGCGACCGATGCATCCTTCTGCGCCATGGCCACTCCTTGTGTGTACGAGGCGCTCCGCGGAGGCGGGGCGCCGGCCGAAGACACCGGGGTCCGGACAAAAAAGAAGAGCTCCGGCGCAGGCGCACGGAGCTCAGAAGAGTTTCGTTTACCTGCGTAGGTCCCCTGCTTTTCAGCAGACGCTTCGATCGACATGCGAGCACGACGATGACCGACGGTCTTTGGCTTGGTCATTACTGTACCCGACCCTCGCGCCGCGCGCCAATCCGCCCGCGCACCGCCCCGCCCTCGCGCCCCGCCCTCGCTGCCGCCCACCATCACCATCGACGGCGACCCGATGCCGCTCGGCGGGCGGCCGCCCGACATGTGCGGCGCGGTCGACGTAGACACCGGACTGAAGACGCGGGCAGCGGCCCTCCCCTGACGCCAGCGTGAGCGCGTGGGCGCCGGTCCTCCCGCCGCAGGGTGGGCGCGCCTACGACACCCGCGGCTCCGGTAGCAGCGCCTGGGTCATCCGCACGATGCGCGACGGCGTGCGAGCGCCGAGCCACACCGTGCACACCGGCGCCTCGCCGCACGCCCACTCGGCGCACCAGGCGTGGATGGCCTGCGCCAGACGCTCGCCGCGCGGACGGAGCTCGCCCTCGAGCGCGCGATCGAGCCAGCTCACCCGCCCGTCCCCCGCGTCGATCACGCCGACCTGGTCCGATCCGCACACCTCGACCACGACGGTGAGGTGCGCGACCGGAGACAGGGCGGCGGCGATGCGTCGCATCTCCGGCACGTTCTGCGCGTCTCCCCCGAGGAGCACCGCACCTTCGAGGTCGCGCCAGAGGCCGCCGTCGGGGCGACGCAGCATCTCGGGCTTCGCATCCATGCGAACAACTTAGGTCACCCTTACCTCGCGGACAAGACCCGGATGCCGACGCGCCGGGGCTCGCATGCGCTCCACGGCCGGACGGGGTTAGGGTCGAACGCATGTCCCCCGAGCTCGTCGCGTCGCGCAGCGCCGACCTCGACGCTCGCATCGTCGCCGATTCCCGTGATCGCGTCGCCTGGATCCGGGCCCGCTCGCGCGGGATCACCGCCACCGACGTCGCGGCACTCACCAGCGCCAACGCCATCTCGCGAGCAGCGGATGCCAAGCTCATGGGCTCGAACTTCTCGGGCAACGCGTTCACGGCCCACGGCCGTCGACGCGAGCCCGAGATCGCCGCCTGGGTGGCCGCGACGCACGGCATCCGCCCCTCGTCGGCACTGTATCACGCGGTCGTCGAGAAGAGGCACCTCGCGACCCCCGACGGTGTCGTCGTCGACGGGGAGGGTCGCGTGATCCTCGCCGAGATCAAGACCACCAACAAGGCGTGGCGCTCGATCCCCAAGACGTACATGCGCCAGATCTGGTGGCAGCAGCACGTGCTCGGCGCCGAGCGCACGCTCGTGGCCTGGGAGCAGCACGACGGCTTCGTCCCCCTGCACGACGAACCGCGCTGCCAGTGGATCGAACGCGATGAGCGCGAGATCGCCAAGCTCGTGGGCCTGGCCACCTCGCTCATCGACGAGCTCTACCGCCGCACCATGCAGGCGCGCCAACCGGTGCGACCGGAACCCACCGAGAGGTATCGCGCTCTCGCGCTCGTCGATTAATAGTTGACGCAAGTCAAGCAACAGGCGTATCGTTGACATCAGTCAACTAATCGCGCCAGCGTCGTCGCGGCATCCATCCCCCTTTCGTGGAGTTCCGCATGACCACCATTTCCCCCGAGACCGTCGCGCCGCGGCGCGTGCTCCCGGCCCTCATCGGGCTGCTGCTCGGCACGTTCGTGTCGATGCTCGCCTCGACCGTCGTCTCGACGTCGCTGCCCGTCATCGTGCACGACCTGTCGGGCGACCAGAACGCCTACACCTGGGTCATCACGGCGACCCTGCTGACCACCGCGATCTCCACCCCCATCTGGGGCAAGCTCGCCGACCTGTTCAACCGCAAGGTGCTCATCCAGGTCGCGATCGCGATCTTCGTGCTCGCCACCGCCGCCGCCGGCTTCTCGCAGAACACCGACATGCTCATCGGCTTCCGGGCCGTTCAGGGCCTCGGCGCCGGTGGCCTCGCGGCCCTCAGCCAGGTCATCATGGCCGACATCATCAGCCCGCGCGAGCGCGGTCGCTACATGGGCCTCTTCGGTGCCGTCATGGCCGTGGCCACGGTCGGCGGCCCCCTCCTCGGCGGTGTCATCACCGATGCGTTCGGCTGGCGGTGGAACTTCTTCGTCGCCCTCCCCTTCGCCGTCGCCGCCCTGCTCATCCAGCAGCGCGCGCTGCACCTGCCGGCGCGCGCGAAGCGGAAGGTCAAGATCGACTACCTCGGCATCGTGCTGCTGTCGGCGGCCGTATCTCTGCTGCTCATCTGGGTGACCAACGCGGGCAGCACGTTCGAGTGGGCCAGCACCGAAACGCTGCTGATGGTCGGCGGAGCCGTCGTCGCCGCGATCCTCTTCGTGGTCGTCGAGCTGCGCTCGTCGGAGCCCCTCGTGCCGCTCAACCTCTTCCGCGACGCCACCTTCACCCTCGCCACGATCGCCTCGATCGCGACCGGCCTGGCGATGTTCGGCACCTCGGTCTTCCTCAGCCAGTACATGCAGATGGCCCGTGGCGCCACGCCCACCGAGGCCGGCGTCATGACCATCCCGATGATCGGCGGGCTCCTGGTGTCGTCGATCGTCGTGGGCGCGCTCATCTCGCGCTTCGGGCACTGGAAGCCCTTCCTCATCGCGGGAGGCGCCCTGCTCATCGCGGGATCGTTCCTGCTGTCGACCATCCACTACGACACCAACTTCGCACTCGTCTCGATCTACATGGCTCTGCTGGGCGCCGGCGTGGGCATGACGATGCAGAACCTGGTGCTGGTCGTGCAGAACACCGCGAACCCCACTCAGATGGGTGCGGCGAGCTCGGGAGTGACGTTCTTCCGCAGCCTCGGCGGCACGATCGGCGTCTCGGTCATGGGTGCGGCGCTGGCGAGCATGGCGACGAGCCTGTTCACCGACCGCGCCGACGACCTGAAGACCGCGATCATGGGGCTCGGCGAGAAGGGCGCAGCCGTCGCCCAGTCGCTGCAGTCGGGTGCGATCCCGCAGGTCTCGACGCTGCCCGAGAGCGTGCGCGTGATCGTCGAGGACATCTACGCCCAGTCGATCGCGCACTCGTTCCTCATCGCCGTGCCCGTCGCCGTGGTGAGCCTCATCGCGATCCTGTTCCTGCCGAACCGCCCGCTCACCCGCATGACGACCACGGAGCGCGTCGCCGCGAGCGAGGCCGACTTCGCCACGGTCTCGGTGCCCGAGGGCATGGCGACGCTCTCCGCGACCGGAACCGTGCCGACGCAGGATGCCGCATCCTCGCGCCGTGCGCGCCGAGACGCCGGGATGGGAGAGGATGTCTGACGTGATGAGCGACGTGGACGATGACCGCCGTGAGGCCGTGCAGGCCCTGGAGTCGTCGTTCTCCGAGCTCATGACCGTGTTCCGCCGCTTCGTCTCCGAGGCGGCGGAACGGGTCAGCCCCGGGATGCTCCCGGCCACGTTCAAGGCGCTGTCGGTGGTCAGCCGCTTCGGCCCGCTCACCCTCTCGGCTCTGGCCGAGCGGCTCGCCGCCGACAAGGGATTCCTCAGCCGCTCGATCACCGAGCTCGAGGATCTCGGGCTCGTGACCCGCACGCCCGACCCGAACGATCGCCGCTCGCGTCTCATCGCGGTCACCGAGCTCGGGCACAGCCGCCTCGCCGACGCCCGCGCCCCGCACGAGAGCCGGTTGTTCGACGCGATCGCCGACTGGTCGATCGACGACATCCGCCACCTGTCGACCCTGCTGCACGCCCTCGCCGTCGGCGAGGTCCCCGCACGCGGCTGAGCGGCCCGATCGTCGAGGCCCCTGACGCGGGGTGTCCCCGGCTTCGCGACACGGTGACCGAGGTGTAACACCGTCGAGACAATGGCGCGCTTGACTGTGGAGACCGCGGCGGAGCCGCCGCGACACCGCCGCACGCGAGAGAGAGCGCCCGATGAGATTCCGATCGACGCGTCCCGAGGCCGCCCTCCACCCCGCTCCGGCGGTTCCCGAGACCATGGATGCCGTGGTCCTCGACGAGCCGGGGTCGGCCGAGACCCTCCGCGTCGATCAGGTCGCGGTGCCCACCCCGGTCCTCAGCGAGGTCCTGGTGCGCGTGGTGGCCGCGGGAGTGAACCCGATCGACGCGAAGACCCGCGCGGGCCGCGGAATGTCGTCGGCGATCGACTCGTGGCCGGCGGTTCTCGGTCTCGACGTCAGCGGGGTCGTCGTGCGGGCGCCGTTCGATGCCCACCCGTTCCCCGCCGGCACCGAGGTCTACGGCATGGCGGCTGTTCCGCGCACCTCGGGGACCTACGCGGAGTACGTCGTCGTGCCCACGCTCTCGCTCGCTCGCAAGCCCGTCTCCCTCTCGCACGTCGAGGCCGCGGGCGTGCCCGTCGCCGCGCTGACCGCGTGGGGGATCGTCGTCGAGACCGCCCTCGCCCACCAGGGGCAGCGCATCCTCATCCACGCCGGGAGCGGAGGCGTCGGTCACTTCGCCGTGCAGTTCGCCGCCTACTTCGGTGCCCACGTGATCGCCACGGGCTCGCCCCGCAACCTCGACTGGCTGCGCGAGCTGGGCGCGGCGGAGGTCGTCGACTACACCTCCACGCGCTTCGAAGACGTCGTCGGCACCGTCGACGTGGTCATCGACCTGATCGGCAACGTCTCCGACGACACCGGCACCCGATCGCTCGACGTGCTGCGACCCGGCGGGCTCCTGATCGAGGTGCCCACCGGTGCATGGCCCGGCTTCCGCGAGGCGGCCGCGGTACGCGGCATCCGTTCCACCGACTTCAAGACCATCCCCGACGGGGGCGCCCTGGCCACGATCGGGCGCCTGCTGGATTCGGGCGCCGTGCGCGTGTACATCGAGCGCGTGTTCGACCTCGACGAAGCGGGGCAGGCGCACGCCGCGATCGAGCGCGGACACACGCGCGGCAAGGTCGTGCTGCGCGTCAGCGACGACTGAGTCAGACTCCCGCGAGACGGCGGCGCCCCTCGGACACCACCTCCTCGGCCACGAGATCGAGAAGGGGCGACGTGAGGTTCCACTGCTGCCAGTAGAGCGGCACGTCGATCGCGTCGTCCGCGAGACGCACGAGGGTGCCGGCCTCGAGGCCCGGCGCGGACTGGAATCCGGGCAGGAGCCCCCACCCCAGGCCCAGTTCGATCGCGGTCGCGAAATCCTGCGAGGCGGGAACGCGATGGCGCGGAGGGTCCCCCGCGGCCACCCCTCGACGGGCGAGCCACTGCGTCTGCAGATCGTCGCGGCGGTCGAAGTCGACCAGCGGTGCCCTCGAGAGGGCCTCGGCATCCGCTCCGCCCGCGAACCAGCGCGCGGCGAACCCCACCGTCGCCACGGGCTCGTAGCGGAGGATGCCGAGGGGGCGCACGCGGCAGCCCGCCACCGGCGCTTCGCGCGAGGTCACCGCCGCCATCACCGTTCCCGACTCGAGCAGCCCCGCGGTGAAGTCCTGGTCGTCGCGGTGGAGGTCGAACACGACCGCGTGCGCGGCCGCCACCCGGGCCAGGGGCGGGAGGAACCACGTCGCGAGCGAGTCGGCGTTCACCGCGAGCGGGAGGGAGGCGGTGGCCCCGCCCTCCGCCCCGATCGCCGTCAGGGCGTCGTGCTCGAGGAGGGCGAGCTGGCGCGCGAGACGGACGACGGCGTCACCGGCCTCGGTCGTGCGCACCGGCTTCGACCGCACGAGCACGACCCGGCCCACGCGGTCCTCCAGCGCGCGCAGGCGCTGGCTCACCGCCGACGGGGTGATGTGCAGGCGACGGGCCGCGGCATCCAGGGTGCCCTCCTCCACGACGACGGCGAGGGTGCGGGCGAGATCGAGCGGGATCGACATGAAGCGATGCTAACGGTGATTCAGAATCCTGAGCTGGTCTGCCGATCACTCCGGGCCTACCGTCGGAACGTGCTCGCCTCTCTGCTCGCCGGACTCGGCCTCGGTTTCTCGCTCATCATCGCCATCGGGGCGCAGAACCTGTTCGTGCTGCGCCAAGGCGTACGCCGCGAACACCTGGTCGCGGTGGTCACCGTGTGCGCGACCTCCGACGCCGTACTGATCCTGCTGGGCGTGTCGGGCATCGGCCTCGTGCTGCAGGCGGTGCCGTGGCTGCTCGTGGTGGTGCGGTGGGCGGGGGCGGCCTTCCTGCTCGGCTACGCCGTGCTCGCGGCCCGCCGCGCGCTGCGCCCGAGCGGGCAGACGCTGAGCGTCGGAACCGCAGCATCCCCTCCGATCCCGGATGCCGGTGGCACGGCGCTTCGGACCCGCACGACGCTCGCGACGACCGTGCTGACGTGCCTCGCGCTCACCTGGCTCAACCCCCACGTGTACCTCGACACCGTGTTCCTCCTCGGCTCCGTCGCCTCGACCCACGGGGACGGTCGCTGGGCCTTCGCCGTCGGTGCGTGCCTGGCGAGCCTGGTGTGGTTCACCGCGCTCGGCTTCGGCGCGCGCTACCTCGGCAGGTGGCTCGACACCCCGCGGGCATGGCGCATCCTCGACGCGCTGATCGCCGTGGTCATGGTCGCGATCGCCGTTTCGCTCGTGCTCCCGCACTGACCGGTACCGCGTCGCCCCGGGGCCCGATACTCCCCGCGCGTCGGGACGTTCGGGGCGGGATCCGACCACTCGACGCGAAACGCCGCCTGTCCCCCGCGCCCGTCGTCGACGCGACGACAATGGACGGATGCGAACAGTGACGATCACCGTGACCGGCCGCGTGCAGGGCGTCGGCTTCCGCTGGGCGCTGCGGGCCGAGGCGCAACGCCTCGGCACGCGGGGCTGGGTGCGCAATCGGAGCGACGGTGCCGTCGAGGCGCTCGTCGCGGGTGACCCCGACGCGGTCGAGGGCGTCATCGCGTGGGCGCACGAGGGACCGCCGTCGTCTCGGGTCGCCGATGTCGACGTGCTCGAGAGCGGGGAGTCCGTGGACGTGCCCGAGGGCTTCGAGATCCGCGAGACCGTCTGAGGCGACGCCCTAACCCGGCAACCCGGCCCGCAGCTCGGCGAGCACCTCGCCGGCGTCGTCGAGGCGGCTGAGCCCGGCGGCCTGCCCGGCCCACAACGACACCAGCTCGCCATCACCCGACGCGGTCGCCGCCGCACGGAACACGCCCGTGAGCCAGTTCTGCGCCGGGAACGGCGCGATCATCCCCGAGGCCTCGATCTCGCGCACCGCCCGGTTCGGGATGCCACGCGCCAGCCGACCGCTCATGGCCCGCGTCAATCGCGTGTCGGTGTCGGACGCGGCGGCGATCGCGGCGCGATGGCCGGCCGTCGCGGCGGACTGGCGCGTGCGGAGGAACGCGGTGCCCACCTGCACCCCCTCGGCGCCGAGGGCGAACGCCGCCGCGACTCCGCGACGATCGGCGATCCCGCCCGCGGCGATGACCGGCGCGGCGACGGCGTCGACCACCTGCGGCACGAGGGCGAAGGTCCCCACGAGCGAGGCGGCGGGATCCGCCAGGAACGAGACCCGGTGCCCTCCCGCCTCCGCTCCCGTCGCCACGATCGCGTCGACGCCCGCCGCGTCCAGTGCACGGGCCTCGGCGACCGAGGTGGCCGTGCCGATCACGGCGATCCCCCGCTCGTGCGCGCGCACCAGGGTCTCGGCATCCGGGACGCCGAAGACGACGCTCAGCACATCCGGTCGCGCCTCGAGAACGGCGTCGAGCTGCGCGGCGAAGGGCGGGACGAACTCCTCGGGCGGAGAGGGCACGGGCACGCCCGCCTCGTCGAACAGCGGACCGGCGGCGTCGAGGAACGGCCGCACGTCGACGTCGTCCGGGGCGACCTCGTCGCCGCGCGGCATCCACAGGTTCACCGCGAAGGGGCGCGTCGTCGATCGGCGCAGTCGGTCGATCGTGTCGCGGATGCGAGCGGGGGCGTAGCCGTAGAGCCCGAACGACCCCAGTCCCCCTCCGTCGCTCACCGCCGCGGTCAGCTCGATCGACGACAGTCCGCCGAACGGGCCGAGGACGATCGGCAGATCGATGCCGAGCGCGGTCTGCAGGCGGTTCACCCTCCCAGGGTGCCACGCGAGACGGTCGAGCGGCCCGATGCCGCGGCTCACTCCGGGTCGGGCCCGTCCAGCGGCCGGAGCAGGCGGTCGAGGAAGCGCCGCGTGCGCTCCTTCTGCGGCTGCGTGAACAGCTTCGCGGGAGCCCCGCGCTCGACGATCGCGCCCTCGTCGAAGAACAGCACCTCGTCGGCGACCTCGCGCGCGAAGCCGAGCTCGTGGGTGACGATGACCATCGTCCACCCCTCGTTCGCGAGTTCGCGCAGGACCTTCAGCACCTCGCCGACCAGTTCGGGATCGAGGGCGCTCGTGGGCTCGTCGAAGAGCAGCAGGTCGGGCTGCAGGGCGAGTGCCCGCACGATGCCCACGCGCTGCTGCTGACCGCCCGACAGCTCCGAGGGATACGCGTCGCGCTTCTCGGCGAGGCCGACGCGCGCGAGCAGGCGCTCGGCGTTGGCGACGGCCGTCGCCTTCGGCACCCCCTGCGCCTGCACGGGACCCTCGATCACGTTCTCGATCACGGTGAGGTGCGGGAAGAGGTTGTGGTGCTGGAACACCATCGCCGAACGGGCGCGGATCGCGCCGCGATCGGCCTTGGTCACCTTCTGCGCGAAGTCGACCCGCGGCCCGCCGTCGAACGCCACGACACCCTCGTCGGGCGTCTCGAGACCGTTCAGGCAACGCAGCACGGTGGTCTTGCCCGACCCCGAGGGACCGATCAGCACGAGCACGTCTCCGCGGCGCACCTCGAGATCGACGCCGTCGAGCACGCGGTTGGCGCCGAAGCTCTTCGTCAGCCCCGTGACCGTCAGCAGCGCGGGGGTGGGATCAGTGGGCGACATGGCGGTCCAACCTCTTCTCGAGGGCGTTCTGCGCGAACGACAGCACCAGGCAGAACAGCCAGTAGATGAGTGCCGCCTCGAGGTAGACGGCCATGAATTCGTACGAGAACGCCGCGATGTTCTGCGCCTGGCGGAACAGCTCCGACACGAGGATGAGGGATGCCAGCGACGAGTCCTTCACGAGCGAGATGAAGGTGTTCGACAGCGGCGGCACCGACACCCGCGCGGCCTGCGGGAGGATGATGCGCGTCAGCGTCTTCGCCGGCGACAGCCCGACGGTGTGGGCTGCCTCCCACTGTCCGCGCGGGACGGAGAGGATCGCCGCCCGGATGACCTCCGCCGCGTACCCGCCGACGTTGAGGGAGAAGGCGATGACGGCGGCGGGGAACGGGTCGATCACGACGCCGACCGCCGGCAGACCGTAGAAGATCACGAACAGCTGCACCAGCAACGGCGTGCCGCGGATGATCGAGATGTAGAAGCGGGCGAATCCCGACAGCACCACGTTCGGCGACAGCCGCAGGAGCGCCATGAGCAGCGCGATCACGAGACCGATCGCGAAGGAGGCCAGCGACAGCGGGATCGTGCCCGTGATCCCGGCCACCACCATCGGCCAGAACGAGTCGAGCAACAACGTCCACAGGTCGTTCATGGGCCTCCTTCTTCGTTCGGGGCGCGCGTCTCACGCGAGCACGGATCATCCGCCTCTCACGCTAGGGGGTGCGAGGCGGATGATCCGTGGGGTTTACAGCGCGTGGATGCGCCGGGGGTGTCACTGGGTGACGTCGGCGCCGAAGTACTTCTCGCTGATCTGGGTCAGCGTACCGTCGGCGCGCAGCTCCTCGAGGGCCGAGTTCACGGCATCCGCGAGCTCGTCCTGCCCCTTCTTGAAGGCGAAGGCGCTCTCGGAGGTGTCCTCGGTCTCGGCGGCGATCTTCAGGCCCGTGGGGCTGTTGGTCTTCTCGTAGTCGAGGTAGGTGAGCTGGTCGTTGATCGTGGCATCCACGCGGCCCTGCTTGAGCAGCGCCACGGCCTGCGCCCAGCCCTCGACGGCCTCGACCTGGGCTCCGCTGGAGGTGGCCAGCTCGTACCAGTTGCTCGTGAGCGACTGCGCGGTGGTCTTGCCCGACAGGTCGGCGAAGCTCGAGATCGAGTCGTCGTCCTCGGTGGTCACGACCACTCCACGCGAGACGGTGTAGGGCGAGCTGAAGGTGTACTTCTCCTGGCGCTCCGGGTTGATGGACACCTGGTTGGCGATCACGTCGAAACGACCGGCGTCCAGGCCCGCGAAGATGGCATCCCACTGGGTCTCCTGGAACTTCACCTCCAGGCCGAGCTTGTCGGCGACGGCCTTGGCGATCTCGACGTCGAAGCCGGTGAGCTCGCCCGCACCCTCGTGGTACGAGAACGGGCGGTAGGTGCCCTCAGTGGCGACCGTGAGGGTGCCGCCCGAGACGAGGTCGTACTCGGAGCCGGCGTCGGACGAGGCGCCCGAGGTGGTTCCACCGCTGCAGGCGGTCAGCGCGAGGGCGCTCAGGCCCAGGGTGGCGGCGAGGACGGTCAGACGACGACGGGGCATAGCTGTTCCAGACATGTGTGATGTGGGGATGACGTTCAGGGGGTGCGGGCCAGGACGACCGCGACCCTCCAGCACAACACGTCGGCGTGTGATCGTCTTCCTGGATGACGTTGTGTTGCACGTTCGTGCACGGCGCGCACGCAGAAGCCCCGCCGGCACGAGGCGCGGCGGGGCTTCCGTGAGACGAACGTCAGACGATGGCGTTGACGTCCAGCGGGATGCCGGGACCGAAGGTGGTCGAGACGGCGCCCTTCTGGATGTAACGGCCCTTCGAGCTGGACGGCTTGAGGCGGACGATCTCCTCAAGCGCGGCCTTCAGGTTCTCGTCGAGCTGCTCGGCCGAGAACGAGGCCTTGCCGACGACGAAGTGCACGTTGGCGTGCTTGTCGACGCGGAACTCGATCTTTCCGCCCTTGATCTCCTCGACGGCCTTGGCCGGGTTGGGGGTCACGGTGCCGGTCTTGGGGTTCGGCATGAGCCCGCGGGGTCCGAGGACCTTACCGAGGCGTCCGACCTGGCCCATGAGCTCGGGCGTGGCGACGGCGGCGTCGAACGAGGTGTACCCGCCCGCGACCTTCTCGATCAGCTCGGTGCCACCGACCTCGTCGGCGCCGGCGGCGAGGGCCGCCTCGGCCGCGGGGCCGTTGGCGAAGACGATGACGCGCGCGGTCTTACCCGTGCCGTGGGGCAGGATGACCGTGCCGCGGACCATCTGGTCGGCCTTACGGGGGTCGACCGAGAGCTTCAGTGCGACCTCGACGGTCGAGTCGAACTTCTTCGAGCCGGTCTCCTTCGCGAGGGCGACGGCCTCGGTCGGGGTGTAGAACGTGTCGGCCGCGATCTTCTCAGCAGCGGCGCGGAATGCCTTGGACTTGGTAGCCATTGTTATCTCCCTCAGTCCTCGACCGTGATGCCCATGGAACGGGCGGTGCCGGCGATGATCTTCGAGGCGGCCTCGATGTCGTTCGCGTTCAGGTCGGGCTGCTTCGTGGTGGCGATCTCGCGGACCTGGTCCTTGGTGAGCTTGCCCACCTTGACCGTGTGGGGCGTCGAGGAGCCCTTCGCGAGGCCGGCGGCCTTCTTGATGAGCTCTGCAGCCGGGGGCGTCTTCAGGATGAACGTGAAGCTGCGGTCCTCGTAGACGGTGATCTCGACGGGGATGACGTTGCCGCGCTGGGCCTCGGTCGCCGCGTTGTACGCCTTGCAGAACTCCATGATGTTGACGCCGTGCTGACCGAGCGCCGGACCGATCGGCGGCGCGGGGTTGGCCGCGCCCGCCTTGATCTGGAGCTTGATCAGGCCGGTCACCTTTTTCTTGGGTGCCATATCCTTTTCCTCTCTCGAGCGGGACCCTCGCGGTTCCCTCTCTCCCGCACGCCCGGCGGTTCCGGGCAGCGGTCGTCGCGCGCCGAAGCACGCAACCTTGCCATCATACGCGACGCGGCGCCTTCCGGCATCCCGCGCCCTCCCCTCCCCCAGCGTGCGTCGTCGCCCGTGCGCGCCCGGCCCCATGTGCCGATAAACGCCGTGCGTGCCGAGACACGGCGCGACGCCAGGCGCGAGATCGCGGCGCGGAACGGCGAACGCCCCGCGCGGCCGGGGCCGGGCGGGGCGTTCGCGGGACGCGCGGGGCGTCAGACCATCTTGGTGACCTGGTCGAACGACAGCTCGACCGGGGTCTCGCGCTCGAAGAGCGAGACGAGGACCGTGAGCTTGCCGCTCTCGGGCTTGATCTCGCTGATCGTGCCGGGAAGACCCGCGAACGAGCCCTCCTTGATCGTGATCGTCTCGCCGGCCTCGAAGTCGACCTCGGCGGGGATGACGCGCTGAGCGGTCGGGGCGCCCTTGGCCGCTCCGGCCTTGGCGGGAGCGGACTCCTTGACCTCGACCAGGCTCTTCAGCATGGTGAAGGCCTCCTCGAAGCGCAGCGGGGTCGGGTTGTGGGCGTTGCCCACGAAGCCGGTGACACCGGGGGTGTGACGCACGACCGACCAGGTGTCTTCGTTGAGGTCCATGCGCACCAGCACGTAGCCGGGGATGCGCACGCGGTTGACCATCTTGCGCTGGCCGTTCTTGATCTCGACGACGTCCTCCATCGGGACCTCGACCTGGTAGATGTCGTCCTCGACCTCGAGCGTCGACTTGCGCTGCTCGATGTTGGCCTTCACCTTGCGCTCGAAGCCGGCGTAGGAGTGGATGACGTACCACTTGCCCGGGAGCGATCGCAGCTCGGCGCGGAACGCGTCGTAGGGGTCGACGTCTTCGTCGTCGGCGGAGTCGGCGTCTTCCGGCGCCTCCGCGGCGTCGGCGGGCGACTCGGACGCCTCGGCCTCGTCGACCACACCGGCGGCCGCGTTGACCTCGTCGACGAAGTCCTCGTCGAGCACGGGCGCGTCGGGCTCGCCGTTGACGTCGGGACCGTCGTAGGGGGTGACCTCGTCGGCGGCCTCGGCGGCCTCTTCGGCCTGCTCCTCGGCCAGGGAATCGGTGAGCACCTCGGCTGCGGCCTCGGCCTCGCTGGTCTCGTCGATCTCGAGAGCGTCGTTCACGATCGCGTCCGCCTCCGGGTCGGTGATGTCGAGGTCGCCGAGATCGGCGTCGTCTGTGTCGGTCTCGTCGTCGACGATGTGGACCGCGGTGTGCTCGGCCGAGTCGGAGGCGCGCTCCTGGGACTCGAGCACGTTGCCCTCCTGGGCCTCGTCGTCCTCGCTGGACTGCTCGGCGGCCGTGGCCCAGTCGGCGTCGTCGACATATCTTTCAGACACTGTGATCTCTTCCGTTCAGAGGCGGCCGCTCTTGGCGCCGCGCGTCCGCCCAGACGCCGGTCAGGCGCCGGCGGTACCGGGGACGCCGAAGACGGCGGTGGTGATCCACACGAACAACACGTCGAGGCCGTAGACGATCGCCATCATCACGACGACGAACCCGAGGACGACGGCGGTGAACTTGATCAGTTCCTGCCGCGTGGGGGTGACGACCTTGCGCAGTTCCGCGAAGACCTGACGAATGAAGAGGGCGATCCGCGCGAAGAAGTTGAGCTTCTTCTCGCGGGGCGCGCCGCGGTCTGCGACGACCTCGCCCTTCGCCTC
Source organism: uncultured Microbacterium sp. (assembly GCF_947489255.1). Lineage (GTDB taxonomy): Bacteria > Actinomycetota > Actinomycetes > Actinomycetales > Microbacteriaceae > Microbacterium > Microbacterium phycohabitans. The sequence goes on from NZ_CANLCY010000003.1 coordinate 401,455, forward strand.
GTCCTGCGTCATCGAACCACCTAGGTCTCTGTCTGTGCCAGCGTGCGCTGTGCGCAGGGCGGACAGGAATCGAACCTGCAACCTGCGGTTTTGGAGACCGCTGCTCTGCCAATTGAGCTACCGCCCTAAGATCCCGAGGGATCCAGGATGCGAAACCGGCGCGCTTCCGCCTGGAATTCCTCGGGGAGGGATGCCGCGTACCCGAGGGCACAGCGAAAGAATGCAGATTTCGACTGCACTCCCCAGTCTATGCCATGTCCCCCGGCCTGGCGAACCGGACCGGGGGACACGGCACGTCACGGGTGCCGCCGCGACCCGTTCAGAGGATGCGCTGGCTCAGCACGGAGGCGGTGCCGGTCGGCTCCCCCGGAGCGCCCTGGACCAGACGGATCTCGACCTCGTCGCCGCGTGCGAACGTGCCGCCGGGGTACATCGTGGTGTTCGTGGCATCCTTCGCGTACCCCATGTAGTAACTGACGCCCCGGTAGGTCTCCCCGATGTAGCGATCGTTCACGAACACCATGACGCGCCGGTCTCCGTCGGTCAGGTTCCGCGACGCCGCGTACGTCAGGTGCCCCTGATCGTCGAGCGAGAGCGTCGCGGCGGTGTCGGCCAGCACGGCCTGCTGGACGCGGGTGGTCGCGGCCGAGGCTCCCCCGCCGGGCGCCCCGTCGCTGATGCCGACCTGCACGAGAGCCCCGCGGGGGACGTTGGCGTAAAGGGTCATGGTGCCGTCCGCGTTCTCGCCGATGCCCGCGTAGTAGTTGGTGCCGTCGTAGGTCTCCGCAACGTATCGCCCGTCGGCCCACACCATGACGCGGGTCTTCGAGCCGAAGAGGTTCTTGCCGATCGTGATCTTGGCGACGCCGTCCTTCGCGACGACGTCTCCGATCACCTCGGGGGCGATCGCCGCCGCAGCCGAGCGCAGAGCGGCGTAGCCGCCGGTCGGAGACGCTCCTGCCGTTGCTTGCCACGAGCCGATGCCCACCAGTCGTCCGCCCACGAGAAGCGGTCCCCCGGCATCCGATTGCAGGGCGGGAGCATCCTTCGTGCCGACCTGGATGACGTCCCCTCCGCGTCGCGCGTCGGCTCCCACCGTCGACACGCTCACCTGCGAACGAGACGGCGAGAGTGCCCCCGGAGTGCCGACGGTGTAAGCGGTCGCGGTGTCGCCCTCCGTGGGTGCGCCCGTGAGATCGAGCGAGGGGTACGCGCTCAGCGGCCGGGGCGTGGAGAGGTGGAGCAGACGGATGTTGCCGGAGGCGGCATCCACCGTCCTGTCGACCGCGATCGCGGGGGCGTCGGCACCCTCGGCCCCGACGAACCGCACGCGGGCCGTCGGGCAGCTCTTCGACGTCAGCACCCACGACTCGCTGATCGCGGTCCCCGAGCACATCTGCTCGTCGTCCTCGACCGCGGTGAGCCAGTCGACCCCGGCCGGCTTCGCGGTGCTCGCGCTGCGATTGGTGAGTCCGTTCATCACGGGGGCCGTCTGGATGCAGAACTTGTTCGTCGACCGGCTGTTGCACAGGATGATCGCGCTGCGGATCGGACCGTTCTCCTGGGAGGGCAGCGTGACCGTCGACGGAGCCGTCCAGGACTTTCCCGTGTCCTTGACGGTGTAGGTGACTGTGCCCGTGACCGTGCGGATGGTCTGCGCGTAGGCGGCCCACGCGTACCCTCCGGCGGGCGTGGTGATGTGGAAGGTCTGATCGATCGACTGCGTGTCGGTCCAGCTCTTGTTGGCATTCCACGACATCTCGACGGTCCACTCGGTCTTGGCGAAGCCGAGGGCCCCGGCCTCGACCTTCAACGAGAACCGCGAGCCCCAACCGAAGCTCACGGTGGCCGACTTGATGTGCTGGACCTTCATCTCCTCCGGTTGGTCGATCTGGTCGTAGTTGAACCCCGTCAGCCCGACGAGCTCGGGAGTGCTCAGCGTCCCTCCCGAGACGCCGCCCAGCAGGAACCCGCAGGTGACGATCTTCGCCTCCTCGCACTGCGTCGCGGCGAAGCGGGTTGCGCGGTCCTGGATGGCGTCCTTAACGGCCTGAGCCTGCGACGGGTCGACCGCGAAGGCCATGAACTTCTGCCAATTCGACGACGACTTCTTGCAGCCCCGCGGAAGGATCTTGCTCCGCGGGCCCGTCTCGCCCATCGAGACGTCCATACAGCGATCGTCCTTCGATCCGTCCGACCACCCCACCTTGCGGATGGCCCAGGAATTGGCGTAGTCCTGGTTCTGGAAGTACCACCGCTCGGCCACGGAGCCCGTGCACGGGCCGGTCCCGAGCCACACGGGGACGGTCGTCTCGGGGATCGGCTCCCAGACGAGGCACTGGTCGCGGTAGTCACGGATGTAGACCGAGCCGTCGCCGGCATCCTGGATGTTGAACGTCGCCTTCTCGGGAGTGTCCAGCGGCTCCATCCCGACCGGCGCGGATGACTCCGAGGAACCGCGCGAGGTGAGATAGTCCCGTCCGTTGACGTTGGGAAGCCGCACGCCGCAGATGTCGTAACCGCACGGGGTCGACGGCGTGGGCTGAGCGGGGACCGATGGCGAGGGAGAGCTCGACGGCAAGGGCGGGGGCGACGGGAGCGACGTCGCCTGAGCCGGTGACGCGACGGCCAGACCGGCGACGAAGAGCACGGACAGGACGAGCGCCAGCAGACGTAGGGCACGCTGCGGCGACAGCCGGACGGAGGACGGATGCAACGGATACTCCTTCGGGAAAGGCTGCCCGAGTCGACAGCGCCCGAAGTGTTCCAGTCGCGGATGACGCCCTCCCGACCCGCGGGCGGCCGATCCCCGCGCCACGTCCGGAAAGTCGCGGTGGACGCCCGCCGATCTCACCCGTGGTGCACCCCACGACCCGCCCGATGCCTCACCTCGACCTCACGACCGAGGATGGCGAGGCCCGCGCGCAGACGTCCCCCGGCCCGGCGAACCGGACCGGGGGACGTCAGAGCGATCAGATCGTGCGGATGAGCTTCTTGTTCACGAACTCGTCCGCGGCGAGCAGTCCCATCTCGCGCGAGGTGCCGCTGCGCTTCACGCCGCCGAACGGCAGTTCGGGAGAGTCGGCGAGCACGACGTTGACGTAGACCATTCCGGCCTCGATCTTGTCGGCGATGCGCTGGGCCTGCTCGGCATCCGTCGTGAAGACGTAGGACCCCAGTCCGTAGCCGGTGTCGTTGGCGAGCTCGACGGCCTCGTCTTCGCTCGAGACGCGGTAGACCGTGCCGACGGGGCCGAAGAACTCCTCGCCGTACGCGTCCATGTCCTTCGTGACGCCGGTGAGCACCGTGCCGGGGTAGAAGGCGCCGTCGCGCGTGCCGCCGACCTCGACGGTGGCGCCCTGCGCGACCGCGCGCTGCACCTGCTCGTCGAGGCGCTCGGCCGCGGTGAGCGAAGACAGCGGGCCCAGCACCGTGTCATCGGCGAACGGGTCGCCGACCTTCGCCTCGCCGAGCGCGGCGGTGAACTTCGACAGGAAGCCGTCGTAGAGGTCGTCGGCGACGATGAAGCGCTTCGCGGCGTTGCACGACTGGCCGTTGTTGTCGAGGCGCGCGTCGACGGCGGCCTGCACCGCGGCATCCAGGTCGTCGGTCGACAGCAGGATGAACGGGTCGGACCCGCCGAGCTCGAGGGCGACCTTCTTGAGGTTGCGGCCGGCGATCTCGGCGACCGCGGCACCGGCGCGCTCGGAGCCGGTCACCGACACGCCCTGCACGCGGCGATCGGCGATGATGGTCGCCGCCTGGTCGTTGGTGGCGCGGATGTTGACGTAGGCGCCGTCGGGAAGTCCCGCATCACGGTAGATCGCCTGCAGCGCCTCGGCCGACTCGGGGCACTGGGGTGCGTGCTTGAGCAGGATCGTGTTGCCGACCGCGAGGTTCGGGGCGGCGAATCGCGCGACCTGGTAGTAGGGGAAGTTCCACGGCATGATGCCCAGCAGCACGCCCAGCGGCGAGCGGCGGATGACCGCGGTGCCCTCGCCCAGGATGTCGAGCGGGGTGTCACCGGTGATCTTGTCGATGTTGTCGGCGTAGTACTCGGTGATGTCGGCGGCGAAGTCGACCTCGCCGAGGGCCGCCTCCAGCGGCTTGCCCATCTCGCGCACGATGATCGCGGCGAGCTCCTCGCGGCGTTCGCGGTGCAGCTCGGCCACGCGCCGGATCGCGGCGGCGCGGTCAGCGGGCGCGGTGCGCGACCACACGCGGTACCCGTCGTGAGCGGAGGCGATCGCGCTCTCCACCCCGGCGTCGGTCAGGGTGTCGTACTCGGCGAGGGTCTCGCCGGTGGCGGGATTGACGACGGCGTAGTCGCTCATGATGCTCCTTTTCGTTTCGTTGTCAGCTGGTGCGGTCAGACCGTGCGGCGGCGGCGGGCGCTGGCGGGCGCTTCCCGTCCCAGGGTCTCACCGCGGAAGAAGGCGGGGCTCGCGATGCGCTGCGCGATCATCAGCACGATGCCGACGACGATGATCACGACCGTGATGACGAACACCAGACCCACTCCCCCGATCTGCGAACCGGATCCGTAATCGGGGTTCGCGCTGTCGATGAGGGTCGTCACGAACAGCACGGCCAGGATGACGCCACCCACGAGCGGCGCGAGGAGGGTGAGGAAGACGTTGCGCACCGAGTCGAACCACTGCTTGCGGAAGTACCAGACGCAGGCGAACGCGGTCAGGCCGTAGTAGAAGCAGATCATCGCCCCGAGCGCCGTGATGGTGTCGGTCAGCACGTTCTCGCTCAGCACGCGCATGATCGCGTAGAAGGCCGATGCGACGATCGCCGACACGATCGTGGCGTACCCCGGGGTGAAGAAGCGCGGGCTGACCTTCGCGAATTTCCGGGGCAGGGCGTCGTAGTGGGCCATCGCGAGCAGCGTGCGCGCGGGACCGACGAACGTGGCCTGCAGCGACGACGCGGAACTGGTCAGCACGGCGAGCGAGACGAGGAACGCCAGGGGCCCGAGGATCGGGCCGGAGAGGTGGAAGAACACGTTCTCCTGGATGTCTTCGTTGCCGAGCCCCAGCTCCCCCGTGCCGTTGCCGGCGAACATCAGCAGCGCGACGGCGATGAACAGGTACAGGGCGACGATCAGGAACACGGTGACGGTGGCCGCGCGCCCGGGCGTCTTGTCGGGGTCCTTCGTCTCCTCGTTCATCGTGAGGATGACGTCCCACCCCCAGAAGATGAAGATCGACAGCGAGAGTCCGGCGGCGAACGCGCTGAAGGAGTCGACCTCGAACGGGTTGAACCACGACGCCTGGACGGGACTCGCGTCGAAGGCGTTGCCGTTCATCATCTCGATCACGGCCGCGCCCGCGAACACGAGCAGCACGAGGATCTGGAACCCGACCAGGCCGTACTGCAGACGCTGCGTGGTCTGCAGGTCGCGGTACGACACGATCGTGGCCAGCAGCATGAAGAGCAGGCAGACGGCGACGTTGACGGGCACGATCCGCGTGATCTCGGCGATGTCCGGGTTGCCGGAGATCTGGGCGATGAGCAGGAACAGGAAGTCCACCGCGATGCCGGCGAGGTTCGACAGCACGATGACGGTCGCCGCCACCAGCCCCCACCCGGCCATCCAGCCGACCCAGGGCCCGAAGGCGCGAGCCGCCCAGGTGAACGAGGTGCCGGCATCCGGCATCCGGGAGTTCAGCTCGCGGTAGCCGAGCGCCACCAGGAGCATCGGGATGAAGCCGACGAGGATGATCGCCGGCACCTGGAAGCCCACCGCCGAGACGGTGGGGCCGAGGGCGCCGGTGAGCGTGTACGCCGGGGCGATGGTCGAGATGCCGATGACGACGGCGCCGATCATGCCGATCGAGCCGACGCGCAGGCCCTTGTTCGAGATGCCGGTGGTGACGGCGGCGTCGGGTGCGGGGCTCGCGTCGTTGCGAGGGCTGGTCATGAGGAGGCCTCCGAGGTGCGGGGCACCACGATCATGGGGACGGGCAGGGCGCGCAGGATGCGGCCCGCGGTGGAGCCGAGGAACAGACGCCGCGGCTGGGCGAGGCGGCTGGAGCCGACGAGGGCGATCTCGCCCGGCTGCCACTCGAGGCGCGAGACGGCGTCTTCGATGTCGTCGCCGGTGCCGACGACGGCCTCGGCCGCGATCTCGTCGGGAAGCGAGGCGCGCACGGTGTCGAGGACGCCCGCGGCGTGGGTCTGCCCGGTCAGTCGCGTCAGGCCCGCGTCAACACGGTCCGGGAGGTCGACGCCCGCGAGGGAGAGCAGCCGCAGCGGCGCGTGGGAGCGCCGCGCGACGCCGATCGCGGTGTCGAGCAGCGCCTGGGCCCCCGGTCGGGTGCCGATGGCGGCGGTGATGCGCGGCAGCCCCGCGGCCGGATCGATCTTCCGCGCCCCCTCGGGCGCCAGCGCGACCGGGACGGGCGCGGAGTGGACGAGCTCCTCGGCGGTGGTGCCCAGGCGGTGACGACCGCGGGGCCCACCGGCGCCGGTCCCCACGACGATCACGCCGGCGTCGAACTCCTCCGCCGCCGCGACGAGCCCATCGGACACGGCCTGCGCGTAGCGGACGTGACCCCGGATGCCGGACGGGTCGCCGAGTTGCGCGAGGGCGTCGCGGAGCCAGCCGCGGGCGGTGTCGGCGACGAGGCGGTCGTAGCTCGCGGCGGAGGGGATCGAGACGTTGTTCTCGGGCGAGGGCAGCACGACCACCGCGTGCACGGGAGCGCCGAGCGCCGCCCCGAGACGCGCGCCGAGGGCGAGCGCATCCGCGCCGGCGTCGGTCGCGGTGTACCCGACGACGACGCGGTCGCCGGTCACCCGCGCGTCCGTTCGAGGATCTCGTCGGCGGCGCGGTGGCCCTGACGGATCGCGCCGTCGACGTGCTGGTACCCGGCGCCGGCCATGTCGCTGCACGCGAGGTGGATCGGCCCGACGGGCTGACGCTGATCGGCGCCGTAGCGGTGGAGCCCGCCCAGGTCGAAGCTCGCGGCGTACGCCCCGCGGGTCCACTCCTCGGTGCCCCAGTCGCTCTCGTAGTAGACGACCGGGTTCTTCGCCTCGGGACCGTAGTAGTGCGAGAGCGACTCGAGGATGCGCTCCTTGCGCTCCGCGGCGTTGAGGCGGAACAGGTCGTCGGCGTTCTGGTCGGACACGAAACCCACCAGGGTGCCGCGCTCGTCGCCGTGGTTGGTGTTGTCGTACGCCTCGTGGCACAGCTCGTAGGGGCTGAAGACGGTGCCCGACAGGCCCTTGTCGCGCCAGAACGGCGTCTCGTAGACGGCGTGCACCTTGATCACGAAGCCCATCGAGATGTGCTGGTGCATCTGGTGCTGCAGGCGCGGCATCGGCGGCTCGAACGAGATGCGCGAGTAGAGCACGGGGGCGAGGGCGAGGATCGCGAAGCGCGCGCGCACGGTCACGCCGTCGGCGATCACGGTGACGCCCGTGGAGGAGGCGGTCGCCGCCTCGACGCGAGCGGTCAGGGCGCGCAGGTCGTCGACCCGCTGACCCGTCGCCGCGTTCGCGACGCGCTCGGGGGCGGCGGAGGCGTCGCCCCAGACGATGCGGCGCACCGGCTGATTCAGCAGGACGTCATCGCCCAGACGCTCGGCGAGCAGCTCGGGCACCTGCTGGAGTCCCCCCGTGACGCGCTTGTCGAGGATGAAGTCGGCGTCGACGAGGTGGGAGTACGAGCCCGCGGATGCCGCCATGAGCAGCGACTGCAGGAGCGAGAACGTGTGCGTGGGCTTGGTGAGCATCGCCGAGCCCGTCGCGAACGCGAGGTTGCGCACGGCCTCGTCGTCGTCGGTCTGCTGACGCAGCCAGGCGTCCCACGAGATCTTGTCCCACTCGGCGGCTTTCGGGTGCTCCCACGGCTTGTCGGGGTCGATCTCGGCGACCATGGCATCCAGGCGCGCGGTGATCTCGTCGATGACCTTCTCGGTCTCGGGCGCGACGGGGAACATCTCCCCCGTGAAGCGCTTGGCCTCGCCGTCGGGGCCGACGTACACGCTGTCGCCCTCGCGGTAGCGGCTGTAGGTGGACAGGCCGAGGTCTGCGACGGTGTCGATGAGCGCGGTCTGGTCGGGAGAGACCCACTGACCGCCGAGCTCGAGCATCGCGCCGTCGACGACGTCGGTCCACAGGCGTCCGCCCACGCGATCGCGGGCCTCCAGGACGGCGACCGACAGGCCGGCCTTGCGCAGGTCGTTGGCCGCGGTGAGACCGGCGGCGCCGGCCCCGATCACGACCACGTCACGGGTGATGTCGTCCATGGGCACTTCCTTCGTTGTGTCGTTCACGTCTTCGTGGGTGGCCCCGACGGCGGCGGAGTTCGGGTCGACGCCGCCGCCGGGACGCGTGTCAGCTGCGGGCGAGAGCGGCCGCGACGACGTCGAGGCCCTCGTTCAGCAGGTCGTCGCCGATCGACAGCGGCGGGAGGAATCGGATGACGTTGCCGTACGTGCCGCACGTGAGCACGATCACGCCCTCGGCGATGGCGGCCTTGGCCACCGCGGAGGTGAGAGCGGCGTCGGGCGCTCCCGTGGTCGGGTCGACGAACTCGGCGGCGATCATCGCCCCGTGTCCGCGGACGTCGCCGATGCGCGGATCGCTCTGCTGCAGGGCGTGCAGGCGCCCCTTCAGCACGTCGCCGATCTCGCGGGCGCGCTCCACGAACCCCTCGTTCTCGAAGGCGTCGATGGATGCCAGAGCCGCGGCGCACGCGATCGGGTTCCCGCCGTAGGTGCCGCCCAGACCGCCCGTGTGGGTGGCATCCATGATCTCGGCACGGCCGGTGACGGCCGCGAGCGGGAGGCCGCCCGCGATGCCCTTGGCGGTGGTGACGAGGTCGGGGACGATGCCGAAGTGCTCGCTGGCGAACATCGCGCCGGTGCGGGCGAAGCCCGACTGCACCTCATCCGCGATGAAGACCACACCGTTGTCACGGCACCAGTCGACGATCGCGTTGAGGAAGCCGTCGGCGGGGACGATGAAGCCGCCCTCGCCCTGGATGGGCTCGATGATGACGGCGGCGAGGTTCTCGGCGCCGACCTGCTTCTCGATGACCGCGATCGCCTTGGCCGCGGCCTCGGGACCGGTCAGACCGTCGCGGAAGGGGTACGACAGCGGAGCGCGGTAGACCTCGGCCGCGAACGGGCCGAATCCGCTCTTGTACGGCATGTTCTTCGCCGTGAGCGCCATGGTCAGGTTGGTACGGCCGTGGTAGCCGTGGTCGAACGCGACGACCGCCTGGCGCTTGGTGTACTTGCGCGCGATCTTGACGGCGTTCTCGACCGCCTCGGCGCCCGAGTTGAACAGCGCGCTCTTCTTGGCGTGATCGCCCGGGGTGAGGCGGTTGAGGGCCTCGGCCACCGACACGTAGGAGTCGTACGGCGAGATCATGAAGCAGGTGTGGGTGAAGGCGGCGACCTGCTCCTGCACGGCCTTCACGACCGCGGGGTGGGCGTTGCCGACGCTGGTCACGGCGATGCCCGAGCCGAGGTCGATGAGCGAGTTGCCGTCGGCGTCGACGACCACTCCCCCTCCGGCGGCGACCGCCTGGATCGGGACGGTGTGACCGACACCGGATGCCACGGCGGCGGCCTTTCGCTCCAGCAGCTCCTGCGAACGCGGGCCGGGGATGGCGGTGACGATGCGGCGCTCCTGGGCGAGGGACGGACCGCCGACGAGGGGAAGGGTGTCGAGGCTCATGGCGGTGATGCTACGGACGCCGCGCCGCGAGCCGCACTCTCCTGCCTGTACAGTCGCAGGCGCCGTCGTATACGAGTCGTACAGGAGCTGTCATGGCCGACACCACCCCCGCCCCGCCCAGCCTGCGCGCGCTCCTGTCCCGCCGCGACCTGCACCTGCGGCTGGTGGCCGACGACGACCTGGCTCCCGGCATCCTGGATCGCCCCGTGCGATGGGTGCACTCGAGCGACCTCGCCGATCCGACGCCCTTCCTCAGCGAGGGTCTCGTGCTGCTGACCACCGGCACCCAGTTCGGCGAGGCCACCGCCGCCGACTACGACGCCTACGTCGGCCGTCTGATCGCGCGCGGCGTGCAGGGCCTGGGCTTCGGCACGGAGGTCGTGCGCGACGGCATCCCCGCTCCCCTCGTCGATGCGTGCCGGCGGGCCGGGATGCCGCTGTTCGAGGTGCCGTACCGCACGCCCTTCATCGCCGTGGCGCGGGCGGGTGCCGAGGCGATCGCCGCCGACGCGTACGCGCGTCGCAGCTGGTCGCTCGCCGCTCAACGCGCGGTGTCGCTCGCCGCGCTGCGCCCCGACGGTCTCTCGGCCACGCTCGCCGAGCTCTCGCGACAGCTCGACTGCTGGGTGGGGCTGTACGACGCGGCGGGGGCGCTGCGCACCGCCTTCCCCGCGGGCGCCCTGCCCGCAGCCGCCGCCGACGCCCTCGCCGCGGAGGTCACGACCATGCTCCGCCGCGGCACGCGCGCCGCGGGATCGCTCGACGCCGGCGGTCGCGCCGTGAGCGTGCAGACGTTGGGACGCGGCGGGCACCTGCGCGGCGCGCTGGCCATCGAAGCCTCCGATCTCGACCACGAAGCCCGGAGCGTCGTGACCGCCGTCGTCGCCATGGCGGCCCTCGCGCTGGAGCAGCAGGACGGCCTGGGTCGGGCGATCGGCACCTTCCGCGCGGGTCTCGTGCAGTCCCTGACGACCGGCGACCCCACCCTCGCCCGCCGCTCGACACGCGATCTGTTCGGCCCGCTGCCGACGGCTCCGGTCGTGGTGGCACTGACGCCGCCCTCGGCTCTCCGGTCGACCGCGCTGACCGAGTGGCTCGAGACCCGCGCGCACGAGCAGCGCGGCGAGCTGTTCTTCGGTCGCGGCGACGACGGGGTCGTGCTGGTGGTGCCCGCGTCGGCGCGGTCGCCGCTGGAGGCGATCGCCGAACGCTTCGAAATGGTCGTGGGGTGCTCGGCCCCGACGGGATACGACGCGTTCTCCCGCGCGCTGACCCAGGCCCGGACCGCGCGCGACCGTTCGGACGATGTCGGCCTGGCCGACTTCTCCGACACCGCACGGGCCGGGCTCCTGCCGGCACTGGATTCGGAGGCGGCGCGGACGGTCGCCGCCGGCGCGCTGGCTCCGCTGCGTCAGCATGACGAGAGGGAGGGCTCGTCGTTGGTCGACACCCTCGACGCGTGGCTCGCGCACGACTGCTCGCACGAGGCGACGGCGGCAGCGCTCGGCATCCATCGCCATACCGTCCGGGCGCGTGTCGCCCTCGCGCAGCGCGTGTTGGGGCGCGACCTGTCGTCGTTCGCCGCCCGCGCGGAGCTGTGGACGGCGCTGCGGCTCGCGGGGTAGACGGGGCGCGGCGCCCGCGGGGCGGGATGCGGTGGGCGGGGCGGGATGCGGTGGGCGGGGCGGCGGCGGCACGTGATGCGGCGTGCACAACGGCGGGGGAATCTCCGACACGCCGGCCACCCTGCGACGTCGCGCGGCGTGTCGACTGAACGCCCCGCCGATGTGCACGGGGCGAGGGGTTTCGGACCTGTCCTCCCCAGGGCCGAGTTCTCCACGACCGGTGGTCGAGCCCCGGTGCGCGGCGGTCGGAGGCGGCATCGTCGAGGGATGTGCACGCGACAGACCCCGATCCGGAGGTATGCCGAGCTGCGTTCGGACGGGCTCTCCCGACGCGCCATCGCGGCTGCGGTGTCGTCCGGCGCACTGTTGCACCTCCGTCGCGGCGTGTATGCCGAGGCGGGAGCCTGTCCGCCCGTCGTCGCAGCGGCTCGGCACGGCGGCGCGCTCGCCTGCGTGACGGCGGCACGACACCTCGGGCTGTGGGTGCTGGAAGCCACCGACGACGTCCATGTATGGATGCACGGCGCGGGACACGTGCGCGCGCACGACCCCTGCGCTTGTCGACCGCATTGGGATGACGTGTCGACCGCCCGCGGTTTCGCCCCTCCTGCGATCGCGGTCGTGCTCCGCCAGATCCTGCGGTGCCGCGGTGTGGAGGAGTTCTTCGTGGCGCTCGAGTCGTCGTTGCGTCAGCTCCTTCTCACCGCCGCCGACCGCACGTGGCTTCACGAGAACGTGAACGACCTCGGGCGTGAGGCGCTGGCATTCGCACGGTCGGATGCCGACAGCGGCCTCGAGTCCCTCGTGCGATGGCGACTGCGCAACCACCAGCTCGACGTCCGTACGCAGGTGCGTGTGATCTCGGTCGGGCGCGTCGACCTCCTCATCGGCGACTGCCTCATCATCGAGGCCGATGGAGCGCCCTTCCACGACGGCGCGAGCCAGCGACACCGCGACCTGCGCCGCGACGCGCACGCGGCCGCGTGGGGCTACGTCACCCTCCGGTTCGACTACGCGCTCATCGTGCACGACTGGCCGACGGTCGAGCTGGCCATCCTCGCCTACGTCGATCGCGGACTGCACCGCTCTCGCTGAGCCGAGCGCCGACACGCCACCGGGCGGTTCTCCTTGACGGGCCTCCGGGCGACGAGACCCACGGGAGGCCGAGCTCGACGGTGAGAAACGCACCGACCGAACTCGATGCGGGGCGGCCGGGCGAAGCGGCGGGAGATCCCCCGACACGCCGCCGCACGGCATCCACCCCCGGCGTGTCCGGGCGAAGGCCCGCCGCTGTGCATACGGCCCGCCGACAGCGGGCACCCCGACCTTGGGAGCCCGACGCAGCACAACGGCGGGGAATCTCCCCGACACGCCGCCGCACGGCATCCACCCCCGGCGTGTCCGGGCGAAGGCCCGCCGTTGTGCACAGCCGCACACCCCACGACGACACGGGTCCGCACGTCCGCGACGCCGGTCACTCCAACGGGGCGTGCGCCTCCAGGAACTCGTACAGCTCGGTCGTGTCGACCCCCGGGAACGACCCCGTCGGCAGCGTCGCGAGCAGCGTCCGCGGCGTGCGCACGTTCGGCCATGCCTGTCCGCGCCACGCGTTCTCGAGCGAGGCCGGCGGCCGACGGCAGCACGTCTCGACGGCGTGCCGCGAGACGCCGCGGTTCGGGGTGTCTCGGCCGCGGAACCAGCGCGTGTCGTCGAAGCGCACGCCCACGCTCACCGAGTGCGCGCCCTCGCTGGACTGCTCAACGCGGGCGGTGCACCAGTAGGTGCCGTTGCCGGTGTCGGTGTACTGGTAGTACGGGTTGAACCGGTCGTGCTCGTCGAAGACGACGCGGCTCGTCCACCGCCGGCAGCACATCTGGCCCTCGATCGAGCCCAGGCGATCGGTCGGGAAGTTCACGTCGTCGTTCTCGTACGCCTTCGTGATCGTCCCCGACTCGTGCACCTTCAGGAAGTGCACGGGGATGCCGAGGTGCACTGTCGCGAGGTTCGTGAAACGGTGCGCGGCCGTCTCGTACGACACCGAATACGCGTCGCGCAGGTCTTCGATGCTGAGCGTGCGCCGCTCCTTCGCCTCGCGAAGCGTCGGGACGACGTGCGCCTCGGGCATGAGCAGGGCCCCGGTGAGGTAGTTCGTCTCGACGCGCTGGCGCAGGAATTCGTCGTAGCTGGTCGGCTCCCCGTGGCCGAGGATGCGGCTCGACAATGCCTGCAGCACCGCGGCGCGGGGATCGCCCTTCGCGACGGTGGTCGAGAGGTAGAGGCGGCCGTTCCTGGCATCCGCGATGCTCCGCGTCGACGACGGCAGGTCCGGCACGTAGTGCAGGGTGAAGCCGAGGTGCGCCGCGATGTCGCTCGCCCCGCGCTGCGTCAGGGGCCCGCCGGGGTGCTCGATCGCCTCGAGAATTCCGGATGCCACGCGCTCGAGCTCCGGGAAGTGGTTGTCCTGCGTGCGCATCAGGCGGCGCAGGGCGACATTGGCGCGCCGGGCCTCTTCGGGCGTGGCGGAGCGCTCCTCGCGGAGGCGTTCGATCTCGGCCTGCAGCGCGAGCATGGCTGTGAGTGCTTCGTCGGGCACCGACCGCCCCACGCGGAAGGGAGCGATGCCGAGCGCCTGGAAGGTCTGACCGCGCATCGCCCGCTCGACCGAGAGCTCCAGGGTGGCGCGGGCGTCGAGGGGCTCGGCATCCAGCAGCTGATCGAGTCGGCACGCCAGCGCGCGGGCGATCGCCTGCAGCTGCGTGAGCTTCGCCTCGCGGCGGCCGTTCTCGATCATCGACATCTGGCTGGGGGCGCGCCCGACCGCGGCGGCGAGGTCGTCGAGCGTCATGCCCCGCGCGGTGCGCAGCTGCCGGATGCGGCGGCCGATGGTGAGGGTGTCCACCTCCCCATCGTCGAGCGGGAGGGATGCCGAGGAAGCGGTGACGCCGGTGTCCATATGCGAGGTTCTCACGAAAACAGAAGATCGCGCGATCTTCACCGCATGAACACCGGTTCCGTACGCGTTTCTTCGCTCACAGTGGTCGTCACGGGGCACCGCCGCCCCGCCACCCGAAGGAGGACGACATGACGATCCAGGCCACCCCCGCCCAGCAGCCCCTGCGCCCCGGCGACCAGACCGAGACCGCCGATGAGATCCGCGCCGCGTGGGAGAACGATCCGCGGTGGGACGGCATCGAGCGCACGTACTCGGCCGAGGACGTCGTCCGCCTGCGCGGCAGCGTCCGGGAGGAGTCCACCCTCGCCCGCCGCGGGGCCGAGAACCTCTGGAACCTCCTCCACACCGAGGAGTACATCCGGGCCCTCGGCGCCTACACCGGGGGTCAGGCCGTGCAGCAGGTACGCGCGGGGCTGAAGGCCATCTACCTCAGCGGCTGGCAGGTCGCCGCCGACGGCAACCTCGCGGGCCAGACCTACCCCGACCAGAGCCTCTACCCCGCCAACAGCGTGCCCGCGGTCGTCCGCCGCATCAACAACGCCCTCCTGCGTCAGGACCAGATCGAGCGCGCCGAGGGTGAGATCACGCAGGACTGGCTCGCCCCGATCGTCGCGGATGCCGAGGCCGGCTTCGGCGGACCGCTCAACGCCTACGAGCTGGCGCAGTCGCTGATCGCGGCCGGGGCCGCCGGCATCCACTGGGAGGACCAGCTCGCGAGCGAGAAGAAGTGCGGCCACCTCGGCGGCAAGGTGCTCGTTCCGATCCAGCAGCACATCCGCACCCTCAACGCCGCGCGCCTCGCCGCCGACGTCGCGGGGGTGTCGACGGTGATCATCGCCCGCACCGATGCGCTGGCCGCCGACCTGCTCACCAGCGACGTCGACCCGAGGGATGCCGAGTTCCTCACCGGCGAGCGCACGACCGAGGGCTTCTACCGCGTGCGACCGGGGCTCGACTCGGTCATCGCGCGCGGCCTGGCCTTCGCCCCCTACGCCGACCTGCTGTGGGTGGAGACCGGCGAGCCCGACATCGAACTCGCCCGCGCCTTCGCCGAGGCGATCCACGCCCGCTACCCGGGCAAGAAGCTCGCCTACAACTGCTCGCCGAGCTTCAACTGGAAGCGCCACCTCGACGATGAGCAGATCGCCACGTTCCAGGCCGACCTGGCCGCCCTCGGCTACGCCTTCCAGTTCATCACCCTGGCCGGATTCCACGCCGTCAACCACTCGATGTTCGACCTCGCCCGCGGTTACGCCGAGCGCGCCATGAGCGCGTACGTCGAGCTGCAGGAGGCCGAGTTCGCCGCCGAAGCCGACGGCTACACCGCCACGCGCCACCAGCGCGAAGCGGGCACCGGCTACTTCGACGTCGTCTCCACCGCGCTCAACCCCGACAGCGCGACCCTCGCCCTGGCCGGCTCGACCGAGACCGCCCAGTTCCACTGATCCGGGCGACGCCCTCGCCCCTTCCCTCGAACCTCGTCCCACTTATGGCGGACCTCGTCCCACACATGGCCACTCGGGCCGCCCCCGAGGAGCCATCTTCGGGACACGGTCTGCACGCGGCCCACCCCGCCGCGCCCCTCTCCGCTGCGCTCCACCCCGCCGCGCCCCTCTCCGCTGCGCACCGCCACCTCGTCCCACTTATCGCGGACCATGTCCCACATATGGCCACTCGGGCCGCCCCCGAGTAGCCATTTTCGGGACATGGTCTGCGGGAGAGGGGCGGAGCGCGATACAGACAGAAAGCCAGGACCATGACCCTCATCACCTCTCCCCCGCCCACCGGTACCCGCAGCGACGGACGCCTCGCGCCGAGCACCCCGACGGACCGCACGGCCGAGGGATCCCGGATGCCGAGCGCTCCGGCATCCACCCCCCACCTGCGTCTCGAACGCCCCCTCGAGGGCCGGGATGCCGAGATCCTCACCCCCGCCGCGATCGCGTTCCTGACGGACCTGCACGACCGCTTCGCCCGCCGCCGGCACGACCGGCTCGCCGCGCGGCTGCGTCGCCGCTTCGAGATCGGCACGGGCGACGACCCGCACTTCCGAGCCGACACCGCGCACATCCGCGAGGATCCGTCGTGGCGCGTGGCCGGCGCCGGCCCCGGGCTGGAGGACCGCCGCGTCGAGATCACCGGCCCCACCGACCCGAAGATGACGATCAACGCGCTCAACTCCGGAGCGCGGGTGTGGCTGGCCGACCAGGAGGATGCCACCTCCCCCACCTGGCGCAACGTGATCGGCGGGCAGCTGTCGCTGTTCGACGCGATCCGCGGCCAGCTGTCGTTCACGAGCCCCGAGGGCAAGCGCTACGAGGTCACCGCCGAGCGCACCCCGACGATCGTGATGCGCCCGCGCGGCTGGCACCTGCCCGAGAAGCACGTGAGCTTCATCGATCGCTCGGGTCGGGAGCTGCCGGCATCCGGGTCGCTCGTCGACTACGGCCTGTACGTGTTCCACAACGCGCACGCCCTGATCGCGGCGGGCCGAGGACCGTACTTCTACCTCCCCAAGATCGAGTCGGCCGAGGAAGCCCGCCTGTGGGACGACGTGTTCTCGTTCACCGAGGAGCGTCTGGGGCTCGCGCACGGCACGATCCGCGCCACGGTGCTGATCGAGACGCTGCCGGCCGCGTTCGAGATGGAGGAGATCCTCTTCGCCCTCCGCGACCACTGCGCGGGCCTGAACGCCGGACGCTGGGACTACATCTTCTCGATCATCAAGACCTACCGCGGCCGGGGGGCCCGCTTCGTCCTCCCCGACCGCAGCGAGGTGACGATGACGGTCCCCTTCATGCGGGCCTACACCGAGCTGCTCGTGCAGACGTGCCACAAGCGCGGCGCCTACGCGATCGGCGGCATGAGCGCCTTCATTCCGAACCGCCGGCGCCCCGAGGTGACCGAGGCGGCGTTCGAGAAGGTCGCCGCCGACAAGCGTCGCGAGGCCGGCGACGGGTTCGACGGCACCTGGGTGGCCCACCCCGACCTCATCCCCGTGGCGCGCGCCGAGTTCGACGCGGTGCTCGGCGACGAACCGAACCAGCTCGGGCGGACACGCGAGGAGGTGTCGGTCGAGCCGGCCGACCTGCTCGACGTGCGCATCGGACGCCCCGTGACCGCCGCGGGCGTGCGCGGCAACGTGTCGGTGGCGATCCGCTACATCGAGGCGTGGCTGCGGGGCCTGGGCGCCGTCGCCATCGACGACCTCATGGAAGACGCCGCGACCGCCGAGATCTCGCGCTCGCAGATCTGGCAGTGGATCCACCAGGACCACCGCACCGCCGAGGGCACCCCGATCACCCGCGAGTACGTCGAGTCGATGGTGCGGGACGTGATGGCCGATGCGCCCCGCGCGGCCGGCGACCGGTTCGACGACGCCGCCGCGGTGTTCCGCGAGGTGGCACTGCGCGAGGAGTTCCCGGCCTTCCTCACCCTGCCGGCGTACGCGAAGCACCTGGACTGACCGGATGCCGAGGGGCCGGGGCCACGAGCCTCGGCCCCTCACCCGTGCCGGCCGGGCCCCGCGCTCGGCGAGGCGCCCCGAGCCGAACGTCCGTCAAGGCCAACACCCGTCAGGGCCGCACCCGTCAGGGCCGCGCCGGGTCGATCGGCGCGAACGGGCGCAGGCTCTCGCGCGACGTGAGCTTGGACGCGGCGAGCGATCCCGCGACGGCGAGGAAGATCGGCAGCAGCAGGTCGAACCCGGTGTTCGTGAACTCGATGACGAGGGCGATCGCGGTGAACGGAGCCCTCATGTTGGATGCCAGGAACGCAGCCGCCGCGACGATCGCCAGCGCCGTGCCGTCTGCTCCGGGCCAGACGAACGCCCACCCCGCCGCCGCGGCGGCGCCGAGGGCCGCGCCGATGGCGACCGAGGGCTGCAGGGTGCCGCCGATGGCCCCCGACCCCAGCGACAGGGCGGTCGCGACGTACTTCAGCACGGCGAGCGCGATGAGCAGCAGCGCGGGCTGCGAGAGGTCGAAACCGGCGGTCGCCAGGGCGCGGCCGTTGCCGAGGATCAGCGGGAAGGCCGCCCCGACCGCCCCGACGGCCGTGAACGTCAGCGGCAGGACGACCAGGAGCTTCCACCCCTCGGGACGGAAACGCGCGAGCTTCTTCGTCACCGTGGCGAAGCTCGTCGCTCCCCATCCCATGAGCGGGCCGATGAGGATCGCGGCGACGATGAGCGACGCGTTCACCTCGACCGAGCCGACCGAGTAGAGCGACCCGTCCCCCACGAGCGGACGCGCGACGAGCGTGGCGATGGTGCTGACGGTCAGCGCCACCACCGCCGCGCCCACGCTGAACTGCGCGAGCAGGATCTCCACCGCGAACAGGGCCCCGGCGAGGGGCACGTTGTACACGGCGGCAAGGCCCGCCCCCGCGGCCGAGGCGATGAGGATGCGGCACCATCGTGCGTCGAGGCCCAACCACCGCACGACCTTCGAGCCCGCCATCGCCGACAGCTCCCGTGGGGCCACCTCCTTGCCGATCGAGGCGCCCATCGCCACCGACCCCACCTGGATGACGGTGTCGGCGAGCGTCTCCCACCACGGCATCCGGGCTCCGTCGACGCCCTGCTCGACCGTGGCGAGCTTTCGCCCGAAGCGGCGGAGCAGGTACCAGCCGAGCGCCGCGACGACGCCCGCGCCGCCGACCGTGACGATCGGGAGCCACCACACCGACGGGTACGCGAGGCCGTCGAGGAACGGACCCTCTTCATGGCCCCACACCAGGTGCTCGAGGCTGTGCACGATCCACACGAGCAGCAGCACGGCGAGCCCCGTGGTCACGCCCACGACGAGGGTCGCGATCCCCAGCCGGGTGAGGGAGGCGAATCCGCGTCGACGGGAGCGGAGGGGCGTGGCGGTCTGAGCGGTCACCCCGCCACGCTAATCGACCCATGTTTCGTGTTCCGACCGGCGGTAGCCTGACCGCATGACGCCCCCGCCGGTCGCCGCCCGCCGCCCCGCCGACGTGCTCGGCATCATCGCCGCGTGCATCGCCGCCGTCGTGATCGTGCCGACCCTCGCCGTCTTCCTCATCGGCCTCGTCCCCGAGATGAACGCGATCTGGTGGCTCGGCATCGTGCTGCTTCCGCTTCTCGTGCTCGACGGCGTCGTCGTGATCCTGCTCTCGGTGATCGGCCTGATCGTCGCCGCCCGCCGGGAGGGTCGGCGCGCGTGGTCGATCGTGGCGCTGGGTCTCGGCATCCTGATGCTCGTTCCGGCGGCGTTGATCTGGGGGCCCTGGTCGTCATGACCCTGGGGCCGAAAGCGCGGAAACACTAGGCTCGGACTCGTGACTTCCCGCGCTCCGCTCTCCCGCAAGCTCTCCGCCATCGCCGAGTCCGCGACCCTGAAGGTCGACGCCAAGGCCAAGGCCCTCCAGGCCGCCGGTCGCCCCGTCATCTCGTACGCGGCCGGCGAGCCCGACTTCGCCACCCCGTCGTTCATCGTGGATGCCGCGGCGAAGGCGCTGCAGGATCCCAAGAACTACCGCTACACCCCCGCGGCCGGACTCCCCGTGCTGCGCGAGGCGATCGCCGCCAAGACGCTGCGCGACTCGGGTCTCGAGGTCGCCCCCTCGCAGGTCATCGTGACGAACGGCGGCAAGCAGTCGGTGTACCAGGCGTTCCAGACCGTGGTGAACCCCGGCGACGAGGTGCTGCTTCCCGCGCCGTACTGGACCACCTACCCCGAGGCCATCGCCCTCGCCGACGGCACGCCCGTCGAGGTCTTCGCCGGCGCTGATCAGGACTACAAGGTCACCGTCGCCCAGCTCGAGGCGGCTCGCACCGACAAGACGACGGTGCTCGTGTTCGTGTCCCCCTCGAACCCGACCGGTTCGGTCTACACGCCCGAGGAGACCGCCGAGATCGGCCGCTGGGCGCTCGAGCACGGCATCTGGGTCATCACCGACGAGATCTACCAGAACCTCACCTACGAGGGCGTGCGCGCCGTCTCGATCGTCGAGGCCGTGCCCGAGCTTGCGCAGCAGACCATCCTCGTCAACGGTGTCGCGAAGACGTACGCCATGACCGGATGGCGCGTGGGCTGGATGGTGGGACCGGCGGATGCCATGAAGCTCGCCGGCAACCTGCAGTCGCACTTGTCGAGCAACGTCAACAACGTCGCCCAGCTCGCCGCCGCGGCCGCCCTGAACGGACCGCAGGACGAGGCCGAGCAGTTCCGTCTCGCCTTCGACCGCCGGCGGAAGCTGATCGTCTCGGAGCTGTCGAAGATCGACGGCGTCGAGGTGCCCAACCCGCTCGGCGCGTTCTACGTCTACCCCGACGTGCAAGGCCTGCTGAACCGCACGTGGGAGGGCGTGACGCCCACGACCTCGCTCGAGCTCGCCGACCTCATCCTCGAGAAGGCCGAGGTCGCCGTGGTCCCCGGCGAGGCCTTCGGCCCGAGCGGCTACCTGCGCCTGTCGTACGCCCTCGGCGACGACCAGCTGCTCGAGGGCGTCCAGCGCCTCCAGCGCCTGTTCGCCTGAGCTCCCTCGCGCGAGTCGCCAAGAATTGTCGCCTTCGGGGAACCTCAAGCGACAATTCTTGGCGACTCACGCGGGGCTGGGGATAAGTCCGACCGCGTTCTCGGACGGCGCGGCACGATCGACGGATGCCGTCGAACTCGCGACCCGAAGGACCCGCTGCCGCTTTCACCATCGCCGAGGGCGCCGCGCACGGGCTCACACCGAGTACCTTGCGCTCGAGAGCGTGGGCAGCGGCGCACAGCGGCATCCGGATCGCCCCTGAGGCTTCGGGACGCGAGAGCCTGGCCGCGTTGCTGCGAGCCGTGCCGGGTCGCTCGTTCGTCTGCGGTCCGTCCGCAGCGATCCTTCACGGCCTTCCCCTACCCGGACCGGTGGAGGTGCGGGCGAGGGAGTGCCCCGTCATCGGCGTGCCCGCCGGGTCGAACCGGATCCGCCGTCCGGGCGTCGTCGGCCGCTCGCTCCTGGTCGCCCCGGGCGATCTCGTCGAGGTGGACGGCATCCGGTGCACCTCGCCGCTGCGCACGTGGGCAGAGCTCGCCGAGACGCTCAGCGTCGCGCAGCTGACCGCTGTCTCCGACCGGCTCATCTCACGTCGACATCCGATGGCCACTCGCGAGGACCTCGAGAGAACCCATCGACGGTTTCTCGGCGGTCGCGGATCGAAGCGCCGTCGCCTCGCGGTCGACTTCGCCGACGAGGCGGCGGAGTCGCCGAAGGAATCCGAATTGAGGGTGCTGCTGATCATGGCGGGGCTGCCCGCACCGGAGACCAACGTCGAGATCTACGACGGTTCACGTTTCGTCGCGCGGGTGGATCTGCTCTACCGGTCCGCGCGGCAGATCATCGAATACGACGGCGATCATCATCGCGATCCCGACCAGTGGAGCCGCGACCAGATTCGGAGGGCAGAACTGGAGTCTCTCGGGTACCGCATGACGGTCGTGACCCGCCGCGACTTCGACGCCCCCGCCGCCCTCATCTCCCGCATCCGTCGCCTTCTCGCGGCACCCGCGTGAGCTGCCAGAATTTGTCGCTTCAGAGATCACGTAGGCGACAAATCTTGGCGACTCGCGCGGGAGGGGACGGGCTACAGCTCGACGTTCACCAGGACGGGCTCGGGCTGCAGAACGAGGCCGAACTCGGCCGCGACGCGGTTCTGCACGAAGCGGGCGAGCTGGGCGATCTCGGCCGCGGTCGCCTCGCCGCGATTGGTCAACGCGAGCGTGTGCTTGGTCGACAGACCGGCGCGCGAGCGCGGGAAGCGGAAGCCGCGCGAGAGCCCGGCGTTCTCGATGAGCCACGCGGCGCTCACCTTGACCTGGCGGTTCTCGACCGGCGGCGGGGGAAGGATGCCGTCGAACGCGGCGAGCGGGATCACGGTCACCGGGTCGAGGGCCGGGCCCATCGGCCACTTCGGGCACGCGTCGGGCAGGGTGCGCGCGAACGCCTCCGAGACGATCGCGTTCTGGAAGAACGAGCCGGCGCTCCACGTGTCGGGGTCTTCGGCGTCGAGCACCATGCCCTTGCGGGCGCGCGTGGCGAGCACGTGGTCGCGGATCCATCGCAACGACACGGACTGCTCGGCATCCAGCCCCAGGGCGCCGCGCAACTGCTCCCCGGCGATCGGACGCTCGTCCGTGCCGACGCGCTCGAGCTCAAGCGTGACCGACAGGATGACGGCGGGCCGCTCCGGCACGGAGCCGTAGTGGTGCTTCAGGACCGATGTGCGGAAACCGAGACCGAGATCGGATGCCGAGACGCGCGCCACCTCGCCGGTGGACTCGTCGATCAGCTCGACCTCGACGAGCGTCTGCACGATCTCCTGCCCGTAGGCGCCCACGTTCTGCACCGGTGCCGCGCCGACGGTGCCCGGGATGCCCGACATCGCCTCGACTCCGGCGTAACCGCGGGCGACCGTCTCGGCGACGAAGGCGTCCCAGTCGTGTCCGGCCTGCACGCGCAGACGCACGGTGTCGGGCCGCGAGCCGGGGAGCTCCTCGATGCCGGAGGTGCGCACGCGGATCACCGTGCCCTCGAACGGCTCATCGCCGACGAAGAGATTGGATCCCCCGCCGAGGACGAACCACGGCTCGCCGTCGGCCCACGCCTCGCGCAGCGCCGCGACGAGCTCGTCCGTCGTCGCCGCCTCGACGAGGCGCGCGGGCGCCCCGCCGGTGCGCAGCGTCGTGAGCTGCGAGAGCGGAACCGGAGCGACCTCGGGCATCAGCGCAGCCGCACCCGCACCTGCGCCTTGCCCAGGACGGTGGTCTCGGCGAAGGTCACGGTGAGGTCGATGCGCGCGGTCTCGTCGTCGACGACGCCGACCTTGGCGCTCACGTGCAGATCCGCGCCCGTTTCGGGGTCGACGACGACCGGGCGCGTGAAACGCACGCCGTACTCGGCGATGCGACCGCTGTCGCCGAGCGCCTCGGCGAGGGTGCCGACGGCGATGCCCATCGTGAGCATCCCGTGGGCGAGGACGCCCGGGAGCCCGACGGCAGCGGCGACGTCGTCGCGATAGTGGATGGGGTTGAAGTCCCCCGACGCGCCGGCGTAGCGCACGAGCGACTCGCGCGTGAGGTGGACCGAGCGTTCGGCGATGACCTCGCCCACGGTGAACTCGCTCATGCGCCGGCCTCCCCCGCGAGCAGGACGCTCGTCGTCGTCACGACGTGGGCGCCGGTGGCATCCACGATCTCCGCTTCGCTGGTGATCATGGCGTTGCCACCCATCGAACGGATGCCGGTGACCGACAGCGTCGCGACGAGCTCGTCGCCGGCGACGATCGGACGCGTGTAGCGGAAACGCTGTTCGGCGTGCACGAGACGCGAGAGCTCGATGCCGGACTCGGGGTCGCCGAGCAGCTGCTGGAGAGTGAGGTCTTGCACGACCATCGCGAAGGTCGGCGGGGCCACGACGTCGTCGTAGCCGAGGGCGCGCGCAGCCTCGGGGTCGGAGTGCTGCGGGGCGGCGGCGAAGACGGCGCGCGCGAACTCGCGCACCTTCTCGCGACCGACGAGGTACGGCGCGGTCGGCGGGAAGGCTCGGCCGACCAATTCGGGGTTCACGGGCACCGGGTCAGTCTACCGAGAGGCTCTGGTGGGGCTGTGCCCGTGGCATCCGTCTCCCCGTCCGCCGTCTCGGGAGGGTGCGCAGAGACCGACGGGCCCCCGCGAACCGCGCGACGCCGCGGTGCGCCAGGGCGTCAGCGCTGGTGGCGGCCGCGAACGGCCTTCACCGCGATCTGCGAGGCGATGAAGACGAGGAAGATCGAGAAGAGCACGTTGGCCACGAACGGATCGACCGCCTTGGCGATCTGGGCGCCGAGGGCCGTCGTCGCGCACGCGGCGACGCCGACGCACACGGCCGCGACGAGATCGACGTTCTTCCGGCGCAGGTTGCCGACCGTGCCCGACACGGCGGTCGGGATCATCATCAGCAGCGACGTGCCCTTGGCGACGAGGTCGCTCGTCCCGAACAGCAGCAGCAGCGCCGGGACGACGATGATGCCGCCGCCCACGCCGAGCAGTCCCGCCAGGATGCCGGTGACCACCCCCAGCACGGCGAGGCCGGGCCCGGTGACCCAGGTGAGCACGAGGTCGGCGTCGCGCGAGGGGATGACGAAGTAGAGGCTCACGATGACCGCGACGAGGAAGGCGACGAACGCCCATCGCAGGGCGGTCTGCGAGAGCTTGGGCAGCAGCCACGTGCCGATCTGCGCCCCGCCGACCGCGCCGGCCGCGAGGATCAGCGCCGGGAGCCAGGCGACGTGCCCGTCGACGGCGTAGGTGATGACTCCGACGGATGCCGTGGGCACGATCGCCGCGAGGGAGGTGCCGGCGGCGAGGCGCTGGTCGAAGCCGAGCAGCAGGACGAGCAGCGGCACGATGACGGTCCCGCCGCCGACACCGAACAGGCCCGACATCAGCCCCGCGAGCAGTCCGACTCCGACGCAGACGACGTAGAGGCGGGCGGTGCGGGGCGGGCGGGTCTCGAGCGTCACGGGGGTCCTCGGGGTCGTGGGGGGCGAGCGCGTCTCGCCGACGCCCCAGTCTTCCACTCCTCCGCGCCGTCGCCGCCGACGACCGGTCGTCGCGGACGGACCCGGAAACGAAAGCGGCCCCCGGTGGTCCGAAGCCGCGTCCACCGGGGGCCGTCGCCCTCACAGGTCAAAGCAGGACGGTGACCCGAACACCGGACTGCGACCACTCGCGTGAGGGTGCGACAGGAATGACGATAGAGAGCCCGATCGCCGCGATTCGACCCATTGACACTGATTACTAGAGCTGCTAACTATTTAGACCACTGATCTCTTGGTAGCGCTCCCGGGAATGGGTCCGGTTCCGTCGCGGTTGTCCTCGGGCATGACAACCGTAGGAATCATCGGCGCAGGAAACATCGGTTCGGCTCTCGCACAGGGCTTCGCGGATCACGGTTACGACGTGGTCATCGCGAACTCCCGTGGGCCGGAGACCCTGGGCGACCTGGTCGCCTCGGTGGGCGACCGCGCTCGCGCCGCCACCGCCGAGGAGGCCGCCGAGGCCGGCGACATCGTCGTGGTGACCGTGCCCCTGAAGGCGATCGACGACCTCCCCGTCGCCCCGCTCGCCGGCAAGACCGTTCTCGACACCAACAACTACTACTTCGAGCGCGACGGTCGCATCGCGGCTCTCGATGAGAAGGAGACCACCACCTCGCAGATGCTGCAGGAGCGCCTCCCCCAGTCGGTCGTCGTGAAGGCGTTCAACCACATCCCCGCCGCCGACATCCTCACCGACGGTGCCCCCGCCGGTAGCGCGGACCGCCGCGCGCTCGCGACGTCGAGCGACTCCGACGAGGCCGTCGACCTCGTCACCCGCATCTACGACCAGTTCGGTTTCGACACGGTGAACGTCGGCCCGCTCGCCGAGAGCTGGCGCGTCGAGCGCGACCAGCCCGCGTACGTCGTGCGTCAGACCCGCACCGAGCTCGAGCAGAACCTGGCCCGCGCCGAACGCTGACCCTCTCCCCTCGCGCGAGGCGTCGGAATTCGTCTCCCGGGGAGGCCCCGGAGCGACGAATCCCGCCGACTCACCTGAGAAATGAACGAACCCGGCCCCGCAAATCGCGAGGGCCGGGTTTCGTCGTTTCCGGGCGCGGTCAGAGGGCCGCGAGGGCCTGGTCCACGTCGGCGATGAGGTCGTCGACCGACTCGATGCCGACCGACAGGCGCACGATGGTCTCGGGAACGGCCAGCTCGGTGCCGCGGACCGAGGCGTGGGTCATGGCATCCGGGTAGTTCACCAGCGACTCGACGCCGCCGAGGGACTCGGCGAGGGTGAACAGGCGGGTGGACTCGGCGAAGCGGCGCGCGGCCGCGCCGTCGGCCAACTCGAGCGACACGATGCCGCCGAAGCCGCTCATCTGCGCCGCGGCGAGCGCGTGCCCGGGGTGCGTGGGAAGCCCGGGGTAGTAGACCTTCGCGACGCGGTCGTGGGCGAGCAGGTGCTCGGCGACGGCCTGCGCGTTGGAGCTGTGACGCTGCATGCGCACGGCGAGGGTCTTGATTCCGCGCGTGGTCAGGTAGGCGTCGAACGGGCCCGAGACGGCGCCCGCGGCGAACTGCAGGAACTGCACCTTCTCGGCCAGCGCGGCGTCGGCGAACGCGAGGGCGCCGCCCACCACGTCGCTGTGCCCGCCGAGGTACTTCGTCGCGGAGTGCACCACCACGTCGGCGCCGAGCGAGAGCGGGCGCTGCAGGGCGGGCGAGGCGAAGGTGTTGTCGACGACGACGATGGACCCGGCCGCGTGACCGAGTCGCGCGAGACCGGCGATGTCGGTGATGCGCAGCATCGGGTTGCTGGGCGTCTCGACCCAGACCATCTTCGGCGCGCGTTCCTCGATGGCCGCGGTCACGGCATCCAGGTCGCTCATGTCGACGACGCGCAGCTTCACGCCCCAGGGGCCGAGCACGCGCGCGAGCAGGCGGTAGGTGCCGCCGTAGACGTCGTTGCCGAGGAGCACCTCGTCGCCCGGGACGAGGGCGGCGCGCAGCAGGGCGTCCTCGCCGGCGAGACCCGAGGCGAAGGACAGCGCGCGGGCGCCGCCCTCGAGGGCGGCGATCTGCGTCTCGAGCGCGGTGCGCGTGGGGTTGCCGCTGCGGCCGTACTCGTACCCGCCGCGCAGGCCCCCGATGCCGTCTTGCGCGTACGTCGTCGAGACGTGGATCGGCGGGATGACCGCGCCGGTGGTCTCGTCGGGCGCCTGGCCCGCGTGGACGGCGAGGCTGTCGAAACCGCGGGCGGCGTCGTGGGTGCTCATGCGGAGTGCTCCTGGGAGGTCGGGGGAAGGACGGATGCCGACGGCTCGACCTCGTAACCGCGGGCGGTCATCCAGTCGTCGTCGAAGATCTTGCTGAGGTAGCCGCGGCCGTGGTCGGGCAGGACAACGACCACCACGGCCTCGGCCGGGAGGTCGCGGGCGACGCGCAGGGCGCCCACGACGGCCATGCCGCTCGAACCGCCGACGAGCAGGCCCTCCTCGCGGGCCAGGCGACGCGTCATGGCGAAGGACTCGGCATCCGAGACGCGCTCGTACCCGTCGACGAGGGTGGGGTCGAAGGCGGGGGGCCAGAAATCTTCGCCGACGCCCTCGACGTCGTAGCCGTGGATGTCGCCGCCCGAGTAGATCGAGCCGACGGGATCGACCCCGACGATGCGCACGGAGGAGCCGGCGACCTCGCGCAGGTAGCGTCCGGTTCCGGTGATGGTGCCGCCGGTGCCGACGCCGGCGACGAAGTGCGTGAGGGCGCCGTCGGTGTCGCGCCAGATCTCGGGACCGGTCGTCTCGTAGTGACTGCGCGGTCCGTTCGGGTTGGCGTACTGGTTGGGCTTGAACGCCCCGGGGATCTCGCGCACGAGACGGTCCGAGACGCTGTAGTACGAGTCGGGGTCGTCGGGCTCGACGTTCGTCGGCGTGACGACGACCTCGGCGCCGTAGGCGCGCAGCACCGCGCGCTTGTCCTCCGCGACCTTGTCGGGGACGACGAACACGCACCGGTATCCGCGCTGCTGCGCCACGAGGGCGAGGCCCACGCCGGTGTTGCCGCTGGTGGGCTCGACGATCACGCCGCCCGGTTGCAGCAGACCGTCGCGCTCGGCGGCATCCACGATGTTGGCCGCGATGCGGTCCTTGGCGGAGCCACCGGGGTTGAAGTACTCGATCTTGGCGAGCACCGTGGCGGCGATGCCGTCGGTGACGCGGGACAGGCGGACGAGGGGGGTGTTGCCGACGAGGTCGGCGACGCTCTGGGCGTAACGCACGATGGCATCCTGAGGGGTTGGGGGCGCCCGAGGCGGGCGCGGCTGACGGGGTCGTCGAAAGAGAACGCGGGGGCGTTCAGCGACAACAGCGACAGGTCAGCACGCGGTCAGCATACCCGAGCGGGGAGCGCGGCGATACGGATGCGTCACGCGGCGTCACCGGAGCCGGATGCCGTCGGGACCGGTACGACGACGAGACCGCCGTCAAGAGACCGCGCCGAGGAATTCGTCGAAGCTCTGCGCGGGACGACCCGTGACGCGCTCGACGTCGTCGGAGACCCCGGCGAGGTCGCCGCTGGCGATGGAGGTGTAAGTGCTGACCCAGGCGTCGACCTGCCACCGTGGCGCGCCGAAAGCGGCTCGCGACGCGTACGCCTCGTCGACGGTCTCGTCGAGGAAGCGGACGGGATGGCCCCGCACGGCCGAGATCTTCTCGGCCACCTCGGCCATGGTCAACGCCTCGGGGCCGGTGAGGTCGTACGAGACGTCGGCGTGGGCGGACGGATCGCGCAGGACCGCCACGGCGGTGGCGGCGACGTCGGACCGCGAGACGAGCGAGCAGCGCCCCTCGCCTGCGGGACCGCGGATCACCCCGTCGTCACCGGCGAAGAGCTCCATCATGTCCATGTAGAAGTTGTCGCGCAGGAACGTGAAGCTCATCCCCGACGCGCGGATGATGTCCTCGGTCGCCGCGTGGTCGCGCCCGAGGGTGAACACCGCGTCGGGTGCGGCGGCCAAAAACGACGTGTAGACGATCGAGCGCACGCCGGCGGCGGCTGCGGCCTCGACGAACGTGCGGTGGTGCTCCACGCGGTCGGCCGTCTCCGACGCCGAGACCATCAACAAGGTCTCGACGCCCTGCAGCGCGGAGCGGGCGGCATCCGTGTCGGAGTAGCGGGCGACGTGGACCTCGGCGCCGTCGAGACGCGGGGCGCGCGACGCATCGCGCACGAGAAGACGCTGCGGGATGCCGCGGGCGGCGAGGTCGCGGGCGACGCGGCCTCCCACGGCGCCGGTGGATCCGGTGACGGCGATGACGGGCGGCATGGACATACGGCCTCCGGGGGTGAGCGGTGCCTCCAGCGTATTGCGCCGCGCACTCCCCCGGCCGGGAATTGCCTCACCGATGGAGCTTCGCGCCGCCGGGGAGCTGCGTCAGGTCGCGGGCGCCACCAGACGTGCCACGCGGACGCGCACCGTCGCCGTCTCGTCGTCGTCGCCGGCACCCCGGGCCGCCGCCGCGACCGCCGCGGCCACGGCGGCGCTGTCGTCGTGCGCGGAGACGCCGATGCAGACCGTGATGGCCCGCGCTCCCGGCACGTCATCGACCGCGGAGAGCGATCCCTCGACGTCGGCGACGTGTTCGAACGCCCGAGCGACCACGGGCCGCGCGGAATAGCACTCGCGCACGCCCTCGACCGCCGTGACGGCCAGGTCGATGCGCGGCGCCAACTCGGCTGCGGTGATGCGGGTCATCGGTCTTCCCCCTCGTCCAGATGCACGTCGCCGACGGTCACGTCGACCCGGCCCACCTTCAGATCGCCGTGACGCTCGATCGCCAGACGGATGCCGTCGCGCATCTCGTCGACGGCGGCGGCGATCGCGCGCCCGAAACGCACGCTGACCGTCACGCGCACGTCGAGCGGCGCGTCGGGCTCGGGCTGATTCAGCCGCACCCGACCGACGAGCAGGCCCTCGATGCCGTCGCCCACCGTACGGATGAGCTCGTAGAGCGCGCCCTCGGTGACGACGATCTCGGTGCCGTCCTCGGTGCGTGCCAGGGGGATGTCACGGCCGGAGCGGAATTCGCGCATCACCTCCCGCATGATGCTGTCGTACCAGGAGTCCGCGAGCGGCTCGGCGGCCTGCTCCTCCACGATCTCGCGGGACAGCCGGCCCATGCGCTCCATCGAGGCGAGGATCGCCTGGCACTCGGCGTTGCGCTCGATCGCGGAGATGCGGGGGGTACGCCCGCGGTCGAGATACGCGGAGAGATCCTCCAGCGAGTAGCCGGAGCCGCCGATGTCGTCGTTGTGCTCGCTCAATCCGATCACCTCCACTCCTGCATGCGTTCCAACACGGTCTTGCGCGCCCGGGCGAGCCTGCCGCGGACGGTGGCGGCCGACTCCCCCACCTCGACGGCGATCTCGTCGTAGCTGTGCCCACCGACCTCGCGCAGCACCCACACCACACGGAGCTCCTCGGGCAGTTCCGCCAGCACTCTCTTCAACGCGTCCATCTGCGACGACGCCACGGCCGAGCGCTCCGGGTCGTCGGCCGCCGAGACCATCTCCTCGTCGATCTGATCAGAGATCTTGCGCGAACGAAGGCGGTCCGTGGCTTTGCGCGACACGATGGTCGTCAGCCAGCTTCGCACCTTCTCCGGATCGGTGAGATCTGGAAGGCGACGCCACGCCGTGATGAGGGCCTCCTGCACGCAGTCGTCGGCGTCGGCC
The DNA here is from genome assembly GCF_947489255.1 of uncultured Microbacterium sp. GTDB lineage: Bacteria > Actinomycetota > Actinomycetes > Actinomycetales > Microbacteriaceae > Microbacterium > Microbacterium phycohabitans. Next base: position 431,996 of record NZ_CANLCY010000003.1, read on the forward strand.
CGTGATCCGGTGAGGCGCGTGGCGAAGGCGACGAGGAACGGCGCGTGTCGACGCACCAGCACTCCGAAGGCCATCTGGTCGCCGTCGGCCGCGCGCGACGCGAGGAAGGCGTCGGTGGCGGTGGACAAAGAGGGCATCGTTTTCCTGTCAGCGAATTCTCAGCGTCGAACCGTGACGTTTCGCGAATCCGGTTCGTCCCCATAGCGAAACACCCCGCACCCTCCGCTGTCGGGGATCTTGACGAAAGGACGCTCCTCATGGCACAGAACTCCTCTCTCTCGGCCGACGCCCGTACCAGCGGCGGCAAGACCGTCATCGTCGACCCCGTGGTCGCCAAGGTCGCCGGCATCGCCGCGGCCGAGGTCCCCGGTGTCCACGCGCTCGGCGGCGGCGCCGCGCGCGTGATCGGCAACATCCGCCAGGCCGTCGGCGCGAAGGACTACGCGCAGGGCGTGAGCGTCGAGGTCGGCGAGACCGAGGTCGCCGCCGACATCGCGATCCAGGTCGACTACCCCGAGCGCATCCAGCGCGTCGCGGACGACGTCCGCTCGGCCGTGCGTCGCGCGATCACCGAGATCGTGGGCATGAAGGCCGTGGAGATCAACGTGACCGTGGTCGACGTCTACATCCCGAGCGACGACGACGAGCAGGAGGAGGCACGCGTCCACTGACGTGCCGTCCGGGCCCGCGAGCACCTCGCTCGCGGGCCTTTCCTCTGCCGTCGAGGCGAGCCGTTCGGCGGGCGGCGTCAAGAGAGCCCCCCGTGTCGGACCCGACCGCTATCGTCGGCCACACCCCACCCCGACACCCAGGAGTCCCATGCGCATCGCCCTCACCGGCTCGTCCGGCAAACTCGGCACCGTCGTCGCCGGCGAGCTCCGCTCCGCCGGCCACGACGTGATCGGTCTCGACGTCCGCGGCGAGCGCGGCCCCGGGTTCGTCCAGGTCGATCTCACCGACTACGGCCAGGTCATCGACGCCCTCGCCGGCGTGAACGATCAGCACAGCGGTGTCGACGCCCTGGTCCATCTCGGCGCGATCCCGGCCCCCGGCATCCGCTCCGATGTCGCGACCTTCCACAACAACATGACGAGCACGTTCAACGTGTTCTGGGCCGCCGTGCGTCTCGGCATCCGGAAGATCGTCTACGCCTCCAGCGAGACGGTGCTGGGTCTGCCCTTCGACGTGCCGCCGCCCTACATCCCCGTCGACGAGGAGTACGCGCCGCGGCCGGAGTCGGTCTATTCGCTCGTCAAGACGCTCGAGGAGCGCATGGCCACCGAGCTCGTGCGCTGGAACCCCGACCTGTCGGTGACGGCCCTGCGCTTCTCGAACGTCATGGTGCCCGAGGACTACGCCGAGTTCCCCTTCGACGCCGACGCCCGCACCCGCAAGTGGAACCTGTGGGGGTACATCGACGCGCGCGACGGCGCTCAGGCGATCGAACGCGCCCTCGAGGTCGCCCCGGCGGGCTTCGAGACGTTCATCATCGCCGCGGCCGACACGGTCATGACCCGCCCCAACGTCGAACTCGTCGCCGAGGTGTTCCCGGGTGTCGAGACGCGCGAGCTCGGCGAGAACACGACCCTGCTCTCGATCGACAAGGCGCGGCGCCTGCTGGGGTACGACCCCCAGCACTCCTGGCGCGACGGGCGCTGACCCGCGGCCCGTGGGGGCGTGACAGACTCGGCGAATGGATGCCGATGAGCCGACCACGCCCCCACCGGCACCGCCCGCGCCCGCCGCAGGGGAACCGGTGATCCCGCTGCCGACGGCGCAGGAGAAGGAGACGAAGTTCCTCGCGCGAAGCGGAGCGGTAGTCATCCTCCGCCTCATCGACACCGGGCGGTTCGAGGTCAAGCTCGACACCCGCGGCGACTACACCGCGACGCTGCTGCACGACGGGAACACGTTCGCGCTGCACCCTGCTCCCGGTGTGCACGCCATCGGGGGCACCGACCTCACCGCCACCGACCTGTACGAGCGGTTCTGACCGCGAGCACAAGCCCCGCCGCCGGTCGGCGCGCGGCCGGTTGACTGGGGTCCTCGACCTTCGGGAGGACCACCGTGACCGACACCGCGCACCCCGCCTCGACGCCCGAGCCCACCACGGACGCAGCCGACGGCTACGACGTGGCCGTCATCGGCGCGGGGCCCGCCGGCACCGCTGCCGCCCTGCGGGCCGCGGAACTGGGTGCGCGCGTCGTCGTGCTGGAGGCCGGCCGCGTCGGCGGGACGTGCGTGAACACGGGCTGCGTCCCCACCCGCGTGCTGGCCAAGGCCGCGCGCCTCATGCGCGAGACCCGCTCCGCCGACGACTACGGCATCGTCGTCGACGAACCGCGCGTCGACTGGTCGGCGGTCGTGGCGCGGGTGCACGAGCGCGTGGATGCCGTGCGCTCGATCAAGCGGGAGGCCGAACGCTTCGCGGAGGCCGGTGTCGACCTCGTGCACGAGGGCCGCGCGCGCTTCGCGGACGAGCACACGCTCGTGCTCGACAGCGGCCGGCGCATCCGGGCGGAGTCGATCCTGGTCTGCGTGGGCGGGCACTCCCGTCGCCTGCCCATCCCGGGCGCGGAGCTGGCCACGGTGCCCGAGGACGTGCTTTCGCTCACCGAGCTGCCGGGCCGCGTCGCCGTGATCGGCGCGGGCAACACCGGCGCGCAGCTGGTGACGGTGTTCCGTTCGTTCGGCGCGGAGGTGACGCTGCTCGACGTCGCCCCGCGGGTGCTCATGGCCTCCGACGCCGCGATCTCGCGCGCCATTGCCGACGCGCTCACCCGCAACGGCGTCGACGTGCGCACCGGGATCGACACCGTCGAGCGTCTCGACCGGCAGGACGACGGGTCGATCCGCCTGACCTGGCGGCAGGACGACGCCGGCCGGAGCGTCGACGTCGACGTCGTCGTGATGGCCACCGGATGGCCCGCCGACGTCGAGGATCTCGGCCTGTCGAACGCGGGCGTGGAGGTGGAGCGCTCGGCGATCCCCGTCGACCGGTACTTCCGCACGATCGTTCCGCACATCCTCGCGGTCGGCGACGCGAACGGCCGCGACATGCTCGTGCAGGCGGCGCAGTTCGAGGGTGAAGCCGCGGCCGAGAACGCCGTCCTGGGGGCTAATCGCCGCACGCCCCATCACCTGCTGCCCGCGGGCGGGTTCACCGACCCCGACTACGCCGGCGTCGGCCTCACCGAGGAGCAGGCACGTGACCGCGACCCGGCGTGCGTGGTCGCCACGGTGCGTTTCGCCGACCTCGATCGCGCCGTCATCGACGATCGCGAGAACGGGTTCCTGATGCTGATCGCCGACCGGCGCCGCGAGCTCGTGCTGGGTGCGCACGCGGTCGGCGAGAATGCGGTCGAGGTGATCCAGTCGGTCACCACCGCGATGGCCGCCGGCATCGACGTGTCGACGCTGGCGGGCGTGCGCTTCGCCTACCCCACCTACAGCGCCGTGATCGGAAACGCCGCGCGCGCCCTGCTGCACGCCGACACCCCGGCGCTGCTGGAGTGACACACTGACACCGTGACCGCCGCGAATCCCGCCACGAGCTCCGCCGCCGACGCGCCCGCCCGGCGCGGTCGACCCGGCTACGACCGCGAGGGCATCCTCTCCGTCGCCGTCCAGCTGTTCAACGAGCAGGGCTACGACGCCACGAGCGTGTCCGACCTCGCGCGCCGCCTGGGGCTGGCGAAATCGGCGCTCTACCACCACTTCTCCTCGAAGGAGGAGCTGCTCTCGGTCGCCCTCGAGGCGGCCCTCGGCGGGCTCGAGGCGGTGCTCGACGACCCCCGCGCGGCCGAGGGCTCGGCATCCGATCGCCTGCGTCACGTGCTCACGGGCGCGACCGACGTGCTCGTGGCGCAGCTGCCGGCGGTCACCCTGCTGCTGCGCGTGCGCGGCAACAGCCCCGTCGAGCAGGCCGCCCTGGAGCGCCGACGCGTCTTCGACCACCGCGTCACCGCCCTCGTCGCGGCGGCCCAGGCCGAGGGCGACGTGCGCGACGACGTCGACGCCGCCGTCGCCGCGCGTCTGCTGTTCGGCATGATCAACTCCGTCGTGGAGTGGTACCGGCCCGGGGGCGGCGTCGACGGCGACCGGCTCGGCGCCGACATCGTGCGGATCGCCCTCGAGGGCCTGCGCACGTCCTGACCGCGCGGGCGTCCTGCCGCGGGCGTCCTGGCGCGGGGTCCCGCCACGGGCGTCCCGCCGGGAAGCGGCACGATCGGGGCGAGATCACCCGATCCGTGCGATTCGAGACGAGCGATCTGGTCACGATCGTGAGGTCTCGGCAGCAGAACGGGGCCCCGCGCGATCGCGCAGGGCCCCGTCGTGGCATCCGGAGTCAGGCCCGGAGGTCGACGCCCTTCGGCTCCTTGATGAGCGAGACCGCGACCAGCGACACGAGAGCGGCGACGGCGATGTACGCGCCGATCGTCCACGAGGCGCCGGTGGTGCGCAGCAGCGCCTCGGCGATCATGGGGGCGAAGGCGCCGCCGAGGATCGCGCCGAGGGCGTAGCCGATCGACACCCCCGAGTAGCGCACGTTCGCGGGGAACATCTCGGCGTACAGCGCCGCCTGCGGTCCGTACGACAGGCCGAGGCCGAGGGTCATGACGAACAGGGCGACGAAGTACCAGACGATGTTCCCCGTGTCGATGAGGAACCACATCGGCACGGCCCAGATCGCGAGCAGCAGGTAGCCGAGCTGGAACGTCCGCACGCGGCCGAGGGTGTCGGACAGACGTCCGCCCCACAGGGTGAACCCGAGCCAGCCGAAGGATGCCAGCGTCGTGGCGAGCAGGACGGTGGGGCGCTCGAGCCCGAGGACGGTGACCGTGTAGGTGGCGAAGAACGCGATGAGCAGGTACCCCGCGGCGTTGTTGCCGATGAACACCAGAGCGGTCAGCACGACCTGGCGCCAGTTCTTGCGGAAGAGCTGGCCGAGCGGCGCCGACGACTCCTTGCGGCGACGCACGAGGTCTTCGAAGACGGGGCTCTCCTCCACCGCGCGCCGGATGACGTAGCCGACGACGATGAGCACGATCGAGAAGAGGAACGGCACGCGCCAGCCCCAGGCGAGGAAAGCCTCGGCCGACATCGACGAGGTGAGGATCCACAGCGTCGCGGTGGCCAGGATCATGCCGACCGGAACACCGATCTGCGGGTACGCGCCGAAGTAGCCGCGACGGTTGACGGGGGCGTGCTCGACCGAGAGCAGCGCCGCCCCGCCCCACTCGCCGCCGGCCGAGAAGCCCTGCAAGACGCGCAGGAGGATGAGCAGGACGGGGGCGGCCACACCGATCGCGGCGTAGGTCGGCAGCACGCCGATGAGGGCCGTCGACACGCCCATCATGATGAGCGTGAGGACGAGCATCTTCTTGCGGCCGAGGCGGTCGCCCAGGTAGCCGGCCACGATCGCGCCGAGCGGGCGGAAGAGGAACGAGATGCCGATCGTCGCGAACGACAGCACCTGGGCGATGGCCGGGTCGGACTGCGCGAGTGGGGCGAGGAACAGCGGCGCGAGCACGAGGCCGGCCGCCTGGGCGTAGATGAAGAAGTCGTACCACTCGATCGAGGTGCCCACGAGGGTGCCGGCGAGCACGCGCCGCTCCTCTCGCGAGATGCCGGTCGTGGTGGCACGGGTGGATGCCGCTGTCTGCGAGGCCATGAGAACTCCGTCGTTCTGTGGGCAGGGGAATCTCGGCGGCACCTGTTACCGACCGAGCGTTCAGTAATAGTGTCAGAGGCGCGCCCGTCCGACAAGAGGACGGCGGAAGGAGCCGTCATGACACCCTGGACCATCGTCCCCGGCGCCCTCGACGAGCGTCTCGGCATCGTCGTGACGGAGCAATCCGTCGACGGCGTGAGCGCCTCGATGCCCGTCGACGGCAACACCCAGTCGCTGGGTCGGCTGCACGGCGGAGCCACCGCCGCGCTCTGCGAGGCGACGGGATCCTGGGCGGCGATGATCCACGCCTCGACCTTCGGCAAGGTGTGCGTCGGTGTCGATCTCAACATCACCCACCACCGCGGCGCGCGCGAGGGTCGCATCCACGCCGTCGCCACCGCCGCCCACCGCGGGCGTCGCATCGCGACCTACGACGTGCGCGTGAGCGACGACGAGGGCCGGCTCGTCGCGACGGCGCGCATCACGAACCTGCTCGTCGATCCGGAGTGAGCGCGGCGGCCTCGCGGAGCAGCCACGGCCCGCGCAGCACGCCCCGGGATGCCGGCGGTGGTCACGATCCGCGCAGCGGACGGGGTCGCTGCGGCGTCGTCTCCCACGAGCGCACCGCGAGCGCGGAAAGGGTCCGGGCACCGGGCTCTGGCATCCTGGGTGACATGACGAGGATCCGAGGGAGTGCACCGCCCCCATGCAGTGCACTCCCTCGCCCGTCGAATTCAGTCCCGAACATCTCTCGACGGGCGTATGGGCGTCGTCTCGAAGCCGGAGACGACACCCACCCCCATCTATGTGGTGTCGATCGGTCGGCATTCCTTACACGGGGCCGCAGATCTTTTTCCTCCCGCCGCCACGTAAGGATCGCGCGCGTTGCGACACAGCCTCTTCGAACGCACGGAGATGCACGCCGGTGATCGACGAGACGGAATTCGCGGCGCTCTTCCGCGAGCACCACAACGCCGTTCGGCGGTTCATCGAACGGCGCGTATCGGATCGCGAGGCCGCCGCCGACCTCACGATGGACTGCTTCGAGATCGCGTGGCGCAAACGCGATCCGCGTGATCCATTCGGATTGCCGTGGTTGTACCGCACCGCGCGCAACCTCATCGCGAACGAATATCGGCGACGCGACCGGGAGGGGGCATTGTGGACGCACATCGAAGACCACGTGCGCGCTCTGGCGAGCGAAGCCGAACCCGCGATGGCGCAACGCCTCGTCGACGCGATCCGCAATCTTCCCGAGCGCGAACGCGAGATCCTCTGGCTCACATACTGGGAGGAGCTGTCGGCCGCCGAGGTGGCCCTGGTCATGGAGATGAACACCGGCGCGGTGTGGACGCGACTCAATCGCGCGCGGGCGCGTCTGCGACCGCTGCTCGACGGCGCCGTCGTCCACGCGGATGGGGTGAGCGATGACCGACGATGACCTCGCGCGCGCGCTGCGCCGGATGGACCCCGCCGAGACCCCGCTCGACGCGCCCCTCCCCCTCGACGCCGAACGCCGGCTGCGGCAGATCCTCGACCGTCCGCCCGTCCGGCGTCGCCGCCCCGCCCTGGCGTGGACCTCGGCGGCCGCCGCCGTCGTCGTGATCCTGACCATCGTCACGGGAGTCCTGTGGATGCCGGGGACCTCGGCATCCGCCCTCACCCCCAAGCCCCTCGTCTACACCGCCGTGCCCAGCGGAACCGGTGCCGCGGAGGTGATCGCGCAGGCGCAGGAACGGCTCGCCGCCGGAGACGGCGAGGTGGCCGCGGAGCGCCGCTCGCTGTCGCTCGGCTGGTACTTCAGCGCCTCTCCCGACGGGGCCGAGGCGACGGTGTTCCGGCGCGAATGGGTGGACCTGCGCTGGAACGAGGACTTCTCCGGATCGGTGGTGACCACCGCGGCCGAGGCCACGAACGCCGACGGCGACACCGTGCCGAACGTCGACCCCGCCCCCGGGACCGTCGTCAGCGAGATGCGCTACGTACGCAATCAGTTCCGGCCGCTGTCGCCGACGCCGCCGGATGCGTCGGCCGAGGCCATGCGCGCGCTCCTGACGACGGCCACCGGCGCGGCGGAGGACCTGAACGCCGGTGACGCCCTGGTCGGTGTGCGCAGCGTGCAGGGCGAATGGACGCTCAGCAACGCCCAGCAGTCCGCGCTCCTCGACGTCGTCGCCGCCTCCCCCGGCCTGCGGGCACTCGGGACGACCGAGGACCGTCTCGGTCGCGCGGTCGTGGGCCTGGCGGGCATCCCATCGGTGACCGCCAACACCGAGGTGACTCTCCTGCTGTCGACCGAGACCGGGCGCATCATCGGGTTCGAGTCGGCGTTGATCGATGCGAACACCGACCTCGACCTGCCCGCCGGGTCGCTGACCGAATACGCCCTGTGGGACGCGCAGGACAGAGAGGATGCCCCCCGATGAGCCGCACCGACGATCCGTCCGCCGAGCTGCACCCCGACGTCGCCGCGGCCCTCGCCGAGGTCCCCGGCGGCGTGGTCATCGACGCCCGCCATGCGGTGTGGCCCGAGCTCGGGATGAGCATCGACGTGCCCGCCGAGGACGACAAGGCCGTGGGCAGTTGCGCGACCGGCAACGTGTGCGCGTTCAGCGGCTCGGGCCTGTCGGGAACCCGCGTGTCGTGGTCGACGTGCGGCACCTATGCGCCGGGTATCACCGTGCGTTCGATCGCCAATGCCCGTTCGGCGGGTTACGCTCAGGCGCGCTCGTCCTCGGGATCGGTGCTGGCGACGGCGATCGCGGGGTCGTCGGCGAACGTCTCGGGCGCGGTCGCCGACGTGCGCTGCGTGTCGTGAGCCCGCGGCGTCAGCGCCAGGGGCGCTCCGCGCGTTCCCTCCAGTAGACCTCCGGGTCGACGGCCAGCGCATCGAGCTCGGCCCTCTCGATCGACCGCGACGGCGCTCCGGCGCCGCGCCGCAGGTGCTCACGCGTGGTCGCGCCGATCAGCACGACATCGGCGAAGCTCCGCGCCCGCGCGACCCCGATCGCGAAGACATCGGCATCGATGCCGGATGCCGCCCGCTCGAGGTCGCCGTCCGGTTCGGCCGCCGCGAGCGCGCCGTTGGCGAGCACCTCCTTGAGCACCACCGTCCAGCCGGCGTCGTGCGCCGCGGCGAGCGCGTCGCCTGCCGAGGCCTCGCGCAGGTTCCAGGTCGACTGCACGGCGGAGAAGGGCGTGTCCGCGAGCGTCAGCGCGGCGCGCAGCACGTCGCCCTGCCGCGGTCCGCTCGTCGACAGCCCGACGCGCACTCCCTCACCGCGCAGCCGGCGCATCCGCTCGAGCACCTCGGCATCCGCCAGCACCGGGCTCTCGGGGGTGACGGAGTGGATCAGGTACAGATCCGGTGCCGTACCGAGCGCCGCGAGCGTCTCGGGCCACTGCCGGTCGAACATCGCGGCCGAGTGCTCCTTGCGCTCGTGGACCGTGGCATCCATCCTCCAGTCGCCGACGTACGCGTAGCCCCACTTCGAGCCGATCGTGAGCTGCGCGCGGCGCTCGGGATGGGCGGTGAGCCACGATCCGAGGAACTCCTCGGCGAGACCGTAGGACCGCGCCGCGTCGACGTACCGGATGCCGAGTCGCCACGCTTCGTCGAGCAGCTCGTGCGCGCGCGTGCGCAGGGCGTCGATCGACCGTTCGCCGGGGTCGCCGAGGTCGGCGTCGCGCGCGGTGGTGATGTAGGCGGGGCGGCCGACGGCGGCGAGGCCGAGGCCGAGGGGAACGGGGACGCTCATGATCCGACGGTAGCGGGGACGGACGGGAGCGGGGCGGGAACATCGGGACGCCGGCGCCTGTTGCCTCCAAGGTCCGCCGTCGACGGGTGTCGGCGGTGCATCCGAAAGCGACGCGCCATGACCTTCCTCGACACCACCGCCGACGACCGCCAGCCGATCTGCCCGGCCTGCGGCATCACGATGCACCCGCTGCTCGACGAGGGCGAGGATGCCGACGCGTGCCGGGAGTGCGGATTCCAGCTCGAGTGGCCGGAACCGCGACGTGTCGCGCGCAGCGACGAGGACGACGATGAACGCCCCCGCTCGCGCTGGGACGACGACGAACGCCCCCGCTCTCGCTGGGACGACGAGGGCTGAGCGCTACCGCGTCCGCGAGCGCCGCACCTCGACGCCGCTGAGGACGGCCGCGGCCGCCGAGAAGACGACCGACACCGCGAGCGCCACCGTGAGGGCATCGGCGAAGGCACTCGGGTCGGGCGCGGGCGAACCCGGCTCGGCCGCGCGCGCGGTTCCCGCCAGCACGAGGACGAAGCTCGTGCCGAGCACCGTCTGACCGATCGAGGCACCCACCCGCTGCGCGGTCTGCACGACCCCGCCGGCGACGCCGCCCCGCGCGGGGTCGACCTCGGCGAGGGTCAGCGTCTGGTTCGGCGTCACGATCGACCCGCCGGCGATGCCGAGGACGAACAACGGCAGGCACAGGCGCAGGATCACGCTCGTCGGATCGGTGGCCTCGGGCGCGACCCGGACGACGAGGCCGAGGACGATCGTGACGAGCGTGAAGACCGACACCGCGCCCAGCAGCAGCGGCCGACCGACGCGCGACACGAAACGGCCGGCGATGGGGGCGCCGAAGACCGTGCCCACGGCGTAGGCGGTGACCCCCAGTGCCGACTGCAAGGCCGTGAAGCCGAGGCCGTCCTGGTAGTAGAGCGCGAGCACGAGGGGGATTCCGGTGTTGCTGCAGAAGAACACCACCGCGAACACCACCCCGATGACGAACGATCGCGTGCGGAACAGGCGCAGATCCACCAGGGGCGCGGCATCCTCTCGCGTGAGACGGGCTTCGTGCCGGACGAAGGCGGTGAGGAGCCCGGCCGCGGGGATGAGCAGCAAGAGCGTCACGGGTCCGCCGGCCTGACCGGTCTCGACGATCGGGAACAGCAGGCACAGCAGCCCCGCCCCGAGCAGGACGACGCCGAGCAGGTCGAGCCGACGCCCCGCTCCGTGTGCGACGGGAGCGTCGGCCGCGACCCACCGGCGCGCGAGCAGCACCGCCGCGATGCCGATCGGGACGTTGATGAAGAACACCAGACGCCAGCCGTCGGCTTCGCCGCCCACCGCGATGAGCAGTCCCGCCACGACGGGGCCCAGCGCGGTGCCGGCACCCACGGTGAGACCGAGCCGCCCGAACGCCTTGCCCCGCTCGAGCGGAGGGAACGCGTTCTGGATGAAGCTCGACACCTGCGGCCCGATCATGCCGCCGAAGATCCCCTGCACCACGCGAGCGGCGATGAGCACCTCGGGGGTCGGGGCGAGACCCACCGCGGCACTGGCGACCACGAAGCCGAGCATCGACACGACGAACATGCGTCGGCGTCCGCGACCGTCGCCGAGCCGGCCGCCGATCACCGGCACGAGCCCGAAGGCCAGGACGTAGCCCGTGATCACCCACTGCAACTCGCTCGCTCCGGCGCCCGTCGACCGACCGATCGAGGGGAGGGCGACGTTGGTGACGCTGAGGTCGAGGAGCGACGCGAACTGCCCCATCAGCAGGACGGAGAGCGCGCGCCACCGGCGCGGATCGGGGGAAGCGTCCATCGGTCAGAGTCGTCGACCGGGCCGACGTCGGGTCGGGCCCGCCGACGCGCAGATCCGTCGATGCGCCATCCAGACCTCCCGGGTTGTCTCTCCAGGCTACGTCCCCTTCACCCGCGGACACACCGCGGCCCCGGTCGGCGTGAGGACGCCGGCCGAGGCCGTCGGAAGGGTCGGTGACGCGGTCAGGCGCGCGCGGCCGCCGAGGTCATCGGGCATTCGAACGGGTCGCGGGCGGCCAGGCCCACGCGGTTCAGATACCGGATGACGATGCCGTACGACTGCAGCAGCGTCGTCTCGACGTAGGGCACGTTCAGCGTGGCGCTGTGCTCTTTGACGATGGCGCGGGCCTTGCTGAGGTGCGGGCGCGGCATGTTCGGGAACAGGTGGTGCTCGATCTGGTAGTTCAGGCCGCCCATGAGCCAGGTCGCCCACCAGCCGCCGGTGATGTTGCGCGAGGTGCGCACCTGCTTGCTGAAGAAGTCGAGCTTGGCATCCGGGGCGATGACGGCCATGCCCTTGTGGTTCGGGGCGAACGAGGCGCCCATGTAGACGCCGAATACGGCGAGCTGCACACCCAGGAAGGCGAAGGCCATGCCGAGGGGCAGGAAGACGAAGACAGGGGCGACGAAGATCGCGAAGCGCAGGGCGATGAGCGACAGCTCGGTCCAGCGACCCTTGACCGGCTCGCGCGAGAGCAGGTGACGCAGCCCGATGACGTGCAGGTTGGCACCCTCGAGCGTGAGCAGGGGGAAGAACGCCCACCCCTGACGCTGCGTGATCCACCGCTGCAGGCCGCGCGCCTTGGCGGCGTCGACGTCGAGGAACGAGATCGTGTCGATCTCGATGTCGGGGTCTTTGCCCACACGGTTCGGGTTGGCGTGGTGGCGGGTGTGCTTCGCACTCCACCACGACACGCTCATGCCCACGACGCCTGAGGCGAGCCACAGGGCGAGACGCTCGTTGGCCTTGCCCGAGGCGAAGATCTGCTTGTGCGCCGCTTCGTGGGCGAGGAACGCGACCTGCGTGAACAGGATGCCGAGCGCTGCGGCGATGAGCAGCTGGAACCAGCTGTCGCCGAGCAGCACGAATCCGGTGATCGCGCCGCCGAAGCCGAGGGCGAGGACCGTGCCCACCAGGGCGTAGAAGCGGCGGGCCCGCGTGAGCAGTCCCGTCTCGCGCACGACCTGCGACAGCTCGGTGTAGGCCTTGGCCATCGGGGGGAACTCGGTGGTCCCCTTGTACGTTTGGCGGATCGGCCCCATCCGGGACTCGATGACGGGTGCAGCCATGGGATGCTCCTCGGTTCGGGGTGACCGCGTAGGCCGAAAGCCAAAGGCGGATGCCGAGGACTGGTGTCGACGTTACGGGGCGCATATGCGCCACGACGTATGTTCTCTCCTCCGAATATGCGGAAACACGCGGTTTGCGACGAACACGCGGAGGGGAAGGTCAGGTGATTGCCAGGTCCACCCGCCCGGAGGCGGTCATCGCGCGTGCCTGACCCACGCCCAGATGGGCGGACGCCGCCGACGCGTCGCCGATTCGCGTGACTGGGCGACGGCGTGGAGAGCGGATACCGGCTCGGACTCCGACTCGAGCGGGGCATCCGGGTCGAGGACCCCGTCGCGACTCTCGGTCCCCTCCCGCAGTTCGGCCGCGACGGCGGCGACCTCCGCGGCCGAGGGTCGGCGGTCGGGGTCGGGTTCGGTCATCGCGGTCAGCAGGACCTCCCACCCGTAGCCGAAACGCGAGGGGATGACGGGGTCGAAGTCGAGCGGGGCGAGGACGACGTGTTGCACCTCTCCACCGAGCACCGGACTCTCGCCCGTCAGAGCCTCGACGGCGAGGAGGCCCAGGGCGTAGATGTCTGCGGCGGCGCCGGGCACGTCTCCGCGCAGCTGCTCGGGAGGCAGGTAGTCCTCGTCCTCCGCGACGGTGTCGCCGACGGTCGTGCCCGCACCGCCGGCGAGCAGGTGGGCCACCCCGAAGTCGGCCAGGATCCCCACGAACGGGCGATTCGGATGACGTACGGGGCGCAGCACGATGTGCGACGACGTGAGGTGGTGGTGGACGATGCCCACCGCGTGCACGGCGGCGAGTCCGCGCGCCAGGTCCTCGACCAGCGTGGCCGCGGACGATGCCGGAAGTGGTCCCTCGCTGTCGAGGCGCTCGCGCAACGTGGGTCCGTCGATGAACTCCGTCACGAGGTAGCCGCGGCCGTCGCGCGCGAGCTGCGCGTCGTAAAGGGTGACGAGCGACGGGTGGTCGAGGGCGGCGAGAACGCGGGCCCCCTCGAGACGACGCGGCGGCTCGCTGTCGGCCGCCGGTTCGAGGGGGAAGACCTTCAGCACGACGTCTCGCGCGAGGATGTCGTCGCGCGCGCGGAAGACGTGGCCCTCCGTCCCCCGGCGACCCAGCGGCTGCAGGAGGCGGTAGCGACCGGCGAAGACCGCGCCCAGGTCCGGCACGGAGGGCGCCGTGGCATCCGGCACGCGCTGCGCCCGGAGTGCTCGTCGCCCACCCTCCCGGGGGACGGCCGCCGTCATCGCGGGCTCCCGACACACGCCGTGATCCGGCACCCGATGAGCCGCTGCCGCATGAGAAACTCCTCTAGCCCGAGGCTGTGAGAGACCGCAACGGGCGCACTATTGGGGGGCGCCCGCCCGTTGCGGTCGCTCAAACTTTACTGAGCAATAGCGATTTCCGCTGACGGATGACAGAACGAGCGGACGGGGGCATAATGAGCGACCTTCACCGACGCGCCGAGGCGTTCGCCGCCCTCGGAGACCCCGGCCGCCTGCGCATCGTCGACCTGCTCGCGATGGGCGACATGTCGTCGAGCGAGATCGCCTCCGTGCTCGGGATGAAGTCGAACCTCGTCGCCTTCCACGCCAACGTGCTCGAAGACCGCGGGATCGCCAGGCGTGTGCGGTCCGAGTCGGACGGCCGCCGCAGCTACCTGCAGCTGGTTCCCGAGGCGTTCTCCGACCTCACCCTCGCCCCGCGCAAGGTCGAGGGCCGCGTGCTCTTCGTCTGCACGGCGAATTCCGCCCGCTCGCAACTGGCCCGCGCCATCTGGGACGCCCACAGCGCGATCCCGGCGGAGTCGGCCGGGACCGACCCCGGCGCGCACGTGCACGCCGGCGCCATCGCCGCCGCGGCCCGGCACGGTCTGCACCTCGACGACACGGCCCGCCCCCGGTCGCTCGACGAGGTCGCCCGGCCCGGGGATTTCGTCATCAGTGTGTGCGATCACGCGCACGAGACCCTCGGCGGTCGCGACGACGTGCACTGGTCGATCCGCGATCCCGCGCAGATCGGCAACGCCGAGGAATTCGACCGCACCGTCGCCGAGCTCCGCACGCGCATCGCCCGCGTCGCGCCGCAGCTCACCGCGGCGTGAGCCTGTGCCGCGACGCCCGGGCGAGACGATCCCCGCTGCCCGAGGCCGCACCCGGTCCTCCCCTACAGGCCTCGTCGCGCCGTCGGCGACGGCGGCGAATAAGCTGACTCCCACGAGCCGATCGCCACCCGCCCCGCGCTCCCCCACCCCTGTCGACGCCGACGCCGCCTCCCGTCGCGGCCGCGATCGGCATCCTGATCCCGGAGGTTTCGATGACCCACTCCCCCGCCGCGCGCATGCACGAGGTCAGCGACGAGACCCGCGCCATCGTCGACATGGTGCTCGAGTACTCGCGGGGTCGTCTCACCTCGGAGGACACCCCGCTCGACAAGCCGCTGCCGGCCGCCGAACTGCGCCGCCTCGCGGGTCGCACCATCGACGAGAACGGTATCGGCGCGCGCAAGGCGCTCGGGATCTTCGAGCACGTGCTCGCCCCCGCGTGCATCACCACCGACGATCCTCGCTACCTCTCCTTCATCCCGAGCGCTCCCACCAAGGCCGCCGCGGCGTTCGACCTCGTCGTCTCCGCCAGCGCGCTCTACGGCGGCTCCTGGCTCGAGGGCGCGGGTGCCGTGCACGCCGAGAACGAGGTGCTCCGCTGGCTCGCCGCCGAGTTCGGGCTCCCCGAGGGCGCCGGGGGCGTCTTCGTGCAGGGCGGGACGCTCGGCAATCTGTCGGCCCTCGTCGCCGCGCGCGAGGCGGCGCGCGATCGATTCGCGGATGCCGGCACACCGCGTCCCGACGCGTGGCGCGTGGTCTGCAGCGTCGAGGCGCATTCCTCGATCGCCTCGGCGGCGCGGGTGATGGACGTCGAGGTCGTCGGCGTGCCCGTGGGAGAGGACGGCGTGCTGCGCGGCGACGCCGTGCGCGCCGCGCTCGACGAGCACGGCGACAGCGTCTTCGCCGTGGTCGCCACGGCGGGCTCCACCAATTTCGGCATCGTCGACGACATCGCCGACATCGCCCGGGCGATCGAGGGTACCGACGCGTGGTTGCACGTCGACGGCGCCTACGGGCTGACCGGCATGCTGTCGCCCCGCACCCGACACCGGTTCGCCGGAGTCGAGCACGCCGACTCTCTCGTCGTCGACCCGCACAAGTGGTTGTTCGCCCCCTTCGACGCGTGCGCACTCATCTACCGCGATCCCGAGCTGGGTCGCCGCGCCCACACGCAGCACGCCGAGTACCTCGACACCCTCACCGAGACCAGCGACTGGAGCCCCTCGGACTTCGCCGCCCACCTCACTCGCCGCGCCCGCGGACTGCCGCTGTGGTTCTCCCTCGCCACCTACGGCGCCGCGGTCTACCGCGAAGCCATCACGGTGGCCATCGATCTCGCAGAGCGCATCGCCGAAGAGATCGACGGCCGCCCCGAGCTGACGCTCGTGCGCCGCCCCCAGCTCGGGGTCGTCGTCTTCGAGCGCGTCGGCTGGGAGAAGGCGGACTACGACCGCTGGTCGGCGCAGCTGCTCGACGGCCAGCATGCCTTCGTCACCCCGTCGAGCCACGCCGGACGCGTCAACGCCCGCTTCGCGATCCTGAACCCCCGCACGACGTTCGACGACCTCGTGGGGATCCTCGACACGATGAAGTGACCCGGCGCGCGGGCATACCGGCGCGGGACGCCGTCGAGCGGCGGCCCGTGCCGTACGACGGAGATCGTCACCGATACGCTGGCGCGCGGGCCCACCGGCGCGGGGCGTCCTCGATCGGCGGCCCGTGCCGTACGACGGAGATCTTCGCCGACACGCCGGCGCGCGGGCCCACCGGCGCGGGGCGCCGGTCGACCGGCGGCCCGTGCCGTACGACGGAGATCGTCACCGACACGCCTGCGCCGGGCCCACCGGTTCGGGACGCCGTCGAGCGGCGGCCCCTGCCGTACGGCGGAGATCATCACCGACACGCCGGCGCCCGATCGACCGCCACGGCGTGTCGACGAGAAGTTCCGCCGTTGTGCGCGGTCACCTCGCGGCGGGACCTCCGCCGATTCCCGGCCTCCGCTTGCACTCGTCGGGAGCGACGTGCGCGGCCGCATGAGAGAAAAAGAAAAGCCCCGGTGAGACCGGGGCTGATCCTGCAGAACTGTAGCGGGAGCGGGGCTTGAACCCGCGACCTCACGATTATGAGTCGTGCGCTCTCACCAACTGAGCTACCCCGCCGCGCGGCATCCGGAAGGATGCTTGAGCCCCGAGTCAGGATTGAACTGACGACCCCTTCCTTACCATGGAAGTGCTCTGCCACTGAGCTATCGGGGCGTACCCGGATCGCTCCGGGCAACTAGAAGAGAATATCAGACCGAGACACTCTCTTACGAATCGAGGGTCATCCTCCGGCGTGCTGGCGCAGCCACGCGATCGGGTCGATCGGCGTCGTGCCGTTCTGGAGGATCTCGACGTGGGTGTGGGCACCGAAGGAGCGACCGGTGTTCCCGGTGCGGCCGAGGAACTGACCCACGTGCACCTTCTCGCCCTGGGTGACCTGCAGCGAGCCGTACTGCATGTGACCGTAACGGCTCGAGACGAGCTGTCCGTCGATCTCGTGGTCGATCAGCACGGTGACGCCGAAGGCGCCGCCCTGCTCGGTCGCGATGCGCACGGTGCCGTCGGCGATGGCCTGCACGGGCGAGCCCTCGCCGGGCACGAAGTCGGCACCCTCGTGGAAGCCGCCGTCGCGCATGCCGAAGCCGTACGAGATCGACACTCCCACCGCGAAGGGCCACTGGATGGGCGACGTCGGGTCGTTCACGTAGAAGTCGGACGGGCGGGTGATGCCCGAATCGAGCGCCATCTTCGCGTAGGTGGTGGCGCTGTAGCCGTCGTCGGTGCGGTCGACCACGCCGGCCGATGCCTGCGCGGGGGCGACGTACGCCTGGATCTCGCCGTCGCCCGCGGCGACGTCGCTACCGCCGACCGCGAGGCGGGTCGTGGCGGAAGCGGCGGGGGCCGTGACGCTGTCGGTGCCGCTCGCCGAGGCGAGGGCGTTGACGGGCATGGTCATGCCGACGGTGAGCAGTCCGACGACGCCCATGACGCCCACCGAGAACGACGTCGTCGCGATGCGACGCACGTTGCGGCGAGTGCGGGGAGCGGCCGCGGCCGCGGGCAGCCCCTCGGCGACGGGCTCGCGCGGGGCGACGACGGGCGCCTGGATGGCCGTCTCGCCCGTGAAGGAGAAGAGGCGCGCGGCGGTGGCGAACTCGTCGGCCTCATCGGTCGAGGCCGACGCGGCGGACTCGGCAGCGACGGACGCGGAGTCGACGGATGCCGCGGGCGCGGGGATCGCGGCATCGGGGGTCTCGTCGATCTGCTCGGCGGCGACGGCGTCGTCGACGGTCGAGTCGATGATGACCGAGGATGCCGGACGGCGACGCGAGCGACGCGAGACCGGGAGGGTGATGGGCGAGGTCGGCAGCGAGACGGGCGTGGTGGCCACGTCGCTGTCGGCGCTCTGCAGGATGACGGCGACGTCGTCGGAGCGGCGCTCCTCGACGACGGTGACCTCGAGGGCGTCGGACGCCTCGTCGGCCGGGGCTTCGTCGGCCGGGGCGTCGTCGGCCGGGGCTTCGACGGCCGGGGCGTCGACGGCCGCCTCACGGTCGGGCAGCGTCGGCTCGATCGTCGCGGCGATCACGGTCTCCATGACGGCGACCGCGACGTTCTCGATCAGCTCGGGCTGAGAGGCGGACTCGGCGTCGACCGGAGCGGGATCGGCGGGCTTCGGGGCGGGCTCATCGACAACGGCGGTGGGCGCTTCGCTCGCGGAGAGACGGCGCATCTCGGCGCGGGTCAATCGCGGAGCGGACTCAGCGGCAGGCGTGGTGAGGGGGCGACGAGACCGCCGGGTCGGGGCGGGCTCAGTCTCGGGGGCTTCTGACGGCAACGCGCGGGGGCTCTCGTGTCGTGTCGCAGGCGCGACGGCTTCGGGCTTTGGGGGCTTGGCCGTTTTCCGTGGATTCGGGTCACGAAAAATAACGAACTGGTAAACACCCTACCCCGGGCGGTCTGGGAATGCCATGAACGCCCCGCCTTTTCACCTGTCGTAATCGAGCAGGGGCTCCAGACGGTCGAAGAACGCCGGTCCTGCCGCGATGACCATGCCGTTGCCGGGTCGTCCGCCGGGGGCTCCGCCCACCGTGCCGCCCGCCTCCTGCACGAGCAGCGATCCGGCCGCGTGATCCCACGGCTGCGTGCCGCGCTCGTAGTAGGCGTCGACGCGTCCCGCGGCGACCGAGGCGAGATCGAGCGAGGCCGCGCCGATACGGCGCACGTCGCGCGCGATCGGCATGACCCGCGCCAGCTGCGCCAGCGCCGGTCCGTGGGTCTCGGGGTTGTAGCCGAAGCCGGTCGCCACGAGTCCGCCGGCCGGGCCCACCTCGCTCACCGTGAGGCGCTGGTCGCCGAGCCAGGCTCCCCCACCGCGCGAGGCCGTGAACAGCTCGCCCGTGACGGGGTTGAAGACGGCTCCGGCGAGCGCTGTCCACGTCGCCGTCTCGGCGGTGCCCTCGACCGCGGCGATGCTCACGGCCCACGCCGGGATGCCGTAGGCGTAGTTGACGGTGCCGTCGATCGGGTCGACGACCCAGGTGATCCCGCTCGTGCCCTCCTCGGCACCGGACTCCTCGCCGAAGAATCCGTCGTCGGGCCGCTCGCGCGCGAGCTCCGCGCGGATGAACGCCTCCACCTCGCGGTCGGCGGCGGTGACGATGTCGGCGGCGGCCGACTTGGTCGCGGCCACCGTCACCCCCTCCTGCCGACGGCGGTGGGCGAGGTCGCCGGCCTCACGGGCGATGCGCGCGGCGATGTCGAGCAGTTCTGCGGGAAGGGTCATGGCATCCACGCTAGTGCGCCACCCCCTGCGCGGAATTCGTCGAGCTGGTTAACGTGGGGGCATGACCGCTTCGGATTCTCGCCGGTACGACGTCGTCATCGCGGGGGGCGGGCACAACGCCCTGGTCGCCGCGGCCTACCTCGCCCGGGCCGGGCGCCGCGTGGCGGTGATCGAGAGAGCCGAGGCCGTGGGCGGGGCGGCCGTGTCGGAACGCCCGTGGTTCGGCGTCGACGCCCGCCTGTCGCGCTACTCCTATCTGGTGAGCCTGCTGCCGCAGAAGATCATCGACGACCTGGGCCTGCGGATCACCCTCAAGAGGCGCCGGTACTCCTCGTACACGCCGGATCCACGCGACCCCTCGCGCGGGATCCTGATCGACACCCAGGATGCCGAGGCGACGGCCGCGTCGTTCGTGCGGACCCTCGGCGACGAGGGCGCCGCGGAGGCGGAGCGGTTCTCGGCCTTCGGCGAGCGTCTCGCCCCGCTGGCCGAGGCGGTGTTCCCGACGATGACGGATCCCCTGCCGACGGCGGACGAGCTGCGCACCCGGGTGGGCGACGACGACCTGTGGGACGCGCTCACGACCCGGCCGCTCGGCGATCTGCTGAGGCGGTCGTTCGAGAGCGATCTCGTCCGCGGCATCGCCCTCACCGACGGGCTCATCGGCACGTTCGCCACCTCCGACGACCCCTCGCTCGCGCAGAACCGCTGCTTCCTGTACCACGTGATCGGCGGCGGGACCGGCGATTGGGACGTGCCGGTCGGCGGCATGGGCGCGATCACGAAAGAACTCGAACGGGTCGCGCTCGAGGCGGGTGCGGAGATCTTCACCGGTGTGGAGGTCATCTCGATCTCGCCCGACGGCGACGTGCACACCATGACCGACCGGTCGGAGGTGTTCCACGGAGAGCTCGTGCTCAGCGGTGTCGGGCGCGCCGCTCTCGACCGTCTGCTGTCCGCGGGCGGGGGCGCGACGACTGGCGCCCAGACGCCCGAGGGCGCCCAGGTCAAGGTGAACATGCTCCTCTCGCGGCTGCCCCGCCTGCGCGACGAGTCCGTCACCCCCGAGGCCGCCTTCTCGGGCACCTTTCACGTCAACGAGACGATGACCCAGGTGGATGCCGCGTACGCGGCGGCATCCGGAGGACTCATCCCCGAGCCGCTCCCCGTCGAGATCTACTGCCACTCGCTGACCGATCCGTCGATCCTGGGCGACCACCTCGTCGCCGACGGGGCCCAGACCCTGACGATGTTCGGGCTGCAGGTGCCGCACCGACTCATCGCCGACATGGACCCCGTCGCCGCGGGGGCGAAGCTGCTCGCGGCCGCGCAGGCCTCTCTCGAGTCGGTCATCGCCGAGCCGCTGCGCGACTGCATCCTCCGCGCCCCCGACGGACGGCTGTGCATCGAGGCGCGTACGACGCGCGACCTCGAGGAGTCGCTCAACATGATCGGCGGCGACATCTTCCACGGCGCCCTGTCGTGGCCCTGGCTCGACGCGCCCGCCTTCACGCCCGCCGGGCGGTGGGGCGTCGCGACGCCGCACCCGCGGGTGCTGCTGTGCGGCTCCGGCGCGCAGCGCGGCGGCGCGGTCAGCGGCATCGGCGGGCAGAACGCGGCGATGGCGGCGCTGGAGATCCTGGAGGGCTAGAGGCCCCGCGCGAGCGCACTGATCTGGGCCACGGCATCCATCAGCGCCGGCGTCGACGGCTCGGCGTAGCCGAAGACGATTCCCGGGGGCAGGTCGACGGCGGTACCCGGCACGGCATAGCCGGAGAGGGGTGCCACCAGGATGCCGCGGGCCGCGAGCGTGTCGACCAGGGCGCCCTCGACCTGCGGTGGGGCGTCGTCGAACAGCACGACCGCGTGCAGTCCCCCGTCGGTGGCCGTCAGCGTCATCCCCTCGATGCCCGCGAACGCATCGAGCAGCAGACGGCGACGATGGCGGTAGTCGCGCCGGCGGCGGGCGGTGTGGCGGGCGAGGGCGCCCTCGGCGAGGTAGAGCGCGAGGGCCCGCTGCTGGACCTGCGAGACCGGCGGGTCGAGGTCGGTGCGTGCCTCGACGATCTGGTCGCGCAGGGCGCCGGTCGCCACGATCCAGCCGCAGCGCAGCGCCGGACTCAGCACCTTCGACAGCGTGCCGATCGACACCACGTTCGCCGGATCCAGCAGATGCAACGGCGGCAGGGGGACACGGCCGTGCGGGAACTCGCTGTCGTAGTCGTCTTCGATGACGACGGTCGCGGTGCGCGCCGCCCCGTCGAGCAGGCGCGAGCGGGCAGCGGCATCCAATCGGCTGCCGAGGGGATAGTGGTGGTGCGGTGTGACGATCACGGCGTCGAGGTCGGCGTGCGCGTCGAAGGCGTCGAGGTCGAGACCCGAACCCAGCCGGACCGGAATGGGCACCGCCTCGGCGCCGAGGCGGGCGAGCAGTCGACGCACCCGCGGATATCCGGGGTTCTCGATCCCCACGCGCAGGCGCGCACCGCGGGGCACGAGGGCGAGCAGAGTGAGCAGCATCGCATCGCTCGTGCCCGCGGTGACGACGATGTCATCGGCGGCGAGGTCGAGGCCCCGGGTGCGTCCGAGGTGGGCGGCGATCGCCGCGCGCAACGCGGGGTCGCCCACGGCATCACCGATGTCGGCCGGCACCTCGCGCGCGCTCGCACGACGCCAGGCCGAGCGCCACGCGGCGTCGACGATGCCCGTCGTGCCGGGGCGGCCGGGACGCAGGTCGACGACCGGTGCGATCGCTGCGGGCACGGGCGATGTCGACGCGGCGGCGGACGACGCCGCAACCGGGCGCGCGACGTCGGCGACCGCCGTGCCCCCGCCCGGTCGGGCGACGAGATACCCCTCCCCCGCGAGGATCTCGTAGGCCGAAACGACCGTGCCGCGCGCGAGCCCGAGGTCGGCCGCGAGCGCCCGTGTCGACGGCACGACGTCACCGCCGCGGACGCGCCCGGCCAGCACCGCCGCGCGAATCCCGTGCGCGAGCTGCTCGTGCAGCGGGACGGGCGCGCTGCGATCCAGGATGCCGACGTCGATCACCCCTCGATTGTGTCACTGGTCCACTCGACCGACGCAGAACCGGACTAGGCGATGATCCACGTAGCGGGATGAGATCGATCCATGACCGATCTGCCCCTGACGACCCTGACCCGTGTCCGCCGCGGAGCCCACCACCAGGTCACCGACCGCGCAGCCCTGTACGACGTGATCGACGGCGCCCTGTACGCCACCCTCGCGATCGTGCGCGACGACCGCCCGATCGCCCTCCCGGTCGGCATCGGCCGCGACGGCGACGACATGCTCGTGCACGGCTCCACGGGCAGCGACTTCTTCCGGCGCATCGCCGCCGGTGCGCCCGTGTGCGTCACGGTGACCCACCTGATGGGCCTGAAATACGCCCGCTCCCTGTTCGACAGCTCGATGCGGTACCGGTGCGCGGTCGTGCACGGCGTGGCATCCATCGTCCCCCCGGAGGAGAAGGAGGCGGCCCTGCTCGCCCTGTCGGAGCACCTCATGCCCGGTCGGAGTGCCGACGTGCGCCCGATGACCTCGCGCGAGATCGCCGCGACGATGGTGCTGCGCATCCCCCTCGCCGAGGCGAGCGTGAAGGACAACGCCGGCTCCCTCGTCGAGGTCGACGACGACGGTGAGGACCGCCGCGTCTGGGCGGGGATGCTGCCGTTGCGGGTCGTCGCCGGGGAGCCGGTCACGTCGGCGCAGACGGTGGCGGGCGTCGCGGTTCCCGAGTCGGTCCGGCGCGCCGCGCGCCGTGTTCAGGAGTCGGGGACGGCCTGACGGCGCGGGTCCGGCCGCACAACTCCTGCAGAGTGGCCCGAGAAGCCCCGCCACGGGCTCCGATCGCTCGATCCTGCAGGAGTTGTGCGCACCGCCGACGTGGCACCTGTGACGGTCCCGGCCTGCAGGACGTCCGCCGACGGCCGCGGCCGGGCCCACGGCGGCAGCGAAGCGGGGCCGCTCCCGAACGAACGACCCCGCGCGACGGCAGGACGGGGGCGGGGCCGTCGCCGCAGCGGCCCGCCCCCTCGGCGGCTCAGCCGACGAGCGAAGGAACCTCGTAGCGGCGCGGCGTGCCGAAGCGGTGCGCGGTGATCGACACGGCCTGCTCGCGCAGGAACGGCAGCAGCTCGACCTGTCCGGCGCGCGTGACCTCTCCCGCGTACACGGCGACCAACGGCGAGCCACCGGTGGCCTCGGCAACGGCGGCGACCGATCCGCCCAGCAGGCGCACCCGCCCGCCCGTGCGGGCGAGGCGTGCCGCGCGACGGCTCCAGTCCGCGGCGTCCTCCACCGTCGCCCGCACGCCGACGCCCTCGAGCCACGCGCGCACGGCGGGCGCGAGCTCGGCGGCGGAGCTCACGGTCACGACGGAGCCCGCCCGCACGCCCGCGGCGACCACGCGCACGAGAGCGGACGCTGACGCGTCTTCGAGGCGCACCGTCACCGGTACCGCGGCGTAGCGCAGCACGTTCTGCTCCGATTCGAGGCCCGTCACGTCACGGGCGAGCGAGAACTCCTCGGCCCACGCGGCGGCGTCGCTCGACAGCGCCCCGGCCAGCCACTCCCGCTCCGCGGCGGGCACGGCGGCCAGCGCCGGGGCGGCGAGGGCATCGGGCGTGCGGGGCGCCGAGGTGTCGGCATCCGCCCACGCTCCGAACCCGAAGAGGTAGTGCGGTCCCCCGGCCTTGGTTCCCGCACCCACGGCCGACTTCTTCCACCCGCCGAAGGGCTGGCGCTGCACGATCGCGCCGGTGGTGCCGCGGTTGACGTAGACGTTGCCGGCCTCGATGCGCGCGAGCCACGTGTCGATCTCGGCCGAGTCCAGGGCGTGCAGGCCCGAGGTGAGGCCGTACTCGATCGCGTTGACGATCTCGATCGCCTCGTCGAGCGTCTCGGCGGTCATGATGCCGAGCACCGGACCGAAGTACTCCGTGCGGTGGAAGGCGCTGCCCGGCTGCACACCCTCACGGATGCCGGGGCGCCACAGCATCCCGTCGGCATCGAGCCGGCGAGGCTCGACCACCCAGCGCTGGCCGGGCTCGAGGGTCGTGAGCGCCTGCAGGAGCTTGCCCTGCGCCGGCTCGATGAGCGGTCCGACGCGCGAGGCCTCGTCCCACGGCATCCCGACCTCGAGCGAGGTCACCGCGTCGACGAGCTGGTCGCGGAAGCGACGCGAGCGGGCGACCGACCCGACGAGCACGACGAGGGATGCCGCCGAGCACTTCTGCCCCGCGTGCCCGAAAGCCGACATCGCGACGTCCTTCGCCGCGAGGTCGAGGTCGGCGCTGGGGGTGACGATCACGGCGTTCTTGCCGCTCGTCTCGGCCAGCAGGGGCAGGTCGGGGCGGAACGAGCGGAACAGCTCGGCCGTCTCGTAGGCGCCGGTGAGCACCACGCGCTCGACGGCGGGGTGGGTGAGGAGCTGCCGGCCGAGGTCGTTCTCGGACACCTGCACGAGCTTCAGCACCTCGCGCGGGACCCCGGCCTCCCACAGGGCCTCGACCATGACGGCACCCGAGCGCTCGGCGAGGCCCGCGGGCTTGATGACGACGGCCGAACCGGCGGCGAGCGCGGCCAGGGTCGAGCCGGCGGGGATCGCGACGGGGAAGTTCCACGGCGGGGTGACCACGGTCACACCGACCGGGGTGAAGGTCGCGCCGTCGACGGTCTCGAGGGTCCGCGCCTGCTCGGCGTAATAGTGGGCGAAGTCGATCGCCTCCGACACCTCGGGGTCGCTCTGCTCGATGACCTTGCCGCACTCGGCGCCCATGACCTCGAGCAGGTCGGCCCGGCGCTTCTCCAGCGCATCACCCGCGCGGTGCAGGATCTCGGCCCGACCGGCGGCCCCGAGCGCGCGCCACGCGGCGGCGGCGTCCGCGGCATCCTGGATGAGGGCGTTCAGCGCGTCCTCGTCGGTGACGGTGTGCGCGGCGATGGTGTCGCGGCCCAGGTCGGACCCCTGCATGCCGCCGACGATCGCCCGCGCCCAGTCGCGGTTCGCCGCGATCGCCGGGTCGGAGTCGGGGGCGTTGCGGAATCCCTGCGTCGGCGCGGGCTCGGCGGGTGCGGTGCGGTCCTGCACGCGGTTCGACGCCGGAACGCCCTCGGGCATGTCGGCGAGGGATGCCAGGAACCGGTCGCGCTCGCGGGCGAACAGGGCCGCGTGCGTGTCGAGGTCGAACACCGCCGACATGAAGTTCTCGCTCGACGCGCCCTCCTCGAGGCGGCGGATGAGGTAGGCGATCGCGACGTCGAACTCCTGCGGGTGCACGACGGGCGTGTAGAGCAGGATCGAGCCGACCGTGCGACGGACCACCGCCTGCTGAGCCGTGGCCATGCCCAGCAGCATCTCGACGTCGATGCCGCCGGTCACGCCCCGTCGCTCGGCGAGCAGCCAGGCGAGCGCGACGTCGAAGAGGTTGTGTCCCGCCACGCCGATGCGCACGTTCCTCGTGTGCTCCGGACGCAGCGCGTAGTCGAGCACAGCCTTGTACGACGCATCGGTCGCCTGCTTCGACGGCCAGGTCGCCAGCGGCCAGTCGTGCACGTCGGCATCCACGCGTTCCATCGGCAGGTTCGCGCCCTTGACGACGCGCACCTTGATGCCCGCTCCCCCGGATGCCACCCGCGCGGCGGTCCATTCCTGCAGGCGGATCATGGCGGCGAGCGCATCGGGCAGGTAGGCCTGGAGCACGATGCCGGCCTCGACGCCGCGGAACTCGGGCTCGCCCAGCAGCGTCTCGAAGACGGCGAGGGTGAGGTCGAGGTCTTTGAACTCCTCCATGTCGAGGTTGAGGAAGGTGCCGGTCTCCTTCGCCACCCGGTACAGGGGGCGCAGGGCCGCGACCGCGTCGTCCACGGCGGCGTCGAACGCCCAGGGCGTGTGCGGGGCGACGGTGGACGACACCTTGATCGAGACGTAGTCCACGTCGTCGCGCGAGAGGAGCTTGCGGGTGCCGGCGAGGCGTCGCGCGGCCTCCTTCTTGCCGAGGATCGCCTCACCGAGCAGGTTCACGTTGAGGCGGATGCCGTCGCCGCGCCCGCGGATGGAGGTGATGGCCTCGCCGAGCTTGCGGTCGGTCGCATCGACGATGAGGTGGCGCACCATCGATCGCAGCGCCGTGCGGGCGGCAGGGACCACGACCTGCGGCAGGATCGGCGCGGCGAAAGCGCCGAGGCGGATCGCGGCCTTGAGGTGCAGCGGGAGGAAGCCCGGGATGAGCGGGGTGAGCGCCGCGAGGTTGCGCGCGGCGACCCGCACGTCTTCGGGGCGCACGACACCGTCGACGAAGCCGACGGTGAAGTCGAGACCGTGGGGGTCGCGCAGCACGCCGGCGAGACGCTGGGCGGCGGCGTCGACGGGCTCGTCGCGGCTCTCGGCGAGCCAGCGGCGCACGAGGGCGATCGCCTCGTCGGCGAGATCGTGGGGCGAGACGAGCTCGCGAGCGGACGGCGACGCGGGGGCGGTGCCGGACGTGGTGTCTGGGACATCGGTGAGCGACATGGCGACCCTTCCTCGGATGCTCTCAGCATGAGGCTCGCATCCGTTCGGGAAAAGCGATGATTCATGACGCATACTGTTCGATAGACCCGAAGGGATGACGTGTTCGATCTGCGCCGCCTCCGCCTGCTGCACGAGCTGTCGGTGCGCGGCACGCTCGCGGCCGTCGCCGAGGCCCTGTCGTACAGTCCGTCGACGATCTCGCAGCAGCTCGCCCTGCTCGAGAAGGAGGCCGGCGTCGCCCTCCTCGAGCCCGACGGTCGACGCGTGCGACTGACCGCCCAGGGCGCCGCCCTCGCCGCCCACGCCGCGCGCATGCTCGCCGCCGACGAGGCCGCCCGCGCCGAGCTCGAGCGCATGCGTCCCTCTCTCGCGCCCGTGCGCCTCGCGGTCATGCAGTCCGCGGCTCACGGCCTGCTCCCCCGCGCCCTCGACGCCCTCGCCGAGACCGAACCCCGACTGCGGGTGGAGGTCGCCGAACTCGCGCCCGAGGAGGGTCTGTTCGAGGTCGCGGCCCGCGGCTTCGACCTCGCCGTCGCCGAGCAGTACCCCGGTCACACCCGCGAGCACCGCGAGGGCCTGGAGCGCGGCCTGCTGGGGCGGGATGCCATCCGCCTCGCCGTCGCGCCGGACGATGCGGCGCGGAGGCTCGACGACCTCCGCGGCCGCGCGTGGGTCATGGAACCGGTCGGCACCGCCGCGCGGCAGTGGGCCACGCAGCAGTGCCGCGCCGCGGGGTTCGAGCCCGACGTTCGGTTCGAGATGGCCGATCTCACCGCGCACGTGCGGCTCGTGGCATCCGGTCACGCGGTCGGCTTGATCCCCGACCTCGTGTTCGCGGGCGAGACGCCGCCCGTCCGGCTCGTGGGCCTGCCCGGCGAGCCGCGGCGCGAGGTGTTCACGGCCGTCCGCCGCGGAACGGCCGACCGCCCCGGTGTCCGCGCGGTGCGCGCGGCACTGCAGGTGGCGTACGACCGGGGCGGTCGGTAGCGCGGCGCTTCCCGCACAGACGCGCACTCCCCTCGCAGAACCCCGGTGAGATCCTGCGAGGGGAGCAGCGGTCGGCTACTTCGTCAGCGCGATCTCGTTCGGCGTGACCTCGAGCGTGACGCTCTTCAGCGTCTCACCGGTGGTGAGGTCGACCGCGTGCACGGCGTTCTTGGCGGGTTCGGTGACGTAGGCGATGTCGCCCGAGACCTTGATGGCGGGGTGGGCGTCCTGCCACTCGACCGGGCCCTCCCACGCGTCGATCACGGGGAAGGCGTCGGTGAACGCACCGGTCTCGGGGTCGAGCACGTGGATCGAGCCGTCGGAGGCGAGCACGTACGCGAGCTCTTCCGGTCCACGGGCGACGTCGCGGAAGGTGTACTCGGCGCCCGCGGGCATGTCGATCACGCGCTGCGTCTTGGCCGCGGTGTCGATCAGGGCGAGACGGTGCAGCAGGTAGCCCTCGGCATCCCGGTCGTCCTTGTAGTCGCCGACGATGAGCGCGCTGTGCTCGCTCACGTAGGCGTTGCCCATGCGGCCGTAGGGCTGGTCGGGGGCGGTCAGCTTGGTGAAGGCGCCGTCGTCGTACACGAGCGCGCCGTTCTCGCAGCCGAACACCACGACCTCGTCCTTCGCGGTGCCCTCGCCGTGCACACCGGGGCAGTCCGCGGTCTGGGCGATGACGGCACCGGAGGCGTCCTTCGCCACGACGCCGTTGCGGCCGTCGGCGTTGCCGACCGTGGTGAGGAAGGTGCCGTCCTCGAGCACGATCGACACGCCGTGGTGCGCCTCGACGCCCGCGATGGTCTCGACCTCCGGGAGCGAATCGGTGGATGCCAGGAGGGCGTCGGTGTCGAAGATCGTCGAGTCGCTCGTGCCGTCGGCGTACAGCACGGTCGTGCCGCCGTGCGTGACGACGTGGCCGGGCTTGGCGGCCTCGAACACGAGGTCGGTGAGCTCGGGCTCGACGTCGGAGGCGCCGGCATCCAGCACCTGGAAACCCGCACTCGTGGTGACCATGACGTGGCGGCCGTCGCCCGCGGGGTTGAGGCGGGTGAACTCCTCGCTCGGCATGTCGCCGAGGGTCTCGAGAGTGTCGCCGTCGAGCACGAGGATGCCGCCGGGGTACGAGAGGGCGACGCGGGTCGCCGCGTCGGCGGGGGCCGTCGCCGCGGGGGCGGCCGAACCGGCGCCGCCCGCGCAGGCCGAGAGGCCGACGGTCGCGCCGACCGCGAGCGCGAGCAGGCCCGCGCGACGGAAGGAGGAAGTGCGCATGTGATTTCTCTTTCTCAGGTGGTGGCCGGTCGCTCAGGGTGACAGGCCGGTGGCGATGCGCTCCGTGTTGACGCGCATCATGGTCAGGTAGTCGGGGGCGTTGCCCGCGGCGTCGGTGAGCGACTCGGTGAACAGCTCGGTCACCTCGACCCGCCGATCGGCCTCGTCGGCGAGCGCGCGCACGAGTCGATCCGGCGACGACGACTCCGCGAAGATGGTCGGCACGCCCGCCGCGTCGATCGCCGAGACCAGGTCGGCCAGGTCGCTGGCACTGGGAGCGGCGAGGGTCGTCCCGCCGGGGATGACCGCCCCAATCACGCGGAATCCGAAACGGTCGGCGAGGTATCCGAACACGTGGTGGTTGGTGACCAGGGCCCGCCGCTCGGCCGGGATCGCCGCGAAGGCCGCCGTCATGTCGGCATCCAGGGTCTCGAGCTCGGCGCGGTAGGCGGCGGCATGGTCGGCGACGGCGGGACCGGCGACGCTCTCGAGCATCGGCGTCAGCGCGTCGACCACGGCGATCATCTGCGCGGGGTCGGTCCAGAAGTGCGGATCGTCCGCGCCGTCCGCGTCGGTCGAGCTGTAGGGCAGGACCTCGACCGCGTCGCCCGCGACGAACGTGTCGACGCCGTCGGCGGATGCCGCATCGAGGTGCTGCTGCAACCCCTCCTCGAGCCCGAGGCCGTTGGCCACGAGCAGGTCGGCCGAGCGCATGCGGGCGGCCTCGGCCGCGGAGATCTCGAACGAGTGCGGATCGGCCCCGGGGCGCATGAGGGTGAGCACCTCGGCCTCGTCGCCGACCAGGTGCGAGACGACGTCGCCGAGGATGTTCGTCGTCACCACGACCAGGGGCCGATCGGATGCCGCTCCCCCGGCGCATCCGGTCAGCGCGAGCAGCGCCGCCGTCATCGCCGCGACGAGCGCTCGTCGCAGGGTCATCGCCCCGTCTCCGCCACGAAGAGCGGCGCGCGCTCGGGGGTGAACTCGCGGGCGACGCGCGCGGCGTCGGCGAAGTCGAGCTCCCACAGACGCCCCTCCGCGGGACCGTTGAGATACGTGCGCTGCTGATCGGCGATGAGCGACACCGGCTGGCCGGCCGCGAGGCTCGCGCCGACCAGGGGAACGGATGCCGCGCGCAGCTGCCCCGTCTCGCCGTCGAGCACGAGCACCCGGCCGTCGGGGGTGAGGGCGAGCAGGTGGGCGTCCTTGTCGTCGACCGCCGTGGCCTGGACGACCGGCTCGGGCGTGGGTACGAGCGTCCAGGTGCGCTCGCGCGTGTCGAGCATCCACACTCCCGCCTCGCCTGCGGGCGCGGCCGCGGTCGGGCGTCCCTCCCGGTTCGCGAACACCGTCGCGCGGGGCGCGGTGGTG
Organism: uncultured Microbacterium sp.; assembly: GCF_947489255.1. Lineage (GTDB taxonomy): Bacteria > Actinomycetota > Actinomycetes > Actinomycetales > Microbacteriaceae > Microbacterium > Microbacterium phycohabitans. The sequence continues at coordinate 462,643 of NZ_CANLCY010000003.1, forward strand.
CCCGCGGGATAGGGGATCCGCTCGACGACGGGACCCTCGTCGGCGGTCGAGACGAGCAGGGCCCCGTCGCGGCATCCGATCACCGCCCCGACGCGCGTGGTGAGGGTGCCGGCCGGGTCGACGCACGGGACCGGCTCGCCCGTCTGCGCACCGTCGGCCGCGTGCAGGGTCACCTGATCCGCCGAGGCGACGGCGGCGAACGAACCGACCGGCACGACGAGACCGGCCCCGACCGCGCGTTCCAGACGGAACCGCTCGACCACCTCGCCCCTCGACAACGCCTCGGTGTCGAGCAGCACCGCCTCGCCGGACGCGGGGAAGAACAGGCCCGTACCGCCCGTCGTCGAGGAGTTCGACGTCGCCACGGTCGCGACGCCGCGCCCCTCGACGTCGCCGATCACGCGCGACGGCGCCCGGTAGTAGTGGAAGTGGTCGACGTGGTCCCACGTCCACACGCCGCTGTCGACGATTGAGACACCCTCGTCGTCGGCGGCGAAGAGGTACCGTCCGTCGGAATGCACCGAAACGGGGGCGCGCACGGCGCCGACCTCGGCGGTCGTCTCCTCGAGCAGGTCGAGGTGCGACACGTGCCCGTCGGCGTCGATCGAGGTGAGGCCCAGAGCGGGCTCGGCGAGTTCGGCCGCTCCGTCGACCGCGCCGTGGGTGTCGGCGGTGGGTGGAGAGGCCGGCGCGGTGGGAGCGGCGCAGCCGGTGAGGGCGAGCAGACCGAGCGCGCCCAGGAGGGCGGATCGGCGTGGGGCGGAGAGCATGAGCGGCCTTCGTGTCAGAGGGGAACGGGAACGGGGGATGCCACGCGGCGGCGGGCGGCGTCGATCGACGCGCGCAGAGCCCAGGACACCCCGGCACCGGCAATCGCGGTGGCGGCGATGGTGGCGCCGGCGGCGGTGGCCGCGTGCCAGGAGACGAGCAGGCCCACGGCGACGGCGGCGGAGCCCACGACGGCGGCGAGCAGCATCGTCGACGGGATGCGGGCGGTCCACTGCCGCGCCGCCACCGCGGGGGCCACGAGCAGGCCCACCACCAGCAGCGAGCCGACCGCCTGGTACGACGCGACGACAGCGAGGGTGACCAGGCCCACGAGCACCGTCTGCGCGACCCGGGGCCGGAGTCCGAGCACCGTCGCGACACGTTCGTCCACGGCGGCCGCGACGAGCGCGCGATGCGCGACCGCCGCGGTGCCCACCCCGATCGCCGCCGCGATCGCGAGCACGACGAGGTCGTCGGTTCCGACCGCCAGGATGTCGCCGAACAGGATCGCCGTGGCATCCGTCGCGAAGCTCCCCGCGTGCGAGATGACGATCACGCCGAGGGCGAGCATGCCGACGAACAACAGTCCGATGCTCGTGTCGTACGACAGCTTCGCGCGGCGCTGGAGCGCACCGATCCCGAGGCTCATCACGATCGCGCTCGCGGCCGCGCCGAAGAGCACGGGCACGCCCGCGACGGTCGCGAGGGCGACACCGGGGAGCATCCCGTGGGCCAGCGCCTCGCCGAGGAACGCCATCCCACGCACGATCACCCAGGTCCCCGCCACCGCGCACAGCACCGCCACGAGCACGCCGCCGCACAGCGCGCGCAGCACGAAGTCGACGGAGAAGGGATCGGTGAGCCAGGACACGGTGTCCGACCGTAGCGTTAAGTGATAACGATTCTCAAACTCGTATAGTGGATGCCGTGCCTCCCCCTCCTTCACCCGTCGCCGCCCTCACAGCCCACGCCCTCCGCGTGACCTTCGGCGACGCGACAGCGCTCGACGGGGTGGACCTGGTCGTGACCCGCGGCGCCCTCACGGTGATCGTCGGGCCCAACGGCGCGGGCAAGTCGACGCTGCTCGAGACCCTGGCGGGGGCCCGGGAGCCGTCATCCGGCAGCGTCGACGCCCACGGGCTCTCGCGCTCGTTCGTCCCTCAGCGCGCAGCGGTGAGCGAACACCTGCCCCTGACCGTCCGCGACGTCGTCGCGATCGGCGCATGGGGACGGGCGGGGCCCTTCCGCCCCCTCGGCCCCGCCGATCGCACCGCCATCGACGACGCCCTGCGCCGCCTCGACGTGGCGGATCTCGCGCGACGCCCGTTCGGCATCCTGTCGGGCGGACAGCGACAACGAACCCTTCTCGCCCAGGGACTCGCCCGCGGCGCCGACGTGCTCCTGCTCGACGAGCCCACGACCGGCCTCGACGCCGCCAGCGCCGAGCGCAATCGCGCGGCCATCGCCCACGAGATCGAGCGCGGGGCCACGGTGGTGTGCGTCAGTCACGACGAGCGGCTCATCGCCGCGGCGGATCGGATCGTCGACCTCGACGGCGGGCGCATCGTCCTCAGCGGCGCGGATCGCGTCGCGCGCAGCGGCGCGGAAGGCGTCAGCGGCGAGCGCGAACGCGCTCGGTGATGCGCACGAGCACCTCGGCCGCGGCCGTCGCGACCTCGGCGGGCTCCGAACGGACGGCCTCTTCGACCTCGCGCGGGAACCGCCGCAGGGCCACCCAGGGCTCGGTGTCGAGGTCGATCTCGAGGTGGATGTGGTTGACGCGCCGATCGTCTTCGTCGAGCTCTCGACGCAGCAGGCCGCGGCCGATCAGGCGGTCGACGAGCGTCGTGACGCCGGCGGCGGTGACCCCGAGGTGCGCGCGCAGATTGGAGGGGCGGATGCCGGGTTCGTCGGCGATCCGCGAGAGCGCCGACGCCTCGAGCTCGCTCACGTTCAGGTCACGGCGGGCCTGGGCGATGGCCTCGTCGCGCGCCGCGACGTAATCGTCGAGCGCTGCGAGCAGGGCAGAGGGGAGAGACACGGCACACCCCCTCTCGGCGCGATCCGGCCGATCGCTGGGGCCCAGTCTAATGAGAGAACCGAGTATTTCACGAAGATAATTAAATTTGTGAAATACGTGCTACCTTGAAGATCAATCACGTCCGACCTCTCGACGAAGGAGATCATCATGGCAACGCTGTTCTACGGTTCCGACACGGCCCCCATCTCCCTCCCCGATCGCCTGATGGGCTACATCAAGGTGATCACGTCGACGAAGCTGCGTCGCGGGGAGTCTTTCACCCTGACCTGGACCGGGACTGACGAGGAGAGCGGCCGCTCGACCATCTGGCTCCAGCCCGCCATCCCCCTGCGCTTCGTCTTCGAATCGCCCGAGCCCGAGCAGCTCGTCGGCGACTACCTCCGCGCCCTCGCCGATCAGGCGAACGCCGCATCCGGCCTCGTGGTCGACACCCGCACCTGGGAAGCAGCCGAAGAGGCCTCGCGCACTCCGTCGCAGCCCGCTCGACACGCGTCCGGTCGCGCGGTGCGCGCCGCCTGATACCGCCGCCTGATACCACGCTTCACCGCCCGCGACCACCCGCCCCTCACGCCCTCCATAATGTGGGGGGCGTGTGACATTCATGCGCGTGAATCGAGGTGACGGATGCCGGTACGCAAGCTGCTCGATATGGCTCTGCTCGAGGCGTGGCTGACGGAGTTCCGCGATCTCGGCTACCTCACGGGCAGCGACATGCGCGTGCTCGAGCAGGATGACGACGCCGATCCCGACGCCGACATCGGACTGATCGTCGTCGACCTCAGCAACGCCAAGACCATCACCTACCTGCAGCCGATCGCCGGGGGCGACGGAAGCTGGAAGGCGACGATGGAGGCGCGCGACGCCACCATCGAGCTCGGCGCCGTCGAACTGGTGACCCTCGGCAACGAGGTCAACGTGCTCGGCGCGTTCGTCGCCTTCCTCGAGACGAAGTCGAAGGCCCTGCTCGCCGCCTGCTGACCCCGCGCGGTCGCGCCCCGTGGGCAGGCCGCCCGGCAAAAGAAAAACCCCTCCGCGAGGAGGGGTTTTCTCTTTGGGTGGCGAGTGAGGGATTCGAACCCCCGAATGCAATGCAGTCTGATTTACAGTCAGATCCCTTTGGCCGCTTGGGTAACTCGCCAGATGCGCACCCGCCCGGCTTTCGCAGTCGACCAGAGGCGCGAGAAACCACTCTACTATCCCCGGAGGGGTGCCTCAAACCACGCCGCGCCCTCACTCGGGCGTGCGCAGCAGCGCTCCCTCGTGCCGGCAGGTCGCGGCCGCCACATCCATGGCGCGCGAGAGCACGGCATCCCACTCCTCCGCCGTCGCCGGCAAGCCCTGGCGCACGAGGGCTGCGGTCGTGGCGAGCACGGCATCGCCCCCGCCCATCGTGTCGACGATCCGGCCCGGCAGATCGGAGATGGCGCGCGAGACCGAGATGCCGCCCGCGTCGATCGCCGCTCCTCCGGCACCGTAGGTGGCCAGCACCGCGTCGACGCCGAGGTCGACGAGCTTCTCGCGAAGCTGCTCCAACGGCGCGTCGTAGAGCAGGTGCGCGTCGTCCTCTCCGACCTTCACGAGCAGCGCCGCGGATGCCGCCTTCTCGAAGCCGCGGACGAACTCGGCGCGGTCGTGCAGCATGCCGCTGCGCGGATTCGGGTCGATCGCGAGGGGCGTGGAGGCGGAGGCCGTGGCATCCACGAGGAGATCGGTCTGCTCGCGATCGTCGAAAGGGAAGCAGCTGACGACGACCATGGGAGCCGCGGCGATCGCCGCGCGTTCGGCCTCGCCGTACGCCACGCGACGGTTCTGGGCGGCCTCGTTGAAGACGTACTCGGGCTCCCCGCCCGGCGATCGCGTGCTGACCGCGCGCGAGGTGCCGTGCGCCGACGGGCTCGCCAGCAGCTCGACGTCGTATTCCTCGAGGTAGCGGCGGATCTGCTCTCCCGCCTCGTCGTCTCCGACCATGGCGATGAGGGATGCCGGCACCCCGAGCCGTGACAGCCCCACGGCCACGTTCAGTCCGGCGCCGCCGACGAACTCGCGAACGCCCGTCTCGTCGCGCAGTTCGTCGATGAGGGCGTCGCCGATCACGACCACGCGTCCGGTCACCGTGACACCCCCGCGGCGTCGAGCACGCGAGAGACGAACTCCTCGGTACGCCGTTTGGTGCCGTCGATCTTGCGGTCGACGCTCGCGCGAATCTCGCTGGGGGCGAGCGGGGCCGCGAGGCGCACCGTCTCGTGGCACGACAGGTCGGCGCAGATGTACGTGCCGACGGTGTCGCCGTGCTCCCCCGCCTCTCCGGCCTTGCGCGCCGTGAACAACGACACCTGGTCGCCGGGCTGCATCGTGTGGCAGAGGTTGCACATCGCCGACCGGGCCCGCGACTGGCCTTCGGCGGCGCGCAGCACCACGGCCGTCGGCTCGCCGTCGTGCTCCGTCAGCACGTAACCGCGCCCGCGAGTGCGGGGATCGCGCCACGCGAGGAAGTCGAGGTGGTCCCAGTCCGCCAGGAGGAAATCGTGGGGCAGGGCGATGATCCGCAGCTCGTCGGGGGTGGCGTTGACGAACGCGCCCCTGACCTCGTCTTCGGTGAGTGCTCGCATGGCATCCGAGTCTACGAGCGCAGACGGAGCGTGGCGCGGGCCCGTGTCACTTCTTCACGGTCACCCAGGCGCGCTCGGTGCCGGAGTCGACGGTCAGCACCACCTGCACCGTGCCCGAGAGTCCGACGCCGTACGTGTTGCCCTGCGGAGCGGATGAGTCGCATCGGAACCTCCCGGAGGTCAGGATCGCGCCGTCGCCCTCCGGCCGGGAGTCCCGCAGCGCGTAGGTCATCCACTCCCCTCCCTCGCACTGCCCCTCCACCGTGAGCGAATCGTCGGCGTCGAAGGCGTCGGAGAGCACCGAATCGGTGGTGTCGACGCCGTCGACGACCTCGAAGACGGCGCGGGCGATCTCGTCCGGCCCCGCGGAGGGTACCGCGTACGGGACCGGGCTCTCGGCCGCCGGCGCGGGGGTCGCGGTCGCCGGGGGAACCGTCCGGGGCTCGGCGTCGGGAGAGCACCCCGCGGTCACGATCACCGCAGCGGCGAGCACGGTCAGGACGAGGGGCTTTCTGCGCACGGCCATCCGTCGACGCTAGGCGGGACGGCGCGAGCTGTCGATGCTCGTGCGCGAAGAGGACACGACGTCCACCCCCGGGACGCCGGCCGCGAGCCCCGGTACCTTTGGATCATGGCTGACTCATCGTTTGACATCGTCTCCAAGATCGACCGGCAGGAAGCCGACAACGCCCTCAACCAGGCGCACAAAGAGGTCGAGCAGCGCTACGACTTCAAGGGCACCGACGCCTCCATCGCGTGGAGCGGCGAGTCGATCGTCATCAAGGCGAACTCGGAGGAGCGAGCGAACGCCGTGCTCGACGTCTTCCAGACCAAACTCATCAAGCGCGGCATCTCGCTGAAGAGCCTCGAGAGCGGCGAGCCGGTGCAGAGCGGCAAGGAGTACCGCATCACCTCCACGCTGAAGGAGGGCATCTCGCAGGAGAACGCGAAGAAGATCGGCAAGATCATCCGCGACGAGGGCCCCAAGGGCGTGAAGTCGCAGATCCAGGGCGACGAGCTCCGCGTGCAGTCCAAGTCGCGCGACGACCTGCAGGAGGTGCAGCGCCTGCTGAAGGCCGCAGACCTCGACGTCGATCTGCAGTTCACGAACTACCGCTGATCGAACCCCCAGGGAGCACGCCGTGGCCGTCCGCGTCGATCTGAACATCTCCCTCGACGGGGTCGCCGCGCCCGCGGATCCGACGCCCGAGAACCCCATGGGCGCGGACTGGGGCCGGCTCGTCGAGGACTACATGGCCACGCGCACGTTCCGCACGCGTGTGTTCGGCGACACCTCCGGCGCCGGAACGACCGGGATCGACGACCGCTACGCGGCGGCGTACTTCGAGGGCGTCGGCGCGGAGGTCATGGGGGCGGCGATGTTCGGCCTCCACTCCTTCCCCGACGACCCCGAGTGGCGCGGGTGGTGGGGCGACGAGCCGCCCTTCCGCGTGCCCGTCATCGTGCTGACCCACCGGCCGCGCGAGCCGATCGCCTTCGCCAACGGCACCCGCTTCGAGTTCTCGTCGGAGAGCATCACGGATGCCGTGGCCCGCGCGAGCGATCTCGCCGACGGCGCCGACGTGCGCGTGGGCGGCGGGCTGTCCACCGTTCGCACCGCCTTGGCCGCCGGTCTCGTCGACCGCCTGCACGTGGCGGTGCGTCCCGTCGTCCTGGGCCGCGGCGGTCGCCTGTGGGATGACCTCCCCGGCCTCGACACCGGCTACACCGTCACCTCCGAGGTCGCGGAGAGCGGTGTGGTCCACGTGACCTTCGCCCGATGAGCCGGCCGCTCGACCCCCTCACGTGCCCGACGTGCGGCGACCCGCTGCGCTTCGAGATCCTCGACGACGAGCGCTTCCTCGTCGCCTGGTCGTGCGTGAACTGCGGCCTCATCCGCACGACCGAGCCGGTGTGACGACTCGCCCTCGACCCTGAGGGCGCGCGTCAATACGTCAACGCCGAGAGCACGGCATCCGCGATCGCCCGGTGACCCGCGTCGTTGGGGTGGAACTCGTCGCCGGCGCCGGCGAACGTCTCCCGGCCCGCGGGCCCGTGGAGGTCGGGGTTCGCGAAGGCGTCCGCGAGCGCGACGTACACGCCTCCCCGCGCTCCGCAGGTACGCGCGATCACCTCGTCGTACGACGCGCCGTCGGCGGTCCAGGTGCCCAGGCACACGAGCCCCGCGCGCGGCGAGGTCGAGCGGATGCGCTCCAGCAGCGCCGCGTACTGCTGCTCGAAGTCGGGGAGAGGGGTGGGCACGCCGACGTCGTTGGTGCCGAGCTCGACGACCGCGACGCCGACGTCGGACGGGACGTCCGTCACGGCGGCGACCGTCGAGAGCGTCTGCTGAGCTTGAGCGGCGCCCGTGACGTCGACCGAGCCGATCCCGTCGGCGACCAGGCGGATGAACCCCTGGTCCTTCGTGGTGGCGAAGAAGCCGGCGCTCAGGGAGTCCCCGGCGACGAGCATCCGGACGCCGTCGTCGTCTTTCCGGTCGACGAGTACGGTCCCCGGCCGCGCGGTGGGCGTGGGTGTCGGGGTCGGTGTCGGCGAGGCCCTCGGCGTGCGCGGGGGACTCGTCGCATCGGTCGGTCGTGCGGAGCCGGATGCCGCCGGTGCGGCGGTGGGAGACTCCCCCGCTCCGGTCACCATGACCGCGGCGACGCCGACCACACCCGCGACCACGACGACGCCGATCGCGACGGCCCAGGCGGCTCGGGGACGCAAGGAGGAGCTCAGCCCTCGATGCCGTTGATCATCTGGGTGATCTCGCGCTCCGTGTCGCGACCGACGTTGCGTTCCTCCTGGCGCGAGGGCATGTCGCTCTCGTCGTCGACGGTGGGGTTCTCGAAGGGCTGCTTCTTCTCGTGGTCCATCTTCCGATGCTCACACGACGGCGGCCCGCCGCGCGAGGGGTTGCGGCGGATCAGCCCCGAAGCGTGTCGTCGCGCCACTCCACGCACGTGACCTCACCACGGAAGACGGCCTCCTCGCGCTGGCGCAACTCGACGCGGCGGATCTTCCCCGAGATGGTCTTGGGCAGCTCGAAGAACTCCACGCGCCGCACCCGCTGGAACGGGGCGAGCCGCTCGCGTGCGAACCGCAGGATGTCGAGGGCCAGCTCTTCGCCCTCGTCGTGGCCCCCGGCGAGCGCGATGTAGGCCTTGGGCACCGCCAGACGCAGATCGTCGGGTGCCGGGACCACGGCGGCCTCGACGACGGCCGGGTGCTCGATGAGCACGCTCTCGAGCTCGAACGGGCTGATCTTGTAGTCCGAGGCCTTGAACACGTCATCGGTGCGCCCGATGTAGGTGATGCTGCCGGTCTCGTCGCGCCGGGCCACGTCGCCGGTGTGGAAGAGCCCGTCGGCGAACGCCTCGGCGTTGCGATCGGCATCCCCCACGTAGCCGGTCATGAGGTTGACCGGCCGCTCGGCCAGGTCGATGCAGATCTCGCCCTCGTCGGCGCGCTCTCCCGTGAGGGGATCGACGAGCACGACCGGGCACCCGGGGAGGGGACGCCCCATCGACCCCGGAACGAGCTGGGCGCCGGGGGTGTTCGCCACGACCGCGGTCATCTCGGTCTGCCCGTACCCGTCGCGGATGTCGAGGCCCCACGCGCGCTGCACCGAGGCGATGACCTCCGGGTTCAGCGGCTCCCCCGCCGACACGACCTCGCGCAGCGCGCCGCGGCGCCCCGTCAGATCGGCCTGGATGAGCATGCGCCACACGGTCGGCGGGGCGCAGAAGGTGGTGACGCGGTCGTTCTCCAGCTCGGCCAGCAGACGCTCGGCCGAGAACCGCGAGTAGTTCAGAGCAAGAACGGTCGCCCCGGCGATCCACGGGGCGAAGAACAGGCTCCACGCGTGCTTCGCCCAGCCCGGCGAGCTGATGGCGAGGTGCACGTCTCCGGGCTGCAGGCCCAGCCAGTACATGGTGCTCAGGTGCCCGACCGGGTAGGAGGAGTGCGTGTGCTCGACGAGCTTCGGCTTCGACGTCGTCCCCGAGGTGAAGTACAGCAGCAGACGCTCGTCGGCGGTGCTCCCCGGGTGCCGTGCCGGCTCGGCATCCACGAGGAACGCGTCGTCGTACGACGCCCACCCCGGGTGCGTTCCGCCGACCACGATGCGCCCGAGTCCCTCGGGCAGGTCGTCGAACTTGTCGGCGTCGGCCGCGCCGACCACGACGTGGCGGATGTCGGCGCGCTCGATGCGGTCGGACAGGTCGACGCGCCCGAGGGCGGTCGTCGTCGGGGCGATGACCCCGCCGAGCTTCATGATGGCGAGCATCGCCTCCCAGAGCTCGACCTGGTTGTTCAGCATCAGCAGCACGGCATCGCCGCGCTCGACACCGCGCGACGACATCCAGGCGGCCACCTGGTCGGAACGGCGCGCGAGCTCGTCGAAGGTGCGCTCGTGGTGCGTCTCGTCGTCGTCGACGACGATGAGCGCCGTCGCGTCGTTTCCGCGCGCCATCGGGTCGAACCAGTCGATCGCCCAGTTGAACGGCCCGTCGAAGCGGGGCCACGCGAAGGCGGCCGCGCGCGCCGCGTCGGTGCGGGCGGCGAGGAGTTCGTCTCGGGCGGCGCGGTAACGTTCGGTCGCGGACGCGGTGGGGATCATGGTGCTCCTTCGATCGCGTTCTACGCTAAACCCGTCACCCCCGCCGCGAGCGCCGCGAAGGCCGCGTCGCGAGCCCGCGGTGCCGACAGGAACACGTCGTGCAGCGCCCCGTCGATGCGGGCGATCGTGACGGTCGCCGAGATGCGCGTCGCCGCGCGCGCGATGTCGTCGACGACGAGCACCGAGTCGCTCGCGAGCATCGTGTCGTTCCACGTGAGCGCCGGGGTGGACCGCCGCGAGAGCAGGACGAGGGCGGGACACCCCACGTCGACCCCGGATGCCACCCGCGCGTGCCCCGCGATGATCGCCGCGAGCCACCCGGGGTGGGTCGGGAAGCCCTGCGCCGGACGCCACTCGTCGGGGCTGTCGGGAAGCGTTCCGAGCTCGCGCTGGGCGCGCGTGTAGAACCCCAGGTCGACCACCGGATGGGTGCCCAGCGGATCGAGACGGGCGCGGACGTTGACGATGGGGGCGAGCGCCTGACGCCCCAGGGGCCCGAGCTGCAACTCGAGCCAGGGGCTGTTCAGCACGAGCAGGTCGGCGACCCCGGGATGCCGCGCCGCCCACAGGGTGAGCGTGAGGCCGCCGGTGCTGTGCCCGAGCAGCACGAGGCGTCGTCCCTCGCGCGCGGTGCCCATGGCATCCAGGGCGGCGGCGATGTCGGCGTCGTACACGTCGAGCGACACCGTGTACCCCGGCGTCTGGCCGGGGCGGAGACTGCGACCGTACTTGCGGAGGTCGAGGGCGTGGAAACGCGCGCCGCGATCGATGAAGAAGCGAGCGAGATCCGTCTGGAAGAAGTAGTCCGACCAGCCGTGCACGTACAGCACGTCGATGTCGCGCCACTCGCCGAACAGGCGCGCGCCGGGGTGCGGCCTCGCGCGCACCAGCGTGGCGACGACCTCGCCCTCGGTGTCTGTTCCGAGCGGCAGCGTCTGCTGCTCGAAGCCTTCGCCGAGGATGTCCGGATGCCACTCCCCCATCGCCTCAGCCTACGACGGCGATATCCCTCTCGAGGATGACGCGATGCCCACCCGCGGCCGACGCGCCCGCGCACGGGCGTTCCTAGCGTGGGAACGTGCACCCCCGACTCTGGCTCGTTCCCGTCCTGTCCGTCGCCGCCGCCTCGCTCGCCCTCGGCGGACTGACGAGCTTCGGCCAGACCGTGCTCCCGGACGCCCTCGCGTCGTTCGCCAACTCGGCAGGTGGGTGGACGATCCTCGCGTTCGGCCTCGTCTGGCTGACGCGGGCGCGGCCCCCGCTCGCCGCGGCTCTCGGCGTCGTGTCGTTCGTGCTGCTCGTCGAGGGCTACCGGATCGTCTCGGGCTGGCGCGGCTTTTACTACGCCGAACCGTTCCAAGACACGTTCACGATCATCGGGCTCTTCGCCGGCCCCGTGGTCGGCCTGTCCGCCTCGCTCGTGCGCGGAGGTCCCGGCTCGTGGAAGCCGTTCGCGGCCGCGCCCGTCGCGGCGGTGCTGATCGGCGAAGGGGCATACGGACTGACGGTCGTGGCGGCGACGACGAGCCCCGTGTACTGGATCCTGCAGATGGGGGTCGGGGGCGCACTGGTGGTTGCCACCGTCGTGGCCGCGCGCCCCCGCGTCGCACCCGGAGTGCTCGGGGCTCTCCTCGCGCTCGGCGGCGCGGCGGCGTTCGTCGCGTTCTCCCTCTGGCTGGGCCGGCTCGGCTCTGCCGGCTGAGCCGAGTGCTCCTCCGAAGAAGCCGACCCCTCGACGGGCGGTCCCGGCGCTCGAATCGCCCGGACCTGCGGAGTTCGGCGCGGAGCGGCGCCGAAGCACCGGTCAGCGCGCCGCCGACGCCCCCTCGCGCTCCGCGCGCTGCTTCGCCCGCTCCAGCGCACGCTTCCGCGCGGCACGGGCGTCCTCCTCGAGCTTCTCGGCCTTCGCCTCGTCGCGCGTGAGGTTCACGCCCGTCTCGGGATCGAACAGGTGCAGCGCGTCGGGCGAGAACCACAGGCGCGCGGCGTCTCCGGCGCGGATGGAGCTCATGGCATCCAAGGCCACGACGAGCTCGGTGCGCAGGCTCTCCCCGTCGAGGTCGCGGTCGAGCTCGGACAGCTTCTCCTTCACCGTCGCGTCGGTCTCGTACGGCACGTAGGCGTAGAGCACCTCGCCGAGCCACTCGGTCATCTCGATGTCGAGCTCGGTCGTGATGCCGCCGGTCAGATCGCGCTCCGTGGCATCCGCGTCTTCGAAGGCGTCGGGACGCACCCCCACGATGACCAGGTCGCGTCCCTCGACGGCGGCCCGCAGCCGGTCGTCGAGCGGAACGTCGGCGAAGGGCAGACGCAGGGTGTCGCCGTCGACGGTTCCGCTGAGGAAGTTCATGGGCGGAGAGCCGATGAAGCCGGCGACGAAGAGGTTCACCGGCTGGTCGTACAGCCCCCGCGGGCTCGCGACCTGCTGCAGCTCTCCGCGGCGCAGCACCGCGACGCGATCGCCGAGCGTCATCGCCTCGGTCTGGTCGTGCGTGACGTAGACGGTCGTGATGCCGAGCGAGCGCTGCAGGCGCGCGATCTCGGTGCGCATCTGGCCGCGCAGCTTCGCGTCGAGGTTCGACAACGGCTCGTCGAAGAGGAACGCGCTCGCGTTGCGCACGATCGCACGGCCCATCGCCACGCGCTGGCGCTGGCCGCCCGAGAGGTTCGCGGGCTTGCGCTCGAGGTGCTCGTCGAGCTCCAGCAGCTTCGACGCCCGGCGCACGCGCTCGTCGATCTCTTTGTCGTCGAGGTCGCTCGACTTCAGCCGCATCGGGAACGCGATGTTCTCGTACACGGTCAGGTGCGGGTACAGCGCGTAGTTCTGGAACACCATCGCGAGGTTGCGGTCCTTCGGCGCCTTGTCGTTGACGACCTCGTCGCCGATCCGCAGCTCGCCGTCGGAGATGTCCTCGAGTCCCACGATCATGCGCAACAGTGTCGACTTGCCGCAGCCCGAGGGACCGACGAGGATCACGAACTCGCCGTCCGCGATGTCGAGATCGACGCCCTTGACCGCGGTGAAGCCGTCGTCGTATGTCTTGACGATTCTGTTCAGAGTGATGGATGCCATGAGGTGCTGCTCCTTTAACCCTTGACCGCGCCCTGGGTGAGACCCGACACGATCCGACGCTGGAAGATGACGACGACGATGACGATGGGGATGGTCACCACGATGGCGGCGGCCGAGATGGCGCCGGTGGGTTCCTCGAACTGCGAGGCGCCCGTGAAGAACGACAGGGCCGCGGGCACCGGGCGGGCGGCATCCGTGGAGGTGAGCGAGATGCCGTAGACGAAGTCGTTCCACGCGATGAAGAACGCGATGATCGCGGTGGTGAACACCCCGGGGGCCGCGAGCGGCACCACGGTCTTGCGGAACGCCTCGAAGGGGGTGGCCCCGTCGACCTGCGCCGCCTGCTCGAGTTCCCACGGGATCTGGCGGAAGAAGGCCGCGAGGGTCCAGATCGAGATCGGCAGGGTGAGCGAGAGGTACGGGATGATCAGCCCGAGCCAGGTGTCGTAGAGGCCGACGACGCGCCACAGGTTGAACAGCGGCGTGACGATCGAGACGATCGGGAACACCGACACCGCGAGCGCCGTGGTGAGGATGATGCGCTTGCCGGGAAAGTCCAGCCGCGCGATCGCGTAGGCGCAGAGCGTGGCCAGCACCACCGCGATGAAGGTCGCGATGAGGGAGATGCCGATCGAGTTGCGCAGGGCCGGCAGGAAGAGATCCTGCGCGCTGCCGCCCGGGGCGAGGATCGTGGCGTAGTTGTCGAGCGTCCACTCGGTGGGCAGCAGCGTCCCCGAGAAGAGTCCGGCTTGCGTCTTGAACGACGTCATGAGGATCGAGAACACCGGGAAGAGCGACCACACCAGCACGAGGGCGATGATCACGAGCCACGTGATCCGCTGGGGCCAGGTCATTGCGCGCATCAGCCATTCCTCCCTGCGGAAAGGTCCACCTTGAAGCCCTTGATGAAGATGCCGGCGATGATCAGCACGCTGACGAACAGCAGCACCGAGATCGCCGATCCGAGCCCGATCTCGAGCCGACCGATCGAGGTGTTGTACGCCAGCAGCGACAGCGCCTCGGTGTCGTTGGCACCGGCGGTCATGATGAAGATGTTGTCGAAGATGCGGAACGCCTCGAGCGTGCGGAACAGCACCGCGACCATGATCGCGGCCTTCATGTTCGGCAGGATGACGCGGCGCAGCACCTCCCACGACGTCGCTCCGTCGACCTTGGCGGCCTCCTCGAGATCGCCCGGCACCTGCGCCAGCCCCGACAGCAGCAGGAGGGAGATGAAGGGGGTCGTCTTCCACACCTCGCTGAGGATGATGACCGTCAGCGACGTGCCCTGGTAGGCGAACCAGTTGAGGTTCTCGTCGAACCCGGGGATCCACGACAGCCAGCTGTTGACGTATCCGCCGGAGTTGATGTCGAACGCGTAGAAGAACGCGAAGGCCGACACGACGGTGATGATGCCGTAGGGCACGAGGATCGCCGTGCGGGCGAAGCCGCGGAGCTTCTTGATGGCCCGGTGCATGACGAGAGCGAAACCGAAGCCGATGATCAGTTCGAGCAGCACCGTCACGACCGTGATGAACAGCGTCACCCCCATCGACTGCCAGAACGCCGGGTCGCCAAGGATCACCTGGTAGTTGCGGAACCAGATGAACTCGCGGTCGTCGGGCGCGGTCAGGCGCAGGCTGAACAGGGAGTCCCACAGGGCCTGCACGATCGGGTACAGGGTGACCAGCAGCATGATGCCGAACGCGGGACCCGCGAGCATCCACCCCAGCCGCGCCTCGGCCCGCGCCCGATCGGAGCGCCGTTTCTTCGTCGGGGCGGGCGGGTCCGCGCGCCGTTCGGCGCGGGTGCCGGTCGTGTCGGTCACAGCAGTCGCTCCCCTCTGAGCACCGCGAGGATGAAGTCGGTCGAGGACTGCGGCGTCGAGTCGGGGCTCACCGCGTTCGGCGGATGCCACGTGCGCTGCAGACCGATGGAGATCTCGTTGTAGTACGGCGTCTGAGGTCGCGGGGCGCCCAGCTGCAACGACTCCGCGATGGTCGAGGCCATCGGGAACTTCTCGTTCACCTCGGCGTCGTCGTATGCGGCGAGGTTGGACGGCGGGTTGCCGTTGGTGACGAAGTACTGCGCCTGGTTCTCGGGGCTCACGATGCACGCCACCGCCTGCCAGGCGAGGTCGACGTTCTCGCTGTAGGCCCCGACGCCGAGGTTGATCCCGCCCACCGGCGGAGCGGCCGGGGTCTCGGCATCCACGCGGGGGTACACCGCCCAGCCGAGGTCGTCGACGACCTCGGGGGCTGCGGCCTGCATGGCGGGGTAGACGAAGGGCCAGTTGACCATGAACGAGCCGTTGTCGCCCTGGAAGAGGTTCATGCTCGCGTTCTCGTCGGCGGTCGGAAGCCCCGCGCCGCCGAGTCCCGACGAGCCGATGCGCCCGATGATCTCGGCGGCCTTCTTGCCCGCGTCGGATTCGAGCCCGAGCTGCATCTCGTCGGGCTTCGCCTCGGGGTTCTCGAGGATCTTCCCGCCGCCCGAGGCGACGAGCGCGTTGATCCACACCGTGAGCGACTCGGCGAGCGCGCCCTGCACGCCGAGCTGCTTGTTCTGGTCCTGGGCGGCCTGGATGATCTGGTCCCACGTGACCGGCTGGGTCATGTCGAGACCCGCGGCCTCGGCGACCGACTTGCGGTACCAGAGCAGCTGCGTGTTGGCCCAGAAGGGCACGGTCACGAGCTCGCCGTTCCAGCTCGCCGACTGCACCGCGCCCTGCACGACTCCGTCGGTGTTCTGCAGGTCGGCGGGCACCGGCGCGAGGAAGCCGGGCTCGGCGAGCTCGGGGATGAAGGGCGGGTCGAGGCTCATGATGTCGAGCGAGCGGTCGCTGGCGGCGAGGCGCCGGGCGAGCTGTTCGCGCTGCGAGGCCGCGTCGCGCGGCAGCAGCGAGGTCTCGATGCGGTACGCCCCGTTCGCGGCCTCCGTGCAGGATGCCGCGATCTCGGCCTGACCGCCGTCGTCGGGGTTGATGTACCAGGTCAGGGTCGGCACCCCGTCGTCTGCCGCGCAGGCCCCGAGCGTGCCCGCGAGGGCCAGGGCCGAGGCTCCGGCCACGATTCGTCTCACCGTTCGCATCCGGCCCCCTCGCCTCGGTGCGGGGCTCTGACGGCCCCCTCGTCGTGCGTCCATCCTGCCGAGCGGAGGATTTCCGCCGCCTCAGGCTTGCCCGGGGCGCAGACGGGGTGGTAGTCGCGCGAACGACGAACCGCCCCGTCCGAAGACGGGGCGGTTCGAGGGGAGGTTTACTCGCCGCGCGAGATCGCGATCATCTCGTCGCGGGGGACGACCTTGATGCGCGCCCGCTCGTGCGGGGCACCGAGGGCCATCTCGTGCTCGTCGAGACGGTGCCAGCCGTCGAGGTCGGTCCAGCGCACGCCGCGCTCGGCGAGCAGGGCTGGGATGGCCTCCTCCTCCGGGTGGGCGGGCTGCCACCACTGGCCCTGGTCGTTGATCAGGTGGCGCACCGTCTCCATGGCATCCGACTTGGTGTGTCCGATGAGGCCGACGGGCCCGCGCTTGATCCAGCCGGTGGCGTACAGACCCGGGACGCGCGAGTTCGAGTCGGCCGAGATGACCTGACCCTCGTGGTTGGGGATGACGCCGTGCCGCTCGTCGAAGGGGACGTCCTTCAGCCGCGAGCCGAAGTAGCCGACGGCGCGGTAGATGGCCTGGATCGGGATCTCGCGGATCTCGCCCGTGCCCACCACACCGGCCTCGGCATCGGGCTTCGTGCGCTCGTAGCGGATGGCGGCGACGCGGCCCTCGTCGTCCGTGACGACCTCGAGGGGCTTCGCCCAGAAGTGCAGGTGCAGGCGACGCGACGCCTCTCCCCCGGCGTTGTTGACGCTGGGGCGCGTGCGCCACTGCTGCAGGACGCGGTCGATGACCTTGACCTGCTTGTTCGTCTCGATCGCGGCCTTCGACGCCTCGTCGTAGTCGAAGTCCTCGTCGTAGACGACCATGTCGACGTCGCGCAGCTCGCCGAGCTCGCGGAGCTCCAGCGGGGTGAACTTCACCTGGGCCGGACCGCGGCGACCGAACACGTGCACGTCGGTCACGGGCGAGGCCTTCAGCCCCTGGTAGACGTTGTCGGGAACCTCGGTCGGCAGCAGGTCGTCGGCGTGCTTGGCGAGCATGCGCGTGATGTCGAGCGCCACATTGCCGTTGCCGATGACGGCGACCGACTCGGCCTCGAGGGGCCACTCGCGCGGCACGTCGGGGTGGCCGTCGACCCAGCTGACGAAGTCGGCGGCGCCGTAGGAGCCGTGCGCGTCGATGCCGGGGACGTCGAGGTCGGCGTCGCGGATCGCTCCGGTGGCGAAGATGACCGCGTGGTAGTGCTGCTTCAGATCGTCGAGCGTGATGTCGGTGCCGAAGTTCACGTTGCCGAAGATGCGGATGTCGCCGCGGTCGAGCACCTCGCGCAGCGCCGTGATGACGCCCTTGATGCGCGGGTGGTCGGGGGCGACGCCGTAGCGGACCAGGCCGTAGGGCGCGGGCAGCTGCTCGAAGAGGTCGATCGACACGTCGAACTGACGCTCGGCTTTCAGCAGGATGTCGGCCGCGTAGATGCCGGCGGGGCCGGCTCCGACGATGGCGAGGCGCAGCTTCGTCATGGGTTCCTCTCGATCGCGATCGGGGGGTGGTGGAAAGTGGTCAGGCCGAGCGGTCGGCCACGGCACGGGCGAAGCGCGTCAGCGCCTCGCGCACGGCGCCGTCGGGCAGCGGCGCGAGGGCGTCGATCGCCTCTTGCGACCACTGGTGCGCGAGGCGAAGGGTCTCGTGCGTGGTCTCGTGGTCGCGCAGTTCGGCGAGCGCTCCGTCGAGGATCGACGGGTCGGCTCCGGCGGCGATGCGCTCCTGACCCTCGTCGATGCGCGCGCGCAGGTCGGCGGATGCCGCGTCGGAGCGGTGCCCGAGCAGCAGGTACGGCATGGTGGGCACCCCCGCGCGCAAGTCGGTGCCGGGGACCTTGCCGGTCTCGGAGGGGTCGGGCGAGAGGTCGATCACGTCGTCGAGCAACTGGAACGCGACGCCGGCCTTCTCACCGAAGACGACCATAGGCTGCTCGAACTCCTCGGGCGCTCCCGAGTAGATGATCCCCGACTGGGCCGCGGCGGCGATGAGCGAGCCGGTCTTGTCGGCGAGGACGCGCAGGTAGAAGTCGACGGGCTCGTCGCCCTCCTGGGGCCCGACGGTCTCGTGCATCTGCCCGAGCACGAGGCGCTCGAAGGTGTCGGCCTGCAGCTGGATGGCGCGTTCGCCGCGTCGGGCCATGAGCTGGCTGGCGCGGGCGAAGAGCAGGTCGCCGGTGAGGATGGCGATGTTGTTGCCCCACACCGTCTGCGCGCTCGGCACCCCGCGGCGCTTGTCGGCACCGTCCATGACGTCGTCGTGGTATAGCGAGCCCAGGTGGGTCAGCTCGAGGGCCGTGGCCACCTCGACGACTTCCTTGGTGGTGCCCTGACCGAGCTGCGCGGTGAGGATCGCCAGCATGGGGCGCACGCGCTTCCCACCGGCCTCGTAGAGGTAGCGGGCGGTCACGTCGGCGAGCTTGTCGGCGCTTCGCACCTCGCCCTCGAGCTCGCTCTCGACGCGCGCGAGACCCGCCTCGACGGTGGAGAGGAGGGTGCGAGAACGCAGCCCGGCGAAGATGCGGTCGCTCAGGCCCAGCTTTCCCGACAGGCGGGTGCTGGCCGCAGACGGTCTCGGGGTCACGGTTTCAGCCTATCCTGGCGTGGCCGGGGGCCGCCGCGGGTATCTCGACGGTTGACAGGGGTCTACGAGGCCGGGCGGATGCCGCGGTGCAACGCGACGATGCCGAACGACAGGTTGCGGTACGCCACGTCATCCCATCCCGAATCCCGCATCCAGCGGGCGAGCGTCGGCTGGTCGGGCCAGTCGCGGATCGACTCGTTGAGGTAGTCGTAGGCCTCCGCGTTGCTGCTCACGGCCTTGGCCACGAGCGGCAGGACGCGGTCGTTGTAGAAGCGGTAGAGCCCGTTGAACGCGCGGGACGGCGGATGCGAGAACTCGCACACGACGATGCGTCCGCCGGGGCGGGTCACGCGACGCAGTTCGCGCAGCGCCCGACGCGGGTCGTTGACGTTGCGCAGGCCGAACGACATCGTCACCGCGTCGAACTCGCCGTCGGCGAAGGGGAGGTCGGTGGCATCCGCCTGGACGAACTCGAGGTTCGGCACGTCTCCGTGACGACGGCGCCCCTCGGCGATCATGCCGCGCGAGAAGTCGGCGGCCACGACGTGCGCGCCGCTCGGCACGAACGCCATCGACGACGTGCCGGTGCCGGCGGCGAGGTCGAGGATGCGCTCGCCCTGCTTCGGCGCCACCGCGCGCAGCGTCGCGGCACGCCAGAGGCGGTCGTTGCCGAGGCTGAGCACGGAGTTCGTGCGGTCGTAGGCCGCGGCGACCTGGTCGAACATGCCGCTGACGCGCTGCGGGTCTTTACCGAGGTCGGCGCGGTTGGGGTCGCTGCTCACCCGTCGAGTCTAGGCGCGCGCCGCGGGGTCGTCGCCGGGGGTTGCCAGCGCCGCCAGGCGTTCGAGCCACGGACCGGTGACCGCGTCGGAGAACGGCGCCTCGCGATCGCGCACCCGTCGCTCGAGATCGGTGGCCGTGGCATCCAGGTGCTCGACGATGTCGAGCGGATAGCCGTAGCGCACGCGGTGCTCGTCCCACTCGTCGCGGTCGTCGATCCAGGTGCCGCGCTCGTCGGTGCGGCGCACCACGTCGAGGTCCATGTCGATGCCGCGGGGCACGCCGTCGTCGTGCCAGCGCACGTCCCACGCGAGGTCGATGTACACGGCCACGGGGTGCGGGTGGGCATTGTGCGTGAAGGCCCAGTCGCCGCTCGCGGGCACGAGCGTCACGTTCGGCTGACGGCAGACGAACTCGGCGCCCGGGCGCGCGCTGCGCCAGCCCACCTGCTGGCCGAACCATTCGCCCCACTCGTCGGAGCCCAGGTAGACGCTGTCCTGCACCCAGTGCGGCGAGCCGTCCCACTTGCGCCACTCGAAGAGCAGGCGGGTGCCGGGAGCAGGACGGTTTTCCATGCTCCGGAGTCTAAAACGCTCCCCACCACGGGTCTCCGCGCGCTCGCGGACGCACCGCGGGAGTTCGGGAGCGCGACGCGGGAAAGTCCGCGCGGCGACGGCCCCACGAGCGGGGTCTCCTGCGTCGTGTGGGCCGCGTCTGCTCGACGCTGGAGCATCCGGATGCCGCGCACCTCCGCACCGATCAGCGCGGGTCTACGCTGAAAGACGTGCTCGAACCCGCGGATGACGTCGTGCCGCGCCTGCGCGTGGTGACACGAGAGCTGGCCCCGATGGACGACGTGCTCGCGTACACGACGCCGTACGATCCGCTGTTCTGGAGCCGGCGCGGCGAATCGCTCGCCGCGTTCGGCGACCTGCTGACGCTGCGCTACACCGGCGAGCAGCCCGGCGACGCGACCATCTCCGAACGCTGGCGCGCGATCGCGGCCGCCGCCGAGGTCGACGACCCCGTGCAGCTGCCGGGCACCGGCCTCGTCGCCTTCGGGTCGTTCGTCTTCGACCCGCAGTCCGAGCGCGAGAACGTGCTGCGCGTGCCCGGGACCATCGTCGGTCGACACAGCGGCCGTGCCTGGGTCACGCGCCTGGCCTTCGACGACACCCCCGACGGGCCCGAGCCCGAGCTGCCGCCGCGCTCCCCGTTCGGTCCGCACTGGTCGGCCACGCTCGGCCCCGGTCGGCAGACGGCGGAGAAGTATCAGGATGCCGTCCGCCAGGCGATCGAGGCCATCGGCGCCCGCGAGGTCGCCAAGGTGGTGCTGGCCCGCGACATCGCCGGAACGGTGCCCGCGGGGTCCGACCTGCGACGACTGGTGCGCTCCCTGCTCGAGGGCTACCCGGACTGCTGGGTGTTCGCCGTCGACGGCCTCATCGGCGCGAGCCCCGAGACGCTGGTCACGGTGTCGAACGGCACGGTGACCGCGCGCGTGCTCGCCGGCACCGTCGCGCGCGGCGGAGACGCCGACGCCGACGTCGCGGCATCCGTCGGTCTGACCCGGAGCACGAAGGATCAGGACGAGCATCGCTTCGCGGTGCAGAGCGTGTTGAAGGCCCTGGCGCCCCACACGTCGTCGCTCGCGGCCGAGGAGCAACCCTTCACCCTGAAGCTGCCGAACGTCTGGCACCTCGCGACCGACGTCGAGGGCGTGCTCAGCGAAGACGCGTCATCGCTCGACCTGTTGTCGGTGCTGCATCCCACCGCGGCTGTCGCGGGCACGCCGACCGCCGCGGCGATGGAGGTCATCCGCCGCCTCGAGCCCTTCGACCGCGGCCGCTACGCCGGGGCCGTGGGGTGGACGGGGGCGTCGGGCGACGGCGAATGGGCGATCGCGCTGCGATGCGCCCAGATCGACCGCGCCGCCCCGTCGTCGCCGACCGCCCCGATCACCGCCTACGCCGGAGCGGGCATCGTCGCCGACAGCGTCCCGGAGTCGGAGCTGCTGGAGACACGGGTGAAGTTCCGCCCGATCGTCGAGGCCTTGGCCTGAGTCACGACGCGGCGAGCCGCCGGCGCTCCTCCTCCACGTCGTAATCGGCCGCGGGCCACTGCGGATCGATGTCGGCCAGCGCGTCGATCAGCAACTGCTGCACCGCGAGACGCGCGTACCACTTGCGGTCCGCCGGCACGACGTGCCACGGGGCGACCGGCGTCGAGGTGCGCTCGATGGCCACCTGGTAGGCCTCCATGTAGTCGTCCCAGAGCGTGCGCTCGTCGACGTCGGAGGGATTGTACTTCCAGTGCTTGTCGGGGCGGTCGAGCCGCTTCGCGAGACGCTCGCGCTGCTCGTCCTTCGAGATGTGCAGCATGACCTTGACCACGCGGATGCCCATCTCGGCCAGTTGGGCCTCGAACGCGACGATCGCGCCGTAGCGGCGGTCGATCTCGTCGGCCGACGCGAGCGAGCGCACCCGGCCGATCAGCACGTCCTCGTAGTGCGAGCGGTCGAACACCCCGATGTGACCGGTGTTCGGCAACCGCTTCTCGATGCGCCAGAGGAAGTCGTGGGCGAGCTCCTCGCTCGTGGGCTTCTTGAACGAGGCGAGCTCGACGCCCTGCGGGTCGACGGCCCCGACGACGTGCCGCACGATCCCGCCCTTGCCCGCGGTGTCCATCGCCTGCAGCACCAGCAGCACCGAGCCGGTCGCGGTGCCGGCGATGCTCTCCGCGAAGAGCCGCTCCTGCAAGCCCTCGAGCGGCTCGCGGCCCGCCTCGAGGTCGGCCTTGCCGGCGTCCTTGTCGCCGTCGTAGCCGGGCGTCGACCGCGTGTCGATGTCGGCTAGGCGGAACCCCGGGTCGACGCGCAGGGCATCGGCGGCGGGCGTGGACCATCTCTGGCTTCTGCTCATCCCGACATGGTGCCCTGGCATCCGTTCCGACACCAGCGATTGACGCGGGCGGGCGCGGTGCGGGAGGGGCCACAGAACGGATCGTCCGAGACGGACCGCGCGGGATCGGACCCCGGCACAGGTCGGCGCGGGGCGTGCGACATCGCTCAGCGCGGGAGCGGCACCTCGATGAGCTGTCGTCCCCCGCTCGGGGCCGTGAGCACCTGATCGAGAGCCACGCGGGTGGTGCAGCGGTGGTACTCCCACCCGAAGGCGAGGGCGAGCTGCTCGAGTCGCGCGTTCTGCGGGGTGTACTGCACGCGGGTCATCGCGTCGTCACCGGCGACGGATGCCACCTCGAGACCGTCGAAGATCGTGCCGCCGCCGTCGTTGCCGACGACGACCTGCAGGCGAGGCTCCTGCTCCCCGGGCGGCAGCAGCAGCGCGCCCATGTCGTGCAGAAAGGCGAGGTCGCCCAGCAACAGACGAGTGACGCCCGGCCGCTCGTCGACCTGGCTGGCGAGGGCCACGCCCGTGGCGGTCGCGATCGTGCCGTCGATGCCGGCGAGGCCGCGGTTGGAGTGCACCGTCACCTTCTTGCCGCCGAGCAGCTCGTCGGCCACGCGCACGATGCGCGAGGAGCCGAACACGAGGCGGTCGTGCGGCCAGGTGGCCCGCCACAGCGCATCGACGAGGGCGGCGCGGTCGACGGGCGCGCGCGACACGGCGACCTCGGCGTTGATCGCCCCGAGCCGCTCGGAGGGGACGACGGATGCCAGGCCGTCGGCGTCGGGAGCGGGCGGCGACAGGTCGACGGCGGCATCGCGCGAGGCGCGCATCCACTCGCCGAGCCACGCGCGGTCGGCCGCACCCGTCGCCCGCACGGCGTCGACGGCGAGCGTCGTCCCGTTCAGGTTCACCGGTTCGCCGGGACCGCGCACCGCGACGACCTCGACGTCGTCGTGCGAGAGCAGGCGGGTGACCTCGCGGCTGAGGGTCGGGCGACCGAAGACAACGACGCGCTCGACCCGCCCGCCGAGAGCGGGGTCGCTCAGCAGGGCGCGGTAGCCGTGCACCACGTGTCGGCCGAACCGCGCGCCGCTGACGATCTCGGCGACGAGGGGGAAGCCGCCGTCGTGGGCGAATTGCTCGGCGGCAGGTCCCGCGTCGGCTCCCGCGACCACGATCGTGCGGGGCCCCGCGGCGACCGCGTGCGCCGCCTCGGTCTCGGGTGCGACGTCGGCGACGCCGATCCCGCCCCCGCCCTGATAGAGCGCTCCCGATACGTCGGCGTCGTCGACCGGGGCGGCCTCGACGGCTCGGGATGCCGCCCGCGCGCCGAGCCACGATGGAGCGGCGCCGGCGAGGGGCTCACGGAACGGCACGTTGAGGTGCACCGGGCCCGCGGCCCGCGCTCCCTCGCCGAGGGACGCCGCGAGCGCTTCGGCCGCGACCTGATCGAGAGCGACGGTCTGCTCGCCGTCGCCGAGGTGATCGACGGCTTCGGGGACCGCCAGATCGGCCTCGTACCGGGCCGCCGAACGGAACAGGCCCGGCTGCCGGGTGGTCTGATTCGCTCCGACTCCGCGCAGCTCCGGCGGGCGGTCGGCGGTCAGCAGCAGCAGCGGCACTCCGGCGTGATGCGCCTCGAGCGCTGCGGGCACGAGGTTCGCCACGGCCGTGCCCGAGGTGCAGACGACGACCGCCGGCATCCCCGTCTCGCGGCCGATGCCGAGGGCGGTGAAACCGGCGACGCGTTCGTCGATGCGGACGTGCAGCTCGACGAGACCCGCGCGCTCCATCTCGGCGGCGACGAGGGCGAGGGCCTGCGACCGCGAGCCCGGGCTGACCACGATGTGCCGCACGCCGCGGGCCACGAGGCCGGCGAGGAGCGCTGCGGCCGCATCGGTCGCGGGCGCGGCGGACCGATCGTTCGGCGAGGTCACGAGCGGCTCAGCCGACGGTGCCGCGCTGGCCGCGGGTGTCGTCGTCGCCGGGTTTGCCGCCCTCGGGGGTGTCGCCCGGGTCGGTCGGGAGCGGCGGGCGCGGCGGTTCGTCGGCGTCGGCGTCGAGCTGGGCGAGCTCCTCCTCGAGGCGGCGGATGCGCTCGTCCTGCTCGGCGCGCGCCGAGGCGGTCATGCGCCCGAGGAACTCGGGGTCGTCGTCGGGGGCGCGACGCACCACGGTCTGGCTCGCTCGGCCGCGACCGATGAGGAACCACAGGATGCCGCCGAGCACCGGAAGCAGGATGACGATGGCCATCCACGCCGCCTTGCCGACCCCGCGGTGCCGAGAGGGGGGTTGCACAGCGCAGTCGACGATCGTGTAGACCCAGAACAGGACCGCCACGAACGCCAGGATGAGGAGCAGCCGTGCCATGACCTGATTCTACGTGCGTCGGCTGGGCGAGGGCCCGGAGCTCCTCGTCATCCCCCACCGTCGAACGACCGGGGATCGACCGAGAGGCCGCCGCCGTAGAATGAAGCAATGCGTGCACGTTCGGCCCTCGTCTACACGGTGCTGCGATTGCTCGCCTTCCTCGTGCCCCTCGGCATCCTGCTGTTGTTCCCGGTGTTCCAGGAGCTGCCGTGGCTCGCCGCGATCTTCGCGGCCCTCATCGGCTTCAGCCTCTCGCTGCTGTTCCTGCGTCGTCCCCTCGAGAAGGTCACCGGCGGACTCGTCGAGCGCCGCGCGCAGCGCAGCACGCCGACCGGCCGCCGCTCCGCTGCGGATTCCGACGCCGACGTCGAAGACGCCGTGGTGGATGCCACGCGCGCCGACGTCGATCGCGATCAGCGGCCCGCCGCGGGCTGAGAGCCGGCCCTCGCCGAGGGGATCGATTACCCGGCAGCATCACGCGGCGCCGTTCACCCGTCGGCCGGCCATCGGCATTCGCGACGCATCGTGCCGCCCGCTCGGCGCGCGGACTCCCGACCGCCACGCATGAGGGGCGGCGGTCGAGGCGCGGCGCTGCGCCCGCCGCCCGGTTCCGTTCGCCCCGCGGTTCAGCCCGCGAACGCCCAGAAGAGCAGCGCGCCGTAGGCCACCGACGTGAAACTCGTCACCTGCAGGGCCGTGATGAGCTCGCGGGGCGTCCGGTAGGTCCACACGATGAGGATCGCGGCCAGGCCCCCGAGCAACGCGATCAAGGTCAGCCAGGCGATCGGGTACACGAACGCCAGGAACACGGCGATCGCGAACGGAACGAGCACGAAGAGCGTGAACAGCACCTGGGTGGGGCGCCGGCCGATCAGCACCGACAGCGTGCGCTTCCCGGCGAGGCGGTCCTGGTCGATGTCGCGGAGGTTGTTGGCCAGCAGCACGGCGCACGCGAGAAGACCCGCGGCGACGGCACCGAACCACGCCTCCTGGGGTAGAGCCTGCACCTGCAGCCACGTCGTGCCGAGGGTGGCGACGAGACCGAAGAACACGAAGACGAAGAGCTCGCCCATCGCGTTGTAGCCGTAGGGACGCTTGCCCCCGGTGTAGAACCACGCGGCGACGATGCAGACGGCCCCCACCGCGATCAGCCACCACTGCCCCGTGCGGATGACGAGGGCCAGGCCGATCACCGCGGCGAGCGCGAAGAACGCCAGGGCGACGATCAGCACCGTGCGGGGCTTCGCCTTGCGACCGCCGGTCAGACGCCCGGGACCGACGCGTACGTCATCGGTCCCGCGGATGCCGTCGGAGTAGTCGTTGGCGTAGTTGACGCCGATCTGCAGCGCGAACGCCACCGCGAGGCAGGCGAGCGCGATCACCCAGTGGAGCTGCTCGTCGACGAGCGTCGCCGCCCCCGTTCCGATCAGCACCGGGGTGATCGCCAGCGGCAGCGTGCGCAGGCGCGCGGCGGCGATCCAGTCGCGCGCGGTGGCCGGAGCGACGGCCTGAGGGGCACCCGCCCTCGCCTTCTGCGGATTGCCGCCGGGGCGACGCTTCTTGGCGGGGTGCGAACGCTTGCGAGAGGGTGCTGCCACGGAGGGAAATCCTATGCCCGGTCCGACCCGTGCACGGTCGAGCCGCTGCCCGACGGGTGCGCCTGAGCCCGCGGGTCGCGGGCGAGTGCCGCACGCAGGGCCGCGCGATCGGGCTTGCCCGACGACAGGGTCGGGAGCTCGTCGATCGACACGACCCGCGCCGGGCGCGCCGGCGCTCCCATCGCGGCCCCCACCGCCGCGCGGATTCGCTCGAGCGCGGCGGTCTCGTCGGCCGGCGAGATGCCCGGCACGACCACCGCGGATCCCTGTCCCCATTCGGCATCCGGGATCGGAACGACCACCGCCGACTCCAGACCGGCGATACCGCGCACGGCCGCCTCCACCCGATCGAGAGAGACGTTCACGCCGCCCGAGACGATGACGTTGTCGAGCCGACCGGTCACGCGCAGCACGCCGTCGACGATCTCGCCCCCATCGCCCGTGCGGTACCAGCGCGTGCCGTCGGCGTCGACGGGGAAGACGGATGCCGTGCGCTCGGGGTCGCCGAGATACCCCTCCGCGAGCGTGGGCCCCGACAGGCGCACCTCGCCGTCGACGACCGACATCCCGACCCCGTCGAGCGGTACGCCGTCGTAGACGCAGCCGCCGCTCGTCTCGCTCGAGCCGTACGTGCGCACGATCCGGGCGCCGAGCGCCTCCGCCCGCTCGGCCACCGAGGGCGCGAGAGCCTGACCGCCGATGAGGATCGCCTCGAACGAGCGCAGCGCTTCGGCCACCGTCGCATCGGCGTCCGCGGCATCCAGCAGCCGCTGCAGCTGCGCGGGAACCAGGGAGGTGTAGGTCGGCACGCGGGCGCCGTTGTCGTGCGACGCCATTCCGCGCGCCGCCGCCGCGAAGGGCTCGGGGCGGAAGGGCCCCGCGACGACCGCCGGCTCCCGATCGGCCAGCAGGGCGCGCACGAGCACCTGCACCCCGGCGACGTAGGTCGCCGGCACCGCGAGCAACCACGCCCCCTCCCCGATGCGCGCCGCCGTCGCGTAGGCGCTCGAGATGAGGGCGTTCTGGCTGATCACGACCGACTTCGACACCCCGGTCGATCCCGAGGTCGTCACGACGACGGCGGTTCCGGGTGGCACGTCGTCGGGCAGCGCCCCGCCCCCGAGGGCGACGGCGGGACCGGCTCCGACGACGGCCGCGCGCAGCGCGCGCAGCACGTCGCGCGGATCCGTGGATGCCGGCGGCTCGAGCCTCACGCCGGAGCCCCGGCGATCAGTAGTGCCACGGCACGTCGGACCAGTCGGGCTCGCGCTTCTCGAGGAAGGAGTCACGACCCTCGACGGCCTCGTCGGTGCCGTACGCGAGACGCGTCGCCTCGCCGGCGAACAGCTGCTGACCGACGAGTCCGTCGTCGACGGCGTTGAAGGCGTACTTGAGCATGCGGATCGCGGTGGGCGACTTCGTCAGGATCGTGCGGGCCATCGACAGCGCCTCGCGCTCGAGCTCGGCGTGCGCGACGACACGGTTGACCGCGCCCATCTCGTACGCCCGCTCGGCGGAGTACTCCTCGGCGAGGAAGAAGATCTCGCGCGCGAACTTCTGCCCGATCTGGCGCGCGAAGTAGGCCGAGCCGTATCCGGCGTCGAACGAGCCGACATCGGCATCCGTCTGCTTGAAGCGGCCGTGCTCGCGGCTGGCGATCGACAGGTCGCAGACGACGTTGAGCGAGTGGCCGCCGCCCGCCGCCCAGCCGGGGACCACGGCGATGACGACCTTCGGCATGAACCGGATGAGGCGCTGCACCTCGAGGATGTGCAGGCGTCCGGCGCGGCCCGGATCGTGCACGACGTCGTCTTCGTGGGAGTACTTGTACCCGTCGCGCCCGCGGATGCGCTGATCGCCCCCCGAGCAGAACGCCCAGCCGCCGTCTTTCGCACTCGGGCCGTTGCCGGTCAGGAGCACGACGCCGATCCGGTGGTCCTGGCGGGCGATGTCGAGGGCGCGGTACAGCTCGTCGACGGTGTGCGGTCGGAAGGCGTTGCGCACCTCCGGGCGGTCGAACGCGATGCGCGCGACGCGACCGTCGTGGGTGACGTGGGCCGTGATGTCGGTGTAGTCCTCGGCGCCGGGCGCCAGGGTCCATTCCGCGGGGTCGAAGAGCTCGGAGACGGTCACGGTTTCAGCCTACGCGCGGGCGCCGCGCCACGGCCGTCGGGCGCCGACCTGTGGACGGATCTCGGGAAGAACCGTAGCGTGGGCACCCCCGACGATCGGAGTCATCATGACGAAGAAGGTGTCGATTCTGGGACGCATCCGGGAGTACTTCCTGGGTGCCCCCTCGCACGACCAGTCCGAGGACGCGCGCCGCTCGATGAACCATCAGAGCGAGACGTCGTACTACGCCGGCGAGGCAGTGAAGAACGGGACCGGAACCTCGGGCGGGGCGCAGTTCACGCCGTGAACGCAACAGCGGCACCCCGACCGGTTCGGAGTGCCGCTGTCGTCGCGGGGCACCCCTGTTCAGTCGGGGTGCCCGCTGTCACGCGTTCTTGGCGTCGCGCCAGCGCAGCCACCGCTCGACGAGCGAGTAATCCCACTCGGGCCCCGAGAAGCCGAGCGTGAACAGGCGCGTACCGGCCTCGAAGAGGGCGTCGGCGACGTCCTCGTCGCGGTCCTTGAGCTCGTTCGACACGACGAGGGTCGACAGGTCGCGCTGCTCGGTCTCGGCCCAGCGCTCGATGACCTCGAACTTGTGCGGCAGCTCGTCGGGCGTGACGAAGCTGTGCCAGATGTGGGCGTGCCGGGCGACCATGCGAAGCGTCTTCTGTTCGCCCTTGCCGCCGATCATGACCGGGATCTCGCGGGTGGGGGCGGGGTTGAGCTTCGACCAGCGAGCGGCGATGCGGTCAAGGTCGGTCGCGAGGGCGTTCAGGCGCGAGCCCGCGGTGCCGAACTCGTAGCCGTACTCGTCGTAATCGCGCTGGAACCAGCCCGAACCGGTGCCGAAGATGAAGCGGCCGGTGTCGCCGCCCTTCTTGCTGATGTGGTCGACGGTGCGGGCCATATCGGCCTGCAGGTCGGCGTTGCGGTAGCTGTTGCAGTTGACCAGGGCGCCGAACTCGACGCGCTCGGTCTGCTCGGCCCAGGCCGACAGCATCGTCCACGCCTCGAAATGCTCGCCGTCGGGGTCGCCGTAGAGCGGGAAGAAGTGGTCCCAGTTGAACAGGACGTCGACGCCCATCTCCTCGAGACGGAAGACGGCGTCGCGGATGTCGGAGTACTGCACGTGCTGCGGCTGGATCTGGACGCCGAGCCGTACCGGAGTGTCGAAGAGCATGGCGTCAGCCTATGCCCGTGCCCGCGCGCCGGGACGGGTGGACCACGGGCTCGATCGCCCGTAGCGTGGAGGGTTCCCGACGATCGGAGTCATCATGGCGAAGAAGATGTCGAAGCTATCGCGGTTGCGCGACTACCTCTTCGGTCCGCGCCGCACGCACGAGCAGGCCGAGGACGCTCAGCGGTCCCTGGACTCGCAGAAAGACCTCTCCTCCTACACCGCCGAACGCCAGACGTTCTGGTTCGGCGGGTTCGGCGGCGGCGGACCCCGCTGAGCGACATGATGAGGGCATGAGCACCGTCGCCCTCCCCCCGCTCGCCGACATCCTGTCCACCGCGCGGGTGGTCTCACTCCCCCTCGCCGCCCGGTTCCGCGGCATCCTGGTGCGCGAAGCGATGGTCTTCGAGGGGCCGGAGGGGTGGACGGAGTTCTCACCCTTCGTCGAATACGGCGACGTCGAGGCCGCCACCTGGCTCGCCGGGGCCATCGACTACGGGTGGACCGCAGCGCCCACCCCGGTCCGCGAGGGTGTCGGGGTGAACGCCACGATGCCCGCGGTGGCGGCATCCGAGGTCGCGGGTCTCCTCGCCCGATACGACGGATGCCGGACGGTCAAGGTCAAGGTGGCCGAGCCTGGGCAGACCCTCGCCGACGACGTGGCGCGGGTGCGGGCGGTGCGCGAGAGCATGGGCCCGGAGGGGCGGGTGCGCGTCGATGCCAATGCGGCGTGGAACGTCGACGAGGCCGAGCGCGCGGTGCACGCCCTGGCCGCGTTCGACCTGGAGTACGTCGAGCAGCCGTGCGCCGAGATCGAGGAGCTCGTGCAGTTGCGGGAGCGCATCGGCTACCTCGACATCCCGATCGCCGCCGACGAGAGCGTCCGGAAGGCCGCCGACCCGCTCCGGGTCGCGCGCAGCGGCGCGGCCGATCTGCTCGTCATCAAGGCGCAGCCCCTCGGCGGCGTCCATGCGGCCCGCGAGATCGTGCTGCAGGCGGGACTCCCCGTCGTCGTCTCCAGCGCCCTCGACACCTCGATCGGCCTGTCGATGGGCGCGGCGCTGGCGGCATCCCTGCCCGAGCTGCCCTACGACTGCGGACTGGGGACCGCGTCGCTCTTCACCACCGACGTCCTGGCATCCCCCCTCGTGGCCCGGGGTGGGGTGCTGCCCCTCGAGCGTCCGCGCCCGTCCGGTGCGGATCTCGACCGTGTGGCGGCCGACGACGACCGGCGCGACTGGTGGCTGGCGCGCCTCGGCCGCTGCTACGACCTGCTCACTCGAGGATGAGCCCGACCACCTGCGACAGCCGCTCGGCCAGGCCGGACCGCGACTCGGACGGCGCTTGACGGGTGAGCAGTGCCGTCTCGGAGGTCGTGATCCACACCGACAGCAGGAGGTCGGTCGCCACGTCGGCGGGCACGCGCAGCGAGAGCCCCCGCGCACCGGCGATGTCGCGGACGAGCTGCGTGACGCTCTCCCCCAGCCCCTGGTTCAGGGCCAGGTAGGCCTCGGCGAAACCCGGATTGCGCAGAGCCTGCAGACGCGTCTCGGCTCCCAGGAGCACGTCGAGGCGGTCTTCGCCGGTGGCCTCGAGCACCTCCTGGACGAGCTGCAGCACGTCGCCGGCGTCTTCGAGGCCGCGGCTCTCGATCGAGGTGACGCGCTCGCGCACCGCCGCGATCGTGGTCTCCGCCGACCGGGCGCACAGGGCGAGGAAGAGTTCTTCCTTCGAGCCGAAGTTCGAGTAGAACGCCCCGCGGGTGAAACCCGCGCGCTCGCAGACGGCCTCGACCGACGCGGCGTCTATGCCGACCTCGGCGAACATCTCGGCTGCGGCATCCATGAGGCGGATGCGCGTGTTCTCGCGGCGGCGCGTCGTCGCGGGCGCGGAATCGGTCATCCGGGGCCTCCTGTTCTCGGGCGACATCCAGGTTCGACACCACGCCCGAGGGTCTAGGATACATTGTTGTATCCGATACGGTGATGTATCGACCCGTTCACCGATCTGGGAGCTACCGTGTCGACATTCCTGTACACCCTCGGGCGTTGGTCGTTCCGCCACCCGTGGCGCGTCCTCACTGCGTGGCTGCTGGTTCTCGTGATCGCCGGGGGCGGCGTCGCGCTGTTCGCGAAGGGCACCGACAACACCTTCGCGATCCCCGGCACCGAGTCGCAGGCGGGTCTCGAGATGCTCGGGCGCACCTTCCCCCAGGTGAGCGGTGCGAGCGCCGAGATCATCGTGGTCTCCGCCGACGGAGCGAAGGTCACCGATCCGGCGTATCAGGACGCCGTGCAGAAGACCACGAGCGACATCGGCGGTCTCGACTTCGTCGAAGCCGTGACCGACCCCTACGACACGCGCATCTCGGGTGGCATCTCCGACGACGAGCGGGCGGCCATCGTCCGCATCCAGTTCTCGGGCGAGGCCACCGAGGTTCCGCAGGCGACCGAAGACGGACTCCGCGAGGCCGCGACGGCCCTCGGAGAGGCTCTCCCCTCGGGTTCGCAGGCCGTGCTGGGCGGGCAACTCTTCGCCACCGAGATCCCCGGCGCCTCCCTCACCGAAGCCCTCGGCGTGCTCATCGCGGCTCTCGTGCTGATGGTCACGTTCCGCTCGTTCCTGGTGGCCGGGATGCCGCTGGCCACCGCGATCCTGGGCGTCGCCCTCTCGATCGCCCTCATCTTCATCGCGACCGGCTTCGCGACGGTGTCGTCGACGACCCCGCTGCTGGCGGTGATGCTGGGCCTCGCGGTCGGCATCGACTACGCGCTCTTCATCGTGTCGCGACATCAAGACCAGACGAGAGCGGGCATGGACCCCGAGGAGTCCACGGCCCGCGCGGTCGGCACCGCCGGCTCGGCCGTGGTGTTCGCCGGGATCACGGTGCTCATCGCCCTCATCGGGCTGAGCTTCGCCGGCATCCCCTTCCTCACGACCATGGGCATCGCGGCCTCCGTGGCGGTCGCGATCGCGGTGTGCGTGGGGCTGACTCTCACGCCGGCCTTCCTCGGCTTCGCCGGTCACCGCGTCGTCGGGTGGGGATACAAGCGTGCGAAGAAGCGGTCCCGCACCGCCACCGCCGAAGACGACGCGGCCGCCGCCGAAGAGGCCGCCGCCGAGAGTCTGCGGCGCGCCACCACGGCGGCCGTGCGCGCTCAGCGCAACGGCCCCGCGAAGCGGTGGGTGGGCCTGGTCACCCGGCACCCGGTCGTCACCACCGTCGCCGTCATCGGCCTGCTGGGCGTCACCGCGATCCCGGCCGCGTCGCTCGCTCTGACCCTCCCCAACGCCGGCCAGCTGCCCGAGGGCGACGAGGCACGCGTGGCCTACGAGCTGACCGACGAGTACTTCGGGCCGGGTGCGAACGGGCCGCTCATCATGACCGGCACGATCGTGACCTCGAACGACCCGTTGAACCTCATGACGAGCATCGGCGACGAGATCGCGAAGATCCCCGGGGTCGCCGAGGTGGCCCTGGCCACCCCCAACGAGACCGCCGACACCGGCATCGTGCAGATCGTCCCCGAGACCGCGCCCGACGACCCCCGCACCGCCGATCTCGTTCGCGAGCTCCGCGCGCAGGAAGACCGCCTGTACGACGAATTCGGCGTGCGTCTGCTCGTCACCGGCTACACCGCCGTGACGATCGACATCTCCGACCAGCTCGGAGCCGCGCTCCTGCCCTTCGGCCTCTTCGTCGTCGGACTCTCCCTCGTGCTGCTGATGATCGTCTTCCGCTCGATCTGGGTGCCGCTCACCGCCGCCGGCGGATACCTGCTGTCGGTCGCCGCGTCGTTCGGCGTCGTCGCCGCCGTGTTCGAGTGGGGCTGGTTCGCCGACGCCCTGCACGTGGCGAAGGTCGGGCCGATCATCAGCTTCATGCCGATCGTCGTCATGGGCGTGCTGTTCGGCCTCGCGATGGACTACCAGGTCTTCCTCGTCTCGCGCATGCGCGAGGACTACGTTCACGCGAAGCGCGAGGGGCGCACGCCCCGCGAGGTGGCGCTCGGCGCGGTGCGCAGCGGGTTCGCGGCATCCGCCCGCGTCGTCGTGGCGGCCGCGGTCATCATGTTCGCCGTCTTCGTGGCGTTCGTGCCCGAGGGCGACTCGAGCCTCAAGCCCATCGCCCTGGGCCTCGCCGTCGGTGTCGCGGTCGACGCGTTCCTCGTGCGCATGACCCTCGTGCCGGCGATCCTCGCGCTGCTGGGCGCGAAGGCCTGGTGGATGCCGCGCTGGCTCGACCGCATCCTGCCCAAGCTCGACGTCGAGGGCGAGGCCGTCGAGCGCGAGGTGCACCTCGCCGATTGGCCCTCCGAGCCCGCGACGGCGATCGCCGCCGACGACCTGCGCACCAGCGTCCTCTCGGACGCCGAAGAACCCGTGTTCCGCGACGTGTCGCTGCGCCTGGGCTACGGCGGCACGCTGCTCGTGACCGGAGAGACGCGCACCACGCGCACGCTCCTGCTCGCCCTCGCCGGTCGTCTGTCGACGATCGAGGGGAAGCTTCGCGTCGACGGACTCCTGGTGCCCGAGCGCGCCGGTGCCGTGCGCGCCCGCGTCGGTGTCGCCCTGCTCGACGACCCGGACACCGCCGAGGCCGACGTGGCCCAGGCCGTCGCCAGGGGAACGCGCATCGTCGTCGTGTCCGACATCGACCGCCTCGACGACGACGCCCGCGACGACGTCGCGCACGTGCTCCGCCGTGCCGCCGTCGAGGCCCGCGAACGCTCGGACGACGCGTCGTCGCCCTTCACGCTCGTCGTCTCCGCTCGCGACGAGCGCCGAGCCCTCGCCCTGCTGTCCGAGGCGCACCGTCCCGACGTGGCATCCCTGCCGTTGCCCACACCCCGCCGGCACCGCGCCGAACCCGAAACCTACGCCGATCTCTCCGAGGTGTTCGCATGACTCTCCCCGTCGAGCGCTCCCGCTCGCGCCGCCCCGTCACCTGGCTGACGCTGATCGGCGTGCTGCTGCTGCCCGCCGTGATCGGCGGCATCCTGGTCGGCGCGCTCTACAACCCCACCGACCGGCTCGAGAACATCACCGCCGCGATCGTCAACGACGACAAGGCCGTCGAGCTCGACGGTCAGCTCGTCCCCCTCGGTCGACAGCTCACCGGCGGCCTCGTGAAGGGCGCCGCCGACCAGCCGAGCAACATCGACTGGGTCATCTCGAACGATCAGGATGCCGCGGCCGGTCTCGCCGACGGGACCTACACCGCGGTCGTGACCATCCCCGAGAACTTCACCGCCGCCTCGCTCTCGACGCGGCCCGGCGAGACGCCGGTCAAGGCGACCATCGGGGTGCAGACGGCCCCCGACGCGCGCGTCGTCGACGGCGCGATCACCTCCGCGCTCGCCACCACCGCGACCAGTGTGTACGGCGGCGAGCTGTCGTCGCAGTATCTGAAGAACGTCTTCCTCGGCTTCACCACGCTGAGCGACCAGCTCGGCACGGCCGCCAGCGGCGCGCACCAGCTCGCCGACGGCGCCTCGCAGGCTGCCTCCGGCGCGGGCGATCTGCGCGACGGGCTCGGACAGCTGTCTAGCGGAGCCTCGAGCCTCGCTGACGGGGCGTCGCAGCTCGCGGCCGGCGCGGGTCCGCTCGCCGACGGGGCGACGCAGCTCGCCTCCGGCTCGACCGCCCTCGCGAACGGGACGCGGGATGCCGCGGCGGGCGTGAACAAGCTCGCGACCGGGGCCGATGGGATCGCAGCGGGCAATCAGCAGCTCGCGACGCAGATCAACGGTCTGGCCGATCAGATCCCCCCGGGCTTCTCCGACGACGCGCAGAAGCTCGCAGACGCGGCTCCGCAGGTCAACACGGCCCTCGTCGACGCCGCAGCGGCCCTGCAGAAAGCCGCCGCCGACTGCACCGGCACTCCCGAACAGTGCCAGGCACTGCGAGACGCCTCCGATGCCGCGAACGAGGCCCTCCCGCAGGCGACGCAGACGGTCACGCGGATCGGCGACCTCGCCGGCCAGGCCTCGCAGCTGCCCGCCGGCATCCGCGCCATCGCCGATGCCAACCAGCAGCTCGCAGACGGTGCGACCGGCCTCGCCGGCGGTGCCCGTGAAGCGGCGTCCGGTCTCGGCACGCTCGCCGGCGGCATGGACGGCATCGCCGGAGGTGCGACGAAGCTCGCCGACGGCGCGAAGCAGTTCGGCACGGGTGCCGCTGCCATCAGCTCGGGCGCCGCGCAGCTGGCATCCGGAGCCACCGGCGCCGAAGACGGAGCGGCGCAGCTCGCCGACGGCGTGGGCCAGGTCGCGACCGGCACCTCGTCGCTCGCCGACGGGCTCGACTCCGCCGTCGCGCAGCTGCCGACGTACACCGACACCCAGGCGACAACCCTCGCCGACGTCGTGGCCGATCCCGTGTCGGCGACCGGTGCCGACAACTCGCTGTTCGGCCTCGCGGCGGTTCCGCTGCTGGCCATGGCCGTGCTGTGGTTCGGCGGGCTCGCGTCGTTCGTGGCGTTCCAGGCGGTGTCGGCGCGCGCTCTCACCAGCCGTCGTCCCTCCGCTCTGGTGGCGCTCCGCGGCTTCGCCCCGGCGGCACTCGTCGGCGCCGTGCAGGGCCTGCTGGTGGCCGCGGTCGTGCAGATCGCGTCGAAGTACGACTGGGGCGACTGGGCCCTCTTCGCCCTCGTCTGCGTCGCGGCCGGCATCGCCTTCGCCGCCGTTCACCAGGCTCTCGTCGCGGTGTTCGGCGGGGCCGGACGATGGATCGCCGCCGTGATCGGGGCCCTCGCCCTGGGTGCGAGCATCGTCTCGACCGTGCCGCCCGCGCTGGCCGCCGTGGCATCCCTCCTGCCCACCGCCCCGGCCTATGACGCGATGCTCGGCGCCCTGTCGTCGGCCGGCGGAGTGGGAGCCGGTGTCGCCGGGTTCGTGGTGTGGGCCGTGCTGTCGCTGATCGCGACGACGTTGATCGTGGTGCGCCGCCGCACGACCTCCGCCCGCGCCGCCGCCCAGCCCGCGTAACCGCGCGCCGCGCGAGCGCCGTCGGCCCAGCCCGGGACTCCGCGACCGAACGGCGCGCCGCTCTCAGACGAGTGTCCATCCGGCGTAGACGCGGGCGGGTCCGAATCCCGGGGCTCCTCCCCAGCGCAGCTGAGGGGTAATCCATCCACGGATGCCGAAGAACTCGGCGCCAGGGCTCGCCTCCCCGCGCTGTGCTCGACGGATGAGAAGACGATCTCTTCCGGAAGAGCTGGGGCGCGCGTTCACCGTTCGTGAGGCGCGGGAGTGGGGAGTGCCCCGCGATCGGCTAGCCGCACGCGACCTTCGAGCCGCGTTTCACGGCGTCCGAGCGCTCGCGGACGCCACGACCGAGGACGTCCTGTCTCGGTGTCGCATGTATGAGCCGCGTCTGACTGCGGCCCAATTCTTCAGCCACACCACGGCGGCTGCCTTATGGGGCCTCCCCCTGCCGACACGCGGTTCGGAGAGCCTGCATGTTTCAGCTCGCCCACCGGATCGTGAGCCGCGAACGCGCGGCGTCACAGGCCACCGCCTCGACCTGCCGATCGAGCTGTCGACGCTCCGACACGGCCTCCCGGTTCCCACCCCAGCCGAATCCTGGGCACAGCTGGGTGCACTGAATTCCGTCGATGAGCTCATCGCCATCGGCGATGCCATCCTCACACGGCAGCTTGCGGAACGCGTCGACCTCGAGGAGGCAGCCCAGCGCCTCACGCGGCGCGGAGTGAGTCGTCTTCGTGAAGCGTTGCCGCTTCTCCGGCCGGGCGCCGAGTCACCCAGGGAGACGGCGGTGCGTCTCATCGTCGTGCGAGCGGGTCTGCCCGAGCCCGAGCTGAACATCGACCTCTGCGACGAAGACGGGCGCTTCCTGGCTCGCCTGGATCTCGCCTATCCCGAGTACCGAGTGGCCGTGGAGTACGACGGGAGACAGCACGCCGAGCTGGCGCAGTTCAAACGGGATGCCGACCGCTGGCCGGCCATCGCAGCTCAGGGATGGTTGCTGGTACGCGTCGTCGACCACCATCTTCGCGATCCCGCTCGATCGGTCGTCGCACCCATTGACCGCGCCCTCCGTTCCCGCGGCTGGCGCCCCCGAGGCGATCGATCGTCCAAAACACCCGGACCGAAATGAGAACGGTCCGGGTGTTTTGGACACTCGGCCATGGCAGGTCGACCCGATGCGGTGCCGACCGGCCGATGCGACGCCGAACTGCGCCACACGACAGGCTCCCCACGCGAAGGGCCCGCCCGGCGACAGCCGGACGGGCCCGAAAGCGAAACGCGGCGCCTTACGTCGTCAAGCCGCTGTAGGCGTGCAGGCCCTTGAAGAAGACGTTGACGATCGTGAAGTTGAACAGCACCGCGGTGAAGCCGATGATCGACAGCCACGCCGATCGCGTGCCGCGCCAGCCGCGAGTCGC
The DNA here is from genome assembly GCF_947489255.1 of uncultured Microbacterium sp. Lineage (GTDB taxonomy): Bacteria > Actinomycetota > Actinomycetes > Actinomycetales > Microbacteriaceae > Microbacterium > Microbacterium phycohabitans. The sequence goes on from NZ_CANLCY010000003.1 coordinate 500,850, forward strand.
GCGAGCGTGGATGTATCCCGCGTAGAGCACCCAGATGACGAAGGTCCAGACTTCCTTGGTGTCGAAGCCCCAGAAGCGACCCCACGCGTCGTTCGCCCAGATGGAACCGGCGATCAGGGTGAAGGTCCAGAAGATGAAGCCGACGATCGCGAAGCGGTAGGCCAGCGACTCCAGGGCGTCGGCGTTCGGAACCGTGCGCAGGAAGCTGCGCTTGGGTGCGGCATCCACCGGGGCTTCGGCGAGCTTTCGCTCGCGCCGCGTCTGGATGAGTTGCACGACGGAGAGCCCGAAGGCGAGGGCGAACAGCGCCGTCGCCAGGCTCGCGACGAACACGTGCACGACGAGCCAGACCGACTTCAGCGGGTCGGCGAGCGGAACGACCTCGACGTGGAAAGCCAGCGTCGCGCCGCCGAGCAGCAGCACCGCGAGGCCGGTCATGAGCGAGCCCAGGAAGCGCAGGTCGTACCGCGTGAGCACGGCGAGGTAGACCGCGATGATCAGCAGCAGGCCGGTCATGGCGAACTCGTACATGTTCGACCACGGCACGCGCTCAGCCGCGATTCCGCGCAGCACCGTTGCGACGAGGTGGAAGACGAAGCCGAGCGCCGTCAGAACCGTGCCCAGTCGCGCCCACAGGTAGCGGGGCTTCGCCGCCGGAGTGGATGCCGATGACCCGCCACCCGCGGAGATCACTCCCCCGCCGCCCGCGGTCACGAGCTCGCGTGCGACGACCTCGTCTTTCGCCTTGAGCGCGAGGTCGGAGCGGCGTGCGAGGTCGATGGCGTAGGCGATGAACGCCAGCACGTAGATGGCGACCGCCGTCCACACCAGGAGGAGGGAGATCTCGTCGAGGAGAAGCGGGTCGGTTCCGGGCATGGTCTCAGTCTACTTTTCCGGTGTCGGGGTGGCTCTGGGGAGGAGTCGTGGATGCCGTGCCGTCGGCGGAGGCGGAGTCGGCGGCCAGCGCAGGCGCAGCGCCGGCACCGCCCGCATCGGCGGAGGCGGGGTCGGGGTCGGCCGCTGCGGCACCGCCCGTCTCGGCGGAGGCGGAGTCGGCAGCCCGCGCAGACGCCGCACCGGCGCCACCCGCGTCGGCGGAGTCCGACGCGGCCGCCCGCGCAGGCGCCGCACCGGCACCCCCGGCGACGGCGGAGCCGGACGCCTCGGGAAGCGAACCCCCGTGCTTCGCGGCGAGCTGATCGACGGCCGCCGCGAGCGTGGGGTCCTCACCGCGGGCGAGACCGGCGTATTCGATGAGCACCGAGTCACCCTGCGGAGTGGCCTTGACCCACATGCGCCGACGCGGCACGAACAGCGCGGCGAGCAGACCGAGCAGAGCCAGCAGGGCGAAGGAGAGAACCCAGGGTCCGGCGAGATCGCGGTGGATCGACAGCGACGCGAAGCGCTTCACCGATCCCTCGTACCCGACGGCACCCGCGGGCGCCTCGTTCTCGAACGTGATCGTGCCGAGGCCGTTGGGCAGGTCTTCCGTCTGGCCGGGCATGAGCTGGATGGCCGGGTTCCCGCTGTCGCCGCCCGCGATTTGCGTCATGCCCGAGGGGTCGAGCGTGTAGACCGAACGGGGGGTGCCGTCGTCGATCCCGAGGTCGCCCTCGTACACGCGCAGCGTGAGGGTGGGGTACTCGAGGGCGCCGTAGGTGGAGGTGAGGGCGCCCGAGGGCAGCACGTCCATCGTCGGGTAGAAGAAGCCCAGCAGGCCCAGCTGCTCGGGAAGACCGTCGGCGACCTTGATGACGCCGAGCGAGGTCATGTTGGCATCCTGCGGGAGGAAGGCGACCGAGTCGTGGAACACCTCGTTGCCCTGCGCATCGCGGATCGTCACGGTCGGGGCGTAGCCGTTGCCCAGCAGGTAGACGCGGTCGCCCTGCACGTCGAGCGGGTGGTTGACGCGCACCTCGCCGTCCTGGGGGTCTCCGCCGGGCGCCTGCGTGGTGACGTGCGCCACGAAATCGCCCGCCTGCCCCGATCCGGGCTGCCCGGGGGGCACGTAGGTGACGTCGAACTGGTCGAGGGTCATCGAATACGGCGTGAGGGTGTCTCCGCTCACGAAGCGACCCGGGTTGAACGAGGAGTAGTCCAGGAGGCTGTTCGCGAAGGCCTGACCCTCGACGAGCACGCGCTGACCGGTGTAGGTGAAGCCCCCGCCGACGCCGACGGCGATCAAGACGCCCACGAGCGCGCCGTGGAAGAGCAGGTTGCCGGTCTCGCGAAGGTAACCGCGCTCGGCAGAGACCGAGAAGGTCCCGCGACCGTCGTACCGCGCCACCCGGTAGCCGCTCTTGCGCAGCTGCACGGCCGCGCTCTCGACGGCGGCCGCCGCCACGGCATCCGCATCCGCGTCCGCGTCGACCGCGATCGTGCGGGAGCGGTGGTCGTCCAGACGCGACAGCCGCGCGGGCGTGCGCGGCGGCTGCGAGCGCAGGGCCTTCCAGTGGTGCTTCGTGCGCGGGAGCACGCAGCCGATCAGCGAGATGAACAGCAGCAGGTAGATCGCCGAGAACCAGGGCGAGGTGTAGACGTCGAACAGGCTCAGCTTGTCGAGCACCGGCGCGAGGTCGGGGTTGTCGGTGAAGTACTGGGTGACGCCGTTGGGGTCGGCGCTGCGCTGCGGCACCAGCGAGCCGGGTACCGCGGCGATCGCGAGCAGGAGCAGCAGCACCAGGGCCGTGCGCATGCTCGTCAGCTGCCGCCATCCCCACCGCAGCCATCCCACGACGCCCAGCCGCGGCTGGGTGACGTCGTCGGAGGTCGAGTCGGCGTGGTCGGACGGACGCAGCGGGTCGGTCATCGTGTTCCCTCGATCAGAGCGGGAGTTGGACACCCTGGATCACCCCCTGCAGCATCGACATCCACTGCCCCCAGAGGCCCGTGACCATCAGCAGGCCGAGGACGATGAGCAGACCCCCGCCGATGAGGTTGACGACGCGGATGTGCGTGCGCACGAACGACACCGAGCGCGTCGCCCACCCCAGCCCCAGGGCGAGGAGCACGAACGGGATGCCGAGGCCCAGCGAGTACGCGAGTCCGAGCAGCGCCGCGCGGCCGGGGTCGCCCAGGTTGTACGACACCGACAGGATCGCCGTGAGCGTCGGCCCGATGCACGGCGTCCAGCCGATGCCGAGGGCGATGCCCAGCAGCGGAGCGCCGATGAGCCCCATGTTGCCGCGCGACTGCATCCGCACCGACCGCTGCGCGAGGCCGAACAACCCGATGAAGACGAGCCCCATCAGGATGATCACCACGCCCATGACGCGCGTGATGACGTCGGCGTATTCGATGAAGAACCGCCCCAGGGTCCCCCCGAGGACGTTGATCGCCATGAACACCACCGTGAACCCGGCGATGAACAGCAGGGTGCCCCCGAGGAGTCGGCCGCGGCCGGCCCCGGATGCCGAGCCCCCACGCGGGGCGACGGCACCGCCGATGTAGCCCAGGTAGCCCGGGACGAGCGGCAGGACGCACGGCGAGAGGAACGAGATGAGCCCCGCCGCAAGGGCGATGGGCACCGCCACCCACAGAGCGCCGTCGAAGACGAGGGCGCCGGGGTTCACGCGCTCTCCGCGACGAGCGTGCGCACGATCGCCTCGAGGATCGACGCCTCGGGCAGCTCTCCGACGATGCGGGCGGCCACGCGGCCCTGCTTGTCGAGCACGAGGGTGGTGGGGGTGGCGTTCAGCGGCGTCGCCTTGCTGAACGCGAGCTTGAGCTGGGCGTCGTCGACCGCCATCGCGCTGGAGTACGACACCCCGTGGTCGCGAGCGAACGACAGCGCCGTCGCGGGCTGGTCGTAGGTGTTGATGCCCAGGAAGGAGACATCCTGACCCTGGAAGCTCTGGTACGCCTGCTCGAGACGCGGAGCCTCGATGATGCACGGACCGCACGTGGCGTACCAGAAGTTGACCACGAGCACCTCGCCCGCGAAGTCGGCGCTCGAGACGGGCGAGCCGTTGTCGAGCGTGCCCGAGAAGTCCACGGGCTCGCCGCGCTGGTCCGCCGCGATCTCCTTGGTCTGGAAGCCGTTCGCGGCGATGTAGCCCTTGTTGTCGCCGGCGCGGTACTGGTCCGCGAGCGGGTCGGCGCTGCAGGCCGCCAGGCCCGCGATGAGGGCGGCGGAGGCGAAGACCGCCCCGGCCGCGGTGAGGATTCGGCGCATCACACGGCTCCTACGTCGACGGCGCCGGCGGTCGATGCCGGCGTGGCGTACGCCACCTCGACGAACCGCGGACCGCCGGCGCCGTCGCGCCGTTCGAAGCTCGTCACGCTCGACAGTGCGCAGCGGCGCTTGCGCGGGTCGTGGCGGGTGGGCTGGTGGGACAGGGCGAGGTGGGTCACCCAGATGGGGAGCTGGTGCGAGACGACGACGACGTCGCCCGAGGGCACGCGGTTCCAGGCGTCATCCATCGCCGCGACCATGCGGGCGACGATGCGCTCGTACGGCTCGCCCCAGCTGGGCACGGCGGGGCGGCTCAGGTGACGCCAGTTCAGGGGGTTCGCGAGGGCCTGCTTCATGCGGCGCCCCTCGAAGACGTTGGTGGGCTCGATCACCCGATCGTCGATGAACGGCTCGGCCCCGAACAGCTCGACGAACGGCTCGGCCGATTCGCGCGTGCGCTGCAGGGGCGACACCACGAGTGCGCTCACGGGGCGCTCGAGGCTGTGGACGTACTCGGCCGCTTGCCGCGCCATGCGCCGGCCGTCGACGCTCAGACCGAATCCGGGGAGCCGACCGTAGAGCACGCGACGGGGGTTGTGAACCTCTCCGTGGCGCACGAGATGAAGGCGATCGGCGGGCACGATCCCAGTCTAGGCGCGGGTTCTGTGGTCTGACTGAGTCCGGATGCCGGTTGCCTCGACGTGGAGATATCCCGTCGGGTCAGGCGTCTCTGCGTGCCGCGAGCAGCGAGCGGACGCGCGAGTACAGGAACCAGGCGACGCCGATGCCGACCGCGGCGATGACGACGTACTGCAGGATCGAGGCGTATTCCTCCACGATGTGCCAGTTCTCGCCCAGCAGGTATCCCGCGAGCACGAAGATCGTGTTCCAGATGAGGCTGCCCGCGCCCGTCAGCAGACCGAACCGCCACAGCGGCATCTTCGCCACACCCGCCGGGATGCTGATGAGGCTCCGGAAGATCGGGATCATGCGCCCGAAGAAGACCGCCTTGCCCCCGTGCCGCTCGAACCACGCGACCGTGCGGTCGACGTCCTCGGGGTGCAGCAGCGGCATCTTCGCGGCGAAGGCGCGCAGTCGGGCCGCACCCAGCCACCGACCGAGACCGTAGAGGGCGAAGGCGCCCACGACCGATCCCAGCGTCGTCCAGAGCAGGGCCTCGAAGAGCGTGAACGAGCCGCGGCTGGCGGTGAGCCCGGCCATCGGCAGCACGACCTCGCTCGGCAGCGGCGGGAAGAGGTTCTCGAGCGCGATCGCGACGCCGGCACCCACGGGGCCGATGACCTCCATGAGCGACACGGTCCAGTCCGCGAGCGAGGTGAGCCAGGACTCACCCTCCGCCGAACCGGAGCCGGCCCGCAGCGGGGAGAGGGAGAGGGACATGTCGGTCATCGGGTGCCTTCGCGCTCGGTGATCGGCCGCCCGTCCGGGCGCCCACGAGCCAGGCTACGTCCCGGTCAGGCGTGATTCCTGGGGGTTGCCCCCGAACGATTCAGGATGCCGATACCCCGGCGCCCACGAGGGCCGCGGCGATGAACCACACGGCGACCATCGACACGATCGCCACCAGCGGCACCCAGAACGCCAGGCGGTGCCGCACGAGACGCACGATCGCCACGACGACCCCGATCAGCAGGATCACCCACGGCGCGATGACCGCGATCCAGAACCCGAGGTTCATGAGGCCCGCGTCGCACGCCTGCGTCCCGCAGACGTCCGCGGCGTAGGCGAGGACCACTCCGGCGTAGGAAGCCCCGAGCGCCAGGAGGGGCAGGAGCACCAGCAGCACGATGGTCGTCGCGACGTCCCAGGGCCGCGGGGCACGACCCCGAGGTTCCGGACGCAGCGTCCGGAACGACTCCGGGGGGAGGGAGAACGTCACGAGCGCCATCATAGGGATGCCGCGTCCCGACCCGGCGCCTCCGCGCCCGCACGGTCCGCGCGCGCCCTCCGCGTCGCGGCTTCCGCCGCGCACGAGGGCCGAGGCGGAAGGAACCGGGGGCCGACGCCCGCCGATGGCGGGTGGGGCCGACACCGCCCGCACGTAGACTGGTCGATCGTGAGCGAACGCGTCCTGGTCAACCAGCTGAAATCCCTCCCCGCCGGCGCTGTCGAGGTGTCGGGATGGGTCGAAACCGTGCGCGATCAGAAGAAGGTGCAGTTCGTCGTGCTCCGCGACGAGACCGGCGCCGTGCAGCTGGTCAACCCGGCGACGCGTCCGGCCGCCCCCTCCGCCGAGGGCGAGCCCGCTCCCGAACAGGATGCCGCAGCCCTCGCCCTGACCGAGACGATCGGCGCGCTCGCCACCGGCACCTTCCTGACGGTGCGCGGAGAGCTCAAGCACGACGAGCGCGTCAAGCTCGGCGGCGTCGAGATCAAGGTCGGCGAACTCGTGGTGGCCGCCGCGGCGAACCCCGAGACGCCGATCGCCGCCGACAGCAGCCCCGACAAGCGTATGGACTGGCGCTTCCTCGACCTGCGTCAGCGTCGGAACAACCTCATCTTCCGCGTGCAGACGACGCTCGAGCACGCCATGCGCACGTACTGGGTCGAGCGCGACTACATCGAGGTGCACTCGCCCAAGCTCATGGCCTCCCCGTCGGAGTCGAACGCGGAGCTGTTCGAGGTGCCCTACTTCGAGGACAAGACGGCCTACCTCGCGCAGAGCCCGCAGTTCTTCAAGCAGATGGCCCAGGTCGCCGGCTTCGGCAAGATCTTCGAGATCGCGCCCGCCTTCCGGGCCGACCCGTCGTTCACGAGTCGTCACGCGACCGAGTTCACCTCGATCGACGCCGAGATCAGCTGGATCGACTCGCACGAGGACGTCGCCCGGATGCAGGAGGAGCTCCTGCAGACCGCCTTCCAGGCCGTCGCCGACAAGCACGGCGCCGAGATCCAGGAGCTCTTCGGTCTCGAGGTGCAGGTTCCGACCCTGCCCTTCCCGCGCATCCCGCTGGCCGAGGCGCGCGAGATCGTGGCCGCGCGCGGGTACGAGATCCCCCGCACCGACGGCGACCTCGACCCCGAGGGCGAGCGTCAGATCGCGGCGCACGTGCAGGAGACCTACGGTCACCAGTTCGTGTTCATCACCGACTACCACCCCGAGATCCGCGCCTTTTACCACATGCGTGACGAGGAGACCGGGCTCACCAAGTCGTACGACCTGCTCTTCAACGGCGTCGAGATCACCACGGGCGCGCAGCGCGAGCACCGTGTCGACGTCCTCGTCGAGCAGGCGAAGGAGAAGGGGCTCGACCCCGAGCACCTCGAGTTCTACCTGGACTTCTTCCGCTTCGGCGCGCCCCCGCACGGCGGTTTCGGCATGGGCCTGGCCCGTGTGCTGATGCTGCTGCTCGGCGAGTCCTCCATCCGCGAGGTCACCTACCTGTTCCGCGGACCGACGCGCCTGGCTCCGTGAGTTGAGACGACGGATGCAATGACGACGCCCGGGGTTCACCCCCCGGGCGTCGTCGTGTCATCCGGTGTGTCTAGCGTCGGGTCATGGTCGCCGTCACTCCGCTCGATCCCCCGTCGAGAGGCGCGTCGCGCCCCACGGGCTGGACCATCGCCCTCCGCGGCGTGCGCCGAGAGCGGGCGGGGACCGTCATCCTGGACGACGTCGACCTCGACGTCGCCCCGGGCAGCATCGTCGGGCTCGTCGGGCCCTCCGGGTGCGGAGCCTCCACGCTGCTGCGGCTGGTCGGCGGAGCCGAGCGACCCGACGCCGGCACCGTGACGATCGAGGGGCGGGTGGGCCCCGCGGCGCCGCGGGTCGCGGAAGTGCGGGACCGCGCGCCCGTCGCGCGCTTCGGTCGTGCCCGTGCCGCGATCGTGGCCGCCGCCCGGCAGGCGGGCGTCATCGATCCGGATGCCGAGGCCGACCGCCTCTGCGACCTCGTCGGGCTCACCACGGGCCACAAGGGCGTGCACCGTCTCTCGCACGGCGACCGTCAACGCTGGGCCCTGGCCCGCGCACTGGCCTCGCGCCCTCGCGCGCTCGTCCTCGACGATGCCCTTGCGGCCCTGCACACCAGCGCCCGCGCCGAGACGCGCGATCGCCTGGCCCGCGAGCTCCGCGCCCGCGGCGTGACCACGCTGTGGGCCACGCGCGACACCACCGAGGGCGCGGCGGTGGCTGACCACCTCGTCGTCATGGACGCCGGACGCATCGTCGCGGCGGGCAGCCCCGACGAGGTCTACGCACGCGTCGCGGACGCGGCGGTCGCCGAGGTCCTCGGTCCGGTGAGCGCGGTGCCGGGAATCGTCGAGGGAGTGGTCGTCGAGGTCTGGGGGCAGGAGCTCCCCCTCGCGGGCTCGGCCCACGACGGGCACTGCGAGGTCGTCGTGCGGCCCGAGAACGTGCTGCTGGTGGGCCCCGATGCCCCGGGCGTGGATGCCGTGGTGGAGGAGACGACGTTCCTGGGCAGCGTCCGGCGCTCGACCGTGCTCACCAGCGACGGCAGCCGCGTGGTGGTCGAACATGCGCCGGATCAGCGCGTCGACGACCGGGACGCCGTGCGGATCGCCCTCGCGGCCGTACCCGCGACGGTGCGCCCTCTCGACTGACCGCTACCGGCGGCGCGCCCGCCGCCACGCGATGTCGATGCCGCGCGGCGACCGCTCAGAACGGGTAGTCGACGCAGGACCGCTCGGCGACCACCGAACGGACGAAGCCCGCGACCTCCTGGTGGGCCGGGTGCACCTGGTAGCGCTCGAGCGCGTCGACGTCGGCGAACTCGCTGAGCAGGGCGACGTCCCAGTTGGACTGCGGGTTGGCGACGTTGCGGCCCACCTCGAGGTGCGCGATGTCGTCGATGACCTCGCGCAGGGCGAGGAGGCGCTCGGCGATCTGCTCGGCGTGCAGCGCACGGGTGTCGGCGTCGTCGGCCGCGAGCTTCCACAGGACGATGTGACGGATGCTCACGACGAGGCTCCTTCGGGGTCTGCCGCCAGGAGCGCGGCACGGAGACGGTCGGCCGACACGCGCCAGTGCGCGTGCAGGTCGCCGTCGATGAGGACGACCGGGATCTTCTCCCACCACGTCGCGAAGAGCGCGGGGTCGTCGGCGATTGAGGCGTGCTCGATCTCGACGCGCTCCGCCACGTCGGCGGGAAGGCCGTCGACGACGCTCTCGACGATCTGCTCGGCCACGTCGCACAGATGGCACTCGGGCTTGCCGATCAGCGTGAGGGTCGTCACGCCTCCATCCTAGGAGGCGTGGACCGGCCCGGGACGAAGGCTCAGGCTTCGACGTCGTAACCGGCGGCGATCCACTCGCCGGTGCCGCCCTCGACGTTGGTCGCGTCGTGACCGCGAGCCGACAACGCCTCGACGACGCGGGCAGAGCGCCCGCCCGCCTGGCAGATGACGTCGAAGGGCTCCCCCGGGAGCTCGTCGAGGTGCTCGCCGATGGTCGACATCGGCATGTTCACGGCGCCGGGCACGTGACCCGCGGCGTACTCGTGCTCTTCGCGCACGTCGATGAGGGGACGCTCGCGCCCCGCGTGCAGGTCGTGGATCGAGATGGACTGCATGCTTTCCTCCGGAGAGACGAACGGGCGGACGCCGACGACGCCGCGCAGGTGCACGAGCGCACGGATACACGAAGCGCCCGTCGCATCGGACAGGCGCTCGGTGTGGTGGCCGCGTTACTTCTTGTTGCGGCGCTGGTGACGAGTCTTGCGAAGCAGCTTGCGGTGCTTCTTCTTCGCCATGCGCTTACGGCGCTTCTTGATGACAGAACCCACGGAAAACCTCACTAAGTCGGGGTCTGGGTGCCGATGTCGGCGCCCGGGAACACTAGGCGTTCGGAAAAAAGCCTCGGATCAGTCTAGCCGACGCCGGACACCGGTCGCTGCACGGCTTCGACGACGGCCGATTCGGGCACGCGGTAGCTGCGTCCGAACCGCACGGCCGGCAGCTCGCCCGCGTGCACCAGACGGTAGACCGTCATCTTCGACACGCGCATGAGTTCGGCGACCTCGGCGACCGTCAAGAACCGCACGTCCGGCAGCTCGGCCATCGCTCACCCCTCGTTCCGGGTGAACTCACCCTCCTGATGCTGAGCACACTCTAGAGTCTGGGCGCGACGGCTGTAAACCTATGGGACCCCTGTGACGAATGTGCATTCCGGATGCCAGGCCACCGGCATCCGCGCGATCACCGCCCGGGGAGTTTGCGGAACGCCGTGGAGAAGGAGTGCTTGACCGACGCCGCGGCCCGGCCGACGACCTCGGCGGCGTGCACGGCGGACTCCGGGAGGGCGGGTTCATTCTCCTCGTCGATGGAGAAGAAGGGCACCAGCCAGTCGTCCACTTCGTCGAGCGGAGCGACCGCGAGGCTGTAGTAGCGGTGCTGACCCTCCTCGCGCACGGAGACGAGCTCGGCCTCGCGCAGCACCTTCAGGTGCTTCGATACCGTCGGCTGGCTCACCCCCAGCGCCGCCACGATCTGCGAGACGCTCGTGCCCCGCTCACCGCCGGTCGCGCGGTCGAGGAGCAACTGAAGGATGTCGCGACGCGTTCCGTCAGCGATCACGTCGAAGATGTCCGCCATGGCATCAGATTAGCCCGCGCCCCGGCCCGAGTACCATGATTCGGGTTCGAGCACCGAAGGGAGCGACGCATGGCGGCGACGCCGAACGAGGCGCGACTGCCGGTGCGGGTGCGTCGCATCGCCTACGAGGCATGGGATCGGCTGCGCAACCTCACGACCGCATCGCCCGCTCGATTCGCCGTCCTGGTGTTCGCCACGCTGATCGCCCTGTTCACCGCGCTGTTCTCCCTGCCCGCGGCGTCCGCGACGGGCCAGCGCATCCCCTTCGCCGACGCGCTGTTCACCGCGGTGTCGACGATCTGCGTCACGGGGCTGTCGACGATCAACATGTACTCGGACCTGTCGCCGCTCGGCCGCGTCATCACCTACATCGGCGTCAACGTGGGAGCGCTCGGGGTGCTGACGCTGGCATCCATCCTCGGACTCGTCATCTCGAAGAGACTGGGGCTGCGGGCCAAGCTCATCGCCGCCGGCGACAGCAACCCGCTGCGCGCCCACGGCGGTCCGGTCAACGAGGGCCAGACCGTGCGCCTGGGCGAGGTCGGTCAGCTGCTGCGGACGGTGGCACTCTCGACGCTCGTGATCGAGGCGGCGCTCACCGTGCTCATCTACCCCTCGCTCATCATCGGGGGCATCCACCCCCTGGTCGCCCTGTGGGAGGCGCCCTACTACGCGGCCATGTCGTTCACGAACACCGGCTTCATCCCGAACGCCGACGGCCTGGCTCCCTTCGCCCAGGACTATTTCCTGCTGACGGTGCTCATGGCCGGCGTGTTCCTCGGTTCGATCGGGTTCCCCGTCATCTTCACGCTGTGGCGGCACTACTGGCGGTTCCGCCTGTGGTCTCTGCACGCGAAGCTCACGATCATCACGACGGTCGTGCTGTTCTTCGTCGGCGCCGGCGTCATTCTCCTGCTGGAATACGACAACCCCCTCACATTCGGAAGCATGGATGCGTGGGACACCACCTTCCAGGCCTTCTTCCTGTCGGCCATGACGCGTTCCGGCGGTTTCAGTGTCATCGACATCGGAGACCTCAACGGAGCCACGCTGATCGTGGGTTCCATGCTGATGTTCGTCGGCGGGGGCTCGGCATCCACCGCCGGCGGGATCAAGGTCACCACTCTCGCCGTGCTCGCCCTCGCGGTCTTCTCCGAGGCGAAGGGGCGCCCGTCGGTGCAGGCGTTCGGCCGTCGCATCCCCAGCGACGTGCAGCGCGTGGCGCTGTCGGTGGTCGCCTGGGGAGCCACGATCGTCGCGGTGTCGACCGTCACCATCAGCCGCATCACCGATGCCCCCATCGAGCACGTGCTCTTCGACGTGGTCTCGGGCTTCGCGACCGTGGGACTCTCGACCGGCCTCACCGCCGAGCTCCCCGACCCCGCGGTCTACGTCATGGCGGCCACGATGTTCATGGGGCGCATTGGTACAGTGACTCTCGCCGCGGCCGTGGCGGCATCGTCGCGGTCGCAGCTGTACGCGCTCCCCGTGGAAAGGCCCATCGTTGGTTGAACGCATCCGCAGTGACGCCCCCGTCCTGGTCATCGGCCTCGGGCGTTTCGGCGCGGCCTGCGCGGGCGAACTCGACCGACTCGACCGCGAGGTGCTCGCCGTCGACGGCAACCTCGAGCTCGTGCAGAAGTGGTCGGAGCGCGTCACGCACGCCGTGCAGGCCGACGCGCGCAACATCGACGCCCTGCGCCAGATCGGCGCCCAGGACTTCCAGGTGGCCGTCGTCGCCGTGGGCTCGCTCATCGAGGCGTCGGTGCTGATCACCGCGAACCTCGTCGACCTCAAGGTGCCGCAGATCTGGGCGAAGGCGGTCTCGCAGTCGCACGGCAAGATCCTCGCCCGCGTGGGCGCGAACCACGTGATCTACCCCGAAGCCGAGGCCGGGGAGCGCGTCGCGCACCTCGTCAGCGGCCGCATGCTCGACTTCATCCGCTTCGACGACGACTTCGTGCTCGCCAAGATGTACCCGCCGAAGCTCGTGCGCGGCGTCGGGCTGAATGAATCCGGCGTGCGCAGCAAGTACAACGTCACCGTGGTCGGGGTGAAGAGCCCCGGACGCCCGTTCCGCTACGCGGAGGCGAACACCGTCGTCACCAACCACGACCTCATCATCGTGTCGGGCACGAACAGCGACATCGAGCGTTTCGCGGCCCTCGACCGCTGATCCGGACCTCGCTGCGGTGGGTGCGTGCGGCGGGCCGGCACCGACGCGTCAGGCGTCGACGTCGAGCGTCACCTCGATCTCGTCGTCGACCGCGAGCCCCTCGGCATGCTGGAGGGCTTTCTTCAAGGGGACGATGTATCCCCCGTCCTTCGGCCAGAGCGAGGTCGTCACGGTCGTCGAACCGGTGGTGACGGATGCCGGGATCATGCCCCACCCGTATGTGACGATCGGCGAGACCTCGGCGATCGTGCTCGCCTCGCGCGGTGGCACGGTCACGAAGTGGTAGGGCGCGGGACCGCGCCAGTACCAGATCGTCCCCGAGAAGCGCAGGCGCACATCAGCTCCCGGCGGCGAGCTCTTTCGCGCGGGCCAGTGCGGCCTCGGCGGCCTCGGTGAACGTGTCGGCGAGGTGCGCACCCTGCAGCACCGCCACGGCGCGCTCCGTGGTGCCCTTCGGGCTGGTGACGCGACGACGCAGCTCCGCGGGATCGACGTCGGACGAGTCCATGAGCGTCGCAGCCCCGACGAAGGTCTGCTCGGCCAGCAGACGCGCCTGGTCGTGCTCGAACCCCATGCGTTCGGCGGCCGCGGTGAACTCCTCGACCAGCAGGAAGACGTAGGCGGGCCCGGATCCCGAGATCGTGGACAGGGCGTCGATCTGCGATTCGGGCACTTCGACCACCGCGCCCACCGTTTCGAAGAGGGCCCGCACGACCGCGACGTCGTCGGGGGATGCCGAGGCACCCGCGGCCAGACCGGTCACGCCCCGGCCGACGAGCGACGGGGTGTTCGGCATCGACCGCAGGGTGACGACGTCGTCGCCGAGGTGTCGGGCGAAGGTGGCCAGGGTCACCCCCGCCGCGAGGCTCACCACGATCGTGCCGGGACGCAGGTGCGGGGCGATCTCGTCGAGCAGATCGGGCACCATCGCGGGCTTGACGCCCACCAGCACGACGTCGGCGGCCGCCGCCGCCTCGACGTTGCCACGGGGGTTGGCCTCGAGCGCCACACTCGTCACGCCCTCGAGTTCGGCCAGCTCCGCGGCCTTCGCGATCGAGCGGTTCGTGGCGGTCACCCCTCCGTCGACGAGTCCCGCGGCCACGAGGCCGCGGAGGATCGCTCCCCCCATGGAGCCGGCACCGAGGAAGGCGATCGGGGGCAGCGAGGTCGTGGCATCCGTCATGGGTCCCAGTCTATGAAGCGGCTCCGTCGCGCGGGGCAGGGTCGCGCGGGGTGAGGTCGCGCGGGGCAGGGTCGCGCGGGGCGAGGTCGTGCAGGGCAAGTCTGAGTGCGGGCGGAAGGGGCGCGCGTTAGCATCGGAACGCGGTGTACCGGGGCACCGGCGAGCGACACGGAGGACTGCATGACTCTCTTCGACGGCATCAGCGCACGCCTGGTCGAGACCGACCGGCTGGGTGTCAACGTGCTCGAGCGGGTGGGCGACGACCCGGCCGCGACCCCCGAGCGCACCGTGGTCTTCGTGCACGGCAACGTGTCGTCGTCGCTGTTCTGGCAGGAGATCATGCAGGATCTGCCGAGCGAGCTGCGGGTCCTCGCCGTCGACCTGCGCGGCTTCGGGCGCACGGAGCACACGCCCATCGACGCCACCCGCGGCGTGCGCGACTTCAGCGATGACCTGTTCGCGACCCTGCAGGCGCTCGGCATCCCCGAAGCCCACCTCGTGGGTTGGTCGATGGGCGGCGGCGTCGTGATGCAGTACGCGCTCGATCACCCCGTCCGCTCGCTCACGCTGCAGGCCCCCGTCTCGCCGTACGGCTTCGGCGGCACGCGCCGCGACGGGTCGCGCCTGAACGACGAAGACGCCGGCACCGGGGCGGGAGGCGCCAACCCCGACTTCGTGCAGCGTTTGATCGACCACGACACCACCGCCGACGCCCCCACGTCTCCGCGCTCGGTCTTCCGCTCGGGCTACGTCGCACCCGACTACGCGAGCGAGCACGAAGACGTGTGGGTCGAGTCGATGCTCACCACCTCGACCGCCGGCGGCAATTACCCCGGGGATGCCGTGACCACGGCGACGTGGCCGGGCTTCGCCCCGGGCACCACGGGGGTGCTCAACACGATGGCGCCGAAGTACTTCGACGTCTCGGGCATCGTCGACCTCGACCCGAAGCCGCCCATCCTGTGGATCTACGGCACGGCCGACGCGATCGTCTCGGACGCGTCGTTCTACGACCTCAACCACCTCGGCGCGCTCGGCGTGATCCCGGGCTGGCCGGGCGCCGACGTCGCGCCCGCGCAGCCGATGGTCTCGCAGACCCGCGACGTGCTCGCCGCCTACGCCGAGAAGGGCGGCGAGGTGACCGAGGTCGCCGTCGAGGGGGCGGGACACTCCGTGCACCTCGAGCGGCCGGCGCAGTTCCGCCGCGCCCTGCTCACCCACATCGGCTACGTGGGCCGACCCGCCGACCCGGCACCGCCCACCGAGGCGATCATCCTGCGCTCGGCCGACTGACCCCGCCGCACCCGACTTCGGAGGCTCCCGTGGAGTACTGCCTGTTCACCGAGCCCCAGCAGGGGTTCACCTACGACGACCAGCTCGCGTTCGCGCAGTCGGCCGAGCGGCACGGCCTCGACGGGTTCTTCCGCTCCGACCACTACCTGCGCATGGGCGAGGGCGACCCGCGCCCCGGCCCCACCGACGCGTGGACGACGCTCGCCGGCCTCGCCCGCGAGACCTCGCGCATCCGGCTCGGAACCCTCGTCTCGTCGGTCACCTACCGGGTGCCCTCGATCCTCGCGATCCAGGTCGCCCAGGTCGACGCGATGTCGGGCGGGCGCGCCGAGCTGGGGCTCGGCACGGGCTGGTTCGAGCGGGAGCATGCCGCGTACGGCATCCCCTTCCCCGCGAAGCGGTTCGATCTGCTCGAGGAGCAGCTGCAGGTCGTGACGGGCCTGTGGCAGACCCCGGATGCCGAGACGTTCTCGTTCGCGGGAGCGCACTACCGCCTCGACGACGCGCCCGCCCTGCCCAAGCCGGAGCAGGAGCGTGTGCCGGTGATCGTCGGCGGTGGAGGGCCGAAGCGCACCCCCGCGCTCGCCGCCCGCTACGCGACGGAGTTCAACATCGGCTTCGTTGCCGAGGACGTCGTCGCCGAGAAGTTCGCCGTCGTGCGCGCCGCGTGCGAGGCGATCGACCGCGATCCCTCCACGCTGAAGCTCTCGGTCGCCCTGCCCACCATCGTCGGGCAGGACGACGCCGAGATCTCTCGTCGAGCCGAGGCCATCGGGCAATCGCGCGAGCAGTTCGACAACGGTGCCAACCTCATCGGGACCCCGGCGCAGATCGCCGAGAAGGTCCACCGGCTCCGCGAGCTCGGCGCGGAGCGCGTCTACTTCCAGCTCATGGACCTGCGCGACGTCGCGCACGCCGATCTCGTCGGCGCCGAGGTGCTGCCCCTGCTGCCGCGCTGACGGGTCTCGGCGCCGCGGGTCATCGTCTGTCGACGAAGAACGCCCGCAGCTGGGCGGCCGCGCGCTCTTCCTCGACCCCGCCGATCACCTCGACGCGGTGCGGCAGGCGCCTGTCGCGCAGGACGTCGTACATCGATCCCGCGGCGCCCGCCTTGGCATCCCACGATCCGAAGACCACGCGGGACACGCGCGACTGCAGGATCGCCCCGGCGCACATCACGCAGGGCTCCAACGTGACCACGAGGGTGCAGTCGGCGAGGTGCCAGGAGCCGATCCGGGATGCCGCCGCGCGAAGCGCCACGATCTCGGCGTGCGCCGTGGGATCGTTCGTGACCTCGCGGAGGTTGCGCCCTTCGCCGATGACGGTGCCCTCGGCGTCGACCACGACGGCGCCGACCGGGACGTCGCCCTCCCCCTGCGCCAGGTCCGCGAGCACGAGCGCCCGACGCATCGCGGCGAGATCGCGAACGGTGGGGGTCACGGGGGCTCCGGAGAACGATGGCGGAAAAACGACGGCTGAGGCGCGCGGAGGAAGAGGTTAGCCTTGAGCCTATGCGTGTCCACGTCGCCGATCACCCGCTCATCACCCACAAGCTCACGGTGCTGCGTGACGTGCAGACGTCGTCGCCGGTCTTCCGCCAGCTCACCGAGGAGCTCGTGACGCTCCTCGCCTACGAAGCGACCCGCAACGTGCGCGTCGACCCGATCGAGATCCAGACCCCCGTCACCACGACGATGGGCGTCAAGATCAGCGAGCCGCGGCCGATCGTCGTCCCGATCCTGCGCGCGGGCCTCGGCATGCTCGAGGGGATGGTGAAGCTCCTCCCCACCGCGGAGGTCGGCTTCCTGGGGATGGTGCGCGACGAGGAGACCTTCGAGCCCACCACGTACGCCGAGCGCCTCCCCGACGACCTGAGCGACCGCCAGTGCTTCGTGCTCGACCCGATGCTCGCCACCGGCGGCTCGCTGGGCGCGGCCATCAAATTCCTGTTCGCCCGCGGCGCGCAGGACGTGACCGCGATCTGCCTGCTCGGTGCCCCCGAGGGCGTCGCGGCGATCGAGAAGCAGGTCGAGGGTCACGATGTGACGCTCGTGCTGGGCGCCGTCGACGAGCGCCTGAACGAGAAGGGCTACATCGTGCCCGGCCTCGGCGACGCGGGCGACCGCCTGTACGGCACGGCCTGAGACAGCCGACGGGGTTCGCGGCACGCCGGGGCTCACCCTCTCGGCGGGCCGGGATGCGCCCCGAACGCCCGGCGTCGCTGCCCGCGGTCAGGCGTTCGCGCCCACCAGACGCGCGAAGGCGCTGAGGCGGGCGACGCCCTCGGGCGTGCGCGGCAGATCGTCGAGCAGGGCGGGCGACGAGACGATGTAGGCCGCCTGCATCGCGCGGGAGACGGCGACGTTGATGCGATTGCGCAGCAACAGGAACTCGAGCCCGCGCGGAGCGTCGCGGCCCGACGACGCGGCCAGGGTGAGGATCGCGACGACCGCCTCCTTCCCCTGGAACCGATCGACCGTGCCGACGGGGACGTCGGAGAACCCGGCCGCTGCCAATGCTTCCTCGACGGCGACCTGCTGCGCGTTGTACGGGGTGATGACGATGATGTCGTCGGCACGCAACGCGCGCGGTGGCTCGACGATCGCGGTGTCTCCGGCCCCGCCCTCGGCCCCCGTCCATCGGCGCCCGACGAGGTCGGCGACGATGCGCACGACTTCGTCGGCTTCCTCCGCGGACGCCGTGGCGTTGCCGCGATGGGACACCGGACGCACGTGCACTCCCGGGGCGATACCGTCGAGGTGGCGGAGCGCCGTGGACGGATGCGCCGCGAGGCGGCCCTCGTACGACAGCCGCGACACCGGCTCGGCGACCGCGGGGTGCATGCGGCGGGTTCGAGCGAGGAAGTACCCCAGATCGGCGGGAACGACCTCGGCCCCGTCGATGATCCAGCCGAGCGCCGAGGTGTCGACCGGCTCCGGGTGCGTGCCCTGACTGACCTGCGGTAGCTGCTGCGGATCGCCGAGGAGCAGCAGACGCGTCGCCGCGAGGGAGACGGCGATGGTCGAGGCGAGCGAGAACTGGCCCGCCTCGTCGATGACGAGCAGGTCGAGGCTGCCGCGAGGGATGCGTGCCTCGTGACTGAAATCCCACGCGGTGCCGCCGACGACGAAACCGTGAGCGGCGTTCTCGGCCGTGAACGCCGCGACGCCGTTCTTGGGCAGCACCGTGAAGGCGTGTTCAGCCCCGGGATCTTTCGGCGCCTTGCCGACCCGGGATGCCGGGACGCCCGCCGCGATCACCCGGTCGAGCATGTGCTCGATCGTCGCGTGCGACTGGGCCACCACGCCCACACGGAAACCGCGTTCGGCGACCAATCGCGCGATGACGTGCGACCCGACGTAGGTCTTACCCGTGCCGGGGGGACCTTGCACCGCGAGATAGCTGTGGTCGAGGTCGGCCACGCTGCGGGCGATCGCCGTCGCCTCGTCGTCGCCGGGGGCGCCCGCGATCGCGGTCACCGGGGAGAGGCCGCCGGAGCGGGTGCGGGGAGGGACGCGGCGCAGGATGTCGGCCGCGGGACCGTCGGGGATGCGCGGCGCGGCCGCGAGCACCTCATCGGCCCATGCGTCGATCGCCTTCTGCTGGTTGCCTGCCCGCGGAGGGGCGGGAGGCGTGAGCGCGAGCGGCAGTTCGTCCCACGTGACGCCGTCGGCCGCGATCTCCTCGACGACCACTCCGTCGTCGAGCACCTCGCGCACCGTCACGCGGCGCGCGCCGTGGATCCAGCGGGGGCGGGTCTCGAGCGGGAACGGCGCCGGGAGGTCGTAGACGGCGAACGGTTCGGCATCCGGGCTCACCCGAGTACCGGGAGCCAGCTCGCCGCGGAGCTCGACCAGTCGTCGCTCCGACCCGCGGCCCGATTCGGCGACGTGCCAATCGGTCACCACCCGCGAGCGCGCCGCGTCGACGACGATCACGTCGCGCGTCTCCTCCCACACCGACACCGGCTCGCGAAGGCGCAGGAAATGGGTGGCCCAGTAGGTCTTCTCTTCGCGCGGGTAGTAGTCGATCGCGGCAGCGGCCAGGCGCAGCGCCGTCGCATCGGGCTCGACGGCGTCGGCGGCCCACCGCTGGAGAGCCGTCGCGCGCGGCGAGGGCTCGTAGGCCTGCTCGTCGGGCTCGGCCGCGCGGGAGGGAACGGCCCCGGACTCGCGCGCTCGATCGACCAGCCAGTCGCGCAGACGCCGGGTGGAGACGCAGTCGTAGCGGTTGTAGTCCGCGAGGTCGTCGAGAACCCGCTGGGCCCCCGTGGCGTCGCCGTCGGCGGCCAGGGCACGCGCCTCGACGTACTTGACGATCGAGTCGTCGCCGCGCTGCACGTCGCTCGTGCGCACCTCGTCGCCCATGTAGAGCGGCTCGAGCTTCTTGATCGAGTACGACCTCGACCCGACCCGCAGCGCCCGGCGCACGACCGGATACAGGTCGACGAAGACCCCGTCGCGCAGCAGTCGGTCGACGTCGGCCTCGCGGACGCCGTAGCGGGCCGCCATGGTGAGCAGATGCGTCGGCTCGTAGGGGGCGTAGTGGTAGATGTGCATTCCCGGATACTGCTGACGGCGGAGCGCGACCATGTCGAGGAAGCGCTCGAGGGCGACGCGCTCCTCGGCGAATGTGTGCGCCCACAGGGCGCCATAGGTCTCGCGGCTGTCGACCCAGCCGAAGAGGTAATCGATGCCCCAGTGCTCGCCGGTTCCCTCGGTGTAGAGCGGGTCGCCCTCGAAGTCGAAGAACAGGTCGCCGTGGTCGGGTCGGGGCAGCACGCCGAGCGACTTCGGCGCGACGACCTCGAACGTCGGCACGGCGTGGGCGGAGACCTCGGCACCGGGCACGCCCGCGGGGCTCTCAAGCTGCAGCCGCGCCTGCGTGCGCAGCGAGACGAAGGTGTCGGCGCTCATCGCCGGCGGCGCCTGCGTGGCCGCGGCCAGGGCGTCGATCGTCTCGATGT
Source organism: uncultured Microbacterium sp. (assembly GCF_947489255.1). Taxonomy (GTDB): domain Bacteria; phylum Actinomycetota; class Actinomycetes; order Actinomycetales; family Microbacteriaceae; genus Microbacterium; species Microbacterium phycohabitans. The sequence continues at coordinate 521,215 of NZ_CANLCY010000003.1, forward strand.
CGGCCGCGCGGAGCCGTTCGCGCTGCACCGGCCGCATTCCCGCCACGAGCAGCAGGTCGCGGTGGGCGACGACCTCGAGCTCGCACGTGGCGCAGCGACCGCACGCCACGACGTCGAGGGAACCTCGACCGTCGCCCCAGGCGATCGCCTCGCCCGCGGCCCCCTGCGCGACGTCGCGGTCGGCGATCAGGGCGCGTAGGCGCGCGCGACGTAGCGCGAACACCGGCAGCAGGTCGTCGACGCGATGCGTGCTCGTCGTGCCGTCGCCGAGGAGGAGTTGCACCTCGTCGGATCGCGGGACACCGAGTCGATCGAGCTGGTCGACGTAGGCCGCCAGCTGCATGAGGGCGGTGACGCGCGCGCGGCGCGCCAGCTTGGTGTCTTGCACGATCCAGGGCCGCGTGCCCTCGGCATCCGCTTCGGACGCGCGCACGAGGAAATCGGCGAAGCCGACGAACTCGGCCGTCGAGAACGCGGCCTGGTAGACCACCTCGGCGGCCGGGTCGGCGAGGGCGGCGTCGGTGAGGCGCACCGCCTCGGAAAGAGCTGCGGCGTCGGACGAACGGGCGGCGGGGATCTCGCGCACCGCGTCGCCGAAGCGGACGCGGTAGTCGTCGAGCACGCGGAGCTCATGAGCGGTGCCGAGACGCGCGGCGCGCTCGAGCGTGGCGTCTTCGGGATCGTCGACGGGGGCGATCCGCCCGAGCTTGGCGTCGATCGCTCGAAGCCAGGCGAACTCGCACTCGGCCGCCGCCTTGAGGTCGCTGGCGCTCCAGACGACCCGATCGTCTTGCTCGATGTACCGCATGGTGCTCCACGCTAATCGCGACCTCCGACATCGGGTTCACGGCATCCACAGTCCACAGGTCGCGCGGATCCACCCCACGCCGTCGGAGGGGCCTGACAGACTGGTCGGGTGATCACCGACCTGCCGTTCGAGAGCGCGTACCGGCACGGCTTCGCGCGCGTCGCCGCCTGCATCGTCCCGGTCGCCGTGGCCGACCCCGCCGCCAACGTCGAGGCTGTGCTCGCGTCGGCCCGCGCGTGCCACGACGAGGGGGTCGCGGTCGCCGTCTTCCCCGAGCTGTGTCTCACGGGCTACGCGATCGACGACCTGGTGATGCAGGACCCCCTGCTCGACGCCGTCGAGGTCGCCGTGGCCCGGCTGGTCGCGGCATCCGTCGATCTGCTCCCCGTCCTGCTCGTGGGAGCCCCGCTGCGCCACGGGAACCGCCTGTTCAACTGCGCGGTCGTCATCCACCGCGGTCGCATCCTCGGTGTCGCGCCCAAGGCGTACCTGCCCACCTACCGCGAGTTCTACGAGCAGCGCTGGTACGCGCGCGGCGACGACCAGGTCGGCCAGCACATCACGATCGCCGGCGAGACGGTGCCGTTCGGTCCCGATCTGCTGTTCACCGCCGTCGACGTCCCGGGCCTGACGCTGCACGCGGAGGTCTGCGAAGACATGTGGGTGCCCGTTCCCCCCTCCTCCGGTGCCGCGCTGGCCGGGGCGACGGTCCTGGCGAACCTGTCGGGCAGCCCCATCACGATCGGCCGAGCCGACGACCGCACCCTGCTCTCGCAGTCGCAGTCGATGCGCTGTCTCGCCGCGTACGTCTACGCCGCGGCCGGACAGGGCGAATCGACCAACGACGTCTCGTGGGACGGCCAGACGATGATCTACGAGGGCGGGCAGCTGCTCGCCACGACCGAGCGCTTCCCCGACGGCCCGCGGCACAGCGTGGCCGACGTCGACCTGGATCGCCTTCGCCAGGACCGCCTGCGCCAGGGCACCTTCGACGACAACCGCCGCACGGTGGGTCCGGTGTTCCGCACGGTGTCGTTCGAGCTGTCGCCGCCCGCGGGCGACATCGGGCTCCGACGCGCCCTCGACCGCTTCCCGTTCGTCCCCGACGACCCCGACCGCCTCGCCCAGGATTGCTACGAGGCGTTCAACATCCAGGTGTCGGGTCTCGTGCAGCGGCTCGAGGCGATCGGCCGGCCGAAGCCCGTCCTCGGCGTCAGCGGGGGCCTCGACTCCACCCACGCCCTGCTCGTGATCGCCCGCGCGATGGACCGGATGGGGCGCCCCCGCAGCGACATCCTCGCGTACACGCTCCCGGGGTTCGCGACCAGCGCCAAGACGAAGCGCAACGCCATCGCCCTCGCCGAGGCCATCGGGGCCACGATCGAGGAGATCGACATCCGGCCCGCGGCATCCGAGATGCTCTCCCGTATGGGGCACCCCTTCGCCGCGGGCGAGCCGGTGCACGACGTGACGTTCGAGAACGTGCAGGCGGGCCTGCGCACCGACTACCTGTTCCGCCTCGCGAACATGCACGGCGGCATCGTGGTGGGCACGGGCGATCTGTCCGAGATCGCGCTCGGGTGGTCGACCTACGGTGTCGGCGACCAGATGAGCCACTACTCGGTCAACCCCGGGGTGCCGAAGACCCTCATCCAGCACGTCATCCGCTGGGTCATCGGCTCGGGAGAGCTGAGCCCCGAGACGGTGTCGGTGCTGCAGGCGGTGCTCGACACCGAGATCAGCCCCGAGCTCGTGCCGGCCGGTCAAGACGGCCGCATGCAGTCGACCGAAGACCGCATCGGGCCCTACAACCTGCACGACTTCACGCTGTACCACGTGCTGCGCTTCGGATTCCGTCCGTCGAAGATCGCCTTCCTCGCCGCGCACGCCTGGTCGGATCCGGATGCCGGAGCCTGGCCCCCGGGCTATCCCGAGGGCGAGCGCCCGTCGTACGACCTCGTCACCGTCGCGACGTGGCTCGAGGTCTTCCTCACGCGGTTCTTCGGATTCGCGCAGTTCAAGCGCACGGCCATCCCGAACGGGCCGAAGGTGTCGCCCGCGGGGTCGTTGTCACCGCGCGGCGACTGGCGTGCGCCGTCCGACGGAAACGCCCGCGCCTGGCTGGCCGAGCTGCACGCGGCCGTGCCCCAGGCGTTCGCTCACGACTGACGAGGAGTGGGGCTACCAGCCCATCGATCCCGGGACGCCCTTGAACGGGCCGGCCAGGTCCTCGGTCACCCAGCCCCCGTAGAAGCCGCCCGGCTGCGGTTCGACGACCTCTCCGCCGAGGATGCATCGGTCCATCTCCCCGGCGTAGACGGCGACCCGATCGTCGAGGATCTCGTACCCGGGCATCGGATGCGGGTAGTTCCAGGCCGCGCGAACGGCGACCGCTCCCCCACCGCCGTGGACGTCGAAGTAGCGCGCGCCGCCCTTGAACTCGCAGAACGAGGCCCCATCCCCGAGGGTGAGGGCATCACCGAAGGCCACGATGGGCAGGTAGTAGACCGGCGGATGACTCGTCTCCAGGACGCGCACCACGTCGTCGGTGTCGGCGATCCGCACCCCGCCGAAGTCGATCTGCGCCCGCTTGTGCACCCGCTCGACGCGGGGTGGCCGCGGATAGTCCCATACGGACTCCTGGCCGGGGCGGACGGGATCGGGAACGGGGCGCAGCTGCATGCGGATACGCTACGCCCGGAACGGGCACGGCGGGTCGGATCGGCTCAGGAGACCCACAGCTTTCGGTAGCCTGGGCGGGAGGGGGACAGCGTGAGCGATCAGAAGACGTCGAGCACCGATCGGCGGTACCGGGTGTACCAGATCGGCGGCATCGTGCTGGCCGTGCTGTTCCTCGCCCTCGGCGTGGCCGCCTACCTCACCGGAGGTGGACCGATCATCGCCGCCATCGCCGTCATCGGAGGTCTCGCTGTGCTCATCGTCTCGATCGTGATGATGGTGCGCTCGTGAGCGCGCCCGAGGGTCCCGCCGGCGACGGCAAGAAGAAGTACCCCGCCGGAACGGTCGTGATCTGGATCGCCGGAGCCGGCATCGGCCTGTGGCTTCTCGTCAGCGGACTGATCGGCATCCTGTCCGGGGGAAGCTGACCGACACGTCGCGGTCATGCGCGCGAGCGCGCGTCGCGGTGATGCGCGCGAGCGCGCGTCGCGGTGATGCGCGCGAGCGCGCGTCGCGGCCATGCGCGCGTCGAGCGCACTGCGAGCGAGCGCCCGCCACGGGAACGCGCGCCACCGCGCGTCGCGGGAATGCGCACGGACGCAGGTCGTTGTCCTCGAGGTCACTCGACCTCTGCAGAAAGGGCATCATGACGCGCATCGGACGCAGCGACCTCGACATCCTCCCCCTCTCGCTCGGCGGCAACGTGTTCGGCTGGACCGCCGACCGCGACGCCTCGTTCGCGGTGCTCGACGCGTTCCATGCCGGCGGCGGGAACTTCATCGACACCGCCGACGCCTACAGCGCCTGGGCCCCCGGCAACTCGGGCGGCGAGAGCGAAACCCTCATCGGCGAGTGGCTCGCCTCCCGCAAGCCGGAGAACGTCGTCGTGGCCACGAAGGTGAGCCAGCACCCCGATTTCCGCGGCCTGTCCGCGAAGAACGTCCGTGCCGCGGCCGAGGCCTCGCTCTCGCGACTCGGCGTCGACACCATCGATCTGTACTACGCGCACTTCGACGACGAGCAGACGCCCCTGGAAGAGACCGTCGCCGCGTTCGCCGACCTCGTCACCGACGGTCTCGTGCGCTACGTCGCGGTGTCGAACTACACCGCGGCCCGCATCCGCGAGTGGATCTCGCTCGCCGAGGCCGCCGGCGCCGACCTCCCCGTCGCCGTGCAGCCGCACTACAACCTCGTGCACCGCACCGAGGTCGAGCGCGACATCGTCCCCGTCGCCGAGCAGTACGGCATGTCGCTCGTGCCGTACTACGCCCTGGCCAGCGGATTCCTCACGGGCAAGTACCGCAGCGCGGATGCCACGGGCGACTCGCCGCGGGCTGAGGGCGCGGCCAAGCTGGCCACCCCGGCCGGTCTCGCCCTGATCGATGCCCTCGAAGAGGTCGGTCGCGCTCACGGGGCGTCGATCGCGACGACGGCCCTCGCCTGGCTGCGCGCGCAGCCGACCGTCGCGGCCCCCATCGCGAGCGCGTCGAAGGTGTCGCAGGTCGCCGATCTCCTGGCCAGCGCCTCGCTCGAGCTGGCCCCGGAGGAGATCTCGCGTCTCACGGCCGTGTCGGACGCAGCGCAGGGCTGAGTTCGCGCCCGTGTCCCGCCCCGGGCGGGACACGGGCGACGCCCGCTCGCTCCCGGCATCCGTTCTCGTGTGTCGATACCGACGAGAATGAGGGGGTGAAACTCCTGGTCGCCGCCCACGCATCCGAACTCGTCGCCTTCGAAGACCACCTTCCCGGCTTCGAACGCCTGCTCACCGGCGTGGGCAAGATCCCGGCCGCCTATGCGCTCACGCGCGCTCTGTCGACGGGTGAGTACGAGGAGATCGTGGTCGTCGGAACGGCCGGCGCGATCGACGACGCCGTCGAGGGCGGGATCTACGACCTCGCCGGGGCGATCCAGCACGACGTGAAGGGCTTGGACGGGACGTTCGGCGAGCACGTCTCGCTGCCGACCCGCGTCGAGACGGGCCAGGACGGTCTCGTCATCGCCACGGGCGACCATTTCGTCGACGACGCCGACACCGTGCGACGCATCCGCGAGCTGGGCGCGAGCCTGGTCGACATGGAGTCGTACGCGCTCATCTGGGTCGCGCAGCAGTTCGACGTGCCCATCCGCATCCTGCGCGCCGTGTCCGACCGCGCCCAGGACGGCGCGACCGAACTGTGGGACGACGTGGTCGAGCGCTGCAGTCATGAGCTGCGCGCCGAGATCCGCACCCGCTACGGCGTCTGAACCTCGTCATCGCACGGGCGGTGCGACGGCTCAGGGCGTCTGCGACCCCGACCGCGCCCGCCCGGCGAGGTCGGCCACGCCGACGATGAGCGCCAGCCCGAGGAAGATGCCGACGGTGATCATGCCCGACGCGTAGGCGTCGTGGTACAGCACGACGGTGTCGTCGACGCTGCCCTGCTCGCGATAGACCGTGGCGTAGAACAGGGCCAGGGCGATCGCCGTCCCCACGGCCGTGCCGATGCGCTGGCCCAGCTGCCCGACGGAGCCGGCGACCCCGCCGCTGCGGACCGGGATGTCGGCGAGGGTGAGCGTCTGGTTCGGTGAGATCACGAGACCACCCGCGAAACCGCCGAACACCATCACGGCGGCCATCGCCCATGGCGTCCACTCGGGAGCGGTGAAGAGCGCCACGAGCACGAGGCCACCCGCGGTGGCCACCATCCCGAGGATGCCCCACACCACGAGGGGGCGACCGAGCCGGGTCACGAGATTGCCGCCGACCCACGAACTCGCCGCCGAGGCGACCGCGAACCCGATCGTCACCATCCCGGCGAAGACCGGCGCGAGCCCCAGACCGCCCTGCAGGAAGAGCGTGCCGAGCAGGAACATCGCGGGCACGGCGGAGAAGTACGCCGTCGAGATCAGCACGCCGTTGCGGTACGACGACAGCGAGAAGATCGAGAAGGGCATCAGCGGCATCCGTCCCCGATCCGCGTAACGACGCTCCCAGAACACGAAGGCCGCTGCGAAGACGACGGATGCCACTAGCAGCCACCATCGGTTGGGATCGTCGTCGGGGCTGCCCGTCGTGAAGAGGAACGGCCACATCAGGGCGAGGATCGTCAACGCGAACAGCAGCACGCCGACCGGGTCGAGGTCGAGCCGGCGCCGCGACTTCTCGCGCGTGTTCGGCAGGAGCCACGCCGCGAGGGCGATGACGATCGCCACGAGGGGAATGTTGATCCAGAAGATCAGTCGCCACCCGTCGGTGTCGCCGCCCAACGCGATGAGCAGGCCTCCGAGGGTCGGGCCGAAGGCCGTCGCGATACCGATCGTGGCCCCGAACAGACCGAAGGCGCGCCCGCGCTCCTTGCCCTGGAACAGCTGCTGCACCAGTCCGAGCACCTGGGGCATCTGGATGCCGGCAGCCACACCCTGCAGCAGACGGGCGACCAGGAGCACGGTCGTGTTCGGTGCGAGCGCGCAGGCGAGGCTCGTGACCAGGAACAGCGACAGGCCCACGAGGAAGAGCACCCGGCGCGAGCGGATGTCGCCCAGACGCCCCGCCGGCACCAGCACGAGCCCGAACGTGAGGATGTAGCCCGAGACGACGAGCTGCAGCTCGGTGGGGCCAGCGTTCAGGGCCGCCTCGATCGACGGAAGGGCGACGTTGACCTTCGTGAGGTCGAGGATGGTCAGCGCCGCCACGGCGACGGCGACCCAGTACCCCCTCCAGCGGTGCTTCGGCGACAGCACGATGTCGCGGGTGACGGGGTGGGCGGTGTCTGCGGGGGCGGGCGGTTTATCGGACATCGAGGGGGACGCTACTCCCGGCCTCCGACACCACGGCCGGGGTTGCGTCGCGGGAACCGGCCGCTACCGCCGCGGGTGATCAATCGGCAGGACGCGTCGCGGACCCGCCGTGGCCCCACGACGGGCCACGGTCCTGCGTGCGCGCCTCTTCGTCGGCTCAGTCGACGTCTCGTCGGGCGAACACGGCCCGCAGCACGAGGAACACGATGAGGGCGACGATCGCGACGGCGACGAGGCGGAACACGAAGGCGACGAGAGAGAACAGCACGTTCACCACGAACCAGGCGATGATCACGGCCGCGATGACCCCGAGAACGGTCCAGAGGGTGCTCTTGCGCATGCGTTCAGCCTAGAGGGGCGCGTCTGTGATGGTTCTCAGATCGCCGCCATCCCGTGATCGTGGCGGATGATGCTCGGGCCGCGCGGGGTCGCCGACACGTGCAACTGTGCGGGCAGTTGGTCCTTCATCGACGCCACGTGGCTGATGACACCCACCGTGCGTCCGCCCTGGCGCAGCTCGTCGAGCGTGCGCATCGCGAGATCGAGGGTGTCGTCGTCGAGGGACCCGAAGCCCTCGTCGATGAACAGCGTGTCGAGATGGATGCCGCCCGCCCGGGCGGTGACCACTTCGGCCAGTCCGAGCGCCAGGGCGAGCGAGGTCAGGAAAGTCTCTCCGCCGGACAGCGACTGCGGTGGTCGGCACTGGCCGGTGAAGGCGTCCATGATCTCGAGGCCCAGCCCGCTCGCGGCGCCGCGAGCGGCGAGCGCGTCGGTGTGCTGCAGACGATAGCGGCCCGACGACATGTCACCGAGGCGCACGTTGGCGGCCGCGACGATCTCTTCGAGCTCGGCTGCCAGGACGAAGGTCTCCAACGTCATGCGGCGGGTGTTCGGTGCGCGGCCCGCCACGGTGTCGGCCAGGCGTGCGATGACCGCGTGCTCCTCGGCCAGCGCCGCCACCGAGGCGTGAGCAGCGTCGGCGCGCTCCGCGAGCGCCCGGAGTCGCTCGGCCAGCGCCCGCGCCGCCGCGTGAGCAGCCGCGGCCGCCTGCACGGCGGCCCGCGCGGAGGCGACCTCGGCGACGAACGGCGCGAGATCGAGAGTCTCGTCATCCGATCCGACCAACTGCAGTTCGAGTTCGAGGAGCCGTTGTCTCGTGGAGGCGACGTCCGCCGCGTGCTCGGCGACCACCGCGTCGATCCGACGTCGCTCGGCGTCGGGACGCAGCGCCGCGGCGACGGCGTCCGCATCGGGGAAGGAGCTGCCCGCGATCGACGTGTCGAGGGCGCGGGCGGCGGCCTCCCGCGCGTCGAGCGCGCGGAGATGATCGGCACGCGCGTCGCTGAGCTCGCGGATGGCGTCGCGCCGCGCCCGGAGGTCGCGCTGTCGCGCGGCGACCGTGTCGAACGACCCGCGCGCGTCGGCCACCACCCGCTGGAGGTCATCGGCACGCTGCCGCGCGAGCGCGAGCTCCTGACGGGACTCGGCGAGCTCGTCGCCCACCTCGTCGAGGCGTCGCGAGATCTTCTCCGCGAGGTCGGCCGCCGCCGCACGCTCGAGCCGCACCCGCTCGTGCTCCTGCGCATCGGCGGTCGCCTGGGCAACGGCCTGCTCGGCCACCGTGAGGCGGGTCGCCAGCGTTTCGACGTCTTCTCCGCCCGCGCGAGCCGCGGCCAGCGCGTGGGCGTCGCGTGCGACCCGCGCTGCGTCGGATGCCAGACGGTCTTCTTCCGCGGCGAGGTTCTTGCGCTCCTCGGCCGCCGCGAGCTCGTCATCGGAGACGGGTGCGGCGCCGCCCCGCGCGGGGCGGGGGTGTTCGCGCGCGCCGCACACCGCGCACGGCTCTCCGTCGACGAGATCGTGGGCGAGCTCGACGGCGGCCCCTTCGAGCCTCCGCCGCAGGAGCGCGGTCCACGCCTCGACGGCGCGCTGGAGGGCGTCGGAGCGGACGAGCGACGCGAGGTCGGCCTGATCGCGCTTCTCCGACAGCCGAGCCGCCTCGCGGGAGGCCTCGAGTCGGTGGCGCACCTCGTCGCGCGTGGCGACCGCGGCCTCTCGACCGGCTGCGCCCGCGGCCAGCTCGGCGAGGCGCTCGTCGAGGACGGTCAGCATCGCGGGGACGTCGGCACGCCCGGCGAGCAGGGTCTCCCGTTCGGCCTCGGCTTTCGCCGCCCGTTCGGCGAGGCGCTCGACGCGGACATCGACCTCACGCGCCTCGACCTCGGCGGCGAGCGCCGTCTCTCCCCGCGACAGCGACGCCGCGAGCTCGTCGGCGCGACGACTCAGGGCGTCGTCGTCGAGGTCGACGGCACCACTCCCTCCGGCCGCTTCCTCGGAGGTCTCACGCTCCGTGTCGCTTTCGCTGCCGACCTCTTCACCGAGCTCCCTCGCCCCGCGGGCGGCGGTGCGCACGCGCTCGCTCGTGTCGGCCGCGGCCGAGGCCGTCGCCACGGCCCCCTCGAGGGCGGCGCGGATGCTCTCCGCTTCGGCCGCCAGAGCAGCCTCCGCGCGGAGCGCCGCGATCCGTTCGTCATCGGCCTCCAGCGTCTCCAGGCGTCCGCGGACCCGCTGCCGTTCATCCTGGTGCCCCCGCAAGGCGGTCGCTTCGCGCTCCGCGAGCAGGGCGGCGTCGAGGCGCACGTCGGCGGCCTCGCGCTCGCGTGCGAAGGTCTCGACGCGGTACTCGGCACGGTCGACGGCGCGGACGATGCGGGCGAGCCGGTCGACGCTCGAGAGCGCACCGGGATCGGCGCCGACGCCGGCCGATCGATCCGCGTCGGCGTCGGCGTCGACATCGGCGGCGCCGACGGCGTCGAGCTCCCCGGCCAGGCGTTCCGCCTCGTCGAGCAGCGTCGCCACCTCGACGCCCTCGGCCGCGAGCGCGTCGTGGGCTCGTTTGCGACGGTCGTCGAGGTCGGTGGCGTACTGCTCGAAGGTGCGGGTGCCGAAGAGGGTGCGCAGCAGACTCAGTCGCTCGTCGTTCTTCGCGAGCAGGAACCGCGCGAAGCGGTTCTGCGCGAGCAGGATGACCTGGAGGAACTGCTGCTGCGTGAGCCCGAGGATCTCGTCGAGGTGCGCCGCGACGTCGACCGGGCGTGCGGCCACGCCGGTCCACCCCTCGGAGGCCGACACCTCGAGCAGCGCCCGGTGGGGTTCTCTGGTGGTTCCCCCGCCTCGACGCTTGGGCCGCTCGAACTCGGGGGATCGCGTGATGCGCCAGCGCCGCCCGGCGGCGCTGAACTCGAGCGTCACCCGCGTCGGGTCGTCGGGGCCGCAGTGATCGCTGCGCAGCCGACGCTCCGCTCCGTCGTACCGCGGGACTCCCCCGTAAAGGGCGTAGCAGACGCCGTCGAGCACGCTCGACTTGCCCGCACCCGTGCGCCCGGTGATGAGGAAGATCCCGTCGGCGGCGAAGGCGTCGAAGTCGACGGTCTGCGTCTCGAGGAAGGGCCCGAAGCCCTCGAGCTCGAGGCGGTGCAGCTTCACGACCGCGCCTCCGCGACTCGACGCGCGTCGAGCACCTCGCGGATGAGGGCTCGTTCGGCCTCGGACGCCGCCTCGCCCTCGCGGACGTGCGAGAGGAACGCGTCGATGACTTCGCCGTCGTCGCGCGCCGCGCGCACGCGCTGGGCGTAGCCCACGGCGTCGTCGTCCATCGTGTTCTCGGGGAGGTGCACGACGGTGGCGCACCACGGGAAACGGGCCTGCAGCCGGCGCATCGGATCGGGCTGCGGGGTGGCGTCGGTGTATTCGGCGCGCACCCAGTGCTCGTCGTGGCCGGCGAAACGCTCGTCGGTGAGCAGGTCGTCGAGCGGGCCCCGCAGGGTCGCGAGGGGCCGCGGGACGGGCAGAGCGAGCCACGAGACCGCGGCGAGACCGTCGGCGTCGAGATCGACGAGCCACGAGCCCCGCGGTTTGCCGGCCTCACCGAAGCTGTAGTGCAACGGCGCCCCCGCGTAGCGCACGCGGTCGGACAGCTGCTGACGACCGTGGATGTGCCCCAGGGCGACGTAGTCGGGTCCGTCGAAGGTCGACAGCGGGACGACGTCGAGACCGCCCTGACGGATCTCGCGCTCGACGCCGGGCGTGGAGTCGACCCCCGCGGCGAAGCAGTGGGCGGCGACGACCGCGCGACCGCCGCGCGCGGACAGGTCGGCCCGGACGATCTCGAACGCGTGCGCCATCGTCTGCGCTTGACTGCGCAATTCGACGCCCGCCCACAGGTGGCGGACGATCGCGGGTTCGAGATACGGGATGCCGTACACGTGCACCGGACCGTGCTCGTCGACGAGGGTGACCGGGGTGCCCACCGTGGCGGGGTCGGTGATCACCGTGATCTCATCGCGCAGCAGCGCCGACTGGAAGCCGAGCCGAGCCGCCGAGTCGTGGTTGCCGCTGGTGACGACGACCCGCGCACCGGTCTCGGCCAACGACGCCAGCGTCTGCGTGAGGACGGGGTAGCAGGCGGCCGAGGGAGCGGCCGAATCGAACACGTCTCCCGCGACGATGACCACGTCGACGGCGTTCTCGCGCACCTGTTCCACGAGCGTGGCGAGCACCGTGCTCAGCGCGTCGAGCGTCGAGTGCCCGTGGAAGGTGCGCCCGATGTGCCAGTCGGAGGTGTGCAGGATCCGCATGCAGCCACGGTACGTCGCACCTCCGACATCGGCGCGCAGCGACGCCCGGCCGGGGTGCGAGCGTGGCGGCCCCGGGACGGCGGGCCCCCTCCTCACGCACGAGCGCCCCGCATCCAACGGGGGTGCGGGGCGCTCGTGAAGACGGTCAGGACGCGGCGACCTCCGCCGCGAGCGCCCGGATGCGGTCGTCGCCCAGGTCGAGCCCGACCTCTGCGAAGCGCTGACGCAGCACGTCGGCGATGCGTTCCTCGCTCTTTTCCCCGACGTCGGCGCGCGTCTGCACGACCACGCCCTGGATGCGGGCTTCGTCGTCGGTGGGGTGGGTGTCCATGGCCGGCTCCGACTGCTCGTCGGGCCGCGCGACCTTGCGGTCGCGGTGCACGGCGCCGCCCACCGAGTCGGCTGCTCCGGCGCCGCCGTCGGCGCTGTCGCTGGGCTGGGGGGCCCGGGTCTCGTTCGTCATGTCACTCCTCCGTGCTCAGGTCGGGGTCGATGCCGTGGCTGGCGGCGTCGCCCTCGATGGGATCCGAGGGCGCGGCGTCGTTCAGGCGCGGCGATCCCTTGGCGCTCTCGTTGCGCTCGGCGGTCTCGGCGTCGGCGACGGCGCCGCTCTCCCAGCCTCCGGGCGGGTCGGCGTCGATGACGCCTTCGGGTAGATCGCGGTCGTCGTTCATGACTCCCCCTTTCGAGATGTCCAGCTTCGCGGGGCCGGGGGGCCGCCGGGCAGGGGTTGACGCTCGCCGCACGCGCGCGTAGGCGCGGAAGGACGCTGTTCGCCTCAGACCCGATCGACCACGAGCCCGACACCCGGCCCGACGCGTCGGCGCCGGTCGGGGGTCAGGACGAGCGGCGCGCCTGCAGCAGTCCCGCCCGCTCGGGGTGCGCCTCGAACCACTCCCCCACGTACCAGCAGACGGGGATGATCTCGCGGTCGCCCTCGGCCTCGATCGCATCGACGGCCCGCTCGGTGATGACGGCGGCGTATCCGTGCCCCCGGAAGGTCGGGACGGTGAATGCGCGCGTGAGGGCGATGGTGCGCCCGTCGTCGCGGTAATCGAGCACGGAGACGAGGTCACCCCCGTGGTGGAGGGTGAAGCGGGATGCCGTCTTGTCGTCGGCGAAACTCAGGTCGGCCATGCCGAGAGAGTACGCCGCTCCCGAACGGGCAGGCGTTCTCACGCAGAATGCCCAGCTCGCACCAGGGATGGCCCCTCACAGTTGAGCAGAATGCGCGACGCTCGCCCGCCCGGTCCGGATTTGACCATTCACGACGCGGTAGGTAATAATCGCCCCCATGACTGTGACTGTGCGTTCTCTGTCCGCCCGGGAGGCGAACAGGACTGCCGGCATGATGATGCCCGGCCGCGCTGTCATGTGTTGTCGAATGTGCCGCTAACAGCGACCCCTCGCCCGGACGACCTCGAGCTTCTGAACGCCGACCTCGTCCCCCGGTCACCTGAGACTCGCGTCGATCACGCGATCCACGGTTCCGCGCTCCGGCCCTTCGGCCCCCACCTCCCGTCGAACCCCGCTCTCTGACGACGCTTCCGGGTTCACCCACCCAAGGACTTTCTTCTCATGTCGATCTCCGCTGTTCTCGACCGCCCCCAGACCGCCTCCGCCGCCCGCCCGCAGACTCCGCGCGTGACGGTGCCCGCCACCCCTCGCGCCGCCACCCCGCGTCCTTCTGCGGTGAGCGCCCCCGCCGACCCCGCCGCCGATGCCCCCCGCGCGGCGACCACCACCGCTCCGCGGGGATTCGCCCTCTACGTCGGAATCGACGAGGCCAAGGCCGCCGCCGCCGGGGTCAGCCTCGGCACGTTGGTCGAGGCGCTGCGCCGCACCCTCGGTGAACTGGCCCCCGCCGCCGAGACGTACGCGACCGTCGCACTGGCTCCGGTGGGCTCGGGCGGCCGCGACGTCGACGTGGTCCGCCTCGCGCTTCACGAGCCGTCGGCCGTGGCCCGTACCAAGGACGAACCCGCCGAGGAGGACCGCGCGCCCGGCGGCGTGGTCGTCGACATCTCCCGCAAGCGCGTGCTCATCGACGGCGAGTCCGCGGCGTTCACGTTCAAGGAGTTCGAGCTGCTGCAGTACCTCGTCCTGCGCGAGGGGCGCACGATCGAGCGCACCGAGCTGGTCGCCTCCCTGTGGGAGGGCGCGACCGACGAAGACGCCCCGGGCGAGCGCACCATCGACGTGCACGTGCGGCGCCTGCGCGCGAAGCTCGGCGCCTACGAAGACATCGTGCGCACCGTGCGCGGCGTCGGCTACCGCTTCGACCGTCACGCCGACGTCTCGATCCGCTACGGACACGGCACGCCCTCGCCCGACCGTTTCTGATCGTCCCGGCCTCCGCGCGGCTGATCGGAACCGTGGATGCCACGATGTCGGCGATGCCACGTAGGGTGTCGGCATGAGGTCGACCGGGGAGCGCACGCGGCGCGCGACGCAAGACCTTCTCGCACCGCCCGAGCGCCCGCTCGAGACCGAATACCGCCCCGCTCGTGCGGTCGACATCTCGCGCGCGGTCTCCGCGCAACGCCACGGCGTCAACGACCCGACCTACCTCGCGACCGCGCCCCTGGCGAGCGGCGGCGTCGTCTGGCGGGTCAGCCGTACGCCGATCGGCGTCGCGACGCTCGCCATCCGGCAGCGTGCCGGCGGTGGTGTGCGCGCGGCAGCGTGGGGTCCGGGCGCCTCGTGGGCGCTCGATCAGCTCCCCGCCCTGTGCGGCGCGCTCGACGATGCCGACGGCTTCGACGCGTCTCGGCATCCGTCGGTCGCGCAGTGGCACCACCGGCATCCCGACCTCCGTATCGGGCGCACCGACCTCGTCTTCGACGCACTGGTGAGCGCCATCATGGAGCAGAAGGTCACGAGCATGCAGGCGTTCTCCGCGTGGCGCAGCATCGTCACCTGGTACGGAGAACGGGCGCCGGGCCCGACGCCGCGCCCGATGTTCGCTCCCCCCGACATCGAGGGCTGGCGGCACGTCCCCTCGTGGGCCTGGCACCGCGCCGGTCTCGAGCCGCCCCAGTCGCGCACCATCGTCGAGACCGCACGGCGCGGGGCCACCGTCGTCCGTGCGGCGAGCGCGGCGATCGACGGCGAGGCGCGCGACCGCGTGTTCATCGGTCTGCGCGGCGTCGGCATCTGGACCAGTGCCGAGACGCGCATCCGCGCCTTCGGAGACCCGGATGCCGTGAGCGTGGGCGACTACCACCTCGCCCACCAGGTGGGGTACGCCCTTACCGGTCACCGCACCGACGACGACGGCATGCTCGAACTGCTCGAGCCGTTCGCGGGGCACCGACAGCGCGTCATCCGCCTCATCTACGCCGGTGCCGGTCTGGAGCCCCGCCGCGGTCCGCGCCTGCACCCGGAAGACCATCGCGACCGGTGACCGACCCCGCCCGCGTGCCGCCCGCACGACGCACGCAACACCCGGCGGGGTCGAACGCGCGCCGCTCACGCACGCCGCCTAGTCTGGGCGCATGACGCAATCAGGCACCGGCTGGCCGCGCGGACGCACGTACTGGGTCCTCGGCAGCGTGCTGCTGCTGGGGCTCGGCATCCTCTTCGGCCTCGTCTGGCAGAACGTGTGGCTCGGCGTCGTGATCGCCGCGGCCGTCTCGGTCGGCTGGCTCATCGCCTACGAATCGAGCCGCGGACGCAACGTCGGCGTGAACGACCCCGACAACGGCATCCAGCTCTGACGTCGCCGCGGCGACGAGCGCTGGTCGAACGCAGCGGAGTCAGTCGCGCTGCACCCCGCCGGCGAAGGCCAGGACCCGCGCGCGCAGGAACGGCGTCGTGAACACCCCCGAGGCGCCCGGCACGGGAGCGGATGCCGCGGCGGCCGCCGCATCAGTGAGGGCGCCCCGCAGTAGCGGGAGGGTCGCCCCGGTCGCCGTGAGGGCGTCGACCGCGCGGACCGTGTATTCGTCGGCGATGCCGATGCGCTGGGCGATGGCGTCCGAGGGATCGACACCGTCGGGCACCCGCACCGCGGACAACGCCGACAACGCCGCGGAACTGCGAGCGAACGCGGCGTTCGCGACTCCCAGCGCGAGCCATGCTCCGCCCTCGTCGGCGCGCGTGCCGAGCTCGTCGCGCGCCGCCTCGAAGGCGATCGTCCGGAGCCCGTTCAGGTCGTCGGAGGCGACGGGGCTGTCGCCGCGCCGCGCGTCGTAGGCATCGGTCGCGGCGACCGCGGCCCGTCGCAGCAGCGACGCGAGCCCGTCGAGGTCGGCCTCGGACGCGAGACCACCGGCGCCCTCGACCTCGCCACGGAGGTCCGCGAGGGCCCGCGCGGTCTGCACCGACGAGGATGCCAGCGCGGCCGAGGTCAGCCCCGCGGGGGCGAGGGAGGGGTCGGCGTCGGCCGCGAGGAACGTCTGCGCCTGATCGGCGAGCGCGCGGGCGTCGGCCGCCCAGCCGATCGCCGTGAGCACGGAGTCGGCGTCGTCGAGCGTCGAGGGCGCGTCCGACAGCTCGTCCAGCAGCGCGTCGGCGGTGGTCGTGGCGTCGGCGGCGAGCGTCACCGCCTCCGCCGGCGAGAGTGCGGGAGCCGCAGCCGCAGCCGCGGTGTCAGCGGCGGTCGACGCCGCGGCCCACGCGCCGCCGGTGTCGTTCGTCTCCCGCAGCTGCTCGCTGCGCGCGATCGCCGCTCGCGCGCGATCGGCGAGGGTGCTCTCGGGCGCGGAGTCGAGCGACGACCGTGCGCGATCCAGCGCGTCGTCGACCGCGGCGGCCACCGCGACCGGAGCCGTCGACGCATCCTCCGCCGTGGACAGGGGCGACGGCGAGGGCGGGGGCGTCGGGAAGGCGCCCTCGGGGAGGTCCTCCCCGGTCATGACGCTGTAGGCGCTCGCGATGTCGGCGACCTCCGTGACGGTCATGCCCCCGGTCGCGGCGAGCTGGTCGAGGTCGACCGCGGTGCCATCGGCATCCACGGCCGTCCGCTGCCCCGCGGGGATCAGGATGGTGTCGATGCCGCCGGCCTCGATCGCCGCGGAGATCTGTTCGGGGAGCCCCGCCACCGGACTCACGGCACCGAGCGGGGTCACCGCGCCCGTGAGCGCGACCCCGGACTGCACCTCGGTGCCGTAGTACAGCGCGAGCACGCCGACCGCGGTGACCGCGCCCGCCGCCGGGGTGGCGATGCGCGCGTCGAAGCCGAAGGTGTAGGCCGTGTCGGGGCGGGCTCCGGTCAGCAGCGTCGCGGCGGTCACGGCGGTCCACGTCGCCGATTGGGTGACCGGATCGACGCCGCTGACGTCGTTCTCGGTGATGTCGATGCTCAACTCGCCCCCGTCGGCGGAGTCGGCCGTGATGCGCTGACTGGTCACCCCGCCCTTCTCACCGCTCGCGTAGAGCACGGGCACGGTCAGCTCCGAACCCGAGAACGACCCGTCGGAGCCGGAACCGAACCCGAGCGAGAACTTCAGGTCGCACCCCGCGAGCACCAGCCCGCACACGAGTGCCAGGGCGGCGGCGGGCAGCGCGCGTCGCATCACGCGTCGTCGGAGCTCGACGAGCGACTCATGGGCACGTGCGGGATGCCGTCCTCCGCGAAGGGCGCGCCCGAGACGACGAACCCGAAGCGGCCGTACCACGGGGCGAGGTGCGCCTGCGCGTCGAGCAGGACGGGGATGCCGGGAGCCTCGGCATCCAGGTGGGAGACCGCCGCGCGCATGAGGTCGGCGGCGATGCCGCGGCCGCGGGCGTGCGGGGCGGTGGCGACCCGTCCGATGCGGGTGTTCGCCGGCTCGCGCAGCAGCCGCAGGGTGGCGAGCACGTCGTCGCCCTCGCTCGCCCACATGAGCTCGGCGCCCGGCTCGATGTCACGGCCGTCGATCTCGGGGTAAGCGGCCTCCTGCTCGACGACGAACACGCTCACTCTCATCCACAGGATGCGGTAGAGCGTGAGCGGCGCGATGTCGGCGACGGGCGCCCGGTGCAGGGTGACGGCCATCCTTCGACCGTACCCGGGCGTCGTGCACGACGAGGACGACGACGGCTCCTTCCTGGACCCGGCCCGCGCCGTGCCGCTAGCCTCGCGTCATGTCGTTCCAGGCGTACCTCGACAACATCGAGACCAAGACGGGGCTCACCCCGCGCCAGTTCCTCGCGCTCGCCGACGAGCGCGGCTTCGGGCCCGACACGAAGGCCGGTCCCATCCTGCAGTGGCTGAAGGACGACTACGAGCTCGGTCGCGGGCACGGGATGGCGCTGGTGCACGTGATCACGAAGGGTCCGAAGATCAGCGACGCGCATGTCGGCCGCGGCGGACCGCACGGCGACGCGAGCGACGAGCTCTGGCTCGACGGTGCCGCGTCGAATCCGAACGCCTAGGCGGCGCCGGAGCAGGAGCGCCCGCCGTCGAGCTCGCTCGAGCCCCGGCGCTGCCGGGTCTCGGCGGCACCGGGTTCAGGCGGCGCCGGAGCCGAAACGCTCCGAGGCAGCGACCTGTTCGGCGACGCGACGCAGCGCCAGGATGAGGGGCTCGACGAGGGCCGTGCCCAGCACGACGTAGCGGACGGCATCCTCGATCGAGGTCTCGGGGGTCGCGGCGAGTTCGGCCTCGGCGAGCGCGCCGAGGTGCTCGATATAAGCGTCCATGACCGGCTCCGGCACCGTGAAGCCGGCGCGGTCGAGGGTCGCGAGAGCGTGGGCGACCGCGGCGATCTGGTCGGGGAAGCAGCTGTCGACCGAGCCTCCCATCCGCTCGAGCAGAACGTTGGCCGCCGTGAGGTCGAGATCGGCCGACACCTGCGGGGTGACGGCGGCGTTGGCGGCGCCGAGCAGGTCGTAGGGATTCTCCGGGGGCTCCTCGAGCACCGCCACGACCTTGCGCACGCCCGAGATGCCCACCCCCGCATCGACGAGGGCGCGGATGACGCCGAGTCGCTGCACGTGCGCCTCGCCGTAGGCGGCCTGCGTCGCCGACGAGCGCTCCCCCTCGGGCAGCACCTTCTCGCGCAGGTAGTACTTGATGGTGGCGACGGGGACGCCGCTCCGCGTCGCCAGCTCTGAGATGCGCACATTCCCCCTTGACTCGATAGCGAGACTATCCAACACTAGATAGTGACACTATCGAGTGAGGACGAGCCATGGCATCCATCAATCCGGGTCGCGTGACCCATCGCTGGGACGACGAACTCGTCGTCTTCCACATCGGCATGACCGTGAACCGCTGGTGGCGCCTCGACCAGTGGATGCCGCTGATGGGCGACATGCCCAAGATGCTGCGCGAGCTCAGCGTCGACCCCGATTCGGGCCTGTTGGGCTTCACCATGCTCCTCGGATCGCGCGGCCCCTATCTCGTGCAGTACTGGTCGTCGCTCGACAAGCTCTACGCCTACGCCTCCGCGCCGTTGCAGGAGCACCGACCGGCGTGGACCCGCTTCAACCGGCGAGCGCGGAAGAATCCGGGCGTCGTCGGCATCTGGCACGAGACCTACGTCGTCGATCGAGCCGAGACCATCTACGTCGGCACCCCCGCGATGGGTCTTCCGAAAGCGACCGCGGTGGTGCCGATCTCCTCCCGACACGATCGGGCTCGCGCGCGGGTGGCCGACGGTCGAACGGGCGGCGCACGGGCCGGATCCCGGGGGTCAGAATGAGCGTATGGAATCGATCCTCACCTCCGCAGCCGACCTGAACGCCGCCCTCGCCGCGGGGGCGTACCCCGACGGGGGACCGGTGCGCGTGCTCGACGTGCGGTGGCGGCTCGACCGCCCCGACGGCCGCCCCGACTACCGCGCGGGTCATGTTCCCGGCGCGCAGTACGTCGCGCTCGACCACGACCTCGCCGCCCACGGCGCCCCGACCGAGGGCCGGCATCCCCTCCCGTCGGTCCACGACCTGCAGGCGACGGCGCGGCGGTGGGGGATCGATCCCGGCGACACCGTCGTGGTCTACGACGACGCGAACAACATGGCCAGCGCCCGGGCGTGGTGGCTGTTGCGCTACGCCGGTCTCGCCGACGTGCGCCTGCTCGACGGCGCCCTCCGGGCCTGGACCGACGCCGGGTACGAGCAGGAGGAGGGGGATGCCGCGCCCCCGACGCCCGGGACCGTCGAGCTCGCCTACGGCGCCCTGCCCGCACTCGAACTCGACGACGTCGCCGGCTTCGCCGCCGAGGGCCTGTTGCTCGACGCACGCGCCGCGGAGCGATACCGCGGGGAGGCCGAGCCCATCGACCCGCGCGCGGGACACGTGCCGGGCGCGGTGAGCGCCCCCACCACCGAGAACGTCGGCGACGACGGACGGTTCCGCTCCCCCGAGGAACTGCGATCGCGTTTCCGCATGCTCGGCGCCGAAGACGGGATGAGCGTCGGGGTGTACTGCGGGTCGGGGGTCACCGCGGCGCATCAGGCGGTCGCCCTCACGCTCGCGGGGTTCGAGCCGCGGCTGTACGCGGGTTCGTGGAGTCAGTGGTCGAACCACCCCGAGCTCCCCGTGGCGACGGGCCCGGCCCCGCGCCGAGGCTGAGCCCCGGTCCCGCGCTGAGGCTGAGCCCCGGTCCCGCGCAGGAGGCTGAGCCTGTCGAAGCCTCCGGTCCCCGCGCAGGAGGCTGAGCTTGTCGAAGCCTCCGGTCCCCGCGCAGGAGGCTGAGCTTGTCGAAGCCCCCGGTCCCCGCGCAGGAGGCTGAGCCTGTCGAAGCCTCCGGTCCCTTCGACAGGCTCAGGGACCTCCCGCCGCTCAGGGACCTCCCGCGTCCAGGGACCTCCCGCCGCTCAGAGGACCTCCCGCCTTTCAGGGAACCTCCCGCGGCGCGGGACTACGCCCAGAGGTCGCTGACCGGCAGCTCGCGCCGCAGGACGTTCTGCGCCGCGCGGTGACCCGACAGCATCGCGCCCGGCACCGTCGCCGGATCATCGCCCCACGTCGCCTCCCCCGCGAGGTGCAGCGTCCCGTCGCCGAGGGGCTCGGCGAGGTCGTCGTGGTCGGCGCCGATTGATCCGGGGAGCATGTACGCGTAGGACCCGCGCGAGAACGGATCGTCCTGCCAGCGGGTGACGAGAGCGCTCTCGGGGGTGGGGACCGCGTCGCCGTACAGCCTCCGCAGCTGCGCGAGAGTGGAGGCGACGATCTCGTCGTCGCTCCACGCGCGCGTGGCCACGGCGGCGGGCCCCGCCGCGAAGGTCAGCAGCGCGGGTTCGTCGTGCAGACGCCCCAGGTCGTACCAGGAGTGCCACCACTCCCCCTCGTCTCCGAGCTGCCGGATGCCGTAGACCCCGTCCTCCCAGAACCGCTCGGCGAAACGCAGCACGACCTTCTCGAACGCGTTCATGCGCAGCAGGCCGAGAGCGCGAGCGTGCGCCTCGGGCAGGGCCGGCTCGAGAACGAGATCCCCCGCGTGGAGGACTCCCACCGGCACCGTGACCACCACGTGCCGAGCGCGGAACGTGCCGCGATCGGTCTCGACCTCGGCCCCCTCCGGCGCCCACCGCACACGCGAGACCACGTGCTCCAGCCGCACGTCGAGCCCCTCGGCGAAGTGCGTCGCGAGTTCGTCGTATCCCCGCGGGAAGACCACCTCGTCGCCGTTGACGGTGTCGTCGTCGAGACCGTGGGCGCCGAGGCCGTCCATGCCGATCCCGTACTGCTCCTGGGCCCGGCGGTCGTTGTACTCCCGCACGCGCTCGGCACGCTCGGCATCCCAGTCCTGCGCGGCGAGCGCGCGTTCCACCACCTCGGCGTAGGTGGCGTCGTCGTCGGCCTCGGCGATGATGCCCACCAGCGCTGCGTTGAGCGTGCGGATGTCGTCGGCGTACTGCCGGACGTCTCCCGCCGAGAGGCGGTGCCCGGCAGCGTCGAAGTACGTCAGCGGTCGCGAGTCGGGCTGGTATCCGCCGACGGTGAACTCCACCATCGGCATTCCGAACGCCCGGGCCGCCTCGGCGACGGGACTGTCGTCGATGCCGTGGATCCACGACGCACCGCGATCGGTGATGTGCCCCTCGGTGCGGTCGGTGAAGACACGTCCCCCGACGCGGTCGCGGGCCTCGAGTACGACCACCCGCTGCCCGTGTCGGGAGAGCAGCCGGGCGGCGGCCAGGCCCGAGATACCCGCCCCGACGACGAGGGTGTCCACCGTGTCCATGCGTCCTCCGCGTGCTCGTGGTGAAGCGACGCTACTGCGCGGGTGAACCGTGCAGCATCCGCCGCCCCGGCGAGCCGCAGCGAAGGCAGTGGACGCCGTGTACAGCGCCTCAGGCGATCGGCGCCTCTTCGTCGCGGCGGACGGGCGTGATGCCTTTGCGCCCGTAGCGCAGCCAGAAGTACAGGTAGCAGAGCCCGACGAACGGGATGCCGAAGTACAGCGCCGCGATCTGATTCTCATCGAACGCGATCGCCACGATCGAGGCGGTCAGCAGCACGAAGGCGAGGATCGGCACGAGCGGGTACAGCGGCGTGCGGAACGCGAGGGTCGACACGTCGCCGCCGCCGCGGACGAACTGCCGGCGGTGGAAGAACTGCGCGGCGACGATCGACATCCACACCGCCACCGCCGCGAACCCGGCGATCGACACGAGCACGAGGTAGACGGTCTCGGCCGCGATCACGCTCGAGATGAGCGAGACCAGACCGATGGCGAGGCTCACCAGCAGCGCCACCATCGGGATGCCGCGCCGCGTGAGTCGTGTGAAGGCGCGCGGGGCGTAGCCCTCCTCGGCGAGCGAGAACAGCATCCGGGCGCACGAGTAGAGCCCGCTGTTGCCCACCGAGAGCAGCGCCGTGATGACGACGAAGTTCATGATGTCGGCCGCGTAGGGCACGCCGACGTACTCGAAGACGTCGACGAACGGGCTCGACGACAGACCCGCCTGCTCGTAGGGCAGGAGGGCGGCGATGACCACGATCGACCCGACGAACAGCACGAGCAGGCGCAGCACCGTCGAGCGCAGGGCCCGCGGGATGTTGCGACCCGGGTCCTTCGTCTCCCCCGCCGCGACGCCCACCAGCTCGGCGCCGCTGAAGGCGTAGAACACCGCGAGCGAGGTGATCAGCACACCGCCGAGACCCGCGGGCAGCAGCCCGTCGGGCGTGACGAAGTTGCTCAAGCCCACCGCCGCGTGCGGCTCGGACGACAGTGGCGTGAACCCGAAGATCGCCATGGTGCCGAGCACGATGAGCGCCACGATCGCGACGACCTTGATGAGGGCGAACCAGAACTCGGTCTCGCCGAACACGCGCGCCGAGATCGCGTTCAGGGTGAACAGCACGCCGGCGAACACGATGCACCACACCCAGACCTCGACGTTCGGGAACCACCGTTGCATGAGGATCCCGGATGCCGTGAACTCCGACCCGAGCGCCACCACCCAGCACAGCCAGTACAGCCACGCCGTGGTGAAGCCCGTCGCGGGCCCCATCGTGCGTGCGGCGTAGATGTGGAGGGATCCCGACACCGGGTAGGTCACCGCGAGCTCGCCCAGGCAGACCATGACAAGCCACACCACGAAGGCGCCCAGCAGGTACGCGAGCACCGCACCGAGCGGACCCGCCTGATGGATCGTGTACCCCGAGCTCAGGAACAGGCCCGAGCCGATCACCCCGCCGAGGGCGATCATGACGAGATGCCGAGCGTCCATGGCCCGGCGCAGGCGGCGCGGTCCGCTCGCCGGATCGGTCGTGTCGAGGGAGGAATCGAGGGGACGACTCATGGGGGGGTACTCGCCTTCATGATCGAGCCCGGAGCCGTCGAGGCGTCCGGGCGACGCAGTCACAGTAGTCGACGACGGGGCGGGAAGCGCCCTCACTACGCTGGACGCGGCGCGCGAGCCGCGCCGACGAGAGAGGGTGCGGAGATGACGGCAGCAGCGGAAACCCCGACGGGATCGGGCGCGCGCCCCGACCGCACCGACGCGCCGACCCTCGGCGAATCGAGTCTCGCCGTGCACGGCGGCATCGAACTCGACAGCACGCGCGCCCTGCGCACCCCCCTGGTGATGTCGAACTCGTTCGCCCTCCCCGACGACCCGAGCGAGATCAGCTGGTCGGCCACCGCACCGAACCTGTATACGCGCAACACCGGCGTCAACCAGCTGGCGCTCGAGTGCAAGCTCGCCGCCCTCGACCACGGCGAGGACGCCGTCGCCCTGGCATCCGGGGTCGCGGCCCTGCACGCGGTGTTCTTCACGCACGTGCGCGCGGGCGACCACGTCGTCGTGAGCGACGTCGTCTACGAGGCCACCTGGCGCCTGTGGACCGAGCTGCTCCCGGGGCGCTACGGGATCGAGGCGACCTTCGTCGACGTGACCGACCCGGATGCCGTGCGCTCGGCGATCCGGCCCGAGACGCGGCTGGTGTGCGTCGAGGCGATCGCCAACCCCACCACGAAGGTCGCCGACATCGCGCTGCTGGCGGAGATCGCGCACGCGGCGGGCGCGATCCTCATGGTCGACTCGACCTTCACTCCCCCGCCCTTCTACCGTCCCCTCGCCGACGGCGCGGATCTCGTCGTGCACTCGCTGACGAAGTACATCAACGGCCACGGCGACGCGATGGGCGGGGCCGTGATCGGCCGGTCGGAGCTCATCGCGCCCATCAAGGCCGACGCGATGGTCGACGTCGGGGGCGTGATCTCGCCGTTCAACGCGTGGATGATCCAGCGGGGCTCGGTCACCCTCCCCCTGCGGCTGCGGCAGCACTTCGCCTCGGCGCAGCGCGTCGCCGAGATGCTCGAGGCCGATCCGCGCGTGGCCTTCGTCGCCTACCCCGGTCTCGACTCGCACCCGCAGCGCGAGACCGCTCGTCGCCAGTTCGGCGACGCCGCGGGCGGGATGATGGCGTTCGCCCTCGACGGCGGGCCCGAGCTGCAGAACCGCTTCGTGGCGAATCTGCGTCTCATCACGTCGGGCTTCTCGCTCGGCCACGACGACAGCCTCATCGTGCACACGGCCGCCGACGGCCCCCGCACCGCCGCCTATCCCGACGAGTTCCGGCGCTTCGGGCACCTGCGCCTGTCGGTCGGCCTCGAGGATGCCGACGACCTCGTCGCCGACCTGACGGCGGCACTCGACGCCTTGAGCGCCTGACGTCTCCTCACCCGCGGGTTCAAGAGCGCGCACGGGATCTGCGCCGATGCGGACGGTGGCTCCGCAGCGCGCGAGGGTTACTCGTCAGATCGGGGTCAGCGAACGCACGGTCACGATTTTTCGTGCTGCGGGTTGTCCCAGCGCCACCCGCCCACGCCGACCGATCCTGTCGTGGCCGGATCGAACTCCCCGTCACCAGCGTCGCCCACCGCCCGGCCTTCCAGCAGATTCGCGGTGTACCCCATCACGAGATGCTGAAGCCCGGACTGCGCGCCGGGAGAGGGCCTTTCGGCAGACGCGATAAAAAGAATCTCCTCCAGCGCGCCCGTGATGGTCTTCATCGGTGCGCGGATACCCCATTGTGCGAACTCGGTCTCCAAGTGCCTCGTCGTCAAGAGGCGATGCGAGAACTCGCCTCCCACGGCCAGCGCCATCTCGCCGTCAAGGTCAAGATGGAACGCCTGGGGCACCACGTCGTACATCGGCGCCAGACGCGAGGTTCCGTCGGGATCGTGCACGAGCGAGATGTTCTTGAGGTGCATGTCGAGGTTGCCGAGGGCCACTGACAGGACCACCATGCGCATCAGCCGCACCCGGTCACGGCGGTTGAGATCCCTCGCGACGGACCGAAGGGGCGCGCCTCGATACTTCTCGTACTTCTCGCGCCCCGATTTTCCGAGGATCTGGTTGAAATCCTCCTGGTGAATGCGACCTGTCGGTGCACTACCATCCCGGTCGTAGCGCTCGATGATCAGCGCTGCGGTGTCTCCGAAGGTGGCGAGGGACGTCTCGAAGTCGGCCAAACCCATCCGCCTGGCGAAGCGGGCGCCGTACTCCTCATCGAAAATCACCGTCGGGCGCCTCGGGACGATGGGCTTGATGATGTGCGTGCTCGGGTACCCGTCCAATGCCCGCGCCCAGCCGTCCTGGGTGCGCACGAGGACGATCTTGTTCTGGACGCCCGCCAGCGACGACTTCCCCCGTCGAGGCACGTTTCCCAGCGGCGCCGTGCTCACCTCGGCAAGCATCCGCTCGATCTCCAGCTCGTCGACGGGCTCGATGGCCGGGGTCTTGGGCTCTCCGGGAAGTGTGGGATCCCAGATCTGCACGGCACCGGCGACGTCTCGGCCGTAGACGCGCAGCATCCCGATCAGGTCGTCGGGGGAGAGCCCCGCGAGAGCCGCGAGTTCGTTGCGGAGGTCTCCTTCCGGAAGCAACTCCGCGAAGAAGTTCCGGGCGATGCTTCGGGAGTTCGACCGCGAAACACCCAGAGGGATCGCGCGCGAGAGGATTGTGCTGCCCAATCCGTGTCGAGCGATGGCGGCAGGATCGGCGTGAAAAGCTCCCCCACCGTCGAGCGTGCCGACGAGTTCCCCGTACAACTCGACGTTGAGATCAGCCATCGTCGCCGTCCGTTGCCAGAATGTCGAGGGACAGCGTTCCTTCGCCCTCCGGGATGTCGATGTAGAGAGTGGCGCCGAGTTCGTCCACAGTCTCCAAGAGTCTGACGATCGCGGTGACGCGCTTGCCGGACTCCATCTCCGAGATGTAACGCTGACTCGTCTCGAGGCGCTCGGCAAGCTGCGTCTGCGTCAAGCCGGACCTCGCGCGCGCAGCACGCAGGACGTTTCCCAGAACCGTGGGGTCGCTGATGCGAGAGAGCGTCACGTCTATTACCTTTCCGAGATAGAGCCCACGGTACTACGTTTTGGTTATACACAGTGGCGTATGCGAAAAACGTAGTAGAGGACCCACCGACGCCCGCTCGACCATCGACGATGGATGCCCGGTTGACACTGAGCGCACGTTGAACTCGACACCGATGCCGAAAATCACGGGAGGATACCGCAATCGGTTCGACACTGACGGTTCCTATGAATCGGGAATGTCCCGCGGCATCCCCTTCCGCTCCGTTACCTCACCGTTATAGAGTGCTGGCACGGTAGTTGTTTTGCTGTGGCAGCTACCGACATGTGATTGCAGGACACTCTGGTGCAGGAAAGGGCCGGTCGGGAAGATTCCGACCGGCCCTTCTTCATGCCGCCGCGCCGGAACCCGCCGCCCGAACGATCGCCACGGCGGGAGGATGGACGCGTGAAGGACGACGAACTGACCGAACCCGACGGACGCATCGTGCTGGTGCGACACGGCGAGACCACATGGAGTCGAACCGGGCGGCACACCGGCCTCACCGACATCCCGCTGACCGAGACCGGCGCCTACAAGGCCGAGTTGGCGGGCACCCTGCTCGCAACGCGGCGGTACGACCTGATCCTCTCGAGCCCCCTGCAGCGCGCTACCGAGACGGCAACACGGGCCGGGTACCCGGGCGTGCAGACGGACGATCGTCTGGTCGAGTGGGACTACGGCGCCTACGAGGGTCTGACCACCCCCGAGATCGTCGAGCAGCTCGGTCATCCGTGGACGATCTGGGACGGCACGCCCGCCGGCGCGACCCC
Organism: uncultured Microbacterium sp.; assembly: GCF_947489255.1. GTDB lineage: Bacteria > Actinomycetota > Actinomycetes > Actinomycetales > Microbacteriaceae > Microbacterium > Microbacterium phycohabitans. The sequence continues at coordinate 548,630 of NZ_CANLCY010000003.1, forward strand.
GGGCGAGACCGTCGCCCAGGTCACCGCACGAGCGGAGTCACTCGTCTCGGAGCTGCGCCCGCGGGTGCGGGCCGGCGAGCAGGTCCTGCTGTTCTCGCACGGGCACTTCCTGCGCGCCCTGGCCGGCACGTGGCTGGGCCTCACCGCCGCGGGCGGCCGCTATTTCGTGCTCGGCACCTCGGCGGTGAGCGAGCTGGGCTTCGAGCACGGCTCCGAGGTCATCACGCAGTGGAACCACGTACGCGGGCGCTGACGCGCCCTGGAGAGGGCCGGCCGGAACCCGCAGGACCGCTCCACGAAATCGATCACGAAAATATAACGGTGAGCCCTTCCCCTCCGTTACCTCACCGTTATAGAGTGCATGCACGGTAGTTGTTTTGCTGTGGCAGCTACCGACATGTGATTGCAGGACACTCTTGGTGCAGGGACAAGGGCCGGTCGGAAGCCTCTCCGACCGGCCCTTACTCTGTCCACAGCCGTCGCGTCGACGCCGCCTCCGCGGCATCCCGCTCCCTCTACGCTGAAGGAATGACCGATCGCCGCCTCGCCGTGCAGGCCTGGGAGAGCCTTTTCCGCGCGCAGCACGAGGTGTTCGAAGACATCCGGTCGGACTTCGAGGGCGAACCGCTCACCCAGGCGGAGTACGACGTGCTCCTCACCGTCACGCGTGCCCCCCGTATGACCGCGCGGCTGCGCGACGTGACCGGCAACATGCTGATCAGCCAGCCGAGCGTCTCGCGTCTGGTCGAGCGGATGGTCGCGCGAGGGCTGCTGACCAAATGCGCCGATCCCGAAGACGGCCGAGGGTCGCTGGTCACCGCCACCGAAGAGGGCGCCGTGACGTTCCGTCGCCTCGCCGCCGCGCACGGACGCTCGATCGCCGACCGCATGGCGCGTCTCACCGACGACGAGCTCGCGCACCTGCGCGCGCTCACCGCGAAGCTGCGCGGACCCGCCTGACCACGCATCGGCCGGACGCGGTGCGACCGCTCTGCGGTCGAGCCGTCACCGCCGGACCCGGAGACATCGACAAGCTCAGTCCTGTCCGAGAGCGCACGATGACGACCACGCTCGGCGGTCGAGCCGAGCCCGGAGGCTTCGACGAGCTCAGCCACCTGCCCTCGGGCAGGTGACGCCGAGAACGATCAGCACTCGATGACGTTGACGGCCAGACCGCCCTCGCTCGTCTCCTTGTACTTCGTCGACATGTCGATGCCGGTCTGCCGCATGGTCTCGACCACGGCGTCCAGCGAGACGTAGTGACTGCCGTCGCCGCGCAGGGCCAGTCGCGCGGCGGTGACGGCGGTCGACGCGGCGATCGCGTTGCGCTCGATACACGGGATCTGCACGAGACCGCCGACCGGGTCGCACGTGAGACCGAGGTGGTGCTCCATGGCGATCTCGGCGGCGTTCTCGATCTGACGGTTCGTGCCGCCCATGACCGCGGTGAGCCCGCCCGCCGCCATGGCGCACGCGGAGCCGACCTCGGCCTGGCATCCACCCTCCGCCCCCGAGATCGAGGCGTTCGCCTTGAACAGCGAGCCCAGCGCCGCGGCCGTCAACAGGAACCGACGGATGCCGCGCCGCCGATTGGCGTCGGCGACCTCTTCGTCGTCCCAGTGCGACACCTCGGAGCGGGTCACCGCATGCCCGTCGTAGCCGAGCAGCGCGCTGCCCACGAGCTCGCCGTGCGGAGTGACGGCGTTGCCGACCCCCAGGCCCGAATCCGCGAGGAAGCGCCACCAGTACATCGCCACCGCCGGAAGGATCCCCGCCGCCCCGTTGGTGGGGGCGGTCACCACGCGACCACCGGCGGCGTTCTCCTCGTTCACGGCGAGCGCGAACGCCCCGAGCCACTCCCCCGGGAGCTCGCGGTGCCCCTCCGCCTCGATGGCATCCAGCTGACCGCGGATGACGGCCGCCCGCCGCTTTACCTTGAGGATGCCGGGCAGCACGCCGTCGTTGTGCAGGCCCGCGGTGACGCAGGCGGCCATGGCGTCCCAGATGCGGTCGAGGCCCGCGGCGATCTCCTCGTCGGAGCGCAGCGCCTCTTCGTTCAGTCGAGCCGCCTCGGCGATCGTGATGCCGCGCTCGTCGCACAGCGCGATGAGGGTCGCGGCGTCTTCGAAGGCGAGCGGCATCGGCGCGGCCGCCACCGGCGCGGCCTCCCCCTCCCGGCGGATGAAGCCGCCGCCGATCGAGTAGAACGTCTCCTCGGCGACGACGCCGCCGTCGCGGTCGCGCGCGACGAGCGTCATGGCGTTGGGATGGCCGGGGAGCCGCGTGCGCGGCTCGAGCGCGATGTCGGTCTTGGCGAAGGGGATCTCGTGCGTGCCGGCGAGCGCCAGCGCGCGCCCCTCGGGCCAGTCCGACCACGCGCGGCGGACGGCATCCGGATCGACCGTCTCGGGCTCGAGGCCCTGCAGACCCGCGACGACCGCGTCGGGGGTGCCGTGACCGATGCCGGTCGCGCCGAGGGAGCCGTAGAGGGCGCAGGAGACGGATGCCACCCGCTCCAGGGCACCGGTGCCCCGCAGTCGTGCGGCGAAGGAGAACGCGGCCCTCATGGGGCCGACGGTGTGGGAGCTCGAGGGTCCGATCCCGATGGAGAACAGCTCGAACGCGGAGGTGTAGGCGCTCATCCCGCCAGCGTACGTCTCCGGCTCGACACCTGCCGGTCATCGCTGCGCCACGCCCGGGATGCACGCGGTTCGGGCCCGATTAGACGTCTCCCGGGGTCCCGGCTATGCTGGACCACGGCCTGCGCGCCGTTTCGCGCGGAGGCCCTGCGCCCGTAGCTCAATGGATAGAGCATCTGACTACGGATCAGAAGGTTAGGGGTTCGAGTCCCTTCGGGCGCACACTGTGTTGAGACAGTGACAAGCCCCGGCTGAGAAGAAATTCTGAGCCGGGGCTTTTTCCGTTCCGCGGCGCGGGTCGGCGGTGGGCACGCGCATCGGTGTGGGCGCCCGGCGAGAAGAGCTCGTCCCCCGGTTCTGCGCGCGCGATGGATGCCGGCGACTCCGACCGCAGACCCCGGCCAGGGTCAGGCGGTCTCTTCGCCCCGATGGGCGGCGTCGGTGGAGACGGAGTTCAGCTGCAGGATCGCGATCGCCTCGTGCAGCGACCCGAGCGGCGCTTCGATGTCGTCGTAGTGGTGCACGAAGCCGTTCGCGTCGCGCGCGCTCACCGAGACCAGGGCGTAGCCGGGTCGTGCCACCCGGGACGTACGTCCGAACCGCCGTTGCGCCATGGCATCCCCTCTGCTCGCCGCCGAGGCTACCGCTCCGGACGTGTCGACGAGGGTCAGCGCGCGGGCGACTTCTTCTTCTTGCCGGTCTTCTCCGCGGGAGGGTCGTCGACATCGTCGTCGTCGGTCTCAGCCCGCTCCTTCGCCCGGCGTTTCGCCTGCGAGGCGAGACGGGCGAGGTCGACCATACGCAAGGCATCCATGCGGGCCTTGCGCATCTGGGCGTATTCGGGATCGGCGTCGGCGGTCATGCCCTCGACGTCGAGACGCTGGCGGAGGTTGGCCTCGACGTCGCCCCAGGCGGCGATACGCGCGTCGGCGACGAGGGTCTTCACACGGTCCGGGTCGTCGGCGAGGGCGCGCAGCTCCTTCGCGACGCCGCGCGACTGCTTCGCGCGACGGCGCAGGTTGCGGGTGTCGCGGTCGCGGTAGTCGTGCGTGCCCGAGGAGTCGGAGAAGCGCCCCCACGCGCGCTTTCGCTGGTGGGTCACCCGTTCGGCCGCCTGATCCTGCTCGTCGGCGAGGGAGCGCAGGGTGGAGCGGGCGAAGTCCGCGAATACGTCATTGTCGAACTGCCCGCCGCGGGCGATCGTGTCGACCAGGATGCGGTTGCGCACGGTCAGTCGCGCCGCGGCCGTCGCGATCGACAGCCCTTCGGCGATGGCCTCTTTCGTGCGCCCCACGGGACCTCCCGCTCCAGGCTATCGCCCGGCGCGCTCGGCGCTACGCGTTCGAGAGTGTGGAGACGATGGCGGCGACGCGACGCGCGCGGGTGTCGGCTGCTTTCGCCGACTCCACCTTGACCACGTGGGCCTTGCGGGCACTCGGCGCGAGGGCGTCGAAAGCGGAGCGCGCGCCGGCCTCCGCGAGAGCCGCGGCGAGATCGTCGGGGACCTCGACCGTGCGAGGCGCCGCATCGAGGGTCAGCTCGACGGTGATGGCCTCTCCGCCGGACAGGCCCGTCGCCCGGCGCTTGTCGGCGGAGAACGGGATGAGGGAGCGCCCGCCCATCGCGCCGATCGTGCTCGAGAAGACGTACCCGTCGACGTCGACCACGACCGCGGCACGCTTTCCTCCGCCGAGGGCCTCGATCACCTCCGGGGGGACTTCGATGCCGGTGTTGTTGCCCATCTGCAGCAGTGTCGTCTCGAAGCGCATGAGGGGAGTGTGGCAGAAACGCCACTAAGTGAACACCGTGGGAATTGCAATCCCCGTCGAGGGCTCGAGCGTCCGCCCTAAGGTCGTTGCTGTTGCGGAGGGCCTCGGAGAGTACTCGGGGGCCTTCTGTCGTATCCGGGCACGCCCGCTCGGGGGTTCTACAGGAATGCGCTCCCAGAAAGCAAAGGGCAATCCGATCCACGGTCCGCCTCCGAAGATGATGAGAAGCGGCCGGACGGTCGCTGCCAACAATCTGGGAGGTTCATCATGAGCTCTTCGCCCAACCGCATCGTGGCCACCGTCTTCGGCGCTGTCTACCTTCTCGTCGGTCTGCTCGGCTTCGCCGTGACGGGCGGCGTCGGATTCATCGCGACCGAGGGCGGGCTGCTGCTCGGCATCTTCGCGGTCAACCCGCTGCACAACATCGCGCACCTGCTGATCGGTGCGGCGCTGCTGGTCGCCGGTCTCGCCAACGCGCGTGCCGCCAAGGGCGTCAACACCACCGTCGGAGCGGTCTACCTCCTCCTCGGTATCGTCGGCTTCTTCCTCGTGGGCACCGCGGCCAACATCCTCGCGCTGAACACGGCCGACCACTTCCTGCACCTCGCCAGCGCGGTCGTGCTGCTGGGTGTCGGTCTCGGCACCGAGCGCAACGTCCCCCGCACCGCGGCGGTCTGAGCATGAACGCCGCGACCTTCGTCCGGTCGTGGCCCTCCGTATCCGCGTGGGGGGCCGGACTCATCGTCGCCGCCCTCGGCGCGGGTGCGATCGTCCGTCCCGATTCCGGGGCCCTCGCAACGGGCCTCGGAATCGGGATGGTCATCCTGGGCCTCGCCTCCCTCGCCTGGGGAGCCGCGACCCTGTCGACCGGACGCCTCGTCGTCCCCCGACTCGCCCTCGCGGGCGCTCTGGCGGCACTCGCCCTCGCGACCACCCTGATGTTCGTCGCCTCGGCGCACACCAGCATCATCGGCGTCGCCGCGGCCGCGGTTCTTCTCGTGGTCGTCGGTGCGACCTCGGCGGTGCACCTGCGTCGCCGCGGCCGCACGGCATCCCGCCCCGCCCAGCCGATGAGCGTCACGGGACTGCTCCTCGCCGCCGCCGTGATCGCCGTGCTGGTCACCCCCGCCCTCGGGGCGACGCAGGATGCCGTCCTGCTCCGTGACGACGGCACCGTCCCGGTCGTCACGCACGAGGGCCACTGATCCTCGTCCGCCGAGAGGATCATCGACGTCGAACACTTTCCGAGCCCACCCGCTCAGACGGTGGCACGCTGGATGAGTGACCGACGCGACCTTCCTCTCCGTCCCCGGTTGGATCGCGAGCCTGCGCGGCAAGATCCTCGTCGCCCTCGCGGGAGACCCGACCGGCATGGCGCCATACGTGCGGGCGATCGCCGACGGTGACGACACCGGCTACTTCCTCGAGAACGGCCCCGCGTGGACCGTCCATGCCGGAATGGGGACGCTGGTCGCCGGCATCCGGGCCCTCCTCCTGCAGGCGCTGCACCCGGGAGCACTCGCGGGGGTGCACGACTGGTCGCGTTACCGCGAGGACCCGATCGGTCGCCTGACCGGCACGGTGCGCTGGGTCATCACCCTCACCTACGGCTCGCGGACGCAAGCGGATGCCGAGACTCGGCGCGTCGGGAGGTTCCATCAGCGGGTGAAGGGCGAATACCGCGCCGGCGACGGCAGCGAGCGCGCCTACACGGCCGAAGCCGCCGACCTCGTGCGGTGGGTGCACCTGGCCTTCACCGACGCCTTCCTCGCGGGGCACGAGGTGTCGAAGAAGCCCATCCCCGGTGGGCCCGACGCCTACGTCGCAGACTGGGCGACGGCCGGCCGGCTGATGCGCGTGGTCGACCCTCCCCGCACCCGCGCGGCGCTGCGCGCCGAGATCGACGGTTTCTACGAGCGCGGGGAACTCCGCGGCGACGAGAGGGTCGCCGACGTCGTGCGGTTCCTGCGCAAGCCGCCGTTCCCCGGCCTGATGGGCCTGTCGTATCGCGTGCTGTTCGCCGCCGCTGTGGCCACGATCCCGCGCCGGTACCGCAAGATGCTCGGCGTGCGCCGGTGGCCGCTGCCGGTGCTCGCGCTGACGCGCGTCGTCCTGCGCGTCACGGAGCGCGCCTTGGGCTCCGGTCCGCGGGCCCAGGACATGGCCCGCCAGCGCCTCGCCCGGCTGGAGCGTGACGGCCGGGAGGCCGCGTGAGCGACGACGCGCGCCAAGCCGCCGAGAGATACCGGCTCGACCGCGAACTGCGCGACGCCGGTCTCGCCCCCGAACCGGCGGAGCCGACGGGTCCCGCGCGCGGGTCGACGGCTGCTGAGCGCGCGGCGTTCGTCGAGACGTCGATCCAGCAGGCGATCCGCCGCGGCGAGTTCGACAACCTCCCCGGGGCGGGCAAGCCCCTCGATCTGACCACCTCGCACGACCCCGACTGGTGGATCCGCCGCAAGATCGAGACCGAACAGCTGACGGGCCTGGGCCCTCCGGCGCTAACGCTGCGCGTCGAGCATAAAGAGATGGCAGACCGACTGGATGCCATCGCGCACGAAGCCGAGGTGCGCGAGGCGGTCGACGACTTCAACCGCCGCGTGATCGAGGCGCGTCGGCAGCTGCAGGGCGGGCCGCCGGTGGTGACTCCGACGGTGGACGTGGATGCCGAGGTGGCCGCGTGGATCGAGCGACGTCGCGCCCGTGAAGAGGCCGCCGCCGTGGCCGCTCCCCCGCCGCGGCGCCGGTGGTTCCGGCGCGGTCGCTGAGCCCCGTGACGCCGCGAGGGGGCTGAGCGTGTCGAAGCCCCCGGGACCCGTGTGGCGAGGGGGCTGAGCCTGTCGAAGCCCCCGGGGCCCGACGCCGCCGTGCGCCCCGTCCCTTCGACGGGCTCAGGGACCTCCGTGACGGCGCCCCCGCACGGCGAGGGGGCTGGGCGTGTCGAAGCCCCCGATACCGACGCCGCCGTGGTCCCGGTCCCTTCGACGGCCTCAGGGACCTCCGTGACGGGACCGCGGGACGCGGCGCCGCGGGTCAGAGGGCGGCGAGCGCCTCGGCGCGGGCGACCAGCGCTCGCGCGCGGGCGAGGGTCGGCGCGTAGGAGCCGTCGACCGGACCGTCGGGCGTGGTGGACAGCAGCGACCGGGCGGCCGCCACCTCGGCCGACGACGGCGTGAAGCCCGCGTGAGCCCCGGGGATCGCGGCATCCTGGAGCGCCAGCGTGCCGGTGAAACCCATCGCGACGGCGTGGAGCGCCGCGTCGTGCGCCTGGTCGATCGGACCGCACGGGCCGTCGATGGGGCCCGCGATACCCGCGGCCGCCGAGGCGACGACGAGCTGGGCACGCGGCCACGACAGGGCGATGCGCTCGGCCGACATGCCGGTGTCGCGACGGAAGTCGCCGGTGCCGAACGCCAGTCGGCGGGTCGCGGGATGCGCGGCGATGGCCGGGGCCGCCAACAGCGCCGCGGCCGACTCGACCATCGCGACGATCGGGGTGCCCGCGGGCAGGGAGGCGGCGACGTGCGCCACGTCGGCCGGCCCCGCGCACATCGCGAGGACGACTCCGGCGAGGCGCCCGTCGAGCTCGCGACCGAGGGCGAGGTCGGCCTGGCCGTCGCGGGTTCCGGCGGCGCTGATGCGCAGCCACACGGGTGCCTCGGCGGCGGCACGCCGGGCTCGATCGCGCCCCTCGGTCTTGCGCGCCGCGGGCAGTCCGTCTTCGAGGTCGAGCACGAGCACGTCGGCCGCGGTCGCGAGGTCGCCCGCGAGCGGCGAACGCAGCATCCACGTGCGGGCGAGGTCGACGCGCGCAGGGGCGGGGGCGGCCGAAGCCGCCCCCGCCGAGGTGTGCGCCAGGCTCACGAGCGGCTCCGCGCCGCCGCCTCCGCTTCCGCCTGAGCGCGGAAGGCGTTGAGCGCCCGGGTGTCGACGGCCGCGGGTCCGGTGCCGACCTCGGTCGAGGCCTGCTCCTTGGCATCCGCCGCCGGGGTGGCCGAGTGGTCGTGGCCGGTGAGCAAGGTCTCGTCGAAGGGGATCTGGCCCGCGAGCACCTCGCGCACCCGCTGTCCGTCGTACTGCTTGGTCCAGGCGCCGATGAGGAGGGTCGCGACCGCGTTGCCGGTGAAGTTGGTGACCGCGCGGGCCTCCGACATGAACCGGTCGATGCCGACGATGACGCCGACGCCGTTGACGAGGTCGGGACGGTAGGCCGACAGGCCGCCGGCGAGGGTCGCGAGTCCCGCACCGGTGACACCGGCCGCGCCCTTGGAGGCGATGATCATGAAGATGAGCAGACCGATCTGCTCGGGGATCGACATCGGGGCGCCCATCGCGGTGGCGATGAACAGCGACGCCATCGTCAGGTAGATCGCCGTGCCGTCGAGGTTGAAGGAGTACCCGGTCGGAACGGTGATGCCGACCACGGGCTTCGAGACGCCGAGGTGCTCCATCTTGGCGATGAGGCGGGGCAGGGCGGCCTCGGACGACGAGGTGCCGACGATGAGGAGGTACTCGCGGCCCAGGTACTTCATGAGCGAGAAGATGTTGACCCGCGTGACGGCGTAGAGCAGACCGCCCAGGACGATGGCGATGAACAGGAAGCACGTCAGGTAGAACGAGCCCATTAGGATGCCGAGGCTGATGACGGCCCCGAATCCGGTCTTGCCGACGACCGCGGCGATGGCGCCGAACGCGCCGATGGGCGCGAGCCACAGGATCATGCCGAGGATGCGGAAGACGAGCACCTGGAAGTTGCGGATGCCCTCGACCATGCGCGCTCCGCGCTCGCCCATGCCCTGCAGGGCGAAGCCCGAGAGGAGGGCGATGAAGAGCACCTGGAGGATGCTGCCGCCCGTGAACGCCGAGAAGAACGTCGTCGGGATGATGCCGAGCACGAAGTCCTGCGTCGTGGTGGCCTCGGGCACGGCGTCGTAGGAGGCGCTGCCGATGTTCAGGCCCTCGCCGGGGTGGATGATGTTGCCCACCAGCAGGCCGATGCCGAGCGCGAAGGTCGACATGACGAGGAAGTAGCCCAGGGCCAGGCCGCCGATCTTGCCGACCGTCGAGGCCTTCGCGATCGAGCCGATGCCGACGACGATCGTGCAGAAGATGACCGGGGCGATCATCATCTTGATCAGGTTGACGAAGCCCTTGCCGACGGGCTCGAGGCCGACGGCGAACTGCGGGGCGACGAGGCCGACGATCACGCCCGCCACGACGGCGACGATGACGGCGATGTAGAGCCAGTGGTTGCGATCGATCTTCTTACGCGGTCGACCGTCGCGAGTGGTGCGGAGTGAGAGAGCCATCAGCGCCTATCCCTTTCCTAACGTCTTCGTTGTCCGGCGGGACCGCCGGAGTGGATGACATGACTGTGGTCGACGGCGAACCGATGGGCGATTTGTGGTCGTATTGTTCACGGCAGGCGCGACGAAGGGCGGTGGGCATGCGGTTGAGCGTGGGCGGACGACTGGCGCTGGTGTCGCTCGGCGTCGTGGTGCTCGTGGCCGGTGTCCTCGCCGCCCTGCTGTCGGTGCAGCTGAGCGACTCCGGGCAGCGCGAGGCCGAGAAGGTCACGCTCTCGGTCGCCGAGACGATCGCGCACGAACCCGACGTCGCCGCCCTCGCGGGAGCGGGCGACTCGGACCGTCTGCAGCCGATGGTCGAGCAGATCCTCGGTGAGACCGACGTGTCGTTCGTCACGATCATGACGCCCGACGGCATCCGTCTGACCCATCCCAACCGCGCGGAGATCGGCCTGCCGTACATCGGCTCGCGCGACGAGGCCCTCGCCGGACGCACCTTCACCGAGGTCTACGAGGGCACGCTGGGCCCCTCCGTGCGCACGATCGCGCCGATCCGTGCGGGCGGCGACGAGAGCGGCGGCATCGTCGCCCTCGTCGCGGTGGGGGTCACCCTCGGCGCCGTGCAGCAGGACATCGCCGCTCGCGCTCCGCTGATCGTGCTGGCATCCGCCGCCATCGTCGGACTCGGCGTGCTGGGAGCCCTGTACGTGCGCCGAAGCGCCCGCCGGGTGACGGGGTCGTACACGCCCGAGGAGTTGTCGCGCCTCGTCGAGAGCTACGAGACCGTGCTGCACTCGCTGCGCGAAGGGCTCGTCGTCACCGACCGCTCCGGGCGCATCGTGCTCTACAACGACGAGGCGGCCGACCTGCTGGGCCTGCCCCCGGCCACGTCGGGTCAGGTGTCGCTCGACCCGCGGGAGGCCGAGATGGATGCCGCTCTCGCCGAGGCCATCGCCACGGGGCGCCGCATGGTCGAGGAGACCGTCGTGAACGGCGACCGCGTGCTGCTGGTCAACCAGGAGGAGGCGCGCGACCTCAGCGGCCGTCGTGCCCCCGAACGCGGACGGGTCATGACGCTGCGCGACCGTTCGGAGCTGCAGGCGCTGCTCGGCGAGCTCGAGGGCGTGCGCACCCTCAGCGACACGCTGCGCTCGCAGACGCACGAGCACGGCAACCGCCTGCACGCGCTGCTGGCGCTGCTCGAACTGGGCCGTGTCGACGATGCGCGGCGTCTGATCGTGGCATCCACGGGGGAACGGCAGGAACTGGCCGATCGTCTCGTGTCGCACGACGAGGGCGAGATCGTCGTGGCGCTGCTGCTGGGCAAGCTCGACGAGGCTGCCGAGCTCGGCGTGCGGCTCGACCTCGACGTCGCCGAGCCCACCCCCGCCCTCCCCCTCGCACCGGAGGAGGCCGTCACGGTCGTCGGCAACCTCGTCGACAACGCCCTGGACGCCGCCGCCGCCGGGGCCGAACCGCGGTGGGTGCGCGCGACGCTGCGCGAGAACGGCGACGACGTGGTGATCGAGGTGTCCGACGGTGGCGCGGGGTTCGACCCGACGCTGGAGGATCCGTTCGCGTTCGGCTCGTCGACGAAGACCGCCCACGCTCCCGGCGGTCGCGGCGTGGGCCTCGCCCTCGTGCGCGACATCGTCGCCGCCCGCGGAGGGACGCTGCAGGTGGGCGCGGACCCCACCACGGTGCGCGTCTTCCTGCCGGTGGTCGCCGAGGCGGTGACCGCGTGATCCGCGTGCTCGTCGTGGACGACGACGCCCTCGCCCTCGAGCTGCACAGCGCCTACGTCGCGCGGGTGCCCGGATTCGAGGTGGCCGGGCAGGCGGCCGGCGCCCGCGCGGCGCTCACGGCGCTGAGCGAACCGGACCGCCGCATCGACCTCGTGCTGCTCGACATGACCATGCCCGACGGCACCGGCCTCGACGTCGCGCGCCGCGCACGGGCGATGGGCTCGCGCGTCGACATCATCGCCGTCACCGCGGTGCGCGACGCGGAGACCGTGCGCGCGGCCGTGTCGATCGGCGTCGTCCAGTACCTCATCAAGCCGTTCGCCTTCGGCGCCTTCCGCGAGCGACTCGAGGCGTACCGCGCCTACGTCGAGGGACTCGACCGCGCGGCCGGTGAAGCGACGCAGTCCGAGGTCGACGCCCTGCTCGGCTCGCTACGCACGGTCACGTCGCCGGCCCTGCCGAAGGGCCTCAGCGACGCAACGCTGCAGGCCGTGGCCGAGCGCGTGCGCACCGCGGCGGGCGCGGTCTCCTCGACCGAGGTGGGCGAGAGCGAGGGGATGTCGCGGGTCACCGCCCGGCGCTACCTGGAGCATCTCGCCGACGTGGGCCGCGTGCGCCGGGAGCCGCGCTACGGCGGCCAGGGCCGCCCCGAGATCACCTACGCCTGGGTGCGCGGCTGAGCCGCACCACCCGGAAACGCAAGACCGCGGCTTTCGCACGGCGGTCCTGGGCCGGTGGCCTCGACACGCTCAGCCACCTCCGCGGCAGTTGAGTGATCGGGTCAGAGGTCGAAGGCGGCGCGCACGCCCTCGTTGACGACCACGCCCGCGCGCACGTTCAGCCCCTTGGCGAGGGCGGGATCGGCGGATGCCGCGGCCTCCCAGCCCGCGTCGGCGATGCGCGTGATGTAGGGCAGTGTGGCGTTGGACAGGGCGCGCGTGGAGGTGTGCGGCACCGCGCCGGGCATGTTCGCGACGCAGTAGTACAGCGCCTCGTGCACGCGGAAGGTGGGGGCGTCGTGGGTGGTCGGGCGCGAGCCCTCGAAGCAGCCGCCCTGGTCGATCGCGATGTCCACGAGCACCGAGCCGGGCTTCATCGCCGCGACCATCTCATCGGTGACGAGCTTGGGAGCTGCGGCGCCCGGGATCAGCACCGAGCCGATCACGAGGTCGGCATCGGCGAGCTGCTCCGCGATCTCGAGGCGCGTCGAGGCGCGCGTCTCGATCGCGCCGCCGAAGCGCTCTTCGAGCTGGCGCAGCTTGGGCAGCGAGATGTCGACGACGGTGACCCGCGCACCGAGTCCGAGGGCGTTGGCCGCCGCGTGCTCTCCGGCGACGCCGCCGCCGATGACGACCACCTTCGCCCGGGGGGTTCCGGGAACGCCGCCGGGAAGCAGGCCACGGCCCCCCGACGCGCGCAGCAGGTGGTGGGCGCCCTCGATGATCGACAGGCGACCCGCGACCTCGCTCATCGGCGCGAGGAGCGGGAGCGCGCGGTCCGCGGTCTGGACGGTCTCGTAGGCCACGGCGGTGGTCCCCGCCGCCATCAGGGCGTCGGTGAGGGGACGGTCGGCCGCCAGGTGCAGGTAGGTGAACAGCGTGAGGTCGGGGCGCAGGAATCCGTACTCGGGGGCGATGGGCTCCTTGACCTTGACCAGCAGCTCGGCGCGTGCCCAGGTCTCGTCGGCCGTCGCGACGATCTCCGCTCCGGCGGCCGCGTACTGCTCGTCGGAGAAACCGCTGCCCTCGCCCGCTCCGGCTTGCACGAGCACGTCGTGTCCACGATGCACGAGGGCGTCGACCCCCGCCGGCGTCATCGCGACGCGGTTCTCGTTGTTCTTGATCTCGGTCGGCACGGCGACGCGCATGGGTTCCTCCTCGAGCGGATGAGCGTTGCCGGAAGAATCGCAGAAAGGGGTGTTTCCGTGGTGTTTCTGCGCAGAATATTCGGAAAATTACCGAATGTCTCCCGTATCATCGGCGCTGTCGTGCTTTCGCGCGGCTTTCACGCGAAGGATCTGCGATGGCCGACGACGACCTGCACCCGCTCGACGCCCGCATCATCGAGCTGCTCTCCGCCGACGCCCGGATGACGAACGCCGCGCTCGCCGAGGCCCTGGGCGTTGCGGCATCCACCGCTCACGCGCGGCTGCGCGCCCTCGTCGACCGCGGTCTCATCACCGGATTCCACGCCGCCGTCGACCAGAGCCGGCTCGGTCGCGGTCTGCAGGCGATCGTCGGCGTCACGCTGCGGCCGGGTCAGCGGCAGGAGAGCATCCGCGCGTTCGCGCACGAGATCCGTCGGCATCCCGACGTCATCCAGCTCTTCTTCCTCGGGGGCGCCGACGACTTCCTCGTGCACATCGCCGTAGACGACTCCTCCGCGGTACGTCGCTTCGTCGTCGATCATCTCTCGGCGCGGCACAGCGTGGCATCCACCCGCACCAGCATCATCTTCGAGTACCACCGCAACGCGCTCGCCGCGGACTTCGACTGAGCCGCGCGAAAGCCGGCGTCAACCCCGAGCGTCGGGGAGGGCCGCGCGCGCCGGAGCGAGCATGATGTGGCGTGGAGGATCCATGGTGCTGTCGATCGGGCTCGCGGTGATGTGCGTCGCGCTCGGTGTGAGCATGATCGGGGTGATCCTGCCGCAGCTGGGGAGCCGCGCACCTCTGCACTTCTTCCTGCGGGTCACGACCATGGCGGGCGTGCTGTCGGTCGGATCGACCGCGATGTACGTCCTCGCGTTCCAGGGCGGTGGCCCGATCGCCCTCGCGATCGCCGCGTGCGCGATGGTGCTCGCCCCCTCCATGCTGTGCATCGCGGTGTCTGCGCCGCGGTCCCGGCAGGTGCGGGTGCTGGTCGTGTCCGCCGTGGCGCTCGCACTCACCGTCGGGGTCACCTCGGTGGTGCTCGACGCCCCCACCGCGCTCACGGTGAGGGTTCTCGCGGTCGCGGCGGCGAGCGCTGCGTGCGCGGTGCTGACCGCGCGCTCCCGAACCATCCCGCGCCGTTCGGCACTGGTGCTGGCCGGCACGACCGGCGGCTTCGCGGCGTACTGCCTGGCCAGGGTGGCTGTGGAGGCGAGCCCCCTCGGCGACTCCCCTCTCGCTCGAACGCTGTTCTCCATCGAGGCCGCCGGGGTGATCGCAACGGCCACGGTCCTGCTGGCGGGGGTGGCGGTCGTGCTCGTGCGCCGTTCTCCCGCGTTCGGGGGCGCGGCGACCACCGCGCCGTGGACGCGGGTCGCGTTCGGCGACTGGCCCCGGGCGCGCACCGAGCTCGGCCCCGACGGCCTGCTGGCCCTGCTCACCGAACTCCGCATGGCCGCCCGCGAGGTCGACCCCTCGGCGGTCGACGTCTACCGGGGCGTGGAGATGCTCGTGCCGTCGGCGCTGTCGACCGTACGGTCCCGCCTGAGGGACGCGTACGGCTGGCGCGCCGCGCAGCTCACGCTTCTGCGCGAGAGCGTCGACGGCAGCCGGAGGACGTGAGGCGTCGGCCGCGCACCGCCGCGGCGATCGCGGCTCCCCTGCCGGCCGGGCGGCGGAACGTCCGGTGCCCGGGCGCCGGAGGCTCAGACGACGATCAGGCCCGCGCCAGGGAGTCCACGACGCTCCTGGCCGTCACCGGCTCGCGACCGAGCAGGGTGCGCAGCGCCGGATCCGTTCCGGCGAAGAAGCCGCCCTCCGCCGCCTGGAAGACGCCAAGGGTGAAGCGGACCGCGCCCTCGGGCCGACCCGCGGCGAGCGAGCGCTGCATCCACTCCTCCTCGTCGATCACGTCGAGGGCGACCTCACGACCCGCAGTCTCCCCCGCCCAGCGGGCGAGGTCGGCGAAGCTCGGGGCGTGCGTGGCGGTGAGCGTCACCGGCCCCTGCGGGAGGACCTGGCGCCCCAGCAAGCGTGCCGCCGCTTCGGCGAGATCGTCGCGCGACGTCCAGGAGACCGGGCCATCAGCGGGCACCGACACCGCCCCCGTCTTCCGCCACGGCCCGAGCAGCCACTGCAGGGAGTGGGCGTAGAAGCCGTTGCGCAAGGCCGTCCAGGGGAGGCCGCTGGCGGCGAGCGCCTCCTCGGTCGCCGCGTGATCCCGCGCGGGGGCGAACGGCGAGCTGGCGTCGGCCCCCTGATGACTCGTGTAGAGCACGTGCCCGACCCCCGCGTCGCTCGCCGCCTGGATGGCTCCGCGGTGCAGAGCCGCCGCATCGGCGTTCTGGTCGTTCGAGGAGACGAGGAGCAGACGGTCGGCACCCTCGAACGCCGCCCGGAGTCCGTGTGGATCGGCGTAGTCCCCCGCCCGCACCTCGACGCCTCGACGCGCGAGATCGTCCGCGCGGGAGGGATCCCGCACGACCACCACCAGCTCGGACGGGTCGAGGCTCTGCAGAAGGTGATCGACGGTGGCGCGGTTCAGTGAACCCGTCGCGCCGGTGATGGTGATCATTGGAATGCCTTTCGTGTTATCGATGGAAACGCTCGAAAGGTAACATTCATTACCGCCGCTTACAAGGATTTGTTATCGTCTTCACATGACCCCCGCCACGCCCCGAGACGACGTGCGCGAGCGGATCATCGCCTCCGCCGCCGCGCTCCTGCGCGACCAGGGGACCGCGGGCGTCACCACCCGCGCGGTCGCGGAGAGGGCCGGGATCCAGGCCCCCACGATCTACCGCCTCTTCGGCGACAAGGAGGGACTGCTCGACGCGGTCGCCGAGTGGACGATGGCGACGTTCAGCGCGGGCAAGGTCGCCGACCTCGACGCGGAGCGATCCTGGGGCGACCCGATCGAGGACCTCCGTCACGGCTGGCATCAGACGGTGCGGTTCGGCCTCGAGCACCCCGACCTCTTCGTCCTCCTCAGCGATCCCAGACGCGGTCGCGACTCCCCCGCCCTGGCCGCCGGCGTGCACGCGCTGGAGGAACGCGTCCGCCGCGTCGCGTCGTCCGGCCGACTGCGCGTCTCCGAAGCGCACGCCGTCGCCCTCATCCACGCGGCGGGGACCGGCGCGATCCTGACCCTGCTCGAGCACCCGAGCGACGCGCGGGATCCCGCCGTCGCCGACGCCCTGTTCGAGGCCGTGCTCGGATCCATCATCGTCCCGGAGGCGACCGCCGCGTCCACCGAGCCCGCGCACCGCACCGCCGCGGTCACGCTGCGCGCGGACGCGGCCGGACTCGACGCCCTCTCGAGCGCGGAACGCTCGCTCCTGGTGGAGTGGCTCGACCGCGTGATCGACGCGCGCTGAGATCCGGTCGACCCCTCCCGCGCGCCGTCAGCGCACCGCGGCGGCGATCGCGGCGATGTCGGCCGGCATCGAGCGGCAGCAGCCGCCGACCAGGCGGGCTCCCGCCGCGACCCACGACGGGGCGTCGGCGGCCAACGGGGCCGCGGCCCCTCTCCACGTGCGCGTGGCGGCATCCCAGGTCTCCCCCGTGTTGGGGTAGGCGACGAGCGGGATGCCGGGCCCCTCGGTCAGGGCGCCGAGCACCGCGCCGGGCGAGCAGCAGTTGACGCCCACGGCGACGACCGATGATCCGGATGCCGCGATACCCAGCGCCGCGGCGAGCGCTCCCGGGGTCGCGAAACCGGTGCTGTCGGCCGAGAGGCTGACGAACGCGGGGGTGTCGAGGGCGGCGAGTTCGAGGGAGAGGGCCTCGGCCTCGAGCGGCGAGGGGATGGTCTCCACGGCGAGCAGGTCGGCGCCCGCGTCGGCGAGAACCTCCAGGCGCCGGCGGTGGGCCATCCGCAGCTCGTCGACGGTGAGGCCGTAGTCGCCCGTGTACTCGCTGCCGTCGGCGCGGAGCGCGCCCACCGGACCCACGGATGCCGCCACGACCGCATCGCCCGCCTCGCGGGCGAGGGAGACCGACCGACGCAGGAGCGCCTCGACCTCGGCATCCGGGATGTCGCCGCCGAAACCGAGCTGGTACGAGGCCGTGATCACGACCTCGGCGCCCGCGTCGACGAACGCGGCGTGCGCGGCGCGCACCTCGGCGGGATCGTCGCGGAGCACCCGCGCCGACCAGAGCGCCGAGGTGACGTCGTTGCCCCTCGCCTCGAGGAGCGTGCCGAGTCCGCCGTCGAGCACGACCGGACGTCGAGAGAGGGTGTCGAGGAGGTCGATCACGCCTCGTGCGTCTCGCCGGCGGCGAGCACGCGCAGGGCACTCGCGAGAAGGGCCTGGTCGGCGCGGCTGACGTCGCGCAAGGCATCGGCTTCCAGGCGCACGAGCTCGGTCATGGCGGCATCCACCCGTTCGATCCCCTCGGGGGTGATCGCGACGAGGATCGCCCGCCCGTCGGAGGGGTTCGGGCGGCGGTGGACGAGACCGCGGTCGGCGAGTTTGTCGAGGCGGTTGGTCATCGCCGCGCTGCCGATCATGGTCGCCGTGATGAGGCGCGTGGCGCTCAGTTCGGTGCCGGCGCGACGCAGCACCGCGAGGACGTCGAACTCCCACACGGCGATGCCGGCGCTGGCGAAGGCCTTGGCGCGCAGCTTCGACAGGTGGAACGCGGCGCGGCGCAGGCGCGACATCACGTCGAGGGGGGTGAGGTCGACCTCGGGCAGCAACTGCGACCACGCGTCGATGAGGAGATCGACCTCGTCGTCTTTGCTGCTGGCGGGATTCACACCTCGACGGTACCGGAGCCACGGGGTGGTGCGGCGCGCCCGAGCCGGTGTGGCGCCGGGCGATGCGGCCCAGCGCGCCGGGACGACCCGCCTCAGCGCTCGCGCGGGGGCGCGGTCGTGCCGCGCGCGACGAGTCGCGTGGGCAGCTCGATGTGCGTCTCGGGCAGCTCGTCGCCCGCGAGCAGGGCGAGCACGATGCGGACGGCCTCGGCGCCGAGGCGCTTCATCGGCTGCCGCACGGTCGTGAGCGCCGGTTGGGCGCGGGCGGCCTCGGGCACGTCGTCGAACCCGACGACCGAGAGATCCTCGGGAACCCGCAGGCCGCGCTCGGTCGCGACCTCGACGATCGACAGGGCCGACAGGTCGTTCGCGGCGAACACCGCGGTCGGCGGGTCGGCCAGCGCGAGCATGGCGTGGGCGGCTTCGCGCGCGACGTCCTGCTCGTAGCGACCCACGCCGACGAGCGCGGGATCGAAGGGGATGCCGGCGGCCGACAGCCCCGCGCGGTACCCCGAGGCGCGCGCCACCGCCGAGCGCAGATCGGGGCGTCCGGCGATGAAGCCGATACGGCGGTGGCCGAGCTGCACGAGATAATGCACCGCCTGCTGCGCCCCGCTGAAGCTGTCGGATTCGACCGTGGGCACGTCTCCGCGGCCGGTGTGGGGGTCGATCGCGACGATCGGCACGTCGCTCGAGACGTTGACCACGGTGGGGGTGACGATGATCGCCGCGTCGATGAGCGTGCCGCTCAGACGGCTGAGCGAGCGCCGCTCCCAGCCCTCGCCGTCGCGGCGGGCCCCGGTGTAGGCGAGCAGGTCGTACCCGGTGTCGCGCAGGGCACCGCCCACGCCCTTGAGGATCTCGGCGGAGAACGGCTCGATGTCGGCCACCAGCACGCCGATGACCCCCGTGCGCCGCGACCGCATGCTGCTGGCGACGAGGCTGGACTCGTAGCCCAGGGTCTTCACGGCGTCGAGCACGCGTCCCACCGTCTCGGGTGCGACGCCGTAGCGGCCGTTCACGGCCTTCGACACCGTGGCCACCGAGACCCCGGCCGCCGCGGCGACGTCGTGGATGGTGGCGCGCCTCGTCATGGCATCCGACCCTAGCGTGGAAATCATTTTCGAAAACGTTTGACGAGCCCCGAGATCCCGGGCGACACTGCTGACACCTCGGCGGGCAGCAGACCCCGAGAAGCGCAGGAACGGCGAAGCAGCCGAACACCGACGCGTCCCACGGCGCACCTCGACGAAGAGAAACGGGAATCACATGAACACGCGCAAGATCCTCGCCGGAGCGGCCCTCGCCGTCGCCGGCACCCTCGCGCTCGGCGGCTGCGCCGCGGGCGGCGGAAGCGGACAGAACGCCGACGGCAGCGTCACCCTGACGCTCTGGCACAACTCCACCACGGGCGACGGCAAGAAGTACTGGGAAGACACCGCCGCCGCCTTCGAGGCGGCCAACCCCGGCGTCACGGTCGAGATCCAGGCTGTGCAGAACGAGGAGATGGACGGCAAGCTGCAGACGGCGCTGAACTCCGGCGACGCCCCCGACCTGTTCATGGCGCGCGGCGGCGGCAAGCTCGCCGACATCGTCACGGCCGGTCAGGCGATGGACCTCACCGACAAGATCACCCCGGAGGCCAAGACGGCCCTCGGCTCCTCGCTCTCGGCCTTCGAGATCGACGGGAAGAACTACGGGATGCCGGTCGCCGTGCTCCCCTCCGGGATCTTCACGTCGCAAGACCTGCTGACCGCCGCAGGCGTGACCTCTGCTCCGGCGACGATCGACGAGCTCGAGGCCGCCAACGCCAAGATCAAGGCCACCGGGGTCGCCCCGATCGCCGTCGGTGCGAAGGACGCCTGGCCCGCCGCGCACTGGTACTACAACTTCGCCCTGCGCGCCTGCTCCAAGGACGTGCTCGATTCGGCCGCCTCGAGCCGCAGCTTCGATGACCCGTGCTGGCTGAAGGCCGGAGAAGACCTCGAGTCGTTCCTGGCGACCGCGCCCTTCAACGAGGGCTTCCTCACCACCGCCGCCCAGCAGGGCGCCGGTTCGTCGGCCGGTCTCCTGGCCAACAAGCAGGCCGCGATGGAGCTCATGGGCGCGTGGGACCCGGGCGTGATCGCCTCGCTCACCCCCGATGAGAAGCCGCTGCCCGACCTCGGCTGGTTCCCCTTCCCGGAGGTCCCCGGCGGCGACGGCGAGCCCGGCGCCATGATGGGCGGCGTCGACGGCTACTCGTGCTGGGTCAACGCTCCCGCGCAGTGCACCGACTTCCTGAACTTCCTCGTCAACCAGGAGAACCAGGAGGCGTACGCCACCGCGTTCCAGACGCTCCCCGCCTCGTCCGAGGCGCAGGGTGCGGTGACCACCCCCGCGCTGCAGTCGGTGCTCGAGGCCTACTCCGAGGCGCCCTACGTCTCGGTCTGGCTCGACACGTTGTACGGCCAGAACGTCGGCAACGCGCTGAACGTCGCCGTCGTCGACATGTTCGCCGGCAAGGGCAGCCCGCAGGGCATCGTCGACGCGGTCAACGCCGCGGCATCCCGCTGAGGACACCGGTCATGACCACCGAACTCACCGCCTCGGCGGTCGACGCCGGGTCTCGCCGCCCGGCCGGGGAGGGCGCTCACCGCGCCCCCTCGGCCGGGCGGCCGACCGCGCGTCGGCGCGTCGAGAACTGGCGCATCCGCGGCGAACTCGCGATCCTCCTGGGCCCCGCCCTGGTCGTGTTCGTCTCGTTCGTCATCCTGCCCGTCGCCCTCGCCGCCTACTACGGCTTCTACAAGTGGTCGGGTTTCGGTACCCCCACCGACTTCGTCGGCATCCGCAACTACGTCACGATCCTCACCGACCCCGCCTTCCACGAGGCGCTCGGGCACAACGCGTTCATCGTCATCGGCTCACTGGTGCTCCAGGGGCCCCTCGCCCTCGGTCTCGCGCTGCTGCTGAACCGCAAGATGCGGGCCCAGTCGCTCATCCGCGTGCTGATCTTCGTGCCCTACGTCATCTCCGAGGTCGTGGTCGGTCTCGGCTGGGGACTCATGCTGCAGTCGGGCGGCGCCCTCAACGGCGCCCTCGAGAAGATCGGCCTCGGCTCGCTGCGCGCCGACTGGATCTCCGACCCGGCCCTGGCGATCTGGACCCTGCTGATCATCATCACGTGGAAGTACATCGGCTTCGCCGTCATCCTCTTCCTCGCCGGCCTTCAGGGCATCCCCGAGGAGCTCAGCGAGGCCGCCGCGATCGACGGCGCCTCGTACTGGCAGATCCAGCGCAACATCGTGCTGCCGCTCATGGGCCCGACCATCCGCATCTGGGCGTTCCTGTCGATCATCGGCTCGCTGCAGTTGTTCGACCTCGTCTGGATCATCTGGGGCCAGTACGTCGCCTCCACCGCGGGCACCTCGACCATGGCCACCTACATGGTCGCCAACGGTCGCAACGCCGGCAGCTTCGGCTACGGCAGCGCCGTGGCCGTGGTGATGTTCCTCATCTCTCTCGCCGTCGGGCTCGTGTACCAGCGCTTCGTGCTGCGCCGCGACACCGCCGGCGCCCTCACGGGAGGTACCTCATGACCGCCACCGCCACGCTCGTCGCGCCGAAGGCGCCGCGCTCCGTGCACCGCTCCCCCGCCGGCACCAAGCGCTCGAGCTCCCTGCTCGTGGCCTTCGTCGCCCTGCTGCTGATCGGCATGATGCTGGCCCCGGTGGTCTACATCATCCTGGGCGGCTTCCGCTCGAACGCCGAGATCACGGTCGACCCGGCCGGATTTCCCAGCCGCTGGAACTGGGAGAACTACGCCGATGTGCTCGCCAGCGGTGTGTTCTGGGGGCAGGTCGGCAACTCCGCGATCGCCGCCGTCGCCACCACGGCGTTCGTCGTGATCCTCGGACTCATGGCCGCCTACGCGCTGTCGCGCTACCGCTTCCGCGGACGCGGCGCGGTGTTCGCCCTGTTCACCGCGGGCCTGATGTTCCCGATGACGGTGGCGATCACGCCGCTGTACATCCTCGTGCGCAACCTCGGTCTGATGAACTCCCTCGCGGGCGTCATCGTGCCGCAGATCGCCTTCGCTCTGCCGCTGACGATCATCATCCTGTCGCCGTTCCTCTCGGCGATCCCGAAGGAGCTGCAGGAGGCGGCGTCGATCGACGGCCTCGGCCGCCTCGGCTTCTTCTGGCGCATGGTCGTGCCCCTCGCGGTGCCTGCGGTGGTAACGGTCGGCATCCTGGCCTTCGTCAACAGCTGGAACTCGTACATGCTGCCACTGTTCATCCTCAACAACGAGGCCGTGTACACGCTGCCGCTGGGCACCCAGGCGTTCGCCTCGCAGTACTCCGTCGACACCGCGCGCGTGCTCGCTTTCACCTCGCTGTCGATGATCCCCGCTCTGCTGTTCTTCAGCGTCTTCGAGCGCCGGATCGTCGGCGGCCTCACCGGCGCCGTGAAGGGCTGACCCCACATGACCATCCAGAACACCGACGTCGGCGCCGCCCTGCCCGGGACCTCCGCCCGCGTGCGGGCGCTCGTGGCCGACATGACCCTCGACGAGAAGCTCGCTCAGCTCGTCGGGTACTGGGTCGACCAGGGCGACGAGGTCGTGGCCCCCCTCTCGGGCGAGAAGGTCACCTCGACCGCCTACGTGGATGCCACCGCGCACGGCCTCGGCCACCTCACCCGCGTCTACGGCACCCGCCCGGTCGACCCGATCGAACGCGCCGAGTGGCTGTGGGGCGAACAGCGGCGGCTGAAGACCGAGACGCGCCTGGGCATCCCCGCCCTGGTGCACGAGGAGTGCCTCACCGGTTTCGCGGCGTGGAAGGCGGCGACCTTCCCCACGCCTCTCGCCTGGGGCGCCTCGTTCGACCCGGATGCCGTGGAGCTCATGGCATCCGCGATCGGCCGCTCGATGCGCGACCTCGGCGTGCACCAGGGGCTCGCTCCCGTGCTCGACGTCGTGCGCGACGCGCGCTGGGGGCGCGTCGACGAGTGCATCGCGGAGGACCCCTACGTCGTCGGCACGATTGGCACGGCCTTCGTGCGCGGACTGCAGGGGGCCGGGGTGCACGCGACCCTGAAGCATTTCGTCGGCTACTCCGCCTCGCGCGCCGGGCGCAACCACGCTCCGGTGTCCGCCGGGCAGCGCGAGCTGCAGGACGTGTTCCTGCCCCCGTTCGAGATGGCGGTGCGCGACGGCGGGGTGCGGTCGGTCATGAACTCGTACACCGAGATCGACGGGGTGCCCGTGGCCAGCTCCCACGAGCTGCTCACCGATCTGCTGCGCCGCCGCTGGGGGTTCGACGGCACCGTGGTGTCGGACTACTTCGCGGTGGAGTTCCTCCGCTCGATGCACGGCATCGCCGCCGACCGCGGCGAGGCGGCACAGCTCGCGCTCGAGGCGGGCATCGACGTCGAGCTCCCGGGGCCCGACGCCTACCCCTTCCTCGCGGAGCGGGTGGCATCCGGCGCCCTCCCCGAGGCGGTGGTCGACCGCGCCGTCGCGCGCGTGCTCGCCGAGAAGGAGGACCTCGGGCTCCTGGATGCCGACTTCTCCACGCCCCCGCCGAGCATCGACCTCGACGACGCGGAGCACCGCGCGCTGGCGTACCGGCTCGCTCTCGAGAGCGCGGTGCTCCTGCGCAACGACGGCGTCCTGCCGTTGCGGGAGCCCGGACGCATCGCCCTCATCGGCCCGAATGCCGACAGCGCCGAGGCGCTCATGGGCTGCTACTCGTTCGCCAACCACGTGCTCGCGCACCACCCCTCGTTCCCGCTCGGGTTCGAGATCCCGACGGTGCGCGAGGCCGTCGCCGACCGCTTCGGCGAAGTCGCGTACGCCGAGGGCTGCGCGGTGGAGGGCGCCGACGCCTCCGGCATCGCCGCCGCCGTCGACACCGCGCGCGACGCCGACGTCGCGATCGTCGTGGTCGGCGACCGCGCCGGGCTCTTCGGTCGCGGCACGGTCGGCGAGGGCAACGACGCCGACTCGCTCGACCTGCCCGGCGTGCAGCGTCAGCTCGTCGAGGCGGTCGTCGCGACCGGGACCCCGGTGGTGCTGGTGCTGCTGACCGGCCGCCCGTACGCGCTCGATTGGGCGCTCGACGGCGCCGCGGCTCCGGCGGCGGTGCTGCAGGCGTTCTTCCCCGGAGAGGAGGGGGCGCCCGCGCTGGCCGCGCTCCTGACGGGGGATGCCACCCCCTCGGGGCGCCTGCCCGTCTCGCTCCCCCGCTCGGCGGGGTCGCAGCCGTATTCGTACCTGCACCCCCTGCTCGGCGGGCCGTCGGGCGTGACCAGCACCGACCCGACACCGGTGCGGCCGTTCGGGTTCGGGCTGTCGTACACGACGTTCGCGCGGCGGGAGCTGCGGGTGGACGGGGTCGGCTCGGCCGGGGGGTCGGCATCCGGTGCCTCCGCCGAGGTGCGGGCGGGCGACGCGTTCACCGTGACGGCACGCGTCGAGAACACCGGCGCTGTGCGGGGAGCCGATGTCGTGCAGGTGTACGCCCACCGCGCGGTTGCGAGCGTCACGCGGCCCGTCGCGCAGCTCGTCGCGTACGCGCGCGTCGAGCTCGAGCCGGGCGAGCGCGCCGAGGTGCGCTTGACCGTGCCCGCCTCGCGGCTGGCGTACAGCGACCGGGCGATGCGTCGCGTGGTCGAGCCGGGCGAGGTGGAGCTGCGGCTCGGACCGTCGTGTGCGGAGGTCGACGAGGCCGTGGGGCTCCGTATCACCGGCCCGACGTACGAGCTCGGTCTCGACGACGCCCGCGTGGTCGACGTGGAGGTGCGGCGGGGCTGACTGGCGCCCCGCCGGGGACCACGCCATCGCCCCTGTGTGCACAACTCCTGCAGAAGCGACCGAACCGGTCCCCGCCGACGTCTCCTGTCGTCTCACGCAGGAGTTGTGCACGCCCCGCCTCCCAGCCCGTGCTGACCCGTTCTGCCGGCCGCTCCTCCGGTCAACGAGCACAACTCCTGCAATCTGGCGTCACATCAAGCCGCTGGCGCCGTAACGGTCGATCTCTGCAGGAGGTGTGCGCGCGGCGAACGGCCACCGCATACGCGTTAGCGTGGATCCACGCCATCGACGCCGCGGGAGGACCGGATGACGCTGCACGACGAGACCACGCCCCCGGCGGCGGACGCACCGCCCCTGCCCGCCGACCCCGCGCGCGTCGAGCGGGGAACGGTCGTCGGCAACCCGGCATCCCGGGTCTTCCCCGACCACGACGATGCCCGCGCGGATCCGTGGTCGATCGACCTCGAGCGCATCCAGTTCTCGCCGTACTTCTCGCGCCTGTCGGCGGTGACGCAGGTGGTCTCGCCGTCGATCTCGGGCGCGCCCGTGCACAACCGCCTCACGCACACGCTGAAGGTCAGTGCAATCGCGCGCGTGGTGGCCCTGCAGCTGAACACCCGTTCGCGTCGGGCCGGCGAGGGCGACATCTGCAACGCCACGGTCGTCGAGGCCGCCGCCTACGCGCACGACCTCGGCCACCCGCCGTTCGGCCACCTCGGCGAGTCGACGCTCAACCGCCTCGCGCGCGAGGAGCTGGGGCTTCCCGACGGGTTCGAGGGCAACGCGCAGACCTACCGCATCCTCGTCTCGCTCGACGTGGTCGAGAACGCCCCGCGCGGGCTCAACCTCACCGCCGCCGTGCGCGCGGCCTCGGCGAAGTACCCGTGGGCGCCGTCGGTCGACGCGGCCGACGTCGAGCGGATCGGCCCGCCCCGCGGCATCCGTCGCTCCCCCGACGGGGCGTATCGCGTGCACAAGTACTCCGCGTACGACCTCGACCTCGAAGACCTCGACGACGCGCGCGAGGGAGTGGATGCCGAGCCCCTGCGCCAGAGCATCGAGGGCGCCGTGATGGACCTCGCCGACGACATCGCGTACTCGGTGCACGACGTCGACGACTTCTATCGCGCCGGCATCCTGGATCACGCCCCGATCGCGGCGGAGTTCCGCGGCTGGCTCGACGACGTGCTCGAGTGGCGCGACCGCGACGACGCCGAGGTGCGCGCCGAGCTGGCGCCGGGCGCGGGCCTGGAGCGCCTGCGCCGCAAGATGCGCCGCGACGACCCGTGGATCGCCGACGACGAGGCCTTCCTCGCCGCTGTGAGCGACGTGGATGCCGAGATGGTCACCGACCTGCTCGCCCGCCCGTTCGACGGCTCGCTGACGGCCGAGCGCCGGCTCGCCGCCTTCACCGACCGGTGGATCCGCCGGTTCCAGGAGTCCGCACGCCTGCGCCCGCTCGACACCCCGCGCGCCGGCCCCGTCGTGCTGTCGGCGTCGGCCTGGCACCACGTCGAGGTGCTGAAGTTCGTGCACAAGCGCTTCGTGCTCAGCCGCCCCGACCTGGCGATCCAGCAGCGCGGCATGAGCCGGATCCTCGCCCGTTCGGTGCGGGCGCTCGGCGAGTGGCTCGACGACGACCTCGACCGCGCGCGCACCCCGCGGCGCCTGCGCGAGCTCATCGCGCTCGCTCGAGAGCAGTACACCGCCCTGCCCGCGGAGCGCCGCCCGTCGGATGCCGACGCGGAACGCCTCGCCCGCTCGCGCGGGATCGTCGACTACGTGGCATCCCTCACCGATGCGCAGGCCTTCGCGCTGTCGGAGGCGATCTCGGGGCGCGCGGACCGCCTGTGGGCGCTGGGGCAGCGGCTGTAGGACCCGGGTTCGCGGCCCATTCCACCCTTCGGCGCGCGGCATTCTCCACCCCGAGCGAAAGGACGCTCCGCGAAACGAACCGCCGGGAGCCTCACGCTCAGGGGATGAGGCGTGCCGCGCGATAGCGCTCGAAGAGGCGAGTGAAGGAGTCGCGAGTGCGGTGGTGCTCGGTGAAGCCGGCCAGGCGGCTCTTCGACATGTCGGTCATCACCTCGATCTCGCGTCCGAGGTCGGCGTCGGTGTGCCACCACGAGGCGACCCGGGCGAGGTCGGGCTCGACGAGACCGTATTGCTCGACGATCTCGGCCCACACCGGCGCAGCATCGGCCATCTGCTGCTCGAACGGGCGCGGGGCGGTGTCGAAGCCCTCCGCCTCGACCCCCAGGTCGGCGGCGATGCGCGGCCACATCCACCGCCACCGGAAGACATCGCCGTTGGCCGTGTTGAACGCCTCGTCGGCCCCCTCTGGGTGCGTGGCCGCCCACACCATCTGGGCGGCGAGCAGGTCGGCATCCGTGACGTCGGTCACACCGTTCCACTGCGTCTCGCTGCCCGGGAACACCAGCGGCCGGCCGAGGTGTCGGCTGATCGCCGCGGCGACGGCGATCGTGAGCCCCATGTTCATCGCGTTGCCGACCGCGTGGCCCAGGACGGTGTGCGAGCGGTGCACCGACCAGGTGAAGCCCTGGCGCCGGGCGGCCGCGAACAGCTCGTCCTCCTGCGCGTAGTAGAAGTTGTCGACCTCGAGCCGGGGCTCGTCCTCGTGGAACGGCGTGTCGGGCATCGCGCCCTGGCCGTACGCCTCGAAGGGACCGAGGTAGTGCTTGAGTCCCGTCATGAGCGCCACGTGGCGCACCGGGGCGTCGGAGAGGGCGGCGAGCAGGTCGCGGACCATCCCGCCGTTGACGGCGATGTTCTCGGCCTCGGTGTCCTGCCGCGACCAGGCCGTGAAGAACACGTGGGTGACCGGGATGCCGCTCAGCGCAGCCCGCAACGAATCGGGTGAGCGCAGGTCGGCGGAGCGCCACGTGATGCCTGCGCGCCCTGCTCCCGGCCGGCGGGACAGCGCCGTCACCGCCCATCCGTCGTCGGAAAGGCGGTCGAGCAGGGCGCCGCCGGCGATGCCGGTCGCGCCGACCACGAGGGCGTGTGGGGTGTCAGTCACTGCGGGGTTCCCATCGGTCGGGGGGGTGAACCGTCCGCAACGACGGGTGAGGCGGGGGTATTCCGACGCGGCGCGTCGCACGTCGCGCCCGCCGATACGGTGGGGCGATGAGACGACGCGCGATGGCCGCCTGCGCCACGACGGTTCTGCTCGGCATCCTCGTCGGGTGCGCGACGACCCCGCCCGCGCAGCGCGCGCTCGGATACGGCTATCCGGGCACGTGTCTTCCCGACCAGCTCAGCTGGCCCACTGATTTCCTCGAGTCCCTCCCGGGGGAGTCGACGGGCACCGTCGTGGGTCTCCGACTCGAGTACCTCGACGAGAAGTGGGTCTGGCGCGTACGGAGCGTGACCGGGAACGATCCGACCCGCGGCGAGGAGGCCCTGCTCGATGTGCAGACGCTCGAGAAGCGCGCGTCGCAGGAGGTCGACCTCACCGATGCCGAGCGGAAAGTCGGTGCGCCCTCCGCGTGGGTCGCGGCCCAGGAGTCCGGGGAGACATACCCGAGCCCCCTCATCATCGACATGCGGCGGGTCGTCGACGACGGGGCTCCCGCGTGGCAGGTCACGACGTGCAACACCGAGACGAACGCGCAGGCGGAAGTCATCGTCCGGTGAAAGCGGCGGGGGTGTTCGCGATGTCCGCCACCCTCGTGCCTGGCGTGGGCCGATGGAACGAGGGTCGTCACGCGCACGGCCACGCAGCCCGGGCACAGCGGCATCCATGTCCCGAAAATGGTCGGTCCAGAGCCTGCCAACCCCCCACGAGTGGGACACGCACCGCCAGAAGTGGGACATGCCCACGCACACGGCCGCGCAGCCCGGGCACAGCGGCATCCATGTCCCGAAAATGGTCGGTCCAGAACCTGCCAACCCCCCATAAGTGGGACACGCACCGCCAGAACTGGGACATGCCCACGCACACGGCCGCGCAGCCCGGGCACAGCGGCATCCATGTCCCGAAAATGGTCGGTCCAGAGCCTGCCACCCCCCCACCAGTGGGACACGCACCGCCAGAACTGGGACAAGGGGCGCGAACACCGGATGCCATGGACCCCGCGCGCGAGACGTGATCGCAGCCCGCACGCGGAAATGCCCCGGAACCGGCGCAGCCCGGGCACAGCGGCATCCATGTCCCGAAAATGGTCAGTCCAAAGCCTGACAACCCCCCCACAAGTGGGACACGCACCGCCAGAACTGGGACAAGGGTCCGCAACACCGGATGCTATGGACCCCGCGCGCGAGACGTGATCGCAGCCCGCACGCGGAAATGCCCCGGAACCGGCGCAGCCCACCGCTGCGGAGGTTCCGGGGCACGATCCGTGCAGTGGGATGTCCGACGGACGCCCCGGTGCACGCAAGGCGCCCCGAAGATCGAGGCGCACGCGCCGCGTCGCCCCGGGGCCGTGCGGCGGCCCGGGGCGACGGGTCTTACAGGCCCTGGGCCAGGCGGTAGTACGCCTGGTTCCAGCGCAGCTCGCTCTGGAAACCGCGGACCGTGGTGTCGTCGTCGATGACGACGAGCTCGGTCTTGGCGATCTCGGCGAAGTCGCGGAACACCTCGATGCCCACGGCCGTCGTCATGACGGTGTGGTGGGCGGCACCGGCGGCGAGCCAGCAGCCGGCCGAGGTCGCGAAGTCGGGGGCGGGCTTCCACACAGCGCGGCCGACGGGGAGCTTCGGCAGGTCGGGGGCGTCGACGTTCTCGACGACGTTGGCCACGAGGCGGAAGCGGTCGCGCATGTCGCTCATCGCGACGACGAGCGCGGGGCCCGCGTCGGCGGTGAAGACCAGGCGCACCGGGTCGTCCTTGCCGCCGATGCCGAGCTCGTGGATCTCCAGGCGCGGCTTCTTCGTCGTGAGCGACGGCGACACCTCGAGCATGTGCGCGCCGAGGATGCGCTCGTTTCCGGGCACGAGGTCGTAGGTGTAGTCCTCCATGAGCGAGGCGCCGCCGGGCAGGCCCGCACCCATCACGTTCGCGACGCGCACGAGGATCGCCGTCTTCCAGTCGCCCTCGGCGCCGAAGCCGTAGCCCTCGGCCATGAGGCGCTGCACCGCGAGACCGGGCAGCTGCTTCAGCGCACCGAGGTCTTCGAACGACGTGGTGAAGGCGCCGAAGCCGCCCTCCTCGAGGAACGAGCGCAGGCCCAGCTCGATCGCCGCGCCGTCGCGCAGCGACTGGTGGCGCGCGCCGCCGGGAAGCAGCTCGGAGGCCACGTCGTAGCTGTCGACGTATTCCTGCACGAGCGCGTCGATGTCGGCATCCGAGGCCTGCTCGACGGCCTCGACGAGCTCGTTGACGCCCCACGTGTTGACCTGCACGCCGAAACGCAGCTCGGCCTCGGTCTTGTCGCCCTCGGTGACGGCGACGAAGCGCATGTTGTCGCCGAAGCGCGCGAGCTTGAGGGTGCGGGCGGCGGTCCAGCCAGCGGCGGCGCGCTCCCAGTCCTCGATCTGCTGACGCACGGCCGGGTTCGACACGTGGCCGACGACCGTCTTGCGCGAGACGCCCAGGCGCGTCTGGATGTACCCGAACTCGCGGTCGCCGTGGGCGGCCTGGTTGAGGTTCATGAAGTCGAAGTCGATGTCGTTCCACGGCAGCTCGACGTTGGCCTGCGTGTGCAGGTGCAGCAGCGGCTTCTGCAGGGCGTCGAGCCCCGCGATCCACATCTTCGCGGGGCTGAAGGTGTGCATCCACGCGATGACGCCGATGACGTCGTCGCGGCCGTTGATCTCCAGCGCCATGCGGCGGATGCTGTCGGAGTCCTTCAGCACGGGCTTCCAGACGACCTTCACCGGGAGGCCGTCGAGGCCCTCGACGACGGCCTGCGACTGCTCGGCGACCTGCTTCAGGGTCTCCTCGCCGTAGAGGTTCTGGCTGCCGGTGACGAACCAGACCTCGTAACCGTCGAGGTCGTTCTTGAGCTTCGTGCGGGTCATGACTGTTCCTTTTCGCGTGTTCAGAGGGATGCCACGGCGGCGGCCTCGACGGCGAGGCCTGCGCGGTAGCGGTCGAGGTAGGCCGAGAATCCGGCGACGTCCGCCGGGTCGGGGTCGACGGTGGTGATGG
The DNA here is from genome assembly GCF_947489255.1 of uncultured Microbacterium sp. GTDB lineage: Bacteria > Actinomycetota > Actinomycetes > Actinomycetales > Microbacteriaceae > Microbacterium > Microbacterium phycohabitans. The sequence continues at coordinate 579,635 of NZ_CANLCY010000003.1, forward strand.
GCGCGTCGGCGAAGACGACCTCGGCGAGGTAGGTGTCGAGGTCGCGGCCGGCGCCGTCGGCGACGTAGGCCGCGAGCACGGCCATGCCCCACGCGCCGCCCTCGGACGCCGTCTCGGCAACCGCGACGGGAGCGTCGAGCGCCGCCGCGAGGAAGCGCTGGGCGACCCCGGCGGTGCGGAACATGCCGCCGTGGGCGTACATCTTCTCGAGCGCCACTCCCTCGCCGTGCAGCACGTCCATCCCGAGGGCGAGCGTGCCGAACACGCCGTACACCTGCGCGCGCATGAAGTTCGGCAGCGTCAGGCGGCTGTCGGGCGTGCGGACCACGAGCGGGCGGCCCTCCTCCAGCCCCGCGATGGGCTCGCCGGCGAGGTGGTTGTAGGCCAGCAGTCCACCGGCGTCGGCCTCGCCCTCGAGCGCGGCCGAGAAGAGCGCCGCGTACGTGGCATCCGGGGTCGCGGGGGTACCGGCCGCGACGGAGAACGCGGTGAACATGTTCGCCCACGCGGCCAGCTCGCTCGCGCCGTTGTTGCAGTGCACCATCGCGACCGCGTCACCCACGGGCGTCGTGACGAGGTCGAGCTCGTGGTGCACCTGCGACAGCGGACGCTCGAGCACGACCATCGCGAAGATGCTCGTGCCGGCGCTGACGTTGCCGGTGCGCGGAGCGACGGCTCCGGTGGCGACCATGCCCGTTCCGGCGTCGCCCTCGGGCGGGGCGAACGGGATGCCGGGCTGCAGCGTTCCGCTCGGGTCGAGCAGCGCCGCGCCCGCAGCGGTGAGGCTGCCCGCGTCGGCGCCCGCCACGAGCACGCGCGGCAGGAGGTCGGTCAGGGCGGGGACGCGTCCGGCGGCGAGGGCGTCGTAGCGGGACACGAGCTCGGCGTCGTAGTCACGCGTCGCGGAGTCGATCGGGAACATGCCCGAGGCGTCGCCCACGCCGAGCACCTTCTCGCCCGTGAGCTTCTCGTGCACGTAACCGGCGAGGGTCGTGAGGAAGCGGATCTCGGGCACGTGGGGCTCGGCGTCCACGACCGCCTGGTGCAGGTGGGCGATCGACCAGCGGAGCGGAATGTTCACGCCCAGGAGTTCCGTGAGCTCCGCCGCGGCGACACCGGTGTTCGTGTTGCGCCACGTGCGGAAGGGGGCGAGCAGCTCGCCCTCGGCGTCGAACGCGAGGTAGCCGTGCATCATGGCCGAGACGCCCATCGCCGCGTAGCGCACGGGGGTGACGCCGTGGCGCTGCCGAGCGTCGGCGACCAGCTCGGCGTAGGCGGCCTGCAGGCCCGACCACACGGCATCCAGCGAATAGGTCCACAGCTTGTCGGCGTAGACGTTCTCCCACTCGTGGGAGCCGACCGCGAGCACTTCGGCGTCGGGGCCGATGAGGCACGCTTTGATGCGAGTCGAACCGAGTTCGATGCCGAGCGAAGCGCGGCCTTCGGTGATGAGGGCATTCATCGGCGGTCGTCCGTGCTCTGTCCGTAGACGTTCTGGTAGCGGTTGTAGAGGGCGTCGATCTTGTCCTGCGGGATCGGGACGAGGGGCCCGGCCTCGCGGGCGTAGTGCACGGTGCGCGCCGCGTCTTCGCACATGACGGCGGCCTTGACGGCGTCTTTCGCGCTGACGCCGATGGTGAACGGACCGTGGTTCTGCATGAGCACCGCGCGGCTGCGGTGTCCGCTCAGGGTCTCGACGATGCCGCGACCGATCGAGTCGTCGCCGATGATCGCGAAGGGGCCGACCGGGATGGGCCCACCGAACTCGTCGGCCATGCCGGTGATGACGCACGGGATCTCCTCGCCGCGTGCCGCCCAGGCCACGGCGAAGGTCGAGTGCGTGTGGACGACGCCGCCGACCTCGGGCATGTTGCGGTAGACGTACGCGTGCGCGGCGGTGTCGCTCGAGGGGCTGCGCTCGGAGCCGGGGGCACCCGGGATGGCGTTGCCGTCGAGGTCGCAGAGGATCATGTTCTCGGGCGCCAGGTCGTCGTAGGAGACACCCGAGGGCTTGATGACGAACAGGTCGGCGCCGGGGACGCGGCCCGAGACGTTGCCTCCGGTCCAGATGACGAGGTTGTAGCGCACGAGCTCGGCGTGCAGTCGCGCGACGTCGGCGCGGACGGCGTCGATGGCCTCCTGCACCTCGGGCGCGAACGTGGCGGCATCGGACACGCGGGTCTCCTTCGACGGGGTTCGAGTGGTCGGGCGCGAGGCGCCCGTGTTGATGTTACCGGTAACATCGCGTCGGCGCGAGCGCCGGTCTGGGCCGAAGCGCACCGATGTGCCGAGACCGCGGGAGGCGTCGCGCGAACGCGCGGTCTCGACGATCGCATGCTGTCTCGTCGAAGAGAACGGCCTCCAGCCGCCGTGTCGCGCTGATCCTCGGGCCGCCCGCGCATGCCGCTCGCGCGCTAACGCGGCGGAGCGGTCGAGGCGCGCGCGACGAGCACCGGGGGCGCAGGCGCGTCAGCATCGTCTCCGAGCACGGCGGCGACCGCGTACGCGGCCTCCCCCTCGACGTCGAGGCGCACCGAGGTCAGGGCCGGCGTGTAGAAAGCGGCATCCGGGTTGTCGTCGAAACCGGCGACCGAGACGTCCGCCGGGACGGTCAGACCGCGAGCGGCGAGCCCCGCCACGAGCCCGAGGGCCATCTGGTCGTTCGCGACAGCGACGGCGGTGGCCCCCGCCCGCACACGTTCGGCGACGACCTCGGCGAGCGCGGAGCCCGAAGCGGCACTCCAGTCCCCCTCGACGCGGTCGACGAGGCTCAGCCCCCGGCGGGCGACGGCGTCGGCCACGCCCGCGGTGCGCGCGAGGGCTTCGCGCCAGTCCGCCGGTCCGGAGACCTCGACGAGGCGCCGATGTCCGAGGTCGGCGAGATGGTCCACGACGAGGGCGGCCGCATCGCGCTGGCGGATCCCGGACTCGCCGTACAACGGCACGAGCGGCACGTCGTACCCCTCGAGGGGCGTCACCCCGTGCGCGGCGACGAGCACGATCCCGTCGACCCCCTGGTCGAGCAGGTGGCGCACGGCCGCGTCGATGTCGGCGGGGTCGTCCGAATCGGTGTACGCGGTCGAGATCCATCGCCCGCGCGCTCGAGCCGCCCGCTCGAGCGCCGCGATCCCCGCCGACGGACCGTGCAGGACGGCATCGGATGCCACGACGCCCACGGTGCGCGTGAGGCTCGTGCCGAGGGCGCGGGCGGCGTTGTTGACGCGATAGTCGAGGGAGGCGACCGCCGCGAGCACGCGCTCACGGGTCGCGTCGCGGATGCCCGGATAGTCGTTCAGCACCCGCGAGACGGTCTGCGTCGACACCCCCGCGGCGGCGGCGACCTCGCGCACGCCGATGCGCTTGGTCCCGATCTCGCCGCTCATGGTGACTCACAGTAGTGGCGCGCGACGCCGTGGTCGGCCTCGGCGGCTCGCGGAAGGATCTGTCGGCGCACGGCCCGTCGCCGGCGTCCGGCGCACGCATCCCGCCCGCGCGACCCCGCGGCGTCCTCGACCGGGAACGGCGGCAGCCCGGTCGGCCGGACGTCCCGGCACCGAGCCACGCTCATCTATGGGAGCGCTCACGCGAAGAACCCGCCGACGCCCCCCTTACAAGGCGTCGACGGGTCCGGTATCACTCTGGCGTATTCGGAGCGCCCGATTCCACTCCGGCGGCGGGGTTCCACCGCGTGTCGCCCCGAAACGGCGCGGATGAGCTCCCGAACACCGGAGACGGGACGCTCCTCACCCCGCCGCCCGGGACGGGGCGCTCAGCTCTCGGCCGCGCGAAGCGCCGCGATCACGTCGTACCGCGCGCGGATCTCGGGCCGGTGATCGGGCTCGACGGCCCGGGTCGTGGCCACCGTCCACTCGACGGGACCGTTCGCCAGCACCCCCGCGGCCTGACGGGCGGCGCCGAGCGCGACGTACTCGCCCGCGGACGGCACCACGATCTCGGCGTCGAACACCTGCGCGGCGATCCGCGCGACGCCCTCGTTCGCGGCGGCCCCGCCGATCAGCAGGATGCGCCGCACCTCGACGCCCTGCGCCTGGATCGCCTCGAGCCCCACGGCGAGCCCGCCCAGCATGCCCTCGATCGCGGCGCGCGCGAAGTTCGCACGGGTCGTGGATGCCAGAGTCAGCCCCGTCAGCGACGCCTGGGCGTGCGGCAGATTCGGCGTGCGCTCCCCCTCGAACCACGGCACCAGCACGACGCCACCCGCGCCGGGCTCGGCCTCGAGGGCGAGGGCGCCGAGCTCGTCGTGCGACACACCGAGCAGGCCCGCGAAGGCGTCGAGCACGCGGGCGGCGTTGAGGGTCGCGACCAGCGGCAGGAACTTCCCGGTCGCGTCGGCGAAGCCGGCCACCGTGCCGGTGGTGTCGCGGCTCGGGGCGTCGGAGACGGCGAAGACCGTGCCCGAGGTGCCGAGCGACACCACGACATCGCCCACCCCCGCGCCGAGGCCGAGGGCCGCGCCGGCGTTGTCGCCGGCACCGGGTCCGATGAGCGCCCCGCCCGGCAGCGTCCCGGCGCTCTCCCACGGCCCGAGCACGCGCGGGCGCACCGCGTCGTGGCCGAGCGCGCGGACGAACAGGTCGACGTCGTAGCCGTCGACGCCCCAGTAGGCGGTACCCGAGGCGTCGGAACGATCCGTGACCAGCTCCTCGAGCACCGCGTTGCCCGGACCGAACCCGCGCAGGCGCCAGGTGAGCCAGTCATGCGGCAGCGCGACGGCGGCGACGCGCGCGGCGTTCTCCGGCTCGGCATCCCGCAGCCAACGCAGCTTCGTTCCGGTGAACGACGCGACCGGCACGGCGCCCGTGCGCTCGGCGAACTCGGCGGCGCCGACCTCGTCGATGAGGTCGCGCGCAGCCTGCGCCGAGCGCGTGTCGTTCCACAGCAGCGCGTCGCGGATGACAGCGCCATCGGCATCCAGCACGACCATGCCGTGCTGCTGTCCGGCGATCGAGACCGCTGCCACGTCGTCGAGGCCTCCGGCCTGGGCGATGGCATCCTGCAGCGCCGTCCACCACGCCTCGGGGTCGACCGAGGTGCCGGCGGGGTGCGAGGCGCGTCCCTCGCGCACCACCCGTCCGGTCTCGGCGTCGACCACGACGACCTTGCACGACTGCGTCGACGAATCGACTCCCATGACGAGCGCCATGCTCTGCCCTTCTCTCCGCCGCGCCGCCAGTGGCGCGGCCCGTGTTCCGCACGGAGGCCCATGCCTCCCGTGGTGTCGAGTGTCCAGGAAACGCCGCGAGAGCGGGCCCCGTCACGGCGTGTCTTGGACTCTCGACGAGCGGGATGCCGCGGGCCCCGAGCCCCAGCCCGCCGCCCGTCGAGTGTCCGCGCGGGAGGAGGCGCCGGCGAAGCGCGGCCTCGACCCGGAAGGGCCCGGATGCCGTGGCATCCGGGCCCGGGACGACTCAGCGTGCGCCGAGCAGGTGCTCGGTCGCGAGCTGCTGCAGACGGACGAAGCCGAAGCCCTTGCCGCCGAGGTACACGTCGGTGTCGAAGTCCTCGTAGGCCGAGCGGTCGGCGAGGAGGTCGTCGTACGACTCGCCCTCGTTGAGCGTCGGCTGGGCGAGCTCGGCGACCTTCGCGGCCTCCAGGGCCTCCTGCACCTCGGGGTCGGCGCGGAAGGCCGCGGCGCGCTCCTTGAGCAGCAGGTAGGTGTTCATGTTGGCCGAAACCGAGTCCCAGACACCCGACTCGTCCTCGGTGCGCGAGGGCTTGTAGTCGAAGTGGCGCGGACCGTCGTAGGCGGGGACCCCGCCGGGGCCGCCGTTCTCGAGCAGGTCGACGAGGGCGAAGGCGTTGTGCAGGTCGCCGTGACCGAAGACGAGGTCCTGGTCGTACTTGATGCCGCGCTGGCCGTTGAGGTCGATGTGGAAGAGCTTGCCGTGGTACAGCGCCTGGGCGATGCCCGCGGCGAAGTTCAGCCCGGCCATCTGCTCGTGGCCCACCTCGGGGTTCAGGCCCACGAGCTCGGGGCGCTCGAGCGAGTCGATGAACGCGATCGCGTGACCGAGGGTGGGCAGCAGGATGTCGCCGCGGGGCTCGTTGGGCTTGGGTTCGATCGCGAAGCGGATGTCGTAGCCCTTGTCGGTGACGTAGTCGCCGAGGAGGTTGACGGCCTCGCGGTAGCGCTCGAGCGCCTGACGGACGTCCTTCGCGGAGTCGTACTCGGCGCCCTCGCGGCCTCCCCACATGACGAACGTCTGCGCGCCGAGCTCGGCGGCGAGGTCGAGGTTGCGCAGCACCTTGCGCAGCGCGAAGCGACGCACCTGACGGTCGTTCGAGGTGAACCCGCCGTCCTTGAAGACGGGGGCCGAGAAGAGGTTCGTGGTCACCATCGGCGTGACGATGCCGGTGTCCTTCATCGCGCCCTTGAGGCGGTCGATCTGCGTCTGGCGCTCGGCGTCGGTCGAGCCGAAGGCGAAGAGGTCGTCGTCGTGGAAGGTCAGGCCGTAGGCGCCGAGCTCGGCGAGCTTCTCGACGACGTGCACGACGTCGAGGGGCTCGCGCGTCGGGCCGCCGAAGGGGTCGGTGCCGTTGTAACCGACGGTCCAGAGTCCGAACGAGAACTTGTCATCGCGGGTGGGGGTGGGCATTCCTGCTCCTTCGCATGAAAACGCACGAGTGCGCAGTGACGCACGGCGGGTTTGTTGGTTCTCGCAACATATACCCCGGATGCCGCGGCGTCCAGCCCCCTCGTGACGGGCATCTGGCATATAATCGTCTATATAACGAAGGGAGCCCTCATGGCCCTCACCAGCGTCGACCTCGATCCGCGCCTCATCGAACGCGCTCGCATCCTCACCGGAGAGCCGTCCAACCGCGCGGTTCTCGACCTCGCCCTTCGCCGACTCATCGCGTCCAAGCAGAAAGACGCGATGATCGCCGGGATCGCGGGACTCACCGATCTCGAAGAGCACCTCGATTCACCCGTGGTGGCCCCGACGTCGTGACCGACTACCTCGTCGACAACTCCGTCTGGGCGCGGTTGGCCTCAGGGGATCCCATCATCCGGACGCGGCTCGAACGGATCGCCCGGTCTCCCTCCGACCTCTTCGTCACGTGCCCTCCCCAGGTGCTGGAGTTCTGTCACAGCGCCCGCTCCGCCGAGGAGCACGCGCACTACCTCGAGCAGATCTCCCTGGGCTTCCCCCTCGAACGGGCACCCGACGAGTCCCTCGCCGTCGGCATCCAGTCCGCCCTCTGGCGAGCCGGTCTCGTTCGAACGGCGGGCGCGGTCGACATTCTCATCGCGGCCTACGCGATCGCGAACGATGCCACGATCCTCAGCGCAGACCACGACTTCGACCACATCGCCGCCGTGACCGACCTCGCTCACGAGTACGTCGCGCCGACGCTCTGACCCGGCCTCGTCAGAGTCCGAGCGCGTCGTCCACGACGGCGAACACCGCGGGGTCCCACGTCAGCGCGCGCTCCCACGGCAGCCCGAACGCCTCGGCGAAGAAGATGCTGTGCACGTGGTCGGCGAACGAGTGACGCTCGACGTCGGGCAGCACCGCGGAGGGCACCTCGTCGGCGCGACCGCTGGTCATCGACACGAGGCCGTCGTGCGGCCACAGCTGCACCGGCGCGGTCGCCGCGGCGAAGTATCCGGCGCCGATCGCGGTCACCGGGATGCCGTCGAGCACCCCCGCCTGGGCGTCGTTCCACTCGCGCAGGAACCGGCGCGACACCTCGTCCGCCGCCCCCTGGGAGTTCGCGTCGGCGTACGGGCGCGCCTCGGCGAAGATCTGCAGCGTGGCGGGGTCGCCGTGCGCGTCGACCTCCGAGATCTCGTCGTCGAGCAGGTCGCCCAGCACCGAGCCGTCCCACGGGGTGCCGAGGGTCACGAGGCGCTCGATGCGCGGACCCGCGCCGCCGAGCTCGCGGATCGCGGCGCGCGAGAACAACCCGCCCATCGAGTGGCCGACGAGGGCGACGCTCCCGACGCCCTCCTCCGCGGCGAGCCGTCGTAGGAACCCGGCGAGCGCGACCCCGGCGTCGTCGACGCGGCCGACGGCGTTGATCGTCACCTCAGCCGGCAGCACGACGGGGACGTCGGCGAAGCCCTGCCACCCGGCATCCTCCCGCACCTCTCCCGGGCCGATGCGGGCGGGGGCGGTGAAGACCCGGATGCCGCGATCGAGCAGGTGCGCGCGCAGGGCCGTCATCGTGTTGCCCGCCGCCAGGCCCGACGCGGCCGCGCGCTCGGGATCGGTGAACGGGGTCACGGCGGCTCCCCCGGAAACGAGGACGACGGCGTCAGCCATGGCGGCTCCTTCACAGGTCGGGTCCCGGTCAGGATAGGGCAGGCCGCGCAGCTCGTCCCGCCCCGGCAGTGTGTCCAGCACCCGCCGCGTCACCCCCCGTTCACCCCGGCGAGCGTCCAGGACACACCGCACCGGACCCTCGCGCGACGGCGCGTCCTGGACACTCGACGGAAGAGAGCCCGGCGCCGTGCGTCAGCGCGGGAGGGCGTCCTCGATCGCGGCGACGACCTCGGGCGCGTCGGGGAGCGTGCGGGGGCTGAAACGCGTCACCTTGCCGTCGGGGGCCACGACGAACTTCTCGAAGTTCCACGAGATGCGGCCGGTCTTGCCGTCGGCATCCGGGGTCGTCGTGAGCTCCTTGTAGAGCGGGTGGGCGCTGCGCCCGTTGATCTTGACCTTCTCCGACATCGGGAAGGTCACGCCCCACGTCGCGGAGCAGTACTCGGCGATCTTGTCCTCGTCGCTGAGCTCCTGCAGGAACTGGTTGCTCGGGAAGCCGATCACGGTGAACCCGCGGTCGGCGTACTTCTTGTGCAGCGCCTCGAGGGCCTCGTACTGGGGCGCGAGGCCGCAGCGCGAGGCGACGTTGACCACGAGCGCCGCCTTGCCGGCGGTCAGCTCGCCGAAGGTGGTCTCTTCGCCGCGGATGGTGGTGATGGGGATGCCGGTGAGGTCCATGATCCGATCCTGGCACCGCCCGCTTTGCCCGGGGTGGGAATCGTCGACTCCCCGAGCTGCGCGGGGTCGGCGCTCGCGGGCGCGGGTCCGGGCGCGGCGGGGAGCGTCGGATGCAGCGGCGGGGGCGGCCGACGCGTGGCACAGTGGTCGGATGGTCACCGAGGGCACCCGCGGCGACGGCATGCGCCGCGCCAACCTGTCGCTCGTGCTGCGCACGGTGCACCGGGACGGCCCGCGCTCGCGCGCCGCGCTCACCGAGGCCACGGGCCTGAACCGGTCGACGATCGCCGACCTCGTGGGCGAACTGCAGCGATCGGGCCTCGTCGTCGAACGCGCCTCCGACGCGCAGGGCCGCGTCGGTCGCCCCTCCCCCATCGTCGCGCCCGATCCGCGCGTGGTCGCCATCGCGGTGAACCCCGAGGTCGACGCCCTCGACGTCGCGGCGGTCGGCCTCGACGGCGCGATCGTCGTGCGCGAGCGCATCGAGCAGCGCACGCTCCTGACCCCCGAGCGCACGGCCGCGATCGTCGCCGAGCGTCTCGCCGCCTGGACCGAGGGGCCCCTCGCCGAGCACCGCGTCGTCGGCTCGGGGGTCGCCGTGCCCGGTCCCGTCCGCGCCTCCGACGGCGTCGTGCGCGAAGCGCCGCACCTCGGGTGGGCCGAAGCGCGCATCGGGGCGATGCTGCAGGATGCCACGGGCGCTCCGGTCCACGTCGGCAACGACGCCGCCCTCGGCGCCCTGGCCGAGTACCTCTTCGGCGCCGCGCGCGGCTCGCACGACGTGGTCTACCTCAACGGCGGCGCGAGCGGCATCGGCGGGGCCGTGATCGTGGGCGGGGCTCTGCTCGGCGGCGCCGGCGGCTACGCGGGCGAGTTCGGGCAGAACCGTCCCGGGATCGTCGACCCGGGCGACCGGCGGGCCGACGACGGCGTGCTCGAAGACGAGGTCAGCCGTGCGCTCCTCCTCGAGGCCGTCGGGCTCGAGGCGGGCGACGACCAGGTGCTCGCTCACGCCCTCACCGCGAGCGACGACCCCGCGGTGCGCGCCGAGACCGACCGGCAACGCCGCATCCTCGCCACCGCGCTCGCGAACGCGGCGAACGTCATGAACCCCGCCGTGATCGTGCTCGGCGGGTTCCTGGCGATCCTCGCCGACCTCGATCTGCCGGGTCTGGACGCCGCCGTCCGCGCGCAGACGATGCCCGCGTGCGCTGAAGACCTGCGCCTGGCCGCCGCCGAACTCGGCGAGAAGCGCCTGCTCGTCGGCGCCGCGGAGGCGGTGTTCGAGGCCGCCCTGTTCCCCGCCCGCTGAGCGGACGGGGCCCCGGAGGCCCGGCATCCGACGTTTTCGAAAACCGGAAGCGGCCGGCGATGTCGGCGGCGCGGTGCAGGATGGGACCGACGCGAGGAGAACCATGACCGCCACACGACCCTCCGGATCGACCTGGTCGGGCAACCACCGCTACCGGGCCGCCGAGGTGCTCCTGCCCGCCGACGCCGACGAGCTCGCCGAGGTCGTGACCTCGCACGCGCGCGTGCGCGTGCAGGCCACCCGGCACACGTTCAACGACGTGGCCGATTCCGACGACGTCCTCGTCTCCCTCGAGCGGATGCCGACCTGCATCGATGTCGGCGGCGACCGCGTGCGCGTCGAGGGCCTCATGACCTTCGCCCAGCTCGCCCCGGTGATCGAGGCCGAGGGGCGGGCCCTGCACAACCTCGGCTCCCTCCCCCACATCTCCGTCGCCGGCGCCGCTGCGACGGGCACGCACGGCTCGGGGCTGCGCAACGGCAACCTCTCCAGCGCCGTCGAGGCGCTGGAGATCCTGGATGCCGACGGCCGCACGCACCGCGTCGACCGCGACCACGCGTGGTTTCCGGCCGCCGCTCTCGGCATCGGCGCCTTCGGCGTGGTCACGGCCGTCGAGCTGCGCACCGAGCCCACCTACACCGTCACCCAGCAGGCCTACACCGGCGTCTCGTGGGACGACATCGTCGGCGACTGCGACAGGGTCTTCGGCTCATCGCGCAGCGTGAGCGTCTTCACGACGTGGGGCGATCCGGCGCACGACCTCGTGTGGGCCAAGAGCGACACCGGGGAACCGACCTGGGTCGAGGAACTCGGCGGGCGCCCGGTCGGCGATGACATCCACCTCGGCCGCATCCGCACGGTCGACAACACCACCCCGCGCGGCACCCCGGGTCCGTGGCATACGAGGCTGCCGCACTTCCGCGCCGACGCGCTGCCGAGCGACGGCGACGAGATCCAGTCGGAGTACTTCGTGCCCTTCGCCTCGGCTCGCGAGGCCCTCGCGGCGGTGCGGGCGATCGCCCCGGGCTTCCACGACCAGCTGCTCGTCACCGAACTGCGCACGGTCGCCGCCGACGGGCTGTGGCTGAGCCCGGCCTTCGGGCGCGACGTTCTGGCGATCCACTTCACCTGGCGCAACGACACCGACGGCGTGCTCTCGGCGTTGCCGGGCATCGAGGCGGCGCTCGCCCCGTTCGACGCGCGGCCGCACTGGGGCAAGGCGTTCACGATGCCGGGTGAGCGCATCCTCGAGTCGTTGCCGCGCGCGCACGAATTCGACGCGATCGCTCGCGAGGCGGACCCGCGCGGCGTCTTCCGCAATCCGTTCCTGCAGCGAGTGTTCGGGGGCTGATCGGGACCGGTGGCTTCGACAGGCTCAGCCACCTCTCGCGCGGTCGGGATCGAGAACCGAACTCCTGCGTCCACCCGGCTGCCTGAGCCCACCCGGTCCCCGAGCCCACCCAGGTCCCTGCGCCCACCTGGGCCCCTGAGCCCACCCAGGTCCCTGCGCCCACCTCGGTCCCTGCGCCCACCTCGGTCCCTGCGCCCACCTCGGTCCCTGAGCCTGTCGAAGGGACCGGGACCCGCGCGGCGCGCAGCTCACCGCGCGGCGGCGCCGCCCACCGCGGCGCCGCCTCACGGCATCCGGATCAGCGGCTGGAGTAGCCGCCGTCGATCGGGAGCGAGACGCCGGAGATCATGCCGGCGCCGTCGCTGAGGAGGAAGACGATCGGGGCGGCGATGTCGTCTTCGGTCGCCCATTTGTGCAGGGGCATCGCCTCGAGGAAGGGGCCCTCGATGTCGGGCCGACCCCAATACCAGGCCGACATCGGCGTCATGACGACCGTGGGGTTCACGCTGTTGACCCGGATGCCGTAGCCCCCGAGTTCGAGGGCGGAGACGCGCGTGATGTTGTCGAGGGCCGCCTTCGACGAGCCGTACGAGATGTGTCCTGTGAGGGCGACGAGGCTCGCCTGGCTCGAGACGTTGACGATCGCGCCGCCCTTGCCGACGCGGATCATCTCGCGCGAGGCGTACTTGGTGACCAGCAGCGACCCGCGGGCGTTGATGCTCATGACCTTGTCGAACACGTCGATGTCGGTCTCCATGGGCGTGGCGATCTCGCCGCCCCAGCCGCCGCAGTTGACGACGCCGTAGAGGTCGCGTCCCTCGATCGCGGAGCGGATCTCGTCCTCGGATTCGAGGTCGAAGACGACGGGCTCGGCGCCGGTCTCCTCGGCGATGGCGGCGACGCTGTCGGCGGTGCGTCCGGCGACGAGCACAGTCGCTCCGGCGGCGACGAGGTGGCGCACGGTCGCCCCGCCGATACCGCCACCGGCGCCGGTGACGAGGATGGTGCGTTCGGTGAATTCGGTCATGGGAGGGCTCTTTCGCGGGTCCTGAGGGCGGGGACGACGTCGGTGTCGTCGCGGCCCATGATAACCACAGAATCACGCGGATGACTTCGGTGTCATGACGAATTGGTCACGGGTGTTGACACCGGTGTCACGCTGGGCTTACCGTAACCATCGTTCGACCGGTGGACAGCCCCACCGGACCGCTTCATCGACGCAGCACTCCGACGTGCGGCGTCCCCGGAAGGACCACACCGCCGTGACCCGCACCTCGCAGAACGCCGCGCCACTCACCGCCGCGACCGCGCACCTCGACGACCTCGTCGACCGTGCCCGGCAGCTCGCGGCGTCGGGCGAGCGCCGCGTGCTGGGGATCACCGGCACTCCGGGAGCGGGCAAGTCCACCGTCAGCGACGCACTGCTCGCCGCCCTCGCCTCCGACGCGGTGCTCGTGGGCATGGACGGCTTCCACCTGGCCAACGAAGAGCTCGTCCGCCTGGGTCGCCGCGACCGCAAGGGTGCGCCCGACACGTTCGACGTCGACGGCTACGTCGACCTGCTCGATCGCATCCGCGCCGGGCAGGCGGTCTACGCGCCGCGCTTCGACCGGAGCCTGGAGGAGTCCATCGGTTCCGCGGTGCACGTTCCCGCCGACGTCCCCCTCGTCATCACCGAGGGCAACTACCTGCTGCACGACGAGCAGGGGTGGGATGCCGTGGCATCCCGTCTCGACGAGGTCTGGTTCCTCGACGTCGAACCGCACGCCCGCCGCGAGCGCCTGATCGCCCGTCGGCTCTCCCACGGCCACCCGTACGACGAGGCCGAGGCCTGGGTCCGCGAGGTCGACGAGCGCAACGCCGCCGTCGTCGAGGGCGGTCGGCACCGCGCCGATCTCGTCGTCATCGTCTCCGAGGCCCCCGCCGGGGGTCTCGGCCACCACGAAGGAGCTTCCTCATGAGCACCACCACGGCTGTGCCCGTGCTGCAGGCGCGAGGTCTGTCACGCCAGTTCGGATCCGTCCGCGCCCTCAACAACGTCGACTTCGAGGTCTACCCCGGAGAGGTCACGGCCCTCATCGGCGACAACGGCGCCGGCAAGTCGACCCTCGTGAAGGCCCTCTCGGGCAACCTCGCGGTCGACGAGGGCGAAATCCGCTTCGACGGCAAGCCGATCGACATGTCGAACCCCCAGGTCGCGTCATCGCTCGGCATCGAGACGGTCTACCAGGACCTCGCCCTCGCCCCGCACCTCGACCCGGTGCAGAACATGTACCTCGGTCGCGAGATCCGCCGCCCGGGACTGGCGGGGGCGCTCGGGTTCATGAAGACCAAGGACATGGCGACGGCCTCTCGCGAAGCCTTCGACGAGCTGGGCGCCACGGTGGGCAGCCTCACCTCCCCCGTCGGCGAGATGTCGGGCGGTCAACGGCAGGCGATCGCGATCGCCCGCGCCGTGCACTGGGCGAGCCGTGTCGTGTTCCTCGACGAGCCCACCGCCGCCCTCGGCGTGCGCCAGACGAAGAACGTCCTGGAGACGATCCGCCGCGTGCGCGACAAGGGCATCGCCGTGGTCTTCATCTCCCACTCGATGCCGCACGTCATCGACGTCTCCGACCGCATCCAGGTGCTGCGCCTGGGAACCCGCGTCGCGAACATCCAGGCCGCGGACACCTCCATGGAAGAACTCGTCGGGCTCATGACCGGCGCCGTCACGAAGGACGACCAGAAGTGAGCACCACGACCCCTCCCACCGAGACCGTCGCGATCGGCACCTTCGACGACAACCAGAAGGTGAACCCGGTCCGTCGGATCCTCCGCACGCAGGCCTTCCAGATCCTCCTCGTGCTCCTGGCGATCATCATCGTCTTCAGCATCCTCGCGCCCGACTCGTTCGCGCAGTGGACCAACTTCCGCCTCATCATCCAGAACGCGTCGATCCTCGCCGTCCTCGCGGTCGGGATGACGTACGTCATCATCACCGCCGGCATCGACCTGTCCGTCGGCTCGGTGCTGGTGTTCTCGGGGGTCGTCGCGGCCCTCGTCATGCGGGCGATGGGCGGGGAGGGCTGGGGCGTCGCGATCGTCGGCATCCTGGTCGCGATCCTGAGCGGCGTCTGCTGGGGGCTGCTGAACGGCTTCCTCATCGCCAAGGCGAAGATCCCGCCGCTCATCGTCACGCTCGGCTCGCTCGGCATGGCACTGGGTCTCGCGCAGATCCTGACCGGCGGCGTCGACATCCGCGACGTGCCCACCGTGCTGACCGTCTCGATCGGCTACGGCAACGTCTTCGGCAGCGTCCCGATCATCAGCGTCATCGCCCTCGTGGTCGTCGTGATCGGCGCGATCGTGCTGCACTACACGCGCTTCGGCCTGTACACGCTGGCCGTCGGCTCGAGCGAGATCGCCGCCCGCCGGGTCGGCGTCAAGGTCGACGCGCAGCTGATCAAGATCTACACGATCTCGGGCGCCCTGGCCGGGCTCGGCGGCATCCTCTCGCTCTCGCAGTTCTCCACGACCGCGATCGCCGGACAGTCGCAGACGAACCTCAACGTCATCGCGGCCGTCGTGATCGGCGGCACCTCGCTCTTCGGCGGCGTCGGCACGATCATGGGCACCGTCGTGGGCCTGTTCATCCCCGCCGTGCTGCAGAACGGCTTCGTCATCACCGGCGTGCAGCCCTTCTGGCAGCAGGTCGCCGTCGGCGCGGTCCTCATCACCGCGGTCTACGTCGACCAGGTGCGCCGCACCGCAGCCACGCGCGGCAACTCGCAAGGCCTCTGGCGCAAGTTCCTCAGCGGAGGTCGGCGCGGCTGAGCCGCGGCGGCATCCCGTCCCCATCACAACCCCACACCCCGACCCAAGAAACGGTGATCACAATGAAGTGGAACAAGAAGGCGACCGCACTGACGGTCTTCGGCATGGCGGCGACCCTGACCCTGGCGGGCTGCTCCGGCGGCACGGCCTCGGGCGGCGCCTCGGCCGGCTCGGACGGCTACAAGATCGCGTTCGTGCAGGGCGTCGCGGGAGATGAGTTCTACATCTCCATGCAGTGCGGCATCGAAGCCGAAGCCGAGGCCCAGGGCGCCACCGTCACCACCCAGGGCCCGGAAAAGTTCGACCCCACGCTTCAGAAGCCGATCGTCGATGCCGTCGTCGCCTCCCAGCCCGACGCGCTGCTGATCGCCCCGACCGACGTCTCGGCCATGCAGGCGCCGATCGCGGCCGCCGAAGCCGCCGGTATCAAGGTCGTGCTCGTCGACACCACCCTGGAAGACCCCTCCGGTGCGGTGTCGCAGATCTCCTCCGACAACGAAGGCGGCGGAGCCGCGGCATTCGAGGCCATCCAGAAGGCCAACCCCAACGGCGGCAAGGTCCTCGTCGTCTCCACCGACCCCGGCGTCTCCACCACCGACGCCCGGGCCCAGGGCTTCGAGGACGCCGTCGCCAAGGACAGCAAGTTCGAATCCGTCGGGGTGCAGTACTCGCACAACGAGCCCTCCACCGCCGCCGAGATCGTGACGGCCGCCCTGCAGAAGGACCCCGACATCGTCGGCATCTTCGCCGCCAACCTGTTCGCCGCCGAAGGTTCCGCCACCGGCGTCCAGCAGGCCGGCAAGCAGGGCCAGGTCACCATCGTCGGCTTCGACGCCGGCCCCGCCCAGGTGAAGGCCCTCGAGGCCGGCACCGTCCAGGCCCTCGTCGCCCAGGAGCCCGCCAGCATCGGCTCCGACGGCGTGAAGCAGGCCATCGCCGCCCTCAAGGGCGAGGCCACGGAAGCCAAGATCCAGACCGGCTTCACGATCCTGACGAAGGACAACATCTCCACCGACGGCAAGGACGCGGTCTACAAGTCCTCCTGCTGATGACTCCGGATGCCGGGACCCTCGCGTTCACGCCAGGGTCCTGGCATCCACCCCCGCCCGAAGGCTTCGACAAGCCCAGCCACCGGGCTCGCGCCAACGCAAGGTCCCTGAGCCTGTCGAAGGGACCGGGACCCGCCCCTTCCGCCACCCCGCGCGAACTGCCGACGAACGTCGTCGCGGGAAGCGACAGAACCTGGCGACTCGCGCGCCCCGACCCCCACCCCACGGAGCCCCGCATGACCGAACTCACAGCCGCCGCCCTCCCCTCCCTCGCGGCGAACGTGTCCGTGCCGACCTACGACCGCGCGGCCGTGCGGGCGCGGATCGTGCATTTCGGTGTCGGCGGCTTCCACCGCGCGCACGAAGCCATGTACCTCGACCGTCTGCTCGAGGCGGGCCACGACGAGTGGGCGCTGTGCGGGGTCGGCGTCCTGTCGTTCGACGCGGCCATGCGCGACGCCCTCTCCGCCCAGGACGACCTCTACACGCTCGTCACCACCGCCCCCGACGGCACCTCGACGGCCCGCGTGGTCGGCTCGATCGTCGAGTACCTTTTCGTCCCCGACGACCCCGAGGCGGTCATCGCCAAGCTCGCCCACCCCGACACCGCGATCGTCTCGCTCACCATCACCGAGGGCGGTTACGGCATCGACGATGCCACCGGCGCCTACGCTCCGCGCGACGAGGCCACCCTCGCCGACCTCGAGGGCTCCGACTCCCCCCGCAGCGTCATGGGCCTGCTGACCGAGGGCCTGCGTCGGCGGCGGGATGCCGGCATCCCGGCGTTCACGGTCATGTCGTGCGACAACATCCAGGGCAACGGCCACGTCGCCCGCGCCGCCCTCCTGGGCTTCGCGGAGCGCCGCGATGCGGAGCTGGCCGCCTGGATCGCCGAGAACGCGACGTTCCCGAACTCGATGGTCGACCGCATCACGCCGGTCACCACGGATGAGACCCGCGCCGCGGTCGCCGAGGAGTTCGGCATCCGGGACCGCTGGCCCGTGCGCAGCGAGTCGTTCGCGCAGTGGGTGCTCGAAGACGATTTCGCCTGCGGCCGCCCGCCCTTCGACGAGGTCGGCGTGCAGTTGGTCGGCGACGTCGAGCCCTACGAGCTCATGAAACTGCGCCTGCTCAACGCGTCGCACCAGGCGATGAGCTACCTCGGCATCCTCTCGGGCGCCCACTACGTGCACGAGGTGTGCACCGACCCGCTGTTCATCGACTTCCTGCAGGGGTACATGCACGACGAGGCGATCCCGACGCTGCGTCCGGTGCCCGGCATCGACCTCGACGCGTACTGCGACGAGCTCATCGCGCGGTTCGGCAGCGAGGCGATCCGTGACACGCTCGCGCGTCAGGTCGTCGACGGGTCCGATCGACTGCCGAAGTTCCTCCTGCCCGTCGTGCGCGAACAGCTCGCCTCGGGCGGCCGCATCGACCACGCGGCGCTGGTGCTGGCCGGCTGGAGCGTGTTCCTCGAGGGGCGCACCGAGACCGGCGAGCAGACGCCGGCCGTCGACAGCCGCCTCGACGAGCTGCGGGCGATCGTCGCCGACGACCCGGCGTCGCTGCTCGACTACACGCCGGTGTTCGGCGACCTCGGGCAGGATGCCCGCCTGCGAGAGGCCTACCTCGCCGCCCGCGCGGCGCTGGCCGAGCGCGGGGCGCGCGGGGCGATCGCGGGCGTCATCGGCGCCTGAACGCCGGCCCTGTCAGGGGGCCCGGTCCCTTCGACAGGCTCAGGGACCTCCGACAGGCTCAGGGACCTCCGACGACGCAGCGACCACCCCGCGAACCCAGGTGGCTGAGCCCGTCGAAGCCACCGGCACCCGCGCGATCCCCGGTCCTTCAGCGGGCGCGCAGCCAGCCGGCGATCGTGTCGTGGAAGCGCTCCGGCTCCTGGTTGGCCTCGTTGCAGTGACCGGTGGCGTCGAAGGCCACGAGCTCGGCATCCGGATGCCGTTCGACGAACGCCACCGATCCCGAGAAGGGCACGACGGGGTCGACGCGGCTGTGCACGATGAGCGTCGGCACCCCGGGCCCGGGCCGCGAATCCCCCACCCACGTCAGGGCTCGCGCGTCGACCGCCTCGACGAGGCCGAGTGCCCGCGCACCGAGCCGGCTGCCGAGCACGCGCATCGACGCCGCCGCGACCGTGCGCGGCAGGTGGGCGTTCGCCACGGCGTTGTCGACGACCCGCGGCCAGTCGAGCGCCGGGGCCACGAGGGCCAGTCCCACGATGGCCTCGCGGTGCGCGGAGTGCTCGAGCGCGAGCATCGCGATCGTTCCGCCCATCGACCACGCCACCAACACGATCTCGCGGGCCCCGCGCGAGAGGGCGTAGGCGATCGCGTCGTCGACGTCGCGCCACTCGCGCGTGCCCAGCGTGGAGGGCAGGGCATCGGCGGGGGCGCACTCCTCGTCGCCGGCGTACGACACCACGAGCGCCATCCATCCGGCATCCACCGCCGCCGGCGCCGATCGCAGTGCTCCGTTGCGGCTGGACCGCAGCCCGTGCACGTGGATTGTCCAGCGCCCGTCGGCCGTGTCGGGCTCGCCGATCTCCCACGCCTCGGCGACCCCGCCGCGCCGCAGCGGCACGGAGACGTGCCGCGTGGGCCCGACGTCTTCGGGGGAGCCGATGCTCTGCGAGGTCCAGGTCGCCACGGCGACGCCGTCGACGAGTCCGTCCGGGCGCGATGCGAGCTCGCGCACGACCCGGTCCTTCTCGACGCGGAGCGGTTCGCCGATCACCACGTGCCGACCGTCGTCGAGCCACAGGCCGTAGGTGCCCGGCTCGCGGCTCTCGAGCGTGGCGGGCACGGTGACCGTGTCGCCCGCGATGGTCACGGGGCCGTAGACCTTCGCCGCGCGCGGGGCGATGAGCCGGCGGGCGACGTAACCGGCGAGCGCGGTGTGGGCGAGGGCGACGGTGGCGACGACGACTCCGGCGCCGAGGGCGAGGGGGCGGATCATGGGCGGGCTCCCGTGGGTCGGCGGGTGAGGTGGGCGTCGATGTCGTCGAGGAGCGCGCGCTCCGGGGCGCTCAGCGGCGACGAGGTCGCGATGGCGTGATCCTCGACGGCCACGCGCAGCGCGTGCAGCCGCGTGTCGGTGGACGGCTCGTCGGTCAGTCCCGGCAGGCTCGCGACCCCGCGCCGCGCGGCGACGGCGTCGAGGTCGTCGAGCAGCGCTTCGCCGCGACGACGGATGCGACCGGTCATGCGCGAGGCGCGGAAGATCCCGATGACGAAGGCGAGCACGCCGAGGTAGAAGAGCGGGTCAAAGAGGGCGCTGACCACCGGGACGGGCGTGAAGAACCGCGTCAGGGTGAGGTCGACGATCTCGCTCACGCAGCCGAGCACGATGCCGATGGCCCCGGCCCGGAAGAAGCCCCGCACGCCCGGGAGCGAGACCCGGGCCGACACGCACAGCAGCACCCCGACGAGGGCGATGCCGGCCATATGGACCACCCCGTACGCCCAGGCCCCCGTCGAGGTGGCGACGGCGTCTTCGATGAAGCGGAACGACGTCGGTCCGCGCTCGGGCAGGGCGACGAAGAACACCACGGCGAACACCCCCGCCAGGATCGCCGGGAACCGCCAGCGCAGCGTCGAGACACGCGCGGTCACGGGCGCGATCCCCGCCTGGATGCCGAGCCACAGCGCCACCATCGTGAGCACGCCCTGCACGAGTTTGAGCACGTTCGTGCCGCCGAGCAGACCGTCGAGCACGTCGAGGGGGACGACCGTGCCCTGCGTCAGCAGCGCGAGGGCGCCGACGAGCCCCGCGAGCCACGCGATCCGCGCCCGCGGCTGGCGTCGGGCGGCACGAGCGCGCGCCACGACGAGCAGGAGCAGAGCGATGAGAGCCGCATCGATGAGCAGAACGGTCACCACGACGACTCGGCCACCCGAGGGCTCGCGTACAGCAGGCGGGCGATGCGGTGGGCGACGTGCTCGGCGACGAGTTCGGCCTCGAACTCGGGCGTCGTCAGCGTCGGGTTGTCGTGGGGCGCGACCGAGGAGCGTTCGCGCGCGCCGGGCTCGTGCAGGGGCCCGGTGCAGTGCGCGTCGTCGAGCAGATGGCCGAGCTCGTGCGAGGCGGCGAACTGGCTGTACAGCGTCGCGTCCGACGCGCGCACGTGGATGCTCGCCTCGCCCCGGTCGGCGAACAAGGTGAGGTAGCCGGTGAGCGTCCCCCATCCGCTCGTGTCGATCTCGCGGATGACCCGGAGACGGATGCCGACGGCGCGCTCGACCGCGCGCACCACGTCGTCGAACCCCATGTCCGCCGTCAGCTCCGCGCGCGCGATCGCGCGGTCGACCCGCGCCTGCACTCTCGCCAGCAGATCCGCCTCGGTCACCGCTCTCCCCCCGTCGCGGTCGCTCATGTCGCCGGCGGCCTGTTCCGCAGCGACTGGGCGATGGCGCGCAGGGCGTCGGGCGACATCTCGCCGAGGGCGCGGAACCGGATGCGGCTGGCCCCGGCCTCGCGCATCGCGTCGCGCAGGTCGAGCTCGGCATCCGTCCGGTCCGTCACCGTGGCGTCGGTGTAGTCGGTGAGGTACTCGGTGGGCACGTCGCCCCACTGGGTGATGAGACGCAGCACCTCCTCGTCGAGCACGACGCTGGTGGCACCGTCGGCGAGGAGCGTGCGAGCGCTGTCGGCGGCCGCCGAATCGATGCCGTCGAGGTGCGCGAGCAGCTCGTCGGAGGTGGCCCCTCGAGCCACGATGAGCCGTCGGACGCGGGATGCCAGGGGTGCGGCCGGAACGCGCATCTCGACCCGCGGCGCCGTCTCGGGGCTCGCGAGCTCCTCGGGCGAGACGCCGAGCGCCCCCGCGAGGGCCTCTAGGTCGTTCGTGTTGTAGGGCAGCGAGAAGCCGGCGCGCGACTGGTAGTAGCTCTTCGTCATTCCGGCGCGGCTGAGCAGCTCGCCGACGGTGAGCCCCTTGGCCCTCCGCAGGCGATCCACGTTCGCCACCACTCGACGGGAGTACCGGGAGGGTGGTCCGACTGCGCCGCGACCCACGTTCCGATCGTAGACGACCCTCCGAATCGCCCGAGGTCGTATTTACGACCACCACCCGGGTGCTAATTACGGGACGCTGTGCTTTTATGGATCAGACCGCGCGCCGGGCGGACGTGGGGGAACCCCTGCGCGCGAGGGATCGGGAGAGGCTTCCCGATCCGCTCGGTGACGGGCGCGGCGCCATTGGGGGGCGCCGCGTCCGTTCACTCCTCCGGTGTGCGCGCCCTCAAGCGATGCGCCGCTCCCCCGGCCGGATCACCCGCCACCACCGGTACCCGTAGCCGTCGAGCGTCACGTCGAACCCGTCGCCGTCCAGCGGCCGGGCCCCGCCCGCATCGTCGAGCAGGTCGACGATGCTCCATCCCCCGGCATCCGTCCCCTCGACGCGCAGCCGGAACGTCCGCCCGTCGGGGGCGAAGTTGTGCGCCGCGACGAGCATGCCGAGCTCGCTCGACACCGAGTGGGCCAGCACGCACGCGTGCGGCTGATCCAGGATGCCGAGCTCCCCCCATCCGATCTCGGGCGAGGCCCGGTACTGGCGCACGAGGTTCTGCACGAACCGCAGCATCGAGTCAGGATCACGGCGCTGCTGCGCGACGTTCACGTGTTCGGGCGCGAAGCCGCCGGGGACGACGTCGGCGATGAGCTCCTCGGCGCCGGAGAAACCCGCGTCGGGAGCCCCGGTCCACTGCATGGGCGTGCGCACCGCGGATCGGCTGCCCTCGATGCTCGGGTTCTCCCCCATGCCGATCTCCTCGCCGTAGTACAGCACCGGCGCTCCCGGCAGCGAGAAGGTCAGGCTGTAGACCATGCGGATGCGGCGCGGGTCGCCGTCGAGCATCGCCGGCAGCCGGCGCGTGATTCCGCGTCCGTGGATGCGTTGCCCCTTCTCCGGGGCGAACGCGGCGAAGACCTCCTCGCGCTCGGTGTCCGAGAGCTGATCGAGGGTCAGCTCGTCGTGGTTGCGCACGAAATTGCCCCACTGGTTGCCGCGGGCGATCTCGGGTCGCGACTCCAGCGCCTCCCGCAGCGGCGTGGCATCCTGACGGGCGAGGGCGAGGTAGAGCCGCTGGTTGGCGACGAAGTCGAACTGCATGGTCAGTTCGTCGCCGTCGGCGTCGCCGAAGAAGCGCAGCTGCTCGTCGTAGGGGAGGTTGACCTCGCCGAGCATCATGGCGTGACCGCTGCGACGCGAGACATAGCCCCGCAGCGCGCGGAGAAAGTCGTGCTCGGGCCCCGCATCGCCGTCGATGAGGTGGGGCACGGCATCCACACGGAATCCGTCGATACCGAGTTCCAGCCAGAAACCGATGACCTTGGCGATCTCCTCGCGCACCTCGGGGTGGTCGGTGGCGAGGTCGGGCTGATGACGGTAGAACGAGTGCTTGTAGTACTGCCCGGCCGTGTCGTCGAAGAACCACACGCCGTCCTCGACGTCGGGGAACATGCTCGCGGGGGCGTCGTCGGGCACCTCGTCGCTCCACTGGTAGAAGTGCCGGTAGCGGTTGTCGGGGCTCTGCCGCGCCTGCTGGAACCACGGATGCCGGTCGGAGGTGTGGTTGACGACGAGATCGACGATCACCCGCATGCCGCGGTCGTGGGCGGTGCGCAGCACCTCGACCATGTCGCCGAGCGAGCCGTAGCGCGGATCGACGCCGTAGTAATCCTCGATGTCATATCCGTTGTCGCGCTGCGGAGACGGGTAGAACGGCGCGAGCCACAGGCACGTCACGCCGAGCTCGGCGAGGTGGTCGAGGCGCTGCGCGAGGCCGCGCAGGTCGCCGACACCGTCGTCGTCGGCATCGAGGTAGGTCTTGACGTCGAGGTTGTAGAAGACGGCGGTCTTCCACCACAGATCACTGGTGTCGGTGAGCCTCACGACGTCACCTCCGTCCGATCGGCGGTGCAGCGGTCGGGGTGCGGGGAGGTCGTCATCGGAGCCCTCTTCTCGGGAGCGGTGGCGGTGGACCCTCTTCCTATCGCGCGCGCCCGGCGTCGGGTGAGCGCTTGCGCCGCTCTCCTCCCCGTGCTCGACGCGCGTGAGGTGCCAGGAATCGTCGCTTCGGCATCGCCGCGAGCGACGATTCCTGGCACCTCACACGGGGGAAACCCGGGTCAGAGCGCGCAGGACTCCCGCTCGACGAGCGAGACGTCGATCACCGTGACCTCGTCGAGGCCGAGACCGGCGTCGGGCTGCAGGCGCGCGAACACGCGCTCGGCGGCGAGCGCGCCGATGCGACGCGGATCCTGGTCGATCACCGTGACCGACGGGGTGAGCGTGTCGGCCATGGGGAAGTCGCCGAAGCCGACGAAGGGCAGCGGATCGCCGCGCAGCACGTGGGCGAGAGCCATCGACGACCGGGCGTTGGCGGAGAAGAGGGCCGTGGGCGGCTCGTCGAGGCTGCGGAGACGCTGGAGGGCGGACGCCGCCGAGGCGCGGTCGGAGACCTGCGAGGCGACGAGTCGCTCGTCAACGTCGACGCCGGCGTCACGCAGGGCCCGTCGCCAGCCCTCGACGCGGTTGGTCTCGGTCGAGAGGTGCACCATGTCGCCCACGTAGGCGATGCGGCGGTGCCCGTGCGAGAGCAGGTGAGTGGTGGCCAGGTGCGCGCCGGCCTCGTCGTTCTCGGTGAACGTGTCGGTGAGCAGGTCGACCGGGGCGCGGTCGACGAACACGATCGGGGTGTGCCCGCGCCACCTCTCGAGCCACGAGTGATCGGTGCCGACGGGGGCGATCACCAGCCCCGTGAGCTGACGGCCGAGGAGCGACTCCAGGGCGGGCCGCTCGTCGTCGGGGTTCTCACCCAGACTCGTGACGAGGGTCGACAGTCCGTGGCGGCGCGCGGTGTCCTCCACCGCGCGCGCGATCGCGGCGAAGAACGGGTCGACGACGTCGGGAACGGCGACCCCGATGACCGAGGCGCGTCCGGCGCGGAAGGTGGTCGCCAGGGCGTTGGGCACGTAGTTGAGCTCGCGCATGGCGGCCTCGACGAGGGCGCGGGTGTCGGGCAGCACGTGCGGGTCGTCGTTGAAGACGCGCGACACGGTCTTCGTGCTCACCCCGGCCCGCAGGGCGACATCGCGCATCGTGGTCACGAGGCACCTCCGGGGTGTGGGCGTGTGGGGGCTTCGACGTGCAACCCTATCCGCCGGGCCCAATACTCGTTCCGCGCCGCGGCACGGCGGACGGATGCCGTGCCGTCGCCGATCGCGCGAGCGGACGCCGCGCGACCGGCGTCTCGGAGCGACCCGCCCGCCCGCCCGGCCCGGCGGCATCCGTCTCCCGCGTGCACCCGCGGCGAGCCGGCCCGAGGGGAGTCGGACACGACCGGATGACGGAGCCGCCGCCGGGCGGGCGGGGTCACCTCAGCGACCGTCGACGGCGTCGGCGAGCTCGCGCAGACGCGGGAGGGCGCGACCCGAGAGCAGCTCCTCGCGGCGGTCTGCGTCGATCGAGAGGCTGTCCTTCCACAGCGACCGACCGGCCATGGCCCCCGAGGCGCCGTTCGCGACGGCGGTGCGCACCTGCTCGATGAAAGTCTCGTGGTCGACGCCGGCCGAGAGCACGGCCCACGGCACGCCCTGCGCGGCCTCGGTCACGCGGGCGCTGGCCTCGGCCGATCCGGGGTACTGGAGCTTCAGGATCTTCGCACCGCAGGCCACCGCCAGAGCGGCACCGTCCACGACGAGGTCGGCGAACTTCGCCCGGTACTCCTCGTCGCTCTCGTCCTCGAGCTGGTAGGTGAGCAGCTCGACGATGAGGAGCAGCCCCTCTTCGTCGCACGCCTTCACGAGGTCGCGGATCTCGTGCGCGACGCGGGAGTCGGCATCCTGCTTGTCGGGGCGGGTGTACCAGAGCATCTTGGCGACGTCGGCGCCCTGCTCGCGGATGGAGTGCGGCGTGGTCCCGGGGACGTACCGCGTGTACTTGAGGCCGTCGACCGTCTCGGCGCCCGAGGCGTCGAGGCCGACGACGAGGGCGGTGTCGCGGGAGAGCACACCGTCGTCGACGATCTGCGGCAGCGCGACCTCGGGGTCGAGCAGGATCGCGGGGGCGTGGTTGGCGAGGTGGCGCACGAGGTCGGCCTTCACCTCGGCGAGCTCCTCGCGCGAGATCGCGTCGGAGCCGTTCGGGGCGTCCTTGATGGCGGCCTTCATGCCGTTGCGCTGGTCGGCGGCGACGATGAGCATGTGGCCGTCGGGGGTGCTGATGGACTGGAGCGCGCGGCGCTCGAGCGTGGTGAGTGCGTTCATGATCTCTCTTCTCTGGGGTCATCGCGCAGGTGAGCGCGGAGGTCGGTGCGGGGTCGGGGTCAGGAGGGGACGGATGCCGTGACGAGGCGTCGCGCCCGGTCGGCGGCTCCCCACGCGACGTCCTGCTCGCGGGTGGACAGGGCGACGTTCGGGAGAACCTCGCAGCGGGCGCGGCGGACGGAGGCCATGCCCGCCCATCCCCCGGTGAGGGTCGCGTGGGTCGCCGGGGCCACCTCGCGGTCCATCGCGGCGATGAGCGCGGCGATCTCGTCGTTGCTGTGCCGCAGCACCGCGCCGAAGATCTCGGCCGGGCTCGCCTCGGCGTGCAGCGTCAGCCGGAGCACGCCGTCGTCGTTGCGGGCGCCGGTGACCTCGATTGCCCCGGGCGGCAGCTCCCCCTCGACGGGGAGCGTCATGACCGCGGCATCCAGCGCGTCGCGACCGGCGCGATCGCCGATACCGGCGGCGTGCAGCACCCGGCGCAGCAGCAGACCGGTCTTCACCCCGGCGACGAGCACGTGCTTGCCGGGGACGACGTGGCGCACCTCGTTGATGAGCGCATCGGCGAGACGCCGGCGTGCGGCGAAGCCGAGGGGCTCGTCGAGCACCCGCAGCAGCACCTCGGCCGTGCCGAGCGAGACGTGGTACCCGTCGGCATCCAGGGTGCCGTTGGCTTGAGCGGCGACGAGGTGGTCGTGTCCGGCGACTGTGAGCGCGGCTCCCGCGACGCGGGGTCCGAACGCGGTGGATGCCGTTCCCCAGGCCGTCCCTCCCCCTCGCAGCGGAGGGAGCAGGTCGGCGGTGACGCCGAGGGCGTCGAGCATCGCGGGCCAGGCGGCGCCGGAGTCCTGATCGATGAGGCCGGTGCGCGAGGCCAGGGAGAGCTCGAGCGCCACGTCTCCGCCGAGGGCGGCGACGACGAACTCGGGCAGGTCGAGCCAGCGCAGCCCCGCGAGGTCGGTGCCCTGGTCGCGCAGCCACGCGAGCTTGGCGACGCTGACCTGCGCGCCGAGCGGCAGGCCGGTGCGCCCGGCGAACTCCTCGCGCACCTCGGCGGGGAAGGCGGCGATCTGCTCCCACCCCCGCGGGTCGAACCACGCGAAGCCGGGCGCTGCCGCCGCGCCGTCGGCATCGATCAAGATTCCGGTCTCACCCATGCCGGCCACCGCGAGCGACGTCAACGGAGCAGACGACACCGCCGCGAGCTCGGCGTCGACGAGGTCGATGAGCGTGCGCACGGCCGACAGCAGGTCGTCGGCGTCGATGTCGGTCGTGCCGCCGGCCCCGACCCGCCACGGGGTCGGTACCTGCGCCCCCGCGATCTCGGCGCCGGAGTCGTCGATGACCAGCATCTTGATGCCCGTGCTACCGAGGTCGATCCCTCCGTGCAGTCGCGGTTCGGCGGCATCCATGTCACCGGTGTCTTGCATGAGCGGCCGTCCTCTCCGGAACCTCTTCGAGTCCCGGAATGACGAGCATGACACCGGTGACTTGCTACGTCTATGGTGGAGGTATGCCGTCGCCGTGTCAAATACCCGAACCGCTCGCCGTCGTCGTCGCCGGCCCCGCCGGCAGCGGCAAGAGCACGCTCGGACGCGCCCTCGCCGCCGAACTGCGGGCACCCCTGGTCGACCTCGACAGCGTGACCACGCCGCTGCTCGAAGCCCTCCCCGCCGATGCCCTCGGCGGGCACTGGCTCACCTCCCGGCACGCGGGCGTCATCCGCGCCGGTCGCTACGCCGCGCTACGTGCGACGGCCGCCGACGCCCTCTCGACCGCGGGCCGCGTGGTCGTCGTGGCCCCCTTCACCGCCGAGCTCACCGGCGGCGACGACTGGCAGGCGCTGCGCGACGCGCTCTTCCCCACCGAACCGGTCGTCCTCCACGTCGACGGGGATCCGGAGATCCTGGCTTCACGCCGCGTCGCGCGCGGAGCCGCCCGCGACGCGCACCGCGTGGACGTCCCAGCGGTCGCGCCCGCCGTGCCCGTGGTCGCCGTCGACGCCGAGCTCACGACCGCGCAGCAGCTCGCCCGCGCGCTGCCCGCCCTCGGCATCCGCCGCCCGCTCGACGCGGGAGCCGCGATCTTCGCGCGCGAGTTCGACGCCGTGCTGTTCGACCTCGACGGCACCCTTGTCGACTCCACGGCATCCGTCGCCCGCTCCTGGCGGCGCTTCGCGGAGCACTTCGACGTCTCGATGGAGGCCCTGCACGCCAACCACGGGCAGCCCGCCCGCACGCTCGTGAGCCTGCTGCTGCCCACCGACCGGCACGCCGAGGCGCTCACCCATGTCACCGACCTCGAGGTGACGGATGCCGTCGGGCTCCTCCCCATCCGCGGAGCCGACTCGTTCTTCGCCTCGGTGCCGGCCGAGCGCCGGGCAATCGTCACCTCGGGCTCCGTGCCGATCGCGACCGCCCGCCTCGCCGCCTCGGGGTACGAGCGTCCCGCGGTGTTCGTCACCGTGGACGACGTCGTGCAGGGCAAACCCCACCCGGAGCCGTTTCTACTGGCCGCGTCCCGCTTGGGCGTCGACCCGACCCGCTGCCTCGTCGTCGAGGACGCCCCGGCCGGTATCGCCGCGGCTCGTGCGGCCGGGTGCGCGGTGATCGCTCTGACCGGGACGACGGTGGAGGAAGAGTTGAGCGCCGACCTCGTGGTCGATGGATTGGATGCCGTGCGGGTCGAGGTTCTCGCATCGGGGGCGTTGCGCGTGGTGCTTGCCCGGCCCTGACCGCGGAGCCACGGGCGCTGCGAGCGCAGGGCCTTTCGGGACGGGAGGACGTCCCTGTCCGCGCTCCCTCGGGCTGGAGCCCCGCTTCTCGAC
This sequence comes from uncultured Microbacterium sp., assembly GCF_947489255.1. Taxonomy (GTDB): domain Bacteria; phylum Actinomycetota; class Actinomycetes; order Actinomycetales; family Microbacteriaceae; genus Microbacterium; species Microbacterium phycohabitans. The sequence continues at coordinate 608,247 of NZ_CANLCY010000003.1, forward strand.
ACGACGCCGGGGTCTCCCCCGGGGCAACACGCCGCCGAGACGAGAACAACCGATGCGAAAGGGTCGGGGCCCGTTTTGCACGGTCCCGGGTTTCGCAACGGGGTTTTGCATCGATCGCGTCCGCGAGTCGACGGGCTTCTCGATGCGCGTCACGCGCGCGATCATGAGTGGTGCGAAACCGATCGGTTTCGCACCGCACTTCTCTGGCCCGGAGGGGGCGCTCAGGTCCTCCCGAGCCAGTTGTGAGGGGTGTCCGCGTGTTGTTTGACCCACCGACACGCGGAAGGAGGGGCCAGCGTTGGCGCTAGCCCCTCCTCATGTCGTGTCAGCTGAAACGACGACCCTGCTCCTGCCGTATCAGACGGTCGCCTTGGGGAGAGAAGCGTCCAACTCGGGGTCGGGATTCCCCGTCTGCGTAGGTGCAGCCTGGTTTTTGATTCGCCGCTGGATCACGGCCCCAAAGAGCGCACAGACTGCGGCGGCGACGATCGTCAGGATCAGTGGCAGGCGGCTGGCGGGGTCCAAGGCCAGGGCCAGCGCGACCGCCGCGAGGATCGTAAGAACGACCCAGGCCATCCACTTCCCTGTTTGGGTGTGCGTGCGGGAGCGGAGGTAGGTGAGGGAGATGACCGAGTAGGTCAGGACTCCACCGGCGCCGGTGACGGAGATGAGGAGAGAGATGACGTCTGCGGCGGGCAGGAGGAAGTTCAGCAGAAGGCACAGTCCGGCGGCGATGGCGATGGCGCCGGCTGCCCAGCGGGGTGCTCCGGAGCGAGAGACCACCGCGAGGCGAGCCGGCATCTCCTGGCGCACCGCTGCGGCGTACAACAGCCGGGATGTCGTGTAGAGGCTGCTGTTTGCCAGGGACAGGATGGACGTTGCGACGACGATCTGAATCGCGGCGGCGAGTACGGGCATTTGCAGTGCGTTGAAGACTGCGGGGTATGCCCCACCTGTGAGCGACTCGCTCGAGGACGGGATGATTGTGATGACGATGATGGTCGATCCCACGTAGAAGACGACGATGCGGGTCACCACGGAGCGGATAGCGCGGGCGATGGCCTTGTGCGGGTCGGTGGCCTCGGCCGCGACGGTTGCCACGTTCTCGGTGCCCATGTAGGAGAAGAGCACGGTCACGCCGGTGAGGAGCACGGGCAGCCAGCCCGCGGGGGCGAAGTCCGCCCAGTTCGTGAGGCCCGGGGACTGGTACTGGGGGAGCCAGCCGAAGATGGCTGCGGCTCCGATGAGGAGGAAGACGACCACCGCAATGACCTTGATGATGGCCATCCAGTACTCGATCTCGGCGAACACCCGGACGGGCAGAAGGTTGAGACCACCAAGGGCGATCAGGGCCAGGAAGCTCCATGCCCACACCGGAACTGCGGGGCCGAAACCGTTCATGATCATGCCGATCGCGGAGCATTCCAGCGCGATGAGGATGACGCCTGAATAGACGGCGACGTAGCTCGTCATGACGCCGGCCCACGGGCCAAAGCGTCGCGCGGCATAGGTCGTGTAGGAGCCGGGATCGGGCTGCTCGGCGGCAAGTCGACCCAGCATCCTCATGATGAGCACGAGAACGAGGCCGATGCCGAGGTAGCTGAGGATGACAGCGGGTCCGGCTTGTTAGACGACCATGCCGCTGCCGAGGAATAGTCCGGTGCCGATGGTGCCGCCGATGGCGATCATCGTGACGTGGCGGTTGCCGAGGGTGTTGTGGAGCCGGTGCGGCTCGGCTTTTAGCTGCATGAGCGGTCCTGTCTTTCGGGTTCGGGTTCGGGTTCGGGTGCGGGTCAGGCGGAGGTATTGCTGAGTTGCTGCTGGGCTTCCCACGCCTCACGGATCGGGTGGGTGTCGTAGACGATGTGCAGATGGGTGATGCGGCCGGTGTCGTCTAGCTCGGCGACATCGACTGCGGTGAAGGGGGCGGGTGTCCCATCGGCGAGGGTCCAGGCGAAGTCGAACCAGAACGCGACGGTCGCGTCCGCCCCGTCGATGTCATGGAGCGTCTTGCGGAGGGTGAGGACGGACTGAGCGGTATCGGCGAACAGCAGCGGGTAGAACTCGTTCGCGGGCAGGTCTCCGTACAACGGTGAGCTGACAACGCCGTTGTCTGCGAACAGGTCGAGTACTGCTTTGATGTCGGCGGCAGCGAGAGCGGCGAGGTAGCTGTCGACGAGGTGGCTGACGACAGCGCGGGAAAGAGGCATCGATGTGTTCCTTAGAAGCGTTGGCAGGGTGGGGCAAGGGGCCGCTAGCCGACCATAAAAGTACGCCGTTCATTTTGTAATGAACCGCGTTCAATTAGGTTTCTCTAGCGTTACGGCCTCGTAACGCAGTGCGCACCCCTGGCCAGCCGCTCGATGAGCGGCGCCTAAGCGGGTGGGGCAACCCTGATGCCCCTTCGTGAACTGAGACTCAGGAGCTGGTCGGGCAGACCTCCCGTGGCGAGATTGGCTCTCGCCCCGGCCTACGTGCTCGGCAGATGATCGGGAGTCACCCGCGATTCGCCGCATACTCCGTCAGCAGCAGCATCAGACCAGCCAGTGATCCCTGGACATCGCTAACCACATGATTGCGGCGCTGCGGCGCGCAGGCTTTGCCGGGGCACGGCCTTGTGCGTTCATATAGCGCGATCACCGGAGCCGTCTTCGGATGGATCACCGCTGAGTTCGCTGCGACCCCTGGAGACCGGCGGAAGCGCCCGCTCCGCGATCGAAGGGGCTCACGGCCGACGCCGATCGCTATCCCCATATTCGGGATCTCTGTCCGTTGGCGGCAATGCGTCGCGCTTCAGCTCAACCGTGCACGTAGCCCCGTGAGTACTGTTTCAAGCACCACTGCAAACGAGGAATCGAGTGGGTTGGCCCGCCCCGAGGTCCATCGCAACATGAACGCCTGGTCTGCGGCGACCGGCATTACTCGTGCGAGCGTGGGGAAAAGGGTGCTGTCCACAGCTCTCAGGTCAGCCGCGAGAGTCCCCTGCCAGTCGTCATCCCCCTCGGGAGGGGCGGAGAGTTCCATCGTCACCCAACCGAGGACGACGCCAAAGAAGACGTTGTAGACCTCGACCAGCTCAGTCGAGGAAAAACCAGCGCGATCGAGGACTCGGAAGATGCGTTCCGCTAAGGGCAGGCCGCGGTCAGTGACGAGCATCTGTCCTGTCACGATCCCGGCCAAGTGTGGATGCTCATGCATCGCACTGCGCATCTTCCGCGCCAGGTCGGCGAGCCAGAGATCCCATGCTGTTCCCTGGTCGTCTGCCAGTTCTAGGTCGTCGAAGACCAACGCCGACACTTCGCCGACGAGCTGTTCCTTCGTCCGAAAATGCCAGTACAACGCGCTCGGCCGAACCCCCACAGCGGTAGCGAGAGAGCGCATCGTCATTCCCGACAAACCATCTCGATCAACGAGCCCCAGCGCGACCCTGAGCACGTCCTGGCGGTCCAACTCAGTCCCGCCCACCGGGCGGCCGCGCCGCGGTCGAGGGTCGTCCTTCATCGCACCAGTCTTCCTCACGAGCTCACCGACTCCGAACGCGCCATACGCGACGCGGCAGAACCTGATCACTGTCGAGTGGTTGCGGCAGCGAGATACACCCAGACGAGTGGTGCGAAACCGATCGGTTTCGCACCACTCGGCGCGGGTCGAGCGGGTCGGAGTGGATCCGACGCACTCAGCGGGTTATCACAGGCGCGACGCTGCGATAGCAGACGAGATGACTTCGTCGCATTGCGGGGGTCGGTAGTAGTCGGACGCACCGCACAAACGATGAGCGATCTAGACCCAGCCTGACCGCGCCCCTGCGATCGGGATTGTCAGGTCATCGAGCTTCTGAAGACTCTCCATAGCAACATGGCGACGGCAATCCGCTCGCGGCCTGCCGCTGATGTTAGATCGACGCCGAGGGTCTGACTGATTCGAGTGATCCTGCTCTGCAAGCTGCTGTGGTGGAAATTTGTGGCTCGCGCCGCTGAACGCAGGGAATCCGCGTGAAGGTAGTGGTCCAAGATCTCGATGCTCTCCGCCCCTTGTGGGCCGGTCGCTAGCCGCTCGAGGTGCAGGATGTCGGATTGTTCAGCGACGGCCGAGGGGTCCAGTGTGCCGAGCAAGCGCAGAGCGCCGAGTTGATCGGAGTTCAACATGCGGGGCCAAGACGTCGTCGCGCCGGCGAATCGCAGAGTCTCGCGAGCGATGGCCCAGGATCGTGGCGCGTCGAGGATGTCGACGACGGGGCCGCTGGCCGCTCGGCCGGTGATGCCATGGGCTGCTGTCCAGTCAACGGGTTCTGCACCTACCGCAATGACTAGTGAAAGGTGGCGAGAGAGCGGCGCGATGTGAACCGGTCTTTGCCACGCTGTGCGCAGAGGCTGGGTGGCAAGGACTCCCGGCGCCGAGTCTGTCGATTCAACCGCGATGAGCTGAATCGCACTGGCCGCTTGGAGCCCGATGAGGCGTGCGGCGCGAGACCGTTCCGCCTCAGAGCTATGCGAGTTGATGAGCAGCTGAGCCAGCGCTGGGTCAGACAGACCCGATGCGGCCTCTGCTCCACCGTAGGGTCGTTGCCGGGCGAGAACAGCGCTCACGGTCAATGCAAACCGCTCGAGGATGAACTCATCGAGCTCATAGCCGGCATCGCTGCGCTCCAGCCACAGCGTTCCGCTTTCATGACGACTCAGCTCAACGGTGACCGTTCGCGGGGTCTGGGTGGGCGGACCGGCCAGCCGGGAACCGTCATTGGAGTATCGAATCAGCAGGCCCTGGGACGAGAGTTCAGCGCCGGCTGGGCAATCCGCGAGGACCGCAGTCGCTCGAATCACTGCATCGAGGTCGGGTGTATTCGATGCCAGCTGGTCGAAAAATGCCACGACACGAAGGGCACGCTCCCCGGGAGTGTCGACGTTGAGCAGCTTCACCATGAGGCCCTGCATGCCCCGATTTTACGGTCACGATCGCCGATTGCCAGCCATTCGGCTGATCTTCGAGATCCCCCGTGCCGATTGGCGGTCGAAGCGTCGCGGGGACGAGAGGGATGATGTGGGGGTGACTGTCGACGGCCTCTCCTCCCCCCTGTATCTCGACCCAGAGCTCGCAGCGATCAGCGTCATGATCCCCAGCTTCGATTTCACCGATGTGGCAGGGTCACGACGTTTTGAGCAGGAGCTCGTCTCTCAAGGTCGTCGCACAGTTGAGGGGGTTTTGACGGAGGACATCATGATTGCCCGTCGAGACGGCTCTGCCCTCGCTGTTCGCGTTTACCGACCCGAACTCGTCGAAACGCTACCCGCCATCCTTTACATTCACGGCGGTGGTTTCGTGCTCGGCGGCTTAGACACCGAGGACGACCGGTGCGCGTACTACGCGCGAGACGCGCACTGCGCTGTCGTCTCCGTCGACTACCGCCTCGCTCCGGAGCATCCCTACCCGGCGGCCTTTCATGATTGCGTAGACGCCCTGTGGTGGATGCACGATGAGGCGGACGCTCTGGGATTCGACAACCGTCGGCTGAGCATCGGTGGGAACAGCGCCGGAGGGGCCATCGCCGCATCCGTCGCGCTGGCATCTCGCACGGACGAGGCCCCACCTCTCGTGCATCAGCTCCTCGTGAACCCCGTCTTGGATTGCCGAAGTGAGACGGCATCCATGCAACGGTTCAGGACCACGCCCGGGTGGAACCTCGCTCAGAACCAGCTCATGTGGGAGCTCTACCTGGGCGGCTCCACTGCGCCAGTTGACCACAGAGCGGCCGCCGCTCTGGCAGACGACGTCACGGGAGCGCCGCCGACTTCCATTTGGATAGCTGAGTACGACCCACTGCGCGATGAGGGACACGCCTACGCCCAAAAGCTGATGGCAGCCAACGTCCCCGTCGGGATGATGCAGTATCCGGGCACCATCCACGGATTCGATGGCTACCGCATGACGGGCCTGGGCCGGCGAGCACTCGACGATCAAATCACCGCGTTGCGATGGGCGTTTCGCACCTGACGCGCCGCATGGCGCAATCTTGGTAGTGAATCGAGCCAAATGGCGGTCAACGAGGCGAGGGTGCCGACGTAGCGTCGGTTATACACCTCAAGTCGCCTCGAATCCCGCGAACGCATAACCGCCCTGTGTCTGCGGTCCGGGATCGTTTCGGCCCCGGAAGGACAACGATGACCTCTCGCGCCCCCGTCGATCCCGACGTCGTGACACTGATCGCGAACGCGCCCTCCGTACTGAATCTCGATCCCGCGACCACTGTGGACGAAATCAGGGCCAGAGAGGCCCGGCTCCACTCGTGGATGCGGGGCGATGTCGAGCCGGAGCTCGCGCGCGTCCCTGCGCGTGACAGTTCCGTAGCCGGGATACGCGTTCGCTGGTATGGCGAGGAGCCGCGGGCTGATTCGGACCTCGTCGTGTACATACACGGGGGCGGCTGGCTCGCGGGCGATGTCGATTCCTACGACCCGGATGTTCGCAGGCTGGCCGCACACCTCAGGCTCCCCGTCGTTGCGATCGACTACCGCCGGACACCGGAACACCCGTTTCCCGCGGCCATCGACGACTGCATCGCCGTCCTCCGGGAGCTGCACCAAGGACCTTGTCGATCACTTTCCCTCGCTGGAGACAGCGCCGGCGGAAATCTCGCCCTCGGCGCGACGATCGCTTTAAAGGCCGAGCACATCGTGTCGTCGATGCTCCTGCTCTACCCAGTGGTCGACCCGACGGCATTCGACAACCGTTCCTACCGGGACAACGGTGCCGATTATCTTCTGACTGCGGAAGCCATGCGCGGGTTTTGGGATCTCTATACCCCCTCAGACGATCACCGTCGTCATCCCAGCGCCGCCCCCCGCTTCGCGGAGCTCGAAGGGCTTCCCCCGACGGTTGTCGTCAGCGCAGATTTCGACCCGCTTCGCGACGAGGACCGCGACCTCGCTTCCCGCCTCATTAGCGCGGAGGTGCCCACCACATACCTCCCCAATCCTGGGCTCACCCATGGCTTCTAGCAGATGGTTCCACGCGTCCCCGCGGCTGCCGAGGCTCTCCGGTGCGCATACACCGCCTTCGGCGCGGCAATTGCCGGTGGCGGCACGCCCGCCTGGGCACTGACCGCGCTGGCGCGTTGAAAGGAACGAAGGACGCCGACATGATCACTTCACACATCCTCCACTTCGGTGTGGGCAACTTTCACCGCTCCCACCAAGCCAAATACCTGCACCAGCTACACAGTGAGGGCCGTGACCTCGAGTGGGCGATCGTGGGAGCGGGGCTGCTCCCCGGAGACGTCCGCATGCGCGACGCCCTCCGCGATCAGGACTACGCCTACACCCTCGTCGAATGCGCCGCCGACGGCACCAATGCAGTGCACCGGATCACGTCCATCATCGGCTACCTCTACGGGCCCGACGACCCGACCGCGCTCATCGAGATGCTCGCGGCTGCGTCTACCCGCATCGTGTCGCTGACCATTACCGAGGGCGGTTACAACCTCTCCGACGCGACCGGACGATTCGACACCACGAACACCGCGATGCGCGCCGACACCTGGAACGAAGACCGCCCCACCACCGTCTTCGGATACCTTGCTGCCGCCCTTCGCCGCCGTCGTCGTGCGGGGATAGCGCCGTTCACGGTCCTGTCCTGCGACAACATCCAGAACAACGGCGACATGGCCCGCGAAGCACTGGTGTCATTCATCGGGATGACCGACGTCGATTTGGCCGACTGGGTCGAGGGGAACACCGCATTTCCCGGAAGCATGGTCGATCGCATCACTCCCGTCACCACCGACGCCGACCGCGCGTGGGTTCGCGCCACGACGGGGTACGACGATTCCTGGCCTGTCGTCAGCGAAGACTTCACCCAGTGGGTGATGGAAGATCACTTCCCGTCAGGTCGCCCGCGTTGGGAGGACGTCGGAGCTCAACTTGTCGACGACGTCGCGCCATTCGAGACGATGAAACTTCGGATGCTGAACGGGGCCCATCAGGCTCTCGCATACGTCGGTCTTCTCCGCGGTCACACGTTCGTCCACGAGGCGATGACTGATCCTGCCGTGGCTTCCTTCGTCGACGCCTTCCTCCAAGAGGCAGAGAGCACGGTTCCCCCTCTCCCGGGCATCGATCTTCTCGCCTATCGCATGACGCTGTTGAAGCGTTTCTCCAACGCCTCTATTCGAGACACCCTCGAACGCCTCGCCACGGACGCCAGCGACCGCATCCCCAAGTTCGTCGTTCCCATCGCCCGGGACCTCATCCAGCACAGCCAGCCGGCGCCCGAGGCCGCAGCGGTCATCGCCAGTTGGGTCGCCGTCGCCTCGACGAGACACAACAATTCACGTCCACTGGCAGACCGCCAAGTGGAGGACGTGTGGCAGGGACTCCTGGACGAGCGCGTCGTCGCAGGGTCGTTTCTGGATCGCACTGACTGGTTCGGTGCGCTCGGCGAGAACCCCACCTTCCGAACGACGTACGTCTCCTCCCTTGAACGTCTTCGCCGAGGCAACGCGTTCGAGTCCGTCGCCTCAAACGCCCTTTGACCTCTTCCTGCTCTTCACCTGTCCACCCGTTTCAGAAAGGCACCATCATGAACCGCACCACCCGAATGATCGCGCTCGTGGGCACCGCCGCCCTCGCTGTGTCGCTCAGCGCATGCAGCGACGGCCCGCTCGGCGCATCCGACGCCGCCAAGGATGGCGCCAGCGCCGACGCCGTCAGCATCCAATTCGTCAACCCTCTGCCCAACTATCCCGCCTGGCGTGTCATCGGCGACTGCATGGCCGACCAGGCCAAGGAACGCGGAGTGGACTTTAACGAGACCGGCCCGACCGGGCAGGCCATGGACCCCACCACCATGATCGAGCAGATCCAGAGCGCCATCGCGAATAAGAAGTCTGGCATCATCACCCTGCCCGCCAGCGACGCCTTCGGCCCCCTCCTCCAGCAGGCCCGCGACGCAGGAATCGTCACGGCCACCATGTACGGCGACGGGGCCGATGGCAGCGGCGCCGACATCAACGTCGGTATCAACTGGACCGAACTCGGCAAGGTCTACATCGATGAAGTCGAGAAGCTCCCCGGTGACAAGAAGGTGGGAATCATCACGAGCGCCGACACCGGCATCGGCAAATTGTTCATGGACGGCGTCAAGACCGCCGTCGCAGCCACCGACGACATCGAGATCGTCGGAGAGGTGTACACCGGCGACGACTCCGCCAAGGCACTAGCGCAGACCAACGCCCTCCTCACCGCTCACCCCGACGTGGACGTCATCCTCACCAACATGGGAACCGCTACCCAGGGTGCGATCTCCGCCATCGAAGCGAAGGGCCTCACCGGTGAGATCTCCTTCATCGGCAATGGCCCCGACAACGGAGGCAAGGAAGCCATCGAAAGCGGAGCCGAGTACCGCTTCCTGCTCCAAGCGCTGTGCGACGGCGGAAAGGATGCACTCAACGCCGTCGCCGATCGTCTGGAAAGCGGCACCGCTGCCGGGGGCGCGGCAACCTTGATCGACATGGGCACTCGCATGGCCACGAAGGACGACTACGCCGAGTACGTCGCGAAGGGATGGTCGTGACCGACACCGCCGCCCTCGAACTCCGAGGCATCAAGAAGTTTTTCGGATCCGTCGCCGCCCTCGAGCACGTGGATCTCGCCGCCTTCCCGGGAGAAATTCACGCCATCGTCGGAGACAACGGCGCCGGAAAATCCACCACCATCAAGATCATCACCGGCATCCACCGAGGCGATGGCGGCGACATCTTGATCAACGGCGACGTCGTCGAAAGTCACGGCGCCAGCACCCTCGAGAAGGGCATCGCCGTCGTCTATCAAGATCTCGCTCTCGTGGAATGTCTCGACATCTCCACCAACATGGCACTCGGGAACCTTCCCAAGCGCTTCGGAATGATCCTTGATCGCAAGCGCATGGACCGAGAAGCCGCAAAGGTCCTCACCGACCTCAACGTCCGAGTCGGCGACGTGAAGACACCGGTAGGACTGCTCTCGGGCGGTCAACGGCAGGTCGTCGCCATCGCGCGCGCAGTCCGCATGGACACCCCCACCATCCTGCTCGACGAACCCACCGCCGCCCTCGGCGTGCAGGAAACAGCACAGGTCGGACGAATGCTCGACGAGCTCCGCGCCGCAGGCAAGGCCGTCATCGTCATCAGCCATGATCTCGACTTCGTCTTCCAACACTCCGACCGCATCACCGTCCTCCGGCTCGGGAACAGCGTCGGAACCCGGCGCACCGCCGAAACGACACGTGACGAGATCATCGGCATGATCACCGGCGCGATCCCCCGCGGCGCTGCGGCTACCGCCTTCAAGGAGAAGTCATGACACAGATCACCTCGACAGCCCCGGCCCCGGCCCCGGTCGTCACTCAGAAGGCCTCACGCCGGATCTCCTCGGTGCTGGTTCGCCAAGAGGCATCCCTCCTCGGCGTCGTCGCCGTCATCGTCATCGCGGCGACGGTGATCAACCCAGCATTTCTCACCGGCGACAACATCACCGAAATCCTCCGCAGTTCCGTCATCTACTTCGTGATGGCCTGCGGTGCGGCACTGCTGATCATCGGCGGCGGACTCGACTTCTCCGTCGGCGCGATCTTCACTCTCAGCGCCCTCACCGGCACCTCGCTGATGAAAATGGGGGTGCCCATTCCGGTCGCGATCGTCGCTGCACTCGCCATCGCGGCACTCGTCGGCGTGCTCAACCACCTGATCATCACCTTCTGGCACGTCCCCCCGATCATCGCCACCCTCGGCGTGTTCTTCGTCGTCCTCGGCGCAAACTCCCTCATCACGGGAGGCCTCGACGTGCTCCCCCTCCCCACGGAGTTCGTCCGTCTCGGTCAGGGATATTTCATCGGCGTCCCCAACATCATCTGGATCGCTGTCCTGGTGGGCATCGTCACGTGGTTTGCTCTCGAGCACACCCGCTTCGGCGTCAACGTCCGCGCTCTCGGCGGCAACCGCGCGGCCGCCGTTGCCAATGGCCTCCACGTGAAGAAGCTCGACCTCGCTCTGTACGCCATCGCCGCCGTCACCGGCGGCATCGCGGGCCTGCTTTACTCCGCGCGAGTCGGGGCAGGACAGGTTGAAGCGGGCGGCTCGGCGACCACGCTCGTCGTCGTCACAGCCGTCCTCATCGGAGGTGTCAGCCTGCTCGGAGGGCTCGGGAACATCACGGGCGTCGCCATTGGCGCCGTCCTGCTCTCCCTCATCGACAACGCCCTCATCGTGTCCCGCATCCCACCCCAGTTCAACAACATCGTCGTCGGCGCCATCCTCGTCTGCGCCGTCGCCGTCGACCACCTCCGCCGCCAGCAGCTCTACAAGCGCCGCTAACAACAACGCGTTTGTAGTGCCTGCGCCACAGAGGCGCCTGTTGGGCGGCTCAGTGGCGCAGGCACCATGACGGCTGAGGGCTGCGGGGCCCGGACCTCGCGCATCCGTCGCGTAGTGTCACCACAGAAGGAGAAGCGGATGCCCGCCAGCGGAAAGACGCAACCCGCCAACGCTCAGCATTATGGCAGTAGCGCGGCGGCCCGCATCCTGGTCGTCGGCGAGGCACTGATCGACGTCATCGAGAAGGACGGCTCTGTCACGGAGCACGTGGGCGGGTCCCCCGCAAACGTCGCCCTTACGCTCGCGCGGCTCGGCCGCGAGGCGACGCTCGTGACCGACATCGCCGACGACGACCGCGGCCAGCGCATCACCGAACACCTCAGCGCCTCCGGCGTGAGAGTTGTCCACGGCGATGCTTCGCGCACCTCGACCGCCCGTGCGACGCTGCGCGAGGATGGCTCGGCCCAGTACGTCTTCGACCTCTCCTGGAACCCGCCGACCGCCGACCTGAGTGACGTCACCCACGTGCACACGGGCTCCATCGCCATCTACCTCGAGCCGGGCGGCTCTGCCGTGCTCGAGTTACTCGAGGCCTTGCCGGCGGGAGTTACCGCGAGCGTAGACGCGAACATCCGCCCGGCTCTCGTGGGCGGGCAGAGAGACGCGCTCGCGCGTTTCGAGCGGGTCGCGGCGTCCTGCGAGATCGTCAAGCTCAGTGACGAGGACGCCGAATGGCTGTACCCGACAATGCACGTCGACGGCGTGCTAGCCCGACTGCTTGAGCTCGGCGCGCAGCTCGCAGTGGTTACGCGCGGAGGCGAAGGGCTGCTGCTCGCCTCCTCCGTCGCGCGCGTCACCGTGCCCGCCGAAAGCATCGTGGTCGCCGACACGATCGGCGCGGGCGATTCCGCGATGGGCGCGATCCTCGACGAGGCTCACCGGCAGGGGCTGGGTGCGTCAAACGGGATGCTCGTCGACGAACCATCGCTCCACGCAATTGGGCAGTGGGCGGCGCGGGTCGCGGGAGTTACAACATCCCGCTCAGGCGCGAATCCTCCAACCAGCGCTGAACTCCGTTAACCAAAAGTCAGCAGATGAACGGTGCAAAACCGATCGGGTTCGCACCGGCAGGCCTTCGCGACCGGCGGAAGCATTACCGCGCTCGCTTGGACCGCCGAGGCTACGAGACCGCCACTCAGGACATTGCTAGCCGTCAGGAGAGACTGCTGCGACTTTGCCTTCGAGATGGGCGCGTTCCGCGGTGTTCTCGGTCTGTGCGGAGGCTCGGGTGAGTGCTTCAAGCGCTTCGGCGTGGCGTCCGAGCTGAGTAAGAAGGTCCGCGCGGATCGCGAGAACGTAGTGATCCTCGGGCAAGCCGTCGAGGGCATCGAGGCCTTCGGCTGGTCCGTGGACTTTCGAGAGAGCAACTACGCGTGCGGTTCGTGCGCTTTCGGCGGGGTGGATGGTCAACAGGTCGTCGTAAAGGCGAAGAATCTGCGTCCAATCCGTGTCAGCGTCGGTCGCTGCGTCGGAGTGCACCGCTTGATTGCGGCTTGGAGTTGGTAGGGCCCGGGCCGATGGTGGCGGAGACACTGGCGTAGGAGGCCTTGGCCTTCGGTGATTAGCTGACGGTCCCATCTTGTGCGGTCTTGCTGGGGTAGAGGGATCAGGGAGCCATCACCATCGACGCGGGCTGCGAAGCGTGCATCGATGAGAAGGAGGAGTGCGACGAGCCCGCGAGCTTCGTTGTGCTGGGGAGCGAGTTTGAGGAGTCGTCGGGCGAGGCGGATGCCCTCGCGTGTCAGTTCGGATCGAACGAGCGCGCCGGTGGTGGGGAGATATCCCTCGTTGTAGATGCCGTAGACGACTGCGAGGGCCGCGTCGATCCTGTCGGCCCAGTGGTCGGGTTCCGGTAGGCGCATTGTGATGGTGGCCTCGCGGATCTTCGTCTTCGCACGAGCGAGCCGCTGACTGATCGTCGCGGGGCGGGCGCGGAACAGACGGGCGATCTCCAACACCGTCAGACCTCCCACGAATCGCAGGGTGAGGGCGATCTGCTGCTCGGTCGACAGGCTCGGGTGAGCGTACAGAAGGATGAGGCGCAGCTCGTCATCGAGGAGGCTGTCACCGGGCGCGGCAGCGAGTAGTGGTTCAAGGCACGAGGCATGCCGGCGAGAGGTGGCAGCGCGTCGGAGGCGGTCAATCGCGGATCGTTTGGCGGCGGTCACGATCCACGCATGCGGACTCGGCGGCACACCGCCGGAAGGCCAGGTGGCTGCTGCACTCGCGAACGCGTCCTGTACCGCCTCCTCCACGAGATCGAAGTCGTGAAAGGTTCGCATCAAGATCGCGACCGTGCGACCGTGCTCGGCCCGGAACGCCCGAGCGACGGCAGCACGCGCGGCCCCGTCGAGGGAATCAGCCACCGAAGGTCATAGCCGGGCGGACCTCCACGTAGAGCCCGGTCGCTTCCGAGGTCAGTCGCGCCCAGTGGAGAGCGGCGTCGAGGTCAGAGACGTCGATGACGGTGAAACCGCCGACGTACTCCTTCGTTTCCGCGAACGGCCCGTCCGCGAGAACAACGCCGGAGGGTCCACGTCGCACGACCGTTGCAGAGGTCGGCTGGGTCAACGGCATCGCGAACACCCACACGCCCTCCGACTGCATCTGCTGCGTGAGCGCGGTGACATCCGCGATCACCGTCTGCAGCTGCCCCGGCTCCAGCCGGCGACCGGAAGGGGTGACATTGCTAAGGAGGTACTGAGGCATGGTCGATCCTGTCTGCGGCCCCTGGTGGTCCGCTCACCCTATAGACGTCTACCTCACCTTGATTTCGACACCTGGACAAAAAGCGACCGCCAGGATCGAAAGGGGTGATACGTGCCCGCCACTGGTGGTGCGAAACCGATCGGTTTCGCCCCACGTCCGACCGCGACGTGTCCGCGCTGATCCGCCAAACGGTCCCTACGACTATCCGGTGAGGACCCACGGATTCCACGGCCTGTCTGTCTCGCCGAGAAGGTCAACACACGGTGGGGCGCCACTACCCGGCGCCGCGTGAGGAGGTCAGGCGAGCGGCGGGCCGATGACGGCGTCCGTCGCGGCTTTGGTCGGTGCGAGGATCACCGCGTCGCCCGTGAAGAGGAATGTCTGGCGGTAGCGGCCGTCGATCTTGTACGTCAGATAGGTTCCACGCGGGCCGTCCTCTGTGAACCAGGCGCCGTCGGCGGTGAACTCAGCGACCAAGGCGTCCCAGTCCGCCCGTGAAGCTGGCGACCAGTCGTAGAAGTTGTCGGAATCTTGTCCGGCAATGCAATTCGCCCCCTGTGCCAGGACGGGCATCGGCGGGAGCTGGACTGCCCCTTCGGGCAGCACCAGCGGAGCCACCGTCACATTCGACGACGGGTCCATGATGTTCTCGCACGTCGCCGATACGCGGGCAGAAGCGGGAGCGGTCAGGCGATCGTCAGCACTGGCAGAGGTTGAGGGGCTGAGCGAAGGGGAGTTGGCCGGGGACGGCGCGGCCGACACCTCCGTCTCTTCTGTCGGGCTGGATACGGGCACACATGCTGTCACCCCCAGCGTGGTTGTGGCCATGAGAGCGAGTGCAGCCGCCGACTGTGCGACGCGAGAGAAAGAAGAGCTCACGAATGTCACCATATCCGCGTCGATATCCACCCCTCGACCGCCGCAGATAAGGACACACGAACGCGCGACGCGAGTAATGACCGGTACACCCGACCTTTGTCTCGCAGCCAGTTCCACAGCACGTGGCCGTCGACGACATCGCCCCCCTAGGGTCAAAACCGATGGGAGCACCGTGCTCCCGCTGGGGGATCGTCATGTCGTTGTTTTCACGCGCTAACGTCCGAAATTCGATCGTCGCTGCGGCGGCCGTCCTGATCGCGGGTTCCGGGGTTGCTGTCCCCGCCCACGCCGCCCGGTCGCGAATGATACCGGCATCCCTCGAAAACACCAGGGGCCGTCTCTCGTGAGGAGCCTTTCCTACCGTTCTGGGACGCACTCGTCCTGACTTGAGGAAGACCATGTCCCGCAACATCGGCTACGCCACCCCCGACAAGAACACCCCCCTCGCGCCCTTCGCCTTCGACCGCCGCGAGGTGGGCCCTGAAGACGTGCGCATCGACATCGCCTACTGCGGCGTCTGCCACTCCGACGTGCACCAGGCCCGCGACGAGTTCGGCGGCGCCCTGGCGACGCTGTGGCCCTGCCTCCCGGGCCACGAGATCGCCGGCACCGTGGCCGAGGTGGGTTCTGAGGTGACCCGCTACGCCGTCGGTGACCGCGTGGGCGTCGGCTGCCTCGTGTACTGGGGCGACGAGTCGCAGCGCGGCGTGAGCGAGGAGCAGTACCAGAACCCGCCCGCGATCTTCACCTACAACGGTCAGGATCCCGACACCGGAGACGTCACCCTCGGGGGATACTCCGACGAGATCGTCGTCAACGAGCACTTCGTGCTGCGCATCCCCGACGCCATCCCGCTCGAGCAGGCGGCTCCGCTGCTGTGTGCGGGGGTCACGACGTGGTCGCCGCTGGCGCACTGGAACATCGGTCCCGGCAGCGTCGTCGCCGTCGCCGGTCTCGGCGGACTCGGCCACCTCGCCGTGCAGTTGGCGAAGGCCCGCGGCGCTGACCGCGTGATCGCGCTGACCACCAGTCCCGACAAGGCCGATGCCGTCCGGGCCCTCGGGGCCGACGAGGTGCTCGACATGACCGACGAGGATGCCGTAGAGGCGCACGCTTCGAGCATCGATTTCGTGCTGTCCACCATCCCGACGCCGTTCGACATGAAGCCCTACCTCTCGCTCATCCGCCACGACGGTGCGCTGGTGACGGTCGGCATGCTCGAGCCGATCCACGAGGAGGGCATCGACTTCGGCTTCGTGTCGATGAACCGCATCACGATCGCCGGTTCGCTCATCGGCAGCATCGCCGAGACGCAGGAGGTGCTCGACTTCGCCGCCGAGCACGGAATCGCCGCCGAGGTGAAGGTCATCTCCGTGCAGCAGGTCAACGAGGCCTTCGACGAGATGGTCGCCAACGACATCCGCTTCCGCTTCGTGATCGACAACAGCACCCTGGATGCCGACCGCGACGGCGCCGCGGACCTGCCCGCCTCGCAGTGAGCGATGAGAGGGGACGCGTCCGCTCAGGCGCGTCCCCTCAGCGGGTCGCCTTCACCAACGCCTCCACCGGGTGCAGGTCCCGATTGGCCGAGCCATCCACCGGTGGAACAGCGCTACACCGGCAGCGTCAGGAGAAGAGCTGACGGAGCGCGTCGAGATCGCCGGAGTCGACGACCTTCTGGACCGCGTCGATGGTGTTCTCATTCACGAACATGCCTCTGAGGGTGTCGTTCCAGACGGCTTGCACGGTGTCCACGTCACCGGCATCCACTGCCTTTCCCGCTGACTCGATCGCCTGCTGGTACGGAATCTGTTCGAATCCGGCGGGCGCGTCATCGGGTCCGAAGTACGGCACCCAAGGAGCGCCGGGGTCGGGGGTAAGCCAGAGCACCTGCTCCGGCTGGATCGTGCGCACTCGCCGATTGCGGCGCCGTTGTCGCTCCCGTCACCGGCTCGGCGACAGCCGTGGGAGCGGATGCCGTGGACGTCTGAACCGCCGTCGGCGCTGCCGCCGTGCAGCCGGCCAACCCCTGATGGCGATGGTGCTCGTCTTCGTTTCCCGGTGACCGGCGACGCCGACGCGCGACGGGGACGCGCCCGTGAGGACGCATCCCCTCACCGCGTCGCCCGCTCCAACAACTCCAGCACGTGCACGTACGACTCCCCCGTCGCCTTCGTCATCCCGAGCTCGCACGTGCGGTTGCAGGATGCGAAGGCATCGGCGCCGAGCCCGGCGACCTCGGCCGCCTCGGGCGCGGTCGCGGCCGCGGTCAGCTCGGGGTGCAGCATCCCGCGGTCACCCGCGTAGGCGCAGCAGCCCCACGCGTCGGGGACGCGCACCTCGGTCGCAACGGCCTCCCCCACCGCGCGAAGCGCCGGGTCGATGCCCAGCTGCTTCGACGAACAGGTCGGGTGAAGGGCCAGCAGCTCCGCCACCGTCGTCGGGCTCAGGGCCGGAAGCAGAATGGATGCCGCGAAGGCCACGGCATCCACGACCTCCACTCCCTCCTCCCGCAGCGTCGCCGCGAACCCCTCGGTGCAGCTCGACGCGTCGCAGACGACCGGCAACGCACCATCACGCGAAGCCGAGCGCACGGCCGCGCGCACGCGGGCGGTCATCGTGGCGTGGCCCTTCGCGTACCCCTTCGACGACCACGGGGTGCCGCAGCACAGCGCGTCGATGCCGTCGGGCACCACCGCCGCCACCCCGGCGCGCTCGAGCAGTCGCACGAACGCCACGGTCGCGCCGATTCCGTCGGCGGGGCCGAACATGCTGCCCACGCACGCGGGCAGGAACACCGCCACCGGCTCGACGCCCGGCGCGCCGACCCGCGATCCGAGCGAGCGACGAGACGCCCCACCCGACGGCAGCTCCGCCGAGTACTGCGGCACCGTGTCGGTGCCGAGAACCGCGCGGGCGGCATCCGTCACCGTCCGCACGACGGGCATCGGAACGGCCGAGGCCGCGGAGAGAGCCGCCGACCCCGCCCGCGTCACCGCACCCCACCCGGTCGCCGCGGCCGACCAGCCGGCGGCCAGCACCGGGTGGGCGTCCTCCCGACGGAAGCGCTTCATCAGCGTCCCGGTGTTGATGAGCACGGGGCACGCCGTCTGGCACATGCCATCGACGGCGCAGGTCTGCACGCCGTCGTAGTCGTAGTCCTTCTCCAGCTCGGCGACGAGGGCTCCGTCGCCGCGCTCGCGCGCCGCCGTCGACGCCCGGCGCACGACGATGCGCTGCCGCGGGGTGAGGGTGAGCGACCTGCTCGGGCACACCGGCTCGCAGTATCCGCACTCCACGCACCGGTCGGCCTCGGGCTCGATCGACACGGGCGCCTTCAGGTGGCGCATGTGCGCCCCGGGGTCGTCGTCGATGATCACCCCGGGATTCAGGATGCCGCTCGGGTCGAGCAGACGCTTGAGCCGCACCATCACGTCGTACAGCTCGTCGCCGTACTGCCGTCGCACGTAGGGAGCCATCGCGCGTCCGGTGCCGTGCTCGGCCTTGAGGTTGCCGCCCGCGTCGAGCACGAGGTCGACCATCGCGTCGGTGAAGCCCTCGAACCGGCCCAGGGCCCTCGCCCCCTCGAACCGGTCGGTGAGCATGAAGTGGATGTTGCCGTCCTTGGCGTGGCCGAAGATCACGCTGTCGGCGTAGCCGAACCGTGCGAACAGCTCCTGCAACCCCTCGCACGTGTCGGCGAGGCGCTCCACCGGAACGACGACGTCTTCGAGCAGCGCCGTCGTGCCGCTCGGCCGGACACCGGCGACCGAGGCGTAGAGGCCCTTGCGGAAGGTCCACGCGGCGGCACGCTGGGCGGGGTCGCTCGAGAACGCGGCGGTCTCGCGGAGGTTCTGTTCCGCGAGCACCCGCGCGCCCGCCGCGGCGAGCTCGCCCAGCGTCGGAGCGTCGTCCGCGTGATACTCCACGAGCAGCGCCGCCTGCGTCGTGGCCTCGAAGCCGTGGATGGCGGCGGGAGTGCCGGCCAGACGCTGGCCGACGCGCAAGGACGTGGCATCCATCAACTCCAGCGTCGCGGCGCCCGTGGACACCAGAGCCGGCAGGGAGCGCGTCGCTGCGTCGAGCGTCGGGAACACCGCGAGCGTCGTCGCGATCGCGGGGCGGATGGGCACCGTGCGGAACGTCGCCTCGGCGACGAAGGCGAGCGTCCCCTCCGATCCCACGACGAGGTGGGCGAGCAGGGCTGCGGGGGTGTCGAAGTCGAGGAACGCGTTGAGGGCGTACCCCATCGTGTTCTTCATCGCGAACTGCCGCTCGATGAGCGCGACGCTCGCGGGATCGCCGACAACGCGGGAGCGCAGGCGCATCAGCTCGTCGACGAGCGCGGGCTCGCGCTGGGCGAGCAGCCGATCGGCGTCGGGGTCCGCGGTGTCGACGACGGTCCCGGATGCCAGCACCAGCACGAGCGACTCGAGCGTGCGGTACGAGTTCTCCGCCGTGCCGCACGCCATGCCGCTGGAATTGTTCGCGACGACCCCGCCGATCGTGCACGCGGCCTCGCTCGCGGGATCGGGGCCGAGGCGGTGGCCGTGCCGGGCGAGTCGCGCGTTGACCTGCCGCACGGTCGCCCCCGGCTGCGAACGCACGCGCCGGCCGCCGTCGAGCACGTCGATGCGTCCGAAGCCCTGGCGCACATCGACGAGCAGCCCCGCCCCCGACGACTGCCCCGACAGGCTCGTCCCACCCGAGCGGAAGGTGACGGGGGTTCCGGATGCCGTGGCCCCCCGCAAGACGCGGGCGACCTCGACGGCGTCGGCGGCGATCACCACGGCCTCCGGAGTGAGGAGATAGTGCGAGGCGTCGTTGGCGTAGGCGACGCGGTCGATCGCGCGCGTGCGGATGCGCGAGACGTCGGAGACGGCGGCGGCGATCTCGGGAGCGATCTCGGTCGCGGTGAGGGTCATGCGTCGTCCTTCGATCGAGGCGGGCGAGGGGTCACGCCTCGCCCTCCGGCGTGAGAACCCGCGTCAGGTCGGGCTCGGCGTCGACCAGCGCCCGGATGCCGTGCGGCCGCCCCGAGACGAGGGTCGAGGCGTGCGCGACCGCGTGCGCTCCCCACACGGCGGCCGATGCCGCGGCGGCGGCGAGCGGGTCGGCGCCCGCGGCGGAATCGCGCGTGAAGCCGAGGAGGAACCCCGCGAGGGCGGCATCCCCGGCCCCGGCGGTGTTGGCGACGACGGGGGCGTCGGCGCGGGCGAAGACCGCTCGGTCGGCCGTCACCGTGACGAGGCCGTCGGCGCCGAGGCTCGCGACGACCGTGCCGACCCCGCGTGCGATGAGCTCCCGCGCGGCGGCGACGACGTCACCCAGGGTGCCGAGGGGGCGTCCCACCGCCGCCGAGAGCTCCTCCGCGTTGGGGGTGAGCAGGTCGACGCCGGCCGGGTCGGCGAGCACCGCGTCGAGGGCCGCTCCGCTGGTGTCGACCGCGACACGCGCGCCGCTTTCACGCGCCACCGCGCCCACCGCGTCGAGGTCGACGAGCCTGCCCGCGCCGGCGAGTTCCGGAAAGCTGCCCGAGATGACCAGCCAGGGCGCGGTGCGGGCGGCGAGTTCCGCGCGCAGCGCCGCGATCGTGGCATCCCACGCCTCCGCCGACAGGGGCGGAGTGGGGGCGTTGACCTTCGTCGTGGCGCCTTCCGCGTCGATGATCGAGGTGTTCACTCGCGTCGCGCCGGGCACCTCGACGATGCGCAGCAGCGGAGCGGTGAGACCGCACCGCGCGAAGCGCACGTCATCGGCGCCGAGGACGACGACCGCGGCGGTATCGGCCCCGCCCGCGGAGAGGGCGGCCGAGACGTTCACCCCCTTGCCGCTCACCTCGCGCGTGTAGCTGTCGGCGCGGGTGAAGGTGCCGCGACGCAGGGCACCGACGCGGTAGGTGGCGTCGATCGCGCCGGCCGCGGTGAGGGTGACGAAGCCCGTCATGCGTGGGTCCCGATCCCGGCGGCGCTGCGCCCCGAGATGACGTCCAGCAAGCGGCGCACCTCGTCGGCGACCGCGGCGCGGCCGGGGGTGAGCCAGCGGCGGGGGTCGATGGCATCCGGGTCCCGGTCGAGCTCGGTGCGCACGGCCGTCGTCAGCACGGTGTTCAGATGCGTGCCGATGTTGATCTTGCGCATCCCGGCGCGTACGGCGCCGTCGATCCCGGCGTCGGCGACCCCGCTCGACCCGTGCAGCACGAGCGGCACGGGGACGGCGGCGGCGAGCTCCGCGATGAGGCGATCGTCGAGCCTCGCGCTGCGCTCCCGCATGGCGTGCTCGCTGCCGACCGCCACGGCCAGGGCGTCGACGCCCGTCTCGCGCACGAAATGCACGGCCTCGGCGACGTCGGTGCGCACGCCCGGGGCATGGGCGCCCTTGCCGCCGATCTCGCCGAGCTCGGCCTCGATCCAGGCTCCGGCGGCGTGAACGCGGGTGGCGACGGCGGCGGTGCGCTCGATGTTCTCGGCATCGGTCAGGTGAGCGGCGTCGAACATCACCGAGCGGATGCCGACGGCGAGCGCCTCGTCGACGAGCGGCTCGTCGGTCGCGTGGTCGAGGTGCACCGCGACGTCGACGCGGGCTCCCTCGGCGAGCCGGAGGGCGGCGGACGCCGCGGGCGCGATACCGCCGTGGAAGGCGATGGCGTTCTGCGACAGCTGCAGGATCACGCCCGTCTCGGCGGCCTCGGCCCCGGCGACGATGGCCTCGGCGACCTCGAGGGTGATGAAATTGAAGGCCCCGACCGCGCGATGCGCGGCGAGGATCGTGGGCATGTCGGCCAGCGGCACGGTGGTGTCTTTCTCTATGTCGGGGGAAGCCTCCGGGCGGGAGGGGGTCTCCCGGTCCCTTCGACAGGATCAGGAACCTCGCGATTGCGCGAGCCCGGCGGCTGAGCCTGTCGAAGCCTCCGGGCGGGAGGATGTGTCCCGGTCCCTTCGACAAGCTCAGGAACCTCGCGTTCGCGCGAGCCCGGCGGCTGAGCCCGTCGAAGCCTCCGGGCGGGAGGGTGTCTCCCGGTCCCTTCGACAGGCTCAGGGACCTTGCGTTGGCGCGAGCCCGGTGGCTGAGCCTGTCGAAGCCTCCGGGCGGGGGTGGATGCCGGGACCCAGGCATCACGCGAGGGTCCCGGCATCCGGAGTCATCAGCAGGAGGACTTGTAGACCGCGTCCTTGCCGTCGCCGTCGATGTTGTCCTTGGTGAGGATGGTGAAGCCGGTCTGGATCTTGGCTTCCGTGGCCTCGCCCTTGAGGGCGGCGATGGCCTGCTTCACGCCGTCGGAGCCGATGCTGGCGGGCTCCTGGGCGACGAGGGCCTGGACGGTGCCGGCCTCGAGGGCCTTCACCTGGGCGGGGCCGGCGTCGAAGCCGACGATGGTGACCTGGCCCTGCTTGCCGGCCTGCTGGACGCCGGTGGCGGAACCTTCGGCGGCGAAGAGGTTGGCGGCGAAGATGCCGACGATGTCGGGGTCCTTCTGCAGGGCGGCCGTGACGATCTCGGCGGCGGTGGAGGGCTCGTTGTGCGAGTACTGCACCCCGACGGATTCGAACTTGCTGTCCTTGGCGACGGCGTCCTCGAAGCCCTGGGCGCGCGCGTCGGTGGTGGAGACGCCGGGGTCGGTGGAGACGACGAGGACCTTGCCGCCGTTGGGGTTGGCCTTCTGAATGGCCTCGAACGCGGCCGCTCCGCCGCCTTCGTTGTCGGAGGAGATCTGCGACACCGCACCGGAGGGGTCTTCCAGGGTGGTGTCGACGAGCACGACCTTGATACCGGCGGCTTCGGCGGCCGCGATCGGCGCCTGCATGGCCGAGACGTCGGTCGGGGCGATCAGCAGCGCGTCGGGCTGGGAGGCGACGACGGCATCGACGATCGGCTTCTGAAGCGTGGGGTCGAACTTCTCGGGGCCCTGGGTGGTGACGGTGGCGCCCTGGGCCTCGGCTTCGGCTTCGATGCCGCACTGCATGGAGATGTAGAACTCATCTCCGGCGACGCCCTGCACGAACGCGATCTTGTAGCCGCCGTCGGCGCCGCCCGAGGCGGATCCCGACGACGAGCCGCCGGAGCACCCGGCGAGGACGAGGGTGGCTGCGGCGCCGAGGGTGGCGAACGCGAGAACCTTCTTGTTCCACTGCATTGTGATTGACCGTTCTCTCTTGGGGGTGTCGGATGCCGGGCCTCAGCCGCGGCGTCCTCCGCTGACGAACTTGCGCCAGAGGCTCTGGTTGTTGCCGCGGGTCGCGGCGGTGCGGCGCACCTGGTCGACGTAGACGGCGGTGATGAGGACCGCGCCGACGGCGACCTGCTGCCAGAAGGGCTGCACGCCGGTGATGACGAAGCCGTTCTGCAGCACCGCGGGGATGAAGAGGCCGACCACCGTGCCGAAGATCGTTCCCACGCCGCCGAACAGCGACGTTCCGCCGATCACCACGGCCGCGATGACGTTCAGGTTCGTCTGCGACTGCCCCGCGATCGCCGTGGTCGAGAACTGCGACAGGGCCAGGATGCCGGCGAGCCCCGCGAGCGCTCCCGACAGCGTGTACACGGCGATGAGGTGGCGATCGACCTTGACACCCACGCGACGGGCGGCGAGCTCACTCGACCCCACCGCGTAGGTGTACAGCCCGAAGCGGGTGAAGTGCAGCACCACCGCGCCGATCACGACGACGACCAGCGCGATGACACTGATGATGGGCAGCGACCCGAAGACGTTGCCGTAGCCGATCGACACGGTCAGCACCGTGGGCACGTCGCGGATGTCGACGCCGCCGGTCAGGATCTGCGCGAGGCCCAGTGCCATGCCGAGCGAGCCGAGCGTGACGATGAGCGGCGGGATCTTCGCCTTGGCGATGAGGAAGCCGTTCAGCAGCCCCCAGCAGACGCCGCTCAGGATCGAGACGAGGATGCCGATGGTCGCCACGCCCCAGCCCTCCCCGCCGAGCGCGCGCATCGTCATGGCGGCCACGACGCCCGAGAACACCAGGACCGACCCGATCGAGAGGTCGATGCCCGAGGTGATGATGATGTAGGTCATCCCCACACCGAGGACGGCGAGGATCGACGCGTTCTGGATGATGAGGCGGAAGTTCGACCACTGGGCGAACGACTCCGGCGCCAGCGCGCTGAAGATCAGCACGATGACGATGAGGATGATGAGGATCTGGAAGGCCTGCGCCTTGAGCAGCCCGACGAAGAAGTTCGGCTTGTTCTCCTCGAGAGTGCCGATCGCGACGGTCTCGGTGGGAGGGGTCTTGAGGCTCACTTCTGGTCGTCCTTCGTGACGGCGCCGGTCATGAGTCCGACGAGTTCTTCCATGGAGGTGTCCTTCGCGGGGACGTTGGCGACGCGCGTGCCCAGACGCAGCACCTGGACGCGGTCGCAGACCTCCATCACGTGCGGCATGGAGTGCGAGATCAGCACGACCGCGATGCCCTTGTCGCGCACGCGACGGATGGTCTCGAGCACGTTCTTCGTCTGGCGCACGCCGAGCGCCGCGGTCGGTTCGTCGAGGAACACCAGGCGCCCGGCCCAGTGCACCGCGCGGGCGATGGCGATGGCCTGGCGCTGACCGCCCGACATCTCCCCCACCGGTGAGGTGAGCGAGCGGACGGTCGCGCCGAGCTCGTCGAACGCGGCTCGGGAGGCGACGGCCATCTCCTTGGTCTTCATGAACCCGAGCGCCCCCGCCAGTCCCGGGCGGCGGATCTCGCGACCCAGGTACATGTTCTGCACCGGGTCGAGGTGCGGTGCCAGCGCGAGGTCCTGGTACACCGTCTCGATGCCGAGCGATGACGCGACCTGGGGGTTCGACATCTCGATCGGCTTGCCGTCGAAGAGGATCTCGCCCTCGTCGACCGCGAGGTTGCCCGAGAGGGCCTTCACGAGGGTCGACTTGCCGGCGCCGTTGTCACCGATGAGAGCCGTGACCTCTCCGGGATAGACCTCGAAATCGACGTTGCTGAGGGCGCGGACATGACCGAACTGACGCGACAGGCCGCGTGCTTGGAGCACCGGGACCGCCGTGGTGACTGACGACATCGTCAGCTCCTTTCCGTGGTGAGAAGAGGGGAGGACAGGAACGTCTCGGCGACGTCCTCGAAAGAACGGGAGTCCACCGCGAAGGCGGCGAAGAGGGCGGCACCGTACGCGGTGCCCTCGTCGTGAGTGGAGACCGTGACCGCGGGCAGCAGCGCGGAGCGGGAGCGCACCACGGATGCCATCGACGACCAGCCGCCGGTGAGCACGGTCGAGGTGGGCGGGGGCACCTCGCGGTCCATCACGGCCATGCATTCGGCGAGCATGTCGTTCCCGTGACGGAGCGAGGCCGCGAATAGCTCGGCGGGGCTGAGCCCGTCGCTCTGCGCGACGATCTTCAGCACGCCGTCGTCGTTGCGGGCGCCCGAGACGGCGAGTCCCGCATCCGACACGTTCCCCTCGACGGGGAACGCCATGGTCTCCTCGTCGATGCGCGCACGCCCCACGGCATCCGCGATCCCGAGAAGCTGCAGCACGCGGCGCATGAGCAATCCGGACTTGGTGCCGGCCAGCAGCACGAACTTGCCCGGGATGACGTGGCGCACGCAGTTGATGCCCGCCAGCGCGAGACGCTCGCGGGCGTCGAAGGGGAGGGTGTCGTCGAGCACGCGCACGAGGGCTTCGGCGGTGCCCATCGAGTCGTAGAGCTGCCCCGTGTGGGTGGCGCCGACGGCGACGGCGGAGACGAGGTGGTCGTGGCCCGCGACGGTGAGCGCCGCGCCCTGGAAGCCCGCGGGCAGCAGCGGATCGGCGATCGTCCCGACCGCCTCGCCCGCGCTCACAAGCGTTCCGAGGATCGACTCGTCGACGCCCAGCACGTCCAGGGCCGCCTGCCACGGCGTGCTGTCGTCCTGGTCGATGAGACCGGTGCGCGAGACGAGCGAATACTCCGCCACCCGCGGCCCGCCGAGAGCGTGCACGACGTACTCGGGCACGTTCAGGAACGTCGTGCCCCCGAGCGCGATCCCCTGGTCGCGCAGGTACAGGAGCTTCGAGACGGATGCCAACGGCCCCACCGGCAACCCGGTACGGCCGAGGAACTCGGCGCGGAACGCGTCGGGCGTCGCCCCGATCTGCGCGCCTCCACGCGGGTCGAACCAGGCCATGATCGGTGCGAGCGCGGTGCCCTCGGCATCCAGCAGCACGCCCGCCTCGGCCATGCCCGACACCCCCAGGGCGACGATGCGGTACCCCGCGTCGAGGCGCCGGTCGGCCTCGGCCGCGAGCTCGCGCACCACGGCGATCGCCTGGGCGGCGGTCATCTCGGCCTGCCCGTGGTCGAGGTTCGTCCACGGCGACCGGCGGCTCAGCACGAGCACCTGACGTCCGTCTGGGGTGGCGACCAGCAGCTTGGTGCTGGTCGAGCCCATGTCGACGCCGACGACGTACTCGCTCATCGCACTCCACCCCCGCGCAGGGTTCCGGGCCAGCCGGCGCCGGGCGCGGCCACGAGCACCTCGGCGGACCCGGCGAGACGCCAGGCACCGAAGGCGTGCGGAACGGCGTAGACCTGACCGCGCTCGACGTCGATCGACCCCGCGTCAGACACCAGCGCCCCGGACCCCTCCCGCACCAGCACGACCGCGAACCCGGCCTCGCGCGCCGCGGTCTCGCCCGCGGCGTCGAACAGGCGGAAGTACGGATCGGCGGCGGCCGGGAGCAGCGAGCGGAAGTCCGCCCCCGCCGGGGTCGTCCCGGCCGTGCTGATCAGGGCGGCGAGGGCCTCGGCATCCAGCTTCGCGGTCGAGACCGCGGGCATGACGGCGTCGAATCCGAGGTCGAGGTGCGACTCCTCGCGGGTGGAGGTGGTCACCGACCACTCCAGCAGGATCGAGAAGTCGGTGGGCTCCTGCACCTCGGCGACGAAGATGCCGCCGTCGATGGCGTGCACGGTCCCGGCGGGAACGAGAACTCCCATGCCGGGGCGCACGACCACGCGGTTCATGCGCGACAGCATCCAATCGCTGTCCTGCGCGTCGCGGCGGCGGTCGAGCTCGTCGCGGTCGACGTCCTCGTTCCAGCCGACGTGCACGGCGCAGTCGTCCTCGGTCTCGAGCACGTACCAGGCCTCGGTCTTGCCGTACGGGCAGTCGAGGTGCGCGCCGGCGAAGCCGCGGTCGGGGTGCACGTGCACGGGAAGGCGCTGACGCGCATCGAGGAGCTTGACCAGGATGCCGAGATCCCCGGCATCCCGTCCCCCGCGCGCCCCCACCCACGCGGCGCGATCGCCCGTGACGAGGTCGCGCAGGAAATCGCCCTCGTCGGTCACGGCGAGACCGATCTCGTCGGAGCCGAAGCGCGACACGGTCGATGCGAGCCACTCCTCGGGCTGTCGATCGGTCTCGGGCACGATGCCGCGGAGGGCGGCGATGCGATCGCCGCCGCGGTAGAAGTGCTGCACGGGGTTGGGCGGCAGGAGGACGGGCTTCATCACGGGGCTCCGATCGGTTCGGAGGCCGCAGCGGCGGCGTCGCCGCTGGGCTCGGGGCGGGTGCGGGAGAGGACGGTGGCCGACACCTCGGCGGCGTCGGTGGGCGGGGTGTGGACGAGGGCGAGGGCGGTCGCAGCGAGGGCGGCGACGGGTTCGACCAGGGCGGGAGCGGCTCCGACAGCGCCGCCCCCCGTACCCGCCGACCCCACCACGGCGCCAGCGGCGGCCCCTGAGCCTGTCGAAGGGTCCACCGCGGCCCCGGCCGCCGGTGCGACCTCGCCCGATCCCCGCGGCACGAGCCGCGTCGGGACGACGATCCGCACGGGACCCTCGCCGGGCCGCTCCGCCCGCTCGCGCAGACGCCGGAAGGCGGCCGCCCCGAGCAGGCGCGGGTCGTGGTCGACGTAGGTGATGCCGGGCTCGAGCACCTCGGCGAGGGTGAAGTCGCCGAACGAGACGAGCGCCGGCATGCGCAGGCCTCGCGCGCGGATCGCGCGCACCGTGCCGATGGCCGCGAGGCTCGTCGCGCACAGCAGCGCGGTCGGGGCGTCGTCGCGCTCGAGAAGCAGCGGGGCGGCGACGGCTTCACCGGCGCCGAAGCGCTCGTGCGTCACCACGAGCGAGGGGTCGAAGGCGACACCCGCGGTCTCCAGCGCCGCGCGATAGCCGGCGAGCCGGTCGCTCACCGTGGGGTAGGGCACGTCCTCCCCCATGAAGGCCACGCGACGGTGTCCGTGCGCGAGGAGGGCGGCGGTAGCGTCCACGGCCGCTCCGAAGTCGTCGATGACGACCGCGTCGATGCCCTCTCTCGCGCGGTCTATCGTCACGACGGGGAAGCGCGCGCCGAGCCCCGCGAGCGTCGAGGCCTCCACCGCCACCGGGGCGACGATGAGACCCGCCAGGCGATGACCGGTCAGACGGTCCAGCTGCGTGCGCTCGCGCGCCGCGTCGTACCCGGTGCTGGCGAAGATGACGCTCAGGCCCTCGGCGACCGCGAGCTCCTCGACGACGCTGACGAAGGCGGCGAAGAACGGGTCGGAGATCGCATCGATCAGGATGCCGATGGTGTCGGCCGCGCGCCGCTTGAGCTCCCGGGCGCTGCGGTCGGGGACGAACCCGAGCGCGCGCACCGTCTGCAGCACGCGGTCGCGGGTCTGCGGCAGGACGCCCGGCTCGTCGTTGATGACGCGCGACACGGTCTTGGGGCTCACCCCCGCGGCGGTGGCGACGTCGATGAGGCGAGCGCGCGGGCGGGCCGCGGCGACCTCGCCGACCGCGCGGGCGGTCATCGTCTCGTCGTGCGTCATCGCGTCTCCGACATCGTTGTCATCTGGCGGTGAAGCCCGGGCTCGGGCTTCGATGGAGTCATCCTGCGACCCGCGGACAACGTTGTCAAGTATCGGATCAATCACGGATGACATCGATGTCGAGCCCGAGCTCCCATGAGGCCCCGGGAGCCAGCGCCCGCAGCAGCCCCGCGTCGCGCGCGTCGGCACGACCGAGGATCGTCGCGGCCGTCGCCGGCTCCACCCCCAGCACCAGACCGTCGTCCTGCGCCACCCGCCACTGGAACATCGCGGGCAGCACCGCGGTGTCGAACGAGAGGCGGATGCCGAGGCCCGACGTCGCGACGACCTCCGCGCTCACGCGCCGATCCGTCGGCAGCTCGTGCCGGAACACCTGCTCGGGGTAGTCGGCCACCGGCGCGGGGAACTCCGCCCAGGTCGCCGCCCCGGCCTCGGCGGCGGCGTCGCGCGGCTGCGCGCGGACCGCCGGCGAGTGCAGCGTCGTGCCGGAGTCGACCAGCGGCCACCCGAGGTTCACGTGATACAGCACCATGGGCTCCACGGGACGCGGGCCACGGTTGACGATCTCGTCGCGCACCTCGATGCGCGCGTCACCGAGGGGCACGCGAACCCGCCGCCGCAGCTCGAGGTGCGCTCCGAGCACGGTCGCCTCCACCACCGTCGCCTCGACGACGACGGCGTCATCCTCGACCTCCGCCCGACGGACGGATGCCGCGAGCCCGCTGTAACGGCCGTGCTGCGGGTGGTCGCCCTCGGCGTCCGACGACGGCGGACCGAACGAGAGCAGGCCGCACGTGGTGACAAGCCCTCCCCCGAACGCCGCCCCGAATCCGCTCACCCCGGGCCGGGGCCACCCCGTGGGCGACACCCACGCGAGAGGGACGCCGCGATGGCGCACCTGGCCGAAATCGAGCCCGCGGTCGGGCAGCAGCTCGACGTCGAGGTCTCCGGCGACGATCCGCAGTCGTCGAGTGCCGGCATCCGGTCCGTCGGTGCGCAGCGATTGCTCCACCGTCGCGATCTGCGCCATCGAGCCCGCGCGTCGGCGCGCTTCGTCGATCGATCGTCCGTACAGCTCGCCCATGAGCCCCGCCTTCCTCGCCGTGGTGTGCCTCACGGTAGCAGCGATTGACAACGTTGTCTTGCGCCCGCATACTGACCGTCGAGCGCAGAGCCGCGCCCCGACACGACGCTTCGGAGACCCACACCCCATGTCGAAACCCCGCCTCAACCGCCTCTTCAACGCGCGCTCCGGTCGCGCGTTCGACGTCGCCGTCGACCACGGCGCGTTCCACGAGCCCTCGTTCCTCACCGGCATCGAAGACATGGCGAAGACCGTCGCCACCCTCGTCGACGCCGGCCCCGACGCCGTTCAGCTCACGCTCGGCCAGGCCCCGCTACTGCAGTCCGTCCCGGGCAAGCAGAAGCCCGGCCTGGTGCTGCGCACCGACATCGCGAACGTCTACAACGACCCGCTCGAGTCGCACCTGCACAGCATCCACGTCCCGGATGCCATCGAGGTCGCCGTCCGCCTCGACGCGGTGGCGGTGTGCGTGAACCTCCTCGACCTCCCCGGCGAGTCGCAGGTGCGCGAGCAGTGCATCCGCTCGATCCTGGCGCTGCGCACCGACGCCGAGAAGTACGGGATGCCGCTCATGATCGAGCCCCTCGTCATGCAGACCAAGCCCGGCAGCGGCGGCTACGGCGTCGACGGCGACACCGCCAAGGTCGTGACCCTCGTGCGGCAGGCGCGCGAGCTCGGCGCCGACCTCATCAAGGCCGACCCCACCGACGACATCGGCGACTACCACCGCGTCATCCAGGCCGCCGGCGACACCCCGGTGCTCGTTCGCGGGGGCGGACGCGTCGACGACCGCACGCTCCTGGAGCGCACCCAGGCGGTGCTCGAGCAGGGCGCCCGCGGCATCGTCTACGGCCGCAACGTCATCCAGCACCGCGACCCGGCCGGTATCACCGCCGCCCTCATGGCCGTCGTGCACGAGAACGCGTCGGTCGACGAGGCCCTCGCCCTGATCGGCGGTGCGGAATGACCGCGCTCGCGGCCGCGGAACCCCGCAGCGTCCTCGCCGACGCGCCCACCACGACCCCCGCCTCCCGCGAAGGAGACCAGGCATGACCGGCAAGAAGATCGGCGTCGGCATCATCGGCGGCGGCCTCATGGGTCGCGAGATCGCGGCGGCCCTGCGCCGCTGGCCCGCGCTCATCGACCACCCCGCCGAGCCCGAGCTCGTCGCCGTGTGCGACATCAACCCGGCGGCTCTGGAATTCTTCGAGCGCATCGACACGGTGCAGCTGACCACGACCGACCACCACGAGCTTCTCGCCGATCCGCGCGTCGACGTCGTCTACATCGCCGTGCGCCACGACCTGCACGAGCGCCTGTACGTCGACACCATCCGCGCCGGAAAGGCCCTCCTGGCCGAGAAGCCGTTCGGCATCGACCGCGCCGCCGCCGACGCGGTCGTCGCCGCCATCGACGAGACGACCGGGTCGTTCGTGCGCGTCTCGAGCGAGATGCCGTTCTTCCCCGGCGCGCAGTGGGCCGTCGACTACGTGCGATCCGGCGCCCTCGGCCGCATCGTCGAGGCGAAATGCACCTTCCTGCACTCCAGTGACATCGACGTGCACAAGCCGCTGAACTGGAAGCGGCAGAAGCAGTTCTGCGGCGACGCGGGAGTCCTCAACGACCTCGGTATGCACACCTGGCACGTGCCGCTGCGCCTGGGCTGGACGCCGGAGAAGGTCGTCGGCATCCTGCAGGACATCGTCACCGAGCGCCCCGGCCCCGACGGCTCGCCTCAGCCGTGCGACACGTGGGACAATGCCGTGATCCACTCCTGGGCGCGGCACGACGGCGCGCCCTTCCCTCTCACGACCGAGACCAAGCGGATCGCGCCGGGGCAGAAGAACACGTGGGAGTTCGAGGCCGTGGGCATGTCGGGCGGCGTCCGCTTCAGCACGAAGAACCCCAAGCAGGTCGAGGTGTTCGCCGTCATCGACGTTCCCGGGGTGGGCCGCGAGCAGAGCTGGCAGAGCATCGATGCGGGCAGCCAGTCGGTCTGGCCGACGGTGACCGGCCCCAACTTCGAGTCGGGATTCTCGGATGCCATCCTCCAGATGTGGGCGGCCTTCCTCGCCGAGTACCTGGGCGAGCTCGGTGACGGGTTCGGCTGCGTGCGCCCCGAGGAGGCGGCTCTGACCCACCGCCTGTTCGCCGCGGCCATCGCCTCGCACGAGACGGGCACGCTGGTCGCCCCCGCCGTCTGACCCCTCTCGAGTGTCCACGACACGCCGCCTCCTCTTCGCGGGACGCGGGGTGTCGTGGACACTCGTCGTTCCGGGAGCCGGCCGGGACGCAGCGATCGACGCGCGGGCCGCCGCGCGCGTCCCGTGCCCGGATGGCACCGCGTCCCCGCCGATCCCTATGCTCGAAGGATGCCGCCCCCGACGGCATCACCCGAGGAGACGCATGCGCAAGTCCGGCCGACCGACGATGGTCGACGTCGCCGCCGAGGCGGGCGTCAGCTTCAAGACCGTCTCGCGCGTCATCAACGGCCAGCCGAACGTCGACCCCGCGATGGCGGAGCGCGTCCTCGCGGCGGTCGATCGCCTCGGCTATCACCGCAACGCCCTTGCCGCGAGCTTGCGCTCCGGCGATCGCGACACGATCGGATTCATCGCCGCCGACCTGTCGAACACGTTCTACATGGCCATCGCCGCCGCCGTGTCGTCGGCGGTCTCCCGCGAGCGCATGCACCTGGTCATGGCATCCAGCGAGGAGGATGCCGCGACCGAACGCGCCCTCACCCTCGACCTGTGCCAGCGCCAGGTCGGCGGACTCGTCGTGGTCCCGACCGCCGACGACCACTCCTACCTGCAGCGCGAGGTCGAGCTCGGCACTCCCGTGGTGTTCCTCGACCGCCCCGGCAGCGGCATCCCCGCCGATGCGATCCTCCTCGACAACCGCGGCGGCGCCCGAGCGGCGGTCGCCGAGCTGCTCGAGGCGGGGCACCGTCGCATCGCGGTGCTTCTCGACGCGCGGAGCATCTACACGATGGCCGAGCGCTGGGCCGGCGTCGAAGAGGCCTTCGCCGCCGCCGGGCGCGAACCCGATCCCGCCCTGGTGGTCGACGGACTCCACACCCCGGCCGTGGCCCGCGACGCCATGCTGCGCCTGCTCGAGTCCGACGCCCCGCCGACCGCCGTGTTCTGCGCCAACAACCGCGTCACCATCGGCGTTCTCGAGGCCATCCTCCCGCGTGGCGCCGACATCGCCCTCGCGGGGTTCGACGACTTCGAGCTGTCCCACCTGCTTCCGCGGCGCATCCGTATCGTCGACTACGACATCGCCGGCCTCGGCCGCCTCGCCGCCGAAACACTGCTCGCGCGCCGGAACGCCCCCGCGACCGGCTCGCACACTCATCTCGTGCCGACGCACCTGGTCGACCGCGGCGGCGTGCGCTGAGAACCGCCGAGGGTCGGCTCGGCGCGAGTCCGCTCAGCGGGTGCGCTGCCGGAGCGCCGCGCGGGTCAGCGGGACGACCGGTGCATCATTCGCCGTGGCCCGTGCGAACATCTCTTCCTCCCGTTCGATCCACGGCCGACCGGCCAGAGCCACGAGCGGGATCATCACCGACGCAGACAACGGAGACCACCCGACCAGGGAGATCGGCGTCTCCGTCGCGCCGATCACCAGAAGCCCGATGACGAAGGCGATGCCGACCGCACGCTCCCGAGCCGATGGATGCCGCAGGGCCGAGACGAAGCCGGCGACGACCAGCGCTCCCACGGCGGCGAGCACCACGGCACCGCCCTGCACCAGGGTCGTCAGCGCGAGATTGTGGGCGTGGCTGGCGGCGCTCGAGAGCGCGTCGCGCAACAACGCGTAGTTGTCGGCGAACCAGTGCGCACCGAGACCGAACATCCAGTGCCCGCCGAGCTGCTCGCGGTCGAAGATCCAGATCGCGCCACGGAACGTGTAGGCCTCGGGGTCGGTCTCCGTGAGAGGGAGCCAGAAGAGCGCGACGATCGACGCGATGAAGCCGGCCACGGCCACGGAGAGGAACGCCGGTCGGGGGAGCAGCCGCGCCAAGATCATGACGGCCAGCACCGCAGCCGCCCCGGCGAGCGCGGTCCGCGACGACGAGAGAACGAGCGCCGCACACAGCACCGCCACGAGGAGCAACCGGACGAACCACCGACGGACGAGGAACGCGCAGGGCAGCGAGAGCGCCAGGAACATACCGAAGGTGTTCGAGTGCGAGAAGATCCCGGCCAGCAGGGGGGCGCCGGTGAGGGACTTGTCGAACGTTCCGATTCCGCCGGAGACGAGCACCTTCGACGGTTCGAAGAAGAACGCGAGCAGGGACGCACCGGCCACGGCTGCGCCGAGGTAGGCGAGGATGGTCAATTCCGACATCTTCACCCGCACGCTCACCAGCAGTGCCCCTACCGCCGAGGTGAGGAGGAGGCCGAGCGTCGGCGGACGGCCGTGTGCGAACTCGTTCGCCGCGAGCACTATCCCCGGCAGCACCGCGATCATCACGCTCGGCCCCGGAACTCTCCAGTACAGCATGACGAAGAAGGTCGCCGCGATGGCGACCGCGGGCACGACGACGGCGCCCAGATCATTGAGGGCCTCCGCCAACGGAACCGTCGTGGTCTTTCCCTCCATGTAGTGCCGTCGGTCGCTCAGGAGCGTCTCGACGATGGGCGAGGCGATGGAGTAGATCCACACCACGATCACCATCGTCCGGCGCACCCCGGTGGAGCCGGCTAACCCGCGCGGCGGAGAATCAGTGCCCCGCGAAGATGTCCGCGGCGTGTCTAGCGTGCTCACAGCCGTCACCGTACTGCGCAAGGAGACCCCCGTGACCACCACCGACGTCGTCGCCCCCCGAAGGAAAGGGGCCCTTCTGCTGCTCGGGGCGCAGTGGGGCCGGTACGTCTCCCAGGTGCTCGGCATCGTCATCCTGGCCCGGCTCGTCGGCCCCGCCGACTTCGGCATCGTCGCGCTGGGCGCATCGGTCGCCGGACTGGCGGCGGTGCTGGGGGATTTCGGTCTCAGCATGGCCGCGCTGCGCGCGCCCTCGCTGACCGATCAGCAGCAGACGAATCTGTTCTGGATCAACACCGGCGTGGGGACGGCGGCCGCGGGGATCGTCGCGGGCATCGCCCCGGCTATGGCCACCGCGTTCGACGACGCGCGGCTGATCGTGGTCTTGCTGCTGCTGGCGCCCGCTTTCCTCCTGCGCTCAGCGAGCGCGCAGTTGCGAGTCGAGCTCAACCGGTCGGGACGCCTGGGACGACTGGCGGGGTCGGAGCTCGCCGGCGACGTGTCGGGGCTCATCGGCGCCATCGTGCTGGCAGCGCTGGGGGGCGGCTATCTCGCGCTCGCGATCCAGGGCACGCTGTCCGCCGCTGTCACACTGGTCATCGCTTTCGCGTGCGCCTCCTGGCGCCCCGGACTCCCCCGCCGCGGCTCGCACCTGCGCAGCCTGCTGACCTTCGGCGGGAACACCTTCGTCGTCCACGCCTTGAATTACGCCTCCACCAACGTCGGCACCCTCATGATCGCCCGAGCCGCCTCGGATCAGGTGGTCGGTCTTTACAACAGGGCGACCCAGCTCGTGAATCTTCCCATCGATCAGCTCATCACCCCTCTCACGCGCGTCGTCATCCCCCACCTGGCGGTCGCCGCGTCGGCGTCCGACCTGAGCGCGCGCTTGTCTCGATTCCAGGTCGTGCTCTGCTACCCCGCGTTCGCCTACCTCAGCCTCTTCGTCGCCGCCGCGCGCCCGGCTCTCGAGGTGGTGTTGGGGGAAGCCTGGGCCCCGGCGGCCGCCTTCGTCCCGGTCCTGGCCCTGGGCGCGCTCTTCCAGACACTCGGCTACCCCCAGTACTGGGCCTTCGTATCCACCGGACGCTCCGCGATGCTTCTGGCCTCCGAGGCGGTGGGACGCGTCGCGATGATCGCGCTCGCGATCGGACTCGCACCGCTCGGCCCTCTCGCGGTGGCCGCCGCTGTCGCGGTGGGGCAGTTCCTGCTGTGGCTCGCCGCCGCCGTCGTCTTCCTGCCGCGCACGGGGGTCCCGTCGTGGCCGCTCGTTCGCGCCGGGCTCCGCCCCGTCGCGATCTTCGCCGCCGCGTTGGGGGTCGCGGTTACCGCCGACGCCGCGTTCTTCGCCCCACTGATCCCCGTCCTCCGGCTGGTGGCGATCACCGCCCTCTGGTCGATCGTCGTGACATCACTGGCGCTGCTCACCGCACGACACGATCTCCGCACCATCACCGAAGGGCTCCGACGCCGCGAGAGGCGCAGCTGATCGTCGTCGAGCGCCGGGCCACATGACGGGTGAAGTTGCTCCCGTATGACGCCTGCCCCGCCGCCTCCGCGCGTCGGACGACGCGTCGACGACGCCACAGTGGTGTTTCCCGTCCCTTCCCCGGAGCAGCATGCCGTCCGTCGCCCCACCCGCCATCACCTGGACGGCGATCGCCGCCGGGGTGCTCGACGTCCACGGTCTGCCGTTCTTCGAGCCCGCGGCCGAAATCATGGTCCTACCCGCGCGGCCCGCGGAGGCGTTGTGCCTCACGTCGATCGGCGCCTCGTTGTGGCGACGCCTCGTAAGGGATGGACCTCTCGAAGACCACCGAGTGACCCCGGCGGAGCGAGAGCTGCTGACAGAGATGGAGCAGAGCGCGATCGTCGCCCGCGATGCGGGTCATCGTGCCCGCGTCCATCGGATCGAACGGCCGACGCTCTCGTCTCCCTTTCATGAGCTGGTCTACGCGCTGGTCGCCCACGTAGCCGCGCAGAACGACATCGCGTGCGTGTTCATCAAGGGTCCGACGCTCTTCCAGCAGGGCCTGCGGAATCGCGAGCATTCCGGCGACGTGGACCTGTGGTGCGCACCCGATCGATGGGAGCATCTCGCAGAGGCGCTGCGCGAGTGGGGATGGAGTCGTGAACCTCATCCGTGGCAGGGCGCGCAAGCTCACCACACCATCACGATGAAACCGACGGGTTGGGGCTGCGAGATCGACGTCCACCGTCGCATGCCCGGGCTGACCTTCGACGATGCCGCCGCCTTCGCCTCCCTGTACGAACACGCCGCGCCCGCGCGGTTCGCCGGCTTCGATGCGCTCGTGCCGCGCGCCGATGCACATGCCGTTCTGGCGGCACTGCACGCCGTCCGCCCCGAGATCGGACGGCCGCCGCTCACGGATGCCGGGCGGGCCGCAGCCGTCGATCTCCTCTCCCGCGCGGCGGGATCGGTCGACATGGCCCGCGAGATGGGTGCCGTGCCCGCCCTGCTCGAGGTGCTGCAGGAAGTCGATCCTCATGCGGACTTCTCCGAAGACGCCCTCGGCACGCCGAGGGACTGGGAGTGGCGGAGTCAGCCGACTCGGGCTCGCGCGTACTGGGTCGCTCTGCGCGACGAACCTCCGCTCGTGCTGCTGCGCTGCGCGATGCGCTCCATCTGGGCACCCGACGACGTCGCGCTCGCCTCTGCGCGGCGATGGGGAGACCCGACGACGAACGCCCTCCGCGCCCGTTTCCGACGCCTGAAAAGGGGGTTCCGCGACGTCGCGCGGAGCTTACCTTCCCGCGCCGGTGTCGAACGCGACGAAGCGGGATCGTGAACCCGAACGCCGCCGTCGGCGATCTCGTGACTCCCTCTCGACCGCCCGTGCACAGCCGCTCGACCCCGCCGATCACCCGCCGGTCGGCTCGGTTCGATCCAGAGGAAGAAGACATCATGAACGCGAACCGCGCCGTCGTCGTCAACGGGCGATTCCTGACGCACACGCCCACGGGAGTCCAACGCTTCGCGCGAGAGATCACGCGAGCGCTCGCGCAGATCCGGCCCCTCACGGTCGTCGCACCACCCGGAGACCTCATCGACACCGACATCGGCGCCGACATCGTGCAAGTAGGTCGGCTGGGCGGCCACGCCTGGGAACAGGTCAGCCTCCCCCGCCACCTGCGTCGTTCGGGTTCTCCCCTGCTGTTGGGGTGGGCGAACACCGGTCCCGTCTCCTACGGACCTCAACTCGTGACGTGTCACGACATCATCTGGGTGCGTCACCCGGAGAGCTTCGCCCGATCGTTCCGTCTGCTCTACGCGGCGATGACGCCGATCCTGCTACGGCGCAGCGTCGGCGTGCTCACGGTGAGCAGCTTCTCCGCTCGCGAGATCGCCCACGAGTTCGGAGTGGACCCCGCACGCATCACCGTGGTCTCCAACGCCGTCTCATCCGCTTTCGCGGCCGACGGCCCTGCTCACGACGAGGGCGTTCCCTATGCGCTGGCCGTTTCCTCTCCCAATCGCCACAAGAACTTCGACGCCCTCGTCGCCGCGTTCGAGGCCGCCGACCTCAACCACATCCAGCGGCTGCTCATCGTGGGCCATCAAGCCCGGGCGTTCCATTCCCGATCGACGACGGCGTCCCCTCGTACGCGCGCGCTCGGGCGCGTCGACGACGACGAGCTGATGCGGCTCTACCGTGGGGCCACGGCATTCGTCTTCCCTTCGCTGTACGAGGGATTCGGCATCCCCCCGCTCGAAGCCCAACGCATGGGCGCACCGGTCCTGGCGGCCCGATCGAGCGCACTTCCCGAAGTCCTGGGCGACAGCGCACACTGGATCGACCCGGCCGACGTCGACGACATCCGCCGCGGCCTCGAGGAACTCGACCGCGATCCCGCCCTCCGCGCCGACCTCACCCGCCGTGGACGCGAGAACGAGGCCCGATTCTCCTGGCAGACATCCGCTGAGCGGATCTCCGATCTCATCGATCGGGTCTCGGCGGCCCCGAGCTGAGATCCCCACCTCACCCCCACACGCGGCCCAGGGCGGTGCGCTGCGACTGCGGGGTGAACCGCCCGTCCAGGTAGCCGCCCCATCGCGCCCGGTTGTCGTCGGCCCAGTCCTGCAGACGACCCGAGCGCACGGCCTCGACGAGTCCGCTCAGCCCATCGTCCACGCCGACCATCGGCGGCAGCCCGGGCATCGCCGGAATGGGGCGCGCGAGGATGGGGATGCCGCATTCCCACGCGTCGAGGATGGCGATCGCCACCGCCGCTTCCCACGCCGCCGTGTGCAGGTAGACGTCAAGGCTCGCGAGTTCGGTGGCGACGCCATCCGGCGTCTGCCATCCGGTGACGTCGATGTCGTCCGGCGCCCCCTCGGCGCCATCGCCCCCACCGATCCACTTAGCCCGCACGGTCACCCCCGGGAGCTCGCTGCGCAGTCGCCGGACCAGGGAGATGAACGCGGCCGGATCCTTCTGAGGGGCCCAACGCCCCAGCATCCCCACGGTCAGGGTTCTCGTGGGGCGCACGGCGGGGCGTCGAGCGGACGCCGGTCGATGCACCGACGGCACGTTGGGGATGACGCGGAGCCGGTCTTCCGGGTACCCCAGCCCGCGAGCGGCGACCGCTTCGCCCGGCCCGCCCGACGCCAGCACATCGGCACGACCTCGAAGGGCCCGCTCGATCGCCCGATAGACCGCCCGGGGCGCCGCACCGATATCCCGTCGCTCGAACGCGAAGCAGTGGGGCGTGTACACCAGACGCGCGTCTCCCGCGCCGAGGAGCCGAGCATAGGCGCCGGGGAAGCTCGAGTGAGCGTGCACGACATCGGGGTCCACCTGTCGAAGAATCCCGCGCAGCGACCGCACGGCGCGCAGCGGAGTCGAGACCTCCCAGGCGACATGATGGATCTCCGCCTTTCCGTCGCCCTCCCGCCAGACGGGAGCGGGAGTGCCGCCGACGTGCGGCGAAGCGACGACGTGCGAGAACCCCGGCGGCGTGTTCGCGATGTATCCCCGGACGGCGACGGGGACGCCGCCGGTACTGCGGTCGACGAGGTGGAGCACGACACGAGGAGGGCGAGAGGAACCGTTCGATGCAGACACCCCGAGAAGGTAGAGCCGAGCGGAGAGGTCGTCATGTCCGATCCGCTCGGCGAAACGGCGGGTGACGCACCCTGCGGGACGATGGCCTCGCCGTCAAGGCTCGGTCGTCCGGCGACGCGCGTGTCTACCGTCGCTGCATGAGCCACGATCGCGACCAGTTCACTTTCGACAACCCGGTCACGCGCTACGCCCGCGTCGAACCGCCCCTCCAGCACCAGCCCGAGCCGGGCGTGCAGGCCGACATGACCCCCGTGCCCGACCTCGGCGAGAAGACGTACCGCGGTCTCGGACGCCTCACGGGCCGCAAGGCCCTCATCACCGGCGGCGACTCGGGGATCGGCGGGGCCGTCGCGATCGCCTTCGCGCGCGAGGGCGCCGACGTCGCGATCGTGCACCTCCCCGACGAGCAGCGCGACGCCGACCACATCCTCGACCAGATCCGGGATGCCGGCCGCACCGGCGTCTCGATCGCGACCGACATCACCGACCCGGGCGCGTGCCGCGACCTCGTCGCCCACGCGGCCGAGGCCCTCGGCGGCCTGGACATCGTCGTGAACAACGCCGGGAAGCAGGTCATGGTCGAAAAGGTCGACGACCTGTCCGACGAGCAGTTCGAGCAGACGTTCCGCACCAACGTCTTCGCGCCGTTCTGGATCACCAAAGCCGCGCTGGCCCACCTTCCGGAGGGCGGCACGATCATCAACACCGCCTCCCTCGAGGCCTACGTGCCGGCGCCCGACCGTCTCGACTACGCCGCGACGAAGGCGGCCATCAACAACCTGTCGAAGGGCCTCGCCCAGCAGCTCGCCTCCCGTGGCATCCGCGTCAACGTCGTGGCGCCCGGACCCACCTGGTCGGCTCTGCAGGTGAGCCAGGGGGTCTCCGACGACCAGATGGAGCACTTCGACGACGAGAGCACCTATCAGCGCGCGGGGCAGCCCGCCGAGATCGCGCCGGCGTTCGTCTTCCTGGCCTCCGCCGAATCCAGCTACGTCTCGGGCGAGACGCTCAACGTCAACGGCGGCATGGTCACCCCCTGACCCCTGCTCCGCGAACGCCCCGTCCCTCGGGTCGGGGCGTTCGTCGCGCACGCCCCCTGCGTCGTGTTCACCGCGCGCCGTGCTCGCTTGCGTAAATCGCCCCGATCCGCAACCGACCCTCTCTCGAGCGCGCGGTGCGAAACGGTGAGGACATGTCCGAAGACACCGCCTCCGTTCCCGACGAGGCGCCCCTCACCCTATACCTGCTGCACGCGCTCGGCGCGAGCGCCCGGTCGTTCGACCGCCTGGCGGATCGGCTGGCCGGACGCGTCCGTGTCGTGGGCATCGACCTCCCCGGGTTCGGGTCCGAGGCCGACGCCACCGAGACCGACCTGACCCGCACCGTCGCGCATGTCGAGCGCGTCCTCGCCGCGCACGACGGCGGACCGTGGCTGCTCGGCGGTCACAGCATGGGCGGCAAGGTCACCGCGCTCGTGGCATCCCGTGTCCTCCGTGGCGAGGCAGCCCTGTTCGGTCTGGCAGGGGTCGTGCTCATGGCGCCCTCGCCGCCGAGACCCGAGCCGATGGACGAAGAGCGCCGCGAGCGCATGCTGTCGTGGGTGGCCGATGGTCCGCTCTCCGACGAGGATGCCGAGACCTTCGTCGCCCAGAACGTGGCGGAGCCGCTCGACGCCGAGGCGCATGCGGTGGCGCTCGACGGCCTGCGCCGCACGTCGCCCGCGGTCTGGCGCGCCTGGCTCGAGACGGGCAGCACGGTCGACGCCACGGCCGAGGTGGGCCTGCTCGATCTGCCCGCGCTCGTGCTGGCCGGCGAAGACGATGCCGACCTCGGCGCGGCGGCTCAGCCGGGCCTGCTGGCCGCGGTGTACCCGCGCGCCCGCTTCGTCGCCCTGCCCGACACGGGGCACCTCATTCCGCTCGAGCGCGACGCGGAGGCCGCGGAGGCGATCGCCCGCTTCGTCGACGAGGAGGTGCGGGTGGGACCCGTCGTCCCCGACGAGTGGGCGCGCCTCATCGCGGGCGATCGCGTCGACGACCGGGTGCGCGGCATCCTGGCCCGTCGTGCGCTGCCCGACGACCGCGGCTATGCGCCCGCGGCGCTCGACCTGGCCCAGCTGACCCTGCTGCGCGAGATCGCGGACCTGGTGGTTCCGCAGGAGGGACGCGCGATCGACATCGCCGCCCGCGTCGACGCGCAGTTGGCCCGCGGCGAGGGCGACGGATGGCGAAACGCCGATCTTCCGCCCGATCCCGAGGCCTATCGCGCCGGGCTCGACACCCTCGCCGGCGTCTGGGCGACCGATCCCGCTGATCGCGACCGCATCCTGCGCGCGGCGATCGAGGGTGAGAGCACCGCCGAGGGGGCGTTCGACGCCGAGCGGATGAAGGCCTGGCTGGAAGACGTCCGCAACGACCTCGTTCGCCAGTGGCTCGCGCACCCCGCGAGCATGGCGCGCGTCGGCTACGACGGGTTCGCCACCGGCGGATCGCCCATGCGGGGCTACGTGGAACTGCGGCTGGGGCGCCGAGAAGACTGGGAGCCGTCCGGAGTCGGCGGCACAATCGCGACGGGAGACGCCGCATGAACCTCGAAGCCATGCGCACCTTCGCCGACGACGAGACGGTCGACGTCGTCGTCGTCGGAACCGGAGCCGGAGGGGCGCCGCTGACGGCCGAACTCGCCCGCAAGGGTCTCAGCGTCGTCGCCCTCGAGGCCGGGCGCCACTTCGCCCTCGACGACCTGACCCCCGACGAGACCGAGGCGGTCGAGATCAACTGGATGTCGGAG
This sequence comes from uncultured Microbacterium sp., assembly GCF_947489255.1. Classification (GTDB taxonomy): domain Bacteria; phylum Actinomycetota; class Actinomycetes; order Actinomycetales; family Microbacteriaceae; genus Microbacterium; species Microbacterium phycohabitans. The sequence continues at coordinate 650,740 of NZ_CANLCY010000003.1, forward strand.
CGCCTGAGCGGCGGCGACGACCCCACGGCGTTCGGGCCGAACAACAGCGGACGCGGCGTCGGCGGTTCGATGCTGCACTGGGGCGCCTTCACGCCGCGCCCCGATCGCCGCGACCTCGCCATCCGCACGGAGTCGGGCGTGGGCCGCGACTGGCCGGTCGATCCCGACGAACTGCTGTCGTACGTCGAGCGCGTCGAGGGCGACATCGGCGTCTCGGGCCCGACCCCCTACCCGTGGGATCCCACCCGCACCTACGCCTACGCCCCGGCGAAGCGCAACGCTCCGGCGAACCTCGTGGCCAAGGGCTGCGACGCCCTCGGCGTGCGCTGGGCCGACGCCCCGGCCGCGGTGCTTACGCGTGCCCGCCTGCAGGATCACCACGGCGAGCGCGGCGCGTGCGTCAACTGCGGCGAATGCCACCAGGGGTGCCGAGTGGATGCCAAGGCCTCCACCGCCAACACCTATCTGCCGGCGGCGGTCGCGGCCGGTGCCGAGATCCGCAGCGAGTCGATGGTGCACGGCATCGAGCTCGACGATCGCGGCCACGTCGCCGCCGTCGTCTACCGCAAGGACGGCGTGGACCGCCGACAGCGCTGCCGCGCTCTCGTGCTCGCCGGCGGGGGCGTCGAGACGCCCCGCCTGCTCCTGCACACGGGTCTGGCGAACGACAGCGGCCAGGTGGGTCGCAACTTCCTCGCTCACGGGGCGACGCAGGTATGGGGTCGCTTCGACGAGCCGGTGCGCGGGCACCGCGGCTACCCCTCGTCGCTGATCTCCGAAGACATGATGCGCCCCGCCGACGCGGACTTCGCCGGCGGATACCTCCTCCAGAGCCTCGGCGTCATGCCCCTCACCTACTCGACGACGCTCGTGCGCGGCGGAGGCCTCTGGGGCCCCGAGCTCATGCAGCGCCTCGATCAGGCGCGGTTCATGGCGGGAATCGGCATCAACGCCGACTGCCTCCCCTCCGACGACAACCGGCTCGTGCTGAGCGACGAGACCGACGAGTTCGGCATCGCCCGGGCGCGCGTCACCTTCACCGCCGGCGAGAACGAGAAGGCGATCGACAAGCACGCGACGGCGTTCATGCTGCGGGTGATGGAGGCGGCCGGTGCGCGGGAGACGATCGTCTTGGCCCGCACGGCCCACACGATCGGAACCTGCCGCATGTCGACCGACCCCTCGGACGGCGTGGTGGACGCCGACGGCCGCTCCCACGAGATCCCCAACCTGTGGATCTGCGACAACTCCGTCTTCCCCTCGGCGATCGCCGCGAACCCGGCGCTGACGATCATGGCGCTCTCGCTCCGCACCGCCGACCGCTTCCTGGCCTCCGCCGCCGCCTGACCGCGCCGCTCGGCCGCGCTCTCCCGCCCGGCCGAGCGCGGGCCTCGCCACGTCAGCATCCCGGGAGGGCGAGACCGTGTCGTAGTTCGACCTGGCCGCCTCCGCTGTACCATCGCGAGGTGTCCTATGAATCTCCTGAAAGTCCGACGATGGATTCTCCACCCCTTGGAGAGCGCTCCACCGCTCGCCGCGGGACGCCGATCGGTGTCCTCGGCTGGGTGGCGTTGGGGGTCGGCTGCATCGCCTTCCTCCTCGGGCTTGTTCCTTTCCTCGGGGTCGCGCTGGGCGTCGCCGCGGTCGTCCTCGGCATTGTCGCCCTGGTTCGCAAGAGGCCGGCATGGGTGGGAATCGTGGCCATCGTCGCGGGATCGCTCGCCCTGCTCGCCGGGCTGATCTCCTCCATCGGTCTCATCGCGTTCCTCAACTCGCCGACGAGCGCACGGCCGGTTCCGGTCGTCAGCACGACGGCCGAGGGGCCTGCGGCCGACACCGCGGAAGCACTTCCGTCCCCCGTGTCGCCGTCGCCGCAGGCCGCGGTGACCGCAACGCCTGAGCCGCCCACGGCCCCCGATCTGTCGAGCTTCGGGACGGTCGACGAGCGAACTCTCGCGCTGATCGCAAAAGAACCCGACAACAACGTCGGACAGAACCTCATCGTGTTCGGCAGCATCTCGCAGCTCGACTCCGCAACGGGGCCGTGCAACGCGCTCATCTCGATCGCGAACGACCAGAAGGAGAATTCGTACGACTACGAGCAGAACTCCTTCGCCACGTCAGGGGATGCGGCATCGACCTGTCCCGTGTTCGACCCGCTCGTCCAGGGCGATCACGTGAAGCTCTGGGTCACCGTGCTCGGCAGCTTCTCCTACGACACGCAGATCGGTGGGAACACGACCGTGCCCGCTTTCCAGGTGTGGCAGGCCGAGTTGCTCCCCGCTCAGGAGTACTGACCTTCCGGGCGAGGCGACCTCACCGCGGTCCCCCTCTCCGTCGAGTGTCCACGACATACCGTTCGCACCCCGCGCGCGGCGGCGTGTCGTGGACACTCAACCGGATGCCGCTCGACACGGGAGAATGGATGCCATGAAGCTCGAGCATCTCCGCCGGTTCGCCGTCCTCGCCGAGGAGCTGCATTTCCCGCGCTCGGCCGAGAAGCTGCGCATCCCCCTCGCGTCGTTGTACACCACCGTCGACAAGCTCGAGGAGGAGGTGGGGCAGTCGCTGATCTCGCGGACCCCGCCGACGCACCTCACCCCGGCAGGTCGCCTGCTGCTCGAAGAGGCGCACCACCGCATCGCGGACGCGCCCCCGCCCGCACCCCGGCAGAAGGCCCCCGGCGGCGGCAAGGCGAAGGCCAACAAGGGCAAGGGGCGCGCCCCGATCGTGAAGGGCGAGCCGAAGCCCTACAAGAAGCGCCAGGGGCGCTGACCCGTACCCCGATGCGGTCTCCCTGCCCCGCGATAAACGCTCATCGTGCCGAAACTCGCTGCACCGGAGCGAGTCTCGGCAGGATCAGCGTTTCTCGCACCTGAGCGCGTCCGCGCGGCGCGCCCTCGAGCGCTGCGGCTACAGCGCTGCGGCTACAGCTCGGTCACGACCCCGGCCTCGACCTGCCAGCGCCGGTCGGTCTCCACGGCCGCGAGCATGCGCCGGTCGTGGGTGACCAGCAGCAGCGTCCCGGTGTACGAGCCCAGCGCCTGCTCGAGCTGCTCGATCGCGGGAAGATCGAGGTGGTTCGTCGGCTCGTCGAGCACGAGCACGTTGACCCCGCGCGCCTGCAGCAATGCGAGCCCCGCGCGCGTCCGCTCCCCCGGCGACAGCGCGTCCACCGCGCGCGTGACGTGGTCGGCCTTGAGACCGAACTTGGCCAGCAGCGTGCGCACCTCGCCCGCGTTCATCTCCGGCACGAAGCCCTCGAACGTCTCGGCCAGCGGGCGCTCCCCCACCAACAGCGACCGGGCCTGATCGATCTCGCCGATCGCGACGCTCGTCCCGAGCGAAGCGGTGCCCTCGTCCGGCGCCTGACGGCCCAGGATGCCGCGCAGCAGCGTCGACTTCCCGGCACCGTTCGGACCCGTGATGCCGATGCGCTCGCCCGCATTGACCTGCAGCGAGACCGGACCCAGCGCGAAACCGCCCTGCCGGAACACGGCGCCGGACAGAGTCGACACGACGGAGCTCGACCGCGGCGCCGAGCCGATCGTGAATTCGAGCTGCCACTCCTTGCGGGGCTCCTCGACCTCCTCGAGGCGCGCGATGCGGCTCTCCATCTGCCGGACCTTCTGCGCCTGCTTCTCGCTCGACTCGGTGGCGGCCTTGCGGCGGATCTTGTCGTTGTCGGGCGACTTCTTCATCGCGTTGCGCACGCCCTGGCTCGACCACTCGCGCTGGGTCCGCGCGCGCGACACGAGATCGGCCTTGGTGTCCGCGTATTCCTCGTACTTCTCCCGCGCCTGACGCCGCAGCGTCGCGCGCTCCTCGAGGTAGGCGTCGTACCCGCCGCCGTAGACGCGATGCGTGTTCTGCGCCAGGTCGAGCTCGAGCACCCGGGTCACCGCGCGCGCGAGGAACTCGCGATCGTGGCTGACCAGCACCACCCCACCGCGAAGACCCCGCACGAAGGTCTCGAGCCGCTCGAGACCGTCCAGATCCAGATCGTTCGTCGGCTCGTCCAGCAGGGCGATGTCGAACCGCGACAGCAGCAGCGCCGCGAGCCCCACGCGGGCCGCCTGGCCCCCCGAGAGTCCGGTCATCTCGGCATCCGGTCCCACCTCGAGCCCGAGGTCGGCCAGCACCTGCGGCATCCGCTCGTCGAGGTCGGCTGCGCCGCTCGCGAGCCACCGTTCTAGGGCCGTGGCATAGGCGTCGTCGGCGCCCACGGCCGTGGGGTCGCCGAGGGCCGCGGCCGTGGCATCCATCTCGCGGGTCGCGTCGGCGCACCCCGTCCGCCGCGCGATGTACTGCGCGACGGTCTCTCCCGCCACGCGCTCGTGCTCCTGCGGCAGCCACCCCACGAACGCGTCCGCGGGCGCCAGGTTGACGGTCCCGGACAGGGGCTCGTCGGCCCCGGCGAGCAGTCGCAGCAGGGTCGACTTCCCGGCGCCGTTGGCGCCGACGAGCCCGACGACGTCGCCCGGCGCGACCGTGAGGTCGACGCCCTCGAAGAGCGTGCGGTGGCCGTAGCCCCCGGCGAGGTTCTGAGCGACGAGGGTGGCGGTCATCCCCCTAGTTTCTCAGGCCGATCGCCGGACGATCGTCCGTTCTGTCGCTCCGCGCCTCACCGCGCGCGCGGATGAGAGGTCGCGTAGACGTCGCGCAAGGCGTCGACCGAGACGTGCGTATAGATCTGGGTCGTCGCGACCGAGGCGTGGCCCAGGAGTTCCTGCACGACGCGCACGTCGGCACCGCCCTGCAGCAGATGCGTCGCGAACGAGTGCCGCAGGGTGTGCGGCGAGACGTGGGCGGTGAGCCCCGCACCCTCGGCCGCGGCCTGGATGATGAGCCAGGTGCTCTGCCGCGAAAGCGGGGCACCGCGCACGCCGAGGAAGAGCCGCGGCGTGGCGCGTCCCTTCGCCGCGAGGGCCGGGCGCACGCGCGTCAGGTACGCATCGAGGGCGGCTCGGGCGTACGAGCCCACGGGCACGACGCGTTCCTTGTCGCCCTTGCCGCGGACCCGCAGCAGATCGCCCTGCGCGACGTCGTCGACGTCGAGCTGCACGATCTCCGATACGCGTGCCCCCGTGGCGTAGAGCAGCTCGAGCAGCGCCCGATCGCGAACGGATGCCGGTTCCGCCGCCGACGCGTCTTCGGACCCCGGCGCCGGCCCCGCGGCATCGAGGAGGTCGTCGACCTGGGCGATCGTCAGTGCCTTCGGCAGACGGCGGGGCGTCTTCGGCGGACGCAGGCGCCCGCTCGGGTCGGTCTCGGCCCGCCCTTCACGCACGAGGAAGCGGTGGAGCCCCCGCACGGACGACTGCATCCGCGCCAGGGACGACGCCGCGGGAGGAGGCTCGGCCGAGGCGCGCTCCGCCCCGAAGTCGGCGACCAGTTCGGGCGTCACCGCCTCGGCATCCACGATCCCCCGCGCGCGCAGCCACTCGACGTACACGTCGAGATCGCGGCGGTACGCGGCGACGGTGTGCTCCGAGAGGCCCCGCTCGAGCGCGACGTGGCGCAGATACGTCTCGACGGCGCGCTCGAGCTCCACGTCAGGCCGACGCGGCCTCGCGGCGCAGCACCTCGGCGGCGGCGAGCGCTCCCACTGCCAGGATGCCGTTGCGCAGGCGCCCGGCGATGACCCCGTCGATCACCTCGGCGAGCGCGACGCGCTCCACCCGCATGTCGGACTCCTCGTGCTCGCGCTCGTAGTCGGTCTCGACCGCGCGCAGACCGCGCGCGAGGAAGAGGTGCACGATCTCGTCGTTGCCCCCCGGCGTGGTGCGCATCGACAGGAGGTGCTGCCAGCGGTCGGCTTCGAGGTCGACCTCCTCGGTCAGCTCGCGCTTCGCAGTCTCCAGCGGTGGCTCGCCCGCGACGTCGAGCAGCCCCGCCGGGATCTCCCAGTCGCGCTCCTTGATGGGGTGGCGGTACTGCTGGATGAGCACCACCCGCTCGTCGTCGTCGATCGCCACGACGGCCGCCGCCCCCGGGTGCTCGACGTACTGGCGCGTCATCTCACCGTCGCCGTAGCGGACGGTGTCGCTGCGGACGTCCCAGACGGCGCCCTCGTAGACCACCTCGGTGGAGACGACCTCGAGGTCGACCGGCTCGTCGCGCAGCTGCTCCACCTCAGTCCTCCTCGACGTCGAACAGCTCGCTCGAACGGTGCCGCTCGAGGGCCGCGCCGACGAGCCCGCGGAACAGGGGGTGCGGCTCGGTCGGACGCGAGCGCAGCTCGGGGTGCGCCTGCGTGGCGATGTAGTACGGGTGCACGTCGCGCGGCAGTTCGACGAACTCGACCAGGTCGAGGTCGGGGTTCAGCCCCGAGAACACGAGCCCTGCATCGCTGAGCTGCTGGCGGTAGGCGTTGTTGACCTCGTAGCGGTGACGGTGGCGCTCCGAGATGCTGTTCGCGCCGTACACCTCCGCCGCGAGAGAGCCCTCCGCGAGTGCGGCCGGGTACAGCCCCAGACGCATCGTTCCGCCCAGGTCGCCGCTTTCGAGGATGTCGACCTGCTCGGCCATCGTCGCCACGACCGGGTGCGCCGTGTCGGGGTCGAACTCGCTCGACGACGCGCCCTCGAGCCCGGCGACGGTGCGCGCGTACTCGATGACCATGCACTGCAGGCCGAGGCAGATGCCGAGGGTGGGGATACCCTGCTCGCGGGCGAAGCGCAGCGCGCCGAGCTTGCCCTCGATACCGCGGATGCCGAACCCGCCGGGCACGATGATGCCGTCGACCGCTCCGAGGGCCTTGGCCGCCCCCTCGGGCGTCTCGCACAGGTCGGAGGGGATCCAGGTGATCGTGACGTGCGTCTCCTGACCGAAGCCACCGGCCTTGATGGCCTCGGTGACCGACAGGTAGGCGTCGGGGAGGTCGATGTACTTGCCGACGAGTCCGATCGTGACCTCGTGCTTGGGGTTGTGCACCGCCTGAAGCACGCGGTTCCAGCGCGTCCAGTCGACGTCTGCGGCCTTGCTGATCTCGAGCGCGTCGACGATGTAGGCGTCGAGACCCTGGTCGTGCATCATCGAGGGGATGTCGTAGATGCTCGGCACGTCGATGGCGTTGACGACCGCGTCCTCGTCGACGTCGCACATGAGCGCGATCTTGCGCTTGTTCGACTCGGTGACGGGCCGGTCGCTGCGCAGCACGAGGGCGTCGGGCTGGATGCCGATGGAGCGCAGCGTCGCGACGGAGTGCTGCGTGGGCTTGGTCTTCTGCTCGCCCGAGGCGCCCATGAAGGGCACGAGCGACACGTGAACGAAGAAGACGTTCTTGCGTCCGAGTTCGTGACGGATCTGACGCGCCGACTCGATGAAGGGCTGCGACTCGATGTCGCCGACCGTTCCGCCGATCTCGGTGATGATGACGTCGGGCTGCGGGCTCTCGCTCGCCTGCAGGCGCATGCGGCGCTTGATCTCGTCGGTGATGTGCGGGATGACCTGCACGGTGTCGCCGAGGTACTCGCCGCGACGCTCGCGCGCGATGACCTGCGAGTAGATCTGGCCCGTGGTGACATTGGCGGCCTGGCTGAGCTCGATGTCGAGGAAGCGCTCGTAGTGACCGATGTCGAGGTCGGTCTCGGCGCCGTCGTCGGTCACGAAGACCTCACCGTGCTGGAACGGGTTCATGGTGCCCGGATCCACGTTGAGGTAGGGATCGAGCTTCTGCATGACCACGCGGAGTCCGCGGGCCGTGAGGAGGTTGCCGAGGCTTGCCGCCGTCAGGCCTTTGCCCAGGGAGGAGACGACTCCTCCGGTCACGAAGATGTGCTTCGTCGTGAAGGTCGTGCTGTCTGAATGTCCCGCGTCCGAAGTCTGCATCACGGGCTTCGATCCTATCAGTCGGGTGTGGGGGTTCGCCTCAGAGTCTGACAGCCCCGTCCGACATCCACGTCACGCCCGCGTGTCGAACAGGGTCCGAGCGGTCGCGTCAGCGCGCCCGGCCGGTCTCGAGCAGCTCTCGCGCGTGCGTGAGAGCGGCATCCGAATCGCTCAGTCCCGACAGCAGCCGCGCCATCTCCGCCTCGCGCTCCGCTCCGTCGAGCCGGCGGACGCTGGATGCCGTGACCGAGCCGTCGTTGCCCTTGACGACCGTGAGATGGTTCCCCGCGAAAGCGGCGACCTGCGCGAGGTGCGTGACCGCGATCACCTGCGACGACTCGGCGAGGCGTGCCAGGCGTCGGCCGACCTCGATGGCCGCGGCGCCGCCGATCCCGGCATCCACCTCGTCGAAGACGAACGTCGGCACCGGGTCGACGCCGGCGATGACCACCTCGATGGCGAGCATCACGCGGCTGAGCTCTCCGCCCGACGCACCGCGCGAGACCGGCCGCGGGTCGGCCCCGGGGTGGGGGGCGAGCAGGATCGACACGTCGTCGCGCCCGTGCGCGGCGGCAGGGGCGGGGGCCACGTCGACCGTCAGCCGCGCGTCGAGGAGGGCGAGGGCGTGCAGCTCCTCGGTGACCGCGGCTCCGAGCCGCTCCGCCGCATCGCGACGGGCCGCGGTCAGGGCGTCGGCGGCCGCGTCGAGCGCGCGCGCCGCGTCGTCGCGTTCAGCGGTGAGGCGTTCGACGCGATCGTCGTCGTCGTCCAGCTCGACGAGGCGCGCCGATCCGGTCGCCAGCAGGTCGAGGGCGGCGTCCACCGAGCCGTGCGTGCGGGCCAGGGCGGCGAGGACGCCCCGACGCTCGTCGACGGCGGCCAGCTCGTGGGGGCCGGACTCGTCGAGGTCGGCCAGGTAGCCCGAGAGCGCGACAGAGACGTCGGTCGCGCGGTAGCCCAGGTCGGCGACCTGCTCGCCGATGGCGGCGAGGGCGGCGTCGCTGCCCGAGATGCGTTCCAGGGCGCGCCGGGCCTCGGCCAGGAGCGACACGACATCGGGGCCCCCGTCCTCGTCCGACAGGGCCGCGTGCGCGGTCACCGCGGCGACGCGCAGTTCCTCGGCGTTCGCCAGACGCTCCGCGCGCCGCGCGAGCTCGTCCTCCTCGCCGGCGAGGGGTGCGGCCGCCTCGATCTCGGCGATCGCTGCGCGCAGCTGCTCGGCTTCGCGGGCCCGTTCGTCGCGGTCACCGGTGAGTGTCGACAGCTCGCCGTCGAGGGCGCGCCAGGCGTCCCACGCGGCGCGATACGTCGTCCGGGCCGTGGACACCGCGTCGCCGCCGAAGCGGTCGAGCGCATCGCGCTGCGCCGACGCCGAACGCAGACGCAACTGGTCGGACTGCCCGTGAACGACCACGAGATCGTCGGCGAGATCGGCGAGGACTCCCGCGGGAGCGGTGCGGCCGCCCACCGTGGCGCGACCGCGTCCCTCGCTCGACACGGTGCGGGCGAGGTACAACTCCGCCGCCCCCTCGCCGACGGGCTCGACGTCGCCGCCCGCCTCGCGCACGCGCGCGGCGACGGGTCCGTCCTCCGGCACGAGCCACACGCCCTCGACCGCCGCCTGCGCGGCTCCCGAGCGCACGGCGCCCGAGTCCGCCCGCTGCCCGAGGAGCAGTCCCAGACCGGTCACGACCATCGTCTTGCCGGCGCCGGTCTCGCCGGTGATCGCGGTGAATCCCCGCCCGATGGGCAGGGTCGCGTCGGCGATCACGCCGAGGTCCTTGAGCCGCATCTCCTCGATCACACGGCACCTCCCGTCGCCCCGCGCCATCCGGTCACGGGGAGGCGGAACTTGCGCACCAGCCGATCCGTGAACGCCGCCGGGTGCAGGCGGGCGAGGCGCACCGGCCGCGACGAACGGCGCACCACGACCCTCGCTCCGGGCGGCAGCTCGTGCGAACGGCGACCGTCGCACCACAGGATGCCGCTCCCGCTCGTGCGCTCGAGCACCTCGACGGCGACCGTGGCGTCGGGGCTCACCACGAGGGGGCGCGCGAAGAGGGCGTGCGCCGACAGCGGCACCACCGCGATCGCCTCGACGGTGGGCCAGATCACCGGCCCGCCGGCCGAGAAGTTGTACGCCGTCGAGCCGGTGGGCGAGGCGACGACGACGCCGTCGCATCCGAACGACGACAGCGGGCGTCCGTCGACCTCCATGACCACCTCGAGCATGCGCTCGCGACTGGCCTTCTCGACGGTCGCCTCGTTCAGGGCCCAGGTCTCGAAGATGACGCTGTCATCGGCGTCCAAGACCCGCACGGCGAGGGCGAGACGCTCCTCGACGGTGTAGTCGCGGGCGATCACGCGGCGCACCGCGTCGTCCATGTCGTCGCGTTCGATCTCCGCGAGGAAGCCGACGTGGCCCATGTTGATGCCGAGGATGGGCGCCGTCCCCCCGCGCACGGTCTCGGCCGCGCGCAGGATCGTCCCGTCGCCACCGAGGACGATCGCGAGCTCGACGTCGGCGACGTCGACGTCGACGCCCAAGGTCCCAACCCCCTCGAGCGACAGCCGCTCGGCGAGCTCCGGACGATCCTCGGCCGACACCACGGGCGTCGCTCCCGCCGCGCGGACCGCGGTGAGGATGCGTTCGGCGGCGTGGACGGTGTCGTCACGGCGTGCGTGCACGACGAGGAGGATTCGGCGATCGCTGGGGGTCATCGGCTTCCGGTCAATTCGGTCACGGTGCTCTCCCATTCTGAGGGGTCACCGCCCCGGACGGCCGAGAACCACGCGACATACTCCTGGTTGCCGTGCGTTCCGACGAGGGGCGAGGCGATGAGTCCGGCCGTGCGCAGCCCCGTGTCCCACGCCGCCCAGAGGACACCGTGCACGGCGTCCGAGCGCAGCGCGGGATCGGTCACCAGACCACCCTTCACCGCGGTACGACCCACCTCGAACTGCGGTTTGATCAGCAGAACGACGTCGGCGTCGGCTGCCGCGGTCTCGGCGATAGCCGGGATCACGTGGTGCAGCGAGATGAACGACAGATCACCGGTCACCACGCGCGGGCGCTCGTCGACACCCGTCGCGGCGGCGAGGGAGTCGGCGGTCATGAACCGCACGTTATACCCCTCGACCGACACCACGCCGGGGTCGGTCGCCACAACGGTGGACAACTGACCGTGCCCCACGTCGACCGCCATGACGGGTCGGGCACCGCGTTCGCGCAGCACCTGCGTGAATCCTCCCGTCGACGCCCCGAGGTCGAGGGCGGTGCGCCCCTCCACCCCGATCTGGAAGGCGTCGAGGCCCGCGATCAGCTTGTGCGCCGCCCGGCTGACGTAGTGGTCGGCGCCGGCCACCGAGATCTCGCTCTCCGCTGCGACCGGCGTCGACGGTTTGACCACCGGCCGGCCGTCGACGCTCACGACGCCCGAGGCGATCAGCTGCGAGGCGTGCGAGCGGGAGCGGGCGAGTCCGCGGGCGGCGAGCTCGGCATCGAGGCGGGTCGTCACGGGCGCGAGGTCGGCGACGGATCGGTCGGGGCCGACGCGAGGCGCTGCGCCAGTTCTTCGTGCACGGCGGCGTAGGCATCCGCGCGCGCGTCGAGGGGCTGCTCCTCGATGAGGCGCAGCCGATCGATCAGATCGGTCGGGGCATCCGGGGCGGCACTGTCCGACATGGATGCCATGCTACCGACGTCAGCGCACTCGGAACGGGTCCGCGTACAGACGCTCCGGCACGCGGAAGCCGAAGATGGCGCGGCCCGAGTTCCAGATCGCGGCGGCGCCGGCACGCAAGAGGTCGATCTGCCGGTCGCCGGCGGCCACGATGCGCAGGTCGACACCGTCGATCTCGACGATCGCGTCGCCGACCCGCGTGCGGTCGCCCTTGACGACGGTCGCGGGGTACGGCTCGAACAGCTGACGCAGATCCTCGACGATGTAGTCGGGACGCTGCGACGGCGGCGCCGCGAGCACCTGCTTCGGCCGGTCGATGCCGGTGAGCACGAGCACCGACGGCATCTCGGCGGTGCGCGCACCCTGGATGTCGGTGTCGAGCCGATCGCCGATGAACAACGGCGAGCTCGCACCCGTGCGCGTCACAGCCTCGTCGAAGATGGGCCGCTCCGGCTTCCCGGCGATGGTCGCGAGGCGCCCCACCGCCGTGTGGACGGCCGAGACGAGCGTGCCGTTGCCCGGGGCGATGCCCCGCGCCTGGGGAATGGTCCAGTCGGTGTTCGTGGCGACCCAGGGGATGCCACCCTCCTCGATCGGGGTCGCCAGAGCGTAGGCGGCCTCAGCGAGATGCTTCCAACCCACGTCCGGTGCGAAACCCTGCACGACCGCGGCCGGGGAGTCGTCGGCACTGCGGGTGACGACGAAGCCGGCCTTCTCGACCTCGACGACGAGGCCCTCGCCACCGATCACGAGGAGCTTGGAGCCCGCCGGGACGAGATCCTTCATCAACCGCATCGCGGCTTGCGGACTCGTGGTCACGTCGTCCGCCGCCACCGTCAGTCCGAGCGAGCTCAGGTGTTCGGCCACCGATGCGTCGGTGCGAGAGGCGTTGTTGGTGATGTACCCGAGGCGCCGGCCCTCGGACTGCGCCCGGTTGAGGCTGTCGACCGCGTGCGGAAGCGCCCCCGGACCCGCGTAGACCACCCCGTCGAGGTCGGAGAGCACGACGTCCACCCCGTCCAGCGGCGTCGGCTGCGCCGCCGTCCGACGGAAGATCATCGCGACCCCTCGACTTCGTCGTCCGACGCCGTCTCACGTGCGTCCGGGTCAGCCGCGTCCTCGTCCGAGACGGAGGCCTCTTCGTCCGAGAGATCCGCGCCCGCGTCCGGCTCCGCCGGATCGACATCCCCATCGCCCGCGTCGTCGACCGGTTCGTCGGATTCGTCCGCGACGTCGTCCTCGTCGACGTCGTCGACGGGAATGACACCGGATGCCACATCCACCCCGCCCTCGTCGTCGATCAGGTCGATCTCCTCGACGACGATCACCTCCCGGTCGGCGACACCTGCGGCAGCGTCGAGCGCCTCCGCGGCGATGTCCGCGCGGCGCTGCCATTCGGCGGCCTCCGCGTCGCGTCCCAGCTCCTCCAGCACAGCCGCGCGCGCCGAGAAGAGCGCCGGGCTCCACTCGAACGCACGGTCGGGATCCGCCTCGGGGATCTCCAGCTCCTGCAGGGCACGGTCGGTCTGACCGAGGTCGAGACGCGCGCCCGACATGGCGATGGCGAGCTGGACGCGCACGGGCACCGACAGGGTCGAGCGGTCGACCGCACGGCCTTCCTCGAGGGCGCGGTCGGGGCGACCAACCCCGCGCTCGCTGTCGACGATCAACGGCAGCTGCTCGTCGGATCCCGTGATGCGGCGATGCGTGCGCAGCTCGCGCAGCGCGAGCGCGAAATCACCGACCGCATAGGCGGTGATCGCGACGGTCTCGCGCACGACGCCGACGCGGCCAGCGCTGCGTGAGGCGGCCAGAGCGTGCTGGTGGGCGAGGGCGGGGTCCTCATCGATCACGCGAGCCGCCATGGCCAGGTGCCGGGCGACGTTGTCGGCGTTGTCCTTGCTCAGGGTCTTGAGCTCGTTACGTGCCGCGCCGGGCAGGTCGAAGGCGGTGACGTCTTCGGGCAACTCCGGTCCCCGCTCGCGCCGATCCTGCGGCGGACGCGTCGCACGCGCGTCGTCCCGGTCGAAGCGGCGCGGAGCGCCGGCGCCGGGACGACTGTCCCGCGAGGGACGCCGATCGCTGCCGGTGAAACCACGTTCTCCGCCGTCGCGACGCTCCGGGCGGCTATCGCCACCCCGGTACGACGGACGGTCGCCGTCGCGACGGAACGGGCGGTCCCCGTCCTGACGGTAGGGACGCGATTCCCCGTCCCGACGCACGGGGCGCTCACCATCACGACGCGCCGGGCGGTCACCGCCCTTACGGTACGGACGCGACTCCCCGTCCCGACGCACGGGGCGGTCTCCGTCCCGACGGAACGGGCGATCGCCATCCTGACGGTACGGACGCGACTCCCCATCCCGACGCACGGGACGGTCCCCATCCCGACGAACCGGACGGTCACCATCGCGACGGAACGGACGATCACCATCCTGACGGTACGGACGCGAATCCCCATCCCGACGCACGGGACGGTCCCCGTCCCGACGAACCGGGCGCTCACCATCGCGACGAACCGGGCGGTCACCATCGCGGCGGAACGGACGATCACCATCCTGACGGAAGGGACGCGAATCCCCATCCCGACGAACCGGGCGGTCCCCGTCCCGACGAACCGGGCGATCCCCATCGCGACGAACCGGGCGGTCACCATCGCGGCGGAACGGACGATCCCCATCGCGCCGAGGACGTCCGGCGTTCTCGCCGTCGCGGCGGGCAGGCCGATCTGCGCGCGACGAAGAACCATCACCGCGCGACGGCCGGCCACGGTCGAACGCACGGTCGCCCGAACGCCCCTCGTTGCTCCTGCGCTCGTTGGAATCGTCCGTCGACATGATCGTCCTCCCCGGAAAAACTGCCCATAAATGCGAAATGGCCACCCAGCGTTGGGTGGCCATTTCGTTAAAGGAAGTCCGGCGGTGTCCTACTCTCCCACAGGGT
>NZ_CANLCY010000004.1 GCF_947489255.1 uncultured Microbacterium sp.
GGAGGTCCCTGAGCCTGTCGGAGGTCCCTGAGCCTGTCGGAGGTCCCTGAGCCTGTCGGAGGTCCCTGAGCCTGTCGAAGGGACCGCACCCGCGCGGACCCCGGCGGCTCCGACGACTGCAGCCGCCTCCGCGTCGCGCGGAACCTGTGCAGGAACGGTGGATGCCGGAATGCGCGGAAAGCGGCCACCTTTACCCGCTAAAGTGGCACCGTCGCGACTGGCGTTGAGGTGGGACACCACCGGGGAGCGACCGCTTGACGGTATTCGACCGCACGCCTGGGTCGATGCGGTATCTCCGCGGACTCGCCGAGTCTGCGGCATCCGGAACCATCGTCAAGGAGATCGCATGACCGATCCGTACTTCAACGCCCCGCTCTCGGAGGTCGACCCCGAGATCGCCCAGGTGCTCGAGCGCGAGCTCGACCGCCAGCGCGGCTATCTCGAGATGATCGCCTCCGAGAACTTCGTGCCCGTCTCGGTGCTGCAGTCGCAGGGCTCGGTGCTCACCAACAAGTACGCCGAGGGCTACCCGGGTCGCCGCTACTACGGCGGATGCGAAGAGGTCGACGTCGCCGAGTCGCTGGCGATCGAGCGCGCCAAGGAGCTCTTCGGTGCCGGGTTCGCCAACGTCCAGCCGCACTCCGGCGCCTCGGCGAACGCCGCCGTGCTGCACGCGATCGCCCGCCCCGGCGACACGCTGCTCGGCCTCGCCCTCGACCAGGGCGGCCACCTCACCCACGGCATGAAGATCAACTTCTCCGGCCGCCTCTACGACATCGTCGCCTACGGCGTCGACCCCGAGACCAGCGTCATCGACATGGACGAGGTGCGTCGCCTCGCCGTCGAGCACAAGCCGAAGGTCATCATCGCCGGCTGGTCGGCGTACCCCCGTCAGCTCGACTTCGCCGCCTTCCGCGCGATCGCCGACGAGGTGGGCGCTCTGCTCTGGGTCGACATGGCGCACTTCGCCGGTCTCGTGGCGGCGGGCGTGCACCCCTCGCCCATCCCTCACGCGCACGTCGTCTCGACCACCGTGCACAAGACGATCGGCGGCCCCCGCTCGGGCCTCATCCTCACCAACGACGCCGACCTGGCCAAGAAGATCAACACCGCGGTCTTCCCCGGACAGCAGGGCGGCCCGCTCATGCACGTCATCGCCGCGAAGGCCACGGCCTTCAAGCTCGCGATGACCCCGGAGTTCAAGGAACGCCAGGAGCGCACCCTGCGGGGCGCCTCGATCCTCGCCGACCGCCTCACCCAGGACGACGTCAAGAACGCCGGCATCGCCGTGCGCTCGGGCGGTACCGACGTGCACCTCGTGCTCGTCGACCTGCGCGAGGCCGAGATCGACGGCAAGCAGGCCGAAGACCTCCTGCACGACATCCACATCACGGTCAACCGCAACGCGGTGCCGAACGACCCGCGCCCGCCGATGGTGACCTCGGGTCTGCGCATCGGCACCCCGGCGCTCGCGACCCGCGGCTTCGGCGACGCCGAGTTCACCGAGGTGGCCGACATCATCGCCCTCGCGCTGATCCCCGGCGCCGACGTCGAGGCCCTGCGCGCCCGCGTCGCGAAGCTGGCCGACGCGTTCCCGCTGTACCCCGACCTGAAGCAGTGAGCCCCGGCCGGGGCGGGGTCGCTCCACGGCGGTCCCGTCCCGGCATCCAGCATCCGGCGTCGCGCGGCGCCGGGGTCGCGGCATCCGCCCCGGCATCCGGTTCCCGGCTTCCGCCGCGCGGGTCCGCGGCCCGGCATGTGCGTGGCAGAGAGCCGCGATAAACGCTCATTCTGCCGAGACACGGTGCGACGCCGCGTGTCTCGACAGGATCGGCGTTTATCGCGGGGCCGGCGGCGGCACAGCGCGGCAGCGGCACAGCGCGGCGGCGGCACAGCGCGGCTGCGATACAGCGCGGCGGCGGCACGGACACGACACCAACGACAGACACAGAACGAGGGATGCCATGACGGCGACGATTCTCGACGGTAAGGCCGCATCGGCGGCGATCAAGGCCGAGCTCACCGAGCGCGTGGCCGCTCTGCGCGAGCGCGGCATCGTCCCGGGCATCGCGACGGTGCTCGTGGGAGCCGATCCCGCCTCGCAGCTCTACGTCGGCATGAAGCACAAGCAGTCCGAGGCGATCGGCATGAACTCGATCCAGGTCGAGCTGCCCGCCGAAGCGACGCAGGAGGAGGTCGAGGCGGTCATCGACGGCCTCAACGCCGACCCCGCGTGTCACGGCTACATCGTGCAGCTGCCGCTGCCGAAGCACATCGACACGGACGCGATCCTCGAGCGCATCGATCCGGCGAAGGATGCCGACGGCCTGCACCCCACCAACCTCGGCCGCCTCGTGCTCAACGTCAACGCGCCCATCCACACCCCGCTGCCCTGCACGCCGCGCGGCGTGATCGAGCTGCTGCTCCGCAACGACTACGACCTCACAGGCAAGGAGGTCGTGGTCGTGGGCCGGGGCGTCACGATCGGCCGCTCCATCGGCCTCTTGCTGACCCGTCGCGAGATCAACGCGACCGTCACGCTGACCCACACCGGTACGGCCGACCTCGCGACGCACCTGCGCCAGGCCGACGTGATCGTCGCGGCCGCGGGCGTCAAGCACATCGTCCGCGCGGAAGACGTCAAGCCCGGCGCCGCCGTCCTCGACGTCGGCGTCACGCGCGAGACCGACCCCGAGACGGGGAAGTCGCGCGTGTACGGCGACGTGCACCCCGACGTGGCCGAGGTCGCCGGTTTCCTCTCGCCCAACCCGGGGGGCGTGGGCCCGATGACCGTGGCGCTGCTGATGACGAACGTGGTGGAGGCGGCGGAGCGCGCGTCGGCCTGACACGGCCGCCGACCCGGCGGTCCCGCCGCGGGAACGAACGCGGGGCGCCCGCCCGTGCGGTGATGCCTCGGATCGCACCCCACTCGGATACGGCGCACGCCGGACCGAGGCCGTGCGCGATCCGCCCCCGCGCCACCGTCGATCGGTGAACCACGACCTGCCGCCGGCTGAACACACGGAGCGTCGCCCGCAATGGGGGAGGCGAGAGCCCTCCGGACGTGTCAGAGTTTGTACATGACTGAGTCCGTGCTGAACGACCTCCTCCGCCGCGTCACCGAGAGCGGCCTTCTCGACGACGCCCAGATCGACGAAGACAGCGTCATCGGTGCGGGCCACCTCGATGCCGCCGGCGTCGAGGTCGAGGTCGACCTCGACCCCGAGATCGATGAGGAAGACGAGCCCGACCTCGACGCGATCATGACCGGCCTGAAGGACATCCTCTCGGTCGGCGAGGAGCGTTGGCGTGCGATCGTCGAAGAGGTCGCGAGCGACATCGAAGACGCCCTCGACGACGGAGAGCTCGACGCCGACGTCGACCTGCGCACCGACCTCGAGGCCATCGGCGTGGGCGTGTTCGCCGACGCGATCATCGTGGTTTTCGCCGGACAGACCTCGTTCCCCGACGCCCTGGTGCACGTGCAGCTCACGCCCGAGCTCGAGGTCGAGGACATCGAGATCATCGGCGATGACGACGACGAGGAAGACGACGACGAGGACTGACCTCGACACGACGACGGGCCGGGCGAGAGATCGTCCGGCCCGTCGGCGTTTCCCGGATGGTCGCCCGCCGCGTGAGTGGCGCGTGCCGAACTCCGGAGAATGGGGCGCCGCACCGGGCCCGGGCGGCAAAAGCGCGCGATCGGCGTCTGGACCACCGGAGTTCGGTACGCGGTCGCGTTGCCGGGGCTGCGTCAGTAACTGTCGCGCTGCTCCCCGCGCGCGGTGACGAAGCGCGCGGCGAGTGCCTCGGAGGCGCGAGCCAGCAGCGCGACGTCGGCGCCGACCGCCACGAAGTCCGCCCCGGCGTCGAGATACGCCTCGGCCACCGCGGGGTCGAAGGCGTTCACGCCGACCGGGGTCCCGGCATCCCGGCAGGCGGCGAAGACGGCGTGCACGGCGGCGACCACGTCGGGGTGCGACTGCTGTCCGAGGAGCCCCATCGAGGCCGACAGGTCGCTGGGGCCGACGAAGACGGCATCCACCCCCTCGACGGCCGCGATCTCGGCGGCGTCCGCAACGCCGGCGGTCGTCTCGATCTGCACGGTCAGCGACACATGCTCGGACGCGTCGGCGAGGTAGCCGTCGACGCGGTTCCAGCGGGCACTGCGGGCGAGGGCGCTGCCGACCCCGCGGACACCGACGGGCGGGTAGCGCGTGGCGGCGACGGCGGCGCGGGCTTCAGCGGCGGAGGAGACCATCGGCACGATGAGATTCTGCGCACCCGCGTCGAGCACCTGCTTGATGAGCACGGGGTCGTTCCACGGCACGCGCACGACCGGGGTCACGGGGTAGGCGGCGGCCACCTGCAGCTGCACCAGGACCGTCTCGATCGAGAGCGCGGAATGCTCCATGTCGATGAGCAGCCAGTCCAGGCCCGAGCCCGCCGCGATCTCGGTCACCGTCGCGCTGCCCGAGCACACCCACATGCCGGCCAGAGGACGACCGGATGCCGCGAGGGCGGCCCGGAAGGTGGGGCTCAGACGAAGCGGCACGAGATCGTTCCCATCGGTCCGTAGTCGCACAGCACGTCGTCGCCCTGCGCCACCCACATCGGGCGTGTGAACGATCCTGCCAGGATGATCTCGCCCGCCTCCAGCCGCGCGCCGTGCTGGTGGAACTTGTTCGCCAGCCACGCGACGCCCGTCGCGGGGTGGCCGAGAACGCCCGCGGCGACGCCGGTCTCCTCGATCTCGCCGTTACGGCTCAGCACGCCGGGCACCCACCGCAGGTCAATCTCGTCGGGCCGCTTGTGCACGTCGCCGAGCACCATCGCGCCGTAGGCGGCGTTGTCGCTGATGGTGTCGACGATCGTGCGCCCCTCGAGCTCGATGTGCGAGTTGAGCACCTCGAGGGCGGGGACGGCGTAGTCGATCGCGGCGAGGGCGTCATCCAGCGTGCAGTCGGGTCCCTCGAGCGGGGTCTTCAGCACGAAGGCCAGCTCGACCTCGATGCGCACGTTGGAGAACAGCGCGACGGGGATCTCATCTCCCGAGCGGTACACGGTGTCGTCGAACATGACGCCGTAGTCGGGCTCGGTGATGCCGGTGGCCTGCTGCATCGCCTTGGAGGTCAGGCCGATCTTGCGCCCCACCAGGGTGCGACCGGCGGCGAGCTGCGTATCGCGCCAACGGCCCTGGACGCGGTACGAGTCGTCGACCGTGGCATCCGGATACCGCGCGGTGATGCGCGGGATGACCGCGTGCGCCCGGTCGGCCTCGGCGAGTTCGGCGGCGATGGCGTCGATCTGCTGTTCGGTGAGCATGTGTTCCTCTCCACATGACGACCGTCCCACTTATGGCGGTGCGTGTCCCGATCGTGGTCGGTTGAGAGGGGCTCAACCAGCCATAAGTGGGACATCGTCCGGTCGGAGGGGGGGGTCAGAGCTGGTTGCCGAGCTTGAACTCGGCGGGGGCGGATGCCGCGGGCTCGGGGGCGCGGGTGTAGCTGAAGCCGTCGGCGCCGATGGTCACGGCCATCTCGCTGGAGTCCTCGCGGGCGCGAACGGGCTGGGGGTTGCCGTCGAGGTCGAGCACGAGGGAGCCGTCGGTGTACCAGGAGGGCACGACGGGGTTGCCCCACCAGTCGCGGCGCTGGTTGTCGTGGACGTCCCAGGTGATGACGGGGTTGTCGGGGTCGCCGGTGTAGTAGTCCTGCGTGTAGATCTCGACGCGGTGGCCGTCGGGGTCGCGCAGATACAGGTAGAACGCGTTCGAGACGCCGTGGCGGCCGGGGCCGCGCTCGATGGCATCCGATCGGCGGAGGGCGCCGAGCTTGTCGCAGATCGCGAGGATGTTGTGCTTCTCGTGCGTGGCGAAGCACACGTGATGCATGCGCGGGCCGTCACCGCCGGTCATGGCGGTGTCGTGCACGGTGGGCTTGCGGCGCATCCAGGCGGCGTAGACCGTGCCCTCTTCGTCCTGGATGTCCTCGGTGACGCGGAAGCCCAGCGACTGCATGAAGTTCACCGCGCGGGGCACGTCGGGGGTGATCTGGTTGAAGTGGTCGAGACGCACGAGCTCACCGGGGGAGTGCAGGTCGTAGCGCCACGACAGACGCTCCTGGTGCTCGGTGTCGAAGAAGAACTCGTACGGGAAGCCGAGCGGGTCGACCACGCGCACGGAGTCGCCGATGCCCTTGGTGAAGCCGTTCGGCTCTCGGCGCACGTCGCAGCCGAGCTCGGTGTAGAACGCGACGGCCTTGTCGAGGTCGTCGGCCGAGCGCACGCGGTACGAGAACGCGGCGACGGCGGCGACATCGCCTCGGCGCAGCACCAGGTTGTGGTGGATGAACTCCTCGGTCGAGCGGAGGTAGATCGCCTCGTCGTCCTCCTCGGTGACGTGCAGGCCCAGCACGTCGACGTAGAAGACCCGGGATGCCGCGAGGTCGGTGACCACGAGCTCCATGTACGCGCAGCGCAGGATGTCGGGCGCGGGGGAGGAGGGGGTGGGGATGGGGTCGTCGGAGACGATGGGGGCCTCCTGGGTCACCCAGAATCCGGAGGAGGTCTTCTGCTCTTCGGTGTGCTTTGCCATGGTTCGCGTCCTTGCGTGATTCTTCGTCTGCGGGTCGGGGTGGCTTCGACGGGCTTAGCCACCGTGGGGCGGAGGTCCCTGAGCCTGTCGAAGGGACCGGGCGTCGTGCGGGTCGGGGGTGGGGGGGCTTCGACAGGCTCAGCCACCGCGGGCCAGGCTCAGCCACCGCGGGCCGGGCTCGGCCACCGCGGGCCGGGCTCGGCCGCCGCGGGCCGGGCTCGGCCGCCACGGGACGGGCTCAGCCGCGCCCGCCGGCGTCAGTGCGCCGGCGCCTTGCCGAAGGTGGGATTGTGGGCGCCGCCGAGCGTGATGTGCACGGCCTGCTGGTCGGTGTAGAAGTCGATCGAGCGGTAGCCGCCCTCGTGGCCGAGCCCCGAGGCCTTCACCCCGCCGAACGGGGTGCGCAGGTCGCGGACGTTGTTGGAGTTCAGCCACACCATGCCGGCCTCGACGTTCTGCGCGAAGAGGTGCGCGCGCTTCAGGTCGTTGGTCCAGACGTAGGCGGCGAGGCCGTACCGGGTGTCGTTCGCGAGGGTGAGCGCCTCGGCATCCGTGTCGAAGGGGGTGATCGCCACGACCGGGCCGAAGATCTCCTCCTGGAAGATGCGGGTGTCGGGGGCGACGTCGGCGAAGACGGTGGGGCGCACGAAGTTGCCCTCGGGGAACTCGTCGGGTCGGCCGCCGCCGGCGACCAGGCGCCCCTCGGTCTTGCCGAGCTCGACATACGACATGACCTTGGCGTAGTGCTCGGGGTGCACGAGGGCACCGACCTCGGTCGCCGGGTCGTCGGGGTAGCCGACCTTCACGCGATCGGCCTGCGCGGCGTAGCGCTCGACGAACGCGTCGTACACCGAACGCTCGACCAGGATGCGGCTGCCCGCGGTGCAACGCTCGCCGTTGAGCGAGAACACTCCGAAGATCGTCGCGTCGATCGCGGCATCCAGGTCGGCATCCGCGAACACGATCGCGGGGCTCTTGCCGCCGAGCTCCATGGAGAGGCCCTTCAAGAAGGGCGCGGCATTCGCGAAGATGAGCTGCCCGGTGCTGCTCTCGCCGGTGAAGGAGATGAGCGGCACGTCGGGGTGCTTCACGAGCGCGTCGCCGGCGTCTTCGCCGAGACCGTTGACGAGGTTGAACACGCCCTCGGGAAGGCCCGCCTCCTCGAAGATCCCGGCCCACAGCGACGCCGACAGCGGAGTGAACTCGGCGGGCTTGAGCACCACGGTGTTGCCGGTCGCCAGGGCCGGCCCCAGCTTCCACGACTCGAGCATGAAGGGCGTGTTCCACGGCGTGATGAGGCCCGCGACGCCGATCGGCTTGCGGTTGACGTAGTTGAGCTGGCGTCCGGGCACCTTGAACGCGTCGTCGGTCTGGGCGACGATCAGGTCGGCGAAGAAGCGGAAGTTCTCCGCGGCGCGGCGGGCCTGGCCGAGCGCCTGGGTGATCGGCAGCCCCGAGTCGAAGGACTCGAGCTCGGCCAAGCGCTCGTCGCGCGACTCGACGATGTCGGCGATGCGGTGCAGCACGCGCGAGCGTTCGCGGGGGAGCATGCGCGGCCACGGCCCCTCGGTGAACGCCGTCCGCGCCGCGGCGACGGCCAGGTCGACGTCGGCCTTCTTGCCGGCCGCGGCCGTGACGTAGGTCTCGTTGGTCACGGGGTCGAGCACGTCGAACGTGTCGCCGTCGACCGAGTCGACGAAGCGTCCGCCGATGTAGTGCCGGATGCGCTCGGGCAGATCGGCCGGGATCCGGCGGGCGGTGGTCAGCGGAGTGGTCATGAGTGCTCCTTCGGTGAAGAGGGGTGGATGCCGGGACCTCGGCTCCGTGACGGCGACGTCGCGGGGGTGGGCGGCATCCGGGGTCAGAAAGCGGGCAGGCCGAGCACCTCGTCGGGGTGCTCGTGGATCATGTAGGCGTCGAGGGTGGCGGAGCGGTGGCGTCGCGAGACCTTCTCGATCTCGGCGAGCGGGGCGCCCGTCTCGATGAGCACGAGGATGTTCTCGTGCTCGCGCACCGACTCGGCGGCGCGGCCGGGGACGAAGCTGAACGTCGAGTCGCGCAGGTGTCCGAGGCGCGCCCACTCGGCTCGGACGAGTTCGAGCATGCGCGGGTTGGCGCATCTCTCGAAGAGGATCGCGTGGAACTCCTGGTTGAGCGCCGTGAAGGCGCGCGGGTCGAAGTGCTCGAGCGTCTCGACCATCAGCTCGTTCACCTGACGGGCGCGGCGCACGTCGTCGACGGTGAGCGCCCGCGCCGACAGAGCGGTCGCGGCGCCTTCGAGCAGGCTCAGCGCCTGCATGCTGAAGCGGTAGGCGGTGTCGTCGACCATCGAGACGCGCGCGCCGACGTTGCGCTCGAACATCACCAGGCCCTCGGCCTCGAGCTGGCGGATCGCCTCGCGCACGGGCACGACGCTCATGTCGAGCTCGCCGGCGATGGTGCCGAGCACCAGGCGGTAGCCGGGGGTGAACTCCTGCGAGGCGATGCGGTCTTTGATCCAGCGATACGCCTGCTGCGACTTGCTCTGCGCGCTCGCGGGGGCTGACGTGGGCTGCGCGGCGCGCGAGCCGATCGGCGTCGCGGGGGTGGCGGCATCCATCAGTTCTGCCTCTCGTTCTCGAAGCGGGCGCGCCACTCCGCGTTCATCGGGAACAGTCCCTCGACGGGGTGACCGGATGCCACCTGCCGGGCGATCCACGCGTCTTCCTCCTCTTGGGCGAGGGCGGCGTCGACCACCTCCTCGGCCATCGCGGGCGGGATGACGATCACGCCGTCGCCGTCGCCGACGAGGATGTCGCCGGGCTCGACGGTCGTGCCGCCGCAGCCGACGGCCACGTCGGTCTCCCACGGCACGTGCCGCCGACCCAGGACCGCCGGGTGCGGACCGGCCGTGAACACCGGGATGCCGACCGCGGCCACGGCCTCGGCATCGCGCACTCCGCCGTCGGTGACGATCGCCGCGGCGCCCCGCGCGTGGGCGCGGATCGCGAGGATGTCGCCGAGCGTGCCCGAGCCGCGCTCGCCGCGGGCCTCGATGACCAGGACCTCGCCCTCCTCCACCGCGTCGAACGCGCGCTTCTGGGCGTTCTGACCGCCGCCGCGCGCCGCGAAGAGGTCTTCGCGGTGGGGGAGGAAGCGGAGCGTGCGGGCGGTGCCGACGAAGCGGCTGCCCGGGGTGAGGGCGTGCACGCCGTCGATCGTGACGTCGTTCAGGCCGCGCTTGCGCAGCTGTCCGCTGAGGGCGGCGACCGGGACGCGCGAGAGCTTGTCGCGCAGGGTGGGGGAGAGGGGGGAGGCGTCGGCGGGAACAGGCTGTTCGGCGGCGCGCGGCGCTGTTTCCGCGTGATCGCGTGCTGCGGCGAGGGCCCCGGCGGCCGCCGCCTCGGCCGAGCCCCACGCCTCGGTGCGCTGGGTGTCGTCGACCGCGGGGAGCGAGCCGACCGCGGCGTCGAAGGATCGCCCGCCCTCGACCACCGTGGTGCGCAGGCGTCCGGTCGAGTGGTCTCCGGCATCCACCTGCACCTCGACGACCTGGCCGGGCATGACGACCGAGGAGCCCGCGGGCGTGCCCGTGAGGATGACGTCTCCGGTCTCGAGGGTGAAGTGCTGCGAGAGGTCGGCGACGATCTGGGCGAGCGAGAAGATGAGCCCAGCCGTGGTGTCGTCCTGCACGAGCGCGCCGTCGACCCACGT
The DNA here is from genome assembly GCF_947489255.1 of uncultured Microbacterium sp. Lineage (GTDB taxonomy): Bacteria > Actinomycetota > Actinomycetes > Actinomycetales > Microbacteriaceae > Microbacterium > Microbacterium phycohabitans. The sequence goes on from NZ_CANLCY010000004.1 coordinate 10,292, forward strand.
GCGCAGGCGCAGCGCGGTCGGATCGACCTCGCGGGCGTCGATGAGCGCGGGGCCGAGGGGCGTGTAGCCGTCGCCGCCCTTGGAGCGCACGTTCGAGCCCTTGTCGTTCGCGCGAAGGTCGTAGAGGCCGAAGTCGTTCGCGGCGGTGACGGATGCCACGTGCGACCACGCGGCATCCGGGGCCACCCATCGGGCGGGCTCGCCGATGACGAGCGCGATCTCTCCCTCGAACGCCAGGAGTTCGGTGCCGGCGGGGCGCACGATCTCGGCGCCCGAGGGGGCGAGCGAGCTCGACGGCTTGAAGAAGTACGACGGGGACGCCGGGCGGCGTCCGCGCTGATCGGCGCGCGAGCCGTACGAGAGATGGACGGCCACGATCTTGCCCGGGCGCCCGCCGAGGACGGTGAACCGGGGGTCGGTGGTGTCGTTCATGAAGCTCCCTTGCGTCGTATTTGAAATCGTATACGATGACGAACGCCCCAGCAACACGTGCTTCGTCACCGACGACGACGTCCGGGGCCACGACGATGACGTCTCGAAGGAGCCCCCATGTCCCGTTCCCAGCCGCCGGGTTTCACGCCGACCGGCACCATCTCGACCTCCGCCGATCGCCGCCGCGTGGTCTTCGCCACGGTGGTCGGCACCACCGTCGAGTGGTACGACTTCTTCCTCTACGCCTCGGCCGCGGGTCTCGTCTTCGGCCAGCTGTTCTTCGCCCCCGCCGGCCCCGGTATCGCGCAGATCCTGTCGTTCCTGACGGTGGGTCTGAGCTTCCTGTTCCGGCCCCTCGGTGCGTTCCTGGCCGGGCACCTCGGCGACAAGTACGGCCGCCGCGTCGTGCTGATGATCACGCTGATCCTCATGGGCGCCTCGACGACCCTGATCGGCGTGCTGCCGACCTACGAGGTGATCGGGGTCGCTGCTCCCGTGCTGCTGATCCTGCTGCGCGTGCTGCAGGGCATCTCGGCGGGCGGCGAGTGGGGTGGTGCGGTGCTCATGGCCGTCGAGCACGCCCCCAAGACCAAGCGCAGCCTCTTCGGGGCCTCGCCGCAGCTCGGTGTCCCCCTCGGCCTGCTGCTCGCGAGCGGCATGCTCGGTCTCATGGCCGTGGTCGCCCCCGGTGACGCGTTCCTCGCGTGGGGCTGGCGCGTGCCGTTCCTGCTGTCGTTCGTGCTGATCCTCATCGGCTTCTACGTGCGGCGGAAGGTCGAGGAGAGCCCGGTGTTCGTCGAGCTCGCCGAGCGCAAGGAGAAGACGCGGATGCCGATCGTGCAGCTGTTCCGTACGCACGCTCTGCTCGTGATCATCGCCGCGTTCGTGTTCGCCGGCAACAACGCGGTGGGGTACATGACCACCGGCGGGTACATCCAGCGCTACGCGACCAACCCCGACGGCCCGGTGGGCCTGGCGACCGCCGACGTGCTCGGCGCCGTGACGATCTCGGCGGTGTCGTGGCTCGTCTTCACGTGGATCGGCGGGTGGATCGGCGACGTCATCGGCCGGCGCACCACCTACCTCGTCGGCTGGGCGGCGCTGCTGGTGGGCGTGTTCCTGCTGTTCCCGCTCGTGAACACCGCGAACATCGCCCTGCTCACCCTCGGCCTCGTCGTACTGACGGTGGGCCTCGGTCTCACCTACGGACCCCAGGCCGCGCTGTACGCCGAGCTGTTCCCGGCATCCATCCGCTTCTCGGGGGTGTCGATCTCGTACGCGCTCGGCGCGATCCTGGGCGGCGCGTTCGCCCCGACGATCGCCGAGGCACTGGTCAAGGCGACCGGGTCGACGACCTCGGTCACCTGGTACCTCGCGGGCATGGTCGTGCTCGGCGCGATCGCCACTCTGCTGCTGCGCGACCGCAGCGGCATCCCGCTCGGTCCCGACCACGAGGCCGAGCAGGCGGTCAGCCCGGTGCGGGGACTGTCGAAGGTCTGAGTCGCGGGTCGAACGGCCCCGTCGCGCTCCGGTGCAGCGGGGTCGTTCGTCTGCGCATCCCCGCGCGCTCAGCGGGCGGCGATCTCTTCCCAGAACGGCGCCACCACGGCCGCGCTGACGCGCAGGTCGAGCATGAGGAACCGCCGGTCCTCGACCCCGCGGGCGACCCAGGATGCCAGGCCCTCGAGGTCGTCGACGGACTCGACCACCACGCCCTCGGCGCCGAATCCGCGCGCGACGGCGGCGAAGTCGACCTGGGGGATGAGCATGGGGTCGGGGTGCAGACCCTTCACGCCGTAGTTGAGCACCTCGGCGCCGTACTGCGCGTCGTTCCAGACCACGGCGATGCCACGGCCCCCGGCGACCCGGATCGCCGTCTCGAGGTCGGCGAGGGCCATGAGTCCGCCGCCGTCGCCCGTCGTCAGCACGATGGTCGAGTCGGGGCGGGCGACCGCGGCCCCCGGGACGCTCGGGAAACCGAGGCCGATCGACTGGTAGGCCGTTCCGACCATGATCATGCGGTCGGGCGAGGCCACCGGCCAGTACATGTTCGACCAGCCGAGGAAGTGCCCGCCGTCGGAGACGACCACCCGGTCCTCGGGCAGCAGCTCTGCGATGCGCGCGGCCGCGGTGCGCGGATCGAGGCGTCCGTCGGGGCCGTGGCCGTGTCCCTCGGGCTGGCGCCTTGCCGCGACGAGGTCGAGACCGCGTCCCCACGACGACGGGGTCGCCCCGCGATCGCGCAGACGGCGCCCGATCTCGGCGGCGACGTCGGCGGCATCCCCTCGCACGTACCCGCCGATGTGCGGGTGCGTCGCGGTCGGCGCGAGGTCGACCTGGAAGACGCGCGTGCCGGGGGCGAAGAGCTCGCCGAATCGCATCGTGAACTGGTTCAGTCCCGCGCCGAAGACGACGGCGACATCGGCCCGACGCACGAGCTCCATCGCGCCGGGCGCGCCGAAGCCGCCCGCCACGCCGAGGTCGCGCGCGGGGTCGGAGAACAGACCGCGGCCCAGGGCGCTGGTGGTGGTGAGGGCGCCGGTCAGAGCGGCGATGTCGTCGAGGGCGGCGCCCGCCCCGGCGAGCCACGCACCGCGTCCGCCGAGCAGCAGCGGCCGCTCCGCGGTGGCCAAGGCGTCGGCGATCTGGTCGATGACCGCGTCGGCGTAGGCGCCGAGAGGGGGGTGCTCGGGCGTCACCTGGGGCTCGGCGCCGGGGGCCGTGGCATCCGGGATCGGTCCGGCCTCACGGGTCGCGACGTCGTACGGGATGCCGATGACCACGGGAAGGCGATAGGTGAGGGCGTGCTCGATCGCGATGACGATCGTCGCCGCCGCGTCGCGGTGGCCGACCGTGTAGGTCCGCGCGCCGACCGCCGCGGCGAGGGCGATCTGATCGACGCCCCACGGCCGGGGGCCCGAGGTCGGCTCGTCGCCCACGATCAGCACGAGCGGCGTGCGCGCCTGCACGGCCTCCGCCAGCGCGGTGAGGGTGTTGGTGAAGCCCGCGCCGTAGGTCGCGGTGGCGGCGGCGAGGCGTCCGCAGGCGCGATAGTGCGCGTCGGCGGCGACCACTCCGGCCGCTTCGTGCCGCACGGCGACGAAGCCCGAGCCGGTGTCGCGCCCGAGCGCGTCGAGGAAGTAGGCGTTGCCGTTGCCCATGACGCCGAAGACGGTGTCGATGTGGCGGGCGAGGGTGTGCGCGACGTGCGCGGAGACGGTGGGCATGACGAAGGAGGCCTTTCGAGACGAACGGGATGGATGCCGTATGTGTCTCGCGGGGACTCCGCTACGTGCCCTTTTTTCGAGCAGCGACCCACGACCTCGTGCGCCTGACGGGATCGAGTATAGGGGCGCGAGTCGCCAACATTCGTCGCTTCAGCGGGTGGGGAGGCGACAGATCGTGGCGACTCGCGCGGGGGAGGCGGTGGTCAGAGCGTCCCGCGAATCGCCTCCGCCGCAGCCGCAAGCCGCGCCGCGATCGCGGCGTCGTCCAGATCGCTGCTTACGTGGACCGCCGCCACCGCCGCGGGCTCGCGACCCTGCACCGACAGCGACACCGCGACCGCGCGCAGCGAGGGGACGACTTCGTCGTGGCTCGTCGCCCACCCGCGCTCCGCGGCATCCGCCACCTCCGCCGCGAGGCGCGCGTCGACATCGTCGGGCCATCGCCGCGGCGGCAGTTGCGCGAGGATCGCGCGCCCCGGGGCTCCCCGGGTGACCGGATGCCGCGCCCCGGGTCGTTGCGCGACCGCGGTGACCGCGTGGCGGGGCTCGACGCTCGTGAGTGTCACGCATTCGTCGTGGTCGAGCACGACGAGGAAGCACGTCATGCCGAGATCGTTCGCGGCGGCCGTCAGTTCAGGCAGCGCCTCGGCCTGCAGGTCGGCGGCGACGCCGGCGGCGAGAGCTGCGAGTCCCGTTCCCAGGCGCACCGCGCCCGCGGCATCCCTCGTCACCAGCCCGTGGTCCTCGAGGGTGCGGAGCAGCCGGTAGGCGACGGAGCGGTGCAGGTCGACCCGCTGCGCGAGCTCGTCGATCGTGAGCGGCGTGCGGGCGTCGGCGAGGTGTTCGAGCAGGCGGATGCCACGGCTAAGCGTCTGCGAGGCGGGGGAGGAGTCTTGCCGTGCGGGCATGGAGCGGCTAGCCTCTCGTTCGATAGCAGAACGCTGTGTTCGAATATAGAACACGGCGACTGCCGAGGCAACCCCGACATCGACGTCAGGAGAAACGATGCAGTTCCACCACCACGGCTACGTCTCGGGCGACCCGCGCGTGCAGAACGCCGCGGGCACGGGTCTCGATCGGCCCGCCGAACTGCCCGACGAGGTCGACGTGCTCATCGTCGGCTCCGGCCCGGCCGGCATGCTGCTCGCCGCGCAGATGTCGCAGTTCCCGCAGCTCACGACGCGCCTCATCGAGAAGCGCGACGGGCGGCTCGCGCTCGGTCAGGCGGACGGCATCCAACCCCGCAGCGTCGAGACGTTCCAGGCCTTCGGTTTCGCCGACCGCATCACGGCCGAGGCGTACAACATCGGCTGGATGAACTTCTGGGCACCCGACCCCGAGAACCCCGATCGGATCGTGCGCACGACCCGCACGGAGGACTACGGCCTGAAGATCAGCGAGTTCCCGCACCTCATCGTCAACCAAGCGCGCGTGCTCGACTACTTCGCCGAGGCGGCCGCCCACGGACCCGCCCGCATCGCCCCCGACTACGGCGTGGAGTTCCTGGGACTGACGGTGCGCGCCGACGACGTCGAGGTGCGCGTGCGCACCGCGGAGGGGGAGCGCACGATCGTCGCGCGGTACGTCGTGGGATGCGACGGCGCCCGCAGCGGCGTGCGCCAAGCTATCGGCCGCACGCACGTCGGCGCCGCCGCCCGCCACGCGTGGGGCGTGATGGACGTGCTGGTCGAGACCGACTTCCCCGACTGGCGCATCAAGTGCGCGATCAACGCGGCGGCGGGGAACATCCTGCACATCCCTCGCGAGGGCGGATACCTCAGCCGCATGTACATCGACCTCGGCGAGGTGGCGGAGGATGACGACCATCGCGTGCGGCAGACGCCGATCGAGGAGGTCATCCGCCGGGCGAACGAGATCCTGCACCCCTACTCGATCGACGTGAAGCAGGTCGCGTGGTCCAGCGTCTACGAGGTGGGGCACCGGGTGACCGACCAGTTCGTCGACGACCTCGACAGCCCGCGGGTCTTCCTCACCGGCGACGCGTGCCACACCCACAGCGCCAAGGCGGGCCAGGGCATGAATGTCTCGATGCAGGACGGCTTCAACCTCGGTTGGAAGCTCGGCCACGTGCTCACCGGGCTCGCGCCCGCGTCGCTCCTGCGCACCTACGACGACGAGCGCCGCCCGGTCGCGCAGCAGCTCATCGACTTCGATCGCGAGTGGTCGTCGCTCATGGCGCGCAAGCCCGGCGAGATCACCGACCCCGACGAGCTCGCGACCTATTACCTCGCCACCGCGGAGTTCCCCTCCGGCTTCGGCACGCGGTACGCGCCCTCGGCCCTGGTCTCCGACGCGCCCGCGCAGGAGCTGGCATCCGGTTTCCCCGTCGGGAGACGCTTCCACAGCGTCGAGGTCGTGCGGGTGTGCGACGGCAACGCCGTGCACCTCGGTCATCACGCGAAGGCCGACGGGCGTTGGAGGATCTACGCCTTCGCGGATGCCGAGGGCTCGGCGCTGCGGGAGTGGGCCGACGCCGCGCTGCCGATCGTCGAGCGCTTCACCCCCGCCGGGGCGGACCTCGACGCGGTGTTCGACGTGAAGGCGATCTTCCCCGGACGCTGGGAGGACGTCGTCGACGTGCCCGCGCTCTTCCGTCCGCAGTCGGGGCCACTGGGGCTGACCGACCTCGAGAAGGTGTTCGCCGCCGCGCCCTCGGCGTGGACGAGCGCCGACATCTTCGCCGAGCGCGGCATCGGCGCCGAGGGGGCGGTGGTGCTCGTGCGCCCCGACCAGTACGTGGCGCACGTGCTGCCGCTCCGCGACCCCGCCGGCCTGGAGCGCTTCCTGTCCGGGGTGACGGCGGTGCCCGCGGTGGCTGAGGCGAACTGACGCGCCCGGTGCTGCTCCGCGCGGTCGCCGAACCTCGCGATAAACGCCGATCCTCGCGAGACACGCAGCGTTGCCGCGTTTCCGCACAGGGATGGCGTTTATCGCCGGGCAGTGCGGAGCCGCGCGGGGCGGCGCGGCGCCGGGCGGGGCAGCGGGGCCTCATGACGGCGCGGCGGGGGACGCCGGCAGCCGTGCGACGTCCCTCGGTGTCCACCATGGCAATCCCTGCATCTGCTTTGTACACGACGTATATCGGCACCGCTTCGCGTGCTGACGAGAATGGGCGGGACACCCCGCCCCGATCCAGGAGGACACATGACCGATCCGCGCGAGAGCGAGCTGCTGGCATCCGTACCCACCGGTCTGCTGATCAACGGGGAATGGCGCTCGGCCGAGGGCGGCAAGACCGTCGCCGTGAACGACCCCGCCACCGGTGACGTCCTGCTCGAGATCGCCGATGCGTCGATCGACGACGGCGTGGCGGCGATGGATGCCGCGGCCGACGCGTTCCCGTCGTGGGCGGCCACGCCGTCGCGTGAGCGCGCCGAGATCCTCCGCCGCGCGTTCGACCTGCTCCAGGAGCGCAAGGAAGACATCGCGCTGCTGATGACCCTCGAGATGGGCAAGCCCCTCGCCGAGGCCCGCGGCGAGGTCGGCTACGGCGGGGAGTTCCTCCGCTGGTTCAGCGAGGTCACCGCTCACACCCAGGGCCGCTACGGCGCCAACCCCGAGGGCACCGGCCGCATGATCGTCTCGCAGCACCCCGTGGGGCCCTGCTACCTCATCACCCCGTGGAACTTCCCCCTCGCCATGGCCACCCGCAAGATCGCCCCGGCGCTCGCCGCGGGCTGCACCGTGGTCATCAAGCCGGCCACCCTCACGCCGCTGACGACGCTGTTCTTCGCTCAGATCCTGCAGGATGCCGGGCTCCCCGCCGGCGTCGTCAACGTCGTGACGACCACCAACACCGGCCCGGTCTCGGAGCGCATCATCTCCGACCCGCGCCTGCGCAAGCTCTCGTTCACCGGGTCCACCCCGGTCGGCGTGAAGCTGCTGCAGCAGGCCGCCCCCGGCGTGCTGCGCACCTCGATGGAGCTTGGCGGCAACGCCCCCTTCGTCGTGTTCGACGACGCCGATCTCGACAAGGCGGTCGAGGGCGCGATGCTCGCGAAGTTCCGCAACATCGGCCAGGCGTGCACCGCGGCCAACCGCTTCATCGTGCAGCGCAGCGTCGTCGAGGAGTTCACCCGACGTGTCACCGAGCGCGTGCAGGGCATGAAGATCGGCCGCGGCACCGAGGACGGCGTGCAGATCGGCCCCCTCATCGACGACCGCGCCGTCGACAAGGCCAAGACCCTGGTGGGGGATGCCGTGGAGCGCGGCGCCACCGTCACCACGGGCGGATCGCCCATCGACGGCCCCGGCACGTTCTTCGAGCCGACCGTCGTGTCCGACGTGAAGCCCGGCAGTGACATCCTCCGCGAGGAGATCTTCGGACCCGTGCTCGCGATCATCCCCTTCGACGACGAAGACGACGCCGTGCGCCTGGCGAACGACACCGAGTACGGCCTCGTCTCCTACGTCTTCACCGAGTCGCTCGCGCGCGGCCAGCGCATGATCGACAAGCTCGAGACCGGGATGATGGGCCTCAACGTCGGCGTCGTCTCCAACGCCGCCGCCCCCTTCGGCGGCTGGAAGCAGTCGGGACTCGGCCGCGAGGGCGGCGACGAGGGCATCCACGAGTACCTGCAGACGAAGTACACGCTGACGGCGAACCCCTACGCCTGACCGACTGAGCCGAAGACACCGGATGCCACGACCCCGGCGCCCCACGAGGGCCCGGGGTCGTGGCATCCGGTGCGGTCGTCTGTGCACAACTCCTGCAGATCCGACGGTTCGGCTCCCGTTCGGCTCCATCCCGTCAGCCCTGCAGGAGTTGTGCTGCAGGTTCGCCGCGTGTTCGGGTTCGCCGGGGTGCCGACATCAGGGGGGCTTCTCGGCGGTCATCCGTGCACAACTCCTGCAATGCCGTCCGTTTGCGCCTCTCTCAGCTGCGATCCACGGATCCTGCAGGAGTTGCGCCGGCTCCGCGGACGCTCAGCCGTCCGCGTGCCGGTCGAGGAAGGCGAAGACCTCGGCGTCGTCGACGCCGGGGAACATGCCCCGCGGCAGCGGCGAGAACATGTGGCGGTGCACCCGCGCGCTCGGCCAGGCCTTGCCCTGCCAGCGCTCGGCGGCCTCCGTGTCGGGACGACGGCAGCACGATTCGTCGGGGCAGTGCGAGATGCCGCGCTTGGCGGTCTCGCGTCCGCGGAACCACCGGGCGTCGTCGAAGGGAACCCCCACGGTGATCGAGAAATCGCCGTCGCTGGTCGTGCCCGTCTGGGTCGAGCACCAGAAGGTGCCGGCGGGAGTGTCGGTGTACTGGTAGTGCTCGGTGGTGCGGTTGTGCTCGGCGAAGGCGGAGCGCGCCGAGAACTTCTTGCACACCACCTGCCCCTCGACGCTGCCGGTGACGTCGGTGGGCAGGGGAAGCCCGTCGTTCTCGTACACGCGCGAGATCGCGCCGTCGCCGTCGACGCGCAGGAAGTGCAGACGGATGCCGAGGTGCGTCGTCATGAGGTTGGTCATGCGCATCGCGGCCGCTTCATGGGTGACGCCGAACGCGTCGCGGAAGTCCTCGACGGCGAGGTTGCGGTCCTTCTTCGCCTGCGTGAGGAACGCCACGGAGCTGGTCTCGGGCATCAGGCAGCACGCGGCGTAGTAGTTGATCTCGAGGCGCTGCTGCAGGAAGTCGGCGTAGTCGGTGGGCGGGCGGTGTCCGAGCAGGCGGTGGGCCATCGCCTGCAGTGCCATCGACCGCAGGCCGTGGCCGCCGGGGATCGAGGCGGGCGGCAGGTAGATGCGCCCGTGCTCCAGGTCGGTGACCGAACGCGCCGAGTGCGGCAGGTCGGCGACGTAGATCAGCTCGAAGCCCAGTTGCTCGGCCATGATGCTGACCGTGCGGTGGGTCAGGGCTCCCGTCGAGTGGCCCGCGGCCTTGAGCTGCTTCTCGGCGAGGCGCTCGATCTCGGGGAGGTGGTTCGCGGTCTCCCGCATGCGCAGGCGCAGCTCGGTGTTGGCGCGACGCGCCTCCTCCGGGCTCGCGATCGTCGCGCGCTCGCGCCTGAGCAGTTCGCGATGGAGGCCGAGCACGGCCTCGATGGTCTCGTCGCTGGTCCCTTTGGTCACCTTGACGGGCGGGATGCCGAGCTGGCGGAAGAACGGGCTGGTCTGCGCCCGTTCGAGCTCGATCTCCAGCGCCGCGCGCCGGTTCGGGGGTTCTCGGGAGAGCAGCTCGGTGACCTCGGTCTCGGTCGCGCGCGCGATCTCCTGCAGGAGGGAGAGCTTGGGCTCGCGCTTGCCGTTCTCGATGAGGCTCAGCTGGCTCCCGGCCACGCCGACGAGGGCGCCCAGTTCGTCGAGGGTGTATCCCCGAGCGAGCCGATGATGCCGGATGCGATGACCGAGCGTGGTGAGTTCGAAGGACGAGGCCATTCCTTGACCATATCGAAAGAAGGGGATTTCTTACACGCAATATCCTCCGAAAGACCGGGGTGGAGGCGCTCATGATGGGGGAGAACACCGAATTCGCTCTCAACCGAGGAGAACGACATGGCTCTCGCCGACATCTTCGCTTCCCGCTCCACCGGCCGCGCCGCCGCGGTCGCCCCCGCCCCCGCCCGCCCCGGTCACGGCGTGAAGCCGGCCGTCGACGGTCCCGGCCTCGCCGCTCTCACCGCCTGGGTCGACCAGGTCGCCGCCCTGACGAAGCCCGACCGCATCCACTGGGTCGACGGTTCCGCGGCCGAGAACGACGCGCTGCTGCGCGAGATGGTCGACGAGGGCAAGCTCATCAAGCTCAACCCCGAGTGGCGCCCGGGCTCGTACCTGGCCCGCTCCCACCCCGGCGACGTCGCGCGCCTGGAATCGCGCACCTACATCGCCTCGGAGCGCGAAGAGGACGCCGGGCCCACCAACAACTGGATCGCTCCGGCCGAGATCCGCGCGACGCTCGACGGCGTCTTCGACGGCTCGATGCGCGGTCGCACGATGTACGTCGTGCCGTTCTCGATGGGCGCCGTCGGCGGCCCCCTCAGCCACATCGGCGTGCAGATCACCGACAGCGCCTACGCGGTGGCATCCATCGGTGTGATGACGCGCGTCGGCACGGCCGTCACCGAGCAGATCGCGCAGGGTGCGCCGTGGGTCAAGACCGTCCACTCGGTGGGCGCGCCGCTGGCGCCGGGCCAGGCCGACGTCGAGTGGCCCTGCAACGACGAGAAGTACATCGTCCACTTCCCCGACACGCTCGAGGTCTGGTCGTTCGGCTCGGGATACGGCGGCAACGCGATCCTGGCGAAGAAGTGCTTCGCCCTGCGCATCGCGTCGGTCATCGGTCGCGACGAAGGCTGGCTCGCCGAGCACATGCTGCTCATCCGCGTCATCGACCCGAAGGGCAAGGCGTACCACGTGGCCGCCGCGTTCCCCTCGGCGTGCGGCAAGACGAACCTCGCGATGCTCCGCCCGACGATCCCCGGCTGGCGCGTCGAGACCCTCGGCGACGACATCACCTGGATCCGCCCCGGCGACGACGGGCGCCTCTGGGCCATCAACCCGGAGGCCGGCTTCTTCGGCGTCGCCCCCGGCACCGGCGAATCCACCAACGTCACGGCGATCGAAACGCTGTGGGGCAACACGATCTTCACCAACGTGGCGCTGCGTCCCGACGGCGACGTGTGGTGGGAGGGGCTGACCGACGAGGCGCCCCCGCACCTCACCGACTGGGAGGGAAAGCCCTGGACGCCCGCGTCGGGCCGCCCCGCCGCGCACCCCAACTCGCGCTTCACCGTCGGTGCCGCGCAGTGCCCCCAGATCGCCGAGGACTGGGAGGCCCCCGAGGGCGTTCCCCTCGACGTCATCCTGTTCGGCGGACGCCGTGCCACCAACGTCCCCCTCGTGCTCGAGGCCACCGACTGGTCGCACGGGGTGTTCCTCGGCTCGACCGTCTCGAGCGAGAAGACGGCCGCCCAGGAGGGCACCGTCGGCGAACTCCGCCGCGATCCCTTCGCGATGCTCCCGTTCTGCGGATACAACATGGGCGACTACTTCGGCCACTGGCTCAAGGTGGGCCAGAAGCTGCGGTTCGACCGCGCGCCGCGCATCTTCCAGGTCAACTGGTTCCGCAAGGGCGACGACGGTCGTTTCCTCTGGCCCGGTTTCGGCGACAACGCCCGCGTCATCGACTGGATCATCCGCCGCGTCGACGGACAGGTGGATGCCGTGGACAGCCCGATCGGACGCCTACCGCGCACCGAGGACCTCGACCTGACGGGCCTCGACCTGCCCGCCGCCGACCTCGAGGAGCTCTTCGCGATCGACCGCGAGTCGTGGCTGGCCGAGGCCGACCTCACCGAGGAGTTCTACGACACCTTCGGCTCGCACCTCCCGGCCGCCCTGCGCGCCGAGTTGGCGTCGCTGCGCTACCGCCTGCAGCGCCCCTGAGACCGGCTCGCCTCGCGCGCCGTTTCGCGCAGCGGGCGAGCCCCGGAATCGACGCCCCTCCCGTTCTTGGCGCGCGGGAGGGGCGTCGGTGTGTCCGCTCCCGGAGTGGGGCGGGTCCGCCCGCGCCCCCACGCCGATAAACGCCCGCTCTAGCGAGAAACGCCCGCAGTGCGCGTTTCTCAGCACAGCGAGCGTTTTTCGAAGGACCGGGGACCCCCTCCTGCGCGCGGCCCCGTGCGCTGCGACACCGCACACCGCGGGTCCGTGCGGCGCAGCTCCGGTGCGCTGCGACACCGCACACCGCGGCTCTGTGCGGCGCGGCTCCCTGCGGCGCGGCTCCGTGCGGCGCAGCTTCCCGAGGCGCGGCTCCCTGCGGCGCGGCTCCGTGCGCCACAGCACCGCGCGGCACGCCTGCGTGAGCCCCCGGGCGCCCCCGTCCGCACGGGAACCGCGCCACACGTCACACCAACAACTGGTGCTTCGCCAGGTCGCGGTACAGGGGAGTGGATGCCACGAGCTCGCTGTGCGTGCCCTGGCCGACGACGCGGCCGTTCTCGAGCACCACGATCAGGTCGCTGTCGACGACGGTCGAGAGGCGATGCGCGATCACCAGCAGCGTCCGGTCGGCGGCCACGGCGTCGATCGCCTCGCGCATGCGCTGTTCGTTCACACCGTCGAGCGACGAGGTCGATTCGTCGAGCAGCAGCACCGGGGGAGCGGCCAGCAGGGCACGCGCGATCGCGAGGCGCTGGCGTTCCCCGCCGGAGAGCATCACACCGTCTTCGCCGACGGGGGCGTCGACGCCGAGCGGGTTGCGCTCCAGCACGTCACCGAGGTTCACGGCGCGCAGCACGCGCTCGCACTCGGCGTCCGACGCCTCGGGCGAAGCCAGGCGCAGGTTGTCGGCGATCGTGCCGGCCAGGGTCGGGGCGTCCTGCTCGACGTAGCCGAAGCGCGCGCGGAGATCGTCGCGCGCGAGGTCGCGGGCATCGACGCCGTCGACGAGGATCGCCCCCGAGGTGGGGTCGTAGAAGCGCTCGACGAGGGAGAGGATCGTGCTCTTCCCCGCCCCCGAAGGGCCCACCAATGCCACCCGCGCGCCGTGCGGCACCGTGAACGACACCCCGCGCAGCACCTCGCGGTCGGCCTCGTCGGTCGGGGCGTCGGGCGCCGCGGCGTCGAGGTGCACCTCGGCGAGCACGGACTGCGCCTCTTTCGCCGCCGCCTCGCGGGCTCTGACGACGTGGTCGGGGTAGCGGAACCGCACGCCGCGGAATTCGATCGCGGCCGCATCGGGCTCGGGGTGCACGGTGCCCGCTCGGTCGCCGTCCTGCTCGAGCGGGAGGTCGAGCACCTCCTGGATGCGCCCGAGAGCACCCAGGGCCTGGTTGACCGAGGTGATCGCGCCGATGGCCGAGGCGAGCGGCTGCACGAGCAGGAACAGGAAGATCACGAACGTGACCAGAGAGGCGACGTCGATGGCCCCGGATGCCACGCGGTACCCGCCGACGCCCAGCACGACGAGCAGAGACACCTGCAGGGCGACGAAGGCGATCGGCACGATCAGCGCCGACACGCGGGCGATACGGACTCCCGCCTCGTACGCGGCGGTGGCGTTCTCGGTCACGGCGTCGGTCTCGCGCTCGGTCGCGCCGGACGCGCGGATGGTGCGGATCGACCCCACCGCGCGCTCGACACCCGACGACAGCTCGCCGACCTTCTCCTGCTGCACCGCGGATGCCGCGCGAATGCGCGTGCTGAGCAGCACCACGACACCGAGCGATGCTCCGACGACCACCACGATGAGCACGAGCAGGAGGGGATCGATGAACGCCATCGCGATCACGGCGCCGAGCAGGATGAGCGCATTGCCCACGGCATCCGCGAACCCCTGCGTGAGCACGGCGTACAGGAGCGTCGTGTCGGTGCCCACGCGCGAGACGAGGTCGCCGGTGCGGCGCGCGTCGAACTCGCTGATGGGCAGGCGCAGGATGCGGGCGATCAGGCGCCGCCGCGACGAGTAGACGACCGCGGTGCCGGTGCGCTGGAGCAGGTAGTGCTGGAAGCCGGAGATCACCGACGAGAGCACGACGAACGCGACCAGCAGCCAGACGAGGGCGCCGAGCGGGACGCTGTTCTGCACGCGCGTGATGACCTGGCCGACCAGCAGCGGCTGGGCGAGCGTCGCCGCCGCACCGAGGACGCTGAGCACCGCCACCACGGCGAGCGTGCGCTTGTGCTCGAGCAGGAAGGGCAGCAGCTGACGGAACGACGCGCGCGGACCTTCGGGGGCGCGGCGGCCGCGCCGACCGCGCGCGGGAGCGGGTGAAGACATGCTCATCCTCGGGAAAGGGATCGGGGTACTTCGACCGTACCTTCCGTCGCTATGCGCTTCGCCCTCGCGCGGCGGAAGGGGGGAGAACCCGCGCCGAAGCGCCCGTGGGGAGGAGCCGTGCGTGCGCCCGCGGAGACGACGGATGCCACGAGGCCGAGGCCCCGTGGCATCCGTCGTCGCGAAGCGGACCGCGTTACGGCGCGGTCGCTCCCGCGGCGATGTTGTCGTCGTAGTCGACGTCCTTCGTCTCGGGCGAGAGCACGAGCGCGATGAGGGTCAGCACGCCCATCGCCGACAGGTAGACACCGACCAGCCAGGGGTTGCCGTCACCGGCGGCCCACAGCGCGACGGCGACGATCGGCGCGAGGGCCGCGCCCAGGATCGACGAGACGTTGTACGAAATGGCCGAGCCCGTGTAGCGCGTGTTCGTGGGGAACAGCTCCGGCAGCACGGCACCCATGGGACCGAAGGTCGAGCCCATGAGCAGGAATCCGATGATCAGGAACGCCTGCACGTAGACGTGGGTGAGCGTCGCGTCGGCCTGGGGGAGAAGGAAGAAGGCGAACGTCAGCCCGAACACGATGATCGCGAGGGTCACGCCGATGAGCAGGCGCTTGCGGCCGAAACGGTCCGCGAGCGGGCCCGACAGCATCGTGAAGACACCGAAGAACACCACGCCGATGATCTGCATGATGACGAAGTCGGTGTAGCCGAAGCCCAGGCCCGGAACGTACGCGGCCGCGTCGAATGCCGTACCGGCCTTCTCGGCCGCAGCGGCCGCGGTCTCGGCGGTGGGCTTGGTGCCGTACGAGAGCGTGAAGCTCGTCATGAGGTAGAAGAGCACGTAGGTCGCCAGCATGATGAACGTGCCGAGGATCAGCTGCTTCCAGTTGCGGCGGATCACCTCGCCGAGCGGGAACTTGCGGATCACGCCGCTCTTCTCCGCCTTCGCGAACGACTCGCTCTCGACGAGCTTGAGACGCACCCAGAGGCCGACGATGACCATCACGGCCGAGAAGAGGAACGGCACGCGCCAGCCCCACGCGAGGAATTCCGCGGAGCGCTGCGCAGTGCCGTCGGGGTGCGGCAGGGCGAAGTTGATGATGAGGAAGATGCCGTTGGCGATGATGAAGCCGATGGGGGCGCCTAGCTGCGGGAACGTGCCGAACAGGGCGCGCTTGCCCTTCGGGGCGTTCTCGGTGGCCACCAGCGCCGCGCCCGACCATTCGCCGCCGAGCGCGAAGCCCTGGGCGAGACGCATGATCAGCAGCAGGATCGCCGCCCAGACGCCGATCTCGTTGAAGGTCGGCAGCAGTCCGATCAGGAAGGTCGCGACACCCATCGTCAACAGGGATGCCACGAGGGTCGCCTTGCGACCGAAGCGGTCGCCGAAGTGGCCGAAGACGACGGCGCCGAGGGGGCGCGCGACCATGGCGGCGCCGAAGACGCTGAACGACAGCAGCAACGAGGTGGTCTCGTTGCCGGTCGGGAAGAAGAGGATCGGGAACACGAGCACGGCCGCCGTGGCGTACGCGTAGAAGTCGTAGAACTCGATCGTGGTGCCGATGAGGCTCGCGGTGATGACACGCGAGCGGGGGTTCGCCGGTGCGGCGGGGGTCGAGCGGGTGGAGGGGGATGACGTGGTCATGAGGGCCTGACGGGAAGAGTCTTCAATCGCGTCCGGGATGGGGCGCAGCGGTGGCGCGCAGCGGTCACGGGGGTGGTGGTGAGAGAGCGCACGGGCGGAGGCACCGGCGACGTCCCCGAGTGAGGGGCGTCTAGACCCTCCAGTCTATGCGCGCGCTGAGCGCGGTCCGTCCCCGCGCACCGACCGTCGTGTGCCGTGCGTGGGCGCCGTGCACCGTCGCCGTGTCTTGGCGACCGTCTCCCGCGCGGTCAGTGCCAGATGACCGCGAGGCCCGCGTTGAGCAGAGCCAGGATGCCGATCGGCCAGAAGATCGCGGGGGAGAGCGAGCCGGCGCGCTTCTGGCGTGCCGAACCGATGCCCAGCAGAGCGCCGATCACGAGCAGAACGACGAGCTTGATGCCGATCTTGGCGTAGTTGAGGTCGTGGTCGAGTCCCCAGGGTGCCGACAGCGCGAGACCGGTGACCAGGGAGATCACGAGGGCGTAGTTCATCAGCGGCGTCACGCGCGCGCGCCGGGCCACCGCCTCGACGACCCACGCGCCGAACAGCACCGCGAAGCCGATCAGGTGCACGAGGACGACGACGCTGCGCAGGATCTCCATACGGTCAGGGTAAGGATGCCGCGCCCGCGTCGCCAGCAAGGAGGCCCTCACCGCGCGCGGCCCCGGCCCCCGAGCGCCGCGATCGGCCGCCGACCCCCGCGCGAGGTCTGTGGGCCCCGCGGAGGCCCCTGAGCCCCCGGAGGTCCCTGAGCTTGTCGAAGGGTCCGCCCCGGCCCGCGGGTCCCGGTGGCTTCGACAGGCTCAGCCCCCTCCGCTGCGTCCCGCCGATGACGACCGGCTCAGCCCCCTCCGACCCCGGCCGCAGACGAGAACGGGCCCGGCGACCTTCGCGATCGCCGGGCCCACAGCACACCCCAGGTCAGCCGCGCAGCTCCCGCAGCACGAGGGCGGTGCGGATCGCGGCATCCGCGGCCTCCTCGCCCTTGTCCTCCTTCGAGCCCGGAAGCCCCGCGCGATCCAGACCCTGCTGCTCGTCGTCGAGGGTGAGAACGCCGAAGCCGACCGGCTTGCCGGTGTCGAGGGCGACGCGGGTCAGGCCGTCGGTCGCGGCCGACGACACGAAGTCGAAGTGCGGCGTCCCACCCCGGATGATCACGCCCAGCGCGACCACGGCATCCGCCCCGGCGTCGAGCGCGGCCTTGGCCGCCACGGGCAGCTCGAACGAACCCGGCACGCGCACGACGCGATAGGTCGCCCCGGTGGCATCCAGCACGCGCTTCGCCCCGGCGATGAGGCCGTCGGTGATGACCTCGTGCCAGGTGCCGGCGATGACGACGACGTTCAGTCCGGAGGCGTCGATACCGCCGGTCTCGGGTGCTCCACTACCGGCCATCAGACGCTCTCTTCCTTCATGTGCGCGAGGGCGTCGCGCAGGTCGTCCTCGGCGATGATGTGACCCATCCGGTCGCGCTTCGTCTCGAGGTACTGGTGGTTGTTGGGGCCGACGCCCACGAGGAGCGGCACCTGCTCGACGACGTCGAGACCGAAACCGCGCAGCTGCGCGACCTTGTCGGTGTTGTTGGTGAGCAGGCGCACCTTGTCGACACCGAGATCGGTCAGGATGCCGGCGGCCGCGGCGTAATCGCGAGCGTCGGCGGGGAGTCCCAGGGCCAGGTTGGCATCCACCGTGTCCATGCCGCGCTCCTGCAGGTTGTAGGCGCGCAGCTTGTTGATGAGGCCGATGCCGCGACCCTCGTGACCGCGCATGTAGATGACGATGCCGCCGTCGCGGTCGATCGTGTCGAGCGCGGCCTCGAGCTGCGGGCCGCACTCGCACTTGAGCGAACCGAAGGCCTCGCCGGTCAGGCACTCGGAGTGCACGCGCACGAGGGGCGCGCTCTCGGTGAGGTCGCCGGAGATGACCGCCAGGTGATCGGTGCCGGTGATGCGGTCCTTGTAGGCGAGGAAGCGGAAGGTGCCGTGCGAGGTGGGCACGTTCGACTCGGCGCGCAGGCTCACGCGACGCTTCGGCGCGGCGGTCTCCGGCAGCGGGTCGGTCTCGTTCAGGTGGGCGATGAGCTGCTCGATGGTGATGACCGGGATACCGTCGCGCTCGCCGAGCTCGAAGAGTCCGGGCAGGCGCATCATGCTGCCGTCCTCGGCGACGACCTCGGCGATCGCGCCCACGGGCTCGAGACCCGCGAGACGCATGAGGTCGACGGCCGCCTCGGTGTGACCGGCGCGCTCGCGCACACCGCCGTCGACGGCGCGAAGGGGCAGCACGTGACCGGGGCGGATGAGGCTCGTCGGGACCGATGCCGCATCAGCCAGCACGTTGAGGGTGCGCGCGCGGTCGGCGGCGCTGATGCCGGTGGTGACGCCGGACGCGGCATCCACGCTCACCGTGTAGGCGGTGCCCCGAGCGTCCTGGTTGACCTCGACCATGGGCGGCAGGTCGAGGCGGTCCGCCCACTCGCCGGGCATGGGGGCGCAGACGTAGCCGCTCGACCAGCGCACGGTCCAGGCGAGCCACTCGGGGGTCGCGAGCTGGGCCGAGATGATGACGTCGCCCTCGTTCTCGCGGTTCTCGTCGTCGGCGACCAGGATCGGGCGCCCCTGACGCAGGGCCTCGAGGGCCTCGGGGATGGTGGACAGGCTCATGCGGAGCCCCTCTCGGTCGATGCGGCGGTGGCCGCGGGGTTCTCTGTCGTAGGGAAGGCGAGCATGCGCTGCACGTGGCGCGCGAGGATGTCGGTCTCGAGGTTGACGGGCGTGCCGGCCTCGGCGCGGCCCAGAGTGGTGGCCGCGAGCGTCTCGGGGATGAGCGAGACCTCGAGCCAGGGCTCCGCCTCGGCGGCGGGGCTGACGGCGCTGACGGTGAGCGAGACGCCGTCGATCGCGATCGAGCCCTTGTCGACGACGAGCGGCGCGAGGTCGACCGGGATGCCGACGCGCACGACGCTCCACTGCGCTCCCGGACGCACCTCGCGCACGGTGCCCGTGCCGTCGATGTGCCCCTGCACGATGTGGCCGCCGAGACGCCCGTGCGCGGCGGTGGCCCGCTCCAGGTTGACGGCGCGACCGGGCGCCACATCGGAGAGTGTCGACATGTCGAGGGTCTGCTTCATCACGTCGGCGGTGAACCAGTCATCCCCCTGGTCGATGACCGTCAAGCACACGCCGCTGACCGAGATCGAGTCGCCGTGCGCGGCGTCCGACACCGACAGCGGGGCGCGCAGCGTCAGCCGCACGCCGTCTCCCGACGGCTCGACGGCGGTGACGGCGCCGATCTCTTCGACGATTCCGGTGAACATCAGGCGTCTCCTTCGTTCTCGCCCGCGGCGGCGGGCACAGTCTCGGGGCTTCGGGTCCCGGTCTCGGCCGGGCGGGCGACGAACAGCAGGTCGTCGCCGAGGGGCTGAACGGATGCCACCGTCAGCCGTCTCGCCGCATCGATGCTCGGCACACCGACATCTCCCAGGGCGAGACGGGATCCGCCGAGCAGCACGGGGGCGACGTAGACGAGCAACTCGTCGGCGAGCCCCTCGCGCACGAAGGCGCTCGCCAGCGTCGGGCCGCCCTCGACGAACACGCGCTGGACGCCCTGCTCGGCGAGATCGGCCAGCACGGCGGGAAGGTCGTGGGTGGCGTAGAACAGCGGTTCGCGCGGGTGGCGGCGCACCGCGGCATCCGGAGCCGTTTCGCTCTCGCCGATCACGACGGGCCGGGGCTGATCCTCGAGCAACGTGCCGTCGGCGGCTCGCGCGGTGAGCGCCGGGTCGTCGGCGCGCACGGTGCCCGTGCCGGCCACGATCGCGTCCGCCTGCGCGCGTCGCGCGTGCACGTCGCGACGGGCCTCGGGGCCGGTGATCCACTGGCTCGTGCCGTCGTCCGCCGCCGCACGACCGTCGAGGCTCTGCGCCCACTTGACCGTGACGTGCGGTCGACCGGTGCGCTGCAGGTGGATCCAGTCCGCGATGAGCGAGCGCGCGGCATCCGTCTCGATCCGGGTCTCGACGTCGACCCCGGCTGCGCGGAGGCGATCGGCCCCTCCGGCCGCGGCGTCGGTGGGATCGTCGAGCGCGTACACGACGCGCGCGACCCCGGCCTCGATCAGGGCGACGGCGCAGGGGCCGGTGCGACCGGTGTGATTGCAGGGCTCGAGGGTCACGACGGCGGTGGCTCCGCGCGCCGCTCCGGGGGACAGCTGAGAAAGCGCGTCGACCTCGGCGTGAGGGGTCCCGGCGCCGCGGTGGTGTCCCTCGGCGAGAATCTGGCCGGCGGGGGAGAGGATGACGGCACCGACCTGCGGATTGAGCCCGCGCGGGCCGCGCCGGGCGAGCTGCAGCGCTCGCCGCATGGCGTCGATCTCGACGGCGGATGCCATTTCCCTGTCCTTCCCGCGGCGTCGGGGCAGGGCCAGCGGGAAGGCGCGTCGCGCCGTCCGTGCTGCCTCCTATCCGGACTAGCGAGGGGAGACCCCCGCATCACCGTCGGTCCCGGAATTCCACCGGATCGGCCCCACCGCGTGATGCGGAGGGGTTCGCGGACTGTCACCGCCGGTTCGGATTCTCACCGACCCCGGAGCACGTTGTTTGCTCTTCGAAGTGTAGTCAACGCGGGGTTCGCGGTTTCATTCCCCGTCATCCGGCGACGTTCTGCGGTACGGACGACGGCGGAGACGCCCGCAGTCGGGCGAGGCTCCATTGCGTCTTCCCTCTTCCGCAGAACCGTGGACGGGCCTCCCCGACCTCGCGCGCCGCCGGGGTCGGAGAGCGCCGCGGCCCGGCATCCCGGCGACGGCCGCGGACGACCTCACTTCAGCAGGCGCGACAACCGCCGGTCGGCGAGCAGCTTCCCGCCCGTCTGGCACGTGGGGCAGTACTCGAGGGAGTTGTCGGCGAAGAAGACGCTGCGCACCTCGTCGCCACACACCGGGCACGCCTCGCCGCGCCGCCCGTGCACGCGCATCCCCCGCCGCTTGGCATCCTTCAGCTCGGCCGGGGGCTTGCCGCGCGCGGCCTCGATCGCTTCGGTGAGCGTCGTCGTCATGGCTTCGAAGAGCTGATCGACCTCGGTCTCGGACAGGTTCGCCGCGAGGGCGTAGGGCGACATCTTCGCCGCGTGCAGGATCTCGTCGGAGTAGGCGTTGCCGACGCCCGCGATGATCGACTGGTCGCGCAGCACGCCTTTGATCTGCGTGCGGCGGCCGGCCAGAAGCGCTCCGAATCGCTCGCGGCCGAAGTCGTCGTCGAGCGGATCGGGCCCGAGGCGCGCGATGCCGGGCACGTCATCGGGCGAGCGGACCGCGTACACGGCCAACGACTTCTTGGTGCCCGCCTCGGTGAGGTCGAATCCTGACCCGTCGTCGAAGCCGACGCGCAGGGCGATGGGGGTCTTACCCGGTTTGATGATCGTCGACGGCAGCGCGTCGTACCACCGGAGCCACCCCGCCTTGGCGAGATGGAAGACGAGATGGATGCCGGCATCCGTCGTGAGGTCGACGAACTTGCCGTGCCGCCGGGCGTCGGTCACCGCGGCGCCCACGAGGGCCGACAGTGGCGGGTCGAACGTCTTGAGGGCGTTGATCGCCGACACGGTCGCCTTGTCGACGCGCAGCCCCGTGATCCGCCCGCGCAGGAACTCGACGAGCCCCTCGACCTCTGGCATCTCCGGCATGTGCCCATGCTGCCACGCCCCTCCGACATCGGGGCCGGGCCTTGCGTTCTAGCCGAGCACCGCCCACGGCACCGGTGCGCGGTCGTCGTCGCGCAGCAGCCCGCCGATCCACAGGTCGGAGCGCCCCAGCGAGTTGACGTGCGCTCGCCGCAGCAATCCCTCGTAGCGGAACCCCAGCGAGCGGGCGACACGCGCCGAGCCCGTGTTGCCCACCACGGCTCGCCACTCGATCCGTTCGATCGCGGGACGCTCGGGCGCCAAGCCCCAGTCGACGACGGCACGCGCCGCCTCGGTCGCGATGCCATGACCGCGCACGCGAGACGACACCCAGTAGCCGATCTCCGGCCCGCCGCTCGGCAGCTTCGCGAGTCCCACCATGCCGACGAGTCGTCTCTCGAGGCGGATCGCCCAGGTCGCCTCCGACCCTTCCGCCCACCAGCCGCGCGTGAGGTCGACGAACGTCTGGGCGTCGGCCGGGAGGTAGGGCGAGGGGACCGTCGTGAGTCGCTGGATCGCGGCATCCTGGCATTCGGCATGGATCGCGGCGACGTCGTCGTCGCCCGGTGCCGACAGCTCGAGGCGGGCGGTGCGCAGGACCGGGGGTTCCATCCGGCCACGCTACCCGCCCGCCGGGCGGTGCTGTCGACGAGCACGACTCCTGCGATTCGGTACGTCGAGGAGGAATGCGGGCCCCATCGGCGGGTTCTGCAGGAGTTGTGCCGCTCGTGCCCCGGAGGGAAGTTATCCCCAGATGTCGTCGTGAGCCCACGGTGGCCGCTCCAGGTGGAGGACCCTCGATCCGTGTCCTCCGCCTCGGCTTCTTTCCGCGACCTCCGTGCCGAAGGAATGACCCGTGGCGAGATCGAACGGGCGGTCCGAGCGGGTCATCTGCTGCGCGCACGACGGGACACGTATCTGCCGGCCGGGGTATCGGCCCCCGTGCTGCGCGCGGTACAGCACGGGGGCCGTTTGGATTGCCTGTCCCTGCTCCACGAACGCGGCGTGTTCGCGCACGATGTCAGGTGCCTGCACGTGCAATTCGATCGTGTCGCGAGTCGCCTGCCGGTGCGGGGGAGTGACGTACGGGGCCACTGGCGGTCGAGCACCGCACTTCCTCGAGCCACGCATACACCGATCATCGAGGCTCTCGTCCAGTCGGCAGCGTGTCAACCACCGCGGAGCCTGGTCGCGTCGCTGGACAGCGCCTGGAACCGTGGACTCATCGACGAGGCGGATCTGGGGGAGATCTTCCGTGCGCTCCCGCGCCGCTTCCGGCGCCTGCGGCACCTCGTGGATCCATCGGCAGAGTCGGGACCCGAGACGCTGGTGCGGCTCATGCTCCGCGGTCTCGGGTTGCGGTGGAGAGCGCAGGTGCAGATTCCGCACGTGGGTCGAGTCGACTTCGTCGTGGAGGGGTGGCTCATCATCGAGTGCGACAGCAAGGCCCATCACGCGTCCTGGGAGGCTCAGCGTGAGGACCGTCGTCGCGATCGCGCCGCCGCAGCGGCGGGTTACGTCACCCTCCGCCTCATCGCGGAGGAGATCCTGTACAAGCCGGAGGCTGTTCGCGCGGCGATCGCGGGGCTCAAGCCGCGACTCCGACGCTGACGCCGCGGCCGCGGACCGCGCGGCCCTGCTCCGTCCCCACGCGATTCCCGCATCGCGGGCTCAGGTCTCGACGTACTCCGCGTCGGCGGGATCCGAGGTGGTCCGGCGTCCGCGGTCTTCGGGCCGAGCGCGCGAAAGGGCACACGGACGAGGCATGCGCGAGGTCGCGCTGCCCGCACAATTCCTGCAATTCGGGGCCGGCGTGGTTGGGAGCCTGCGTTGCGGGCCGATCTGCAGGAGTTGTGCTGAAGCCGGGACGACCGGCGGACGCTCGGCCGCGCGCGAGCGACGTCGGGCGGGCCCCCCGAGCGCAGGTCGTTCGATGCGCAGAACTCCTGCAGTCCGGTGCAGGAGGCGGGCGGTGGCGTGCGCGATGCGCCGAATTGCAGGAGTTGTGCGCGCGACACGCGGCACAGCGCACGCAGCTCGTGTCCAGCATGGTCGGCGGAACGCCGACGCCCGCCGCCGCTCGGGGGAGCGGGGCGGGCGTCGAACGGATCGGATCAGCCGCGGCGCAGCAGTCCGATGCGGTCGTAGACGTCGGAGAGGGTCTTCTCGGCGACGGATGCCGCCTTCCCCGCGTTCACGGCGAGCACGCGGTCGAGCTCCGCCGGGTCGTCGAGCAGCTCGAGGGCGCGCTCGCGCACCGGCTCGAACTCGTTCACGACGACCTCGGCGAGGCCCTTCTTGAAGTCGCCGTACCCGCGGCCGGCGTACTCGTCTTCGATCGAGGTGATCTCGCGACCGGTGAGGGCCGAGTAGATCACCAGCAGGTTGGACACGCCCGGCTTGGCCTCGCGGTCGAAGCGCACGGAGCCCTCCGAATCGGTCATCGCGCGCATGATCTTCTTGGCGCTGACCTTCGGGTCGTCGAGCAGCCACAGCACACCCGCATCGGATTCCGCCGACTTCGACATCTTCGACGTCGGGTTCTGGAGGTCGTAGATGCGCGCGGTCTCCCGCTGGATGACGGGCTTGGGGACCGTGAAGGTCTGGCCGTAGCGCTGGTTGAAGCGCTCCGCGAGATCGCGGGTCAGTTCGATGTGCTGCTTCTGGTCGTCACCGACCGGCACGACGTCGGTCTGGTAAAGCAGGATGTCGGCGGCCATCAGCACCGGGTAGGTGAAGAGTCCGACGTTCGTGGCATCCGTGCCGTAGCGGGCCGACTTGTCCTTGAACTGGGTCATGCGCCCGGCCTCGCCGAAGCCCGTGAGCGTCGACAGCACCCATTGCAGCTCCGCGTGCGCGGGCACGTGCGACTGCACGTACAGCGTCGAGCGCGACGGCTCGATGCCCGCGGCGATGTATTGGGCGGCGGTGCGGCGGGTCTTCTCGCGGCGCTCGGCGGGGTCGCCGGGCTGCGTCAGGGCGTGCAGGTCGACGACCGAGAAGAAGGCGTCGTACTGGTCCTGGAGGTCGCGCCACTGCAGCAGAGCCCCGATGTAGTTGCCGATCTGAAGGCTGTCGGCGGAGGGCTGCATTCCGGAGTAGAGGCGCTCGGTGGTCACCGTACGATCCTAGGCGTCGTCGGCTGGGCGCACCCGCCGAGGCGAGGGGCGGGCGGATGCCGGTGCCCCGGGGTGAGATCGATCGAAGCCGACCGCAGCTCGGGCTCCACCTCGGGGCGGCAACAGGCCCCGGACGACCACGACGGATTCGGGCACCGGGCTGCGGGCGAGGGGGTCCGCACGGCCCGACGGCGCTCTGCGGCGGTCGCTAGGCGACGGTCAGGTCCCGAGCGTGTAGTCGACGATGACGGGGGAGTGGTCGCTCCAGCGCGTGTCGTACGAGGGCGCGCGGTCGACGCGGTAGGAGGTGACCCGCTCGGCCAGGGCCGGGGTCGCGACGTGGTAGTCGATGCGCCAGCCGCTGTCGGTGTCGAACGCCTTCCCGCGCATCGACCAGAACGTGTACGGTCCGTCGACCTCGCCCATCGCGCGACGGCCGACGTCGATCCAGCCCAGTCCCGTGCCGGTCGACCCGTCGACGCCCTCGACCTCGTCGCCGGCGGGGCCGAAGAAGCGATCGAAGTACGCGCGCTCGCGCGGCAGGAAGCCGGCGTTCTTACGGTTTCCGCGCCAGTTCTTGATGTCGAGCTCGCGGTGTCCCACGTTCAGGTCGCCGGCGACGAGGGCCAGCTCGCGCTCGGTGCCCAATTCGGCGAGACGACGCTCCATGGCATCCAGGAACAGCCACTTGGCATCTTGCTTGGGGGTGTCGACCTCGCCGCTGTGCACGTAGGCGCTGACGATCGTGACGGTCTCGCCGTCGATGTCGAAGTCGGTCTCGATCCACCGGCCCGAGGCGTCGAGCGGCTCGGGTCCGAGGTGCGTGCGCGTCTCGACGCCCGGGAGGCGGCTGATGATCGCGACGCCGGCGCGGCCCTTCTGCAGGGCCTCGTCGTTGACGATCTCCCACCCGGGAAGCGCCTCGGCGAGCTGGTCGGCGGTCGCCCGGACCTCTTGGAGGGCGACGATGTCGGCGCCCGAGGCGTCGAGCCACTCGGTCATGCCCTTGCGGACGGCGGCACGGATGCCATTGACGTTGACGGAGACGATACGCACGGAACGAGCCACCCGACGAGCCTAATCGCGACCTCCGACATCGGCTCATCGCCCGCGGTCAGTCGGGCAGGAGCGACACCCGCCGCGGCGCGGGCACGTCGGCCTCGGCACGGGCCAGCGTCTTCCGCGCGGCGACGAGACGCCGCCGAGCCCGCCATCGCCACGGCCACCGCGCCAGGGCGACAGCGCGTTCGGCTTCGCGCACGCCCACCTGCGCGGCGATGACCAGCGCGGCCTGCTCCATGGCCCGGCGGTCCTCGGGGGAGCGCAGCGGAACGTCGCGATCGCCCGCGGCCACCGCGATCCAGGCGGCGGCCACGAGGATGACGATGCCGATGAAGCGGAACCACAGCAAGAAGCCGATGAGCACCGTGAACGTCGCCAGCAGCGGGTTCGACGGCGTGTAGACGAACAGGAAACCCGCACCGACCTGCAGCACGACGATCCCCGTCGCGCCGACGAGCGCTCCCGGCCAGGCGCGACGCCACGTCAACGTCGTCCCGGTGAGGAAGCGGAACAGCGAGGCGAGCGCGACGGTGTTGATCCCGAACGCGACGATCAGCGACACCAGCCGCGCTCCGATCGACCAGCCGAGGGTCTCCCGGTCCCACCCGATCAGCCCGAACACGAGATCGACCGCGCCGGTGGTGATCGAGCCGAGGAGGGCTCCGACGAGCAGCGAGATCCCGAACAGGATGGATGCCAGGAAGTCGCGCGCCTTGAGCATGACGTAGTTGCGCAGGTCGAACGGCAGCCCGAAGGTGTCGCGGACGGCCCGCCGGGTGAAGGTGACGAAGCCGATCGCCGTCCACACGACCACGACGACGGCCACGATGCCCGTGATGGTCAGCAGACGTCCGCTGTCCTGAGCGACGGCCTCGACCTGATCGCGATCGACGAGGCCGTTCTCGCTGATGAGCCCCGGGACGTAGCTGTTGATGATGCGGATGAGACCGTCGATCGCGGCCGTGCTTCCGCCCAGCCAGATCCCCACCCCCGCGAATGCGAGGTACAGGGCGGAGAACACCGCGAAGAGCCCCTGGTAGCTCATCCCCGCGGCGAGCAGGAACCCGTTGTGGCGCAGGAAATGCCGCCAGACCCGGATGGGGAACCATCGCGCGATCCTCGCGGCCCGGGCGATGGGCTGATCCAGACGCTCGAGCACGGCGCTCTGCGCGGCTTCGAGGCGGTCGCGCAGCGACGTGTCGTCGTCACGCACCGCGGGCAGCGGTCGTGGGTCGGCGTGCGTCTCGGTCACCCGTCGAGCCTAATGAATGGATGCCGCTCCTCCGCGGACCGCGGTGCTTCGCGGCATCCGCCCCCGCGCTCGCGAAAGCGCATCGTTCTCGCAGCGCTGGGCGCGCTGCATCCGCCTTCGCTGCGATCTGCGAGATCCGGCCCCGGCCGCGTCGCCGCTCCCGCGACCCTGTGCTCCCGCACACGCGATGCCGGGAACGCCGAACGGCGGGGCGCCGGAGCGCACCCGCCGTTCGAGAGGGGAGAGGTCAGCGACCGCCGCGCAGCACGGCCTGCTTGACCTCGGCGATGGCCTTGGTGACCTCGATGCCGCGGGGGCACGCCTCGGTGCAGTTGAAGGTCGTGCGGCAGCGCCATACGCCTTCCTTGTCGTTGAGGATGTCGAGGCGCACATCGCCCGCGTCGTCGCGCGAGTCGAAGATGAAGCGGTGCGCGTTGACGATCGCGGCGGGGCCGAAGTACTGCCCGTCGGTCCAGAACACGGGGCACGACGAGGTGCACGCGGCGCAGAGGATGCACTTGGTCGTGTCGTCGAAGACCTCGCGGTCGACGATCGACTGGACGCGCTCCTTGCCGGGCTCGGGCTTCGAGTTCGAGATCAGGAACGGCTGCACCTCGCGGTAGGAGGCGAAGAACGGCTCCATGTCGACGATGAGGTCCTTCTCGAGGGGCAGACCCTTGATCGCCTCGACGTAGATGGGCTGCGAGATGTCGAGATCCTTGATCAGCGTCTTGCAAGCCAGGCGGTTGCGACCGTTGATGCGCATCGCGTCCGAGCCGCAGATGCCGTGCGCACACGAGCGGCGGAACGACAGCGACCCGTCGACCTCCCACTTGATCTTGTGCAGGGCGTCGAGCACGCGGTCGGTGGAGTACAGCTCCACGTCGTAGTCGACCCAGCGCGGCTCGTCGTCGACCTCGGGGTCGAAGCGGCGGATGTTGAAGGTGACGAGGAACGACTGGATGCCGGTGTCCTCAGGAGTCTGCTCGACCTCGTCCGAGGTGTCGACCTGCTCGATGACGGTGGATGCCATCTCAGTACTTCCTCTCCAGCGGCGGGTAGCGCAGCTCCCCGGCCTCGTTCTTGGTGAAGACCACGGGCTTCCAGCCGAGTTCGATGTGATCGGCGGGGTGCGACGAGTGGGGGTCGCCCGACAGGTACGCCATGGTGTGCTGCATGTAGTTCTCGTCGTCGCGCGTCGGGAAGTCGTCGCGCATGTGACCGCCGCGGCTCTCCTCGCGGTTCTGCGCCGAGTAGACGACCACCTCGGCGAGGTCGAGCAGGAAGCCCAGCTCGACCGCCTCGAGCAGGTCGGTGTTGAAGCGCTTGCCCTTGTCGTCGACGTGGATGTTCTTGTAGCGCTCGCGCAGGTCGGCGATCACGTCCATGACGTGAGCCAGCGACTCGTGCGTGCGGAACACCTGCGCGCCCTTGTCCATCTCGTCCTGCAGCGTCTTGCGCAGCACCGCGATGCGCTCGGTACCGCTGTTGTTGCGCAGGCCCTCGATGAGCCCGCGCACCTCGGCGGCCGGGTCTTCGGGCAGCGGCACGAAGTCGGCGGTCTTGACGTACTCGACGGCGTTGCGGCCGGCGCGCTTGCCGAAGACGTTGATGTCGAGCAGCGAGTTGGTGCCCAGGCGGTTCGAGCCGTGCACCGAGACGCACGCGCACTCGCCGGCGGCGTACAGACCCGGCACGACCGTGTCGTTGTCGGCGAGCACCTCGGCCTTGATGTTGGTGGGGATTCCGCCCATCGCGTAGTGCGCGGTCGGCATGACCGGCACGGGCTCGACCACCGGGTCGACGCCGAGGTAGGTGCGGGCGAACTCGGTGATGTCGGGGAGCTTCGTCTCGAGCACCTCGGCACCCAGGTGCGTGCAGTCCAGCAGCACGTAGTCGCGGTGGGGTCCCGCGCCGCGACCCTCGGCGACCTCCTGCACCATGCAACGGGCGACGATGTCGCGGGGTGCCAGGTCTTTGATGGTGGGGGCGTAGCGCTCCATGAAGCGCTCACCGCTCGCGTTGCGCAGGATCGCGCCCTCGCCGCGCGCACCCTCGGTGAGCAGGATGCCGAGACCGGCGAGACCGGTCGGGTGGAATTGGAAGAACTCCATGTCCTCCAGCGGCAGGCCCTTGCGCCACACGATGCCGACGCCGTCACCGGTGAGGGTGTGGGCGTTGGAGGTGGTCTTGAAGATCTTGCCGAAGCCGCCGGTCGCGAAGACCACGGCCTTGGACTGGAACACGTGCAGCTCGCCCGTGGCGAGGTCGTAGGCGACCACGCCCGCGACCTGCGTCTTGCCCGCGGCATCCTTCACCGTGATGAGGTCGAGCACGTAGAACTCGTTGAAGAAGTTGATGCCGAGCTTGACGCAGTTCTGGAACAGCGTCTGCAGGATCATGTGACCGGTACGGTCCGCGGCGTAGCACGCGCGGCGCACGGGGGTCTTGCCGTGGTCGGCCGTGTGACCGCCGAAGCGGCGCTGGTCGATCTTGCCCTCGGGCGTGCGATTGAACGGCAGGCCCATGTTCTCGAGGTCGATGACGGCGTCGATGGCCTCTTTGGCGAGGATCTCCGCGGCATCCTGGTCGACGAGGTAGTCGCCGCCCTTGATGGTGTCGAAGGTGTGCCACTCCCAGGAGTCCTCTTCGACGTTGGCCAGTGCCGCGGCCATGCCGCCCTGCGCCGCACCGGTGTGCGAGCGGGTGGGGTAGAGCTTGGAGATGACCGCGGTCTTCGCGCCGGGGCCGGCCTCGATGGCCGCGCGCATGCCGGCGCCGCCGGCTCCGACGATGACGACGTCGAACTGGTGGTAGTGGACGCCGTCCTTGACGACGGAGTCCGAAGAAGTCTGAGTGCTCACGTGTGCGATACCTCTGCTGTCAGGGGAAAGAAGGGATGCCACAGGCTCACGCCGCCTGGCACACGTCCCACAGGGAGCTGCTCTCGGTCACGCCGAGGCAGGGGTCGAAGGTGAAGACGACGAGCGTGCCGAGCAGGATGAGGAACCCGGCCGACACCCACAGCGACCCGACCAGGATGCTGCGGATGCGGGCGTTCGTGACGTAGTCGTTGACGATCGTGCGCATGCCGTTGGCGCCGTGGATGAGGGCCAGCCACAGCATCAGCACGTCCCACCACTGCCAGAACGGCGAGGCGAGCTTGCCCGCGACGAACGCGAAGTCGATCTGGTGGATGCCGTCGCCCGTCATGAGGTTGACGAACAGGTGGCCGAAGATCAGGACGATCAGCAGCACGCCGGAGGCGCGCATGTAGATCCAGCCCCACTTCTCGAGGTTGGTGCCCTTCTTGCGCACGGAGGGCGTGCGGGGGGCGGGGATCGTGGCGGCTTCTTGGGCGACGGACATCAGTGGCTCCCGGTGACGGCGCTGAAGACGTTGATGAGGTGGCGCGGGGTGAACCCGAGCATGGTGACGACCCAGAGGCCGAGCACGCCCCACCACAGCTGGCGCTGATGACGCGTGGCCCACGGCCAGAAGTCGACCAGGATGATGCGCAGCCCGTTGAACGCGTGGTACGCGATCGCGCCGACCAGTGCCACCTCGCCGAGACCCATGATCGGGTTCTTGTAGGTGCCGATGACGGCGTCGTAGGCCTCGGGCGACACGCGGATCAGCGCCGTGTCGAGGATGTGCACGAGCAGGAAGAAGAAGATCGCCACACCGGTGATGCGGTGAAGGACCCACGACCACATGCCTTCACGGCCGCGGTAGAGAGTGCCGCGAGGCCTCTTCGAAGTGGTCTCTTTCACCGACGGCGTGGCACGTGCTGGTGCTGACACGGTCGTCCTCCCTGATCGAACACGGTGTGAGACCCACGCGGGTCCGAGCGTCACACGGGCGCCATCAAATACTACGTCCGGCCTATGAACGGCGGGGATTAGGCCCGCCTAAGACTCTCTCGACATCGAGATAGTTCCGGATGCCGACACCCCACGCTTCACCTGGACCGCCGCCGTGGGTCCGCGCGCCCGCGACCACTAGGGTCGGAGCCATGGCCGACCTCGCTATCGACGACTTCTACGCCGTGATCCCCGCCGGAGGGATCGGCAGCCGCCTGTGGCCCCTCTCGCGGGCCGACGCCCCGAAGTTCCTGCACGATCTCACCGGATCGGGGCAGACGCTGCTCCGCGACACGTGGGACCGTCTCGCTCCGCTGTCGGGCGCCGACCGCATCGCGGTCGTGACCGGCCGCGCCCACCGCGCCGCCGTCGAGCGGGAGCTCCCGGGCGTGCCCGACCACAACGTCTTCCTCGAGTCCGAGCCGCGCGACTCCTCCGCCGCGATCGGCCTCGCCGCCGCGATCCTCGTGCGCCGCGAACCCGACGTCATCATCGGCTCCTTCGCCGCCGACCACGTCATCCGTCAGACGCGTCAATTCGACTTCGCCGTGCGCCAGGCCGTGGCGGTCGCGCGGGCCGGGTACATCTGCACCATCGGCATTCAGCCCAGCGAACCCTCCGTCGGATTCGGGTACATCAAGCAGTCCGACGAGCTCATCGTCGACGACGCCCCCGAGGCGTACATGGTCGAGCGCTTCGTCGAGAAGCCCGACCTCGACACCGCGAAGGCGTACTTCTCCGACCGCGCCTACCTGTGGAACGCCGGCATGTTCATCACTCGTGCCGACGTGCTGCTGGCGGAGCTCGCGGTGAACGAGCCCGAGCTGCACGCGGGCCTGCTCGAGCTCGCCGAGGCGTGGGACGACCGCGACCGTCGCGGGCCCGCCGTCGACCGCATCTGGCCCGGGCTGAAGAAGATCGCCATCGACTACTCGGTCGCCGAGCCCGCCGCCGAGAAGGGGCGCCTGGCGGTCATCCCCGGCCACTTCGACTGGGACGACGTGGGCGACTTCGCGAGCCTGTCGAAGCTCAACTCCTCGGGCGGCCGCAACGAGCTGGCGATCCTCGGCGAGGACGCCCGCGTGCTCTCCGACGCGTCCAGCGGCATCGTCGTCTCGCAGACCAAGCGCGTGATCAGCCTCATCGGCGTGCGCGACATCGTCGTGGTCGACACCCCCGACGCGCTCCTGGTGACCACGAGTGAGAACGCCCAGCGGGTGAAGGGCGTCGTCGACGCGCTCAAGCTCACCGGTCGCGGCGACGTCCTCTGACACCGGATGCCGCTCCGCGTGGCATCCAGTGTCTGCCTCCCCGTCGCGTGTGGCGGTCGCGTGACGCGAGATTGCGTCTTTGTAACCATTGCTGCGCGCGAGCCTCTCGGGGACGCAAGCGCGCCGACACAGTAGGTAACGTGACGGGATCGTCCCCCGAACCCGTTGGGGGCATCCGTCTTGGAGGACCATTCGTGAAGACCACGAAGAAGGCCGTCGTCAGCGGCCTCGCCATGATCGGCGCCGCGGCGCTGCTCGCCGGTTGCGGCGCCGCACCCGAGAGCAACGGCGCATCCGGTGGTGCCGCCGCCGGCGCCAGCGACTACCTGCCCTGCATGGTGTCCGACTCGGGTGGATTCGATGACAAGTCGTTCAACCAGCTCGGCAAGGAGGGCCTCGACGCC
Source organism: uncultured Microbacterium sp. (assembly GCF_947489255.1). Taxonomy (GTDB): domain Bacteria; phylum Actinomycetota; class Actinomycetes; order Actinomycetales; family Microbacteriaceae; genus Microbacterium; species Microbacterium phycohabitans. The sequence goes on from NZ_CANLCY010000004.1 coordinate 42,977, forward strand.
GCCGCTTCCGAGCTCGGCTCGAAGAAGCCCATCGAGGTGCAGTCGCAGTCCGAGACCGACTTCGCGTCGAACCTGCAGAACCTGGTCGACCAGGGCTGCAACACCATCATCACCGTCGGCTTCCTTCTCGCCCCCGCGGCGCTGGAGTCCGCCACGGCGAACCCGGACCTGCAGTACGTCTCGATCGACGACACCGTCGACCAGAACTTCGACGGCACCACCGACGCCCCGAACATCAAGCCGATCATCTTCGACACCGCCCAGGCGGCGTACCTCGCGGGCTACCTCGCCGCAGGCACCTCGAAGACCGGCGTCGTCGGCACCTTCGGCGGCATGAACATCCCGACCGTGACGATCTTCATGGACGGCTTCGCCCAGGGCGTCGAGAAGTACAACACCGACAACAACGCCTCCGTGCGCGTCGTCGGGTGGGACCGCACCGCCAAGGACGGCTCGTTCACCGGTGGCTTTGAGGCCAACGACACCGCGCGTCAGACCGCGCAGGCGATCATCGACCAGAACGTCGACGTTCTGCTGCCCGTCGGCGGCCCGATCTACCAGTCGGCCGCCGTGGCCATCCAGGACTCCGGTCGTGAGATCGCGCTCGTCGGCGTCGACGCCGACGTGTACGAGACCGACCCGTCCATCGGCGACCTGCTGCTGACCTCGATCCTCAAGGGCATCGACGTGGGCACGAAGGACGCGATCGTCGCCGCGGGCGAGGGCTCGTTCGACACCGCTCCGTTCATCGGCACCCTCGAGAACGACGGCGTGGGCCTGGCCCCGTTCCACGACTGGTCCGACCGCGTCCCGGCCGACCTGTCGTCGAAGGTGGACGCCCTGAAGGCCGACATCATCAGCGGAAAGATCAAGGTCGAGTCCTACCTGGCCGGCTGAGAGACCTCCACTCCTAGGGGAGGCTGGCGTGATGCCGGCCTCCCCTCCTCATGGAACGGGCGCCCGCCGCCCCTCCTCCCCAGACGCCGATCCGCTCACGAGGCGGGTCGGTCTCGTCGGACGCCTCCCGCGTCCGATGCCACAGAACTTAGGATCGGGAACATGAAGCTCGAACTCCGCGGGATCACGAAAACCTTCGGGTCCCTGGTGGCGAACGATCACATCGACCTCACCGTCGAGGCCGGAGAGATCCACTGCCTGCTCGGCGAGAACGGTGCCGGCAAGTCCACCCTGATGAACGTCCTCTACGGCCTCTACCAGGCAGACGGAGGAGAGATCCTGCTCGACGACGCCGTCCAGCATTTCTCCGGCCCCGGCGATGCGATGCGCGCCGGAATCGGCATGGTGCACCAGCACTTCATGCTCATCCCCGTTTTCACGGTGGCCGAGAACGTCATGCTCGGCCATGAGCCCACCAAGGTGGGCGGTCGTCTCGACCTCGCCGCCGCCCGCGCGAAGGTGCGCGAGATCTCCGACCGGTTCGGGTTCGACGTCGATCCCGATGCCCTCGTCGACGACCTCCCCGTCGGCGTGCAGCAGCGCGTCGAGATCATCAAGGCCCTCTCGCGCGACGCGAAGGTGCTCGTGTTCGACGAGCCCACGGCCGTGCTCACCCCTCAGGAGACCGACGAGCTCATGGCGATCATGCGCCAGCTCAAGGCCTCAGGGACCTCGATCGTCTTCATCACCCACAAGCTCCGCGAGGTGCGCGAGGTCGCCGACCGCATCACGGTCATCCGCCTGGGCAAGGTGGTCGGCGAGGCCGACCCGCGCGCGTCGAACGCCGAGCTGGCTTCGCTCATGGTCGGCCGTGCGGTCGAGCTCACCGTGCAGAAGGAGGAGCCGAAGCTCGGCGAGGTCGGTCTGTCGGTGTCGAACCTGACGGTCGTCGACCCCATCGGCCAGCTCGTCGTCAACGACGTCAGTTTCGAGGTGCGGCGCGGAGAGGTCCTCGCGATCGCGGGTGTGCAGGGCAACGGCCAGACGGAGCTCACCGAGGCCCTGCTGGGGCTCCAGGAGCGCGTCGAGGGGTCCGTCGTGCTCGACGGCACAGAGTTGAACGGGCAGAGCGTTCGCGCCGTCCTCGACGCGGGTGTCGGTTTCGTCCCCGAAGACCGCAAGGAAGACGGCCTGGTGGGGGAGTTCTCGATCGCCGAGAACCTCATGCTGGACCGGGCCGACGGCGCGCCCTTCGTCAAGGGCGGCGCGATCCAGCTGTCGACCCTCGCCGACTTCGCGCGCGAGAAGGTCGCCGAGTTCGACGTGCGCACGCCCTCGATCGAGACCGCCGTCGGTCGGCTCTCGGGCGGCAACCAGCAGAAAGTCGTGCTGGCGCGCGAGCTGAGCCGCGAGCTGCGTCTCTTCGTCGCAGCGCAGCCGACGCGCGGCGTCGACGTCGGTTCCATCGAGTTCATCCATAAGCGCGTCATCGAGACGCGCGACGCCGGGGTCCCCGTGATCGTGGTCTCCACCGAGCTCGACGAGGTGACCGCCCTCGCCGATCGCATCATGGTGATGTACCGCGGTCGCGTCGTGGGCATCGTCCCCGGCGACACCTCGCGCGACGTGCTGGGCCTCATGATGGCCGGCGAAGCGCCCCAGAACGAAGGAGTCGCGGCGTGAGCGATCCGCACAGCCCGCACGACCCGACCGCTGCGCGCGCCGATCGCGCCGCGGAGGTCGCCGAGGCCGGTCAGGCCGACGTCGCCCTCGAGGGCGAGTCGAAGGTCGACGCCGCCGCCGGCGCCCGCGTGGTCGCCCCCGAGCCGGCCGGCGACGAGAACCGCTGGCGGCGGGCGTTCCGCGAGATCGCCACCGGAAACGCGATCATCTCCGTGCTGGCCGTCATCCTGGCGCTCATCGTGGGCGCCATCATGATCGCCGCCACCGACGAGACCGTGCAGGCCGCCGCGGGGTACTTCTTCGCGCGACCGGGCGACACGCTCTCCGCCATCTGGCAGTCGGTCTCGGGTGCGTACTCGTCGTTCTTCCAAGGCGCGATCTACAACTTCCGTCGTCCGGAGTTCGCCACCGGCATCCGCCCGTTGACCGAGACACTCACCTTCGCCACGCCGCTCATCGCGGCCGGTCTCGGTGTCGCGCTGGCGTTCCGCGTCGGGATGTTCAACATCGGTGGTCGAGGGCAGATGCTCGTCGCCGCCGCGGCCGGCGGGTGGGTCGCCTTCGCGTTCGACCTGCCGTGGGGTATCCACATGATCGTCGCCCTCGTCGCGGGTGTCGTCGCGGGAGCCGTCTGGGCCGGCATCGCCGGTGTGCTCAAGGCGCGCACCGGCGCGCACGAGGTGATCGTGACGATCATGCTGAACTACGTCGCTTTCTACATCGTCTACTACCTGCTGCGCACCCCCGGGCTGCTGCAGGCGCCGGGGTCGAATAACCCGACGACGCCGCCGATGAAGGACACCGCGGTGTTCCCCGATCTCTTCGGCTCCGGGTACAACCTGCACTTCGGTTTCGTGCTCTCGCTCGTCGCCGTCGTGGTGGTGTGGTGGATCCTCGAGCGCTCGTCGCTCGGTTTCCGCTTCCGGGCCGTCGGCCTCAACCCCAACGCCGCGCGCGTGGCCGGCATCAACGTCAAGTCGATGTACGTGTACGCCATGCTCATCTCGGGAGGGCTCGTCGGCCTCGCTGGCGTCGACCAGGTGCTCGGCACGGTGACCACCGGGTTCTCCAGCGGCATCGACGCAGGCATCGGCTTCGATGCCATCACGGTGGCTCTACTCGGTCGCTCCACCCCCGTCGGCGTGCTGGTCGCCGGCATCCTGTTCGGTGCGTTCAAGGCCGGCGGCTTCGCCATGCAGGCCGCCAACGGCGTTCCGGTCGACATCGTCCTGGTCGTGCAGTCGCTCATCGTGCTCTTCATCGCGGCGCCGCCGCTGGTGCGCGCGATCTTCCGCCTGCCGGCCCCCGGGGCGCGCCAGCCCAAGGTGCGCGCCGCCAAGAAGAAGGAGGCGGCCCGGTGAGCACCACCGCCGCACACCCGGAGGCCGCGTCCTCCGAGGCGCTCGACACCGCCGTCGTCGTCAGCTGGAAGGCGCCCATCGTCTACGGCGTCATCACGGTGCTGGCCGCCGTGCTGTTCGTCGTCGCCCGTCAGGACGGAGACGCGGTCTTCCGCATCTCGAGCCCCGGCGAGTTCCTGCAGTTGCCCGAGGTCGTCCTCGGCGGCGTCGTCACCGGCATCGTCTGCACGGTGCTGCTCGCGCTGGTCACGCTCGCGAGCGTGCTCATGGTGCGCGCGCGCCGGCGTCCGCCGATCTGGCTCGCCGTGATCTTCGCCCTGGTGTTCATGGTCGGCTTCCTCACGTGGGCGGCCGCAGGGGCGACCACCTCGGTGATCCCGCTGACCGGTCTGCTCGCCGGTGGGCTCAGCCTGTCGGTCCCGCTGATCTTCGGCGCCATGGCGGGCGTGCTCAGCGAGCGCGTCGGCGTGGTGAACATCGCCATCGAGGGCCAGCTGCTGGCAGGAGCCTTCACGTCCGCGATCGTCGCCACCGCGACGGGCAACCCGTTCATCGGCCTCCTCGCCGCGGGCGTCTCCGGTGTGCTCGTGTCGTTCGTCCTGGCCGCTTTCGCGATCAAGTACTTCGTCGACCAGGTGATCGTCGGTGTCGTGCTCAACGTGCTCGTGGTGGGTCTGACGAGCTTCCTGTTCTCGCAGGTGCTGGCGCCCAACGCCGCGACGTTGAACTCGCCGCCCCGCTTCCCGCGTCTGCCGATCCCGTTCCTGGCCGATATCCCCATCATCGGACCGATGCTGTTCAACCAGACGATCATCGTCTACCTGATGTACGTCACGGTCGCGCTGGTGTACGTCGGGCTGTTCCACACGCGCTGGGGGCTGCGTCTGCGCGCGGTGGGGGAGCACCCGCAGGCCGCCGACACGGTCGGCATCAACATCGCGAAGACCCGGTTCTGGAACGTCTCGCTCGGCGGCGCCATCGCGGGCCTCGGCGGCGCGTTCTTCACGCTGGGCTCCGTCGGTGCGTTCAACAAGGAGATGACGGCCGGCGCCGGATACATCGCCCTCGCGGCGGTCATCTTCGGCCAGTGGGACCCCATCCGCGCCACCCTCGCGGCCCTGCTGTTCGGGTTCGCGTCGAACCTGCAGAACACCCTCGGCGTGATCGGATCGCCCGTGCCCAGCGAGTTCATGCTCATGCTGCCGTACGTGGTGACGATCTTCGCCGTCGCCGGTCTCGTCGGAAAGGTCCGCGGCCCCGCGGCCGCCGGCAAACCATATATCAAGGGCTGACCCAGCCCGCTTCCCCTTCACGAGAGGACCCTCTGCACCACGATGACCGACATCGACTGGGATGAACTCCGCGCCGCGGCGACGGACGCCATGCATCGCGCGTACGCGCCCTACTCCCGCTTCAAGGTGGGCGCCGCGGCGCTCGTCGCCGACGGGCGCATCGTCTCGGGGTGCAACGTCGAGAACGCGTCCTACGGCGTGACCCTGTGCGCCGAGTGCGGCCTGGTGTCCGAGCTGCACATGTCCGGAGGCGGCCAGCTCGTCGCCTTCGTGTGCGTCGACGGCGAGGGGCGCACGCTCATGCCGTGCGGCCGCTGCCGACAGCTGCTGTTCGAGCACGCCATCCCGGGGATGCTGCTCGAGACCGTCAGCGGCATCCGCACCATCGACGAAGTGCTGCCCGACGCCTTCGGCCCGCGCGACCTCGAGGAGGCGGCCCGATGACCCTTCGACAGGCTCAGGGACCGGTGGAGTCGTATGACGCCGTCGACATCATCCGCTCCCAGCGCGACGGCAAGGCCATCACCGAGGGCGAGATCCGCTGGCTCGTCGACGCCTACACGCGCGGCTACGTCATGGACGCCCAGATGTCGGCGTTCACGATGGCGGTGCTGCTCAACGGCCTCGGACGCGATCAGATCCGCGTGCTGACCGACGCGATGATCGCCTCGGGCGAGCGCATGGATTTCGGATCCCTCGGCAAGGTCACCGTCGACAAGCACTCCACGGGTGGTGTCGGCGACAAGATCACGTTGCCGCTCGCACCCCTCGTCGCCGCTTTCGGCGTCGCGGTGCCGCAGCTCTCGGGCCGCGGTCTCGGCCACACCGGTGGCACGCTCGACAAACTCGAGTCGATCCCGGGCTGGCGCGCGGCGCTGTCCAACGACGAGATCATGGCGCAGCTGCGCGACGTGGGCGCGGTCATCTGCGCCGCGGGCACGGGCCTCGCCCCCGCCGACAAGAAGCTGTACGCGCTGCGCGACGTCACGGGCACGGTCGAGGCCATTCCGCTGATCGCCTCGAGCATCATGTCGAAGAAGATCGCGGAGGGCACCGATTCGCTCGTGCTCGACGTGAAGTTCGGTTCGGGTGCCTTCATGCAGGACATCGAGCGCGCGCGCGAGCTCGCCGAGACGATGGTTGCGCTGGGCACCGACTCGGGCGTGAACACCACGGCCCTGCTCACCGACATGAACACCCCGCTCGGTCTCGCCATCGGCAACGCCAACGAGGTGCGCGAGTCGGTCGAGGTGCTCGCCGGGGGCGGACCCGCCGACGTCGTCGAGCTGACCGTCGCCCTGGCCCGCGAGATGCTCACGCTCGCCGGTCAGCCGGATGCCGACGTCGAGGCGGCGCTGAAGGACGGTCGCGCGATGGACGTCTGGAAGCGCATGATCCGCGCCCAGGACGGCGACCCGGATGCCGCCCTCCCCACGCCGCGCGCGACCCACACGGTCGTCGCCGAGCGGTCGGGCGTCGTCTCTCGCATCGACGCGCTGCCGTTCGGCATCGGCGCATGGCGCCTCGGTGCCGGGCGCGCGCGGGCGGAGGACGCCGTCGTGCACGCCGCGGGCATCGACCTGCACGTGACCGTCGGCCAGTCCATCACCGCCGGTCAGCCGCTGTTCACCCTGTCGGCCGACGATGAGACGCGCTTCGCGCGCGCGCTCGACGCCGTCGAGGGTGCGTGGCAGATCGGCGACACCGCCCCGGCGGCGACGCCGATCGTGCGGGAGCGGATCACCGCCTGATGGCATCCGGAAAGAAGGACACCGTGGCATCCGACGACTTCCGTATCGGTCGCACGAAGATCGCCGATCTGCCCAAGGTCTCGCTGCACGACCACCTCGACGGCGGTCTTCGGCCGCAGACGGTGCTCGAACTGGCCGACGAGGTCGGTCTCGACCTGCCCGCCGACGACGCGAAGAGCCTGGAGGCGTGGTTCTCCGACCACATCGACGGCGGTTCGCTCGAGGACTACCTCGAGAAATTCGACGCGACCGTCGGCGTGATGCAGACGCGCGAGGGTCTCGTGCGGGTGGCCCGGGAGTTCGTCGAAGACCTCGCCGCCGACGGCGTCGTCTACGGCGAGGTCCGCTGGGCGCCGGAGCAGCACCTCACGCGCGGCCTGAGCTTGGACGAGGTCGTGGACGCCGTCCAGGAGGGCATCGAGGAGGGTGAGGATGCCGCGGACGCCCGCGGTCACGACATCCGCGTCGGTCAGCTGCTCACCGCCATGCGCCACACCGACACCTCCCGCGAGATCGCCGAGCTCGCCGTCGCGTGGCGCGGGCGCGGCGTGGTCGGGTTCGACCTCGCCGGGGCCGAGGACGGGTTCCTCCCCAGCCGTCACCGCGCGGCGTTCGACTACCTCGCCGAGCAGTTCTTCCCGACGACCGTGCATGCGGGTGAGGGTGCCGGTCTGGCATCCATCCGCTCCGCGCTGATCGACGGACGCGCCCTCCGCCTCGGTCACGGCGTGCGCATCGCGAACGACCTCGACGTGGTCTCCCGCGAGGGCGAAGACGTGCAGGTCACCTTCGGCGACCTGGCGCGCTGGGTGCGCGACCGCGAGATCACGCTCGAGCTCTCGCCGACGTCGAACCTGCAGTCCGGCGCCGTCACGGCGTGGGGCGACACCATGGACGCCCACCCGTTCGACCTGCTCTACCAGCTCGACTTCTCGGTCACCGTGAACGTCGACAACCGCCTGATGAGCGCCACGACGCTCACCCGCGAGCTGGGGCTGCTGGCGGAGGCGTTCGAGTACGACCTCGATGACCTCGAGGCCTTCCAGCTGAACGCCGCCGCGGGGGCCTTCCTCCCGGTCGAGGAGCGCGAGGAGCTCATCGAGATCATCAGCGAGGGCTTCCAGCGCTGAGTCTCGTCGAGGGGGCGCGTACCTGCCGGTGCGCGCCCCTTCGCCGTTCGCGGGCACGCCTTCCGCCCGTGGACGATGGTCGAGTGTCCCCGACACCCGGGATGGCGTGCGGGGTCGTCCGGGTGTTCTGGACACTCGAGGAGGATGCGTGCCGGGGCGGCCAGCTGCGCGGCGCGCGAGGCTCCGCGTCGGGCTATGCCGGCGGGGTGGCGACCGTGTAGCGGGTGCTCGGCCGGCCGGCGGTGGAGTAGTCGAGGCTGCGGACGCACTCGCCGTCGTCGGCGAGGTGCTCCAGGTATCGCCGACAGCTCACCCGCGACAGACCGAGATGGTCGGCGACCTCGGCCGCGCTCGCCGAGCGGAGATCGCCGATGGCGGTGCGCACCAGGTCGAGCGTGGGTTGCGACAGCCCCTTCGGCAAGGGCCGCCGTGTCGCCGGTCGCATGACCGCATCCACGCCCCGCTGATTGAGCGATCCCGCCATCGCCGCGGACGAGCGGCGCTCCGCCAGCACATCGTCGATGCGGGCGTGCAGCTCGCCCGCGGTGAACGGCTTGACCAGATAGTGCTGCACCCCCATCAACCGCGCTGTGCGCACGGTGTCGACGTCGCGCGCGGCGGTCACGGCGATGACCTCGGGTTGGTCGAGCCCGGCATCCCCGCGCACGGCGCGGAGGGCGTCCAGACCGGAGAAACCCGGCAGGTGCACGTCGAGCAGCACGAGATCGGGTCGGAGTTCCTTCACCGCCGCCACGGCATCCGGTCCGGTTCCGGCCGTCCCCACCACCTCGCACGCGGCGTGGGCGGCGACGAACAGGCCGTGCAGCGAGGCGACCGCGGGCTGGTCGTCGACGACGAGGACGCGCAGCACCATCACGAGACCCGCTCGGGTTCGGGGAGCAGGACCTCGAAGCGGGCGCCGCCCAGGGGCGAACGCGAGACACGCGCGTGGCCGCCGCGACGACGCGCGACGCGCCGCACCAGGGCGAGGCCGATGCCACGCGCGCGGTGCCGGGTGTCCTTGGTGCTGACTCCCTCCTCGAACACGCGGTCGTGGAGCGCCTCGGGCACCCCCGCGCCGCTGTCGTCGACGATGATCCGCACGGCGGCGGTCGTGGCGTCCACCGTCACCCTCAGACGATCGCCCGGGCGACAGGCCTCCAACGCGTTGTCGAACAGGTTGCCCACCACGGTCACGATGTCGCCGACCGCATCGGCCGGCGGCGTGCCGTCGGCGACGATCTCGAGCGCGACGTCGAGCTCGCGCGATCGCGCCAGCTTCACCGCCAACAGCGCGGTCAGTTCGCTGCCGAGGCCCGCGGCATCCGGCCCCAGATCCAGCGACCCGCCCGGACGCACGCGCGCGATGAAGTCCCGGGCCTCGTCGTACGCGCCGAGTTCGAGCAATCCCGAAACCACGTGCAGGGAATTCGCGAACTCGTGCGCCTGGGCGCGCAGGCCCTCGGTCAGCGACTGCTGGCCGTCCATCTGCCGCAACGCCTCGTGCAGTTCGCTGTGGTCGCGCAGCAGCAGGGTCGCACCGACCAGGCGCCCCCGGTCGTCGCGCAGGCCCGTCGAACGGGCGATCACGGGACGCTCCCCGGCGAGCACCAGACGGCCGCCGGGCTCGCCGTCCTCCATCACCTGCAGGAGCGGGCCGTCGAGCGTCTCGTCGGCACGGCGGCCCTGCAGGGGACCGCGGTCGATGATGCGCTCGGCGGCGTCGTTCGCGCTCGTGACGACGCCGCGATGATCGACGCGGATCACTCCCTCGCTCAGGCGGTGCAGCATGGTCTCGCGCTCACCGACCATCTCGGCGATCTCATCGGGTTCGAGTCCGAAGATCCGTCGGCGGATGAGAGCCGCCACCCAGGCCGCGCCGAACACTCCCGCCACGGCTGCTCCGCCGAACGCGAGCAGCAGCCCCGGCAGCCTCGCCTGCAGATCGGCCGCCAGCTCCGACTCCAGCACGCCCACCGACACCGACCCGATGATCTCGGCACCCGCGTCGTCCTCGCCGGTGTCGCCGTCGGCGTAGACGGGCACCTTCACCCGGTACGACTCGCCGAGCGTGCCCGTCTCGGTGCCCGACCACACCTGCCCCGACAGCGGGATCGACGGGTCGGTCGACACGCCCTCGCCGATGCGGTCGGGGTTCGGGTGCGAGAAGCGGATGCCGTCGACGTCGGTGACCACCACGTAGGTGAGCGACGACGCCTCCCGGATGACCTCGGCGACCGGTTGGATGACCGCTGCGGGGTCGGGGTCGTCGAACGCTTCGACGATGACGGGCAGGCGCGCGATCGACAGAGCGACACCGACCATGCGTTCGCGGTAGGAGTCGCGGATCGCGCTCTCCTGGATCCACACGGCGACGAGCCCCGCCCCGAGGGTCACGACGCACACGATCGACGCCTGCAGCAGCAACAGCTGCAGTCTCAGCGACAGTGCTCGGACCACGCTCCATTCTCACCCGGCCGCCGACCGGCGCCGAGTGCGGATCGCGACCAATAGTTGCCGAACTCGTTCTTAGTTGCGCAAGCGCGACGGCATCCGGGTGCTCTGCCTACCGTGAGCGATCAACGGGGAGGCGACGGCGCCTCACCCGAACTCGAAGAGGAGTACCGCGCATGCGTCGCACCACCATCGCCCTCGTCCCCCTGGCCGCGCTGTCGCTCGCGGCCCTCACCGGCTGCAACCCGCAGGGCGCGGGCGCCGGCGGAGCCGCCGCCTCTCAGGACGCCGCGGCGATCGACTCCGTGAACATCGTCGTCCCCGCCGACCCCGGCGGCGGCTGGGACCAGACCGGCCGCGCCGTCTCCGACGTGCTCACCGGCGACGAGCTCGTCGGCACCGCGGCCGTGAGCAACGTCGGCGGCGCCGGCGGCACGGTCGGTCTCGCCTCGCTCGCCAACGAACGCGACCCCTACACGCTCATGGTCACGGGCCTGGTGATGGTCGGAGCCGTCGAGACCAACGCCGCCGAGAACCGCATCGAGGACACCACCCCGATCGCCCGCCTCACCGAGGAGCCCCTCGTGGTCGTGGTCCCCGCTGCGAGCGAGTACCAGACGCTGAAGGATCTCGTCGACGCGGTCGTCGCCGACGGTCAGGGCGTCACCATCACGGGCGGCTCGGCCGGCGGCGCCGACCACATCCTGGCGGGGCTCCTGCTCGAGGAGGCGGGGCTCTCGGGCGCCGACATCACCTCGAAGCTCAACTACGTGCCCAACGCCGGCGGCGGAGAGGCGGTGTCGCTGCTGCTGGGGAACAACGCGGCAGCAGGGATCTCGGGAGTCGGCGAGTTCGCCGAGTACGTCGAGTCGGGTGACCTGCGCGCCCTCGCCGTCTCGAGCGAAGAGCCCGCGGCGCTTCTGCCCGACGTGCCGACCATGACGAGCGAGGGCTACGACGTCGTCTACACGAACTGGCGCGGGCTGCTCGCCCCCGGGGGGATCAGCGAGGCGGATGCCGAGGGCCTGACCCGGCTCGTCACCGACATGCACTCCTCCGACGCCTGGAAGAGCGTGCTCGAGGAGCGGGGCTGGACCGACGCCTTCCTGACGGGAGACGAGTTCACCTCCTTCGTCGAGGAGAACATCGTCGACGTCTCGGGCACCCTGAAGAACATCGGGCTGGTGTCGTGACGACCACCGACGCACCGGGGGCGGCGACCGTTCGCCCCCGGTGGGGCGCCGACCGGATCGGCAACGCGATCTTCGCGGGCGTCGTCTTCGGTCTCGGCGTCTTCGCCCTCGTCGGGGCCTTCGCCATCCGCGTCCCGGCGGGGGCGGCGATCGGCCCTCAGGTGTTCCCCTTCGCCGTCGCGGTCATCCTGCTCGGCTCCGGCGCCGCGCTCGTCATCGCCGCGTTGCGCGGCCAGGTGGCACCGCGCGAAGAGGGCGAGGACATCGACCCGGATGCCAAGACGGACTGGTTCACGATCCTGAAGCTCGTCGCCCTGCTGGTCGCCGTGCTGCTGCTTCTCGAACTGCTCGGCTGGTGGATGGTCGCCGCGTTGCTGTTCGGCGGCGTGGCATGGAGCCTCGGCGCCAAGCGCCCGTGGGTCGCCTTCCTCGTCGGTCTCGTCATCGGCATCGGCACCCAGCTCCTCTTCGGTGAGGGCCTGGGCCTCTTCCTTCCCCGCGGGGCCGCCTTCGACTGGTGGTACGGCCCCGGACCCCTGTTCGGCTAGGAGACCGTCGACATGGATGCTGTCAACTCCCTCATGGAGGGCTTCGCCACCGCGTTGCAGCCGGAATACCTGCTGTTCGCGCTCCTCGGCGTCATCATCGGAACCGCCGTCGGCGTGCTCCCGGGCATCGGGCCGGCCATGACCGTCGCCCTCCTGCTGCCCCTGACCTACTCGCTGTCGCCGACAGCGGCCATCATCACCTTCGCGGGGATCTACTACGGCGGGATGTACGGGGGCTCGACCACCAGCATCCTGCTGAACACGCCGGGTGAGTCGGCATCCGTCATCACCGCCATCGAGGGCAACAAGATGGCCAAGCTCGGCCGCGGCGCGGCGGCTCTGGCGACGGCGGCGATCGGGTCCTTCGTCGCCGGGACGATCGCCACGGTGCTGCTGACCCTGTTCGCCCCGCTGCTCGCGCGCGTCGCCGTGAACCTGTCGCCCGCCGACTTCGTGGCCCTCATCGTGGTGGCCTTCGTCACCGTCGGGGCGCTGCTCGGGTCATCGCCGGCTCGAGGTCTCGCCTCGCTCGGCATCGGTCTGCTGGTCGGGCTCATCGGGACCGAGGCGACCACCGGTCAGGCGCGGTACACGATGGGCGTCCTGGCGCTGTCGGACGGCGTGAGCGTCGTGCTCGTGGCCGTCGGCCTGTTCGCGGTGGGGGAGACCCTGTACGTCGCCGCTCGTCTGCGCCACGGACCCATCCCCGTCATCCCGGTCACACGCGGATGGCGCAATTGGATGACCAAGGAGGACTGGCGTCGTTCGTGGAAGCCGTGGCTGCGCGGGACCTTCATCGGCTTCCCGATCGGAACGATCCCCGCCGGCGGTGCGGACGTCGCGACCTTCCTGTCGTACGCGAGCGAGAAGAAGCTGTCGAAGAACCGGGAGCAGTTCGGCCGCGGGGCCATCGAGGGCGTCGCCGGACCCGAGGCGGCCAACAACGCCGCCGCGGCCGGCGTGCTCGTGCCGCTGCTGACCCTGGGGCTCCCGACGACGGCGACGGCGGCCATCATCATCACGGCGTTCCAGTCCTACGGCATCCAGCCCGGTCCTCAGCTCTTCCAGAACCAGGGCGATCTGGTGTGGGCGCTGATCGCGAGCCTGTACATCGGCAACGTGCTGCTGATCGTGCTGAACCTGCCGCTGGCGGGGCTGTGGGTGAAGGTGCTGCAGATCCCGCGTCCGTACCTGTACGCCGGCATCCTCACCTTCGCGGTGCTGGGCGCGTACGCGGTGAGCTTCTCGACGCTCGACATCGTGATCCTGCTGATCGTGGGGGCGCTCGGGTACTTCATGCGGCGCTTCGGCTTCCCGATCGCGCCGCTCATCGTGGGGCTGATCCTGGGCCCCATGGGCGAGCAGCAGCTGCGCAAGGCGCTGCAACTGAGCCAGGGCAACGTCGCCGACCTCGTGCTGCACCCCTTCGCCGCGTCGGCGTACGTGCTGCTGGCGGTGTTCCTCGTGGTGGGGCTGTGGCTCAAGCGCCGTCAGAGCCGCTACGAGCGGGCCCTGGAGGCCTCGCTCGCCGCGACCGAGGGGCACCCGCAGGCCGGCGTCGACCACCTGTGGGAGCCGGGGGAGCGTCCGACCGACGTGCGCACCGACACGATCCGAGCGGAGCTCGCGGCCGAGAGGGCCCGGGCCGCGCGGGGCGAGCCACCGCAGCCCTGACGCCTCGAGTGTCCAGGACACGCCGTATCCCGGCCGCGGGGTGCGGCGTGTCCTGGACGCTCGACGTCGCGCGACGGCCGGGGTCAGGGGCGCGGCAGGAAACCAGCGAACTGTTCGGCGATGATCCGGTCGACCTCGGCCGGATCGGCGGTGGGGGTGCCGTCGCCCGGCTGCGGGCCGTAGGCGCCGAACGACGCGTGCGAGGCGCCGGGGATCTCGACGAAGGTCGCGTCGGCGGGCAGTTCGCCCGCGGCATCCGCGATCTTCTGCGGGGTGGACAGGCCGTCCTCCGATCCCGACAGGCTCAGCACGGGCAGTCCGGATGCCGACAGGTCGTTCGCGCAGTACGAGGCGAAGAGCACGAGCGCATCGGCGTCGGTCGCGAGCTGGCACGCGCGCACTCCGCCGAGCGAGTGACCGCCCACCGCCCACGTCGAGACATCGGGCGCGAGGTCGGTGAACGTCGACAGGGGACGGGGATCGAAGAACGCCAGGTTCAGCCAGGGCTTGGTGATCACGACGGTGACACCGTCGTCGACGACCGTGTCGGCGAGGGTCGCGATGTACCCCTCGGCCTCCACCTTGGCCCCCGGGATGAACACCAGTCCCTGTCCGGTCGCGCCGGCGGTGGGGGAGAGCACGATGCCCGCGCCGTCGTCGCTGATCGCCAGACCGGGGTTCGCCTCGGCCTCGGCGAGGGGGCCCGCCTCGGCCCCCATGACGCCGACCTGGCTGTAGATCAGGATGCCGCCGACCAGCAGCACGACGATCGCACCGAGGCCGCCGAGGGTCCAGCGCAGCCATCGGCGTCGGCGGCGCGGCGCGGGGGCGGCGGACGGATCGGTGGGGCGCGTGCTGTCGGTCACGTCCCCGAGCGTATCCCCGGGCTCGCCGCGCCGCGCGGCGCGGCGCTGAACGGCGTCGAGCGCGAACACGACACCGCCGACGCGCCGCTCGCTGCGGCCGCGTCGGCGGTGTCGGAGGTTCAGGAGGCCAGGGCCGCCTGTCGTGCGGAGACGACCTCCACGACCCGCCCGAACAGCGGGTGCGCGCGGTCGAGGCCGGTCACCTGGGCGGTGAACGCCTCGGCGTCGAGCTCGCGCAGCAGACGCTGCAGCTCGACGGCCTGAGTGTCCTCGGCATCCACGAACTCCAGGGCCGCGGCCATCGCGGCCACGAGCGCGTCGACGGGCAGACCCCGCTCGATCGCCTCGGCCGCAGGACCCACGAAACGTTCGTGTCGAGAGAGCTTGCGCAGCGGCTGGCGACCGACGCGCCACACGGTGTCGGGGAGGGCGGCGTTGCGGAAACGGCGCAGGATCGTCGCGCGGTACTCGCCCTGCACCTGGGCGTCGAGCTCGTGCTTCTGCACGAGCAGTGCGCTGGTCTCCTCGAGCGCCGCCTCGACCTTGGCCGCGATCGCGGGGTCGGCGAGGGCGTCGGAGATGCGCTCGATGCCCGCCTGCGCCCCGAAGTACGCGGTGGTGGCGTGGCCGGTGTTGACCGTGAAGAGCTTGCGCTCGATATAGGGCTCGAGGTCGTCGACGAAGTGCGCGCCGGGGATGTGCGGCGGGGTGTCGCCGAACGGCGCCCGCTCGATCGCCCACTCGTAGAACGGCTCGACGGTGACGTCGACGCCGCCCTGGGCCTGCGCCGGGACGATGCGATCGACCGCGGTGTTGGCGAAGACGGCACGGGATGCCAGAGCATCCCACGCCTCACCGGCGAGCTCGACGACGTGGTCGCGCAGCTGGTCGGTCGCGCCGATGGCGTTCTCGCACGCCATGACCTGCAGCGCCGGCAGCGACGGATCGCGCAGCGCGAGACCGGCGACGATGTGCGGAGCCACGAATTTCAAGATGGTGGGACCGACGGCGGTCGTGACCACGTCGGCGGTGGCGATCTCGTCGACCAGGGCCTCGGCATCCACCGAGCTGTCGATGGCGCGGAAGTTCGTCACCTGCTTGTCGACGCCGCCCTCGCCCACCTCGTGGACCGTGTACGACGAGGCGTCGTTGATCGCGGAGACGAGAGCTGCGGAGACGTCGGAGAAGACGAGGTCGTACCCGCCCTCGTGCAGCAGGAGCCCGACGAAGCCGCGGCCGATGTTGCCGGCGCCGAAGTGGACGGCCTTCATGCGTTGACGGAACCCGCGAGGGCCTCGTAGAGCTCCTCGGGGGAGGAGGCGGCCTTCAGGCGCGCGACGTCGTCCTCCTCGGAGAAGAGGATGGCGATCTGCGACAGGATCTCGAGGTGCTCGTCGCCCTTGCCGGCGATGCCGATGACGAAGGTCACGGGCTCTCCGCCCCAGTCGACGCCGCCGTCGTAGCGCACGACCGACAGACCGGAGGCGAGGATGGCCTGCTTGGTCTCGTTGGTGCCGTGCGGGATGGCGAGCTCGTTGCCCATGTAGGTCGAGACCGTCTCCTCGCGCTGCTGCATGGCGGCGAAGTACGCCTCGGTCACGGACCCGGTGGCCTGGAGCAGGTCGGCCGCCTCTTTCATCGCCTCCTCGCGGGTGGCGCTCCCGGGGTGGATGCGGACGGATTCGATGCGGAGGACGTTCGACATGGTTCTCGCCTTTCTCGTCGTGCTGTCCAGCCTGGCAAAACGCGGGCCGGACGGGAAGACGCCAGGGGCCGGGCTGACGCTCCGGCCCCTGGCGTGGTAGGGGATTACTTGGCTTCGTGCTGAGCGCGGACCATCTCCACGACCTCGTCGTACCGCGGCGAGTTCATGAAGTTGTCCACCGACACGTGAACCGAGTCGGGCGACTGCGCCTTCGCGCGGTCGGTGAGCTGGTTCTGCGTGATGACCAGGTCGGCCGAGCCGTCGAGGTTCGCGATGGCCTGGTTGGTGACCGTGACGCCCTCGATGCCGGCCTTCTTGATTTTGTTGCGCAGGACGCTCGCGCCCATCGCGGAGGAGCCCATGCCGGCGTCGCAGGCGAACACGATGTTGTTCAGCTGCTTCGTGGCGACCCCGCCCTCGAGACCGCCGAGCGCGGCGTCGACATCGCGGTCGGCCGTCTCGGTGGTGCCCGAACCGGTGGTGCCGGCGGCGCGGGTGCGGAGGGCGCCCAGGGTGGACGACTCCTTGCCCTTGTTGGCGGCGGTCTGGTCGATCGCGGCGGCGAAGCTGTCGCCCTCCGCCTCGGCGTCGCGCTTGCGCGAGGCGCGGAGGATGATGCCCGCGATGAGGAAGGTCACCACGGCGGCGACGACCACCGAGAGGTAGACCACGAGCACATTGCCCACTCCGCCACCGGCCGCGGCGGCCGTCACGGCGATGATGCTGCCGGGGGCTGCCGGGAACACCAGGCCACCGCCGAAGATCATGTTGGTCGCGACGCCCGAGGCGCCACCGGCGATGAGCGCGAGGATGGTCGCGGGCTTGGCGAGGGCGTACGGGAAGTAGATCTCGTGGATGCCACCGAGGAACTGGATGACGATCGCGCCCGGAGCTGAAGCCTTGGCGGCGCCGACACCGAAGAACGTGAACGCCAGCAGCAGACCCAGGCCGGGGCCGGGGTTCGCCTCGATGAGGAAGAGGATCGACTTGCCGCTCTCCGCCGCCTGCTCGATGCCGAGCGGGGTGAACACGCCGTGGTTGATGGCGTTGTTGAGGAACAGCACCTTGGCGGGCTCGACGATGATCGACAGCACCGGGAGCAGGTTGAACTGCACGAGGAACGCGACGATGCTGCCGAGGACCGCGCTGATGCCGAGGAAGACGGGACCGAAGGCGAAGAAGCCGACGATCGCGAGGATCATGCCGAGGATGCCGGCGGAGAAGTTGTTCACGAGCATCTCGAAGCCGGGGCGGATCTTGCCGTCCCACAGCTTGTCCATCTGCTTGGTGATCCAGGCCGCGAGCGGGCCCATGATCATCGCGCCGAGGAACATCGGGATGTTGGTGCCCACGATCACGCCCATGACGGCGATGGTCGCGACCACGCCACCGCGCGCGCCGTAGACGATGCGTCCACCGGTGTTGGCGATGAGAAGGGGCAGCAGGTAGGTGATCATGACGCTCACCAGACCGACGTAGCCCTGGTAGGTGCTGCCGTCGGCGTTCGCGGTCAGCGCGGTCGCCGCTCCCGGCCATCCGATGGTGGCGGCGTCACCACCGCCGCCGAGGATCTCGGCGACCGGGGCCCAGTGCCAGCCGAAGGGGCTGTTCGCACCGAAGAACCCGGCGGGGATGAAGAGCATGGTGATGAAGCCCCATGCGATGAATGCCGCGATGTTCGGCATGATCATGCCGGAGAGGAACGTACCGAATCGCTGTACCGCGATCCGCGCTCCTCCCGGCTTCTTGGCGGGTGACGTCGTCGTCATTGCTGTGTCTCCTTGACTAGCGTTGCGGCCGAAGCCGGGTGGGGGGTGCGGCTCACGCCGCGACGGTGTTCGCGGAGGCTGCCTGAGCGGCCTCCCGGGCGGAGGCCGCGTCATCGGCGGCCAGGGCGGCCTCGGCGATGCGGCGGGCATCGTCGAGAGTGTGGGTGAGCAGGGAGGCGCGCACGTCGGCGAGGGCCGTCGGGGCCATCGACAGGGTGGTGGCGCCGAGGCCCACGAGCACGACGGCCAGCAGCGGGTCGGCCGCCGCCTCGCCGCAGATGCCGACGGGCTTGCCGTGGGTGCGTCCCGCGGCGCCGACCTCGCGGATGAGGCGGAGCACGGCCGGATGCCACGGGTCCTGGAACGACGCGACCGAGCCGAGCAGGCGGTCGGCGGCGAGCGTGTACTGCGTCAGGTCGTTGGTGCCGATCGAGGCGAAGTCCGCGATGTCGAGGATGCGGTCCGCGAGCAGGGCCGAGGACGGCACCTCCACCATGACGCCCGTCGTCTTCAGGCCGTAGTCCTTGGCGAGGGCGGTGAAGTACCGCGTCTCCTCGACGGTCGAGACCATCGGGGCCATCACCCACAGGTCGGCGGGGCCGGCCTCGGTCTTGCGCGTCGCGGCATCCGCTTCGGCGAGGGCCGTGAGCTGCTCGCGCAGGATGTCCTCGCTCGCGCGCAGGGCGCGCAGGCCCCGCAGGCCCAGCGCCGGGTTCTCCTCGTGCGCGTCGTTGAGGAAGGGCAGCGGCTTGTCGGCTCCGGCGTCGAGCACGCGCACGACGACCTTCTTGCCGGGGAAGGTGCTGAGCAGCTCGATATAGGCGGCGCGCTGCTCCTCGACCGTGGGGGCGGAGCTGGAGCTGAGGAAGAGGAACTCGGTGCGGAACAGGCCCACGCCCTCGGCGCCGAGCTCGACGGCCTCGGCGGCACCGCCGGGCTTGCCGAGGTTGGCCAGCAGGGGCACCTTCGTGCCGTCGGCGAGGGCGCCGTCGGTGATCGGGGCGGATGCCGCGGCGGCCCGGGAGGCGGCACGCGTGAGCGCGCGCGCCTTCTCGTCCTCCGACGGGTCGACGGTGACGACCCCGGCGGCGGCGTCGACGATCACGGGCTGACCGTTGACGAGGTCCTTCGCGCCCGCGGCGCCGACGACGGCGACGATCGACTTCTCGCGGGCGAGGATCGCGGTGTGCGAGGTGGGGCCGCCCTCGGTCGTGACGAGCGCGAGCACCTTGTCGAGATCGAGCAGGGCGGTGTCGGCGGGGGCGAGGTCTTTCGCCACGAGCACGAACGGGTGACCGGGATCGGGGATGCCGGGGGCGGCGACGCCCCGCAGACGCGCGATCACGCGCTGGGCGACGTCGTCGAGGTCGGCCGCGCGCTCACCGAGGTAGCCGCCGAGGGCGACGAGCTGCTCGCGGAACGAGGCGAAGGCGTCGTGCACGGCGAACTCGCCGTTCTTGCCCGCCGCCAGCCGGGAGTCGACCTCGGCCTCGAGGGTGGGGTCCTCGGCGATCATCGCCTGCGCCTCGAGCACGTCGCGGGCGGCGCCGCCCGCCTGGGCCCCGCGGGCCTCGAGCTCGCGGGCGACGGCGGCGACGGCTTCGCGCACGCGCGCCGTCTCCTCCTCGACCGTCAGCTCGCTCTTGGCATCCTTCGGGGCGGGCAGGGGCTCGGCCATGCGCGCGATGGGTCCCTGGGCGACGCCCAGGCCGATTCCGACTCCACGGAGTTCCGTCATGGTGCTTGTCTTCCTTACTCGGCGTCGTGGTCGGTGGTCAGCAGCTCGGCGAGGCGCTCGAGCGTGGCCTCGGCGTTGTCGCCGTCGGCGGTGAGGGTCACGTAGTCGCCCTGTTCCAGTCCCAGCGCGATGATGCCCAGGATGCTGGCGGCGTTGACGGGCTTGCCGGCGTCCTTGGCCAGGGTCACGGGGATGCCGGAGTCCTTCGCCGCCTGCGCGAAGAGCTTCGCGGGGCGCGCGTGCAGACCGTGCGACGATCCGATGCGGACGGTGCGGGTCAAGTGGGGCATGGGTGTCTCCGTCGACTCAGATCGTGTCCGCCGGCTGGCGGGAGCGCAGGGAGTCCTCGACGAGGGCGAGGGTTCGGGTTCCGCCGAGGTCGGCGAAGACGTCGGCGGGAAGCAGGATGACGGTCGCACCGCGCGGCTCGGCCTCGCGGCGGATGTGCTCGAGGTCGGCGGCCAGGTGCGGACCGACGAGGACGATGTCGGCGGCGTCGAGGTCGTCGGGCACGGAACGCGCGGTTCCGGCCGACACGGTGCAGTCGAGACCGCGATCTTGCGCAGCACGACGAACGCGTTGCGCCACGAACGTGCTCGACGCACCCGCTCCGCACACCACGAGGATCTTCATCGACCGGCCTTTCTTCCTCTCGATTGTCCGCACCCGCTTCACAGGGGACAACCAGGTTCGTTTCCCACCCCCCGGAACGTGGATGCCACGGCCCCTCCCGCTCGCGCAATTCCCATGCCCGGAACGCGTGCTCCCCGCGTCCGGGCACGCGTGCGCCCCGTGCCCGGCGCGAGCGCGTGCTCCCGTGACCGAGCCCGCTCGTGCGCACGCGCGTGCGCTCCCGCGCCCGGTGGGGATGGGCGTGAAAGGATGGACGGATCGCTGCCCACCGGGGCGGCGCGGAGGACGGATCGTGACGACGAAGGCTCGCCAAGACCGCCTGCTGGCCCTGTTGCTGCGGGATGGGGAATGGTCGACCGCCGCATCGCTGGCGGACGCGCTCGGCGTCACGCCGCGCAGCATCCGCTCCTATGTCACGACGATCAACGCCCGGGTGCCGTCGGGAGCGGCGATCGAGTCGGGGCCGCTCGGCTACCGCGCGGGCGGCGACGCCGCCGCGGCGCTGCGTTCCCTCTCCGGTTCGGATGCCGGCACCCCGCGCGATCGCCTGCACACCCTCGTGCGTCGCCTGCTCGATTCCGCCGACGGTATCGACGTGTTCGAGACCGCCGACGCGCTCCACGTGAGCACGGCCACTCTCGAGGCCGACCTGTCGCGCGTGCGGGGTCTGCTCGGGGGGACCGAGTTGACCCTCGAGCGCTCGGCATCCACCGCTCGCCTGCGCGGAACCGAGGTGGCTCAGCGGCGCCTGCTGTCCAAGCTCGCGCACGACGAGATGGATGCCGGCCTGTTCGACCTCGATGCCCTGCGGCGCACATTGGGCGAGCGCTCCGTCGGGGCGCGGGCGTTCGGTCCGTTCAAGGCCGAGCTCGTGGCCGAGCTCGGGGCCCTGGGCTACTACGTGAACGAGATCGGCATCGGCGACGTCGTGATGCACATCGCCATCGCCGCCGATCGCACCACCCGCGACCGCGCCCTCGGGTCGCCCGGCGGCGACTCCTCCGACGCCGCCGCGGCGGTGGTCGACCTGCTCGACCGCCTCACCGTCAAGCACATCGGCGTGCAGCTCGGCTCCGGCGACCTGCGGCACCTCGCCACCCTCGTGCTGACGCGCATCGTCGCCCCGGGCTCGCCGGGCACCGACGACGTGCGCGCGCGCCTCGACCCCGCGGTGGAGGCCGCCGTGCGGCTGGTGGTCGACAACGCGGCATCCGAGTTCCTCGTCGACATCGCGCACGACGACTTCATCCTGCGCCTGGCGCTGCACGTGCAGAACCTCCTCGCCCGATCCCGCGAGCAGGCGTGGTCGCGCAACCCGCTCACGCGGTCGCTGAAGTCGACCTACCCGATGATCTTCGAGGTCGCCGTGTACATCGCGAAGGGCCTGCAGGACGGTCTCGGCATCCCGATCCTCGACGACGAGATCGCCTACATCGCCATGCACGTCGGCGGGCGCCTCGAGCGCAGCCGCCGTGCCGACCAGCTGCTGACCGCGACCATCGTGTGCCCGGGGTACTACGAACTGCACGAGCTGCTGCGCTCGAGCGTCGACCGCTCCCTCGGCCAGGCGATCGAGGTCGTCGGCGTCGAGACGCGCATCGACCCCGCGTGGGACGCGATCGAGACCGACCTGGTGCTCACCACGATCGACCCGCCGCGGCCCGGCGACCGGTTCGTGCGCATCCAGCCGTTCCTCACCGACGCCGACGTCGAGCGGGTGCAGGCCGCCGCCGGACGCATCCGTCGCGGACGACGCCTGGCGCGACTGCGCGACGAGCTCGAGCGCTACTTCGCGCCCGGCGCGTTCGTGCGGGGCCTGGATGCCGCCGACGGCGAGGCCGGCGTCATCCGTCGCCTGGGTGGACTGCTCGTGGAGCAGGGGGTCATCGACGAGGCCTACGTGGACCGCGCGGTGGAGCGCGAGGCGATCTCGTCGACGGCGTTCACCGACGCCCTCGCCGTGCCGCACGCGATGGGGATGACCGCGACGCAGACCCGCATCGCCATCGGCATCGCCGACCCCTCGATCGCCTGGGGCGAGGGACGCGTGCAGGTGGTGGCGCTCGTGGCGTTCAGCGAGACCGACCGCGAGGCCTTCCAGACGGTGTTCGAGCAGTTCGTCGAGGTCTTCAGCGAGCGGGACAGCGTGCAGCGCATCGTCCGCCGCGCGACCGACTTCCCGGCCTTCCTCGACGAGCTGGTCGCGGTGATCGACGGCTGACGCCGCGGGCGACGCGTCGCGGCTCCGGGGTTCGAGGATGCCGCGCGTCTCCCGGGTTCGGGGCGCTGTTCTCGTTTCGGGGCGTGATTCCTCCGCCCCGAACCAAGAAATGCGCCCCAAACGTCGGTGCGCGTGCCCGCGCGGAGCTCGCGGTACGGCGCTCGGCGGTGGCCCGCGGACGGGGAACGCCGTGCGTCTAGCCGGTTCGGGGCGTACTTCTCGCTTCGGGGCGTGATTCCTCCGCCCCGAACGGAGAAACGCGCCCCAAACCTCGGTGCGCGTGCCCGTACAGTGCAGCCCGGGCTCCGGCGGCACGCCACCGCTCGCCCCGAACCCCAGGCGCCGCGTGTCGGGCGCGCGAGCCTCAGCGGGGGCAGATGCCGAAGGTCGGGAGTCTGCGGCCGAGGGCGTCGCGGGTGCGCAAGTGCGCCCACTGCCACCTCGCCATCGGCCGTTGCGTGCGCCCGCGGATCCAGTCCTCGCGCTGTTTCTCGCGCAGAAGCACCTCGTCCAGCGACAGACCGGAACGCAGGGCTTCGTCCCGGTACTTCGACTCGCCATCGAACTCGCCCCAGGCGCGCACGTCGTCGAGACCGAAGTCGACGTAGTAGGGGCGGCCCGAGGGGCCGGGAACGGCGACTTGCAGGTCGGGCGGCGCGAACCCGAGTTCGGCGAGTCGGATGCGACTGATGCTCTCGCCGGGTAGCTGGGCACGACCGTCCGCGAATGCCAGCGAGCGCAACGCACGGGTCCGACCGTGTGCGGACCGCAGCGCGATGTCGCGGATGTGTTCGCGCCGTTCGTCCGCCGCGTGTGGCAGGAACACGCCGGGCTCGGGAACGGCCACCGGGCGGAGCCCCGCGTCCAGGGCGCACACCGCCGTCTCGAACGGCATGGTGCGCGCGATGTCGGCGAGAGTGCGCTCGAGGCCGGTGCATCGGAGGCCGTGACGCTGAACGATCTGCTCGGCGGGGACCTCCCCGCGGTGTCTCACGACGCCGGTTGCGGCTCCCGGGCGATCCGGTCCCAGGATCACGTGCACCTTGGGCGATGAAGGGGCGTAAACGGGAAGACCGTGCAACGCGGCCGCAGTGAGGTGGGAGAAGACGGGCGGTTCGCGGCTGACCATCTCGAGCGCTCGCGCGCGAAGGACGATCGCCTCCTCGGGTGTGGGTGCGGAGCCCGGTTCCGGTCGGACGTATACGCCGGGCCGTAGGCGAACGACCGCACCCGTGCCGAGGAGCCGCGTGAGCGCCGACGAGCCCACGCCGTCTGCCGCGAGATCGTCGCGCGAGAGCAGAGCGAGGCCGGACATGACCGACAGTTTCGCGGCCCGGCGGTCACGGCATCCGCCATCGCCGCGTCCGCTGGAGAGAACGCCTCGGAGAGGTCCCCTGTGGAGGACCCCCGCAAGAAGGGGTTTGGGGCGGATCTCTCCCGTCGGGGCGCAGGAATCACGCCCCGACGAGAGGAATACGCCCCAAACCCGGCAGCCGCCGCGTCAGCGCAGCGACCGCCCCAAACCCGGCGCGCGTCCCCTCAGCGCACCGACGCCAGCAGCGCCTCGGCCCCGGCGCGAAGCGCGGAGAGGCGCCGCGCGGCCTTCTTGGCTGACGAGCCGCGCACGTCGAGGTACAGCTTGAGCTTCGGTTCGGTTCCGCTCGGGCGCACGATGAGGCGCGAACCGTCCTCGAGCCACACGCGCAGCACGTCGCCCGGCGGCAGCCCGTCGACGCCGAGCAGCAGGTCGTCGACCTTCGCCACCGCGACCTCGCCGACGGCGGACGGAGGCTGGGCGCGGAGGGATGCCATGATCCCGGCGATCTCGCTCACGTCGCTCACGCGCACCGAGATCTGGTCGCTCGCGAACGCGCCGAACGTCTCGCGGAACTCCTGCAGCAGGTCGGCCACGGTGCGTCCCTGCCCGCGCGCTTCGGACGCCATCTCGAGCAGCGCGACCGCGGCGGAGATCCCGTCCTTGTCCCGGACGGTGCCGGGGTTCACGAGGTAGCCCAAGGCCTCCTCGAAGCCGAAGACGATCCCGGGCGCGCGCGAGATCCACTTGAAACCCGTGAGGGTCGAGTGGAAGGCGAGACCGTAGTGCTCGGCCACCGCCTGCAGTCCCGGTGACGACACGAGCGAGCAGGCGAGGGATGCCGGTGCCCCGGCGTCCTGCACCGACGCGGAGGCCGGCTCGGCGGCGTCGGCCGTCGATCCCGCTGCGCCGTCGGAAGCGCCGTCCCGCGTCGAGGCGTCGGCATCCCGCCCCGACGCCGCGGCCCGCGCCGCGCGCCACCCGAGCAGCAGCCCGATCTCGTTGCCGGTGAGCCGGCGCCAGCAGCCCTCGGCGTCGGCGTCGGGGATGGCCACCGCGAGGCGGTCGGCATCCGGGTCGTTCGCGATGACGAGCTCGGCGTGGGCCGCGCGCGCGGTCTCGAACGCGAGGTCCATCGCGCCCGGCTCCTCCGGGTTGGGGAACGCGACCGTGGGGAAGCGTCCGTCGGGGTGGATCTGCGCCTCTACGAGCACCGGCGCGGGGTAGCCCGCGGCGGAGAGCACGCTCGACACAGTCTCCCACCCGACGCCGTGCATCGCGGTGTAGACCCAGCGCAGTCCCTCGGCACCCGCGGGCGCGGGGGCCACGGCCGCCGTCGCGGCGACGTAGGCCTCGACGACCGATTCGGGGGCGTTGGCGTAGCCGACCGAGCGGGGGAGCGTGCTCACGGTGCCCGTGTCGGCGATCCGCTGGATGTGGGCGGCGATCTCGGCGTCGGCGGGCGAGACGATCTGCGCGCCCTCGTCGTCGCCGCCGAGGTAGACCTTGTACCCGTTGTCGTCGGGCGGGTTGTGGCTCGCGGTGACCATGACGCCCGCGTCGGCGCCCAGGTGGCGTACGGCGAACGCGAGCACCGGCGTGGGCAGCAGGCGCGGCAGCAGCACGGCGTTCAGCCCCGCCCCGGCGAAGATCTCGACCGAATCGCGCGCGAACACGTCGGAGTTGCGCCGACCGTCGTAGCCGACCACGACCGTCGGGGTCTCCGAGCCGGCACGCTCGCTCAGGTACGCGGCGAAGCCCGCCGCCGCCTGCGCCACGAGCACGCGGTTCATGCGGTTGGGGCCGGCGCCGAGGGTTCCGCGCAGACCCGCCGTGCCGAACGCCAGGCGGGTGGAGAAGCGGTCCTCCAGATCGGCCGCGGCTTCGGCATCCCCGTCTTCGACGCGCGCGACGAGAGCGGTGAGCTCCTCACGGGTCACGGGATCCGGATCCTGCGCGATCCACGCGCGGGCGGCGTCGACGTGGTCGCTCACAGCGCGCCGATCACGCGGGCCAGCAGGGCCGAGATCACCGGCTCGGCTTCGCGACCGGCTTCGAGGACCTCCTCGTGGCTGAGCGGGGTCTTCTGGATGCCGGCGGCCAGGTTCGTGATGAGCGAGAAGCCCAGGATCTCCATGCCCGCCTGGCGGGCCGCGATCGCCTCGAGGGCCGTGGACATGCCGACGATGTGACCGCCGATGGTCTTGGCCATCTGCACCTCGGCGGGGGTCTCGTAGTGGGGCCCGCGGAACTGCGTGTAGACGCCCTCGTCGAGCGAGGGGTCGATCGAGCGCGCCACCTCGCGCAGGCGCGCGGAGTAGAGATCGGTCAGGTCGATGAAGGTCGCGCCCTCGAGGGGCGAGTCGGCGGTGAGGTTGATGTGATCGCTGATCAGCACGGGCTGACCGGGCTTCCACGTCTCGCGGATGCCCCCGGCGCCGTTGGTGAGGATCATCGTGGTCGCGCCGGTCGCCGCGGCCGTGCGCACGCTGTGCACGACGCGGCGGACGCCGTGGCCCTCGTAGTAGTGGGTGCGCGCACCGATCACGAGGACGTTCTTGCCCCCGGTCGTGCGGACGCTGCGGAGGGTGCCGACGTGCCCCTCGAGAGCGGGCTTGCTGAAGCCGGTGACCTCGGTGGCGGGGAACGACGCCGTCTCCTCGCCGATGAGTTCGGCGGCGCGCCCCCAGCCCGACCCGAGGGTCACGGCGATGTCGTGGTGCTCGACCCCGGAGAGTCGGGCGATGTCGGCCGCTGCGGCCGTGGCGACCTCGAACGGGTCGACCGCCGGGTCGTCGAGCGGGTGAGAAGTGCTGTTGGACATTCCCCCACTCTAGAAAGTGCGGGGCCCGCGGGCCAGACGGCACACGGATGCCCCCAGCGTGTCGGACCGACCTGGGTGGCGCATCGGCATCCGCCCAGCGCTGACAGAATGGATGCCATGGTGCAGAGCTTCGAGCGCAAGCAGTCCGTCGCGATCGTCGGCGGAGGCCCCGGCGGATACGAGGCGGCCCTCTCCGCGGCCCAGCTCGGCGCCGACGTCACCCTCGTCGAGCGCGCCGGCGTCGGGGGATCGGCGGTCATCACCGACGTCGTCCCCTCCAAGACGCTCATCGCCACGGCCGACGCGGCCGTCGCCATCCGCAACGCCAGCGACCTGGGTGTGCAGCTCTTCGCGAAGGACGACCGCGGCAAGCCGCTGACCCCCGAGGTCGCCATCAACCTCGCGGCGGTCAACCAGCGTCTGCTCTCCCTGGCGCGCCAGCAGTCCGACGACATGCGCGCCTCGCTGCTCGACGCCGGCGTGCGCATCATCTCCGGTCACGGTCGACTCGACGGCAACGGAGCCGTGGTGGTCTCGACCGAGGCCGGCGGCACCGACTTCGACCGAGTCGAAGCCGAGACCCTCGTCGTCTCGGTGGGGGCGTCGCCGCGCGAGCTGCCCTCGGCCAAGCCCGACGGCCAGCGCATCCTCACGTGGACCCAGCTCTACAACATGAAGTCGGTCCCCACGCACCTCATCGTGGTGGGCTCGGGTGTCACCGGCGCCGAGTTCGCCTCGGCGTACATGAACCTCGGGGCGAAGGTCACGCTCGTCTCCAGCCGCGACCAGGTGCTCCCCGGGGAGGACCAGGATGCCGCGGCCGTGCTCGAGCGCGTCTTCCAGCGCGGCGGCATGACGCTGCTGGCGAAGGCCCGAGCCGACTCGGTCGTCAACACCGGCGACGGCGTGACCGTGACCCTGTCCGACGGGCGCACGATCGAGGGCAGCCACTGCCTCATGGCCGTGGGCTCGATCCCGAACACCGCGGGACTCGGCCTCGAGCAGGCGGGCGTGCAGATGACGGCATCCGGCCACATCCGCGTGAACCGCGTCGCGCGCACCTCCGTGCCGAACATCTACGCCGCCGGCGACTGCACCAACTTCTACCCCCTAGCCTCGGTCGCATCGATGCAGGGGCGCCAGGCCATCTTCCACGCGCTCGGCGACATCGTCATCCCGCTCGAGACCCGCCGCATCACGGCCAACATCTTCACCGCGCCCGAGATCGCCACCGTCGGCTTCAGCGAGCAGGACGTCATCGAGGGGCGCATCGCCGGCAAGGTGCGCAAGCTCCCTCTCTCGGCCAATCCGCGCGCCAAGATGCAGGGCATCACCGACGGCTTCGTCAAGCTCATCGCCCGCGAGGGAAGCGGAACGGTCATGGGCGGCGTGATCGTCGGACCGAAGGCCTCCGAGCTCATCTACCCGATCGCGATCGCCGTGGAGCGCCGCCTCACCGTCGACCAGGTGGCCCGCGTCTTCGCGGTCTACCCGTCGTTGACCTCGAGCATCACCGACGCCGCGCGCGCGATGCACATCGTCGACCGCGACGACCCCGGCGAGGACTGAGCACACCGGATGCCGCGGCCTCGCGGCATCCGTCGCCGTTCGGCGCCCCGCGGGTCCCCGCGCCGATGAACGCTCCCTGCACGGAGAAACGCTTCCGGAACGCGTTTGTCCATGCAGCGCGCGTTTGTCGCGGGGTGGGCTGCGCCGGCGGGGCACACCCCGCCGCGTTCCGGCCGCCTTGTGAGGACTGACCATCCCGGATGCCGCAGCCTCGCGGCATCGCCTCTCTCTGTGCGTCCCACTTATGGCGGTGCACGTCCCGTTTGTGGCGGGTTATGCGCGGTTGGACCGGCCAGAAGTGGGACGAAGGGTGTGTGCGGTGGGGTGCGCGCGGCGGGGTGCGCGCGGCGGGGTGTGTGCGCGGGGTGCGCGCGTGTGTCCCACTTATGTCGGTGCATGTCCCACTTCTGGGGGGTTGTGGGCGATGGGACCGGCCACAAGTGGGACGAGGGAGTCGGCGCCCGGCGGTAGGACTGACCATAAGTGGGACGAGGGAGTTCGCGTCCGGCGGTAGGACTGACCATAAGTGGGACGAGGGGGTGCAGCGGGCGCCGCACGAACGACGGCGCCGCACCCCCGAAGGAGCGCGGCGCCGGACGAACGAGCCGGGGTCAGCTGATCAGCAGCAGCTGGTGGCCCGCCGAGACGGTGGTACCGGGGTTCGCGTCGATGGAGGCGACCGTTCCGTCCTTGTGAGCCTGGATGGGCTGCTCCATCTTCATCGCCTCGAGCACGACGACCAGGTCGCCCTTGACGACCTGCTGGCCCTCCTCGACCGCGACCTTGACGATCGTGGCCTGCATCGGCGACTTCACCGCGTCGCCGGTCGCTCCGGCGGCGGGGGAGGCCGCGTGCGAGCGGCGGGACGGCGGGGCGGCGGCGGGACGGCCGACCTGCGGGGCGGCGGCGGTGATGCGGTCGGGCAGGCTCACCTCGAGACGCTTGCCGCCGACCTCGACGACCACGGTGTGCCGGCCCGGGGCGGCCGCGGGGGCGTCGAGCTCGCCGTCCCACGCCGGGATGTCGTTGACGAACTCCGTCTCGATCCAGCGGGTGAAGACGCCGAAGGCGCCGTCCTCGGCCGTGAACGCGGGGTCGCGCACGACCTTGCGGTGGAAGGGCAGCACGGTGGGCATGCCGGCGACTTCGAACTCGTCGAGCGCACGGCGGGCGCGCTCCAGCGCCTCGGCGCGGTCGCGGCCGGTGACGATGATCTTCGCGAGCAGGGAGTCGAAGGCGCCCGAGACGGTGTCGCCCGCCGTGACGCCGGAGTCCAGGCGCAGGCCGGGACCGCCGAAGGTCTTGAAGACGTGGATGGGGCCGGGCTGGGGGAGGAAGCCGCGGCCGGGGTCCTCGCCGTTGATGCGGAACTCGATCGAGTGCCCGGTGGGGGCGGGGTCGTCGTACCCGAGCTCCTCGCCCTCGGCGACGCGGAACTGCTCGCGCACGAGGTCGATGCCGGTGACCTCCTCCGACACGGGGTGCTCCACCTGCAGGCGCGTGTTGACCTCGAGGAACGAGATGGTGCCGTCCGCTCCGATGAGGAACTCGCACGTTCCGGCGCCGACGTAGCCGACCTCCTGGAGGATGGCCTTGGATGCCGAGTAGAGGATCGCGTTCTGCTCGTCGGTGAGGAACGGCGCGGGGGCTTCTTCGACGAGCTTCTGGTGGCGGCGCTGCAGCGAGCAGTCGCGCGTGGAGACGACGACGACATTGCCGGCGACGTCGGCCAGGCACTGCGTCTCGACGTGGCGCGGCTTGTCGAGGTACTTCTCGACGAAGCACTCGCCGCGGCCGAAGGCGGCGACGGCCTCGCGGGTGGCCGATTCGAACATCTCGGCGACCTCGTCGAGTTCGCGGGCGACCTTGAGGCCGCGCCCGCCGCCGCCGTACGCGGCCTTGATCGCGATGGGCAGTCCCACCTGCTCCGCGAAGGCGATCACCTCATCGGCCCCCGAGACGGGGCCGGGGGTACCGGGAGCCAGGGGCGCGCCGACCTTCTCGGCGACGTGACGCGCGGTGACCTTGTCGCCGAGCGCCTCGATGGCGTCGGGCGAGGGACCGATCCAGATCAGCCCGGCACCGATGACGGCGCGGGCGAAGTCGGCGTTCTCCGCGAGGAATCCGTATCCGGGGTGCACCGCGTCGGCGCCGGAACGGCGGGCGACCGAGAGGATCTTCTCGATCGAGAGGTAGGTGTCGGCGCTGGTCGACCCGTCCAGGGCGTACGCCTCGTCGGCGAGGCGGGCGTGCAGCGCGTCACGGTCCTGGTCGGCGTAGACGGCGACGGAGGCCTTGCCCGAGTCGCGGGCGGCGCGGATGACACGGACGGCGATCTCGCCGCGGTTGGCGACAAGGACCTTGGCGATCTTCGGCATCCTCCCAGCCTATCGAGGGGGCCCGCCGCTCTTTTGACACTCCTCGACAAGAAACGCCGAAGAACGTGTGCGAGTGTCTACGAACGGTTCCACAGCGACGTCCACGAGCCGCCGAGCTCGCGGACGAGACGCCGCACGGTCGACACCGACATCCCGACCACGGTGGAGGGGTCGCCCTCGACACGCTCGATGAACGCCCCGCCGAGGCTGTCGACGGTGAACGCGCCCGCGACCAGCAGCGGCTCGCCACTGGCGACGTAGTCCGCGATCTCGTCGTCGTCGACGTCGGCGGCGAAGCTCACCGAGGCCTCCGCCACGGCGAACGCCTCCCGTGGCTCGGCGCCGGGGGAGAGCCGGAACACGCTGTGCCCGGAGTGCAGCACGCCGGTGCGTCCGCGCATGTCGCGCCAGCGCTGCGTGGCGACCTCCGCCGTGTAGGGCTTGCCGAGGATCTCGTCGCCGAGGGCGAACATCGAGTCGCCGCCGATGACGAAACCGTCGAACGCGGGTTGGTCCGCCCGCAGGCGCTGCGCGACGTCGGCCGCCTTGCGGCGCGCGAGCAGCAGGACGTGCTCCGCAGCGGGCAGGCGCCGCCCCTCGGCGGCCTCGACCTCGGCGACCACGGCCTCTTCGTCGACCCGAGGTGCTCGCGCCTCGGGTTCGATCCCCGCCTGGCGCAGCAGCATCAGACGGGCGGGAGAAGTGGATGCCAGGCACACGCGCATGCGCCCACGCTACCCACGCGCCGGGGGCTCCGGACCCTTCGACGGGCTCAGGGTCCTCGGTTCGCGAGGGGGTCGAGCGTGTCGGATTCGCCGGGTCGTGCGGGGTTGCGGACCCTTCGACAGGCTCAGGGTCCTCCGGTGGCGAGGTGGCTGAGCCTGTCGAAGCCACGGGTCGTGCGGGTCCCCACCCTTCGACGGGCTCAGGGTCCGCCGGTGGTGAGGTGGCTGAGCCTGTCGAAGCCACCGGGCCCGGCCACGCCCCCCCCCGGCTGCCTCCCGGCCGCGTGTGACAGGCTCGGGGGATGCACGACGGCGACCTCATCGAACTCGACATCACCGGCATCGCCCACGGCGGGGTGTTCGTCGGGCGGCACGAGGGGCGCGTCGTCTTCGTCCCCGACACCCTGCCGGGCGAGCGCATCCGCGCTCGGCTCACGGACACCCGCAAGAAGGCGTTCTGGCGAGCGGAGGCGATCGAGGTGCTGGAGGCCGCCCCCGAACGGCAGCCGCACGTGTGGGCGGCGGCGGCGATCGACGTCGATCCGTCGGAGAGGGTCGGCGGTGCCGAGTTCGGTCACATCCACCTCGACCACCAACGCGCGTTGAAGGAGCGCGTCATCCGCGAGGCGGTCGAGCGGGTCGGTCGGCTCGAGCTCCCCGTCGAGGTCGCGGCCGCGGGCGACGACGAGCAGCGCGAGTCGTCCGACGGCACCGGGTGGCGCACCCGTGTGAGCCTGCACGTCGACGAGGCCGGGCGTGTCGGGGCTTTCGCCGCCCGCTCGCATCACGTCGTCGAGACCGCCGACCTCCCGCTGGCCACCGACGCCATCGCCCGCGCGGCATCCGAGGTGCGGGCGGGCCGCGCCCTGCCCGGACGCATCGATCTGGTCCAGCCCTCCGACGGTCGTGTGCGCATCCTTCCGCGTCCCGACGGCGAGCGCGCGCCCGTGGAGTCCGAGGTGGTCGAGGAGCGCGTCGGCGATCGCGTGTTCCGCGTCGACGCGGGCGGATTCTGGCAGGTGCACCGTCTGGCGGCGCGCACGCTGACCTCGCTCGTCACGGCGGAGCTCACGGCATCCCTCGGCGGACTCGATCCCGAGGCCACGCACCTCGACCTCTACGGCGGGGTGGGCCTGTTCGCTGCGACGCTCGGCGAGATGGGCGGGCGCGGAACGCGCGTGGTGAGCGTCGAGAGCGACCCTCGCGCCACCGAGCACGCGGGCGAGAACCTCGCGGAGTGGATCGGCGCGCGTGCCGAGACGGCGCGTGTCGACCGGTTCGTGGCCACGCTCGGCGCTGACGCCTCCGCGCGGGAACGCGAGCGCCTCTCGCGCGGTGTCGTGCTGCTGGACCCGCCGCGCGCCGGCGCCGGTCGCGCCGTGGTCGAGGGCATCGCGGCTCTGGCCCCGACGGCGGTCGTGTACGTCGCCTGCGACCCGGTCGCCCTCTCGCGCGATCTCGCGACCTTCGCCGAGCTCGGCTATCGGGCCGACCGCGGCATCCGGGGAGTCGATCTGTTCCCGAACTCGCACCACGTCGAAGCGGTCGCCGTCCTGCGTCGCTGAGCCTCTGGCGAGCGTGCGCCCGTCGCGATGACGCGCCGTACCGCGAAGGTCCTCCTGCGCGGCGGAGGGCAGCGCCGATACGATGACGGGATGACGCGCGTCGCCCTCATCGATGACCACGAGTCGGTCCGGCTCGGGTTGGAGGCCGCCCTCGCGCGCACGGAGGCCACGAAGGTCGTCTTCTCCGGCGCGAACGTGGCCGCCTACCTCACGTGGCGCCAGAGCGCGGCCGAGACGCCGGCTGATGTCGTCGTGCTCGATCTCACCCTCGGCGACGGCACGACCGTGTCGGAGAACGTCGACCGTGTCGTCCGCGACGGCTCGAGCGTGATCATCCACAGCGTCGCCGACCGCGCCGGAGCGGTGCGCGAAGCCCTCGCCGCCGGAGCCGCCGGGATCGTCAGCAAGTCGTCGCCCACGCACGAGGTGCTGGGCGCGATCAGCACCGTCGCGCGCGGTGAGCTGCTCGACAACGTCGAGTGGGCCAGCGCCGTCGAGGGCGACCGCGACTTCGCCGACGCCCAGTTGTCGGCACGCGAGCGCGAGGTGCTGCGTCTGTACGCGGCGGGGCTTCCGCTGAAGGCCGTGGCCGAGCGGCTCGGGGTGGCGTACTCCACGGCGAAAGAGAACATCACCCGCGTGCGGGTGAAGTACGTCGAGGTGGGGCGGCCCGCACCCACCAAGGTCGATCTGCTGCGTCGAGCCATGGAAGACGGCATCCTGCAGGATGCGCCAGATGACGCCGGCCGTGGCTGAATCGGACCGGTCGGTGCTCGACGAGGCGTGGGGTCGCATCCCGCACACGCGCGAGAGTCAGGCCGACCAGGGGACGTTCACCCAGACACGCATCGAACGCGTCATCACCCTCATCGTGGGCCCGGGCTCGCTCGTGCTCGGTGCGCAGGCGTTCGTCGCCGCCTTCGGCCCCGGCGACGAGGCCGAGGGGTGGCACACGCCGCTGGTGCTGGCGGTGTTCGTCCCCCTCGTCGCCATGATCATCGCCTGCAGCGTCGGGCGCTTCGCGCGGGTGTTCTCGGGCATCTTCGCCGTGGTGTTCGTGCTGGCGCTGGCGGTCTGGCCGCTCGCGACCGCCGGCGGTCCGTCGCCGGCGCCGACCGAGAACCCCTGGATCTTCTACCTCGTCAACGTGGCCACCGTGTCGACGATCGTCGCGTTCCCCCTCGCGCTGCAGGTCGTGTGGACGATCGCGACGCCCCTCCTGTTCGGCGTCGTGCGCCTGCTCCAGGCGGGCGGGCAGCCGGAGTTCGTGGTGCCGGTCATCCTCGACGTGACGTTCGCCCTCATCCTCGGCAGCGTGCTGCTGACGCTCGGGTGGATGTACCGCTCGATCGCCGCCAACGTCGACCAGGCGCGCGCGGTCGCCGTGTCGAGCTACGCCTCGGCGGCGGCCACCGCGGCCACCGAGCACGAACGCGTCGCGGTCGCCGCCCTGATGCACGACAGCGTCCTCGGCGCCCTGCTCGCCGCGGAGCGCGCCTCCAGCCCGCGTGAACGCACGCTCGCCGTGAGCATGGCTCGCGAGGCGTTGACACGGCTCGCCAACGCCGAGAAGGACTCCCTCGAGGGCAGCGACGAGCCCGTGCCCGCCCTGCGTCTCGCCGACGACATCGAGGTGGCCGCCCGTGAGCTCGGCGTCGACCTCGTCGTCACCCGCACGGTGGAGGAGGGCACGCCGCGTGTCCCCGGCCGCGTGGCCCGTGCCCTCGTCCTCGCCGCCATGCAGGCCGTCGCCAACGCGGTGCAGCACGCCGATGCGCAGGGTCTCTCGGTCGAGCTCACGGGAGACAGTGCGCCGGGCGGCGTCGCCGTGCGCGTTCGCGACACGGGGCCGGGGTTCGACGTGGCGGCCATCCCCGACGACCGTCTCGGCATCCGCGGGTCGATCAACGCCCGCCTGGCCGCCGTCGGCGGGCGCAGCGACATCGATTCGACCTCCGCCGGCACGACGGTGACCCTCGAGTGGGAAGCGGGTGACCGCTGGTGACCGTGCGTTCGGTCCTGTCCATCATCGGACTGGCCTTCACCGCCTACCTCGCCGCGCGCGGACTCATCTGGACCTCGCCCGAGACCGTCGAGCGCGGGTGGCTGATCGTGGCGGCCCTGGTCTTCTACCTCCCCGTCACCTGGCTCTGGATCTTCGCCATCGGCGCGCGCGAGCGCACCGACTCGTCGTCGCCCGTCACCTCGCCCGCCCGCCTTCCCGGCTGGGGCGTCGCGCTGGCGCTGATGGCCGCCGTCATCGTGCCCAACGCGCCGTTCCTCGCGGTCACCGAGGCGGGACGTTCCGAGCCCTTCGTGACCTGGGTGATCGGGGCGATCGGCGCTCTCATGACCATCGTCATGGTGCGCCGCCGTGCGATCGTCGCGTGGACGGGGATGGCGCTGCTCACCCTGTCGACGTCGTTCTGGCTCGGACCGCTGCAGGCCCTGAGCCTCGGCCTGGTCGGGTCGCTCATGTGGGTCACCGCGGCGCAACTGGTGACCATCGCGCTCGACCGTGCCGCGCGCGACGCCGAGCGCCTCGCCGAGCTGCAGCAGGCCGCCTCCGCGTGGCAGGCGTCGCAGAGCGGACGTCAGCGCGAGCGCCGACTCCACGTCCAGCGTGCCCTGCAGGCCGCGGGGCCGATCCTCGCCCGCACCATCGAGAACGGCGGCAATCTCCGCGCCGCCGACAAGGACGCCGCCCGCCGGGCCGAGGCGAGCCTGCGCGACGAACTCCGCGGCAACCGCCTCCTCGACGACGGTGTGCGCGTCGAGATCGAGGCGGCCCGGTGCCGGGGCGCAGCGGTCAGCCTGTTCGACGAGGGGGGACTGGAGGGGTTGCGGCCCGCCGACCTCGACGTCATCCGCGCCGAGC
Source organism: uncultured Microbacterium sp. (assembly GCF_947489255.1). Lineage (GTDB taxonomy): Bacteria > Actinomycetota > Actinomycetes > Actinomycetales > Microbacteriaceae > Microbacterium > Microbacterium phycohabitans. The sequence goes on from NZ_CANLCY010000004.1 coordinate 79,146, forward strand.
TGGCATCCGTCCTGCGCGAGTCCGTCTCGCAGCGTCTCATCATCCGCACGTCGCCGCACCACGAGATCGCGGTGACCATCGTCGGCCGCTCGCGGGGCGAGGGCGCCGGCGGTGACGACGACGAGGTCGACCTGTGGCGGGAGATCCGGCGACCGCGCTGAGCGGATCCGCCTCGGGGCTCTTCCGGGCTCACCCCTCACCCGTCGGTCGGACCGACGCAAAGGGGGGATTCGTCGACGCTGCCGAGAGTGAGGGGTGAGGGGCGGCGATATCGCCTGCCCCCCACCCGGACGAACGGTTACCCGAAAACCGTTCGTGCGGCCGGATCCGGCTCGAAGGAGCGGTCCGACCGAACGCGTGATGCGTTCCAGCTCCTCCAGTATTCGCGACCCGTCCCGCGGCGTCTGTAGGTATTTCGGGGGACACTTTCCGGCCGAACGGTCAGCCGGTGAAGCCGTTCCATCCCGCGGCGCGGTTCAGAGGCGTCCTCAAGCCGCGAGCCGACAGCTCCCACCGGGAACGCGGGGCGTCGTCGGGAGCCGTGGCCTCGGCGACCTCGCGCACGTACGCCTCGCTGACCACGACGATCGCCGCGGCCAGCTCCTCTTCGGTGGGTGTTCCCCGCACGACCTCCGCCACCACGGGCGGCCGGCCGGCGTCGGAGGGGTCGGCGCTCACAGCGGGATGTTCCCGTGCTTCTTGGCCGGCAGGCTCGCACGCTTGTTGCGCAGCGCCCGCAGGGCCTTGGCGATCGAGACGCGGGTCTGCGCCGGCTCGATGATCCCGTCGAGCTCGCCGCGCTCGGCCGCGAGGAACGGGGATGCCACGTTGTAGGTGTACTCGTTCGCGAGGCGCGTGCGCACGGCGGCGACGTCTTCGCCGGCCTCCTCGGCCCGCTTGATCTCACCGCGGTAGAGGATGTTGACCGCGCCCTGACCGCCCATGACGGCGATCTCGGCGGTGGGCCAGGCGAGGTTGATGTCGGCGCCCAGCTGCTTGGAGCCCATGACGATGTAGGCGCCGCCGTAGGCCTTGCGCAGGATCACGGTCACCAGGGGCACGGTGGCCTCGGCGTAGGCGTACAGCAGCTTCGCACCGCGGCGGATGACGCCGGTCCACTCCTGGTCGGTGCCGGGGAGGTACCCGGGCACGTCGACGAGGGTCACGATCGGCACCGAGAAGGCGTCGCAGAACCGCACGAACCGCGACGCCTTCTCACCGGCGTCGATGTTGAGCGTGCCGGCCATCTGCGAGGGCTGGTTGGCGATGACGCCGACGGTCCGCCCCTCGATGCGTCCGAAGCCGATCACGATGTTCGGCGCGAACAGCGGCTGCACCTCAAGGAACTCGCCGGCGTCCACGATCCCGTCGATGACGGTGTGGATGTCGTACGGCTGGTTGGGGGAGTCGGGGATGACCGTGTTCAGCGAGCGGTCGGCATCCGTCGTCTCGAATTCGAAGGGGGTGTCGTAGACGGGGATCTCGGCGAGGTTGTTGTCGGGGAGGTACCCGATCAGCCCGCGGGCGTAGTCGATCGCGTCGTCCTCGTCGTCGGCGAGGTAGTGCGCGACGCCCGAGCGGGTGTTGTGGGTGTGGGCTCCGCCGAGCTCCTCCATGCCCACGTCTTCGCCGGTGACGGTCTTGATCACGTCGGGGCCGGTGACGAACATCTGACTGGTCTTGTCGACCATGATGACGAAGTCGGTGAGGGCGGGGGAGTACACCGCGCCACCGGCGGCGGGTCCCATGATGATCGAGATCTGCGGGATGACGCCCGAGGCCGCGGTGTTCAGGCGGAAGATCTCGCCGTACTTGCCGAGGGCGACGACACCCTCCTGGATGCGGGCGCCGCCGGAGTCCAGGATGCCGATGATCGGGATGCCGCTGCGCAGCGCCAGCTCCATCACCTTGATGATCTTGTCGCCGGCGACCTCGCCGAGCGATCCGCCGAAGGTGGAGAAGTCCTGCGCGTACACCGCGACCGTGCGACCGTGGATGGTGCCGGTGCCCGTGACGACCGAGTCGCCGTAGGGGCGGGACTTGTCCATGCCGAAGGCCGTGGTGCGGTGGCGCACGTACTCGTCGAGCTCGACGAAGGAGCCGGGGTCCACCAGCATCTCGAGGCGCTCGCGGGCGGTGAGCTTGCCCTTCGCGTGCTGCTTCTGGCGCGCGGCGGCTTCGGCATCGACGACCGCCTCCTGGAACCTGCTGCGCAGGTCCGCGATCTTGCCGGCGGTGGTGAAGAGATCGGGCTGGTCGGTCACGCTTTCCACCCTAGCGACCGCACCGGCACCGGCGTTGGAGGGTGCGCACAAGCGAATCGTCCGCGCGATGTGGCATCCGGCCATCCAGGGGTTCCGGACATCACGCGCAACCGGATGCCGTTGGGCCGCCGGTTCCCTAAGGTGTGGACATGCCGATCCCCGAATCCGGATACCCCCGCACCGCCGACATCAGTCCCCGCGTCCAGGTGGTGGAGACCACCGATTCGACCAACGCCGACGTGGTCGCCGCGGTCACCGCCGATCCCGCCGGATGGCCCCACCTCTCGCTGCTCGTCACCGACGACCAGCGTGCGGGCCGCGGACGCCTCGACCGCACCTGGACGGCGCCGGCGGGCACCGCGCTCGCCGTGTCGGTCGTGGTCGACGCGTCCGGCATCCCGATGTCGTCGCGGGGGTGGATCCCGCTCGCCGCGGGGGCGGCCATGACCCGCGCGGTCGGGGCGCAGTTGACGGGCCACGGCGGCAGCGCCGAGCTCAAGTGGCCGAACGACGTCCTCGTCGACGGCGCCAAGATCTGCGGCATCCTGGCCGAGGCGGTGCCGGGCACCTTCGACACCGTGGTGGTCGGAGCCGGCGTCAACACGCGCATGAGCCGCGCAGATCTTCCCGTGACGACCGCGACGTCATTCCAGGCGATCGGGGCGGAGTGCGACGACGACCGCCTGCTGGTCGACTACCTCGGTCACCTGCGCGACACCCTCGCCGCCCTCGCCTCCGGCGACGCCGCGGGCGTGCACCGCGACGTCGAGAAGCTGTGCGCGACACTCGGTCGCGAGGTCACGGTGTCGTTGCCCGACGGCACGACGCTCGCGGGGCGCGCCGAGCGCCTCGACGACGACGGTCGCCTCGTCGTCACGGCCGGCACGATCGAGACGGTCGTGGCCGCGGGCGACGTCGTCCACGTGCGCTGACGCGGCACTGCGCCGCCCCCGCAGCGACCGCCGCCCGCGTGTGCGCCGCCCTCGCCGCCCGCGGGGTCGCACAATGAGAGGGTGACCCAGCCGTCGAGTTCGATCGGTCGCCCGCGGATGCCGGCGCCGGGGACGAACGCGCCCGAACTGCGCATCGCCCGGTTGCACGCGCACGCGCGCGGGCTGTTCTGGTCGGCCCTCGTGCTCATCGCCGTCGCGGGAGCAACCGCGTACTTCTACGACAACCTCCCCGCGCCCTTCGAGAACTGGATGCTCGTGACGGCTGCGGCGGTCGTCGTCCTCCTGCTGGTCGTCGTCCCGTTCCTCGCGTGGCTCTCGCACACGTGGACGATCACGACACGGCGCGTCATCGAGCGGTCGGGCGCCTTCGGATCGACCCAGCGCGAGATCTCCCACGTGCGGGGGTACTCGATCCAGATGCGTCGCGGCATCCTCCAGCGCCTGTGGGGTGCGGGCACGCTGTCGCTGTCGAACGGCGTCGAGCCGCCGCTGCGCATGAAGAACATCCCGCACGCCGTGCTCGTGCACGAGACGCTGGTCGACCAGGTCGAGGTCAATCAGATCCTGGCCCACCGCGACGCGCAGACCTTCGGGTCGGGCTCCGTCGGGCTCTGACGTCGCGACGTCCCGGTCCCTTCGACAGGCTCAGGGACCTCGGCTGCGGCCGGCGAAGACCTGCGGGCGCGAACGGAGGTGGCTGAGCCCGTCGAAGCCCCCGGGCTCCCACGCGAACGGAGGTGGCTGAGCCCGTCGAAGCCACCGGGCTCCCGCGCGAACGGAGGTGGCTGAGCCCGTCGAAGCCACCGGGCCCCGGCGCTGACGGTTCCGAGGATGATGCCGCCCCGGCGCCCGGCTCGCGCCCGCGCGGACGTCCCGACAGAATGGATGCCGACGGAAGGAGCGGCATGGCGCTGCGAGTCGGAGTGGTCGGTGGCGGACAGCTGGCGCGGATGATGATCGCCCCGGCGATCGAGCTGGGCGTCGAGATCCGCGTGCTCGCGGAAGACGAGGGCATGTCGGCCGCGCTCGCCGCGACCGCCGTCGGCGACTACCGCGATGCCGAGACCGTGCTGGCCTTCGCCCGCGACGTCGACGTCATCACCTTCGATCACGAGCACGTTCCCCAGGATGTCCTCGCCGCCCTCGTCGACGCGGGCGTCGCCGTGCACCCCGGCCCCGCACCGCTCGGGGTCGCCCAGGACAAGCTCGTCATGCGCGCCCGCATGGCCGAGCTGGGTCTGCCGCAGCCCGACTGGGCCGCCGTCTCCGATTCCTCGGGGCTGCAGGAGTTCCTCGACGCCCACGGCGGCCGCGCGGTCGTGAAGACGCCCCGCGGGGGCTACGACGGCAAGGGCGTCCGCGTCGTGTCGGCCGCGACGGAGGCCGATGACTGGTTCGCCGCCCTCGCGGAGGACGGCAACGGCGGGTCGCTGCTCGTCGAGGAGCTCGTCGACTTCACGCGCGAGCTCGCGCAGCAGGTGGCGCGCCGGCCCTCCGGCGAGGTGCGGGCGTACCCGGTCGTCGAGACCGTGCAGCGCGACGGCGTGTGCGCCGAGGTCGTCGCCCCCGCCCCGCGCGCCGATCAGCGCGTGCAGCGCGTGGCCGCCGAGATCGGCGTCGCGGTCGCCGAGGGTCTGGGGGTGACCGGCATGCTCGCCGTCGAGCTGTTCGAGACCACCGACGAGCGCATCCTCATCAACGAGCTCGCCATGCGCCCGCACAACAGCGGGCACTGGACGCAGGACGGCGCCGTCACCAGCCAGTTCGAGCAGCACGTGCGCGCGGTCCTCGACCTGCCCCTCGGATCGACGGATGCCGTCGCCCCGTGGACCGTGATGATCAACGTGCTCGGCGGGCCGGCCGAGGGCACGCTCGAGGAGCGCTTCCCCGCCGCCATGGCCGCCCACCCCGCGGCCAAGATCCACACGTACGGCAAGGCGCCCCGCCCGGGGCGGAAGGTCGGACACGTCAACGTCATCGGCGACGACCTCGACGACGTCGTGTACGAGGGGCGCGCCGCCGCGGCCTTCTTCGACTGAACGCACGATGGACCGGCACGCCTGAGCGCGCCGTTCCGCGATCTTCCAGCGAGCCGCCCTAGCCTGGACCGGTGACCCGGCCGCTGCATTCTTCCGAGACGCCCGTGGTCGGCGTCGTCATGGGCTCCGACTCCGACTGGCGGGTGATGGATGCCGCCTCCGCGGTGCTGACGGAGTTCGGCATCCCGCACGAGGTCGAGGTCGTCTCCGCGCACCGCACGCCCGACAAACTCCTCCGGTACGGCCGAGAGGCCCGCGGTCGCGGACTGCGCGCCATCATCGCCGGGGCCGGGGGAGCGGCGCACCTGCCTGGCATGCTCGCGTCCGTCACCGCCCTCCCCGTGATCGGCGTGCCGGTGCAGCTGGCCACCCTCGACGGGCTGGACTCGCTGCTCAGCATCGTGCAGATGCCCGCCGGCATCCCCGTCGCGACCGTCTCGATCAACGGTGCCAAGAACGCCGGTCTCCTGGCCGCCCGCATCCTGGGCAGCGCCGACGTCGAGCTCGCGGAGCGCGTGGAAGCCTACGCCCGCGATCTCGAGTCGCAGGTCGAGGAGAAGAACCGGCGTCTGAAGGACTCGCTGTGACCCTCGCGGCGCCCGCCCGGACACGCGCGCACGCGCCGATGATCGAGGCGCGGCCGCTGCGCAACCCCGACGCGTCGTCGGTCGAGGTCATGACCCGCCGCGGCTGGTGGCTCGTCGTGCTGAATTTCCTCCTCCCCGGATCCGCCCAGGTGCTCGCCGGCAACCGCCGACTCGGTCGGTTCGGGCTCGGCGCCACCCTCGTGATGTGGACCGTGCTCGTGCTGAGCGGGCTGTTCGCGCTGCTGTCGCCGAGTGTGCTGTTCGCCGTCGCGACCGGCTCGTTCATCCCCGACTTCCTGTCGTGGTTCCGGCCCCTGCCGCTCACGCTCGTGCAGATCGTGCTCGTCGCCTACGCCGTGCTGTGGGTGGTCCTGACGATCGACACCCTCCGGCTCGTGCGATTGGTCAAGGTCGGACCCGTCGCGCGCTTCGGCATGACGATCGTGTCGGTCGGACTGCTCGTGCTCTCGGGGTCGGGTGCCGCATGGGCAGCCCAGGCCGCGGGTACCACCCGTGACGCCTTCTCGGAGCTGTTCGCCCAGTCGGCGGCGGTCGTCCCGCCCTCGGACGGGTATTACAACATCCTGCTGCTCGGCGCCGACTCCGGCGAGGGCCGCGACTCCATGCGCTTCGACAGCATCTCGGTGGTCTCCATCAACGCCGACACGGGCGCGACGACGATCACCGGCATCCCGCGCGACATGCCGCACTTCCCCTTCGCCCCGGGGCCGATGCAGGACGAGTATCCCGACGGTCACACCGGTTACGCCAACGCGACCTGCGGGTGGGGGAGCGGCATCAATCAGCTGCGCACCGAGGTGGAGATCTGCCAGGACGGCAACCTGCTCTACCCCAACACCAAGGAGCGCGGCACCGAACCCGGGATCGAAGCGACGAAGGATGCCGCCGAGGGGATCATGGGCATCCAGATCCCCTACTACGTGCTCATCGACATGAAGGGATTCGCCGACGTCATCGACGCGCTCGGCGGCGTCGACATCAACGTGCAGGAGCGCCTGCCCAAGGGCGGACCCGCCTACGACGGCCAGCCGGTGGACGACTGGGCCTTCGGCTGGATCGAGCCCGGTCAGCAGCACATGGACGGCGACACCGCCCAGTGGTACGCCCGTTCGCGCTACACCACGAGCGATTTCGACCGCATGCGCCGCCAGCGCGAGCTGCAGGAGGCGATCCTCGCCCAGTTCACCCCGCAGAACGTGCTCACGCACTTCCAGGACGTCGCGAGCAGCACCACGAACATCATCCAGACCGACCTGCCCCAGGGTCTCATCGCGCCCACTCTCGTCGACCTCGCCCTCGAGGCGAAGGACCAGCCCGTCAACACCCTCGAGCTCACTCCCGAGGGCGGCGTCGACGAGTTCGACCCCGACTACGCCCAGGTGCAGCAGATGGTGAAGGACGCCCTGCACCCGCCGACCGGAACGGAGAGCCCCGCGCCGTGACCGTCACCCTCCGCGTCGTGCTCGACCAGCTCGTCGCCCCGACCACCCGCGACCTCGCCGAGGCCTCGGCATCCCTCACCGAAGCCCTGATCGCGACCGCTCCGCGAGGCTGCGACGTCGGTGCGATCGTGCCCGCTCCCGGCCTCGCCGACGATCAGGCGATCAAGGGCCTGAGCTCCGAGACGCGTCTGGCGGTGCGCCGTCGCGAACTCGCGGCCTCCTGGCAGCTCGGGGTGGCGCCGGGCATCGGCAAGGGGCTGATCCACTCGCCGACGGCGCTGGCCCCGCTCGTGCGGCACGACCGCGTCAACGAGACGCACCAGATCGTCGTGACGCTGTGGGATCTGAGGGCCTTCGAGACCCCCGACGAGCTGCCGAAGACCGAGAGCCTCGCGGCGCGCGCCCTGCTCTCGCGCGTGGCCAAGCACGCCGACGCGGTGATCGTCCCGACCCACGCGATGGCCGATCGTCTGGCCGAGACGGCCAAGGCGAAGCTCGTGAAGAAGGTCCGCGTGATCGGCGGGGCTCCCGCCGCCGGTCTGCGCGTACCCTCCGACGCCGTCGGACGCCTGCGCGCCCTCGACCTGCCCGCGACGTTCGTCGCCACGGCCGGAGGCGTCGCGGCATCCGACGATCTGGCCGGCGCGTTCGCGGCCGTCGTCGCGGCGGGCTGGGACGGCGACGTGGTCGTGCTCGACGTGCCCGAGGGGGAGGAGCCCGGCGTGGCCGACATCGCGGCGGCGGCGGGTCTCTCCGAGACGCGCGTGCACGCGCGCGGGTCTCTCGACCGCTGGGACCGTGCCGCCGTGCTCTCGCACGCCGCGGCGTTCATCGCCCCGTGCGCCCGCACCGATTGGCCCTGGCGCGCGGTCGACGCCCTCGCACTCGCCGTCCCCGTCGTGGCCGTCGACACCGTCGCGCACCGCGAGGTGCTCGCCGACGCGGCGGCGTACGCGCAGGCAGAGGCGCTCGGCGAGGCCCTGGCCCGCGCCCTGGGCGCCGAGGCCGAGCGTCTGCGCGTGCTCGCGGGCGACCGGGCCAAAGGCTTCGCCTGGGGTGCTGCGGCCGAGCGGGTGTGGGCTCTGCACGCCGAGCTGTGATCGGCGGACCTCCCGCGAGGCTCCCACGGACGCCGAGGCGTCGACCCTAAGCTTCGACGCATGCCTGCTCGCGTCGGGATCGTCGTCCGCACCCGCCACCGCCCCGGATTCCTCCGGGGGGCGCTCGCCGACATCGCCGCGCAGACCTTCTCCGACCGCCGGGTCGTGGTCGTCGACGACGGGGGAGACGCCGCCGAGGTCGACCGCGTCGTCGCGGAGTCGGGACTGACGGACGTGGACGTCGTCCACATCGCCGATGGCGAGGGCGGTCGCTGCGTCGCCGCGAACACCGGGGTGCGCACCCTCGACACCGATCACGTCGTGCTGCACGACGACGACGACCGGTGGCATCCGGAGTTCCTCTCCCGCACCGTCGCCTGGCTCGACGCCCATCCCGACGATGCGGCGGTGGCGGTCCCGACCGAGATCGTCTACGAGGAGAATCGCGACGGCGCCTGGGTCGAAGTCGGTCGTGCGCCTTTCTGGGCGGGGATGCAGCGGGTCTCGCTCACCGAGATGATGAGCATCAATCGGATGGTGCCGATCGCGGTCCTCTATCGCCGCGCCGTGCACGCCGAAGTGGGGTGGTACGACGAGACCCTCGACGCCGTCGAGGACTGGGACCTCTACCTGCGCATCCTGCGGCACGGCGACATCGGCTTCCTCCCGGGCGAGGCTCTCGCCTACTGGACCCAGCGACCGGGTGCCGAGGGCCTCGACGCCAACAGCATGTTCGGCCTCGCCGCCGAGCACGCGCGCGACGACGCCGTCGTCCGCGACCGGGCTCTCGCCGAATGGGTGCGTCGCGAGGGCGCCGGACTTCCGCTGTTCGTCGCCGCGTCGCAGGCCGAACTGGCGGCACACGTCGATCGCTCCATCGACCGCGCCGTGGAACGGATCGTGGAGCGACTGCGCACCGACGTCCGCGACGACGTTCGGCGCGAGATCGACGCGCATCAGCCGGTGATGTCGCGTTTGCGGCGGCTGCGGCGGCGTCTTCCGGGGCGCTGACATCGGCGTCCCTTCCTTCCCAATATTCCCATCCGTCACTTGCGCAACGCATAATGAACGCGTGAAGCACCTTCTCGGCACCGTCATCCCGTCTCCCTCGAGGCGCGCGCGTGTCGCGTCGACCTCACTCCTGGTCCTCGCGCTGGTCTCGTTGTCCGCGTGCGCGACACCGACCCCCGGGGCCGCGCCCATCTCGTCCGACGCGGCGTCATCGAGCCCGTCCCCCTCCGCGCCTGCCACGGCTTCCGCTTCTCCGGCGATCACCGCCGATCCCTCTCCTGCGCCGAGCGAGAGCGCGACCGCCGACTCGCCCTACAACGGCGAGATCCTCGTGATCACCTCCGAAGTGCGCGACGGGTCGCTCGAGGTCACGGCGATGGTGCCCGGGGTGTCCGAGTCCGGGGGCACCTGCACCCTGACCCTCGAGGAGTCGCAGCGGTCGGTGTCGGTGTCCGGCAACGAGGGCAAAGAGGTCACCTACTGCGGTCTCATGTCCATCCCGGTGCCCGACGGCGAGGACGCCGCCTTCACCGTTTCCTACACCTCCGCGAACCTCCGGGCGCAATCGTCCATCACCACCATTGAGACGGCGCCGTGATGCGTCATCCTCGCCGCCGCAGCGTCGCGGCGGTCATCGCCTCCTGGGCGTGCGCCATCGCTCTGCTCGCCGCCGCGCCGCTCGCGCTCCCGGCCACGGTCGCGCCCGCACCGGCCGCGGCGGCTGCGGATGCCTCGGATTGGAACCCCGGCAGCATCATCGACGATGCGGTGTTCTACGACGGCGCCGCGATGTCGGCGGGGGAGATCCAGACCTTCCTCGATGGGAAGGTCCGTTCCTGTCGGTCGGGCTACACCTGCCTGAAGGACTATCGGCAGAGCACCGATGACCGCCCGGCCGACAAGTACTGCAACGGCTACGCGGGTGCAGCGAACGAGAGCGCCGCCACCATCATCGCCAAGGTGGCCCTCTCCTGCGGCATCAGCCAGAAAGCCCTTCTCGTGCTCCTCCAGAAGGAGCAGGGCCTGGTCACCTCGACCGCTCCGTCGGCATGGAACTACTCCGCGGCAACGGGCCAGGGCTGTCCCGACACCGCTCCGTGCGATCCTTCGACCCAGGGGTTCTTCTACCAGGTCTACTACGGTGCCCGTCAGTTCGAGGTGTACCGCCTCAATCCGAGCTGGTGGGGGTACCAGGCCGGCCGGTGGAACAACATCCTCTACAACCCGTCTGCCAGCTGCGGCACGCAGCGCGTCTACATCGAGAATCAGGCGACGGCGGGCCTGTACATCTACACCCCGTACGTGCCCAACCAGGCAGCGCTGCGCAACCTCTACGGCGAGGGCGACGGATGCAGCGCCTACGGCAACCGCAACTTCTGGCGCACCTTCACCGACTGGTTCGGCTCGACCAAGGCCGGCGGACGCCCCTTCGGCTCCGTTGATGCGATCGAGGCCTACCCGGGTGGCATTCGCGTGCGGGGGTGGGCGATCGACCCCGACACGTCCGGCTCCATCCAGGTGCGGGTCTCGCTCGCGGGGGCCGTCACGACCCTCACGGCCGACGCCGATCGTCCCGACGTGGGTGCCGCCTATCCCGGGAGCGGCAGCAGCCACGGGTTCGACACGCGCATCCCGGTCACGTCGGGCGGCAGCGGTCAAGTGTGTCTGACCGCGGTGAACACCGGCTCGGGGAGCGACGTCGGTCTCGGATGCCGCGACATGCCGTTCTACACCGGTTCGCCCGTCGGGTCCGTCGATTCCGTCGCGGTGTCGTCGGGGTCGATCACGGTGACGGGCTGGGCCATCGATCCGGACACCGCCGCCTCGATCCCCGTGCACGTCTACGTGGACGGTGTCGGCACGGCCGTCACCGCCAACCGGAGCCGTGCCGACCTTGCGACGCCGTACCCCGCCCACGGCACGGCGCACGGTTACAGCACGACCCTCAAGGTGCCACTGGACGCTCGACAGGTCTGCGTCTACGGCATCGACACCGGGGGCGGCGACAACACGACCCTCGGATGCCGCAGCATCATGACCCCCGCCGCGCGCGACATCGGCCGGGCGCCCCTCGGCTACATCGACGGGATCGACGTCGCGGGTACGACCGCTCGGGTGAGCGGGTGGGCGATCGATCCCGACACCAAGAAGTCGATCCCAGTGCACATCTACGTCGGCGGCGTCGGCCGCGCCTTCACCGCGGACGACAAGCGGAGCGACGTCGGTGAGGCCTATCCGGCGTACGGCAGCGGTCACGGTTTCTCGGAGGTCGTCGACCTCCCCGCGGGCAACTCGACCGTCTGCGTCTACGCGATCAACACCTCGGGCGACAACACCACCCTGGGCTGCCGCTCGGTCACCGGAGGGGATCAGGGCCGCGCGCCCATCGGCAACTTCGAGTCGGTCAGCGTCTCCGGGCGCAGCGCGACCGTCACGGGCTGGGCCATCGATCCGGACACGATCCGCCCCATCGCCGTGCGCATCTCGGTCGACGGGAAGTCCACGCGCGTCACCGCGCAGACCTCGCGGCCGGACGTAGCCGCCGCGTACCCGGTGTACGGCGCGACGCACGGCTACTCCCGCGCCGTCGACATTCCCATCGGCCCGTCCACGGTGTGCGTGACGGCCGTCAACACGAGTGGGCCCGACACCGATCTCGGCTGCCGATCGATCACGACGCCCGACGAGGGCAAGACGCCCATCGGCGCGGTCGACGAGGTGACCGTGTCCGGAACGACCGCGAGCGTCCGGGGGTGGGCGATCGACCCCGACACGGCCAAACCGATCGACGTGCACGTCTACGTGGGCGCATCGGCGTCAGTACTCACCGCGAACACCAGCCGTCCCGACGTGGGCGCGGCCTATCCGCTCTACGGTTCCGCGCACGGGTATCAGTCGTCGGTGTCGATCCCGGTGGGCACCTCCCGCCTGTGCATCTACGCGATCAACACCTCGGGGGCGAATCCGCTGCTCGGCTGCCGCACGGTGACCGGCGTCGCCGGGGCACCCATCGGGCGCCTCGACGCGGTCAGCGCCGCGACCGGAGCGCTCACGGTGCGCGGATGGGCCTTCGACCCCGACGTCTCGGGACCGGTGACGGTGCGCGTATCGATCGACGGGTCGGTCCGGACGGTGCGTGCCGACGGGTCGCGTCCTGACGTGGGCGCGGCCTTCCCCGCGGCGGGTTCGGCACACGGTTTCGAGCAGCGGTACACCGCGACGAAGGGCACGCGTCAGGTCTGCGCGAGCGTGGTGGACGACAAGGGCGGCTTCACGGTGTCGCTCGGCTGTCTCTCTGTCACCGTGCGCTGAGTCGCCCGATCGTCGAGCCGGGGCGCCCGCGCTTCGTGAGGCGGCACCCCCGCAGGACGGCGTCTCACGGGTGGCGCCGGCCTTTCACGCCGATGGGTCACCTCGGTGGGTCACCTCGGTGCGTCACCTCGGTGGGTCGCGCCGGTCGGTCACCGAGCGGCGATCCTCGAGGCGGGAGCCGGGTCGACGGCCGCGCCCCCGCGCCGCACGAGGGTGCCGGTGAGCACGAGCAGTCCCCCGAAGAACGCCACGGCGAGCACGGGGACGGCGAGGGGAGGGGTCCACTGCCAGGCGGCCGTCAGAGCGCTCGTGTCGCCGGCCAGGTAACGGTGGCCGGTGCGCACCGCCGTGATCGTCACCCCCACGACGAGGAACGCCGGCAACAGCCAGCGCAACATCCCCACGACGCGTCGGGTTCCGGCATCCATCGGTGTCGTGCCCGGGCCCGCATCCGCGGCCAGGGCGGCGATGACGATGAGGGCGGCGACGAGCGGCATGGTGTAGCGCCCCTGCCAGCCGTAGCCCGACCACTGCAGGCCCGACAGAACCCCCGGGATGAGCGTGGCGGAGCCGAACGCGAGCAGGATGGCCCAGCGGGCGCGCCGCGTCGCGAGACCGAAGCAGAACACGAGGGCGCCGCCGAGAAGCAGCACCCACGAGGTCGACAAGATGTTCGGGCTGCGCAGGTCGAGCCAGCCGAGGTTCCCGTACATCTGCGTGACCTGCTCGTGGTAGTTCGAATAGAACACCGAGATGCCCGTCAGCCCGTCCGCGAGTGAGGCCGGCTTCTCGACCCCGACGTAGTTCGTCCCGTGCACGAGCACCCACAGGACGCTGAAGGCGGTGACCGCGCCGATGCCGCCGGCCAGGATCCACGCCCGACGGTCGGCCAGCAGGCGCCGTGTGCGTTCGAATCCGGCCACGACGAGCAGCGCGACAGCGGTCAACGCGAGGAACATCGGCGACAGTCCGCGTGTGACCACGAGCACGCAGGAGGCGGCGAGCAGCAGTGAGTGCTCCTCGCGCCATCCGGTCGTCGCAGGACGGCACGCGACGGCGAAACCGGCGACCGTGGCGGCGAACAGCGTGGCGATCTCCCACGCGCTGGGGTTGAGCACCATCCCGACATAGAGCGTCATCGGCGTCAGGAACAGCGTCGCCGCGATCACGGGTAGGGGGGATCGCGAGGACCGCCGCAGCAGCGAGAGCCCCCAGGCCAGGAAGAGCGCCGTCACCACGGCCGCGAGGGCGCGGGAGAGGTAGAGCCCGTACTCGGTGGGCACGGCCAGGGTGCCGAGACCCGTCCACAGGTAGAAGACGGGGTTGTACAGCCCGGCGTTCGTCTGCGAGAGCACCTCGGCGGTGGAGCTGATGCGGAGCGGTCCCTGGCAGGCGGCCGTCACGTCGGGGTGGAAGGCGATGCAGCCGGCGAACACGTCCATGTTCGAGAACCGGGCCGGCAGCGTGGGCTCCAGCGTCCCCGCCTGGCCGCGTACGACGGCCGCCGCATACACGTAGTGAGCCGCCTCGTCGGCGCCGGAGGCGATGGGGAGGAACACGGCGCCCGAGAGCAGGATCGCCAGCAGGGCGACGAAGACGACGGCGACGTCCGCCAGGGGACGCCGGGGGAGGGCGAGGCGGGCGAGGAGTGCGGGCATGAGGTGATTCCTTCTGGGCATCCCTCCGCCGACGTGGTGGAGGCGGTGACGGCCCGTGCGATCCTACAAGCAGCCGCTTTCACCACCCGGCCGGCCCGCTCGGAGTGCGGCGGAGTCCTGCTGGCGGAGCGAAGGGCGCTGCTACGATGAGGGCGATGTCTGCGGCACGATCGAGCACTCTGGTCATCGTTCCGGCTTGGAACGAGGGCGAGAGCGTCGGCCCCACGATCCGGGAGATCCTGGCCCAGCCCGAAGCCTGGGACATCCTCGTCGTGGACGACGGTTCCCAGGACGATACGGCCGTCAGAGCTCGCGAGGCCGGGGCCACGATCCTGTCGCTCCCGTTCAATCTCGGTGTCGGCGGGGCGATGCGTGCGGGATTCCGTTACGCCCAGCGCCACGGGTACACCCGGGCGATCCAGGTCGACGCCGACGGTCAGCACAACCCGCGCGACATCGCAGCGGTGCTCGACGGACTGCAGAGGGCTGACATCTCGATCGGCGCTCGCTTCGCGGAGGTCGGCGACTACTCTGCGCGGGGGCCGAGGCGGTGGGCGATGCGCATGCTGGCGGGTGTCCTCACTCGCATCTCCGGTACCCGGTTGACCGATGTGACCAGTGGATTCCGCGCGGCCAACGTTCGCGCAATCGATCAGTACGTCGACTACTACCCCGCCGAGTACCTCGGCGACACCGTCGACTCGCTCGTGAACGCCGTGCACGCGGGACTGACGGTGGTTCAGGTGCCGGTCGCGATGCGCCCGCGCGCCGCGGGGCGCCCCAGCCAGAATCCGCTGGGCGCCTCGCTCTATCTGCTGCGCTCGGTGTTCGCCCTGTCCTTGGCGATCATGCGCGGTGCGGCCTCGAAGACGGGAGTGCGCGCGTGATCGTCGTCGCCGGGATCACCTTCGCCGTCGTGGTGCTGGGGTTGATCGTCGTCCTGCTTCTCCGCCGTCAGCTGCGCGAGAAGTACGCGACGCTGTGGCTCGTCATCGGCCTGGCCCTGCTCGTGATCTCGATCTTCCCCGGGCTCCTGGTGCAGCTGACGCATCTGCTCGGGGTCGAGGTGCCCGCCAACCTCATCTTCGCGATCTCCATCGCCCTTCTCGTCGGCGTCGCCCTCCACCTGTCATGGGAGCTCTCGCGCGCGGAGGAGGAGATCCGCAGCCTGGCCGAGGAGTCCGCCATCAACCGCGCCGACCTCGAGGCTCTGACCCGTCGGATCGCGCATCTCGAATCAGCGCGCGCCGCCGACGACTCCCCGCACATCGAGTCCGATCTCCCCTGACCGCCCTCGCTCGGACGACAGGATGCCGCGCCCGAGGCGGTCAGGACGCGTCTGTGTCGGACCGGCGGGCGGGGAAGATCCAGTACCGGTAGGCGAAGTAGTTCCACACGGTCGTCGAGCCGACCGCGACGACCTTCCCGACCACCCACGGGAGCCCCAGCGCAGCGACACCGGAGACGATTCCGGTGGTCGCCACGGTATTGAAGGCCACCAGCGCGGTGTACTTGATCGCGCTCGAGGCCACGCCGGTGTCGGAGGAGAACGTGAAAGTGCGCTGCAGCAGATAGGTGACGGCGAAGCTCAGGAGGAACGCCGTCGGGGTCGCGATGACCAGCGGGACGCCGATGAGGTCATGGAGTAGGGCGAGCAGAGCGACGTCGATGAGGAACGCGCCGCCGCCCACGATCAGGTAGCGCACCGCGCTGTGCGACCACACGCGACGTGCCGCCCGGGCGACGAAGCCGGGGCGCTGCGTCGCCCGGCGCTCGTCGCCGCTCACGCGTGGTCGAGGTAGTCGCGCAGCCGCGCGTCGGCGTCTCCGAGGGGGATGCCGACGGCGATCGTGCCCGTGGGATCGAGCACGCTGTTGCGCGGACGAGGAGCGACGGGAGCAGTGGCACCGGCGAAGTATTCGTCAGTGCTGACGCCCGTGACGCGTGCGGGGTCGTGGCCGGACAGTTCGAAGACACGACGCGCGATGTCGAACCACGAGGCGGGCTCGCCTTGTCCGGTGACGTTGTAGACGCCGACGGGCACGTCTTCGTCGAGGACGACGCGGATGGCGCGGGCGATATCGGAGGTGAACGTCAGACGACCGACCTGATCGTCCACCACCCTCGGATCGATCCCGCGACCGGCGAGCGATGCCATCGTGCGCACGAAGTTGTTGCCGTCGCCGATGACCCAGCTCGTGCGCAGCACGAAGTGGCGCGGCACCGTCCGCACGATCGCGTCGCCCGCGGCCTTCGTCTGTCCGTAGACGCCCAGCGGCGAGAGGGCGTCATCGGTGCCGTAGGCCTCGCTCTTCGTACCGTCGAAGACGTAGTCGCTCGAGACGTGGACGAGGGTCAGGCCGTTGGCGGTCGCGATGCGGGCCAGGGCGGCGACCGCCGTGACGTTCGCGGCCCACGCCTCGGTGCGGCCCTCGGGCGTCTCGGCCGCGTCGACCTTGGTGTAGGCGGCGGCGTTCACGATGGCGCCGTAATCGCGCCAGCGGCGCGCGGTGTCCAGGTCCGGGGAGGTGAGGTCGAGCTCGGAGCGGGTGGTGTACTCGATCCACGGGTGCTCGCCGAACTCCTCCCGCAGTGCGCGGCCGAGTTGGCCGTTCGCGCCCGTGACGAGGATCTTCTTGGGCGGCATCGGGACCACGTCGGCGAGTCGCGGGTGGTCCTTGTCTTTGGCGCTGATCTCGACCTGCGCGAGGGGGATCGGCCACTCGATCGCGGCGGTCTCGTCGGCGAGGTTGAGGAAGGTGTAGGTGGCGTCGGGGGACCAGTGGTCGTTGACCAAATAGGTGTACGCGGTATCCGCCTCGAGCGTCTGATAGGAGTTGCCGACGCCGCGCGGCACGAAGATGGCGGTCGAGGGGTCGAGTTCGGCGGTGAAGACGGCACCGAAGGAATCCCCCTCGCGCAGGTCGACCCAGGCTCCGAAGATGCGGCCCGTGGCGACGGAGACGTACTTGTCCCACGGTTCCGCGTGGATGCCGCGGGTGGTGCCCACGGCGTCGTTGAAGGAGATGTTGTTCTGCACGGGCCCGAAATCGGGCAGATCGACGGCCGACGCCGTCATCTTCTCGCGCTGCCAGTTCTCCTTGAACCAGCCGCGGGAGTCGCCGTGGACGGGCAGGTCGAGCAGGATCAGGCCGGGGATGTTGGTCTCTCGAGCGGAGAGCGCCTTCCCGAAGTCGATCGACACCGGCTCACTGCCCCTTGCTGGCGTAGAACGCCTCGACGCCGTCCTTGGTGGGAGCCCACCAGGCCTCGTTCTCGCGGTACCAGTCGATCGTCGCGGCGAGGCCCGATTCGAAGTCGCCATAGGTCGGCTTCCACCCGAGCTCGGTGCGCAGCTTCGTCGAGTCGATGGCGTACCGGAGATCGTGACCGGGACGGTCGGTGACGAGGTCGTACGCGTCGGTGGGGTTCCCGGTGATCTGCAGGATCAGCTCGACGACGCTCTTGTTGTCCTTCTCCCCGTCGGCGCCGATGAGGTATGTCTCGCCGATCTCGCCCTTGTCGAGGATCGTCAGGACGGCGGAGGAGTGGTCGTCGGCGTGGATCCAGTCGCGCACGTTCTCGCCGGTGCCGTAGAGCTTCGGGCGAATACCGCGGAGGACGTTGGTGATCTGGCGGGGGATGAACTTCTCGACGTGCTGGTACGGCCCGTAGTTGTTCGAGCAGTTGCTGATCGTGGCGCGGACGCCGAACGAGCGCACCCAGGCGCGGACGAGCAGGTCGGATCCGGCCTTGGTCGAGGAGTAGGGCGAAGAGGGGTTGTAGGGCGTGCTCTCGGTGAAGCGGGCCGGGTCGTCCAGCTCGAGGTCGCCGTAGACCTCGTCGGTGGAGATGTGATGGAAACGCACGTCGTAGCGGCGGGCGGCTTCGAGCAGCGTGTACGTGCCGATGATGTTCGTGTCCAGGAACGGGCGGGGGTCGTGCAGGGAGTTGTCGTTGTGCGACTCCGCTGCGTAGTGCACGACCGCGTCGGCCTCGGCGACGAGGGGGTCGACGACCGCGGCGTCGGCGATGTCGCCGACGACCAGACGCACGCGGTCTTCCGGCAGACCCGCCAGCGACGCCTCGTTGCCCGCGTAGGTGAGCTTGTCGAGAACGGTAACCGTGTGGTCGGTGTGCGCGATGACGTGGTGCACGAAGTTGGAACCGATGAAACCGGCACCACCGGTCACGAGAAGACGACTCATGGCCTCAAGGGTAGCGGGGCGTCGGAGGCCTCACCGAGCG
Source organism: uncultured Microbacterium sp. (assembly GCF_947489255.1). Lineage (GTDB taxonomy): Bacteria > Actinomycetota > Actinomycetes > Actinomycetales > Microbacteriaceae > Microbacterium > Microbacterium phycohabitans. Next base: position 97,781 of record NZ_CANLCY010000004.1, read on the forward strand.
GGCTGGATTGGCCACCGCCCGCGAATGGGGGAAACTGGTCCTCATGCGCGGAATCATTCTGGCGGGCGGCACGGGCTCCCGGTTGCACCCCATCACTCAGGGCATCTCGAAGCAGCTCGTCCCCGTCTACGACAAGCCGATGATCTACTACCCGCTGTCGACGCTGATCCTGGCGGGCATCCGCGACATCCTGATCATCACGACGCCTCAGGACTCCGAGCAGTTCCAGCGGCTGCTCGGCGACGGCTCCCGCTTCGGAATCTCGCTCACGTACAAGGTGCAGCCCTCGCCGGACGGTCTCGCGCAGGCCTTCCTGCTGGGCGAGGAGCACATCGGATCCGACTCGGCGGCTCTCGTGCTCGGCGACAACATCTTCTACGGCCAGGGCATGGGCACGCGTCTGCGCCAGTACAGCGAGCTCGACGGCGGCGTCGTGTTCGGTTACCGGGTCGCCGACCCGACGGCATACGGGGTCGTCGAGTTCGACGCCGCGGGTCGCGTGGTCTCGCTGGAGGAGAAGCCCGAGCATCCGAAGAGCAACTACGCGGTCCCCGGTCTGTACTTCTACGACAACGACGTGATCGAGATCGCCCGCGGGCTCACCCCGTCGCCGCGCGGGGAACTCGAGATCACCGACGTCAACCGCGCGTACCTCGAACAGGGACGCCTGCGGGTCGAGTTGCTGCCGCGCGGCACGGCGTGGCTCGACACCGGGACGTTCGACTCGCTCAGCGAGGCGACCGAGTTCATCCGTACCGTCGAGAAGCGTCAGGGTCTGTCGATCGGATGCCCCGAAGAGGTCGCGTGGCGCATGGGCTTCCTGAGCGACGACGAGCTCCGGGAGCGCGCCGAGCCCCTGGTCAAGAGCGGTTACGGCCGCTACCTCCTGAGTGCCCTCGAGCATGGCGCCGAGCGCTGAGGCGGGCGCCGAGACGCACCTGAGCTCCGGTCGGACCGACGCTCCTGCGGCCAGCGGCTCCATCGAGCGTGCCGTGGTGTTCGCGGTCCGGGCCTCGGGGCGCGTCGAGGACACGACGGTCCACGCCCTTCGTGCCCTGCGTCGCGTCGCGTCGACGATCGTCCTCGTGCACCCCGGGGCTCTGTCATCCGATGTCCGTGGTCGCGTCGCGGCGCTCGTCGACGACGTGATCGAGACGGACTCCGAAGAGTTCTCCTCCGACGACTACACCGTCGCGATCGATCGTGTGCGCCGGCGTGTCGCGACGGTCGACGAGATCGTGCTCACCGGCGACTCGTGGTTCGGCCCTGTCGGCGACGTGGCCGCCCTGTTCGAACGGATGGCGTCGGTCGAGGCCGACGTCTGGGAGGTGTTGCCACCCGCCGCTCCGAGAGAGGCGTTCCCGGGCGAGGGTTTCCCCGCCGTGACCGATCGACCGTGGTTCCTGACCGTGGTCCGTCGCGCGGTGCTCGACAGCTCGGCATGGGACCGCTGGTGGGGGCACGGCGTCGCCGCCGGCGAGCGCGAGCGCGCCCTGACCGGCGTGATCGAGCGCGCGGGCTTCCGGCATGCGCGCGCCTACGACACCGCTCATCTGCACGCGCACGATCCGGGGCTGTTCGCCCCGGAGGACCTGCTCGACATGGGCGTGCCGTTCGTCGATCGCGCGGTGTTCACGAGCTACCCCCCGTTCCTGGATCGCTTCGCGATCATCGGCAGCGAGATCGAGCAGATGATGGGCGAGGCCGGTTACCCCGTCGACGTCCTGCGCTCGAGCCTGGCGAGCTGCGTGCCGCCGAAGGCTCTCAACACCACCCTCGGGCTGCTCTCGGTCCTGTCGGGTCGCGCGGTCGATCCGGAGGCGGGGTCGTCGCTGAAGCTGGCAGCGGTGGTGCACATCAGCGACCTCGACGAGATCGATGAGGTGCTGCGACGACTGCAGTTCCTCCCGCCGGGGGCCTCCGTGTTCGTGACCACGACGGAGGGCGTCACCGCGGCGCGCTTGGAACGCCTGCTGGAGACCTGGGCGTCGACGAATGCGCACACCTACGAACTGCGCGTGACTCCGCAGAGCCCGGGTCGCGACATGGCGGACTACTTCGTCGGATGCCGAGACGTCATCCAGTCCGACCAGTTCGACCTCATCTTCAAGCTCCACATGCGGCGGGCGCCGTGGAAGACGATGAACCGGTTGCGGTACTTCCGTCGCTACCAGTTCGACAACCTGCTCGACAGCCCCGGATACGTGCGCAACCTGCTCTCCCTCTTCGAGAAGGAGGAGCGGCTGGGCGTGGTCTTCCCGCCGATGATCCACGTGGGTTACGCGACCATGGGCCGGGGATGGGCGCTGCTCGAACCGCACGCGCAGCGCCTGGCGACGCGGCTCGGAATCCGCGTTCCGCTCGACACGGTGTCGCCGCTGGCCCCGTACGGCGGCATGTGGGTCGGACGCCCCGCGGCGTTCCGTGCGCTCACGCGACGCCGGTGGACCTTCGCCGACTACGGCTGGAAGGGCGAGCGTCGCTACGGTCACCTCGCCCACCTGCAGGAGCGGCTCGTGAGCGCGTCGGCGGGGGAGTCCGGCTACTACTGCCGCACGGTCCTCACCCACGCCCACGCCGAGATCGCCTACACGGCACTGGAGTACAAGGTCGACCAGATGTTCTCGACGACGCGCGGATGGCCCGTCGAGCAGATCGGATTCCTGCACAGGGCGGGCTACACCGGGTACGGCGGGACCGTTGCACTGGTGCGCATGTACGTCCGCACGAACCATCCCCGCGTGGCCGACGCGTTCCGCCCCGTGTACCGGATCGCCCTGCGGGGGCACCGTGTGCTGTCGGCCGGGCGCCGTGTGGCGTCACGGTTGCGCAGCGAGCGCGGCGAGAGCGAGCGAGAGGTGTCGTCGTGAAGACCGCAGAGTTGATCGGTGACTGGACGCGTCCCGCCGACACCTTCCCCGAGGACGGGAAGCGCCTGCTCATCTACGTCGTCTTCGACCGACGGGGCGAGGTGGGGGATTTCGTGCTGTACGCGCTCGAGCACCTGCGCGCCTCCTGCGACGAAATCGTCGTGGTCTCCAACGGTCCCCTCACCGCGCAGGGCCGCGAGCGGCTCGAGACGGTCGGCGACCTGGTCCTCGAGCGCCCGAACGAGGGGTACGACATCTGGGGCTACAAGCACGGCCTGGACGCCGTCGGGGAGCGCGTGCAGGAGTTCGACGAGCTCCTGCTCGTGAACGACACGTGGTTCGGCCCCATCCGCCCCTTCGAGCCGATCTTCGAGCGGATGAACGCCCATCCCCTGCACTTCTGGGGGATGACCGACCATCTGCGAGTGGAACCGCATCCCTTCACGGCCGATGAGGACTACCTCCCGTACCACCTGCAGTCGTACTGGGTGGCGGTGCGTCGGCACATGTTCACGTCGCCCGAGTGGCAGGCCTATTGGCGCGACCTCCCGGCGATGACGACGTACTCGGACGCCGTCACGAAGCACGAGGGGATCTTCACGCAGCACTTCACGCGTCAGGGATTCTCCGGGGAGGTGGCGTTCCCCACCTTGACGGACAAGATCGAGAACCACGCGGTGCTCTACGCCGAGCAGCTCATCGACGCCGGATGCCCGACCCTGAAGCGCCGCCCGTTCTTCCAATGGCCGGTCTTCCTCGACCGTGTCGCCGTCGTCGGCAAGTGGACGCTCGAGGCGGTGGAGCGCAGCGGCTACCCGGTGGAGCTCATCTTCGACGACCTCGCGCGCAACGTGGAACCGCGCGTGCTGAACGCGGATGCCGCGCTGCTGCGCGTCCTCTCGTCGACCGATGACGACTACGACCCAGCGGCACCGTTGCGGACGGCGGTCTTCGCGCACATCTTCTACGTCGAGATGACGGACGAGATCCTCGACCGAGCGGGGTACCTGCCCGGCGTGACCGATCTCATCGTCACCACGCCGGACGCCGACCGCGCGCGCGCCATCGAGGACATCATCGCCGCCCGCAACCTGCAGGGTCGGACCGAGGTGCGCGTCGTGGCCTCCAACAACGGTCGCGATCAGGCCGCGTTCCTGATCGGGTGCCGCGACATCCTGCTGTCGGACGAGTACGACCTCGTTGTCAAGATCCACTCGAAGAAGACGCCGCAGGACGGGGCGAACGTCGGCCGGCACTTCCGCCGGCATCAGTTCGAGAATCTGCTCCACGGTCCGCACGAGGCGGCCAACGTCGTCGCGCTGTTCCAGCAGCAGCCCGGCCTCGGGCTCGCCTTCCCGCCGACTGTCCACCTCGGTCACCCCACGATGGGTCACGCGTGGTGGGCGAACCGCCCGGGGGTGGAGAAGCTCTGTGGCGAACTCGGCATCCGCGTGCCCCTGGACGAGGTCTCGCCGCTCGCTCCTTTCGGTTCGATGTTCTTCGCACGGCCGCAGGCCCTGCGTCTCCTGGTGGAACGGGAATGGACGTACGACGAATTCGGGGGAGCGGAAGCCTACGTCGACGGCGGTCTTGCACACGTTCTCGAACGCATGCCGGTGTACGCCGCGGGGGAGCTCGGTTTCCACTCGATGACCATCGCGACGCCCGACTATCTGGCCAAGAGCTACACGGCCTTCGACTACAACCTCGATCAGATGTCGGCGACCATGCCGGAAGACACCCAGCATCAGATCGAGTTCCTGCGTCGAGCGGGATACATCGGGTGGGGCACCTTCCGCGATTTCATCGACATGTGGGTGCGCCTGCATCGCCCCGATTCCGCAGTGCGCATCGATCGGCTGTTCGCGCGCAGCGAGGGCATGCGCGGTCGTCTGTGGCGCGCACGTCAACGGCTGCGCCGCCGCTGAGCACAGACGTCCCGCAGGAACAGCCCACTAGAATCGGACCCCATGCCTAGTCCTTCACCCTCCGGGGATAACGCGCGCTTCGCTCGGCTCGCGGAGATGCCGATGCGTACGGTCGGCGTCACCCCGGGGCTCGGGTTCGCCTCGTTGTGGACGACTCTCCGAGACATTTTCGCCCGGCGGGAGATGCTCGACCTCCTCGTCAAGCGCGACATCAAGGCGCGCTACAAGGACTCGGCTCTCGGTTTCGTCTGGGCGCTCATCCGCCCGCTCATCCTCCTCGGCATCTATTTCGTCGTGCTCGGGCAGTTCCTGGGCGCTGCGCGCGGCATCCCGGACTTCGCGATCTTCATCTTCACCGGCCTGACTGCGATGAGTCTCTTCCAGGAGATCGCGGTCGGTGGGACGGGATCCATCATCGCCAACGGCGGGGTGGTGAAGAAGGTCTACATGCCCCGTGAGATCTTCCCGCTCGCCGCGACGGGGTCCGCCCTGTTCAACTTCATGATCCAGCTGGGCGTGCTGCTGGTGGCGACCGTGATCGCGGGCAAGCCGCCGCTGCACTGGCAGATCGTGTACGCGATCCCCTCGCTTCTTCTGATCCTCGTGTACGGCCTGGCCTTCGCGCTGTTCTTCGCGGCCGTGAACGTGTACCTGCGCGACGTGCAGTACCTCGTGGAGGTCGTCACGATGCTGCTGATGTGGCTTTCGCCCGTGCTCTACGCCTGGCACCTCGCGAAGCAGATCATCACGAGCCCCACGCTGCTCGAGGTCTACACCAACAACCCCCTCACCCTCGCCGTGCTCGGCTTCCAACGGGCGTTCTGGCTCGGAGGCTACGGTCTGGAGGGGCCTGCGCACCTCGTGTTGCGCATGGCGGTCGCTCTGCTCATCGGTCTCGCCCTGCTCGTCCTGAGCCACCGGGTCTTCGTGCGCCTGCAGGGCAACTTCGCTCAGGAACTGTGATCGATATGTCGTTCGACGTGAATGTCCCTGCGGTGCGCCCCGAGGTCGTGGTGCTCACCGACGTGTCCAAGCGATTCGTCGTGCGCCGCGACACCTCGATCAAGGAGCGCATCGTCACGCTCGGTCGCGCCGGGCGTCGCCATCGCCAGAACTTCTGGGCGCTGAGCGATGTGAGCCTCGACATCCGAGCGGGCAACACCATCGGCCTCATCGGGCACAACGGCTCCGGGAAGAGCACGCTCCTGAAGGTCATCGGCGGCATCATCCAGCCCACTTCGGGAGATGTGCGTCAGCGCGGCCGCGTGGCGGCGCTCATCGAGCTCGGCGCCGGTTTCCACCCCGATCTCACCGGTCGCGAGAACGTCTACTTGAACGCCTCCGTGCTGGGGCTCAGCCGTGAAGAGACGCGGGCGAGCTTCGACGACATCCTGGACTTCTCCGGCGTCGGCGACTTCATCGACACCCAGGTGAAGTTCTACTCCTCGGGGATGTTCGTGCGCCTCGCATTCGCGATCGCGGTGCACACGGATCCCGACATCCTCCTCGTCGACGAGGTTCTGGCTGTCGGCGACGAGCAGTTCCAGCGAAAGTGTCTCGACAAGATCAAGGAGTTCCAGCGCGAGGGACGGACGATCATCATCGTCTCGCACGCGCTGGATCAGATCGAGGAACTCTGCGACCGTGTCATCCTGATGGACAAGGGTCGCGTCGCGTTCGACGGACTCGCCGACGCCGCCGTCGAACGGTTCCGCGAACTGCTCGAGGAGGGCTCCGGCAAGGTCTCGGCCCGCCCGGACCAGATCACCCGCGCCGCGGAGATCGTCTCGGTCGACGTCCGCGCCGCCGACGGGCGTCGTTCGAACGACTTCCAGAGCGGCGAATCGTTCCGCGTGGCGATCGCCGTGCGCGGCCTGAGGCCGCTCGCGGAATGGGCCCTCGGGTTCAGCATCGACACGTCCTCGGGCGTGCTCGCTCTCGCCTCCAACACGAGCATGCTGGGTGCGTCGGTCCCCGCTCTGAGCGCGGGCGAGACGGTGACGATCGAGATCGACGTCGACGGCGCCCACTTCAACCCCGGCAGCTATTGGATCAATGCCAACCTGCACGGCATCAGCGAGTCCACCTCGCACGCGCTCATGCAGGGCGCGGAATTCACCGTGCACGGGCGTTCCGACTCGCTCGGGTCCGTCCCCGCCGAGGTGCGTTTCCGCTGAGAGCGGGATGACCGTACTCAGCGGACCGCCGGCGGCGCGAACGCGTCAGCGGTGCCGTAACGCTGCGTCGAGCAGGGTCCGCGCACGGGCATCGAAGGAGTGCTCGATGCGGATGCGTGCCGAGACGGCATCCAAGTCCGCGGAAGAGGGGAAGACGTCCTCCAGATCGCCGGAGAGCAGCTCGATCAGTTCGGGAACGTTCTCCCAGATGTGCACGGCGCCGCCGAAGAGCTCTTCGATCCCCTCGACCTGATCGCTGATGGCGCGACCACCCGCGGCGACGACGTCGAAGAGGCGGTTGCCGATGAACCCCCGCTCCTGCATCGCGGGCCAGTGATCGTTCAGCACCACGCCGGCGCTCTCGTAGAGCGCGGGGAGCTCGTCGTTGCGCACTCCCGTGGCGGCGATGCGCTCGGCGGGGATCCATCCGCGCCAGTCCGGGCCGATCACGGTGACGGGGATGCCCGCTCGGATGGGCTCGACGACGGATGGGCGGAGGATGCCGCGCGCCGTTCCGACGAAGAGGATGTCGGAGCCCCGCGGGCGTCCTGCGGGGTGGAAGCGCGTGGCATCGGTGCACTGCAGCAGAGCGGTGATGGACACGCCGAGTTCGCGGCCGGTCGCCTGAGCCCACGGCGCGGAGGCGGCGAAGACCTCGTGGAATCCCGCCACGTCGCGGTGACCGACCTGGTCGGGATGGCTGATGACCCACAGCAGGGAGATGCCGGTGGGGGAGGCCTCGAGCGGTTCGGGGCCGCGCAGGGCCACGGTCACGTCGTCGAGATGACGTGTGGGGCGGGTGCGGGCGGGGTAGGAGTCGATGACCACCTCTTGCCCGAGACGCCGGAGGGCGTCGGCCAGGGCGCGCGCGAAGTGGGTGTCGCCCCACCCCTCCGCGCGGGGACCCACGGGAGCAGCCGTCCGCAGTGCCCATCGCAGGGCGGGCACCCGCTCGCCGTCGGGCAGCTCGATGAGGCGCTGCGGGCGCCGCACACGGGGGAGCGGGCCGTCATCGTGACGCTCCCAGCCGGCGCGGAGCAGCAGGGCATCGCCGCCGGGCAGCTCAGCGGGCAGGTCTGCCGACGCGGCACGCGAGCGCGTGCGCGTCTCGACGTCCAGGGCGACGATCGCACGGCCGTCCAGGCGGGCAGCGGCGTCGGGACCCTGGAGGGCGACGCTGACGTCCGCGCGGCGGGCGGCGAACGTGCTCCCGGCCAGGGCGGGGACCTCGAGGTCGGTCACGGGAGCGAGGGAATCGAGATCCTCGATGGGGTGGCCGGCGAGGAAGCGTCCGTCGGCGGTCGCTCCCACCGCGGCGATCGTGCCGTCGCCGTCCCTCCACACGGGGGCGAGCAACGTGCCGACGGGACGCTCCTCGACCCGCTCCGCCAGACGCATGGCGTCGGCGGCGGTGAGGGTCTGATTGGGACCGCGTACGACGACGACTTCGGCGCGCGAGGAGGTGAGGAGTTCGTCGAGCGCGAGCGTCGCGTCGTCGTGACGACGGCGACTGACGCGGACGCGGGGGCGTCCTGCCGCCAGCATCGACGCCAGCGTCCAGTCCTCGGCGCGGTCGTCGAGCACGGCGATCGCGACGCCCTGGCCGGGCGCGTCCGAGAAGGCGACCGCCTCGGCGAACGATTCGTCGAAGTCCCACTCCTCGGGGCCGATCGCGAGGATCAATTCGCGACCGAGGGGCTCGTTCCCCGGTGCCGGGCTCACCTCTCCTCCCACGCGAGCGCGACGCGCGGCCTCGACGATCACCCGCGATACGTCGGGCCAGGATGCCGCCGCGGGTTCCGATCGCGGACCGAGGGGGATCGAGTGCGTCCCACGATGGCGCCAGGCGTGGCCGAGGGGGCCGCCGGGAGTGTCCCAGGCGTCCGGGTGGCGCTCGCCGTAGGCCACCGCATCCCAGAGCGGGCTCACCTGGAGCCCGCGCGGATCGGCCACCAGGTAGGCGTAGAGGGCCGGGACGCGCCATGCTTCGGGCAGATGGTCGCCGACCGCCGTGTCGACGAAGAGGGGCGACAGGCGCAGCCCCTCGCGGAAGCCCCCGTTCACGTAGCGGCGGACGGCGGCCGCCTCGCTCAGGGGGCGTCCCACCTGAGCGCGCACGTAATCGAGGTCGACGATGCCCGCGCGACGGATGACGCGCGCCCACCACAGCCGGTCGGCGCGGGCGACGAGCGGGCGCAGGAGAGGGAGATCGCGCGCGGCGCGCACGCGCGAGCGGAGGGCGGTCAGCACTCTTCGACTATAGGCAGGGCGTCGAGCCCGTCTCGACGGCATCCGGATGCCGTCAGCGCGATGCGGCGGGACGCTCCGCCCAGTAGCGGTCGCCGCGCATGCGCATGGACTGTCGCAGATCGATGCTCTCGTCGACGGCATCGAGGGGGAGTGCGGTGCGGGGCGCGTCGGCGCCGCGGCGCCAGCCCTCCCATCGACCGCGGAGCGACAGGACGTCGCGCCGCAGGACGAGTCGCGCGCCGCTGACCACGATCTCGACGGCGAGGGCCCGCAGCGCCCAGCGCGAGCGCAGCACGCCGTACTTGCGCAGGAGGTATCCGCGCGCGAAGCCCGAGAGGCGGCGTTGTCGAGCCGACTCCCGGCCGGCGCTGGCCCCGCCGAGGTGCGTGCCGAGGGGCCCTTCGATCGCGACGCACGTCCACGTCGCCGCACGCAGGCGGAACGCGAGGTCGAGCTCTTCGCCGTACATGAAGATGTTGGTGTCGAACAGGCCCACCTCGTCCAGGGCGGCTCGGACGTAGACGGCGACGGCTCCGTAGGGCCCGAGGACGGGAGGGTCAACGGGGTCGGCGGCCGGCAGCGCGGCCCCGTGGAACCGCACGAAACCGGCGCCGGTGACGTCGGCGACGATGCCGTAGGAGTCGACGGTGCCGTCGGGGGCGAGGAGCAGGGTCGCTCCGCTGCCGACCCGACGCGATGCCTCGTCGGGCATCGCCGTGAGCACCCGCTCCACGGCATCCGGTTCGAGGACGACGTCGCTGTTCACCAGCATCACCAGACGCGCCGTGCCCGCGGCGAGACCGGCGTTGCAGGCGCGCGCGAAACCGAGGTTGCGTTCGTTGCGGATGAGGGTGACGTCGGGGAATTCCGCTGCGACGCGGTCGGCCGTATCGTCGGGCGAGCGGTCGTCGACCACGATCACCCGAGCGGCGACGCTCTGCTGGGTGGCCGCCTGCAGGCAGGTGCGCACGAAATCCCACCCGCCGTACACGGGGATGACGATGTCGATGTCGGGTGAGCCGGTCATGCGAGACCTGTCCTTCGTGCGGTCGGTGCGATCACGGGGTGGGTGCTTCGGCGGCGACGAGGTCGACGTGGCGGCGCGTGCGACCGATCAGGATGAGCGTGGAGATCGCCTCGGTGACGGCCAGTCCCGCCGCGACGCCGACGGGGCCCAGAAGCAGCCCCGCACCGATCATGAGAGGGATGCCGATGACGGTCGCCGTCACGGTGGCGCGCATCACCGCGTGCTGCTCGCCCGCCGGGAACAGGACATGACGCGTCATCGACGTGCGGAGCGAGAACAGGGCGAAGGCGACACCGAGCGCGAGGCAGACCGCGAACGGCGCCGCCGCCGGCTCGCCGAACATGAGGGCGCTGACGGGGGGACCGGCGAAGCCGAGCACGAGCATGCCGAGGACACCGAAGCCGCCGTGCATCAGCAGCGCCAGGCGCAGCCGCGACCGTCGCGCGGGACCCGTGACCTCGGCGGACCACGACTGCAGGGCGTTGGCGAGGGTGAGCGGAAGGAACTGGCCGAGCTTGGCCATCTTGTCGGCCGAGGCGAAGCCGGAGGCGGCCGTCCCCGCCGACAGCACGTTCACGAGGGGCGTGGGTACCGCGGAGTACGCCCCCAGGGCGGCGTCGTTCAGAGCGACCGGCGCCCCGACACGGAAGAGTCCCGGGATCTCGCGGGCGGGCGGCCACGCCGACGGGTAGCGGCGGAGCAGGCGCAGCGAGAAGAGCGTCGTCCCGACGACCGTCACGGCGATGCCGGCGAGGGGATAGACCTCGACGGGCGCGCCGTTGACGATGGCGAGCATGGATCCCACGGCGACCACGAGCCGCGGGATCGCGTCGTAGAAGAGGATCGAGCGCGGGTCGCCCACGCCCACCGAGAACCACGTGAACGACAGGGCGATCATGGCCCCCTGCAGTCCCATGAGGGCGGCGAGCAGGCCGTAGCCGGGACTGGCGACGAGGGCGCAGACCACGACGAGGGCGGGGAGGGCGACGATCGAGGTCGCCAGCCGCACGACGAGCGCGTCGCGGTACAGGCGACCGCGGCGGACGTCGTCGGCCGCGATCGACACGAGGGCCGGTCCCACCGTCGTCCAGCCGTAGGCCACGGCGATGGCGGCGAACGTGCCGATCGACTCGCCCGCGATCGCGCTGGACCAACCGTCGGGAGCCGCGCGGGAGACAGCCGGCAGGACCACGAGGGGCGATACCGCCGCGACCGCGGGGATGAGCGTGAAGCCGAACAGGCGCGACCGCAGGGACGCCGGTTCAGCCACGGCTATTCCTCCGCGCGGCGGTGCGACGCAACACGACCGAGAGGGCGATGGCGGCAGCCGACCAGCTGAAGCGACCCGCCCACTCTCGCCCGCCCGTGCGCAGCGCCGCGCGCTCGCCGTCGTCGAGGGACATGACGGCGAGGATCGCCCGGGCGAACACGGCGGGGTCGGTCGCGTCGGCGTAGCGCGCCCACTCGCCGCCGACTTCACGCAGCACCGCGGTGTCGTGGGCCACGACCGGTACTCCCGCGCCGAGGGCGTCGACGACGGGCAGGCCGAACCCCTCGGTGAGGGACGGGCAGGCGTAGACGTCGGCGACCTGGTAGAGCGCGCGCAGCTGGTCGTCGCTCACCCATCCCGGGAGGACGACGTCGGCCGCGAGACCGAGCCGCTCGACCGTCTGGCGCAGTGGATCGTCGGCTCCGCCTCCCCCGATGACCGTGAGGGGCCGCTGATCGGCGGGGATCCGAGCCACGGCGGCGAGAAGACCCGCGAAGTTCTTGTGCGGCATCCGGTTGCCCGTCGACAGGAGCACCGGCCTGCCGGGAAGGATGCCGAGCGGGGCGAGCAGGCGCCAGGGATCGTCGACCCCGCGGATGTCGGACCCGCCGTTGTGCACGACCGTGATGCGCTCGCGCGGGACGCCGAGATGCTCGTGGATCGCGCTCGCCGCGGTGGCGGAGACGGTGACGACCGCCCGCGCCGTCCGCGCCGTGCGGGTCATGAGCCACGCGGTCACCGCACGCGCGAGGCGTTCGAGGCCCTCCCCGGGCACCTCGTGATAGATGACGTCGTGCACCGAGACCACGCGGGGGACGACACCTTCGCTCAGAGGGCCGAAGTTCGCGGGGCTCCACACCAGGTCGGCATCCATCGCCTTCGCCGTTCGCTCGACCGCGACGATCTCACCCGCCGCCCACGACGCCCGGCCGTCGCCCACCCACTCGACGACGCGCACCTCACCCGGGAAGAACTTCCGCACGCCGGCGGCGCCGGACGCCCCCGTGAGGGCCACGAAGTCGGCGTCCGGCATCTCTTCGGCGAGGCGCGGCAGGAGCTCGCGCACGTACGTCTCGGTGCCGCCGCGACCGCCGGTGTAGCCCAGCAGATCGACGAGGATCCGCACGGCGATCAGCTCTCGATGACGGCTTCGGGGCGCTGCTCGCGCCGGGGCGTCGTGAGCACGCCCGAGAAGAAGCTCATCATCGCGGTCTGGAATCCGAGGATGATCAGCAGCGCGCTCGGAACCGCGATGCGCACCGCTTGAGCGGCGTTCTGCTGGCCGAAGTCGAGACTGCCCCACAGGACGACCTGGACGATGCCGATGACGATGCCGAGCAGGAACAGGCCCACACCGATCAGAAGTCCGCGTTCGGCCGACCACTTCGCCACGATGCGGCGATAGCGCTCACTGGTCGGCAGGAACCCCTCCTGGGTGGCATAGAGCTTGGTCAGCCAGAAGAACAGCAGCGATTGGAATCCGATCACGCACAGGGCGCTCGCGTAGACCATCGTGGTCACATCGAACCCGACGCCGCCGACGTTGATCCCGCCGAAGGCGAGGACCCCCACCGCGATCGCGCCGAGGAAGAACGCCACCAGGCCCGGGTAGACGAACAGCCACCGCGGGGCGAACAGGAGCAGGAAGCGCAGGTGGCGCCACCCGTCGTGCCAGCTGCGCAGGTGCGGCGGACGCGACCGCCCGTCCTTCTTCAGGGTCGTCGGGACCTCTTCGATGCGGTAGCGCTTGAGGGAGGCGCGGACGACCATCTCGGAGGCGAACTCCATGCCCGTGGTCTGCAGGTCGAGCTGACGGATGCGCGCCCGGTTGAAGCCGCGCAGGCCGCAGTGGAAGTCGCGGATGCCGGGACGGAAGAACAATTCGCCGATGAACGACAGGACAGGGTTGCCGAGGTACTTGTGCAGCGGGGGCATGGCGCCCGGGGCGATGCCGCCGCGGAAACGGTTGCCCATGACGAGGTCGGCTCCGGCGCGCAGACGGTCCACGAACGGCTCGAGGTTCTCGAAGTCGTAGCTGTCGTCGGCGTCAGCCATGATGACGTAGGTTCCGCGCGCCTGTTCGATGCCGTTGATGAGGGCCGCGCCGTAGCCTCGGCGCGGGGCGTGCGACACCCGGGCGCCGAGTCCCTCGGCGATCGCCTGGGAGCCGTCGGTGCTGCCGTTGTCGGAGATGAGGACCTCACCGCGGATTCCGCTGCGCTGCAGGAAGCCCTGCGCCTTGCGGATGCAGACCTCGAGGGTCTCGGCCTCGTTGAGGCAGGGCATGAGGATCGTCAGTTCGACGTCCGTGGAAGCGGGAGTGGTCACGGGCTGTCTTCTTTCGTCTTCACCGAGGAGGGTGTCGGCAGCGGCAGTGCCGACAGGATCCCTTCCACGGTGCGGCGGATGGTGCGGGTGCCGACGGCGGCGTCGTACCAGGCGCGCGAAGAGCGGCGCAGGTCGTCGCCGCCGTCGACGGCGACCCGGATGGCCCGGGCGAGGTCGGCGGGCGAGGTGGTCGGGGAGACGACGCCGTTGACGCCGTCGTCGATGAGTTCGGTGGAGGCGTTGCCCTCGTCGGCGACGAGCACGACGGGAACGCCGTGGGCGTTGGCCTCGACGACGACGAGTCCGTAGCCCTCGCGGCGCGAGGGGTTCGCCAGGCAGGCTGCGCCATGGAGCAGGTCGTTCAGTTCGGCATCCGAGACGAAGCCGGGGAAGCGCGTCCAGGCCTCGCCGCCCACGCGGCGGACTTCGGCGCGCACGGCATCCGTACTCGGGCCGGTGCCCAACACGACAAGCCGCAGGTCGGGGATGCTCTCGCGGGCCGCGGCCACGGCGGCGGGCAGGACCTCGACGCGCTTGTCGGGGATGTGGCGACCGACGTAGAGCACGTACGGCGGGGCGGCTGCCGGACCCGGCTGCGGGACCTCGACGGCTCCGTCGATGAGTCCGGGACTGACCAGGGGGGCTGTGCGCAGGCCCTCCCGGCGCAGGCGGGTGGCCGAGAGCTGGGAGTGGCACGTCGCGAGCGGCGTGATCGCGATGGCGGCGCGTTGCAGGATCCACGCGATCGTGCCGGTCACCGCGCCGGAGTACTCGACCCACTGCCGACGATGCCAGACCTCGAGATAGTCGACGACGAGCTTCGTGCCGGAGCCCACGAGCGCGAGTCGGGCGGCGAAGACGTTGAAGATCGGCAGAGCGCTGACGATGACCGCGCCGTAGCGGCGACGACGGCGGACGAGAGCGGCGAACAGCGACGTGGCGTAGCGGAGAGCCGCGGGGATGCGCCGCACCCCGTCATCCGAATAGAGCGAGAGTCGCCCGGTGACGGGGACGATGCGGAACCCGTCCTCGACCGGCACGGGACCGTCCCACTGTGTCGCGGTGATGTAGTCGACCTCGAGACCCTTCAGACCGAGCTCGACGGCTTGCGCGCGGTACTGCCGCTCGCCCCCTCCGGTGGAATAGGGGAAGAGGCAGTCGTAGGCGACGGCGACGGTGCTCTCGCGCGACACGTCAGCACCCCTCGATCTTGAACAGGCGCGCCGAGGGCCCCTCGGAGTCGACCAGCACGAGATGCTCCGACGGTGAGAGGTTGTACAGACCCTGGCGCTCGAGGCCGACGCCGGGGTTGTTCCAGACGTTCTGCGCGCCGAAGTCGAGCACGTAATCGACGCCCAGACGGTCGACGACCTCGCACACGCGCGGGTCGGAGTCGATGGCGCTCAGGCGGTTGTCGAGGTACTCCTCGTCAGTCCCGATCGCGCCGAAGACGTGCTTACGGAGCACCTCGCGGTCGCCGATCGCGTACGCCAGGGACGCCCCTGTCCAGGGGCTGCCGGCGATCACCGCGTCGGCGGGGGTGGTCTCGGGCAGACGCTCCAGCAGCGCCTCCTCGTTGCTCGTGAGCAGCGGTGAGGTGGCATCGAGCGCGTACGCGCCGCGCGCGTCGGCCGCCGTGCGGAGGATGTTCGGGCTGACCCCGACGGAGAACACAGCGAGAACACCGACCCCGGCGACCGCCGCACGCAGCACGCGCCCGGCGCGGGCGCGCGCGAGGACGCGAGCGACGGCGTCGGCGATCGTGACCGCACCGAGGACGGCGACCGGGATGCCGGCGGCCGGCAGGAGCGCCGCGAGGCGGTAGGAGTCGTTGTACCAGGGGTTCGTCAGGAACTCGCGGAGCGCATTGCCGCCGGCGGTGCCCGAAGCCACGACGAAGAGCACCGTCGCGACCGCCATCGGCGCCGCGACGACGAGGAGGCGCGGTCGGCGCACGATGGCGAAGACGCCCACCGCGATCATCACCGAGACCGTGAGGGTGATCGTGTAGCCGCCCGGCGAGAGGAGCAGTGCCTCTCCGACCGCGCGGGCCGTGGTCTGCCACGGCGCCCAGATCGACATCTCGGCGTTGGTGCGCATGACCCGCCACAGCACGCCGAGCACGACGAGCAGCGCCAGCAGGATCGCCGTGGTCGACATCCACCGACGGCGGGAAGGATGCCGCACCGCACGGCCGACCAGCTCGACGACGGCGATGCCCGCGCCCAGGGCCGCCATCGACAGGAACGCGTTCGGATGGGCCAGGCCCACGCCCGCGGCCGCCACGAGCAACAGAACGGCGGCGCGCACCCGAGCGGCCGACCCGGTCGCTCGCAGGAGGTGCACCACCACGGCGACGCCACCCGGGAGCACCGCGTAGCCCATGGCGTTCGGGTAGAGGACGCCGAAGAACATCAGCAGCAGCGGGAATGCGCCGAACCCGGTCGACAGGGCCGCGGCGCTGACGACGACGGCCGTGCGCTCGGATAGCAGCACGGTGCTGAGGGCCACCACCGAGATCGGCCAGGCGACCGCCGCGAGCGCGATGTTGGCGGCGTTGACGGCGACCGGCACGGACGCGCCCGTCACCTGGGCGGCGAGCGCGGCCACCGTGTGCCAGCCGTTGGGATAGAACCCGATGTCGGAGGTGAGACCGATGTGGAAGGCCGACGCGTCGCCCGTGTCGACGGCGAACGCCACCGTGTTCAGATGGACGATCGCGTCGAAGGTCTGCGAGATGTGCGCGGGACCGCCGAAGACCCAGGCGAGTTGGAGGGCGATGACGACGCCCGCGCCGATCAGCGACAGGCTGCCCCACAGCGCCGTCCGGGCGGAGGTCGGCGCCTCCGTCTCGCGACCGACCCAGCGGCGCAGCCCGAAGGCGGCCGCGGCGGCGACGACAGTGACGATCGCGACGGGGACGATCGACCACGACAGTCCCGCGAGGGGCGCGGCGATCGCGGCGACGGCGAGGATCGCGATCGAGACGACGGGTGCCAGGGTCAGGATGCTCAGGCGCCGCACGCCCCATCCGGCTGCGAGAACGGCGATTCCGGGGACGACGAGAGCGACGATCGAGATGATCAGCGGCATCACGATCACCCACCAGGAATCGCTCATGCACTCCCATTTCTCGCTGGACGACAGTCAGCCATGCTAACGGACGGTCGCTGACCCGCCCCTGAAGGCCCCGGCGGGGTGCCCCTTTAGACTGAAGGGGCGCGGGATCGCTCTCCGCGTGTCCGCGACACGAAAGACGCACCTCTTCATGGATCTCCTCATCGTCGGCTCCGGCTTCTTCGGTCTGACCATCGCCGAGCGCGCGGCCGCCGCGGGCCGCAAGGTGACGGTCATCGATCGTCGCCACCACATCGGCGGCAACGCCTATTCCGCGAACGAGCCCGAGACGGGCATCGAGGTGCACCAGTACGGCGCGCACCTGTTCCACACCTCGAACCCGACGGTGTGGGAGTACGTCAACCGCTTCACCGACTTCACCTCCTACGTCCACCGCGTCTACACGACGCACAAGGGCGTGGTGTTCCCGCTGCCGATCAACCTCGGCACCATCAACCAGTTCTTCCAGGCCGCGTACACGCCCGACCAGGCGAAGGCGCTCGTGCAGGAGCTCGCCGGCGAGTTCGACGCGAAGGATGCCGCGAACCTGGAGGAGAAGGGCATCGCCCTCATCGGGCGCCCGCTGTACGAGGCGTTCATCCGCGACTACACCGCCAAGCAGTGGCAGACCGACCCGAAGGACCTGCCCGCGGAGGTCATCTCGCGCCTTCCCGTTCGCTACACCTACGACAACCGCTACTTCAACGACACGTGGGAGGGTCTCCCGGTCGACGGATACACCGCGTGGCTGGAGCGCATGGCCGATCACCCGAACATCGAGGTGAAGCTGTCGACCGACTACTTCGACGAGTCGCAACCGCTCAACAAGAAGGACACCGTCGGACAGGTCCCCGTCGTCTACACCGGACCGGTCGATCGCTACTTCGACTACGCCGAGGGCGAGCTGTCGTGGCGCACGCTCGATTTCGAGCAGGAAGTGCTGCCGATCGGCGACTTCCAGGGCACCAGCGTGATGAACTACGCCGACGCCGACGTGCCGTACACGCGCATCCACGAGTTCAAGCACTTCCACCCCGAGCGCGCCGACCGCTACCCGACCGACAAGACCGTGGTCGTGCGCGAGTACTCCCGCTTCGCCACGCGCGCCGACGAGCCCTACTACCCGGTCAACACCGCGGACGACCGCTCGGGTCTGCTCGCCTACCGCGAGCTCGCGAAGGGCGAGAGCGAGGTGTACTTCGGCGGACGCCTGGGCACCTACCAGTACCTGGACATGCACATGGCCATCGGATCCGCGTTGTCGATGTGGAACAACCAGCTCGCGTGACCGCTTCGTGCGTCTGACGCTGCGCCCGCAGACCCGCCCGTCGATCGACGGGCGGGCGGACGAGGGGCGCTGGGCATATCGGCCCGACCTCGACGGCCTCCGCGCCGTCGCCATCCTCCTCGTCGTCACGTATCACGTGTGGTTCGGACGCGTTTCGGGCGGGGTCGACGTCTTCCTGATGCTGTCGGCGTTCTTCCTCACGCGCGGCTTCGTCCGGCGGATGGCGGGGCCGACCCCCGTCCGACCGGTCCGCCATCTGGTCGGCATCTTCCGCCGACTGCTCCCGGCCGCGGCGGTGACGCTCACAGGCGTCCTGGCCCTCGCCTGGCTCGCGTACCCGCCCACCGCCTGGCGCGCGATCTGGGATCAGACCTGGGCGTCGCTCGCGTACCTGCAGAACTGGGCGCTCGCGGCGGATGCCGTGGACTACTACGCCCGCACCGAGATCCCGAGTCCTCTGCAGCATTTCTGGTCGATGTCGGTCCAGGGACAGGCATTCGTGCTGTGGGTCGGGCTGCTGGCGCTCTGCCAGCTCATCGTGCGTCGGCACGGGCTCTCGCCGGATCGGGTCGTGGCCGCGGTTTTCGGCGTCGTCTTCGCGATGTCGTTCCTCTACTCGGTCGTGCGCACCGCGGCGGCGCAGGAGATGGCGTACTTCGACACGGGGGCCCGGCTGTGGGAGTTCGCGGCGGGGTCGCTCCTGGTCGTCGCCCTTCCCCACGTTCGCGTGAACGCCGTCGCCCGGGCGGTTCTCGGATGGGCCGGCCTCGGCGGCCTGCTCGTCCTGGGCGCCGTTCTCGACGTACGCGGCGGCTTCCCGGGGTTCCTCGCGCTGTGGCCGGTCCTGTGCGCCGCGGCGATCGTCGTGTCGGGTTCCGGCGACGACGGGGGACGGGGACCGGCGCGGGTGTTGTCCTCCGGCCCGCTGCAGGCGGTGGGGCGCGACGCCTACGCGCTGTATCTCGTGCATTGGCCGATCCTCGTGACGTTCCAAGTCGTCAACGACCGGGTCGAGGTCGGTCTCGTCGGCGGTGCCGCGATCATCGCTCTGTCGCTCCTGCTCGCGCGCGCCGTGACGTGGGCGGTGGACCGACCGGTGCGAGCGTGGCGGCGCACGGACAGCTCGCCCCTGGTGCCGCTCGCTGTGGTCGCCGTCGCCGTGAGCGTGGTCGCCCTTCCCCTCGGCGCCTGGCAGGTGTCGACGTGGGTGAAGGATCGTGCGATCGAGGCGCAGGCCGTGCGGGACAACCCCGGTGCGGGGGTGCTGCGCGATCCGTCGCTCGCCGAGATCCCGGCCGATGCCGAACTGCTGCCCGTGCCGACGCTCCTCGACGACGAGTGGACCCAGCTGGAGAACCCGTGCGCGGGGCGATGGAGCGTCGACACCGAGATCCTCTTCGGCACGTGCTTCGAGACCGCGCGGACCGCCCGGGCCGGTTTCACGGTCGCGGTCATCGGCGACTCGCACGCGCAGCAGATCACCGGGGCGCTGCTCCCCGTGGCGGAGGAGAACGGGTGGGGCGTCGTGAGTCTCATCAAGGGCGGCTGCTCGATGGGACTCACCGAACCCGGCATGGACGAGCGTTGCGACGCGTGGCGCGAGGAGGCGATCGAGCTCGTCGAGCGGGTCGTGCCCGACGCCGTCATGACGGTGGTCACGCGCTCCGACGCGGGGGAGGACGACGAAGTCCTGCGCCCCGGCATCGAGCTGTTCGTGGATCGCATGGGCGATGCCGGCATCCCGGTCCTGGCGGTGCGCGACAACCCGCGGTTCGCGTTCGACATGTACGGCTGCGTCATCGCCGCCGACGATGCGCTCGACTGCGCCACCCCGCGTGCGGCCTCGCTGGCCGACGAGAACCCCGCCCTCGTGCTCGAGCGTCCCGGCGTCGACCTGCTCGACCTCACGCCCTGGATCTGCCCCGACGACCTGTGCGTCGGCGTGATCGGCAACGTGGCCGTGTATCGCGACGACAACCACCTGACCCGCACCTACGCCCGCACCCTCGCCCCCTCCCTGGCCGAGCAGCTTCCATCCAGGCTCGGATGACGGGCCCGCGTAGGATTCCGTGGTGACCTCCGCCGCCGTCGGCGCCCCCGGATCGGTGCGGCGCTCGCTCCACTCCCTGTGGCTGCTGTCGGCGCGCGACCTTCGCGTGCGCTACTCGACCAGTGCCCTGGGCTACCTGTGGTCGGTGCTGGACCCGCTGGTGATGACCGGCATCTACTGGTTCGTCTTCACCCAGGTCTTCCACCGATCGGTGGGGGAGGATCCGTACATCGTCTTCCTCATCACGGCCCTGCTGCCGTGGGTGTGGTTCAACTCCGCGGTCACCGATTTCACGAAAGCGTTCAAGAAGGACGCCCGCCTGGTGCGCTCGACCTCGATCCCGCGGTGGATCTGGGTGAATCGGATCGTGCTGAGCAAGGGCATCGAGTTCTTGTTCTCCCTGCCGGTGCTCGCCCTGTTCGCCGTCTTCGGCGGAGCCCAGGTGTCGTGGGCGTTGCTCGCCTTCCCCCTCGCCGTGCTGCTGCAGACGACCCTGCTGGTCGGACTCGGTCTGATCGTCGCCCCCCTGTGCGTGATGTTCGGCGACCTCGAGCGCACCACGCGCCTCGTCCTGCGCGCGCTGTTCTACGCCTCGCCCATCATCTACGGCGTCGGCAACCTCCCCGGGGTGTTCGCCGACATCGCCGCGTTCAATCCGCTGGCCGGCATCTTCACCCTGTATCGCGTGGGGTTCTTCCCCGACCAGTGGGACACCCTGACCGTCGTCGTGGGCGCGGCGGTGAGTCTCGGCATCCTGGCCATCGGTCTGGTCGTGTTCCCGCGGCTCGAGCGTCCCGTGCTGAAGGAGCTGTGATGACGCGACCCGCCATCGAGGTCGAGGGGCTCGGCGTGCGCTTCCGCCGCAACCGTCGCGGCAGCCGGAGCCTGAAGGATCTGTTCGCGGGCTCCGCGCGCCGTTCGCGTCCCGACGAGTTCTGGGCCCTGCGCGACGTGTCGTTCCGCGTGCAGCCGGGCGAATCCATCGGGGTGGTCGGTCGCAACGGCCAGGGCAAATCGACGCTGCTCAAGCTCGTCGCGGGCGTGCTTCTGCCGGACGAGGGCGGGGTCGAGGTCGACGGCGGCGTGGCCCCGCTCATCGAGATCACGGGCGGCTTCGTCGGCGACCTGACGGTGCGCGAGAACGTCCGCCTCACGGCGGGCCTGCACGGGATGCCGCGCGCCGAGGTCGCGCGCCGGTTCGACGACATGATCGCGTTCGCCGAGATCGGCGACTTCGTCGACACGCCCTACAAGCACCTGTCCAACGGCATGAAGGTGCGCCTGGCGTTCTCGGTCGTGTCGCAGCTGGACGAGCCGATCCTCCTCGTCGACGAGGTGCTCGCGGTCGGCGACCGTGCGTTCCGCGAGAAGTGCTACCGCCGCATCGACGAACTCCTCGCCGCGGGGCGCACGCTCTTCTTCGTCAGTCACAACGAGAAGGACCTGCGTCGCTTCTGCACGCGCGGTCTCTACCTCGACGGGGGCGCCCTGAAGCTGGACGCCCCGATCGCCGACGTCCTCGAGCGCTACAACGCGGACTACACCACCCGCTGAGCCGTGGCCTCAGGCGGCGGGTTGCACCCGCTCCAGCGGGGGCATCGGCTTCCACGAGGCGTCGCGTGCGATGGCGCGGCCGTCGCGCAGCCCCCGGAAGAGGTGACTCGTTCCGCGGAGCTTGCGCTCGACGACGACGAGACGGATGAGCTCCTTGACGAAGGTGAGCGCGGTGCCGGCGGTGAAGGGCAGCGGGCGGTAGACCCCGAGCGCGCGGTAGTACTTCGCCAGGTACGCGCGGTTGCGCATGATGTAGTACCGATAGGCGTCGCTGGAGGCGTTCATGTGCCGGATGCCCATGTCCCACTGCTTGATCTCGCGCGTGCGGCGCAGCACGAACTCGTTCACGATCACCGACGGCGTCTGCCGGGACGCGAGCCAGCCGTAGAGCTGGTCGTCCCAGTAGATGAAGAAGCGGGGATCGGGCAGGCCGATCTTCGCGACGATGTCGCGGTGGATGAACATGCCCTCGAAGCATCCCGAGTTCATCGGCTTGTAGCCCGAGGAGTCGAAGCCCGCCGGGGCGAAGGGGATGGGGATCGCCATGGACTCGGCGACGCGGTACTGCCAGTAGAACTCGCTGCCGTCGGCGTCGTAGCGACGACCCTGGATGCTGCGGAACCGCGGGGCCCAGTGACCCATGCGCGCGAGGCCGTCGGAGACGACCTCGACGTCGTCGTCCATGAGCCAGATCCACTCGGATCCGAGTTCGTACGCGACGCGCATGCCCTCGCTGAACCCGCCGGAGCCCCCGGTGTTCGTGTCGAGGCGGCGATAGACCAGCGTCGTGGGCAGGCGGTCGCGGAAGGACTCGACGACGGCGGTGGTGTCGTCGGTGGAGGCGTTGTCGACCACCACGAGGTGGCCGGGCGCCGGGTCCATCTGCTCGATGCTCTCGAGCAGCCGGGTGAGCAGGTGCGTGCGGTTGTAGGTGACGACGACGATGGTCGCCGTCTTCGGGTCGAAGGGTGCCACGGTCAGGAACGCTCCTCGAAGGTCGCGCGCCACTGGGACTCGGAGACGAGATCGGGCAGGGCGCGACGGTAGCGGCGCGAGAGGGAGGGCCACTCGCGCTGCAGGCGACGGTGCAGCCGCCAGCTGTCGACGAGCATGCGGCGGAACATCGCGCGGTCGCGGGTGTAGATGTTCTTGCCCGATCCGTCGGCAGCGCTCACGAGGGCGCTGTCGTACAGCGGGACGCGCCACCAGTTGGCATCCCCCTTGCCGAACTCGACTTCGGGCTGCTCGACGTTCTCGGGGCGCGGGGTGTGGAACCAGTGCGAGAGGAGCGTGCGCACGGTGAAGGTGCGCAGGGCGATGCCGGTCGGGCTGTCGAACTGGTGGTTCTTCAAGCGCTTGAACACCTGGCGACCGCGCCGCGAGCGCAGCGGGACGCCGGAGTCCTTATGGACGACCGTCTCGGGGTGCTTCTTCGCGACGGCGCGAGCCGCGGGCATCGCCGTGGCGAGGTTGGCCCGCATGTGCTCGGGGCCGGAGAGGATGTCGCGCAGCGCGCGGTGGCGCAGCTCGACGGGGTAGTACTGCATCATCATGAGGTGCTTGAGGTCGACGCGTCGACTGTGGCGGATGAGCGTGCCGCCCTGCGGGGAGCGCGAGTGCAGCAGCGCCGAGACGATGCGGTTGCGGGCGTGGAAGTAGGCCTGCCAGTCGATCGAGTCGTCTTTGCCGAGCCATGACACGTGCCAGAGCGCCACGCCCGGGACCGAGACGGTGGGGTAGCCGGCATCCCGTGCCCGGACGCAGAACTCGGCGTCGTCCCACTTGATGAACGCGGGCAGCGACAGGCCGATCTCCCGCAGGATGCTGGTGGGGATGAGGCACATCCACCAGCCGTTGTAGTCGGCGTCGAGGCGCATGTGCAGCAGGGGGGACTGACGCAGGTTCGCGACGCTGAAGTCGTGGGGGAGGCGCTCCTGGAACAGGGCGCGCCACATGAAGGGGGCGTCGTCGACGACCTCGGCCCACGCGTGCAGCTTGGGACGGTCGAGCAGGTCGAACATGTGAGCGCCGACGATGGTGGGCACGGAGGCGTAGCGGCCGAACACGACGGAGCGACGGATGGATTCGGGCTCGATGCGGACGTCGTCGTCGAGGAGCTGCACGAAGTCGCTGCCCTCTCGAGCGAGGGTCTCGACCATCGCGCGCGCGAAGCCGCCCGAGCCGCCGAGGTTGGGCTGACGCACCACCTGCAGGGTCTCGCCCAGGCGACCGGCGACCGCGGGGAAGCCGTCCTGGTCGGCGACGAGGTCGGTGCCCTGGTCGATGAGGAAGACCCGGTCGATGACGTCGAGAGCGTCGGGGGCGTCGGCGAGGGCGGTGAGCGTCTCGACGCAGTAGTCGGGCTTGTTGTACGTGGTGATGCCGATGCTCGCCTTGCCCGCGCGGACCGGTTCCTGCTCGGTGGTCCACTCGGCGCCCAGGAACATGGCGTCGGCGCGGTCGGCGGCCACGTCGAACCAGATCCACCCGCCGTCGCTGTACTGGTCGAGCACGAGGTCGAACGAGGACTCGTTCGTCTCGCCGCGCACCTCGCGGGTGTCGAGACGCTGCTTCGTGCCGCCGCCGTTCGAACGGTAGACGAGGATCGTGGCGTCTCCCTCGGTGCGCACCGTGAGGCGCACTTGGCGGACGGCGGTCCAGTGCTGCCAGTACGACGCCGGGAAGGCGTTGAAGTAGGTGCCGAACGACACGCGACGACCCGCGACGATGCGCGCGCGCGTGCGGTCGAGGATGTTGCTCAACTGTGCGACGTTGGTGACCCGCACCGGCTCCTCGTCGATCGTCGACCACGTCTCGGGGTCGACGTACAGGGGGAGAAGGTCGGGATCGCGGTCGAGCGGGAGCACGGCGTTCTGCAGGGTGTACGTCACGAAGAGGTCTTTCGTCTCAGGCGAGGGGGCCTCGGCGGGGCCGCCCGCAGTCTACCCGCCGTGCCCGGCGTCGCCCTGAGCGTCAGGAGCCTGCCCACGCCTGCCGTCGAGGTCGGAACGGTCGGTCGCGGGGCGGCCGATCTGCGTCATCCGCTGTTCGAGGCGCTCGCGCCACGACCGCGACTGACCCGCCCGCACGGCGCACAGGGCCAGCAGCAGCCACCCCGGTCCGGTGAGGGTGAAGCTCTCGAACAGCGACACCGCGAGCAGGGCGATCAGCGTGAGCGGGGCCCAGGCGTGCACCACGGACCGCCGCTCGCCCGCCACGAGCCACCCGCGCGCGAGCCCGAGACCGCCCAGGGCCAGGAACAGCAGCAGGCCCACCCAGCCGAGCTGCAGCAGCACGTCGAGATAAGCGTTCAGGGCCGAGGCGTGCCGCGTGCCGTCCGCGAGGTTGACGAGGGCGAAGGGGATGGCGTCGGGGTCCCACGACCCGAACCACCCGAATCCCTGCACGGGGCGGATGTCGGCGATGTCGATCACGTGCGTCCACACCCGGGTGCGCGTCTCGAGGTCGTCCTCCGCGCCGAGGACGGCGACCAACGCAGTCCGAGCGGCGTAGGCACCGGCCACCGCGACCGCCACCGCGACGCCGAGGCCGATCTGCACCCCGCGTCGTCGCTCGGCCGGCACCCGCCGCACGCCCCAGAGGGCGAGGGCGGCGACGGCGGTGGCCAGAGCGACCACGATGACCGTCGGCGACCCGCTGAGTGCGGCCAGCACGCCGCCGAGCACGACGGATCCGATCGCGACGCCGACGCCGACCGACTGGGTGCGGAACTCCACGAGGAAGGTGATCAGCGCGATGACGGTGACGAAGCCCAGGGCGTTCCGCGTGCCGAACAGGCCCTGGATGGGACCCAGATCGGCGATCGCCCCCTGGATGCCGAGGAAGGGGATGGGCAGATCGAGGAGGATACCGCTGAGCACCTCGAGGCCGAGCGAGATGCCGAGCAGCCAGCGCAGGACGTCGCCGAGGGCGCGCACCGTCTGCAGCGCGTCGCGCACGTGGCCGATCACGACGGCCAGCAGGGCGATTCCCGCCAGCTGCCCCCACCCGGCGAGGGCGGCCGCGGGCGCCGAGCTCCAGAAGACGCTGGCAGCGGCCCACGCCACCAGCAGCACGAGGGTCGTGGGGGCCAGGCGCACCAGCTCGATCTCGTCGCGTCGCGCGAACAGGATCGCCGCGCCGAGGACGCAGAGTCCGGCGAGGATGGTCGCCAGGGTGACCGCGCCCGCGACGGCGGTGACGGCGAACCCGCCGAAGACCGTGGCGAAGACGGTCAGGGTGAACGCGCGGGCGAGCGCCGCCGAAGAGAGCAGCGAGAGCAGGCGGGGGCGGAGCGCGTCGGGCCCCGCGGTCACGGGGTCGGTCTCTGCAGCTCGCCGCGCTCGATCGACATGCTCTGCTCGCTGGGGCCGACACCGACGAGCGGCGTCTGCTTGATCTTCGAGCCGAACAGGACGACGAACATCCAACCCCACAGCAGCAGCGGGCCCGACTCGGTCAGCCCCTGCACGACGAGGAGGGCGCCGATCAGCGTGGGCAGGAGTGTGAGAGGGGAGTGCGGACGGTCGTCGCGGAGGTCCCACCGCGGGCGGTCGACGGCGAAGAACCACGAGCGCCACAGGTAGGCCAGGTATACGAGGGCGAGCAGGGCCACGCCGATCGCACCGAGCTGCAGGTAGGCGTCGAGCCACATGCTGTGCGCCTGCACCACCGTCTGACCGTGGTCGACGATCCAGCCGTCGATCAGGGGCTCGGTCGCGATCCAGGGCGTCGAGAACCCCCACCCGATGACGGGGTGCTGGTCGGCGCGGGCGATCACGTCGGCCCAGATCCCCTCGCGGCCGGTCAGATCGGCGTCGCGCCCCAACAGGCCGAACAGGGCGCTGCGGCCGAACCACAGCGCCGCCGCCCCGCCGAGACCGATCACCGCGTACAGGAGGTACCAGCGGGTGCGCTCGCCGGGACGCCGCGCCGTGCGCATCACGAGCACGGTGCCGAGCACGAGAGCGACGAACGCGGCGGAGATGAACGCGGTCGCCGATCCGGCTCGCACGAACAGGAAGGCGGCGAGGGCGATCCACACGACCAGCAGCACCCGTCGTGGAGCGCCCGCGGCCAGGCGGATGGAGAACACGATGATCGCCACGAGCATGACCGCGGCGAGCAGGTTGGCGTTGCCGAACACCCCCTGGATGCGACCGCCGTCGAAGAGGTTGTCGCGCGACCAGTAGACGATGGGATCCATCCGCTCGTCGGGGATCACGAAGCCGGGGAGCACCGGGCCCCGCACGAACACCGAGACGACGAGCTCGAAGACGAGCGAGAGCCCGACGATCCACTTGGCCGCCGACGCCACGGCCCGCACGACATCGCGCCAGGTGAGCACGGCTCCCACGAACAGTCCCTGGAAGGTCGTGATGACGAGCAGAAGCCAGGTGAGCACGGATGCCGCGGGCCACGCGCTCCACGTCAGCGACGCCGTCGCCCAGGCGAGATAGCCGAACGCCAGCCAGGGCAGGCGGCGCACGGCCAGTGGCGGGCGGGTCACGAGCCAGACGACGGCGGAGACGACGGCGGAGGCGATCACCACGGCGGCGGTCACGACGGGCCCGACCGCGTTGACCAGCCCCACACCGCCCAGTGCGAGCACGAGGACGGCCACGCACCAGGCCCGCAGCAGAAGATGCCCGGTCGTCTCGCGCGGGGGCGCGGTCGGCAGCGCCGACACCGGGTGGTTCGTGTGCATCGCCATGGTGCTCTCAGGGTACCGGGCGGCATCCGGGACCGCCGGGTCGGGCCACTAGGCTGACGCCGTGCTGATCCCGATCTCGAACACGCCCCGCGACTACGCCTGGGGGAGCCCCACCCTCATCGCCGACCTCGAGGGGCGTGAGCCCACCGGCGCTCCCGAGGCCGAGGTGTGGTTCGGCGACCACCCGGGCTCGCCGGCCCGGGTGCACGACGGCTCCGAGCGCACGCTCGACGAGTGGCTCCCGGCGGTCTCCGCCGAGCAGGGCGTTCCCGCGAAGCTGCCCTACCTGTTGAAGCTCCTGGCGGCCGGTGCCCCGCTGTCGATCCAGGTGCACCCCTCGAAGGAGCAGGCCGTCGACGGCTACGCCCGCGAGGAGTCCGCCGGCGTCCCGCGCGACGCGGGCGAGCGCAACTACAAGGACGACAACCACAAGCCCGAGGTCATCGTGGCGCTCAGCGAGACCTTCACCGCGCTCGCGGGTCTGCGCGACATCGAGCGCACGCGCGCCCTCGTCGCCGGACTCGGCGACGCGCCGGCCGTGCGGACGCTGCGCACCCACCTGTCGGCGGACGACCCCGCCGACGCCCTCCGCGCGAGCATCGGCTGGCTCCTCGGCGAGGCCGACGCGGCCGCGATCGGGGAGATCGTGGATGCCGCGGCATCCGCCGATCCGGGGGAGTTCGCCGCCGAGCTGGCGCTGACGCGCTCGCTGCACACGGCGTATCCGGCTGACCCCGGCATCGTGGTGGCGCTGTTGATGAACCTCGTGGAGCTGCGCCGCGGGGAGGCGATCTTCGTGCCGGCCGGCGTGCTGCACGCCTACGTCGCCGGCCTCGGCGTCGAGATCATGGCGGCCAGCGACAACGTCCTGCGCGGGGGCCTCACCCCCAAGCACATCGACGTGGACGAGCTGCTGGCGCTCGTGGACTTCCGGCCCGCCGAGCCGCCGTTCCTGCGGCCGACCGCGGCGGGCGAGGGCGCCGAGGTGTTCGCGCCCGGGATCGCCGACTTCAGCCTCGGGCACCTGGCCGCGCAGGCCTCGGGGTCGCTCGATCTGCGCGGAGTCGCGATCGCACTCGGCGTCGCGGGGGAGGCGACGATCACCGGGGCCTCCGGCGCGCACGTGACCCTGAGGCCCGGGGAGGCCGCTCTCGTGACGCCCGAGGAGTCCCCGCTGTCGAGCGACGGTCGCGGCGAGGTCTTCGTCGCGATGCCGGGGGACTGATCGCGACACGCCGTATGCGGGCGTGAAGGTTCACCTCGGCCTTGAGGGTTTACGATCCGCGACTTGACCAATCCGAATCACACGGGTGTAATTATGTCTACGCGGAACCGCGTCATGGGGGCTTGAACGAGGCGGAGGACGATATGGCGACGTCGCAGTACCGGTCCGGTGTCCCGGACAACTGGTTCGTGGACCCGGTCGACCTGGGAGTACCCGGCGTCCGCCGAGACATCGACACCACCGAGGAGAACACCCTCGCCTGGCAGACCGATGCCCTCTGCTCGCAGACCGACCCCGAGGCCTTCTTCCCGGAGAAGGGCGGATCGACTCGCGACGCGAAGCGCATCTGCACCTCGTGCGACGTCAAGAGCGAGTGCCTCGAGTACGCCCTCCAGAACGACGAGCGCTTCGGGATCTGGGGCGGTCTCAGCGAGCGCGAACGCCGCAAGCTCAAGCGTCGCGCCTGATCCACGCGTCCGTCTCCCCTCGGGTGACCCGAGGGTGAGCGATCGGCGTCCCGACGGCGCGGCGTCCGTGATCGCGGAAGAGCCGACTTAGGCTGATCCGGTCATGCCCGCCCGTGTACACGCCATCCTCGTCGTGCGTCCCGAAGGACGCACCCCCGCCGCGAACCATCTGCAGCGCACGCTCGCAGCCCTCGCGGCCCAGACCCGTCCGGTCGATGCGCTGACCATCGTGCTGTGCGGCGCCGACCCCGGCCTGACGCAGCTCGCCGCCTCCTCGGGAGCCGAGGGAGTCATCACGGCCCCCGCCGGGACGCCGTTCGCCGTGGCCACGGCCCTGGCCACCCCGCGTCTGACCGGTGACGCCGTGTGGCTGCTCGCGCAGGACACCGCGCCCGACCCCGACGCGCTGGTCCGCCTCGCGGGTGCCCTGGAGCTGTCGTCGTCCCTCGTGATCGCGGCGCCGAAGCTCGTGTCGTGGGACGACCGCGACGAGATCGTCTCTCTGGGCGTGAGCATGAACCGCTACGGGGGCACGGTCGAGCTCGCCAAGGGCGAACTCGACCAGGGCCAGCACGACGGCGACGCCGACGTGCTCGGCGCGGACGTGCGTGGCATGCTCGTGCGTCGCGAGGCGTGGACCGCGCTCGGTGGCCTCGACCCCGCCCTGGGCGGCGCCGACGAGGGGCTCGACCTCGGCGTGCGCGCGCGTCTCGCGGGCGATCTCGTCTCCCTGGTCCCGGCCGCGCGTGTCGCCGTCGCGGGCGACGGCGTGGCCGCGATGGCGCGCGGTCGTCGGCGGGCCCGCCGGCGCGCCTTCGCCACCCGCACCGCGCAGCTGCACCGGCGGCTGGCCTACGCGCCGTCGGCGACCGTGCTGCTGCACTGGCTGTCGTTCCTGCCGCTCGCCCTTTGGCGCACCGTCATGCACCTCGTGACGAAGATGCCCTACCGGGTGCTGCCGGAATGGGGGGCGACGCTCCTCGTGCTCTTCCGGCCCGCCGCCGTCGTACGCGCCCGTCGCCGCATCCGCACGGTGCGCCGGGTGGGATGGTCGCGTATCGCGCCGCTGCGCATCTCGCGGTCGCAGATGCGATTGCGTCTCGACGCCGACGGGACCGACCCCGATGCTCCCGTGCGTTCGGAGCTGCGGTTCTTCGTCGGTGGCGGCGCGTGGGCCGTCCTCGGCGCGCTCGCCGTGTCGGCGGCGCTTTTCGCTCCGTTGCTCGCGTGGCCCGTCCTGGGCGGGGGAGCGCTCCTGCCGCTCCGGGCCGACATCGCCCAGCTCTGGCAGGACGCGGCGTGGGGCGCCCGACCTCTCGGACTGGATGCCGTGGGGCCGGCCGACCCGTTCTCCGCGCTGGTCGCTCTCCTGGGCACCCTCTCGCCCGGCGACCCCTCGCGGGCGTTCGTCGTGCTGTGGGTGCTCGCGCTCCCGCTGGCCGTGCTCGGGGGCTGGTTCGCCGCGGCGCGGGCGACGGAATCGTCGCTGCTGCGCATCTTCGCCGCTCTCGCGTGGGCGCTCGCCCCGACCTTCCTCGCCGCCCTCGTGGAGGGCCGCCCCGCGGCCGTGCTGCTGCACCTGCTGCTGCCGTGGCTCTTCTTCGCCGCGAGCGTGGCCCATCGGTCCTGGGCGCCGGCCGGGGCGGCATCCCTTCTACTGGTGGCCGTGCTCGCGTGCGCCCCGTCCCTCGCGCCCGCCGTGGTCGTGCTGTGGTCGGCGGCGCTCATCGTGGTGGCGCTGGTCGCGGGCCGAGGCGTGGCCCGCGTGGTGTGGCTGCTCGTGCCGTCGGCGGTGATCTTCGCGCCCCTGGTGTGGACGCAGGTGCGTCGCGGGACGCCGTGGGCGCTGCTCGCCGATCCGGGTGTGCCGTACGCCGGGGCGGAGGCGACGGCCGATCCGCTGGGTCGGGCGCTCCTGGCGGCGGGCTTCCCCACCTCGGACCCCGGCGGATGGGCGAGCGTGTTCGACGGGCCCGTGTGGTGGGTCGGTCTGCTCGTCGCGCCGCTCGCCGTGCTCGCGCTGCTGGCCGTGCTCACGCCCCGGTGGGTGACGGCATCCGCTCTGCTCGTCATCGCGGTCGCGGGGCTCGCCACGGCGTTCGCCGCCGTGGGCGTCGCCGTGTCGTTCCGCGACGCGATCGCGGTGCCCCTGTGGGCCGGGTCGGGCCTGAGCCTGGCGTGGATCGGCCTGGTCGGTGCCGCCGTCGTGGCGCTCGACGCCGGCGTCGTCGAGCGGGTGCGCGTCCTGCGCCCTCTCGGCGCCCTGGCCGCGCTGGCGGCTCTACTCGTTGCCGTGGCCCCGGCGCTGACCGCGCAGACGGCCTCCGTCGAGAGCGGTCGCTCGGTGCTGACCAACGGTCCCGTGTCGACGCTGCCGGCCTTCGTCGCCGCCGAGGGGCGCGGTTCCACCGACATCGGCACCATCGTGCTCGACCCCCGCGCCGACGGCATGCGCGTCGACGTCGTCTGGGGCGACAGTTCCACGCTCTCGGGTCAGAGCACCGTGCAGGCCACGCGGACCGCGGCATCGCCCGCCGACGAGGAGCTCGCGACGTTGGCCGCCGACCTCGTCACCCCCTCCGCCGATGACGTCGTCTCGCGTCTCGCCGATCGCGGAATCGGCTTCGTGCTCCTGGCGTCGGCGCCCGCGGGCGAGGACGACGTGATCCGCGGTGCGCGCCTGGGCGCGGCCACCTCGCTGGACCAGCGCGATCTGCTCGACCCGGTGGGGGCCACCTCGCGCGGCGACCTCTGGCGCGTGAACACCACCATCGTCCCCCGCGCGCCGATCGACGACCACCAGCGGGGCCTGCAGCGGCTGGTGACCTTCGCGTCTCTGGGCGTCGTGCTCATCGCCCTCCTGCTCGCCGTGCCCACCGCCGCGTCGCGCCGGGTGGCGCGGCGGACGCCGCGGACCGTCGGCCCGATCCCGGGAGGATCACGATGAGCGATCGACGTCTCGTCCGCTTCGCCGCCACGAGCGCCCGCGTCGTGGCGGGGGCGGCCGTGGCCACGGCGGCCGTCGTCGGGACGGTCGCGGGGATCGCCGCGCCCTGGCCCGAATACGCCGCCGAGCCCGTCAAAGTGCAGGCCACCCCCGCGCCCTCCGACACCGTCCTCGCGTGCGACGGCCCGCTGCTCGCCCTCGGCCGCAGCGCCGACGCGGCGAACAGCCTGAGCGCCGCCGCCGCGCAGCAGGTGGTGAGCGGTCCCGCCTCGGCCTCCGCAGAGACCTCGTCGCTGACCGGGGCGACGGGAGCCGACGACGGCTCCGCCGACGCGCTGCGTGCGGCCCCCCAGGACGGCGTGCAGACCCCGCTCGCCGCGGCCGGTTCCGCCACCGCGGTGTCGGACGACCTCACCGGCTTCGCCGCCTCGGCCTGCCGCGCCCCGCTCGCGGAATCATGGCTGGTGGGCGGCGCCTCCACCACCGGGTCCAACGACCTCGTCGTCCTCGCCAACCCGGGAACCGTGCCGGCGACGGTGCAACTGTCGGTCTACGGAGCGCAGGGCGTCTCGACACCTCCCGGGGGCAGCAATCTCGTCGTGCCGCCGGGTGAACGCCGCGTCGTGCCCCTCGCCGGCCTGCTGCTGGGCGAGGAGAGCCCGGTCGTGCGCGTCGTGGCATCCGGAGCCCCCGTGCACGCGTCGATGCAGGCGAGCTTGACGCGCGTGCTGCTCCCCGGCGGCAGCGACCAGGTCGCGCCTCTCGCCCAGGCCGACACGCGCCTCGTCATCCCCGGCGTTCAGGTGCTGACCACGGGGGAGGGTCAGGCGGGAACCGTGCTGCGCCTACTCGCGCCCGGAGCCGACACCACCGCGACCGTGACCATGACCCCCCTGGATGCCGCGACCGCGGCCCCGGGAGCCCGATCGGTCCCGCTGACGGCGGGGCTTCCGACCTCGCTCGATCTCTCGGGCGTGGCGGCCGGGGCCTACACGGTCGAGGTGACGGCCGCCGCCCCCGTCGTCGGCGGCGCCTGGTCGACCACGGGCTTCGGCGAGGGGGCGGACTTCGCCTGGTACGCCGCCGCCCCCGTGTTCTCGTCGTCCGGCACGATCGCCGTGGCCTCGGGCGTCGGGGCCGCTGTGGTGATCGCCGGCGACACGAGCGATGCGACCGTCAGCCTCACGCCCGTCGACGGCGGCGACCCGCTGACGACCGCGGTCGGGGCCGGCGCGAGCGTCGCGCTGCCCGTCGGCGCCGGGGTCTACCGACTCGACACCGACGCGCCGGTGCGGGCAGCGGTGTCGTACTCGGGCGGCGGCGCGCTCGCGTCGTACCCACTGTGGCCCGCGGATGCCGCGGCCTCCGCGGTGACCGTACTGCCGTAGACCCGCGCCGGGTCGGCGGCATCCGGGCGGATCAGAGGAAACGGAACCGCTCGGGCCCGAGGTCCCACGGGTCGCGGTCGAGGAACTCCGCGGCCGCGCGGAACACGGCGCCCTCGATCATCATGCGGCGGTGCAGGTCGTCGTCGTGATGCGGGTGTCCGAGGCGCTCGATGGGCACGCGGTACAGGATGATGCGCTTCTCGTCGCGCAGCACCGTCCAGCGCGGGATGCCGTCCCCCGCCGCCGGGGGCATGATGCCGATCTCGAACGAGACCTCGCGCAGCTCGGGCCACGCGGAGCGCAGGAACTCGGCCGCCGTGCTGACGGCGATGTCGAAACGCTCGACGCGGGTGTCGATCGGGGGCAGGGGAGGTCGCACGACCGGGCTGCGGTTCTCCCGGCCGTGTCGCCCGTGACGGGAGGGGCGGACGACCGGCCGCGCTTCGCGGGATCGACGACGCATCATCCGCCCATCCTACGTTCGCCGGCGGGTCGCACCGGGCGTCGCGGCGCGCATCGGGCCGCCGATCGGAACGGGCCCGCGGGGCACCCGGCATCCGGGGTCGATGGCGGCGCGGCGCGGCGTCGTCGCCGTGTCGGAGGTGCTGGGTAGGCTGACCGCGATGCGCGACAGACTCTGCTCGAAGGTCGGGTGCGCCCGCGAGGCGATGAGCACCCTCACCTACGACTACGGCGACCAGATGGCGGCCCTGGGCCCCCTGGGGCCGGCGGGCGACCCTCACGCGCACGACCTGTGCGCGATCCACGCCGATCGGCTGTCGGTGCCGAAGGGCTGGGTTGTCGTCCGGCACGAGACCCTGCGCGCCTGAGTCGCGGCGTGCGCCTCGCGCGGTCCCGGGGTCGGCTCGGCGTGTGAGGGGCGCGGGTTGTGGCGGTGGTTCCGCGGGTTTGGGGCGCGTTTCGTGCGTTGGGGCGTGAATTCTGCGCCCCAATGGTCGGATGGCGCCCCGAACCTTCTGGGCGGCGCCCGGCCTCGCGATCCGGTGTCAGCCGTGTTCGGGGCGGCTCGGCGTGTGAGGGGCGCGGGTGGCGGCGTGGGTTCCGCGGGTTTGGGGCGCGTTTCGTGCGTTGGGGCGTGAATTCTGCGCCCCAATGGTCGGATGGCGCCCCGAAGCTTCTCGGTGCCACCCCGCCTCGTGGCCCGGCGTCAGCTGCGCTCGGTGAGGGCCGCGGCGCGCTCGTTCTCGAGGAGGAGGGCGCGATACTCGCGGTCGCGCCGCACCGCCGACACCGCGCGCACCAGGCTCTCGGCATCCACCGGGGGAACGGGCGAGACGAAGGGGCGCACGCTCTCGGCGAGGGAGATCGCGACGCGCTCGCGCGCGGCGGGGGTGAGCGCGTCGGCGCCGCGGACGAACTGCGACATGCGGGCGGCCAGGCGGTCGGGCAGGCGGGACACGTCGGCGACCTCGGCCCACGACTCGAGGCCGCGGGGGATCCCGGGGGCCTCGGCGGGAAGGCGAGGCGTCCGCGTGCGCTCGCTGGCGGTTCCGGCGAGGAGGTCGCCCAGGCGCTGGGCGCGAGGCGTGAACATGCCGACGATCGCGGCGATCGCGCCGAACGTGAACCAGATCTCGAGCACGCCGGTCAGGGCGCGGATGAGGGCGTGGCGGAAGCCCGAGGCGCCGCCGTCGGTGCGCACGATTCGCGCGCCGACCGCGAGGCGACCGAGGCTGCGTCCCCGTGACAGCGTCTCGACCGTCGTAGGCACGGCCACCATCACCAGCACGAGCAGCGTGACGACGCCGATGCCCACGGCAGCTTCCGGGAGCGAGCCCTGCGCGGCGAGGGTCGCGAGCAGGAGAGCACCGCCCGCGAGCAGCACCGCCCCGATCACGACGTCGATGAGGACGCCCACCGCCCGCAGGAAGAAGCCGATCGGCTGGACATCGAGAGCGACGGCCTCTCCGGTCAGGGTCTCGTCGGCGGTGGTGTGCACGAGCGCGACCGCGGGGGAAGGGACCGGGGACGATGCCATGCGTACAGTTGACCACATGGACCTCGACGCCCTCACGGCCGCGCGCCGCCGCGAGTGGGAGCGGCTCGACGAACTCGGTCGGAGGCGGCGCCTGCGCGGCGAGGAGGTCGACGAGCTGGTCACCCGCTACCGCGCGGCATCCGCCGATCTGGCCGACATCAAGACCTCGGCCGGTCGCACCCCGCAGGGCGACTACGTCTCGATCCTGCTGGCCCGCACGCGCCTGCGCCTGACCGGCGTGCGGGAGAACGTGCTGAAGCAGTTCCCGCGGTTCTTCCTGCTGCAGCTTCCGGCCGCGCTCTACCGCGTGCGATGGATGACGCTCGCCGTGACGGTCTTCTTCCTCGTCGTGTCGACGATGGTCGCCCTGTGGATCTCGGGCGACCCCGCCGCCGTGGCCGCTCTCGGAGCGCGCAGCGACCTGCAGAACTACGCCGACGAGCAGTTCGTGAGCTACTACCGCGAGAACCCCAACGCGATCTTCGCCGGGACGGTCTGGACCAACAACGCCTGGATCGCCGCGCAGTGCGTGCTCTTCGGGGTGACCGGCTTCTGGCCGGTGATGGTGATCATGCAGAACGCGATCGGCGTGGGGCAATCCGCCGCGATCATGATCGCCTTCGACCGCGCCGACGTGTTCTTCCAGTTCATCCTCCCGCACGGACTGCTCGAGCTGACGGCCATCTTCGTCGCGGGGGCCGCGGGGCTGCAGATCTTCTGGGCATGGGTCGCCCCGGGCCGTCGGACGCGGGCGGCTGCCCTCGCGGCCGCGGGTCGCTCGTTGGCGACGGTCGCGGTGGGGCTCGTCTTCGCCCTGGCGCTCTCGGGGGTCGTGGAGGGGTTCGTGACCCCGCGCGACTGGCCCTGGCAGGTCAAGATCGCCATCGGAGCCGCAGCGCTCGGGGTCTTCCTCTTCTACATGCTGTGGATCGGTCGCCGCGCCGCGCGCGCGGGCGAGACGGGAGACCTCACCGAGTACGAGGCGGGCACTCCCACCCTGACGGCCGGCTGACGGCATCCGGATGCCGCTGCGGCGGCCGTCGCGCGGTGATGACGTCGTCGTCGTCGGTTCGTCTTCGCACGTTCCCCGGCGTGTCATTTTTGATTCATTCAAAACTAGATAGGCTCGACGCATGCTCGACAGTCAGCCGGACGCCCCCGCGGATGCCCTCATCCGCGGAGCGGGTCTGCGGGTCACGGCGACGCGCGTCGCCGTGCTCGAGGCCCTGCGCGCCCGGCCGCACGCCACCGCCGACGACGTCTTCGCGCGCGTCAGCGGCACCCTCGCCGGCACGAGCAAGCAATCGGTGTACAACGCCCTCGGCGACTTCGCCGATGCGGGTCTCGCGCGACGCATCGAACCGGCCGGTCACTCCGGCACGTTCGAACTGCGCGTCGGCGACAACCACCACCACGTGGTGTGCACCGGATGCGGACGCATCGACGACGTGGACTGCGTCGTCGGCGCGGCGCCGTGCCTGCACATGCCGGAGGGGAGCGGCTTCCTCATAGAAACCGCTGAAGTGACGTTCTGGGGCGTGTGCTCCGATTGTCGAGCGAAGTCCGAAGCCGAAAAACCGAGAGGATCCCGATGAGCGACACTCTGAACGGATGCCCCGTCTTCCACGACGGCGCCGCCCCCGACGACAACCGACTGCCGGTGGGCGAGGCCCCCGCCGACAGCGAGCCCGCCGGCGCCCTGCCGCACCCGACCCAGGGGTCGGCCAACCGCGTGTGGTGGCCCGAGTCCCTGAACGTGAAGATCCTCGCGAAGAACAACGCCCTGCGCGACCCGCTCGACGAGGGCTTCGACTATCGCGCCGCGTTCGAGGCCCTCGACCTGGATGCCGTGAAGAAGGACCTGCAGGCCGTCATGACGACCTCGCAGGACTGGTGGCCCGCCGACTTCGGTCACTACGGCCCCCTGATGATCCGCATGGCGTGGCACAGCGCCGGCACATACCGCGTGACCGACGGTCGCGGCGGTTCGGGCTCGGGCATGCAGCGCTTCGCGCCGCTGAACAGCTGGCCCGACAACGTCAACCTCGACAAGGCGCGCCGGTTGCTCTGGCCCGTCAAGAAGAAGTACGGCCAGTCCATCTCGTGGGCCGACCTCATGATCCTCGCCGGCAACGTCGCGCTGGAGGACATGGGCTTCCCGACCTTCGGCTTCGCCGGCGGCCGCACCGACGTGTGGGAGCCCGACGACGACGTGTACTGGGGTCCCGAGACCACGTGGCTCGGCGACGAGCGGTACACCGGCAACCGCGAGCTCGAGCGGCCGCTCGCAGCCGTCCAGATGGGTCTGATCTACGTCAACCCCGAGGGCCCCAACGGCAACCCCGACCCGCAGCTGTCCGCTAACGACATCCGCGAGACGTTCGGCCGCATGGCCATGAACGACGAGGAGACCGTCGCCCTCATCGCCGGCGGGCACACCTTCGGCAAGACCCACGGTGCAGCGAGCGATTCGCACGTGGGCGTGAACCCCGAGGCCGCCGACATCAACGACCAGGGCCTGGGCTGGAAGAACAGCCACGGCACCGGCAAGGGCGACGACACCATCACCAGCGGTCTCGAGGTCACCTGGACCTACCACCCCACCCGCTGGGACAACGAGTTCTTCCACATCCTCTTCGCCTACGAGTGGGAGCTCTTCCAGAGCCCCGCGGGCGCCCACCAGTGGCGTCCGAAGAACGGCGGGGGAGCCGACATGGTTCCCGAGGCGCACTCCGACGGCCGGCGCGAGCCCCGCATGCTCACGAGCGACCTGGCGCTGCGCGTCGACCCCGCGTACGAGAAGATCTCGCGGCGTTTCGCCGAAGACCCCGCCGCGTTCCAGGACGCCTTCGCGCGCGCCTGGTTCAAGCTGACCCACCGCGACATGGGCCCGCGCGAGCGCTACCTCGGCTCCGAGGTCCCCGCCGAAGTGCTGGTCTGGCAGGACCCGGTGCCCGCGGTCGACCACCCGCTGATCGACGCGGCCGATGCCGCGGCGCTCAAGCAGCAGATCCTCGACAGCGGCCTCACGGTGCAGCAGCTCGTCACCACGACGTGGGCCGCGGCATCCACCTTCCGCGGGAGCGACAAGCGCGGCGGCGTGAACGGCGCGCGCATCCGTCTCGAGCCGCAGAAGAGCTGGACGGTCAACAACCCCGAGCAGCTGGCATCCGTGCTCGAGGTGCTCGAGGGCGTCAAGGCCGCCTTCGACGCGCAGGGTGAGAAGAAGGTCTCGATCGCCGATCTGCTCGTGCTCGCCGGCAACGCCGGTGTCGAGCAGGCCGCGCTCGCCGGTGGCGTCGAGGTCGAGGTGCCCTTCACCCCCGGCCGCACCGACGCCTCGCAGGAGCAGACCGAGATCGAGTCGTTCCGCTGGCTCGAGCCGATCGCCGACGGCTTCCGCAACTACGCCTCGCGCGAGGCGCGGCTGCCCGCGGAGTTCCTGCTGCTCGACAAGGCCAACCTGCTGACCCTCACCGCGCCCGAGATGACCGTGCTGGTGGGCGGCCTCCGCGCGATCGGTGCGAACTGGGACGGCAGCGACTGGGGCGTGTTCACCGACACCCCCGGTGCCCTGACGAACGACGTCTTCGCGAACCTCCTCGACCTCGGCACGACGTGGAAGCCGCTCGACAGCGGCAAGCACGCCTTCGAGGGCACTCGCGACGGGTCGGGGGAGCGCATCGGGATCGGCACGCGCGTCGACCTGGTGTTCTCGTCGAACTCGGAACTGCGCGCGCTCGCCGAGGTGTATGCCTCGGATGACGCGAAGGAGAAGTTCGTCCGTGACTTCGTCGCCGCCTGGCGCAAGGTCACCGAGCTCGACCGGTTCGACCTGGTCTGAGCTCGGCCCGCTGCGGCTCGGTACCCGCGGCATCCGGAAGGCCCGTCCCCTCGCGGGGGCGGGCCTTCCGTCGTTCGGTGGCGGTGGCGGTGGCGGTGGCTGGGGCTGGGGCGGGGGTGGTGGCTTGAGGGAGGCGTGTCCCACTTACGGCCGGTGGGAGGGTCGTTGAGCGGCCGTTTGTGGGACACGCACCGCCAGAAGTGGGACATGCGCTGGCGGAGGTGGGACGTGCGCTGTCGGGCCGGTGCGCGGTGCCGCTGGCGGTGACTGCCGGCTGGTGGTCGGGGTGGGCATGTCCCACTTTTGGCCGGTGGGAGGGGCGTTGAGCGGCCGTTTGTGGGACACGCACCGCCAGAAGTGGGACATGCGCTGGGGGAGGTGGGACGTGCGCTGTCGGGCCGGTGCGCGGTGCCGCTGGCGGTGGCTGCTGGCTGGTGGTCGGGGTGGGTGTGTCCCACTTTTGGCCGGTGGGAGGGTCGTTGAGCGGCCGTTTGTGGGACACGCACCGCCAGAAGTGGGACATGCCCCAGCCCAAGTGGGACATGCACCGCCAGAAGTGGGACATGCGCTGGGGGAGGTGGGACACGCGCTGCCGGAGGTGGGACGTGCGCTGTCGGGCCGGTGCGCGGTGCCGCTGGCGGTGGCTGCTGGTCGGGGTGGGTGCGTCCCACTTTTGGCCGGTGGGAGGGGCGTTGAGCGGCCGTTTGTGGGACATGCACCGCCAGAAGTGGGACATGCCCCAGCCCAAGGGGGACATGCACCGCCGGAAGTGGGACATGCACCGGCCGAAGTGGGACACGCACGCCAGAAAAGGGACATGCGCCGCCGGAGGCGGGACACGCGCTGCCGGTAACGCAAACGAGGACGCAGCGCCGCGGCCGCGACCGGCCGCGGCGGGCGGGCGGATGCCGCGGACTCAGGCGCGCGAGAGGCGGCGCAGGCCCTCGTCGATCGACACCGCGGGGGTCCAGCGCAGATCCCGGCGGATCGCGGTCTGGTCGAACCAGTGGGCGGTCGAGAGCTGCTCGGCGAGGAAGCGCGTCATGGGCGGTTCGTCCTGCCCGGGGCGCACGGCCCACACCCGCTCGATCAGCGAGCCGGCGGCCTTCGCGAGACCGGCGGGGACGCTGAACCGCGGGGGCGTCACGCCCGAGGCGAGACAGATCCCCGCGAGCAGGTCTCCCACCGGCCGCGGCTCGCCGTTGGTCAGCACGTACGCGCGCCCGCTGACGGCCTCGACGCGGTCGAGGGCGGCGACGATGCCGGATGCCGCGTTGTCGACGTAGGTCGAGTCGATGAGCGCGGTCCCGCCGTCGAGGAGCGGCAGCGTCCCCCGGCGTGCGCGGGCGACGACGCGCGCGATGAGCTGCGTGTCGCCCGGACCCCACACGAGGTGCGGACGGATGGCGACGAGCGCCGTCGAGGAGTCGGCGCGCGAGAGCGCGAGGAGCTCGGCCTCGGCCTTGGTACGGGCGTATTCGCCGTGCGCGGCATCCGGATCCGCGGGCTCCGCCCCCACGCCCGCGAGCGCGTGACCGGCGTGCGCGACCGACGGCGACGACACGTGCACGATCCGCGAGACCCCGGCCGCGGCGGCGACGTCGAGGAGCGTGCGCGTCCCCTCGACGTTGACCGCGCGGAACTGCGCCGGGTCTCCCGCGAGCGACACC
This sequence comes from uncultured Microbacterium sp., assembly GCF_947489255.1. Classification (GTDB taxonomy): domain Bacteria; phylum Actinomycetota; class Actinomycetes; order Actinomycetales; family Microbacteriaceae; genus Microbacterium; species Microbacterium phycohabitans. The sequence continues at coordinate 138,893 of NZ_CANLCY010000004.1, forward strand.
TTCGCGGCGAGGTGCACGACCCCGTCGACGCCCTGGAGCGCAGATGCCACGGCATCGGCATCCGTCACCGAACCGAGCCGATCCTCCGCGCCGGCCACGCCCGACGGGCGGCGCTGGAGGGTGCGCACCTCGTGGCCGGCGTCCTGCAGGGCTTGCACGACGGCGCGCCCCAGGAAACCCGAGGAGCCGGTGGCGAGCACCTTCACGGCGCACCCGGCTTCTCGCCCGCGAGCACGCGGTCGGCCCACGCGGCCACGCGCGTGCGATCGATCTTGGAGTTGTGGCGGATGTCGGTCGGCAGCGACGGGACGACGAGCACGGCCGCGAGCCTTTGCGCGGTGGCCGCCCGCACCGCGTCGGTGAGGGCGGGGGATGCCAGCCCCGGGCGGCGCGCGCCGGCCTCGACGACCGCGACCACGACCTGGCCGCCGACCGGGCCCACGCCGACCGCGGCGGCACGGGAGATCGCGTCGACGGTCTCGACGTCCTGCTCGATGCCGACGGGGGTCACGGGACCGTCGGCGGTGGTGATGACGTGGGGGAGACGCCCCTCGACCCACAGGAGGCCGTCGGCGTCGAGATGGCCGACGTCGCCCGTGCGGTGCCAGCGTTCGGGGAGTCCCCGACGCGCCTCGCGGTCGGTGAGGTGCAGGCGGAAGTACCCGCGCTTGAGGTGCGGGGCCGAGATGACGATCTCGCCGGTCACTCCGGCATCCGTCGTCGGCTCGCCCGTGGCTCGGCCGTCGGCGTCGATCGCCGAGACGCGCACCTGCCCGGTGCCGAGCGGCCGCCCCACGCACACCCCGCGGTCGCCCGCGGCCCGCTCGATCTCGGGGAGGGTGACGTCGGCGACGAGCAGGCACTCGGTCATGCCGTACGGGGTGTGGGCGACGGCGTTCGGCATGAGCCGCTGCGCGCGGCGGAGCAGCTCGACGCCCACCGGAGCACCGGTGGAGAGGAACGTCTCGACGCGCGCGAGAGCGGCGCGATCGGCGTCGGACAGCGCTCCGGCCGTGGCCACGACGTTCGCGACCGCGGCGGGGGACAGGAACACGATGCGCGCGTCGGAGGCGCGGACGGCCGCGGCGACCGCGGCGGCGGTCAGGGTGCGCGGTGCCGAGACGTCCATGTCGGGGGTCGCCGAGCGCGTGCCGAGGGCGGGTCCCAGGAGCGCGAAGGGGGCGAAGCCGGTCACGAGACCGGTGTCGGCGGTCACACCGAAGTGCGCGGCGAGGGTCTCGCGCAGCGCAGTGAGCTGAGCGTGCGTGTACACGACGCCCTTCGCCGGTCCCGTCGAGCCCGAGGTGAACAGCACCGCGGCCTCGGCCTCGGCGGCGGGCGGCTCGGGCAGCGCGCGACCACGACCGGCGCGCGCGAGGTCGGACAGGCTCGCCTCGACCCCGAGCGCGCGGGAGGCGGCGGCCGGCAGCGCGGCGGCGGAGATCCGCCGACCGGGCCAGCCGAGGGCGCGCGCGGCCGCGAGCCCCGCGACCTCGCCGATCACGACGTCGGGGACGGCTCCGCGCACGGCCCGCGACAGACCCCGGATGCCGAGACCCCGGTCGGCCACGACGACCACGGCGCCGATGCGCAGGCACGCGTACAGGGCGGCGGTGAGCGTCGGCCCCGGCGGCACGAGCAGTGAGACGCGGTCGCCGGCGCGCACGCCGAAGGCGTCGAGCCCCGCGGCGATCTCGTCGACCCGCGTCGCGAGCTGCCGCCAGCTCACGCGCAGGGGTTCGCCCTCTCGCGAGGTGGTCATGTCGATCACGGCGGTGTCGTCGTCGTCGCGGCGGGCGTCGAGGGCGTCCCACAGGCGCCCGCCGGCGGCGGTCCCGTCCGACTCGGCGCCGGGAGCCCCGGTTCGCTCCGGTGCCGGGCCGTCGGCCGCGGCCGTGGCGGCGGCACGGCGCTGCGCCGTCGCTGCCCGGCGCGTGCGGGGCGCCGGGGCGCCGGCATCCACGACGTTCTCGTCGAGCCAGTCGAGCACGACCTCGGCGTACGGCCGCTCCTCGGCGATCAGGTGGCCGGCCCCCTCGAAGCGGTGGACGTCGGCGTGCGGCATCCGATCGATCAGGTCGTCGAGGTGGTCCTCGCCGAAGACCGGGTCTTTCGGTCCCCGCAGCAGCAGGGCCGGCACGGAGAGCTCGCGCAGGCCCGCCGACATGCGGTGCAGCGCGGGGGTGCTCTCGTGATCGGGGGTCGCCGGGATGTCGGCGACGAATCCGCCGATGCCGCGACGGCGGGCGAGGGTGGCGTACGGCGCGCGGAACGCGGCACGGACGGCCGGGTCGAGGTCGGCGAGGGCCAGAGTCGTGTCGAGGAACGCCGTCGTGCCGGTGGTGCCCGCGGCGAGCATGCCCCGGGCCGTCGCGACGCGCAGCGCGAACGGCAGCTTCGCCCCCTCGGGGTGGTGCACGGCGGTGTTCAGGGCGATCACGGCGGCGAGGCGGTCGCGGTTCTCGACGGCCCACCCGAGCGAGACGGGCCCGCCCCAGTCGTGCCCGATGGTCACGATCGGCCCGCGGATGCCGAGCGCCTCGACGAGCGCGCCCAGGTCGGCGATGCGCTGGCCGAGCGTGCGCCGCAGGGGGGAGCGTTCCGAGAAGCCCATCTCGAGCTGATCGACCGCGACGACGCGCCACGCGGCGGCCCCCGCTTCGGCTCGGGCCAGCGAGGCGTTCACGAGAGCGCGCCACAGGTACGACCACGTGGGGTTGCCGTGGACCGCGACGATCGTGCCGGTCGGCTCGATGCCCCGATCGTGCAGGGCGTCGCCGGTGTCGAGCACGTGCCACAGGCGACTCTCGCCGGCGTCGGCCAGGACGCCGTCGACGCTCACGAGGCGCGAGAGAGCCGGATCGAGCCCGGGCAGGCCCGCGGGAGGCAGTGTGGCCTGAGGGCCGGTCACGCGGGGATGGCTCACCAGGCCAGCTCCAGCATGCCGGTGTTCAAGCCGGAGCCCACTCCCATCAGCAGGACGCGATCACCTCGCCGCAGCGTCTTCTGCTCGGCGGCCAGGGTGATGGGGATGGATGCCGGGCCCACATTGCCCAGTTCGGGATAGGTGACCGGCACGCGGTCGCGGTCGAGCTTCGCGGCGCGCACGATCGCACCGGTGTGCACCGACGAGACCTGGTGCGTGACGTAACGGTCCATGCCCGTCCAGTCGAACTCGCCCTTGGCCTCTTTCCACGCCGAGACGACGAGGTCGAGTCCGCCCTTGAGCAGCGCTTTGGCGTCGGTGAACATGCCGTCGACGCTGCCGACGCACAGGTCGTAGAACTGCGTCGCCGCGCGCGTGACGCCGCCCACGATGCGGTGGCCCTCGGGGTGGTCGCTCGCGCGACCGAGAACGGCCGCGGCGGCACCGGAGCCGAGGGTGAGCGAGGCGAACTCCTGCATGAAGGCGTCGCGGTCGAGATCCTCGCGCACGAGCCGGTTGATCGTGTTGACCTGGATCTCGTCGGCATCCTCGCCGTTGACGATGAGCGCGTACTTCACCTGGCCCGACTGGATCATGCCGGCCGCGAGGCTCATACCGTTGATGAAGCCGAGGCACGCGTTGGCGACGTCGAAGTTGATGGCGGAGCTCGGAAGGCCGAGGCCGTGGTGGAGGCGCACGGCGACCGAGGGCTCGAGGTGCTTGCGGGTCACCGAGGTGTTGATGATGAGCCCGATCTCGCTCGCGTCGACCCCGGCCTCGGCGAGGGCCTGCTTGCCGGCGGCGATCGTCGCCTCGTCGGAGGACTCGCCCTCCGCCCAGTTGCGGCGCTCGTTGACGCCCGCGACGCGGCGCAGCAGACCCGGTTTGAGCTTGAGCCGCTTCAGCGCGGGAGCCAGACGCTCCTCGATGTCATCCGACGTCGTGACGCGGCTGGGCAGGACGCTCGCCACCGACACGAGGGCCACATCGTCGAAGTGCGTGGTGGCGTTACCTGGCAAGAGAGCTCCCGCATCCTGTGCGTAGACGGCGAGGCCGCGCGCGGAGGGGACACGCTGACGACCGGAAGGGTACCCCCCAGGATAAGCCGCGTCGTATGTCGCGGGCTGCATGCGGGCTGGGTGTGCTACAGCCGCCCCGCCGCCTTGAGGGCGAGGTAGCGGTCGGCGACGAGGGGCGGCAGGTCGTCGGCGGACGCCGCCACCGCGTCGCCGCCCGCGCGCACGACGGCGTCGCGCACGCGGGCGGCGTCGTGGCGCGCGCGCTCGATCGCGGCGGCGGCATACACATCGGCGGCATCGCGGTGGGTGGGCACCTCTCCCGGGCCGTCGGTCGCCGTCGCCACCAGCAGACGCGATCGCGCGGCGACCGCGGGCAGAGAGGCGAGGAAGGCGCGGGCGGCCTCGGGGTCGTCGGCGGCGGTCAGCAGCACCACGAGGGCCGGGCGCACCGACAGGCCGCGCACCTGGGCGAAGACGGCGTCCCAGTCGGTGTCGATCAACTGCGGGTCGACGGGGGTCATGGCATCCACGAGGGCGGGCAGCAGCTGCGCGCCGTCGACGCGGGTCACCCGGGCGCGGGGGACGCGATCGAACATCAGAAGGTGCACGTGGTCGCCCGCGCGCGTCGCGAGAACCGACAGCAGGAGGGCCGCCTCCATCGCGGCGTCCAGGCGCACGCCGTCGCCCACGCGCGCGGCGGCGGTGCGACCGGTGTCGATGACGATGACGACGTGCCGGTCGCGCTCGGGGCGCCAGGTGCGCAGCATCGTCGTGCCGGCGCGGGCCGTGGCACGCCAGTCGATCGAGCGCACGTCGTCGCCGCGCACGTATTCGCGCAGGCTGTCGAACTCGGTGCCCTGCCCTCTGACCTGCAGCGTGGTGTTGCCGTCGAGCTCGCGCAAGCGGGCCAGGCGCGAGGGGAGGTGCCGACGCGAGGTGAACGGCGGAAGGACCCGGATGCGCCCCGGGGTGTCGATCACGGCCTGCCGCCCCGCGAGACCGAGGGGTCCGAGCGCGCGCACCACGACGAACGCGCTGCGCAGCTCGCCGCGACGGCGGGGGCGCAGCGGCAGCGGAGCGCTGCGCCGCTCGCCCGGGGGAACGGTGAGGCGCGCCCGCTCGGTCGGCGCTCCGGCGGTCGGCTGCCACGCGTCGCGCACGCGGGCACGCAACAGCCGGGTACCGAGGTTGCGCACGCGCAGCTCGCCCGCCACCGGCTCGTCGCGGAGGGCGCGCTCCGGCAGGGTGCGGGTGATCTCCACGCGCCGGGGATCCGCCGCGAGGGCCACGTCGACGGCGGCGAGGGCGGCGCACAGCAGCACCCATCCGCCCGCCGCGACCCACGCCGGCACCCCCGCGGTGCTGAGCAGCACGAGGGGCACGACGCCGAGGGCGACGAGCAGGGCGAGGCGGCCGGTGACGACCATCAGATCGGGACGCGGGTCTGCTGCAGGACGGAGGTGAGGATGGCATCCACCGAGACGCCCTCGATCTCGGCCTCGGGACGCAGACGGATGCGATGGCGCCACACGGGGACCAGCATCGTCTGCACGTGGTCGGGGGTGATCGCCGGGTACCCTCCGAGCCAGGCCCACGCCTTGGCGGCGGCGAGCAGGCCCGTCGTCGCGCGGGGGCTCACGCCCAGCTGGACCGACGGGCTCTGCCGCGTGGCCCGGGCGAGGTCGACGACGTAGCCCAGCACGTCGTCGGCGACGGCGACGGATGCCGCGGCCCGCTGCGCGGCGAGGATCTCCGCGGCCGTGACCGTCGGGGTGACCCCCGCATCGTCGAGGCGACGCGGGTCGAAGCCCTGCGCGTGGCGCCGGAGGACGTCGACCTCGGCGTCGCGGCCGGGCAGATCGACCACGAGCTTGAGCAGGAACCGGTCGAGCTGCGCCTCGGGCAACGTGTAGGTGCCCTCGTGCTCGATGGGGTTCTGCGTCGCGGCCACGAGGAAGGGGTCGGGGAGCGCTCGGCTCACGCCGTCGCTCGACACCTGCCGCTCCTCCATCGCCTCGAGCAGAGCGGCTTGCGTCTTCGGGGGCGTGCGGTTGATCTCGTCGGCGAGCAGCACGTGGGTGAACACCGGACCCGGGCGGAATTCGAATCCGCCCGCGCGGGCGTCGTACACGAGCGACCCGGTCACGTCCCCGGGCATGAGGTCGGGCGTGAACTGCACGCGGTGCGTGTCGAGACCGAGCGCGCGGCTGAACGAGCGCACGAGAAGCGTCTTGGCCACGCCCGGTACGCCCTCGAGCAGCACGTGTCCGCGGGAGAGGAGGGCGATGAGCAGGCCGGTCACGGTGCCGTCCTGCCCGACGACGGCCTTGCCGACTTCGAGACGCACGCGGTGCATGGCCTCGCGCAGGGCCGCGTGGTCGTCGCCCGCGCCGGACGGCCCCGGGAGGCCGCTGTCGCCGGGGGCGCCCGCATCGGCCGCGCGGTCGTCGGCGGCCGGCGGGGTCGGGGCGGTGCCGGGGACCGGCTCGGCGCCGGGGGTCTCGGGGCTCTCGGTCATCGGGGTGTCCCTTCGGTTCGGACGGCGATGCGCACGCTCTCTTCGAGGTCGCGCAGTCGGTCGGCGGCGGCGACGAGGTCGCGGTCGGTGCGGGGCAGGTCGTCGACGAGGATGCCGCGCACGCGGGAGCGATCCGTTCCCAGGCGGTCGGCGACGGCGTCGGCGATGTCGGGCGGCGAGGTCCGCGTCGCGAGTCCCAGCAGGCGCACGAGGCGCGCGCGGCTGGCGCGCCGGAGCTCGTCGAGGGCGTGCGGGGCGTCGCGGGCCGCGGCGTAGAGGCGGGCACGGCCCTCCGTGGTCTCGGTGGCGCGCACCGTCACGGGGAGGCGCTCGGTGACCAGCGGCCCGAAGCGCCGACCTCGCCAGATCGCGGCCGTGAGAGCGGACAGCAGAAGCAGCACGATGGCCGGGGTGACCCACGGCGGCGTGAGGTCGCTGAGTGTCGGGGGAGCGCTGCCGGGGTCGGCATCCGTGGGCGCGGGCACGTACCAGACGAGCGTGTCGGTCTGACCGAGTACCCCGAGGGCGAGGGCGGCGTTCCCGTCGCGCGGCAGCGTCGAGTTGGTGAGCGTCGACAGGCCGTCGAGCGCCGTCACCGAACGGCCGTCGGCGTCGAGGGACAGCAGCCCGAACTCGCCGTCCCGGGGGAAGCAGCCCGTGACGCCGTCGCCGGCGACCAGGAGCTCGCCGACTCGCGCGGTCCGGGCGTTGTCGGCCGCGGGCAGCGTGCAGTCGGCGACCGCCGCGTCGTCGGCGAAGCCCCCGAGCGACGACCCGTTCATGAGCACGTCGAGGGCACGGGAGCGCGGTTCGACGAGCACGACGTGCCGGGCGCGCGACGACAGCTCGCGCAGCGCATCGTCGGAGAGCATCGGCGCGTCGCGCAGCGCGAGGGTCGCCTCCCCACCGGCCAGCGCGCGTTCGGCGGCCGCGCGGTCGCGCGCGACGATGACGCGCACGCCCTGCTGCTCGAGCACGCGCACCACGGCGCGGGTGCCGTCGGGTCCCGCGGAGTCGGGGTCGAGCAGAGCGCGTTGCGTGTACCCGCCGTAGACGAACAGCCCGCCGACGAGCGACACGAGCAGAAGCCCCACGATGAGGCCCACCCACCCGAGGGCGGCGCGGCTGCGGCTTCGGGGTCGCGCGGTGGTGACCGCGCTCACGTCGCGCTCACCGGAGAGGGACGCGTGCGCACGGCGGCGTCATCGAGCTCGACGACCAGTCGGTAGCGCTCGGCCGTTCCCGGGCGCCGCAGGTAGCGCACGTCGTCGAAGGTGGTCGCGGCCGTCTCGAGCCCCTCCGCGAGGGCGGGCAGGGCCCGTGCGGCCTCCCGCGCGAACGCGCGCACCGTGGCCCCGGGCGGGGGGTCGACGAGGCCCCGTTCCGACAGCCCCCGCGCGACGGCGCGGAAGCGCAGCACGACGGCGTCGTCCCAGGCGCCGCGTCGAGCGGCCGCTTCGGCTTCGGCCCGCAGCTCGTCGGCCGACCGGGTGTCGTCGTCGTCGAACAGGGCGCGAGCCGCCGGTGCCGCGCGCACGCTCCGCCGGGGCCGCCCCCAGATCAGGATGCCGACCACGATCGCCGCGACGACGAGCACCGCGAGAACGATGAGCGCGGCCGGTCCCCACCCGTCGGTGTTCGGGATGCGCAGCAGGTCGTCGAGGAAGCGGACGACGGCCTGCGCGGCGCGATCGATGACGCTCGGCTCCGCCGCCTGATAGGAGGGATCGGCGAGCTCGCGCTCCGCCCACTCCTGCGCCTGATCCGGATCGGGCAGCAGGGGCGCGACGGAGGCGATGAGCGCGGCGGGACTCACGCGTTCTCGTTCGATCCCGGCGCCGCCCAGGTGGTCGTCGCGGGTGAGGGCGCTGTGCCGGGCTCACGGTGGGGTGGGGGGACGTCGACCGTCGACGCTCCGGGTGTCGCAGCGTCGGCACCGGTCGTCGCGGTCGGCGTCGGCGTCGACGGGGCAGGGGCCGTCGCGGGTGCCCCGTACGCCGGTGCCCCGTACGCCTGCGGCGCTCCCGCACCGTACGCCTGCGGTGCCCCGTACCCCGGCGCGCCCGCCGGCGCGGCGTACCCGCCGAAGGCCGGGGGAGCGCCCGTGGGCGTCGGAGCGGGGCGCTCGACGACGCGCCCCACGCCGACCAGGTAGGGATCGGCGAGATCGGCGGCACCGGCATCCCGCTGCTCGACGTAGGTGTTCAGATCGTGGTCGAGGGCCTCCACGCGCATGCGCGCGTCGACGTACACGAGCACCGCCGAGGTGGACTGCACCACCAGCGCGATGCACTGCACCAGGAGGATGCCGAACTGCCCGACCACCTGGAGGGCGATGACGCCGATGAGGGCGCCGATCGCATCTTCTCCGGTGGGCGCGAGGATGCCCGAGACGATGCCCGCCACCAGGCTGAAGGGCACCGAGATGATCTGCGCGACGATGCTGAAAGCGACGGAGATGATGACGACGACGCCGAGCGTCGACCAGAAGCGACCGCGCGTGAGCTGCCACGACCGGGCGACCGCGCGGAAGATGGGAGCCCGCTCCAGGATGATCACCGAGGGGACGAGGAAGAGCTTGGGCGTGAGCCACAGCGAGACGACGATGAGGCCCAGCACGAGCAGCACGCCCACGGCGATGCCGAGCCAGAGGACGCTGATCACCAGGAGCGTGACGATGCCCGCCAGCACCCCGATCACGACGATGGTGGCCAGCAGATAGAGCGCGCTGTAGCCGATGAGACGCCAGACGACCGGCTTGACGCGCGCCCACACGGCCTTGAGGCTCGGCTTCTCGGCGACGACGGCGTGAGCGATCTCCGACACCACGACGCCCTGGACGATCACGCTGAGCGCCCCGGTCGCGAGGCCGAGGACGAGCGCCGTCGCCCCCGTGATCACCGCGGAACCCGCGAGGATCGCGTCGTAGTCGTCGCTGCCGATCGGCACGGTGTCCAGACGCGAGAAGCTCGCGACGGCGACCCCTCCGACGGCGGCGGTGAGCACGATGTACGCGACGGCCTGCACGATGAGGGCGAAGCCCAGCAGCACCTTGGGGTTGTGTCGCAGCGCCACGAAGGACCGGCCCAGGATGGTGCCGAAACCGTAGGGGTGCAGCGGGACGATCCCCGGGCGGGATGCCGGAGTCCAAGCCGGGTACGCGGTCATGTGGGGCCCCTCCTCGTCACATGGCGGTGCCCTCATCGTGTCATAGACCTCCGACACGCACGCCTGCCCTGCAGACAGGTCGACTACTCTCGATGGGACATGCCCCCACTCGGGGCGTCATGCCCGCCCCCGAACGGGTTCGAGACGGAAGACGTACATCCGAATGACTTCACGGATCCTGGTTGTCGACGACGACACCGCACTGGCCGAGATGATCGGCATCGTGCTGCGCACCGAGGGATTCGACACCGTGTTCTGCGCCGACGGAGCCCAGGCCGTCGACGCGTGGCGCTCGGAACGGCCCGACCTCATCCTCCTCGACCTCATGCTCCCCGGCGTCGACGGCATCGAGATCTGCACGCGCGTGCGCGCGGAATCCGGCATCCCGATCATCATGCTCACCGCCCGCACCGACACGGCCGACGTGGTCAAGGGACTCGAGTCGGGAGCCGACGACTACATCGTCAAGCCGTTCAACCCGAAGGAGCTGGTCGCGCGCATCCGCACGCGCCTGCGGCCCGCCCAGAACCCGGCCGACGAGACCCTGCGCATCGGCGACCTCGTCGTCGACGTCGCCGCCCACGAGGTACGTCGCGGTGACGCGCCCATCGCCCTCACCCCGCTCGAGTTCGAGCTGCTCGTCGCGCTCGCCGAGAAGCCGCAACAGGTCTTCTCCCGCGAGATGCTGCTCGAGCAGGTGTGGGGCTACCACTACAAGGCCGACACGCGACTGGTGAACGTGCACGTGCAGCGACTGCGCGCGAAGATCGAGGCCGACCCCGACAATCCGCGGATCGTGACCACCGTGCGCGGCGTGGGCTACCGCGCCGGCGCGGTGGCCTGAGGCTCCCATGACGGGCGCCGTGCGCACCGTCTCCTCCCCGCGGGTCGGCGGTTGGCGCGACTGGCGTTCGGTCCGCGACCGCCTCGCGACGCTGTGGCGGCGCTCCCTGCGATTCCGCACGATCGTGATCACGGTGACCCTCACCGCGGCCACGATCCTCGTCACCTGCGTCGCGATGGCGCTCGTCATCCAGAACGAGCTCTTCACCGCCCGCAAGGACCAGGTGCTGCTCGAGGCGCAGCGCGCCACGGCCGCAGCCCAGGCGACCCTCGACGCCGCGGTCGACTCGACCGACCCCGCCGCCGCCCAGACGCTGATGAACGGCATCGCCACCCGCCTGTCGCAGCAGTCCTCGAGCGATCTGATCGCGCTCTACCGCATCGGCCCGCCGTCGCCGCTGGCCCCCCAGCCCTTCATCTCGCCCGCGTTCGAGTCGACCCTGGTCAGCGACGCCCTGCGCACGCAGGTGCAGTCGAGTCCCGACCTGCAGTGGTGGCAGTCCGTGGCCCTGCCCTCCGACAACGGCCGCGAAGTGCCCGGCATCCTCGTGGGGCATCAGTTGCGCTTCCCCGCCGAAGACGGTGTCGATTCCTACGAGTTGTACATGGGGTACGACCTCACGAGCGCCTCGCAGACCCTCGCGTTCGTCCAGGTGCTCCTGTGGGTCGTCGGACTGGTGCTGGTGGTGCTCATCGGTGCGATCGCCTGGTTCGTGCTGAGATCGGTGACCACCCCCATCGCGGATGCCGCCGAGACCAGCGCGAAGCTCGCCGCGGGCGACCTGGGGGTTCGCCTCCCCGTGCGAGGCGAGGACGAGCTGGCGACCCTGAACCGCTCCTTCAACGCGATGGCCGACAGCATCGAGTCCCAGATCAAGGAACTCGCCGACCTGTCGCTCGTGCAGCAGCGGTTCGTGTCCGACGTCTCTCACGAACTGCGCACGCCGCTGACGACCATCAAGCTCGCGGCCGACATCATCAACGACCAGCGCGAGGAGTTCGATCCGGTGACCGGTCGCGCCGCCGAGTTGCTGCACGCGCAGGTGCAGCGTTTCGAGGTCCTGCTGACCGACCTCCTCGAGATCAGCCGCTACGACGCCGGATCCGTGCAGCTCGAGCGGGAGGCGACGAGCCTCGCGCACCTCGCGGAGGACGTCATCGAGTCGATGGAGCAGCTGGCCGAGGGCCACGGCTCCGACGTGCGGCTGGTCGCACCCGGGGGCTACACGCCCGTCGACATGGACGCCCGGCGGGTGCGCCGCATCGTGCGCAATCTCCTCGGCAACGCCATCGAGCACGGGGAGGGTCGTCCGATCGTCGTCTCGGTCGACAGCGACCGGGATTCCGTGGCCCTGGGCGTGCGCGACTTCGGTCTCGGCATGAAGAGCGAGGACGTCGAGCGCGTCTTCGACCGCTTCTGGCGGGCGGACCCTTCGCGCGTGCGCACCATCGGCGGGACGGGCCTGGGCCTGTCGATCGCCCTCGGCGACGCGCGTCTGCACGGCGGGACGCTCGCGGTGTGGTCCGAGCCCGGCCGCGGATCCAACTTCGTCCTCACGCTCCCGCGCGACGGCCGGCCCGTCACGGGCTCACCGCTGCCCCTCGTGCCCGACGACGAGCAGGGCGGAGCGCTCGAGGCCCTCGGGCTGACGCAGCCGATCTCCACCCGCCCCGGCGTCAGGAGGACGACATGAGACGCGCTCTCTCGCTGCTGAGCCTGATGCTCGTGCTGGCCCTCACCGCGTGCACGGGGCTGCCGACCTCCGGCTACGTCAATCCGGGTCGCGGCCCGCAGGTCGACGACACCCAGGCGTTCGCGTTCGTCCCCGACGGGCCCCAGGAGGATGCGACCCCCGCCGAGATCGTCGAGGGGTTCCTGCGCGCGGGTTCCGGTCCCGCCGACGACTGGGCCACCGCGAAGCTCTTCCTCGCGCCCGGTGCGCAGTGGGATCCCCGATCGCGCGTGACGATCGACCGCCTCGCCGATCGGCGTGCCACTCCCAGCGCCGACGGAACCTCGGTCGCGGTCGCCCTCACGACGATCGCCGCGGTGGACGCCGACGGTGCCTACTCTCCGACGGCCGCCGGCTCGGCGGAGACCCTGAGCTACACGCTCGCCCGCGTCGACGACCAGTGGCGCATCACCTCCGCGCCCGACGGCGTCGTGCTCTACGAAGAGGTGTTCCCGACCGTCTACCAGTCGGCATCCGTGGCCTACTTCGACCCGTCGTACAGCTTCATCGTCCCCGACGTGCGGTGGTTCCCCCGGCCGCTCGTGGCGAGCCGGATCGCGACCGCCCTCGTCGACGGGCAGCCCAGCGCCTGGCTCGCCGGTGCCGTGCGCAGCGCCTTCCCCGACGAGCTCTCGTTGGTCGGGCGTTCGGTGACGCTCTCGTCCGACGGCATCGCGCAGGTGCAGCTCCCGCGGGCCGCGCTCAGCCTCGACCGCACGACGCTGGACCGCATGCAGACCCAGCTCGTGCGCAGCCTCGCCACCGCGGGCATCAACGAGGTGCAGATGACCGTGGAGGGGACTCCCATCGCCGCCTCCGAGGTGTCGGTGCGCGTCACGCGCGTCGATCCGTCGCCGGCCGTGCTCACCTCGATCGGGGCGTTCGGCGTGCTCGCCGGCGACGCGGTGGAACCGATCGACGGTCTCTCCGACGCCGTGGAATCGCTCAACCCCTCCGCCGTCGAGCTCGAGGCCGACCGGAGTCTCGCCGCCGTCCGCACCCAGCAGGGGACCGTCGCTAGCGCCCTGAGCGACGGCCGGACGTTCCTGCTCGACGACCGCGCGGGGCTCATCGCCCCCTCCATCGACGGCCAGGGCGAGATCTGGAGCGTGCCGGCCAACGCCCCCACGCAGGTTCGAGCGATCACGGCCGAGGGCGTTCCCCGCGCGGTCGGCAACGCCTGGCCCGACGCCTCCGAGATCGTGTCGATGCAGGTGTCGCGCGACGGCACGCGGATCGCGGCGATCGTCACCGTCTCGGGCGTGCGCGAGGTCTGGGTGGCCGGCATCGAACGCGAGAACACCGAGGTCAACCTCGGGCCGCCGCACGTGCTGTCGTTCAGCCAGCAGGGCGCCTTCGATCTGGCGTGGCTCGACGACACGACGGTGGGCGTGCTGGTCAGCGCCGACGGAGTGGACCGCCTGCGCGAGCTCAACGTCGGTGGGCGCGGCACGGAGGCGACCGCGCCGGATGGGGCGCGCACCCTCGCCGCCGGGAGCACGAGCGTGCGCGTCCTGGACGACCAGGGCCGTCTCTACAGTCGTCGCGGCAGCTCGTGGACGCTCGTGGCCTCCGGCATCCGCGTCCTGGCGGCGCAGCAGGGCACCACCTCGTGATCTGAGCCGCTCCTCCCCAGGCGGCGATCCCTCCACCGCGGCGAGGTCGGGCAGCCGCCCGGCGGCGGGGTGCCCCATGCTCGGGGCATGGACGTCCGATCTCTGGTCACCGCGTCGCTGCGCGACGCCCTCACGTTCTGGCTTCCCGTCGCCTGCGCCGGATGCGGGGCCCTCGACGCCGAGGTGTGCGAGGGATGCCGCCGTGCCCTCGTCCCGCGCCCGGTGCGCCGCGTGCTCGCACCGGACCTGACCGTGACGAGTGCGCTCCCCTTCGCGGGACCGACCGCCCGGGTCGTCCGCGCGCTGAAGGAGGAGGGGCGGACACCGCTCGCTCGCGCCCTCGCTCCGGCCCTGCGCGAAGTCCTCCGCGGTGCGCCGCCCGATGCGCTGATCACCACCGTCCCGTCGACGCGGGCCGCTCTGAGGCGACGGGGGTACCGCCCGGTCGAGCTCATCCTGCGTCGTGCGGGGTACCGCGATCGACGGCTCCTGCGCCTTCGTCGTACCCCGCTCGACCAGCGGGGTCTCGATCGCGACGCGCGTCGCCGCAACGTCGGGGGAGCTTTCGTCGCCGGTCCTGTCGCGGGGATCCCCGTCGTGCTGGTCGACGACGTCGTGACGACGGGGGCCACGCTGCTCGAGGGGGCGAGGGCGCTGCGCGAGGCGGGGGCTGCCACGGTCGTCGCCGTGACGGTGGCGCACACGCCGCGCCACGGGGGTCTCGGAGGTGAATCAGAGGTGATCGACACGTGACAGCGCGGGGCCGCGGCACTAGCGTAGGGATGACTGAAGGCGACGGACGTTCCGCCCTTAGACCGGGCGGAACCCGGAACAAGGAGGTCACGGATGGACACCAACATCGTCGGCGTGGGAGTCGGAATCACCGATCGATTCCGCTCGGTGGTCGAAGAGAAGGTCAGCCGCATCGAGCACCTGGCTCCCCGAGCCCACACGCTCGAGGTCAAGGTCACGCATCGCTCCTATCGCAACGGTCGAATGGAAGACGACACGGTCGAGCTCACCCTCGACGGCAAGGGCCCTGTGGTGCGTGCCGAGGCCACGGACGCCGACAAGTTCGCCGCTCTCGACCTCGCGGTCGACAAGATCTCGGAACAGGTGCGTCGCGCGAAGGACAAGCGCGTCGACGCCCGCAACCACCCTCGCGGCGCGAAGTTCGAGAAGGGCACCGGAGAACTCGCCGGGATCGACGTCGAACCCGCCTCCGTCGACGTGCTGCGCGCCGTCGCCACCGGGTCCGTCCCGGTGCAGGCCGAGGCCGAAGAAGAGGATTACTGCCCCGTCGTCATCCGGCAGAAGGAGTTCGAGGCCGAGTGGATGACGGTCGAAGACGCGGTCGACCGCATGGAGCTGGTCGGGCACGATTTCTTCCTCTTCATCGACGCGCGCACCGACCACCCCAGCGTCGTCTACCGCCGCAAGGGATGGGACTACGGCGTGATCGAGCTGACGACGCAGGCGTCGCCGGCGGTGCCCGTCGCATCCTGACGCGGTGAACGACGAAGCCCCCGGCCGAGCGGCCGGGGGCTTCGTCGTGGACGGGCGAGATGTCAGCCGTCGAAGATGTCGCCCAGCAGCGAACCGATGACGAGGCCGCCGAGCATGCCGCCGACCATGTTGCCGCCGCCCATGCCGCCGCCGCGGCCATAACCGCCACCGCGACCGTGACCGTCGCCGCCCCAGTCGTTGGGGCGGGACTGCTCGATGTCCCGCTGCGCGATCTGGAGGGCCTCGGATGCCAGCGACCCGGCACGACGAGCGGTGGCGAGGGTCGTCTCGCGCTGATCCTCGGCGACGGGGCCGAGGGGGAGACCGGCGCGCAGGCGTTCGGCTTCGACGAATCGGGTGCGGGCGTCGGCTCCGATCCAGCCGCGGTGTCCGGTGATGAGACCGCGTGCGACCGCCAGCTGACGGTCAGCGTCATCGATCGCGTGCTCCACCTGCTCCTGCGACGGCACCGGGCGGGCGGCGCGTTCGCGGGCGAGGTCGAGGTCGGAGTTGGCCTGGCGCAGAGACGAGAGCGCGGCGAAGGGATCGCTGCGCGTGCCCGACGCGGGCAGCGCGGACAGGGCCTGCTGGAGGGTGGCCATTGCCTTGGTCACGATGGGCGTCTGGGGACCCATCCGCGCCTCGATCAGGTCGTTGCGCGAGTCGTCGACGACGGCGGCGAGAGTCGACTCGGCGCGCAGCGCCTCGATCTCGAACGTGTCGACGGCGTCCAGAAGCGATTCGGCGCGACGCACCGCCTCGGTCGCCGCCTCGAGGGCGACGGAGGCCTGCTCGCGCTGGCCGGCTTCTCGACGTCGCTCCGACACGCTCGCGGTGTGCACGGCGAAGTCGAGCAGCTGCTCGATCTCGTCGGGATTGCCGCCGATCTGGGCGAGAGCGGAGTCGCTGTAGCGACGCGAGAGCCGCTCGACGACCTCGCGGGCGTTGGGCACGCGCTCCGCGAGCCGGTCGCGGTCCGCGCGCACGCGGGCGAGGATCTCCGGTGCGCGGCGCACGGCGTCGATCTTGGGCTGGAGCACCTGCGTGCGCTCCTCGAGCAGATCCTCCGCCCACTCCGACAGCTGGATGATGCGCGCGTTGCGCGTGCGCAGCTCTTCCTTGGTGTCGGGGATCTCGTCGTGGTTCAGCTGGTGCAGCTGGAACGCCTCGGCGAGGTGCGTGCGGACCGAGTCCAGAGCCGCCGCGAGGTCTTCCGTGGCCTTGTCGCCGAGCTCGGCGCGGGCGAAGTCGAGCTCGTCGGAGGTGAGGCGGACCCGCTCGTCGGCGGCGACGATCGCGAGCTCCGCTCGACGGGCGAGATCGGCATCCGCCGCGTCCTGCTCTTCGCGCTTCCTTTTGCCCCAGAAACCGGCCATGGATCGATCCTAAGCGGCGGTTTCCGAGGCGTCGCCGTGTGTTCGCTACGGGCGCGCACAGAGACTTTCGGATTGCGGCCTCCTCGCAGGTCACGAACGGGTAACACGGATAGCATGAGGGTCGTATGCCTGTTCGCAGGCCGGCGTCCGCGCGGGCGCCGCACCCGACAGATGGAGATTCTTCGTGGCAAATCCGCTCGAGAAACTGCTGCGCGCCGGCGAAGGCCGCATCCTGCGCCGCCTGCAGGGCGTCGTCAAGGCGACCGGCGCCCTCGAAGAGGACTACGAGCAGCTCACCGACGACGAACTGCGCAACGAGACCATCGAGCTGCGCGCCCGCTACGACGCGGGCGAGACGCTGGATCAGCTCATGCCCGAGGCGTTCGCCGCCGTCCGCGAGGCCGCCAAGCGCACGCTCGGCCAGCGTCCCTACGACGTGCAGATCATGGGCGGCGCGGCCCTGCACCTGGGCAACATCGCCGAGATGAAGACCGGTGAGGGCAAGACGCTCACCGCGGCCCTGCCGGCCTACCTCAACGCCATCGCCGGCAAGGGCGTTCACGTCATCACGGTCAACGACTTCCTCGCGAGCTACCAGTCCGAGCTCATGGGCCGCGTCTACCGCGCGCTCGGCATGACCACGGGCACCGTCGTCGCGGGCCAGACCCCCGAGGTGCGCCGCGAGCAGTACGAGGCCGACATCAGCTACGGCACGAACAACGAGTTCGGCTTCGACTACCTGCGCGACAACATGGCCTGGCGCAAGGAAGACCTCGTGCAGCGCGGTCACTTCTTCGCCATCGTCGACGAGGTCGACTCGATCCTCATCGACGAGGCGCGCACGCCGCTGATCATCTCGGGGCCGGCATCCGGCGAGGCCAATCGCTGGTTCGCCGAGTTCGCCAAGCTCGCCCGCACCCTCGAGGCCGGCGTCGACTACGAGGTCGACGAGAAGAAGCGCACCATCGGCGTGCTCGAGCCCGGCATCGAGAAGGTCGAGGACTACCTCGGCATCGACAACCTGTACGAGTCGGCGAACACCCCGCTCATCTCGTTCCTGAACAACTCGATCAAGGCGATCGCGTTGTTCAAGCGCGACACCGACTACGTCGTGATGAACGACGAGGTCATGATCGTCGACGAGCACACCGGCCGCATCCTGGTCGGCCGCCGCTACAACGAGGGCATCCACCAGGCGATCGAGGCGAAGGAGAACGTGCCGGTCAAGGCCGAGAACCAGACGCTCGCCACCGTCACGCTGCAGAACTACTTCCGCCTGTACGAGAAGCTCTCCGGCATGACCGGTACCGCCGAGACCGAGGCGGCCGAGTTCATGTCGACCTACAAGCTGGGCGTCGTCCCGATCCCGACGAACAAGCCGATGATCCGCAAGGACCAGTCCGACCTCGTCTACAAGAACGAGACGGCCAAGTTCGCCCAGGTCGTCGAAGACATCGTCGAGCGCCACGCGAAGGGCCAGCCGGTCCTGGTCGGCACGACGAGCGTCGAGAAGAGCGAGTACCTCTCGCGCCTGCTGGCGAAGAAGGGCGTGCGCCACGAGGTGCTCAACGCCAAGAACCACGCCCGAGAGGCCGAGATCGTCGCCCGCGCCGGTCGCCTCGGCGCCGTCACCGTGGCCACCAACATGGCCGGTCGCGGCACCGACATCATGCTCGGCGGCAACGCCGAGTTCCTGGCCGTGCAGGAGATGAAGGCGAAGAACCTCGACCCGGTCGAGACGCCCGAGGCCTACGAGGCGGAGTGGGACTCCGTCTACACCGCCGTGCGCGACACCGTCGCCGAAGAGGCGGCCAAGGTCACCGAGGCGGGCGGTCTGTACGTGCTCGGCACCGAGCGGCACGAGTCCCGCCGCATCGACAACCAGCTGCGCGGTCGCTCCGGCCGTCAGGGCGACCCCGGCGAGAGCCGGTTCTACCTGTCGCTCACCGACGACCTCATGCGCCTGTTCCAGTCGGGCGCGGCCGAGGCGATCCTCGCCCGCACCAACTTCCCCGACGACGTCGCGATCGAGTCGGGCCTGGTCTCGCGCGCGATCAAGAGCGCGCAGTCGCAGGTCGAGGCGCGCAACGCCGAGATGCGCAAGAACGTCCTCAAGTACGACGACGTGCTCAACCGGCAGCGCGAGGCCATCTACGCCGACCGTCGTCACATGCTCCAGGGTGATGACATCGCCGACCGCGTTCAGCATTTCATCGAGGACGCCATCACCGCCGTCATCGACGACCACACCGGATCGGGTCACACCGAGTCGTGGGACTTCGACGCCCTGTGGACCGAGCTGAAGACCCTCTACCCGGTGAGCGTGACGATCGACGAGGTCGTGGCCGAGGCCGGCGGCAACAAGGGGCGCATCACCCCCGAGGGGCTGAAGCGCGAGATCATCTCCGACGCGCGCATCGCGTACGAGAACCGCGAGAAGGCCCTCGGCGAGCAGGCTCTGCGGGAGCTCGAGCGCCGCGTGGTGCTCCAGGTGCTCGACCGTCGCTGGCGCGAGCACCTCTACGAGATGGACTACCTGAAGGACGGCATCGGCCTGCGGGCCATGGCCCAGCGCGACCCGCTCATCGAGTACCAGCGCGAGGGCTACCAGATGTTCCAGTCGATGATGGGGCAGATCAAGGAGGAGTCGGTCGGCTTCCTCTACAACCTCGAGGTCGAGGTGCGCAGCGTCGAGGGCGAGCCCGCGGCACAGGTCGAGGCCAAGGGCCTGACTCCCACCCCGGTCGAGACGCAGCGCCTGGAGTACTCCGCGGCCAACGACGCGGGCGAGGTCGAGGTGCGCAACGACCGCGGCCAGGTGCAGCAGGCGGCGACCAACCGTCTCCGCCAGGCGCAGCCGTCGGCGCCCGCCGCCGACGCCGCTCCGGCGGGCGCGCGCGGAGCCTTCGGCCAGCGCACCGATGCCCCCGCCGAGGCCGCGTCCGGCAACCGCGCCGACCGTCGCGCCGCTAAGAAGAAGTAGAAGTAACCGATACCGGATGCCGTGTCCCCGCGTGGGGGCACGGCATCCGTCGTCTCCGCGCGGAGTCGTGCCGTGCCGTGCCGTGCCGTCGGGCGCGTGCCGTGCCGTTCCGTCGGGCGCGTGCCGTGCCGTGCCGCCGGGCGGAGGTCGGGCGCGACGCGCCGGACCGAGGCCTGCCGATGACGGGGTGTCGACGGTGTCCTCCGCGAGATGGTGCCGTAGAGGGTGGGAGGGTGCGGTCCACCGGGTGTCGATTGGCCGGATCGGCCCGGGGATATCCTGAACCGATGAGCCCGCTTCGCCCTCTCGACCAGTCGTCCAAGCTGAAAGACGTCCTCTACGAGATCCGCGGGGAGGCCCTCGTCGAGGCCGATCGACTCGAGGCCGAGGGGCACGCGATCCTCAAGCTCAACACCGGCAACCCGGCGATCTTCGGTTTCGAGGCGCCGCACCAGATCGTGCGCGACATGATCGCGTCGGTGCCGAACGCGCACGGCTACAGCGACAGCCGCGGCATCCTGTCGGCTCGGCGTGCCGTGGTGTCGCGCTACGAGCAGGAGCCCGGCTTCCCGCACCTCGACCCCGACCACGTCTTCCTCGGCAACGGGGTGTCCGAGCTCATCACGATGACCATGCAGGCGCTGCTCGACGAGGGCGACGAGGTGCTCATCCCCGCCCCCGACTACCCCCTGTGGACGGCGATGACCAGCCTGGGCGGGGGCACGCCCGTGCACTACCTGTGCGATGAGCAGCGCGAGTGGCAGCCCGACCTCGACGACATCCGGTCGAAGATCACCCCGCGCACCAAGGCGATCGTCGTCATCAACCCGAACAACCCGACCGGCGCCGTGTACTCGCGCGAGATCCTCGACGGCATCGCCGACATCGCGCGGGAGAACTCCCTCCTCGTGCTGGCCGACGAGATCTACGACCGCATCCTCTTCGACGACGCCGTGCACATCCCCATGGCCACGGTCGCGCCCGACCTGCTGGTGTTGACCTTCAACGGCCTGTCGAAGACGTACCGCGTCGCGGGCTACCGCTCGGGCTGGCTCGCGATCACCGGCCCCAAGGAGCACGCGCAGGGCTTTTTGCACGGCATCAACCTGCTGGCGTCCACGCGTCTGTGCCCGAACGTGCCCGCGCAGTTCGCGGTGCAGGCGGCGCTGTCGGGCGTGCAGTCGATCGACGCGCTCATCGCCCCCACCGGTCGTCTGCACGAGCAGAGGGATGCCGCCTGGCAGGGCCTCGAGGCCATTCCCGGGGTGTCGTGCGTCATGCCGCGCGGCGCTCTCTACGCGTTCCCGCGCTTCGACCCCGAGGTGTACGAGATCCCCGACGACGCCCAGTTCGTGCGCGATTTCCTCCTCGCCGAGCACGTGCTGCTCGTGCAGGGGTCGGGTTTCAACTGGCCGGCCACCGACCACGTGCGCATCGTGACGCTGCCCGAGGCCCGCGTCATCAGCGACGCAATCGAACGGCTCGGCAACTTCCTCGCGTCCTGGCGGCCCTGAGGGAACGGAGCGCGGGTCTGGGACCACGGCCATGAGGCTGGCGTGTCACAGCCCCGCGCTCCGTCGTTCAGTCTCAGCGCTCGTCGGATTGCTTGCAAAATGGATTTTCTCTGCGCCTGTGCGACCAGTCCGTGACGATGGTCGCCGTGCTCCACAGGACGAGGGGTGAGGCTGAGAGGGGGCCCAGCCACGAACTCGCTCCCGGGTGATCCACGCAGGCCGCTGTCAGAGCCAGGAACCAAGCGACGGAGCCCGCGAGGAGGAATGCGCGCCAAGGGGAGAGCAGGACACGAAGTCGAGCCTTCAACGATTTACGATACTCGTCACCATTCATCGGCACGTCCCCCCGCTATACGTACCAAACCACGGAGCCCAGGTTGGGGGGATGCCGGGGAGGTATGTCATATACAGCTCGAGGCAGCGGCGGGGCCGAGAGTTCTGAGCTACACCTGCCGTATATACGGCAGAACCTGTGATGGCAAGGCATGTCGCTCCAGCGGCGGCCGCGCCGGCGGGACCGCCCGCTGCCGTCCCTGCCGCCGCGCATACCGCGGTGACTCCGGTCGCTGCCCAGCCTCCGCTGGCAATAGTGGCGGTCTCTGCGCGGTTCCAGCGCACTCGAAATTGATTCCATGCGGTGATCGACCATTGTGGGTCCGCGACAACTGGGTACACGGTTTTCTCGTCCGTGATCACATGTTGGGTCAGAACACCGTCACGGACCTCGTAATTCGTCTTCACCTCGTTTCCTAACGCGTCGACTGCCCACGCGGGTTGAACGTAACCGATGACAACCGACACGTCCTGAGGCGAATGATCCGACGCGTCCAGAACGGGTTGTGTGAGCTCGAGGCGCCCATCGGCCAGGGGCTCTGCCTCGACGTTCTCGGGGAGCTCGTACTCGAAAAAGCGGTCCATCGTGTCGCTATCGATCACCGTTGAGACGCGCGCACCGTCGGGCAGCGGCTGAACGGTGACGTCAGCATCACCGCCGTCAGCAACGAAAACGGTTGTGCCGGAGGAGACGCTAACCGCCCGCGAGGCACTCACGTCTTTCGGGAGAGGGATCGCGAACCCCTCACCATCAGACCCTGCCACGACCACCTCACCTTTCGTCGTGGACGGTACGAGAATCGTGACATCCGGAAGATCTGATGTGGAAGACGTGTCGACAGCTGCATTCATGTCCACAGCGGCCTGTTCCACCAGACGCGCTATCGATTCCGCATCACTCGGAACTTCTTCCGCTCGCGCCGCTGGCGTGACAGAAAGCGCGCAGAGAAGCAAGCCGGCACAGACTGCTGAGACGAGTTCGCGACGAGGTCGACGTGTGATCATGCTGACTCCCAATAGGTTGTTTCGCGGGCGTTTGCTCCGCACGCCGCCTGCATATCCCATGCCTAGGTCCGCCATTTGGGGGACGCCGGGGTCGGAACTCTCCGGGTGAAAACCCTCTTGAACCCCGTTCGGAGCCGACGAGGCGCGCGGGCTACCGCGCGGAGTCCGCCTGGCGAAGAGTGAGATACCGCCAGCAGAGAGAGCTCAGCCGGGGTTCGCGGCGGGGTCACTTCAAGTGAATTCACCCGCAAGCCGACCCAATAGACCCTCTCGAACCGTCGAAGCGTTGTCGGCGCAACCGGCGCCGTGTACTCGCGCGAGATCCTCGACGGCATCGCCGACATCGCGAGGGAGAACTCCCTCCTCGTGCTGGCCGACGAGATCTACGACCGCATCCTCTTCGACGAAGCCGTGCACATCCCCATGGCCACGGTCGCGCCCGACCTGCTGGTGTTGACCTTCAACGGCCTGTCGAAGACGTACCGCGTCGCGGGCTACCGCTCGGGCTGGCTCGCGATCACCGGCCCCAAGGAGCACGCGCAGGGCTTCCTGCACGGCATCAATCTGCTGGCGTCCACGCGTCTGTGCCCGAACGTGCCCGCGCAGTTCGCGGTGCAGGCGGCGCTGTCGGGCGTGCAGTCGATCGACGCGCTCATCGCCCCGACCGGTCGTCTGCACGAGCAGAGGGATGCCGCCTGGCAGGGCCTCGAGGCCATTCCCGGGGTGTCGTGCGTCATGCCGCGCGGCGCGCTCTACGCGTTCCCGCGCTTCGACCCCGAGGTGTACGAGATCCCCGACGACGCCCAGTTCGTGCGCGATTTCCTCCTCGCCGAGCACGTGCTGCTCGTGCAGGGGTCGGGTTTCAACTGGCCGGCCACCGACCACGTGCGCATCGTGACGCTGCCCGAGGCCCGGTGATCAGCGACGCGATCGAACGGCTCGGCAACTTCCTCGCGTCCTGGCGGCCGTGACGCCGCACGCGCAGTGCTGACCGGCGCGCCGGAGCGTGTGGCGTCCTCCGGCGGGCCGGAGCGCGGCCGGCCGTGACGGATGTCGCGCGAGGCGAGCTCGATCAGAGCAGTCCCAGGGCCGTCACGCGCCAGCGGCCGTCCATCCCCTCGAGACGCAGCGCGATGGCGCGTGTCCGCACGCGCGCGGATGCCGTGACGGTCGCCTCGATGACTCCGTCGGCGGGGGAGGAGATGTGCACGCTGCGGATCTCGTGGACGTCGCGTCGAGCGGGCACGCGCCGGGCGCTGCGGGCGCGGGCGGCGAGGTTGGCGCGCGTGACGAGGGAGCGGTAGACCTCCTCCGACAGCCAGCGGGCGAGCTGCTCGACCTCTCGTACGCCGGCGAGGACTTCCAGGATGCCGCGCACGATGTTGCGCACGAACACCTCGGGCGGGGGCAGCTGCGCGGTCGAGGTCTTCTGCCGGGCGAAGAACTCCTCACCGCGTGGTCGCGATGAGCGGGGGCGTCCCGGATCGGGTTCGGCTGCGAATGACATGGGTCTCCTCCGTCGTGCGGATTCGGCGAGTGCGGATGACGTGCGGCCGACAGTAGGGGAGCGCGGAATCCCGATGCGGCGCATATGCGGCACCTGTGGATGACCGATGCGACGGGTGAGGTGGGGAGGAGACGCCGTCAGTCGCCGTGACGCACCTCTCCGCGACCCCACAGCTCGGGGAAGCTCGCTGCCTGCGACTGTCGCCAGAGCGCCGCCCGGCGGGTGTCCTCGGTCCGGGAGTCGACGTATATGTCGACGCTGTCTTGATCGATGCGCCACCGGGCGGGTGAGCCCACCTCCGCTCCTCGCAGATGCCCCTCGTGCACGAGGGCGATGACGTCGTCCGGCGCGACCGCGAGGACGGCGGCGACGTGTTCGAGGTCGACGAACCTCTCTTCGGGTGAAGGATCAGCTGGCATCCGCTCATGATGTCCCCCGTTTCGGGGGTGCACGGGATTCACCCGGACGCGACCGACGGGGTGGCTGATCGCGCGCGCTTCGGTTCCGAGCGAGATCTCCCGCGAGTGCGTTTCGCCCACCCCGTGCCGGTGGCCTACCCAAAATTCACCAGAGGTATCACCCGGTGCGGTCGGACGGGGCCGTGCGACGCGCGTCGGTCCGGGAGCGGCCCCTAGGGTGGAGGGGTGTCGACACTCAGTGAACTCGTCTACGCCCAGGGCCGCTCCAGCGAGGCCGACGTCGAGTGGCTGCACCGCCTCGCCGGCGACGGGCAGCTGCTCGCCGATCTGGCGTTCGCCGACATCGTGATCTGGGTCCCGACCCCCGACGATTCCTTCGTCGCCGTCGCCCACACACGGCCCGGGGGAGCGGCGACGCTGTTCTACCGCGACATCGTCGGCGACCGCGTGCGTCCGCAGTGGCGCACCCAGGTGCGCGAGGCGTTCCAGAGCGGGCGCATCGTCGACTCGGCATCCCCTGACTGGTTCGAGGAGACGCCCACGCGCGTGCGCGCGGTGCCGATCGTGCGCGAACTGTCGCGCGAGGGGAACGCCGTCACGACCGTCGGCGTGCTGACCCGGCACACGAACCTCGGCGAGACGCGCACGCCCTCGCGCCAGCAGATCACGTTCAACGACTGCGCCGACGACCTGTTCGGCATGATCTCGTCGGCGGAGTTCCCCGACCTCTCCGCCCCCACCGCACCGCGACGGGGGGCGCCGCGGGCCTCGGACGGCCTGATCCGTCTCGACGTCGACGGGATCACGACCTTCGCGAGCCCCAACGCGCTGTCGGCGTTCAACCGCATGGGCTTCGACGACGAGCTCGAGGGTGAGTCGCTCGCCGAGGTCACCGCCCGCATCCTGCCGGCCAAGCGCCTCGACGTCGACGAGTCGCTCCCCGTGGTGGTGAGCGGGCGCGCGCCGTGGCGTGCCGACATGGAGGCGCGCGGGGTGCAGGTGTCGCTGCGCACCATCCCCCTGCGCGATCGCGGGAACCGGATCGGCGCGATCGTGCTCAGCCGCGACGTCACCGAGATCCGCCATCAGGAGCAGGAGCTCATCACCAAGGACGCGACGATCCGCGAGATCCACCACCGGGTGAAGAACAACCTGCAGACGGTCGCGTCGCTCCTGCGCATCCAGGCGCGGCGCACGCACTCCGACGAGGCGCGGGACGCGCTCACGCAGGCCATGCGACGTGTCTCGGCCATCGCCGTCGTGCACGACACGCTGTCGGAGGGCCTCGCGCAGAACCTCGACTTCGACGACGTCTTCGCGCGCGTGCTCAAGCTCGTCGCCGAGGTGGCGGCCGCTCCCAACACCCGCGCGCGCACGCGCAGCACGGGGAAGTTCGGCACGCTGCCCAGCCAGTTCGCGACGCCGCTGGCGCTCGCACTCACCGAGCTCGTGACGAACGCCGTGGAGCACGGGCTCGCCGGTCAGGAGGGCGACGTCGAGATCGCCGCCGAGCGCACGGGCGAGATGCTCGAGGTCAGCGTCCGCGACACCGGCGTCGGTCTGCCCGAGGGTC
The DNA here is from genome assembly GCF_947489255.1 of uncultured Microbacterium sp. GTDB lineage: Bacteria > Actinomycetota > Actinomycetes > Actinomycetales > Microbacteriaceae > Microbacterium > Microbacterium phycohabitans. The sequence goes on from NZ_CANLCY010000004.1 coordinate 164,932, forward strand.
AGGTGGGTCGCGGTCTGGGGACGCAGATCGTGCGGACGCTCATCCAGGGCGAACTCGGCGGAACCATCGACTGGCACACCCTCATGGGCAGCGGGACCGAGGTCACGATCGAGATCCCCTTGCGCTACATCGGCGGCTCCGCCTCCTGAGGCGCCGCGACCCGGCATCCGTTCTCCCTCTGCGGATGGTCGCGAATCTCGCGGGGTGTGCGTGCTCGCAGATCCCGGATGCCGTTTCGCGAGCGCAGGACCAATCGGCGAGCGTTCGAACGGACCGTCGCCCCTCAACGCGAAGACGCCCGCCCCGAAGGGCGGGCGTCTTCGCGGAGAAGGTCGTCAGGAGGCGCGGCGGGCGCGAGCGGCGCGGCGCTTGAGCGCGCGACGCTCGTCTTCGCTCAGGCCGCCCCAGACGCCCGAGTCCTGGCCGGACTCGAGGGCGTACTGCAGGCAGACCTCGGTGACGGTGCAGCGCGCGCAGACCGACTTGGCCTTCTCGATCTGGTCGACCGCGGGGCCGGTGTTGCCGACGGGGAAGAACAGTTCGGGGTCGACGGTCAGGCAGGCTGCTTTGTCGCGCCAATCCATAGGGGTGCTCCTTGTAACAGAAATTTCGACGATTCGGCACCGGGATTCGGGTCCGGTACCCTGGTGGGAACGCGAGCGATAGCTCGCCCCACTTCGCTGTGGGAGCACACGGCTTGTTCCATGCTCCCATAGCGATTCCGCCTGATCAAGAGGTAACCGGCAGGTTTCCGGATCGTAACGGCGCAGCCGCGCCCGTCGGGGAGGCTTCGGATGCCCATTCGCTTGGCCGCAGCCGCCCTTCTCGGCCTCGAGGCCGTCGGCATCCTGGCACTCGCCGGCTGGCAGACCGTCGCCCTCATCGGCGGTGACACCGATTCGGTGGTCAGCTCCATCGCCCTCATCGTGCTCACCGTCATCGGCGCGGCGATCGTCGCCGCCTTCGGGGTGGCCACCGCGCGGGACGTGTCGGCCGGTCGGTCGGGCGGCATCGTCACCCAGCTGCTCGTGCTGTCGGTGGCGATCGGGGCGATCACGGGGGAGTGGGCCGCACCGGGCGCCGCGATCCTCATCGCCGTGCCCGCCGTCATCGGCCTCGTGCTGCTCGTGCTCGCCGTGCGCGCCGCGGCCCCGCGGCGCCGCGACGACGACTGACGCGAGAAGGCCCCGCCGGCCGCGGGAGCGGGGCGGGGCCTTCGTCGTCGGGCTCAGGCGGCGTCGAGACCGAGCGTCTTGCGCAGGCGCGCGACGTGCCCGGTCGCCTTGACGTTGTAGAGCGCCTCGGCGATCTTGCCGTCGTCGTCGACGACGAAGGTCGAGCGCAGCACGCCCGTGATCGTCTTGCCGTAGTTCTGCTTCTCCCCCCACGCGCCGTAGGCCTCGTGGATCGCGTGGTCAGGGTCGCTCAGCAGCGGGAAGGTGAGTCCGTCGCTGTCGCGGAAGGCGCGCAGCTTCTCGGGGGTGTCGCGCGAGATGCCGAGCACCGTGTAGCCGGCGCCCTGCAGCGAGGCGAGGCTGTCGCGGAAGTCGCACGCCTGCGTGGTGCAGCCGGGCGTCTGCGCGGCGGGGTAGAAATACAGGATCACGCGGCGTCCGCGGAAGTCGCTCAGCGAGACGGGGTGCTCGTCCTGGTCGAGAAGGGTGAAGTCGGGCGCGGTGTCGCCCTTGTCGAGGTTCGTCACCCGTCCAGCCTAGAGCGCTCGATGCCCTGGAACGTCGTCAGCAGACGCTGCAGGGAGTCGAGCCTCGCCGCGGCGCCCGGCCCCAGCCGCCCAGACTCGACCGCCTCGATGATCGCGCAGTCGGGGGCGTCCGGCAGGTGGGTGCACCCGCGGGGGCACTCCTCGGCGACCTCGGCGAGGTCGGTGAACGCGCCGAGCACGTGAGCCGGATCGACGTGTCCCAGCCCGAACGAGCGGACCCCGGGGGTGTCGATGACCCATCCCGACCCGGCGGGGCCGCGGTAGCGCAGCGACACCGTCGACGACGACGTGTGGCGGCCGCGACCGGTGACGGTGTTGACGTGTCCGGTGGCGCGCTCGGAGCCGGTGAGCGCGTTCACGAGGGTCGACTTGCCCACGCCCGAGTGCCCCACGAACACCGTCACGTGGCCGGCGAGCGCCTCGCCGATCGCGTCGAGCGGCATGTCCGCCTGCGCGCTCGTGAAGACGCGCAGGTCGATCCCGTCGAAGTGGGCGAGGAACGCCGTCGGATCGGCCAGGTCGGTCTTGGTCACCACGAGCAGGGGACGGATGCCGGCGTCCAGCGCCGCGACGAGGTACCGGTCGACCAGGCGTTCGCGCGGCTCGGGATCGGCGGCGGCGACCACGATGAGCATCTGGTCGGCGTTGGCGACGATGACGCGCTCGACCTGGTCGGTGTCGTCCGCGCTGCGGCGCAGCAGGGAGGTGCGCTCCTCGATGCCGACGATGCGCCCGAGCGACCCCTCGTCTCCCGACAGGTCGCCCACGACGCGGGCGCGGTCGCCGTTGACGATGGGCTGCTTGCGCAGCTCGCGGGCGCGCGTCGCGAGCACGCGTCGCTCATCGGGGCCGTCCTCGTCGACGAGCACGGTGTACCGGCCGCGGTCGACGCCCATCACGCGGGCGATCTGCGCGTCGGCGTGCACGGGCCGGCGCTTCGTGCGCGGCCGGTTCGCCTTGGGGTTGGGGCGCACCCGGATCGACGACTCGTCGAACTCGAGGTCCTCGTCGTCGTCGGCGCCGTCGAGCCAGCTCACGCGTCAGCCCCGGACGTCCGCGGCCGTGCCGAGCATCGCGTGCCAGAGGCCCGCGAACTGGGGGAGCGTCTTGGCCGTCGTGCCGATGTCGTCGATCTGCACGCCCGGGACCCGGAGTCCGATGAGGGCCCCGGTGGTCGCCATGCGGTGGTCGTGATGGGCCCGCCACACGCCGCCGCGCAGGGGACGGGGGACGATGCGGATGCCGTCGTCGAGTTCGTGGGCCTCGCCGCCGAGGGAGCGGAAGTTGCCCACGAGGGCGGCGATGCGGTCGGTCTCGTGCCCGCGGATGTGCCCGATGCCGTGCAGGGTGGTCGGGCCGTCGGCGAACGCCGCCAGTCCGAAGAGGGTGGGCGCGAGCTCTCCCGCGGCCGAGAGGTCGAGCTCGACCCCCAGGATGCCGTCGTCACCGGCCGCCACGGTCAGGGCACCGCCGCGCCGACTGACGCGCGCCCCCATCTCGGCGAGGATGTCGACCAGGAGGGCGCCCGGCTGCGTGCTGTGCAGGGGCCAGCCCGACATCGTGACCGACCCGCCCGTGACCATGGCCGCCGCGAGGAAGGGCGACGCGTTGGAGAGGTCGGGTTCGATGTGGACGTCTTTGGCGCGCACGGGGCCGGCCGGCACGATCCACTCTCCCGGGGCGGGACGCTCGACGTGCACCGCGCGATGGGCGAGGGACTCGACGGTCATGTCGATGTGGGGGATGCTCGGCAGGCGCGATCCCACGTGACGCAGGTGCAGGCCCACGTCGAAGCGCGGCGCCGCGAGCAGGAGTCCCGAGACGAACTGGCTGGACTGGCTGGCGTCGATCTCGACCTCGCCGCCGCGCACGTGACCGTGACCGCGCACCGAGAACGGCAGGGCCCAGTGCCCGCCGTCGTCGATGTCGACGCCGACGGCCCGCAGCGCGTGGATCATGGCCCCCATCGGGCGGTGCAGGGCGCTCTCGTGCGCCGTGACGTGCACGTCGCCGCGGGCGAGGCCGGCGAGCGGGGCGACGAAGCGCATGACGGTGCCGGCTTGACCGCAGTCGATCTCGCTCTCGCCCCGGAAGCTTGAGGGCGGGGTGACGAGCAGGTCGGGACCGAAGGGGGAGCCCGTGTCGATCTCCTCGATCGCCACGCCCAGGGCGCGGAGCGCATCGACCATGCGGGCGGAGTCGTCGGAATGCAGCGGGGCGTGCAGCGTGCCGGGACCGTCGGCGATCGCGGCGAGCACGAGTTCGCGGTTGGTCAACGACTTCGAGCCCGGCACCGTCACCGTGGCATCCACGGGGCGGTCGGCGACGGGCGCGTCCCACGCACCGCGGGGAGTGGCGGCGGAAGGGGAATACCCGAGGGGAGTCATCGGTTCCAACCTTACTGAAAGGGGACGACACGTGACCGCACTTCTGGAGCGCGACCGCACCGCGACGACCACCCCGGTGGCTGTCGGGGCGCGCGACGTAGACTGGCGCGCGATGAACGACACCGCAGACGCCGGCCCGCTCGAGGTGGAGCCCCGCGCACAGTTCGAGGAGCAGGCCCTGCCCTTCATGGATCAGCTGTACGCCGCGGCCATGCGCATGACGCGCAACCCGGCGGACGCTGCCGACCTCGTGCAGGAGACCTTCGTGAAGGCATTCGGCTCGTGGGCCAGCTTCACGCAGGGCACCAACCTCAAGGCGTGGCTCTACCGCATCCTGACGAACACGTACATCAACACGTATCGCAAGAAGCAGCGCGAGCCCTACCAGAGCGCGATCGACGACCTGGAGGACTGGCAGCTCGGCGGCGCCGAGTCGACCACGGCCAGCAGTGCCCGCTCGGCCGAGGCCGAGGCGATCGATCACATGCCGGCATCCGTCGTCAAAGACGCGTTGCAGTCGATCCCCGAGGATTTCCGGATGGCGGTGTACCTCGCCGACGTCGAGGGCTTCGCCTACCAGGAGATCGCCGACATCATGAAAACCCCGATCGGCACGGTCATGAGCCGTCTGCACCGCGGACGACGCCTTCTGCGTGACCTGCTGTCGGACTACGCCAAGGAGCGCGGCATCCAGGCCGCGACGGGAGAGACGAAATGAGCGACTGCGGCTGCGACAAGGCGCGACGTGACCTCGAGGAGTACCTGCGCAACGAGGTCTGCAAGACCGAGGCGAAGGACATCCGCGAGCACCTGGAGAACTGCCCCGGATGCCAGGACGAGGCGCACGTCGCCCGGACGCTGACCGAGGTGGTGGCGCGGGCGTGCAAGGAGACGGCTCCGGAAGAGCTCCGCGACCAGGTGCTCTCGCGACTGCGCGCGATCCAGTCGACCCACTGACCGCCGCCCGCAACCACCCGACGCGTGTCGGAGGGGGTCCCTAGGCTGGGGTCATGGCATCCATCGACACCCTGACGCTGCCCCTCGACCAGACCTCCGCCGCCGAGGTGGCGGCCGTCGGTCTCGAGTACGCCCGGGTCGACGCCGACGGCGACGGGTTCCGCCCCTTCCAGCGCGCGGTCGCCCGGGGATTCCTCGGCGGGGAGTCGACCGACGACGAGGCGGCGAACTCCCGGAAGACGCTGCGCACGCGTCGGCTGACCGGGGTGTTCGACCGTGCCGGCAGCGAGCCCGAGGTCCCCGTCGGCACGATCGACTCGTGGGCGTCGACGCTGACCACCTCGCCCGGACGCACGACCGACCTGTGGTCGATCAGCGCGGTGACGGTGGCCCCCACCCATCGGCGCCGGGGGATCGCTCGCGCGATGATCGGCGGCGAGCTGCGCACGGCGGCCGCGGCCGGATTCGCGCTCGCCGGACTGACCGTCACCGAGGCGACGATCTACGGCCGGTGGGGCTTCTCGCCCGCAGCCTGGGCCTCCGACGTCGTCGTCGACGCACGCCGCGCCCGGTGGACGGGGCCCACGGCTCCCGGGCGGCTCGATTTCATCCCGCGCGACGGCATCGCGGAGCGCCTGCACGCGATCCACGAGCGCGTCCGCGTCCGGCGCCCGGGTTCCGTGCCCGGATGGGACGGCCGCTGGCGGGGGGTGGCCGGGGTGGCACCCGGCGACAAGGAGGCCGAGAAGGTCCGGGCCGTGGTCTATCGCGATGTCGACGGCGCGGAGCGCGGCATCCTGGTGTACACCCTCGACGAGACCGACGACTACTCCGCCCACGACCTGTCCGTGCGGGCGATCTTCGCCGACGGCGACGACGCGTACGCCGCGCTGTGGCGGTTCGCGATCGAGCACGATCTCGTCGGCCGGGTCAAGGCGTGGCTGCAGGCTCCCGTTCCGCCGGTGCAGTGGATGGTGGCCGACCGCCGGGCGGTGACCGCCACGCTCACCGACCACCACTGGCTGCGCGTGCTCGACGTCGCTGGCGCCTTGACGTCGCGGGCGTATGCGGCGCCGCTCGAGCTGATCGTGCGGGTCGACGACCCGCTCGGATTCGCCGAGGGCACCTGGGCCGTCCGCATCGACGACGCGGGGGAGGCCGCCGTCAACGCGGCGTCCGCGGACTCCGCGGTCGACGTCGACCTCACCGTCGGAGCCCTGGGCTCGCTGCTGCTGGGCGGGGTCCGGGCCACCGAGCTGGCGTCCGCCGGTCTCGTCCGCGGCGACGCCCGCACGCTCGCCGCGCTCGACGCGGCGTTCGCTCCGGCAGCGACCCCGCTGCTGGACATCTGGTACTGACGGTCGTTCATAGACTCGCGCCGTACGATTCCGCCGATGTCCGAAGCCCCTCCCTCCCCGCCGGTCGAGCGCGCGTCGACCCGGCTCGACGCGGTGCGCGCGATCGTGCGCCGCTACGCGCGCGAGAACCCCGTCGCGCTCATCGTGAGCGTGCTCATCGTCGCGTCGGCGGCGGCGACGGGCTCCTTGTGGGGTGAGGATGCCTCCGCGTGGGGCGCCGGACCGCTCGCCACGTTCGCGAGTGGACGGTGGTGGACCCTGCTGACCGCTCTGGCGATCCCGGATTCCACGGTGGATGCCGTGTCGTCGCTGCTGCTGGCCCTCACCGTGCTCGCGTACGCGGAACGCCTCCTCGGCTCCCGGCGCACGGGCGTGCTGCTCGTGGTGCTGGGCATCGCCGGACTGACGGTGGGCATCGGACTGCACGCGGCGGCCTGGACGTTGACCGACCTGCGCCCCGTGGTGGCCGCGGAGGTCCCGGTGCTCGATCCGACGACGCCCATCGCGGGAGTCGTGATGGCGGCATCCGCTCTCGCACCGACGCTGTGGCGTCGTCGTCTGCGGCTGGTCGGCTTCGCCCTGCTCGCCCTCTTCGCCCTGTACGCCGGCGACGCCGACTCCTGGTACCGCCTGACCGCCGCGGTCATCGGCCTCGCCGTGGGGTCGGTCCTCGCGCGTGGTCGCGAGCGCCGTTCGTGGCACCGCAGCTCCACGCGCGAGACGCGCACGCTGCTCGCCCTGTTGGTCGCCGTGGTCGGCAGCGGCCCGATCGTCGCCCTCGTCAGCGGTGGGGGACGCGGTCCGCTGTCTCTCGTCGTCGACGCCTACACGCAGTACGACGACGAGCTGTTGAGCCGGTGCGGCTCGGTGGCGCAGTCGGTGTGCGACGAGCAGGTCGCACTGCTCATGACCCGCGGGGCCGGGCCCGCTCTGCTCGCGATCACCCCGCTCGTGCTGCTGCTGGTCTCGGCGTGGGGTCTGCGCCAAGGACGCCGCTCGGCGTGGATCGTCGCGCTGTTCGTGCTCGTCTCCTCCGCGCTCCTGCCGATCGTGTCGCTGCTCGACGGCCGACTTCGCATCGATCCCTGGGTCGACGGCAGCGGGGCGGAGTACGTGCTGTGGGCTCTGGCATCCATCGTCATCCCGCTCGCGCTCGCCGCAGCTCTCGTGGTGGCGCGGCCCCGCTTCACCGTCAGGGCCACGCGAACCGCGGCGCGCACGGTCGCCGCGGTGATCGGGCTCGCGTTCCTCGCGTGCGCGACGACCCTCTTCGTCGTCGAGGCCGTCGGACGACGCAGTTTCGACCGGGAGCTGTCGGTGCTCGACCTGCTCGGGCTCACGCTGCGTCGCTTCTTCCCTCCGGCCTTCACCAACCCCGGTGGCGGGACGGCCTTCCCGCACCACGGCCCGGCTCTGTTCGCCTATCAGTGGATCGGCGTGCTGTTCTGGGCGATCGTGGTGGGGGCGATCCTGTGGCTCTATCGCCGTGTCCGGCGACCGGATGCCGGTGACGGGGCGCGCTACCGCGACCTGCTGCACCGCGGGAGCGACACGCTGGGGTTCCTCGGCACGTGGGAGGGCAACCGGCACTGGTACTCCGACGACGGGGAGTGCGCCGTGGCCTACCGCCTCGCCGGAGACGTCGCCCTCGCCGTCGCGGACCCGCTCGCCCCGGCGGGGCGGCGCCCGGAGGCGGTGAGGGGCTTCTCCGACTACTGCGTCGAGCACGGGTGGACGCCCGCGTTCTACAGCGTGCACTCCGAGACGCTGGACGACCTCGTGGAGCTGGGATGGCGGCACGTGCCGGTCGGGGTCGAGACCGTGATGGATCTGCCCGGCCTCACCTTCGCGGGGAAGACGTGGCAGAAGGTGCGCCAGCCGCTCACCCGCGCCGAGCGCGAGGGCTACACCGCCGTCTGGTCGCGGTGGCACGAGCTCACCGTCGCGCAGGCGTCGCAGGTCGTGGCGATCGACGAGGAGTGGGTCGCCGACCGCGCCCTGCCCGAGATGGGCTTCACGCTCGGCTCCCTCGACGAGTTGCGCGACCGCGACGTCCGTCTGCTCCTCGCCGTCGGGCCCGACGACCGCATCGAGGCGGTCACCAGCTGGATGCCGAGCTGGACCGACGGTGAGATCACCGGATGGACCCTCGACTTCATGCGTCGGCGCACCGATGGCCCCAACGGCATGATGGAGTTCCTCATCGCCAAGGCGGCCCTGGAACTGCAGGCGGAGGGTGCCGTGGTGCTGAGCCTGTCCGGCGCCCCTCTCGCCGACGATCCCGACGAACCCGTGGACGGCGACCCCGCGCCGCTGCGATCCCTGCTGCGCTGGCTCGCCGAGGTGCTCGAGCCGGCCTACGGGTTCGCCTCCCTGTTCCGGTTCAAGGGCAAGTTCCGTCCGCGCTACCGTCCGCTGGCCCTCGCGTACCGCGACCCCCTGCAGCTTCCCGCGATCGGCGCGGCCGTCGGCCGCGCATACCTGCCGGACGCTTCTCGCCGTGAGATGGTCGCTCTGGCGAGGACCGCGTGGGAGGGGCGCCGATGAACAGATTCATCCTGTCGTTCGAGCTGATCGATTCACCGCTGCTCCCCGTCGCTGCGGTGATCGCGGGACTCGGCGTCGTGGCCGTACTGCTGTGGCCTCCGCGACGTCTCGTGCTGACCGGCGTCATCGCGACCGCCGCGGCGGTGGTCATGTTCGTCGTCGGGAAGATCCTCGAGGCGATGGGCACCTTCCAGGGACCGCTGCCGTCGGGGGCGATCTGGTGGGCGACGGGAGCTGCGGCGGCCGCCGCCGTCGGCGTCGTCGGCATCCTCCGCCGCCCGTGGCCCCGCCGGGTCGTCGGAGCGGTCACGGTCATCGCCGCGCTTCTCGCCGGCGCCCTCGGCGTCAACGCCTCCTACGGCGTCACGCACAACCTCGCCGCGATCCTGGGCGTGCAGGCCCTCGATCCGGCATCCCTGCCGCAGCGCGGCGACACCGCCAGCGATCCGGCGACGCTGTATCAGACGTGGGAGCCGCCGGCCGGGATGCCGGCGAAAGGCTCCGTGAGCGCGCTGACGGGCAGCAGCAAGATCCCGACCGGACAATACGCCGCGCGGGACGCCTCGCTGTACCTCCCGCCCGCCGCGCAGGTCGCCAATCCTCCCGCGCTGCCGTTGCTCGTGTTCATGATGGGCCAACCCGGTTCGCCCGACCCCACCGCTCTCGCGAAGGCGCTCGACTCCTTCGCCGCGGCGAACAAGGGCCTCGCGCCCATCGCGATCGTCGTCGATCAGCTGACCGCGCCCGACGACGACCCCGCCTGCGTGGACTCGGCGAAGTTCGGCGCGGTGTCGACCTACATCAACGAGCTCGTGCCGAAGTGGGCCGAGCAGAATCTGAACATCGTCACGGACCATCGCTACTGGACGATTGGCGGCTTCTCCAACGGCGGGTCGTGTGCGGCGCTCTACGGCACGAAACACCCCGACACCTGGGGACACCTGCTCGACGTCATGGGCAACGAGTTCCCGGGGTCGGAGCACGTCGCGCAGACCGTTGCGGACGTCTACGGCGGCGACGCCGCCGCCTTCCAGGCGAACAAGCCCTCGGTGATCATGGCGGCGGCGCCCGCCGGCACCTACACGGGCCACCTCGCCGTGTTCACGTGGGGTAGCGCCGACACCACCTACGGCCCCGGCCAGCAGGCGAACGCCGACGCGGCGAAGGCCGCCGGGTTCACGGTGCTGACGCACATCGTCGAGGGGGCCGGACACACCGGCGAAGCGCTCGACGGCAGTCTGGCCTACGCCATCCCGGCCATGGCACCGACTCTGGGGCTCGCGGCACCGGGATCCTGACGGCCGTGCGGCCCTCGTGGAGCCGGTGCGGCATCGGGGGTGACACGCGGAAGGGGCCCGATCGACTCTCGTCGATCGGGCCCCTTCTCGGCGGGGATATCAGCGCGCGAGCGCGTCCTTCATGATCGCCGCGTGCTCGTTGGCGTGCACCTTGGGCGACCCGGTCGCCGTGGAGGCGGCAGCAGCGCGCGAGATGCGACGCACGGGGCGGTCGAGCTGGTCGGCCACCTCGAGGGCGATGAAGGGCCACGCGCCCTGGTTCTCGGGCTCGTCCTGCACCCAGACCAACTCGGCATCCGGGTACTGCGCGATCACACGCGTCAGCTCCTCGATCGGCGCCGGGTAGTACTGCTCGAGACGCACAAGGGCGATCTCGGGGTTGGGGTTCTTGTCGAGCTCGGCGCGCAGATCCCAGTGGATCTTGCCGGCGTGCAGCAGCACGCGCTTCACGGCGGCGCGGTCGATGCCGCGGTCGTCGTCGAGCACGGGCTCGAAGCGACCCTCGAGGAAGTCCTCGACCGGGCTGGTCGCTCCGCGCAGACGCAGCATCGCCTTGGGCGTGAACACGACGAGCGGGCGGCGCGGACGCTGGTACGCCTGTCGACGCAGCAGGTGGAAGTACGACGCCGGGGTCGAGGGGCGCGCGACGATCATGTTGTCCTGCGCGCACATCTGCAGGTACCGCTCGATGCGAGCCGACGAGTGATCGGGGCCCTGTCCCTCGTAGCCGTGGGGAAGGAGCAGCACGACGCTCGACTGCTGCGCCCACTTCTGGTCGGCCGAGGAGATGAACTCGTCGATGACCGACTGGGCGCCGTTGGCGAAGTCGCCGAACTGCGCCTCCCACAGCACGAGCGCGTCCGAGCGCTCGACCGAGTAGCCATATTCGAACGCCATCGCGGCGTACTCGCTCAGCAGCGAGTCGTAGACCCAGAAACGACCCTGGTTCTCGCTGAGGTTGGCCAGCGGCAGCCATTCCTGACCGTTGTCGCGGTCGTGCAGCACCGAGTGGCGCTGGACGAACGTGCCGCGGCGCGAGTCCTGGCCGGCGAGGCGCACGGGGGTGCCCTCCATCAGGACCGAGCCGAAGGCGAGCAGCTCGCCGAAGGCCCAGTCGATGTTGCCGTTGCGGCTCATGTCGAGACGCTTGTCGAGCAGCTGCTGGAGCTTGGTGTGCACCGTGAAGCCGTCGGGCTTGTTCACGAACGCGTCGCCGATGTGCTGCACGACCTCGCGCGAGACGCCGGTGGTCTCGGGAGCGCCGACCGCCGGCTCGTCGGCGGCGTCGGTGGTGACGACCGGGTTGGTCCCGGTCTCGGCTTCGTGCGTGTCGGCGAAGGCGACCTCGAGGCGGCTCTGGAAGTCCTGCTTCGCCTGCTCGTACTCGTCTTCGGTGATGTCGCCGCGGCCGACGAGCGACTCGGTGTACAGACGGCGCACCGACCGCTTCGCCTCGATGAGGTTGGTCATCAGCGGCTGGGTCATCGAGGGGTCGTCGCCCTCGTTGTGGCCACGACGGCGGTAGCAGACGAGGTCGATGACGATGTCGCGGTGGAACTCCTCGCGGTACAGGAACGCGAGCTCCGCGGCGCGCACGACGGCCTCGGGGTCGTCGCCGTTGACGTGCAGGATCGGAGCCTGGATGGTCTTGGCGACGTCGGTGGCGTACACGGAGGTGCGGGCATCGGTGGGCGTGGTGGTGAAGCCGACCTGGTTGTTGACCACCACGTGGATCGTGCCGCCCGTGCGGTACCCGCGCAGCTGCGACATCTGCAGCGTCTCGACCACGACGCCCTGACCCGCGAACGCGGCGTCGCCGTGCACGAGGATCGGCAGCCACGAGAACGTTCCGATGGGCTTGCGGTCCTGCTTGGCGCGGACGATGCCCTCGAGCACGCCGTCGACGGTCTCGAGGTGCGAGGGGTTGGCGGCCAGGTACACGGGGAGCTCGTCGCCGGCGTCTCCGACGAACGTGCCCTCGGTGCCGAGGTGGTACTTCACGTCTCCCGAGCCGCGCTTGCTGCCCACGGCGACGGCGCCCTCGAACTCGCGGAACACGTGACCGTAGGTCTTGCCCGCGATGTTGGTGAGCACGTTCAGACGACCACGGTGGGCCATGCCGATGGCGGCGCCGTCGAGACCGGCCGATGCGGCACCCTGGAGGATCTGGTCGAGCAGCGGGATGAGCGACTCGCCGCCCTCGAGGCTGAAGCGCTTCTGGCCGACGTACTTGGTCTGCAGGAAGGTCTCGAAGGCCTCGGCCTGGTTGAGCTTCGACAGGATGCGCAGCTGCTCGTCGTGGCCGGGCTTGGTGTACTTGACCTCGAGGTTGCTCTGGAACCAGCGGCGCTGCGCCGGGTCCTGGATGTGCATGTACTCCACGCCCATGGTGCGGCAATACGAGTCGCGCAGCACGCCGAGGATGTCGCGCAGCTTCGCGACGCGCTTGTTGCCGAGACCGCCGGTGACGAACTCGCGATCGAGGTCCCAGAAGGTGAGCCCGTGCGACTCGATCTCGAGGTCGGGGTGGGTGCGCTGGACGTACTCGAGCGGGTCGATGTCGGCCATCAGGTGGCCGCGCACGCGGTAGGAGTTGATGAGCTCCTGCACGCGGGCGCTCTTGTCGATGCGCTCGGAGAGGTCGACGCTGATGTCGGCGGCCCAGTGGATGGGCGCGTAGGGGATGCGCAGGGCGGCGAAGATGTCGTCGTAGAAGCCGCGCTGGCCGATCAGCAGCTCGTGCACCTTCTTGAGGAACTCGCCTGAGCCCGCACCCTGGATGACACGGTGGTCGTAGGTGCTGGTGAGGGTGATCGTCTTGCCGATCGCCAGCTCGTTGAGCGTCTTCTCGCTCGCGCCCTGGAACTCCGCGGGGTAGTCGAGGGCTCCGGCGCCGATGATCGCGCCCTGTCCGCGCATGAGACGCGGGACGGAGTGGACCGTGCCGATGCCGCCGGGGTTCGTCAGCGAGACCGTGGTGCCCTGGAAGTCGGCCGGGGTGAGCTTGTTGCCGCGGGCGCGACGCACCAGGTCTTCGTAGGAGGCGAGGAACTCGCCGAACGTCAGGGTGTCGGCGCGCTTGATGCTCGGGACCAGGAGAGCGCGCGACCCGTCGGGCTTGGGCATGTCGATGGCGATGCCGAGGTTGACGTGCGCGGGGGCCACGACCGAGGGCTTGCCGTCGATCTCGGCGTAGTAGACGTTCTGGCTCGGGAACTCCTTGAGCGCCTGGATGAGCGCCCAGCCGATGAGGTGCGTGAAGCTGACCTTGCCGCCGCGCGTGCGCGACATGTGGTTGTTGATGACGATGCGGTTGTCGATCATCAGCTTCGCGGGGATGGTGCGCACGCTCGTCGCGGTGGGGACCGTGAGCGAGTCGTCCATGTTGGATGCCAGGGCCTTCGGCATCCCCTTCAGGACCGTCACGCGGTCTTCTTCGGTGCTCTCGGAGCCCGCCGAGGGGACGGCGTTCGGCGCCTGCGCCGGGATGGGCTGCGGCGCCGCCGGCTTGGCCGTGGTGCGGGCGACGGGCGCCTGGCCCACCACCGGGATGGGGGCCGTCACCGGCTTGGGCTCGGATGCCGTCGCCGCGGGCGGTGCGGCGGGCGGGGGAGCGGCGGCCGAGGATCCGTCGACGACCGGGTGGTACGCCTCCAGGATCGGCCACCAGGCCTTGTCTACGGAGTGCTTGTCGACTTTGAACTGTTCGTAGAGTTCGTCTACGAGCCACTCGTTCGCGCCGAACTCGCCCTCGCTCGAAGTACCGACGCCCGTCACCTGGCTCGACACAGTCGATCGCCTGCTTTCCTCGATGAAGATTCCTGTGGATGCGCCGACGTCGCCGTCGAAGACGCCGAGCGTCCAACGCGTCTTCCAGCCTAGCCGAGGTTCGACGGACGACCACGGCCCGGGTGAGGCCTTTACATTCGGATCGTGTGATGGAGTGGATGCCATGGAGTTCTCCGGCGCGCAGCCCGATGTCGACCTGACGTACTCGGACGTGTTCCTCGTCCCCCGCCATTCGGAGGTGCGCAGTCGCCTCGACGTCGACCTCGCCCCCGGCGACGGCAGCGGGGCGACGATCCCGCTGGTGTCGGCCAACATGAACTCGGTGACGGGGACGCGCCTCGCGGCGACCCTGGCGCGTCGCGGCGGTCTCGGCGTCCTCCCGCAGGACCTCGCTCTGCCGCAGCTGATCGAGGCGGTCGCCTGGGTCAAGTCGCAGCCGGTCGCCTGGGACGCGCCTCTGGTGCTGCCGCCGACCGCGACCGTCGCCGATGCGCGTCTCGTGCTGCCCCCGGTCGCCGGTCGGGGCATCGTCGTCGCCGACGCGCGCGAGGACGGCAGCGTCGACGTCGCCGCCTTCCGGGGGATCGTCCCAGCGCGGCGCCTGGCGACCGCGCTCCCGGATGCCACCCTCGGCGACATCGCCCGCAGCGACGCCCCTGTCATCGAGGTCGAGCGCATCGGCGATCCGCGCGAGGTCTTCGCCCTGATCGAGGAGGCCGGCGCCGACATCGTGCCCGTCGTGGACGGAGACCGGGTCGTCGGCACGCTGTCGGGGCGCAGCGCCCTCCGCGATTCGGTCTACCGACCGGCGGTCGACGCGGACGGCCGTCTGATCATCGCGGCTGCCGTCGGGGTCAACGGCGACGTGGCCGGGAAGGCGCGGGCACTGGCCGCCGCCGGCGTCGACGTCCTCGTGGTCGACACCGCCCACGGCCACCAGGCGCAGATGCTGCGCGCGCTGCGCGAGGTCGCGGCGCTGGAACTCGGCATCCCGATCGCCGCCGGCAACGTCGTGACCGCCGAGGGCGTCCGTGACCTCACCGACGCGGGCGCCACCATCCTCAAGGTCGGGGTCGGACCCGGGGCGATGTGCACGACCCGCATGATGACCGCGGTCGGTCGCCCCCAATTCTCCGCCGTGCTCGAGACCGCGGAGGCGGCCCGCAGCGCGGGCGCGCACGTGTGGGCCGACGGTGGCGTGCGCTACCCCCGCGACGTCGCTCTCGCGCTGGCCGCGGGAGCCGCGTCGGTCATGATCGGCTCGTGGTTCGCCGGCACGATCGAGGCCCCGGGACTGCTCCGCACCGACGACGCGGGCCTGCTCTACAAGGAATCGTGGGGCATGGCATCCACGAAGGCGGTCCAGGGACGCTTCGGTCGGCTCGACCCGTTCGAGCGGGCGCGGAAGGAGCTCTTCGCCGAGGGCATCTCGTCGTCGCGCATCTACCTCGACCCGCAGCGGCCGGGGCTGGAGGACCTGCTCGACATGATCACCTCGGGTGTGCGCTCCTCGTTCACCTACGCGGGCGCGGCCACGGTCGCCGAGTTCCACGAGCGCGCCCGGGTGGGCCTGCAGTCGGCAGCCGGATACGAAGAGGGCAAGGCGCTCCCGGTCAGCTGGTGAACGCCGGCTCGAGGTCGACCGCGGCCTCGAGCGTGATCCACGCGCCGACCTGGACCGACAGATCGAGGTCGTCGCCGTTCGCGCGAGCGGTGCGGCGGGGGTCGGTGGGGAAGAACCCCTCGCGGCGATTCGCCCACAGGGCATCCGCGTTGCGCTGCACCAGCTCGCGCGCGACGGAGGCCGTGGGGCGATGCGTCTCGCCGGCCGCATCGCCCGCGAACCACACCGCGGCCTCGGCCAGATAGCGGGCCAGGATGCCGGCGAACAGGCCCCCGTCGCCTCCGCCGGCCGCGGGGAACAGGCCGTCGTCCGCCGCGCACCACCGCTGCACGGCCTCGACGAGGCGCGCCGCCCGGGCCTCGTGCGCCTCCCGGGCGTCGGCGTCGGGCGCCCCCTCGGCCAGGGCGAGCGCGGATCCGATCGCCACGCCCTGGTTGTAGGTCCACAGCTCGGGACGGACGACGCCGTGCTCGACGCCGTCGCGCACCAGTCCCGTCGCGGGGTCGTCGAGGGTCGCCGCGACCCAGGCGTCGAGATCGACCGCCGCGCCGCGGTGCGCGGACCACGCCAGTGCGATCGCCGCGGGACCGTTCGCGGGGGCGTTGTAGAGCGTGCTGTCCACGGCCCAGGGCAGGGCCCCGACAGCGGGATCGACCGCGGCGTCGAGCCGCCGGGTCAGGCGCTCGAGGCGGCGGTCGTGCAGGTCGTACCGCTGCAGGGCCAGGGTCATCCACGCCACGTCGTCGTGGAAGGGCGTCGTCCAGCGGCCGAGCGTCCGCAGGGTGATGCCGCGGTGCAGTCCCCGCAGCAGTCGAGCGCGGCGCGGGTCGGGGCGGTGCTCCTGCGCGTCGCGCAGGACGTGCAGCAGGTGCGCGTGCCACCAGTAATGCCACGTGCGGGCACCGGGAGCCCCCGGCGTCGCGGCGTGCGCCCAGGCGACCGGACCGTAGCGGTGGACGTAGCGGCGGACGACGGCGGACTCGGCCGCCATGGCGCGCGTCTGCGCCGGGGAGGTGGCATCCATGGCTCCCATCCTCCCCAGGTCGGCCGTCTCGCGCAGACGGGTACCGCCCGCCCCGTGCTGCCATAGAATCGACGGCACGATGGACGACCCTCCCAGTTGTAGACCCAGGCCCCGACGACCCTCTCCCGCCGCATGCCCGAGCGGGGGTGATGCCTGATGGATTACGTCATGCTGGCCGTGGGGCTCGTGCTCACCGTGGGAACCGGACTCTTCGTCGCGAGCGAGTTCGCCCTCGTCAATCTCGACCGCGCCGACCTCGAGGCCCGTCGCGCAGCCGGGGAGACCCGTCTGTCGCTCACGATCGACGCCCTGCGCATCACCTCGACGCACCTCTCGAGTGCCCAGCTGGGCATCACCCTGACGACGCTGCTCACCGGTTACACGATGGAACCGGCGATCTCGAACCTGCTCCGACCGGCCTTCCAGGCGTGGGGCCTGCCCGAAGCGCTCGTCGTCGGCCTCGCCGCCGTCATCGGCGTGGGCTTCGCGACCGTCCTCTCGATGATCCTGGGAGAGCTCGTCCCGAAGAACTTCGCCCTGGCGATCCCGCGGCAGACGGCGAAGCTCGTCATCCCGTTCCAGGTCGCCTTCACCGCGGTGTTCAAGCCGGCCATCCTCGTGCTCAACGGCAGCGCGAACGGCGTGCTGCGCGCGATGGGCGTCGAACCCAAGGAGGAGCTGTCGGGAGCGCGTTCGGCCGAGGAGCTGTCGAGCCTCGTGAAGCGTTCCGCCAGCGCCGGGATGCTCGAGAAGGACACCGCCTCGCTGCTCGATCGCAGCCTCACCTTCGCGCGCCTCAGCGCCGCCGACGTGATGACGCCGCGGCCGAGCGTGCACGCGCTCGCCGCGGGCGATCCCGCCGACGACGTCGTGCAGCTCGCGCGACGCACGGGGCACAGCCGCTTCCCGGTGTACGGCGAGTCGATGGACGACATCCTCGGCGTCGTGCACCTCAAGGCGGCGATCGGCGTGCCGCGCGACCGCCGCGCCGACGTGCCGGTGGCCGCTCTCGCCACCGAGCCCCTGCGGGTGCCCGAGACCGTGCACCTCGACACGCTCGTGTCGGAGCTGCGCTCGCGCGGCTACCAGATGGCGATCGTCGTGGACGAGTACGGCGGGACGGCCGGGGTCGTGACCCTCGAAGACCTCGTGGAGGAGATCGTGGGCGAGGTGCTCGACGAGCACGACCGCTCGCGCGCCGGCGTCGTGCGCTCGGCCGCCTCGGTCACCTTCCCCGGCGACCTGCGCCCCGACGAGGTGCTCGATCGCGCGGGCGTCCGCGTCCCGGAGGGGGAGGTCTACGACACCGTGGGCGGGTTCATCATGGCGGCTCTCGAGCGCATCCCCGCGGTCGGCGACACCGTCGCCCTCGACGACGGCGTCCTGGCCGTGCAGCGCATGGACGGACGTCGCGTGGACCGCGTGCAGTTCACCCCCACCCCCGAGGAGCAGGGCGTGAACGACCTCGTCCGCGCGGCGAAGGGGGGTGACCAGTGATGAGCGACTGGGCCGGAATCGCCTGGCTGGTCGTGCTACTGGCGGCCAATGCCTTCTTCGTCGGCGCGGAATTCGCCGTCATCTCGGCACGACGCTCACAGATCGAGCCGCACGCCGATCGCGGGTCGCGCGCGGCCAAGACCGCGCTGTACGCGATGGAGCACGCGACGATGATGCTGGCGACCTGCCAGCTCGGCATCACGATCTGCTCGCTGCTGATCCTGAACGTGTCGGAACCGGCGATCCACCACCTGCTCGAGGGTCCGCTGGGGCTCACAGGCCTGCCCGAGGCCGCGGTCGGGGTGATCGGCTTCGTCGTCGCGCTCCTGCTGGTGTCGTACCTGCACGTCGTGTTCGGCGAGATGGTCCCGAAGAACCTGGCCTTCTCGCTGCCCGATCGCGCCGTGCTGATGCTCGCCCCGCCGCTGGTGGCGGTGTCGAAGGCGTTTCATCCGATCATCGTGGCGCTGAACTGGACGGCCAACCACGTGCTGCGGCTGTTCCGCGTGGAGCCCAAGGACGAGGCCGCCTCGACCTACACCCTCGACGAGGTCGCGACGATCGTGACGCAGTCGCGTCGTGAGGGTGTTCTCGACGATGCCGCCGGAACGGTGACGGCGGTGGTCGAGTTCACCGAGAAGAAGGCCGCCGACATCGCGGTGCCGATGGCCGATCTGGTGACCCTGCCCGAGACGACGACCCCGGCCGAGATCGAGCGCGCCGTCGCCCAGCACGGATACTCGCGATACGTCATCGTCGACGCGGCCGGTCTTCCCACCGGCTACGTGCACCTGAAAGACGTGCTGCGCGCAGCGGAGGGGTCGGATGCCGACATGGCACGGCCGATCCCGGGCAAGCGCATCCACCACATGGTGTCGGTGCTGGAGACCACCGACCTCGAGGACGCCCTGGCGCTCATGCGCCGCTCCGGGCGCCATCTCGCGCAGGTGCGCGACGAGGCCGGCGACGTACGGGCCATCCTCTTCCTCGAGGACGTCATCGAAGAACTCGTCGGCGAGGTGCAGGACGCCACCGAGCGTCGTCGCTTCGTCTGACGCAGCCTTCCGGGACAGCGGATGCCACGGGCCCTCGGCCGCGTGGCATCCGCTGTTCTCCGTTCCCAGGTCAACGGCGCTCGAGGTCGCGCGAACCGCTCGAGGTCACGCGGCGCGCCGCGCCTCTCCCGTGATCGCTGCACGATCGTGCGATCTCGGCGTCGATGCGGGGAACGGCGGGAGCGGGCCTCAGTACGCGCGCAGGTACTGCGCGGGGGCGGGGGAGTCCGCGCCGAGGGCGGCGGCGGCGCGCAGGGCGTAGTGCGGATCGCGCAGCCACTCCCGAGCCGACATCACGGCGTCGGCGCGCCCGTCGGCGATCACGTTCTCGGCGAGCGCCGGGTCGTCGATCATGCCGACGGCGCTGACGAGCAGCCCCGTCTCGCGGCGGACGGTCGCGGCGTACTCGACCTGGTAGCCGGGTCCGGGCACGATGCGCTGGTGGGGGACGAGCCCGCCGCTGGACACATCGATGAGGTCGGCACCGGCTTCGGCGACGAGTCGGGACGCGGCGACCGTGTCGTCGACGCTCCATCCGCCCTCGGCGGCGTCGGTCGCGGAGAAGCGCACGAACACCGCGGCCTCGGGCGCGGCGGCGCGCACGGCCTCGGTCACGCGTACGAGCAGGCGCGTGCGGTTCTCGAACGAACCCCCGTAGGCGTCGTCGCGGTGGTTGGTCAGGGGGGAGAGGAACTGGTGCAGCAGGTAGCCGTGGGCCGCGTGCAGCTCGAGCACCTGGAATCCGGTGTCGACGGCCCGACGGGCGGCATCCGCGAAGTCGGTGACGACCTTCTCGATGCCGTCGGCGTCGAGCGCGGCGGGCTCGGCGAAGTCGGCGTAGGCGATGGCCGAGGGAGCGACGGTGCGCCATCCGCCGTCGGCGACGGCGACGGAGCCGCGCGCGCCGGAGAACGGCGCCGAGGTCGACGCCTTGCGGCCGGCGTGACCGAGCTGCACGCCGGCGACGGCTCCGCGGGCACGGATCGCCGCGACGACGGGTCGCCACGCCTCGGCCTGCGCATCGGTCCAGAGGCCGGCATCCTGGGGAGAGATCCGGCCCTCGGGTGAGACGGCGGTGGCCTCGGCGATCACCAGGCCCGCCCCTCCCGCGGCGAACTGCGCGAGGTGCACGTGGTGCCAGTCGTTGGGGACGCCCTCGACCGCGCTGTATTGGCACATCGGCGACACCCAGAGGCGGTTGCGCATCTCGATACCGCGAATGGACAGGGGAGTGAAGAGGGCGCTCATGGGGGACCTTTGCGTTCTAGGGTGACGCCATGACGGCGAAGGACTGGGGCGGACACGATGCCGCCCGCGTACTGCGGAGGCCAACGGCGGACGACGACAAGTATTCCCGCGGGGTCGTGGGCGTGCGCACGGGGTCGGCGCGCTACCCCGGGGCGGCGGTGCTGGGTGTCGAGGCCGCCTGGCGCACGGGCACCGGGATGGTGCGCTACCTCGGCCCGCAGCGCGCGCAGGACCTCGTGCTCCCGCGTCGCCCCGAGACCGTGACCGCCGACGGGCGCGTGCAGGCGTGGGTGATCGGATCGGGGACGGATGCCGCGGAGCGCGACGCCGCCGAGACCGCGGCGCTGCGCGGCATCCTGCGGGGAGAGCTCCCGGTCGTCGTCGACGCGGGCGCCCTCGATCTCGTTCCGGGGGCGACCGCCCCGGTCATCGTGACACCGCACGCGCGCGAACTCGACCGGCTGCGCCAGGCGCTGGGGCTGCCGGAGGCCTCGACCGACGACCGCGAGCGCGTCGCCCGGGAGACCGCGGACGCGTTCGGCGGGGTGGTGCTGTCGAAGGGCGCCGTCACCGTGGTGGCGGCGGCGGGCGGATGGGTCCGCCGCGTGGCGGCGGGGACGCCCTGGCTCGCGACCGCGGGCACCGGCGACGTGCTGGGCGGTGTCCTGGGCGCCCTCACCGCGTCCGCCGTGGCGGCCGGACGCACCGGCGTCGACGACCTCGCCGCGTGCGCGGCGACCGCCGCGTGGGTGCACGGGCGCGCCGGTGTCGTCGCGTCCCTCGCGGTCGGTGGCGGGGGCGGTCCGATCACCGCACTCGACGTCGCCGAGGCTCTGCCGCGGGTCGTCGCGGAGCTGATGCGGGACTCGATCGCATAACGGTTGTCCCGCCGGCGACGCGGGGGCGGGGGAGCGCGTCCGAGGCGCGCGGGGTGACCCGCTTAGGATCGGGGGGTGCTGAGGCGTGTCGTTCCCCTGTTGATCGCGTTCGTCGCCGTGCACGTCGTGGTGGGGGTCCTGGGCTACCAGCAGCCCAACGAGCCCATGGGCGACGTGTACCTGGTGTACGAGCCGTGGTCGCGCTGCGCGCTGTTCGGCGGCATCGACGTGACCTCGTGCACGCGCAGCGACACGTGGCAGTGGCCCGGGATCACCGAGAAGTGGATCTACCCGCAGCTCGCTTTCCTGCCGATGACCTTCGCGTGGCTCTTCGCCTGGGCGGTGGGCTACACCCCGGCCTGGGCGATCACCGTCGCCCTCTTCAACCTCATCGCCTTCGTGGTCCTCGTCGGCGCGGGCCGCTCGCGCGGTCGCGTGTCGGCCGCCTGGTTCTGGCTGGCGGCGATCCTGCTCATCGGCCCGGTCGGGATCTACCGCATCGACGGCATCACCGTGCCCTTCGCCATCCTCGGCGGGATCTGGATGCTGCGTCGCCCGTTCCTGGCATCCGTCCTGCTGTCGGTGTCGGTGTGGATGAAGGTGTGGCCGGCGGCCATCCTCGCTGCGGGGCTCGTGGTGGTGCGCCGCCGTCTGGCCCTGGTCTGGGGTGCCGTCGCCGTGTCGCTGGCGACCATCATCCCCGTGGTCGCGCTCGGCGGAGCGCCCTTCGTCTTCGGGTTCGTAGGGGATCAGACCTCGCGGGGCATCCAGATGGAGGCGCCCGTCGGCGGGCTCTACATGTTCCTCGCGGCGTTCTACGTCCCCGGGAGCGAGGTGTACTACGACGGCGACGTCCTCACCTTCCAGGTGACCGGACCGGGGGCCGACGCGGTCATCGCCGCGATGACCCCGATCATGCTCCTGACCATGGTGGCGGTCGCGGCCGTCGGCGTGTGGAAGCTGCGCCACGGGGCGACCTTCCTCTCGCTCTTCCCGCCGCTGTCGTTGGCATTGGTCACGGCCTTCATCGCCCTGAACAAGGTCGGCTCGCCGCAGTACTACGTCTGGCTGTTCGCGCCGGTGGTGCTGGGGCTCCTGCTCGACCGTCGCCGTTGGTTCGGCTTCGCGGCCCTCACCCTCGTGATCTCGGGCCTGACGCAGTGGATGTATCCGCTGCTCTACGACGGCCTCATGGCGACCCATCCGAATCCCTTCCCCGTGGTGGTGCTCGAGGTGCGCAACCTCCTCGCGCTGGTCCTGCTGGTGTGGGCGATCGTGCGCGTCGTCCGGGTGCCGGTAGGTCGCGTGCGACCGCCCGCGGGCCTGCGGGAGATCGTGACGGGACGCCGCCCCCTTCCCCCGCGGGTGCCCTCGGGCCGCTGACCGGCGCGTGACGGGGGAGGGCGGGCCGTGCTCCGCCGGTTCCGCCCCGCCGGGCCGCCCCGTAGTCTCGACGCATGCTCATCGCTTTCTCCGTCGCCCCCTCCGGCGTCGGCACCGCCGCCGCCGAGAACCCCGACGCCTCGGTGCACGACGCCGTGGCGGCCGCGGTCGCCGTCGTGCGCGCGTCGGGTCTGCCGCACCGCACGACCTCGATGTTCACCGAGGTCGAGGGGGAGTGGGACGAGGTCTTCGCCGTCGTCAAGGCGGCGACGGATGCCGTGATGCCCTACGGATCGCGCGTCTCCCTGGTGCTGAAAGCCGACATCCGCCCCGGGCACACGGGCGAGATCGACGGCAAAGTCGAGCGGCTCGAGGAGGCGCTGGAGCGTCGCGAGGGCCGCGCGGACTGAGATCGCGTCAGATCGCGGGTGGGTCGGTCCAGACGCGCTTGGTGATGGCGGCGACGTCGGCGTCGATGCGCGCGAGGTCGCCGCGCAGGCGGCTCTCGACGCTGTCGATGGTCGCCTTCAGCCCCGCCTCGACGCTGTCGATCTTCGCGTTGAGTCCGGCTTCGACGCTGTCGATCTTGGCGTTGAGTCCGGCTTCGACGCTGTCGATCTTCGCGTTGAGTCCGGCTTCGACGCTGTGCAGCTCCATGCGGGTGACGCGACTCTCGGCCATCGACTCGGCGCGCAGGGAATCGATGCGCGCCTCGAGGCGGTCGGTGTTCGCGGTGATCACCTTCGTGAGCGAGCCCATGATGAGGTTCGTGCTGAAGGTCATGCCGCCCAAGACGGCGGCGGCGAAGGTCCCGATCAGGACCCAGACCTGGGGTTCGGTCATCTCCGG
Organism: uncultured Microbacterium sp.; assembly: GCF_947489255.1. GTDB lineage: Bacteria > Actinomycetota > Actinomycetes > Actinomycetales > Microbacteriaceae > Microbacterium > Microbacterium phycohabitans. The sequence continues at coordinate 188,549 of NZ_CANLCY010000004.1, forward strand.
CATCCCTTCATTGTGCGGGGGAGGGTTCGAGAGTGCCACGGGGTGAGCGGGTGAAATCCGGCGGTTTTCGGGAAGGGGGAGAGATCGGCCGATCGGCCATCTGGGGAGGAGGGGTGAGCCCGGGAGCGAAACGCGCGAAGGCCCGCGCCGTCGTCGCCTCGAAACGATTCGACCGGACGTCTGAACGCGGCTAACATCGACGGGTGACCTCTTCGACTCCCTCGAGAGGTGCGGCGATGCGGGCGCTCCTTTCCCTCGCCATCGGCAGTTTCGGCATCGGCATGACCGAGTTCGTCGTGATGGGCCTGCTGCCCAACATCGCGCGCGAACTCCTGCCCGGCGCCTGGGCGGCGTCTCCCGACGACGCGATCGCTCAGGCCGGGTGGCTCATCTCGCTCTACGCCCTCGGGGTCGTCGTGGGCGCGCCCACCATCGCGGGGTCGGTCGCGCGCTTCCCGCGCCACCGCGTGATGATCGTGCTGGCGGTGGCGCTGGCGTTCTTCACGCTGCTGACCGTGATCGCCCCGACGTTCGAGCTCGTCGCGGCATCCCGGTTCCTCGCGGGACTGCCCCACGGCGCCTACTTCGGGATCGGCGCCCTCGTGGCCGCCGACGCGCTCGGACCGGGCAATCGCGCCAAGGGCGTCGCGTTCGTGCTGACCGGCCTGACGATCGCCAACGTCGTGGGCGTGCCGCTGGGCACGCTGCTCGGGCAGCAGGTCGGCTGGCGCGCGGCGTTCGCCGTGGTGACCGCGATCTTCGCCCTGGCGGCGGTCTGCATCGCCCTGTTCGTGCCGTCGCATCCGGGCTCCCCGGGGAGGCGCCTGCGCGACGAGCTGCGCGTGTTCCGGATCGGTCAGGTCTGGTTCGCGCTCGGTATCGGGGCGGTCGGCTTCGGCGGCTTCTTCGCGATGTACAGCTACATCGCGCCCATGATCACCGACGTCGCGGGTCAGCCCGAGTGGGCGGTCTCGCTCGTGCTGGTCCTCGTGGGCGTGGGGATGACGGTCGGCAACATCGTCGGCGGCGCGCTGGCCGACAAAGACCTGCGCTTCTGGCTGTACGTGGGGCTGATCGCCCTGGGCGCGGCATCCGTCGGTCTGGCGCTGACGGCGACGTGGATCGTGAGCCTCGTCTTCTTCGCCTTCCTCGTCGCCTTCTGCGGATCGGCCCTGAGCCCGTCGATCCAGACCCGGCTCATGGACGTCGCCGAAGACAACCAGTCCATCGCCGCAGCCCTCAATCACTCCGCGCTGAACATCGGCAACAGCCTCGGCGCGTTCCTCGGCGGGCTCGCGATCGCCGCGGGACTCGGGTTGGTCGCCCCGGCGTGGGTCGGTGCGGTGCTGGCCCTGGGCGGGCTCGCGGTGGCGTTCGTGTCGTACCGGGTCGAAGACCGCTCCGGCCGCCATCCCGCGCACCGGATGCCGGCGGCCGAGGCCGCGCAGACCGCGATCACGGGATCGATCCCGACGCAGCGCTGAGCGCCCACGGAGGGGCCGGCGTGCGCGTCCGCCCGATCGGCGATCGAGCGTCCCGGACACGCCGCCGACGGCCCGGCCGGGAACGCCGTGTCCGGGACGGTCACGTGCAGGGGCGGGTGCCGGCGGAAACGGATGCCGGGCCGACCGGCATCCGGGATCGTCAGCTCGCGAGGAGGCGGCGCAGGTGCGTGGCGACGGCGGCGGTCTCGATGAGGAAGCCGTCGTGCCCGAAGTCGCTGGCGAGCACGATCGACCGGTCGCCGTCGAGGGTGTTCGCCACGCCCCGCGCGATGCGGTGCTGCCCGTCGATGGGGAACAGGCGGTCGCTGTCGATGCCCAGGACGAGGGTCGTGGCGGTGACGCGACCGAGGGCGTCTTCGACGCCGTCGCGATCGCGTCCGACGTCGTGCGAGTTCATGGCCTCGACGAGGGTCAGGTAGCTGTTCGCGTCGAAGCGGCGGGTGAACTTGTTGCCGTGGAAGTCGAGGTACGACTCCACCGCGAAGCGTCCGCCGCGCCCGAGCGGGCTGACCCCCGACTGCCACGACCGCTGGAAGCGCTGATTCAGCTCGGTGGGGCTGCGGTAGTTCAGCAGCGCCATCCGCCGCGCGAGGGCGAGGCCGCGGTGGGGGCCGTCGCCGTCGCCGGCGTCGTAGTACTCGCCACCGGCGAAGCGGGGATCGACGCGGACGGTGTCCAGCTGCACGGAGTTCAGGGCGATCTGGTCGGCCGTCGTGATCGGCGGGGCTGAAAGGATCGCCGCGCGCGCGACGCGGTCGGGGTGGCCCACCGCCCACTCCAGGGCGTGCATGCCGCCCATCGACCCGCCCACGACGGCGAACCAGCGGTCGATGCCGAGCGCATCGGCGAGGGCCGCCTGAGCGGCGACCTGGTCGCGGATGGTGAGGTACGGGAAGCGCGAGGCCCACTCGTACCCGTCGGGCGCGATGCTGGCCGGACCCGTCGAGCCCTGGCATCCGCCCAGCATGTTGGGGGCGACGACGAACCACCGGTCGGTGTCGATCGCGGCTCCCGGGCCCACGAGATCGCTCCACCAGCCCGCCGTGGCGTGGCCGGGGCCCGCAGCGCCGCGGACGTGGCTGTCGCCGGTGAGGGCGTGCAGGATCAGGACGGCGTTGTCGCGCTCGGGTGACAGCTCGCCCCACGTCTCGTAGGCGAGACGCACGTGCGGGAGTGATTCGCCGTTCTCGGTCGTGAAGGGGCCGAACGAGACGAATCGTCGATCGCCGACCGGGTCTCCGTCGCGCCACGCGCCGGTCGCCGGGGGGCGACCGAGCAGAGACCGCGCGTCGGCCTCCGTCACCGGTGCCGAGGGCACGGTGTCTTCGGAGATCTGCCAGTCCATGGCATCCATTCTCTCCGGTGTCCGCGGGCGGACGCGGTCTGTTACGACGCCGGAGGACTCGGATGCCGATTGTCCAGCCCCCGTCCGCACCCGGGTGGGATGGCCATGATCCCGGCATGGCGAACTTCCTTCTCATCGCGGCCTCGAGCGACATCGGCCAGGCGACGGCGACACGACTGAGCGACGCGGGACACCACGTCGTGACCACCGCGCGGGATTCCTCGCGCATCGACCCCGATTTCACTCTCGACGCCACCGACTTCGACGCGGTCGACAAGGTCGTCGCGGAGGCGGGGGAGCTCGACGGCATCGCGGTCTTCGCGGGGTCGATGCTGCTCAAGCCCGCGCACCTGACCTCGCGCGCGCAGTACGACGAGCTCATCGCGGCCTCGCTCACGACCGCGTTCGCCGCGGTGCGGGCGGCCGGCGCCCACATGCGCGACGGGGGAGCGGTGGTGCTGGTGTCGTCGGCGGCGGCGCTGGCGGGCCTGCCGAACCACGACGGGATCGCGGCGGCCAAGGCCGGCGTGATCGGGCTGACCCTGTCGGCCGCCGCGAGCTACGCCGCACACGGGCTGCGCGTGAACGCGGTCGCCCCGGGGCTCGTGCAGACGCGGCTGACCGAGAAGCTCACCTCGAGCGACATGTCGCGCAAGGTGTCGGAGGCGATGCACCCTCTCGGCCGGCTCGGCGAGCCTGACGATGTGGCCCGCGCGGTGGAGTTCCTGCTCGCCCCGGAGAACGCGTGGATGACGGGACAGGTGCTCGGCGTCGACGGCGGCCTCGGCAGTCTGCGTCCGCGGCAGAAGATCTGACCGCCGCGGCGTGAGTCGCCAAGTTTTGTCGCTTTCCGGTAGCCGAAAGCGACGAAAACCGGCGACTCACGCGGGAGGGACGAGGAAGCGTCCCGCCCCGAGGGAACCGGGGCGGGGCGTTCCGTGCGGGCGCGGGTCAGGCGCGCGCGGCCTCCGACAGGCGACGCGCGGCGGCGAGGGCCTGGTCGAGGTCGGCCTTGAGGTCGTCGATGTTCTCCAGACCCACCGACAGGCGCACCAGCCCGGGGGTGACCCCGGCGGTCAGCTGCTGCTCGGGCGTGAGCTGCGAGTGGGTGGTGGATGCCGGGTGGATGACGAGGGAGCGCACGTCGCCGATGTTGGCGAGGTGGCTGAACAGCGACAGCGCGTTGACGAACTCGCGGCCCGCCTCGACGCCGCCCTTGAGCTCGAACGACAGCACCGCGCCGACGCCCTTGGGGGCGTAGTTGTTGGCGGCGGCGTACCAGGGCGAGGTGGGAAGGCCCGAGTAGTTCACGGTCGCGACGTCGGGGTGCGACTCGAGCCACTCCGCGATCTCCTGCGCGTTCTGGACGTGGCGCTCGATGCGCAGCGACAGGGTCTCGATGCCCTGGATGAGCTGCCAGGCGCTCTGCGGGGCGATCGAGGCGCCGAGGTCGCGCAGCAGCTGCACGCGGGCCTTGATGATGTACGCGAGACCGTCGCCCACCGCCTGCGTGTACACGGCGCCGTGGTACGAGGGGTCGGGGGTGGTCAGGCCCGGGAAGCGGTCGGAGTGCTCGGACCACGCGAACGTCCCGCCGTCGACGATGACCCCGCCGATCGTGGTGCCGTGACCGCCGAGGAACTTGGTCGCCGAGTGGACGATGATGTCGGCGCCGTGCTCGAAGGGGCGGATGAGGTACGGGGTGGCGATCGTGTTGTCGACGATGAGCGGCACGCCCGCCTCGTGAGCGACGTCGGCGACGGAGCGGATGTCGAGGACGTTGATCTTGGGGTTGCCGATGGTCTCGGCGAAGAACAGCTTGGTGTTCGGGCGCACCGCCGCGCGCCACGCCTCGGGGTCGTCCTGGTTCTCGACGAAGGTCGTCTCGATGCCGAGCTTGGCGAGGGTGTATTTGAAGAGGTTGTACGTGCCGCCGTAGATCGAGCTCGACGACACGATGTGGTCGCCGGCCTGGGCGATGTTGAGCACGGCGAAGGTCTCGGCCGCCTGGCCGCTGGCGACGAGGAGGGCGCCGGTGCCGCCCTCGAGGCCCGCGACGCGCTGCTCGACGACGTCTTGCGTGGGGTTCTGGATGCGCGTGTAGATGTTGCCGAACTCGGCGAGCGCGAACAGGTTCGCGGCGTGGTCGGCATTATCGAACACGTACGAGGTCGTCTGGTAGATCGGCGTGGCGCGCGCCTTGGTGACCGGATCGGGCTGAGCGCCCGTGTGGATCTGCTTGGTCTCGAAACGCCAGTTCTCGGGTGCCGACATGGCTGCTCCTCAGGTTCTGAGAGGCCGAGCGGTCGCCCTGGCCTGCTGCGAGCGTAGACACGGGTGAAATCCCCGACAACCACGGAGGAAACTCGCCGTCACACAGGACTCCCGCCGACGCGGCCGGTGTCGGAGGGGAGCAGTAGCGTGGATGCCATGACGCGACGTGCAGTGGTGACCGGGGCCAGTTCGGGGATCGGGGAGGCGACGGCGCGACTGCTCCGCGCGCGGGGGTGGGACGTCGTCGGCGTCGCCCGCCGGGCCGAGCGCCTCGCGGCCCTCGAGGCCGAGACGGGCGTGGTCGCGCACGCCGCCGACATGACCGACCCCGATGCGATCGCGGCGCTCGCCGCGTGGCTCGACGAGACCGGCGGCGTCGATGCGCTCGTGCACGTGGCCGGAGGGGCGCGGGGCAGTGACCGGGTCGAAGACGGCGACCCCGAGGACTGGCGCTGGATGTTCGAGGCCAACGTCCTGTCGGGGCAGCGGCTGGTGGCATCCCTCCTTCCCGCCCTGCGGCGTGCGGCCGATGCGGAGGGGCACGCCGACCTGCTGTTCGTCACGTCCACCGCCGCGCAGACGGCGTATCCCGGCGGCGGGGGGTACAACGCGGCCAAGGCCGGCGAGGCGATGCTGGTGCACGCCCTGCGGCAGGAGCTGAACGGCGAACCGCTGCGCGTGATCGAGATCGCCCCGGGCATGGTGCGCACCGAGGAGTTCACGCTGAACCGTCTGGGCGGAGATCAGAATGCCGCCGACAAGCTGTACGAGGGCGTCGAGGCGCCGCTGGTCGCCGACGACGTGGCCGACGTGATCGCCTACGCCCTCGACGCCCCGGGGCACGTCAACCTCGATCTGGTGACGGTGCGCCCGGTCGCGCAGTCGGCGCAGCACCTGCTCGCGCGCGGTCCGCTCACGACCCGCTGAGGTCGAGTCCCGGCGGTGCCGGCCGCGTCGGTGCGGGCGGGCGCTCCGTCAGACGACGTCGCCGCGCGCGGCGGTCGCCCGCGCCTCGGCGTCGCCGTCGGCGAACGCGACCTTCGGCACGAAGAACAGCAGGATCGCGGCGAGGAAACCGCCCGCGCTGCAGATGACCCAGACCGTGACATAACCGGCGAACGGGGCGGCCGTGCCGATCGCCGCTCCCGCCCCGCCCGCGAGCACCACGCCGAAGACGGCCGACGACATCGTTCCGCCCACCGTCTTCGTGGTGTTGGTGAGGGCGGATGCCACGCCCGTCTGGCCGCGCGGGGCGGCGGCGGCCGCGGCGGCGGGCATGGCCGCGACCAGGGCGCCCGAGCCGAGGCCCGCGATCCCGAGGCACAGCAGCACCTGCCACAGCGTGGTGTGGAGCGGGAGGAAGAGGGCGTACCCGATGCCGACGAGGGCCGCCGCCCCGATCAGCACCACCCGCGGGCTCGCTCGGCGGGAGGTGGCGGCGAAGAGGATCGCACCCACGATGAGCGAGACGAGGTACACCCCGATCACGTTGGAGCGGTCGGTGGCATCCAGCCCGAGCCCGTACCCGAGCGACGGATCGGTTCCGGCATAGGTGGCCAGCGGACCCTGCGCGCCCAGCAGGCTGATGCCGACGAGGAACGCGGTGGCCTGCACCGGCCACATCTCGGGGCGGCGCAGCACGCGGATGTCGATCGCGGGGTCGCTCTGGCGCAGCTCGAAGCGCACGAACACCGTGCCCAGCACCGCTCCGGCCACCAGGAGCCCCACGATGACGACGGGTCCCGGCCCTTCCGGCAGTCGCACGAACGACAGGGCGCCCGTGACGCACAGGAGCGCTCCGGCGAGGATCGCGAAACCACCCACGTCGAGCCGGCGCTGTCCGCCGGTTCGCTCGGACTCGGGCACGCCGAGCCAGATGACGACGCAGATCAGGGTGACCACGATCGCGGGGATCGCGAGCGAGAGGCGCAGGTCGCCCCCGGTGGCGGCGAACAGGCGCCCGGCCGCGAGAGCGCCGAGGATCGCGCCGACCTGGAGCCCCACCACGAGGAGGCCGGCCGCGCGCCGCGTCCGTGACACGCCGTGGGCGCCGCGTCGGCCGCGATCGAAGATGAGGGCGATCTCGAGCGGCAGCCACACGACGTAGAAGTCCTGCAGCGCCCACGCGGCCAGGAACGTGCCGAAGGAGTCGGCGAACACGAGCCACCAGCTCGCGGCGGCCGTCGCGAGCGCGGAGAACAGCAGGATGCGCTTGTGCCCGAACATGTCGCCGAGCTTGGCGAGCACGGGCAGCACGAGCGCCGAGAGCAGCAATTGCGCGGCCTCGAACCAGTTGACGTCGGCGTCGCGGATGCCCAGGTGCACGACGATGTCGGGGAGCAGGGGCACGTAGAACCCCTGCAGGATGCCGCTGGCCAGCTCGACCAGCACGAACCACCCGATGAGGCCCGCGGTCACGCCGAGGGCGGACGAACGCACCCTCGCGACCGCGCCGGAGACGCGCGACATGGCGCGAGAGTAGCACCGGGCCCGCGAGTGCATTCGTCAGCGGTGCGCACTGCCCTCATCGGCGTGCTACTTTCACTCGTAAACGTGCAGATTCGAGGGAGGCTCCGTGACGTTCGACGCGCGACGACCCTCGATCCGCAACGGTGAGGCGGGCCTGCGGGCCGGAATGGGCACCGCCGAGATGCTCGAGCGATTCGCGCGGCTCAACGCCCTCGATCCGCGCGACGCGATGCAGCATATCGCCGACGCGACCTCGCCCTCCCCCTATCTGCGCGCTCGCCTCGTGGCCGACCGTCTCGCGGCCGAGAGCGGCGCGCCCGGTCGCGCCTTCGACGCCGCGCTCGCCGATCCGTTCTTCGACCGGTGGCTGGCGGCTCGGGGGTTCATCGCCCATCGCGGCGTGACGTGGGCGCGCGTGCGGACGCTGGGCCATCATCCGATCGTCCTGACCCTGGCCTCGATCGCACGCCTGCGCACCCGCACCGAGCTCGTGCGGCTCGACGACGACCTTCGGCGCGGCTGCGCGGCGCTCGGTCTCGATCTGCTGTCGGGCAGTGCATCGAGCGCGCGACGGGATGGTCTGCGCGGTTTCTCGCATCCCGCGCGGCCGTGGCAGCAGGCGGGTGTGCACGTGAGCGCGGCGCGGCCGTGGCGCTGGATCGAGTGGGAGCGGTTCGCGGTGCTGCTGCATCGGCACGGTCTGCGCGCGCGGTTCGGGCTCGAAGAAGACCAGGTCGCCGTCACGCCGGGTACGCCGATCGTGATCTGGAACCCCACCGCGACGTCGATGCCCCTCGTGCGGGCGACGACGGCCACGGTCGAGCTGCGCGTGGTGGGCCGGCCCTGACGGATCCCGCCACGCCGGGGACGGGGTGCTCGCGGGGCCTCGGGATGCGACGTCGAGGCTTTCGAGACCGCGATGCGTCCGGGGCATCTTTCTGTGTTAGTTTCTGCTCATAAACAAGCAAAAACAGCAGGAGTCGTGATGTCGAGCACCGTCCTTCCCGCCGTTTCCGACGTGCCCGCCTCGGCCGAACGACTCGCACGGGAGAACATCCCCCTCGCGAAGTACCTGGCCGTCGAGAAGGCCCGGACCGCGCTGCACGTCGACCTCGACGACCTGCTGTCCGCGGCCTACCTCGGCCTGGCCGTGGCATCCCTCGAATACGACCCCGCGCGGGGAGTGCCCTTCGGGGCCTACGCGCGGACGAAGATCACGTGGGCCATCCTCAGCGAGATGCGCGCCGCCGACCCCGCGGGGGAGCGCAGCCGCGACAAGATCGGGCGGGTCCGCGTGGCGACCGAACTCGTGCGCGTGCGCACGGGACGACCCGCCACCCTCGCGGAGGTGGCCGCCGAATCGGGACTGGATGCCGAGACCGTCACCCGCATGCAGCTGCTCGACGAGATGGTGCGCACGGCGACGAGCTTCGAGGCGCGGTTCGACGGCGACGACGGACGGCAGGCGGTCGACCTCACCGACAGCGTGATCCTGCCCGAGCACGCGGTCGAGCAGGCGGAGACCCGGGACATGCTGGAGCGCATCGTGGCGGCCCTTCCCGATCAGATGCGCCAGGTGATCCGCGGCGTGTACCTCGAGGAGCGCATGGTCAAAGACGTCGCCCACGACCTCGACGTCAGCCATGCCTACGTCTCGAAGCTGCGCCGCATCGGGCTGACCCTCATGCGCGAGGCGCTCGACGCCTGGGAGAACGGCACCGAACCCGACCGTTCGACCAAGGTCAAGGCCGCGTTCTTCGACGGTGTGTTCGGTCCCGTCGCCGCCACCTCCCTCGCCGTCCCGGCCTGAAGCGGAAGCGACCGCGCGGATCCGGACGGGCTCGCCTCGCGCGCGGAAAAAACCGCGGCGCCGGTTACGGCGGGACCGACCCGTCGCGAAGGTGGGGGATGGAGGGCCACGGACGGCCCCCGCACGGTAATCCCATCCACGGAGGAACAACATGGGTCTTCAGATCGCAACCAACGTCGGTGCCCTCAACGCGTACCGCAACCTGTCGGCCAACCAGGCCGACGTCTCGAAGTCGCTCGAGAAGCTCTCGAGCGGTCTGCGCATCAACCGGGCCGCGGACGACGCCGCCGGTCTCGCCATCTCCGAGGGCCTGCGCGCGCAGGTCAACGGCCTCAACGTCGCGGCGCGCAACGCCCAGGACGGCATCTCGGTCATCCAGACCGCGGAAGGCGCCCTGACCGAGGTGCACTCGATCCTGCAGCGCGTCCGCGACCTCGCGGTGCAGGCGGGCAACGACTCGAACAACGCCGACTCGCGCACCTCGATCAAGACGGAGATCGACACGCTGGGCGACGAGCTCACCCGTGTCGCGGCCAGCACGAACTTCAACGGCATCAAGCTGCTCTCGGGCGGCGACACCCTGACGTTCCAGGTCGGCGCCGGCTCCACGGCCGCCGAGGACCAGATCGCGGTCGCCCTGACCGACTTCTCGGGCCTCGGTGCATCGATCAAGGCCCTCGACGTCGACACCGCGGCCAACGCGCTGACCTCGATCGCCGCCATCGACACCGAGATCGTGAACGTCTCGACCGCTCGCTCGGGCTACGGTGCCGTGCAGAACCGCTTCGAGTCGACCATCAACTCGCTGCAGGTCTCGGCCGAGAACCTCTCCGCCGCCAAGAGCCGCATCGTCGACACCGACATGGCGTCCGAGATGGTCAAGTACACCGCCTCGAACATCCTGCAGCAGGCCGGTACCGCCATGCTCGCGCAGGCGAACCAGTCGGGCCAGGGAGTTCTCCAGCTCCTGCGCTGAGTCGCAGCACTGCTGCCCTCGGGCGCCCGGGCGGGGGAGGTCTCCCGCCCGGGCGTCTTCGCATGACCCCCCACGATTCGGAGAGAAGGGAGACGCAGGACCATGCAGATCGACGGCCTCGCCTCGGGCATCAAGACCAAGGACGTCATCGACGCCCTCATCAACGTCGCGGCGATCCCCAAGACCCTCGTGACGAATCGGATCACCGATCGCAACAGCGTCATCTCCAACCTCCAGTCCCTGAACACCGCGCTGCAGGCCCTGACCGACAAGGCGAAGGCCGCGGCATCCTCCACCTCCCTCGCCCGCTACACCGCGTCGAGCTCGTCGGAGGCGGTCACCGTCGTCGCGGGCGAGACGGCGCGGGCGTTCTCGACCGACATCGTCGTCGACACCCTCGCGCGGGCGCACGCGGTGGTCACCGCCGCCGGAGATGCGACGGCGTTCGGCGGCACCTTCTCGCTGGTCGCCGCGGACGGCAGCGTCACCGAGGTCACGGGAAGCGGATCGGCCGCCGAGCTCGCCGCGGCGATCAACGCCGCGAAGGCCGGGGTGACCGCGACGGTCGTGCCCGGCGGGCGCGACGCGCAAGGGGCGGCGCTCTCGCGCATCCAGATCACCTCGACCCGGACCGGCGCGGAGGGGGCGTTCTCGCTGCAACGTGGCACCGCGGCCGAGGTCGCGGCATCCACGTCGGTCGACGTCGCCACCGCGCCGGGCGCCGCCGTGCTCGCGCAGGGGACGGATGCCGTCATCCGACTGTTCGCCGGGACCGCCGCCGAGCAGGTGGTGACGAGTGCGTCGAACACCTTCACCGACGTCGGCGAGGGCATCGACATCACGGTGGGGGCGGTCTCGGCCGATCCCGTCACCGTGACCGTGACCCCGGATGCGAAGGCGCAGTCGGATGCCGCCTCGGCCTTCGTGAAGGAGATCGCGACGCTGCTGACCCGCATCGACAACGGCTCGAAGGCGACGGTCGCCGCTCCCGGCAAGACGACGACGCTCGGGGTGTTCACCGGCGACAGCACGGTGCGCTCGCTGCGCGCGGCGCTCGCCTCGGCCGTGCAGAGCCCGGTCGACGGGGTCTCGCCCTCGACCATCGGCATCACCGTCGACAAGGCCGGCGTGCTCTCGTTCGACGCCGACCGGTTCGCGGCGGCCATGGCCGACGATCCGGAGGCGGTGCAGTCGGTCTTCGCCGCGGTCTCGGCCCGCGTGCAGGCCACGACGACGCAGTACTCCGACAAGTACGACGGCCTCGTGACGCAGCGCATCACGGGCCAGCAGGGCGAGGTCAAGACCCTGGAGAAGCAGGTCGAGCGGATGGACCTGCGCCTGGACATGCGGCGGGCGACCCTCGAGCGCACCTACGCCGCCATGGAGGTGCGCCTGTCGGGCCTGCAGTCGCGGTCGGACTGGCTCACCTCGCAGCTGTCGGCGTTGACGCCGTCGTCGAAGTAGTCCTCGCATCCGCCCCCGATAAGGAGAACGCCTCATGCCCACCGCCCTCGAACGCGCCAAGCAGGAGTACCTGGAGCAGCAGGTGAACGCCGCGACCCCGGAGCGACTGGTGACCATGCTCTACGACCGGCTGCTGGTCGACGTCGAGCGGGCCGCCGCGGCGCAGGCCGGGGGAGACACGGCATCCGCCGGGACCTATCTCACGCACGCGCAGGCCATCATCGCCGAGCTGAGCGGATCGCTCGACGACACGTGGGACGGCTCGGACGGGCTGCGGGCGCTCTACACGTACATCACCGGCCGCCTCATCGTCGCCAACGTCGCGCACGACGCGGATGCCACCCGCGAGTGCCGCGATCTCATCGCACCGCTCCGCGACGCGTGGCACGCGGCGGCCGACGCCGTCTCGCCGGTCTGACGCCCCCGTGACGACGAATCTCGCGGCGTGGAACCGGCTTCTCGACGCCTTCGAACGATCGCTCGACGCTCCCGACGACCCCGCCGACGGTCCTGTCGAGGAGCCGCCCGGGCCGCTGCCGCCCGAGGTCGTCGACCGCGCCCGTCTCGTGCTGGAGCGCCAGCGGGCGAGCATCAGCGGCCTGATGGCCGCGCGAGAGAACGTCGCCCGCGAACTCGCCGCGATTCGGCGGATCCCCTCGGTCCACCCCGACGCGCCGGTCTATCTCGACGTCGAAGGGTGACCGCCGGTTACGCCGACGCCGCCACGTCGCGATAGTCGCGGCAGAGCACGGATCGCTCGACCAGACAGCCACGGATCGGCTCGTTCCTTCGACCGGAGTGCCGCGTGCTCGATTCCGTCACCTCTACCGCCCTGTCCAGCGCGCTGGACGGCCTCGCTCTGCGCCAGCGCACGATCGCGGAGAACATCGCCAACGTCAACACCCCCGACTACCAGGCCAAGCGCGTGCTCTTCGAAGACCGCCTGCGCAGCGCCGTCGAGAGCGGAGCGGGTGCGGTCTCGCCGACGGTCGAGCGCTCGCTCGAGCCCACCCGGCGCAACGGGAACAACGTCAACCTCGACACCGAGACGCTGTCGAACATCGACACCGTTCTGCGGTACCAGTTCGCGGCCCAGGCGCTGAGCGGTCAGGCGGCCTCCCTCACCAAGGCGATCGGGCAGGCCTCGGCATGACCTTCGACACCATCGGCATCGCCGGTACCGGACTGACCGCGCACCGCAAGTGGATGGACGCGCTCAGCGACAACATCGCCAACGTCAACACCGCCACCCCGGCGGGGCAGGACATGTTCCGCGAGAAGTACGTCACCGTCGCCGAGGGCACCCGGAGCCCGGGCGTCTACGTCACGGGCGTGCAGGAGTCGACGGCCGAGGGGCGTCTGGTCTACGAGCCCGACCACCCGTACGCGAACAAGGACGGCTACGTGCAGTACCCCAACGTCGACCTCGGCGACCAGATGAGCATGCTGATCCTCGCGCAGCGCGGATACCAGGCCAACGCCGCCGTGGTCGACCGCGCGAAGACGACGTACGAGTCCGCGCTGCAGATCGGACGGTCGTGATGAGCACCCCGATCGAGCCCGTCGCCGCGTGGGGCGTGAGTCCGCTCGCACCCCTCAGCTTCGAGACGACTCCGGCGCCGTCGGGGGTGGACGCCACCGCGGGGGCGCAGCCGTTCGCGGCCTCGCTGACGGCGGCGGTCGAGAACCTCCAGCAGTTGCAGTCCACCTCGAACGAACTCGCCGTCCAGGCGGTCACGGGCGACCTCGACGACATCCACAAGGCCACGCTGGCCTCGTCGCGCGCGGGAGTGACCCTCGACCTGATGGTGGCGGTGCGCGACCGCGGCGTCGCCGCCTTCAACGACATCATGAGGATGCAGGCCTGACATGCCCCCGTTCCTTGCGACGACCATCGGCCGCGCGAAGCAGATCGCGGGTGGCTTCACGGTCGCGCAGCGCACCATCGCCGTCATCGGCGCGGCCCTGCTGGTGATGGGCGTCATCGCGCTGGGCAGCTGGCTGTCGAAGCCGCAGATGAGCCCGCTGTTCACGGGATTGAGCGCGACCGACGCCTCGGCCGTGGTCGAGCAGCTGAAGTCGGCGGGCGTGCCCTACGAGCTCACCGAGGGCGGGGCGACGATCCTCGTCCCCGACGCGCAGGTCTACCCGCAGCGGCTCACCGCGGCGGCCGCCGGTCTGCCCAGCGACACCAGCGGCGGATACACCCTGCTCGACAAGATGGGGGTGACGGCGAGCGAGTTCCAGCAGTCCGTCACCTACAAGCGCGCCATCGAGGGGGAACTCGCCCGCACGATCGGTGCGATGTCGGGGGTCACGGCGGCATCCGTGCAGCTGGCGATCCCCGAGCAGAGCGTGTTCGTCGCCGAGGAACGGCATCCCACGGCCTCGGTGTTCGTCAAGACGCAGGGTGGGGGATCGCTGACCGAGGACCAGGTGGCGGCGATCGTGCACCTCACAAGCGCCTCGATCCCGGGGATGACGCCCGAGGACGTCGCGGTCACCGACCAGTCGGGCAAAGTGCTCGCCGCCGTGGGGACCGGACTCACCGGCTCGGCGAACACGCAGGCGACCGAGTACGAGGCCAAGGTCGCCTCGACGGTGACGAGGATGCTCGAGACCATCGTCGGTCCCGGCAACGCCACCGTCAGCGTCGCCGCGGACGTCGCGAACTCGACCTCGGAGCGGATGGACGAAACCTACACCGCCCCTGAGGGCGGCGTGATGTCGAACGAGCAGACCAAGACCGAGACCTACACGGGCGGCCAGGGGACGGGGACGGGCGTCCTCGGTCCCGACAACATCGCGGTCCCGAACGCGGCGGGCGGCGGCAACTACCAGGCCGAGGAGTCCACGCGCAGCAACGCCGTCAACAAGAGCACCGAGAAGACCACGACGCCCGCCGGCGAGGTCACCCGCCAGACCATCAGCGTCGCCCTGGACCGGGGCGCCGTGAACGGCGTGACCGCGGAGCAGGTGCAGGCGCTGGTCTCCACCGCGGCGGGGATCGACGCCCAGCGCGGAGACACCGTCACGGTCGAGATGGTGGAGTTCAGCCAGACCGGTGCGGCGGCGGCGCAGGCGGCCCTCGACGCGGCCGAGGCGGAGAAGGCCGCGCAGATGCAGGCCGATCTGCTGCGCGCGGCGATCATCGGCGGCTCGATCGTGCTCGCGGCGATCATCCTCGTCGTCGCCCTGCTGGTGCGGCGCAAGATGAAGCGGCGCACGCTATACACCGACGAAGGACCCATCGAGTACTTCTCGACGATCACCGAGACCGAGGAGCAGAAGCTCAAGAGCCTGAAGGGCCTCGCCGAGCCGATCGCCCTGCCCGCGGCCACCCCGCCCACGAAGGTGCTCCCGACCCTGCTCGACATCGAGGAGGAGCCCGAGGCCACGCAGGTGCTCGTGGAGCAGCGACGGCGGGACGTCGAGCAGCTCGCCAAGAGCGACCCGCAGAACGCCGCCAAGGCGCTGGCGAGCATGATGGACGAGGCGATGGTATGAGCCTGCTGCAGACGCGTTCACCCGCGGACCCCGACGGGCCCGCGGTCAGTCCCAGGGCGGCGACCGAGGTCATGCCGACGGCTCCCGTCGTCCCGGCGATGTCGGGGGTGCGCAAGGCCGCGATCGTCATGCTCAACATGGACCGCGAGGTCAGTGCCGAGGTGCTGCGGCACCTCGGCGAGGCTCGCGCGGAACTGCTCGCTGCCGAGCTGGCGCAGGTGGGCGGCATCGACACCGCCGCGATCGCCGCCGCCCTGGCCGACTTCCGTCGCATCGCTTCCGGCGGATCCGCCGTCAGCCGCGGAGGCCAGGAGTTCGCCACCGGACTGCTCGAGACCGCGTTCGGCCGCGAGAAGGCCGTCGGCATGGTCGGGCGGGTCATGTCGCAGGGCGTCGTGTCGTTCGAGTTCCTGAACAGCGCCGACCCGACCCAGCTCGCGACGATCCTCGACGGGGAGATGCCCACCACGGTCGCCGTCGTGCTGGCGAACCTGCGTGCCGACCGCGCCGCCGCGGTGCTGGCGGCGCTGCAGGACCCGCTGCGCACCGACGTCGCCCAGGCGATCGCGACCCTGGGGGCGGCATCGCAGGAGGCGATCGCGGTCGTCGCCGATTCGCTGCGCGCGCGCACCGGCATCTTCGGTATGCGCGAGGCCCACGAGGCGACCGGGGGCGTCCAACCCCTCGTCGACATCATCAACCGCTCCGACACCGTGCTCGAGAAGGCCCTGCTGGCCAGCCTCGAGGACCGCGACCACGACCTCGCCGAGGAGGTGCGCAGTCGCATGGTGACCTTCGCCGACATCGCCCGGCTCGAGGACCGCGACGCCCAGCGCGTGCTCCGCGGCATCGACCTGCGCGTGCTCGCCCTGGCGTTGAAGGGCGCCGACGAGCAGGTTGGCGAGGTCATCCGGCGCAACATGACCGAACGCAATCGCGAGAATCTCGCCGAGGAGGCGTCGGCTCTCGGACCGGTGCGCATGCGGCAGGTCGACGAGGCACGCGCCGAGGTGGTGCGCATCATCCGCGAGCTCGAGGCCGCCGAGGAGATCACGATCTCGCGCGAAGACGACGACGAGCTGATCGAGTGACACCGTCGACGATCGTCGGCGTGCCGACGCCGGTTACCGAGGCCCGCGCGCGTCGCGATAGTCGCGGGCGAGCAGGGATCGCTCGACGACGTGGCCACGGATCGGCTCCGCCACAACCCGCAGGGTGACCGCCGTGACCGATGCAGCCTTCACACCGCTGGTGCCGCCGCGCCTCGGCGGGAGTGCGCCGGCGCCGGATGCCCGCGCCATCACCGAGAAGGCGCGCGTGCGCGGGTACGCCGACGGGTTCGCCGAGGGGCGCCGACGCGCCGAGCAGGAGCTCGCGCACGCCCGCGCCGAACTCGCCGCGCGCACGGCGCAGCACGACACCGACGCTCGCGAGGCGCTGCGCACGGCGCTCGCCGCGGTGGACGCGGTGCGTTCCGACCTGCGCGCGCGTGCCGCGGGCCTCGTGGCCGCCGATGCCGAGCGGGTGCAGGAATTGGCGATCGATCTCGCCGAGGCGATCCTCGACGTGGAGCTCTCGGATGCCGCGCGCTCGGCCGCTCACGCCATGCGACGCGCCGTGGCGGAGGCCCCCGTCTCGACGTGGGTGCGCGTGCACCTCGCCGAGCGCGACGCGCAGACTCTGCGCGACGGCGGGGCGTCGGTCGTGGCGGAGGCGGAGATCGTCGTCTCGACGGACGTCGATGCGGGCGGAGCCGTCGTGGAGCTCGCGGACGCCCGCGTCGACACCCGGCTGTCGTCGGCGTTTGCCCGCGCCCGCGAGGCGCTGCGCATCGATGACGGGGGTGCGTCCGCATGAGCACGGCCACCGCGTCCTGGCGCCGCGTGCTGACCGCCGCGCGACCGGAGCGCGCCGGCACGGTCACGGCGGTGGTGGGCCTCGGGGTCGAGGTGCTCGGCATCCGGGCCGCCGTCGGCGACCGCGTGCGCATCGCCACGGCGAGCGGTCGACGCGTGGAAGCGGAGGTCGTCGCCGTGGAGGGGGCGACCTCGCACTGCATGCCCCTGGCGCCGCTCACCGGCATCACGGCGGGATCGGCGGTGCACCACGTCGGCGCGGCCGCACTCGTGCCCACCGGATCGGCGCTGCTCGGGCGGGTGCTCGACGGTCTCGGACGACCCATCGACGATCGGGGCCCGCTCGTCGCGGCGCAGCGGGTCGCGCTCGGCAACGACGCCCCCAGCGTGCTCGGACGTCGGCGCATCGACTCCCAGCTCGGCCTCGGCGTGCGCGTGCTCGACACGATGACACCGGTCGGGGTGGGACAGCGTCTCGGCTTGTTCGCGGGCTCGGGCGTGGGGAAGTCGTCGCTGCTGTCGATGATCGCGCGCGGATCGACCGCCGACGTCACCGTCATCGCGCTCGTGGGCGAGCGCGGTCGCGAGGTGCGCGAGTTCCTCGAGGACGACCTCGGACCCGAGGGCCTCGCCCGCTCGGTCGTGGTCGTGGCCACCTCGGATCAGCCGGCGATGGCCCGCCTGCGGTCGGCGTTCCTCGCCACGCGCATCGCCGAGGCGTTCCGCGACGACGGTCGCGAGGTGGTGCTGATGATGGACTCGCTCACGCGCGTGGCGATGGCCCAGCGCGAGATCGGTCTGTCGGCGGGGGAGCCTCCGGCGACGCGGGGCTATCCGCCCTCGACGTTCTCGGTGCTCGCGGCCCTGCTCGAGCGCGCCGGGACGGGCCCCGCCGGATCCATCACGGGGCTGTACACGGTGCTCGTCGACGGAGACGACCACAACGAACCGATCGCGGATGCCGCCCGCGGCATCCTGGACGGTCACGTGGTGCTGGATCGCGGCCTCGCGGTGCGCGGACACTTCCCCGCGGTCGGCGTGCTGGGCTCGGTCTCGCGCGTGGTGGGCAAGGTGACCACGCCCGATCAGCGGCAGCGGGCGGTGACCCTGCGCAGCGTCCTCGCGGCGCGACGGCAGGCGAACGACCTGATCGACATCGGGGCGTACACGCGGGGGGCGAATCCCCTGGTGGATGCCGCTCTGGTGCACCAGCGCGCGATCGACGCGTTCCTGACGCAGTCGATCGACGAGCACTCGACGACCGATGAATCCTGGCGGCAGCTGACCGCCCTCACCGAGACCTTCGGAGGCTTGAACGCATGACGTTTCCCTTGGCGGGCCTGCTGCGCGTGCGCGGCGTCCAGGAGCGCGTCGCGGCGGAGGACGCGGCCCGCGCGCGGACCGAGGCGCGGGCGGCCGAAGCCGCCGCCCAGCACGCGGTGTCGAGCCTGAGCGCCGTTTCGACGCAGATCGACGACCCCGCGACATTGCGGGCCATGGCCGCCGCGCGCGCGGCCGGGCAGGCGTCGCTGGCCGACCTGCAGACGCTCGCGCGCCTGCGGCGGGACGAGGCGGCGACCGCGGAGGCCGCGCACGTCGAGGCCCGCCGCGAGCTCAAGGGACTCGAGCGGCTCGAGGGCACGCACCGGGAGCGGGAGCTCGAGACCGAGGCGCGTACCGAGCAGGACGCTCTCGACGAGATCGCGACCACGCGCGCCGGCCGCGGCGAGGGGAGTGCCGCGTGAGCGTCGACGCCGTCCTGGGCCGCATCGAGGCGATCACGGGGCAGATCTCGTCTCTGCATCCCTCGGCGGCCGCCGCGAAGACCACCCCGGCGCAGAGCACCTCCGCCGCGACGACGTCCGCTGTCGGCAACGCCGGGGCGGTCACGGCGACGTCCACGACATCGTCGAGCGCGGCGACGCGGTTCGCCGACCTCCTCGAGGAGGCCGCGACGGCCGCGCGGGAGCTGGCGACGCCGACGACGCCGGCCGCGACGAGTACCGCCGCTCCTCGCGCCGCGGGTCAGGGGGAGCTCGCGTCGGCGCTGCAGACGCTGTTCACCGCGGGCACGGCCGGAACCGGCGGTCTCGGCGCCCTCTCGGCACTGACCGGACGCAGCACGTGACGCACTTCGTCGCGGCGGCTTCCGCGTCGGCGCCCGCTCCGACCGGGGGAGCGGCGGCGTCGATCGACGCGGGCTGCGGAACCGCGGGCGGGGCCGCTTTCGACCAGGCGCTCAGCCGTGCGGTCGGCGTGCTCGCCGACGGGCTCGCGCCGGGGTCATCGATGGATGCCGGAACGACGGCGTCCGAGGGCGTGTTCGCGGTCGCGCGAGTGCCCGCGACGGATGCCGGAGCACCCGCGTGGACGGGCTCGTCCGGGGTCGTGCGGTCGCCCTCGACGGATGCCGGAGCACCGGGGTCGGGGGAGACGCCCGGCGGCGTGCGGACGACGGTGGCGTCGGGGGAACCGGCATCCGAGGGGGGAGTGGCGGCATCCGTCCCGGGTCCGGCATCCGCCTCCGCGGGGGCTCCGGCTGCCGACGGTGGGCGGGCGTCGGGCGACGCGGGCGCGGCAGGACGCGCGAACGGGCGTCCGGTGCTGCGGACCATGCCGGCGGTCTGGGTCATGCCGGTTGCGGAAGCGGTGTCCGCCGGGGCGCTCCCCTCCGCGATGATGCCCGGGGAGGCCGTGCCCGCCGGGATCGCGCGCGCCGAGACCTCGCCCGTCGGGACCTCACCCGCCGCGACCTCACTCGCCGAGGCCTCACCCGCCGAGGCCTCACTCGCCGAGGCCTCACCCGCCGAGACTGAGCCTTCCGCGCTGG
The DNA here is from genome assembly GCF_947489255.1 of uncultured Microbacterium sp. GTDB lineage: Bacteria > Actinomycetota > Actinomycetes > Actinomycetales > Microbacteriaceae > Microbacterium > Microbacterium phycohabitans. Next base: position 208,585 of record NZ_CANLCY010000004.1, read on the forward strand.
TGCCCGGGGAGGCCGTGCCCGCGGCGACTCCGCGCGCCGAGACGTCACCCCGAACCTCACCCGCCGAAACCTCACCCGCCGAGACGGAATCGTCCGCGCTGGTGTCCGCGGACGCCGTGCCCGCCGGGACCCCGCGCGCCGAGACCTCACCGTCCGAGACGGGGCCGGCCGCGACCACCCCCGTCGAGGCGACGGCGGGCGGGGGAACTCCCCCCGCGACGACACCCGGCGGGGTGGCCCCGGGCGGGTCCGTCCCCGCGCGGGGCGGAACGACGCCGGCCCGTCCCGCGTCGGCCGCGGACGCCTCGGTGCCGCCGGTCCTCTCGACGATGCCGGGCCGCATCGAGGGCGAGCTGCGCGACGACGTATCGACGGAAGGGGAGCGACCCCGCCCCGTCCTGCGCATCATGCCGGCCGAGGCGACGCTCACCGGAAGCCCCGGTGCCGGGGTGGATGCCGCGGCCCCGCGGAGCCCCTCCGCAGGCGCCGGCGCGCGCGTCGACGGCGCCTCCGTCGGCGGTGCTCCGTTGGCCGCACCTCCGGCCCCGTCTGTACCCGCTGCCGCGGGAGTCCTCGCAAAGACGGTCACCCCCCTTCCCACGCCGGCCGTCTCCCTCGAGACCGCACCGACCCCTCCGCGCTCCGCCGCCCCGGCACCGCGCCCGCCGGCCGTCGGTGTCGTCGAGTCCGCGGGCGCCACGGCCGTATCGACGCTCGCCCCTACCGCCGCACCCACCACCACCACCCCACCGGCACCGGCCGAGGCTGCGACCCCGCGCGTGGTCGCCGCGCAGATCGCGCCCGCGATCGTGCATCTCGCCCAGCGTCCCGCGGGGGTGCACGAGCTCGTCCTCACCGTCCGGCCCGATGCCCTCGGCCCGGTCACGGTCCGCGCGCGCATCGGCGCGGGTGGAGATGTGCGCGTCGAGCTCTCGGGAGCGACCGAGGCGGCGCGCGAGATCCTGCGCACGATGGTCTCCGACCTGCGCCGCGACCTCGCCGCGATCGCGCCGCACGCGCACCTCGCGGTGGGTTCGGGCGACGGCGGGGCCTCCGACCGCGGTGCGTCCGGCGGGTCGGGCGGTGCGTCCGCCGATGCCCACCCCGATCGGCGCGACCGCGCCGCTTCGTACGCGAGCCCCGAATCCGCCCTCCGAATCCCCCTGATCGGCGCGGCCGCGTCGCTCGACGTCCCCCGCGCCGACCTCGGCGGCGGGCTCGACATCTTCGCCTGAGAGGACCCCCATGACCATCGACGCCGTCACCGCGACAGCGACCCCGTTCGCGACCGCGACCACCTCCGCGACCGCCGCTTCGACCACCGCCGCCGCCCCCAAGAAGGAGCTCGACAGCGAGGTGTTCATGAAGCTGCTGGTCACGCAGCTGACGAACCAGGATCCGTCCACCCCGATGGACACCAACCAGATGATCTCGCAGACGACGCAGCTGGCCATGATGGAGCAGCTCACCGCGATGAGCCGCAACAGCTCCGAGGCGTTCGCCCTGAACATGCGTCAGGCGGCCACCGCCCTCATCGGTCAGCGGGCCGGTTATCTCGACGCCGCCGGCGCGCCCGCCTCGGGGATCGTCTCGAAGGTGTCGTTCGAGGGATCCATCCCGCAGGTGACGATCGGCGACGTCACGGTCGCCCTCGACGCCATCACCTCCGTCACCCCCGCCTCCGCCTGACCTTCACCGCTCGACCACCCACACGAAAGAGACCCTCATGCTCCGTTCGCTTTTCTCCGGGATCTCCGGACTCCGCTCGCACCAGACGATGCTCGACACCACCGGCAACAACATCGCCAACGTCAACACCGCGGGCTTCAAGGGCTCCTCGGTCCTCTTCGAGGACTCGCTCTCGCAGGTCGTCGGCGAAGCCGGCATCCCGGACGCCGCGACCGGGGGGCAGAACCCCGCGCAGGTGGGCCTCGGCGTGCAGGTCGGCGGCATCCGCACCAACTTCGCCCAGGGCGCGGCGCAGACGACCGGCCGCGGCGGCGACCTCATGATCCAGGGCGACGGGTTCTTCGCGGTGCGCGCGGGTGGCGAGACGCTGTACACCCGCGCGGGCGGCTTCTCGTTCGACGGTCAGGGCAAGATGGTCACCGCCGACGGCGCGCTCGTGCAGGGCTGGTCGGCGCAGAACGGCGCGGTCGACACCGGCCAGGCGCCCGGCACCATCTCGATCCCGCAGGACCTGGTCTCGGCCGCCCGCGCGACCACGACCTCGACCGCGACGGGCAACCTCCCCTCCACCGCCGCGGTCGGCACCCAGCTCGTGCGCGACATCGCGGTCTACGACGCCCAGGGCACGAAGACCTCGCTGAGCCTGACGTTCACGCGCACGGCGGCCGGCTGGGACGTCGCCGAGCCCGTCAGCGGGGCCACCGGTGGCCTCGCCTTCACCGACGGACGCCAGACCGCCGGCCTCACGCTCACCGCCGGCGGGATCGCCGTGGACCTCAGCGCGGTGACGGGCTTCGCCGACATGAGCACCGTCGCCCTCACCGGTCAGAACGGCGCCGCCGCCGGCACCCTGAAGTCGTACGCCATCACGGCCGACGGCTCGATCGTGGGCACCTTCAGCAACGGGCGCACCGAGACCCTCGCGAAGATCGCCATGGCGACCTTCGCCAACGCCGAGGGGCTCGAGAAGGCCGGCGGCACGACCTACCGCGCGAGCGTCAACAGCGGCCAGGCGCAGATCGGCGAGGCCGGGCAGGCCGGAGTCGGCTCCCTGCTGTCGGGCGCCCTCGAGATGAGCAACGTCGACCTGTCGCAGGAGTTCACCAACCTCATCGTCGCGCAGCGCGGTTTCCAGGCGAGCGCACGCGTCATCACCACGAGCGACGAGGTGCTGCAGGAGCTGACCAACCTCAAGCGATGACCGTCGCGATAGTCCGCCCCGTCCCCTTCCGCAGCGAAAGCCGAGACCGTCCCCGATGATCACGCTCACCCGCCTCGACCACACCCGGTTCGCGGTGAACCCCGATCTCATCGAGCGCGTGCACGAATCCCCTGACACGACCCTGCACATGGTCGACGGTCGGGTCTACAACGTCGAGGAGAGCCTCGACGAGCTGATCGCGCGGATCGTGGCCTACCGGGCGCGCGTGCTCGCGGCGGCGTCCGCGCTCACGGCATCCGCCGCCCAGGACTGACCGACGTGGACATCGCATTCATCATCGGCGTGGTCGCCGCCTTCGGCGCCCTCTACGCGATGATCACCATGGAGGGTGCGTCGCTGAGCGCGCTCTTCCTGCCTGCCCCGATGATCCTCGTGCTGGGGTCGACCATCGGCGTCGGCATCGCCAGCCACACCCTGCGCGATGCGATCGCCGCGTTCGGCTCTCTCGGTCGCATGGTGCGCGGCCCGCGGTCCACCCCCGCCGCCGTCATCCCGGTCCTCGTCGGCTACGCCGAGAAGGCCCGCACCGACGGGCTGCTGCGCCTGGAGGAGGAGCTCGACACCGCTCCCGACGACTACACCCGTCGCGCCGTGCAGGCCCTCGCCGACGGAGTGGATGCCGAAGACCTGCGCACCCTCATGCTCGACGAGATCGACTCGGAGTCGGCGCGCAACCGCGTCTCTGCCAAATTCTTCGCCTCGCTCGGCGGGTACGCCCCCACGATCGGCATCGTCGGCACCGTCGTCTCGCTCACGCACGTGCTCGAGAACCTGAGCAAGCCCGACGAGCTCGGTCACATGATCGCCGCGGCCTTCGTCGCGACCCTCTGGGGCCTGCTCTCGGCCAACTTCATCTGGAACCCCATCGCGGGGCGCCTGAACCGCATGGCCACCCTTGAGCAGGAGCGGATGACGCTGGTGTGCGAGGGCATCCTCGCCATCCAGGCGGGGAGTCCGCCCCGGCTGCTCGAGGAGCGGCTGCTCGCCATGACGACCTCCGCGCCCGCGAAGAAGAAGCCCCCGCGCGCCGACGCCGCCCCCGCGGTCGAGGACGCGGCGTGACGAGCGCCCGACGCGCGGGCGGACGCGGACACGAGGATGCCGGGCACGACGAGCCCGACGAGCGATGGGCCGTGTCGTACGCCGACATGGTGACCGTGCTGATGTGCCTGTTCATCGTCCTGTACGCCGTGTCGGTCGTCGACGAGACCAAGTACGACCAGCTCAAGAACGGTCTCGCGGCCGCGTTCGGGCAGTCGCAGGTGGAGGGCGGCGGCGATCTCACCGAGGGTCTGGTGATCCCGCCGGAGCTGCTCGACGACAACGGGGTGCGCGACGTCGCGACACGGGCCGCACAGGAGCTGGACGGCCTCGAGAAGATGCGTCAGCAGATCACCGACGCCCTGGCATCCCAGGGTCTGCAGGACACGGTCGACTTCGTCATCGACGAGCGCGGCTTGAAGATCGGGCTCGTGGGGGCCGAGACGTTCTTCGCCGACAACCGGGCGGATCTGAGCGAGAAGGCCGATCGCGTCCTCGCCCTCATCGCCGACGTGCTTGCGGCCACCGACAATCAGATCAGCATCGAGGGCCACGCCGACCACCGCGCGGCCGTCCCGCCGTTCGAGAGCAACTGGGAGCTGAGCAGCGGACGATCGACGAAGGTGGCGCGCTTCCTCGTCGAGCAGAAGAGCATCGCCGGCACGCGCGTGCAGGCGGTGGCCTTCTCCGACCAGCGACCGATCGCCGCCGGCGACAGCGCGGAAGACCTCGCCGCCAACCGCCGCGTCGACATCGTCGTGCTGTCCACCGCCGACGAGCAGGTGCGCTCCCTCATCCCCGGTCTCGTGCAGGCCGCAGCGCAGAGCTGACCCGTGAAGAACTCCCTGGAGGACACGCCATGACGACAGCGGCCGTTCGCGACGACCCCCTTCGTCGCTATCCCGCGTACGACTTCAGCCGCCCCGCGCAGCTGGGCCGCGAGCACACCCGTCAGCTCGAGGCCGCGTTCGAGACGTTCGCGCGGCAGTGGGCCTCCCAGCTGACCGCCAAGGTGCGCCTGCGCACCCATCTCGTCCCGGAGGGGCTCGAACTGGTGTCGTACCAGGAGTACGCCGACACCCTGCCGACGACCACGGCGATGGTGGCCGGCTCCACGGCCGGGCGCGAGGAGCCCTGCGTCGTGCAGTTCGGTCTCGACAGCGCGCTGACGTGGGTCGTGCAGATGCTGGGCGGCAAGCCCGCGGGGGACATCGAGCCGCGCACCCTCACCCCGATCGAGACGGCGCTGATTCTGCAGCTGATGGACGGCACCTTCGAGCTGCTCAGCGCGTGCATGGGTCCGCTGCTGCCGGGGGCGGTCACGTTCTCGGGCCTGCACTACAACCCGCAGTACATGCAGGTCATCTCGCCCGGTGAAGCGGTCATCGTGGCGCGCTTCGCGATGAGCGCGGGCGAGGCGCGCAGCACGGCGACGGTCATGCTCCCGGCCGCGATCGTCGTGGACCAGCTCGCCGAGAGCGACCGCCACGCCGCGACCGCCCACCGCGACGGCGCGATGCGTGATCAGGTGAACGACACGCCGCTCGAGGTGTCGCTGCGCGTCACGCCCCGGGTGATCGCCGCCGGCGAGGTGCTCGATCTCGCCCCCGGCGACCTGCTGCGCTTCGCCCATCCCGAGACGAAGCCGTTCGAACTCGTCGTGGGCGACACCCCGATCGCCCGCGCGGTCCCGGGGGCGCAGGGCTCGCGCCTCGCCTGCACCATCACCACCATCCACGAGGAGAAGACCCGATGAGCACCTTCCACGCCGCCGCCATGGCCGCCGCGATCGCGGCGAAGCTCCCGTTCGCGTTCCCGGTGCTCCCCGCCCCCTCGACCGACCCGGGGGCCACCGGCCGCGCCGTGGCGGTCGCCTTCACCGGAGCCCCGGGGGCCACCGTCGCCATCCAGGTCGCCGACGTCGCGACGCTCGACGACGGGTCCACCGGAAGCGCCCTCGCCGACCGCCTGCACCCGGTCTTCGAAGCCGCGGTCGCCGTGCTGGGCACCGGCACTCTCGGCGACGGCGAGGAGGTCGACGCGGCGGGGGTGTTCACTCTCGCCGGCGCTCAGGTCTTCGACCTCGTGCGCGAGGACGGCTCGGTCGTCGCGCGCGCGGCCATCCGCATCGACGACGCCGCGGCGGCGGCCCCGGCGGCCCCCACGCGCATCAGCCGCATCGCCGGGGTCGAGATGGAGCTCGTCGTCGAGATCGGCCGCACGCGCATGGCGGTGCGCGACGTGCTCTCGCTCGAGCCCGGCCGGGTGGTCGAGCTCGACCGCGCCGCCGGTTCACCCGCCGACATCACCCTCAACGGGCGTCTCATCGGTCACGGCACCGTCGTGGTGGCCGACGGCGACTACGCCGTGCGCGTCGAGCGCATCATCGACCAGGCCGAGAGCGCATGAGCGGCGACGAGCTGCTCCTGGCGCTGCGCACGATCGTCTCGCTCGCGGCCGTCGTCGGGCTGCTGCTGTTCCTCGGCCGGCGGCTGCAGAAGGGCCAAGCGGCCGGCGGCAGCCCGTTCGCGGCTCTCGTGCCGCGTCGTCTGGGGCGGCTGCGCGAGTTCGCGGGCGCGCGCGTCGCCGCCGCGCCGCGCGGCAAGACCGAGAAGATCACGCTTGTGGCCCGCACCACCCTCGGCGCCAAGGCCCAGCTCGTCGTCGCCGAGTTCGGCGGCATCCGGTATGTCCTGGGCGTGAGCGAGAAGGGCATCGACGTCGTCGACACGCAGGAGGCTCCGACGGCCGAGGTCGACGGGTCCGAGAACGTCATCCCGCTCGCCGAGGCCGGCGGCAGCCGCGGAGAGGATGCCGGGGCCAGCACCGCGGCGTGACCGGGGCGGCGTCGCCGGTTACGCACGCCGCCACCGTCGCGATAGTCGGTCGCGAGCACGGATCGCTCGCACCCCTGGCTACGGATCGGCCTCGACACCCTCGCGAAAGTGCCGTCGTGCCCGCACCCGTCTCCCGTGTCGTCGCGGCGCGCGACGATCCCAGGCGGCTCCCGCCCGTCGTGCGGGGGGCGTTCCTGGGCGTCGGGGTGATCGCGTCGGCCGGCGTGCTCGACCTGCTCACGGCGCACGCGGCTTCCGCGGCGACGGGGGAGCCCGGCGGCATCAGCATCAACGGGATCAACGGGTCGCCCTCCGACAGCATCACGACCCTTCTCGGCATCACGGTGCTCAGCGTCGCCCCCGCGCTGCTGCTGATGATGACGAGCTTCACGAAGATCTTCGTGGTGCTCGCGCTCACCCGCAACGCGCTGTCGCTGCCGTCCATCCCGCCGAACCAGGTGCTCGCGGGACTCAGCCTCTTCCTGACGCTGTTCATCATGTGGCCCGTCCTCGCCGACATCAATCAGGTGGCCGTGACGCCCTTCACCTCGGGGCAGATCGACTTCGGCCAGGCCTTCGACGCGGCCCAGCAACCGCTGCGCACGTGGATGCTGCACTTCACGCGCGAGGAGGACATCGCCCTCATGCACCGCGCGGCGCAGATGGACAACCCGGCCGCGCCCGACAGCATCCCGCTGTACACGCTCATCCCGGCGTTCATGCTCAGCGAGCTGCGGGCGGCGTTCGTGATCGGCTTCATCGTCTTCATCCCGTTCCTCATCATCGATCTCGTCGTCTCGAGCGCGCTGATGTCGATGGGCATGATGATGCTGCCGCCGGTCATGATCTCGCTTCCCTTCAAGATCCTGCTGTTCCTCCTCGTCGACGGGTGGGGGCTCGTCATCACCTCTCTCGTGCAGTCGTATCGGGGTGCCGGATGAAGCCCGAAGCGGTCATGGACATCGGTCTGAGCGCGCTGATGCTGGCGGCCAAGCTCAGTGCGCCGCTGCTCATCACGGCGCTGGTGGTCGGCTTCGCGATCTCGCTGCTGCAGTCGATCACGCAGGTGCAGGAGATGACGATGTCGTTCGTGCCGAAGCTCATCGCCGTGGGCATCGCGCTGCTGGTGTGCGGCAACTGGATGATCGCCGAGAGCATCGCGTTCACGAACGAGCTGTTCGCGCGCATCCCGTCGCTGTTGAACGGCGGCGGATGAACATCCCCGTCGACTTCGTCTGGCTCGAGGCCACGGCCTTGGCGATCGTGCGCATCACGGCGTTCCTGGTCATTGCCCCGCCCTTCAGCCACGGGGCGATCCCGCTGCGGATCCGCGCCCTGCTCGGCGTCGGTCTGGGCCTTGCCGTGTCGCCCGTCGTCGTGGCGGGCTACCAACGCCTCGACACCGGCGGGTTCCTGCTCGCGCTGGCCGGTCAGGTGCTGGTGGGGAGCCTCCTCGGTTTCCTCGTGCTGGTGCTCTTCAGCGCGGTGCAGAGCGCCGGCTTCCTCGTCGACACCTTCGGCGGCTTCCAACTCGCCCAGGCCTACGACCCCGGGATGAACGTCAACGGCGCCCAGTTCACGCGCCTGTTCCAGATGACGGCGATCCTGCTGCTCTTCGCCTCCAACGGCTACCAGCTCGTGCTGGGCGGTCTCTTCCGCTCGTTCGACGCCGTCTCCGTCACCGGGACGATCGACCTCGGCCGACCCGCCGAGGTGCTCACCGAGGCGGTGGGGCAGATGCTCGTGAGCGCCGTGCAGATCGCCGGTCCGCTGCTGATCGTGCTGTTCCTCGCCGACGTGGGTCTCGGGCTCGTCTCCCGCGTCGCGCCGGCGCTGAACGCCTTCGCGCTCGGCTTCCCCATCAAGATCGCGCTGACCCTGCTGCTGGTCGGGTTCGTCTTCACCGCCCTTCCCGCCATCGTCTCCTCGCTCGCCGGTGAGGCCGCGCAGGTGCTGATCGGGGTGACGCGATGAGCGGCACCGACACCGGGGAACGCACCGAGAAAGCGACGCCGGAGCGCCTGCGCACCGCCATCCGCAAGGGCCAGATCGGCCGTAGTCAGGACTTCACGGCGTGGGTGTGCATCGGTGCTGCGGGCGTGATGATCCCGTCCACGGTGGATGCCGCGTCCCGAGCCGTGTCGCATCCCCTCGCGGCCCTGACGGCGGTGGCACGCGACCCCGATCCCGCGCGCGCGGTCGAGGCGATCGGCGCCGCGGTCGGCACGGTCGGTGAAGTGCTCGCCCCGCTGCTCGCCGTCGTGCTGGTCGCCACGACCGCCACGGCGATCGCGCAGGGCGGCATCCGCCTGCGCGGCATCCCGATGCGCATCGAGCAGTTCGACATCCTCGCGGGGCTGAAGCGCACCGTGGGGAAGGCGGCGCTGTGGGAGGGCGTGAAGGCGCTGCTGAAGACGGTCGCCATCGGGGCGGCCCTCTGGATCGTGGTCGCGGGCCTCGTCCCCGTGCTGATGGGCAGCGGGCGGCACACCGTCGCCTGGCTCCTGGAGCTCGCGGGCGGGGGAGTGGCCACCCTGCTGCAGGTGGCGGTGGCGGTGGGACTGCTGCTCGCCGCGATCGACGTGTTCGTGGTGATGAAGCGCAACCGTCAGCACACGCGCATGACGAAGCAGGAGGCGCGCGACGAGCACAAGAAGAGCGAGGGCGACCCGCTCATCAAGTCGCAGCGCCGGGCGCGCCAGATGGCGGTCAGCCGCAATCGCATGATCGCGGCGGTCGCCGACAGCGACGTCGTCCTGCTGAACCCGACGCACATCGCCGTGGCCCTGCGCTACGAGCCGGGCAAGGCCGCCCCGCGCGTGGTCGCGAAGGGCGCCGGAGTCATCGCGCAGAAGATCCGCGAGCGCGCGGAGAGCGAGAAGGTGCCGATGGTGCGCGACGTCGCGCTCGCGCGGGCCCTGCACGCGGCGGTGGAGGTGGGGCACGAGATCCCCGAGCACCTCTACACCGCGGTCGCGCAGGTGCTCGCGTTCGTCCAGCAGCTGAACAAGAGGGGCTCGCGCGCGGGGACGCACACGATGCCCCCCGCGGCCCTCGTCGGGCGCGACCTGTGAGGGCGCGACCCGTGACGGACCGATTCGGATATCGCAACACCAGGAGAGAGCGGAGATCATGATCGGTGCAGTGCTGTCGAAGGGCGCCGTGCCCCTCGGGGTCGTGGGGATCATCCTGCTGTTGATCGTGCCGATCCCGGCGCCGCTGCTCGACGTGCTCATCGTGTCGAACATCGCCTTCGCGCTGCTGATCCTGCTCACGGCGATGTTCGTGAAGAAGCCGCTCGACTTCTCCGTCTTCCCGAGCCTGCTGCTGGTGGCGACCCTCTTCCGCCTCGGTCTGAACGTGGCATCCACGCGGTTGATCCTCAGCGAGGCGCACGCCGGCCAGGTCATCGCGGCGTTCGGTCAGATCACCATCAGCGGGTCGCTGGTCATCGGTGCCGTGATCTTCCTCATCCTGGCCGTCATCCAGTTCGTCGTCGTCACGAAGGGAGCGGAACGCGTCGCGGAGGTCGGGGCCCGCTTCACCCTGGATGCCATGCCAGGCAAGCAGATGGCCATCGACGCCGACCTGAACGCGGGCCTCATCACCGACGAGGAGGCCCGTCGACGGCGCGCCGAAGTCGCCGCGGAGTCGGACTTCTACGGCGCGATGGACGGAGCGAGCAAGTTCGTCAAGGGCGACGCGATCGCCGGCATCGTCATCCTGGTCATCAACTTCGCCGGCGGCATCGTCATCGGCATGACGATGCACGGCATGAGCATCGACAAGGCGCTCGAGACCTACAGCCTGCTGACGATCGGCGACGGGCTCGTCACCCAGGTCCCGGCGCTGCTGATGGCCGTGTCGACGGGCATGATCGTCACGCGCGAGAACGCCGAGGCCGAGCTCGGCCGCGCCGCCGGGCGCCAGCTGCTCCAGTCGCGCAACGCGCTCATCATCACGGCCATGGCCGCCCTGGGGATGGGGCTCATTCCGGGGATGCCGTTCCTGGCCTTCCTCGCGATCGGCGCCGTCCTGCTGTTCGCGGCGTCGCGCGTGAAGGCGAACGCGGATCGCGCCGCGGCCGACGAGGCCGACGCGCAGGCGCAGCTCGCCGTCGAGGCCGCGGCGGAGCGGCCGGACGACCTCATGGACACGATGCGCGTGCACGCGCTGGAGATCTCGCTCGCCCCCGACATCGTCGACCTGGCGGCGGGAGGGCAGGGCGACCTGCTCACCCGGGTGAAGGCGCTGCGGCGCAAGGTCGCCCTCGAACTCGGCGCCCTCATGCCGCCGGTGCGCACGCGCGACAACGTCGAACTGCCCGCCGAGACGTACGCCATCCTCGTCGCCGGGGTCGAGGCGGGCCGGGGGATCGTCCCGCGCGGGCACGTGCTGGCGCTCGGGACGGGTCTCGAGAGCCTCCCCGGGACGCCGGTCGTCGACCCGGTGTTCGGTCTCGAGGGCAAATGGGTGCGCACCGAGATGTCGCACGCGGCCGACCTGGCCGGAGCGACGGTCATCGACCGGTCGAGCGTGATCATCACCCACCTCTCCGACATCGTCCACGCGCACGCGCACCGGCTGCTCTCGCTCGAAGACGTGCGTCAGCTCACCGAGCACCTGAAACAGTCCAATCCCGCGGCCGTCGACGAGCTCACCCCGACCCTGCTGCCTCTGGCCGTGGTGCAGCGGGTGCTGGCCAGCCTGCTGGCCGAGAGGGTGTCGATCAACGACCTCGGACGCATCTACGAGGCCCTCGCCCTCCGTGCGAAGTCGTCGACCGAGATCCCCTCGCTCGTCGAGGCCGCGCGCAGCGCACTCGGCCCGGCCATCGCGGCGCGGTTCGCCCGCGACGGTCGTCTGCGGGTGGTCATGTTCGACCCGGTGCTCGAGCAGCAGATGCTCGAGGGATTGCGTCAGGTGGAGGGGCGCCCGCAGATCGTGCTGAGCGCCGAGGCGACGATGCAGCTGCTCGAGGGCATCCGCCGCACCGTCGGCGAGCTCGACCCGGCCGGTGCCGAGCCGATCCTGGTGTGCGCGCCCTCGCTGCGCCAGGGAGTACGCGCCCTGGTGTCGGGACAGGTCGCGGGGATGCCGATCCTGTCGTACGACGAAGCCGCGATCGGCGGGTTCGCGACCGACGTCGTCGGCGTGGTGCGCCTCGAGCAGGTCGCCATCGGTTCCCCGTAAGGCGCGGAATCCGCTCGTGATCGAGCGGAAAAGGTATATTCGTCGGCAGGACGGCGCTCCGCGCAGCAGCCAGGGAAGGCGGTCACTCCGACATGCTCGTACTCACACGACGCCCCAACGAGAGCATCATGATCGGCGACGACGTCACCGTCACGGTGCTGGGGGTGACGGCGACGGGCGTGCGCATCGGCATCGACGCGCCCCGCGACACCCGCATCCATCGCAGCGAGATCGTGGTCGCCGTCGGTTCCGAGAACCACGACGCCCTGACGGCGGCCCGTTCCGACGAGGCGCAGGGCGCGCTGCTGAGCGCGCTGCGCGCGTCGACGCCGACCGAGTAGGGCGCGCGGCGGTCGCCCCGACGCGGCGCGGGCCAGAGGCGCCGCGGGTTACTGGTGCCCCGCGTCGTCGCGATAGTGGCTGTCGTGACGGGTGCACCTGTCACGAGGACTCGACCCGAACGAGGAGACTCCGTGGCCGCCACCGACCTGAGCATGCAGCTGCTGCGTCAGCGCGAACTGCTCGAGCTGATGCTGTTCAAGCTCGAGGAGCTCGAGATGCTCGTGACGACCGGGCGCACGCGCTGGGTCCAGCACGCCACGTCCGAGGTCGAGCGGGTCGCGAAGGCCCTCGCCTCGGGGGCGATCCTGCGCGACACGATGTTCGTCGACGTCGCGACGCAGTGGGGCTCTCCGGAGGCCACCACGCTGCGCGAGCTCGTCGAGATCGCCCCGACCGAGGCCTGGCGCGAGGTCATGGGCTCGCACCACGCGGTCATGACCGGTCTGGCCGAGGAGATCGCGCAGAAGAGGAACGCCGTCAACCAGCACCTGCGCACGGCACTGCGCGTGACGCAGGAGACGATCGCCGGGCTCGGGGAGCCCACCGGGGAGTACGCCGCGAGCGGGGCGCTCGTCGGTGGTGCCGGATCGCGTCTGCTCGACGTGCAGGTCTGAGGCATGTCGACTTTCGCAGGGCTCCAGGTGGCCGCGTCGGGCCTGGCGGCGGCGCGCGCCGGGATGACCGTCACCGGGCAGAACATCGCCAACGAGACCACGCCCGGATACACCCGCCAACGCATCGATCAGACCTCGGTCGCGGCTCCCGGAACCGTCGCCGCGTGGGGATCGGGCCTGGGCGTCGGCGGCGGCGTCACGGTGACGGGCATCGCACGGCTCGGCGACGAGGTGCTGGACGCGCGCGTGCGCGATGCGCTGTCGGCATCCGGGTTCTGGTCGACGCGGGCCGCGGCCGCGGGCAGCGCCGAGGCCGTGCTCGCCGAGCCGACGAAAGACGGTCTGGCCGCGAACCTCAATCGCTTCTGGGCGGGCTGGTCCGACCTGGCCAACACCCCCGAGCCCGCGGCGGCGCAGGTGGTGCTCACCAACGCCACGGTGCTGGCCGCGCAGATCTCCTCGGGCTACGACAGCGTGGTGGGGCAGTGGACCGACCTGCGCGCCCAGATCGACCGCCAGGTCGCCGACGTCAACGCCACGGCGGCCCAGGTCGCGACCCTCAACGGGCAGATCCGCACGGCGCTCCAGTCGGGGCGCTCGGCCAACGAGCTCATCGACCAGCGCAACACCCTGGCGCAGCAGCTGTCCACCGTCGTGGGGGCGACCGGACGCCTCGAGGACGACGGCACGATGACCCTCCGCCTCGACGGCAATGCGCTGGTCGCCGGCGACGCCAGCCGCAATCTGGCGGTGACGGGGCCGCGCGAGCTGACCGACCCGGCCCGCATCACGGTCTCGTGGACCGACCGCCCCGACGTCGCGGTCGCGATCACCGGCGGGTCGGTGGGGGGTGCGCTGAGCGTTCTCGCACCGGCATCCGAGGGGGGCACGCTGGCGGCGGTGGCCGACGCCTACAACGCCGTCGCGACCGCGCTCGCCTCCGCCGTCAACGGCATCCATCGGTCCGGCCAGACCGCGACGGGGGCCGCCGGTGGGGATTTCTTCTCCGTGGATGCCACGGGCCCGGCTGCGCGGGGGTTGCGGGTCGTGCCCACCGGGCTCGATCAGCTCGCCCTTGCCGCGCCGGGAGCGGGGGCGCTGGACACCTCGATCGCCGACCGCATCTCGGTGCTCGGGTCGTCGTCGACCGGTCCGTCGGCGACGTGGTCGAGCTTCGTCACGGGTTTCGGCGTGGCGGTCGGGGGAGACGTCCAGCGCGCCGACACGGCGGATCGCAGCGCGATCGCGGCGATCAGCGGTCAGCAGTCGCAGGCGTCGGTCGACGGCGACGAGGAGACGCTCAACCTCCTGAAGTACCAGACCGCCTATCAGGCGGCGGCCCGGGTGCTGACCGCGGTCGACGAAGCCCTCGACCTGCTCATCAACCGCGTCGGCCTCGTCGGCCGCTGACCCCGGAGTGGCCATGATCGGACGCATCACCAGCAGCACCGTCAACCAGCAGGCGCTGCGCACCTTGCAGGCGGGTCTCGCCGACCGGGCTCGGCTGCAGGACCAGGCGACCTCGCAACGCGCCATCCGCACCTCCAGCGACGATCCGGCGGTCGCGGCCGCGATCCTCGGGGTGCACGGCGAACAGGCCCGCGTGTCGCAGTACGCCCGCAACATCACCGACGGCCTCGCCTGGGTCACCACCGCCGACACGGCGCTGGGAGCGAGCATCGACCTGCTCAATCGCGCGCGCGACCTCACCGCGCAGGGGGCCAACTCGGGGGCGTTGAGCGCGTCGGCCCGCGAGTCGATCGCCGCCGAGCTCGACAGCCTGAGCACCGAGCTGTTATCGCAGGCGAACACGACGGTGCTCGGACGCACCGTCTTCGCCGGAACCGGCGACAGCGGGTCGGCCTTCGATCCGACGACCTTCGCGTTCTCGGGGGCGGGCGGTGCGGGGGTCGAGCGACGCGTCTCCGCCGGCGAGAAGGTGCGCGTCGACCTCGACGGCGCGCAGGTCTTCGGTGAGGGCGCCGACAGCGTCTTCGCGGCTCTGCGGGGGATCGCGGCCGACCTGCGCGCGGGCGCGGAGGTCGGACCGCGACTGGCGACGATCGATGCGCACCTGGAAGACCTCACGACCGCCCGCGGCGTCGCCGGGGCGCGGCAGGCCCAGATCGAGCGGGCGTCGGCCGCCAACACCGATCTCGGGGTCGACCTCGAGGCCCGCCGCGCCGAGGTCGAGAACGTCGACACCCTCGAGGTCTACATCGCGCTGCAGTCCGCCGAGCTCGTGTACCAATCCGCCCTGCAGGTGACGGCCAAGAGCCTGCAGACCAACCTCCTGGAGTTCCTGCGATGACCACCGCCGCGACGACCGCCACCGGGACCCCCGCCACCGGGACCCCCGCCACCGGGACCCCCGCCGAGATCAGCGATCTCGACGTCGAGTTCGCGTCGTCCCCTCCCGGGCTCGGCCCGCTCACCTCCTTCCGGCTGACGCGCATCGAGGGGGCACGGGGGCTGTACACCCTGCGCTCGACGGGTGACGAGGTACGGCTGTTCCTCGTCGACCCCGCGACGGTGGTCTCGGGGTATCACCCCCGTATCACCGCCGGGATGCGCGACGAGATCGGCGCCGACGAGGATGCCGTCCGCGTCTTCGTCGTGGCGAACCCGTCGGACGAGGGGGTGTTCGTGAA
This sequence comes from uncultured Microbacterium sp., assembly GCF_947489255.1. Classification (GTDB taxonomy): domain Bacteria; phylum Actinomycetota; class Actinomycetes; order Actinomycetales; family Microbacteriaceae; genus Microbacterium; species Microbacterium phycohabitans. The sequence goes on from NZ_CANLCY010000004.1 coordinate 224,174, forward strand.
CCTGCGCGCGCCCGTCCTGCTCAACGAGCGCACGGGCGCGGCGGCGCAGATCATCTTCGAGGACACGTCCTACCCGCTGCGCGCGCAGCTGGGGGCGGCTTAGCGGTCGTCCGTCCGCGGGCCGCGTGCCCGGCGGCGTGTCCTGGTCGCCGAAAAATCGCCCGGGACGAGCTCCGAGGCGCTAGGATCATCACGAAAACGAGCAGAAACCGACCCAGCACCGCGACCCGAATGCGGTGTGCGCCCTCCCGAAGGGGCGCGGGGCGGAGTCAGCCCGCGGTACGTGACCTCGATCCGAGGGGCGACGGCGGCGAGCTCGGCGTCGCGCACGCGCCGCCGGATCGACCGTCGCGCTCATGGAGACGGGCCGCGTCGGCGGGCGACGACGCGTACCGCCGGCGTCTTCACCCGAAGGATCCGAGTCCGCGTCGCAGCACGGTCCACCTGTCGTCCCCGATTGGCAACCCCGACGCCGGTCACGGGGGCGACACATACGCTCGTTCACGAGCAAGAGCAATGGATGGTGAGATATGCCTGTCACGAGGTCCGATGAGCCCAAGGTGAGCAAGCGCGAGTTCGTCCAGCGGGTGTCCAAGCGCGCGGGTCTTTCCCTGCGGACGACCCAGCTCGCCTACGACGCGATCTTCGAGGAGATCCTCGACCTGGTGAACGCGGGCAACCGCGTCACCCTGACCGGGTTCGGCAAGTTCTACGCCCAGCCGCACAAGGGGCACAACGTCGTTCTGAACATCCGCGACGACGCGCACGCCCGCGGGCAGGTCGACGACTACGCGGTGCTGAAGTTCTCCGCGACCCGGGAAGTCAACAAGAAGGTGACGGTTCCGCCCCGCTCCCGCGACGACACGTAGTCCCGGCCCGCGCGGGGCCGCGGGGGTCAGCGATCGAACGAGTAGCTGGTCTGGCCGACGAGGGTGAGGGTGATCCGCGCGGGGAGCTCGTCGGGCATCTCCTCGTCCTCGTCCATCGCATCGATCGTGTGGACGGGGATCGAGATGCTCCCGTCGTCCTCGAACACGACATCGCGTGGGGCGAAGGAGAAGAACAGCGCACGCTGCGTGCTGCGGAGTTCGATCGTGCGCCGCACGTCGCCGCGTTCGTGCAGGTTGAGCACCGATTCGTCGGCGAGGATCGTCCCGTCGAGGTACTTCGCTTCGACGCGATAGGTGCTCGGCTCGATCGCCTTGATGTTGAGGTCCTCGACGATCTCCGAGAACTTCGCCTCAGGATGGTTCATCTCGAACGCGATCGCGCGCAGGTGATCGTAGGTGAGGTTCACACGACGCGAGAACAGTGCCGCGTTCTCGACCTCCGATGCTGCAGCGTGCGGCGCCTGGTCGGCGAGATACTCCCGCACCTCGTCCGGGCCCGGGTAGTCGAAGCGCATGTGGTAGTGGAAGCGGCCCGGCCGGTTGACGATGTAGTGGCTGACGTCCTGCACGTCGTTGACCGTCACGCAGTAGATGCGTCGCACCGACGACATGCCGTCGAAGAGGGTGAGGAACTGATTCTGGCGGTTCGGCTCCGCGAGGTGACCGCGGCCGGATGCGAAGACCTTCTCGAACTCGTCGAAGATGACGAGGCATTCGTCGAGGGTGTCGAGGAAGTCCACGATGCCGTCGGCATCCTCGGTGACCAGGACCACCGGGAGTTCCTGCGCGATCGCGCGTTCCGCCACCATGCGGAGGAACATCGACTTGCCCTGCCCCTTGTTGCCCGACAGCATCACGCCCAGGTTGCGGTCGAGCCGGGCGTAGGTGCGGAAGATCTTGTCGACCTTCGCCTCGCGCTGCCCGTACACCTTCTCTGCGCCGACGGCGAGATCCGCCGTGCGCACGAGGCTGAAGCCCTCTTTGCTGCTGAAGCGCACGCGATAGGTGCCGAGAGGCAGGGAGTCGTGAGCCTTCACGGCGGAATCGTAGACCCGGACCTGGCCGCCGGTCTCGATGTAGGTGCTGCTCACGTGGTCGTGCTCCTCTAGGGGGGAAGGGGCGTTCCGAAAGGGCTGTCAATACCCTAAGAATGAGATGAGTACTTTCTAATGTAAGCCCCGGAAGGCGTGCCGCAAGACCATTTGAGGTAAAGGAATCACGAGCGGTGCGCTGTCGGGACGGCGGAGCGTCGGGGGGCGCGAAACGACTCGAAAAGGAGAGGAAACGCGAAGGCGCCGTCATCGGGCCGCACACCGTGGCCGACGATGCGCGACTTTCGCGGAATCCTCCGGTGCGCTTTTCGACGACGAACGGAAAACGATGGAGCGAATGACGAGAGGAGGCGCACGGGTGACGCGCGACCACCTCTGGGGGGCCCATGCAGGATGACACCGATATCGGGGCGATGGCGCTCCACCTCACCGTCCGGATCGACGCGCGACGCATCGAGCCGGAGGTCTGGCGCGCGGTCATCCACTCGGGCGACGAGGCGGATGCGGCCACGCGTGTCCTGACGGCGGCGACACTCCACCGCGTCCACTACGCGGACCCGTCCTGGGCCGAGCAACTGCTCGAAGCCGTGCCCGACCTGTCGTCGATCGGATCCGCCTTCACCGATCGCGAGCTGATCTCGATGATCGACGAGTCGTCGCTGTTCACCGACAGCCTGTGCGTGATCTCCTCCGTCGATGTCGACGACGCCGCGACCGGCTCGCTCGTCAGCCACACCCTCGTCCGCGGCATCGCCCGCGTCTTCGACGGCGACACGATCGCCATCCTCCTCGCGGGGGCGTTCCCTCCCTCTGCGGGCGGGTCGGTGGTCGATCCCGCCGACGTCGCCGACCGTCGCGCCCACTGGGCGAGCATCGGCTTCGTCGACATCCCCGGTACCGCGGCGATGCTGCTGCCCGTGGGCTCGCGGCCGTGAGGAGCGCCCCGCCCCGTCGCCCTCGGGCGGGCGCGGCATCCCGCGCGCTCTAGGGTGAGGGGAGACGATGAGAGGGGCCTTCGAGTGGCTGACGAACGCGAACGGTTGAGCTGGGACGACTTCGGGATCGCGACGAGGGAGATCTCCCGCGCCATCGTCGCCGACGGATTCCACCCCGAGGTGGTCGTGGCCATCGCGCGCGGCGGTCTGCTGCCCGGCGGGGCGATCGCCTACGGTCTCGGCGTGAAGAACTGCGGCGCGCTGAACGTGGAGTTCTACACCGGCATCGGCACGGTGCTGGACGCCCCCGAGGTGCTGCCTCCGGCGCTGGATCTGTCCTACCTCTCGGGGCGTCGCGTGCTGCTCGTCGACGACGTCGCCGACAGCGGTCGCACCCTCGACCTCGCCATCAAACTGCTCGACCGCCACGGCGCCGAGGCGCGTTCGGCCGTCATCTACACCAAGCCGACCACCGTGGTGCAGCCCGACTACGCCTGGAAGGACACCTCGCTCTGGATCGACTTCCCGTGGTCGCATCAGGGGTCGGTGCACGAAGAAGACGCGGCGTGACCGCGAAGTCGCTCGCCGAACTGGCGGATGCCGGGCTGATTGACGCCTCGTGGGTGCAGCCCCTCGCCCCGGTCGCCGACGACATCGCGGCCCTGGGCAAGCGTCTGCGCGCCGAGGGCGCGCCCTATCTCCCGGCCGGAGATCTCGTGCTGCGGGCCTTCCGCACTCCCCTCGACGCGGTGCGTGTGCTCATCGTGGGTCAGGATCCGTATCCCACGCCCGGGCATCCGATCGGTCTGTCGTTCGCGGTCGACCCGCACGTGCGCCCGCTCCCGCGGAGCCTGGCGAACATCTACCGCGAGTTGCACGACGACCTCGGCATCACCCCCGCCCCGCACGGCGACCTCTCGGCCTGGTCCTCGCAGGGCGTGATGCTGTTGAACAGGGTGCTCACCGTGGCCCCCGGGCAGCCGGCGTCCCACCGCGGGTGGGGCTGGGAGCGGGTGACCGAGCACGCCATCCGGGTGCTCGTCGCGCGCGATCAGCCGTTGGTCGCCGTGCTCTGGGGGAGGGATGCCATGAACCTCGCGCCCCTGCTGGGCTCGACGGCGACCGTGTCGTCGCCGCACCCGTCGCCGCTGTCGGCCAGCCGCGGCTTCTTCGGCTCGCGCCCCTTCTCGCAGGTGAACGCTCTGCTGCAGGAGCAAGGCGCCGACGCCGTGGATTGGCGCATCCCGGCCTGAGGCCCGCGGCGTCGCCGCCACGGGCGGCGGACACACGCCCGAAACCGCCGCGCCCGTAGAGTGGCGGGGTGCTGGAAGAGGAGTACGAGAAGAGTCGTCGGCGATTGCCCGCACATCTGCGGCGCGCACCCGAACCCGAGCGGCCCTTCTCGTTCGAGATACGCCCGGCCACCGAGGCCGACATCCCCGACATCCGCGAGATCTACAACTACTACGTGCGCAATTCCGTGGTGACCTTCGATGAGAAGGCCTGGTCGATCGCCAAGTGGCGCGACAAGTTCGCCACCCTGCACAAGCTCGGCCTTCCCTTCCTCGTGGCCCAGTCGCCCAGCGGCCAGATCCTCGGCTATGCGCTCGTGCAGCCGTGGCAGTCCAAGTCGGCGTACCGCTACACGGTCGAGAACTCGATCTACCTGGGACAGGCGGCCGCGGGTAAAGGCCTCGGTCGGGCGCTGCTCGAGGCGTTGATCGGCGCCTGCCAGGAGCTCGGCATCCGCGAGATGGTCGCCGCGATCAGCGACAAGGGCGCCGACGCCTCGATCGCGCTGCACGAGAAGCTCGGCTTCACCGAGGTCGGTCGGATGGGACGCGTGGGCTTCAAATTCGGACGCTGGCTCGGTGTCGTCTACCTGCAGAAGAGCATCGCGTCGAAGAAGAAGCGGCGGAAGCTGTTCGGCTGATCGACCGCGGTCGGCAGAGCCTCAGCGGCCGCGTGACGACGGCGACGCGGCCTGCCGCACCTCGTCGACCAGCACTCGCCACGGTCCCTCGATCTGGCCGTCGCCGAGGCGGGCCTGGTGAACCGCGTCATCGCCGCGATGCACCTCGATGCGCCACTGATACCGGTCGGCACCCGTCGACGGCGCCTCCGCGGCATCCCACGGACAACGCTCGACGAGCTCCCGCCAGTGCGGCACCCGTGCGGGTTCGGGCTCGGCGCGCCACTGCTTCGACAGCCCCGCGATGCCGCCCGAGCGCACGACCACGACGACGAGACGCTCGGGCTCGACGGTCTCGGTGTCAGGCTGCGGCATCCTTCACGACGCCGACCCCGGCCCATGCGGCCCGGACGGCGGCGACCTCCTCGGACTCCTCACCGTACTCCGTGGCGGCGGTGCGCAGTGTCGCCGAGGCGAAGGCGACGAAGTCGGCCGTGGGCGTCAGCTCTCCGCCGGTGAGGGTGCGGTACCAGATCAGCCCGGCGCGCTCCCAGGCGAACCCGCCGAGGGCCGTCGCCGCGAGGTAGAACGCGTGGTTCGGGATGCCGGAGTTGATGTGCACGCCCCCGTTGTCGTCTTCGGTCTCGACGTAGTCCCGCATGTGGGCGGGCTGTGGGTCCTTACCCAGGACGTCGTCGTCGTACGCCGTGCCCGGAGCCTTCATCGACCGCAGGGCCTCGCCCTGCACGGCGGCGGCGAAGATCCCGGCACCGATCAGCCACGAGGCCTCGTCGGCGCGCTGCCGCCGGTGATGCTGCTCTGCGAGGGCGCCGAACACGTCGGACAGCGATTCGTTGAGCGCACCCGACTGCCCCTCGTACTCCAGCCCTCCGGCGGCCTCGGTGACGCCGTGACCCAGTTCGTGGGCGATGACGCTGAGCGAACGGGTGAACCCGACGAACACGTCGCCGTCGCCGTCGCCGAAGACCATGCGCTCCCCGTTCCAGAACGCGTTGTCGTAGTCGTCGCCGTAGTGCACCGTCGCCAGGAGCGACCCGCCCGCCGCGTCGATGCCGTCGCGGGCGAAGGCGTCCCAGAAGAAGTCGTACGTCTCGCCGAGGCCGTCGTAGGCCTCGTCGACCGCGCTGTCGCCGGTGGGGGCGTCGTCTTCGCTGCGGACGCGGCGCCCCGGCAGGTTCTCGGTGTTCGCGGCGTCGGAGATGATGCGGTCGGGGGCGGGACCGGCCTCCGCGACCAGGGCGTCGCCCTCGATCGACAGGCGCAGGCGCGTGCGCGTGGGCCGCGGCGGACGCGGCAGAGCGAGGGTCTTCCGCGCGGCGGCCGCCGCCCGCGCGAGGCGGGGGTCGTCGGTCTGCGCGAGGCGGTCGAGCAGGAACGGAGGGACGATACCGGGGGTCATGGGGCGAGGCTAACGCCGACCCCCGACATCGCGGCATCCCTTGATCGCGACCTGTGGGTGGATTCTCATCCTCGCGGGCGGGGGAGGAGCCGCCACGGGAGACGGTGTGAGACCGCACAGGGTGCGACCCCGGACGCCGCGAGTCCCGGCGGGGCTGGGTCTCAGGCGGGCAGCGTCGGGATCGACGCGAGCAGTTGGCGGGTGTAGGCCGCCTGCGGCTGCAACAGCACCTTCTCGGTGGGCCCCTGCTCGACGATGCGCCCGTCCTTCATCACGACCACCTGGTCGCAGATGCTCTGCACCACGCCGATGTCGTGCGAGACGAGCACGAGCGTGAGCTGCTCCTCGGCGCGCAACCGCGAAATCAGGCGCAGGATCTGCGCCCGCACGGTGACGTCGAGGGCCGAGAGCGGTTCGTCGCCCACGAGGATGCGCGGGCGGTGCACGATCGCCCGCGCGAGGGCGATGCGCTGGCGCTGTCCGCCCGAGAACTCGTGCGGGAAGCGCGCCGCCATGTCGGCGTCGAGCCCCACCTGCTCGAGCACCTCGCGCACGCGCGCCCGGCGATCGCCGTCGATGCCGAGCGCCCAGAGTGGCTCGCCCACGATGCGCTCCACGCTCATGCGCGGGTCGAGCGAGGCGTACGGATCCTGGAAGACGATGCCCGTCGCGCGGCGGAGCCAGTGCAGCGAGCGGGCCGACCCGCGGCCGTCGACGGCGCGGCCCTCGACCTCGACGCTGCCGGCGCTCGGAACGTCGAGCCCGAGGAGCAGACGGACCAGGGTCGACTTGCCCGAGCCCGACTCGCCGATGATCCCCACCGAGGAGCCCGCCGTGACCGACAGGTCGACGTCCGTGAGCCCGGCGGTGCGCTCGGCCCGGCCGAAGCCGCGGGTCCGCGGCGTGAGGTAGTCGCGCGAGAGCCCGCGCGCGCGGATCACCGTGTCGCTCACCGTTCCTCCTCGCCGTCGGTGCGGTCCGCCGTCGCCGCCGGGGTACCGGCATCCGTCCCCTCCGACGTCGGAGCGCGGGAGGCCGAGCGCTCCGGATGCCACAGGGTCGCCGTCGCATCGCGCAGCAGCGCCTGGGTGACCGGCGACGACGGCGCGCGCAGCAGATCGTCGACGGCGCCGTCCTCGACCACCCGGCCGTGCTCGAGCACGACGGCGTGGGTCGCGACCTGGGCCAGCACCGCGAGATCGTGCGTGATGAACACGAGCGACATCCCGGCGTCCTCGACCAGGGTCCGCAGCAGCGACAGGATGCCGGCCTGGATCGTCACGTCGAGCGCGGTCGTCGGCTCGTCGGCGATCAGCAGGCGCGGGCGGCAGGCGAGCGCCATGGCGATCGCGACGCGCTGACGCTGCCCTCCCGACAGCTGGTGCGGGTAGCGCGAGACGAGTCGCTCCGGATCGGGGAGGGCGACCCGCTTGGCCTCGACGACCGCTCGGCGCAGGGCCTCGCGGCGGGAGACGCCCTCGTGGATCCGGACGGACTCGCCGATCTGGCGGCCGACGGTGCGGATCGGGTTGAGGGCCGTGCGCGGCTCCTGGAACACGATGCCGATGTCGTCGCCGCGCAGGGTCGCGAGCTGGGCGTCGGGCAGGCCCAGGATCTCGCGGTCGTTCCAGCGCACGCTGCCCGTGGCGCGCGCGCCCTCGGGCAGCAGGCCCAGGATCGCGAGAGCGGTGAGCGACTTGCCCGAACCGGATTCGCCGATGAGCCCCACCCGGGCGCCGTCGGGCACGTCGAAAGACACGCCGTCCACGACCGGGTGCCCGCCGATCTCGACGCGGAGGTCTCTCACCGCGAGGCTCACGCGACCACTCCCGGAACGGGCGTCCGCGCCGAGGGGGTGCGTTCGGCGAGGGTGGGGTCGGCGGCCTCGCGCAGAGCGTCGCCGAGCAGGTTGAGTCCGAGCACGGTGAGGGTGATCGCCAATCCCGGCCACACGACCGTGAGGGGGTGCACGGCGATGTACGCCTGCAGATCGCTCAGCAGCACGCCCCACGACGGCTGGGTGACCGGGGCGCCGAAGCCGAGGTACGACAGGCCGGCCTCGGCCAGCACGGCCACCGCCATCGCCCACGACAGCTGCACGATGAAGACCGGCGCGACGTTCGGCAGGAGATGCCGGGTGAGGTTCTGCCACGTCGACAGGCCGCCGGCCCGACCGGCGAGCACGAAGTCGCTGTGCAGCACCCGCCGCAGTTCGGGCCGCGTGACGCGGGCGACGTTCACGCCGAACCCGATGCCCACCGACCAGATGACCACCGCGAGCGACCCGCCCCAGACCGCGGAGATCATCATCGCGATGATCAGCACGGGGAACGCCACGAGGATGTCGACGAGCACCGCGACGCTCTCGCGGACCCACCGGGCGGTGAGCGCCCCGAGGGCCGCGAGGGCGATGCCGAGGAGGGATGCCACGATGCCCGCCCCGACCGCCACGACCACCGTCGTGCGCGCCCCCGCCATCAGGAGACTGGCGATGTCGCGTCCGCTGTTGTCGGTGCCGAGCACGTGCGGCCACGACGGATCGGCCCAGCGGTTGCGCACGTCGACCGCTCCCGGGTCGAACGGCGTCCACACGAGCGAGATCAGCGCGATCAGCACGATCAGACCCGCCACCAGGATGCCGAAACGGCCGGTGCCCAGCGCGAGGAGGCGTTTCAGGGTGCTCATGGGGCCTCCCGCTGGCGGGGATCGATGAGGCGGTGCACGAGGTCGACGACCGCGCCGACGATCAGGACGACGCCGGTCAGGGCGAGCAGTTCGCCCTGGACCTTCGGCAGGTCGCGCGCGGCGACGTCGGAGACGAGCATGCGGCCCACCCCGGGCAGCGTGAACAGCTGCTCGATCACGACGGCGCCCACGATGATGCCCGCGATCTGCAGACCCAGCACGGTGATGACCGAGAGGCCGACGTTGGGCAGGCCGTGTCGCAGCAGCGCGCGGGTGCGGGTGAGGCCCTTCGCCGCAGCCGTGCGCACGTAGTCCTCGCCGAGCGCCTGCAGGGTCGCGCTCCGCACGAAGCGCAGCAGCATCGCCCCCTCGACCACGCCGATCGTGAGAGCGGGCAGGATCAGGGCGCGCACGGCGGCACCCGGATCGCTCCACCCGGCGCGCGGGAAGCCCTGGGGAGGCAGCCACCCCAGCCAGACCGCGAACACGACGACGAGCATCATGCCGGCCCACACCACCGGGACCGCCGCGAGGGCCTGCGCGCCGACGCTGAGCGCCGTGCCCCCGGCCCGGCGACGCCCGAGCGCCGAGAGGACCCCGAACGGGATGCCGACCACCACGGCCACGGTCAACGACATCGCCGCGAGCGGCACGGTGACCTGCGCCTTGTCGAGCAGCTCGGTGGCCACGGGCGTCCCGGTCAGCAGCGAGGTCCCCAGATCGCCGCGGAACAGGCCGCCGATCCACGCCGCGTACTGCTGCCACAGCGGTGCGTTCAGGCCCAGGCTCTCGCGCAGCGCCGCGATCTGATCGGGGCTCGCCTGCGTGCCGCCGACCAGCTGCGCGACATCGCCGGGGAGCACCCGGAGCGAGAGGAAGATCAGCACGCTGGCCACGGCCAGGCCCAGCACGAGCAGGCCCAGCCGTGTCAGCGTGTAGCGGATCACTCCGCCGCGACCGTCACGCCCGCCAGCGGCAGACGCACGTTGAGGGAATTCTTCGGGAAGTTCGCCACGGCGGTGGACACCGCGGTGCGCGGGGTCGACAGGAACAGCCAGTCGGCGGCATCCTCGTCGTCCACGATGCGGGCGGCCTCGGAGAGCAGGTCGGACGACTGCTGCTCGTCGGTGGTCGCGAGCGCCTGGGCGTACAGGCTCTGCACCTCGGGGTTGTCATAACCGAAGTAGTACGAGGGGTTGGCCCAGTTACCGAAGTCGCGCGCCTCGACGTGACGCACGAAGCTCAGGTCGTAGTCGTGGTTCGTGTACACGTCGGTCAGCCAGGTCGAGAAGTCCACCTGGTCGACCTTGAGGGTCACGCCCACGTCGGCGAACGACGACACCAGGAAGGTCGCGAGGGTGCCGGGGTAGACGTTGGGGATGGTCAACGTCAGGTTCAGGTTCTCGGCGCCGGCCTCGGCGAGCAGTTCGCGCGCGCGGTCGGGGTTGTACGAGATGCTGCCGGTGAGGTCTTCGTAGCCAGGGTCGAGCGGGGGGATCGGCCCGTTCAGGGGCTGCGCCGTGACGAGCGTCTCGGCGAGGGCGTCGTGGTCGATCGCGAGCCGCAGGGCCTCGCGGACGCGCTGATCGCTCAGCGGTGCTTTCGCGTTGTTGAAGGCGAGCGTCCCCTTGTCGGTGGTCAGGCTCGACTCGATCGTGAAGTTCCCGGTGCCCTCGATCTGGCTCTGCAGCTCGGGGTCGATCTCGAGGGCGACGTCGACGTCGCCGCTGACGGCGGCGTTCGTGGCCGCGCTCTGGTCGGGGATGTAGTCCAGCACGACCTCCGCCACGCCGGCCTTGTCGCCCCAGTACTCGTCGAAGCGGGCGAGCGTCAGGCTCTGACCGGTGCTCCAGCTCTCGACGCGGAACGGGCCGGTGCCGTTGGCCGCGGTCTGGAAGTTCGTCGTGTCGCCGTTCTTGAAGATCAGCCCGGCGCGGCCGGTCATCGCGAAGAGGAAGTCGATGTTCGGCTGCGCCAGGGTGATCACCACCGTCGTCGCGTCGGGAGCGGCGATCGAGCTCACGCCGGCGAGATCGGAGCTGTTCTGGATCGTCGCGTCGTCCTTGGCCGTCTGCAACGAGGTCACGACGTCGTCGGCCGTGAGCGCGCTGCCGTCGTGGAAGGTCACGCCCTCGCGCAGGGTGAAGGTGTAGGTGAGGCCGTCGGGGGAGACGTCCCACGCCGTGGCGAGGGCGGGGACGACGGCGTTGTCCTGGTCGCTGTCGCGGGTGACGAGGCCCTGGTAGACGTTGTCGATGAGCGCCTGCTCCAGCGACGCGCCACTGGTGCGGCGGATGTCGAGGTTCGACGGCTCGAGCGACAGACGCACCGTGAGGGTCGCGTTCGGGTCGGGGTCGCCGGTCGGTCCCGGCGAGGTGGTGGTGCCGGTGCAGGAGGTGAGCAGAAGCGCTCCGATCAGGAGCGCGCTCGTGGCGAGGGCGGTGCGGCGCAGCATTGCGGGGTGTCCTTTCGCAGGCCGATGGCATCCGAGTGCTGTGGATGCCGTGCAGGAGTGGGAACAGCCTACTTTCACCCGCATTCCCTCACCGTCGTGTGTGACGGTGCGCGGCCGTTTGTGACGAGTCGTTCAGGGGGAGGAGCGGCTCAGTGCGCGGCGTCGAGCACGACCTGGTGGATCAGCGCGGCGAGGGCGGCGGGATCCTCTTCCTGAGCGTTGTGACCGGTGGGGAGCACCCGGACCTCGGCTGCGGGCACCCGAAGCCGGAGCTCCTCGGCGTCCGCCGCCGTGACGAAACCGCGCTCTCCGCGGACGAGGGTCAGCGGCGCGTCGACCTGCGCCAGGTCGTCCCAGCCCGTTTCCGCCAGCACCGCGCGCACGGCATCCGGGGTCGTGGCGTCGGTGCCCGCGTTCGCGGCCGCGGCGGCGAGGTGGGCGAAGTGGTGCTTCCACTCCACGCGCCCGTCGTCGCGGACGCGGGAGTTGAGGAAGACCCCCCGCGCGGCCGCCTCGGGCGACCCCCCGAGCCCGAACGACAGCGCCCGCTCGACCAGCTCCTCTCGCGACGCCCAGTCGGTCGGACCCGCGAAGAACGCGCGGATCTGCGCGGGGCCCGCACTCGGGTCGACGCCGGGGGTGATGTCGACGACGACCAGCCGCGACACCAGATCGGGACGGGATGCCGCCACGGCCGCCGCCGTGAGACCGCCGAGCGAGTGGCCGACCAGCACCTGCGGCCCGTCGGTCCACGTCTCGAGGGCGCGCACCACGTCGGGGGCGAGGACACGTGCGACGTAGGCGGCGTCGTCGCGCCAGGAGGAGTCGCCGTGCCCCGGGAGGTCGAGCGCGAGGGCGGGGAGCCCGAGGTGCAGCAGGGTCGTGTCCCACGTGTGCGCGTTCAGCCCGGCACCGTGCAGCAGCGTCACCGCCGGGGGAGCGGCGCCCCACCGCAACCCGCTCAGCCGACGCCCGTCCGCGAGCGCGAGGTCGACGCGCGAGACGGCGGGGACGACGGCGCCGAGATCGGCGGCCTGGGCGGGGAGGAACGAGAACTCGTCGAGCTCGGGCATGGGGTTCAGCCTGTCATCCGTCGACCGGATGCCGCCACCACGGTGCCGCGCGGCGTCACGAGAGGTGCCGGATCCCGAGGGTCGGGGAGCGATGCCGAGGCGTCGCCGATCGTTCCCGCGCCGGTCGGCCGCGGCCGTCCTAGGCTGTCGCCATGGGCGAGGAACGGCGTGTGCACCTGTCGAGGTCGGCTCCCGAGGCGTACGCGGCGTTGCGCGCGTTCTCGACGACGGTGGGCCGGATCGCCGCCGACGCGGGCATCGATGCCCGGTTGCGCGAGATCGTCCAGATCCACGCCTCGCAGTTGAACGGCTGCGCGTACTGCGTGCGCGTGCACGTCGACGGCGCCGTGAAGGCGGGACTCGACGCCGACGTCATCGCCCAGATCGCGACGTGGCGCGAGTCCGGGGTGTTCGACGAGCGCGAGCGGGCGGCGCTCGAACTGACGGAGTCCTTCACCTTCATCCACGAGGACGGCATCCCCGACGAGGTGTACGACCAGGCGGGCGGCATCCTGAGCGAAGCCGAGTACGTCGCCCTCAGCTGGGTGCTCGTGGCCATCAACGCCTTCAACCGGGTCGCGATCGCCGGCCGGTACCCCGTCCCGCCCCGTGCACCGGCTGCCGCGGGCCCGACGACGGGAGCCGCCGCGGCGGCGGCGCCCCGCGCTCCGCACGTGCACGCGGACGGCACCGCGTGAGCGGGTCGCTGGTCTCCGGGGCGGTCAACTTCCGCGACGTCGGCGGTCTCCCGGCGGGCGAGGGCCGCACGCGCGACGGCGTGCTGTTCCGCTCGGGCAACCTCGTCGCGGTCGACGACGACGGCATCGACACGCTGCGTTCGATCGGCCTGCGCCGCGTCGTCGACCTCCGCGACGAGAGCGAGCTCGCGGTCGACCCCAGCCGCCTCGACGACCTGCCCGTCGAGGTGCAGCACGAACCCCTCTTCCTGGGGTCGGTCGCCTCGTTCTTCGCGCGCGACCTCAGCCTCGAACAGCTCTACACCGAGATCGCCGACGCGTCCGCCGACCGGGTCGTCGCCGCCGTCCGCGGCATCCTGGCCGATCAGCCGGTGCTGGTCCACTGCACGATCGGGAAGGACCGCACCGGGGTGACGGTCGGTATCGCGCTCGCCGCGGCGGGCGTCGACCCCGAGGCGGTCGTCGCGGACTATGCGCGCACCGAAGCCCTGCTGCCCGCCGGTCGCAACGCCCGGGTGCTCTCGGCGATCCGGGCGCTGCACCCCGAGAACGTGCACGCCGAGGATCTGGCGACCCGCTCGCCCGCGCGGGCCATGCGGGCGCTGCTGGCACACCTCGACGGCACGTACGGCTCCGCCGCCGGCTACCTGCGCGCGCACGGGATGACGGATGCCGAGATCGACCGCCTGCGCGAGGTGCTCGTGGAGTGATCCACGCGTGGACCACCAGGAGGAACACAGGTTAGGCAACCCTTCGTCGGGGGTATACTCGACCTCATCATGTCCACCTCCTCCGAGCACAACGACGCGGCCTGCCGCGCGTCGCGGCACACCCGCGTCCAGCACCTCGTGACCGCCGACGAGACCTCTCTCGCCGAGCTCGAGGCGCTGCTGGCGACGCTGCCGATCTGCTCGACCGGGCGCGTGTTCATCGAGGTCCCCGACGCGTCGTGGATCGGCCGCGTCGCCGCCCCCGCCCGCATGACCATCGCGTGGCTCGATCGCTCGCGCCGCGGCGGCGCCCCCGGCACCGGCCGTGCCTGCGCCCCGGGTCAGGCCCTCGCCCGCGCCGTGTCGGCCTGGGCGGGCGAGATGCTCTGCTGCGACGACGACGCGACCCGCGTCGTCCTGCTCGGCGGATACCTCGGCACCGCCGAGATCGTCGACGAGCTTGTCACGCGTCACGGTGTCGAGCCGCTCTCCATCCACACGCCCGAGCGTTTCGGCCTCGCCACCGCGCGCTGAGTCAGCTGCCGCGGGGCACGCCGTGAGTTCGCCGCGCCGTGCGCCGTGTCGTGGACGCGCGAAACGGTCATGGGCGCGGCCGTGCGGGGTGAGTCGCGTGGGATCAGTCGCGCGCCGAGTCAGCTGCCACGGGGCACGTAGTTGCCCTCGATGAGCCCGGCCTCGATCTCGAAGCGGTTGCGCAGCGGATCACGCCCCGCGAGGGCGTACAGAACGGGCATGAGGAAGCCGTAGCGTCGCCACTGCCGCCGGTGCACGGCCTCGTGCCCGAGGACGGCGTCGGTGGGCGTGTCGTCGCCGGTCAGGAAGCAGCCGCCGACGCAGACGCCCCCGCGGGGGAACGCCCACGCGGGCAGGCCGCGGAACACCCACAGGCCGTGGAGCTTCTCGATGCGCCCGGTGCTCCAGATCGAGCCCCAGACCCACCCCACGGTGCATCCGTACCAATAGCCGACGCGGCTGATCGGGGAGTCGAGCAGCACGCCGGGGATGAACCGGTCGAGCCGGCGACCGCGAGCGACGGCGCGCTCGGCGCGCTCGCGCCACCCGGCCGGCGGGCGCGGGAGGGGGCTCATGCGAGCGCACCGATCAGTCGGAGGATGGTGCCCAGGTCGTCGACGGCAGCCGCGGGACTGGACGGGGAGAACTCGGTCAGAGTGGCCCCGGCGAGTGGCAGGCGCTCGCGCAGACGGCGGACGGATGCCACGACGTCGGCCGCGCGCGCCCCGAAAGGCTCGGGCAGGGCGACCCCCGTCATCTCCGCCGGGTCGAGCACGTCGAGGTCGATGTGCACGTGGACTCGCGCGGCACCGGTCGCGATGACCGCGTCGGCGAGGGCGTCGGGGTCGGCGAGGTCGGCCGGAGCGATGACCGGGACGGCGTGCTCGTCGATGAAGCGCTGCTCCTCGGCATCGAGAGAGCGGGTGCCGGCGAGGACGAGGCGGGAGGGGGAGATCCCGGGTTCGAGGCGGTGCGGTGACTCTCCTTCGCCCGCGATGGCGCGCAGCACCATGCCGTGGAACGCTCCGCTGGGGGAGGAGTCGGGGGTGTTGAGGTCGGCGTGGGCGTCGATCCACACCACGGCGAGGTCGTCGCCCGCCACGGCCGCCACGGCGCCCAGGGCGACTCCGCAGTCGCCTCCGATCACGACCGCGGGTCCGTCTGCACCGCGGACGGCGTCTTCGATGCGCTCGCGCATACGCACGAGAGCGCTGAGCCGGTGCACGCGCGTGCCCTGCGCGTCGCCGGCCTCGGTCGGTGCATCGAGGACCGTCGTCGAGCCGCGCGGGAGATCACCCGCGATCGCCTCGGCCCCGTCGATCAGCTGCATCGCGCGCGACGACGACGAACCTTGCCACTGCGGGGCGACGATGAACCGGGCCATGGGTGTCCTCGACGGGAGAGGGGAGCGCGCCGCCCGGTGCTCGGACGGCGCGCTCGGAGTCGATCAGAGCTGGTCGGGACTGGGGGCGTCGATCGCCGCGCGCTGCGGGCCGCCGACCTTCAGGGCGGCCAGGCGTGCCTCGACCTCTGTCAGCTCACCCACGTCTTCGAGAGCGTTGAACTGCGCGTCGATGCTCGAGGCGGCCAGCTCCTGCTTGCCGGCCGCGAGGGCCTCTTCGCGGCGGATCTTGTCTTCGAAGCGCCCGAGCTCGCTGGTCGGGTCGAGCACGTCGATCGACTTGACGGCGTCGTGCACCTTGTTCTGCGCCTCGGCGACCTTGGCGCGGGCGGTGAGCTCGTTGCGCTTCGCCTTGAGCTGATCGAGCTTGGTCTTCATGCCGTTCAGGCCGTCTTTGAGCTTGTCGACGACCTCGGTCTGCGCGGCGATCGTGGGAGCGGCGGCCTTGGCCTCGCCCTCGGCCGTGATCTGACGCTGCAGGGCGATCTTGGCGAGGTTGTCGAACTTGTCGGCCTCGCCGACATTGCCCGCCGCGCGCAGCTCGTCGCCCTTGCGGCTGGCGGCGAGGGCCTTGTTGCCCCACTCGGCCGCGGCCTGGACGTCTTCCTGGTGGTCGCGCTCGAGCAGGCGCAGGTTGCCGATGGTCTCGGCGATGGCGGACTCGGCGTCGGCGATGGAGTTCGAGTAGTCGCGCACGAGCTGGTCGATCATCTTCTGCGGATCCTCGGCCTGATCGAGGAGCGCGTTGATGTTCGCGCGGACGAGGGTCGAGATGCGACCGAAGATGGACTGCTTGGCCATGCGGGGTGTTCCTTCCTGAGGGTGACGATGTCGAGTCTGGTGTCGAATGCTACGAATTCTCTGTGATCGGGCGCTGCGCCGCGAGGGGGTCAGCGACGTCGGCCTCCTCCGCCCCCGGCGCGGCTGCGACCGCCGCCGCTCGAGAACCCGCGACCGCCACCGCTTCGCGACCGGCCGCCGCCCGAGAACCCGCCGCCGCCGCCCGATCGCGAGCGCCCGCCGAACCCGCCGCCGCTGAGTCCGCCGAGGCCGCCCAGCCCGCCGAGCGGGCCGAGACCGCCACCCCCGAAGCCGCCACGGCGTCGTCCGCCGCCGGAGAGCGCGTTGATGGCGATACCGCCGAGGATCGCGCCCATGAGGTCTCCGCCGCCGCCTCCCGCGCCGCCGCCGAACGATCCGACGTCGTTCTGCGCCAGCGAGGCGGCTTCGCCGGCCAGCTGCGCCGCGCGCTGCGCCGTGGTCAACGCCGCGGTTGGATCGCTTGCCCGAAGCTGCTCGGCCTGCACCAGCGCGGCTCCCGCCTCGGCCAGACGGGTGCGGGCCGTCGGCCCCACGGCGCCTCGGCGCGCCGCGATGAAGTCCTCGGTCGCGCTCACCTGGGCGCGGGCCTGGGCGAGCACGGTGTCGAGCTGCCCTTCGGCGCGCCGGCGGCGCTCCTCGGCGTCGCGGGCCGCGTCGAGCACACCGTCGATGGTCGCGTTCGCCTGCTGGAGCACGTCGACGGCACGCAGGGGGCTCGGACGCTCGGCCGAGAGGAGCGCACGCGCGGCGTCGAGCTGCGCGCGCGTCGACGCGATCGCGGCGGCGACCCGACCGTCGGGATCGGGCAAGCTCGCGGCGGCGGCCAGATCGCCTTCGATCTCGGCGACGAGGGCACCCGCACGCTGCGCTGCGGCGTCGAGGGTCGAGCCGAGCGTGGCGATCGCCTGTTCGAGCGTGTCCGCCTGGGCGACGGCGGTCTGGGCCGCACGGATGGCGACGGCCGCTTCGCCGGTGCGCCCGGCCGACAGCGCGGCTTCGGCCTCCGCCTCCTGCGCCGCGGCGAGATCCAGACGCGATCGGGCCTGGGCGGGATTGTCGGCGACGGGGCTCAGCTCGTCGTCGGCGTAGCGGGAGCGCAGTCGCTGGAGGTCGTCGTCCGCGGCGGCCAGCGCTGCGGCGACGGTCTCCCGTCGGGTGCGCGCCGTCCGCAACGCGGCGGGAGCGTCGGCTTCGAGGGCGCGGAGCTCGTCGAAGGCCGCGGCCTTGGCATCCAGGGCCTCGTCGGCCGCCTGGCACAGGCGCAGGATCTCGGTGTAGCCGTCCCGTCGCTGCTCGGGAGTCTCGGGCACGTCGTCGTCGAGCTGCTGCTGCAGGGCGAAGGCCCGGTCGAGGTCGGCCTTGGCCTGCGCGAGGGCGTCGGCGAAGGGGGCCGCGGCGTCGTCGCCGAACTGGGCGCGCGCGAACCCGAGCTCCTGCTCGCTGGTCCTGATGGCGTCGTCGGTGGCGACGAGCGCGGAGCCTGCGCGCCGGGCGAGGTCGTCGACGTTCTCCGCGGGCGCCGTCGCGGTCGCCTCAGCTCGCCGGCGTCGGAAGAAGAGCCACAGCAGCACGCCCGCGATGGCCAGCAGAAGCACCGCGACGAGGACGATCGGCCCGAGGGCGGGACCGCTGTCGGTCGCCGGCGTCGGCGGAGGGACGGGCAGGTTGCCCCCGGCCTGCGCGTGCGCGGTGCGGATGCCGTCGGCGGCGGCGATCGCGGCGCCCGCGTCGTCTCCGGTCTCGAGCGCCGGCTGGATGCGATCCTGCTCGATGGACGACAGCTGCGCGGCCGACAGCTCCCCGTCGTCGACGTCGCCGGAGAGGTAGAACGAGAAGGTGTCGCCGTCGATCGCGATCGCGAGGACGTACTGATGCGGGCCGAGCTTGTTCTGGTTGGCCGTGTCGTTCGCCCAGTCCTGCGCATCGGAGGGGTCGGTGAAGGCGTCGACGTAGACGACCCACAGATCGAGGCCGGTCTGCTGCGACAACGTCACCAGGCGCGACTGCACCTCGGCCTCCTGCGCGTCGGTGAGCGCGTCGATGCGATCGACGACGTAGCTCGAGCCGAGCGAAGGCGGGGGGACCGCGGCCGCGGCCAGCGGCGTCCCCAGGACCGCGACGATCGCCAGGAAGACGGCGACGACCGCCCGCGCCACTCTCGGCATCCGCATGCATCCCCCTTCGGTGCGCAACGGATCCACCCTATAAACGACCACCGACACCGGGGTAGGAGCGGCGCGTCCGCTCTCGGCGCACCGGCGCGACGCCTAGGCTCGAACGCTCGGAGGTACAGCACCATGGACGATCGCTACGGCACCGACGTGCTCGCGCGCGGCTGGCGCGACGCCGGGCGGGTCAAGCCCGCCCAGGTCGCGGCCGCCGCCGATCTGGTGGTCGAGGTCGCCGGCGACGGGTACGTCGGCGCGGTGACCCGCATCGACGGCATGAACGTCGAGCTCGAAGACCGCTTCGGCAAGCGCCGGCTGTTCCCCCTCGGCGGCGGGTTCCTCGTCGACGGCAAGCCGGTGGTGCTCACCGCTCCGACTGCGGCCCCCACGGGGCGCACGCGCACGGCATCCGGGTCCTTCGCGGTCGCCGACCAGCGCGCCCGCACCGCTCGCGCCAGCCGCATCTTCGTCGAGGGCAAGCACGACGCCGAGCTCGTCGAGAAGGTCTGGGGTGCAGACCTGCGCGCCGAGGGCGTCGTGGTCGAGTTCCTCGAGGGCGTCGACCTGCTCGAAGAGAGATTGGATGCCGAGCCCCCCACGGCCGAGCGACGCTACGGCGTGCTGGTGGACCACCTCGTGCCGAACTCCAAGGAATCGCGCATCGCCGAGAAGATCGCGCGCGGCCGCCACGGCGCGCACGTGCGCATCGTGGGCCACCCCTTCGTCGACGTCTGGCAGTGCGTGACCCCGCGCGCCCTCGGCATCGCCGCGTGGCCCGAGGTGCCGCGCGGCATCGAGTGGAAGGTGGGCGTGTGCCGAGCCCTCGGCTGGCCCGCCGAGGAGCAGGCCGACACCGCGCGGGCGTGGCAGCACATCCTGTCGAAGGTCACCACGTTCCGCGACCTCGAGCCGGCCCTGCTCGGCCGCGTCGAGGAGCTCATCGATTTCGTGACCGTCCCGTGAGCGGCCGCAAGCGCGCGCTCTCGCGCGAGTCGCCGGAATCCGTCGCTTCCGCGGCGGAGAAGCGACGAATGATGGCGAGTCACGCGGCGGATAGCCTGGATGACATGGATGCCGCCGCCCCCGTGTTCCGCGACAAGCCGGTGTCGTTCGTGCGCCGCAGCGGCCGCATGTCGGAGGCGCAGGACCGCGCGTGGGCCGAGCTCTCGCCGTTCTACCTGCTCCCCGTCGAGCGGGCCGCGGCCGCGACCAGCGTCAGGGCGGGGACCGCCGTCGACCTCGAGCAGGTCTACGGACGCCGTGGCCGGTTGGTCGTGGAGATCGGCTCCGGCCAGGGCCATCAGATCGTGTCGGCCGCGGCCGCCGATCCCGATACCGACTTCCTCGCCGTCGAGGTCTTCACCGCGGGCCTCGCCCGGACCATGCTCGATGCCGACCGCGAGGGCGTGAAGAACCTGCGCCTCGTCGAGGCCAACGCGCCCGAGGCGCTCGAGCACCTGCTGCCGGCGGCATCCGTCGACGAGCTGTGGGTGTTCTTCCCCGACCCCTGGCACAAGAACAAGCACACCAAGCGCCGTCTCGTCGCCCCCGACTTCGCGCGGATCGCCGCGCTGGCCCTGCGTCCGGGCGGCACCCTGCGTCTGGCGACCGACTGGCAGGACTACGCCGATCAGATGCGCGACGTGCTCGACGACGCCCCGGGCTTCGAGCGGGCCTTCGCGGGGGAGTGGGCCGACCGCTTCGAGGGTCGCGTCCTCACCGCGTTCGAGCGCAAGGGCCTGCGCGTGGGCCGCGACATCCGCGACCTGACCTACACGCGGGTCTCGCCGTGACCGCGCACACCGCGGTGCCGGTCCGCGAGCGTTCCACGTGGACGCCGAAGCTCGTTCCGGCGCTCGCGGTGTGCCTCGCCGCCCCGGCGCTGTTCGTCGTGCAGATCGTGTGGCTCGGCTGGATCCTGCTCGCTCTCGCCGTGGCATCCGCCGTTCTCGTCGACCGTCGCAACGGCGTGGCCCTTGCGCGCGGCGAGGAGCCGAGCATCGCGCGCGACGTGTCGCTGATCGCGATCGGCCAGTTCATCGTCAGCCTCATCCCGCTGCACGCCGAGCTCGACGACGCCGCCTTCGTGCGCTTCACCCTCGCCCTCGGTGGGGCGGTGGTGGTGCCCTACGTCGTTTCGCGCTTCGTCTACCGCGATCACGCGATCCGCTTCCCCTGGCGCGGCGGCGGACGGTGGACGTGGTGGCAGTGGGCGTGGCTCGGCGGGGTCATCGTGCTGGGCTACCTGATCCTGCCGTTCTACTTCATCACCAGCGGCGTCTACCTGAACTGGCCCGCCGTGACCACTCCCGATCTCATCGCGCGCCTGTTCGTCGGCGTCGGCGCGGTCGGCATCTGGGACGAGCTCTTCTTCATCTGCACGGTCTTCGTGCTGCTGCGGCGACACCTCCCCGATCTCACCGCGAACCTCCTCCAGGCCGTGGTCTTCGTGTCGTTCCTGTGGGAGCTCGGCTACCAGGCCTGGGGCCCCTTCCTCACGATCCCGTTCGCGATCGTGCAGGGGTTCCTGTTCCTGAAGACGCGCTCGCTCTGGTACATCGTCACGGTGCACCTGCTGTTCGACGCCGTCGTCTTCGGCGTGCTCGTCCACGCCCACAATCCCGGCGCGGCATCCATCTTCCTGATCTGATCCCGGATGCCGCGGTCCCCGCGCCCCGGCCCGTCTCGCGCTGGTGCCCGGATGCCGCGGTGCCCGGTGTCTCGCTTCCCCTCGACGTCCGGGTGCTTCGCGTGGTCCGCGATAAAACGCCGATGCGTGCGAGACACGCGGAGTGACGGCGTGTCTGGGCAGGGAGAGCGTCTATCGCGGGCGCGGGCGCCGACGCGGGCACCGACGCGGGCGCCGACGCGGGCGCGGGAGCGGGAGCGGCAGCGGATCGACTGCACGGGCCCTGCACAGGCGCGGTCGCTACCCTGGACACCGGACGCCCACCGCGTCCCCGGACGAGGGATCAGTACCCGGACAGCGACAAGACTGGCCAAGGAGCTGCACCGTCATGTCGTGGATCATCCTCATCCTCTCCGGCGTCCTCGAGGCCGTCTGGGCCACCGCCCTCGGGCGATCGGAGGGCTTCACCAAGCTCTGGCCGAGCGTGATCTTCGGCGTGGCCCTCGTGGCATCCATGGGGGGACTCGCCGTCGCGATGCGCGAGATCCCCACCGGCACGGCCTACGCGGTCTGGGTCGGCATCGGAGCCGCGCTCACGGTCGTCGTCGCCATGATCACCGGTACCGAGGCGATCTCGGTGGTGAAGGTGCTCCTGGTGCTCGGCCTGGTCGGCTGCGTGATCGGCCTGAAAATCGTGGGCGACACCCACTGACCAGGGGATTCTCCTGGAAGTCAACGGTAGTGAACGGTCAGTTTCATCCGGTACCATCTGGCCTCACTGCACTTCCCCGGGCCAGACACCGTCGTCACTCGCCCTCATCTTCCCCTGTGAAAGGTTCCGAGTGAGCGCACCGCCGAGCGAGCTTGTCACCCCGACCCAACCGTCGAGGGTCATCGGGCGTCCGTCGCGACGCCTCGATCGCCTCCGCGAATCGCGGATCGGGCGCGCGTTGCGGCAGTACGGCAGCGATGTGCTGCGCACGCCCGAGGGCATCGTCCCCATCGAACGCGGGGCCTTCACCCGCGTCCTGATCCTGTGGGCGATCGCGCGCACCGTGAACTTCGGCCTCCTGTGGGGGTTCTACTCGATCGCCAAGGCCGCGCGCTGGGGCTTCGGCCCCGACAGCGAGCGCCTCGGCACGTTCTTCGACTACCTCACGGGCTGGGATGCCGATCGCTACGGTCAGATCGCGGCGCAGGGTTACCCGATGTCGCTGCCGATGAACGTCTCGGGCGACATCCTCCCCAACAACTGGGCGTTCCTGCCGGTGTTCCCCACGATGGTGCGGGTGATCTCGGGGGCGACGGGTCTCGGGTGGCAGCCCGTCGCCGTTCTGCTCAGCCTCGGGGCGAGCCTCGGTGCCACGTGGCTGCTCTTCGTCCTGCTGCGCACCGTCACCAAGCCCCAGCCCGCCTGGTGGGCGGTGGTGTTCTTCTCCTTCGCGCCGATGTCGTTCCTCTTCGTGATCGGCTACAGCGAGGGCCTGTTCATGCTGCTGATGTTCGCCGGCATGCTGCTGGCGATCAAGCGGCGCTATCTCTGGATCCTGCCCATCGGGCTGATCACGGCGTACACGCGTCCGGGCGTCTTGGCGCTCGGCCTGGCCCTGGGCATCGTCTTCCTCGTGCGTTTCTTCCGCCGCCGTGTCGACCCGTTCCCGGTGCGCGAGTGGGCGTCGCTGATGGCATCCGGTCTGGTCATCGCGGTCGCGGGCCTGTCGTGGAACCACATCGCCCAGTTCGTCACGGGCACGCACAACGCCTACATCCGCACCGAGCTCGGATGGTGGCTCGACTACGTCGGCAACGACGAGTTCACGCCGTTCACCCCGTGGTTCCGTCAGGCCGGCACGCACCTGGGCGTCGTGGGCATCGTGCTCGTGATCGCGCTGATCGTGGCCTTCCTCGCACTGATGTGGTCGCGTCCCGTCCGCAAGCTCGGCCTCATGGTCGTCGCGTACGGGTTCAGCTACGGCGTCTACATCTTCGCGGTGTTCCTCCCGCAGCAGAGCACGTTCCGCCTGCTCATGCCCATGGCGCCGCTCATGGGCGATGAGCGGTGGTCTTCGACGCCGCGCCGGCGGACCGCCATCCTCGTCGGATGCCTCGTGCTGCAGGCCGTCGCGATCCTCCTGCTGTGGACGCGCGGCAACCCGTGATCGGCGCTCGGGCCGACGGAGCCTGACTGTGCGAAGGGGGCGGTGCCGGTTCGGCGCCGCCCCCTTCGTTCGTCTCAGCGGGTCAGTCGGGGCGACCGCCCGGGTCGACCGCGTCGACCACGGCCTGCTCGACCTCGTTGTCGGCGACGGTGTCGGCCGAGCCGATGGCCTCGTCGTGCTCCTCCGCGAACGCACCGGCCGCATCGGATCCGGCCTCGCCCGCCGGGGCGGGCTGCGTCTCGGGCGGGAGGGGGACGGTCGGCTCGGACGGCGCCGGCGTGGTCGGCTCGGCGGGGGTCGGTGCGGTGGGCTCGGACGGAGTCTGGGGGAAGGCCGGAGTGCTCATGGGGCGACTCTGCGCCGAACGGCCAGCGCATGCGAGCCCCTTCCTCTCCCGGCCGTCTCGGTGTAGCCGGCAGCCGCTAGGCTCGTCGGCGAGACCACCAGGGGGATGCCGTGTCGACTGCGCACGATGTGACCAGGCGAGACGCGATCGCTCAGTACCGTCTCGTGGGCGAGCCGTCCGAGCCCGACCTCCAGGGACTCGTCGAGCTCGCCGCGACCGTGTGCGGCGTGCCCACCGCGGTCATCAACATCATCGACGACCGCATGCAGCATCAGGTCGCCGCGGTCGGCATCCAGGCGGCGTCCTGCGAGCGCGAGGACTCCATGTGCGCAGCGGTCATCTCGCAGCCGGGTCGCGTCGTGGTCCCCGACGCCCGGCTCGATGGCCGCTTCGCGCAGAATGCGTTCGTCACGGGAGAGATCGCGAACGTGCGTTTCTACGCATCGAGCCCGCTCATCACGCCCTCGGGTGTGGCGATCGGCACGCTCTGCGTCTTCGACGACGAGGTGGGGGAGCTCTCGGATGCCAGCAGCCGCGCGCTCGACCTGCTCGCCCACCAGGTGATCGACGTGCTGGAGCTGCGCCGCGTCCAGCGCGACCTCCTCGAGTCGAACGAGCAGTTGGAGAGCTTCGCCACGCAGGTCAGCCATGACCTGCGCAACCCGCTCACGGCGCTCACGGGCTTCCTCGAGCTCGCCGCGGACAGTCCGGAGATGGCCGGCGCTCCCCGCGCGGCGCAGTCGCTCGCCCGCGCCGAGGCGGCGGCCGGCCGGATGACCTCGATGGTCACCGACCTGCTCGATTTCGCGCGGGTGGGCGGTGCCCGCCCCCACATCACGCAGGTCGACGTGGCCGAGACCGTCGATGCCGTGCTCGAAGACCTCGACGGTGCACTCGTCCGCACGGGCGCCGAAGTCACGGTGGAGGCCTCGACGTTCGTCCGGGGCGATGACACCCTGCTGCGCGTTCTGCTGCAGAACCTCATCGCGAACGCCGTCAAGTTCACCGTCGCGGCCGAGAAGGTGCCCGACGTCCGCGTGAGCGTCGAGACACTGCCCGACGGCTGGCGGATCAGCGTCGACGACAACGGCGACACGGTGCCGGTGGAGTTGCGCGAGCGCGTCTTCGAGCCCATGCAGCGCGGCCACGGCGCCGACGTGCAGGGCATCGGCATCGGTCTGGCGACGTGTCGACGCATCGTCGAGGCGCACGGCGGGACGATCGGCCTCGACGCCTCCCCGGCCGGCGGGACGCGGGCGTGGTTCGTCCTGCCCGCGGCCGCGTGAGCCGACGGCGGTCTCGATATCGGCCACCGCGCCGAGGCGCAACCACCGCGACCGATGTCGAGGGCGGGTCGTAGCCTGAGCGTTGTCGGACACCCTCCCCGGCATCCGCCCGTCCCGCGACGACGATGAGGAGCGATCCATGGCCCGCAACGTCCGTCTGCTGCACTGCACCCCGGAAGACGTGTTCCGGGTGCTCGCGAACGGCTGGCTCTATCCGCTGTGGGTGGTGGGGACCTCGCGCATGCGCGACGTGGGGGAGTCGTGGCCCGCCGAGGGCGCGACACTGCACCACTCGTTCGGGTCGTGGCCCCTGGTGACGAACGACGTCACGGTCATGCGTGTCTGGGATCCGCCCCATCGCGCCGTCCTCGAACCGCACGGCGGTCCGATCGGTGTCGCGCGCGTCGCGATCGACGTCAAGAGGCGAGGAGCAGGGTGCGTCGTGCGCATCCAGGAGGAGCCCGTCACCGGACCCGCCCGGCTTCTCCCCGACACCGTCTTCGACGCCATCACCCGCTGGCGCAACGCCGAGACGCTGCACCGTCTCGCCTACCTCGCCGAGGGCGGCGCTCCCGGCACCGACGGCGGGGCCGAGGCGATCGGGCGCGAATCCACCGCCGAGAGGGAGCCGATCCAGCGATGAGCGAGCAGTACGACGCGATCATCGTCGGCTCGGGTCCCAACGGCCTGGCCGCCGCGGTCACCCTCGCGCGCGCCGGGCTGTCGGTCGCGGTCTACGAGAAGTCGCCGACGTTCGGCGGAGCGGCATCCACCGCCGAACTGACCCTCCCTGGCTTCCACCACGACGTGGGCTCGGCGGTGCATCCTCTCGCCCTCGAGTCGTGGTTCTTCCGCGAGTTCGGGCTCGACCGCCGGGTGCCGTTCATCGTGCCCGAGGTCTCGTACGCCCACCCTCTCGACGGAGGCCGCGCCGCCCTGGCGTTCCGCGATCTCGCGCGCGCGGCCGACGGCCTGGGCGTCGACGGCCCCGCCTACGAGCGGCTGATGCGCCCGCTCGTCGATCACCTGCGCGGCGTCGCCGACTTCACCGGGAACGCGCTGCTGCGCATCCCCGGCGATCCGCTCGCGGCGTTCTTCTTCGGCATCCGGGCCCTCGAGCAGGGCGGTCCGTGGTGGAACGCGCGGTTCCGCGAAGAGGTCGTGCCGAGCATGATGACGGGCGTCTCCGCCCACACGATCCTGCACCAGCCGAGTCTCGCGGCCGGTGGGGCGGGTCTCGTGCTGGCCACCTACGGGCACGGTCGCGGATGGCCGATCCCGGTCGGCGGCAGCCAGTCCATCGCCGACGCGATGATCGCCGACATCCGGGCCCACGGCGGCGTGCTGCACGCCGGTGTCGAGGTGACCTCGCTCGACGAGCTCCCCCCGGCGCGCGCCGTGCTCCTCGACACCACGCCCCGAGCCCTCATCCGCCTCGCCGGAGACCGGATGCCGGCGGCGTACCGTCGAGCGCTGCAACGGTTCCGCTACGGCGGGGGAGTGGCGAAGGTCGATTTCGCGCTGAGCGAGCCGGTGCCGTGGGCCGCCCCCGACGTCGCTCGCTCCGGGACCGTCCACCTCGGCGGCACACGGGCCGAGATCGCCGACGCCGAGAACGCCGTCGCGCGGGGAGAGCTCCCCGACGCGCCCTACGTCCTGGCCGCGCAGCCGACGTTGTTCGACCCCACCCGCGCGCCCGAGGGCAAGCACGTGCTCTGGGCGTACACCCACGTCCCGTCCGGCAGCCCCGCCGATCGCGAGCAGGCGGTCGTGCGGCAGATCGAGCGTTTCGCGCCCGGCTTCCGCGACACGGTGCTCGCGTCGAGCTCGCGCACCTCGGTCGACATCGCGGCGTGGAACCCCAACTTCCCGGGCGGCGACATCTCCGCGGGAGCCCCTACCCTCACCCAGCTGCTCGGTCGGCCGGTCTACAGCCCCGACCCCTGGCGTACCCCGATGGCGGGCGTGTACCTGTGCTCCTCGTCGACGAGCCCGGGGCCCGGAGTCCACGGCCTCGCCGGGTGGCAGGCCGCGTTGAGCGCCCTGCGCCACGAGTTCGGAACGCGCCTGCGCCCCGATCTCGCCCCGCGCGGCGATCAGCTCATCCCCGCGGCGCGCTAGCCGTGCCGGAGGGCGACAGCGTCTACCGGCTCCGCCAGCGGTTGGCGGTGGCGACGACGGGTGCTCACGTGGCCGAGGGGGAGCTGCGTGCCGGCAACGCCGCCGGTCTGTCCCTCGCCGGCCGTACGATCGTCGGCTACGACACGCACGGCAAGCATCTGCTCACGCGATTCGACGGCGGCGACACGCTGCACACGCACCTGCGCATGCAGGGGTCGTGGACCATCACCAGGCCCGGGAGGTCCCTGCCGACCGCGGTCCGAGAGAAAGCCCGCGTGCGCCTGCGGCTCGACGACGGCCGCGACGTGTGGGGGCTCGATCTGCCGGTCGTCGAGCTCGTGCCCACCGCGCACGAACGCGACGTCGTCGGACACCTCGGTCCCGATCCGCTCCGCGAGGACTGGGATGCCGCCGAGGCGGTGCGTCGGTTGGCCGCGCGCCCCGATCGTCCCTTCGTGGCGACGCTGCTCGACCAGCGCCGTATGGCCGGGCTCGGCAACCTGTGGGTGAACGAGCTCGCGTTCCTGCGCGGCATCCACCCGTTCGCTCCGATCGGGGCGACCGACCTCGACGCCCTGGTGGCGCTCGCCGCGCGGTGCCTGCGCGTGTCGGCGACGGTGGCGGGGATGTACCAGGTCACCACCGGGGATCGTCGCCGAGGCGCGTCGCACTGGGTGGTCGGCCGCGCGGGGCGTCCGTGTCTGCGGTGCGGAACGCGCATCCGGGTGCGCGACGAGGTGGCGAACGACCCGGAGCGACGCCGCACCTGGTGGTGTCCGCGGTGCCAGCCGATGCCGACGGGCGGCGATGTCGGAACCCCGGGGTAGAACGGGACGATGGCCGTCGAACGGGAGAACCTGCTGCGCGTCACGCGCATCTACGCGGAGGACGCCGCCCTCGAGCTCGAGCGCGGGCGGGAGATCGTCGCGCGCTGGCCCGACGCCGACGTCGTTCCGATCGCCTCGCACTGGCAGATCCCCGAGGTTCACGGCGACGAGACCAACGTCGCCCGCTGGGTGCGCATCAAGACCGAGGCCCTCGTGCTGGGGGTGAAGAAGAGCGTCGCCACGCGCGTGAACGGCCGCTCCGCCGACTTCATCGCCCCCTCGCTCTCCAACGGCTGTGCGATGGCGTGCGCCTACTGCTACGTGCCCCGCCGCAAGGGTTACAGCAACCCGATCACCGTGTTCGCGAACATCGATCAGACCACCCGACACCTCGCGCGCCATATCGCGGCGAGAGGGCCCAAGACCGAGCCCAACCAGTGCGATCCCGACGCCTGGGTGTACGACATCGGCGAGAACGGCGACTGCTCGGTCGATGCGCTCATCAGCGAGAACGTCCGCGACGTGTGCGACCTGTTCCGCATGACACCGACGGCGAAGGCGTCGTTCGCGACGAAGTTCGTGAACCGCGATCTGCTCGAGTGGGACCCGGCGGGTCGCACCCGCATCCGGTTCTCGCTCATGCCGGCCGGCACCGCGCGGGTCACCGATCTCCGCACCTCGCCGATGGCGGAGCGCATCGCCGCGATCAACGACTTCGTCGACGCCGGATTCGAGGTGCACGTCAATTTCTCGCCGGTCATCCTCACGCCGACGTGGCTCGCGGACTGGAGCGAGCTCTTCGACCAGCTCGATGCGGCCCTGCATCCGCGCGCCAAGGCCCAGCTCGCGTGCGAGGTGATCTTCCTCACCCACAACGAGGGCTTGCACGAGGTCAACCTCGGGTGGCACCCCAAGGGCGAGGAGCTGTTGTGGACGCCGTCCGTGCAGGAGGAGAAGCGATCGCAGAACGGTGCGGTGAACGTGCGCTATCGGCATCCGCTCAAGGCGCAGAGCGTCGCGACGCTCACCGAACTCATCGCCCGGAAGCTGCCGTACTGCCGGGTGCGCTACGCGTTCTGACCGGGCAGGCGAAACGGCCGACGCCGTCCCGAGAGGGAGCCGCGTCGGCCGTCGTCGTGCACTCAGCCGATGTCGCCCGTAGGGGAGCCGTCCGTCGTCGCGGCCTCGTCGGCGTCGCGCTGCGCCGCGGCGCCCTCTTCGGGGGACTCGCTGCCGGAGCCGTTCGACTGCTCGTCGGGAGCGTCATCCGTTCGTCCGTTGTCGATCGTCATGGGGTCTCCATCCATTGGTGGACGGCGACGATCTCACGTCGACGGTGCGGCGTCCAGGGGGTCGACGAGGGTCACCGCGCCGTGTCGACGGTCAGAGCGGCGTGACGCCGTACCGGGCGGCGAACTCCGCGCTCGCGGCGTCCTCGAAATCGTCGGCGGCGTCGCGCAGCTCGACGTCGGTCACGTCGTTCACAGCAGGGGCGCCAGGGCGCCCGCGGTGAGGGCGAACGCCAGCGCGGTGCCCCCGACGGAGGTCGCGGCGATCAACGAGGCGCGCTCCAGCTTGTGTCGGCGCCACGCGTTCGCGGGATGCGTCGTCGACCGCAGGGACGCTTTCGCGGCGTCGAGGCTGTCGTAGCGGCCGATCGGGACGCCGTGCGCGTCGCGCGACACGAATCCGCCGGCGACCGCGTCCACGCAGCCGTCGTACTCGCCGCCGCGATGGGCGACCCAGAAGCCGGTGTCGACTTTCGCCCACAGGACGCGGGCCGAGGTCGGCGTCGGGGGAGCGGGGATGACGGGAGCGCTCATGTCAGGCGGCGACCGAGAAGGAACGACGGCGGGCGGGAGCCGCGGTGCGCGCGGGAGCGACACGGGTCGACGACGCCTCGGGGATCTCGACCTGCAGATCGACGATGAGGCCCGCGGAGGAGTTGGCCATGTCCGCCATGCTCTTGAGCGTCGATGCGTCGAGGGTCTCGGGTTCTGCCGAGTCGAAGACGAAGCGCAGCGGGATCGCCGGCTGCAGCCAGAGGGTGGAGCGGCCGGGGGTGCCGTCGACGTGGGTCCAGCTCAGGGTGAAGCTCTCGCTGCGGCGGAGCTTGGTCGTCATGACGACCTTGAGGTGCGAGAGAAGGCGGTCCGGGATGCGGATCGGTTCGGTCGCGGTGCCGTAGAACAGGTGGCCCATGGGAACTCCCTTCGTGAGCGATTAGCTGCGTGTAGAACATACTCGCTTAGTAACTAGTTTGTCTAACTATTCTTAACGCGGTATAGTCGGGACACGAGCGGGGAGGAGTGTGTCATGACAGACGTCGAAACCACGTCCCGCGGACTCACCACCACGGGACCCACCGAAGAAGTCACCTACTGGTACGGCGACGAGCCGACCGACCGCCGACGACGCAGCAAAGCCGTTCTCGAAGCCCTGCGCATCTATCGCGCGGCCGAGGTCGCCATGCGTCGGCGCACGCGCGATTCCATGTCGATGGGGGAGAACGAGCTCCTCGTCCTGCGCTACCTGCTGCGCGACGCCACCCGCCGGGTGCGCCCGGGCGAGCTGACGCGATACCTCGGGCTCTCGACCGCGTCGACCACGGCGATCCTCGACCGTCTCGAGCGGTCCGGCCACATCACGCGTGTCGCCAACCCCGACGACCGCCGCAGCATCTTCATCCAGGCCACGCCGCGCGCCGATGCCGAGGTGCGTCAGACCCTGGGCAACATGCACGACCGCATGCTCGCGGCCGTCATCGACATGACGCCCGAGGAGTCCGCGGCGGTGGTCGCGTTCCTGCACCGCATGAGCGACGCCGTCGACGGCGTGGCGGTCGACAAGCAGGCGGTCGATTCTCCGTGATCTACGTGCTCGTCGGCGGCCCGCGCGACGGACAGCACGTGGATGATCTTCCTCGCGGTTACCGCCTCTCCCTCACCGATCCCCAGCCGGAACAGTTCGCCGAGTTCGACACCGTCCGCGCGGTCTGGTTCGAGCTCGACGAGTCGATGTTCCGTTCCACGCAGCGGCGGGACTGACGCGTATCCCACGCGCGCGGTCCAGGCAACCCACCCCGCGCGTCGATTCGGGGACCGCAGGGTGGAACCCATGCGATGCGTGACCTATGCCGGCGAGACCGTGATGACCACCGACGACGTCGCCGCGTCGCTCGTCGAGTTGACCGCGGCGGTGGCGAAGGAGGGGCAGGCCGAAGCGGTCAGCATCCCCATCGTCACCGACGACAAGCGGGTCGCGCAGGCCGAGCTGGTGATCGGCGTCGGCAACGACGTGCTGTCCGCGCCCATGGACTGGCACGACGAGGAGCCCGACTTCGCCCACGCAGCGGCGGAGTTGAAGAATCACCGGCTGTTCCCGCGGCCGCACCTGCGCGCGGTCGAGCCGACGTCCGGCGAGGACGACGACGAGCCCATCGACTGGGATTTCGACCAACCCACGCAGGCCTGACCTCTGCCCGGCGGAGTCCGGGTGAAGACGAAGGATGGATGCCGCGACTCTTGCGCCGAGTCGGCGGCATCCGTTATGTTCGCAAGTCCGTGCCGACCGGCACGACAGCCGAGGAAAGACGAGACGATGACCGCGAACCGCGATCGCCGCGCTGAGCAGCAGGGGAAGCAGCAGCAGTACCTGCCGTTCCTCCTCTCGTCGTACCCTCCGGCGCCGGTCGTCTAGACACCTGTCTTCTCACGCCCCGCACCGTCAGGTCGGGGCGTTTCCCTTTCCCCTGGAGGGGGAAGGGCGCCCGCACCTGAGGCTCATTCCCCGCGCGAGTACCGCACCTCGTTGCGCGCTCGCCTCCACAAGAAGGAAAGGATCCATGCAGAAGCTCACCGAACGACTGGTGTCGTGGGCGAGCCTGATCGATGAGAAGACCATCGAGCAGGCCCGTACCTCCTCGACCATGCCGTTCATCCACCCCCACCTGGCCCTCATGCCCGACGCCCATCTGGGCTTGGGTGCGACGGTCGGTTCGGTCATCCCGACGCTCGGCGCGATCATGCCGGCCGCCGTCGGCGTCGACATCGGTTGCGGCATGATCGCCGTCAAGACGCAGTTCCACGCCTCCGACCTCGACGGGCGCGAGCTCGCCGAGCTGCGGCAGCAGATCGAGCGCGCCATTCCGCTCTCGGCCGGTCGCGACAACCGGAAGATCGTCGCCACGGCCGAGCCACGCGTCACCGAGCTCGAAGCGCTGGCCGAGAAGGCGGAGTTCGACCCCGCGTCCTACGCCGGCCATTGGCGGCACCAGCTCGGGTCGCTGGGCAGCGGCAACCACTTCATCGAGATCTCGCTCGACGAGAACGACGACGTGTGGATGTTCCTGCACTCCGGATCCCGCGGGGTCGGCAACCGCATCGCGCAGCACCACATCAAGGTCGCGCAGCGCCTCGCGAAGCAGTGGTGGATCGAGCTCCCGCACCCCGACCTGGCCTACCTGGTCGAGGGGACGCCCGAGTTCACGCGGTACATCCGGGAACTGCGGTGGGCCCAGCACTTCGCCCTGCTCAACCGCGAGGAGATGATGGACCGGGTCGCGAACCAGCTCGGTCGGTTCCTCGACACCCCCGTCGAGGAACGGGAGCGGATCAACTGCCACCACAACTTCACGGAGTCCGAGAGGCACTTCGGCAAGCAGGTGTGGGTGTCGCGCAAGGGCGCGATCATGGCCGACGCCGGTCGACCCGGACTCATCCCCGGGTCGATGGGCACCGCGTCCTACGTGGTCGAGGGCCGCGGCAACCCCGTCGCCCTCAACTCGTCCCCGCACGGTGCGGGCCGGGAGTACTCCCGGTCGGCCGCCCGGAAGACCTTCACGCACGAGCAGCTGCGTGAGGCGATGACCGGGATCGAGTACCGCGACACCGACGCCTTCATCGACGAGATCCCGCAGGCGTACAAGCCGATCGACCGGGTGATGGCGGATGCCGCCGACCTGGTGACCGTGCGTCACACGCTCCGCCAGATCGTCAACGTGAAGGGGGACTGAACCGGATGCCACGATCGCGACCGCGCGATCGTGGCATCCGTCGTTCACGGCCTGGAAATCGTCCTCAGGGATGATGTGGGACGCCCGGCCGTCGGAAAGGCTGGAGGAGTGCTCGCAGCCGCGCGAGCCGAACGCTTCCCCCGGAGTGGAGATCATGTCGCCCGACACGCAGCGAATCGCCCCCACCGCCGAGCCCGCGGACGGGCGCGAACGTCAGCGCCGCAGCATCCGACACGCGCAGGCGCAGCTCGCCGCGTTCGTCCGCAGTTCAGCAGACGACGTCGCCGAGGCCGCCCACGCCGCGGAGGCGGCGTTGCGCGGCGCTCTATCGTCGGGTGCGGGGGTGGAGCGCGTGTCGGCGGAGCTGGAGGTCAGCCCGCGGGCCCTCCGTGCGATCGTCGACGGGTCGGTGCCGCTGCGCAGCCTTCACCCCGACGATCGCCTCCGCTTCGCCTGAGCGCAGCCGTCGCAGCGGCCCGTCCGCGCGGTCCCCGTCCGTTCAGGCGAGTCGTTCGGGGCGGTACTTGTCGTCGCTGAAGCCGATGACGAGATAGCCGATGACGTAGAAGATCACCAGCAGGAGCAGCGAGAACACCCACCCGTGGCCGAACGCACGGCCCACGCGGATGTGCACGATGATGTGGAACACGAGGTTCACGATCGGCACGATGTACAGCAGGGTCAGCCACCCCGAGAAACCGGCGATGCGCACCATGACGACGAGGTTGACGATCGGGATGATCGCGAGCCAGCCGGCGTGTCCGGCCTTGGTGAACACGCGCCACAGGGCGACGACCATCAGCACGTAGACCGCGAGCGCGATCAGCGAGTTGGTCGCGCTCAGCGCGAAGATCGAGGTCTGCTCGGTGATCGACGAGGGCGAAGAGGTCAGCATGCGCTCATCGTAGGGGTTCTCCCAGCCCACGCTCAGGTTGCGCCTCGACGAGGCGCCTCTCGAGCGGCCGGGTCTACGCTCTCAACGAGGAGGCCGCGACATGGGCGAGCGCAAATTCGAGTGGGGCGGTCTGAGCGCCGACCGTGCCGACTACGTCACGGCCGCTGAAGCGCTCGCCATGCTCGAGGTGCTCGTCGTGGCGCAGGCCGATCTCGACGTCATGACCGAGCTGCGCGACGGTGCCGCATGGGCCCGCTTCTCGCGCGGGGACCGGTGGGCGCTCGTGTCCACCCCCGGTTCGCGCTGGTTCTCGGTCGAGACCGATACGGGTCATCGCATGCAGCTCGTCGACGCGTCGTCGTCGAAAGACCAGAGCGCGCAGCTGCTGGCCGTCTACGTCGATGTGGCGGAGGCCTACGTGCGCTCCGACGTCGTCCCCGCGCCGGGTCGCGGCCTCGGCGGGTCGGTGGTCACGGTCGACGTCGACGGACGCGAGGTGCTCCTGCACCTTCCCCTCGCACGACGGGTCCGGGGGATGTTCCGCCATTAGGCCGAGCTGCGATCCCGGTCAACCCGGTGCGTCGGGCCGGAGCGGGTTGCGACGCTGGTGACCTCGACGAAGGGAACACCATGAGCGACCCGCAGAACACCCCGGCCGACGACGCTTCCGACCTCGGAGACGACCCCACGGTCAAGCCGAGCCAGGAGAACGACGTCGACGAGGCCTCGAAGGCGCCGTCGAAAGACGACCCGAACGCCGACCACAAGGCGAGCGGCATCGGCGTCATCGGCGACGAGTGATCCGGATGCCACGGACCGCCGCCGCAGCCCGCGCCGTCGGTCCTTGGCGCGGCGCTGGCGGCCGGGTCCGGCCGTCGGGTCGGCCGCCGCTCCGGTGGTAGCCTGGACCGGTCCGCCTCCGTAGCTCAGGGGATAGAGCGTTGGTTTCCGGTACCAAAGGTCGCAGGTTCGATTCCTGTCGGGGGCACCAGAAGAGACAAGGGATCGCGGGTCATTGAGACTCGCGGTCCCTTTCTTCATTGCAACGAACGGGCAACATTCGCCGAGCGGCGTGCCTGATCGGGGGCGGTTGCGACGGCGTGCAGATCCTCGGCGACGAGCAAATCGTCGCGTCCCTCTCCCTCGGGTGCACACGCATCATCGAGAACGGACTCCGAGCATGAGCAGACGATGAGGACGTATCTCCCCGGGGCAGTGGGGGACCGTGCGGGTACCCTCGAGTTATGGGAAAGAAGCTGGGACTCGCCATCGGCGGCATCATTCTCATCGGGCTTTTTCTCGCCTGGATGCTTGTGAAAGGAACCAGCACGGTTCAAGCGTGGATCGATCCGAATCCATCACTCGGCTTCGTGGCATGGGGAGTCGCGTGGCTCTGCGTACTCGGTGGAGCCGCGATGCTCGCGCGAGTTGTCTTCCGTCACGAACCGAGCTCGGTGGACGAGGTCGATGAAACGGGCTCGACGAGAAACGCGCGGTGAAGCCTTCCCGAGCAGAGCGACGACGGCGACGTCATCCGTCCCGGGGTCCCCGTGTCAAGACCATCGGTCCTTTTGGTGTCCGGTTGGGATGCTGTAATCCCTCTCGAAAGGACCTGCCATGAGCATCGGAGCCGGCATCGCGCTGTTCGTCATCGGCGCCATCCTCGCCTTCGCCGTCAACCTGCCCAACGACTACGTCAGTCTGAGCATGATCGGCTACATCATGATGGGAGCCGGCGTCGTCGTGTTCCTCATCGGCGTCGTGCTGCTCGTGCGTCGCCGGCAAACCGACACGGTCACCCGCACCGAAGGAGTGGGGGGCGCCCAGGTCACCCGCTCGACCACGCGCTCGTCCAACGACGACCTCGTCTGAGTCCTCCCGGGGTCGACACCCCGGAGGTGCACCCATGACCGAACCCACGCCCACCGTCGCCTACGACTCGTCCGCCGACGAGCTGTTCGACGGCCGCTACCGCCTCGGCCGACTGCTCGGCCGGGGCGGTTACGCGCGCGTCTACGAGGCGGTCGACACGGCCCTGGAGCGCACCCTCGCGATCAAGGTCATCGACGGAGACGGTGCCGACCCCTCCGACGTGGCCCGCGTCCGGTCGGAGATCCGTCTCCTCGCCTCGCTCTCGCATCCCTCACTCGTCACCCTGTACGACGCGCGCCTCGACGCCACGCCCGCGTACCTCGCGATGGAGCTCATCGCCGGGCCGACGTTGACCGACGTGATCGCACGCGGGCGCGTCGCCGGCCCCGAGGCCGCGCGCGTGGGCCGGGAGATCGCCGAGGCGTTCGCCGTGATCCACGGGCGGGGGATCGTGCATCGCGACGTCAAGCCGTCGAACATCCTCCTGCGCCCCGCCGCCCACACCGGCGAGACCCCGAGGGCGACCCTGGCCGACTTCGGCATCGCTTCTCTGGTCGGGGCGACCCGGGTCACGCGCGCCGACACCGTCATCGGAACCGCCGCCTACCTCAGTCCCGAGCAGGCCCGCGGCATGCCGGCCGCGCCGGCGAGCGACGTCTATTCCCTCGGGCTCGTGCTGCTGGAGGCCCTCACCGGATCGCGCCCGTTCGGCTCGCGCACCCCGCACGAGGCCCTCGCCGCACGACTCGTGTCGGCGCCCGAGATCCCCGCTCACATCCCCGCCGCGTGGCGCGAGGTCCTCGAGCGGATGACGGCCGTCGACCCCGCCGAGAGACCGGATGCCACGGGCCTGATCGTCGCGATGCGCACCCTGTCCAACGTCCCCGTCGCCGCCCCCGGAGCCGAGGCGACGGCACGGCTCCCGGCGGCTCGCACCTCCACGGCGCCGACCCGCGTGCTCGGGGCGTCCGGCGCTGATCCGACCCCGACGTCCACCGCGCGTCGACGCCCGTCGCGGCGCACCGTGATCGTGGCATCCGTCGTCGCGGCGGTCATCGCCGCGGGAGGGGTCACCGCCGTCGTGGCCGCGGGCGGCGGGGGAGTCGCCGAACCCGACCTGCCCTCGTTGCCGCAGCCCCTCGACCAGCACGTCGACGACCTGTGGAAGGAGGTCGGTCAGTGATCTTCCGCACCGCCCTCGTCGGCGCGCTCGCCGTCGCCCTCTCCCTCTCGCTCGCCGCCTGCACCCCGCCGGCCGCCACGCCCACGGCGTGGCAGCAGAGCGTCCAGACCATCGCGGAGCAGGCGTCGGCCGGCGACTACGCCTCCGCTCTGTCGAGCCTCGACGCTCTGGAGGCCGAGGTCGTCGCCCGCCGCGACGCGGGGGAGATCACGGCGGAGGAGGCCGACGGCATCCTGACCCGCATCGCGACGGTTCGCGCCGACCTCAGCGGTCTCGTGCCGACCCCGACTCCCGAACCCGTCCAGACGACCGAGCCCGTCCAGACCACCGAGCCCGCGCCCGACGATCAGCAGAACGTCGTCGACGACGGAGGCGATGACACGGGCGGGAACGGAAACGGCGGGGGCCCGTCCGACAAGAAGCCCGACGACGAGAAGGGCCCGGGAAACGGCAAGGGCCCGGGCAAGAAAGACGGCTGAGCACCCGCCCGACGGCGTGTCGCGGATCGGGCGGCCGGCAATGGCCCTCGTGCGCACGCACCGTGCGAGGATTGCCCGGTGCCGCGCCGCGTGACCGCCGAACTCGACCTCGACCTCGGGGCTTCCGTCGATCTCATCTTCCAGATCTCCGCCGCGCAGGGGGTGCCCCTGCTGAGCGAGAATCTGACGTTCTCGCAGGGTGATCGCGTCTACACGCCCACCGAGATCGTGGACCAGTCCGGCAGCCGCCTGCACCGGGTCCTCGGCGAACCGGGACCCCTCGCGGTGCGCTACGACGCGGTCGTCGCCGGGTCGGCGCAGACACCGCGCACGAGCGACCTCGAGACCATCACGTACCTGCGCCCGAGCCGGTACTGCCAGTCCGACGAGGTGTTCGCACAGGCGCGCCGTCAGTTCCGTGGGCTCGCGGGCGAGGAGCTGCTGACCGCGGTGTCGTCGTTCGTGGCATCCACTGTGACGTACACGCCGGGCCTGAGCCTGGGCACCGACAGTGCCGTCACGACGCTCATGACCGGGCAGGGCGTCTGCCGCGACTACGCGCACGTGGTCATCGCCCTCCTCCGCGCGATGGACATGCCCGCGCGCTACGCCGCGTGCTTCGCCCCCGGGCTCGAGCCGATGGATTTCCACGCCGTCGCCGAGGCCTACATCGACGGCGCCTGGTACGTCGTCGACGCCACGCGGCTCGCCGATCGTCGCTCGCTCGTGCGCATCGCCACGGGGCGCGACGCCGCCGACTGCGCGTTCCTCAGCTACCACGGGGGATACGTCGGGCTGGAGCGCATGCACGTCGACGCGGTGCTCGACGGCGAGGTTCCGGATGCGGCTGCGACCCCCGACGACCACGAAGCCCTGGTGCAGATCGGCTGAGACGGCCGTCGCACCGTGCGCCGGTCGACGACGAGCGGATGCCGACCCGCCCGGCGCCGCGGCATCCGTCACCCCGCGTTCCGCCGGCTCGCAGGGTGGCTCACCGCTCTCCGCCTAGAATTGCAGGGTTATGGATCCCGCAGCCCTCTCCGCCGCCCTGCTCGCCGTCATCGCCCCGCTCGCCGAGGCGCGACGCGAGGGCTCTTCGGCGGGGATCACCGCCGCCGACCTCCCGCTGGAGCGTCCCAAGAACCGTGACCACGGCGACTGGGCATCCAACGCGGCGATGAAGCTCTCGAAGGTGGTCGGCGCCAACCCGCGCGAGTTCGCCGCCGAGATCGCGGCCGGTCTCGAGTCGGTCGAGGGCATCGCCAGCGTCGAGGTCGCCGGTCCCGGCTTCATCAACATCCGCCTGGATGCCGCGGCGGCAGGCGCCCTCGCGAAGACGATCGTCGACCAGGGTGCAGCCTTCGGCACGAACGACTCCCAGCGCGGCAACACCATCAACCTCGAGTTCGTCAGCGCCAACCCGACGGGGCCGCTGCACATCGGCCACACGCGGTGGGCGGCCCTCGGCGATGCGATCGCCCGCGTGCTGCTCGCCAGTGGCGCGACGCTCGTGCGCGAGTTCTACATCAACGACGCCGGTGCCCAGATGGAGCGCTTCGGTCGCTCCGTCGTGGCCGCGGCGCACGGCGA
Organism: uncultured Microbacterium sp.; assembly: GCF_947489255.1. GTDB lineage: Bacteria > Actinomycetota > Actinomycetes > Actinomycetales > Microbacteriaceae > Microbacterium > Microbacterium phycohabitans. The sequence continues at coordinate 263,331 of NZ_CANLCY010000004.1, forward strand.
GCCGACCCCCGACGACGGCTACGGCGGGGCGTACATCGCCGCTCTCGCGGAGCGCGTCGTCGCCGAGCGGTCCGATCTGCTCGAGCTCGACCGCGACGAGCAGATCGCCGTCGCCACCGAGCTCGCGTACCGCTTCCAGCTGGGTGAGATCCAGGCATCCCTCGAGCGCTTCAACGTGCACTTCGACGTGTGGTTCTCCGAGCGCGACCTGCACGCGCACGTCGACGGGCAGCCCAGCCTGGTCGACGACGCGGTCGATCGTCTGCGCGAGCAGGGCCACGTCTTCGACGACGAGGGTGCCGTGTGGGTGCGCACCACCGACTTCGGTGACGACAAAGACCGCGTCATCCGCCGTTCGAACGGCGAGTACACGTATTTCGCCGCGGATGCCGCCTACTACCTGAACAAGGGTGACCGCGGCTTCGCGCACAAGATCTACCTCCTCGGTGCGGACCACCACGGCTACGTCCACCGCCTCAAGGCCCTCGCGGGCGCCGCCGGAGACGACCCCGAGAAAGACATCGAGGTGCTCATCGGGCAGCTCGTCTCGATCAACGGCGCCAAGCTGTCCAAGCGCGCGGGCAACATCATCGAGCTCGACGACCTGCAGCAGTGGCTGGGCACCGACGCGCTGCGCTACTCCCTTGCGCGGTACCCCGCCGACTCGCCCCTGACGCTCGATCCCGAGATCCTGCAGAAGCGCACGAACGACAACCCCGTGTTCTACGTGCAGTACGCGCACGCGCGCACTTTCAACGTCGCGCGCAACGCCGCCGATTCCGGCGTCGACCGGTCGGAATTCGCCCCCGAACTGCTCGCCCACGAGACGGAGTCGGCGCTGCTCGGTGCTCTGCAGGAGTACCCCCGCGTCGTGGCGTTCGCCGCCGAGGTGCGCGAGCCCCACCGCGTCGCCCGCTACCTCGAGGAGCTTGCCGGCCTCTACCACCGCTGGTACGACAACTGCCGCGTCATCCCGCTCGGCGACGCCCCCGTCGAACCGGTGCACCGCACGCGCCTGTGGCTCAACGACGCCACCGGCCAGGTGCTGCGCAACGGCCTCGCTCTGCTCGGCGTCAGCGCCCCGGAACGGATGTAGTCATGACGGATGCCGCCCGCCCCCGCCGTCGCACCGGCCGCTGGATCGCCGTCGCGGTGATCGCGGTGGTCCTCGTCGCGGGGCTGGCGGTCGCCGCCGAGTTCATCGCGCGCTCCGTGGTCACCAACACGGTGCGCTCCCTCGTCGTGCAGAACGTCGGTCTCCCCGACGACCAAGAGGTGGATGTCTCCGTCGGAGGACTCGTCCTGCCTCAGCTGGTGACCGGCCGTCTCGACGACGTCACCGCATCGTCCGACGACGTCACCCTCGGCCCGCTCACCGGCGACGTGCGAGTGGAGCTGCGCGGTGTCCCCGTGGCAGGCGACGCGGCCGCCGACGAGGGGACCGCGTCCGTGCGGCTCGACGAGGGGCAGCTGCGTGCGCTCCTCTCGCAGATTCCCGACTTCCCCTCCGGCACCGTGACGCTCGCCGCGCCCGATCTCGCCTTCACCAGTGAGCTGTCGCTGTTCGGCGTCGCGATCCCGGTCGGAGTCTCCGTCACCCCCGGGGCGTCCGCCGGCGACCTCACGCTGACCCCCAGCGCCTTCCAGCTCGGCGGCAACGCGGTGGATGCCGACACCCTGCGCAGCCAGCTCGGCGGAGTCGCCGACACGGTCCTTGGCACGCGGAACCTGTGCATCGCCGACCGTCTCCCCGCCGCCCTGACGTTGACCTCCGCCACGATCCAGGGTCAGAGTCTCGTCGCCGCTTTCGACATCGACGGCGGAGTGCTCGTCGACCCCGCCCTGCAGGCCGACGGCTCCTGCGGCTGAGCGCCCATCACCGGCGGCATCGGTCGACGGTGGCGTAGCCGGCTCGAGCTGAGCGGGCATCACGGTCTCGCGGAGGTCTCGGTCGTAGCCGCCCTCGGGTGTCCGTTCTGGTGACGTCATGGTTCGGCGAGCGGTAAGTCGTTTCGGCTCCGGCGACCGCGTGCACCCCCTGCGGGCGACGTGGAGCGTGAAACGTCCCGCACGGCGATGACGGTGCGCGTTCGCGAACCCGAGGGTGAATTCACTGCCACGTCGGCCGCAGAGTCTCGAAGTCGTCGAATCAGGCGCACCGCGTCGGTGGTCTCATTCGACAGAAGGACCCCTTCCGTGCGTCGCTACACGCGCATGCACGACATCTCACCCTTTGGAGCGCTCGTGTCCGCCTCTCCCTCGCCTCTCGCCCTTCGTCCTGCTCCCGCGGGTCCCTCACGTCGCGCCGTCGTCGGCGCCGGCGTGTGGAGTGCGCCCGCTCTTGCTCTCGCGTCATCCGCTCCCGCTTTCGCCGCGGCGTCGGGCCAGCAGGTCATCACGCTGTCGACGCCGGAGTTCACCGTCCCCTCCTCGGGTGCCGTCACCGTGTCGACCACCGTGACAGACGCGCAGGGGGCGCCGGTGGCGGGAGCTCTCGTCTCCCTCACGGGGCCCAGCGGATCGTGGTTCGGGGCTGCAGACGGCACCACCGACGGATCGGGCGTGTACGAGACCAAATTCGATCTGTCGAAGACGTGGGCCAAGCCCGGCTCCTCGATCTCCCTGACGGCTGTCTCGGGGTCGGCTACCGTGTCGCAGTCCTTCACCGTGCGGGGCGCGAATGCGCTGGGCTGGGGACCCAACGGCGTCCTGGAGCTAGGACTCGACAGCGCATCCATGGACGACCTCCCGACGCCGACTCAGCTCGCGCGTGTGTTTTCCCAGCCGATCACGTCGATCGCCACCTCCGCGTGGGGTGCGACGTTCGCTGTGCTGCAGGACGGCACGGTGTGTTCGGTCGGATACATCGACAGCGCCGGTCTGCGAGGCGACGGTCTCGATATCGAGGCTCAGAGTGCGTGGTTGACGTGGGTACCGTTCTCAGAGTTGTCGGACGTCCGGCGAGTGGCATGCTCGTACAACACGGCGTTCGCGCTGAAAACGGATGGTTCCCTCTGGTCGTGGGGCGAGGCAACGTACGGCCTTCTGGGTGACGGGACCGACAGCGACCGGAGCACGCCCGTGCAAATTCTTTCGGACGTGACGGACGTGGCCGCCGGTATCACCGCCGTCTACGCGCTCCGCTCCGACGGCTCGGTGGTCGCCTGGGGCGACAACGAGCACGGGCGTTTGGGTGACGACACGACGACGGGGCATGCGACCCCCGCAGTGGTCTCAGGGTTGACGGCAGACGTCGTCCAAATCGCGGCGCACGATGGCGGGGGATTCGCCCTCAAGGCCGACGGCTCGGTGTGGGCGTGGGGGGCGAACGATAAGGGGCAGTGCGCCGTCGGGGGCACGTCGGAGCAGCTCACTCCCGTCCAGGTCTCTCTTTCGACCGCGGCGACGCAAGTGGCGGGGAGCATGTTCGCCGGCTACGCCTTGCTCGCGGACGGAACGGTGGCTGCGTGGGGGAACAACGACTGGGGACAGCTCGGAGACGGCACCCAGGAGTCGCGCGCGACTGCCGCAGCGGTCGCCAACCTCTCGGACGTCGTGCAGATCTCGGCCGTGCACCGCGCGGCGTATGCCCTGCGGGCAGACGGCGGGGTGTGGTCGTGGGGCGATAATCAGCATGGCGAACTCGGACACTCGCAGGTGGGCGGCGGAGCGCTTGTCCCCGAACAGATCGCCGCTTTGGTCGGTATTCCGGTTACCACGCTCATCCCGGTGAACGGCAGCCCGGCCGCACCCTGCACGTTCGTCATCCTCGGTGACGCTGTGCTCTCGGTCGATGTCATAGAGACGTTCGTGTCGGCGGGAACCGCGGGGACGGTGATGACCACGGTCGCTTCCGGATCGGGCGGTGTCGCGGGGGTGGACGTGTCTCTGTCGGCGACGTCGGGCGCGGTGCTCGACACGACGCAGAGTCAGACCGACGCTCACGGAACGGTGGAGACCACCGTCAGGCCCGATCAGTGGACGAAGCCCGGCACCGTCGTGCGCGTCACAGCCAGCACGGCGACGAGTGAGGCATCCGACGTCTTCACCGTCCTCGGGTCGAACGTGGTGGCCACGGGCGAGGGGGACTACGGCCAGTTCGGTGACGGTGACCCGGATCGGCCGGCGTACACGTCGGCGAGGCAGCTGCCGGTCGTGTTCCCCGCACCGGTGCTGCACGGTGTCAGCTCCCGCCACGCGCACGCGTGCGTCGTTCTCGCGGACGGTTCGGTGTGGACGGCGGGCAACGGCAATGACGGGACGCTGGGCGACGGCGATACGTCCGCACACTCGCGCAACACGTGGCAGGTCGTCAATGGGCTCTCCTCCGTCGTGCAGGTGGCATCCTCGTGGGGCGCGCTGTACGCGTTGACCTCCTCGGGCGAGATCTACGGGTGGGGGACGAACTTCGCCGGCCAGCTGGGTTACGTCGGCGGATTCAGCGGTGAACCCGCACTGGTCCAGGGGATCTCCGGTGCCGTGCAGATCGCGTGTTCGGGGTCTGCGGTGCACGCGGTGATGCCCGACGGCTCCGTGCTGAGTGTGGGAGAGAACAGGTACGGGCAGTTCGGGGTGGGCAACACCACCAACAGCGAAACGCCGGTGAAGATGTCGGGAGTGTCGACGGCGGTGCAGGTCGCCGCCGCGAACGACGCTGTCTACGTTCTGCTCGCCGACGGCACGGTCGTCTCGTGCGGACGGGGTGAGCACGGTGAGGCCGGGCAGGGGATCGGTGCGAACACGACCACGCCCAAGCCGATCGCCGGGTTGACGGGTGTGACGGCTGTCGCGTCGTTCAACGCCGGCGGATATGCGCTGCTGAGCGACGGCACGGTGCGGGGATGGGGGGTCAACGACAACGGCGCCGTCGGAAACGGCTCTGCGGGTGATGGGACGGCGGGTTCCCTGTCGGTCGGATCGCCGGTGGCGGTGACGGGGCTGAGCGACGTCGCGCGAGTGGCCGGTGGCTACCAGTCGGGTTTCGCGTTGTTGAAGGACGGCTCGGTTCGGGCATGGGGCTTGAATTCGCGGTACGAACTGGGCGACGGCACGACGACGACGCGCCCCACCCCGCAGGTGCTCGACACCGGTGGGCATCCTGTCTCCTCCCTCAACGGACACGGAGTGGGGGGAAGCACCATCTTCTTCACTCTTGCCGACACCTCGGTTTCCGTCGACATCGCCGAGGACGGGCTATCCGCGGGCGGCGATCCGGGAACGGTCACGGCGAAGGTCGCAGCCGGGTCGGCGCCTGTGGCCGGCGCCGCCATCACCTTGTCCGTGACGCCGGGGGCGGCGCTGCAGTCGACGTCGGGCACGACCGACGCGAGCGGTACCGTGCAGATTCCGATCGCAGTGCAGGACCGTTGGGCGACGGCCGGCACGATCGTGCGCGTGACCGCGTCGAACGGCTCGAGCACCGGCTCTGACACCTCCACGGTTCTGGGCGCGAATGCTGTCGGATTCGGATACAACGCGTGGACCGAGATGGGAGATGGCGGTACGCCGGGCGGAGACGACGCCGGGACGGGCGTCGCCCGCACCTCACCCTCGCAGCTCCGTCGCGTGTTTCCCGCTCCGATCACCCAGATCGTCTCGTGCGGCGCCGGCAACGGCGGCGGGTCCAACCAGACCACGCTCGTGCTCCTGAAAGACGGCACCGTCTGGTCGGTCGGGGGCAACGGATTCGGCCAGCTCGGCACGGCGGGGAACTCGCGAAGCGCGTGGGCCAAGATTCCCGGACTCTCTCGTGTGACGCAGCTCTCCGCGGGCAACGTCCACGTCTACGCGCTCTTGGCGGACGGAACGGTCAAGGGGTGGGGCGACAACTACTCCGGGCAGTTGGGTACCGGCGTCGCGGGGGACAGTGCGACGACTCCGGTGACGGTGGTGGGGCTGTCGAATGTCGTTCAGATCAGCTCGGGAACGCAGCAGGGATACTTCCTGCTCGAGGACGGCACCGTCCGCGCGATCGGGCGGAACACGTTCTCCGCGGCGCTGGGAAACGGTTCATCGGTCGATCACTCGGCGACTCCCGTGACCGTGTCCAACCTGTCGAATGTGACGCAGATCGCCGGCGGCCATCAGTGCGGGTACGCGCTGAAGTCCGACGGAACGGTGTGGGCGTGGGGAGCGAACGACTCGGGCCGTCTCGGTGATGGGACGACGCCCGTTCCGGGGCCGTGGGTTGCGGGACAGACGACTCCCGCGCAGTCGACCCCGGTCCAGGTACAGGGCCTCAGCGGGAAGACCGTCACTCAGGTGGTGGGAAACCGCGCCGGTGGGATCGTCCTGACGTCCGACGGCTTCGTGATGGCGTGGGGCGACAATTCCGCGGGCTCCGTGGGAGACGGCACCACGACCTCGCGATCGAGCGCCGTCCAGGTGTCGGTGCTGACGCCCGATTTCGGCGTCGTAGGGATTGGCGCGAGTGGCCGGTCAGGTTACGCGCGGCTCTGGAACGGAACGGCCGGCGGCTGGGGCGCGAATGAGAACGGCCAGCTCGGAGACGGATCCACGACCGATCGCACGCAGCCGGTTCAGATTCCCACGTGGTGGCCGATCGAGAATCCTGTCCGGCCGGTGCCGGTCGTCGGTTTCGCTTCCCACTCGCCGTCCACCGACCGGATGTACTTCATCACGGAGTGACGACGAGGCGGGACCGGCACGTCCGGTCCTTAGACCGCTCCGGGTCCGCCGTCATCGACGGCGGGCCCGGAGTTCGCTTCTCCACGTTCTCCGCCGAACGAACGGACCGACATGCCCTTGTCCTCCGAGCTGCCCCGGCGCCGCGTCCTGACGGCGTCTGCCTGGGCCGCCCCCGTCGTCGTGCTCAGCGCGACGAGCCCGGCCTATGCGGTGAGCGCCACGCAGTCGGTCGCGATCGCGGTGTGGCATCCCGTCCTGCATCCGGGGGAGGTCTCCGCTGTGGAGGTGACGGTGCGCGACGAAAGCGGAAGAGGCGTGGCGGGCGCCGCCGTGGCCTTATCTGTGAGCGGGGCGAGCGCGTTCCTGGAGCGCTCGACGGGGGTGACCGACGCCTGGGGGACGTTCTCGACCATCCTGCGCGTTCGAGACCTGCAGTCGTCCGCGGCCGGCTTGGTGACGGCGTCGATCGGCGGATCCAGCTCGAGTGCGTCGTTCACCGTCCGCAAGACCGCGGTGATCGAACACGACGCGGATGGACGCTCGACTCGGGTGCTCGCGCTCCCGCACGGCAGTCAGGACGAGTCGGCGGCGGCGGAGAACCGGGGGATGCCGCACAGCGACCTGCAGCCGACCGGCCGCTACGTGCGGTCGGGAGAAGTGCTGACCGTCGAGGTCGACGGCTCCCCGTCATGGTGGCTCGAGCTGAACATCGGCACGCGCGGGCCGATGCAGGTGTTCGGCACCGACGGCAGCGAGGGGATGGCCTCGACGGTCTTGACGGGCGGCACCAACACGATCACGGCCGATCGCAGCGGCATCGTCTTCGTCATCAATCACAGCGAGTGGTCGGCCGTGCCGCTCGTCATCAGCGGTGGTCACCCGCAACCCGTCTGGGTGAAGGGTGCGTCGACCAAGGATGACTTCGACGCCCAGATGCGCTCGTTCTCCGATGCTCCGATCGTGACGCACGTGGGCGATCGCATCTTCGCCGACATCCAGCGGTCCGTCATCGACGCCCCCGACGTGTCCACCGTCTACGATCCCGACCTCGTCACCTCCCGCCTCGATCTGGCGCGGGAACACACCGATGCGATCTACGGGCTGAGCTACGACGCGGTCGGGGTCGCACGCAAGCACGGTGGTCGCGTCTACGTGTCCGGTCCCGACTCCGGCGGCGCCTACGCGTTCGCTACCTATCAATGGCTCTCGTTCCATGTGAGTTCGGGGGCCAGTCGCGCCTTGGCGAGGAGCACCGACTGGTGGACGATGTGGCACGAGATCGGGCACACCTATCAGACCCCGCAGTACACGTGGTCGGGCCTGGGGGAGGTGACCGTCAACATCTCCTCTCTGGCCGCCGAGAAGCGGACCACCGGCGGCAACATGCTCGACGACTCTCCGGGTTTGCAGCAGAGGATCTCGAGATATTTCGCCGATCCCGTCGACAAACGCCACTTCGAAAACCTCACGGACGAGGGCCCGTTCTACCCCCTCTTCCTGTTCGATCAACTCCGGCGTTCTTTCGGAGACGACTTCTATGCGGCGCTCAGCCAGAAGTACCGCGTCCGGCGGGCGCTGGGACGTCCGTCGGAGGGGTCGGACCGACAGAAGATCGATTCCTTCGCGCTGCTCACCTCGGAGGTGGCCGATCGTGACCTCGGCCCGTTCTTCCGCGCGTGGGGCGTCACGGTGTCGGAAGAGGTCCTCGCGGTGATGGCGCAGCATCCACCGCTCCAGTACGAGTTCTGGACGGCGATCACGACCGCCGACGCTCCGCTCGAACGGGTGGTCCCGTACAACCCCCCGACGGGCACGCTCTGGACCCCGACGGATGCCGTCTATCTGGGTGACACCGCGGGCAGCACTGCCGAGGTGAGCGATCTCGGGAGCGTGCGGGGCTCCCGGAGCGTGGTCATGGCTCGCGGCGCGCTCGCGGTTCAGGTGGGCTCGGGCACGGGCCGCGTGTACGCGGTGCTGGAATCCGAGGAGGGTACCCAGGAGGTGCTGCAACGGCCGGTCTCGGTCACAGTGGTGTCGGCGCTCGAGTTCGTCGGTTTCTACGACGTGATGATCGGCTCGATCGGGATCAGCGCCGACGGCAGCCGTCTCGTCGCGACCTCGAGCGGCAACCAGGCGCACCAGATCTACTTCGCCGGCCAGGTGTACTACGAGGTCGAGCTCCGGGATGCCGCGGGGGTGACGCGCACAACCGTGTCGGTGAAAGGCGAGGATACGGCGCAGGCGGTTGCCGACGCCCTTCACGGTGTGCCGTGCGGGGAGGGAGACGAATTCGTCATCCGTGCAGCCGAGCCGACGCGCGTGCGGGTCTATCAGGACAGCAACCGCGTGGGGACGTTGACGTCCAATCCGACGACGGTCCGGATCAGCGGTGGGCGTTTCGTCCTCTAGGCCACTTCAGGCCATGCCGCAGCGGGGCGTTGGCGACCCATGGTTCACATGGGAGTGACCCGGCGGATGAATCCGTCGGCGTGAAGCGCAGGAATACGTGCGCGTCCGTGGAGAGGCGTATCGGGGTGGTGTCTACTCGCGAGCAGACACCGTCTCCACCCGGATGGAGGTCTGGACCGTTTCTCGACGCCTGGAGTGCACATGTCTTCGACGCCCGTCTTGCCTGCCCCCGACGCCCCGCCTCTCGCGCAGGGTCTGTCGCGCCGCGCCGTGGTCGGTGCGGGCCTGTGGAGTGCACCTGTCCTGGCGATGGCGTCCTCGGCGCCGGCTTTCGCGGCAGCATCGGGGCAGCAGGCCCTCACGCTTTCGGTGCCGACATCGGGAATCCCCTCGTCGGGTCCGGTTCAGCTGACCACCGTGGTCCGCGACGCGCAGGGCGCTCCCGTCGCGGGCGCACCCGTCTCGCTCAGCGGTCCGCTGGGCTCCACGTTCGGGGGCGCGGACGGCGTCGCCGACGGTGCCGGCGCGTATACGACGTCGTTCGACCTCGGTAAGCCCTGGGCCACCCCGGGATCCACCATTTCCATCACCGCGGTGTCCGGCGGTCAGTCGGCCAGCCAGCCTTTCACGGTGCTGGGGTCCAACGTGTTGGCCTTCGGTCGCAACGTCTGGGCGGAGTTGGGCCTCGGGGCCGCCGCCTCCGCGCCGACGCAGACGTACCGTGCGTTTCCCTCGCCCGTGGTGCAGATCGCCTCGGGCGGGGCGACCGACAGCGGCGCGGCGCGAGCCACGCTGGCGTTGCTGCGAGATGGAACCGTGTGGGGTATCGGCGGTAACGCGTACGGGCAGTTGGGTGATGGTACGGGCGACAGCACGGGTCACGATGTGTGGAAGATCGTCCCCGGTTTGTCGGGCGTGAAGCAGATCGGCATGGGCAACGTCAATGGATACGCACTCACCACGGCCGGTGAAGTGTGGGCGTGGGGAGACAATTCCTCGGGGCAGATTGGTGATGGGACGACGACGTACCGTCCTGCGCCGGTCAAGGTGATCAACTCCGGCGCCACCAAGCTCGTGGCCGGATACAACAACGTCTTCGTCGTGATGTCGGATCGAACGCTCAAGGTGTGGGGCGACAACGGGGCGGGGCAGCTGGGCGACGGGACGCAGACGAATCGTACGACGCCGTTCACGGTGCCGAACGTCTCGGATGTCGTGGATGTCGCTTCGATCTCGTATGCGAGCACGCTGGTGCTGTTGTCGAATGGCACGGTGCTCAGTTGGGGTTTGAACAATCTCGGCCAGCTGGGTAACGGCACGAAGACGAATAGCGCCACTCCGACCGCGATCCCGAACCTGTCCGGCGTCGCCGCCATCGCTGGGGGGTCTACTGCCGGATACGCCCTTCTGACCGACGGGTCGGTCAAGGCGTGGGGCAACAATGACGAGGGCATGGTCGGTGACGGCACCTCGACGATGCGATTGACTCCGACGACGGTCTCCGGACTCTCCGGCGTCGTCCAGATCTCCACGGCGCAGAAGGCCGCCTACGCCCTCCTGTCCGATGGCACGGTGAAGGCGTGGGGGCAGAACACCTACGGCCAGCTCGGCGACGGCACGACGACGACACGTCTGTCCCCGGTGACGGTGCAGGTACCGGCAGGACGCTCTGTCACATCCCTCGCCGTCGCCTCGACCTCGAGTCAGGGGCGCTCCTTCCTCATTACCGGGGAGACCACCCTTTCCGTTGATGTCGTCGAAACGCAGGTTTCCGCGGGTACTGCCGCAACCGTGAAGGCCAAGGTGGCGACCGGCGCGAAGGGTGTCGCCGGTGTCAGCGTGACGTTGAGTGCCACCTCGAACGCTGCCCTTGGCGCTACGACCGCCCAGACGGATTCCTCCGGTCAGGTGCAGACGACCGTGACGTCTGACGTCTGGACCAAGCCGGGTACGGTGGTCCGGGTCGAGGCCACGACGGACACGAATGCGGCCTCCGACTCTTTCACCGTGCTGGGGGCGAACGCCCTCGGGTTCGGCTATAACTCCTGGTACGAGCTCGGGGATGGCGGTCAGGGTGGGGGCGACAACCCGGGGACCGGCGTTGCCCGGACGATTCCGACGCAGTTCCTACGGTCGTTCCCCTCTCCGATCGTGCAGGTGGTTTCGTGCGGAACGGGCACGGGGGGCGGGTCGAATCACGCGACGATCGTTCTGCTCAAGGACGGAACGGTCTGGTCGGTCGGCGGCAATGGATTCGGGCAGCTCGGGACGGGCGGCAATTCACGCACGACCTGGGCTCAGGTCAGCGGCCTGTCCGGTGTGACGCAGATCTCGGCCGGGGCGGAGTCCGTCTACGCGCTGCTCTCGGATGGGACGGTCAAGGCGTGGGGTGACAACTGGTTCGGAGAGATCGGTACGGGGGTGGCCCTGCAGAGCGCGGCTTTCACTCCGATCACCGTGCCGGGGGTGTCCGGTGTGACCCAGATCGCCGCCGGGACGCAGCAGGCCTTCTTCCTGCTCTCGGATGGAACGGTGCGAGCCATCGGCCGCAACGCCTGGGGGTCGGAAGCCACCCCCGGCGGGCGGGGCGCGTTGGGATCCGGTAGCACCACCAGTGACCTCTCCGCGACCCCGGTGACGGTGTCCAATCTGGCCGGCGTGACGCAGATCGCTGCGGGGTCGGCGAGCGGTTTCGCCTTGCTCTCGGACGGCACGGTGAAGGCGTGGGGGAACAACGCCTCGGGCCAGCTCGGCAACAACTCCACGACGTCCAGCGCGGTCCCCGTGTCGGTGTCGGGTCTGAGCGGGGTCACACAGGTCGTCGCGAACCTCGATGCCGCGTATGCGTTGCTGGCGGACAAGACCATCCGCACGTGGGGGAGGAACTCGTCGGGTCAGTTGGGCAACGGCTCCGGCTCGAACAGCACGGCACCCGTGACGGTCACCAGCGTCACCGGAGCGGCGCGTCTCGCCGCGAGCGGAAACGCCGCCTATGCACTGCTGGGAACTGGAGCCATCGTCGGGTGGGGCGACAACTCCGGCGGTCAGCTCGCCGATGGATCCACCACCAACCGCTCGCAGGCGGTGCAGGTCAGGGTTCCCGGCTCGCTCAACGTGGTCGGACTGGCGTCGTTCTCGCCGAGCAGCGATCGGATGTACGTCATCACTGGCGACACGACGGTCTCGGTCGACGTCGTGGAATCGCAGCTCGCGGCGGCGATGGGATCCGCCACAGTGAAGGCCCGTGTCGGAGCGGGGTCCAAGGCCGCAATGGGGGCGACCGTGTCGCTGTCCGTCTCGTCCGGGGCCACCCTCGGTGCCACGTCGGGACAGACAGACGGAAACGGTGAGTACCTCACGACCGTCTCCGTGCCGGATGCATGGACGCGGCCGGGCACCATCGTGCGAGTGAGCGCATCGAGTGGTCCGAGCACTGGATCCGACACCTTCACGGTTCTCGGCGCCAATGCCCTGGGTTTCGGTTACAACTCCTGGTACGAGATGGGCGACGGGGGCGCACCGGGTGGAGACGATCGGGGAACAGGGGCCCTGCGCACCTCGCCGTCGCAGTTCCTCCGGGTCTTCCCCGCACCGGTGACTCAAGTCGTCTCTTGCGGCTCGGGAAACGACGGCGGTGCGTCGCAGACGACCCTGGTGTTGTTGAAGGACGGAACCGTGTGGTCCGTGGGTGGTAACGGCTATGCGCAGCTGGGAACGGCAGGCAACTCCCGGAGCAGTTGGGCGCAGATCCCGGGTTTGTCGAACGTCATCCAGCTCACGGCGTCGAACGCCTTCGTTCTGGCGTTGCTCGCAGACGGCACGGTGAAGGGGTGGGGTGACAACACCTTCAATCAGCTCGGAACCGCCGTCACGGCGGGCTCGACCACCACTCCGACGATCATTGCGGGATTGTCGGGCGTCAAACAGGTCGCGACGTCGGAGGCCACGGGGTATGCGCTGCTCTCCGACGGCTCGGTGAAGTCCTGGGGAGCACTGGGGTCGGGGCGAGCGGGTGAGGGCAGCGTCTCGGGGAATTCGGCGACTATGAGGCAGGTATCGGGCCTGACGTCGGGCGTATCGGCGATCGCCGGATTCGGCCGTGCCGGAGGCTTCGCCTTGATGTCCGATGGCTCAGTGAAGGCATGGGGCGCGGGCAGCAAGGGGCAGATGGGCGACGGCCTGGGCACCGGCACCAACGCGACGCCGGTCAATGTGTCGGGCTTGAGCGGTGCGACTCAGATCGTGGGCAGCTACCAGTCGGGCTACGCACTCCTCACAACAGGGAAAGTCAAGGCCTGGGGCCTGAACGACGCAGGGCAGCTGGGCGACGGCACGACGAGCGACAGGCTGGCGCCCGTCGAAGTCGCGGGGCTGACCAACGTCGTCAAGATCGCTGCGAGTGGCCACTCGGCCTACGCACTGCTGTCGGACGGTTCGGTGAGGGGCTGGGGAGACAACCAATACGGCCAGCTCGGTGACGGATCCACCACCTCGCGTCTCACCCCCGTCTCGGTCGGTATCAGAGCGAACGGGACACGTGCATGGGGGTCGCAGACCGCGATCGACCTCACGCAGTACTCGTACTCGTCGAGTCGGATGTACATCATCACGCAGTAATGATCACGCACCGGATCCCGGGCCCGCCGCTGGTGGCGGGTCCGGGCTTCGGCATGCGGTCTGGTGAAGCCCACCGAAAAGGAAACATGCCCATGCAGCAGGTCGTCGTCGCCGCCATCGGCGCGCGCGTTGCGATCGATCTGACGGGCCTTCCCCCGGGGGACCGTTCCACCGTCGCCGCATTGTGGGCGGACGCTTCTGTCGGTCTCGCCCGATCGGGCGGCACGCTCGTTTCGGTCGAGCTCGGCGCCGCGTTCGAGTTCTCGTCGGTGCTCGCCGACCTGTCCACCCGGGTGACGGTCGCGGCGCTCGGCGCCCGGCGGGGCGAGGTCTGGATGCTGCACGCGTGCGGCGTCGCCGATGAACAGGGGAGAGTGGCGGTGCTCGTCGGGCCGTCGGGGGCGGGCAAGACGACGGCTGCCGCGGTTCTCGGTCGGGAATTCGGTTACGTATCCGACGAGAGCATCGGGATCACGGCATCCGGAGGGGTGCTCGCCTACCGCAAGCCGCTGTCGATCGTGCGCGCGGGGGAGTCGGTGAAGGAGCAGGTGGCTCCGTCGGACCTGGGGCTGAAGCCCCTGCCCGACAAGCCCCTGACGGTGAGTTCTCTGATCGTGCTGGACCGTCGTCGTGACCCCGGAGGGCCGATTCGTCACCCCACGCTGACGCCGGTGCCGGACAGCGTGGCGATCGCGACGCTCGCGGAACAGTCCAGCTTTCTCACCGCGATGCCGTCGCCGCTTCGAACGGTGTCCACCCACCTGCGGCGGGTCGGCGGCGTTCATCGCCTCGCTTACGACGACGCGGGAGACCTTCCGGACGTGGTCGCCCGCCTCCTGTCCGATCCACCACGTGTCGAGGAAGCGGAGACGGACCACGACTCGACGGGGATACTCGCCGCGCTGCAGCCTGTCCGAAGCGAGCGCGACGATCGGGGGCCGACCTACACGCGATCGCCGTTCGTCGACGCATTGACCGTCGAAAACGGTCAAATCGCCCTCCTGCGCGCGATCGACGGGGGCCCCGCGCAGGTGCTCGTGCTCGCTCCCCACGCGGCGGCCGTCTGGCGGACGGCAGCCGACGCGGTGACGCTCAACGATGAGACCCTGCGCCGGGTGGCGGACGAGCTCGTCGAGCATGGTCTCCTCGTCCGACAGTGAGGTCGATCGACATCGATGGAGCGGCCAGATAACGGGCCGCCCGCACGGGGGTTCCGGGACAGTCCCATGACAGGCCGGTTCGCCGGACGAGACCGTCTTGCGAATGCCGGTGGTGCGGGGCGGATCTAGCCCGCGTCGACGGGACGGGGGAGCCCCGCCGCAGGCGCCCGGGGCGCGCGGGACGGGAGCGGCATATGCGGTGCCCTAGACTGCAAGGACTGCCCGCCGCGTGACTCTCCGCGGGGGTGGGAGCCGTGATCCGCGGCCGTCGCGTCGCCGCAAAACCCGATTGGTCCCCCTGTGTCCGCCTCGCACTCCGCGCTCGTGCCCGAGTGGCTCACCGCCCCGGCCGAAGCGAACGAGCTCGTCCCCGCCGTGTGGCCCACCTCGACCCGCCGTGCGGTCGACGGGTCCGTCGAGATCGGCGGCGTTTCCGTCTTCGACCTGCGCGACCGCTTCGGTACCCCGCTCTACGTCCTCGACGAAAACGAGGTGCGGGCCCACGCCCGTCGAGCACGGGAGGCTTTCGAGGTCGCTGCCGGGCGGCACGGCATCCGGGCTCGGGTGTACTACGCGGGCAAGGCGTTCCTGTCGACCGAGGTCGTGCGCTGGGTGACCGACGAGGGGCTCGCCGTCGACGTCTGCACCCGCGGTGAGCTCGAGGTCGCCCTCGCTGCGGGCGCTGCGCCCGAGCGTCTGGGGTTCCACGGCAACAACAAGAGCGTGTCCGAGCTCGAACGCGCGGTCGAGGTGGGCATCGGCTCGGTCGTCGTCGACAGCCCGATCGAGATCGAGCGGCTGGCCGCGATCGCCGATCGCCGCGGGGCGGTGCAGTCCGTGCTCGTGCGCGTGCGGACGGGCGTGCACGCCGAGACCCACGCGTTCCTGGCGACCGCTCATGAAGACCAGAAGTTCGGCTTCTCCCTCGAGGGGGCGGCCGAGGCGGTCTCGCGCATCCGCGAGCTCCCCAGCCTGCGCTTCGTCGGCCTGCACGCGCACATCGGCTCCCAGATCTTCGACTCCTCGGGGTTCCGCGAGTCGGCCGCGCGCCTGGTCGACCTGCACGCCGACCTGCTGGCCGGGGGAGAGATCCCGCTCATGAACGTGGGCGGCGGCTTCGGCATCTCCTACACGTCGGTCGACGACCCGAAGCCGATCGAGGAGATCGCCGACGGCATCCTGGATGCCATCGCCGACGAGTGCGCGGTGCGCGGCATCCCGATGCCCGACGTCGCCACCGAGCCCGGCCGCGTCATCGTCGGTCAGGCCGGGGTGACGCTGTACGAGGTCGGGACGGTCAAGACGGTCGCCGCGGCGGAGGGCCTCGAGCGCACCTACGTCAGCGTCGACGGCGGAATGAGCGACAACGCCCGCCCCGCCCTCTACGGCGCCGACTTCTCGGCCCGCATCGTCTCGCGCACGAGCTCCGAGGCACCGGCGCTCTCTCGCGTGGTGGGTCACCACTGCGAGTCCGGCGACATCGTCGTGGATGCCGAGTACCTCCCGGCCGACGTCACGCCCGGCGACCTGCTGGCCGTTCCCGCGACCGGCGCCTACTGCTTCTCGCTCGCGAGCAACTACAACTACACGCCGCGCCCGCCGGTCGTCGCCGTGCGCGACGGACAGGCCCGTGTGATCGTCCGCGGCGAGACCATCGACGATCTGCTCTTGCGCGACGCCGGGATCCCGGCATCCGCCCCCACCGCAACACCCCACGGAGACACCGAATGACCGACTACCGCACGCTCCGCGTGGCGCTCCTCGGCGCCGGCGCCGTCGGCTCGCAGGTCGCCGACCTGCTGCTCAAGCACGGCGACGAGCTCGCCGACCGCGCGGGCGCCAAGCTCGAGCTCGCCGGCATCGCCGTTCGTGACGTCGACGCCAAGCGCGACGCCGACCTGCCCCGCGAGCTGTTCACCACGGATGCCGAGACCCTCATCGTCGGCTCCGACATCGTGATCGAACTCATGGGCGGTATCGAGCCGGCCCGCACGCAGGTGCTGCACGCGATCGCGTCGGGTGCCGACGTCGTCACGGCCAACAAGGCCCTGCTGGCCACCCACGGATCCGAGGTCTTCGAGGCGGCCGACCAGGTCGGCGCCGAGGTGTACTACGAAGCCGCCGCTGCCGGCGCCATCCCGATCATCCGGCCGCTTCGCGACTCGCTCGCCGGCGACCGCGTCGTGCGGATCATGGGCATCGTCAACGGCACGACGAACTACATCCTCGACCGCATGGACACCGAGGGCGCCGACTTCGAAGGCGTCCTCGCCCAGGCGCAGGCCCTCGGCTACGCCGAGGCCGACCCGACGGCCGACGTCGAGGGATACGACGCCGCGCAGAAGGCCGCGATCCTCGCGAGCCTCGCCTTCCACACGACCGTCCCGCTGGATGCCGTGCACCGCGAGGGCATCACCTCCGTCGACGCCGCGATGATCGAGTCCGCCCGTCACGCCGGATACGTCATCAAGCTGCTCGCCGTGTGCGAGCGCCTGGCGGCCGAAGACGGCGGCACCGAGTCGATCTCGGTCCGCGTCTACCCGGCGCTCGTCGAGCGCACGCACCCGCTCGCCAGCGTGCACGGCGCGAACAACGCCGTGTTCGTCCAGGCCGAGGCCGCGGGTGACCTCATGTTCTACGGCGCCGGTGCCGGCGGCGTGCAGACGGCCTCCGCCGTGCTCGGCGACGTCGTCTCGGCCGCGCGCCGCCACATCGCCGGAGGCGTCGGCGTGGGTGAGTCCACGCGCGCCAACCTGCCCGCGGTACCGATCGGACGCGTCATCACGCGCTACCAGATCACGCTCGAGGTCGACGACCAGCCGGGCGTGCTGGCCACGGTCGCCGGCATCCTGAGCGAAGGCCGCGTGTCGATCGCGACCGTCGAGCAGACCGTCATCGAGGCGGACGAGAACACCCGGACCGGCGGTTCCGCCCGCCTGGTCATCGGAACACACAAGGCCCGCGAGCAGGACCTGAGCGAGACCGTCGAGCGTCTCGCCGCGAGCGGCGTCGTCGAGCGCGTGGTCTCCGTGCTGCGCGTGGAAGGGAACTGACATGGCACACCTCTGGCGCGGAGTCCTCCGCGAATACGCCGACCGTCTGGGTGTCACCGACGCCTCCACTGTCGTCACCCTGGGCGAGGGAGGCACGCCCCTCATCCCGGCGCCCGCACTGTCGCGCCGCACCGGCGCCGACGTGTGGGTGAAGTTCGAGGGCATGAACCCCACCGGTTCGTTCAAGGACCGAGGCATGACGGTGGCGCTCTCGCGCGCCGTCGAGCACGGCGCCAAGGCCGTCATCTGCGCCTCGACCGGCAACACCTCGGCCTCGGCCGCGGCCTACGCCGCGCACGCCGGCATCACCGCCGCGGTGCTCGTGCCCGAGGGCAAGATCGCCATGGGCAAGCTGAGCCAGGCGGTGGCGCACAACGGGCGCCTCATCCAGATCCGCGGCAACTTCGACGACTGCCTCGAGATCGCGCGCGAGCTCGCCGACCACTACCCGGTGCACCTGGTCAACTCGGTCAACCCCGACCGCATCGAGGGCCAGAAGACCGCCGCCTACGAGGTCGTCGAGCAGCTGGGCGACGCCCCCGACTTCCACTTCATCCCCGTCGGCAACGCCGGCAACTACACCGCCTACTCGCGCGGGTACCGCGAAGAGGCCGCGCGCGGGGTCGCGACGAAGGTTCCCCGCATGTTCGGTCTGCAGGCGGCCGGCTCTGCGCCTCTCGTGCGCGGCGAGGTCGTGAAGAACCCCGAGACGATCGCCAGCGCGATCCGCATCGGCAACCCCGCCTCGTGGGACCTCGCTCTCGAGGCGCGCGAGGCCACCGACGGCTGGTTCGGCGCGATCGACGACGAGGGCATCCTCGAGGCGCAGAAGATCCTCGCGGGCGAGGTCGGCGTCTTCGTCGAGCCCGCGTCGGCGATCAGCGTGGCGGGTCTGCTCAGCCGCGCCGAGGCGGGCGTCGTCCCGGCCGGGGCGAAGGTCGTGCTGACCGTCACCGGTCACGGTCTGAAGGACCCGCAGTGGGCCCTGCGCAAGGCCGACGGCACGACGGTCGAGCCCACCGTCGTCGACGCCACCACCTCGGAGGTCGCCTCCGTGCTCGACCTGCAGCCGGTGACCGCGTGAGCTCAGGCCCCGGTCGCCGGGTCGCCGTCCGCGTTCCCGCCACCAGCGCGAATCTCGGTCCCGGCTTCGACACCCTGGGTCTCGCCCTCAGCGTCTACGACGAGCTCGTCGTCGAGCAGCTCGACGGCGATCGCCTCGAGATCGAGGTCGCGGGGGAGGGGACGGCCGACGTCCCTCGCGACGCCTCGCACCTCGTCGTCCGCGCCATCGCGCACACCTACGCCTCGGTCGGTCGCACCCTTCCCGGGTTGCGGTTGACCGCGCACAACGTCATCCCGCACGGGCGCGGCATGGGCTCGTCGGGCGCGGCGGTGGTGGCCGGCATCCTGGCCGCGAAGGGCCTGCTCGAGGGCGAGGTCGCCTTCAGCGACGTCGATCTGCTGCGCCTGGCCACCGAGATGGAAGGGCACCCCGACAACGTCGCCCCCGGTCTGTTCGGCGGACTGACGATCGCGTGGATGGATGCCGAGGGCCCGCAGCACAAGCAGCTCATCGTGCACCGCGGTGTCTCGCCTCTCGTGTTCGTCCCGAGCTTCACGATGTCGACTGCCGTGGCGCGCAGCCTGCAGCCGCTCCAGGTGCCCCGTGAGGACGCGGTGTTCAACGTGTCGCGGTCGGCGTTGCTCATCGCGGCGATGACGCAGAGCCCCGAGCTGCTGATGGCGGCGACCGAAGACAAACTGCATCAGAACTACCGGGCCCAGGCCATGCCCGAGACCGATCGGCTCGTGCGCGCCCTGCGCGCCGAGGGATATGCGGCGGTCGTGTCGGGCGCCGGCCCCAGTGTGCTCGTGCTCGCCGACGGGCCGGGACAGCGACTGGCGGCGGCGGATCTTATGGCATCCGTGGTCGACACCCCGTGGCAGGCACTCATGCTCGCCGTCGACGTCAAGGGTGGTACAGTGAAAAACGCAGAGGGTTCCGCGTAAATTCGCGAATCTGAGCCTCTGCACCTGCGAAATCCGCAACACATCGCGAACCCGGTATCGGCTGCAGTCTCCCGAACCGCTGGTGTCTCTTCGTCTGCGTTCTGCATGGCGAAGCGCGATCTGATCACGTTTCATTTCTGAGGAGCACTCGTGGAGTCCATCTCCGAGACCCAGTCCGTCGACGCGCCCGAGAGCGCGGAGAACCCCACCGAAGAGCAGCCCACGGCTGCGGCGGAGGGCACCGACCCCGCGACGGACGCCACGTCCGCCGCCGACACTGAGGCGGAGGCCACCGACGGCGAGGGCACTGACGCCCCGGCCGCCGAGGCCGCCACCGAGGCGCAGCCCGAGGCGCTGTTCCCGGCCGAGGCCGTCGAGACGCCGGCCGAGGAGCCGGCGCCCGCCGCTGCCGCCGAGGCCCCGGCCGCTGCCGAAGCTCCGGCTGCCGACGCCGTCGAGGCGCCCGCCGCGGAGGAGCCGGCCCCGGCCGAGAAGCCCGCTCGCGCTCCTCGCAAGCGCGCTCCGCGTCGTGCCAAGAGCGCCACCGCCGAGGAGAAGGCCGCCGCCGACGCCGCTGCCGCTGAGGCCGCTGCCGCCGAGGCTGCCTCCGCCGAGACCGCGGAGGCCCCCACCGACGCCGTGGCCTCCGACGCGAACGCCGCCGATGCCCCGGCATCCGACGCCCCGGCCGCCGACGCCACGGCCGAGGAGCCCACCACCCCCGTCACCACCGCGGCTGACGTCGCGGCCGACGCCGCACCCGAGGCCCCCGCAGACGCCTCCGCCGAGACCGCCACCGAGCAGTCCGAGCAGACCGCCGACGCGAACGACTCCGCCGAGCAGACCGACGAGACCCCGGCCCGCGGCCGTGGCCGGAGCCGGTCGCGCAACCGCAACCGCAACAAGGCCGACGGCGCCGAGAAGAACGACGCCGCGACGGCTACCGGCTCCGCCGACGAGGCCGAGGCCCCCGCGCAGAACGCCCAGCGCGACAACGCCGGCCAGCGCGAGAACGCCGGTCAGAGCCAGCGTGACAACGCCGGCCAGAACGGCCAGCAGGCCCAGCAGCAGCAGGGCGGTGCGGCCAACAGCCGCAACCGTCAGCGCAACAAGCGCCGCGGCCAGAACACGACGGGCGACGAGTTCGAGACCGAGATCGGCGAGGACGACGTGCTCGTCCCCATCGCCGGTGTGCTCGACGTGCTCGACAACTACGCGTTCGTCCGCACCACCGGCTACCTGCCCGGCCCGAGCGACGTGTACGTCTCGCTCGGCCAGGTGAAGAAGTACAACCTGCGCAAGGGCGACGCCGTCGTCGGCGCCATCAAGCAGCCCCGCGAGGGCGAGCAGCAGGGGCGCCAGAAGTACAACGCGCTCGTGCAGGTCGACTCCATCAACGGCCTGTCGGTGGACGACGCCGCCGCCCGCGTGGAGTTCAACAACCTCACCCCCCTGTACCCCCAGGAGCGCCTGCGCCTGGAGACCGGCCCCGAGAAGCTCACGCAGCGCATCATCGACCTGGTCGCCCCGGTCGGCAAGGGCCAGCGTGGACTGATCGTCGCGCCCCCGAAGGCCGGCAAGACCATCGTGCTGCAGCAGATCGCCAACGCGATCGCCACGAACAACCCCGAGGTCCACCTCATGGTCGTGCTCGTCGACGAGCGCCCCGAAGAGGTCACCGACATGCAGCGCACCGTCCGCGGCGAGGTCATCGCCTCGACGTTCGACCGTCCGGCCGAAGACCACACGACGGTCGCCGAGCTGGCGATCGAGCGCGCGAAGCGTCTCGTGGAGCTCGGTCGCGACGTCGTCGTGCTGCTCGACTCGATCACCCGTCTCGGCCGCGCGTACAACCTTGCCGCCCCCACCTCGGGCCGCGTGCTCTCCGGCGGTGTCGACGCCTCGGCGCTGTACCCGCCAAAGCGCTTCTTCGGCGCGGCGCGCAACATCGAGAACGGCGGATCGCTCACCATCCTCGCCACGGCGCTGGTCGAGACCGGCTCCAAGATGGATGACGTGATCTTCGAGGAGTTCAAGGGCACGGGCAACAGCGAGCTGCGCCTGAACCGCCAGCTCGCCGACAAGCGCATCTTCCCGGCCGTCGACGTCAACGCGTCGAGCACCCGTCGCGAAGAGATGCTGCTGTCGCCCGACGAGGTCAAGATCACCTGGAAGCTGCGCCGGGCCCTGGCCGGTCTCGAGCCCCAGCAGGCCCTCGAGGTCGTGCTCGGCAAGCTCAAGGAGACGCAGTCCAACGTCGAGTTCCTCGTGCAGATGCAGAAGTCGATCCCGGCGCCCGCGCGCGGCGGTGACGACAACAGCATCCGCTGACCCGTGGCCGCTGAGCCTGCCGAGACGTCCGGCATCTTCGAGTCCGTCCGCGGGCTGCTCGATGAGCACCGGCAGATCGAGCTCGAGCTCAACGACCCGGCCGTCCACGCGGATGCGGCGCGCGCGAAGCGGGTGAATCGGCGGTACGCCGAACTCAACCGCATCGTGCACGCGTACGACGCGTGGACGGCGGCATCCGATGATCTCGAGGCGGCGCGCGAGCTCGCCCGCGAAGACGACGCCTTCGCCGAAGAGGTCCCCGCGCTCGAAGAGCGCGTTTCCGAGACGCAGGAGCGCCTGCGACGCCTGCTCATCCCACGCGACCCGGACGACGCGCGCGACGTGATCATGGAGATCAAGGGCGGCGAGGGCGGCGCCGAGAGCGCCCTCTTCGCGGCCGATCTGCTGCGCATGTACCTGCAGTACGCGGCATCCATGGGGTGGAAGACGGAGTTGCTCGAACGCACCGAGTCCGACCTCGGCGGGTACAAAGACGTCCAGGTCGCGATCAAGGGCTCCTCGAGCGACCCGGCCCAGGGCGTGTGGGCGCACCTGAAGTACGAGGGCGGCGTGCACCGGGTGCAGCGCGTGCCCGCGACGGAGTCGCAGGGGCGCATCCACACCTCGACGACGGGTGTGCTCGTCTTCCCCGAGGTCGACGAGCCCGAAGAGGTCGCGATCGATCCCAACGACCTGAAGATCGACGTGTTCCGCTCCTCCGGCCCCGGCGGCCAGTCGGTGAACACCACCGACTCCGCGGTGCGCATCACGCACGTGCCCACGGGCATCGTCGTGTCGATGCAGAACGAGAAGTCGCAGCTGCAGAACCGCGAAGCCGGAATGCGCGTGCTCCGCGCCCGACTGCTCGCGAAGCAGCAAGAGGAGCGCGACGCCGTCGCCGCCGACGCGCGCCGGTCGCAGATCCGCGGCATGGACCGCTCCGAGCGCATCCGCACCTACAACTTCCCCGAGAACCGCATCGCCGACCACCGCACCGGCTACAAGGCATACAACCTCGACCAGGTGATGGACGGCGCCCTCGGCCCGATCATCGAGTCGGCGATCACCGCCGACGAAGAGGCGCGCCTCGCGGCCCTCGCCGACTCCTAGGCTCGGGTGGTGCTCACCCCCGCTCAGATCACCACGTTCGACGACACTCCGCCCCCGCCGGGCCTCTCCCCGTGGGTGGGGGAGCGGGAGCAGCCACGCGCCATCGCGATCGTCGAACCGGATGCCGCCTGGCCGGCGACCTTCGCCGCGGTGCGCGACCGCATCGTCGCGGTCCTGGGGGAACGCGCCCTCGTCGTCGACCACGTGGGCTCCACTGCGGTTCCCGGCTTGGCCGCCAAACCCGTGATCGACATCGACCTCACTGTCGCCGACACCGACGACGAGGACGCCTACGTCCCAGCCCTCGAGGCGCTCGGCTTCGTGCTCCGCGTACGCGAGCCGTGGTGGCTCGGTCACCGCTGTCTGGTCTCGGCGGAGCCCGCCGTGAATCTGCACGTGTGGCCTCCCGACAGCCCAGAGGCCGCGCGGCACCGTATCTTCCGCGACTGGCTGCGCGTCGACGAGACGGATCGGGAGCGCTACGCCGACGTCAAGCGCGCGGTCGCGGCCGACGGTCTGATGAGCGCCTACAACGCGCGCAAGGAGGGCGTGATCCGCGAGATCTACGCGCGCGCCTTCGCCGCAGCCGGCCTTCTGCCCTGACGCTCCGGGCGTCCGGGATCGCGACGGCCACGGTGCAGGAGCCCCTGGCCCTCACCCGCGCGAAGCGGCGACGCCGGCCCGACCTCCGCGAGATCTCCTGCGTCGCGTCACGCCGCGTGCGTCAGCGGTGCCACGCGGGCGGGTGGGGGAGGGGACCGCGACGGTCCTCGAGCTGCGCGGCGAGCGACAGCAGCGTCGCTTCGCCCCCGGGCCGGCCGACGAGCTGCACCGATACGGGGTGCCCCTCGGTATCCGTGGTGACCGGAATCGTGACCGCGGGCAGACCCGCGACGTTGACGAAGCTGGAGTACGGCGCGTACTCGACCTGCATCGCGAAGGTGCGCTCGGGGCGGTGCCCGGCGTAGGACCCGACCGGTTGAGGAGACTGCGCGAGCGCCGGGGTGAGCACGGCGTCGAAGGCCGAGAAGTCGGCGATGGTGCGCCGTTCGAAGGCCCGGGCGGCCGCGAGCCCGCCGAGCAGCTCGAGGGCAGACAGGCGACGCCCCTCCTCCACGAGCCACGCGGTGAGCGGCTCGACGAGCTCGGCGTCGGCACCGCTCAACGGGATGCGCGCGGCGCTCGCACGCCAGAGCACGCGGAAGAGCTCCGCATAGCCGAACGGATGCCAGTCGGCATCCGTCACGGCGTGACCGGCGTCGTCGAGCCAGGCGATGGTCGTGTCGAAGGCGGCGCGGGCGTCGGTGTCGAGGACGATGTGCTCGTCGTCATCCCACGGCGAAACGGTCGTCACGCCGAGGCGCAGCCGACCGGGGTCGCGTCGCGCGGCGTCGACGAAGGGGCCCGACCCGGGCGCGGCGGTCGCGTACGAGAACGGGCCGAGGCCGACGAGGGCGTCGAGCAGGAGGCCCGCGTCCTCCGCCGAGCGCGCGATCGGTCCGGTGACCGAGAGGCCGTCGGGGGAGTCGAAACCCGAGCCGATCGGCAGCCGCCCGCGCGAGGGTTTCAGCCCCACCACGCCCACGGTCGCGGAGGGGATGCGGATCGAGCCGCCGCCGTCCGAACCGACGGCCGCGGGAAGGAGCCCCGCGGCGACGGCCACCGCCGCTCCACCGCTCGATCCGCCCGCGCCCGCGGTGGGGCGCCACGGGTCACGCGCCGGGTCGTGGATCAGCGGTTCGGTGAAGCCGGTGAGGCCGAATTCCGACGTGCTGGTCTTGCCGACGTTGATCGCTCCGGCGGCGTCGAGCGCCGCCGCGAGGGGATCGGATGCCGTGGGCAGGTGATCGGCCCGCGAGCGCGAGCCGTAGCGCGTGGGCACTCCGGCCCGGGCGACGAGGTCTTTGTCGGCCAGGGGAACGCCCCACAGCGACCCCTCGGCCGGTCGGGAGAGATCGGCGGCCCGCCGGAGCGCGGCATCCGGAGTCACCTCGACGAACGCGCCGAGACCGCGGTGGCGGTCGATGCGGTCGAGATAGTGGCTCGTCAGATCAGTGGGCGAGAGGTCGCCGCTGCGCAGTCCGTCGATCTGGGCCACCAGTGAGAGGTCGTGCAGACGGGGCATCGTCCGAGCCTACGGCCCCGCGACGGAGTGGGGGAGAGCCCCCGGAGCGGTCAGATCCAGTACTCCGGCGTGGTCAACAGCGCGCGGGTGTCTTCGCCGCTGCGGCGCGTGCGCGCCTTGGCCGGGACACCGACCAGCACGCTGTCGGCCGGCGCATCGCGGGTCACCACGGCGTTCGCCCCCACGACCGAGCGCGCACCGAGGGTGATGGGCCCCAGGATCTTGGCTCCCGCGCCCACGGCGACCCCGTCGTGCAGGGTCGGATGCCGCTTGCCGCCCTCGCGCTGCCGACCGCCGAGCGTGACGCCGTGGTACAGCATGACGTCGTCGCCCACCTCCGCTGTCTCGCCCACGACGACACCCATGCCGTGGTCGATGAAGAAGCGCCGACCGATCGTCGCTCCCGGATGGATCTCGACGCCGGTCAGCCAGCGGGTCACCTGCGACAGGGCCCGTGCCGGGAAGCGCAGCCCCCGTCGCCAGAGCCGGTTCGCGATGCGGTACGACCACACGGCGTGGAGGCCGGGGTACAGGAGGGCGATCTCGAGACCGCCGCGCGCCGCGGGATCGCGGAGCTTGGCCGAGGAGATGTCTTCGCGGAGGCGGGAGAGGACCCCCACGTCAGTCTTCGCGCAGGTGCTCGTAGAGCGCGGTCGAGAGGTAGCGCTCGCCGTACGAGGGGATGATCACGACGATGTTCTTGCCGGCGGCCTCGGGGCGCCGCGCGACCTCGAGCGCCGCCCAGATGGCGGCACCCGACGACATGCCGACCAGGATGCCGTCTTTCGCGGCCGTCTCGCGCGCCAGGCGGATCGCGTCGTCGAACTCGACGTCGATGACCTCGTCGATGATGTCGCGATCGAGGATCGCGGGCACGAAGTTCGGACCGATGCCCTGGATCTTGTGGGGCCCCGGGTGGCCCTTGGTCAGCACGGGGGAGTCGGCCGGCTCGACGGCGACGATCTTGACGTCGGGGTTGCGCTCCTTCAGCACCTGTCCGACACCCGTGATCGTTCCGCCGGTGCCGATGCCGGCGACTAAGTAGTCGACCTTGCCGTCGGTGTCGCGCAGGATCTCCTCCGCGGTCGTCTTGCGGTGGATCGCCGGGTTGGCCTCGTTCTCGAACTGGCGGGCCCACACCGCGCCCGGCGTCTCGGCCACGATGCGCTTGGCCTCGTCGACCGCGTGCGACATGCCCTTGGTGGGGTCGGTCAGCACGAGCTCGGCACCGAACGCCTTCAGCAGGATGCGGCGCTCCTTCGACATCGAGGCGGGCATCGTCAGGATGACCTTGTAGCCGCGCGCGGCGCCGACCATCGCCAGGGCGATGCCGGTGTTGCCGCTCGTCGACTCGACGAGCGTCCCGCCGGGCTTCAATTCGCCCGACGCCTCCGCCGCGTCGACGATCGCGATGCCCAGGCGGTCCTTGACGCTGGAGGCGGGGTTGTAGAACTCGAGCTTCGCGAGGATCTGCCCCCCGGCGCCCTCCGCCACGCGGTTCAGCCGCACGAGCGGCGTGTCGCCGAATGCAGAGGTGATGTCGGAGTGGATGCCGGGCATGGCTCGCCTTTCGCCGTCGGTCGGGACGCGATCATTTTAGGCGAGCCCCCAGACACGGCGGCCCGTGTGACGCCGCTTGACGACACGGCCCGCACCGGCGTGTGCGTCGGGCGCACGCTCGCCCCGGGCGGGCACCGCGCCCGAGTAGGCTGGGCTCCCGTCATGCCTGAGACCGTCACGCCCCCCGCCCCCCTCGCCGCCTCGGTCGCCGACGTCGTCCGCGAGACCGTCGCCCGCCTCCGCGGCGCGGGCGTCGCCGACCCCCAGGTGGATGCCGAACTGCTCATCGCCCACGTGACGGATTCCTCGCGGGGCGGCGTGCAGGCCGCGGCGATCCGCGGAGACCGCATGCCCAAGTCGGCATCCCTCGCCCTCGCGCCCCTCGTCGACCGCCGCTGCGCGCGCGAGCCCCTGCAACACCTCACCGGACGCGCCCCCTTCCGGTCGATGGAACTCGCCGTCGGCCCCGGCGTCTTCGTCCCGCGCCCCGAGACCGAGATGGTCGCCCAGCTCGCGATCGACGCTCTCCGGGCCGTCGTCGCCGACGCCCCCATCGCCGTCGACCTCGGAACGGGCAGCGGTGCGATCGCGCTCTCGATGGCGACCGAGGTGCCGCACGCGCGGGTCTTCGCCGCGGAGAACAGCGTCGACGCCTTCATCTGGACCAAGCAGAACCACGCCCTCATCGGCGCCGACAATCTCACCCTCGCGTTCATCGACCTCGCCCACGCCTTCCCCGAGCTGGATGGGACGGTCTCGGTCGTGGCATCCAACCCGCCCTACGTGCCCGACGACGCCATCCCGCGCGATCCCGAGGTGCGCCTGTTCGACCCGCCCGCCGCCCTCTACGGCGGGCCCGACGGCCTGGACACCGTTCGGGTGCTGAGCCGGGTGGGCCTGCGACTCGCCCATCCCGGCGGCACGATCGTGATCGAGCACGGGGAGTGGCAGGGGGAGGCGATCCGCGGGATCCTCACCGCCGACGGGTGGCGCTCGGCCTCCACCCATCCCGACCTCACGACGCGCGACCGCGCCACCACCGCGATCCGTCCCTGACGCGTCGCGTGACAGCGCATCGCGCACGGCGCGACTAGACTGGCGCACGACATGTCACCCGTCTACGACTGCCGTGACGAGTCGCAGCTGCTGTCCGGGATGCGCCACGCGCGTCAGGCGATCGGCCGAGGCGAACTCGTCGTGCTCCCCACCGACACCGTCTACGGAATCGCCGCCGACGCGTTCAACACGCGCGCCGTCGCGGGGCTCCTCGAAGCGAAGGGGCGCGGCCGACAGCAGCCCCCGCCCGTCCTGGTCGCGGGCGTGAGCACGCTGCGCGCCCTGGTCGCGGAGATCCCTCCCGCGGTCGACGACCTGGTCCGCGAGTTCTGGCCCGGCGGCCTCACGATCGTGCTTCCCGCGCAGCCCTCGCTCTCGTGGGACCTCGGTGACACGCACGGCACGGTCGCGGTGCGCATGCCGGCGCAGAAGCTCACCCTCGAACTGCTCGAGGAGACCGGCCCCCTCGCGGTGTCGAGCGCCAACCTGACCGGGATGCCCGCCGCCGTCGACATCGACGCCGCGCGCGACATGCTCGGCGACAGCGTCTCCGCCTACCTCGACGCCGGAGTCAGCGAGACGGGGGTCGCCTCGACCATCGTCGACGCCACGCTGCTCGTCGGCGGGGCCGAGCCCGTGGTGCGCGTCCTCCGTGAGGGTGCCGTCTCGCGCGAACGCCTGCGCGAGGTGCTCGGCGATCTGCTCGAGCCCGACCCGGTTGACCGCGACGCCCCGACCCCGGCGGACGCGCCCTCCGGCGCAGCCCCGGATGACGAGGCTCCGGGTCCGTGACCCAGTACCTCCTCACCATCCTCTTCACGGCGGCGGTCACGCTCGCGCTGTCGTGGGTGGTGTGGAAGCTCGCCCTGCGCTTCAAGCTGTATCCCGGCATCCGGGATCGCGATGTGCACAAGACGCCCACGCCCCGCCTGGGCGGAGTGGCGATGTTCCTCGGGGTGGTCGCGGCCTTCGCCCTGTCGAGCCGGAATCCCTACTTCTCGATCTTCTGGACCGATCCGGTCCCCGTGCTCTCGCTCCTGGGTGCGGTCCTGCTCATCGTGCTGGTCGGAGTGGCCGACGACCTGTGGGACCTCGACTGGATGATCAAGCTCGGCGCGCAGTTCGTCGCTGCGGGGATCATCGCCTGGTTCGGGCAGCTGCAGATCCTCTCGCTCCCCATCGGTGCGTTGACGGTCGGCTCGAGCTGGGTGAGCTTCCTGCTCACCGTGTTCGCGCTCGTCGTCGTGATGAACGCCGTGAACTTCATCGACGGGCTCAACGGCCTCGTCGCCGGGGTCTGCCTCATCGCCAACGGCGTCTTCTTCGCCTACTCCTATCTGCTGGTGCGCGACACCGGAGCCAGCACGTACTTCAACCTCGCCTCGTTCATCGCGGCGGTCCTGGTCGGCGCCTGCCTCGGCTTCCTGCCGATGAACTGGACGCCCGCCAAGCTCTTCATGGGCGACGCCGGTGCCCTCATGCTCGGCCTGCTGATGGCGAGCTCGGCCGTCGCCATCACGGGACAGCTCGACCCGGCGGTGCTCGACCCCGAGAAGATTGGTCGCTCGCAGCTCCTGGGTGCGTTCATCCCGATCCTCCTGCCCGTCGTCATCGTTCTGCTGCCGCTGCTGGACTTCGGTCTCGCGGTCGCGCGGCGGCAGTGGGCCGGCCGGTCGCCCTTCTCTCCCGACCGCAAGCACCTCCACCACCGCATGCTCGACATGGGCCACACCGACCGGGATGCCGTCCTGATCTTCTACAGCTGGACCGCGGTGGTGAGCCTCGCGTTCCTGCTCATGTACATCGGCACCCAGCAGAGCTGGCCCGGCGACTACGCCATCGGGATCGCCTTCGGCGTGACCGGTGTCATCGCCTGCGCCGTCCTGACCCTCCTTCCCTCATCGCACCGTCTGCGACGGCTCTCCCGTCGCGTCCGCCCCACCCGACCGGAGTCCCCCTCATGAGCAGCGTCTCTCCCGCCCCCCGCAGCCCCCTGTCCAGTACCCCGGTGCTGCGCACCGCATTGGTGTGGGGCGGCATCGTCACCGCCGTGCTCCTGGTGATCGGCGCGGTGGCGGGCTTCGCGGTCGGGGGAGCCGGCGGACTGGGCAGCGCCCTCTCGGGCGTCGCGGTGAGCGCGTTCTTCCTGGCGGTGACGGCGATCAGCATCCTGGTGGCCAACCGGTGGTACGGCGACCCGCTCTACGTGCCCATCTTCTTCGGGATCGTGCTGGGCGGGTGGCTGCTGAAGCTCGTGCTCTTTATCGTCGCGATCGTCGTGCTGCGCGGACAGGGATGGGTCGATCCGGTCGTGTTCTACGTCGCACTGGTGGTGAGCGTCATCGCGTCGCTCGCGGTCGACGTCGTGGTCCTGCTGCGCCTGCGCATCCCCAGCGTGAGCGACGTGACCCTGCCGACCGACCCCGACGCGGGCGACCGTCGAGCCTGACGGCCCCATAACCCACCCGGCCGCCGCTTCGCGCGCGATACTCCGGCGGCGAGAGGTTCACCCGCCCCGGACTCATGGATCCGCCGGGAGTTTGATAGGGTTACATAAGTACCCACCCGCGACGAGAACTCTTCTCCACGTCTGCACTTCGGGTACGATCACCGACCATCGTCGCAACGGTTCACACCGATGCCCCGAAGCTGGAGCCAGCGCTGACTACTCAAGCTGCGACCCTGATCACGAACTTCGCGTCCGCGGGTGCGGAATTCCACCCGCCCTCGATCTCCGAGTTCTTCCCCGACGCGGTCATCACCTTCCCGGGGCTTTATATTTTCGGCGCGCCGTTCGAGATCACCCGGATCAACCTGGTCCAGTTCCTCGCGACCGCGGTCCTCGTGATCCTGCTGATCGTCGGCACCCGTCGCATGAAGGTCGTTCCCGGCCGCTTCCAGAGCGTCGTCGAGATGGGCCTGGACTTCGTCCGCGTGAACATCGCGGAAGACATCCTGGGCCGCAAGGACGGCAAGCGGTTCCTGCCGATCCTCACCACGATCTTCTTCATGGTGCTGTTCATGAACATCACGGGTGTCATCCCCGGTCTGAACATCGCCGGAACGAGCGTCATCGCCGTGCCCATGCTGCTCGCGATCGTCGCCTACGTGACCTTCATCTACGCGGGCATCAAGAAGAGCCCCGGCGGCTTCTTCAAGAACGCGCTGCTGCCCTCGGGCGTGCCGTGGCCGCTGTACATCATCATCGTCCCGCTCGAGTTCCTCTCGACCTTCATCATCCGCCCCGTCACCCTGACGCTGCGACTTCTGATGAACATGGTCGTCGGGCACCTCATGCTGGTGCTGTTCTTCTCGGCGACGCAGTTCTTCGTGTTCGGCCTGAGCGGCGGATGGATCGCCCTCGGCGCCGGCTCGCTCGCCTTCGGCCTCGCCTTCACCCTGTTCGAAATCTTCGTCGCCTTCCTCCAGGCGTACGTCTTCGCGATCCTCACCGCGGTCTACATCCAGCTCGCGGTCGCAGAAGAGCACTGAGCGGCCCGGCGCACGCCGAGCCACCCAACCGAAAGGAAAAAACCCGTGGACGCAACTACGGTTCTCGCCCAGGTCACCGGTAACGTCGCCACGATCGGCTACGGCCTCGCGGCCATCGGCCCCGCCATCGGCGTGGGCATCGTCGTCGGCAAGACGATCGAGGGCGTCGCCCGTCAGCCCGAGCTCGCGGGCCGCCTGCAGGTCCTGATGTTCATCGGTATCGCCTTCACTGAGGCGCTCGCCTTCATCGGTATCGCGACCGGCTTCATCTTCACCTGATCCGGCCGCTCTCGACTCACTGTAAGGAGACAGGATGCTGAACGCTCTTGTCACACTCGCCGCGGAGCCCGCGGGGGAGGAAGCGCAGAACCCGCTGCTTCCGGCTACGTACGACATCGTCTGGTCGTTGGTGTGCTTCATCATCATCGCCGTCGTGGTGTGGCGCGTCGCTCTGCCTCGCATGGCGAAGCTGCTCGACGAGCGCAGTGCTGCCATCGAGGGCAACATCGCCAAGGCCGACGAGGCCCAGCGACAGGCCGAGGCCGCTCTCGAGGAGTACACCGCGCAGCTCGCCGAGGCGCGCCGCGAAGCCGGTGAGATCCGCGAGTCCGCCACCCAGGACGGTCGCAAGATCGTCGCCGAGGCCAAGGAGACGGCCGCGTCGGAGGCAGCTCGCATCACCGCCAGCGCCCACGCCCAGATCGAGGCCGAGCGTCAGACGGCCCTCGTGCAGCTGCGCTCCGAGGTCGGTACCCTCGCGGTCGACCTCGCCGGCAACGTGATCGGTGAGACCCTGTCGGACGACGCGCGCGCCAACGCCGTCGTCGACCGCTTCCTCGCCGAGCTCGAGGCTTCCGAGAAGGCGGCCAAGTAATGGGCAGCGCGACCACTCAGGCCCGGACCGCGACGTCGGAGGCCCTGGCCTCCGCGTCGGGTGTCGATCTCGACGTCGCGCGCGAGCTGTTCGCTGCCGTGGCCGCCGTGAGCGGATCGGCGCAGCTGAGCGGCGCGCTGTCCGACTCGTCGGTGCCGGCGGACGCTCGGGCGGGACTCGTCTCCGCCGTGTTCGGTCCGTCGTACCGGCCTGCCACGGTGGGGCTGCTCTCGAGCGCCTCCCAGCAGCGCTGGTCCAGCGCCGCGCAGTTCGTCGAGGGACTCGAGGAGCTCGCCGTGCGGGCCACCGCTGTCGCCGAGACCGGTGACATCGAGGCCGAGCTCTTCTCGTTCTCGCGGACGGTCGCCTCGAACGGCGAGCTCGAACTCGCGCTGGGCGGTCGCCTCGGCGACGCGTCGGCGAAGGGCACGCTCGTCTCGACCCTTCTCGACGGGCGTGCGAGCGCCGGTACCGCGTTGATCGTGTCGTCGCTCGTCGAGCACGCACGCGGTCGTCGGGTGCGCGCACTGCTCCGCCGCGCGGAGAGCATCGTGGCCGACCAGCGCTCGCGCATCGTGGCCACCGTCTCCGCCGCGGCACCGCTGAGCGCCGACCAGCAGACCCGTCTGCAGAACGCTCTCAGCGCACGTTACGGCTCGGCTGTCACGCTGAACACCGTGATCGACCCCACCGTTCTCGGTGGTCTGCGCGTGCAGGTCGCCGACGATGTCATCGACGCGAGCGTGTCCGCACGTCTCGCCGACCTCCGCCAGCGGATCGCCGGCTGAAGACTTTCCGCCCGAGCGGGCGTGATCTTGGGGGCCGAGGGCCCCACGAACGAAGGAAGACAATGGCAGATCTCTCTATCAGCCCCGACGTCATTCGTGACGCGCTGAAGGACTTCGTCACCGCCTACGAGCCCACCGGCGCCGCGGCGACCGAGGTCGGCGCCGTCGTCGACGCGGCCGATGGCATCGCTCACGTCGAGGGCCTTCCCGGCGTCATGGCCAACGAGCTCATCCGCTTCGCGGACGGCACGCTCGGCCTCGCCCAGAACCTCGACGAGAACGAGGTCGGTGTCGTCGTGCTCGGCGAGTTCTCCGGCATCGAAGAGGGCCAGAGCGTCACCCGTACGGGCGAGGTGCTCTCGGTCGGCGTCGGCGACGGCTACCTGGGTCGCGTCGTCGACCCGCTCGGAAACCCGATCGACGGTCTCGGCGAGATCGCGACCGAGGGTCGCCGCGCGCTCGAGCTGCAGGCGCCCGGCGTCATGCAGCGCAAGAGCGTGCACGAGCCCCTGCAGACCGGGATCAAGGCCATCGACGCCATGATCCCCGTCGGCCGCGGCCAGCGCCAGCTCATCATCGGCGACCGCCAGACCGGTAAGACGGCCATCGCGATCGATACGATCATCAACCAGAAGGCCAACTGGGAGTCCGGCGACGTCAACAAGCAGGTGCGTTGCATCTACGTCGCCATCGGTCAGAAGGGCTCGACCATCGCTTCGGTGAAGGGCGCCCTCGAGGACGCCGGTGCGATGGAGTACACCACCATCGTCGCGGCCCCCGCGTCCGACCCCGCCGGCTTCAAGTACCTCGCCCCTTACACCGGTTCGGCTATCGGCCAGCACTGGATGTACGGCGGCAAGCACGTCCTGATCATCTTCGACGACCTGTCGAAGCAGGCCGAGGCCTACCGCGCCGTGTCGCTCCTGCTGCGTCGCCCGCCGGGCCGCGAGGCGTACCCCGGTGACGTGTTCTACCTGCACTCGCGTCTGCTCGAGCGTTGCGCGAAGCTGTCCGACGAGCTCGGCGCCGGATCGATGACGGGCCTGCCGATCATCGAGACCAAGGCCAACGACGTCTCGGCGTACATCCCGACCAATGTGATCTCGATCACCGACGGCCAGATCTTCCTGCAGTCCGATCTCTTCAACGCCAACCAGCGCCCCGCGGTCGACGTGGGTATCTCGGTCTCGCGCGTCGGTGGTGACGCTCAGGTCAAGTCGATCAAGAAGGTCTCCGGAACGCTGAAGCTCGAGCTCGCGCAGTACCGTTCGCTCGAAGCGTTCGCCATGTTCGCGAGCGACCTCGACGCGGCCTCGCGTCGTCAGCTCGCCCGTGGTGCGCGCCTGACCGAGCTGCTCAAGCAGCCGCAGTACTCGCCGTACCCCGTCGAGGAGCAGGTCGTGTCGATCTGGGCCGGTACCAACGGCAAGCTCGACACGGTCGAGGTCTCCGATGTGCTGCGCTTCGAGCGCGAACTGCTCGACTACCTGCGCCGCAACTCGACCGTGCTCGACACGCTGCGCGAGACGAACGTGCTCGGTGACGACACGCTCGCCGAGCTCGAGCAGAAGATCGACGCGTTCGCGAAGGAATTCCAGCCCGGCAAGGACCAGAGCGTCGTCGGCGCCGAGAAGGTCGACGCGGCCGAGGCGGAAGACGTCAACCAGGAGCGGATCGTCAAGGGCCGTCGCTGACAGCGACGACACGAGAACGTAAATCATGGGCGCACAACTGCGGGTCTACAAGCAGAAGATCAGTTCTGCTCAGACGACCAAGAAGATCACCAAGGCGATGGAGCTCATCGCGGCCTCGCGCATCCAGAAGGCGATGGCGCGTGTGCGCGCGGCGTCTCCCTTCGCGCGGGCCGTCACGAGCGCCGTCTCGGCGGTGGCCACGCACTCCTCGGTCGACCACCCTCTGACGACCGAGCGCGAGAACATCCGTCGGTCGGCCGTCGTCATCTTCACGTCCGACCGCGGTCTCGCGGGCGCGTTCAACTCGCAGATCCTCCGTGAGGGTCTCGAGCTGGCCGAGCTCCTGCGATCGCAGGGTAAGGAGGTCGTCTACTACCTGGTCGGGCGCAAGGCCGTCGGATACTTCCAGTTCCGTCGCATGCCGAGCGTCGCGCAGTGGGTGGGCGACACCGACACCCCGCAGTTCTCCACCGCGGAGGAGATCTCGGATGCCGTGATCGAGGCGTACCGCGCGGGCGGCGAGAACGAGGGCGGCGTCGACGAGATCCACCTCGTGTACAACCGCTTCGTCAGCATGATGACGCAGTCGCCGGAGTCCGTGCGCCTGCTCCCGCTCGAAGTGCTCGAGGCCGACGAGGCACCCGCGCAGTCCGAGGTCTACCCGCTCTACGAGTTCGAGCCGGACGCCGAGACCGTTCTCGACGCGCTCCTGCCGACGTACGTCCAGAGCCGCATCTTCAACGCCCTGCTGCAGTCGTCGGCCGCCAAGCACGCCGCGACCCAGAAGGCCATGAAGTCGGCCAGCGACAACGCCGACAAGCTCATCACCGACTACACCCGCCTGCGCAACAACGCGCGCCAGGCGGAGATCACGCAGCAGATCGCCGAGATCGTCGGCGGCGCCGATGCCCTGGCATCCGGCAAGTAAGTTCCCAAGGAGAGAAGAAGCCATGAGCCTCACCGCCGAGAAGACCGACGCGGCCGTCGTCGGACGCGTCGCGCGCGTCACCGGCCCGGTCGTCGACATCGAGTTCCCGCATGACGCGATCCCCGAGATCTACAACGCGCTGAAGACCACGATCACCATCGGTGACGAGTCGACCGAGATCACCCTCGAGGTCGCTCAGCACCTCGGTGACGACCTCGTCCGCGCCATCGCCCTCAAGCCCACCGACGGCATCGTCCGCGGTCAGGACGTGCGCGACACCGGCGGCCCCATCTCGGTGCCCGTCGGCGACGTGACCAAGGGCAAGGTGTTCGACGTCACCGGTGAGGTGCTGAACGCCGCTCCCGGCGAGACCATCGAGGTCACCGAGCGCTGGGGCATCCACCGCAAGGCGCCCAGCTTCGACCAGCTCGAGTCCAAGACCGAGATGTTCGAGACCGGCATCAAGTCGATCGACCTCCTGACCCCCTACGTGCAGGGTGGGAAGATCGGCCTCTTCGGTGGCGCGGGCGTCGGCAAGACGGTCCTCATCCAGGAGATGATCCAGCGCGTGGCGCAGGACCACGGTGGTGTGTCGGTGTTCGCCGGTGTCGGCGAGCGCACCCGTGAGGGCAACGACCTCATCGGCGAGATGGAGGAGGCGGGCGTCTTCGACAAGACCGCCCTCGTGTTCGGCCAGATGGACGAGCCGCCGGGGACGCGTCTTCGCGTCGCCCTGTCGGCCCTGACGATGGCGGAGTACTTCCGCGACGTGCAGAAGCAGGACGTGCTGTTGTTCATCGACAACATCTTCCGCTTCACGCAGGCCGGTTCCGAGGTCTCGACGCTGCTGGGCCGCATGCCCTCGGCCGTGGGATACCAGCCGAACCTCGCCGACGAGATGGGTGTGCTCCAGGAGCGCATCACCTCGACCCGCGGTCACTCGATCACGTCGCTCCAGGCCATCTACGTGCCCGCCGACGACTACACCGACCCGGCTCCCGCGACGACGTTCGCGCACCTCGACGCCACGACCGAGCTCTCGCGTGAGATCGCGTCGAAGGGTCTGTACCCGGCCATCGACCCGCTGACGTCGACCAGCCGCATCCTCGACCCGCGCTACATCGGTGCCGACCACTACCGCGTCGCCACCAACGTCAAGCAGATCCTCCAGAAGAACAAGGAACTGCAGGAGATCATCGCCATCCTCGGTGTCGACGAGCTCTCCGAGGAAGACAAGATCGTCGTGTCGCGTGCACGCCGCATCCAGCAGTTCCTCTCACAGAACACCTACATGGCCAAGAAGTTCACCGGTGTCGAGGGCTCCACGGTCCCGATCAAGGAGACCATCGAGTCGTTCGACGCGATCGTCAAGGGTGACTTCGACCACGTCGCCGAGCAGGCGTTCTTCAACGTC
Organism: uncultured Microbacterium sp.; assembly: GCF_947489255.1. Classification (GTDB taxonomy): domain Bacteria; phylum Actinomycetota; class Actinomycetes; order Actinomycetales; family Microbacteriaceae; genus Microbacterium; species Microbacterium phycohabitans. The sequence continues at coordinate 300,603 of NZ_CANLCY010000004.1, forward strand.
GGCGGCATCTCCGACGTCGAGGCCAAGTGGGCGCAGATCCAGAAGGAGAACGGCTGACATGTCGTTGCGCGTGAGCCTGGTGTCGGCGGACGCCGAGGTGTGGACGGGGGAGGCCTCGCTCGTCGTGGCCAAGACCGTCGAGGGTGAGATCGGTTTCATGCAGGGGCATGAGCCGGTGCTCGCGATCCTCGCCCAGGGCGAGGTTCGCATCACCCGAACCGACGGCACGAAGATCCTGGCCAACGCCGAGGACGGCTTCCTCTCGATGGCGAACGACGAGCTCACGATCGTCGCCGGGAACGCAGCCCTCGTCTCCTGACACCGCTTCATCGCTGACGCGCGTCGCCCGATTCCGGGCGGCGCGCGTCGCCTTTTCCCGGAGAACCCATGCTCGTCCTGTTGCCGCCATCCGAGACCAAGAAGCCGGGCGGTGACGGTGCCCCGTTGTCACTCGCATCGCTGTGGGCGCCGTCGCTCCTCCCGCAGCGCGAGGCCGTGGTCGACGCGCTCGTCGCGCTGAGCGCCGACGAGGAGACGGCGGCACGCGTGCTCAAGCTGAGCGCGAAGCGCCGGCACGAGATCGCCGACAACGCCGCTCTGCGATCCGCCCCGACCATGGCCGCGGTCGACCGCTATACCGGCGTCCTCTACGACGCACTGAATGCCGGCAGCCTCGACGACGACGCCCGCGGCTGGCTCGCGGAGCATGTCGTCATCCATTCGGCACCTCTCGGTCCGGTGGCGGCGCTCGATGGCATCCCGGCCTATCGTCTGGCGGCGGGCACGTCGATTCCCGCGCTGCCGGCGCTCCGTCGCGTGTGGGCCGACGCGGTCACCGAAGCACTGGCGGGCACCGGGGCATCGTTCGTCCTCGATCTGCGCTCAGAGGCCTATGCGGCGCTCGGGCCCGTCCCCGCCACGGTGTCGTCGGCGTACGTGCGAGTGGTCACCGAGGGGGAGGGAGGGGCCGTTCGCGCGCTCAACCATTTCAACAAGCACGCCAAGGGCGAGCTGGTGCGCGCGATGGCGACGAGCGGTGCCGAGGTGTCCGGTGCGGAGGAGTTCCTGCGCTGGGCGAACGGCAACGGATGGGTGGTCCGCCCCTCGCGTGAAAGCGAGCTGCTCCTAGCAGTGTGAGACGTTCCGCGAGCGGGGGATGTCAGCGAACACTCAGGTTCGCTACCATGACTCCCGCGGGAGACACCCGCCGGTTCGCGTGATCGCGTGAGCCGCTCGAGAGGATCGACGTGAACATCATCAATCTCGCTTACTCCGACTACGGGACGACCAGTGCCGGCGAGGCGGCATTCCTGGCCGTCGCCTACCTCTTCGTGTTCCTGTTCGCCATCGCCGGGTACCTCATCAGCTCCTTCCTGCTGATGAAGGTCTTCGAAAAGGCCGGCGTGCAGGGCAAGTGGCGCGCGTGGGTCCCGGTCTACAACTACCTCGTCTACGCCAAGCTGGGCGACTTCTCGCCGTGGGTTCTGCTCGGTCTCGCCGTGGCCTCGGCCATTCCGATCCTGAACTTCCTCGCCGGTATCGCGATCGTCGTCGCGCTGATCATGATCTCGTACCGCGTGGCCGCCAAGTTCGGTCGCGACTGGCCCATCCTGCTGCTGTTCATCCTCGGCCCCCTCGGTCAGTGGATCTTCCTCGGCATCCTGGGCTTCAGCAGCAACCGCTGGAACCCCGCAGCCGCCTCGCCGTCGCCGTGGGGCTCGTCCTTCCTCGCCGACAAGACGTTCTGGAACGGCATCCCTGCGCAGCCCGCGCAGAACGTGCAGGGCCAGAACGGCGGGGGATACAGTGCTCCCGTCGCCCCGCCCGCGCAGGGTTACGCCCCGCCGGCGGCTCCCGGGTACACCCCGCCGCAGACGCCGCCCGCTTCGGGCAGCACGCCGCCGCCGCCGGCGCCCCCGGCCGGTCCGCAGGTCTGATCTCCGACGGGATCGTCGAGGGGCTCTCCGCTTCGAGCGGGGAGCCCCTCTTGCGTCGCGGGGATAGCGTGGGAGTATGACCCCCATAGATCTGCCCCTTCGTCCCGTCGGCCGCTCGGGACTGCGGGTGTCCGCCGTCGGTCTCGGGTGCAACAATTTCGGTCGCGCGGGCACGCCGACCGAGACGCTCGAGGGAACGCGACAGGTCCTCGACGCCGCCCTCGACGCGGGGGTGACGTTCCTCGACACGGCCGACATCTACGGCCGCTCCTTCGGGATGTCGGAAACGCTCATGGGTGAAGCCCTCGAGGGCCGCCGGGATCGGGTCGTGCTCGCGACCAAGTTCGGTCACACCGACTTCGCCCCGGCCGTGGTCGGGGGCGCGAAAGGCTCGCGAGCCCACATCCGGCGGGCGGTCGAGGAGTCGCTCCGACGTCTGCGCACCGACTGGATCGACCTGTACCAGCTGCACACGCCCGACGCCGAGACCCCCATCGACGAGACGCTCGATGCCCTCGCGGACCTCGTTCGCGAGGGCAAGGTCCGCTACATCGGGCACTCGAACTTCTCGGGGTGGCAGATCGCCGAAGCGGATGCCGCGGCCTCCGGGGTACGGTTCGTGTCGGCGCAGAACCAGTACAGCCTCCTCGCGCGCGCCGCGGAGCGGGAGGTCCTGCCGGCCGCCGAACACTTCGGCCTCGGCTTCCTCCCCTTCTTCCCCCTGCACAACGGCCTGCTCACCGGGAAGTTCACGCGCGAGGGCGGCCCCGACGACAGCCGCATCATGCGCCAGCGCCCGCACCTCTGGCGCGATGCGCCGTGGGACGCCCTCGAGCGATACCAGGGCTTCTGCGACGAGCGCGGCATCTCGATGCTCGAGGCCACCTTCGGATGGTTCCTGGCGAACCCGCTCGTCTCCAGTGTGATCGCCGGAGCCACGAGCGCGGCCCAGGTGCGATCGAACGCCGCCGCTGCCACGGCGTGGTCGCCGAGTGTCGACGATCTCGCCGAGATCGACGGCATCCTGGGGCTGCCGGCCGACCCGGCGGCGGGATGAACGCGGCGCATCCGTGCCGTCGCTGCGGCGCGTCCGCGGACGGCATGCGCGTGTCGACTAGGATGACAGGGCCGCGCGGTTCCGCCGGCGCAGCTGTCGGCCAACCGGAGGATCGTTCGTGCCCGAGGTGACCACCCACACGCGTACCGTCCCGCTCGGCGACGGATCCCTCGATCTGCGGTGGGCGGCGAGCACCGACACGGGACGTCGCCGCGAGGTCAATCAAGACGCGTTCCTCGCCGAATACCCCCTCTTCGTCGTCGCCGACGGCATGGGCGGTCACCTCGGCGGCGAGATCGCCAGCGCGAGCACCGTCGACCGTCTGCGCACCGTCGTCGACTCGGGCTCCGTGTCGACGAAGAACATCGAGAAGGCCCTGTCGCGCGCGGTGAAGGACATCATCGCGCACCCCGAGACGACCGACGAGGGCACGGGAACCACCCTCACCGGGCTCTACCTCGAGACGCACACCGACGAGCCGCACTGGGTCACCCTCAACATCGGGGACTCCCGCGTGTATCTGCTGCGCGACGAGGAGATCGTTCAGGTGACGACCGATCACTCCGTGGTCCAGGAGCTCATCGCCGCGGGGCGCCTCAGCCCCGAAGAGGCGGAGAACCACCCGTACGGAAACGTCATCACGCGCGCCGTCGGACCCAGCGACAGTGTGAAGCCCGACTACCTGCGCCTCGACGTGCTCGACGGCGACCGGTTCGTCGTCTGCTCCGACGGGCTGACGAAAGAACTCACCGATTTCGGCATCCGGCACTTCCTCGCCGCGAACCCCGACCCCGCTGCGGCGGTGGACGCGATGATGGCGGCCGCGCTCGAGAACGGTGGGCGCGACAACGTCACCATCGTCGTACTCGACGTCGCGCGCCGCTCCGCCTGAGAATCTCCTCTTGACCGCGGCTGACGCGGATTCTACGTTCGGCATATGACCTCCGCACCCGAACGGACGGCCGGTAAGGGCCTCGCCTCCGGAACGCTGGGCCTGTGGGGCTCGACCGTGATCGGTCTGGCATCCACCGCCCCCGTCTATTCCCTCGTCGCCACCCTCGGTTTCGTCGTCCTGGCGGTCGGCGCGCAAGCGCCCATCGCTTTCGTCATCGCGTTCGTGCCGATGCTGTTCATCGCTTTCGCGTACCGCGAGCTGAACAACGAGATCCCGGACTGCGGAACCACCTTCACGTGGGGGACCAAGGCCTTCGGCCCGTGGATCGGGTGGATGGGCGGCTGGGGCGTGGCCGTGGCCGGCATGGTCGTGCTTGCCAACCTCTCGCAGATCGCCGGCATCTACCTGTGGTCGCTCATCGGCGACGGCTCGCTCGCCGAGAACGTGCCGCTCGTGACCGCGACGGGTGTCGCCTTCATCGCCGCGATGACCTACATCAGCTACCGGGGCGTCGAGATCGGCGAGCGGATCCAGAACATCCTGTTGGGCGTGCAGTACCTCGTGCTCGTGCTGTTCGTGGTGCTCGCCCTGTGGAAGTTCTTCGACGGCACGGCACCGAACCCCACTCCCTTCGATTTCGCGTGGTTCAACCCGCTCGGCTTCACCGACTGGAGCGGATTCACCGAGGCGGTGCTGCTGGCGCTGTTCATCTACTGGGGGTGGGACACCTGCCTCGCGCTCAACGAGGAGACGAAGGACCCCAAGCGCATCCCCGGTCGCGCCGCGCTGCTGACCACCGTCATCCTGCTCGGCACCTACGTGACGGTGACCGTCGCCGCGATGATGTACGCCGGAGTGGGGGAGGACGGCGCGGGCCTGGCCAACCCCGAGAACGCGGATGACGTGTTCCTGGCATTGAAGGACGGCCTGTTCGGACCGTTCGGGTGGGTGCTCATCGTCGCCGTGCTCATCTCGGCGGTGTCGTCGACGCAGACGACCATCCTGCCCACCGCCCGCGGCACGCTCGCGATGGCGGCCTACAAGGCACTGCCGGCGCGGTTCCGCTCCGTGCACCCCCGCTACAAGACGCCGTCGTTCTCGACCCTGGTGATGGGGATCGTCGCCAGCGTCTACTACGTGGGGATGACGCTCATCAGCGACAACATCCTGCAGGACTCGATCCTGTCGCTGGGTCTGGCGATCGCGTTCTACTACGCCATGACGGGGTACGCCTGCGTCTGGTACTACCGCCGCGAGCTCTTATCGTCGGGGAAGAACCTCGTGTACCGCGGCATCCTGCCGCTGCTCGGGGCGCTCATGCTGACGTACGCCTTCGTCCAGTCGGCCATCGACATGTACGACCCCGAGTACGGCTACACGGTGCTGCTGGGCGTCGGCGGCACGTTCGTCGTGGGCATCGGAGCCCTCGCCGTCGGCGTGGTGCTCATGGTGGTGTGGTTCGCGTTCCCGGGCTCGAAGCCGTTCTTCCGCGGCGAGAGCCTGAACCGCGAGACCGAGGTGCTCGTGCCCGACGAGCCGATCGCCTACCCGCGGTCGGTCGACGGCGGCATCTGAGGCGCGGCGCCCGGTCGTACGGGCAACGCGAGGCCCGCGCGGGCGAGGAGCGCGCCGAGGACGTCGGGTGCGCCGACGGTCAGACCACGGCGCGGATCGAGCCGACGACGGCTCCGCCACCCGACACCGTGAGGGGCAGCAGGGCGAGCGTTTCGTCGACGGCCTCGGCGGTGAGGGCCCCGGCACGCTCGAGCAGGCGCAGGGCGACCGCCCACCCTGCGCGGTTGGAGCCGTCGAGCATTTTCAGGGCCACGGTCGTGCCGTCGGGTGCCGTCATGACCTGGACGCCCTCGGCGCCCATCTTCGAGAAGACGCCGAGGCGTTCGATCACGATCGTGTCGGGACGGCCGGGGCCGTCGATGGTCCACGGGTGCTCCTTGACGGCACGGACGAGAGCACCCGCGCTGCGGTGGAGGGCGAAGGGCGAACGCTCCGACGAGGTGGCGATGCGCTGGATGGCCCGCGCGAGACCGACCAGACTCATCGCGTAGACGGGGGCGCCGCAGCCGTCGATCGCCGTCGTCGTCATGCGCTCGCCGACGAGACGCTCGAGCACCTCGCGGATGTGCACCTGCAGGGGGTGCTGCGGGTCGAGGTAGTCGGCCGTCGACCAGCCGTTGGCCACGCACGTGAGCAGCATCGCCGCGTGCTTGCCCGAGCAGTTCATGCGCAGCGGGGAGGGGGCGCCGTGATCGCGCACGAGCTCGTCGCGTGACGCGGTGTCGGTGGGCCAGGCGGCGGGGCAGCCCAGGTCGTCTTCGGTGAGCCCGGCGGACTGCAGGATGTCGCGTGCCAGCTCGGCGTGACGGTCGGTGCCGCAGTGGCTCGCCATGGAGATCGCGAGGCGCTCGCCCGCGAGGTCCGCTCCGGCGGACAGGCACGCGAGGGCCTGCAGGGGCTTCATGCTCGAGCGGGGGAGGAACGCCGCCGACGCGTCGCCCAGGGTGAGCTTCTCGGTGCCGTCGGGAGCGAGGACGACGGCGACGCCGACGTGGCGTGATTCGACGAAGCCGTTGCGGTCGACGACGGCGAGTTCGACGGAGGCGGGAGGCGTGGTGGGCATCCCTTCATCGTATCCCGCCACCCTCGCCCCGCCCCGGGCGGGCGGCCCGTGCGAGTCGCCAGGATTCGTCGCTCACGGGGCTCCCGAAGCGACGGATTTCGGCGACTCACGCGTGGGGACGGGGCAGACTGGGGGCATGTACGGAGAGCACCACTACCGCCTGCGCTCGACCTGGACCGGAGACCGGGGAACCGGCACGAGCGGATACCGCGACTACGACCGGTCCGTCACCGTCGAGGTCGACGGCAAGCCCGCGATCGCGGCATCCGCCGACACCCCCTTCCGAGGCGACCCGGCGAAGTGGAACCCCGAGGAGCTGCTGCTGGCCGCGCTCAGCGAATGCCACCTGCTGTCGTACCTGCACGCGTGCGTCACGACCGGAGTGGTCGTCACCTCGTACGAGGATGACGCCGCGGGGACGATGAAGGAGGACGGCAACAGCGGGGGCGCGTTCACCGAGGTGGTGCTGCGACCGCGCGTGACGGTCGCCGAGGAGGCGATGATCGAAGCCGCCACCGCCGCCCATCGACAGGCGCGCGAGTGGTGCTTCATCGCCAACTCGGTCAATTTCCCCGTGCGGCACGAACCGGTGATCACCGTCGGCTGAGCGGCGACGCGGACGGGGGCCCGGCGTCTCGTCGTACAGTGAGCGCATGCAGCTCGAACCCGCCCTGCGCCGACTCGACCGGATCGCCGGAGGTCGCCAGGCCGATCACCGTGTCGCGGCCTCCGACGATCCGAGAGTCCGGCGGGCGTTCCGCGCGATGACGGTGCTGCTCGCCGTCGGATTCGTGCTCGGGGTCGCGACGGTCGTCGTCGCCCTGTGGATGAGCTCGACCGGCCAGGACGTCGGATTCGCGGTGTGGATGCGGTGTCTGGTCGTGCTGGGCATCACCACGACCCTCTTCTACTTCCTGTGGCGTGCTCACGCGGGGTGGTACTGGGCCTTCCGACGCCTGCAGCTGTTCAGCCGCATCTTCCCCGTGGTGGCCCTCGTCCTGGCGGCCATCCCCGGGCTGTATCCGTTCTGGGTGGTCACGGAGCAGATCCTCTTCGCGCTGCTGCTCATCGGGGTGTCGGACTACCTGCAGTCCGACGCGATGCGCGCGGCGTATCCCAAGCCCCGGCGCTGAGCGCTCGGCATCCGGATGCCGGTGGCCCGGCCGGCGTGAGGGGGACCGGTCCCTTCGACAAGCTCAGGGACCTGCGGGCTGTGGGCTCGGGGACCTGCGGGGTGTGGGCTCGGGGGCGGCGGGGTGCGGGCTCGAGCACCTGCGGGGTGCGGGCTAGGGGACCGGCGGTGCGTGGGGTCGGGAGGCCGCGGGTGCGGGCGGGGACGACGGAACCCCGCCGGCGCGGGGCCGACGGGGTTCCGTTCGTGAGGCGTGGGATCAGCGCACGTCGTCGTCGATCCAGTCCATCGACTTGGTGACGGCCTTCTTCCACAGGCGCAGTTCGCGCTCGCGCTCGTCGGAGTCCATGTCGGGCTCCCAGCGCTTGTCTTCCTGCCAGTTGGCGCGCAGGTCGTCGAGGTTGTCCCAGAATCCGACCGCCAGGCCCGCGGCGTACGCGGCGCCGAGCGCGGTCGTCTCGGCGACGACCGGGCGGACGACCGGGACGCCCAGGATGTCGGCCTGGAACTGCATGAGCTCGTCGTTGGCGGTCATGCCGCCGTCGACCTTGAGCTCGGTCAGGTCGACGCCGGAGTCGGCGTTGACGGCCTCGAGCACCTCGCGGGTCTGGAAGGCCGTGGCCTCCAGCGCCGCGCGGGCGATGTGGCCCTTGTTGACGAAGCGCGTCATGCCGACGATCGCACCGCGGGCGTCGGGACGCCAGTACGGCGCGAACAGGCCCGAGAACGCGGGGACGAAGTACACCCCGCCGTTGTCGTCGACCGTGCGGGCCAGGGCCTCGACCTCGGGGGCCGAGGAGATGATGCCGAGCTGGTCGCGCAGCCACTGGATGAGCGAGCCGGTCACGGCGATCGATCCCTCGAGCGCGTAGTGCGCGGGCTGGTCGCCGAGCTTGTACCCGAGCGTGGTGAGCAGACCGTTCTTCGAGCGGACGATCTCCTCGCCCGTCTGGAAGATGAGGAAGTTGCCGGTGCCGTAGGTGTTCTTGCTCTCGCCCGGGTCGAAGGCGGCCTGGCCGAAGGTCGCGGCCTGCTGGTCGCCCAGGATGCCGGCGATCGGGGTCTCGCGCAGCAGCGACGACGACTCGACGGCGCCGTAGACCTCGGACGAGGAGCGGATCTCGGGCATCATCGAGCGCGGCACGCCGAAGTCGGAGAGGATGTCGTCGCGCCACTCGAGGGTCTCGAGGTCCATGAACAGCGTGCGGCTGGCGTTGGTGACGTCGGTCGCGTGCACGCCGCCGTCGATGCCGCCGGTCAGGTTCCACAGCACCCAGGTGTCGGTCGTGCCGAAGATGAGGTCGCCGGCGTCGGCCTTCTCGCGGGCCCCGTCGACGTTCTCGAGGATCCAGACGATCTTCGTGCCCGAGAAGTAGGTCGCCAGCGGCAGGCCCACGATGCTCTTGTAGCGCTCGGGGTCACCGTCGGCGAGGCGGTCGACGATCGACTGCGTGCGGGTGTCCTGCCACACGATCGCGTTGTAGACGGGCTTGCCCGTGTTCTTGTCCCAGACCACCGCGGTCTCGCGCTGGTTGGTGATGCCGACGGCGGCGATGTCGTGGCGGGTGATGTCGGCGCGGCTGAGGGCCAGGCCGATCACCTCCTGGGTGTTGCGCCAGATCTCGAGCGGGTCGTGCTCGACCCACCCCGCGCGGGGGAAGATCTGCTCGTGCTCCTTCTGTCCGACGGAGACGACGCTCCCGGACTTGTCGAAGATCATCGCGCGCGTCGAGGTCGTGCCCTGGTCGATGGCGAGGACGTAGTCGGCCATGGAGGACTCCTTTGTCTGGTTCGGTGAATGTCTTGTTCGGTGAACGGGTGAAGAGGGAAGAGGAGGCGGGGGCGTCGGAGGACGCCCCCGCGACGGGCTCAGTTGCCGAGGCTGAGGAGCACGGGGGCCAGCAGGCCCGCGAGCAGACCACCGACGAGCGGGCCGGCGACCGGGACCCACGCGTAGCCCCAGTCGCTGGAGCCCTTGCCCTTGATGGGCAGGATGGCGTGGGCGATGCGGGGGCCGAGGTCACGGGCCGGGTTGATCGCGTAGCCGGTGGGACCACCGAGCGAGGCGCCGATACCGACCACGAGCAGGGCCACCGGGACCGCGGCGAGACCGCCGATGCCACCGGGGACGCCGATGTCGGCCACGCCGTAATCGCTGAAGCCGAAGATGACGAAGACCAGCACGAAGGTCGCGATGACCTCGGTGAGGAAGTTGAAGCCGTAGGAGCGGATCGCGGGGCCGGTCGAGAACACGCCCAGCTTGTTGGCGGGGTCGGGCTCGTCGTCGAAGTGCTGCTTGTACGACGCCCACGCGAGCACCGCACCGATGATGGCACCGACGAGCTGGGCGGCCACGGCCACGAGGAATTGGACGAAACCGATCTTGCCCGCGACGAGCAGACCGATCGAGACGGCGGGGTTCAGCTGCGCACCGGAGTAGGCGGAGACGATCACACCGGCGAACACGGCGAGGCCCCACCCCCAGTTCACCATCAGGAAGCCACCGGCGTTGCCCTTGGTCTTGGCCAGGGCCACGTTGGCGACCACGCCACAGCCCAGCAGGATGAGCATCGCGGTGCCGACCACCTCCGAGAGGAAGTACAGCCCCAGGTTCACTTCTTGCATGTCGTCATCGACCTTTCTTCTGTCACCCGGACACCTTCGGCTCGGGTGGTGATGCGGCTCGGTGTTCCGAACCTATGCGCGAGGTGCGGGCGTGCGACAGACGGCACGCCCGCACGTTCTCTCAGATTCGCGCGACTCCGGCCTGCGCCAGGTCGACCCGGTGCGCGGAGCGCAGGATCTCGGTGGTGCGGGCGATCTCGTCGTCGACGCGCTCGGCATCCCAGCCCAGAGGACCGGCGACGGCCTCGGCGACCTCGCGGAGCGTCCGCTCGGTCATGCCGCCGACGAAGGCGAGGTGCGTGCGGCGCAGCAGCACGTCGATGAGGTGCACGACCTGCTCGTTCTGCGCGATGAACTCCAGCTCTTCGCGGTAGTAGCCCTCGGCGTCGGGCACCGGGGTCGGCTCGCTCGGCAGCGCGGCGAGGACCGCGTCGGCACGCGTGCCGTAGCGCTCGAGCATGGCATCCACGAGCTCGGCGGGGTGAGCATTCGTGCGCGCGGAGACCCAGCGCCGACGCTGTTCGGGCGTCGCGGGGAAGCCCGCTCCGCCGCCGATCGACAGTCCCTGCGTGCTGACGCGGTGGGGGCGGCGCAGCTTCTGCAGCGTCTTCATGCTGAGGTGCTCGGCGAGCGCGCGGAAGGTGGTCCACTTGCCGCCGACGAGGCTCATCGCGGGGACGCCGGCGATCTCGTCTTCGACGATGCGGTAGTCGCGCGAGACGAAGCCGGGAGCGGTGTCGTCGTGGCGGGGGAGCGGACGGATGCCCGAGAACGTGTAGACGATCTGCGAGCGGTCGACGCCGACGGTGGGGAAGACGTGGCCGATGAGGTCGAAGAAGTACGCGATCTCGTCGTCGGTGCACACGACCGGCTTCGAGGGGTCGGCGTCGATGTCGGTGGTGCCGACGAGGACGCGGTCCTTGAGCGGGTAGATGAGGACGATGCGGCCGTCGGAGTGCTCGAAGAAGATCTCGCGCCCACCGGTCGCGGCCAGCAGCTCGGGGTTGTCGAGCACGATGTGCGAGCCCTTGGTGCCGCCCATGAACTGGGTCTTGAGGCCCATGGCCTCGTTCGCCAGGTCGGTCCAGGGACCGGCGGTGTTCAGGATGACCTTGGCCTTGACGCTGAACTCCTCGCCGGAGACCTCGTCGCGCACGCGCACGCCGTTGGCGTCGGCGCCGACCGCCGAGACGTAGTTGACCGCCTGGGTGCGCCCGCCGCCGGCCTCGATGCCGTCGCGCAGCACGTCGAGCGCGATGCGCTCGGGGTCGTGCATCGACGCGTCGAAGTACGTCGCGGTGTAGGCGAGGTCGTTGTTGAGCTTCGGCAGCTCCGCAAGCGACTTCTTCTTGCCCAGGAACTTGTGACGGGGGACGCTGCCGCCGTCGCGGGAGAAGGTGTCGTACATGATGAGGCCGACCTTGATCAGCAGGGCGCCGCGCTCGTTGGGCTTTCCGCGACCGTGCGTCACCAGCAGGCGGAACGGGGCGGACAGGATGCCGGAGAACGTCTTGTAGATCGGGATGGTGGTCTCGAGCGGCTTGACGTAGTGGGGGGCCGTCTTGAGCAGGTCGTTGCGCTCGGTGACCGCCTCCTTCACGAGACGGAACTCGCCGTTCTCGAGGTAGCGGATGCCGCCGTGCACCATGTGGCTGGAAGCCGAGGAGGCGCCGGACACGAAGTCGCCGCGCTCGACGAGGGCGACGCTGACACCCTGGAGGGCCAGGTCGCGCAGAGTGGCGAGGCCGTTGATGCCCCCGCCGATGATCAGGACGTCGAGGTCCTCGGCGTCACGGAGCGCCTGGACGTCGGCGCGGAGCGAAGAAGTAGGGGACGACATGTCGACTGCGACCTTTCGTTGTTGGTACGACGATCAGGATGCGCCCGTCTGCACGTTGTTGCAAGCCCCTTGAACAAACGTGCAGAATGGTATCCATGAAGGTGGCCGGACGGTGACGACACAGGCGGAGGAGCGCTCCCGCGACGCGCTTCGCGCCGCGCAGCTCTACTACATGCAGGACCTCACCATGGACGCCATCGCGCACGAGATGCGCGTTTCGCGCTCCTCGGTGTCGCGCCTGCTGCAGCACGCGCGCGACGTGGGACTGGTGACGATCTCGATCAGCCCGCCCGACGACGCGCGCGGGCAGATGGCGCAGCGCATCGCGGACCGCTTCGGCATCACGGCGCACATCGTGCCCACGCCGGCGCGCACCTCCGAGGCCGAGCGCCTGGAGCGGACCGCCCTGACGGCGGCGCGGATCCTCGCCGAACGGGTCGAGTCGTCGATGACCGTCGGCGTCGCATGGGGATCCACGCTCTCGGCCATGGCGCGTCACGTGCCGCTGAAGGACGTGCACGACACCCACATCGTGCAGATGAACGGTGCCGCGAACGTCCGCACCTCCGGCATCCCGTATGCCGGGGAGATCCTGTCGAAGTTCGGTGCGGCGTGGTCGTCGTCGGTGCACCAATTCCCGGTGCCCGCGCTGTTCGACGATCCGCGCACGAAGCAGGCGATGTGGCGGGAGCGTTCCGTGCGCTCGGTGCTGGAGATCCAGCAGCGCGTGGGACTGTTCGTCTTCGGCCTCGGTTCGCCACACGCCGACGTGCCCTCGCACGTCTACAGCGGCGACTACTTCGACGAGCGCGACCGGTCCGTCATCGAACGCGAAGGAGTCGTCGGCGACTGCGCGACGGTGTTCTACCGCGCCGACGGCTCGAGCGACATCCCCGAGCTCAACGCGCGCTCCAGCGGACCCGACCTCGACACCGTCCGTCGCATCCCGCGGCGGTTCTGCGTCGTGTCGAGCCTGTCGAAGCTCGACGGGCTGCGCGGCGCGCTGGCGGCGGGGCTGGTCACCGAGCTCGTCGTCGAGGAAGCCCTCGCGCGACGCCTGCTCAGCGTCACGCGCTGATCGCGCTCGCCGCCCGGGGTGCCGCGGTCGCCCGACCTCAGCGCTCGCCGAACCCGTCGTCGATGAGCGTGCGGAGCTCGTCGAGCGCCTGCTGCGCCTGCGGACCGGACGCGCTCACGCGTACCCGAGCCCCCTGCCGCACGCCCAGCGCCATGAGGGCCAGCAGGCTGCGCCCCGAGACCTCGTCGCCGCCGGCGTCGAGGTCGACGATGCGCACGTCGGCGTCGTACCGCGATGCCGCCTTGACGAAGGTCGCCGCGGGGCGGGCGTGCAGTCCCGAGGGATTGACGATCCGCGCCTCGAACGACCTCTCGTCGGCGGACGCGGCATCCCCTGACGGCGCCGCGTCCTCCGGGGGCCCGACGGATGCCGGCGCGCCGTCGTCGCCGAGCTGACGCCGCTTCGCCTCGCCCGCTCCGCGCACCTCCGTCGCCACCGCGTCCAGATCCGCCCCGCCGGCGGCCGTGACCACCGCGGCGACCAGTCCCTCGACGAAGGGTGCCGGGCTGAGCCGCACGCGCTCGGGACCCGAGACGAACTCGAGAGCCGTTTCGGCGCTGAGGAGGGCCGAGCCCAGGTCCATCAGCACGAGCACGCCCTCGCCCGAGTCGGCCTCGTCGATCGCGGCGGCGATGGCGACGGCATCCGTCCCGAGGTCGCCGTCGGGACCGCCCGCGGCCACGCGTACGACCGGGGGCTCGGCCCCGCCCATCTGCAGGGCGAGCTCCACAGCCGCCTCCGCCAGGGCGCGACTGTGCGAGACCGCGACGATGCCGATCACGCGTCGGCCGCCAGGGCGTCGCGCAGGGCTTCGAGCAGGAGCGTCGCCGAGGCCGCTCCCGGGTCGAGGTGTCCGGCGCTGCGTTCGCCGAGGTAGCTCGCACGCCCCTTCCGCGCGACGAGGGGCTCCGTCGCGTCGCGGCCGCGCGCGGCGGCCTCTGCTGCGGCACGCGCGGCGTCGGCTGGCGTCGCGCCCCCCTCGGCCGCGGAATCCCACGCCTCGAGGGCGGGGGAGAGGGCGTCGATCATGGTCTTGTCACCGACCTCGGCCTTGCCGCGGGCGATGACGCCCTCGACGCCGGCCCGGAGCGCGACGCCGAGGGCCGCGGCATCCACGGGGTCCGCATCGGCGAGGGCGGGGCCCATGCGCAGGAAGAGGGTGCCGTAGAGCGGGCCGCTGGCCCCGCCGACAGTGGAGACGAGCGTCATCCCCACCGTCTTGAACAGGTCGGTCGGACTGCTCGGCGAGGGGTCGAGCTTGGCCACGACCGCCTCGAGACCGCGCGCCATGTTCGAGCCGTGATCGGCGTCGCCGATCTCGGAGTCGAGGCGCGTCAACTCGTCTTTGTGCTGCTGGACCGCGTCACGGAACGCGTGGACCCACGCGACGAGGTCTTCTGTCGTGACGGAGGCGCCGCTCATGCGCCCCACCGCAGGCCGGGGGTGACGACGGGCGCGTCCCACAGGCGCAGCATCTCGTCGTCGGCCTTGACGACCGTGAGCGAGGCACCGGCCATGTCGAGGCTCGTGATGTAGTCGCCGATGAGCACGCGCTGCACGTCGACGCCCGCGTCGGCCAGCAGCGGCGCGATCTCGCCGTAGAGCAGGTACTGCTCGATGAGCGGCGTGCCTCCGAGGCCCGACAGCAGGACGATCGCGGGACCCACCGCGTCGCCGAAGTCGTGCACGATCGGGTCGACCGTGAGCTTCGCGATCTCGTGGGCGGATGCCAGCTTCACGCGCGAGCGGCCGGGTTCGCCGTGGATGCCGACACCGACCTCCATCTCGTCGTCGGGGAGCTCGAAGGTGGGTCGACCGGCCGCGGGAACGGTGCAGCTGGTGAGCGCCACGCCCATCGAGCGTCCGGCGACGGAGACGCGGCGCGCGAGCTCGGCGACGGCGGAGAGATCGGCCCCCTCCTCGGCCAGGGCGCCGACGATCTTCTCGAGGATGACGGTGGTTCCGGTGCCCCGGCGGCCGGCGGTCCACGTCGAGTCCTGGACGGCGACGTCGTCGGCGACGACGACCGACTCCACCTGCACGCCCTCGGCGGCGGCGAGTTCGGCGGCCATCTCGAAGTTGAGCACGTCGCCGGTGTAGTTCTTCACGATGTGCAGCACGCCCGCGCCGGAGTCGGCCGCCTGCGTGGCGGCGAGCACCTGATCGGGCGTGGGGGAGGTGAAGACCTCGCCCGCCGCGGCCGCGTCGAGCATGCCGCGGCCGACGAAGCCACCGTGCATCGGCTCGTGACCGGAGCCCCCGCCGGAGACCAGGGCCACCTTGCCCGCGCGGGTCGGTTCCGCTCTCAGGATGACGCGGTTCTCGGCATCCACGCGGAGATCGGGGTGAGCCGCCTGGATACCGCGCAGGGCCTCGGCCAGCACATCGGCCGGGTCGTTGACGAACTTCTTCACGATGCCTCCTCGTTGTGGCGTCGACCGTTCGGGCCGTCTCCCATGACCATGCTCGTCGGGCGACGCCACGTCAAGAGTGCGAGGGGGCGGGTGCGAGGCGGTGCCTCAGAGGCGCTCGTGCGGAAGGACCTGCTTGATGCGCTCGATCGGGTTCTGCGCGGGGGCCTCGTTGTAGGCGTTCGCGAGTTCCTGGCCGCTCAGGGCGTGGATCGCGGCCATGATCTCGTCGGTGGCTCCGCGACGGGCGCGCCCCGAGGTGGCCGGTCCGTGCGGGGAGAGGTCGAGGGGCTCGCCGAAACGCACCGTGATGCGCTCGCTCGTGCTGGGGAACTTCGCGCCCACCGGCATCGCCTTGTCGGTGCCGATGAGCCCCACCGGGACCACCGGGGCGCCGGTCTGCAGCGCGAGGAACGCCACTCCGGTGCGGCCCTTGTAGAGCCGGCCGTCGAGGGAGCGCGTGCCCTCGGGATAGAGCGCGACGGCGCGACCGTCTTCCAGGAGCACCCGCTGCTGGTCGAGCGCGTCGAGCGCCTTCTGGCCCGCGCCGCGCTCGACGGCGATCGCGCCGATGGCGGTGAAGAACTGCCGGGAGGCCCACTTCTCGAAGTACGCCGATTTCGCCATGAAGTGCACGGGGCGGGGCGCGGCGACCGGGATGGCGATGGAGTCGATGAACGACAGGTGATTGCTCGCGAAGATGACCGGACCGGTGCGCGGGACGTTCTCCCGCCCCTCGATACGCGGACGGTAGACGGCGCGGGCCAGGGGGGCGATGAGGAATCGTCCGAGTCCATAGGCCGCGCCCATCTGCTGCGGCGGAGCGGCGGCGGGGGTCTCGGCGGGCAGGTCGGAACTCACCCGTCGAGGCTACTAGCCGCCGCATGCCCGGGCGTGCATGGGGCGGCGCGCCTCCCGCGCGGCTCGCGCGCCGCGCTCTCCCAGCCGCACCAAAGCCGGATGCGCGAGGATGGGGGCTTCCCGTCTTCCTCCGAGAGGTCTCCCGTGCGCTTCCGCCCGATCGCTTCCCTGTCCGTCGCCGCCGTCGCGGTGCTGCTGCTGGCCGGCTGCTCCGGCTCGTCCACCGACGCGCAGACGCCCGACGCCACGGCGACCCCGGATGCCGGAGCCTGCCAGACGCCGTTCACCGGCGACGTCCCCGCCGGCCTCGAGGTGTCGGGCGACTTCCAGGGCCCCGTCACCGTGACGCGCCCCGACGGCTTCGCGCCCGGCGACATCCAGCGCAGCACCCTCATCGAGGGCAGTGGCGACGAGATTCAGGCCGGCGACATCGTCAAGGCCAACTACACGGTGATCGACGCCAGCACCGGAGACGTCGTGCTGGACTCGCTGTCGTCCGACCCCTCCGGGATGGACATGATCGTCAACTCCCAGCAGATCTTCGGCGCGGCCGTGTCGTGCGTGCCCGTCGGCTCGCGCACCGTGTCGACCTTCCCCGCCGGCATCCTGGGTGAGGGCTCGCCCGCCTACGTGCTCGTGGCCGACGCGATCGCGGAGCTGCCGACGCGCGCCGACGGCACGGAGGTCGCCCCGGCCGACGGCATGCCCACCGTGACCTTCGCCGACAACGGTGCGCCCACGATCACCGTGCCGAGCACCCCCGCCCCGACCGAGACCCGCGTGGAGAACCTGCGCCAGGGCTCGGGCGACGTGGTCAACCCCGGCGACACCGTGATCGTGCAGTACACCGGCGTGCTCTACGACGGCGGGACCGTCTTCGACTCGAGCTGGGACAAGGGGGCGCCGACGCAGTTCGCGACCACCGCCGTCGTCCCGGGATTCAAGAAGGCGCTCGAGGGTCAGACGGTCGGTTCGCAGGTCGTCGCCGTCATCCCGCCCGCCGACGGCTACGGGGACCAGGCTCAGGGCTCGATCCCGGCGAACTCGACGCTCGTGTTCGTCGTCGACATCCTCGGCGTGCAGCACGCGCCCGCGGCCCAGTAACCCGTCCGACGCGTCGCGGGCCCGCCCGTGCGGCGCGGCCCGCGGCGGCCGGGGCTCAGTAGGCTGACGGGATGCGCCGCGTTCTCATCCTCGGTTCCACCGGTTCGATCGGCACGCAGGCGCTCGACGTCATCCGCGCCAACAGCGACCGCTTCGAGGTCGTCGGTCTCGCCGCGGGAACCGACCGCGCCGGCGTCGAGGCGCAGGCGGAGGCCTTCGGCGTCGAGCACATCGCCCTCGGCGCCGTCGAAGCCGAGCAGCTCGTCCGTGACGTCGACGCCGATGTCGTGCTCAACGGCATCACGGGATCGGTCGGCCTCGGGCCCACGCTCGCCGCGCTGGAGGAGGGCCGCACCCTCGCGCTGGCGAACAAGGAGTCGCTGATCGTCGGTGGGGAACTCGTCACCGCGCTCGCCGCCCCGGGACAGATCGTGCCGGTCGACTCGGAGCACTCGGCCATCGCCCAGGCACTGCGCGCGGGAGCTGCGAGCGAGGTGCGCCGGCTCGTGCTCACGGCATCCGGGGGGCCGTTCCGCGGGCGCTCGCGCGCGGACCTCATCGGCGTGACACCCGCCGAGGCGCTCGCGCACCCCACGTGGGACATGGGACGCGTGGTGACCACGAACTCGGCCACCCTCGTCAACAAGGGCCTCGAGGTGATCGAGGCGCACCTGCTCTTCGACGTCGCCTACGACAGCATCGCGGTGACCGTGCACCCGCAGTCGATCGTGCACTCGATGGTGGAGTTCGTCGACGGCTCAACGATCGCCCAGGCATCGCCGCCCGACATGCGCCTGCCGATCTCGCTCGGCCTCGATTGGCCGCACCGCGTGGGCGGGGTGGGGGCGCCGCTGGATTGGACCACCGCGTCGCAGTGGACGTTCGAGCCCCTCGACGAGGAGGCCTTCGGCTCGGTGGCGCTCGCCAAGCGCGTCGGGCGCGCGGGAGCGACGTTCCCCGCGGTGTTCAATGCCGCCAACGAGCAGGCCGTCGACGCCTTCCACGAGGGGCGCCTGGGTTTCCTCGGCATCGTCGAGCTGATTGAGCGGGTGGTCGATCGGCACGAGCCGCCCGCCGCCCTCACCCGCGAGTCGCTCGCCGAGGCCGAGGCCTGGGCACGCCGCACCGCCGACGAGATCATCGCGGCACGGTGACGGTGGTCGGCTCGGGCGCCAGCGCGGCGAGCGCAGGCGTGCCAGCGGTGATCGCCGAGACTGGGGCGGCGACGCCGGGTCAGGCCGGGAAGTCGACCGGGCGCTCGGGATCGGACGACGGCGTGCTGTCGGCCGGGTAGGGGACGGGCCACTGCGGGTCGGGGACGTCCCAGCCCGCCGCCCGCAACGCGCGCCGCGACAGCTCACGGGCGGAGTACGGCGTGCGGACGCCGCGGATGTCGCGGTAGTCCTGGTGTCCGGGTCCGGCCCACAGGATCGCGTCGCCCTCGCCGACGAGCCGCACGGCCTCGAGGATCGCTCGCTCGGGAGGGGTGAACTCGTGGATCTCGGCGTCGGGTCGGGCGCGACGCGCACCCTCGACGAGCACCGCGCGGATGGCATCCGGATCCTCATGACGCGGGTGGTGGTCGGTGACGACGAGGATGTCGCTGCCCTCGACCGCCGTGCGCCCCATGTCGTGGCGCTTGGTGGCGTCGCGGTCGCCGTCGGCGCCGAACAGCATGACGACCTTGCCGGGCGTGACGCGCCGAACGGCCGCGAGCGTCTTCTCGAACGCGTCGGGGGAGTGCCCGAAGTCGACGTAGACGGCGGGGCCCCGCGAGCCCGACACGAGCTGCGTGCGGCCCGGGAGGGAGGCATCGATGCGCTCGCCGTCGAGGGTGCTGAACAGGTGCTCCCACGTGTAGCCGGTCTCGAGCAGCATGACGATCGCGAGTCCCGCGTTCGCGGCCATGTGGCGTCCGATCACGGGCACGACGGTGGTGAGGGTGCGTCCCTTGCCGTCCGACAGCGTGAACTCGGTGCCCTCCTGGCGCTCGTCGACGATGTCGACGGTCCAGTCGGCGGATGCCGCGGCGGCGGCATCGTGCGCGATCGCGGGCGTGGCGATGGTCACGACCGGGATCTCCGCGCGCGCGGCGATCTCGGCGCCCGCGGGGGAGTCGAGGCAGACCACGCCGCGACGGGCGCGGTCGGGACGGAACAGCGGGAGCTTGGCCTCGAAGTACTCGCGCATGTCGGCATAGTCGTCGAGGTGATCGTGGGTGAGGTTGGTGAAGCCGGCGACGTCGAAGACGAGCCCGTCGACGCGGTGCCTCGTGAGCGCCTGGGCGCTCACCTCCACGGCCACGGCTTCGACGCCGCGCTCGCGCATGAGCGCGAGGAGGGCGTGGAACTCGCTCGCCTCGGGGGTCGTGAGGCGCGAGACGATGACCTCGCCCGCGATGTGGCGTTCGGCCGTCGACGACAATCCGGTGACGACGCCGAGCTGCCCGAGGATGCCCTCGAGCAGGTGCGACACGCTCGTCTTGCCGTTGGTGCCGGTGGTCGCGAGCAGGCGGGGCAGGTCGTCGTCGGGTCCGGTGCCGTACACCCAGGCCGACAGATCGCCCAGCAGGGCGCGGGGATCGTCGACGACCACGATCGGAAGACCCGTGGATGCCGCGATGTCGGCGCCCGCTTCGTCGGTGATGACGGCGACCGCACCTCGTTCGGCGGCCGTGGCCGCGAACTCGGCGCCGTGCCGGTTCACTCCGCGGATGGCGACGAACGCCTCACCGGCTCGCAGGTCGGCGGTGGCCAGCGTGATGCCGGTCACGACGGTCCCGTCGACGTCGCCGACCGTGCGCACACCCCATCGGCGGGCCAGTTCCGCGAGGTCGCGGCGGGGCGGGCGCTCCGGGCGGAGGACGGGGGGCAGATTCGAGGGGGCGTCGCTGGGCATCGGATCCATTGTCGCATCCGGGGTCGCACAGACACCGCATCGTGGCCGCACGGGCCGTTCAAAGGCTGTCGGCGGTATCGTCGCCGGGTGACCGCGATCGCCTTCCTCATCGGCGTGCTCGTGCTCGTGATCGGTCTCGCGATCTCGATCGCGCTGCACGAGATCGGGCACCTGCTGCCCGCCAAGCTCTTCGGCGTGCGCGTCGGGCAGTACATGATCGGCTTCGGACCCACCCTGTGGTCCAAGCGGATCGGCGAGACGGAGTACGGCTTCAAGCTGCTTCCGCTCGGCGGATTCATCTCCATGGCGGGCATGTATCCGCCCGCCCCCGACGACGCGGAGCCCGGCACCAAGCGCTCGCGGTTCTTCGCCACCATGGTGCAGGACGCCCGCGACGCCAACGCCGAGACGCTCATCGCCGCCGACGACCGCGTGTTCTACAAACTGCCCGTCTACAAGCGCATCATCGTCATGCTCGGCGGCCCGATCATGAACCTGCTGCTGGCGTTCGTTCTGTCGGCCGTCGCCGTGAGCGGGATCGGCATCGCGCAGGGGACGACCACGGTCGCCTCCGTGTCGCAGTGCGTGATCCCGGCGAGCGCCGATCGCTCGGCGTGCGAGGCGAGCGACCCCGTCGCCCCCGCGGCCGCCGCAGGTCTGCTGCCGGGCGACACCATCGTCTCGATCGACGGCACCGCCGTGTCGACCTTCGACGAGGCCGCGGCCATCATCCAGCGCTCGCCGGGCCAGGCCCTGCCCGTGGTGATCCAGCGTGACGGCGCCGAGCAAACCCTCACGATCACCCCCGTGCAGACCGACCGCGCGGTCACCGGCGCCGACGGGCGTCCCGTGCTCGATGACGCCGGCCAGCCCGAGTTCCAGAGCGTCGGCTTCGCGGGACTCAGCCCGCAGTCGGCGCTCGTCCCTCAGCCGATCTGGGCCGGGCCCGAGGCGACCATCCAGCAGGTGGGTGCGGTCGCGCAGATCATGACGCAGCTGCCGGTCCGCGTCTACGACACGGCGGTCGACCTCGTCACCGGTCAGCCGCGCGACCCGAACGGCCCCCTCAGCGTCGTCGGCGCCGGACGCCTCGCGGGGGAGTACGCCGCGGTCGACGCACCGATCGCCGCGCGCGTGCAGTCGATCATCGGTCTGCTCGCCGCCCTGAACATCGCGCTGTTCGTCTTCAACCTCATCCCGCTCCTGCCCCTCGACGGCGGCCACGTCGTTGTGGCGCTCTGGGACGGTCTCAAGCGCTGGATCGCGCGGCTGCGCGGCAAGGTCGCCCGCCCGGTGGATGCCACGAAGCTCGTGCCCGTGACCTTCGTCGTGGTCGTCCTGCTGGTGGGCATGGGGGGCGTGCTCTTCCTCGCCGACGTGTTCAACCCGGTGCAGCTGCTGTAGCGCAGGGCTCGGCGGCTCCAGCAACCTGGACCGGGAGGACCCTGAGCCTGTCGAAGGGTCCGGGCCCCCGCGCGGGTACGGTGTCCCGACGGGCGCCCCCACCCGGACGGGCGGCGGGCCGGCGTCAGAGCGTGTGCGCGATGAGCCGCTCCAGCGTGCGCATTCCGTCGCGCGAGAGGATCGACTCCAGGTGCCCCTGCACGCTCGCGAAACCGGGGCCGCGCAGGGCGTAGACATCGCCGGTCTCGGGGTCCGCGGCGACGTCGAGGTCGAAGCTGCTGACGGGAGCATCGGGCCCGGAGAAGATCCCGCGTCCGTCGCCGGGGTTCACGCGCGCGGTGAAGGTGTTGTAGAACCCGATCGAGGCGTCCTCGCCGAACACGTCAACGCTCTTCTGCAGGCCCTGATGGGGGCGATCGAGCGGCATGAGCTCGATGCCGAGCGAGTCGGCGAGGATCTGATGGCTCAGGCACACGGCGAGCAGAGGATCGCGCCGAGCGGTCCGGCGCCCGACGACGTGGCGCATGGCCTCCATGCGCGCAGTGTCGTCCCGCGGGTCGCCGGGTCCTGGTCCCGACACGACCAGGTCGGCGGCATCCAGGTCGGTGTCGGAGACGTCGGCCCAGTGCACGATGCGGGTGTCGAGGCCGAGGTGGCGCAGCTGGTGCGCGAGCATCGTGGTGAAGCGGTCCTCGGCATCCACGACCAGGGCCGTGCGACCCGCGAACGGGCCCGATCCGTCGGGGTCCTGCGGGTTCATCCAGAACGGCGCGAGGCGGTCGTTGCGGGATGCCAGGAGCTCGGCGATCGCGGGATCCTCGGCGAGCGGCCGTCGCTCGGCGACGGGCGCGTCGGGGTCGGCGTCGGCGGGGAGCGCCGGCACGTCGCGGGGGATCGCGCCGATCGCACCGAGCACGCCCGCGGCCTTGCCGTGGGTCTCGCCGACCTCGCCGTACGGGTCGGAGTGGCGCACGAGGGTGGCGCCCACGGGCACGCGCAGGCGGCCGTCGACGAGGTACGCCGTGCGGATCAGGATGGGTGCGTCGAGGTCGTGCGTCGGGCCCTCGGCGTTGCCGTTGGGCGTGAACAGCGCGGCGACGCCGGAGTAGTACCCGCGCGGGGTCGTCTCATGGCGGGCGATCACGGTGCAGGCGTTCTGCATGGGGGAGCCGGTGACCGTGGGCGCGAACATCGTCTCGCGCAGGATGTCGCGCGGGTCGAGGTCGCTGCGCCCGCGCAGCATGTACTCGGTGTGCGTGAGGCGCGACATCTCTTTGAGATGGGGCCCCGTGATGCGCCCGCCGTCGCTGCAGACGGCGCTCATCATCTTCAGCTCCTCGTCGACGACCATGAAGAGCTCCTCGGTCTCCTTGGTCGAGCGCAGGAACTCCGCGAGCGTCTCGGCGGTCGCCCCGCCCGCGGGGTGGCGGAAGGTGCCCGAGATCGGGTTCATCGTGACGACGCCGTTGCGGGCGCTCACGTGCGCCTCGGGGCTCGCGCCGACGGCGACGTGTCCCTCGGTCACGATCGCGAAGGTCCAGTACGCGCCCTTCTCGTGCTCGAGCAGCGCCCGGAACCAGGTGAGCGCCGCGGCACGCGGATCGGCGTCGACCCCGGCCACGAAGTCGCGGCGGATGACGAAGTTCGCGCCCTCTCCGCGGCCGATCTCCTCCGCGATCACCCGCCGGACGATGTCGGCGTAGTCCTCGTCGGCGATGTCGAATCCCGCGCCCTCCAGGGCGATCGGGGCGGAGGGGAGGGATGCCATGACCCCGGCGCGGGGGAGCACGACGCGCTCGCCGATGACGAGGCATCGCAGCGGGGCGCCGTCGTCGTGGCAGACGAAGCCGCGTTCGCGCACCTGGCGGTACGGCACGAGGGCGAGGACCTCGCGGGCGACGCCGGCGGCATCCATCAGGGGGATGTCGGCGAGCAGGTCCACGTCGACGACGTCGCCGGTGAGCACCTCGACGGTGGCGTCTTCACCCGCGGCGGGGCCGCGCGCGATCAGCGCGAACGGCGCGGAGCCGGCGAGGAGGTCGTGGATCAGGGAGGAGGGGTCGGGCCCGGTCATCGAAGTACTTCCGTCTGTGAGCGAGGGTCCTACGCGGCCGCCGAAAACACGAAGACCGCCCGGATCCCGAGGGAGGGCGGTCTGTCGCACGCGTGCTCACCGCCTAGACGGTGGGCCACCAGCTGAAATGCGCGCGCATGGCGCCGAACCTACCACAGGGAGCATTCGCAGCCTGTTCCGGCTCCGTCCAGCGACGGCGGCGTAGGCTGAGCCCGTGCCTGCTGTGAATCTCGGAATGCCCCGCGTGCCGGAGACCCTCGCTCCCCGTCGTAAGACCCGTCAGATCCGGGTCGGCAAGGTGCTCGTCGGCGGCGACGCCCCCGTGAGCGTCCAGTCGATGACCACGACGCCGACGACGAACATCAACGCCACCCTTCAGCAGATCGCCGAGCTCACGGCATCCGGGTGCGAGATCGTGCGTGTCGCGGTGCCGTCGCAGGACGACGCCGACGTGCTGCACATCATCGCGAAGAAGAGTCAGATCCCGGTCATCGCCGACATCCACTTCCAGCCCAAGTACGTCTTCCAGGCGATCGACGCCGGCTGCGGCGCGGTGCGCGTGAACCCGGGCAACATCCGCAAGTTCGACGACCAGGTCGGCGCGATCGCCAAGGCGGCCAAAGACGCCGGTGTCTCGCTGCGCATCGGCGTCAACGCCGGATCGCTCGACCGCCGCCTCCTCGAGAAGTACGGCAAGGCCACGCCCGAGGCGCTCGTGGAGAGCGCCGTGTGGGAGGCCTCGCTGTTCGAGGAGCACGACTTCCACGACTTCAAGATCTCGGTCAAGCACAACGACCCGATCGTCATGGTCAAGGCCTACCGCCTGCTCGCCGAGCGCGGCGACTGGCCTCTGCACCTCGGTGTGACCGAAGCCGGGCCCGCGTTCCAGGGCACCATCAAGAGCGCCACGGCGTTCGGCATCCTGCTCGCGGAGGGCATCGGCGACACGATCCGCGTCTCGCTGTCGGCTCCGCCGGCCGAAGAGGTCAAGGTCGGCCACCAGATCCTGCAGTCGCTGAATCTGCGCGAGCGCAAGCTCGAGATCGTGTCGTGCCCCTCGTGCGGACGCGCCCAGGTCGACGTCTACTCGCTCGCCGACAGCGTCACCGAGGGCCTGAAGGACATGACCGTGCCGCTGCGCGTGGCCGTCATGGGCTGCGTCGTCAACGGACCGGGAGAGGCCCGCGACGCCGACCTCGGCGTCGCCTCGGGCAACGGCAAGGGGCAGATCTTCGTCAAGGGAGAGGTCGTCAAGACCGTGCCCGAGTCGGAGATTGTGCAGACGCTCATCGCCGAGGCCAACCGTCTCGCCGACGAGATGGGCCCCGACGCAGCCACCGGGACGGCGCAGGTCATCACGGCCTGAGCCGGTCTCACCCGGTCTCCGCGCGCCGGAGCGTCGATGTCGGCCCTCGAGGGTCCGATAGCGTCGGGAGTCCCATGACCGAGACTCCCGCGCCCTCGCTCGTCCGCCCGCTCATCGCCGGGGTCGTCACCGCCCTCGTCGGCTTCACGAGCACGTTCGCCGTGGTTCTGACGGGTCTGCGCGCGGTCGGCGCATCTCCCGCGCAGGCGGCGAGCGGGCTGCTCGCCATCACGCTCGTCGTGGGCATCGGGTGCGTCGTGCTCGCGTCGCGGTATCGCATCCCGATCACGGTCGCGTGGTCCACGCCGGGTGTCGCGCTGCTGGCGGCGACGGGCGCGGTCGACGGCGGCTGGTCCGCGGTCGTGGGCGGGTTCCTCGTGTGCGCTGCGCTCATCCTGTGCACGGCGCTGTTCCCGCCCTTGGGCGCACTCATCGCCCGCATCCCTCCCTCGATCGCGCAGGCGATGCTCGCCGGTGTGCTCCTTCCCCTGTGCGTCGCGCCGTTCGTCGGCCTCGTCGACGACCCGTGGGGCGTGGCCCCCGTGCTGATCGTGTGGCTCGTGTCATCCCGACTGCTGCCGCGCTGGGCGGTGCCGATCGCCTTCGTGGCGGCGATCGTCGTGGTGGCGGTGTCGCTGTCGAGCAGGGGAGTGCAGGCGGATGCCGCCTCCCTGCTGCCGCGCCTGGAGATCACCGTTCCAACGCTCACGGTCGGCGCCGTCGTGGGCATCGCCCTGCCCCTGTTCGTGGTAACGATGGCGTCGCAGAACGTGCCGGGGGTGGCGGTGATGAAGAGCCTCGGCTACACGATCCCGTGGCGTCCCGCGATGCTCGTCACCGGTCTCGGGTCGGCGGCGGCGGCCGGCTTCGGCGGGCACGCGATGAACCTCGGCGCGATCAGCGCGGCCATCGCCGCGGGGCCGGACGCGCACCCCGATCCGCGCCGACGCTGGGTGGCGGGCGTGTCGGCCGGGGCCACGTACCTCGTGCTGGGCGCCCTGTCGGCCGCCTTCGCCGCGATCGTGCTGCTGGCCCCCGCGGGCGTCATCCCCGCCGTCGCCGGGGTCGCGCTCTTCGGCGCGTTCGGATCGGCGGTGCAGCAGGCGATCGACGACCCGGGCGAGCGCCTCCCGGCCGTCGTGACGTTCCTCGTCGCGGCATCCGGGATCGCGGTGCTCGGGGTGAGCGCGGCGTTCTGGGCGCTGCTGGCCGGACTCGTGGTGCGCACGGCGCTGCACCTCGGTCGGCGACCCGGCTGAGCGTCGACACCGTTTCGTTATCGACGGTGTCGTCCTCCCGTGAACCGATCGCGGGTTCGCGGACACTACGAAGTGTGGATGATGACGACGCCGGGCTGTGGGACCGGGTGCGCCAGGGGGACGAACTTGCGCTCGCCGCGCTGTTCGATCGGTTCGAGGGGCGGTTGTTCCGGCACGCCTCGCGGTTGCTGACCCATCGGGAGGACGCGAAGGATGCCGTGACGGTCGCCTTCTTCGAGCTGTGGCGCAAGCGGGCGACGGTGCGACTGGTCGACGGGTCGCCGCTGCCGTGGCTGCTCACGACCGTGGCGCACTGCGCACGCAATCTCGAGCGCTCGAGCCGGCGGTACCGAGCGCTCCTGGACCGAGCGCCGGTGGCCGAGCCGCGGGCGGTGCACGGGCACGACGACAGCGGCGTGATGGAGGCGTTGAGACGTCTGCCGGAGCGCGAGCAGGCGGTGGTGGTGCTGTCGGTGCTGGAGGGCTACTCGGAGCGGGAGGTCGCTCAGGCCCTCGGGATCCCGGCCGGAACGGTGAAGTCGCGGCTGGCCCGCGCCAAGGCGAAGTTGCGCGATGAGCTCGCGCTGGAAGGGGCACGGGCATGAACGACGAACTGACGCCCTCCGAGCGCGCCGCCCTGCGCGCGCGCATCGTGGGCGGAGCCCGCGGGATCAAGCCCGTCGGGGTGCACCGCAACGCGGTCGTCTCCGGGTCGATCGCGGCCGTGCTGGTGATCGGCATCGCCGGGGGAGTGGCGGTGACGTCGACCCTCGGCGCGGCGCAGATCGCGACGACGCCGTCACCGACGGCGACGGTGTCGGTGATCGACCCTCTGCCCTCGCCGAGCCCGAGCGCGCCGACGGCGACGCCTTCCGCACCGCCGGAGGCGGCTGTCGTGCTCGATGGCGACTGTACGGAGCTGCTCGACGCCGACGAGGCCGACGCATTCGTCCGGGGAGCGGTCGCGTCGCCCTTCGTCAACAGCATCCGTTCGACGCCGCCTCGGCAGAACGACACCCTGGGACTGCTGGGCGGGTTGTCGTGCGTGTGGTCGACCGACCAGGACGGCTTCAGCGTGACAGTACTTCCGAGTGCGGTGGTGCCCGCCGGCGTCATGGACGCGTGGCGCGCCGACGAGCGATGCGAGCCCGGCCAATTGTGCCTCGCCGAGAAGACGATCGGTGACCTGTGGATCGGCGTGAACTGGTGGGACCCGGGGTACAACCTCGAGCCGTCGCCCGAGGTCTCCGCGGCGGTGGATCGCGTGCGCGCGGCGTCGGAAGACGTGCTCTCCCTGGTGGAGACGCGCCTCGCGGGCGCTGTCGGCGTTCCCCGCGCCGAAGTGACCGGGCAGCCCCTCCCGGCGTGCAGAGACTTCGACGCGCTCGTGTCCGACTGGGCGGGCGCCGACGTCGAGGAGGGATACCCCAGCGACACCGTCCCCTCGGGACCGGTCTGGGACATCGGCGTCTCCACGGGGGTCGTCCGCTTCTGCGGCTGGTCGTCGTATCCGTCTGACGACACCGGGCGAGCCCTCGCTCTCGGCTCCTACACGCAGCCGCTGCTGGGCGCGCCCTCCGCGGACGATCTCGAAGAGCGCGGCATGCGAGCGATCGAGATCCCGGGAACGTCGGCCGCCTGGATCGAGGACGACGCAGAGAACGGGGGCGCGGTCACGATCATCGCCGTGGTCGGGGAGACCAGGCTCACCGTGTTCGGGGGCGGGAGGGAGACCGGCGAGTGGGTCGACCTCGTGTCGCGGCTCGCCGAAGACCCGGGCGTGCGGGGCTGAAGCGCCGGCATCCGCCCCGCCCTCCTGCGCGGCCTAGACTCGACTCTCGTGGTCACCCGTCTGTCGAACTACTTCCTCCGCACGCTCCGCGAAGACCCCTCGGATGCCGAGGTCACGAGCCACCGCCTGCTCGTGCGCGCCGGATACATCCGCCGCAACGCCCCGGGCATCTTCGCGTGGCTGCCACTCGGTCTGAAGGTCAAGGCCAAGATCGAGACGGTCGTGCGGGAGGAGATGGCGAACGCCGGCGCGTTCGAGGTGCACTTCCCGGCGCTGCTGCCGCGTGAGCCCTACGAGGTCACCGGCCGCTGGGAGGAGTACGGCGACGCGCTGTTCCGCCTGCAGGACCGCAAGGGCGCCGACTACCTCCTCGCTCCCACGCACGAGGAGATGTTCACCCTCCTGGTGAAGGACCTCTACTCGTCGTACAAGGACCTGCCGCTGACGATCTACCAGATCCAGGACAAGTACCGCGACGAGGCGCGCCCCCGCGCTGGCCTCCTGCGCGGCCGCGAGTTCACGATGAAGGACGCCTATTCGTTCGACGCGACGGATGCCGGCCTCGACGCGTCGTACCAGGCGCAGCGCGACGCCTACGAGCGCATCTTCACGCGCCTGGGCCTCGAGTACGTCATCGTCGCCGCCGACGCGGGCGCGATGGGCGGCTCGAAGTCGGAGGAGTTCCTGCACCCGACCCCCATCGGCGAGGACACGTTCGTGCGCTCCGCCGGCGGGTACGCCGCCAACGTCGAGGCCTTCACGACGGTCGCGCCGGAGTCGCTCCCGATCGACGGACAGCCGGATGCCGTCATCTTCGACTCCCCGAACACCCCCACGATCGCGACCCTCGTTGATCACGCCAACGCGCACCTCGAGGCCCCCGCCGCCGGCATCGCAGGCCCCGCCACCGCCGAGGCGACGCAGTGGACGGCCGCGCACACGCTCAAGAACGTGGTGCTCGCGCTCACCCACCTCGACGGCACGCGCGAGCTGGTCGTCGTGGGCCTTCCCGGCGATCGCGACGTCGACGACAAGCGCGTCGAAGTGGCGTTCGCCCCGGCCGAGGTCGAAGCCGCGACCGACGAGGACTTCGCGAAGAGCCCGCTGCTGGTCAAGGGCTACATCGGTCCCTGGTCGCCCACCGGCCCCGTGCTGGGCGAGGAGTCGGCGACGAAGATCCGCTACGTGCTCGACCCCCGCGTCGTCGACGGCACCGCGTGGATCACCGGCGCGAACGTCGATCAGAAGCACGTGCACTCCCTCGTGGCGGGCCGCGACTTCGTCGGCGACGGTTTCGTCGAGGTCGCCACCGTGCGCCCCGGCGACCCGGCCCCCGACGGCTCGGGCCCCGTGGAGCTGGCGCGCGGCATGGAGATCGGTCACGTCTTCCAGCTCGGTCGCAAGTACGCCGAGGCTCTGGGCCTGAAGGTGCTCGACGAGAACGGCAAGCTCGCCACCGTCACGATGGGCTCGTACGGCATCGGGGTCACCCGCATCCTCGCGATCATCGCCGAGCTCAACAACGACGCCAAGGGCCTCATCTGGCCCGCCTCGGTCGCCCCCTTCGACGTGCACGTCGTCGCGACGGGTCGGGATGCCGTGGCCTTCGATCTCGCCGCCTCCGTGTCCGCGCAGCTCGAGGCCGCCGGTCTCGACGTGCTGTATGACGACCGTCCCAAGGTCTCGCCGGGTGTGAAGTTCGGCGACGCCGAGCTCGTCGGCATCCCGCGAATCCTCATCGTCGGCCGCGGCGCGGCCGAGGGACAGGTGGAGCTGTGGGACCGCCGCACGGGCGAGCGCGACACCGTGTCGGTCGACGACGCTCTGGCGGCTCTGACGCGCTGAACTCCCACGCCCGTCCCCTCATCGCGAGACGGCATCCCGCCGACGGAACGGTTGCAGGCTGCAGCCGACGCGTCGGCGAGGTGCCGTCTCGCCGTGTCCGGAGGGTGTCGGGGGAGGGCGGTCAAGAGGCCGCGGGGCGCCCTCCGGGTCGATAGCGTGGATGCCATGATCTCCGCGCCCCGCCTGTCGCTCAGCGACGGTTCCACGATCCCCCAGCTCGGCGTCGGCACCTACAAGGTGCCCGCCGAGGTCACCGCCGACCTCGTCGAGGGAGCGATCGCCGCGGGCTACCGCCACATCGACACCGCGGCCCTCTACGGCAACGAGGCCGAGGTGGGCGAAGGGCTGCGGGCGTCGGGCGTCGCCCGCGACGAGGTGTTCGTCACGACGAAGGTCTGGAACGACGACCAGGGCTTCGATCAGACGCTGCGCGCATTCGACGCGAGCGCGGAGAAGCTCGGGCTCGAGCGGGTCGACCTGTACCTCATCCACTGGCCGATCCCGAGCGCCGACCGCTACGTCGACACGTGGAGGGCGCTGCTGCGGTTGCAGCAAGAGGGGCGCGCCACCTCGATCGGGGTGAGCAACTTCTCGGTGCCGCACCTCGAGCGCCTGCGCGACGAGACCGGGGTGCTCCCGGCGGTCAATCAGGTCGAGCTGCACCCCCGCTTCCCGCAGAACGAGCTCGTGGCGTGGCACGCCGCCCACGGCATCGTCACCGAGGCGTGGGCGCCCCTCGCGCGCGGGGGGCTGCTCGACGAGCCGGTCCTGGCCCGCATCGCCGAGAAGTACGGCAAGACGCCGGCGCAGGTCGTCATCCGCTGGCACCTCGATCGCGACCTCGTCGTGTTCCCGAAGTCGGTGTCGCTTGATCGCATCCGCGAGAACGGCGACGTGTTCGACTTCACCCTCGACGCCGACGACCACGCGCAGATCGCGACGCTGGACACGGCGGAGCGTACCGGCCGCAACCCCGACCTCGACTGAGGCGGGCCACGTCGGCGTCCTCGTCCGTCGGGCGTCGCGTGCGAGAACCGCGCGGGGGGGACTCGGCCGCCGCGAGAGGCGAGGGCCGGCTCTCAGGCGTCGAGACGGGCGTAACGCGCGCGGAAAATCGTGAACACGCCGTAGGCGAGGAAGCCGAGGCCGACCAGGCATGCCAGAACGGGGCCGGCGGGCAGCGCGATCACGGCTGAGACGGCACCGTCGAGTCCCCCCGCCGTGTCGGGCTCGACGGTGATGGCGGCGACGACGAGCAGGGCCCCGATGATCAGCAGCGCCAGCCCCTTCGTCACGAATCCCACCACCCCGAGCGCCGTGAGGGCGAAGCCGAGGGGGCCGTCGGGCGTGCGCACCTTGGAGTGGAACGAGCGGCGCACCCCCATCCACGCGAAGCCGACGCCGACGGCGGCCACCACCGCTCCCACGGCGCCGAGCACGAATCCGCCCACCGACCACGTCAGCACCCCTTCGCTGAGGTTCTCCGCGGCCTGCTCGGCGTGAGGGCGCGAGCCGAGGGCGACGGATGCCGAGACGAGCCCGACCGCGACGAAGACCACGCCCTGCGGCGCCTCGGTGAGGATGCGGCCGATCCGGCGCCACACCGTGAGGCGGCGTGGCGCGAACGCCTGCAGCAGGTGCCACCCGCCGAGGGCGACGAGCCCCACCGCCAGGGCCCACAGCGCGGCCGCGCCCAGCGGCGCCGCCGCGAGGGCGCGGAACGCCCCGGTCTGATCACTGTCCTCCTGGGCGCCGAGGCCCACCGCGATCACGAGCCCGCCGATGAGCAGGTGCAGGATGCCGTTGGCGCCGTAGCCCGCGCGCGCGGCGACGCGGAACGCGGGGTTCGCCGCGGCGTCACGGGCGGCGGTGCGGGCGGAGGTCGGCATCCCGCCACCGTATGCCGTCGCGGGGGAGGCGGCGACCGGCCCGAGGCGCGTGCCGGCGATGCCTATCATGGCCTGATGCCCGCCACCCGCCGACCGCACGCGCGACGGTGGAACGCCCTCCCCGCCCTCGTGCGCAACGCCCCTCCGCGCGTGCTGCTCGTGATCGGTGCGATCGTGGTGGCGCTCGGTGTGCTGATCGTCTCGCGACCCCTCACCTCGCTCGTGCTGCTGGGCGTCTACGTGGGGGCGAGCGCGGTCGTCATGGGCATCGTCGAGCTCGTCGGACGCCCGGCGAGCTGGTGGGCGCGATCGGTGTCGGCCGCGTGGATCCTCGCGGGCCTGGCGGTGCTCGTGTGGCTCGGACGCAGCCTCGAGCTGCTGCCGCCGGTGCTCGCGGTGCTGCTGGTGATCGGTGGCCTCGCCTCGATCGGCCGGGCCGTCAGTCGCGGGGGAGCGAGCGCACGCATCCTCGCGCTCTCGTGGGGCGTCGCGCAGATCGCCTTCGGCGTCCTCTCCTTCACCTGGCCCGACGTGACGGTGCTCGTGCTGGCCGTCGTGTTCGGCGTGCGCACGATCGTGTTCGGCCTGGGCGTGTTCTGGCGCGGGGCGGTCGGCATCCGTCGCCCGCGCGATCGCGCGGAGCCGTTCGACGCGCAGCGCGCCGTGCGGCGTCGGCGCGTGCGCGCCCGCTGGGCGGCGGCCGGGCGCTACGCCCTGTCCCTCGTGCTCGTGGCCACCGCGGCTGGAGGGTGGTGGCTCAACGACTGGCTCGATGCGGGCGCCCCCGTGGTCGACGCGTTCTACGACCCGCCGGCCGAGGTGCCGAGCGGACACGGTCGTCTCATCCGCTCCGACGCCTACCTCGGGCGCCTCCCCGAGAACGGCGACGTCACGCGGATGCTCTACACGACCCGGGATGCCGCCAACCGCCCCGCCGTGGCCAGCGCGCTCGTCATCGTGCCGAAGGATCTGCCGCCGGGTCCGCGCCCCGTCATCGTCTGGAACCACGGCACGACGGGTGTGGCCCAGGGGTGCGCCCCGAGCCTGCGCGACGCGTCTGCGACGAAGTGGTCGATCCCCGCGCTCGAGCAGGCGCTCAAGGCCGGGTGGGTCGTGGTCGCCTCCGACTTCTCGGGCCAGGGCGCCCCCGGCGCGTATCCGTACCTGATCGGAAAGGGAGAGGCCCGGTCGTCGCTCGACGCCGTCCTGGCCGCGAGCGAACTTCGCACCGATCTCACCCTCTCGCCCGACACCGTGGTGTGGGGGCATTCGCAGGGTGGCCACGCGGCCCTGTGGACCACCGCGATCGCCGAGGACTACGCGCCCGGCATCGACGTGCTGGGCACCGCGGTGGTGGCCCCCGTCGCCGACCCGCCCGCGCTGGCGCGCGAGCTGCTGTCGGGACCCCCGAACGCGATGCTGTCGGTCATCACGTCGTGGGTGCTCGTGCCGTATTCCGAGACCTACGCCGACGTGCATCTCGACGACTACATCGCCGAAGGATCCCGCTCGATCGTGCTCGAGATGACCCAGCGGTGCCCCAGCGAGCCCGGCGTGGTCGTCTCGGTGCTCACCGCCCTCGGGGTGAGCGAGGACCGCCCGCTCTACAACGCCGACCTCACCGACGGCGCGCTCGGCCGCCGCCTCGCCGAGAACGCGATGACCGAGCCGCTCGGCACCCCGATGCTCGTCGCATGGGGCGCGGATGACGAGGTCATCCCGCCCAAGCTGCAGCGCGACTACGTGCAGGAGCTGTGCGCCGAAGGGCAGGCGGTGCGGTGGGCGACCTACGCCGGCTACGACCATCTGCGCCCGATCCTGCCCAAGTCGCGCTTCCTGCCCGTGCTGTACAGCTGGACGAAGAACCTCATCGAGGGTCGCGACCAGGTCGTCGACGGGTGCGGGCTGCGCTGATCCCCGGCGGGAGACGTGCGGCGTTCGGGTGAAGATCGTGTGTCGATTCCGATCCGCCTTGGCAGTGCGGGGTCGACCTGCGTACGGTCGGAACGTGCCCGACAACACCCCTGAGCTGCGTCCGACTCACCCCCTGGCCCTCGCGCCCGTCGTCGCCCCTGCGGCATCCGTCGACGGCTTCGCGAAACAGTTCCTGCAGAACCTCAACTTCGACCAGGGCGTGACGCTGTCGACCTCCGACGTCAACGATCAGTACCTGGCCCTCGCGTACACGGTGCGCGACTACCTCATGGCGCGATGGTTCGACGACCGCGCGCAGCAGAAGGCGCAGCAGAACAAGACCGTCTGCTACCTCTCGGCCGAATACCTGCTGGGTCGTCAGCTCGACAACAACCTCCTCGCGGCGCGTCTGACCGACATCGCCACCGAGGCGCTCGCGCAGTGCGGCATCGACATCGACGACCTGCGCCAGGTCGAGATCGAACCGGGCCTGGGCAACGGTGGCCTGGGCCGTCTCGCCGCGTGCTTCGTGGACTCGCTCGCGACCATGAGCATCCCCGCCATCGGCTACGGCATCCGATACGAGTACGGCATCTTCCGCCAGGCCTTCGCCGACGGTCAGCAGATCGAGCAGCCCGACGCCTGGCTGCGCATGGGATCGCCGTGGGACTTCGCCCACCCCGAGGCCGCACAGACCATCTCGTTCGCGGGCACCACCGAGACCTACGACGACGAGGGCGTCGAGCGCACCCGCTGGGTGCCCGAGTGGAACGTGCTCGCGGTGCCCTACAACATGATGGTCCCCGGATATCACAACGGCCGCGTCAACACCCTGCGCCTGTGGCGCGCGGTTGCCACGAACGCGTTCGACCTGCACACCTTCAACTCCGGCGACTACGTCGAGTCGGTGCGCGCGCAGACCTTCGCCGAGAACATCTCCAAGGTGCTCTATCCCGAGGACTCCACGCCCCAGGGCAAGGAGCTGCGCCTGCAGCAGCAGTACTTCTTCGTCGCGGCATCCATCGCCGACTTCATCGAGAACGTCCTGCCCGAGGACTTCGATCTCGAGAACCTGCCCGAGCGCGTGATCTTCCAGCTCAACGACACGCACCCCGTCATCGGCGTCCCCGAGCTCATGCGCGTGCTCGTCGACGAGAAGAAACTCGAGTGGGATGCCGCATGGGCGATCACGCAGAAGTGCTTCGCCTACACGTGCCACACGTTGCTGCCCGAGGCTCTCGAGGTGTGGTCGGTCGATCTGCTGGGCCGCCTGCTGCCGCGACACCTCGAGATCATCTACCGCATCAACGACGAGTTCCTGCTCGAGGTGCGCGAGCGCTTCGGCGACGACGAGATGCTCATCCGCAACATGTCGATCATCGGTGAGCACCCCTCCCGTTCCGTGCGCATGGCCTACCTCGCCACGGTCGCCGGCTCGAAGGTCAACGGCGTCGCCGAACTGCATTCGCAGCTGCTGCGCGACAACGTGCTGAAGGACTTCGCCACGATGTGGCCCGACAAGTTCACCAACGTCACCAACGGCGTCACGCCCCGTCGCTTCCTGCGCCTGGCGAACCCCGACCTCTCGGCCCTCATCACCGAGGCGCTCGGCGCCGGGTGGACCGTCGACCTCGAGCGCCTGCGGGGTCTGGAGGCCCTGGCCGACGACGCCGACTTCCGCGAGCGGTTCGCGGCCGTGAAGGCGTCGAACAAGCGTCGGCTCAGTCGCGTGCTCGAGGCGCGCGGAGAGACCCCGCTGTCGGACGACCACCTCATCGACGTCATGATCAAGCGCCTGCACGAGTACAAGCGGCAGACGCTCAAGGTGCTGCACATCGTCAGCACCTACGAGGGCATCGTCACCGGCCGGCTCGACGTGGATGCCGTGCAGCCCCGCACCTTCCTCTTCGGCGCGAAGGCCGCTCCGGGCTACGGCATGGCCAAGCGCATCATCCACCTCATCAACGCCGTCGGCGAGGTCGTCA
This sequence comes from uncultured Microbacterium sp., assembly GCF_947489255.1. Classification (GTDB taxonomy): domain Bacteria; phylum Actinomycetota; class Actinomycetes; order Actinomycetales; family Microbacteriaceae; genus Microbacterium; species Microbacterium phycohabitans. The sequence goes on from NZ_CANLCY010000004.1 coordinate 336,607, forward strand.
GCGCCGACGAGCGCGTGCAGGGCAAGCTCAAGGTCCTCTACCCGGCGAACTACAACGTCACCCTCGCCGAGAGCATCATCCCCGCGGCCGACCTGTCGGAGCAGATCTCGCTCGCCGGCAAGGAGGCGTCGGGCACCGGCAACATGAAGCTCGCCCTCAACGGCGCCCTGACCATCGGCACGGACGACGGCGCGAACGTCGAGATCCGGAAGCTCGTCGGCGACGACAACTTCTTCCTGTTCGGGATGAGCGAGCCCGAGGTCGAGGCGCTCTGGGCCGACGGCTACCGTCCCGCCGAGTTCTACCAGCGCGACGAGCGGCTGCGCAGCGCCATCGATCTCATCGCGTCGGGAGCCTTCTCCGACGGCGACCGAACGGTCTTCGAGCCGCTGGTGTCGAACCTCCTCTACGAGGACCGGTTCATGGCGCTCGCCGACTTCTCGTCCTACCTCGACGCACAGGAGCGCGTCGACGCCGCCTACGCGGACCAGGACGGGTGGGTGCGTTCGGCGATCCTCAACGTCGCGCGCAGCGGCTACTTCTCCTCCGACCGCGCGATGCGCGACTACCTCGACCGCATCTGGCACGCCACCCCGGTGAGCTGACGCGGTCTCCGGATGCCGCGACCCGGGCGCTCGCCCGGGGTCGCGGCATCCGTCGTCCTGCCGCCGGAACGCGGGCCGGTGACGGCCGCGGTGCGTGCATGACTCCGGAATCTCGGATGCCGCGCGGCACGCGCACCGCGGAATTGCGCAGGCGTCGCGGCGCGCGGCGCCGTTTTTCCTGAGTTGTGCACCCACGCTGGCGGGAAGGCTGCGAAGGCTGGCCGACCGGCGACGGCGCCGAGGGGTCGACCTGGGCGAGAGTGGGAGTCCACTCGATCCCGGAGGCCCCGTGCGCATCAGCGACTTCCCCGCACCCGACACCCTCGCCGCCCGCGGTGCCCTCGCGCTCGCCCGGCAGTACCAGTCGCCCGCGATCACGGCGCACGGGCTGCGGTCGTGGCTGTGGGCGGAGGCGTTCGCCCGCGTCGACGGCATCACCGGGATCGACCACGAGCTGCTCTACGTCGCCGCCGTGCTGCACGACATCGGCACGGTCACGGAGTTCGACAACCACACGATCTCCTACGAGCACGCCGGTGGACACGTCGGCGTGGCCCTCACCGCCGGAGCCGGGTGGCCCGCGGAGCGTCGCGCCCGGGTGCTCGAGGTGATCGTGCGGCACAACTGGCCGCACGTCGACGTGGAGAGGGATGCCGAGGGCCACCTGCTCGAGATCGCGACCGGTCTCGACATCTCGGGGGCCCGCCCCGACGCGCTGCCCAAGGACTTCCGCCGCGAGGTGCTCGCGGCTCACCCGCGCGGAGCCCTCGCCGAGGAGTTCGGCGCATGCGTTCGCGACCAGGCCGCGCGCAAGCCCGACACCGCCGCGCGGCGCCTGGTCGACGGGGGAGTAGTGGCCAAGCTCGCCGCGAATCCGCTCGAGCGGCTCTGAGGGCGGCGGAGTCGAACCGACACGATGCGGGAGGATCGGCGAGACCGCCCGTGGCCGCGCGACGCGCCATTCCTCCTGCGCTCTCCTGCGTCGTGTCGCCGAGCGCGACGGAGCAGCCTCGGAGATCCGCTGCGCGACGGTGCCGGGTATCGCTCCGCAGGTCGCGAGCGGGGTGGCATCCCGGGTATCGTAGGAGGGTTGTCGGCGCCGGTCGCGTCGACGAAAGCTGAACAACGGAGGGCCTTGTGGACATCGATCTCGCACTTCTGAAGACGATCGAACGCGAGAAGGAGATCCCCTTCGACGAACTCGCGCGCATCATCGAGCAGGCGATCCTGACCGCCTACGCCAAGCACATCTCGCCGTCCGGCGAGATCCCGGCCGGGGCGCGGGCCTCGCTCGACCGCAAGACCGGTCACGTGGGCATCTTCACCCCCGTCACCGACGACGAGGGCGCCGTCATCGGCGAAGAGGAGCAGGCTCCCGACGACTTCGGTCGCATCGCCGCCTTCGCCGCCAAGCAGGTCATCAGCCAGCGTCTGCGCGACATCGCCGACGACGCGGTGCTCGGGGAGTTCCGCGGCAAGGAGGGCGACATCGTCGCCGGAGTCGTGCAGCAGGGCCCCAACCCCCGCATGGTGCACGTCGACCTCGGCACGGTCGAGGCGATCCTCCCGCCCGAGGAGCAGGTTCCGGGCGAGACCTATTCGCACGGCTCGCGCCTGCGCGTGTACGTCACGAGCGTCGCGAAGGGCAACAAGGGCCCGCAGATCACCGTGTCGCGCACGCACCCGGGTCTCGTGCGCAAGCTGTTCGCCCTCGAGGTGCCCGAGATCGCCGCGGGCCTGGTCGAGATCGTCTCGCTCGCCCGCGAGGCCGGCCACCGTTCCAAGATCGCCGTCAAGGCCAACGATCCGACGGTGAACGCCAAGGGCGCCTGCATCGGAGAGCTCGGTCGCCGCGTGCGCGCGGTCACCGAGGAGCTCGCCGGCGAGAAGATCGACATCATCGACTACGACGCGGAGCTGCCGCGCTTCGTCGCCAACGCGCTGTCTCCGGCGAAGGTCACGTCGTCCTTCGTGCTCGACGCCTCGACCAAGGCCGTCCGCGCACTGGTGCCCGACTACCAGCTGTCGCTGGCGATCGGCAAGGAGGGCCAGAACGCCCGCCTCGCCGCCAAGCTGACCGGCGCGAAGATCGACATCCAGCCGGACAGCATCCTCGAAGACAACTGAGCGTCCGTCGCTGAGCCGACGGCGAGGTGTACGATGGAACCAGTACGAACGTGCGTCGGATGCCGCGCACGCGCCCCCCGGTCCTCGCTTCTGCGTGTGGTCGCCCAGGGATCGATCCTCGTCGCTGACGAGCGAGCGGTTCTGCCGGGACGGGGAGCGTGGGTGCACGAGACGGACGCGTGCGTGAGAAAAGCTCTCGCGCGTCGCGCCTTCGTACGAGCATTGCGTGTGTCAGGCCCGCTTGACACGCAGACCTTCGAATCAACCCTCCAGCGAAAAGGCTGAACGGCTATGGACACGAAGTGAACGGCTCGAAATGAGACCCGTCCGCAACTAGCGGTCTGCCCTGTCCGGGGTAGGCCCTCAGACAGGAGAATTGTGGCAAAACCACGCGTGCACGAGATCGCTTCCGAGCTCGGCGTCGACAGCAAGGTCGCGCTTGCGAAGCTGAAGGAGCTCGGCGAATTCGTCAAGAGCCCCTCATCCACCATCGAACCCCCGGTGGCCCGTAAGCTCCGCGCCGCCCTCGCGGCCGAAGGCTCGTCGGGATCCTCGGATGCCAAGCCCGCCGCCCCGTCGGCGCGCCCGGCATCGGGTGCCCGTCCCGGTCCCGCGCGTCCCGCGGCGACCCCCGGCGCCCGTCCCTCCGGCCCGACCCCCGGCCCCGCCAAGCCCGCCGCTCCGGCGGCTCCCGAGGCCGCCCCGGCTCCCGCGGCATCCGCCCCGGCCGCCTCGGCTCCCGCGGCGTCGACCCCCGCTCCCGCTGCACCGGCCAAGCCCGGCGCGAAGCCCGCGGCTCCGTCGGCGGCTCCCGCTCCCGGTGCCGGTGCCGGTGCCGGTGCGCCCAAGCCCGGCCCCAGCTCGCCCCCGCGCCCCGGTGGCGCGCGTCCGGGCAACAACCCCTTCGCCTCGTCGCAGGGCATGGGCCAGCGTCCCGCCGGTCCCCGTCCGGGCAACAACCCCTTCGCCTCGGCGCAGGGCATGGGCCAGCGCCCGACGCCCGGCAACATCCCGCGTCCCCAGGCTCCGCGCCCCGGCGCCCCGCGTCCCGGTGCTCCGCGCCCCGGTGGTGCCGGTCGTCCCGGCGGCGGCGGTCGTCCCGGCGCCCCGTTCCAGCAGCGTCCCGGCGGTCCCGGTCGTCCCGGCGGTGCCGGCGGCGGCTTCCAGCGCCCCGGTGGCGGCGCTCCCGGTGGCGGTTTCGCCGGTCGTCCCGGTGGCGGCGGTGGCCGTGGCCGTGGTCCCGGCGGTGGTACCGCGGGTGCCTTCGGTAAGGGCGGCGGCAAGTCGAAGCAGCGCAAGTCGCGTCGGGCGAAGCGGCAGGAATTCGAGATGCGGTCGGCGCCGGTCGTCGGCGGCGTCAACGTCTCGAAGGGCAACGGCGAGATCATCCGCCTGCGCCGCGGTGCCTCCATCGCCGATTTCGCCGACAAGCTCGAGGCGCTGCGCGGCTACACCGTGCAGCCCGGCACGCTCGTGACCATCCTGTTCAACCTGGGTGAGATGGCCACCGCGACCGAATCGCTCGACGAGGCCACCTTCGAGGTGCTCGGTGCCGAGCTCGGCTACAAGATCCAGATGGTCTCGCCCGAGGACGAAGACAAGGAGCTCCTCGAGGGCTTCGGTCTCGACCTCGATGCCGAGCTCGAGGCCGAGAGCGAGGACGATCTCGAGATCCGTCCTCCCGTGGTCACCGTCATGGGTCACGTCGACCACGGTAAGACGCGACTGCTCGACGCCATCCGCCAGACCAACGTGGTCGCGGGCGAGGCCGGCGGCATCACGCAGCACATCGGTGCGTACCAGATCTGGACCGAGCACGAGGGCATCGAGCGCGCGATCACCTTCATCGACACCCCGGGTCACGAGGCGTTCACCGCCATGCGTGCCCGTGGTGCGCAGGTGACCGACATCGCGATCCTCGTGGTCGCGGCCGACGACGGCATCATGCCCCAGACGGTCGAGGCGCTGAACCACGCCCAGGCGGCGAACGTGCCCATCGTGGTCGCGGTCAACAAGGTCGACAAGCCCGACGCCAACCCGGCCAAGGTGCGTCAGCAGCTCACCGAGTACGGTCTGGTCGCCGAGGAGTACGGCGGAGACGTCATGTTCGTCGACGTGTCGGCTCGTCAGAACCTCAACATCCAGGCTCTGTTGGATGCCGTGCTGCTCACCGCCGACGCGGGTCTGGACCTCACGGCCAACCCGAACAAGGCTGCTCGCGGTGTCGCGATCGAAGCGAAGCTCGACAAGGGTCGCGGTTCGGTCGCCACGGTGCTCATCCAGTCCGGAACCCTGCGCGTCGGCGACGCGATCGTCGCCGGCACGGCGTACGGCCGTGTCCGCGCGATGATGGACGAGAACGGCGAAGCGGTCGAAGAGGCCTACCCGTCGCGTCCCGTGCAGGTGCAGGGTCTGAACTCCGTGCCCCGCGCCGGTGACGTCTTCATCGTCACCGAGGAGGACCGCACCGCGCGTCAGATCGCCGAGAAGCGCGAAGCCGCCGAGCGCAACGCCCAGCTGGCCAAGGCCCGCAAGCGCATCTCGCTCGAGGACTTCACCCGTGCTCTCGAAGAGGGCAAGGTCGAGTCGCTCAACCTCATCATCAAGGGCGACGTGTCGGGTGCCGTCGAGGCGCTCGAGGAGTCGCTGCTCAAGATCGAGGTCGACGACAGCGTCCAGCTGCGCATCATCCACCGCGGTGTGGGTGCGATCACCGAGTCGGACATCAACCTGGCCACGATCGACAACGCGATCGTGATCGGCTTCAACGTCCGTCCGGATACGAAGGCCCGCGAGCGGGCCGCTCGCGAGGGTGTCGACGTGCGTTTCTACTCGGTCATCTACAACGCGATCGACGACGTCGAGCAGTCACTCAAGGGCCTGCTCAAGCCGGAGTTCGAAGAGGTGCAGTCGGGTGTCGCCGAGATCCGCGAGGTGTTCCGCTCCTCGAAGTTCGGCAACATCGCCGGTGTCATCGTGCGATCGGGAACGATCACGCGAAACGCCAAGGCTCGCGTCATCCGCGACGGTGTCGTGCTGGCCGATGGCCTCGCCATCGAGTCGCTGCGCCGCTTCAAGGACGACGTCACCGAGGTGCGGACGGACTTCGAGGCCGGTATCGGTCTCGGCAAGTTCAACGACATCCAGATCGGTGACGAGATCGAAACGACGGAAATGGTCGAGAAGCCGCGAGGCTGATCGTCAAGCGGGGGTCGCGCTGATGGGCGCGGCTCCCGCTTCGGCCTGCGGGGGTGTGCATTCCCCCGAGCAGAGCGGGGCCCCTACCCCGATGCTCGGAGGAATGCACACCCCCCTCCGGCCTACGCTGGGTGCAGCGTCGCCCAACGGGGCCCTCACCCGGCGATGAGCCGCGGGGCACTCGACTCGCGGCGGTATTGGAAGAAGGAGAAGGCGATGGCAGGGGAACGACAGGCACGGGTGGCGGACCGGATTCGCGTGGTGCTCGCGGAGCGGCTCGAGAAAGGGCTGCGCGACCCGCGGCTCGGGTTCGTGACCATCACCGACGTGCGGGTCACGGGTGACCTCCAGCACGCCTCGGTGTTCTACACCGTCATGGGTGACGAGGCGCACCGCGCCGACACCGCCGCGGCGTTGAAGTCCGCGACCGGCATGCTGCGCAGCGAGGTGGGCAAGAACCTCAACACCCGTCTGACGCCGTCGCTGGAGTTCATCCTCGACGGCATCCCCGAGAACGCCGACCACATCTCGGCGCTGCTGCGCGAGGCGCGCGAGCGCGACGAGTCGGTTGCGGGTCTCGCCGCTTCGGCCGCGTACGCGGGCGACGCCGACCCGTACGTCAAGCCGCGCGAAGACGACGAGGACGACCTCGACCAGGACGAGCTCGACGACGAGGACGAGGCCGCCCGGGCCTGAGCCCACGGTTCGCACGGCCGGATGCCGCCCCGAGGGCGTGGCATCCGGCCGTTCGTCGTTCTCCCCGTCGGTGCCGAGGTGTGGGGCGTGCCGTCGGGCGGAGTTCGTCGGCGGCGCGCCGTGGGGGAGGCGGGCCGGGCGGCGCGTCGGCCGTGGGATCCGCAGGACGGTGCGCTCGCGACGCGGGCGCGGGGGATTGCGGCCGGACGGCGGTGATCAGGATGCCGGGTGCCCCGGCAGGCGCAGGTGATCCTCGATCGCTTCGGCGAGGCCGTCGGCGATGAGCGAGTCGATCGCGCGGTCGCGCTGCGCGGCATCCGGCCAGGTCGGGAGGACGGCGAACAGCGGCACGGAGGCCGGCGCGGCGTCGCGGAGGGTCTTGAGAACGGCGCCGCGCGCCTGCCGATCGCTGCCCTCGTAGGTCGCCTGCTTGCGGCGCCGGTCCTCGGATGCCGGGTACCCGGCCGCCCGCCAGGCGCACTGCGCGGCCAGGGGGCACGCGTCGCACCGCGGCGATCGCGCCGTGCACACGAGGGCGCCGAGCTCCATGGCGGCGGCGTTCACGACCGCGGCGGCCGCGATGTCGGCGGGGAGCTCGGCATCCATCCGTTCCAGGTCGCGACGGTGCGGGGGGCCGGGCTGCGCACGACCCTCGACGGCTCGGGCGAGCACGCGCCGGGTGTTCGTGTCGACGACGGGATGCCGGTCGCCGTACGCGAAGACCGCCACCGCGCGCGCGGTGTAGTCGCCGATGCCGGTGAGGGCGAGCAGGGCGTCGACGTCGCGGGGGACGACGCCGTCGTGGCGGTCGCGGATCTCCACCGCCGCCCGGTGCAGCCAGAGGGCACGGCGCGGGTATCCGAGGTTCGCCCACTGGGTCACGGCGTCGCCCGGGGGAGAGGCGGCGAGGTCGGCCGGGGCGGGCCAGCGGGTCAGCCAGGCCTCGAGGTGAGGGATGACGCGGGCGACGGGGGTCTGCTGCAGCATGAACTCGCTCACGAGCGTGCCCCACGCTCCGAACCCGGGACGCCGCCACGGCAGGTCGCGCGCTGCGTCGCGATACCAGTCGATGAGCGGAGCGGCGAGTCCTGGCATCCGTCCAGCCTACGGTCGCGGACACGCGGCGGTGCCCTCCGCGGAGGGCCCGTTCGTGCGCGGATTTCTCGTCGCGGTGCCGAGGGGCATCCGGAGGGAGAGCGACGCCGGGGAGGGCGGGTGTCGGTGGGCGAAAGTAGGCTGGAGGCATGGCGTCGACCGAGAACACCGTCCCCGATCTGCAGCGGAGCCTGCGCGACCTGATGCGGCAGAACAACCGCGCGGGGCGCGTGGTCGTGGCGGTCGACGCGCTCGATCTCGGCGCGGCGATGGACTTCGCCGGCGAATTCGAGAAGGCGATCGTCGAAGAGGGCACGGCGGCGTTCCACGTCTCCGTCGCCGACGGGGCCCCGCAGGTCCGCGAGGCGGTGATCGGCCCCTTCCGTGCGGGTGAGTCCTTCGGCCCGGGGGACGTCGCGCCCGCCGATGCGGTCCTCGTGGTGTCGGGCCGCTTCCTGCACAATCCCGACGTGCGCGGGCTGTGGAACTTCTCGATCTGGCTCGAGAGCAACCCTCCCCTCGGTGCTCCGCGCCCGGAGCGTCCGGATGCCGAGAAGCACTACCTCGCCACGGCACGGCCGAAGGCGGCCGCGTCGGTCATCGTCGAGAACTCCGACCCCGCCCACCCCGTGCAGGTGTTCGGAGACTTCTGCTGATGGTGCGTCCCGGCATCCTCCTGGTCGACAAGCCGGGAGGCATCACCAGCCACGACGTGGTGTCCCGCGCGCGCAAGGCCCTCGGGACGCGCAAGATCGGCCACGCGGGCACCCTCGACCCCATGGCGACGGGCCTTCTCGTGCTCGGCGTCGAGGGCGCGACCCGGCTCCTCACCTATATCGTCGGCGCCGACAAGACGTACGAGGCCACCATCCTTCTCGGGGTGTCGACCGACAGCGACGACGCCGACGGGGTCGAGACCGCGCGGGCGGATGCCGACGCGGTCGAGGCCGTCGCCGATGAGGCGATCTCGGCGGGCATCGCCGCCCTCACCGGCGAGATCGACCAGGTTCCGAGCACGGTGTCGGCGATCAAGGTCGCCGGGCGGCGGGCGTACGACCTCGCGCGCGCGGGGGAGCAGGTCGAACTGACGTCCCGACGGGTCACGGTCTCGCGCTTCGACGTGCGCGCCACGCGCCGGGGAAACGGCACCATCGAGCTCGACGTCGTCGTGGACTGCACGAGCGGCACGTACATCCGCGCGCTCGCCCGTGATCTCGGCCGCGCTCTCGGCGTGGGCGGGCATCTGACGGCGCTCCGGCGCACCCGCATCGGGGCGTTCGACGTCGCGGCCGCGGCATCCGTCGACGACCTCTCCGAAGACGCGCTGCTCGCCCCGGCGACGGCAGCGGCGGTCGTGATGGGAGCGCTCGCGGTGGGCGCCGACGAGGCGCGCGATCTGCGCCACGGCAAGCGCATCGACGGCGGTGGGCGATTGACCGGCCCGGTCGCCGCCGCCATCGACCCCGATGGCCGTCTGGTCGGTGTCGTCGAGAAGCGCGGCACCCAGCTCAAGAGCGTCATGAACATGCCCGAGGAGGTTGCCCGATGATCCTGTGGTTCACCCTCGTGCAGGTGGGGCTCGCCGTGCTCGCGGGTCTCGTCGCGGTCGGCGCGGGGCTGATCGGCCGACGCCCCGGAGACGTCACCGTGGGCTCGCTCGCGCTCATCGAGCTGCTGCTCATCGTGCAGATCGTGGTCGCGATCATCGCGCCGTTCGCCGGCAATCCGCCCTCGGGCAGCCTGCTCGAGTTCTGGACCTACCTCGTGTCGGCGGCCCTCGTGCCGATCGCGGGCGTCGCGTGGGCGCTGCTCGAGCGCAGCCGGTGGAGCACCGTCGTGATGGGGGTCGCCGCCCTCGCGGTCGCCGTGATGGTGTGGCGCATGCACGTGATCTGGACGGTGCAGATCGCCTGAGGGATCAGGATGCCGTGGCCCGGGCGGCCGCGGCGGGTCCGGTCCCTTCGACGGGCTCAGGGACCTGTGGGGAGGTGGTGGGTCCCGGTCCCTCCGACGGGCTCAGGGACCTCGGTGGGGAGGTGGCTGAGCCTGTCGAAGCCACCGGACCGACCGTCGGCGTGCCCGGGGGAGGCCGCGCTGCTCGGTCGAGGCCGGGGCGAACTAGAATCGTGAGGTCATGGCATCCACCACTCCCACCCGCTCCCGGGGGATGACCGGCATCGGCCGTGTCCTCGTCGTCGTCTACGGCATCATGGCGCTCGCCGCCACGGGCCGCTCCTTCGTGCAGATCGTGCGCGAGTTCGACGACGCCCCGCTGGCGTATTCGCTGTCCGCCCTCGCCGCGGTCGTCTACATCCTCGCGACCCTCGCGCTGATCTTCTCCGCGCGCCCCGCGTGGTACCGCGTCGCCTGGATCGCGATCGGGTTCGAGCTGGTCGGCGTCCTGGTGGTCGGGACGCTGAGTCTGGTGCTGCCGGCGCTGTTTCAGCACCCGACCGTGTGGTCGGTGTACGGCTACGGCTACCTGTTCATCCCGCTCGTGCTGCCCTTCCTCGGTCTCTGGTGGCTCGTGCGGCACCGCCGGGCGGCGTCGTGATCGTCTTCCGGGACCCCGTCGAGGTCCCCGCCGGCTTCGGTCCGACGGTGGTGGCGATCGGCAAGTTCGACGGCGTGCACACCGGCCATCGCGCGGTGATCGACCGCGCCCGGGTCGACGCGTCCGACGGCGCGCGCGTGGTCGCGGTGACTTTCGACCGCAACCCGTTGAGCGTCCTCCGGCCCGAGAAGTGCCCGGCCGACGTCATCGGCCCGCATCAGAAGCTCGACCTGCTCGAGCGAGCCGGAGTGGATGCCACCCTGCTGCTGACCTTCGACGAGGCCCTGGCCGCGATCCCCGCGGAGGAGTTCGTGCGCGGCATCCTGGTCGACGCCCTCGACGCCCGCACCGTTCTCGTGGGACGCGACTTCCGCTTCGGCGCCGGGGGAGCGGGTGACCCCGCTCTGCTGGAGCGCATGGGGGCCGAACACGGTTTCCGTGTCGACGTCGTCGACGACGTCCGCGCGGTGCACGCCGATCGGCGCGTGTCGTCCACGTGGATCCGCGAGGCCCTGTCGGCCGGCGACATCGCCACGGCCGCGCGCCTGCTGGGCCGCGCGCCCTCGGTCTGGGGCGAGGTCGTGCACGGCCTCAAACGCGGACGCGAGCTGGGGTACCCGACCGCCAATCTCTCGCCCGATCTCGAGGGCTTCGTGCCCGCCGACGGCGTCTACGCCGGATGGCTCGTCGACGTCGACGGGGCGCGACGCACGAGTTATCCCGCCGCGATCAGCGTCGGAACGAACCCCACGTTCGACGATGTGAACGCGCGGCAGGTCGAGGCGTACGTGATCGACGAGACCGGACTCGACCTGTACGGCCATCACGTCGAGGTGCGCTTCGTGGAGCGGGTGCGCGGGATGACGGCGTTCGACGGGATCGACGCGCTCATCGCGCAGATGGCCGACGACGTGGAGCGCTCGCGCGCGATCCTGCGCTGAGTCGCGGGCGGGTCGTGGAACGGCGCTCGGGTCAGTCCTGCCGCGACAGGTGATTCCGGATGCCGAGGAACGACGCTGCCGCTCCGAGCACCATGAGCACGGCGGTGAACAGCGCCGCCCGGTGGAATCCGTCGAGGTCCAGCGATCCGCCGACCACGGCGGACACGGCGGCGATGGCGAGCAGGCCGGCGACGCGCGAGACGGCGTTGTTGACGGCGGAGGCGATGCCCGAGCGCTCGGAGTCGATGGCGCCGAGCACCGCGGCCGTCAAGGGCGAGACGGTCGCGGTCAGACCCAGGCCGAACACGATGACCCCGGGCAGCACTTGCGTCCAGTAATCGAAGTCGTCGCCGACCCGGAGCAGCAGCAGGGCGCCGGCCGCCATCACGAGGGGGCCGACGGTCATGAACAGGCGCGGCCCGAGACGTCCCGACAGAGCGCCCATGCGCGAGCTCAGGACGATCATGAGCACGGTGCTCGGCAACGACGCGAGTCCCGCGAGGGTCGCGGGAAGCCCCGCCCCCTGCTGCAGGTACACGCTGAGCACGAAGCCGTTCAACGACAGCGCCGCGTAGACGAAGACGGTCGCGAGGTTGCCCGCCCAGAAGTTGCGCGCCCGGAAGAGATCGAGCGGCATCATGGGTTCGCGCGCCGTCTTCTGCCGCACGAGGAACCCCGAGAAGGCCAGGATGCCGATGATCCCCGGCATCCAGATGACGGGGGAGGCCCAGCCGAGGTTCGGCTGCTCGATGAGGGCGAACACGATGCCGCCGAGACCCGCCGCGCACAGGACCGCGCCGAGGATGTCGACGCGCGCGCCGGGGCGGCGGTGATCGCGATGGCCCAGGCGGGTGAGCAGCCACATCGTGACGCCGATGGGGAGCACGTTGACGAGGAACACCAGCCGCCACGACAGGGTGTCGACGAAGATGCCGCCGATCAGGGGGCCCGCGAGCATGGCGACGGTGGTCGCTCCCGTCCAGATGCCGATCGCGCGAGCCTGTGCCGCGCCGCGGAACGTCGAGGTGATGAGGGCCAGGGAACTCGGCACGAGCAGGGCGCCGGCGACGCCCTGGAGGGCGCGAGCCACGATGAGGAATTCCGCGGTCGGAGCGGCCGCGATGGCGAGCGAGGTGACGCCGAAGCCGATGAGGCCGATGCGCAGGACGACGACCCGTCCCAGCACGTCGCTGAGGGAGCCCGCAACCAGGATGAACGCCCCGAGAGTGACGAGGTAGGCGTCGACGACCCACTGCTGCGTGCTCAGGCCCCCGCCCAGGTCGCCTGCGATGGCGGGCAGGGCGACGTTGACGACCGTTCCGTCGAGGAACGACACGAACGAGGCGAGGACCGCGACGGCGAGGACCGTGCGTTGTTCCCGTGTCATCGCCTCGGCCATTCCCCCAGCGTAGGGTCGGTCGATCCGCGGCGGGCCGGGTTGCGCGCAGGCGGGAGCGAGGCGAGCGCGGTGCGAACGGCCGGGCGGGCGCCGAGCGAATCCTGGAACCTCGCCCCCTAGAATACCCCCAGGGGGTATCCTGTTGCTGACCGGGGGAGCGGAGGAGGAGCCATGAGCGACCACACGGATGCCGCAGCAACCGCCGAGGCGGTGCTCGACATCGACGGGATGACGTGCGCGAGCTGCGTCGCGCGCGTCGAGAAGCGCCTCGGGCGGGTCGAGGGCGTGCACGCGGCGGTGAACCTCGCGACCGAGACCGCGCGGGTGCGCTACCCCGCCGACCTCGACACCGCCGCCCTGGTCGATGCCGTGCGGGCCGCCGGCTACGACGCCCGCGTCCGCACCCGCACCTCCACGGAGCCGCCCCCGGTGCCCGTGTTCGCCCCCGGAGGAGCGGTGGATGCCGTGACCGGGCGCGATCTCACCGCGACCGCCGCGCAGCTCGAGGGCGGCTCTTCCGGCGCTCCGGACGCCGCCGGCTCGCACGAGCACGGCTCCGACGCCCCCGCCGCGTCCGCGCACGTCGCCGACACGCACGCCGCCGACACGCACGTCGAGGCCGAGGATGCGTCGTCGGGGCACGTGCACGACACGGCCGACGCGCCCGGGTCGACCCCGCTGCGGACACGCCTGTGGGTGTCGCTCGCCCTGGCCGTCCCCGTCGTGGCGCTCGGCATGGTCCCGGCGTGGCAGTTCCCCGCATGGCAGTGGGTCTCGCTGGTGCTGGCCACCCCGATCGTGCTCTGGGGCGGATGGCCGTTCCACCGCGCCACGCTGCGCAACGCGCGTCACGGCGCCGCCACGATGGACACCCTCATCACCCTGGGCACCTTCGCCGCCTACCTGTGGAGCGTCTGGGCGCTCGTGTTCGGCACGGCCGGGCGGATCGGCATCCGTCATGAGGTGATGCTGTTCGGGCCCGTGCACGACGCCACCTCGGTGGTCTACTTCGAGGTCGCCGCGGCGGTGACGGTGTTCCTGCTGCTCGGACGCGTGGTCGAGCAGCGCTCCACCCGCCGTGCCGGAGCCGCGCTGCGCTCGCTGCTCGACCTCGGCGCGCGCGAGGCGGAACTCGCCGACGGGCGCCGCATCGACATCGACCGCCTGGCCGTCGGCGACGTGTTCGTCGTGCGCCCCGGGGCGACCGTCGCGACCGACGGCGAGGTGCTCGAGGGACGCGCCTCCGTGGACGAGAGCATGCTCACCGGTGAGTCGCTCCCGGTCGACGTGGGTCCCGGATCGACGGTGACCGGCGGCACCATCGCCTCGGGCGGGCGCCTCGTCGTCCGTGCGACCGGCGTCGGCGAGCAGACGCGTCTGGCCCGCATCGCCCGTCTCATCGAAGACGCGCAGCTCGGCAAGAGCCGTGTGCAGCGCCTCGCGGATCGCATCTCCGGGGTGTTCGTCCCCACCGTGATCGTGCTCGCCGCGCTCACCCTCGTCGGGTGGCTCGTCGCCGGTCAGCCGCTGTCGGCGGGCTTCACCGCGGCCGTCGCGGTGCTCATCATCGCCTGCCCGTGCGCGCTGGGGCTGGCCACCCCGATCGCGATCCTCGTCGGGACCGGCCGCGCCGCCCAGCTCGGCATCCTGGTCACGGGCCCCGCGGCCCTGGAATCCGCCGAGCGCATCGACACGATCGTGCTCGACAAGACCGGCACCCTGACCGCGGGGCGCATGAGCGTCGTGAACGTCACCACCGCCCCCGACCAGGATGCCGACCACGCGCTGCGTCTGCTGGCCGCGCTCGAGCGCGCGTCGGAGCACCCCGTGGCCCACGCGATCGTGGTCGCGGGGGGCGAGGGTCCGGTCGCCGAAGACGTCGAGGCCCTTCCCGGCCGCGGCATCGTCGGTGTCGTCGACGGCGTCCGCGTGTTCGCGGGGCGCCCCGCGCTCGCCGCCGATCTGGGCGCGCCTCTGCCGGACGCGCTCGCCGCGGCCGTCGCCGAGGGGGAGCGGCGCGGCACCGTCGTGGTGGCGGGATGGCCCGACGACGAGGGCGCCATGCGCGCGCGCGTCGTCGTCGAGGTCGCCGACACCGTGCGTCCGGAGAGCGCCGCCACCGTCGCCCGCCTGCGCGCGATGGGACTCGAACCGGTGCTGCTCACCGGCGACAACCCGCACGTCGCCCGCGCCGTCGCGGCCGAGCTCGGCATCGAGAAGGTGAGCGCCGGGGTCCTGCCCGAGGGCAAGGTCGCGGAGATCGCCGCGCTCCGCGCCGAGGGGCGCACGGTCGCCATGGTCGGCGACGGGGTCAACGACGCCGCCGCCCTGGCATCCGCCGACCTCGGCATCGCCATGGGAGGGGGGACGGATGCCGCGCTCCACGCGAGCGACGTGGCCCTGATGCGGGATGACCCGCGGGGTATCGTCACGGCGGTGGCGCTGAGCCGGCGCACGATGGGCGTGATCCGCGGGAACCTCTTCTGGGCGTTCGCGTACAACGTGGCGGCCCTGCCGCTCGCGGCCCTCGGGCTGCTGAACCCGATGCTCGCCGGGGCCGCGATGGCGTTCTCGAGCGTCTTCGTCGTGCTCAACAGCCTGCGGCTGCGGCGCGCGGCCTGAGCGAACGGCGACGCCGACGTGCTGGGTTAGGGTCGTGACGACCCTGGAGGTGTCATGACCCCCCTCGCCCGTGCAGCCCTCGCGGCTTCCGTCTCGCTCGCCCTCGTCGCCGCTCTGAGCGCGTGCGTCCCCGAACCGGAGGGCGACACGCCCTCGCAGACGGCGTCCGCTGCCGCATCGTCGACACCCACGGCTTTCGCCTCCGCATCTGCGCCCACGACGTCGGCGTCCCCGACGATCGCTCCGACGGCGGGGACCGCACTGCCGTCCTCCTGCGAATCCGTGGTGTCCGCCGCGCAGCGGACCGCGCTGGCGGACTCCGACCTTCCGTTGAACGATCCCGGAGTGACGCTGCTGTCGACTGAGCAGGCTGCCCTGCTGGATCTCCTCCAGGTCGTTCCGACCGTGCGGTGCTCGTGGGGTGCGCCGGGTGACCGAGGGATCGCGACGAACGTCTCGATCGTCGACCCCGGGCAGGCCGCCACGGTCCGCAGCACTCTCGAGGCGGGCGGTTTCAGCTGTGAGGACAGCGGTGAGGCGACGGTCTGCCGCATCGAGCAGCGTGGCGTCTCGCTCGACGACAAGCCGTTCGAGCGCGGTGAGGTGCAGGCGTTGTCGGGGGACGTGTGGGTGTCCACGTCGTACGTCAGTGTCGACGTCACCTCATACACCGACGACATCTTGTCCACGGTGCGGGGATGAGTGCCACCTCGAGCAGCTAGAATGGGAGGTGGACCTCGTCACCCCTCCGCGTGAGCTGTTTTCGGCTGATACCCGCGGTGGGGCGTGTATCCCGCCTTTTCCGGGCGTGCGATTCGCGGTTTTCCGGGGTCACTGATCCACCGGCTTCGCGCCGGAACGTTCCGGACCCTTTCCGGACGACACGCTCAGGAGGAGCATGCCGACCACGGCAACCGCCGCCCGTAGCTCGAGCCAGCGGCGCAGGAAGACCACGTCATCCCGACGCGACGACGAAGCACCCGTCATCCCGATCCTCGCCCGCAAGGTGCGCGAGGTCGAGGCGAAGGCGCAGCGCGGCAAGCTCGGGCCCACCAATCGCGTCAAGTTCCAGGTCATCGCGTTCCTCGTGCGCGAGGAGCGCGCGCGGGTCAAGGCCGACACCGAGATCACCGACGCCGCCCGCGCCGAGCTGCTCAAGCGCCTCGACGGCGTGGCGACGATCCTCGCGAAGACCGCCGCGCGCGACACCTCGCTGATCCAGCTGCTCGAGGTCGACCAGGCCACGTCTCCCGTGGCCCGCCGCATGCGCCGCGACTGGCTGCTCGAGTCGGGCGCCGAGCTGCCGCCCGACGAGCTGATCATCACCGACAACACGCCCAAGATCACACCGGTCGTCTCCGCGGCTCTCGCCGAGAAGCAGGTCGTGCCGGCATCCATCGAGGCGCGCCAGATGGCGAACCCGTTCCGCGCGCCCGACCTCACGCCGCGCCCGAGCGGTGACGCCCCGCGTCGCCGCCTCGACGGCTGGGAGCTCATGGGTCCGCTCTACAAGGCGTTCGAGACCGGCGCCGGCGGGTCCGCCGCGAGCATGGAGCTGCCGCCCGTGCCCGAGTTCGACCGGCTGTCGCCGCGCGGACTCGAGGTCATGCCGCATCAGTCGCGCTTCCTCGAGGCCGTGCGCCTCGGTCACCGCGAGTTCCTCCTGGCTGACGAGCCGGGCCTCGGCAAGACCGCGGAGTCGGTGCTCGCGGCATCCGTCGCCGACGCGTATCCGCTGTTGGTCGTCGTTCCCAACGTCGTGAAGATGAACTGGGCGCGCGAGGTGCAGCGGTGGACCCCGCAGCGCCGCGCGACCGTCATCTCCGGTGGCGGCGCCGACATCGACGCCTTCGCCGACGTGTTCATCGTCAACTACGAGATCCTCGACCGCCACCTGTCGTGGCTGTCGTCGATCGGCCTCAAAGGCGTCGTCGTCGACGAGGCGCACTTCATCAAGAACCTCACGTCGCAGCGGTCGCAGAACGTGCTCGCGCTGGCATCCCGGGTGCGCGAACAGACGCGCAACCCCCTGATGCTCGCCCTCACCGGAACCCCGCTGATCAACGACGTCGAGGACTTCGACGCGATCTGGCGCTTCCTCGGATGGACCAACGGCGAGAAGCCCGGCCCCGAGCTCATGCAGAAACTGGATGCCACGGGCCTCACTCCCGCCGACAAGGCGTTCTACCCCGAGGCGCGCGAGGCCGTCATCTCGATGGGCATCGTGCGACGCAAGAAGAAGGACGTCGCGGCCGACCTGCCCGACAAGCTGGTCGCCGACCTGCCCGTCGAGCTCGACGACGAGTACGGCCGCTCGATCCGCCAGGCCGAGCGCGAACTCGGCGCCCGCCTCGCCGCCAAGTACCGCCGCATCATCGAGGCGCGCGGCGACCGCGGCCTCGCCGCCGGCGAGATCGACGAGGACATCGTGCGCCTGGTCGCCCACGGCGAGCTCGAAGAGAGCAAGGCCGCGGGTTCGGGCAGCGAGAACGTCTTCACGATGGTGCGCCGCATCGGTCAGGCGAAGGCGCACCTCGCGGCCGACTACGCCGTGCAGCTGCAGCGCTCGGTGGGCAAGGTCGTGTTCTTCGCGAAGCACATCGACGTGATGGATGCCGCCGAGGCCCACTTCAAGGCCTCGGGTCTGAAGTCGGTGTCGGTGCGCGGCGAGCAGACCTCGACCGCCCGCCAGGCCGCGATCGATGCGTTCAACAGCGACCCCGGTGTGGGGATCGCGGTGTGTTCGCTCACCGCAGCCGGCGTGGGCCTGAACATGCAGGCCGCCTCCAACGTCGTGCTCGCCGAGCTGTCGTGGACGGCCGCCGAGCAGACGCAGGCGATCGACCGCGTGCATCGCATCGGCCAGGAGGAGCCCGTGACCGCGTGGCGCATCATCGCCGCGCACACGATCGACACGAAGATCGCCGAGCTGATCGACTCCAAGGAGGGTCTCGCTCAGCGCGCCCTCGACGGCCAGGCGGTCGAGCCGGGCTCGAGCGACTCCGTGCAGCTCTCTGCGCTCATGCACCTGCTGCGTCAGGCGCTCGGCAAGGCCTGATCCGCACCGCCACGAACGCCCCGGCTGCTTGGGCGCCGGGGCGTTCGGCGTATCCGCGGCGTGGGTCGGGGCGCGGCGCTCGGGACCGGAGCCGCGGGGCTGGGGCCGTCGGTCCGGACTGCGCCGCCTAGCCGGGCCGTGCCGTCGGTCCGGGCTGCGCCGCGGCGCCGGCGAGTATCTCTGCGCCGGGGCCCGGCATCCACCCCCGGCGTCACGTGTAGCAGCGCCTCCATCCGCGGCGATAGGGTCGAAGACGGCAACGGCGCCGACCCTTCACCCGAACCACAGCACCAGAGGACTCTGCCCATGAAGATCGGCATCCTGACCAGCGGCGGCGACTGCCCCGGTCTCAACGCGGTCATCCGTGGCGTCGTGCTGAAGGGCACGACCAACTACGACATCGAGTTCGTCGGCATCCGCGACGGCTGGCGCGGGGTCGTCGACGGCGACTTCTTCCCCCTGACGCGTCACGAGGTGAAGGGGCTGTCCAAGGTCGGCGGCACCATCCTCGGCACCAGCCGCACCAACCCCTACGAGGGCGTGCGCGGCGGTGCCGAGAACATCTCCAAGACGATGTACGGGCACCGGCTCGACGGCATCCTCGCGATCGGCGGCGAAGGCACCCTCGCGGCGGCCGACCGCCTGTCGAAGGACGGCATCAACGTGCTCGGCGTGCCGAAGACGATCGACAACGACCTCCGCGCGACCGACTACTCCTTCGGCTTCGACACCGCCGTCAACATCGCGACGGATGCCATGGACCGCCTCCGCACCACCGGTGACTCGCACCAGCGCTGCATGGTCGCCGAGGTCATGGGTCGTCACGTCGGCTGGATCGCTCTGCACGCCGGTATCGCGGCGGGCGCCCACGTCATCTGCATCCCCGAGGTGCCGATGTCGATCGACGAGATCGTCGAGCAGGTCACGCGCGCCCACGACCGTGGTCGCGCCCCGCTGGTCGTCGTGTCGGAGGGCTTCAAGCTCAAGGGCATGGACGAGGCCTTCAGCGACAAGGGCCTCGACGCCTTCAACCGCCCCCGCCTGGGCGGCATCGGCGAACTGCTCGCTCCCGAGATCGAGCGCCTCACCGGCATCGAGACCCGCGCCACCGTGCTCGGTCACATCCAGCGCGGCGGTTCGCCTTCCGCCTTCGACCGCGTGCTCGCCACGCGCCTCGGCCTGCACGCCGCCGACGCGCTGAACGAGGGTGCGTGGGGCCAGATGGTCGCGATGCGCGGCACCGACATCGTGCGCGTCCCCTTCGCCGACGCCCTCGGCGAGCTGAACAGCGTCCCGCTGTACCGCTACGAAGAGGCCGCCGCCCTCTTCGGCTGAGTCTGCTGCACCGACGCCCCGTCCCGCTTCGTGCGGGGCGGGGCGTCGGTGTGTGCGGGGCTGGCGTGGGCGGCGAGCGGCGCAGGCTGGGCGAGCGGCGCAGGCTGCGCGAGCGGCGCGGTCTGTGCGAGCGGCGCAGGCTGTGCGCGCGGCGCAGGCGGGCGATGGGCGAAGGCTGTGCGCGCGGCGCAGGCTGTGCGCGCGCAGGGCGGGATGCGGGTGGAGGCGTCGCGAGCGTGCGCCGCGTCCCTGCAACCTCGTCCCATTTATGGCGGTGCATGTCCCACTTATGGCCGGTCGGGGCGCCCCGCACCGGCCATAAGTGGGACATGCTCGGGGCGGCGGAAGATGGGGAGGCTCCTCCACAGGCCTTGACTGCGCGTGAGGGCTGTGGAGAACGCCGGCGCACGGGTCAGCGGTCGGGATCCTGGAGCATGACTCGCCGCCATCCCCTGCCGGACGATCTGCCCGAGCGATTCCACGTAGCGGAAGCCCTGCGACGAGGCGCGAGCAGGACCCGCCTCCGCGCCTCCGACCTCGTGACGCCCTTTCACGGCGTGCGTTCTCGCTCGACCGGCGACGAGAGCATCCTCGAAAGGTGCCGGGCCTACGCGCCACGACTCGCCGAGGGCCAGTTCTTCAGTCATGAGACGGTGTTCGCGCTGCGTGGTCTCAGCACACCGGAGTGGCCGCACACGCCGCGCCTGCACGTGTCGGCGCACCGCCCCGCCCGCGAGCCTCGCACCCGTGGTGTCGTCGGTCACCGATTGCAGACCCGGGAGCCGGCCACCGAGGCCGGACCCGAGGGGATGCCGATCGAGAACGCCGTCCGTGCGTGGCGGCAGTGCGGCCGGCTGTGGCGTCTCGACGACCTGGTCGCGGGCGCCGACGCGCTGCTGGGCGGCCGGGAGCCGCTCGCCGACACCGCCGACCTGGATGCCGAGATCACCCTCATGGGGGACGTCCGGGGTGGCATCCTCCGGAGGGCGCTCGCCCTGGCCCGCCCGGGCGTAAGGTCACCGCGGGAGACCCACCTGCGACTCCTCCTCGCGCGCCACGGCTTACCGGAACCAGGCGTCAACGCGGACATCTTCTCGGCTCGAGGAGAATTCGTCGCGGAGATCGACCTCACCTTCGAGGCCTGGCGCGTCGCCGTCGAATACGACGGGCGCGTGCACGCGGAGGATCCGCGGCAGTTCGCTCGCGACGCGGACCGCTGGGCCGCGATCCGCGATGCGGGGTGGGACCACGTCCGTATCCTGAGCCACCACCTCCGCGGAGACGGCGCCCCGGCGGCATCCCTCGTGCGCGCGGCGTTGCTCAGGGCGGGCTGGCGCCCCGGTCAGTGACTCCTTGTCCCAGTTATGGCTGGTTGAGGGGGTCGCAACTGGCCATAAGTGGGACAAGCACCGCCTTGAGTGGGACATGCCGCAGCCGCCGCCACCGCACAGCCACCGCGCCCCCGCCGCGACAGGGCCGCCGCCGCGCCCGCGCCGCCACCAGCCGTCGCCGCGACCGCGCCGCCACCGCCCAGCCACCGCGACCGCGGCGTAGCCGCCCTACTCCGCCAGCCCCAGCACGTCGAGCAGCCACGCGAGCTCGAACGCGCGCTCGCGCCAGGCGTTGTACCGGCCGCTCACACCGCCGTGTCCGGCGACCATCTCGCACTTGAGCATCGCGTCGGCACCCACCTCGCGCAGGCGCTGCACCCACTTGGCCGGCTCGACGTACAGCACGCGCGTGTCGTTGAGCGAGGTGACCGCGAGGATGCGGGGGTACTCGACGCCGTCGCGCACGTTCTCGTACGGCGAGTACGACTTCATGTAGGCGTACACGTCCGCGTCGTGCAGCGGGTCGCCCCACTCGTCCCACTCGATCACCGTGAGCGGGAGCGACGGATCCAGGATCGTGGTCAGCGCATCGACGAACGGCACGTCGGCCAGGATGCCGGCGAACATCTCGGGTGCGAGGTTGGCCACCGCGCCCATGAGCAGGCCACCGGCGCTGCCGCCCTCGGCGACGATGCGGTCGGGGGTCGTGTACCCCTCGGACACCAGATGCCGCCCCGCGGCGACGAAGTCGGTGAAGGTGTTGCGCTTGGACTGCAGCTTGCCGTCTTCATACCACTGCCGGCCCATTTCGCCGCCGCCGCGCACGTGGGCCACGGCGAAGACCACGCCGCGGTCGAGCAGCGACAACCGGGGCACCGAGAAGCCGGGTTCGATCGAGTGCTCGTAGGAGCCGTAGCCGTAGAGGTGCACCGGGCGGGGAGCGGATCCGGGTTCGCCGAACGAGCGCTTCCATACCAGCGACACCGGCACCCGGGTGCCGTCGTCGGCGGGGGCCCACACGCGGGCCTGGCCGTAGTCGGCGGGGTCGAAGCCGCCGAGCACGGGCTGGCGCTTGCGCAGGAGCAGCTCCCCGGTGTCGACGACGTAGTCGTAGACGGTCCCGGGCGTCACGAACGAGCCGTAGCCCAGGCGCAGCACCGGGGGAGCGTACTCGGGGTTGCCGCCTGTGCCGACGCTGTAGAGCGGCTCGTCGAACGCGATCTCGGTCACGGCTGCGTCGGCGTACGACAGCATGCCCAGGCGTGCCAGTCCGTCGCGGCGGTAGGCGACGACCCCCCAGTCGCGGAACGTGTCGACGCCCAGCAGTCGTTGCCCGGTGCGGTGCGCGATGACGGTCTCGCGGGCACCCTGAGGAGTGGATGCCGAGACCCGCACCAGCTCGAAGTCGAGGGCGCCGTCGTTGTGGAGGATGTAGAGCACGTCCTCGCCGTCGACCACGGCGTGCGAGCTGGAGTACTCCACGCCCTCCTTCCGCGGCCAGACCACGCGCGGCTCGCCGCGCAGGTCGTCGGCGTCGAGCAGCCACTCCTCGCTCGTGATGGAGGAACCCATCTCGATCACGAGGTACTTGTCGCTGCGAGTGAAGTCGGCCCCGACCCAGTAGCGGTCGTCGGGCTCGTGGAACAGCTTCACATCGGCATCCACGCCCGTCCCGATCTCGTGGAGCCATACGGTGTCGGGGCGCCACGCGTCGTCGACGGTGGTGTAGACGATGAAGCGTCCGTCGGGGGAGAAGGTCGCGCCCGAGAACGTTCCGGGGATCTCGTCGGGGAGGGTCTCACCGGTCGTGAGGTCGCGCACGCGGACCGTGTAGCGCTCGTCTCCGGCGACGTCGATGCCGTACAGCATGCGCGTGCCGTCGTTCGAGATCTCGAAGCTCCCGAGCGAGAAGAAGTCAGTGCCCTCGGCCTCGACGTTGCCGTCGAACAGCACCTGCTCGCCGGGGACCGCGCGGTCGGGGGAGAGGGTCGGCGGCGTCCAGTCGTCGGGGGAGCCGAGGGGCGCGCGGCACTGGATGCCGTACTGCGCGCCGGCGACGGTGCGTCCGTAGTACCACCAGTCGCCGCGGCGGGCGGGGACGGAGAGATCGGTCTCGAGGGTACGGCCCTTGATCTCGCCGAAGATGGTGTCGCGCAGGCGCGTCAGGTGGGCGGTGCGCGCGGAGGTGTAGGCGTTCTCGGCCTCGAGGTGGGCGACGACCTCGGCGTCGTCTTTCGCGCGCAGCCATTCGTAGGGATCGTCGAAGGTGTCACCGTGGTGGGTGCGGGCGACGGGACGGCGGTCGGCGACGGGAGGGACGGGCTGCGGGTCGAGGTCGGTCACCGTTCCACGGTAGTGCGCCGCCGCGGCATCCGGCCCGGCGACACCGGTGGATGCCGACGGCTCGCGAATCCGCGCGTTTGACCCTCACAGGTCCGGGTGAAAGGATGTCGTCGCGTCTTTCGGTGAACGAAAGATCAACGCCAGGTGAACTCTTCGTTCGTCACGCCGATCCCGTCGGCATCCCTTCCTCCTTCTCACGGAAAGCGAACGGTGGAGAGCGCAGCCCTCATCATCGTGCTGGTCATCGTGCTGGCACTGTTCTTCGATTTCACCAACGGATTCCACGACACCGCGAACGCGATGGCCACGCCCATCGCCACCGGTGCGCTGAAGCCGAAGGTCGCGGTCCTGCTGGCGGCGAGCCTCAATCTGGTCGGCGCCTTCCTCTCGACCGAGGTCGCCAAGACGATCTCGGGCGGCATGATCCGCGAAGACCAGTTGAGTCCCGACATCTTCCCGCCGATCATCTTCGCCGGCCTCATCGGCGCGATCACGTGGAACATGCTCACGTGGCTGCTGGGCCTGCCCTCCAGCTCCTCGCACGCGCTCTTCGGCGGCCTCATCGGGGCTACTCTCGTGGGCGTCGGCGCCTCGGCGATCGACACCGGCGTCGTGCTGAGCAAGGTGATCCTGCCGGCCCTCATCGCGCCCCTGACCGCGGGCATCATCGCCTTCGTCGTGACGAAGATCGCGTACGGGGTGACGCGCCGGCACGACGCGAAGGCCGACGGCCGCGACGGCTTCCGCTGGGGGCAGATCTTCACCTCGTCGCTCGTGGCCCTCGCCCACGGCACCAACGACGCACAGAAGACGATGGGTGTCATCACCCTCGCGCTCATCACCGTCGGCTGGCAGTCCACCGCCAACCCCGACCCGCAGCTCTGGGTCGTCTTCGCGTGCGCGATCACGATCGCCCTCGGCACCTACATGGGCGGGTGGCGCATCATCCGCACGCTCGGCAAGGGCCTGACCGACGTCAAGCCCGCCCAGGGCTTCTCGGCCGAGACCTCGACCGCGGCCACGATCCTCGCCTCGAGCGCCCTCGGCTTCGCGCTGTCGACGACGCAGGTGGCCTCCGGCTCGGTCATCGGATCGGGCCTGGGTCGTCGCGGGTCGACCGTTCGCTGGAACACCGTCGGTCGCATCATGATCGGCTGGGTCCTGACGCTCCCGGCCGCCGGTGCGGTGGGCGCCGCGGCCGCCCTCATCGTCGTGTGGCTGGGTGGCTGGGGCGTCGCCGTCGACGCCGTGATCGCGGTCGCGATCGTGCTGGGGCTGTTCCTGCGCTCGCGTCGCGACTCGGTCACCTCGGCGAACGCGATGAGCGAGGTCGCCGACTCCGGCGCGGCGGTCAAGGTGCCGCGCAAGCCCGGTCCCACGCGCCGCCAGCGCCGCCTCGAGCGCGACAAGGTCGGGAAGGACGCCTGATGCTCATCAACTGGGGAGCCTTCCTGCAGGTCTTCGTCGCCGCCCTCCTGGGCGC
Organism: uncultured Microbacterium sp.; assembly: GCF_947489255.1. GTDB lineage: Bacteria > Actinomycetota > Actinomycetes > Actinomycetales > Microbacteriaceae > Microbacterium > Microbacterium phycohabitans. Next base: position 361,394 of record NZ_CANLCY010000004.1, read on the forward strand.
GTCGGTCGTCGTCACCTTCTACGCCCTCGGGCTGCGCCTGCTCGTGCGCGGTGGTCGTCCGCCGCTGGTCGCGCCCGCGGAGTTCACCGACGCCATCACGGTGCTCACCGACAAGCAGCGTCGGCGCGCCGAGAAGGCGGTGGCCAAGGCCGCGAAGAAGAACCCGCTCAGCGACGGACAGAAGCGCCTGTCGCTCGTGGGCGCCTACGCGTGCTTCGCGGTGTGCGCGGCCGCGGTGCTCGGCGCGCTGCTGCTGATCCTCTTCAACCACTGACGTCGGATCTCGGCCGTCGCCGTGTGGCGACGTCGGTTCCGGATGCCGACGCCTCGGCGTTCTCGCGGAGCTCGCGGGCACGGGAACCGCTCCGCCGGAGGATCGAGGACGGTCGTCGTCATCGGGCTCCCGGTGTCGGACCCCCCTCCTAGGCTGGGCACATGGCATCCGTGCAGTTCGGTCAGCACGCGCCCGCCGCGCGCGTCATCCTCCACCTCAGCGACACTCACCTGCTCGGGGGCGATCGCCTCCTCGGGGGCCGCTACGACACGGCCGTGCACCTGCGCCGCACGCTCGCCGCGGCCGAGGCGACCGGGGTGCGGCCGGATGCGGTGGTCTTCACCGGCGACCTCACCGACCTCGGCGAGCCCGAGGCCTACCGCGCCCTGCGCGAGGCGGTCGAGCCCTGGGCCGAGCGTCTCGGCGCGCCCGTGGTGTGGGTGGCCGGCAATCACGACGAGCGCCCCGCGATGCGCGCCGCGCTCCTCGGCGCGGAGGCCTCCGAGGAGCCGGTGACGAGCGTGCACGATCTGGGCGGCCTGCGCCTCATCGCGCTGGATTCGACCGTGCCCGGCTGGCATCACGGCGACCTCGACCGGTCCCAGCTCGAGTGGCTGCGGTCGGAGCTGGCGACCCCCGCCCCTCTGGGCACGATCCTGGCCCTGCACCACCCGCCCCTGCCCACGCACATCCCCTTCTTCGACATCCTCGAGCTGCGCGACCAAGCGGGCCTGGCCGAGGCGATCGCGGGCAGCGATGTGCGGGCGATCCTCGCGGGGCACCTGCACTACTCCACCTCCGGAACGTTCGCGGGGGTTCCGGTCAGTGTCGCGTCGGCATCCTGCTACACGATGGACCTCGCGCGCCCCGCCGACGAGGTCAACGGCATGGACGCGGGGCGATCGTTCCACCTCGTCCACATCTGGGACGACACGATCACCCATGCGGTCGTCCCGGTGGTCGAGGCGGAGGCGACGGGGTACTTCACCCCCGAGTGGACGGCGCGTATGGCCGCCCTCAGCCCGGAGGAGCGCCTCGAGGCGTTCTCGCGCAAGCGCCCGACGGGACAATAGACGCCGCGGACGGTGTCGATCCGACGACCGGCCGCCGTGTCCAGCGACCGCCCCGCTCGCCGTGGTTAGGCTCGATGCATCCCTGCTCGCCGTGACAACCCACAAGGACGTACCCATGGCTTTGGACGCGATGACGCGTACCCGTACCGAGACCGACTCCCTGGGATCCCTCGAGATCCCCGCTGACGCGTATTGGGGGATCCACACGGCCCGGGCCCTCGAGAACTTCCCGATCGCGAAGCGACCGATCTCGGTGTACCCCGACCTCGTGCGGGCCCTCGCGATGGTGAAGCAGGCGTCGGCGCGCGCCAACCGCGAGATCGGCGTGCTCGACGAGCGCAAGGCCGACCTCATCGACCGCGCCGCGCAGCGCGTGATCGACGGCGAGTTCCACGACGAGTTCACCGTCGGCGTCATCCAGGGCGGGGCCGGCACCTCGACGAACATGAACGCCAACGAGGTCATCACCAACATCGCGCTCGAGATGGCGGGCCGCGAGAAGGGCGACTACGCGTTCCTCTCGCCCATCGACGACACCAACCGCAGTCAGTCGACCAACGACGTGTACCCGACGGCGATCAAGATTGGCCTGTCGCTCACGCTCCAGAGCCTGCTGGAGGAGCTCGCGCTGCTGCGCCAGTCGTTCCTCAGCAAGTCGGAGGAGTTCCACGACGTGCTCAAGGTCGGACGCACGCAGCTGCAGGATGCCGTGCCCATGACGCTCGGGCAGGAGTTCCACGGCTTCGCCACCACCCTCGGCGAGGACTACAACCGCCTGACCGAGAACGCCTACCTGCTCTACGAGATCAACATGGGCGCGACCGCGATCGGCACGGGCATCACCGCGCACGCCGGCTACGGGGGAGCGGTGCTGCGGCACCTCCGGGCTATCACGGGTCTCGACCTCGAGACGGCCACCGACCTCGTCGAGTCGACGAGCGACACGGGCGCCTTCATGTCGTTCTCGTCGTCGCTCAAGCGCAACGCCGTGAAGCTGTCGAAGATCTGCAACGACCTGCGCCTGCTCTCGAGCGGCCCGCAGGCGGGTCTGGGCGAGATCAACCTGCCCGCGCGCCAGGCGGGCTCGAGCATCATGCCCGGCAAGGTCAACCCGGTCATCCCCGAGGTCGTCAACCAGGTCGCCTTCTCGGTGGTCGGCGCCGACATGACCGTGACGATGGCGGTCGAGGGCGGCCAGCTGCAGCTCAACGCCTTCGAGCCGGTCATCGCCCACTCGATCTACCAGTCGATCACCTGGATGCGACAGGCGATGTGGACCCTGCGCGTCAACTGCGTCGACGGCATCACGGCCAACCGGGAGCGCCTGGGCGCGATGGTGGGTTCCTCGGTCGGCGTCGTCACGGCCCTCACACCGTTCATCGGCTACGCCGCGGCCGCCGCGCTGGCCAAGACCGCACTGCTGACGCACCGCAACGTCGCCGACCTCGTGGTCGAGGCCGGGCTCATGACGCGCGACGAGGTCATGAAGCAGATCTCGCCCGCGCGCCTCTCGGGCCTGCAGGCCGTGACGGCGGCGATCCCCATCGTGCGCGCGGCCGACAGCGTCGTGGAGGACTGACCCGCGGCGTCCACGCCGACATCACGAAGGGCCGGGGCGCGTCGCCCCGGCCCTTCGTCGTGGATGCCGCGTCAGTCGAGGATGCGGCAGTGCGTGGTCAGCTCGCCGATGCCGTCGATGCCGACGGTCACGGTCGAGCGGTCGCGGAGGAAGATCTGCGGATCGCGCGAGTACCCGGCACCACCCGGGCTTCCGGTGGAGATGAGGGTGCCCGGCAGCAGGGTGGCCGATTCCGAGAGCTTGTTGATGAGCGTCTTCACCGAACGGACCATCTGGCCGGTGCTGGCATCCTGCACGGTGTGTCCGTCGACGACGGTCCAGATGTGCAGGTCCTGCGGATCGGGGATCTCGTCGGCCGTGACCACGAACGGACCGGTCGGGGTGAAGCCGTCGAACGACTTGCAGCGCGACCACTGCGCCTCGGAGAACTGGATGTTGCGCGCGGTGATGTCGTTGACGACGGTGTAGCCCCACACGTGATCGAGGGCGTCGGCCTCCGCGATGTCGCGACCGGGACGGCCGATGATCACCCCGAGCTCGGCCTCATAGTCGACGGCCTCGCTCAGCGCCCGCGGCCACGACGTGGTGGCCTCGTGCGCGGTGAGGGAGTTCGGCCACAGCACGAACACGGTCGGGCCCGCGTCGGTCTTCAGCCCCAGCTCGCCCGAGTGCGCGGCGTAGTTCAGGCCGACAGCGAGAATTGACGGGGGAGCGAGCACGGCCGAGGCGAAGCGGATGCCGGTGAGGGACTCCCGCGGAGCCGTCGCGGCTGCGTCGCGCACGCGATCGAGCAGGGCGTCGCCGCCGGCGATGAGCTGCTCGAGCGTGGTGGGGGCACCGTCGAAGAGCGCATCGACGAACGAGAACTCCTCCCCGTGGACGCTGACGAGACGGGGGGCTTCCGCCCCTTCCTGAGACCGGACGTGGGCGAAACGCATGCCACCACGCTACCGGCCCGCGCCGCGAGACGGAGGCCGCAAGCCCCGGATGCCGTGTCCCGGCCCCGCTCTAGGCTGAGCGCATGAGCTCACCCTCGCCGCTCTCCCGGCCCGGTTCGGTCGAAGCGACCCGCATCACCACGGCTCCGCAGACGGCGGTGTCGGCCGCTCCGCCGCGGTCGCGCGGTCGGGGAGTGGCGCTGTGGGTGGTCGCCGTGCTGCTCGTGCCGCTCCTGGCCCTCCTCGTGCGGTATTTCACCGGGTTCCTGGGCACCGCCGCGACGTTCCTCGGGCTCGTGCTGGCCGCCATCCCCTTCGTGATCGTGTGGTTCGCCGTGCGATACATCGACCGTTGGGAGCCCGAGCCGCGTCGACTGCTCGTCTTCGCGGTGGCCTGGGGAGCGATCGCGTCGGTGGTCATCGCCCTGGGCGTCGATCTGCTGCCGACCCTCGCCCTCGGGCAGCTCCCCGCCGCCTTCAGCGCCGTCGTGCAGGCGCCCATCGTCGAGGAGATCGCGAAGGGCCTCGGCGTCCTGCTCATCTTCGCGTTCGCCCGCCGAGCCTTCGACGGGCCCGTCGACGGCATCGTCTACGGCGCGCTCATCGGGGCGGGTTTCGCCCTCACCGAGAACGTGCAGTACTTCGCTATCAGCTACCTCGAGGGCGGACCGGCGCAGGTCGCGAGCACGTTCTTCCTGCGCGCCGTGCTCTCGCCCTTCGCCCACGTGATGTTCACCAGTCTCACCGGCTTCGCATTCGGCCTCGCCGCACGTCGCGGCCTGCGCACGGGAGCGGCCCTGGCCTACGGCATCCCGGGCCTCATCGGGGCGATCGTGCTGCACGGTCTCTGGAACGGATCGGCCACGTTCGCGAACTTCTTCGAGGCCTACGCGGCGCTGCAGGTCCCGCTGTTCGTGCTGTTCATCCTCGGCATCCTGGCCCTGCGTCGCGAGGAGTCTCGCCTGACCCGGGCCCGCCTGGGCGAATACGCCGCCGCCGGGTGGTTCACCCCGCAGGAGGTCGACATGCTCGCCACGGGGCCGGGGCGTCGCTCGGCGGTCGCCTGGGCGCGAACGCTGCCCGGTGATCGCTCGGCCGTCATGAAGGCGTTCATCGTGGATGCCACCGCGCTCGCCGCCGCGCGCCAGCGCACGCTGTCGGGCCGCGACCCCCAGGCTCCCGCGACCGAGCGGTACCTCCTGGAGCGCACCACCGCCGCGCGGGCGGCGCTGCTGTCGCGCTGACGCACCTCGTGCGCCGTCCGCACCATCCACGTGTCGCCGAAACTGCACGCGGGTCCCGAGACCGTACGTGCCCGTTAGCCCTGCCCGGCGGTGTCGGTGATCGCGCGCGGCCTCGGCGCCTCGCGTCACCGCGACCCGGGGGTCTTGACACGACGCGGAGGTCGGAGCACCATCGATGTAGGCCAACTCAGCGCCCGGGAGACACGCAGGCATCGCCGCGGCACCGGGCGCTGAGTCTTTGTCCAGGGGCGTCATCCGGCGCGCGGGCGTGCTTGGATGGATGCATGACTGATCGCACCAAGCCGGAGTTCGACGCTCCCAGCGGCCCCGCCCCCTCCGACCTCGTCATCCGCGACATCATCGTCGGCGACGGCGACGAGGCCAAGCCCGGCGACACCGTCACCGTGCACTACGCCGGTGTCGAGTACGAGTCGGGCGAAGAGTTCGACTCGTCGTGGGGCCGGGGCGAGAGCATCCAGTTCCCCCTCCGCGGCCTCATCCAGGGCTGGCAGGACGGCATCCCGGGCATGAAGGTCGGCGGCCGACGCGAGCTCGTCATCCCGCCGCACCTGGCCTACGGTCCGGCCGGCGGTCACTTCCTCGGCGGGAAGACCCTCATCTTCATCATCGACCTGCTCAAGGTCGGCTGACCGGGCGTTCTTCACGAGACGTTCACGAACCCGAGGGGGCTCCGGCTCCCTCGGGTTCGTCTTTTCCCTCGATCGTGGAATACATTCGTGTGAATGGGAGTTGGACTCCCGCAGGACGCCGACACGGCTCCCCAGACCTCTAGGAGTGACATGACCGACACCACCACCCTCGACATCCCCGGCTACAAGGCGGGCACCTGGGTCCTCGACCCCTCGCACAGCGAGGTGACCTTCACCGTCCGCCACATGATGATCTCCAAGGTGCGCGGCACCTTCGGCATGAAGAGCGCCACGCTCGTCGCCCCGGAGAACCCCCTCGAGGCCACCGTCGAGGCCTCCGTCGACGTCACCTCCGTCGACACGAAGGACGAGGGTCGCGACCAGCACCTGCGTTCGGCCGAGTTCTTCGACGTCGAGACCTACCCCACGATGGACTTCCGTTCGACGGGCGCCCGCGTCGAGGACGGCGACTACCTCGTCGACGGCGAGCTGACCATCCGCGGCGTCAGCAAGCCCGCCACCTTCTCGATCGACTTCGGCGGCTTCGGCACCGACCCGTGGGGCAACTACAAGGTCGGCGCCACCGCGAAGACGGTCATCAACCGCGAAGACTTCGGCCTCACCTGGAACGCCGCCCTCGAGACCGGCGGCGTCCTCGTCGGTAAGGACGTCACCATCGAGCTCGACCTGCAGTTCGCGCACCAGGCGTGATCGCTCCGCAGCGCTCGCTGCGGTCGTGATCGTCGCGAAGACCCCGGATGCCGTCCGCATCCGGGGTCTTCGTGCGTCCGGGCGCGGTACGGGATTCGTCGGATCGACCGAGGAGTCCGGTCCCGATGCGCGGCCCGTCGGGACGACTCAGGCGTGCGCGCGGCGCGGCAGGCGCAGGCGCTGCTGCACGAGCAGGATGCCGAGGAACACCACCGCGGCCCCCACCGGCTCGTTCCAGGAGATGCGTTCGCCGAGGATCAGGATGCCGAGCGCCACCCCCACGACCGGGGTGATGTACGTAACGGTGGACGCGCGGGTCGGCCCCCAGGCGCGCAGGGTGTTCTGGTTCCAGACGTACGCGATGCCGGTGCCCAGAACGCCGAGGGCGACGATGCTCGCGACGACGGGGAGGTCGAGGCGCATCGGCTCCGCGAGGATGACCGGCGACAGCAGCACCATGAATGCCGCGGCCGGACCGATGTACCCGAACGCGAAGGCGATGCCCGACAGGCCGGTGTCGCCCAGGAAGCGACGCATGTACGCGAGGCTGAAGCCGTAGCAGGCCGTCGCGCCGAGAAGCGCGAGCTGGGCGATCGTGCTGTCGCCGACGTCGGCCACGGCGCCGGGGGCGATGATCACGACGACACCGGCGATGCCCACGGCGATGCCGAGCAGCTGACCGAGCTCGAGGCGCTCCACGCGGAACACCGCCCACGCCATGATCGCGGTCATGATCGGTGTGGTGGCGTTGAAGATGCTGGCCAGTCCCGACGACACGTGCTGCTCGGCCCACGCGAACAGCAGGAACGGCACGACGCAGAAGCTGAACCCCAGCACGCACAGGTGGCCCCACACGCGCCGGTCGCGGGGCAGGCGCTCTCGCCGGATCGCGACGATGGCGCCCAGGGCGAGGGCTCCGAACAGCAGCCGGCCGCCCGCGACCTGCGCCGGCGTCATGCCGGTGAGCGCGATCGCGATGAAGAGGAAGCTCGACCCCCACACGATGCCGGTGAGCACGAACTGCACGGCGATCGAGACGGGGGAGGGGGAGGGAGCGGATGCCACGCTCCCGACGATAGGGCGAAGCGCCGACATCGGTCGGGTCGCGAGGATGCGACGTCCGGAATCCGCCGACGATCGGCAGCCGGTCGACGTCACCGCGCGGTCAGGGCTGCGGGTCGAGCGCGTCGTAGTCGCGGAAGCGCGGGGACAGGCGCACGAGGAAGCCCACCAGCGCCAGGATCACGATCCCGCCGAGCAGGGGTGGGACCCACAGCGCCGCGATGGTGGCGAGGGTGCCGGCGTACAGCGCCCCGACCCGAGGGCCGCCGGCCACCACGACGATGAAGATGCCCTGGAGGCGGCCGCGCATGGCATCCGGGACCGCCGCCTGCATCATCGTGGAACGGTAGATGGCGCTGACGTTGTCGGCGGCGCCCGAGACGGCCAGCGTCAGGGCGGCGAGCACGATGAGCAGCACGGCGCCCCGGTCTTCGCCCGTGTCGGCGGGGCGGCCCCAGCCCAGGGCGGCGGCCAGCAGGACGAGGCCGAAGAGTCCGATCGACAGGCCGTAGACCTGGATCGACCGTTCGATGCCCAGCCCCTGGCGGCGCACTCGTCCGATCGGACCGGAGAACAGGCTCGACAGGAACGCCCCCGCCGCCACCGCGGCCGTGAGGACACCGGTCGTGATCGCGCCGCCGCCGAGGAGCACGGCGCCGATCGCGGGGAACAGGGCGACCGGCTGGCCGAAGGTCATCGCGACGATGTCGAGGATGTACTGCAGCCGGATGTTCGGGGCGCGTCGGAGGAACCGGGCACCGTCGCGGAGCGACGCGAGCCCCGGGCGCACGACCTCGCCCTCGGGGCGCAGCTTCGGCAGCGACCACAGTCCCAGGAACAGAGAGGTCATGAGGAGGACGTCGAGCGAGTAGGTCCAGGCGTAGCCGGCGAACGCGACGAGCACGCCGGCGAGAGCGGGGCCCGCCATGACCATGATGCCGACGGTGACCCCCTGGAGCGCGGCAGCCGCGGGCAGCAGATCACGGGGGAGGAGGCGGGGAGTGATGGCCGATTTCGTCGCCATCACGATGGAGTTCGCCGCCGAGTTCACGACGCTGAGGACGAAGAGCCACCCGACCGTCTCGAGGCCCGTCCACGCGAGCGTCGCGAGCAGGGCGGTGGAGGCGAAGGTGACCACGGCCGCCAGGAGCGCGACGGTGCGGCGGTCGAAGGCGTCGGCGAGCATGCCGCCGTACAGTCCGGCGGCCACCATCGGCAGGAGTCCTGCGACGGCGATCATCGACACCGCGAACGTGCTCTGCGTGAGCTCGAACACGTGCAGCATGACCGCGACGACCGTGAGCTGGCCGCCGAGGCCCGCGAGCGTCGATCCGATCCACAGGCGCGCGAAGGCGGGGGAGGCGGTGAACGGGCGCAGGTCGATGAGGGCGCTCTCGCGGGTGCTCATGCGTCGACGTCCACGCGCTTCACCCGGGCCGTGTGCCCGCGGACGATCTCGACGTCGCGGGGGGCGACGCCGAAGTGCGCGGCGAGCGCCTTCACCACTCCGCCGTTGGCCGCCCCGTCGACCGCGCGTTCGCGCACGTGCACGATCAGGCCGTCGGCGGTGTCTTCGACGAGGGGGCCGCGTCGGCTGCCGGGCTTGACGCGAACGGTGAGCTGCACGGATCGAGGCTACGCCAGGCCTCCGACACCCCGGCACGCGGGAGGCCCCGGGCCTCGAGGGGGCGCCGGTACGCAGCGGTTCGTTCACGGCATCCGGATGCTGGTAGACTCATGCGGTTGCCGTTCGATCGGCCGCGGATAAAGAGAGCTCGCACATCGTGTGACGGGCGCCGCGCAATGAGAAGGAAGGGGATCCCATCTATGGCACTCGAAGCAGACGTCAAGAAGGCGATCATCGAAGAGTACGCGACGCACCCCGGTGACACCGGATCCCCCGAGGTGCAGGTCGCGATGATGACGCAGCGCATCAAGGACCTCACCGAGCACCTCAAGATCCACAAGCACGACCACCACTCGCGCCGTGGACTCTTCCTGCTCGTCGGTCAGCGCCGCCGCCTGCTGGGTTACCTGCAGGACGTCGACATCAACCGTTACCGCTCGCTCATCGAGCGTCTCGGTCTGCGTCGCTAATCGCACCAGCGTTCTATCGCGCAAAACATTCTTGGAAGGCCGCCCCACGGTGTGGGGCGGCCTTCGTCATTCCCGGACGGGGCGACGGGCGCGCGCCCCGTGGTCTCGAGAGGTCCCTGAGTCCGTGGAAGGTCCCTGAGTCCGTGGGAGGTCCCTGAGTCCGTGGGAGGTCCCTGAGCCTGTCGAAGGGACCGGTGGCTTCGACAGGCTCAGCCACCTGGGCCGCGAGGGAGCGGTGGCTTCGACGGGCTCAGCCACCTGGGCCGCGAGGGATCGGTGGCTTCGACGGGCTCAGCCACCTGGGTCGCGAGGGGGCGGTGGCTTCGACGGGCTCAGCCACCTGGGCCGCGAGGGAGCGGTGGCTTCGACAGGCTCAGCCACCCGGGCTCGCGAACGCCGAACGCCCGCCGCCGGGGCGACCGGGCAGCGGGCGTTCGACGAACGGGTCAGGATGCCGTGCGCGCGGCCAGCAGATCGGCGTGCCACCGTTCCGCGACGTCGGGGTGCGCCCGCAGGCGCGACTTCAGCGCGTTCTCGCCGTAGGTCGCGTGGATCGGGTTCGACGGATCCTGCGAGACGCCGCGGGCCTCGGCGGCGAGCTCCGCGGGCAGCTCGATGATCGGCAGCCGCGCGTCGAGGGCCGGGTTGAAGAAGAACGGCACCGAGATGCGCTCGTCGGGGAACGAGGGCGAGATCACGCGGTGGTTCGTCGCGGTCAGATACCCCTGCGTCGCGTACTCGAGCAGCTCGCCGATGTTGACGACGAAGGCGCCCGGCACCGGGGGAGCGTCGACCCACTCGCCGTCGCGCTCGACCTGCAGACCGCCCTTGCCGGGCTCGACCCAGAGCAGGGTGAGAACCCCCGAGTCCTTGTGCGCACCGACACCCTGCTGAGGGGTCGGGTCGTCTTTGCCCGGGTAGCGCACGATCTTGATGAGCGTCTGGGGGTCGCCGAAGTGGCGGTCGAAGTACTGCTCCTCGGCGCCGAGGGCGAGGGCCCACGCGCGCAGCAGCTTGCGGGCGACGCCGGTGAGGTGATCGTGCCACTCGGTGACGACCTCGCGGAGCTCGGGCTGGGCGGCCGGCCACAGGTTCGGCCCCACGAGCCGGTTGTAGCCGGGGCCGTCGGCATCCTGGATCGCGTCGCGCTCGGGACCGATGTCGATCTGCTCGCGCCAGTCCACGCGCCCCAGCGTGCGCTCGCCGCCGACGCGGGTGTAGCCGCGGAAGTGGGGGCTCGTGACGTTCTCGATCGCGAGCTTCTCGGCCTCGGGGAGGGCGAAGAAGTCGTGGGCGGCCTGCAGCAGTCGACCTTCGAGCTCGGGCGTGACCCCGGTTCCGGTCAGGTAGAAGAAGCCGACGTCATGGGTGGCGGCGCGCAGGTCGTCGCGGAAGCGGGACGCGGCCTCGGGCCCCTGATCGAGCAGCGAGAGGTCGAGGATCGGGAGGTTCAACTCGGACATGGATCGAGGCTAGGTCGGGCCTTCGTCGCGCGCGCGAATGTTGCCGACCGTTACCGCGCACGCGAGCGGCATCCGCTTTCCGCCGACATCGGGGATGCGCGAAGCGGCGAAAGTGCGTAATCTGTCACAGTCAGGTGAGGCTGTCCTTACCTGGTCCGCAACGTCGCGGTCCTTCCTCCTCGTGAAAGTCGGAACTCCCGCCCGTGCTTGCCAGCTTCTTCGCCACCTTCCTCATCGGCCTCCGTGAAGGCCTCGAGGCCGCGCTCGTCGTCGGCATCCTCGTCGCCTACCTCACGCGCGTCGATCGCCGCGACGCCCTGCCCAAGCTCTGGACCGGTGTCGGACTCGCCGTGGCCCTCGCGCTCGGCGTCGGCGCGATCTTCACGTTCGGCGCCTACATGCTCACGTTCGAGGCCCAGGAGCTTCTCGGCGGCGGGCTCTCGCTGCTCGCGGTCGCGATGGTCACCTGGATGATCTTCTGGATGCAGAAGGCCGGCCGCACCCTCAAGGCGGGCCTCGAGGGCGGAGTCGACAAGGCGCTGCGCGGCGGCGTGTGGGCGCTCGTGGCGATCGGGTTCGTGTCGGTGGCCCGCGAGGGCGTGGAGACGACCCTGCTGCTGTGGTCGATGGTGCAGTCGTTCGGCGAGTCCCCCGTGGCCCTGCTCGGAGCGCTCCTGGGCCTCGCCACCGCCGTCGTCCTCGGCTGGTTCATCGCGCGCGGCATGCTGCGCCTCAACCTCGGCCGTTTCTTCACCTGGACGGGCGGTTTCCTCATCATCGTGGCGGCGGGCGTGCTCGCGTACGCCTTCCACGACCTGCAGGAGGCCGGGGCGCTTCCCGGCCCGTTCGGCGCCGGTGCGCCGATCGACCCCGCCACCGGTCTGGTCGCCACCGGCTGGGCCGGCTTCCCCTTCGGGTGGGCCTTCGACGTCTCGACCGCCGTGGCCCCCGACAGCGCGCTCGCGGTGCTGCTGCAGGCGACCGTGGGCTTCATGCCGCAGATGACGTGGCTGCAGGTCATCGCGTGGGTCGTCTACGTCGCCGTCGTCGTCCCGCCCTTCGTCCGGGGCGTGCGTGCGGGTCGTCGTCCGCGCCCCGCCGCGACCTCGCCGTCCACCGTGCCGGCGGAGCCCCGGCTCGCGGCCGCCCCGGCGGCGGCCGGCACCTCCACCGCCCCCTGAGACATTCTTCCTCCCGCGCGCACCCGACGCCGCGGCATCCTTCCCTCGAACGGAGCACCATGAATTCGACACGCCTCCTCGCGGCCGGCGCCGCGGCCGGCGCGGCCGTCCTCCTCCTCTCCGGCTGCGTCGCCAAGACCGACGCCGCGGCCTCCGGCGCCCTCACGGTGACCTCCACGGCCGACGGCTGCGCCGTCTCGGCCGGGAGCGCCCCCAGCGGCACCGTCGCCTTCACGGTCGACAACAAGAGCGAGCAGACCACGGAGTTCTACCTGTTGGCCTCCGACGGCCTCCGCATCGTCGGCGAGGTCGAGAACATCGCCCCGGGCGCCTCGCGCAGCCTCACCGTGGTCGCGCAGCCGGGTGACTACTACACCCTGTGCAAGCCGGGAATGGTGGGAGACGGCGTCGGCAAGGCGGCGTTCACCGTCACCGGCGACGCCGTGGCCGTCGACGGACCGGATGCCGAGCAGAAGCAGCAGGCCGTCGACCTGTACGCCGCGTTCGTGAAGGACCAGGTCGGCCAGCTCCTCCCCGCGGTGCAGACCTTCGCCGCCGTGTACGAGAGCGGTGACGATGCCGCGGCGCGCGAGCAGTTCCCGCGCGTCCGCGCGTTCTACGAGCGCATCGAGCCGATCGCGGAGGCGCTGGGCGACCTCGACCCCCGCATCGACTACCGCGAGGTCGACGCCGTGGCCGAGGGTCTGGACTGGACCGGGTTCCACCGCATCGAGAAGGACCTCTGGGTCCCCGCGCAGGACGCGCTGAACGCCGACGGCGAGACGCCCGCGTGGCAAAACTGGGCGCCCTCGACGCCGGCCGAGCGCGCCACCTACGGCGACAAGCTCATCGCCGACACGCAGGAGCTGTACGACTACGTGCACTCCGACGCCTTCACCGAGGCCCTCGACGCCCAGGGCGTCGCGGGTATCTCGAACGGCGCGATCGCGCTGCTCGACGAGGTGGCCACGGGCAAGATCAGCGGCGAAGAGGACTGGTGGTCGGGAACCGACCTGTACGACTTCGCGGCCAACGTCGAGGGGTCCAAGATGGCGTTCTCGCTCGTGCGCGACTTCGCGGAGTCCAAGGGCGACAAGGGCGCGAGCCTGGTCGGTCGCATCGACGCGGGGTACACCGATTTTGAGGCAGCCCTCGCCGCGCACGGATCCGCCGAGGCCGGCTTCGTGCCCTACTCCCAGCTCACCGAGGCCGACAAGCGTCAGCTCACCGACCTCATCAACGCCCTCGCCGAGCCGCTGTCGCAGCTGACGGTGACGATCCTGGAATGACCGTGGACGACGAACGGCTCACCCCCGGCACCGCCGGGTCTTCGGACCCGGCGGTCGCCGCGTCCGCCGGCGCCGCGTCCGCCGGATCCGGGGCCGCCGGGCTGTCCCGGCGTGGGCTCATGGGCCTCGCGCTCGGCGCGAGCGCCACGGGCCTCGTGGTGGGATCGGGCCTCGGTCTCGTGAGCGGAGCGGCGTACGGTCGCGAGCAGGAACGAGCGGTGATGGATGCCGTGGCCCCGGCCGCCGGCATCCACCAGCCCGGGATCACCACCCCGGTCCAGGACCACCTGCACTTCGCGGCCTACGACATGATGGCGCGCACGACCCGCGACGACCTCGCCGAGCTGCTCGCCGACTGGACGTACGCGGCGACCCGCATGATGCAGGGCCTCGACGTCAGTGCCTCCGGTGCCGTCGGTGGCTCTCCGGAGGCGCCGCCCGACGACACCGGCGAGGCCCTGGGTCTTCCCGCGAGCAACCTCACCATCACGTTCGGCTTCGGGCCCACGCTGTTCGATCAGCGCTTCGGCCTCGAGGGGCAGAAGCCCGCGGGGCTCGAGCGACTCCCGGCGTTCCTGGGCGACGACCTGGATCCGCTCCGCTCCGACGGCGACCTCTGCATCCAGGCCTGCGCCGACGATCCGCAGGTCGCGGTGCACGCGATCCGCAACCTCAGCCGCATCGCGTTCGGCCGCGCGACGATCCGCTGGTCGCAGCTCGGTTTCGGCCGCACCTCGAAGACCACCTCCGACCAGGCGACCCCGCGCAACCTGTTCGGCTACAAGGACGGCACGGCGAACATCCTCGCCGACGACACCGCCGCCCTCGACGAGAACGTGTGGGTCTCGGCATCCGAGGGCCCGGCGTGGCTCGCGGGCGGGTCGTACCTCGTCGCGCGGCGCATCGCGATGCTCATCGAGACGTGGGACCGCACGCGCCTCGCGGAGCAGGACCGGGTCGTCGGTCGCGACAAGGCGAACGGCGCTCCGCTCTCGGGCGGCGACGAGTTCGCCGCTCCCGACTTCGACGCCGTCGGCGCCGGGGGGAAGCCGGCGATCGACCCCCGCAGTCACGTGCGGCTCGCGCACCCCGACATGAACGGTGGCATCCGCCTGCTCCGCCGTGGCTACAACTTCGTCGACGGCACGACCGATCTCGGCCGCTTGAACGCGGGACTCTTTTTCCTGTCGTTCCAGAAGAGTCCCGAGCGCTACATCACCGTGCAGAGGGCCCTCGCGACGGATGCCATGGGCGAGTACCTGCGGCACGTCGGCTCCGGTCTCTGGGCCGTGCCGCCGGCGGCTCCCACCGGCACGTCGATCGGGGCGGGGCTGCTCGGGGCGTAGCCGGCGGCGCGTCCCGAGGCGGCGGAGCCTGTCGAGGCCGCCGAGCGTGGCGGCTGTCGGTCGAGCAGCGGAGGTGGCTGAGCTCGTCGAGGCCACCGGGCGTCGCGGGTCTCGGTCCCTTCGACGAGCTCAGGGACCTGGCCACGGCGGCTTTCGGTCGGGCGGCGGAGGTGGCTGAGCTTGTCGAAGCCACCGGGCGTTGCGGGTCTCGGTCCCTTCGACAGGCTCAGGGACCTGGCCACGGCGCCCTTCGGGCGGGCGGCGGAGGTGGCTGAGCTTGTCGAAGCCACCGGGCGTTGCGGGTCCCGGTCCCTTCGACGAGCTCAGGGACCTCGCTATGGCGCCCCTCGGGGCGGTTGAGCCTGGTGCGTCGCGGTCCCGGATGCCGCGGACGCGCGGCCGGCGCCGAGCTCGCGATCGCGGAAGAGCCACGGCATCCGGGGCTCCACCAGAGGGCGGGTGAGGCGTCGCACGGGGCGGCTTGACAGGGCCACGGCGATGAGGACGCTCGCGACGATCACGACGGGGATCCACAGCCACATCGGCTCGAGGCCCCGAAGGACGCCCGACTGGCGGAACGGGTAGAGCACGAACGTGTGGAGCAGGTAGACGTACATCGTGTACCGGCCCAGGACGCTCCAGCGCGTCTCCCGCCGGGGGATGAGCAGCAGGAACGCCGACATGAGCACGAGCGCGAGGGCGATGATCGCGAGGCGCACGGCTCCCGCCCACCACTGCGGGGCGTCGAGATCGACGTAGGCGTCGACGAAGAAGAACCACGTGCCCAGACGCACCTCGCTCCAGGTGTCGACGAAGGCGTAGGCGAGGATTCCGGCGCCCGCGAGCACAACGGCGGCGACGGCCCGCAGCCACACCGGACGGCGCTCGAGCAGCCCGAGGCGCGCGACGACGTCGTGCTCGCGGAGCCACCATCCCAGGGTGAAGAAGGGCAGCAGGCCCAGTAACCGCGACACCGAGAACGTCGAGTCGATGCTCGGCAGGTAGCCGGCGATCACCGAGATCGCCAGCGCCCACAGGACGGGTCCGCGCACCAGCGCGAGATACGGCAGAACGAGTCGGAACAGCGCGAGCGCGAGGAGGAACCACAGCGTCCACGACGGCTGAGCGGGGTCGAGATTCGTCCTCCCCGTCACCAGGAACTGCGTGATCGTCCACAGGGTCTCGAAGATGAGGTACGGCGCGATCAGGTCGGTGACGACGCGGGCCATCCGGCGACGGGTGGGTTCGGCTCCCGAGGAGAAATACCCCGACACCAGCGCGAACAGGGGCATGTGGAACGCGTACACGAGCAGGTACAGCGCCTGCGCGGCATCCGAGTCGTAAGTGAGCCGCTGGATGGCATGGCCGAAGACGACGAGCACGATCGCGGCGAAGCGCGCGTTGTCCCAGAACGGGGTGCGGGTCGTCGTGCGGGGCGAGGTGGTGGCATCCGTCATCCCGGGCGACGATAATCGCGACGCGAGCGAGGGTCCATGGGGGTGGATCCCGGATGCCGATGGGGTACGGCGGAATAAAAATCGGCGTCGTGCGTTCTGACATGTATATTCAGATGCATACAAACGGAGGTCGCATCATGAGCGAGACGAACAACTGGCCGGGCATGCAGTTCGGTGTCATGACGGTGAGCGACATCACCCAGGACCCCACCACGGGGAAGACCCCGAGCGAAGCCCAGCGCATCAAAGACACGCTCACGATCGCGAAGCACACCGAAGAGGTCGGCCTCGACGTTTTCGCCCTCGGGGAGCACCACAACCCGCCCTTCTGGTCGTCGTCGCCCACGACCACGCTGGCCTACATCGCCGCGCAGACCGAGCGCCTCATCCTCACGACCTCGACCACGCTCATCACCACGAACGACCCGGTGAAGATCGCCGAGGACTTCGCGATGCTCCAGCACGTGTCGGGCGGTCGCGCCGACCTCATGCTCGGCCGCGGCAACACCGGCCCCGTGTACCCCTGGTTCGGCAAGGACATCCGCCAGGGCCTCCCGCTCACCATCGAGAACTACGACCTGCTGCACAAGCTGTGGCGGGAGGACGTCGTGGATTGGGAGGGGAAGTTCCGCACGCCGCTGCAGGGCTTCACCTCGACCCCGCGACCGCTGGACGGCGTGCCCCCGTTCGTGTGGCACGGCTCGATCCGCACGCCCGAGATCGCCGAGCAGGCCGCGTACTACGGCAACGGCTTCTTCGCGAACAACATCTTCTGGCCCAAGGAGCACTACCAGCGCCTCATCACGCTGTACCGGGAGCGCTACGCCCACTACGGTCACGGCACGCCCCAGCAGGCGATCGTCGGCCTCGGTGGCCAGGTGTTCATGCGCGCCAACTCGCAGGACGCGGTGCGGGAGTTCCGTCCGTACTTCGACAACGCGCCCGTCTACGGCCACGGTCCGAGCCTCGAGGACTTCAGTGAGATGACCCCGCTGACCGTCGGCTCGCCGCAGCAGATCATCGACCGGTACGCGGCGATGCGCGAGACGTTCGGCGACTACCAGCGCCAGCTGTTCCTCATCGACCACGCGGGCCTTCCGACCAAGACGGTGCTCGAGCAGCTCGACATCCTCGGCGGCGAGGTCGTTCCGGTGCTGCGCAAGGAGCTGCAGAAGAACCGCCCGGTCGAGGTTCCCGACGCGCCCACGCACGCCAACCTCGTCGAGAAGATCTACGCCGGCGCGGCCCCGCGTCAGGCGGTGCCCGGTGCCAACCGCGGCGACAACATGGTCTCGGGAAGCCCGTACCAGGATGCCGCGCCTCGCACGGGCAGCGCGTTCGGTGCCGCCGCGACGAAGGTGGGTGCCTGAGATGGCCGCCCGCCGCATCGCGGTGATCACCGCGGGACTCTCGACGCCCTCGTCGACCCGCATGCTCGGCGATCGACTCGCCCACGCCGCTCTCGCCGAGCTGCGCGAGCGGGGGATCGAGGCCACGGCCGACGTGTTCGAACTGCGCGATTACGCGCACGACCTCACCGACAACCTGCTCACGGGCTTCGCCCCGCCGGCGCTCGAGCAGATGATCAACACGGTCGTCTCGGCCGACGGCATCATCGCCGTCACGCCGATCTTCTCCACGAGCTACTCGGGGCTGTTCAAGTCGTTCATCGACGTGCTCGACCCGCAGGCGCTGAGCGGCACACCGGTGCTGATCGGGGCGAACGCCGGCACCGCCCGCCACTCGCTCGCCATCGACTACGCGATCCGCCCGCTGTTCACCTACCTGCACGCCAACCCGGTGCCGACCGGGGTGTTCGCCGCCTCGAGCGACTGGGGCGCGAACGCCGACGAGGTGGCACCGCTCGGTTCGCGGGTCGACCGCGGCGCGCGGGAGTTCGCCGACGCGATCGCCGCGCGCGAGCCCGTGCGCGACGCCGACCCCTTCGACCCCTCGTCGTACCTCGGCGAGGGCCGGTCGTTCGGCCACCTGCTGGGCGGTTTGTCGGGAGAGTAACCCGCCTCGACGCCCCGTCGCCCGTGTGGCGGCGGGGCGTCGTCGTGCGTGGGGACGGGCGGGTCGCAGGCTCAGTCATGTGCGCGAACTCCGTTGCGGGCGCGCGGTTCGGGCTGAGGTTGTGCGAATCGCGGAGGTTGTGCGCGCGGGCGCGCTCCGGGGCGTCGTCGTGCGTGGGTCGCAGGTTCAGTCATGTGCGCAAACTCCGTTGCGGGCGCGCGGTTCGGGCTGAGGTTGTGCGAATCGCGGAGGTTGTGCGCGCGAAGCGGCCCCGGACGGCCGCGCCGCGTGTCGGCGAGTCCGCGCGGCCCCGGACGGCCGCGCCTTGAGTCGGCGAGTCCCGCGGCCGTGGGCGCTCCGCCTAGGGTGGGGGCGAGCAGAAGGAGTCGGGATGGATGCCACGCAGTGGGACGAGCGCTACCGCGCCTCCGCCGGGGGAGTGTGGGCCACCCAACCGCCCGCCGTCGTGCGGGAGATCGCCACGCCCTTGGCGCCGACGACCGCCGTCGACATCGCGACCGGCGACGGACGCACGGCGCTGTGGCTCGCCGAGAGGGGCTGGTCGTGCACCGGCCTCGACTTCTCGGGCGCGGGGCTCGCGCTCGCCGCGGCCCGCCCCGGGGGCGATGCGGTGCGATGGGTCCAGGGCGACGTGCACGACTGGGCGCCGGAGTCGCCCGTCGACCTCGTCGTCTCGTGCTACCTCCACCTGCCCGATGCCGCGGCGGTCGTCGCGCGCATCGCGCAGTGGGTGGCGCCCGGAGGCACGCTCCTCGTCGTCGGCCACGACGTCGAGAACATCGCCGCGGGAGGTCACGGACCCTCCGATCCCGCCATCCTCTACACGCCCGACCTCCTGCGCGGTGCGCTCGACGATCGCTTCCGCATCCAGAGGTGCGAACGCGTCACGCGAACGAGTGCGGATGCCGAGCTGCGCGGCGGTCACGCGCACCCCGCGATCGACACCGTTCTGCACGCGGTCCGGGTGCGCTGACGGGCGCACGGTCCGTCCCTCCGGACGGGGCCACCGCACCCGCCGGGACGCGCGCACCGACGAGCCGACCGGCCGTGCCTCTCACAGCACGATGTCGTCGGGTCCCCTGAGCTCCCGCGGGGCGACCGGGCGCAGGCCGAGACGCGCGAAGGTGTCGGCGGCCACGAGCGGCCCGACGTCGACGCCCGCTTCGGCGGCGATGTCGGCGATCGGTGCCTGGAACGTGCGGAAGGCCCCGAGGGGCGGCACCGTGAGCCCCTGCCGCGTGTCGACGAGCTCGCTCTGATCGAGCACGAAGCCGGCCGCGGCGAGGGTCTCGCCCCGTCTCCAGGCCGCGATCTTCCAGAACCGCAGGGGCACCCGGATGCCGCGGTACGGCGGATCGCCGTCGTCGAGCACCGGCGCCGTGAACACCGCCAGCCGCTGATCGGTCGTCTCGGCGTAGGCGAGGACGTGGTCCTCGAGACCGAGCCACAGCTCCTTCGACTGGTTGAATCCGGCCGCCTGCGGGGCGGCGTTCGTGTAGAAGAACGTGGCCTCGGTGGCATCCCGAGCCTCTCCGACGTCTCCCCAGCCCGGATCGCGACGACGGACCAGATGGCCCCGATCGAGATCGTTGCGGCTGTAGACCTCGGGACCGGCCTGCGCATCGGCGGGCACCCGCGGGTCGAGGCGCCATTCGCCCGAGCGGGGGAGGTCGCGCAGGGTCGCCCCGTCGATCACGACGGCGGTGACCGCGGCGAATCGGCGGTCCTCCCGCAGCAGCACCGAGAATCGTGCGTAGTCGAGCCGCGTCGTCGGTGCGGCGGGCGCGGGCAGGGGGAGGGGGAGGCCGAGGAAGTCCGGGTCGTAGCCGTCGCTCATGCCCCCATGCTGCCGCGGACCCCCGACATCGCGACAGACTGGACCGATGGAACAGCACGTGAAGACCCGGGCCGACGCGCCTGCCGGCTTCTTCGCCGCGGAGGCCGCGGGCCTGCGGTGGCTCGCCGACGCCCACGGAGCACGCACCGTCGGCGTCGTCGAGGCGACCGAGGAGCGCATCGTGCTGGAGCGCGTCGCCGAGACGCCCCCGACCGCGGCGTCGGCCGAGGCGTTCGGTGCCGCGCTCGCCGCGACCCACGCCGCCGGAGCCACGGCCTTCGGCGCGGCGCCTCCCGGCTGGGAGGGCGACATCTTCATCGGCCGCCGACCGCAGCCCGCGCGTCCCACCGCGACCTGGGGCGCCTTCTACGCGGCTCAGCGCGTCGAGCCCTTCCTGCCGATCGCCGTCGCGGCGGGGAACCTCTCGGCATCCGGTGCCGAGCTTGTGCGCCGCGCCTGCCGGCTCGTCGCCGACGGGGCGTTCGACGACGACGAGCCGCCCGCGCGGCTGCACGGCGACCTGTGGGCGGGCAACGTGCTGTGGGCTCCCGAGGGGGTCGTGCTCATCGATCCCGCGGCCCACGGAGGGCATCGCGAGACCGACCTCGCGATGCTCGCGCTCTTCGGCTGCCCGTTCCTCGAGCGCATCCTCGCCGCCTACGACCGCGCGCGGCCGCTGCGCGCCGGGTGGCGCGAGCGCGTGCCGCTGCACCAGCTGCACCCCCTCGCCGTGCACGCGGCCGGTCACGGACCGTCGTACGGCCGGGCCCTCGTGGATGCCGCCGAGCAGACGCTCGCGGTGGCCTGAGGCGCCGGCTTTCGGCATCCGGGGGTCGCAGACGCGGGCGGAGCTCGCACCTTCCCGGGTAGGGGATGCGAGGAGCGCGCCGATCTGCGAGCCGCCGCGTGGGGCCGCGGCGCCCGCATCCCGCGCGAAGCTCGCACGTTCCCGGGCGGGGTCGGCCGATCTGCGCGCTCCGGAGCCGACGGGGTCAGCCCCGCGCGGCGGCCCGCCGCTTCGCGCGCCGCGCGAGCAGCAGGTCGATGCCCACGCCGATCCCCACCGCGACGACGATCGACACCACCACCGCCACCACCGGACCCCCGGGCACGACGGCGGCGACCACCGCGCCGATCACCGCCTGGTAGGCGGCCCATGCCAGAGCCGCCAGGGCGGCGACGCCGAGATACCGCGCCGGCTGCACGCGCGAGGCTCCGGCGGCGAGGTTCACCGCGAGCCGGGCGAACGGCACGAATCGCGCCGTGAACAGCACCAGCGCGGCATTGCGTTCGAGGCGTCGGCGCGCCCACTCCAACGCGGCCGACACGCGGGGCCCGCGCATCCAGGCCCATCGCTCGACGCCGACCGCGCGTCCCATCAGGTAGCAGCACAGGTCGCCCGTGAAGGCCGCCGCTCCCGCGACGAGGATCACCCCGCCCAGCGACGGAGTGCCGTGCGCGACCGCGAGGGCGCCGAACGCCGTCACCGCCGCCTCGCCCGGGATGACGACGAGGAACGCATCGGCGAACACCAGCACCGCCATCGCGAGCAGGGCCCAGGGGCTTGCCGCGATCGCCTGCAGCCATGCGTCGACGCCGTCCATCCCGTCACTCTCCGCCGCCGATCGAGACGCCCCGCCCACGCGGCGGTGACGCCCCGCGGAGCATCCGGTGAACATCGCGAACGTGGGCCCTCTGCGCGCCCCGCGAGAGCGCGCGAGGTCGCACCCTGGACTCGTGAGAGTCGCGCTGCTGGCCGAATCCTTCCTCCCGCACATGAACGGGGTCACCGGTTCCGTTCTCCATGTCCTCCGCCACTTGGCGGAGGCGGGGCACGAGACGCTCGTGATCGCCCCCAAATCCGGAGACGTCACCGCCGACCTGCACGGTGCCCGCACCGAGCTCCTGCGCTCCGTGCCGCTGCCGTCGTACCCCGAGGTGCGGGTGGTGTTCGCCCGCGCGGCGCGCCTGGGCGCCCTGCTGCGCGACTTCGATCCCGACGTCGTGCACCTGGCATCCCCCTTCGTGCTCGGGTGGCAGGGACTCGCGGCGGCGGACGCCCTCAAGATCCCCTCCGTCGCCGTCTACCAGACCGACGTCGTCGCGTATTCGCAGAAGTACGGCCTGCCGCACGCCACGGCGCTCGTCGCCGCCCACGTCGCCCGCTTGCACCGTCGCGCGACGCTCACCCTCGCGCCCTCGTCGGCGTCGATGCGTCAGCTCGAGGGACTCGGCGTGGATCGCATCCGTCGCTGGGGTCGGGGAGTGGATGCCGTGCGCTTCGGCCCCGAGCACCGTGACGACGCCTGGCGTGCCGAGGTGGCCCCGCGCGGCGAGCGCATCGTCGGTTACGTCGGGCGGCTCGCGCCCGAGAAGCAGGTCGACGACCTCCGCGTCCTCGCCGGGCTGCCCGAGACCCGAGTGGTGATCGTGGGCGACGGGCCCTCGCGCCCGTCGCTCGAGAAGGCCCTCCCGGACGCCCTCTTCACCGGGCACCTGTCCGGCGCGGCGCTGTCGTCGGTCATGGCCGGCTTCGACGTGTTCGTGCACCCGGGTGAGAGCGAGACGTTCGGGCAGACCATCCAGGAAGCCCTGGCCAGCGGCGTCCCGGTGGTCGCGACGGGGGTCGGCGGTCCGCTCGATCTCGTGCGCTCGAGCGTCGACGGCTGGCTGTACAAGCCCGGCGACCTCGACGACCTGCGCGCCCGCGTCGCCGATCTCGTCGGCGACGAGTCGAAGCGCCGCGCCTTCGCCCGGGCGGCGCGCGACGCCGTGCAGGGGCGCACGTGGGCGGCCCTCACGGGCGACCTCGTCGGACACTACGCGGATGCCATCGCCCTGCGCCGCATCGACGACAACCTGCTGCTGCGTGGCGGGCCACGCCCGGCGGCTGTCGAAGCCACGCGTACGCGGGGCCGCTGGACCCGCTTCGTGGCGCTCGGCGACTCGCTGACCGAGGGACTGTGCGATGCGTCGCGCATGCCCTCGGGACAGTTCCGCGGGTGGGCGGACCGTCTCGCGGAGCTGCTCGCCCACACCAGCGACGACGGGCCCTTCCGCTACGCCAACCTCGCCGTGCGCAGTCGCCGGGTGCGGCACCTGATCGACGAGCAGATCCCCGCCGCCCTCGCCCTGCAGCCCGATCTCGTGTCCATCCTCATCGGCGCCAACGACCTCGTCGGGCCCGCCCCGATCCTGCCGGCGATCGTGGCGGAGGTGGAGTCGGCGGTGCGCGCGGTGCGACGCACGGGCGCCGACGTGCTTTTGGTGACGACCTTCCTGCCGCGCCGGCCCGCGGCCCGCATCTTCGCCCGCCGTTTCGCGGCCTACAACGTGCATCTGCGACGTATCGCGGCGGAGCAGGGCGCGATCCTGCTCGACCTGGAGGCCGCCGCCGAGATCGGTGAGCTGCCGCTGTGGGCCGACGACCTGGTGCACCTGCGCTCCTCGGGGCACCGGCTCGTCGCCTACCGCGCGGCGGAGGCGCTCGGCGTGCCCGATGCGCGCGCCCTGCTGGGCCTCGACGAGGCGCTGCACGCCGACGACGACGCACCGCGCGGCGGCTGGCTGACCCGCGACGCGTTGCCGTGGGTGTGGCGCCGCCTGCGCGGGCGCACCGCGGGCGACGGCGTCCGCGCGAAGCACGAGGCGTACGTCGAACTGCCCACCCGCGGCGACCGGGAGCGCACCCGCACGTCGTGACGCCCGCCGGTGCCCCGGGGCTGCCCGCACGGGAGGACCCTGAGCTGATCGCGGGCTCCGGCGGCGTCGCCCCGCGTGAAGGGAGGACCGTGAGCTCGTGGCGGGACCCGGCGGCGTCGCCCCGCGCGAAGGGAGGCCCCTGAGCTCGTGGCGGGATCCGGCTGCGTCGCCCCGCGTGAAGGGAGGACCCTGAGCTCGTCGAAGGGTCCGGGTGCGGCTCGCCCGGCTCAGCCGTTCAGTACCAGCCGGTCTGCTCCGAGTGCGCCCACGCACCGCACGGGGAGCCGTAGCGCGCGCTGATGTACGACAGACCCCACGAGATCTGCGTCGCCGCATTGGTGCGCCAGTCCAGACCGGCGGATGCCATCTTCTCGCCCGGGAGGGCCTGGGGGATCCCGTAGGCGCCGCTCCAGGGATTCAGGGCGTCGGCTCGCCACCCCGATTCGCGGTTCCACAGCGACACCAGGCAGGAGAACTGGTCGTCGCCCCACCCGTAGGAGCGGATCGCGCCCCGCGCGTGATCGCGGGCCTCGCCGGGGCTCATGATCGGGCCGGCGGGTGCCGTCGAGCCGCCGCCGGAGCCGCCGCTGTTCGAACCGCCTCCGCCGGAGCCGCCGCCGCCCGATCCGCCGCCGCTGCCTCCCGACCCTCCCGATCCGGCGCCCGAGCCGCTGCCGTCGGCAGCACCCCCGCCGGCGTTCCCGGACCCACCGCCGGATCCTCCCGACCCGTTCCCGGAGCCGCCGTTCCCGGAGCCGGTGTTGCCGGAGCCGGTGCCGCCGGAGCCGCTCGACCCCGCGCCGCCCCCGGTTGCGCCGCCGACTTCGGCGGCGTCGCGCGCGGCCTTCTCCCGCTCACGGGCCGCGCGCTCCTGGGCGGCGGTGGTCTCGCGCAGGGCCGCGAGTTGCGCATAGAGCTCGTCCAGTCGCGACTGCGCCGCCGCGACGTCGGCCGCCTCGGCATCCGCCTCGGTCCGGGCTGCGGCGGCGGTGGTCTGCGCCTCGGTCGCCAGTCGGGTCGCCTCTGTGCGCGCCACCTCGGCCTGTGTGCGCAGCGAGGTCGCGACATCCGCGGCCGAGCGGGCGTCGCCCGCGGTGCGCGCGCTGACCGCGGTGACGTGGTCGAGCAGACCGAGCCGCTGCAGCAGCGAATCGGGATCGGCCCCGGTGAGCAGCTGCGCCACCAGGGGGCCCGAACAGATCGTGCGATAGAGCCGTGCCGCGCTCGCTCCGGCTCGGCTGCTCGCCTGCGACAGGGCGGCGTCGGCGGCCGCGCTCTGCTGGGTCAGGGTCTGGGCGCGAGCGGCGGTCGCCTCCGCGAGCCGACGCGTGCGTTCGGCGGCGGCCGATGCATCCAGCGCGCGCCGGGAGGCGGAGGCGGCCTCGGCCTCGGCGGCATCCAGTTGATCTTTCAGCGCGGCCACGGCCGACTCGTCGGCGGCGGCGGAACGCGGGCTCGCCACGGCCGAGGTGACGGCGGCGGACGCCGGGAACGGCACGAGGGCGGCGCCCACGACCAGGCACGCCGCGAGCGTGTGACTGGTGAGACGCGTGAGACCCATGTGGTCACGCTAGAGCACGAAAGCGTGGCGCGACCACCCCGGGGAGTCGTCGCTGGTAGGGTAGAGCGCGAATGCCGTGTTGGCATCCGCTCAAATACATATGAGCTCACGGAGCAGGCCGGCAGACGCTGGTCCCCTGTGGTGGACTCCCCGTCGGAACGCCGGGTGGTCGTCTACTGGTGGCCAGTCGCCGGGATTTCCGGGTCGATTCGTCGGCGCGCCCTTTCTGCCTGTTCCTGCTCCTTCGCATGTCAGCTCGTCGCCCATACGGGGCGGCGAGCCTAAACAAAGAAGGAGGGACCTCTTGGAAGGTCCAGAAATCACCGCCGCTGAAGCCGTTCTCGACAACGGCCGTTTCGGCACCCGTACCGTCCGCTTCGAGACCGGTCGCCTCGCTCAGCAGGCCCAGGGCGCCGTCGCCGCCTACCTCGACGAAGAGACCATGCTCCTGTCGGCCACCAGCGCCGGCAAGCACCCGCGTGAAGGCTTCGACTTCTTCCCGCTGACCGTCGACGTCGAGGAGCGCTCGTACGCCGCGGGCAAGATCCCCGGCTCGTTCTTCCGCCGCGAGGGTCGCCCCTCCACCGAGGCCATCCTCGTGTGCCGCCTCATCGACCGTCCGCTGCGCCCCTCGTTCGTCGAGGGTCTGCGCAACGAGGTCCAGATCGTCGTGACCGTGCTCTCGATCGCGCCCGGCGAGTTCTACGACGCCCTCGCGATCAACGCCGCGTCGATGTCGACCCAGATCTCGGGTCTGCCGTTCTCGGGTCCGATCGCGGGTGTCCGCCTCGCGCTCATCCCCGGTCAGGGCGAGCACGCCGACCAGTGGGTCGCGTTCCCCAAGGCCGAGCAGCTCGAGGATGCCGTCTTCGACCTGATCGTCGCGGGCCGCGTGCTCGACGACGGCGACGTCGCCATCATGATGGTGGAGGCCGAGGCCACCGAGGGCAGCTGGAACCTCATCAAGGGCGGCGCGACCAAGCCCAACGAGCAGGTCGTCGCCGAGGGCCTCGAGGCCGCCAAGCCCTTCCTGCGTCAGCTCGTCGACGCGCAGAACGAGGTCGCCCGCAGCGCCTCGAAGGAGATCCAGTCGTTCCCCGTCTTCCCGGCCTACAGCCAGGAGACCTACGACTTCGTCGCCGGCCGCGCGTACGACCGCCTCGTGCCGGTGTACCAGATCGCCGACAAGCAGGAGCGCCAGAACGCCGATGACGAGGTCAAGTCCTCGGTCAAGGAGCAGCTGCTCGCCGCCGTCGAGTCGGGCGAACTGCCCGCCGTCGCGACGCTGGAGTTCAGCGCCGCCTACAAGTCGGTCACCAAGACGATCGTGCGCGGTCGCATCCTCGCCGAGGGCGTGCGCATGGACGGCCGCGGCCTGGCCGACATCCGTCCGCTCGACGCCGAGGTGCAGGTCATCCCGCGCGTGCACGGTTCGGCGATCTTCCAGCGCGGCGAGACCCAGATCCTGGGCGTCACCACGCTGAACATGCTCAAGATGGAGCAGCAGATCGACTCGCTGTCGCCCATCACGAGCAAGCGCTACCTGCACCACTACAACTTCCCGCCCTACTCGACCGGTGAGACCGGCCGTGTCGGCAGCCCGAAGCGTCGCGAGATCGGTCACGGCTTCCTGGCCGAGCGCGCGCTCGTTCCGGTGCTCCCCAGCCGCGAGGAGTTCCCCTACGCGATCCGTCAGGTCTCCGAGGCCCTCGGCTCCAACGGCTCCACCTCGATGGGCTCCGTTTGCGCCTCGACCCTGTCGCTGCTGAACGCGGGTGTGCCCCTTCGCGCCCCCGTCGCCGGTATCGCCATGGGCCTGGTCACCGATGAGGTCGACGGCCAGACGCGCTACGCCGCACTGACCGACATCCTCGGCGCCGAAGACGCCCTCGGCGACATGGACTTCAAGGTCGCGGGTACGTCGGAGTTCATCACGGCGATCCAGCTCGACACCAAGCTCGACGGCATCCCGTCGTCGGTGCTGGCCGCAGCCCTCACCCAGGCCAAGGAGGCTCGTCTGACGATCCTCAACGTCCTGAACGCCGCGATCGACGCTCCCGACGAGATGGCGCCCACCGCGCCTCGCGTCATCAGCGTGCAGATCCCGGTCGACAAGATCGGTGAGCTCATCGGACCCAAGGGCAAGACGATCAACTCCATCCAGGACGAGACCGGCGCCCAGATCTCGATCGAGGACGACGGCACCGTCTACATCGGTGCGACCGACGGCCCCTCGGCCGAGGCCGCCCGCGCCCAGGTGAACGCGATCGCCAACCCGACCAACCCCGAGGTCGGCGAGCAGTTCCTCGGCACGGTCGTCAAGATCGCGACCTTCGGTGCGTTCGTTTCGCTGCTTCCCGGCAAGGACGGCCTGCTGCACGTCAGCGAGGTCCGCAAGCTCGCCGGTGGCAAGCGCGTCGAGAACGTCGAAGACGTGCTCTCGGTCGGTCGCAAGATCCTCGTGCGCATCACGAAGATCGACGACCGCGGCAAGCTGTCGCTCGAGCCCGTGCTCGACGAGGAGGCGACCACGCCCGAGCCCGCCGACACGCAGAGCTCGGCCGCCGCGAGCGAGGGCCCCGAGGCTCCCGCCGAAGGCTGATCCCTTCCTCCTCGGATGCCCGTCCCGCCTCGTGCGGGGCGGGCATCCGTCGTGTGACAGGAGTGGCCAGCGAGGCTGATGGGGCTGCGCCCCGCTCAAGCGTTACGCAATGTTTATCGCCGTGCCGGGTGAAACTGCGGCCCCGTCCGGGGGAACGCATACCCTCGAAGTACGTCGGGGGGCGAGGGTGTGCGGCACATCCGCACCGATTCCCGGCGCGAGAGGGGAGCCCACCATGAGCGGCTCGGGCGTCGACGAGACGGCCTCGCCGCGCCTGCGTCGGGATCGCGCCCCGCATCCGTCCGCCCCCATCACGCTCCAGGGACCGGGCCTCGGCTCGCACGTGCGCGTTCCGCTCGGCGAGACGGGTTTCGACGTCTTCCCGCTCTTCCTCGGCGGCGGCGAGTTCGGGTGGAACGTCGATGCCGCCGCGAGCCACGAGATCCTCGACGCGTACGCCGAACTCGGCGGCAACGCCGTGCACACCGCCGACAGCTACGCCGCCGGCCGCAGCGAATACATCATCGGGGCGTGGATGCGTTCCCGACGCGTGCGCGACGACACGGTCCTGACCGTGCGCATCGGCGGGCACCCCGACAATCCCGGCCTCGACTCGGTGAACCTCGTCCGCGCGGTCGAGGCGTCGCTCACGCGCCTGGGCACCGACCGCATCGACGTGCTCTCGCTCGACGCGGCACGCGGCGACACGGCGATGCTGGAGGACACCCTCGCGACGAGCGAGTGGCTCGTCGATTCCGGCAAAGTGCGCGCGATCGGCGCCCATGGCTACACCGCCGCCCAGCTCGTGGAGGCGCGCATCCTGTCCTCGGCCGGGTACCCCCGGATCACCGTGCTCGACGTGCCCTACAACGTGCTGCGGCGCTCGGAGTTCGACGGCGACGTGCGTCTGATCGCGTCGGCCCAGAACATGGCGGTGACCCCGTCGCATCCTCTCGCCCACGGATTCCTCGCGGGCGAGACGCGCACGCGCGGCCAATCGACGCAGTCGGTGCGCGGCTTCCAGGTCGCGGCCCACCTGAACCGGCGCGGATCGCGCGTCCTGCGCGCCCTCGACGCCGTCGGCAACGAACTCGGCATCCCGGATGCCGCGGTGGCGGTCGCGTGGCTGCTCGCGCAGAAGATCATCACGGCGCCCATCGTCAACGCCTTCGCCCCGCGTCACGTGATGGAGTGCATGCGGGCCGTGGGCGTGCGGCTCAGCCGCTCGCAGCTGTCGGATATCGCCCGCGCGGCCGAGTGAGGGCCGCCCCCTGCGGAGCGTGACGTAGGCTGGGAGGACCGGCCGGGGGACGGCAGATCGACAACGGGGTGAGCTGACGTGACGCACTACATCTACCTGGTGCGCCATGGCGAGCACCAGGATGCCGAGCATGGACTCACCGACGGCCCTCTGTCGCCGCGGGGTCAGCGCCAGGCCGCGTTGC
This sequence comes from uncultured Microbacterium sp., assembly GCF_947489255.1. Lineage (GTDB taxonomy): Bacteria > Actinomycetota > Actinomycetes > Actinomycetales > Microbacteriaceae > Microbacterium > Microbacterium phycohabitans. Next base: position 390,942 of record NZ_CANLCY010000004.1, read on the forward strand.
TCGCCGACCGCCTGTCGGGCCTTCCCCTCGACGCGGTGTGGCACTCGCCCCTCGAGCGGGCCGCGCAGACGGCGCGCGCCGTCGCCGACCGCCTTCCGTCGGTGGCGCCGGAGTCATCGGCGCTGTTGTTCGACTGCGTCCCGACCGGGATGACGCCCGAGACACCCGCCGCCTACGAGCCCTTCTTCGGCTCGGTGACCGAGGCCGAGATCGACGCGGGACGCGCGCAGATGGCCGACGCGACCGCCGAGTTCCTCGCCCGCAAGGCGGGGGAGGTGCACGAGCTGGTCATCACCCACAACTTCGTCATCTCGTGGTTCGTGCGCGAGGTGCTGCAGGCTCCCGACTGGCGCTGGATGACGATCAACCAGGCGTACTGCGGTCTCACGGTCATCGCGCAGAAGAAGGGTCGCCCCTGGACGCTGTTGTCGCACAACGACCTCGCGCACCTGCCGGTCGAGCTGCGCACCGGACTGGTCGACCCGCTGCCCGTGTGATGCCGCTACCCGCGTGATGCCGCTGCCCGTCTGATCCGGATGCCGCCCGCGCGGCGCGTCTGTGGACGGCGCCGGACCGGCGGGGCCGCCGACGCCTAGGCTGGAGGCATGACCACACGCGTTGCCATCGTGGGCGGAACCGGCAAGCTCGGCGGAGTGATCCGCGAGGTCGTCGAGGGCGAAGACGGATACGAGGTCGCCGCCGTGCTGGGCTCGCAGTCCGACCTCGCCGAGCTCGACGGGGCCGACCTCGTGGTCGACGCCTCGACGCCGGCGGTGTCCATCGACGTCGTCCGCGCCGCGATCGATCGGGGCGTCAACGTGCTCGTCGGCACGTCGGGGTGGTCCAACGAGCGCATCGCCCTCGTGCGTCCGCTCGCCGAGGCGGCCGGCACGGGCGTCGTGTTCATCCCCAACTTCTCGCTCGGGTCGGTGATCGGCAGCGCGCTGGCGGCCGCCGCGGCCCCGTTCTTCCCGTCGATCGAGATCGTCGAGGCCCACCGCGACACGAAGGTCGACTCGCCCAGCGGCACCGCGGTGCGCACGGCCGAGCTCATCGCCGCGGCCCGCGCCGACGTCGGGCCCGTCGAGTCGCCGCACGTCGATCAGCGCGCTCGCGGACAGCGCGTGGCATCCGTCCCCATCCACTCGCTGCGTCGTCCGGGCGTCGTCGCCCGCCAGGAGACCGTGCTCTCGGGCGCGGGGGAATCGCTGACCATCGTGCACGACACGATCGACCCGACAACGGCGTACGCGCCCGGGATCCGCATCGCCCTCGCGGCGGCGCGCGCGGCACGGGGCGTCACCATCGGTCTCGACAGCTTCATCGACATCGGCGTGCGCACGCGGCCGGTCGAGACCGGCGCGCCCGTCTCCGACGGCGACGTCTCGGGTCAGGTCGCGAGCGCGACGAGCGCATGAGGGTCCGCATCGCCGTCGCCGTCATGACGGTGCTGCTCCTGCTCTACGTCGTTCTGGCGGGGCAGCGGGCGCTCGTCCTGCTCTCCAGCGGAGAGACCGTCGGCGTCGTGATGGGCGTCGCGCTGCTCGTCCTTCCCCTCCTGGCCCTCTGGGCGATCGGCCGCGAGCTGTGGTTCGGGGTTCGGGCGCAGCAGATCGGTGAGAGGCTCGACGCCGAGGGCGGTCTGCCCGACGAAGACCTCCCCGTGCGGCCGAGCGGTCGCATCGAACGCGCCGACGGCGACGCGCTGTTCCCGCGCTATCGGGCAGACGTCGAGGCGGACCCCGCCGATTGGCGGGCCCGTTACCGTCTCGCGCTGGCCTACGACGCCGCGGGCGACCGGCGACGCGCGCGTGACGCGGTGCGCACCGCGATACGTCTCGAGGCGGAGGAGCGACGCGGGCGCTGACTCCGTGCCGTCGTCGCCCCGCCGCCTCGTCGTCAGCCGGCTGCGGGCACGGCCGACGCGACCGCGTCTTCGACCGTGCGGTGAGTGAAGGAGAAGCCGGTCTCGTTCAGGACCGTCGGCTTCACATCGGCGTCGGAGGTGAGCAGTGCCTCGGTGGCATCCGTTCCGAGGGCGAGCTTGACGCCCCAGATCGGCGCGCGCAGAACAAAGGGACGGTTCATGCGCCGCGCCAGGGCGAAGCCGAGGTCGTTCGCCGTCGCGCGGGTCGGACCGGTCAGGTTGACGGGACCGTCGATGTCGGAGTCGATCACGTGACGGATCGCACGCACCTCGTCGTCGAGCGAGATCCACGGCCACACCTGGGTCCCGCGTCCGATGGGCCCCGAGATGCCGAGCTTGGTGAGGAGCAGGAGCGGTTTGAGCACGCCCTGTTCGTGCACGACGGGAGCGGTGCGCAGGAGGGCGACGCGGGCTTTGTCGCCGGCATCGCGGGCGGCCGCTTCCCAGTCCACGCAGATGTCGACGAGCAGGCCTCTTCCGCGCGGTGAGGACTCGGTGAGCTCGACGCCCGGCTGAGAGCCGTAGAAGCCGGTCGCGCTCGCGTTGACGAGCGCCGGAGCGTCGTCGCCGAGAGCGCGGACGGCGGCGGCCAGCGTGCGCGTCGGCGTCACCCGCGACCACAGCAGCGTCGACTTGTACGACGGGGTCCACGGGAAGTGGCCGATCGAGGCGCCGTTGAGGCACACCACCGCGTCGGCCCCGGCGATGACGTCGGGGTCGAGAGGAGCGGCATCCTGCAGCCACTGCCGCTCGTGCGGTGCCGAGGGGGCGTGACGCACGAGCGAGACGACCTCGACGCCGTCGTTGCGCAGGGAGTCCGCGAGCGCCGAGCCGATGAGGCCCGACGCGCCGGCGATGACGACGCGTCGGGCCGGGGTCTCAGGCAAGCGTCGCCTCGAGGGTGATGTCGATACCGGCGAGCGCCTGCGACACGGGGCAGTTCGCCTTGGCGTCGGCGGCGATCTTCTGGAAGGTGGCGTCGTCGAGGTCGGGGACGACGGCGTTGACGTTGAGGTGGCTGCCGGTGATGCCGGTGCCGGGCTTGAAGGTGATCGACGCGGTCGTGTCGACCGACGTGGGCGGGGTGCCGTTGTCGGCGAGGGCGTTCGACAGCGCCATGCTGAAGCACGCCGAGTGGGCGCCCGCGAGCAGCTCCTCGGGCGTGGTGACCGAGCTCGAGCCCTCGCTGCGAGCCTTCCAGTTGACGTCGAACGTGCCGATGCCCGACGAGGTGAACGTGACCTCGCCCGATCCCTCGAACAGGCTGCCCTTCCAGGCGGTGTTGGCTTCGCTCGTGACGGCCATGGGGAACCTCCGTTGATCCGGCGCGGTCGGTGGTGACCGCGACGCGGCCAGCCTAACGAGGCGTTCCGACGACGCGCGGGACTTGACAGCCCCGTCTCACGAACCGCTCAGGCGGTGGCGGGCCCGCGGCGGCCGAGCAGTCCCGCGCGCTGGAGGACGAGGTACAGCTGGCACCCGAGGCACAGCCCGAAGACGGCGTTCAGGAACGCGGCGACGAAGGCCATCGCTGCCGCGATCGGCAGGGCCCAGGGCACACCGGCGAGGTGCAGGAGCAGCCCCACGGCGGAGACGAACAGCCCCACGCCCTGCGCGAAGCGCGGCGGGCGCGGATCCTCGAAGTCGGTCGGCGGAGCCAGCCGAGGCTGCACGACCCGGCGGTAGAGCACGCTCCACGGCGCGGTGCGAGGAGCGACGACGCCCCAGACGAACAGCAGCGCGACGACGAGGAGCAGCAGGAAGCCCGGATCGGCCGCGCGCTCCGCGAGTGAGGCCTGGGCGAGCGCCGAGGTCGTCCCGACGAACGTCCGACCCGATGCCGGCTGGGTGGCGGAGAACGCCACCTCGGTGCGCGTCGAGAGGCCGATCAGGCTCAGCAGCGTCGCGACGAGCAGCAGAACGGCGGTGATGGATGCCGCGAACCGGGGGCCGCGGGCGTCGATGCGCGAGACGTCAGGCACGGGCGGCCTCCTTCTGAAGGGTGTCCAGTTCGAGTTCGATGACTGCACGTCCGGGCGTTCCACCGAAGCGCGTGCGCACGACGCCACGGCGATCGAGAACGAGGGTGGTGGGCGTCTGCAGCACGCGGAAGTGCTGAGCGATGTCGGGGCGGTGCGTGAGGTCGACGTCGAGATGACGCACGCCGTCACGGCTGTCGGCGACCTCGCCGAGCATGCGGTGCACACCCGGGCAGCGCGTGCACATCTCGGTGCTGAACTGCAGCAGAGTCGCTTCCTCGCCCAGAGCGTCGGCGCCCAGACGGCGCGGATCGACGACCTCGGCCGAATCGACGATGCGCGCGCGGCCGTCGCGGCGGCGCAGGAGGAGGCCCGCGGCCGTCGCCACCACGACGAGAGCCGCGATCGAGAGGAGGGCGATGGTCAGGTTCACGACGGTCAACGGTAGTGCGCCGTGAGGGGCCGCGGGCCGATGAGTCCTCGCATGACGCTCCCGCTCAGCGTTCTCACGGGCGGGGCTCAGCGGCATCCGGTCGGCCCGGGAGGAGCGGGAACCTCCTCCCCAGGGTGCGCCCCCGCGGGACAGGTGTGGACGAGCGGCGGAGCGGGGGTCCACGCGGGTATCGTGAAGCGCGTGATCGCCGACACCCCGACGCCCTACGAAGACCTGCTCCGCGACGTCCTCGAGCGGGGCGTGCACAAGTCCGATCGCACCGGTACGGGCACCACGAGCGTGTTCGGCCGGCAGATCCGGTTCGACCTCGCCGAGGGCTTCCCCCTGGTGACGACCAAGCGCGTTCACCTCAAGTCGATCGTGTACGAACTGCTGTGGTTCCTGCGCGGCGAGTCCAACGTCTCGTGGCTGCAGCAGAACGGCGTCTCGATCTGGGACGAGTGGGCCGACGCCGACGGCGAGCTGGGCCCGGTCTACGGGGTGCAGTGGCGCTCCTGGCCGACGGCCGACGGCGGCACCATCGACCAGATCGCCCAGGTCGTCGAGCAGATCCGTCGCGATCCCGACTCGCGGCGGCTGATCGTGTCGGCGTGGAACCCGGCCGACATCCCCGACATGGCCCTCGCCCCGTGCCACGCGCTCTTCCAGTTCTACGTGGCCGACGGCAAGCTGTCGTGCCAGCTCTACCAGCGCAGCGCCGACATGTTCCTCGGCGTCCCCTTCAACATCGCGTCCTACGCTCTGCTGACGATGATGATCGCGCAGCAGACGGGCCTCGAGCCGGGCGAGTTCGTCTGGACCGGCGGCGACTGCCACATCTACGACAACCACCGCGAGCAGGTGGCCGAGCAGCTCACGCGAGAGGCGTACCCCGCTCCCGTGCTGCGGTTCGCTCGCACCCCCGACTCGATCTTCGACTACACCTACGACGACATCGTCGTCGAGGGCTATCAGCACCACCCCGCCATCCGCGCGGCCGTCGCCGTATGACCTCGGTCGGTCTGGTCTGGGCCGAGGCCCTCGAGGGCGTCATCGGGGCGGACGGCGGGATGCCGTGGCACGTGCCCGAAGACATGGCGCACTTCCGCGAGATCACGGGGTCGCACGACGTGATCATGGGCCGGCGCACCTGGGAGTCGCTGCCCCCGCGGTTCCGTCCGCTCCCGGGGCGGCGGAACATCGTGGTGACGCGATCCGACGCGTGGGCCGCCGAGGGGGCGGAGCGCGCCGGGTCGCTCGACGAGGCTCTCGAGCTGGCCGGCGATGGTGAGGTCTGGGTCATCGGGGGCGGCATGCTCTACGCCGAGGCGGTGGACCGCGCCGACGTCCTCGAGGTGACGCGTCTCGACCTCGCCGTCGAGGGCGACACCCGAGCGCCCTCCACCCGGGGGTGGCGGCAGGTCGCCGCCGACCCCGTCGAGGGGTGGCGCACGTCGCGCAGCGGCATCCGGTACCGCTTCGAGACGTACCGGCGAGGAGACTGACATGGCGCGGACCGCGGTGATCACGGGCGCGAGCTCGGGCCTCGGAGCCGAGTTCGTCCGACAGCTCGCCGCGCGCGGAGCCGACGTCGTTCTCGTCGCCCGCGACGAGGCGGCGCTCGAGGCCATCGCCGCCGAGGTGCGCGAACGTCACGGCGTCACGGCCGAGGTGGTCGTCGCCGACCTCCTCGAGCCCGACGCCCTCGCCCGCGTCGAGGAGCGCCTCCGCGCCGGCGACATCGACGTGCTCGTCAACAACGCGGGGTTCGGGCTCGACCTCGCCTTCGAGAAGAACGACGTCGATGCCGAGGTGCGCCACCTGCGACTGCACGTGGAGGCCGCGATGCGGCTCACGCACGCGGCGCTGACCCCCATGCTGTCGCGGGGGAGCGGCCGCATCGTCAACGTCGCCTCCGTCGCCGGGTTCGTCCCGCGGGGGACCTACGGCGCCGCGAAGGGGTGGCTCATCTCGTTCAGCCGGTGGGCGAACGTCGTGTACGGGCCGCGCGGGGTGACCGTGACGGCCGTGTGCCCGGGCTTCGTGCACACCGACTTCCATGCGCGACTCGGCCTCCCGCCCGGGCAGGAGGGCGTTCCCGACCGCCTGTGGCTCGACGCGGCCACCGTCGTGCGCGAGGGTCTGCGCGACGCCGCGCGGGGTCGTTCGGTGTCGGTGCCGTCGTGGCGGTACAAGCTGCTGGTCGCCGGCTCGCGCCTGCTGCCCGACGCGGTGCTCGTGCGCGCGGCGTCGCGCGGGCGCTGACCCGACCAGGCCGGAGGCGACGGCGGCCCCGCCGCGGGCCCGGCGCGACCGCCGCGGGTGCGGCGCCGCGCGGGCGCTCCACATGCATCCGCGTCAGCGGAACCGCCCGAGCCGGATCCCGGCGAACGCGAGGGCGGCGATCGTCTCCCCGTCGGTGATCCCGCCCGCAGCGATCGACGCGAGAGCGTCGGCGAACGGGAGCCATCGCACGGCGTCGATCCCCTCCTCGTGCTGCGAGTGCGTGGCATCCGTCATCGACAGGCCGCGGGCGAGGAAGACGTGCTCGGGGGCCTCGGCGATGCCGTTGAGGGCGTTCATCGTTCCGAGGTCGTGCCACTCGGATGCCGTCACCCCGGCCTCCTCGAGGAGCTCGCGCTGCGCCGCGACGAGAGGATCCTCCCCGTCGGACCCGCCCGCGGGGATCTCGAGCGAACGCCCGGTCGTGTACCGCTCGAGCTCCACGAAGCAGACGCGCTCGTCGTCGTCGAGAGCGACGACGAAGACCGCGGGGTTCTGCATGCGCACGACGCCGTAGATGCCGTCGCCGTGCGGCCCGGTCACCTCGTCCTCCCGAACGTGGATCCAGGGATTCTCGTACACGGTGCGCGTCGCGCGGGTCGTCCAGGCCATGCGCTCACCCTAGGACGCCCCCGCCGTCACGCATTGTTCACACCGACCGCGGTGGACGCCGGGGGAGGGGGCCCTCGAACCGATAACCTGGGAGCATGACGCACTCCGGCAATCCCTTCGGTCAGGTGCTCGTCGCGCTCATCACTCCGATGACCGCCGACGGCGAAGTCGATTGGCCCGCCACCGAGAAGCACATCGACGACGTCATCACCGCGGGAGCCGACGGCATCGTCGTCACGGGCACCACGGGCGAGACCTCGACCCTGACCGACCCCGAGAAGCTCCGGCTCGTCGAAGTCGGCAAGAGCGTCTCCGCCGGTCGCGCCAAGATCATCACGGGCGGTGGCTCGAACGAGACCGCGCACGCGATCGAGCTCTACAAGGCGAGCGAGAAGGCCGGCGCCGACGGCATCATGATCGTCACGCCCTACTACAACAAGCCCACGCAGGCCGGCATCCTGACCCATTTCCGTCTCGTCGCCGACGCCACCGACCTGCCGGTGATCCTCTACGACATCCCCGGTCGCACCGGCGTGCCCATCAAGTACGAGACCATCCTGCGCCTCGCGAAGCACCCCAACATCCTCGCCATCAAAGACGCCAAGGGCGACTTCAGCGAGGTCAGCCGCGTGCTCAACCAGACCGACCTGATGTACTTCTCCGGTGACGACGCCAACGTCCTGCCCCACCTGTCGATCGGCGCCTCGGGGCTCATCGGCGTGACGGCGAACATCGCCGCCGCGCCCTACCGCACCATCGTGGATGCCGTGAACGCGGGCGATCTGGCGTCGGCCACCGCCGCGCACAAGGGCCTCGAGCCGCTCGTGCGGGCGGTCATGACGCACGTCCCCGGCACCGTCGCGGCGAAGTACATCCTGCACGGCCTCGGCCGCATCGGCAGCCCCCGCGTCCGCCTGCCCCTCGTCGGGCCGGAGGAGTGGGAAGCCGCCGTCATCGAAGACGAACTGGCCCTCGTGAAGAACGTGGCCGGCGCCGACTTCTCCAACTTCCGCCCCGACCGCAACGCGGCCGCCGGCGGCGCGCTGCCGAAGGTGCACGGCACGACGAGATAAGCATCGGCGTCCGCCGAACCGCGGCCTGGGCGCCACGAGAAGGATGCCGCGAAACGGCATCCGACACGAAGATGGATGCCGCGAGGCGGCATCCGAGGAGGCTCACATGCCCACTACCCCGTTCGACCCGCCCGCGCTCGCCGCGGGCACCCTCCGCGTCATCCCGCTCGGCGGCCTCGGCGAGGTCGGTCGCAACATGACCGTCTTCGAGTACGACGGCAAGCTGCTCGTCGTCGACTGCGGCGTCCTCTTCCCCGAGGAGCACCAGCCCGGCGTCGACCTGATCCTGCCCGACTTCGAGCCGATCAGACACCGACTCGACGACATCGTCGGCGTTGTGCTGACGCACGGCCACGAGGACCACATCGGCGCCGTTCCGTATCTGCTCAAGCTCAAGGGCGACATCCCCCTCATCGGTTCGGGTCTCACGCTCGCCCTCATCGAGGCGAAGCTCAAGGAGCACCGCATCCGGCCCTACACGCTCACGGTGAAGGAGGGCCAGCGCGAGCAGGTCGGCCCCTTCGACCTCGAGTTCGTCGCGGTCAACCACTCGATCCCCGATGCCCTCGCCGTCGCCATCCGCACGCCCGCGGGTCTGGTTCTCGCCACCGGCGACTTCAAGATGGACCAGCTGCCGCTCGACGGCCGCATCACCGACCTCCGCGCCTTCGCGCGGCTCGGTGAAGAGGGCGTCGACCTGTTCCTGGTGGACTCCACCAACGCGGACGTGCCCGGGTTCACGCCCACCGAGCGGGGCATCGGGCCGGTGCTCGACCAGGTGATCGCCAAGGCGCCGCGTCGCGTCGTGGTCGCGAGCTTCTCCAGCCACGTGCACCGCGTGCAGCAGGTGCTCGACGCCGCGCACGCCAACGGTCGCCGCGTGGCCCTGCTCGGGCGCAGCATGGTGCGCAACATGGGCATCGCCGCCGACCTCGGCTACCTGAACGTGCCCGACGGTGTGCTCATCGACTACAAGAAGGCGCGCGATCTGCCCGACGACAAGATCGTCTACATGTCGACCGGCTCGCAGGGCGAGCCGATGGCCGTGCTCAGCCGCATGGCCAACCTCGACCACGCGATCGAGCCGGGCGAGGGCGACACGATCATCCTGGCATCCAGCCAGATCCCCGGGAACGAGAACGCCATCTACCGCGTGATCGACGGGCTCACCAAGCTCGGTGCGACCGTGGTGCACAAGGGCAACGCGAAGGTGCACGTCTCGGGCCACGCCGCGGCGGGCGAGTTGCTGTACTGCTACAACATCCTGAAGCCGAAGAACGTGCTGCCCGTGCACGGCGAGTACCGCCACCTCATGGCGAACGCCAAGCTCGCCCGCGAGACCGGCATCCCGGAGAAGAACACCATCCTCGGCGAGAACGGCACGGTCGTCGATCTGCGCGACGGCGTCGCCGAGGTCGTCGGCCAGGTCGACATCGGCTTCGTGTACGTCGACGGCTCGTCGGTGGGCGAGATCACGGATGCCGACCTCAAGGATCGTCGCATCCTCGGCGAGGAGGGCTTCATCTCGGTCATCGTCGTCGTCGATTCGGCGACGGGCAGGATCGTGTCCGGGCCCGAGATCCACGCGCGCGGCGTCGCGGAGGACGACAAGGTCTTCGACAGTGTCAAGCCGAAGATCGCCGCGGCACTCGCCGAGGCGGCGAAGTCGGGCGTGCGCGACAACCACGCCCTGTCGCAGGTCGTGCGTCGCACGATCGGACGCTGGGTCAACCAGTCGCTGCGTCGTCGGCCCATGATCGTGCCGATGGTCATCGAGGCCTGAGCATCGGGGAGCGCCGCGGGGATCGCCCCGTGGCGCTCCGCCGTTCCCAGGGTGCCCTCGGCGGCGGCGGGTCCTTCGGGGTGCGGGTGCGGGCTCCTGGGCGGGGTGCCGTCCGCGGTGGTGCCGTCCGCCGGGGCGTGGATGCCGGTCGCGGGGCGCCGGGGCGGTCGTCACGATCGCACGGCGAGGTCGCTCGCTCGCTATCATGCGGGCATGCCCGGTGTCCCGATCCGTGCGGCTGTCCGTTCCGACGGCGCCTTCCTCGCCGACATGACCGTCGAGGCCGCCAACTGGCGCGCCGGCGGAGCCCGCCCCCGCCACGAGGTGCTGAGCAGTCCCGACCATCGCCGTTACATCGCCGGGTGGCAGCGCCCGGGGGATGCGGGTTTCGTGGCCGAATCGCCGACGGGTGAGGCGGTCGGCGCCGCCTGGTACCGCATGCTGCCGCGCGACGAGCCCGGGTTCGGGTGGATCGGCACGGGCGTGCCGGAGCTCATCATCGGCGTACGGCCCGTCTGGCGCTCGCACGGAACGGGGCGTGCCCTGCTGCAACGGCTCGTCGACCACGCGCGCGGCGAGGGATACGCCCGCATCAGCCTCAGCGTGGAGCGCGACAACTTCGCCGTGTCGCTGTACCGATCCGAGGGTTTCGCCGTCGTGCGTCGGGGCATCGGCCGCGACGTCATGGTCAAGCGCCTGCGCTGAACCCCGCGTCGGTACCTGCGAATGTCGGAGGTCGCGCCTACCGTGGAGGCATGGCTCGCACCTCGTCCCCGTCCGGCGGTCGCGCCCCCGCGAAGGGGTCGTCGCGATCGAAAGCATCGGCGCCCGCGCCGAAGCGCTACGTCGACGAGCCCGAGAAGCCTCCGGTCCTCGCACGCGCGTGGATGGCGGTGGCCCACGGCGTCGGTGGCATGTTCCGGGCGTTCGGCCCCGAGAACCTCGAACGCGATCAGCGTCGCGACGGCTTCCCGTTCTTCCTGGTCGTGCTGGCCGTCCTCGGCGCGGTCGTGGAGTGGTTCTTCATCGGCACTGAAGCGGCCGCACTGATTAGCGCCTACAGCTTCGGCGCCCTCTTCGGCCGCGTCGCCTTCGTGCTCCCCGTCCTGCTCCTCCTGCTGGCGGGCTGGCTCTTCCGGCATCCCGCCTCGGTGCACGACAACGGACGCGTCGGCATCGGATTCGGGCTGTTCATCGTGACGCTCGCCGGGTTCTGCCACGTCGCCGGCGGGCGTCCGGTCCCCAGCGAGGGCGGTCTGCCCGCCATCAGCCCGGCCGGCGGTATCGCCGGCTGGATCGTGGGGGAGCCCCTGGCCATCGCGCTCACCGACGTGGGGGCGTACATCGCGTTGTCGCTCCTGGCCGTGCTCAGCGTGCTGATCCTCACCAAAACGCCCCCCAACCGCATCGGACGTCGACTCGGCGATCTCTACGCCTGGATGTTCGGGGTAGAGCGGGCGGAGCAGTCCGATGCCACCACGAAGGTCCTCCCCGTCGACGACGCCGACGACGACCCCGCGGAGAAGTCGTTGCCCTGGTGGCGACGCAACAAGTCGGGCCGCGAAGAAGACACCGACGGCTCCCTCGGCTCCGACGACCTCACGACGCTGCTCTCGCCCGGCACGACGCAGGGCGGTTTCGAGTCGGCGGTGGTCGAACCCGAGCCCGTCGCCCCTCGTACCAAGGCGCCGACCCCGCCACCGCTCCCGCCCGCACCCGACGCCCTCACCGAGGTGTTCGATGCGAGCGCGCTCGCCGGTGCCGTCTCGGGCCGCGGCCTGCGCGACGACTCGCCGATCGATCTGGGCGGCGACGACGACCTGCCGGGCATCTCGGGGCTCGGCGGCGACAGTGCGGGCGCCCCGCCCGCCGCGAACTACCGCCTGCCCGCCGTCACGGCGCTGGCGACCGGGACGCCCCCCAAGGCCCGCTCCGCGGCGAACGACGCGGTGGTCGCCGCCATCGAGAGCGTGATGGAGCAGTTCAAGGTCGACGCGCGCGTGACCGGGTTCTCGCGCGGTCCGACCGTGACGCAGTACGAGATCGAGGTCGGGCCCGGGGTCAAGGTCGAGCGCATCACCGCCCTGACCAACAACATCGCCTACGCCGTCGCCTCCAACGAGGTGCGCATCCTCGCTCCGATCCCCGGCAAGAGCGCGATCGGTGTCGAGATCCCGAACGCCGACCGCGAGATCGTGACCCTCGGCGACATCCTCCGATCGGATGCCGCGACCTCGTCGACGCATCCGATGACCATCGGAGTGGGCAAAGACGTCGGTGGCGGCTTCGTCGTCGCCAACCTGGCGAAGATGCCCCACCTGCTCGTCGCCGGTTCGACGGGGTCCGGTAAGTCGAGCTTCGTCAACTCGATGATCACCAGCCTGCTGATGCGCGCCAAGCCGTCCGATGTGCGCATGGTGCTCATCGACCCCAAGCGCGTCGAGCTCACGTCCTACGCGGGCGTGCCTCACCTCATCACCCCGATCATCACGAACCCCAAGAAGGCCGCCGAGGCGCTGCAGTGGGTCGTGAAAGAGATGGACATGCGCTACGACGACCTCGCGTCGTTCGGGTTCCGTCACATCGACGACTTCAACAGGGCCGTCGTCGCGGGGGAGATCCAGCTGCCGGCCGGCAGTGAACGGGTGCTCAAGCCCTACCCCTACCTGCTGGTGGTCGTCGACGAGCTCGCCGACCTCATGATGGTCGCTCCCCGCGACGTGGAGGACTCGATCGTCCGCATCACCCAGCTCGCCCGCGCGAGCGGCATCCACCTCGTCCTGGCGACGCAGCGCCCGTCGGTCGACGTCGTGACGGGTCTGATCAAGGCGAACGTCCCGTCGCGACTCGCCTTCGCCGTGACGAGCGTCACGGACTCCCGCGTCATCCTCGACCAGCCGGGGGCCGACCGGCTCATCGGCCAGGGCGACGGCCTGTTCCTGCCCATGGGGGCGTCGAAGGCCGTGCGCGTCCAGGGCGCGTGGGTGAGCGAGCAGGAGATCGAGAAGGTCGTCGCGCACGTCACGCAGCAGGCTCGTCCCGAGTACCGCGCCGATGTGCAGGCGGCCGCGGAGAAGAAAGAAATCGACGCCGACATCGGCGACGATCTCGAGCTCCTCCTGGCTGCGGCAGAGCTCGTGGTGTCGACGCAGTTCGGATCGACCTCCATGTTGCAGCGCAAGCTCCGCGTCGGCTTCGCGAAGGCGGGTCGCCTCATGGACCTGCTGGAGTCGCGCGAGATCGTCGGCCCCTCCGAGGGGTCCAAGGCCCGCGACGTCCTGGTCACGAACGAGCAGCTGCCCGCCGTCCTCGCGCGCCTGCGCGGTGACGAGGCGCCCGAGGCGCCGGCGGCCCCGGCCGACGATGATCGGTACGGCGAGGATCCGATCGAGGCGCAGTACGAAGGGCTCCCCGTCGTCGAAGACGACGAGGGCTCCGAAGACGCCTGGCAGCTGACGGGACGCGACTGATGGCCGTGCACCCGCAGCTCCCCAACGCGATCACGATCGTGCGCATCCTGTGCGCGCCGGTGTTCCTGTGGTTGCTGCTGGCCGACGAGGGTCAGGGCGGTGCGCTCCGCTGGACCGCCGCCGTCCTGTTCATCGTCGCCATCGCCACGGACGGCGTCGACGGGTACATCGCCCGGCGGTACGAGATCGTCAGCGACCTCGGCAAGCTCCTCGATCCGATCGCCGACAAAGCCCTCACGGGCGTGGCGTTCGTCGGGCTGTCGATCCTCGGTGAACTGCCCTGGTGGGTGACGATCGTCGTGCTGGTCCGCGAGATCGGCATCACGATCTACCGGTTCATCGTCGTGAGCAACCACGTGCTCGCCGCGGCGTGGATGGGCAAGCTCAAGACCGTCTTCCAGGCCGTCGCCCTCTCGATCGCCCTCATCCCGTTCGCCGGTCTGTCGGATGCGGGCGCCTGGCAGAGCACCGTCTGGTGGGTCTCGGTCATCACCATGACGATCGCCGTCATCCTGACGATCGCTTCCGGCATCGACTACGTCGTGACCGAAGTCCGTGCCGCGCGCCGGAGTCGGGGCCGTCGATGATCGACGGCGTGCCCGACGACCTCGACGAGACGCTCGTCCGCGATCCTCGCGAGAGTGCAGCGGTGCTGCTGGACAGGCTCGCCGAACTGGGGTGGACCATCGCCGTCGCGGAGTCGCTCACCGGGGGTCTCGTCGTCGCTTCGCTGGTCGACGTTCCGGGTGCGTCGCGCGTGGTACGCGGGGGAGTGGTCGCCTACGCGACCGATCTCAAGCACAGCGTGCTCGGGGTCGATCAGACTCTGCTCGACGCGCACGGTGCCGTCCATCCCCGCGTCGCCCGCCAGATGGCGCGCGGAGTGCGGGATGCCCTGGGAGCGGACGGCGTTCCGGCCGACGTCGGTGTCGCGACGACCGGAGTCGCCGGTCCCGACGAGCAGGACGGGCAGCCCGTCGGCACGGTGCACATCGCGGTGTCCACGCCGCTGGGCACCCGGGTCGACTCGCTCGTGATCGCGGGAGATCGCGATCGCATCCGCCGGGAGAGCACTCATCTGGCCATCCGGCGCGTCCTCGCCGCTCTGTGATTCCTCGGCCGTGGAGCATCGACGCCGAGTGCGGGAACAAATGATCGCACACTCCGGTTTCGTCCAGCGATTCCCATCCGGTGCACAGCGCGCGGCATTAGGGTGACCACAGATGGTGTTCTACAGTTGCTCATCCGGGCAGCGACGGAATCAGCAGTGAGGAGGGCCCCAAAATGATCCTGGTTCGTCAAGAGATCGGCGAAGTCCTGCGTGACCTCCGCCAGCAGAAGGGCCGTACCCTCCGCCAGGTCGCCAGTCGCGCAAGCGTCGCGCTCGGCTATCTCAGCGAGGTCGAGCGCGGTCAGAAGGAAGCCTCGAGCGAGATCCTCGCGTCGGTGGCTGAAGCGCTCGACGTGCCCATCTCGACCATCATGCGTCAGGTGGGCGATCGGCTGTCCGTGCTCGAGGGCCTGCAGTCCTTCCCCGACGTCGTACCCGACGACCTGGTCGCCGCGGTCGAGCCCGAGCTGTCTTTGCGCTGACGACGCGTCCGCATGCGTCGCAGTGAATTCGATCGCGCCGTCGCCGATGAGTTCGGCGCTCGTGGCGGGTCTCTCCTGACCGACCTCGTGTTGTCGGCCGTGGGTGGACGCACGAGCGTCGATGCACTCGCGGCCGGCGTCGACCCCCGCGAGGTGTGGCTGGCGCTCTGCGCCGAGACCGACGTGCCCGAGAACCGTCGTTACGGCGTCGGCCGGCTCGAACCGCGTCGCTCCTGACGCGGGTCGAGGAGCGCCGCGCGCGGTCTCGAGCGTGACGCGGGCGATCCGGGCGGCGAGTCGTTTCGTCTTCGGCTCTCGCGGTTGAATTCACGGCGTGTCATCGAATCTACGTTCGATTCGGGCGTAGGCTCCTGCACAACGAGGTTCGTGGACCGTTCATCCACAGAAGGACCATCTTCCGACTCCAATGTCGGAGGCCCTCTCTAACGTGGTGAACGTCGAACGACACTCTGAACGCCTTGTCGGGTACCCCCATCGTCGGTGGGAGACGCGACAGCCTATAGGCGACCGGAACGCGAGCAGAAAGAAGACGTCATGCCCTCACCCGCAGAGCGCGAAAAGGCCCTTGAATCGGCCCTGGCGCAGATCGACCGGCAGTTCGGAAAGGGCTCGGTCATGCGACTGGGCAGCGACGATCGCGCCCCGATCGAGACCATCCCCACCGGCTCCGTCGCCCTCGACGTGGCCCTCGGCATCGGCGGCCTGCCTCGTGGCCGCATCATCGAGATCTACGGACCGGAGTCGTCGGGTAAGACGACGCTGACGCTCCACGCCATCGCCAATGCGCAGCGTGCCGGTGGCATCGCCGCATTCATCGACGCCGAGCACGCGCTCGACCCCGAGTACGCCAAGAAGCTCGGCGTCGACATCGACGCCCTGCTCGTGTCGCAGCCCGACACGGGTGAGCAGGCGCTCGAGATCGCCGACATGCTGATCCGTTCCGGGGCGATCGACCTCGTCGTCATCGACTCCGTCGCCGCCCTCGTGCCCGAGGCCGAGATCAAGGGCGAGATGGGCGACTCTCACGTCGGTCTCCAGGCGCGCCTCATGTCGCAGGCGCTCCGCAAGCTGACGGGTGGTCTGAACACCACCAAGACGACGGCGATCTTCATCAACCAGCTGCGCGAGAAGATCGGTGTCTTCTTCGGTTCTCCCGAGACGACGGCGGGTGGAAAGGCGCTGAAGTTCTACGCCTCCGTGCGCCTCGACATCCGTCGTATCGAAACGTTGAAAGACGGCACCGAGGCGGTCGGTAACCGCACCCGCGTGAAGGTCGTCAAGAACAAGATGGCCCCGCCGTTCAAGCAGGCCGAGTTCGACATCCTCTACGGCGTGGGCATTTCGCGAGAGGGCAGCCTGATCGATTTCGGCGTCGAGCACGCCATCGTGAAGAAGTCCGGCGCGTGGTACACCTACGAGGGCGAGCAGCTCGGGCAGGGCAAGGAGAACGCCCGCAACTTCCTCATCAAGAACCCCGATGTCGCGGCCGAGATCGAGTCGAAGATCAAGTCCAAGCTCGGTATCGGTGGAGCACCTCCGGTGGCCGCACCCGCCGACGACGAGCTGGCCCAGCGCCGCCCGGCCTGATGAGCGTCGACGCACGGGGCCCCGTTCGTCCGCCTCGATCAGGCGACGACGACGGACGGGTGCCCTCGGCGTCGGAGTCCGCGGAATCGCCACGGGCCCGTGACACCGGCGGACGGCACGTGTCCAGAGCCGACGAGGGGGAGGAGCGCACGGGCAGCGCTGCCTCGAACGGCGCGACCGATGCGCGCGCGGCCCGGACGGCCCCGTTGCGCGCCGTCGACGCGGATCTCGCGCCGGTCATCCCGCTCTTCGGGGGTTCGGCGGCGACGCGTTCCGGCCGTGGCTCCGACGATACGCACCCGTCGCGCGGCCGTGCTTCCGTCGGCGCCGGGGCGGCGGATGACGCCGTGCCCGCGCCGGTGACGCGCCCGCGACTGAGGGCGTTGAGAAGCGACGCCTCCTCGGGGGAGTCCGGACACGATTCCGTCCCGTCGGCGTGGAACATCCCCGGGGGTCATCCGCGCGGCGACCGCCCGACGGACTCACGCTCCGACGACGCGGGTGTCGACGACGCTGGTTTCGACGACGCGCCTGCCCGCGCGGAAGCCCTTCTGCTCCGCAAACTCCGTTCGCGCTCGCTGTCGCTGTCCGAAGCGCGGACGGCCGTCCGCGGCGTCGACGGGGTGGACGAGACCGTCGTCGAAGACCTGATCGCGCGTTTCGTCGATCTGGGCTATCTCGATGATGCGGCGTTCGCGGAACAACTCGCGATGTCGGCGGTCGAGAAGCGCGGCGAAGGTCGGCGCGCCGTCGCCGAGACGCTGCGCAAGCGCGGAATCCCGCGGGACATCGCCGAGGCGGCCCTCGCCGAGCTCCCCGACGACGACGCAGAGCGTGCCCTCGAGTTCGCCCGGTCCAAAGTGCGCGGCGTCGAGGGCAAGGATTACGAGGCGTCCCTCCGGCGGCTGGCCGGTCAGCTGGCTCGGCGGGGATACCCGTCGTCGGTGGCTTTGTCGGCAGCGAAGACGGCGCTCAGCGAGGCGGGCATGGGGCGGAGTCGGTCCTTCGGCCGACCGGCGTCGGGAGTGCGTTTCACGCCCGACGACTGACCCTGTCTGCGTCAGGCGACGGGGGAGGACTCGCCACCTCACCCTGCGCGACCATGCGGGCGAGCTCGCGTCGCGACGCGGCACCGACTTTCAACCGGGCTTGATACACGTGGGATTCCACGGTGCGAACCGACAGGAACAGGCGCGTGGCGATCGCCCGATTCGTCAGTCCCTCGTGCGCGAGGAGGGCGATCTCGCGCTCGCGCGCCGTGAGGTCCTCCGGGAGGGGAGCGGTCGCGGCAGCAGCAGACGGGGCGGGGTCGGACGGTGTCGGGTCGGCCTCGCGCGCTGACCACAGGGCGTGCAGACGCAGATCGTCGACGGGGCGATCTTCTTCGCTCCCCGCCGACCGGGCGGATGCCCGGCGCACGGCGTCTGCGGCGAGGGGGAGATCCGTGGTGGCCGCCAGCTGCACGAGTTCGTCGATCTCGTCCGGGTCGGCGATGTCGAGACTGACGAGTCTGTAGAGGTCGCGGATCCGCAAAGCCGCCGAGGTGCTGCCGCGGCTCAGGTCGGCGGTTGCGCGAGCGGCGGCTCGCGCGTCGTCGAGGAGTCGCTCGGCCACCAGCACGGTCGTCTCCACGTAGAGGCGGCTGCGGCGGACGAGGATCGGTCCGTCGGTCTCGACCCGGGCGAGGATCGACCGCGCCTCATCGAGGCGCTCCGCGAGGGCCAGTTCCTCCGCAACGCTCAGCTCCATCATCGCCGTCTCCGGGTCGCCCAGCGCGGACGGGTCGCGCTGCATCGCGGACGTCCATTCGCGATGCGACTGTTCCGGCCGACCCGAGGCGGCGAAAGCGATCGCTGCCGCGATTCCCGCGGCGGTGAGCTCCGACACCCCGCCCTCCCGGGCGGCCGGGCCGAGTTCCCGTTCCAGACGCTGCTCGACCGCGGAGCCGTCGGCTCCGGCGATCTGATGCCCGATGAGGAGGAACATCAGGGCCGAGAGGCGCTCGCGGGTGGAGATCCCCTGCGGACGCGGGATCGCATCCAGGAGCCGCTGTGCGTCGCGGTAGTGCGCCTTCGCGACCGCCCATCGACCGCGGATGGTCTGCGACGTGCCGGCTGCGACGAGGGCTCGCAGGCGCCCCAATGGGGAGGCGCCGGGGAGGGAGACGGCGAGATCGGTGAGTTCGCAGGCCTTTGCGGCGTCGACACGGTTGCCGGCCCGCGTCGCCTCGGCCAGCAGGCGTTCCACGTGCGCGTCCGCCTCGGCCTGCTCGGCGGAGATCTGCCCCGGATCGGACGATGACGGCATCCCGGCGGCGGCTCTGCGGGCCTGCAGGCGCGCGATCCGACGGCGCGCGGATCCGTCGGCGAGGATGTCGTCGGGTTCGACGGCGCAGCGGCGAGCGAGGTCGAGTTCGACGCGCAGCGCCGGATCGTCCACGGCGGCGAGGCCGCGCGAGGCGTGGGCGGCGGCATGCGCGCTGTCGCCGCGATCATTCGCCTCCCGCGCGGCGTCGAGCGCCACGCGCGCACGGAGGTCCGGAGCGTAGGCCGATTCGCCCGATGCGTCGGCTCCGAGTCGGTGCCATCGTTCGGAGACGGAGACCGCGATGGTCGAACTCCACCAGTGATCGGCCTCGGCGAGCATGCGCCTCCCGGCGCGATCGATCATCGCGTCGACGGTGTCGTCGCCGAGCTGACGGTGCGCCTCCAGCGCGAAGAGGTCATTGGCGGTGAGACGTCGCTCGGGCGAGGAATCGGCGTGGAGGAGGCCGCTGCCGATGAGGGCGTCGACGGCCTCGGGGTCGAAGAGGCGTGTGGCGACCGCGAATTCGAGGTGGGCGAGGCGGCGCACCCCGGCCAGGCACTCCAGGTCTTGTCGTAGGAAACCCGCCACGTGACGTTCCAGCGCGACGGCGAGTCGGCTGCCGGGGGCGACCGAGCGGATCGCCCGGAGCGGGTCACGGCCGTCGCGGACGGCTCTGAGCGCTTCCAGGACGAGCTGGCGCAGAAGGGTGCGCGAGCCGTCCGCGCGCCAGATGAGACCCGCGCGCGTGGGCACATCCAACAGGTCGGCGTCCGGGAACAGGGCGATCATGCGTCGGGCGTCGTCGTCGGTGAGCTCCGACAGATCGATGCGTCGGGCGAATCCGTCCATCCAGAGGTCGAGGAACGTCCGCCGCACCTCGTCGGCGTCGTCGGGATGGTGCAGCGACCGCGCGCGGGCGGTACGCAGCCCGAGGACGGCGGTCGCCCGGCGCGTCGCCACCGCGTGGGCGATCGCACGGGCCGAGGCGGGATCGAGGGTGTCGACGTCGTCGATGACGATCACGCCGTCGATGGGTGTCGGCGCGCCCTCGATCAGGTTTCGCAGGGCGGGGTGGCCGGCTGCCGTCAGCGCACCGAAGGGGACGGACGTCAGCGCCGACGCCGGCCGGACGACGATGACCTCGCGTCCGAGGCTCTCCACCTCGGCGGAGATGGTGCGGATGACGTAGCTGCGACCGCTGCCGCGAGGTCCTGCCACCACCATCGAGACGCCGGAATGCACACGGGATGCGAGTTCGATGGCATCCCGGTCGGAACCGATCAGGGCGCGCGACCACGAGGTCGCCTGTGTTGTCCGCATACTTCTCCCCCCGGAAACCCGCAGGCGGACGGGTGAGCGTGGGCTCACACTATCCATTCCCTATGCGTGCCGCCAGGGCGGTGCCGCAAACCGTGACCTGGGGCCTGACGACGTCGTCTCCAGGGGCGGGCTTTAGAATTGCTCGCATCATGACCACCCCTGTCTCGACCCCGACGCTCATCGCGCCCTCCGCCGCCGCCCAGGGCGACGCCGGCGCGCGTACCTACGAAGTCCGCACCTTCGGATGCCAGATGAACGTGCACGACTCCGAGCGTCTGAGCGGGTCGCTCGAGAGCGCCGGTTACGTGCGTGCCGAGGCGGGCACCGAGGCCGACGTCGTCGTCATCAACACGTGCGCCGTGCGCGACAACGCGGCGGGCAAGCTCTACGGCACGCTGGGCCATCTGAAGTCGCGCAAGGACGCGCACGCGGGCATGCAGATCGCCGTCGGCGGCTGCCTCGCGCAGATGGACAAGGACGCGGTCCAGCAGAAGGCTCCGTGGGTCGACGTCGTGTTCGGCACCCACAACATGGGCTCGCTCCCCGGGATGCTCGAGCGCGCGCGCCACAACGGCGAGGCGGAGCTGGAGATCCTCGAGTCGCTGGAGATCTTCCCGTCGACGCTGCCCACCAAGCGCGATTCGGTCCACAGCGGATGGGTCTCGATCTCGGTCGGCTGCAATAACACCTGCACCTTCTGCATCGTGCCGAGCCTGCGCGGCAAGGAGAAGGACCGCCGTCCCGGCGACATCCTCAACGAGATCCGCCTGCTCGTCGACGACGGCGCGATCGAGGTCACCCTGCTCGGCCAGAACGTCAACTCGTACGGCGTCGAGTTCGGCGACCGCCTCGCGTTCGGCAAGCTGCTCCGCGCCGCGGGCGAGATCGAGGGCCTCGAGCGCATCCGCTTCACGAGCCCCCACCCGGCCGCCTTCACCGACGACGTCATTGCCGCGATGGCCGAGACCCCGGCCGTCATGCCGCAGCTGCACATGCCGCTGCAGTCGGGTTCCGACCGCATCCTCAAGGCGATGCGCCGGTCGTACCGCAGCGAGAAGTTCCTCGGCATCCTCGACCGGGTCCGCGCGCAGATCCCCGACGCGGCGATCACGACCGACATCATCGTCGGCTTCCCCGGTGAGACCGACGAGGACTTCGAAGAGACGATGCGCGTGGTCGAGGCGTCGCGGTTCTCGAGCGCCTTCACGTTCCAGTACTCCATCCGCGAGGGCACGCCCGCGGCCACCATGGCCGACCAGGTGCCGAAGGCCGTCGTGCAGGAACGGTTCGAGCGCCTCATCGCGCTGCAGGACCGGATCTCGGCGGAGGAGAACCGGAAGCAGCTGGGCCGCACGCTCGAGGTGCTCGTCAGCACCGGCGAAGGCAAGAAGGATGCCGAGACCCACCGTCTCACCGGCCGCGCCGAAGACAACCGCCTCGTGCACTTCGAGCTGCCGGCGGGCTCGGCCGTGCCGCGTCCGGGCGATGTCGTGTCGGTCACGGTGACCCACGCGGCGCCGTTCCACCTGCTCGCCGACGCCGTCGACGGTGCGCCCCTGCGCATCCGACGTACACGTGCCGGCGACGCGTGGGACCGCTCGCAGGCCGAGTCGTGCGGCGTGCCCGCGCCCGCGGGTGACGACGGCGCTCCCCGCGCCGTGTCGCTCGGACTCCCCACGCTCCGCGTCGGCGTGTGACGAGGCCCGCCCTCTGGAGCGTCGTCGGAGCCACCGGCACCGGCAAGACCGGACTCTCCCTCGACCTCGCCGAGGCTCTCGCGGCCGCGGGGCGCCCGGCCGAGATCGTGAACGCCGACGCGATGCAGCTGTACCGCGGCATGGACATCGGCACCGCGAAGATCCCGGTGGCCGAGCGACGCGGCATCCCGCACCACCTCTTCGATGCGCTCGCGGTGACCGACGAGGCCGCGGTGGCCTGGTATCAGGATGCCGCCCGCGCGGCGATCTCCGAGATCCACGGCCGGGGCGCTGAGGCGATCCTCGTCGGCGGATCCGGGTTGTACGTCTCGAGCGTGCTGTGGGACTTCCGCTTCCCGCCGCGCGACGAGGCGTTGCGCGCCCGCCTCGAGGCGGAGCTCGAGCGCGAGGGGGCCGGCGCGCTGTTCGCGCGGCTGCGCGAGGCCGATCGCGACGCGGCGGCCCGCATCGACCCGCGTAACGGCCGACGCGTGGTGCGCGCGCTCGAGGTGTTGGAGCAGGGCGGCGAGACCCACGGCGGCGCTCTTCCGCACGCGCCGGAGCAGTGGCATCCGTCGACGCGCATCGTCACGACGCACGTGGACCGCGAGCAGCTGGTGGCGATGCTGGACGCGCGCGTCGAGGGCATGTGGGCCGAGGGTCTCGTCGACGAGGTGGAGCGGCTCCGCGACGAGGGGCTCGAGCGGGGCGTCACGGCGTCGCGCGCGATCGGGTACGCGCAGGCGCTCGCGCAGCTGCGCGGAGACCTGACGCGCGAAGACGCCATCGCGCAGACGCAGGCCTTGACCCGGCGGTACGCGCGCCGGCAGGTGTCGTGGTTCCGCCGCTACGCCGACGCCCGCATCGTCGATGCCCGGACGACGGATGCCGCGCAGCTCGTGCGCGCGGCGGAGAGGGACGATCGATGACCATCGCGATCCGCGCGTTCGCGCCCACCGACGAGGACGCGGTCGTCGCGCTGTGGAAGGAGGCGGGACTGACCCGGCCGTGGAACGACCCGCGCGCCGACATCCGTCGGAAGCTCACCGTGCAGCCCGAGCTCTTCCTCGTCGCCGTCGACGACGAGGCGATCGTCGGCAGCGTGATGGCGGGTTACGACGGGCATCGCGGGTGGCTCTACTACCTCGCCGCTGCGGCCTCGCACCGGGGGCGGGGAGTGGGGCGTGCGCTCGTGGCCGAGGCGGAGCGTCTGCTGGAGGCGATGGGCTGCCCGAAGGTGCAGCTCATGGTGCGCCCCGACAACACCGGAGCGCGGGGCTTCTACGACGCGCTCGGCTACGAGCCGTTCGAGACCTGGGCGACCGGCCGGCGGCTGATCGTCGACAGGCCCGGTCGCCCCGCCTGAGACCGTCGGGCCCGCTCGCCGGCGTCAACGCGCCTCACGACCCGCCGCAGATCGCCGGGCCTTCTCACCAGGACGGCCGACCGCGCGTCGTCCGTAGACTGGTCCCATGTCCTCTCTCGCTTTCACCAAGGGTCACGGCACCGGCAACGACTTCGTGGTGATCGCCGATCCCGACGGCGAGATCGACCTCTCCGACGCGCAGGTCGCCGCGCTGTGCGACCGCCACTTCGGCATCGGCGCCGACGGACTGCTGCGCGTCGTCCGCTCGGCGGCGATCCTCGAGGGCGCCGAGGCTGCGGCATCCGGGGCCGAGTGGTTCATGGATTACCGCAACGCCGACGGGTCCAAGGCCGAGATGTGCGGCAACGGCACGCGCGTCTTCGCCCGGTACCTCACCGACACCGGCCTCGCGTCGATCGACGACGGATTGCGCATCGGCACGCGGGCGGGGGTGAAGACCCTCACGCGCAGCGACCGCGGCTTCGAGGTCGACCTGGGTGCCTACGTCGTGGAGGCCGACGAGACCCTCGTGCGCGCGAAGGGATTGAGCGTCGCGCGCCCGGGAGTGGGGATCGATGTCGGCAACCCGCACGTGGTCGTCGCCCTGTCGTCGGATGCCGAGCTCGAGGGGCTCGACCTGACCTTCCAGCCCGTGCTCGACCCCGCGCCGCGGCACGGCGCCAACGTCGAGTTCGTCGTCCCGGCCGACCCGCTCGTGCGCGACGGCGTCGGGGCGATCCGCCTGCGCGTGTTCGAGCGCGGCGTCGGCGAGACCCTGAGCTGCGGAACGGGCGCCGCCGCCGCGGCGCTCGCCGTTCGCCACTGGGCCGGCGCTGCCGCTCCCGACCACTGGGTCGTCGACACCCCGGGCGGGACGCTGGGGGTCCGCGTGGCCGACGGGCACGTGTTCCTGTCCGGCCCCGCTTCGCTGGTGTTCACGGGCGAGGTCGCTCTCGCCTGAGCAGCCGTCGACTCGTCGGCTCCGGCCCGTGGCATCCGGATGCCGCTCGGCGGGCGATGGACCTGCCCTCCCGCCGCACGCGGCGGGAGTCCGCGAACGGGTGTCGTCGGATCAGCGGATGACGTCGATCAGCTCGCTCGGCGGCGAACCGTGGCGACGCACGCGCAGCACGCGGAAACCGCGTCCGGTGGCGGCACGCTGGACGCTGTAGCCGTCGGGGAACGTCGCGGCGAGCCAGCGCTGCAGGGAGTCGGATCCGAGGTTGCGCTGGACGACGAACCAGCCGTCGCTGCGCTCGGCGAGACGGGGGATCCAGTGCTGGAGCATCTCGTGAAGTTCGTTCTTGCCCACGCGGATCGGCGGGTTCGACCGGATGGTGCGGAACGTCACGTCGTCGGGAACATCCTCGGGTCGAACGGCGTTGATGTTGGTGAGGCCGAGCGACTCGGCATTGCGCCTCACGAGATCGAGAGCCCGTTCGTTGACGTCGACCGCCCACACGGTCGCGTGCGGTGACGCGAGCGCCAGCGAGATCGAGATCGGACCCCAGCCGCATCCCAGGTCGAGGAAGTTCCCACCGGCGGGAGGGGGAGGCGTGTTGGCGAGCAGCACCGAGGTCCCGGCATCCACGTGATCGGGACTGAAGACGCCGCCCGCCGTGACGAGCTCGAGCTCTCGGCCGGCCAACGTCACGCGGATGCGGCGGAGCTGCTCGGGACTCGACGGCGACGCGCTGAAGTAGTGCTCGCTCCCCATCCGCCCAGGATATCCGACCGCGGCTTCGACCGCCGGGCCGGATAAAGTGCCAGAACATCAGTACCACCGCGGGCCGAGCCCGCGACGAAAGGAACACATGACCGAACAGACCACGCCCCCGAGCATCGACGCGTCTGCCGTGGACCCGGTCGACCGTGTGCTCGCGCGCGCCGATGCGCACCGCGGGGTCCGGGTCTTCGGTGCCGCTCAGGCCCTGCAGGACAGCACCACCGCGTACGGCGGCGACAGCGACGGCGACCAGTGGGACCGCGAGGAACGCGCGGCGCTGCGCCGCGTCGCCGGGCTCTCGACCGAGCTCGAAGACGTCACCGAGGTCGAGTACCGCCAGCTGCGCCTCGAGAACGTCGTCCTCGTCGGCGTGCACCCCCAGGGTGAGCAGACGGATGCCGAGAACTCGCTGCGCGAGCTGTCGGCTCTGGCCGAGACGGCCGGCGCGGTCGTGCTCGACGGCGTGCTGCAGCGGCGACCCCACCCCGATCCGGCGACGTACGTCGGTCGCGGAAAGGCCGCCGAGTTGCGCGACATCGTCGCCGCCGTGGGCGCCGACACCGTGATCGCCGACACGGAGCTCGCCCCCAGCCAGCGGCGCGCCCTCGAAGACGTCGTGAAGGTGAAGGTGATCGACCGCACGACGGTGATCCTCGACATCTTCAGCCAGCACGCCAAGAGTCGCGAGGGTAAGGCGCAGGTCGAGCTCGCGCAGCTCGAGTACCTTCTCCCGCGGCTGCGTGGATGGGGTGACTCGATGTCGCGTCAGGCCGGTGGACAGGTCGGCGCTGGTGGCGCCGGAATGGGTTCGCGCGGTCCGGGTGAGACGAAGATCGAGCTCGACCGTCGTCGCATCCGCACGAAGATGGCCCTGCTGCGCAAGCAGCTGCGCGACTTCGCCCCCGCGCGCGAGGCCAAGCGCGCCGAGCGCAAGCGTCACACGATCCCCTCGGTCGCGATCGCGGGCTACACGAACGCCGGCAAGTCCAGCCTGCTCAATCGCCTCACCAGTGCCGGTGTCCTGGTCGAGAACGCCCTGTTCGCGACGCTGGATGCCACGGTCCGCCGCTCCGAGACCAGTGACGGACGCGTCTACACGCTGACCGACACCGTGGGCTTCGTGCGCAACCTGCCGCACCAGCTGGTCGAGGCGTTCCGGTCGACGCTCGAGGAGGTCGGTGACGCCGACGTCATCCTGCACGTGGTCGACGCCTCGCACCCCGATCCGGCCGCGCAGCTCATGACGGTGCGCGACGTGATGGGCGACGTCGACGCGAACTTCGGCCAAGAGATCGTCGTCTTCAACAAGGCCGACCTCGTGAGCGAGGACGACCGGCTCGTGCTGCGGGGACTGGCCCCGAACGCGAAGTTCGTCTCGTCGCGGACGGGCGAGGGCATCGAGGAGCTGCGTGCCGCCATCGAGGACGCGCTGCCCCTTCCCGCCGTGGAGGTGCAGGCGGTCGTGCCGTACGACCGTGGCGACCTCGTCTCGGCGGTGCACGAGAGCGGCCTCATCGTCGCGCAGGAGCACCGTGAGAGCGGGACGTTCCTGCACGCGCACGTCGGCGCACGACTGGCCGCCGAGCTGGCGGCGTTCGAGGTCTGAGCCGGGCCGTCATGGGCCCCCGCGCGTGCGCGGGGGCCCATGACTTTGGCGGCGGCGGCACGTCTGCTCCTTTCGCGGGAGAGGGCGCGCCGCGGCTCCGGATGACGTCAGTCGAGTTCGAGCGCAGGGACACCCGGGGTCTCGAAGCCGAACACCGCGCCGAGGAAACCGAGTTCGCGCTCGAGCGAGTCGATCACCGTCTCCGACCGGCGGAACCCGTGCCCTTCGCCCTCGTACAGGACGTACGCGTGCGGGACACCGTGCGCCGTGAGGGCGTCGCGGATGGCCTCCGCCTGCGACGGGGGGACCACGCGGTCTTCCGACCCCTGCAGGATCAGCAGCGGCACGCGGAAGAGCTCGGGGCGCCCCAGGGGTGAGCGCTCGATATACACCGCCTCGGCCTCGGGCAGGGGGCCGATGAGCCCGTCGAGATAGCGCGCCTCGAAATCGTGGGTGTCTTCGGCGAGAGCGCGGGCGTCCCCGACGCCATAGCGCGAGATACCCGCCGAGAAGACGTCGGTGCGGGTGACGGCGGCGAGCACCGTCCAGCCGCCGGCCGAGCCGCCCGCGATGGCGAGACGATCGGGGTCGGCGAGTCCCGCCTCGGCCAGGGCGGATGCCGCCGCGGCGACGTCGTCGACGTCGACCACGCCCCACTGGCCCTTCAGGCGGTCCCGATAGGCGCGACCGTAGCCCGTCGAACCGCCGTAGTTGACGTCGAGGACGCCGATTCCGCGGCTGGTGAAGAACGCCGTCTTGGCCGACGGGGCGGGACCGACGTGCGAGGTGGGTCCGCCGTGAACGAGAACGACGTACGGGGGGCGCTCGCCCGCGACCGGAGCGACGTCGGGGTTGGTGGGGGCGTAGGCGAAGGCGTGCACCGGGCCGTGCGGGCCGTCGGTGGACAGTGCGCGGGCGGTCGGCATCCACTCGTCACCCCACGATGCGGCGCCGCCCGTCACCAGGTCGACCAGGCCGGAATCGAGGTCGACGAGCCAGAGGCCCGACCGTCCGCCGGCATCGGAACCCGAGACGAGCACGCGCGCGCCCCGCACGTCGTCGACGGCGGCGCCGGCCACGACCGGGACGTCGAGGGGGCGGATGCCGCTCGGGGCGATCTCGACGATCTCGTCGGCGCCGTTCGTGCGCACGGCGACGACGCGCCCGTCGTCGGCCGCCCCGAACCACCGGGTTCCGAGAACCCACAGGCCGCCGCCGGTGTCGGCGTCGGCGGGGGCGAGGGGCTGCGCATCGCCGTCGAGCGGTCGGCGGAAGAGGTTCCACCGCCCCTCCGGGTCATCGGCGTAGAGCAGCTCGTCGTCCGCGATCCACACGGGTTGCAGAGGTGCGCGGTGCGAGCCGCCCGCGACGTCGTGAACGGAACCCGTCTCGAGATCGGCGACGCGCAGCACCGTGGCATCCCACGGCATGTCGGGGTGATCCCACGCGACCCAGGCCAGGCGGCGCCCGTCGGGCGAGAGGGCCGGTTGGGCGAGGAAGTCGCTGCCCTCGGCGAGGACCTCGGCTCGTCCGTCGAGCGGGATGCGCACGATCGCCCGGTCGGGCACGCGCGACGAGCCGTGGGTCTCGCGGACGGCGAGGAGCACGCCGTGCTCCCAGCGCAGGCCGCCGTGGCGTACGGCGTCGTCGGCCGGAGTGAGGGGCCGTGCGGTCTCGCCCGGGCGGAGCGCGTAGACGCGCTGGTCGGTCTTCTCGACGTAGTAGAGCTCCCCGTCGTCGGACGCCGTCCAGGCGCCGCCGCCGTACTCGTGCACGGCCGATCGCGCGTTCGCGGGGGCGGGGAGCACGGTCTCGACGGAGCCGTCGGCGCGGCGACGCTTCACCGCGACGCGGCCGGCCTCGTGGGGGACGGACTCGCCCCACCACACCTCGTCGCCGACGAGTCGGGCCCCGTCGACGCGGGGCGAGGCCTGCGCGACCGACTCGGGGGTGATGGGCGAGGGCCAGGAACCGTACGGGAGGGTGTCAGCCATGACTCCAGCCTAGGGACAGCCCCCGACACCGGCGGGCGGCGTCGCCGGTGCAGCGGTACGACAGGCGGACCCCCCACCCGCGCGAGGTCGCGCGGGCGGGGTCAGGCCCCGACGATCTGCTTCTGCACGCCGAGAGCGCTCAGCCAGTCCCTGATGACCTGCCGTTGGCCGTCGTCGCACGTGTAGCCGTAGCCGAGGCGCACCTCCCAGTACGACGTGGCGTCGATCGGCACTTCGTGCTCGAGCGTCCATCCGTCGAGCACCGTCAACGCGTAGCAGTCCGCCATGGTCTCGGGATCGTCGGCGAAGGCCGTGAGGGCGGATGCCGTCGCCTCGGGGTTGGTGAACTGCAGCACGTGGGCGAACTCGTGGTAAGCGACGCCGGTGCGCATCCAGTCCGTCAGCTGTCCGTCGCTACGGGTTCCCGCGCTCACCTCGACGTGGAACGGCGACGCCCCCGAGATGCAGGCCATCGCCTCGAGGCCGCAGGGGCGACCGCTCTCGTCGAACCCCATCGACACCCATCCGCCGCCCAGTTCGTCGAGGGTCGCCTCCCAGACGCTGCCCGAGGCGTTCGTCGCCGCCTGCTCCCGCGCCGCGTCGGCACGGACGACGAGATCGGTCGTCAGCGTCTCCAGGTCGAGGATGTCGCGGTCGAGCGCGGAGGGAGTCCATCGGTGCTGCCAAGCGCGACCGGCGATGGCCTCGATCTGCGCCCAGGGGACGAGCGAGGAGTACGGCAGACCGACCAGGGGGTCGACCGTGGCGTAGAGATCGGCCATCGCCGCGCCGAACTGCTCCTTGCGCTCGATGACCTCGCGCTGCTCGTCGAGTTCGCGCTGTTGGTCCTGGAGGCGCTGTTCCTGGTCGGTGATGCGCGAGCGGGAATCCGACAGCTGCGCCGACATCCAGGCGAAGCCCGCGCCCGAGGCCACGACGACCGCGGAGAGGACGACGCCCAGGACCACGGTGCTGCGTCGTGGTCGCGACCGCGATGCGGTGCCGTCGAGGGGCACATCCGCCGTCGCGCTCTCGTGCGTCTCGGCCGCACTCGCGGGGGACACGGGGTTGGTCCGATCGGGCTCGGCCGGAATGGGGCTGGATGACACGACTCTCGCTTTCGCTCCGCGCGCCGCCGGGCGCGCGTGCGGTCATGCTACTGCGCGCCGTGACCGTCGCTCGCCGCGACGAGGGCGCGGCTGATCAGACCGCGCGCAGCACGGCGACGATGCGGCCGAGCACGACGGCCTCGTCGCCGAGGATCGGCTCGAATGCGCTGTTGCGGGGCAGCAGCCACGTGTGGCCGTCGCGGCGGCGGAACGTCTTCACGGTCGCCTCGCCGTCGAGCATCGCGGCGACGATCTCGCCGTTCTCGGCCGTGGCCTGGGAGCGCACGACCACCCAGTCGCCGTCGCAGATCGCGGCGTCGATCATCGAGTCGCCCGACACCTTCAGCATGAACAGCTCGCCCTTGCCCACCAGCTGGCGGGGGAGGGGGAAGATCTCCTCCACCTGCTGATCGGCGGTGATGGGCACGCCCGCGGCGATGCGGCCGACGAGGGGCACGAGGGCGGCATCGCCCAGCGCGGGGGCCGTGTCGGCGGGGTTCTCGGCCGCGGCTCCGGGGAGGTCGATCAAGACCTCCATCGCCCGCGTCTTGCCGGGATCGCGCCGCAGGTAGCCGCTCAGCTCGAGCTGGTTGAGCTGGTGGGTCACGCTCGACAGCGACTTCAAGCCGACGGCGTCGCCGATCTCGCGCATGCTCGGCGGGTAGCCGTGCCGCGCGATCGACCGCTGGATGACCTCGAGGATGGCGAGCTGCTTGTCGCTGAGGTTCTTGCGTCGCCGAGTCTGCGGACGTTCGCGGCCGGCGGCGGTCGTCGCGTCGGTCATCTGTGCTCCCCTCGCGCCGCGGTCGATGCGGCGGAAATTCGAATGTCGGAGGTTGGTGATGAGGTCTCCGTGTCGAAACCGTATCCGGTCAACGAGCCGAAACACACGGAACGGCGCGCGTGTCGCGTTCGATCCGTCTACGACATCCGCGGTCTTGACACATCGAAAGTATCGAAGATAGATTCGGAATACAGATTCGCACCCCTGCCCTCCCGGCCGAGGGCGGGGTGCGAATCTCTCCCCACCGAGGAGCACATCATGAGCAGCATCGCCATCACCGCACCGACCACCCGCCTGCGCATCACCGCTCGCGGCCGCCGCGTCCTCGCCTTCCTGGTCGCCCTTCCCCTCGCCATCGCCCTGGGGTTCGCCGTCGTCGGCGGGGGAGCCGCGCTCGCATCGAACGAGGCGGGAGCACCCGCGGGGTCGTTCACCGAGATCACCGTGATGAGCGGCGAGACCCTGTGGTCGATCGCCGAAGAGCTCGCGCCCGCGGCCGACCCGCGCGACGTGATCGCCCAGATCACGCGCCTCAACGCCCTGTCGGGCGGGTCCGTCACGGCCGGTCAGCGCATCGCGATCCCGGCCGAATACGCGCCGACGAACTGACCGCCCGAAAGTGATCGATGTCGGCGGTCGGCGTCGTCGGCCCGAGGCGTGAGCGTGAGCCGCCGAGGTCGTCGCCGCCTACGATGGGTGAGGTGAACGTACGCCTCGACGACCTCCCGCTTCGCGACGATCTCCGGGGCATGACGCCCTACGGGGCACCGCAGGCCGCGCTGCCCGTTGCACTGAACGTGAACGAGAACACGCATCCCGTTCCGTCCGAGGTCGCCGACGACATCCTGGATGCCGTGGCCCGAGCCCTTCGCGACGTCAACCGGTATCCCGACCGCGAGTTCACCACCCTCCGCGAGGCTTTCGCCCAGTACCTCGGCCACGGCCTGAATCCCGACCAGATCTGGGCGGCCAACGGCTCGAACGAGGTCCTGCAGCACATCCTCCAGGCGTTCGGAGGGCCCGGCCGCACCGCCATGGGCTTCGCGCCCACGTACTCCATGTACCCGATCCTCACCCGCGCCACCGGCGCCCGGTGGATCGCGGGGGAGCGGGAGCACGACTTCACGCTCTCCGCCGAGTCCGCGGCGGCGCAGGTCCGTGAGCAGCGCCCCGACATCGTCTTCCTCTGCGCCCCCAACAACCCCACGGGTACGCCCCTGCGCCTCGACGTCGTCGAGGCCGTCTACGACGCCTTCGACGGCATCGTCATCGTCGACGAGGCGTACGAGGAGTTCGCCCCGCGCGACGAGCCCTCGGCGATCTCGCTTCTGCCCGGTCGCCCTCGCCTGGTCGTCTCTCGCACGATGAGCAAGGCGTTCGCGTTCGCGGGAGCCCGCGTGGGGTACCTCGCCGCCGATCCGGTGTTCGTCGACGCGCTCCGTCTGGTGCGCCTGCCGTACCACCTCAGCGCCCTCACACAGGCGGCCGCGACCGCGGCCCTCGCCCACGCCGACACGATGCTGTCGATGGTCGATGAGATCGTCGCGCAGCGCGACCGCATCTCGGCGACCGTCTCCGCTCTGGGCTACACGGCGCACGAGTCGTGGACCAACTTCGTGCTGTTCGGCGGGGTCGACGATCCCGCCGCGACGTGGAAGGCCCTCTACGACCGCGGCGTGCTGATCCGCGACGTCGGCATCGCGCACCACCTCCGCGTCTCGGCCGGGACGGCCGACGAGACCACCGCCTTTCTCGACGCCCTCGCCTCGATAGGATCCCGAGCATGACCGCCCCCGCCACCCCCCGCACCGCCTCGATCACCCGCGAGACGAGCGAATCCCGCGTCGAGCTCGAGCTCGACCTCGACGGTCGCGGCGTCAGCGACATCTCCACGAGCGTGCCGTTCTTCGACCACATGCTGACGGCGTTCGCGAAGCACTCGCTCACCGACCTGCGCGTGCGCGCGACGGGCGACACCCACATCGACGCCCACCACACGGTGGAGGACACCTCGATCGTGCTCGGCCAGGCCATCCGGCAGGCCCTCGGCGACAAGTCCGGCATCGCGCGCTACGGTGACGCGCTCGTCCCGCTCGACGAGGCGCTCGCGCAGGCCGTCGTCGACATCAGCGGACGGCCCTACCTCGTGCACACCGGCGAGCCCGCCGGGTTCGAGCACCACCTCATCGGCGGACACTTCACCGGGTCGCTCGTGCGTCACTCGTTCGAGGCCATCTCGATCCACGCCGGTCTCACCGTCCACGTCCGCGTGGTCGGCGGGCGCGACCCCCACCACATCGCCGAGGCCGAGTACAAGGCGCTCGCGCGCGCCTTCCGCCAGGCGAAGGCCCTCGACCCGCTCGTCGACGGCATCCCGAGCACCAAGGGCGCGCTGTGACGGCGAAGCCCGTCGTCGCCGTCCTCGACTACGGCTCGGGCAACGTCCACTCCGCGGTCAAGGCTCTGGTCGAAGCCGGGGCAGACGCGCGGTTGACGTCCGACCGGTCGTTGCTGATGGATGCCGACGGGCTCCTCGTCCCCGGCGTGGGGGCGTTCAGCGCCGTCATGGGGGCGTTGAACGCCAGTCGGGGTGGGGAGATCATCGATCGCCGTCTCGCGGGCGGGCGTCCGGTCCTCGGCATCTGCGTCGGCATGCAGGTCATGTTCGAGCGCGGGATCGAGCGCGGCACCGACACGCCCGGACTCGGCGAGTGGCCGGGCACGGTCGACGAGCTCGCGGCGCCCGTCCTGCCGCACATGGGCTGGAACACCGTCACCGCGGGCGAGGGCTCGCGTCTGTTCGAGGGCATCGAGCGGGAGCGCTTCTACTTCGTGCACTCGTACGCGGCGCAGGAGTGGTCGCTCGAGGTGACGCCGCCCTTCCCGCAGCCCGCCGTGACGTGGTGCACCTACGGTGCCCCGTTCATCGCGGCGGTGGAGAACGGCCCGCTGGCGGCGACGCAGTTCCACCCCGAGAAGTCGGGCGAAGCCGGCATCCGTCTGCTGGCCAATTGGATCGACGGGCTGCGCACGACTACTGTGTGACCTCGTGCCCGGGGCTGGCGAGAGGCGCCTGCCGGCACGAGGAGCCATGAACGATTTCGCGTCCACGCCCGAGCTTGTCCTTCTTCCCGCGGTCGACGTGGCCGACGGAAAGGCCGTCCGCCTGACCCAGGGGGAGGCCGGCACCGAGACCAGCTACGGCGACCCCGTCGACGCCGCGGCGGACTTCGCCCGCCAGGGTGCGCAGTGGATCCACCTCGTCGACCTCGACGCCGCCTTCGGGCGCGGGAGCAACGCGAACGTCATGCGCAAGGTCATCAAGCAGGTCAAGGGCGTTCAGGTCGAGCTGTCGGGCGGCATCCGCGACGACCGCTCCCTCGAAGCGGCCCTCGAGAGCGGCGCGAGCCGCATCAACCTCGGCACGGCCGCGCTCGAGAACCCCGAGTGGGCCGCCGACGTCATCAACCGCTACGGCGAGGCGATCGCCGTCGGCCTCGACGTGCGCGGCACGACGCTCGCCGCCCGCGGCTGGACGCGCGACGGCGGCGACCTGTGGACCGTCCTGCAGCGCCTGGAGGATGCGGGCTGCAGCCGGTACGTCGTCACCGACGTCACCAAGGACGGCACCCTGCGCGGGCCCAACATCGAACTGCTGCGCGAGATGACCCAGCGCACCCCGAAGCCGATCGTCGCCTCGGGCGGCGTGTCCAGCCTCGACGACATTGCCGCCCTGCGCGAGCTCGTGCCGCTGGGAGTCGAAGGCGCGATCGTCGGCAAGGCACTGTATGCGGGGCAGTTCACCCTCGCCGAGGCGCTGGATGTCGCCGGACACTGACGGTCGCGACGCCGGCGATCCCTCTTCCGGCGGTCCCCACGACCACGGGCACCGCGCCGATTCGGCGGGTGTCCCGTGGGAGGGACGCCGGTTCGAGTCGAACCCGCACTCCGGCGACGACGGTTCGGCCGACCCCGCGCTGCTGGCCGCTCTCGTGGCGTTCCGCGCCGGTGACGGCGATGCGCGTGCGGTCGTCGACGCCTATCGCGACGCCCGACTGCTGATCCCCCTGGTCGCCGAGAAGGGCGACCACGGCATCGGGGCGCACGGCCTCGAGGTCGACAAGACGCAGGAACTGTCCATCGTGACGGTGGCCGCCCCCGACGGTCGCAAGGTGCTCCCCGTCTTCACGTCGGTGACCGCCCTCCAGACCTGGGATGCCACGGCCCGCCCCGTCCCCGCGGACGGCCGTCGCACGGCCTTGGCCGCGGCGTCCGAAGACACCGAGCTCATCGTCATCGACCCCGCGTCGGAGACGGAGTTCGTCATCCGTCGCCCCGCCGTCTGGGCCATCGCGCAGGGGGAGGCGTGGGAGCCCGCGCACATCTCGCCCGCGATCTTCACCGGCCTGCAGGAGAGCATCTCCGGCGAACTCGCCGTGCTCGACCTCGCCGTCGAGTCGGGCGACCCCACCGGTCGTCTGCGCGGTCCGGAGCTCGTCGTGCACCTCCAGCTGATGTCGGGCCTCGAGCAGGAGGAATTGGATGCCGTGCTCGCGCGCCTCGCACGCCGGTGGTCGGCCGACGATCGCATCGCGGTGCTGGTCGACTCGCTCACGGTGAAGCTGCACCGCAGCACCGACGCCTGACCCGCCCCGCGCGCCTCGCACGCGACCGCTCCGCGACAGCCGATCGTTCGGGAGCAGGCCCGCGCCCGGCGCGTGTGTCCTGTTCTCGCGGCATCCCCTGTCCTGGCGCGGGGGTGGGGACCGGATGCCACAGCTCCGTCGTCCAGACCGAGTCGCGGTTCACACTTTCGCGGGTGTCACGGAGGAGTCGGCCCGCGGCACAGGCGAAGGGGTGCCCCTCTTCGGAGGCAATCGGGGAAGGGCCCCATCCATACCCCCACGGTGTCACGGAGGAGTCGGCCTGCGGCACAGGGCGCAGTGATGCCCCCTTCCCTAGGCAATCGGGGAAGGGGCCCCGCTCCCCACCCCGCGGGTGTCACGGCGGAGTCGGCCTGCGGCACAGGCGAAGGGGTGCCCCTCTTCGGAGGCAATCGGGGAAGGGGCCCCGCTCTTGCCTCCGAAGAGGGGCACCCCGTAGCCGGTACCCCAGAACGAACGACCTACGTGACAGGACCCGTCCACTTCTCGCCCGGCCCCTTACCGATCGGGTCGGGGATGACGGATGCCTCGCGGAACGCGAGCTGCAACGAGCGCAGCCCGTCGCGCAGCGACCGGGCGTGCATGTCGCTGATCTCCGGAGCGCCGGCCGTGATGAGGCCCGCGAGGGAGTTGATGAGCTTGCGGGCCTCGTCGAGGTCGAGCTGCTCGGCGGGGTTGTCGGCCAGACCCGTCTTGACGGCGGCGGCGCTCATGAGGTGGACGGCGGCGGTGGTGATCACCTCGACGGCGGGGACGTCGGCGATGTCGCGCGTCGCGGAGGCCGAGGCGCGCTCCTGCTCTTCCCAGCGGGCGAGCCGCTCGTCTTCTCCGCCGTGACGGTGCGCGGCCTGGTCGTCGGAGGGCTGGTCGGAGGGGATCGTGTCCACGTGAATCTCTCTGCTAGACTATGGCGGGCTTCGGAGTGTTTCACTCCGTACGAAAGAGGATCACATCCCACCCGCGCTTGCCGCTCCAGGCTACCGGGTTCCCGCACTCCGCTCCGTTTCGCACGGGGTCGTCTGGGTGCAGAAGCCGGTGCTGACAGCACCGTGCCGGGTGGCGTGTGTACTCCTCTTCGCCCGCGATTCGATCGGATCGCGGCGGCCACCACCCGCACACAAGAGGAGTTCCGCATCAGCGATCCCCGCACCAACGAGCGCATCCGAGTCCCGGAGGTCCGTCTCGTCGGACCCAACGGCGAGCAGGTCGGCATCGTCCGAATCGAAGCTGCGCTGCGCCTGGCCCAGGAAGCGGACCTCGACCTGGTCGAGGTTGCGCCGAGCTCGAAGCCGCCCGTGGTCAAGATCATGGATTACGGCAAGTTCAAGTACGAGGCCGCTCAGAAGGCCAAGGAAACGCGTCGTAACCAGGCGAACACGGTCCTGAAAGAGGTCCGGTTCCGTCTGAAGATCGAGGCCCACGACTACATCACCAAGCTCAAGCGCGCCGAGGGCTTCCTCCAGGCGGGCGACAAGGTGAAGGCCATGATCCTGTTCCGTGGTCGTGAGCAGTCGCGTCCCGAGCAGGGTGTGCGCCTGCTCCGCAAGTTCGCCGAAGACGTCGCCGAGTTCGGCACGGTCGAGTCGAACCCCACGATCGACGGCCGCAACATGGTGATGGTGGTCGCTCCTCACAAGAACAAGTCCGAGGTCAAGACCGAGCAGAACGCGCAGCGCGCGGCGAACCGCGAGGCGGCGCGCAGCGCAGCCCGTGGCGACTCGGCCTCGGAAGAAACGCCGACCTCGGCCCCCGCCGAGTAAAGCCCCCAGACTCCCGCTCCGCCGGGAACACCAACGAAGGAAGACAGATGCCGAAGCAGAAGACCCACTCGGGTGCCAAGAAGCGCTTCAAGCTCACCGGTAGCGGCAAGCTCATGAAGCAGCAGGCCGGTATGCGCCACAACCTCGAAGGCAAGGCCTCGAAGCGCACCCGCCGCCTGAACCAGGAGCAGGTCCTGGCCAAGGGTGACTCGAAGGTCGCCAAGAAGCTCCTCGGTCTCTGAGCGCCGACGCACGTTAGGAAGAAACAGAAATGGCTAGAGTCAAGCGGGCAGTAAACGCCCACAAGAAGCGTCGCGTCATCCTCGAGCGCGCCTCCGGTTACCGCGGACAGCGTTCGCGCCTGTACCGCAAGGCCAAGGAGCAGGTCACCCACTCCCTGGTCTACGCGTACCGTGACCGTCGCAAGCGCAAGGGCGACTTCCGCCGCCTGTGGATCCAGCGCATCAACGCGGCGTCGCGTCAGAACGGCCTCACGTACAACCGCTTCATCCAGGGCCTCGGCCTCGCGGGTGTGCAGGTCGACCGCCGCATGCTCGCCGAGCTCGCGGTCAACGAGCCCGCTGTGTTCGCCTCGCTCGTGCAGACCGCCAAGGCTGCGCTGCCCAGCGACGTCAACGCTCCGAAGACCGTCTGAGACTCGTCTTCCCCGAAACGGGCGTCCTCCTCGGAGGGCGCCCGTTTCGTCGTCCACGCGCGGCATCCCGGGCCTCATGCCGCCAGCGCCATACACTGGTCACGTGCTGGAGAACCCCCGTTCGCCGCGGGTGCGCGCCGTGGCCAAGCTCAGCAAACGCGCTGCCCGTCAGGAGACCGGTCTGTTCCTGCTCGAGGGACCGCAGGCCGCGCGAGAGGCGCTCGCCTACGCGCCCGAGACGGTGCTCGAGCTGTACGCGACGCCCACCGCGATGGAGAAGCACCCCGACGTGCGAGAAGCGGCGGAGCGCGCTGACGTCGAGGTGCAGTACACGACCGAAGCGGTGCTGGATGCCATGGCCGACACGGTCACGCCCCAGGGCATCGTCGCGGTCGCCCGCCAGTCGCCCACGGCGTTGAAGGACGTGCTCGCGGCCGGCCCCCGCCTCGTCGCGATCTGCGAGGAGGTGCGCGATCCCGGCAACCTCGGCACGATCATCCGCGCCGCCGACGCCGCCGGCGCCGACGCCGTCATCCTCACCGGCCGCACCGTCGACCCCTACAACCCCAAGGTCGTCCGTTCCACGACGGGGTCGTTGTTCCACGTCCCGGTGGCCGTCGACCTCGAGCTCGCCGACGTCGTCGCCCGCATGCACGAGGCGGGGCTGCGCGTCGTCGCGGCCGATGTCGACGGCGATGACTTCCTGGCATCCCGCGACCGTCTCGCCGAGCCGACAGCGTGGCTGTTCGGCAACGAGGCGCGGGGTCTCGACGGCGACGCGCTGGCGCACGCCGACCTTGCCCTGCGCCTGCCGATCTACGGTCGCGCGGAGTCGTTGAACCTCGCGACCGCGGCCAGCGTCTGCCTGTACGAGACCGCGTTCGCCCAGCGGGCGCGCTGATCCAGGCGGCGCCCCGCCGCGACCCCGGCTGTTACAGAACGGTTAAGGCGCGCTCAGGAATGTGGTCGCTTGCACAACATCCTCATAGGGTGAAGGCATGGCATCCGTTCCCCCGGCGAGTTCCGAGCCCCTGGTCGTCGTGTCCGATGTGCAGAAGCACTACGGCCAGTTCCAGGCCCTGAAAGACATCGACCTGACCGTCGACCGCGGCGAGGTCGTCGTGGTGATCGGCCCCTCGGGGTCGGGGAAGTCCACGCTCTGCCGCACCATCAACCGTCTCGAGACCATCACGAGCGGCTCGATCACCATCGACGGCAAGGAGCTTCCCAAAGAGGGGAAGGGCCTGGCCGAGCTGCGTGCCGACGTCGGCATGGTGTTCCAGTCGTTCAACCTCTTCGCGCACCTGACGATCCTCGAGAACGTCACCCTCGGGCCGATCAAGGTCCGCAAGCTCAAGAAGGCGGATGCCGAGAAGGAGGCGCGCGCTCTCCTGAACCGCGTGGGCGTCGGGCACCAGGCCGACAAGCTCCCGGCCCAGCTCTCGGGCGGCCAGCAGCAGCGTGTCGCGATCGCACGGGCCCTGGCCATGAAGCCGAAGGTCATGCTCTTCGACGAGCCGACCTCCGCCCTCGACCCCGAGATGATCAACGAGGTCCTCGACGTGATGGTCGGCCTCGCCGCAGACGGGATGACGATGATCGTCGTCACGCACGAGATGGGCTTCGCTCGGAAGGCCGCCAACCGCGTCGTCTTCATGGCCGACGGCCAGATCGTGGAGCAGGCGGCCCCGGAGCAGTTCTTCACCCACCCCGAGTCCGACCGGGCGAAGGACTTCCTCTCGAAGCTCATCACCCACTGACGCTCCTCTTCGACGGCGATGAACGAGGAGGTTCTCCCGCCGACCGCATCTCGACCGTTCCCCCCGGTCCTTCTCGCGCGCCGTCGTCATCGACCCTCATCCGCACAGCACACGTAACCAAGGAGACATCACATGCGTAAGACACGTTTTCTCGCCGGCGCGAGCATCGTCGCCGCCGGCCTGCTGGCCCTGACGGCCTGCAACAGCGGCACCCCCGGCGCCGCTCCCGCCGAGGGCGACGGCACCGACACCACGCAGCTGTGGGAGGTCGCCTCCGACGTCTCGCTCGACGGCAGCCCCACCTACGAGCGCATGGTCTCGGCCGACAAGGTCGTCGTCGGCGTCAAGGAAGACCAGCCCGGCCTGGGCTTCAAGGATCCGGTCAGCAACGAGCGCGGCGGTTTCGACGTCGAGATCGCCCAGTGGATCGCGGCGTCCCTCGGCTTCGACGCCGACAAGATCGAGTACAAGACGATCCCCTCGGCCAACCGCGAGCAGGAGCTCGTGAACGGCAACATCGACTACTACGTCGGCACCTACTCGATCACCGACAAGCGCAAGGAGTCGATCGACTTCGCCGGTCCCTACCTGATCACCGGTCAGGGCCTGCTCGTCGCCGCCGACAACGAGGACATCAGCGGTCCCGACGACCTCGCCGGCAAGATCGTCTGCTCGGTGACCGGCTCGACCCCGCTGCAGCGCATCCGCGACGAGTACTCCCCGGGCGACACCGTCGAGTACGACACCTACACGCAGTGCCTCGAGCAGCTGCGCGCCGGCTCGGTCGACGCGGTGACCACCGATCAGGCGATCCTCGCCGGGTACGTGGCGCAGGAGCCCGAAGCGTTCAAGATCGCCGGAGACACCTTCAGCGAGGAGCGCTACGGCGTCGGCCTGCCCAAGGGCGACACGGTCCTGAAGGACCACATCAACACCCTCTTCAACGACGGTGGCGACGTCTGGACGGCCCTGTTCGACAAGAACCTCGCTCCCTCCGGCATCAAGGGCGAGCAGCCCACCGCCGACGAGTGATCCGTTCGGGGGCGGCGCGATCGCGCCGCCCCCGAATCCCGTTCTCCGATCTAAGGACCACGCATGGGTGTCATCACCGACAACCTCGACATCTGGAGCCAGGCGCTCGTCGGCACGCTGGTGCTGTTCTTCGCCGGCGGAGCCCTCGCGCTCGTGCTGGGCATCATCGTCGGCGCGATGCGCGTCTCCCCGGTGCCGATCGCGCGCGGCGTGGGCACTTTCTACGTCAGCGTCATCCGCAACACCCCGCTGACCCTGGTGTTCTTCGCCTTCGTCTTCGCCCTGCCTCCGCTGCTGGGCCTGCGGCTCACCGGTGACGTCTCGCTGACCCTCGGCATCTGCGCGCTCGGCATCTACACCGCCACCTACGTCGCCGAGGCCATCCGCTCCGGCGTCAACACGGTCCCGGTGGGCCAGGCCGAGGCCGCCCGTGCTCTCGGCCTGGGTTTCGGGCAGGTGATGACGCTCGTGGTCCTGCCGCAGGCGTTCCGTTCGGTCATCCCGCCGATGATGAGCGTGCTGATCGCCCTGCTGAAGAACACCACCGTCGCCGCCGGCTTCTCGATCATCAACCTGGGCTCGGTGCGCAACTACCTCAGCGAGCGCGGTGAGAACGCGTTCATCGTCATCCTGTGGGTGATGGTCGTCTTCGTGGCGCTGGTGCTGCTGCTGTCGTGGCTGCAGCGAACGCTCGAGAACCGATGGAGGGTCGCACGATGAGCAGCGTCCTGTACGACGTCCCCGGCCCGAAGGCCATCATCCGCAACCGCATCCTCGGCGTCCTCACGGTCCTCGTCGTGCTGGCGATCCTGGGCTTCTTCGTCTGGCGTCTCGCCGACACCGGTCAGTTCACGGCCAAGAAGTGGTCGGCCTTCACCTACACCAACGTGTGGGTGCAGATCGGCGAGGCCACTCTCCGCACGATCGCCGCCTTCGTGGTGGCCGCCGTCGGGGCTCTCGCCCTCGGCTTCGTGCTCGCGATCGGGCGCCTCTCCGATCACGCCTGGGTGCGCTGGCCGTTCACGGCGGTCATCGAGGTGTTCCGCGCCATCCCGGTGCTGGTGTTCATGTTCCTGCTGTACTACGGCTTCCCCGTCATCGGCATCCGCATGGAGCCGTACTGGGCCGTCGTGATCGCCCTGGTCTGCTACAACGGCTCCGTGCTCGCGGAGGTCATCCGCGCCGGTGTCGAGTCGCTGC
The DNA here is from genome assembly GCF_947489255.1 of uncultured Microbacterium sp. Lineage (GTDB taxonomy): Bacteria > Actinomycetota > Actinomycetes > Actinomycetales > Microbacteriaceae > Microbacterium > Microbacterium phycohabitans. The sequence continues at coordinate 432,683 of NZ_CANLCY010000004.1, forward strand.
CCAGCGGTCAGGCCGAAGCCGGCTACGCGATCGGCTTGCGCAAGGCCGGGGTCATGCGCCTCGTGCTGCTGCCGCAGGCGATCCGGGCAATGATGCCGGTGATCATCGCGCAGCTCGTCGTCACGCTCAAGGACACGGCGCTCGGGTTCATCATCACCTACCCCGAGTTGCTGTTCTACGCCAAGTACATCGGTGCCCAGCCGACCGTCGGCTCGCCCATCATCCCCGCGACCATCGTGGTCGGTGCGATCTACATCGCGCTGTGCCTGCTGCTCTCGCTCGTGGCGACCGTCGTGGAGAAGCGCCTGCGCCGTTCGCCGCGCGGTGCCGTCGCGGGTCCGGTGCCGCCGCTGGCGCAGGGGACGACCGACACCTCGCTCATCGTGGCCCAGCGCGGGCTCGGCAAGCACGACGCGACCAGCATCTGAACGGCCGACGGGCGGGGGAGTGTCCCCGCCCGTCGGTAGACTCTCATCTCGTGTCCGACGCTCCCGAGATCACCCCCGAGGCCGTCGCCTCCGCCGTGGATGCCGCCCTCGCGGCTATCGCGGCGGCCGCGACCACGGCCGACCTGAAAGCCGCCCGCGCAGCTCACACCGGGGAGCAATCCCCCCTCGCGCGCCTGAACGCCCAGATGCGCCACGTGGCCCCCGACCAGAAGGCCGCGGTCGGCAAGCTCGTCGGCCAGGCGCGCGGGCAGGTCAACCAGGCGCTCGCCGCCCGTGAGACCGAGCTGGCCGAGGCCGAGACGGCTGCTCAGCTCGAGGCCGAACGCATCGACGTCACGGCGCTTCCACAGCGCGCGCGCGTCGGGGCGCGGCATCCGATCTCGCTGCTGCAAGAGCAGGTGTCCGACATCTTTGTCGGCATGGGATGGGAGATCGCCGAGGGGCCGGAGCTCGAGCACGAGTGGTTCAACTTCGACGCCCTGAACTTCGACGTCGACCACCCGGCCCGACAGATGCAGGACACCTTCTTCGTCGACCCGGTGGCCCGCCACCTCGTGCTGCGCACGCACACCAGCCCCGTGCAGGTGCGGTCGATGCTCGAGCGCGAACTGCCGATCTACGTGCTGTGCCCGGGCCGGGTGTACCGCACCGACGAGTTCGACGCGACGCACCTGCCGGTGTTCACGCAGTTCGAGGGGCTCGTCGTCGACAAGGGCATCACCATGGCCCACCTCAAGGGCACCCTCGACCACGCCGCGCGCGTGCTGTTCGGACCCGAGGCCAAGACGCGCTTCCGCGCCAACTTCTTCCCTTTCACCGAGCCGAGCGCCGAGCTCGACCTGTGGCACCCCACCTTCAAGGGCGGGGCGCGATGGATCGAGTGGGGCGGCTGCGGGATGGTGAACCCCAACGTCCTGCGCGCCGCGGGCATCGATCCCGAGGAGTACTCGGGCTTCGCCTTCGGCATGGGCATCGAGCGCACGCTCATGTTCCGCAGCGACGTGCAAGACATGCGCGACATGGCCGAGGGCGATGTGCGCTTCAGCGAGCAGTTCGGAATGGTGGTCTGATGCGCGTCCCGCTCTCCTGGTTGCGCGAGTACGTCGACGTGCCCGCCGAGGCCACGCCCGACGACGTCCTCGCGGCGCTCGTGTCGGTCGGCTTCGAAGAAGAAGACGTGCACCGCTTCGAGCTGTCGGGCCCGATCGTCGTCGGTCAGGTCGTCGAGTTCACCCCCGAGCCGCAGTCCAACGGCAAGACGATCCGCTGGTGCCAGGTCGACGTGGGAGAGGCGCACGGGGGCGTGCGCGGCATCGTGTGCGGCGCGGGCAACTTCTTCCCCGGCGACAAGGTCGTGGTGACCCTGCCGGGTTCGGTGCTGCCCGGTCCCTTCCCGATCGCGGCGCGCAAGACCTACGGCCACGTGTCCGACGGCATGATCGCCTCGGCCAAGGAGCTCGGCCTCGGCAGCGAGCACAGCGGCATCCTGCGTCTGGTCGACCTCGGGATCGATGCGCCGGTGGGCACGGATGCCATCGCGCTGCTCGGCCTCGACGACGTCGCCGTCGAGATCAACGTCACCCCCGACCGCGGCTACGCCCTGTCGCTGCGCGGGGTGGCGCGCGAGTACTCGCACGCGACGGGCGCGGCGTTCCGCGATCCCGGCACGGGCCACGACGCGGCCGTCTCGCGCACGCCCTCGGGCTTCCCGATCGCCGTCGACGACCGCGCGCCCATCCGCGGCCGCGCCGGGGCGAGCGAGTTCGTCGCGCGGATCGTGCGCGACGTCGATCCGTCACGCCCGACGCCGCCGTGGATGATCACGCGCCTGTCGCTGGCCGGCATCCGCTCGCTCGGCGTGCTCATCGACATCACCAACTACGTCATGCTCGAGCTCGGTCAGCCGATCCACGGCTACGACCTCGACCGCCTGCAGGGCGGCATCACCGTGCGCCGCGCGGAACAGGGCGAGAAGCTCGAGACCCTCGATGGCCAGGTACGCACCCTGAACGCCGAGGATCTGCTCATCACCGACGAGTCGGGGCCGATCGGTCTCGCCGGCGTCATGGGCGGCGGGCCGACCGAGATGAGCGATGCGACGCGCAACGTCCTCATCGAGGCCGCGACCTTCGACCAGGTCACGATCGCGCGCACCGCGCGCCGCCACAAGCTGCCGTCGGAGGCGTCGCGCCGCTTCGAGCGCGGAGTCGACCCGCTGGTGCCGTACGTGGCGGCCGAGCGCGTGGCCTCGCTGATGGTGGAGCTCGCGGGCGGCACGCTCGACACCGATCTCGGCGGCTCCCTCGCCTCGACGCACCGCCGTGAGCCCCTCACCCTGCCCGCCGGATTCGTGTCGGGGCTGATCGGGGTGGACTACACCGACGACGAGACCGTCGCCGCTCTCCGGCTGATCGGATGCACCGTCGACGAGCGCGACGGCGGGTGGGTGGTGACGGCGCCGTCGTGGCGTCACGATCTGACCGACAAGTGGACGCTGGCCGAAGAGGTCGCCCGCATCGAGGGGTACGACCGCATCCCCTCCGTGCTCCCCACGCCTCCCTCGGGTCGGGGCCTCACCTCGGCGCAGCAGGGCCGCCGTCGCGTGGCGAACGCCCTGGCCGCGGCCGGGTTCGTCGAGACGCCGTCGTTCCCGTTCACCACCGAGGAGCAGAACGCGCTGCACGGCTCGCCCTCCGGAGACCCGCTGCCCAGCGTCAAGCTCGCGAATCCGCTCGACGGCCTCGCGCCGTTCCTGCGCCGCTCGTTGATCCCGGCGCTGCTGCAGGTGGCGCACCGCAATGTCTCGCGCGGCATCGTCGATCTCGCGCTCTTCGAAGCGGGGACGGTGTTCCTCCCGAAGCCCGGCGTGCAGTACGGCACGCCCTCGGTGCCGCCGCTGGCCGTGCGGCCCGACGCCGCCACCCTGGCCGCGCTCGACGCGTCGATCCCGCCGCAGCGCCGCCACGTCGCGATCCTGCTGACCGGGCACTCCGTCGCCAAGCAGCCCGGGCAGCCCGCCCTGGCCGCCGACCTCGCGGATGCCGTCGACGCGGTGCGCGTGCTCGCCGCGGCCGCGGGGCTCGACATCGAGCTCGTGCAGGCGCAGCGCGCCGCCCTGCACCCGGGCCGCACCGCCCGCGTTCTCGCCTCGGGGCAGGACGTCGGTTACGTCGGCGAGCTGCTGCCCGCGGTGTCGGCCGCGGCCGACCTGCCCGGACGCGTGCTCGTGGCCGAGCTCGACCTCGACGCGATGCTCGAGCTGGCGCAGTCGCGGGTGGTCGCGGCATCCCTGTCGGGATTCCCGGCGGCGACCCAGGACGTGTCGTTGACCGTTCCGCTCGACGTCGCGGCGGGAGAGGTGCGCGCCGCGCTCGTCGAGGGGGGAGCGCCCCTGCTCGAGGGCGCCCGCCTCGTCGACGACTACCGCGGTCCCGGACTCGCCGAAGGCACGAAGAGCCTGACGTTCGCGCTGCGCTTCCGCGCCGCCGACCGCACGCTGACGGCGGCGGAGGCGACGGATGCCAAGCTCGCCGGCGTCGCGGTGGCCGCCGAGCGGTTCGGTGCGGCGATCCGCGACTGACGGCCGTTCTCCCTGGAGCGCCGCCCGGCTCACGCCGCGCGGCGCTCCGGTGCGTCCGGGCGAGGGGCCGGTCGTTCCCCCGGTCGCGGACCGGGGAGGCGCAGGGCTGCCCTCATCGCCGGAAAGGGGGCAGTCGGAAGTGCCGGCGATGAGGGCAGGGTCACAGCATATCCCCCTTTTGTCCCCCATTTGGGGGACATGACAGATGCTGCCCGGTCGATGCCCCCGTCAGCACCGCCGGGCGGACCACAGAGTCCCCGATTTGCCCCGTCCGCCCCGCGGCGGATACCCTCGCCACATGTCGTCGACCGTCGCGCGCACCGAGGAGCTCTTCGTGAGCACCGGTGACGAGCGTCGACGTCGGGTCGCGCGCCGATTCTCGGCGACCTCGTAACCCGCCACCGGTCGGGCATACGGGCGTCGCCGCCCCGCTTCACGCTGCGTGCAGCATCAGCCCCGACTCGTAAGGTGGATACATGACCCTCTCGGTCGCCGTCTCCGGCGCTTCCGGCTACGCGGGTGGCGAGATCCTCCGCCTCCTCGCCGACCATCCCGACGTCGAGATCCGCACGGTCACCGCGCACTCCAGCGCCGGCCAGCGGCTCGTCGCCCATCAACCGCACCTGCGCTCGCTCGCGCATCTCGAGCTGCAGCCGACCACGCCCGACGTGCTCGCCGGTCACGACGTCGTCGTGCTCGCCCTGCCGCACGGGCAGTCCGCGCAGTACACCGACGCCCTCGCCGGCACCCCGCTGGTCATCGACGCGGGGGCCGATCACCGCCTGACGTCGGCGGAGGACTGGGCGGCGTTCTACGGGGGAGACCACCCCGATCCGTGGGCCTACGGCGTGCCCGAGCTGCTCGTCGACGGGGTGAAGCAGCGCGAGCACCTCCGCGGGGCCACGCGGATCGCTGCCCCCGGCTGCAACGCGTCGACCGTCGCGCTCTCGCTCGCGCCGGGCGTGGCCGCGGGCGTGATCGATCCGGGCGACATCGTCTCGGTCCTCGCCGTGGGTCCGAGCGGCGCCGGGAAGTCCGCCAAGACGAACCTGCTCGCCAGCGAGATCCTCGGCACGGCGAATCCATATGCCGTCGGCGGTACACATCGGCACATCCCCGAGATCCGTCAGGCGCTGGCGGCCGCGGGCGCGCCGCGCGACGGCATCCGCCTGTCGTTCACCCCCGTGCTCGTGCCGATGGCGCGCGGCATCCTGGCCACCTCCTCCGCGCCGATCGTCGAGGGCGCCACGGATGCCGAGATCCGCGCCGCGTGGGAGAGCGCCTACGCCGACGAGACCTTCGTCGAACTGCTGCCCGCGGGCACGTTCCCGCGCACGGCCGATGTGCTCGGCGCCAACATCGCGTCGATGGGTCTCGCGATCGATCGCGCGGCGAACCGCGTGACCGTCGTGGCCGCGGTCGACAATCTCGTCAAGGGCACGGCGGGAGCCGCCGTGCAGTCCCTCAACATCGCGCTGGGCCTCGCCGAGACCACCGCCCTTCCCGTGAACGGAGTCGCCCCGTGAGTGTGACGGTCCCCTCTGGATTCGAAGCGGCGGGCGTCGCCGTCGGGCTCAAGTCCACCGGCGCGCGAGACGTCGCCGTCGTCGTGAACCGCGGTCCGCTCAAGGTGGGCGCCGCCGTGTTCACCTCCAACCGCGCGAAGGCCAACCCGATCCTGTGGTCGGAGCAGGTCGTGAAGGACGGCGTCGTCGAGGCTGTCGTGCTCAACTCCGGCGGGGCGAACTGCTTCACCGGATCGTTCGGGTTCCAGACCACGCACCAGACCGCGGAGCGCGCGGCGGAGCTGTTGGGCGTGGGGGCGGGCGACGTCGTCGTGTGTTCCACCGGCCTGATCGGCACGGGCGACGAGGTGTTCCGCGCCAAGGTGCTCGACGGCGTCGACAAGGGCGTCGCCGCGCTCTCGGCCGATGGCGGAGAGGACGCCTCGCTCGCCATCATGACCACCGACTCGAAGCCCAAGCGCGCCGCGCACCGCGGCGCGGGCTGGAGCATCGGCGGCATGGCGAAGGGCGCGGGGATGCTCGCCCCGGGTCTTGCGACCATGCTCGTCGTGCTGACCACCGACGTCGTTCTCGACGCCGCCGAGGCCGACGCGGCGCTGCGCGCGGCGACGCGCGTGAGCTTCGACCGCCTCGACTCCGACGGCTGCATGTCGACCAACGACCAGGTGACGCTGCTGTCGAGCGGGGCCAGCGGCATCCGGGTGGATGCCGAGGAGTTCGCCGCCGCTCTCGCCGCGGTGTGCGACGACCTCGCCGCCCAGCTGCAGGGCGACGCCGAAGGCGCGAGTCACGACATCACCATCCGGGTCGTCAACGCCGCGAACGAGGACGACGCCGTCGAGGTGGGCCGCTCGATCGCCCGCAACAACCTCTTCAAGGCCGCGATCTTCGGCAACGACCCGAACTGGGGCCGCGTGCTCGCCGCGATCGGCACGACCGACGCCGCCTTCGACCCCTACGACGTCGACGTGTGGATGAACGGGGTGCGCGTGTGCACGGCGGGCGGCCCCGACCGCCCCCGCGAAGACGTCGACCTCACGCCGCGCGCCACCGACCTCGTCGTCGACCTCCGCGTCGGCGACGCCGCGGCGACGATCCGCACCAACGACCTCACGCACGATTACGTCCACGAGAACAGCGCCTACTCCTCATGACCCACGTCGACCTCCAAGACACCGATCCCGCCGAAGCCAGCGAGCGGGCGGTCACGCTCGTCGAATCGCTGCCGTGGGTCCGCAAGTACCGCGACCAGGTCGTGGTGGTGAAGTACGGCGGCAACGCCATGGTCAGCGACGAGCTGCAGAACGCGTTCGCCGCCGACATCGCGTATCTGCGCTACGTCGGGGTCAAGCCCGTCGTCGTGCACGGCGGCGGTCCGCAGATCTCGTCGATGCTCGACCGCCTCGACATCCCCAGCGAGTTCCGCGGCGGGTACCGCGTGACCTCGACCGAGGCGATCGGGGTGGTGCGCATGGTGCTGACCGGTCAGATCAACCCGCAGCTGGTCGCGAAGGTCAACGCGCACGGACCGCTCGCGACGGGCCTGAGCGGAGAGGACGCCGGCCTGTTCGGCGGACGCCGGCGCGGCGTCGTGGTCGACGGCGTCGAGCACGACCTCGGGCGCGTGGGCGACGTCGTCACCGTCGACCCGCAGCCGGTGCTCGACCACCTCGCCGCCGGACGCGTGCCGATCGTCTCGAGCATCGCTCCCGACCTCGACCACCCCGGATCGTCGCTGAACGTCAACGCGGATGCCGCGGCGGCGGCCCTGGCGATCGCGCTCAACGCGAAGAAGCTCGTCGTGCTGACCGATGTGCCGGGCCTGTACGCCGACTGGCCCAACCGCGACTCGCTGGTGTCGCACCTGACCTCGACGGAGCTGCGCGCGATGGTGCCGAAGCTCGAGTCGGGGATGATCCCGAAGATGCAGGCGTGCCTCGACGCCGTCGACGGGGGAGTGCCCACCGCCGCCATCATCGACGGGCGTGTCCCGCACTCGGTGCTCGTCGAACTCTTCACCAACAAAGGAATCGGAACGGAGGTGGTCGCGTGAACGCGGACACGACTCAGGAACCCGCGACGCCCCGCGCCGCCTGGCAGGACGACGCCGGGCGCGACCTCGTGCGCAGCTTCGGCGACCGTATGGCGCTGTTCGTGCGCGGTGAAGGCGCGTACGTGTGGGACGGCGACGGCAAGAAGTACCTTGATTTCCTCGCCGGGATCGCCGTGAACGCCCTGGGTCACGCCCACCCGGTGTTCGTCGAGGCGATCACCGCGCAGGCCTCGACCCTGTCGCACGTCTCCAACTACTTCGCCACGCCGCCCCAGCTGGCCATGGCCGCGCGGCTCAAGCGCCTCGCCGGCACGGGGGAGTCGGGCCGGGTGTACTTCGGCAACTCCGGCGCCGAGGCCAACGAGGCAGCCCTCAAGCTCGCTCGTCTGCACGGCCGCGGCACCGACCGCACGCGGATCCTGACCCTCAAGGGCGGCTTCCACGGGCGCACGATGGGTGCGCTGGCTCTCACCGGCAAGCCCGCGCTGCAGGCCGACTTCCTGCCGATGGTCCCCGGCGTCGAGCACATCGACGCGACGGTGGAGGCCCTCGAGGCCGCGATGGACGACCGCGTCGCCGCCCTTCTCGTCGAGCCCATCCAGGGCGAGGCGGGTGTCGTCGAGCTGCCCGAGGGGTACCTCCAGGCGGCGCGGGAGATCACCGAGCGCCACGGCGCCCTGCTCATCGTCGACGAGATCCAGACCGGCGCGGGTCGCACCGGTGCCTGGTTCGGCTTCCAGCACTCCGGCATCGTCCCCGACGCCATCACGGTGGCCAAGGGCATCGGCGGCGGCTTCCCGATCGGGGCGCTGATCACCTTCGGCGCCGCGAGCGAGCTCTTCTTCCCGGGCACCCACGGGTCGACCTTCGGCGGCAACGCCCTGGGCACCGCCGTCGGGGGAGCCGTGCTGCAGGAGATCGAATCGGCCGGTCTGGTCGACAACGCCGCTCGGCGCGAGACGCAGCTGCGCGAGGGCATCGCCGCGCTCGGCTCGCCGCTCGTCGCCGGCGTGCGCGGAAAGGGTCTCCTCCTCGGGATCGGCCTCACCAGCCCCGTCGCCAAGGCCGTCGTGGCCGCCGCCCAGCAGCACGGGCTCGTGGTGAACGCCGCGAACGACGACACGATCCGCATCGCGCCGCCACTGACGATCGGGGATGCCGAGGTCGCCGAGTTCCTCGACCTCCTCGCCGCCGCGCTCGCCACCGTGGACGACGCCCTCATCGTAGGAGTACCCGCATGACCCGCCACCTGCTGCGCGACGACGACCTGACTCCGGCCGAGCAGGCCGAGATCCTCGACCTCGCGATCGAGCTGAAGAAGGACCGCTGGGCGCAGAAGCCGCTCGAGGGTCCGCAGACGGTCGCCGTCATCTTCGACAAGTCCTCCACGCGCACCCGCGTGTCGTTCGCGGTCGGAATCGCCGACCTGGGCGGCTCGCCGCTGATCATCTCGACCGCCAACAGTCAGCTCGGCGGCAAGGAGACCCCCTCCGACACCGCTCGCGTGCTCGAACGTCAGGTCGCCGCGATCGTGTGGCGCACGTACGCGCAGGCGGGCCTGGAGGAGATGGCGCGCGGAACCCGCGTGCCGGTCGTCAACGCCCTCAGCGACGACTTCCACCCCTGTCAGCTGCTCGCTGACCTGCTCACCATCCGAGAGCACAAGGGCGAGCTGAAGGGTCTCACCCTGTCGTTCTTCGGTGACGGTCGGAGCAACATGGCGCACTCCTACGTGCTCGCCGGCGTCACCGCGGGGATGCACGTGCGCGTCGCCGCTCCCGAGGACTACGCCCCCCGCGCCGATGTGATCGCGGATGCCGAGCGCATCGCCGCCGAGACCGGCGGATCGGTGACGCTGCTCACCGACCCCGAGGCCGCGGCATCCGGGGCCGACGTCGTCGTCACCGACACGTGGGTGTCGATGGGCAAGGAGGAGGAGAAGATCGCGCGCATCCGCGACCTCGGCGGCTTCAAGGTCACGAGCGAACTCATGACCCGTGCCGACGCCGACGCGATCTTCATCCACTGCCTGCCCGCCGACCGGGGCTACGAGGTCGACGCCGAGGTCATCGACGGCCCGCAGAGCGTCGTGTGGGACGAGGCCGAGAACCGTCTCCACGCCCAGAAGGCGTTGCTGGTGTGGCTTCTGCGCCAGGACTGACCTCGCGTTCCAGCCGGCTCTGGACCCGTTTCGACGGGCCGGGCCGGCTGGCCGGCGTGGACCTGGCCCGCGGACTCGCGGTGCTGGGCATGCTGGCCGCGCACCTGCTCGACACCGAGCGGGTGCTCACCCCCGACCCCGCGTCGTGGATCACTCTGGTCAACGGCCGGTCATCGATCCTCTTCGCGGTGCTAGCGGGGGTGTCGATCGCCCTGGTCACCGGTGGGACGCGTCCTCTGCCTCCCTCGCGTCGCCCTCGCGCATCCGCGCGCCTGGCGATGCGCGGGGCGATGCTGTGGGTCATCGGACTGCTCCTGGTCATGACCGGCGTGCCCGTCTACGTCATCCTTCCCGCGTATGCGCTGCTGTTCGTGCTCGCGCTGCCGTTCCTCGGCATGCGATCGCGCGGGCTGTTCACGGCGGCCGCGGTCTTCGCCCTGGTCATGCCGTGGGTGCAGCCCGTCCTCGACGCGGCGCCGATCTGGGCGGGACCCGGCGGCGACGAGCTCGCGGCGCTGGTGGGGTGGAACTATCCGTTCACGACCTGGATCGCCTTCCTGCTGGCGGGCATGGGGGTGGGCCGCCTCGATCTGCGGGCGCTGCCCGACCAAGGCCTGCTCGTCACCGCGGGCGGGGCCCTCGCGCTCGCCGGGTACGGCGCGGCACTGCTCACGGCCCCCGCGGTGCAGGGCAGCGCCTACCTCTCGACCGTTCTGACCGCCGAGGACCATTCGGCGGGATTGTGGGAGGTCATCGGCTCGGGCGGGTTCGCGATCGCGGTCATCGGCGCGTGTCTGCTGCTGTGCCGCACGCCGCTGCGGTGGGTGGCGGTGCCGCTGCGCGCCGTGGGATCGATGCCGCTCACCGCGTACGTGCTCCAGCTGGTGGTGTGGGCGATCGTCGCTCTCGCGCTCCTGGGCGACACGTCGGATCTGTACGGCATCCGCGAGGCGGGGCTGTTCACGCCGCTCGTGGCGGGTCTCGTCGTCTTCTGCACGGTCTGGGTGCTCGTGATCGGGCGGGGGCCGCTCGAGACCCTCATCGACCGGGTCGTTCGGGCGGTCGTCGGCCGGGATGCCGAGAGCCCGGCGGCGCAGCCGCGCTGAGCCCTCGGCGCCGTCGCGACGGCGGCTCGGCTCGGGGGATGTCGGCCGCCCTCGGTAGGCTGGGGGGATGAGTAGCGAGACCGGCCAGGCGACGAACGAGGGGGCCCTATGGGGCGCCCGTTTCTCGGGCGGACCGTCTCCCGAACTCGCGGCGCTGAGCCGCTCCACGCACTTCGACTGGGACCTCGCCCTCTACGACATCCAGGGGTCGCACGCCCACACCGCGGCCCTCGAAGCGGCGGGGTACCTCGACGCCGATGAGGCGCGGGCGATGCACGAGGGCCTCGACGCCCTCGCCGCGCGCGTGAAAGACGGCTCCCTCGTCGCATCGCCCGGTGACGAAGACGTGCACGGCGCTCTCGAGCGGGTGCTCATCGAGACCGTCGGACCCGCCCTCGGCGGCAAGCTGCGCGCCGGTCGCAGTCGCAACGACCAGATCGCCACCCTCGTGCGGCTCTATCTGCTCGACCACTCCCGCACCCTCACCCGCGAGCTGCTGCGCCTCATCGACGCCCTCGTCGCGCAGGCCGAGGCCAACGGCTCGGCGATCATGCCCGGACGAACGCACCTGCAGCACGCTCAGCCCGTGCTTCTCGCCCACCACCTGCAGGCCTACGGCTGGGCCTTCGTGCGCGGCATCGAGCGCCTGCGCGACTGGTCGGTGCGCGCGTCGGTCTCTCCCTACGGCGGAGGGGCGCTCGCCGGAGCGACCCTGGGCCTCGACCCGCAGCTCGTCGCGGATCGCCTGGGTCTCGCGCGCCCGTCGGAGAATTCGCTCGACGGCACCGCATCGCGTGACGTCGTGGCCGAGTTCGCGTTCATCACCGCGATGATCGGCGTCGACCTCTCGCGCCTGTCGGAAGACGTCATCCTGTGGAACACGCGGGAGTTCGGCTTCGTCACGCTCGACGACGCGTACTCGACCGGGTCGAGCATCATGCCGCAGAAGAAGAACCCCGACATCGCCGAGCTCGCGCGCGGCAAGGCGGGTCGCCTCATCGGCAACCTGTCGGGCCTGCTCGCGACCCTGAAGGGCCTGCCGCTGGCCTACAACCGCGACCTGCAGGAAGACAAGGAGCCCGTCTTCGACTCGGTGCGCACCCTGGAGCTCGTGCTCCCCGCGTTCTCGGGCATGATCGCGACGCTGCGTTTCCACGCCGACCGCATGGCCGAGCTCGCCCCGCAGGGGTTCTCGCTCGCGACCGACGTCGCCGAATGGCTGGTGCGCCAGGGCGTGGCCTTCCGCGACGCCCACGAGATCTCGGGCGCTCTCGTCCGCGCGTGCGAGGAGCGCGAGATCGGCCTCGAAGACGCCGATGACGCACTGCTGGCCTCGGTGTCCCCGGCCCTGACTCCGGCCGTGCGCGAGGTGCTGACGATCGAGGGGTCGGTGGCCAGCCGGACCGGCGTCGGCGGCACCTCTCCGGTGCGTGTGAGTGAGCAACGCGAAGAGCTGGTCACCCGTGCGCAGGCGGCCGCCCGTTCCCTCGTGGCGTAATTATCAGTCTTTCGCTTATCAAACGGGTTTTATAAGCGTTAGGCTTATCGCATGAGCGTCGCCGTCATCGCCGATATCGTCGCCTCGCGGCGCCTGCCCGACCGCGCCGGAGCGCAGCGCGCCATCGCCGACGCCGTCGCGGGGGTCGAGAATGCGCTGCCGGTCGCGACGGCGCCGCTCACGGCGGTGGTCGGCGACGAGCTGCAGGGGGAGTACCCGTCGTTGTCGACGGCCCTCGCATCGCTCCTCCTGCTGCGCCTCGCCCTGCCCGAGGGTGTCGACTGCCGTTTCGGGGTCGGCGTCGGCGAGGTGCGCCCGATCGCGCTCGAGGGGCGGGAGCTGCCCGAGGGGCCGGCCTGGTGGGCGGCCCGGGCCGCGATCGAACAGGTCGAGCGCCTCCAGCAGCGCGCCGCGCCGCTCGCGCGCACGTGGATCGAGCTGGCGGAGGGAGAGGATGCCGCCATGACCGAGACCATCGCCCTGGCCACCGCCTACGCCTTGAGTCGTGATCAGTCCGTCTCCGCGATGAGCGAGCGCGCCCGCCGCCTCACCTTCGGGCGTTGTCTCGGCCGGTCGCAGCGCGAGCTCGCCGAGCAGGAGGGCATCAGCCAATCCGCGGTGTCGCAGGCGCTCGCCTCGGCCGGTTCGGCCGCGATCGTCGAGGGGTACGACGTGCTGGTCGCGGGGGTGCGCGCGTGATCGCCGCGGGACTCCTACTGCTCGCGGTGGGCGGGGTCGATCTGCTGCGGCAGATGATCCGTTCCCGCCGGTGGATCGCGTTCGCCGTCGCCGCCGTGCTGCTCATCGTCGTCTCGGCCGGTCTCGACGCCGTGATCGCCGGGGTGCTGGCGGTCGCGGTCGCTGCGATCTGGACCCGGGTGATCCCCGAGAAGGGACCGGCGCGCGCGGGTCTCTGGCCGGTGGCGTTGCTGGCGCTGGCGGCTGCCGCGTGCGTGGTGATCGCCCCCGGCCGCGCGCGCCCGGGACTCATCGGCGCGGCCTGGGCCGCCTACCGACCCGGCGACGCGGTCTCGATCGACGTGGTGCTGCTGGTGGTGGGCTGCCTCGTCTTCCTGCTCGAGTCGGGCAACGCCGTCGTGCGCATCGCCCTGCGTTCGGAGATGGGCGGGGCGCCCGGTGACGAGGAGTCCGCGCCCACCCTCAAGGGCGGGCGGCTCATCGGCCCTCTCGAGCGCATCCTCGTGTTCGTGCTCACCCTGGCCGGCGCCTACACCCTGCTGGCCGCCGTGCTCGCGGCGAAGGGCATCGTGCGATTCCCCGAGATCTCGCGTGATCGCGACGACGGCGACCGGGCCGAGTACTTCCTCATCGGCAGCCTGGTCAGCTGGGTGACCTCGCTCGCCGCGGCCTTCCTCGTCTGGTGGGGCGTGAACGCGGGCTGAGCAGTTCCTCGCGCGGATGACGGACCGCGGTGTGGTGGGGACGTGCCACCCCCGGCATCCGGAGGCTCTCGAGCCCGCTGGTAGCCTGAACCGGTGTCTGCCTCCACCGATGCGGCGCCCGTGAGCGCCCTCGCACCCGCCAACGACCCGACCTTCGACAACGTCTGGGACGAGCTGGTCTATCGCGGGCTGGTGCACGTGTCGACCGACCAGGGCGAGCTCCGCGAGCTGCTCGGCGGAGATCCGATCACGTTCTACTGCGGGTTCGACCCGACCGCGCCGAGCCTGCACCTGGGCAACCTCGTGCAGCTGCTCACCATGCGCCGTCTCCAGCTGGCCGGTCACCGTCCGCTCGGACTCGTCGGCGGGTCGACCGGGCTCGTGGGCGACCCGCGCCCCACGGCCGAGCGCACGCTCAATACGCGCGAGACCGTCGAGGAGTGGGTCGGAAAGCTCCGCGCCCAGGTGGAGCGCTTCCTGAGCTTCGAGGGCGACAGCGCCGCGCGCATCGTCAACAACCTCGACTGGACCGCCCCCCTCAGCGCGATCGACTTCCTGCGGGAGATCGGCAAGCACTTCCGGGTCGGAACGATGCTGAAGAAGGATGCCGTGAGCGCGCGCCTGAACTCCGAGGCGGGCATCAGCTACACCGAATTCAGCTACCAGATCCTCCAGGGCCTGGACTACCTCGAACTGCACCGCCAGTACGGCTGCGTGCTGCAGACCGGTGGCAGCGACCAGTGGGGCAACCTCACCAGCGGCACCGACCTCGTGCGCAAGGTCGAGGGCGCGTCGGTGCACGCGATCGGCACGCCGCTGATCACCAACAGCGACGGCACGAAGTTCGGCAAGAGCGAGGGCAACGCGATCTGGCTGGATGCCGAGATGTGCAGCCCGTGGGTCATGTACCAGTTCTGGCTCAACACCGACGACCGCGATGTCGTCGAGCGTCTCAAGGTGTTCACGTTCCTCTCGCGGGCCGAGATCGAGGAGTACGCCCGGCTGGTCGCGGAGGAGCCCTTCCGCCGTGCCGCGCAGAAGCGTCTGGCCCGCGAGGTCGTGACCACCGTCCACGGCGCCGAGACGACCGAGAGCGTGATCGCCGCGACCGAGGCGCTGTTCGGCCAGGGCGACCTGACCGGATTGGATGCCACGGTGCTGCGCACGGCGCTGCAGGAGCTTCCGCACGCCACCCTCGCCCCCGGCTCCTCGGTCGTCGAAGCACTCACGGCCACCGGCCTGTCGTCGAGCCTCAGCGACGCGCGCCGTGCGATCGCGCAGGGCGGCGTCTCTCTCGACGGTGTCAAGGTCGCCGCCGACGACGCGATCGTCGAGGGGACCCTCCCCGGCGGGGTCTCGGTGCTGCGCCGCGGCAAGAAGACCCTCGCCGGCCTGTTCCTGAGCTGACGTGCCGTTCACGCCGAGCCACGCCGTCGTCGCGCTTCCGTTTCTGCGCACGCGGCTGGTTCCGGCGGCGATCGCGATCGGGTCGATGACCCCCGACCTGCCGCTGTTCCTGCGCGGGATGGTCCCCGACTACGGCATGACGCACGATCCCGCGTGGCTGCCGCTCACGGTGGTCGTGGCGTTCGTGCTGCTGCTCGTGTGGCGGTGCGTCCTGCGCCCCGCGACGCGCGAGGTGGTGCCGCGCCGCATCGCGCAGCGCCTCCCCGCGGGGTGGGATGCCGGAGCCCGCGCCGCGGCGCGCGAGAGCGTGAGCGGGGGAGCCGTCGGCATCCTGTGGCTCGTGCTGTCGCTCGCGCTCGGGGTGGCGTCGCACATCGCGTGGGACTTCTTCACGCACGAGGGGCGAGCGGGCGACGCGCTGTTCCCGGCGCTGGAGCAGCCGTGGGGGCCCCTGCCGGGCGTGAAGTGGCTGCAGTACGGCTCGGGTGTCCTGGGACTGGCCGGACTCGCGGTGTTCGGGGTGTGGTGGCTGTCGCGGCAGCGGCCGCAGCCGGTGGACCGGGTTGTTCCGGATGCCGTGCGCGTGGCGTGGTGGCTCTCGCTCCCTCTGGCGCTGGTCGTGGCATCCCTCGTCGCCATCGTGATCGCGGGAGGCTTCGACGCCGACTACACCCCGACCCACCTGATCTACGGCGTGCTGGTGAAGGTCGCCGCGGCGTGGGGTGCGGTGACGCTGGCTCTCGCGGTTCTCGTGCAGCTGCGGCGCGCGCGCAGAGTCGGCGACGCGCGCAAAGCCCGCTGAAGGTCGCCGTCTCGGGCTGAGGTCGTGCGCATCGCGGCGGTTGTCGCGGCGGGTTCGGGAGTGTGAGCCGGTGGTCTGACGCGTGTGCGAAGTCGGTCATGCGCGCAAAGTCAGCCGGTGCGGGTCGTCTCGGGCTGAGGTCGTGCGCATCGCGGAGGTTGTGCGCACGCCGGTCGCGCGTCGGCGCCCGTTCGACGGACCAGAACGCCGGGGGCCGGCGTTCTGGTGCGCACGGGAGGCGGACCTTGCCCGCACCCGCGGGTCACGCAGGTCGCGGAGCGGGCGGCGGCTAGACTCGGGGACGTTATGACGAAGGCGGGAGACTCGGTGTCGGCGAGCACGAAGGGCACGAAGACGGGCGTGGACGAGGTCATCCTCGGGCCCACCGGACGCCCCTACCAGGGGTTCCCCACCCCGAAGCCGCTCGACGGTCACGGTCCCGCCCGCATCATCGCCCTGTGCAACCAGAAGGGCGGCGTCGGCAAGACGACGACCACCATCAACCTGGCCGCCTCGCTCGCCAAGTACGGTCGACGCGTGCTGGCGATCGACTTCGACCCGCAGGGCGCGCTGTCGGCGGGTCTCGGCATCCAGACGCACGACGTGGCGACGATCTACGACCTGCTGCTCGACACCAAGCGCGACCCGCACGAGATCATCGTGCACACGCGCGTCGAGGGCCTCGACATCATCCCGGCCAACATCGACCTGTCGGCGGCCGAGGTGCACCTGGTCAACGAGGTCGCGCGCGAGACGATCCTGGCGCGCGTGCTGCGCAAGGTCGCGGCCGACTACGACGTCATCCTCGTCGACTGCCAGCCCTCGCTGGGCCTGCTCACCGTGAACGCGCTCACCGCCGCGCACGGTGTGCTCATCCCGCTCGAGTGCGAGTTCTTCGCCCTGCGCGGTGTGGCGCTGCTCGTCGAGACGATCGACAAGGTGCGCGACCGCCTCAACCCGGCGATCGAGCTCGACGGGGTGCTCGCCACGATGTACGACCCGCGCACGCTCCACTCGCGCGAAGTGCTCGAGCGCGTGGTCGAGGCGTTCGGCGACGACGTGCTCGAGACGGTGATCGGCCGCACGGTGAAGTTCCCCGACGCCTCGGTGTCGGGTATGCCCATCACGGAATTCGCCCCCGAGCACGCCGCCGCTCAGGCCTACCTGCGGCTCGCGCGGGAGCTGGTCGCCCGTGGCGCCGTCGCCTGACGACACCTTCGCCGACCCCGCCGGGTCCGGTGGCTTCGACAGGCTCAGCCACCTGGGGTCCGAGGTCCCCGAGCTCGCAACGCAGGTCCTTGAGCTTGTCGAAGGGACCGGGACCGATGCGTCCGGTGGCTTCGACAGGCTCAGCCACCTGGGGTCCGAAATCCCTGAGCTCGCAACGCAGGTCCCTGAGCTTGTCGAAGGGACCGGGACCGATGCGTCCGGTGGCTTCGACAGGCTCAGCCACCTGGGGTCCGAAATCCCTGAGCCCGCGACGCAGGTCCCTGAGCATGTCGAAGGGACCGGCACGGACGGACCCCGCTTCCGCGTCTCGCTCCCCGACTTCGACGGCCCCTTCGACCTGCTCCTCACGCTCATCTCGCGCGCCGAGCTCGACGTGACCGAGGTGGCGCTGAGCCGCGTGACCGACGAGTTCATCGCCTACCTGCGCGCCCTCGGGCCCGACGCCGATCTCGACGAGGCCTCGGAGTTCCTCGTGGTCGCCGCGACCCTGCTCGACATGAAGATCGCCGGACTCCTCCCGCAGGGCGAACTGGTGGATGCCGAGTCGGTGGCGCTGCTGGAAGCTCGCGACCTGCTCTTCGCGCGCTTGCTGCAGTATCGCGCGTTCAAGGAGGTGTCCGCGTGGTTCGCCCGCTGCCTGCAGCGCGAGGACAAGCGTCACACGCGTGCCGTGCGCCTCGACGAGAAGTACCGCAGCGCCGTGCCCGAACTGAAGTGGACGCTCAGCGTGGAGGATTTCGCGGCGCTCGCCGTCGTGGCCATGGCCCCGAAGCAGGTCCCGACCGTGGGCCTCGATCACCTGCACGCGCCGCTCGTCAGCATCCGCGAGCAGGCCGCGATCGTGGTCACGCTCCTGCGGTCGGCGGGGACGCTGAACTTCCGCGACCTCGTCGCCGGGGTCACCGAGACGGGGGTCGTCGTCGCGCGGTTCCTGTCGATCCTCGAGCTCTACCGCCATGCCGCCCTCTCGTTCGAGCAGCTCGAGCCGCTGGGGGAGCTGACCCTGCGCTGGACCGCCGAACGGTGGTCCGAAGAGAACCTCGCCGCCCTCGGAGCCGACTATGACCGTTGACCCTTCGCCGCCCGCCGCCGAGACGGCCACCGACACGGCCGCCGCCACCGCTCCCGCCACGGAGGCGCCGACACCCGCGCCCCGCGCCGTCGACCCGGCATCCGTCGCCCGCCGCCTCGAGGCGATCCTGCTCGTGCTCGAAGAACCGCAGAGCCTCGTGAGCCTGGCGGCCGCGGTCGCCGCCCCGGTGCCGGCCGTGCGTCAGGCGGTCGAGGCTCTCGTCGCCGACTACGACGGCGAGAGCGGGGGCCCCCGCCGAGGTTTCGAGCTGCGCGAGGTCGGGGGAGGGTGGCGTCTGTACGTCCGCGAGGAGTACGACGACGTCGTGGGCGAGTTCGTCAACACGCAGGCTCCCTCGCGGCTGTCGCAGGCCGCGCTCGAGACCCTGGCCGTGATCGCGTACAAGCAGCCCGTCACGCGCGGGCAGGTGGCATCCATCCGTGCCGTGAACGTCGACTCGGTGGTGCGCACCCTCCTGGCGAGGGGTCTCATCACCGAGGTGTTCACCGACCCCGACACGGGGGCGATCCACTACGGAACGACCGACCAGCTGCTGGTCAACCTCGGCATCAACTCGCTCGACGAGCTGCCGCACATCTCGCCGTTGCTCGACGACGGCGCAGACGGATTCGACGGAGAGGTACTGAAATGAGCGACGGTTCGACAGGCCCGGCCACCGGGGGCGAAGAGGGCGTACGCCTGCAGAAGGTGCTCGCCAACGCGGGCGTGGCCTCGCGGCGCGTGGCCGAGCAGATGATCGTCGAGGGACGCGTGCGGGTGAACGGCGAGACCGTGACCGAGCTCGGGTCGCGGATCCACCCCGACACCGACCTGGTCGACGTCGACGGGACGGCGATCCAGCTGGATGCGTCCAAGCGGTACGTCATCCTGAACAAGCCGACCGGGGTGGTCAGCTCGATGAGCGACGACCGCGGTCGCCCCGACCTGCGTCGCTACACCGCCGACTGGGACGAGCGCCTGTTCAACGTGGGCCGCCTCGACGCCGACACGAGCGGACTGCTCGTGCTGACCAACGACGGCGACCTCGCCCACGTGCTCGCCCACCCGTCGTTCGGGGTGACGAAGGTCTACATCGCCAAGGTCGACGGGCAGGTGCTGCCGCAGACGATTCAGCGTCTGATCAAGGGCGTCGAGCTCGAAGACGGACGCATCGCGGCCGACAAGGCGCGGCTGCTGGACTCCTCGCGGGGCGAGAGCCTCGTGGAGCTCACCCTGCACTCGGGGAAGAACCGCATCGTGCGCCGCATGATGGCCGAGGTGGGTCACCCGGTCGTCGAACTCGTGCGTCGGCAGTTCGGACCGCTGCACCTGGGAACACTCCCGGTGGGCAAGGCGCGCGAGTTGACTACAGTAGAACGCGGCGCTCTTCTCACGCTGTCCCGGAAAGACGGCGATCCTTCGGCCGATCCGGCGGAGTGAGCCTCCGGGCGCCCGCGGCGCGGGAAGCGTCGCCCAGGGCAGCAGGAGACCCGATGAGCGAATCGAACGAGGCGTCCGCGCGCGCGGCGGGGCCTTTGGCGACCCGCACGAGCGGGACGGTGCGCGTCGTGGGCTCGGGCCTGCTCGGCGCGAGCATCGGCCACGCGCTCACCGCGCGCGGCGTCGACGTGGTGCTCGTCGACGCGTCCCCCTCGCAGCTGCGACTGGCGATCGACTACGGCGCCGGGCGCGCCGAGCGCCCCGACGACACCCCGTCGCTGATCGTCGTGGCGGTCCCGCCCGACGTCACGGCCGACGTGGTCCAGCGCGAGCTGGCCCTGTACCCGGATGCCGTGGTCACCGACGTGGCGAGCGTCAAGCTCGAGCCGCTGCGCACGCTGCGCGAGCGCGGGGTCGACTTGCGGCACTACATCGGCTCCCACCCCATGGCCGGTCGTGAGCGCGGCGGGGCGATCTCGGCGCGCGCCGACATCTTCGTCGGGCGCCCGTGGGTCGTCTGCCGCGACGGTGAGACCTCGGCGCACGACCTCTCGCTGGTGGAGGGCCTGGCCCTCGACCTGGGAGCCACGCTCATCGAGATGACCCCGGAAGAACACGACGAGTCCGTCGCTCTCATGTCCCACGTGCCGCAGCTCGTCGCGAGCCTGCTGGCCGGACGCTTCGTCGAGGCGCCCGACGGTTCCCTCCGGCTCGCCGGACAGGGCGTGCGCGACACGACGCGCATCGCGGCATCCGCTCCGGAGCTGTGGGTGCAGATCTTGGGAGCGAACGCCGCCCCCGTGGTCGAGGTGCTCGACCGGCTGGCCGCCGATCTCGCCGGCGTCGCCGACGCGCTGCGCGACCCCGACGTTCCCGGTGCCCGCCGCGCGGTGGCCGACACCATCCGCCGGGGCAACGAGGGCGTCGAGCGCCTGCCCGGCAAGCATGGCCAGAACCGACGCTTCGATACCTTCGTCGTCATGGTCGACGACACCTCCGGACAGCTGGGCCGCCTCTTCGGCGAGCTCGGAGACCTCGACGTCAACGTCGAAGACCTGCGCCTCGAGCACTCGCCGGGCGCCCCCTTCGGTCTCGCCGAGATCAGCGTCGTGCCCGACGCGGTCCGCCGAGCCGTGGACGGGCTCCAGCAGCGCGGATGGCGGATTGCGAGCACCACCCATGACTGAGCCCCTCACCAAGCCCGCTGCGGGATCGACTCCCACGACGTCTGGCACCGCGCCCGTCGTCGTCGCCATCGACGGCCCCGCCGGCAGCGGCAAGTCGAGCGTCTCGAAGGCCGCGGCCCTGCGGCTCGGCTACGGCTTCCTCGACACCGGCGCCGCCTATCGCGCCCTCGCCTGGCACGCCCTCGCGCACGGCGCCGACACCTCCGACGCCACCGCGGTGCTCGAGGTCTTCGGCGACTTCGACTACGCGATCTCGCTCGACGCGCGCGATCGCTGGGTGCGCGTGGGCGAGGTCGACGTCACGGCCGCGATCCGCGAGCCCCGCGTGACGGATGCCGTGAGCGGTGTGGCCCGCGTCGCCTCGGTGCGGCACGCGGTGAACGAGCTGTTCCGCCGGCTCGTGGCATCCGCTGCTCTGCCGGGCGTCGTCGTCGAGGGGCGCGACATCACGACCGTGGTGTTCCCCGACGCGCCCGTGCGGATCCTGCTCACGGCGGCTCCGGAGGTGCGCGCCGCCCGCCGCAGCGCCGAGCTCACCGACCACGACGCCGCCAAGGTGGCCGCCGCGCTCCACCAGCGCGACGCCGCCGATTCCACGGTCGTCGACTTCCTCACCGCCGCCCCCGGCGTCGAGGTCGTCGACTCGACCCACCTCGATTTCGAACAGACCGTCGACGCCGTACTGAGCGTCGTCGACAACACGATGGGAGCCCGCGATGGGCGTTGAAGAAGAAGAGTACGAGGGCGGGCCCGATCAGCTCGCCGAGAAGATGCAGAACCTCGACGAGGTCCTCGCCGAACAGCGGGCCGAGGCGCTGCGCGCCGGCCTGGCCGACTTCGACCTCGACGAGGACGACGCCGAGCTGCTCGCGGGCCTGGCCTCGGGCGACGGCGAGATCGAGTTCCTGCCGGCGCTGCCGGTGGTCGCGATCGTCGGTCGCCCCAACGTCGGCAAGTCGGCGCTGGTGAACCGCATCCTCGGCCGTCGAGAGGCCGTCGTCGAGGACACCCCGGGCGTCACGCGCGACCGCGTCACGTACAAGGCCGAGTGGCTCGACCGCCGCTTCTCGCTGGTCGACACCGGCGGGTGGGAGCCCGACGCGAAGGGCATCGACCGCTCCGTCGCCGCTCAGGCCGAGGTCGCGATCGACCTCGCCGACGTCGTGCTGTTCGTGGTGGATGCCACGGTGGGTGCGACCTCGACCGACGAGCACGTCGTGAAGCTGCTGCGCAAGAGCAAGAAGCCCGTCTTCCTCATCGCCAACAAGGTCGACGACGCCCGACAGGAGCCCGAGGCCACGGCCCTGTGGAACCTGGGTCTGGGCGAGCCGCACCCCGTGTCGGCCATCCACGGACGCGGCGTCGCCGACCTGCTCGACGAGCTCATGAAGGTGCTGCCGGACGTCTCGGCGGTCGCGAAGTACGAGATCGGCGGACCGCGCCGCGTCGCGATCCTCGGCCGGCCCAACGTCGGCAAGTCGTCGTTGCTGAACAAGGCCGCCGGCGAGGAGCGCGTCGTCGTCAACGAGCTCGCGGGGACCACCCGCGACCCCGTCGACGAGGTCGTCGAGCTCGGCGGCAAGCTCTGGACGCTGGTGGACACCGCCGGCATCCGTCGTCGCGTGCACCTGTCGCAGGGCGCCGACTTCTACGCCTCGCTGCGCACCTCGACCGCGCTGGAGAAGAGCGAGGTCGCGGTCGTCGTGCTCGATGTGTCGCAGCCGATCAGCGTGCAGGACCTGAACATCATCGACCTCGTGCTCGAGTCCGGTCGTGCGCTCGTGCTGGCGTTCAACAAGTGGGACCGCCTCAACGACGACGACATGGAGAACCAGGACCGTCGCCGCTACCTCGAGCGCGAGATCGAGCAGGACCTCGCGCACGTCGCGTGGGCCCCGCGCGTGAACATCTCGGCGCGCACCGGCCGCCACCTCGACAAGCTCGTCCCGGCTCTGGAGACGGCGCTGGAGTCGTGGGACACCCGCATCCCCACCGGCAAGTTCAACGCGTTCCTGTCGGAGCTCGTCGCCGAGCACCCGCACCCGCTGCGCGGCGGGAAGCAGCCGCGCATCCTGTTCGGCACCCAGGCGGCGACGCGTCCGCCGACATTCGTGCTGTTCACGACCGGGTTCCTCGACCCGGGCTACCGCCGGTTCATCCAGCGGCGCCTGCGCGAGATCTACGGCTTCGAGGGCACCCCGATCGTGCTGAACATGCGCATCCGCGAGAAGCGTCAGCGCTGAGGCTGCTCGTCGCGCGCCCCGGTCCCCGCGTGGGGGCCGGGGCGTTCGCGTTGTGGCCGGGGTGGCGAGTCGCGTGCGTGGATGCAAGGGCCCGCGGCCGGGCGTCGGGTGTCGATACAGTGCACGGGCGACGGCGGGGGCCGTGGCATCCACGATCCTCCCGGGAGGCACGCCATGACCGCGATCGCACCACCGCTCGACCAGCCGTACTACGGCGCACCCCTCGGAGCGGCGGTCCGGCGGTTCTTCGCGAAGTACGCGACCTTCCGGGAGCGCGCGAGTCGCAGCGAATACTGGTGGTGGGTGCTGACCGGCACCGTCGTGGGTACCGTGCTGAACGCGCTGCCGACCCTGACCGACGGTGTGCGGATCGAGGCCGACGGCTCCACGACCATCACCGGGCCGCACGGCGTGATCCTGTCGCTGATCTGGATCGTCTGGGCCCTCGGCACGCTCCTGCCGACAGTGGCCGTGCTGGTGCGTCGCCTGCACGACACCGGTCGCAGCGGCCTGTGGGTTCTCATCGGGATCGTGCCCCTGATCGGCATCCTGGTCCTCTTCGTCTTCACGGTGCAGGGGCCGCGGCCCGAAGGCGCGCGCTTCGACGCCTGAGGCGACACGGAGCGTCGTTCTGCCACGGCGGGCGTGCGGTGTCGATACAGTGCACGAGCGGGGGCCGATCAGCCGCCGCTTCGGGCATCATCCGTCATCGTGTCAGGGGGACACACATGTCGTACACGCAGAACACCGCTCCGCTGTCTCAGCCGCTCTACGGCGCCTCGTTCGGCGCCGCAGTGCAGCGTTTCTTCAAGAAGTACGCGACCTTCAGCGGTCGCGCCAGCCGCAGTGAGTTCTGGTGGTGGATCCTCGCGAATGCGATCGTCTCGTTCGTGCTCAGCCTCCTGGCGCTGATCACGGGCGGCGGCGGGGGCGTCGACGCCTCCGGTAGCCCGCTCCCGCCGAGCGGTCTCGGCGTGGTGTTCCTCGTCCTGCTCTTCGTGTGGGGTCTCGCCACCTTCGTGCCGCACCTGGCGCTCGTGGTCCGTCGCCTGCACGACACCAACCGCAGCGGGTTCTGGATCTTCATCGCCTTCGTGCCGTTCGTCGGCGGCATCATCCTCTTCGTCTTCGAGGTGCTGCCGAGCGATCCCCGCGGAGCCCGCTTCGACGCCTGACGTCGACCTTCGGACGTCCCGGCCCTCGCGTAGGGTCGGGACGTTCGTCTTTCCCGGCGCTCTGCGGTGGGCGGACCGTTCATGGCACATGGCGCGAGATGACGCGCGGCGGCGCTCTCACCCGAGGGGTGTGCCAGGCTGGACGGGATGACCATCGAGCCTCCCGCCCCGGGTGAACCGCGGCGTCCGCACGGGCCGCGCGACCCCGGCGACGCGTGGGTCGTCGCGCCCACGGGGGAGAAGTACTGGGGACGCTTCGGCGCCGCGGGACTGCTCGCCCTCGACCCCCAGCGCGGAGTGCTGCTGCAGCACCGGGTCTCGTGGAGCCACTTCGGCGGCACGTGGGCACTGCCCGGTGGAGCGCGTCACGAGGGGGAGTCGGCCCGCGACGGCGCGCTGCGCGAGTCGGGTGAAGAGGCGGGCGTACCGGTGGATGCCGTGCGCGCGCGGTTCGAAAGCGTCCTCGACCTGGGCATCTGGTCGTACTCCACCCTCGTCGCCGACGTCACGACCCCGTTCGAGCCGGTCATCAGCGACCCCGAGAGCGTGGCCCTCGAATGGGTCGCGGTCGACCGGGTGACCCAGCTCCCCCTCCATCCGGGGTTCGCCGCGTCGTGGCCCGCGCTCCGCGCGGCGCTGGACGCGCGTCCGGCCATCGTGATCGACGTGGCCAACGTCATGGGGTCGGTCCCCGACGGCTGGTGGAAGGACCGCGCGGCAGCCGCGACCCGCCTCGTGACGAAGACCTCTCGTCTCGTCGAGCGCGGAGTGGATGCCGACCTCCTCGGCCTCTCCGCCACGCGCTGGTTCCCGCGGGTGATCGCCGTGCTCGAAGGACAGGCCAAGGCGGCGCAGCCTCCGGCACCCGCCCTCGAGGTGCGTCGGGCCCCGGGCGAGGGCGACGACGAGATCGTCGCGGCCGTCCGGGATCTCGCAGGGGCGTTCGCACCCGTCGTGGTCGTGACCGGCGACCGGGAGCTCTCGGCCCGCGTCGAGGCTCTCGGCGCGACCGTGCGCGGCGCGCGCTGGCTGCTGGATCAGTTGAGCTGACGCCGCCGCGGCAGTCGGTCCCTTCGACAAGCTCAGGGACCTGGTGCGGCGTGAGGTGGCTGAGCCTGTCGAAGCCGCCGGCCGCGTGCAGTGGGCTGTCGACCTGGCGCAGCGTGAGGTGGCTGAGCCTGTCGAAGCCACCGGCCCCTCCCGCGAGCTCCGGGATCTGCGCGCAGTGACAGCGACGCTCAATCGAGCTCGCGCCCGCGCAGCTTCTCGATCTCGCGGCGGTCGCGCTTCGTGGGGCGTCCCGCGCCGCGGTCGCGCACGGGCACGAACGGCATGCTCTCCTTCGAGGGGGGCGGGGGAGTGCGATCGTCGACCGACTCGGCCACCAGCGCCGCGCCCACGCGCTTCGCGATGGTCTTCTTCACCACGAGGATGCGATCGAACCCCTGGATGCGCACCCGGAGCTCGTCGCCGGGCCGCACCGGCTGGGCCGCCTTCGCCCGTTCGCCGTTGACCCGCACGTGCCCGGCTCGGCACGCCGTGGTCGCGGCCGACCGCGTCTTGTAGACGCGTACCGCCCACAGCCACGCGTCGACGCGCGCGGTGGTCGTGGCATCCGTCATGTCACATCTTTCGTCGGCGAACCTCCATCGTAAGACGGGCGCTCAGTCGCGGAGCGTGAGGGAGACCAGAGCCCGGTCGGGCTTGGGGCGGTCGACGATGTCGAAGCCGGCGTCTTCGAAGACCGAGACCGTGCCGCGGTAGAGCTGGTTGGCCGAGCGTTTCGAGACGGTCGGATCGAGGGGATACGCCTCGACGACACGGGCGCCGGCGTCGCGTGCGGTGGCGACGGCGGCATCCAGCAGTATGCGGGTGAGGCCCTGGCCGCGGTGCCTCGTGCCCACGACGAAGCACGAGACCGCCCAGACGTCTTCGGCGTCGAGAGGTTCGGCGGTGGCGGTTTTGACGTCGCGCGTACGGAGTAGCCGCGCCTGTGCGGTGCGAGGACCGACGCGCACCCATCCGGCCGGTTCGCCGTCGACGTAGGCGATGAGTCCGGGTGGTCGTTCCTTCTGCATCTCAGCGCGGAAGCGCGCGGTGAGTTCGTCACGCGAACTCTCTTGGAACTGCGCGTTGGTGAGGAGCCACCACTGGCATTGGCATCCGGGGCCGTCACCGCTGTCGAGCGCCGTCTCGGCGTCGTCGAAGCGGTCGCCGGTGGCGGGCAGGATCTCGATCGTCATGTCGCGACGCTAGCGAGGGGTTCCGACATCGACAAGGAAGCTCCGCCGTCGGCAGCTGCGGCGCCACACGCCCGGGGTGGGCGCTGGTTCGCGGCAGTGCCGGGGAGGGGCTAATATAGGGGAGTTGCCCGCTTGCGGGGAACGGGATGTGGCGCAGCTTGGTAGCGCACTTGACTGGGGGTCAAGGGGTCGCAGGTTCAAATCCTGTCATCCCGACCATTATTGAGTTGCTCAAACCATTGGACTCGTTGAGGCCAGTGGAGGTCGAAGTAAGAGAGCCTTCCGCAGAAATGCGGGAGGCTCTCTTCTTTTTGTCGGTGGTGTGGCCGGTCTCAGCGAGGCGGCGCTGTGCAGTCCACTCGTGGAGGGTTCGGCTGAACTCCGTGCGCTCGCTATCGATCCGAACTCCTTCGTACTCCTGACCGTCGATCACGACGACCTCTACTTCCTCCGTCAGGGCGACCTGGGGAATGTTCAAACGCCGACCGATGACAGTGTTCTGTTGTTGCACGAGCATGGGCTATCTCCATTCGGATGACTCCTTCCTGCGGACGCAGGTCGGCGGTCATCTCGGTATCGAGACGAAGGCGCACTTGCTCCCGAGCGGAGCCGCGAACGGATCGAACTCGCGTGGGTACACGAAAAGACCCAGAGTTCCTCCATGTCTTCTGGGCATAGTCATGCGCCTCTAGCGTTGAAATGTCAAGCATGAGCGCTATCGATAGCGCCTTGAGGGCTTGCTCGATCGCGCGAGATCAAGTACGCCGGCCTTGCAAGCGCGCTGTCCTTCTGCGCTCGCAAGATGTCGCCGACCTTCTCGTCGTTTACGGCGAGGTAGTCCGTGATCTCCTGCATGGTCTGCTGCATGGCGAGCTGAGCCATGATGCCCGCTGCGCCGGCCAGCATCGCCGGGTTGGTGAGCATTGAGCCGACGGTGCCGGGCTTCACGAACTCGAGGATGCTCGAAATCTTGCCTTTGCTCGTGGTCGCGATGGCGCGGCTGACGCTGTCTGACGAGCCCTTCATGGCGTTGCCGAGTCTGAGCGCCTTGGCGGACTCCTCGGTGAGCTTCACCCAGCGCCCCGCGTTGGCAGCGACCTCGGATCCGCCCTTCGCTGCAGCCGAACCGACGTTGAGCGCACCGCCGACGGCGTGCGCGAGGTTCAACTCGCGGGAGGCCACACCCGCCGTGGAGAGGAACCGATCGACCGCCAGCGGGTCGCCAATGACCGCAAGGCTGTCTCCGTCGCTGACCAGCTCGATCTCGTGGCGCCGCTCATCGTCGTCCGACATACGAGCCCCATTCGCTGCGCTGATCTGGTGAGTCGAGATTATCGGGCGCGAGGGTTACTCAAGCGGCGTCGGCATCGAGCACGACCTCAGCGATCTCATCTGCGATCTCCGCGATGGTGCTGGTGGCCGTGGTGCGCGCAATCTTGTCAGCGAGTGATGGCGACTGCGACTCGACCTCGTCCTTCGAGATTTCGTGCCAGATCGGGAGCATCCGTTGCTTGCCGGCGACCGACAGTCCGACGATGCCGTCCAGCTCGTACTGCGGCCACCCCTTCGCGAAGAAGGACTTGGAGAACACCACGACCCCGAACGAGGAGCGCGCCAGGCCGTAGTCGATCTTGCGGCGCAGGCTGTCTCCGATGCGGAGCTCACCCTTGTCGAGCCAGACCTTGAGACCGCGCGCCGTCAGTGCCTCGTAGAGCGGCAGCGCTACCGCGGCCTTGTCCTCGCCTGCGTGCGAGATGAAGACGTCCCAGGTCTGGCCGCTCTCGTCCGGCGTGAGGCGCACGGGCGGCTCGGAGCGGATACCGGCCAGCGAGCCGCTT
Organism: uncultured Microbacterium sp.; assembly: GCF_947489255.1. GTDB lineage: Bacteria > Actinomycetota > Actinomycetes > Actinomycetales > Microbacteriaceae > Microbacterium > Microbacterium phycohabitans. Next base: position 461,096 of record NZ_CANLCY010000004.1, read on the forward strand.
GTGGAGCGCAGCGGCCGCAGCGCGCCGGGCTCCACGTTGACGCTGGCGCGGACGTTGCTCGCACGAAGGCCGGCGAGGTCGATGGTCACGTACCAGTGCCCGGTCGAAGGAACGACGATCCGGGACGGCGACACCTTCGCCAGTCCGCCGTAGTAGGTGTGGCGGCGACCGTTTCGGTAGTTGCTGAAGTTGGACGAGTCCATCAGGCGGACATTCGCACCGGTGCTGAGCGTCACGACAACCGTGGAGCCCTTCTCGACGCGGCCAAGGTCGTACTTCAAGAAGTTCACGTGGGTGCTCCGTTCGGGTTGATGTCGCTCACTGCATAGCTCGATTACAGCAGCGACCTCCGACATGCACTGCCGGCGGCGCGCGTGGCGCTACGGATTCGATCTCAGATCAGCAAGCCGCTTCCTAGCCTCGCTCGCTGCTTTCTCTGCGTTCTTGAGTTCTCGCTCGGCACGGGCGACCTGGTCGTTGCGTTTGCGCTTCGCCTCGGCCATCCGTACTGCCGCTCCGAGAGTCTTGACCGAACTCACGACACCACGGGTCAGCTCACATTCCGGACACCAGGCGGTCGAGAAGCTCGGGTGCTGATTGGTGTGGTGGACGCTCTGCTCCACGGTGTGACCGCAGGTGAGGGTGCGCTCCCAGATGTCGAGCTCTTCCTCACGGCGGGGGCTGCCCAGGAGGATCTTGCTGATGTTCTCGTACTGCTCCGGCGACATCGGGATGGGCGGACAGCAGCAGCCGCAGTGGGTGGCGCGAGATCCCGACATGCTCCAGCGGTGGCCGTCGCAGTTCGGATGCCTCTCCTTGTACTTCGCCTGGTCGGCGTCGTACTCGACCTTCTGCTCCGGCGTGAGGTACATCGTGCCGGGCCCGTTGCCGAGGTTGTCGATGACCGGCAGCCCGCAGCCTCGACATGGCTCGCCGGTCGCTGCCTGCTCGCGGGTCAGGTACATCCCCTTCTCGCGCCACTCTCGACGCTTCGCCTCGTCGCGGTGCGCCCTCGCCTCCTCCTTCAGCGCGTTAGTCATTTGCCGCTTGGCAGCGCGGGCTGCCTTCTGCTCGTCCGTCAGCTTCGGCATCCGGCGCTCCTCTCGATGTCGGAAGCCCAGCGCACACTGATGGCGTGGCAGACCTCTATACGAAGAATGGCCGTCCGCTTCGGCTCAGCGGTGACAAGTTGTTTATGTGCTCGGGAACGTACGTGGGCAAGATCAAGGGCGACTACGTCTTCGACCCATCGGGTCGCTACGCGGGCACTATCTTGGGCGAGCGGGTCGTCTACCGCTCGACGCACTCCGCTCGGATCTCGAGTCATTCGGTCTCGGCGAACCGTGGAGGGAGCGGTGCAGGCAACCGCGGCGCCTCCGGCATGTGGGGCGACGAGCCGCCATTCCCGGACTGAGCCGATGGGCTCGAGATGAACACGGGCCCTACAGTGAGTCTGGAGAGGGACCTTCCACTTTCCGCCGGCGGTGACCTCGTCACCCGTCTGGCGCGCGAGCGCGATCCCGTTCGCGCTGTCGTCGAGCTCGTCTGGAATGCGATTGATGCCGAGGCGAATACCGTCCGTGTCGCGCTGGCCCGCTCCAATATGGACGCCATCGAGAGCGTGACGGTCGAGGACGACGGCCACGGCATTACCTCCGACGAAGTGCAGGCGACGTTCGGTCGTATCGGTGGCTCATGGAAGGCACTCGCTGCACGGTCGAAGAACGGTAAGCGCGGACTCCACGGCAAGCTCGGTGAAGGCCGCCTTCGTGCGTTCGCGCTTGGATCACGCGTGACCTGGGCCAGCGAGAGCGTCAACACCGCAGGCGACCATGAGCGGGTTGTCATCGAGGGCGCAAAGGAGCGTGCGGAACCTTTCAGCTGGGAAGCGTCTCCGTCGACGGAGACGGTGACGGGCACCGTCGTTACCGCGATGAACGAGCAGGACCGCAGCCTGAACTCGCTCATCAGCGAGTCGACGCTGACGGTGCTCACCTCACACTTCGCGCCTGTCTTGCTCAACGATGACTCCCTCACCGTCATCTTCGATGGCGCCAAGCTTGACCCCGCCGACGAGATCCTCGACGACACGACGGTGACCGCGGTTCTCGACAGTGACGGTGATGCTGTCGTGTCGATCCGCATCATTGAATGGCGCACCGGCAAGCACCGGGCGATTTACTTCGGCGAGGATGCTGAGAGATTCGTGGTGGAGGCCTCCGGATCTGAGATCGAAGCGCAGGCGGCGTACTCGGCGTATGTCACCTGGCCCGGGTTTGACACGGAATCGCTCGCCGATCTCGGTCTTGGCGACATGGCTCCCGACCCGGCCGGTGCGGTCTGGCGCGCGACTCGAACGGCGGTGAAAGACCACTTCGCCGCGCGTCGTCGCGCTCGTCGCAGAGACCAGATCGACGAATGGAAGAACAAGGGCATCTATCCCTACAAGGAGGAGCCCGCGACCGAGGCGGACAAGGCGGAGCGCGCCGTCTTCGACATCGTGTCGAGTGCGCTGGTGCCCCAGATTCCGAAGCGTAGGGACGGGGCGCAGCTCACCCTCAACCTGTTGCGCGATGCGTTGAAGACCGACCCCGAGAACCTCGCCGTGCTTGTGAGCGAGTTCGTCGCGCTCAGCGAGCAGGACCGCGAGGCACTCACCAAGTTGCTGAGCGAAACGTCGCTGGCCGGCGTGATCCGCAGCGCCAACCTCGTTACGAGCCGCAGCAAGTTCCTCGCTGGCCTCGAGCATTTGCTGTTCGATCCGGAGGACTCGCAGAAGGTCGGCGAGCGTGACCACCTCCACAAGTTCCTGGAGCACGAGCTCTGGATCTTTGGTGAGGAGTACCACTTCATGAACAGCGAGCGAGGGCTGACGCAGATGCTGCGTACCCACCTCAAGCTCGAGGGGCTCCCGGACGGCAAGGTCGAGCCTGTCAAGCGCTGGGACGGCAAGACGGGCCGGATCGACCTCCATCTAGCGGTGAAGGCGAAGGAGCACGACCGGATCCGCCATCTCGTGGTGGAGCTGAAGGCACCTGACATCACCGCAGGCCGCGTTGAGCGGTACCAGATCGAGGACTACATCAATGTCGTCATCGACAACGCTGCGTTTGCGAGCGACCGATCCGTGTGGGAGTTCATTCTTGTCGTCACGGACTATGACGGGGTCATGGACAACTCGATCATCGGATCCGATCGAGAACTCGGGTTGGTGTTTGAGCCCGACAAGAAGCCGGGGCGTCCAGCGGTTCGCGCCTACGTGCGACGTTGGCGGGACATCATCGACGAGAACAAGCGTCGCTTGGAGTTCGTGACGAACTCGCTCGAGTTCGACCCGTCACTCGCCCAGGGTTTGGCCTTCATTCGGGAGCAGTATGCCGAGATGATTCCGGAGAGTCTGGCGACCGAGGACGAGGCCGGCGACGCCAAGAAGTGACGAACCGGAATCCAGTTCAGTTCCGGTTCAGTCCGTGGCGGCGGCTGTCGAGCGCGTCTTTGAAGTGGCTCTCAGCCGCGTCAATGTCGCGCGTTGGCGTGGACGGATCGAAGACCCGGAGCAGTGAGAAGCGGAAGCTCGTCGGGTCGACACGACGCAGCTCGACGTTGCCGCCATGGCCATTCGTGGCATAGGCGTTCCAGCGTTGCCGAATACTCTCGGCGCCGTCCGCCTTGCCGACGTAGTGCCGCCCGTCCGAAGTGTCGGTGATGAGATAGATCCCAACCACCGATGGCAGCGCAGTGCGCCATGAGGCGTATCGATGCTCGCGCATCACCGCCTGAAGCTGGACATGGCTGAGGACCAGGCGGTCGAAGCCGGGGAACGGGATCGGCTCGGCGTCTGCAATGCCGACCACCGGATAGCTCGCAGCGGTGCTTGCGTTCATTCGCCAAGTGCGTGGTGATTTCCAGCCGATGACAAGCCGCTTCCGAAGATCGGCCATGTGGTCGGACTCGACGACGTCGAAGGTGCGTCGGATGTCGTCGTAAGCGATCTGGCCACGGTTCTCCACCACGGACCAGAACCGCGCCTGGTCTCCGTCTTCCTTGATGAACACCACCCAGAATCGCGGCGGCACCGCGGGGAACCGTCTCGTGTCCGAGGATTGCGTCGCCGTATAGGACAAAATCTCTGCGTCGGTCGAGTCCGCGTGCAGTCCCTGCAGCCCGCTCTCCTCTGGCTCGGTCACGAAGCCGTGGCGGATGACGAGCGCCTGCGCGGGGTCGATGCCGGCGTCGATGAGGAGCGGGCCGAGAGTCAGAGCCATGAGTCGATCGTGCCGTCTTTCGCGCGCACTTGTCGTCAGGCTCGTCTACTGTTTCGCGGCCAGCTGCTCGCGCATGATCTCAACGATGTTGTCGCGGTAACGCGGCTTCACGCGGTGGCGCGTCCCCGCCTTCATCTCCTTGACCAGCTTCTCGATCAACTCGGCGTGGCGAAAGCTGCCGCCGACCGCGAAGTAGGCGCGCAGCCAGGTCTCCGGCTCGACGGGATAGCCCTCGACGGCGAAGGCTCGGACAAGCTGCACCACGGCGTCCTTACCGCGTCCCGAGCTCAGACCGTTGTAGTCGTGGTCCCTAATCATCTCAGCGGCCGAGAGGAGAAGCGGGTCGCTGGCCGGGCGGGCTTCTCGGGTGTGGAGGTTGAGCGCGCCGAGGCCATCGAGCCAGGTGCGCACCATGTCATACCGCGACCAGATCAGAACGAAGAGCTTGCCGATCGAGTCTGCTTCAACCGCGCGGCGAATCGTCTCAAGCTCACGTTGCTCGTATGGGTGCAACACGACGACCGCGTGGTCGATGACCTTGTCCTCGCGTTCCAAGCTGCCGAGTTCCGGGATGTCGAAGACGATTCGATCGGTCTTCTCGGGCGCTATGAAATCCGCGGCCTCGATGTCTGCGCCGCGGTCGTTGTGGTTGAACTTCTTGGTGTCCGTCACGGCGAAGAGGTACGGCGGCTCACCGATCCAGTCTCGGATCACGGCGCTCTGCGGGATCATCGCGGTGCCGTGCTGTCCCCAGTCTTCGCGCACCATATATGCAAGCTCAGTCACCTTCCCAGAGTGACAGCGGCCTCCGACATTGAATCGAGACAGCCCTGGCTTACGGCCGTGGCCAACCCTCAGCCGCAACGCGCTCACGCCAATACGTCGCGGCGTCCTTCCCTGCTTGCATAGCAGCGAACTCGTCAGTTCGCTCCGCGAGGGCAACCTTCGGGTCGGTGCCATCGACGAAGGACTCGAGCGCGCTGTACAGTGCCGTACCGCTGATGAACTCGGCGTACTCACGCACAGACTGCACGACGGCGAACGAGACCGGATTGCCGTGGACGAGCATTCTGTCCTGCGCGGCAGCAACCAGATCGTCCCAGCTAGCGCGAGTAGCGGCATCGCTGTCGAGCGCTGTGAGCAACGCCGTGGCGGACGTCGTCACGTCGACCCACACGGCCGCGCTCCGCGTCCCAGGCGGTTGCTCGACGACAGCCCGAGGGCTTCCGATGAGCGCTGCGAACGCCGCCTCGAAGGCAGCCAACGGTGCCGAAATGTCGGCGCGAAGGGCGGGGCCAAGCGTCCTCACGGACTGGTGGATATCTAGCGCGAGCGAGGTGCGGTTCGGCTTGGGACTCCAGGCGTCGGTACCGCTTGCAAGCTGAACCCACTCGGCAATCTCGCTAACGATGACCGCCAGAGGGAGGACGGCGCTGAGCCCGTGGCGGCGATCCAGCGACGACACCAGGGAGGGAAGCCAATCCGGCGTGTCCTTCGGCCAATGGTCGCTGACCTTGTAGTCGATCATCATCGGCAGGCTCGCGTGTGCTGTTCGGAATGTAGGTGGGTGCTCATGTCTGCTTACGACTATGACAAACGAGGCGCCCAGCGAGAAGTAATCGAACGTTGTGCTTTTCGCAACGTGCGCGACCGGCGCATTGACGTCCTGAAACGAGCCGTCATACTCAGCAGTCCTCCTCGCCGGGACGCGGCTTTACCGAGAGGAACCCATCCGGGGTTCGTCGGCCGCATCCGATGAGGAGGCTCGCCATGAGCGAGAACGAATCGCCCGAGGTGCCGGCCACGGCTCTCGGTCCCACCCGCCCGCTAAGCGTGCGCATCACCGACGGGCTGCGAGCGCAACTCGAGGTCATCGCGCAACTCAACGACCGGAGCGTCACCGAAGAGATCCGTCTGGCGCTGGAGGCCTGGGTCGAGTCGAGCAAGTCCGACCCGAAGGTGCTCCAGCGCGCCGAGACAGTGCGAGCCGAGATCGAGCGCGAGGCCAAGACCAAGCAGAGCGCGATCGAGGCCATCTTCGGGAGCGCGCCGAAGGGCGGACGCACCACCAAACAGGCTCCGGCCTGACCCACGCCGGGCGTCCGGGATCGAGCACCGTCGTGCTCTCCCGGACGTCTCGACGCTTCACCGACACCTATGCCCTCGTTGCTGCCCCGCGGCTTGAAGAGAACGAACGAGTTCTCGGCCGCGACAACAGTAAGGAGATGGTGTCGATGGTCAAGAGCATCGTCATCCCGCACGACGAATCCCAGCGGCCGCGGCTGCAGGAGATGGCTGACATCGGCGCCTTCCAGGAGGCGGTCGATGGGTGGCTCGAGCTGATCGAGGCGCCCGCTATCGGCGTCACGATCTACGTCAACGAGGCGGCCCAGCGCGACTACGCGCCGCTCAACCAGCGCGCGATGGCGCTCTGGTGGCTGTACGCCGTCGACCCGATGCAGCACCCGCTGCTGTGCGGCGACGTCGTCTTCAGCGGTGTCTCCGAGGAGAACGACGGTGGCGTGCCGGAGCTGCTCGTCCGCGACGTCTTCGACGCAACGAAGTTCACGCTCGACGCCAGATCTCACTCCGGCAGCTTCTGGCGCGAAACGAAGGCACGCTTCGACGACGTGTTCGACGCAGCGCTGTGGTGCATGCTGCTCACCCGCTCAGTGAAGCCCGGCGTGCAGCTTCGCGTTCGACCTTACGTCGGGACACGCACCTGACCTTCGGTCGTCCGGGATGGAGCGCCGCTATGCGCTCTCCCGGACGACCAACTCCATTCTTCGTTGATGCCCTGCGGCTGCCAGCCCGCGTCGGCTCAGCGGGCTGTCACCATTGACCATTCACGAAAAACCCTGGTCATGTTATAAATAAGGTATTGGCGCACGGCTGATTGAGCACAGCTCTCGGCGCGCCGTGAATGCGCAAACCCGAGGCGACATAGGGCTGTCGATAACCTGAGGGCAATGCAGAAGTAATTACTAACGACCACGCTCGGCGTGGGGAGATCGGCAGCAGAACTATGGGGAGCAATGGTGCGGGTCAGCGACGCGACCGATACACAGGCGTCTTCGGCGCCGGGGAGCGCGCTGAGTGAACGAGCTCAGCGACTACCAGGCCAAGTACTTCGCGCACGAGCTGCAGCGTAGCTACGCGAGTGACCACGTCGGCAAGCTAGCTGGCCTCTTGTTTGACGCCCAGGTGGAGCCGAAGCCGCATCAGATTGACGCGGCACTGTTTGCGTTGCAGACCCCTTACCTACCCGGCGTGATTCTCGCCGACGAGGTCGGGCTCGGGAAGACGATCGAAGCGGGCATCGTCATCTCGCAGTACTGGGCCGAGCGACGGCGCAACATTCTGATCGTCACCCCATCTAGCCTCCGCCAGCAGTGGAAGCAGGAGCTCTACGAGAAGTTCCTCATCCCTGCCAGCATCCTCGATCCGAAGTCGAAGGACGCCTTGCTCTCGCGTGCGGGGGGACGCAACGGCGAGGTGCTGATCTGCTCGTACGAATTCGCCCTTCGGCATGAGCAGTCCCTGCTGCGCGCCTGGGACTTGGTGGTGGCTGACGAGGCGCACCGCCTCCGCAACTTCTGGACGGGCAAGGCCAAAGCAGCTGAAGCTATGGCCCATATCGTCGCGGGTGCACACAAGACGGTGTTGCTTACCGCCACACCGCTCCAGAACAAGCTCGAGGAGCTGTACGGGCTCGTATCCGTCTTCTCTCCGGACTACTTCTACTCGCTCGGAGCCTTTCGTGAGCGGTACATCAAGGACCGGGATCAGTCCGGCGATGACCTCGCTGAACGCGTAGGCACAATATCTAAGCGCACCCTCCGGCGCGATGCCGACAAGTACATCCACTTCACGAAGCGGCTCCCACTCACTGTCGAGTTCACGCCGAGTCTGGATGAGGTCCGACTGTACGACCTCGTCAACGACTACCTTCAGCGTGAAGAGGTGTTCGCGTTTGGCGGTGCTCAGCGCCACCTCTCCGCGCTCATCATCCGTAAGCGACTCGGCTCCTCGACCTATGCAGTCGCGAGCACACTCGAGAACATCGCGAACCGGCTCGCACTGGAAGTCGAGGCCGGCCAGCGCCGCGACGCTCGAGGTGGATTGATCGCTGCCGACTTCGTAGGTCAAGATCTTACGAGCGACGAGCTTGAGCAGGCGGAGGAACTGGAAGAGACCGGGACAACCTTCGGCCCGGCAGCCGCAGCGTTCGGAGACCCGCACTTGCTCGAGGCAATGAGGGCCGAGGTCGCAGAGCTTCGCGACTATGCAGCGCTGGCTCGCTCCATCACAGTCAACCAGAAGGCGGTGAAGCTCGGAGAAGCGCTTGATCGCGGATTCGAACGGCTGCGAGAACTCGGCGCGCCTGAGAAGGCGATCATCTTCACCGACTCCACGAAGACGCAGGAGTACATCGCTCGGACACTTCGCGAGTCAGGTCGTGGCGACGGCATCGTTCTCTTCAATGGCTCCAACGATTCGCCGGAGCAGACTGCCATCTACCAGGCGTGGTTGAAGGCGAACCGCGACGGCGACCTCATAACTGGCATCGTGGCGGCGGATCGGCGCAAGGCGCTCGTGGACTACTTCCGGTCGGAGGGAACGATCATGATCGCCACGGAGGCGGCAGCAGAGGGCATCAATCTGCAGTTCTGCTCGATGGTGGTCAACTACGACCTTCCCTGGAACCCTCAGCGAGTCGAACAGCGCATTGGGCGCGCGCACCGCTTCGGCCAGAGGTTCGACGTCGTGGTCGTCAACTTCTCGAACAAGGGCAACGTCGCCGAGCAACGGATCCTCGAGCTCCTCGCGAACAAGTTCCATCTCTTCTCAAGCGTTTTCGGGGCCAGCGATGAGGTGCTCGGCGCAATTGAAGACGGTCTCGACTTCGAGAAGATCATCAGCGGCATCCTCACCCGCAGTCGTACGGATGCGGAGATTGACCATGCGTTCGCTGAGCTGGAAGCCCAGTACGCGCCGGAGATCTCCCGCGAGATGGCGAACGCGAAATCGAAGGTGTTCGACAACCTCGATCCGCACGTCCAGGACCGGCTGAAGGCCTACGACGCGCAGTCGGGAGACGTCCTCAACAAGTTCGAGCGCCTCCTACTAGCGGTGACGATGCACGAGTTGCAGAACAATGCCACTTTCGAGGGCGACGGCCGCACCTTCCTTCTGCACCATTCACCTGTCGATGATGCTCCATCGGGTCGCTACTACTTCAAGAGCAAGCCGCTAGAGAACGCCCATCAGTACCGGTATGGCAGCCCCCTGGGGCAGCACGTGATCGAGGCCGCCAAGGCCCGCGACACTCCGTCTCGTGAGCTGACATTCAGCGCGGCGCGGTCGGTTCGAGTCACGGCAGGAGTGCGCGACCTCATCGGGCAGAGCGGCGAGTTGATCGTCGACATGGTCACCTTCTCTATGAAGGCTCGCGACGAGAACATCTCCGAGTCCTACATCCTCGCCGCCGGCCGCACCGATGTCGGAGGAACGCTCGATGATGAGCATGTGGCGGACATCCTGGATCTTGCCTGCATCGGCGTCGGCGGGTCCATAGAGATCGATACGGAGCGCCTGGCACCCATGCTGGACGCTCGTCGAGTCGAACTGGAGCGCGAGGTGCAGGGCCGAAACTCGCGGTTCTACGACCAGCAGGAAGAACTGATCTATCGCAACCAACAGGATCGCAAAGCGGAACACGAAGGAGCCATCCGCGACTACCGGGCGAAAGAGAAGGACGCGCGTCGCCGAGCGAGGCAAGTGGACGATCCGATGGAACAGCTGCGCCTCAAGAAGGAAGCGCGTCGGTGGGAGCAGCGAGCCGAAGATGCCGATGAGCAGTTCCGCGATGCCCGCAAGAAGCTTCGTGATGAGGCAGACCAGTTCCTCGACCTCATCGAGCAATCCCTGCGGGGCACCCAAACCACAGAGCACCTCTTCTCGATCCGCTGGCGCATCGACGCGTAGCGGGAACGAGAACACCGATTAACACAACGTAATGAGAAAGATTCCTACATGAGCGACGACATCCACGACACTCCATCAACCACACCTAACTTCCAGACCGAGCTCGCCGCGAAGCTGGCCGAGCTGGCACCCGAGGCGATAGCCGACGGGAAGGTCGACGTCGTCAAGCTCCAGGAGCTGCTGGCCACCGACGCTGCCGAAGGCAATGAGCGGTTTGGCTTGTTCTGGCCGGGCAAGAAACGCGCGCTCCGCGCGGCCCAGGAGCCGACGTCAGCAACGCTGCGCCCAGACTTCGACAACTCGAAGAACTGGGAGAGCACGGCCAATGTGTTCATCGAGGGGGACAACCTCGAAGCGCTGAAGATCCTCCAAAAGCACTACCACAACAGCGTGAAGCTGATCTACATCGATCCGCCGTACAACACAGGCAAGGATTTCGTCTACCCGGACAACTACTCGGAGGGGCTGGGTACCTACCTCGAGTGGACGCGGCAAGTAAGCGAGGAGGGCAAGAAGCTCTCAACGAACGCGGATACTGAAGGGCGCTATCACTCGAACTGGCTGAACATGATGTACCCGCGGCTGAAGCTGGCGCGGAATCTCCTCACCGATGATGGCGTCATCTTCATCTCGATTGACGATCACGAGTACGACAACCTGAAGAAGCTGAGCGACGCGGTCTTCGGCGAGGCAAACTACCTGAACACCTTCGTCTGGGTGAGCAACCTCAAGGGGCGGCAGATCTCCGCGAGTGGAGCTGCGGGCACGAAGGAGTACATACTCTGCTATGCCCGGAGGGGCGACGAAGCTGGCGAGTTCCGCGCCTCTGGGTCGAAGCTCAAATCGCTGATGCCAACGGTCTACAAGGGATTCAACTACACCGCGCAGACGGACGAGCGCGGGCCCTACGTCCTGAAGAACGAGTTGTACAACACGAACTCGGCGTTCAACGAAGTCACCCGGCCCAACCTCGTCTTTGACATCTACTTCGACGCCTCGACTGGAGAGGTTAAGACCGAGCCCGTCTCTGAGGTGCATGTCCATCCTGGCTTCGCAAAGATTCCGCCCAAGAAGAACAACAACGGAACGAACAAGTACCACGCCTTCCGTTGGAGCACACGCAAGGTTCTTGCGGAGACTCATGATCTTGCCTTCGTGGAGTCGCCCTCAGGATGGAAGGTGTTCACGAAGGTTAGGGATGTCGATTCGGCCGCGCTCAAGGACGTTGTGATGGATATGGCCACCAATGAGGGAATTGCGGACATCGGAAAACTCGGGCTCGATGCAAAGTGGTTCGACTACCCCAAGCCAGTCAACCTAATCAAACTTCTGGTCGAGTCAGCTACCGAATCAGACTCTCTGGTTCTGGACTTCTTCGCGGGCTCAGGGACAACCGCGCATGCCGTCATGCAGCTCAACGCGGAGGATGGGGGCAATCGTCGCTTCATTCAAGTGCAGCTCCCCGAGCCGCTCAGCGACGATCATGCGGCCACGTCTGTTGGTCACGAGACGATCGCAAACATTTCTCTTGCTCGAATTCATGCAGCCGGTGAAGCAGTCTCGAAGTCTCTCGACGGACAGCTCACCGATCGCGGCTACTTCGATGTGGGGGTACGCGCCTACAAGCTTGCCGACACGAACTTCTCCAAGTGGCGAGTCACGAATGAAATTGACGTCGACGCGCTCCAGCAGCACCTGCTCGATCTGCGTGACAGTAGTAGCTCCGACGATGCGACCGCGGATGACCTTCTCGTCGAGATCCTGCTCAAGCAGGGCTACTCGCTCTCGGAGAAGATCACAACGACGGTGATCGGTGGTGTTGAGCTGCGCGCTGTGCACGACGCCGATGGTGACGTCGCCGTTCTTGCCTACCTCGACGAGCACACGAAGCCGACGCTGGAGCAGCTACGCGCGATCGTCGACACTCAGCCGACGCGGATGATCATCCTCGAAGACGCGTTCCAAGGCGACGACGAACTCAAGACGAATCTGGTGCAGCTCGCGAAGTCCAAGAACGTGGAGCTCTGGACGGCGTAATGGGTAGTTCAGGCTTTCAGTTCGATCCCAGCCAGCCGTACCAACTCGACGCGGTGAGCTCGGTCGTCGACTTATTCGACGGCCAACCGAAGGACGCGGACAAGCTCGTCCTGACCCTCCGCGGGCAGGCCGTGTTGAAGGACACGGAGCAAGCAACCCTCGATCTCGACCTCACGCAAGAAGTCGGAGCGATTGGAAACAACCTCGTGCTCGAGCGCGAGACTGTCTTCTCGAACCTGCAGCGCATCCAGGACCGCAACGGCTTGGAAGTGGCGCCGAAGCTCTACGACGAAGCACTCGACTTCGACATCGAGATGGAGACCGGAACCGGGAAGACCTACGTCTACCTCCGCAGCGTCTTTGAGCTCGCGAAGAACTACAACTTCACGAAGTTCGTGATCCTTGTCCCGAGCGTGGCGATCCGAGAAGGGGTGGCGACGAGCATCCGCCTGATGCGTGGCCACTTCGGCGACCTCTACCCTGGTCAGCCATTCGACTTCTCCGTGTACAGCGGCAAGAACGCCGAGGACGTACAGTCCTTCGCGACAGCCACGAACATCCAGATTCTCGTGATGACGATCGACGCGATCCGAGGTACCGCGAACACGCGTATCATCCATCAGGCGAAGGACAAGCTCAACGGGCTGCGTCCTATCGACTACCTCAAGGCCACGCATCCCGTCGTGATCATGGACGAGCCGCAGAACATGGAGTCTCTCCTATCGCAGTCGGCGGTCAGCGAGCTCGACCCGGCCGCGACGCTCCGCTTCAGCGCTACGCACAAGAAGCAGCGCAACGTCGTGTACCGACTCGATCCCGTGGACGCACACGACCTCGGCCTCGTAAAGCAGATCGTGGTCGCCGACGTCCAGCAACAGGGCGCAGATGCGACTCCGTACATCAAGCTGGTCGAGGTTAAGCGGGAGCCGTCCTGGACTGCCAAGCTCGAACTCTCCTGCCTCAAAGCGGACGGCACTCGTGAGCGCCGCGTGGTCAGTGTCAAGCAGCACCAGGAGCTCTCCGACGAGCGCGTGACCAACAACCCGATCTACGACGGTTGGCGCATCAATGAGATGAGCATCGAGCCAGCGTTCATCGATCTCACCCTCCACGGCTTCCTAGAGGAAGGTCAGAGCATCGGTGGATCGTCCGGGGCGATCTACAAGGAGATGATCCGCGAGACCGTTCGAGAGCACCTCCGCAAAGAGGCAATGCTGCGACCCCGCAACATCAAGGTCTTGAGCCTGTTCTTTGTTGACAAGGTCGCCAGCTACATGGGCGACGGCACAGATAACGCAACCGCCGATGGTGACTTCGTGAAGTGGTTCGACGAGGTGTTCGTCGAAGAGCGCGCCAAGCTCGCTCGCTATCGAGAGCTCCTGCCGCAAGATCCGAGTGCGCTCCGCCGTGCGTACTTCTCCGAGATCAAACGCGGCAAGACGAAGATCGCCCAGGACAGCACCGGCGCTACGAAGGCCGACGACGACGCCTATGAGCTGATCATGCAGGCGAAGGAGCAGTTGCTGGATGAGGCTGAAGATGTCCGGTTCATCTTCAGCCACTCCGCGCTGCGCGAGGGGTGGGACAACCCAAACGTCTTCCAGATCTGCACCCTTCGCGAGATGGGTGCAGAGGTCGAACGCCGACAGACCATCGGACGTGGCCTTCGCCTACCCGTTACCAAGACGGACGAGGGCTTCGTGCGTGTTGCAGATCCCGGCATCGCGACGCTCACGGTCGTCGCCAACGAGTCATATCAGGCCTTCGCGAAGAGTCTGCAGAGCGAGTACAAGTCTGCTGGCGTCGAGATCGGTGCGGTTCGGCGAAGCGAGTTCTCGAAGATCCCGCTCATCGGGGCGGACGGCAACCTGACCGATGACCTATTCGGGTACGAGCGATCGGCTTCGGTATGGGAGCACCTCGCTCGGGAAAAGTTCATCGTGGACGGCAAGGTGACCGCGAAGTTCCAGCCGAACACCATCGACTTCAGCCTGAACCTCCCCGAGATCTACGTCGACTACGAGCCCGAGATCACTGCCCTCATTGCGCGTGCTCACATCGGGACATACGTGAAGCCGGCGAGCAAGCGTCATTCCCGAAAGGTCAATAAGCAGCTCTACGCGACGCCCGAGTTCGAAGAGTTCTGGCACGCCATCAGCCGCCGGACTACCTATCGCGTCAGCGTCGACCGCGAGCAGATCGTCGAGAAAACCGTCGAGGCGATCAAGGCAGCTCCGAAGATCGATCCACTACGCATTCAGGTGACCCGGGCAGGCGTCAAGGTGCTGCGCGGGGGAGCGAAGGGTCAAGAACTCGGCAGCCGCTCCGCAGATCTGAAGGGTAGCTACGACCTCCCGGACATCATCGCGGAGTTGCAGGAGGCCACCTCCCTGACCCGCAAGACCATCGTGGACATCCTGATCGGCAGCGATCGGCTATCCGAGTTCCTCGGGAACCCGAACGACTATATCGCGATGGCTAAGCGGCTCATGAAGGCCGAGCTCGCGAAGATCGTTGTCGAGGGCGTGCAGTACGAGAAGATCTCCGGCTCGGTGTACGAGCTCCGGGAACTTCAGAAGGACGGCGACGACGAGAAGGAACGCTTCCTCGACCAGATGTACAAGGTGCAGAACGCCCAGAAGACAGACTTCGACTACGTGGTTTACGACTCCGATGTCGAGCGGCAGTTCGCCGAACTCCTGGACGGTCGCGAAGACGTGAAGCTCTTCATGAAGCTTCCGGCGAAGTTCAAGATCGACACTCCGGTTGGGCCGTACAACCCGGACTGGGCCATCATCAAGCACGAGGACGGCGAGGATCGCGTGTACATGATTCGGGAGACGAAGAGCACGCTCGACGACTCGAAGCTCCGACCGACCGAGCTCGCCAAGATCAAGTCGGCGAAGCAGCATTTCGAAGCGATCGGCGTTGGGGACTACGCGCGCTCCGTGCCGGGGAGTTGGAACCTGTGACCTCGACAGCAGACCCGCGGGGCTCCGTGTGGCGGCGGTGGGATCCGCACATCCACGCACCGGGGACGGCGCTGAACAACCAGTTCGGCGCCGATGACTGGGACGAGTACCTAACGCGCATCGAGCAATCGGAGCCTCGCATCGAGGCGCTCGGAGTCACGGATTACTACAGCATCGCCGACTACGAGAAGGTTGTCGCATTCAAGGAGGATGGCCGTCTTCCTGACGTCGGACTCGTGTTCGCCAATGTCGAGATGCGCTTGCCCACTGCGACTTCGACCAATCCGGTCAACATCCACCTGCTCATCTCGCCGGAAGATCCCGACCACGTTGAAGAGGCGAAGCGCTTTCTCAACACCCTGACCTTCCAGTACGGCCAGGAGACCTACGTCTGTAATCCGGCGGACCTCATTCGCCTGGGCAAGAAGTCCAACTCCAAGATCATGGGCGAGGGCGCCGCTCTCAGCGCGGGAACCAACCTCTTCAAGGTCACGATGGAGAACCTGAAGAAGTCGTTCTCCGAGAGCGCGTGGGCGCAGCAGCACATCATCGTCGCGGTCGCCGCCAGCTCCACTGATGGAACTGCTGGCGTGCGCGATGACGGCGCCTCCCTTGCCGCCGTGCGTACCGAGATCGAGCGCGTCGCCCGGGTTATCTTCGCGAGCTCGCCCAAGCAGCGCGCCTTCTGGATTGGCGATGGTGTCGATTCGATCGAGACTCTGAACGAGAAGTACGACGGCGTGAAGGTGTGCCTCCACGGAAGCGACGCACACAGCCTTGCCGCCGTCGGGAAGCCCGCAGAGAACCGCTATTCCTGGATCAAGGGCGACGCGACGTTCGAGGCGCTCCGTCAGGCGTGCCTGGAGCCGCGCGAGCGCGCCACCGTTGCCGAGACGCCGCCGTCTGGTGCTTTGCCGCACCGTGTCATCCAAGAGATCTCCGTTAGCGGCGCTCCGTGGTTCAGCAACGGAAGCGTGCCGGTCTCGCCCGGCCTTGTCGCGATCATCGGCGCGCGCGGGTCAGGAAAGACGGCTCTTGCTGATCTCATTGCGGCCGGCGCGGGGGCAGCCAGCGACGACGCGACCGACAAGACCTTCCTCCAGCGTGCCAAGCGGCACGTCGAAGGTGCCGGCGTGGACCTGACCTGGGCAGATGGCCGCACGACCAACGCCGCACTCCCTCCTATCGTGGACCCCGACGAGACGCCTGCCGTGCAGTACCTGTCTCAGCAGTTTGTTGAGAGGCTCTGCTCGTCCGAAGGCATCACAGACGAGCTGCTCGAGGAGATCGAGCGCGTCATCTTCGAGGCGCATCCGTTCGAGGAACGGCTCGGTGCTTCGACCTTCCGGGAACTGCTCGACATCCGGGCGAGCCACGGCCGGGGTCTGCGCGAATACGCGAAGGAAGAGATCGACGAACTTTCTGTTGAGATTGACGCGGAACGCGCCACGCTAGACCAGCTCCCGACCCTCAAGATCGAACAAGCTCAGCTCACCAAGGTCCTGACCGAGGACAAAGGCGCGCGGAGCAAGCTCGTGATCGTCGGCGGCGAAGCGCGGTCTCAACGGCTTGATCAGGTCAACGCGGAACTCGCTACCAGGCAAGCCGCGATCGACGGGCTTCGTCGCCGCGAGCAGGCTCTCGGGGAGCTGCGCGCAGCCACGACGGACCTGAAGGATCGGCGGTTGCCGGGCGCTACCGCGACCCTCATGCGTAATCACGAAGCCGCAGGCCTAACTGCCGAGGAGTGGAAAGCATTCGAGATCCAGTTCGTCGGAGACCCGGTCGCCACGCTCGACGCCAAGTTGACCGCCGTGAAGACCAGCATCAGCGACCTCACCGGCGTCATGCCGACACGTCCAGACGTACCCCCTACCGACATGCCTGCGTTTGTCGCCGATGACGCAGACCTCACCAAGGAGACCCTGAGCGTGCTCCGGACAGAGGCATGGCGGTTGGGTCACCTGATCGGCCTCGACAGCGACAAGCAGAAGCAACTCGAGGCGCTGAACACGCGCATCGCGCGGAACGAGTCGCTCCTCACTGCAGCCGACAAGAAGGTCGCCAATGCGTCGGGCGCGAGCGACCGAATCAAGGCACTGCAGCTCAAGCGCAAGCAGGCGTACTCGTCCCTGTTCGATGGGTTTGCCGCCGAACAAGACGAGCTCACCGCGATGTACGCGCCGCTCAAGAAGATGCTGGAATCAGAACTGGGCACGCTCGGCAAGCTGAACTTCAGCGTGCGCCGTGTCGTCGATGTCGAGGCGTGGGCAACGCGCGGCGAGAGCCTGTTGGACCTTCGCACCGGTGAGTTCCGAGGCCGCGGCGAGCTGCTCCGAGTTGCGAGAGACACGCTGCTCCCGGCGTGGCAGGACGGCGCGAGCACTGCAGTCGCGGAGGCGATGAACACCTTCCGGGCTGATCACAACCAGCACCTCATGGAGCAGGCAAGAGTGCCGCGTACCGACTCCAAGGCATTTTGGGCCTGGGGCAAAGAAGTCTCTGACTGGCTGAACAGCACTGACCACATCACGGTGAGCTACGGCGTGCAGTACGACGGCGTCGATATCGAGCAGCTCTCGCCGGGTACACGTGGCATCGTGCTGCTTCTGCTCTACTTGGCGATCGACCAGTCCGACGACCGGCCGCTGATTATCGACCAGCCGGAAGAGAACCTCGATCCGAAGTCGATCTTCGACGAGCTTGTTGGGCGGTTCGTCGAGACTCGGCGCCGGCGTCAGATCATCATCGTCACCCACAACGCGAACCTGGTTGTGAACACCGATGCCGATCAGGTCATTGTCGCGAATGCGGGCGCACACGTGCCCGGTGGGCTGCCGAAGCTGACGTACGTCTCTGGAGGGCTCGAGAACCCGACGGTGCGAGATGAGGTGTGCGAAATCCTCGAGGGCGGCAAGCCTGCATTTGAGGAGCGGGCGCGTAGGCTCCGGATCCGGTTGGGGTGAGTCGAGTTACCGGATGTGCGGGCTCTTTTGTTTGCGGCCGCCAGTCGGCGGGCGCAGCTTCACTCCAGCGGCGATGATGGCAACGCGCATCGTTTCCTGGTTAACCGACATCTGCGCGGCCACCTCCGAGAGCGACAATCCGGACTTGTACAGCCGCTTGGCCTGAGTCACCTGCGTGCCCGTAAGCGGCTGACGACGGACGACTACGTTGTTCTCGCGGAGGATCCGGAGGATGGTTGACTTCGCGACTTTGAACTCTTCGGCGAGGGCGGTCGACGTTGCGCTGCCGTCTGAGTACCTACGAACGACCTCATCCTGGGACGCTGGCGACAGGCGGGTCCACGGCCTTGTACGCGTAATAGTTCGAGCAACCGTCGCGTCCTCATCGGCGGCCTTCAGAATCAGCCGCATCCGGTCCGCCGTAACAGGGGTCGATATATGGGAACAGAGGTAGTCAAGGTCGACATTAGGGCCGGAATCGTGAGGGATTCCGGCCCTTCGTCGTCGTTCGGCCCAGTCGGTGTGAGCGCCGGAACGTGTGGAGGCTCTCGCCGACTGCCCGGGCCCATCGCTGGTAGGTCCTCGCCACGATGACAGACATCGTTTGCGGCGAATCGCTGGAGGCACTGTTTGGGGTTCGGGTGCGCGATATCTCGTCATCGCCCACGGGAATGACGATCAGCCAATCGACGTCGATGTGATTCCGGCTCAGCCCGTCAAATCCCGTGTCTCACTAGAAGGGATACAGAGGAGGCCGTGGGGGTCGTAATGTTCGGTCCGCAGCCGTCGAAGATGCCCGGAAATAGGATTCCGGGCTTGGCCGATAATTACCCGAGGCGATGTTCAGCCCTCATCTGCGTCACTACCTGAGAAAAGCGGCCTAGGCATTCCTGCGATGAGGCCAGAACAGCCCTACCTCACTCACCCGGCATGTGCTCGACGTCAGCAGCGGCATCCGACATCAGGGTCCGAGCCAGGGGTCCGTCTCGTCTACTCCCGACGCATGCGCTGACGCACTGCGCACCCGGGGAGGACGGACTCACCCTCGATCGTCGGACCGTTGGAATCGGACGGCCGCTGCGCGGGTCGCGACGGAGTCGGCTCTGGTGGTTTCCGCGCCGGCCGCCTCTTCGATGAGCTTCCGGGCGGTGGCCTGCTCGTCTCGGATCTGGGAGGTGATCTGCGCGAGCTGGTCGGCGAGCAGGGTGGCCAGACCCATCTCGAGCTGTTCCAGGGTCGTCCCGTGGATTTCGAGGCGTCGGTCGGAGACCCGCAGCGTCACGGAGGGATACCCGGCGCTCACGAGAGCCTGCTTCGTCGCCGCGGAGTGGATGGCCACCACCTCTTCGGGGGAGGGCCGACGGGAGAAGACCGCGTCGACTTCATAGGAGTCGGGCGTTTCGGCAGTGCCCAGAGTGCGCGGAAGAGAGCCGGGCAGGACGTTCGTGAGACCGAGCGGGTCCGAGCGGTCTGATGTGGTCGATGCGGAAGTGGTCATGGGATCTGGACTCCTCGATAGGTGCCACGGGATGAGCCGGGCGGGTGGGTTTTCGCGTCGAGGGGCTCGATCGCGGCGGGGTCAGGAGGCTCGACGTCCTGAGCGCGATCGGATCAGACCGAACAGGAGAGTGCCCACGAACAGGATGATGCCGATGATGGCGAGCCACACGAGTCCTTCGAAGGCGAACCCCACGACGGCCAGCACAGCCCAGACGACGAGCAGAATTACAAGAGTGCGCCACATATCTTCGACTGTACGCGCAATATTTATTTGCCGTCATTTTCTTGAATGAGGTCGGTTGAGCGGCGTTCGAAGAGCGCGAGAAAATCACAGAACCCCGGAAAAGTGGGGTTTTCAAGAATTCATGCACCTTGAACAACCCGTGTCAATGCCCCTGACTTTCGAAGCGGAAAGCGTGAGAACCGTTTCGCATATTGTGCTCGTGTCCTCGTCGAGACGACGTCGAATGCGCACGCGTCAGACGCAGGCGTATTCTGCGCGAATGGAGACCTTCGTCGTACCGGGTGTGGGCAGGGTCGAGGTCGAGTTCGAGGTGCGTCGATTCGGGCTGGGAACCGACACCATGAAGAGCGTGATCCGGGTCTGCTGGCCGGGGGGCGTGGACGTGAGCTGCGAGGTGCACGAACGTACCGCTCTGCACCTGGAGGCGGTCGGCGTCACGAATTGAGCGGTGCCCTCGGGCGCGCTGTCACAGTCCGTAGTAGTCGTCGTCATCCCAGGGGGCGGCGCGGGTCGATTCCCAGGCCTGGGAGGGGGAGCCCGCGGTGATGTTGGTGCTCCTCGGGTACGACGCCTGCATCCGCATCATGGTGACTTGATCGGAGAAATCGGGAACCTCGTCGATCCAGGCGAACGGCATGCTGAGGATCGACGATGAGGGCCCGACGGTCATCCACGCCACGTCCTGACCTGCGCCGACGACCACGATGGGAACCTCCACGAGCTGGGGGACGCCTGTCGAAGCGATCCCCACGACGAGGTGGAGCATCGCGTCAGCGATCTCGTCGGTGGTGACGAACCGTCCACCCGCATAGCTGACCTGTCGCATCTTCCCCAGTGTGCGCCTCGACCGCTGGGGCGGGCGATTTCGGGGGGGTGGGTTGTATATCGTCCGCTCATGCCCCACCCTGGGGCCGCCCAACTCGCGATCGCCGGCTCTCTGAGCGCGTCGGTGCGCGAGAACGGCGCACCGCGCGGACGGAACCTCAGTCGGCTCGGTGCCCGCTCTCGCGGTGCGCGAGAACGACGCTCCGCGCAGGCAGGACCTCAGCCGGCTCGGTGCCCGCTCTCGCGGTCCCATTCGAGCGACTTCCACTGCAGGAACGTGCAGAGGTTGCTCGCGATCACGTATTCGGCCGCGAGGCTCGTGATGTCGTGGATCGACATCGAGAGGTTCTGGGGCTGCTCGCTGAGGGTGAGTTCCCACAGGGGATCGTCGTAGCTGCGCGGCCGCATGTAGATGGATGCCGATGCGTTGCGCAGCCGCAGGATGACCAGGCCCGTGTCGTCGTGGCCGTCGTCCTCCTGCGGCGCGATCGAGATCGAGCCGGCGATGCAGTGCTCTTCGTTCTCGAACTCCGCGACCCAGGCCTCGAGTTGTGCGCGGGAGCGGCGGGGCGGTGAGTCCTCGAGCGATTCCATACCGGCAGTCTGGCATCCGACGCCGAGCCCCGCGGGACCCTTGTGCGCGGCGTCGCGAGCTTCGCGGTCAGATCATCGACGAGCGCGTGTTGTCGATGCGCCGACGCCCGGGGCGCGTCAGACGTTCTCTGTCGTGCCGCGCGTGGCGGCATCCGTCCGCTTCTGCAGGTATTCGCAGAGCTTGCCCGTGGTCAGCAGCTCCTCGCCGAGGGCGATCAGGTGCGTCCCGGTGAGCGGGAACTCGCCGGAGCGTTCGGTGAGGGTCGCGGTCCAGGTGCGCTCGCAGTCCACATTGAGGTAGATGGACGCCGGACCGTGATTGAGGTGGACGGCGACGATACCCGAGTCGCTGTGCTCCGGGTCGTCCTGGGGGAGGACGTGGACGGTCGCGTGAGCGACGCGGTCGTGCTTCTCGTAGTCGTCCACCCACTGGGCGATGTCGGCGAAGGGAGGGCGAGTGCACGTCATGCGCTAAGGCTATCCGGAACACGACACGCGACCCAGATCAGAGGTGGCCGACCTTCGGTCCGCGCGGGCGACACATGGATGCCGCGCGCTAGGCCGCCGCGCGGAGCGAGCACCTGCCCGAGACCGCCGACGGCATCCGCGCCTCCTCCGCGGGAGGAACGGGTTCGGAGCGCGGGTGGGTCAGGCCGCGGTCGACCCCGACGGTCGGATGTCGGCGTCCGACCAGGGCGCGTTTTCGGCGGGCTGCTGGGTGTACATCGAGAGCGAGAGCTCTCTCGAGCTTCCCCACCCGCGGCGGGCGCGGACGAGGGTGTAGCCCTCGCCACGCAGCGCGTGGGCGGTCTCGGTGGTGAGGGGGCGGTGGGCGAGTGCTTCCCATCCGCCGGGCATGCGGTAGGCGTGGGTCACGGTGCGAGGGCGAGTCATTTCCACTCCAAAGAACGGGCTTTCGAGGGTGCTGCACCATTGGAGCGGAGGAGGACGACGTTACGCGTCGTCGGTCGAGGTGTCTGTCCCCTCTTCGGAGGGTCAGCGTGTCGGCGGATATTGCCGCAGCGAGATCTCACGCGTGTCGAAGAAGCCGCGACGCGCGCGGACCAGCGTGATCCCCTGTTCGCGCAGCGCGGCGGCTCGTTCTGGCGTGAGGGGTTCGTGGGGGGCCTTCTGCCAGCCACCCGCGAGTGTGTAGATGTGTGTCACGGTGCGAGGTCGAGTCATCATCACTCCCTGCGGGAAATCTAGTCCTTCGAGATAAGCGCCGGCCGAGATTTTCCCTCTCCGTAATGTGTGCGTCGATGACCGTAACCGGGGCGTCTCCGCGTCGTCTCCCGGGGCGACCCGGCACCGTGTCGCGGGGCCTCGTAGGGATAATGGCCCGATGGTCACCGTCCGCATCGTCGTGCTCTTCGCCCTCGCCGCGCTCGCCGAGATCGGCGGCGCGTGGCTCATCTGGCAGGCGGTGCGCGAGAACCGGGGCTGGTGGCTGGCTCTGCTCGGAATCGTCGCGCTCGGAGCGTACGGTTTCGTCGCCGCCTTGCAGCCGGATGCGAATTTCGGGCGCGTGCTCGCCGCCTACGGTGGGGTGTTCGTCGCCGGCTCGCTGGCCTGGGGGATCGTCGTCGACGGCTTCCGCCCGACGGTGTGGGACTACGTCGGCTCGGCCGTCGCGCTGGTGGGAGCGGGGATCATCGTCGTGGCGCCATCCGCTGCCGCGGCGCCGGAGTGACGGCATCCTGTGTTCAAGAGATGCGTATCGATCAGTTAGATCGGCGAGTAGTTAGCTAGAAGAGATATCGGCGACTTGTCAACCGCCCCGCGGTGACGTGCCCGCACGGGCACACTCGAAGCATGCAGTTCGACAACACGCCCCACGAGGGCATCGCCGACGACTTCTCCGCCTCCGAGACCGCGCGCCCCTTCGGGTCGTATCTTTCGGTGATCAACGGCGGAGACTGAGCGTCCCGCGGGCCCTCGAGGGCCTCTCACGACAGGACCGGATGCCGATCGGCTCCGGTCCTTCGTCGTGCGAGCGCCGCGGCCTGGCGATCGAGCCGCCCGTTCCTCGCCTCGTCTCGCATCGCGGCCTCACCGCCTGAGCGGGCCCGGGGCGGTGGCCCCGAGCCCGCTCGGCCGTCACTCGTACCGCAGCGACTCCACGGGATCGGCCCGCGCCGCCCGCGCGGCGGGCAGGCTGCCCGCGAGGAACGCGATGCCCATGATCGCCACCGTCGTGGTGAGGATCGACAGGGGATCGAACGCGATCAGCTGCAGTCCGGGGAGGTCGCTGAACAGCGATTGCCCGAGCTGCGCGCTGACGGCCGTTCCGACGCCGATCGCGACGACCGCGCCGATCAGGCTGCCCAACAGCCCCAGCATCACCGCCTCGAGGCTGAACAGCGAGAACACCCGGCCGCTGCCCATCCCCATCGCCTTCATCAGGCCGATCTCGCGCGTGCGCTCCTGCACCGACATCAGCAGCGTGTTGACGATGCCGAAACTCGCCGCCAGGAGGGCGATGATCGCGAAGGCGTTGAGCACGAGCACGATCCCGTCGATGACCGCCTTGAACGTGCCCAGCTGGTCCGAGACGGTCTGGCCCGAGTATCCGGCATCCGTCAGGGCCGTCTTGACGGCGTCGACGTCTTGCGCCGTCGCCGACGACAGGGTCAGGCTCGCGCTCGCGTACCGGTCGAGCTGATCGGACGGCACTCCCGTGTTCTGCGCGGCGAAGAGCGCGTCCTCCAGCGCGGGGTTGGTGGTCAGGGCCGTCGCGGAGGCGAAGGCGCCCTCGGTCACACCCGTGATGGTCGCCGAGACCACGTGCTGCGTGCGCACCGGGTCGGAGACGGCGATCGTGAGGGTCGATCCGACGGCATCCGCGGCATCGGAGAAGCCGAGGGGCGTCACGAGCGACTCGGGGATCGCCGTCTGGAGCGCCTCGGCGGAGGCGTCGGGGGCGGTGCCCGCCGTCAGCTGCGGGGTCTGCCCGCCGATGAGCGACCCCGCGCTCGCCACGTAGCGCTCACCGCCGTCCACCTGGACGTAGTCGATCTGCACGGACTTCGTCGGGGTCACTGCCGCGACGCCCGGGAGGGCTTCGAGCGTCTGGATGTCGGCATCCGTCAGCGCCGACACGGTCGCGGTGGCACCGGGTCGTCCGGGGTTCGTGTTCGCCGACGCGACGGCGTCGGGGTCGTACTTCTGCGGATCTCCGGATGCCGCGGCCCCGGTGCCCGTCTTCGTCACCGTGAGCACGTCGGCTGAGCCGATGGACGACACGGTGTCGTCGATGAAGCGGTTGATGCCGGTTCCGAGACCGTTCGTGAGCGTCAGCGTGAAGGCGCCGACGAAGATCGCGAGCACCGTGAGGATCGTGCGCGTCTTGGAGCGGAACGTGTTCGCGGCCGCCGTGGCGACCAGATCGACGGTGTTCATGCGGCGCTCCGCTCTTCGGCGACGATCACGCCGTCGCGGATCTGCACCCGACGGTCGCACCGCGCCGCCAGCTCGTCGTCGTGCGTGACCACGATGAGGGTGATGCCGTGCTCACGATTGAGGCGGAAGAGGATGTCCTCCACCACCGCGCCGGTCGCGGAGTCGAGGTTGCCGGTGGGCTCGTCGGCGAAGATCACCCGCGGGTCGTTCACGAGGGCGCGGGCGATCACAGCGCGCTGCTTCTGACCGCCCGAGAGGGCCGTGGCCCTGTTCTTCGCCTTGTCCTGCATGTCGAGCTCGGCCAGCGCCGCGAGGCCGCGCCGACGGCGTTCCGCGCGTCCGACACCGGCGATCTTCAACGGCAGGATGACGTTCTCCAGCACCGATGCGCTGGGGGTGAGGAAGAACTGCTGGAACACGAAGCCGAAGGTCTTGTTGCGCGTGCGGTTCAGGTGGCGGCCGCGCAGGGTCGCGGCATCCTTCCCCTCCAGGCGCACGGTGCCGCTGGAGGGAGCATCCATGAGGGCCAGCAGATGCATGAGGGTCGATTTGCCGGAGCCGCTCTTGCCGACGATGGCGATGCTCTCGCCGCGGTGGATGTCGAGGCTCACGCCGCGCAGCGCATCGAAGCGCGCGGATCCGCGGCCGTACGACTTGTGCAGATCGGTGACGGAGAGCAGCGGGGGAGGAGGTTCGGATGCCATGACCTCACTGTCGCCCGCGAGGCCGGGGCTCCGCGTCGCTCGGGCGGGGGGCCGGCCTCCCCCCGCGGGGGTATTCCTCGAATGCCCCGTGCGGGCGATACCCGCGCGGGAGCGCGCAGTCCAGACTGGGAGGATGCGACCCGACCCGGCCACGGACACCCCGCCGCGCCTGGTGCCGCCGGGACGCGCCTGGCTCGTCGACCTGGTCATCGCGATCCTCGTCGTCGTGCCGTCGTTCGCGCCCGTCCCGTTCCCCGAGCTGCGCCCGTCGAGTCCGCTCGTCCACGTGCTGATCGTGCTGCCCGCGCTGCTGCTGCCGCTGCGCCGCCGATGGCCGCGGATCGTCTTCGTCGCCTGCATCGCGCTCTTCGTCAGCGCCCTCGCGCTCGGCACCCTCGCACCCGGGGCCGCCCTCGCGACGGCCCTGGCCGCCTACGGAATGGCCGACCGCGTCGGGCGCCGGGAAGCCGCGCCGGTGGCGATCGCGGGGGTCGTGGGGCTCGTGGGCGCCAGCATCGTGGTGACCCTCATGACGGGGCTCGACACACGGTTCCTGCAGGTCGGTCTCGCCGTCGCGCTCGCCGCGGCGCTGGGCGACGCCTCGCGCTCGCGCCGGGCGTACGTCGCCGCCGTTCTCGAGCGCGCCCGCCGCGCGGAGCAGACGCGCGAGGCCGAGGCACGTCGCCGCGTGAGCGAGGAGCGCCTGCGCATCGCCCGCGACCTGCACGACGCCGTCGCCCACCAGATCTCGGTCATCAGCCTGAACGCGGGAGTAGCCAGCTCGGCGCTCGACACCCGCCCGGAGAAGGCGCGCGAGGCCCTCGCCACGATCCGCACCGCTTCTCGGGACGTGCTCGCCGAGATCGGCTCGATGCTCGCCATCCTGCGCACCCCCGACGACGTCGACGCCCGCGACCAACCGGGACTCGCGCGCCTCGGGGCCGTTGTGGAGTCGGTACGCGTGGCCGGGTGGGACGTGGCCGTGCGCGATGAGCGCGACCCCGCGGAGGTCCTGCCCCTCGGCGTCGACATCGTGGCCTACCGCGTCGTGCAGGAGGGGCTGACCAACGCCCTCAAGCACGGCACGGCCCGTCGCGTGCACGTGCTGCTGCGTCGCGACGGTGACGATCTGGAGGTCGTCGTCACCAACCCCTTCCACCCCGCGGAGACCGCCGCCGAGCCCTCTCCATCGGGCTTCGGCCTGATCGGTCTGCGAGAACGCGTCGAGTCGGCGGGGGGTCGCCTCGACGCGGGACCCGCTCCCGGCGGCTATCGCCTCGCCGCGCGCCTCCCCGTGCCCGCCGCCCGCCCGACCACCCGACCCACCACCCGACCCACCACCCGACCGGGAGGATCCGCATGAGCCCGACACGCGTGCTCGTCGTCGACGACCAGGCGCTCATCCGTGCCGCGGTGCGCGACCTCCTCGACGCGGCCGACGGCATCGAAGTGATCGGCGACGCCGCCGACGGCGAGCAGGCGGTCGCGCTCGCCGCCACTCTCCGCCCCGACGTCGTCGTGTGCGACATCCGGATGCCGCGGATGGACGGCATCGAAGCCACCCGCCGCATCTGCACCGACCCGACCCTGGCCGACACCCGCGTGCTGATCCTCACCACGTTCGAGGAGGACGACTACGTCGTCGCCGCCCTGCGCGCGGGAGCCAGCGGCTTCATCGGCAAGGGTGCCGAGCCCGAGGAGATCATCCACGCCGTGCTCGCGGTCGACGAGGGCGGCGCGCTCCTGTCGCCGACGGCGACCCGCGGGCTCATCGAGAAGTACGTGCGGCGCGGCGCGCCGGTCGCGGGGGAGGCGCCCTCGCTCGACATGCTGACCGAACGGGAGCGGGAGGTACTGCGGCACATCGCCCGCGGTCGATCGAACGACGAGATCGCGGCATCCCTGTTCATCTCTCCGCACACGGCGAAGACGCACGTGAAGAACACGATGCTCAAGCTCGGCGCGCACGACCGCGCGCAGTTGGTGATCGCGGCGTACGAGAGCGGACTCCTGGTCCCGGGGGAGTGACGGCGACCCGGGCGGGGTGAGCAACCGTCGCCGGGCCAGACTCGATGAATCGCTGTGCGCCGCGGGTTCAGTAGCCGACGCGGCGACCGGTCGCGGCTCGTGATCGGGGCGACCTCGCGGCCGCGGCCGATGCGCGGGGCCTCATAGGATCGTGGCGCCGGGGGCCACCGGTCGACGTCGACGAGCGGGGGATCGAATGAGCGGAGGAGGGCGCGTTTCCGGCGTACGCCGCGTCGTCACGCATCCGCTTCTCTGGGCGGTGGTGTGCGCTCTCGCGGCCGTGCCCCTGCTGGGGACGCCGTTCGACTTCGGCGGGTTCCTGCTCTGCCTCGCCGCCGGCTGGCTCCTCGCCCACGCGCTCGTGGGCGGGCTGCTGTCCCTCCGCCCTGCCGCCCAGTCGTTCTCGCTGCACATCGTTCTCGCCGTCGCCGCCGGGGTGGCGCTCTTCGCGCTGACGCGGGGGGTGACGCCCGCTCCCGTCGATCCGGCGGTCACCACCGCCGTGTCGTTCGCGGCCGTTCCGGCGGCGGGCTGGGTCTGGCTGACGCTGATCGGGCGGGTCTCCGGCCTCGTCCGAGCCGACTCGGCGCGTCGTGCGGCACGGCTCGTCCCTCCGGAGTGGACCCGCACGCCGGACGCGTGGGAGCTGCGCCTGCCCGTCGTACCGGTGCGACTGTCGACCTACCGCCTGGTGCTCGGCATCCTGGTCGCCGGCGGTGGGGGAGCACTGCTCGCCTTCGTGATCGGGTTCTCCGACACGGCGATGCGCATGAGCCCCTTGGCGATCGTCGTCGTCCTCGGCTGGCTCGTCGGCCTCCCCGTCTACGGCGGCCTGGTGCTGAGCGCGCGCTCGCGCACCGTCGAGGTCATGGTGCGCGTCGGGGTCGACCGGATCAGAGTCGAGCGGATGCCGGATGCCGCGCCCATCGCCGACCTCGCGCTCTCGGAGCTCCGGGCGATCCGGTGGGCGGCGCTCGAGACGCCGACCCGCCTCGAACTGCGACCGATGATCGGACCCGGGCTCGTGCTGCTGTTCGGCCTGGCGCGCCGACCCGCGGGGATGGCGGCGAGTCTGCCCGCGCTGCCGTCCGGTCTCCGCCGGCGGCTGAGCGAGGCGGGGCTGGCGGCGCGGGCGTCTCGCGAGCGCGGCGGCGACGCCCTCTTGACGCGGGAGGGCACGGCATCCACGCTCCGGCCGGGCAGGGTCGCGCGACGCTGAACCGCACGGCTCGGGGCGGCCGTCGGGCGCCGACCCCGCCGCTCGCTCCGCGGCGAACGCCTCCGGCCGGCGGTGCGCGGCCGGGACCCGCCGGTGGCAGAGCCGAGGTGCCGGCGCTAGTCGCCCGCCTTCTCGAGGCCTCTCGTGCGGATCTCCTCGAGATCGAGACCCGCGAGGATCTTGCGGGCGACGAGGTCGTCGATCGTGCCCTCGCGGCGCAGCCGGAGCAGCACCTCGCGCTTGCGGTCGAGGACCGCGAGCCGCAGACGCTGCGCCTCCTTGTGACGCAGCAGGGGGGAGCGCTGGGTGACGTCGATGTCTTCGCTGACCGCGATCATCTGAAGGGGGCCGGTGAAGGCCGCGCCCTCGGCGTCGTCGCCGGCGACGGCGCGGTCCCCGGTGCGCCGGTCGGTGTCGGGAGCGTCGGGCGGAACGGGTCCGGTCGCGGAGCTGTCGTCGTCGAGCGAGGCGTCGAGTTCGGCGAGGTCGCGCTCCTCGATCGCGCGCTGGCGGGCGACGGCCCGCGCGTTGGCGAGCTCGAGACGCTCGTATCCCTCTCGCCGGGCGCGGTCGCGCACGCGATCGCTGATGCCGTGTTCGACCGCGAGGTCGTCGAGGGCCGCGAGAGCGGCTCCCGAGATCGCGCGTTCGGCGAGCTCGTACTCCTCGATCGCCGCGTCGTCATTGGGCAGCTTCGCCCACCTGATGACCGCCGGAAGCAGGGGTCCCTGCACCAGCAGGGTGAGCACGATGACGCCCGCCGTGACGAACACGATCGCGTCGCGTCCCGCCACGGGGTCGCCCGCAGCCGTCGTGACCGGCACCGACAGGGCGATGGCCAGCGACACGGCTCCGCGGAACCCGGCCACGGTGCTCACGATCCGCGACCGATGCCGGAGCGACCGCGACGATCCGGCGGCGGGCCGCGAGAAAGGCGAGAACAGCCACTGGAACAGGTACCGCACCACGAAGAGCGCGATCCAGGCCGCCACGGTGACGATCAGCAGGATGCCGATCTCCGACCCCGAGATCTCGTGCAGCACGAGCTGCACCTCGAGGCCGATCAGCACGAAGAGCGCGCCGTTGAGGAGGTAGACGCCGAAGGGCCAGGTGGCATCCGCCGCCCTCCGCGACATCGCGGTCGTGATCCGCGGCGACACCCAGGCCATGATGAGGCCGGCGAAGACGACCGCGAGCACGCCGGACGCGTCGATGAGCTCGGCGATCAGGAACGACACGAACGGCACGAGCGCCAAGGTGAGGTTGATCGTCAGGGTCGACTGCATCCGTCGCAAGGCGAAGAACGCCGCCGCGGCCACCGCGATCCCCGCGGCCGCTCCGCCCAGGTACGACAGCAGCACCATGTCGGTGATCTGCAGCGGAGTGATCTGGTCGCCCAGCAGCAGCGCGACGGCGATCGCGTAGAGGACGAGGGCCGTGCCGTCGTTCGTCAGGCTCTCGGCCTTGAGCTTCATGAAGGTCTTCGCCGGCAGCAGGCGACCCAGGGCGGCGACCGCGGTGGCGTCGGGTGGTGCCACGGCCGCGCCGAGCACGAGAGCGGCCTCCCACGGCACACCGAGGAGCGTGGCGACTCCGGCGACGGCGAACGCGGATGCCACGACCAGCAGCGTGCTCATCGGGATGATGTAGCGCAGCGACCGGCGCACCGACCGGAGCGACGTCGTCCATGCCTCGCGGAACAGCATGATCGGAAGGAACAGCAGCAGCACCGTCTCGGGCGGCAGTTCGATCTGACGGAGCTCGGGGATGAAGCCGAGCGCGAGGCCGATGACGAGCAGCACCAGCGGTGTCGCGACGCGCAGTCGGGGCGCCAGGACCGTGCCCACGAGCATCGCGAGGCCGAGCAGAACCGTGATCTCGAGTCCCTGCATGCGTGCCGCCTTTCGCCGTGCCCTCAGCACTCAGCGTAGAGAGGGGCTCGGACATTCCCGACCCCTGACGCGTTCGGTGCACGGGGTGTCCGCGCGCAACCGGTGGGCGGGCGTTCCCCGGCCGCCATAGGCTATCCGAACGGTTCGGACAGGGGGATCCACGATGTCGCTCGGCGGGAGAAGGGGAGGCACACGGAAAGACGCGACCGTGTCCCTCACCACGATGTCGCCCAGACTTCCGTCCACCGAACCGCGTATCCCCGTCTTCCCGAACGGCCGGCGCCCCACCTGGCTCGTCGTCGTCGTCGTCCTCTTCGCGGTGCTGCCCGCCCTCATGGCGGTTGCCGATGACCGAATCGGTCTGCGCCTCGTCATGGGAGCATCGACCCTCACCATCCTCGGGGCCGCGGTCTGCCTGAACGTGCTTTTCGGCACGATCCAGGAACGGCTGCTGCGCATCGACCCGTCGGCATCCGGGGTCTGGTTCCGCCCCGCCCCGGCAGCGACCGCTGTGCCTTTCGTGCTGGGGATCCTGCTGCTTCTGCCCGCCGTAGCCCAGATCTTCGTCGATGCGTTGAGCCTGCCGACCATGCCGTCGTTCCTGCTCACCCGTGCGCCGTACGCCCTCGGGCTTCTCGGCTTGGGGGTCGTCGTCACGAGCGCCGTGCGTCTGCGGCAGCCGGCCGGGCTGCATCTGACGTCCAGAGGACTCACCGGCATCCGGGGTCGCGGCCGCGTCGATTGGACGTGGGACGAGCTCGCCGAGGTGGGGGTCGGCGCAGGTCCCGTCGCCACGCTCCACCTCATCGCCGATGGAGCCGGGCCACGCGTCGAGGCGCCCATGCTGGCGCTGGGGTCGGATCCAAATCAGGTCGCCACGGTGGTCCGCTATTTCCGCGACGTCCCCGCGGCGCGTACCGAGCTGGACGGCCCCGGACCCGTCGTCCTGCGCGGGGTGGACGACGCGCTTCGGGCTCGCGAGGGCTGAGCGCGTCGTCCCCGTGAGGGAGCGCGTGGAAGCATCCGAGGAGATCGCACGCGACTCCGCTCGGGATGCCGCGTCATAACCTCCGTGACGCGCACAACCTCCGTCACCTGGGCCCGCATCGAACGGAGGTTGTGCGAATCGCTGAGGTTATGCGCGCGCGGACGGGGCCGCGTGCACGACCGTCAGCCCGCGACGCCCACCTTCGCCTTCGCCCACGAGCGACCGCGGGTGTCCTTGAGGATGTCGTACTCCACGTCGACGTGCGGTTCGATGGCGCTGTACTTGTCGTTCGGGGCGCCGATGACGAGCTGGAAGCCGAGACCGCGCCACGCGCCGATCGCCCGTTTGGTGAAGTGCGCGTCGGCCTTGATCAGCGCCTCGTCGAGGAACACCGGGGCGTAGCGCGGACGCTCCGATCCGGCATCCCCGAGCTGATAGCGCAGGGCCGCGCCGACGATGAAGGCGATGAGCTCCTGCGACTCGCCGCCGGACTTCTCGCCGATGTGGTCGTACAGCGCGACGTGTTCGCCCGTGTCGGCGCGGAAGCGCTCTGCGCTGACGCGCACGTGGTTGCGCACGTCGACGAGGTCGGCGAAGTCGGGAGCCGTGGGCCGGATCCGCCCGATGAGGCGCGCCATGCGTCCGTAGACGGCCTCGCGCTCCTCGTCGGAGGAGGCCGCGTCGATCGCCGCGCGCACGTCGCGCAGCTCGCGGCGGAAGCGGCGCCGCACCTCGGACTGGTTCTCGCGCGGAACGATCTGCAGGCGGTGTTCGTCGTCGTAGAACGGAAGGTCCTGCATGATGTCGTTGATCGGCGCGATGCGCTCGCGGATCTCGCGCAGCGCCCGCGTGAGCGCCGAGTCGAGGTTCGTGAGGTCGTTCCCCGACAGCTGCAGCAGCGAGTCCCGCCACTCCGCCTCGAGCTCGTGCAGGCCGCTCGCCTCGAGGTCGGCGAGGATGCGCTCGAAGTCCCCGAGCG
This sequence comes from uncultured Microbacterium sp., assembly GCF_947489255.1. Lineage (GTDB taxonomy): Bacteria > Actinomycetota > Actinomycetes > Actinomycetales > Microbacteriaceae > Microbacterium > Microbacterium phycohabitans. The sequence goes on from NZ_CANLCY010000004.1 coordinate 493,699, forward strand.
ACTCGTCGGGGTCGGCGAGCAGGTTCGGGCTCGGCCACCGGTCGGTGAAGGCCGTCAGCGTGCGGCGCAGGCTCTCGCGCTGGTCGCTCCACGTCTCCTGCGCCGAGCGCTGCTCCTCGAGCAGGCGCTTGGAGGCGGACTCCAGAGCGGCATCGAAGCGCGAGAGCAGCTGCGAGGGAGAGGCGTCGTCGGCGGGCGCGACGAACAGAGCGTCGAGGTACGCGGCTTCGTCGGAGGTGAGCGTCATCCCGGCGTCATCGGCGCGTTCCAGCCGCTCGTTCGCGGCATCCACCTCGTCGGTGACCTCGGCCCAGCGCGCGGCGAGCGCCTGCTGCTCGGTCTTGGCGGCACCGATCTCCTCGCGCAACCGCGCCGCCCGGGCGCGCGTGCCGGAGATCTGCTCCTGCAACTCCGCGATGCGGGGGTTCCCCGCGGTGACCTCGACGATCGTCTCGTTCCAGCGTTCGAGGTCGCGCTCGACGGATGCCGTGTCGACCTGGTCCCACGACAGATCGGCGATCTTCTCGAGGGCGCTGCGCCGTTCGTCGAACGCGTCGAGGGCCGCGGCGGCGTCGTCGACCGCGGACTTCGCGGTGGCGAGGTCGCGGCGCACCGCGACGATCTGCTCGCCGAGCTCGGTCAGTCGCACGCGGGAGGAGAAGCCCAGCACGCTCTGTCGGACCGATCCGCCGTGCGCGCCACGGGAGCCCTGACTGGTCTGCCCCGAGATCGTGAGCGCCAGACGGTGCTGCGACAGCTCGGCTGCGGCATCCACGCAGACGAAGGCGAACTGCTGCTCGAGCCGGTCCTGCAGCCATCCGGTGAAGGGGGAGCGGCGGTACTCCAGGCGTCCGGGGAGCGTCGCGGGGTCGAGTCCCGTGCGCTCGGGCAGGTCGGTCGACACGCCCTCGAACCGCAGGCGCTCCGACAGGCGCACGCCGTCGATCGCCGAGCGGAAGGATGCCAGGTGCGCGGCATCCACGAGGAGGGTCGTCGCGAAACCGCCGAGGGCCAGCGTGAACGCCCCGCGCCACGGCTCGAACTCGGTGCGCACGTCGACGAGCTCGGCGACGAAGGGCAGCTCGGCGGCGGTGAGTCCCGCGGCCTCCGCGAGGGCCTCGCGCGCCTCGTGCAGGCGGGGAGGGATGTTGTCGTCGCGGGTCTGGGTGCGCCGGTGCTCGGCCTCCAGCGCCGAGAGCTGCCGGCGCAGCTCGGTGTGCCGGCTGCTCGCGGCGACGAAGGCGTCGCGTACGGCGGTCTTGGCATCGGCATCGCCCAGCGTGCGTCGCGCCTCGTCGGCGATCGCGGTGAACTGCTTCGCCGACGAGACCTCGGTCGACAGCACGGCGAGGGCGGCGTCGAACCGCTCCCGGTCGCGCTGCATCCCGGCGAGGCGCCGCTCGAGAGCGCGGAGCTCGCGCTGCGCGGCGTCGAGCTGGTCGCCTCCGGCCGCGCGCAGCACGTCGCCCAGTCCCTCCCGCTCGGCCTCCGCGGCATCCGCCAGCGCCTGCCGCTCGCGCACGAGGGCGTCGGTGGCGTGCGTGCGCTCGCGCAGCTCGGTCTCGACCGCGGTGAGCAGGTCGACGCGGCGCTGCGCGCGCCAGAGGGAGGCGCGCGATTCGGGGTCGCCGAAGCGCCCGAGGGCGTCGATGAGGCGCAGCCGCTCGGCGGCCTCGTCGATGCGGGTCTTCATCGCGCGGATGGGCTGGAGCGCCCGCACCTGCTGGCGCGCCTCGAGCATGCGCGTGCGCGTGCCCTCGAGGCCGTCGAAGTGCGACACGACGGCGTCGGCGACGGCGAGGGTCTCGGGCTCCTCGAGCACCATGCGCTTGTAGAGGTCGTCGACGGTGGTGATCTGCTGACCGGCCTGGATGCGCGCGAGAAGGCTCATCGCCTTCGCCCCGGACCCCGCGGCGCCGATCCCGAGCACCGCGTGCAGGCGCGCCGAGAACTCGCGGTCGGTGGCGAGGGTGTCGAGCCCCGTGGCCCGCACGGCGCTGTCGGACAGGTGGCTCCGAGCCGCCTTCTCGAGGTCGCGCAGGTCGAACGCGCCGTGCACGGTCGCGCGCACCTTGACCGCGTCGTCGAGGGTGCGCGCCGCCGCCGGGATGTACCAGGCCCTCACGGCGGTGAAGCGGGCGCCGTCGTGGTCGGCCCAGGTCATCGCGATCGCGGTCCACGTGTCGACACCGTCGCCGCGTAGCACCCGCACCTTCGTGCCCTCGTCGGTGCGGGACTCGTCGAGCTTGCCGCGTCCGTACGAGAGGATGTTGCGCTGCTCCTGCCCGCGGGGCCGCCCCACGACCGCGCCGTTCGAGGCGCCGTTGAAGGGGGTCGTGTGCGGCATCATGAGCGCGACGTAGGCGTCCATGAGCGTCGACTTGCCCGAGCCCGACCCGCCGCACAGCAGGGTCGCGGTGGGGGCGAAGCGCACGCGGTGCGTCCCGTCGTAGCCGCCCCAGTTGATCAGCTGCAGGTCTTCGGCCACCCACTGCTGCCCGCGGGAGGCGGCGGGGATGAGCCCGAAGAGGGTCTCGAGCATGGTCATACGAGCTCTCCCTCGGTCGTTCCGGATGCCACGAGCTCCGCCTCGGTTGCACGCGCGGGGGGCGCCCCGGCATCCGTCGTCTGCTCGTCCAGCCAGCGCTGCAGCTCGCGCAGCGTCTCGGCGCTCAGGACGATCTCGATGAGCGGACCGATGCGGTAGCGGCCCTCGGACTCCTCCTCGATGATGCCCTCGCGGTCGAGGCGCGAGATCGCGGTGCGCACGGCGCGCTGCTGGCTCGCGCGCGTGCCGTCGCTCTCGGAGAAGTAGGTCAGCACGGTCTGCTCGACCTCTTCGACGTCGACGCGGGCCGAGCCGGTGCCCGCGGTGATCTCGCGCTGGAAGACCGTGCGCAGGTAGACGAGCACCAGGGTTTCCGCGCGCGAGTACGCCTCGTCCTTGAGCAGGATCGGCACGTCGAGCTCGTCGCTGCGCACCTGCTCCTTGTAGGCGACGCCCCGCGAGTGGTCGACGACGAGCCGCACGAACAGGTCGTTCAGGCGCGACTCGATCATCTGCTGGTGCTCCAGCAGCAGCTTCCACTCGGCGGGGGAGGACTCGGCCAGCAGGAAGCGACGCTGGAGGATCCGCACCAGCACGCGGCGCACGTCGGCGTCGAGCACGCCGCGGTCGCCGGCGAAGAGCGCGTCGGGGTCGTTCTCCATCGCGACCGGGGCGATGAACGCGGGGGTGTCGTCGCCGGGGGCGTCGGCATCGGCGGACAGGGCGATGTCAGTCATCGGCATCCGTTTCTGTGGGGCTCTGGGCGCGGACCGCGCCGAACGCGAAGCGCCGGGTCGTGCCGTCGGGTCGCACGGCCTCCACGATCGAGACCTCGTCGGTCTCGACCAGACCGCTCCGGTGCACGATCTCGAGCAGGCCGACGAGGTCGACGGGGCGCCGGGTCTGCGCATCGGCGCCCGCGAAGGCCGTCGCGAGGTCGAAGGAGTCGCCGAGCCCCGCGACGTACGCCTCGAGCTCGGGATAGTGCGGGCCGCCCCACGCGCGCGTGTCGACCGTGTCGAACTCGACGTCGGCGCCGTCGGGGGTGGATGCCAGGGGCTCGGGCGCTCCGGGCGGACGCACGTCGCTGAGCGAGCGGCGCAGGTGCCCGATGTCGGCGAGCGGGAGGGTGCGCACGGGCTCGACGCGGCCGGGAGCCCGGGTCTGGCTCCAGCGGTGCAGCCCCGCCATGACGCCGCGCAGCAGATCGTCGACCTGGCGGTCGCGGATCGGATCGTGCGTGCGCACCTGGGCGGTGATGACGTGCGACGCCCTCCGCTGAGCGGTCAGCACCTCTTGCACCCCCGCTTCGACGCGGCGCGCGATCGCATCCAGCTCCGAACGCTGCTCGGCGGTCATGAGGCGGGAGAACGGCTGGGTGAGCACGGCGTGCAGCTGCTCGGTGAGGTCGTCGATGTGCTCGGGATCGCCGATGAGGCGCAGGGCCCCCTGGAACGCTCGGCCCTCGGGGGTCGCCTGCATCACCTGGCGCCCCCGCTCGAGGTATTCGCGCAGCACGTCGCCCGTCGGACGCACGTCGCGGCGCAGCTCCGCCACGACGTCGCGCTGCATCGCCGTGATCGACTCCGCCACGCGCGAGAAGTCGGCGGGAAGCTCGCGGGCGAGATGGATGACGTTCTCGGCCTCTTCGAGCAGGTGATCGTCGTCGAGCGGCTCGACGATGCCCTCGTCGAGGGCGGCGATCTCGGCATCCAGTGCCGCGCGTTCGGCGAGGAGCGCCTCGCGGCGCCGCGCGGGGTCGCTCTCGGCGTCGCGGGCGAGTCGCTCGACCGCGTCGAGCAGCGTGCGCACGCGCGAGCGGGACACGCGCGCCCGTCCTCCGCCGGCGCGGCCCGCGATCTCGAGGGCCCCGACCGCGTGCGCCGAGAGCCGGTACACCTCGACGTCGTCCTCGATCTGCAGGCCCAGCCAGCCCACGCGCACCCAGCCGCGGCAGATCTCGCGCGCGGAGCCGGCGGGGATGCGGCGGTCGTCGTCGGCGTCGATCCCGGCGGCGCGCAGCTCCTCGATCGCCTCGGCGACCTCCACGTGCGCGTCGGCGACCGCGACGGCGGGGCGGTCGGGCGTGAACACCACCGACAGCGCGGCGACGACGAAGGGGGCGAAGCGCCCGTGCAGCAGGTCGAGCGTGGGGTTCTTGAACGCCGCCGCCGAGCGCAGGTACGCGGCTTCGGCTCGGGTGCGGGTCACTGGCTCGAGTCTACCGGCGCGGGCCCGGGCCGCCATGCGGATGACGGAGCGGGTGAACCGCGCTCAGCCGCCGCGCCGGGGGAGCGGCCCGGGCAGGGCGACACCGGGATCACCTCGGCAGGAGGCCGGAGGGCGGGGTCCGCGGCGCTCCAGGAGCGGGGCAGAGTGCCGGGTGACCTGTGTGCCGCCGATCCCGCGCGTGCCCGTGCCGGAAGGACCTCCGTGAGCGCCCACCGTGAGACCCCGCTCGTGTCGCCGACCCGTCTGCGGGCGGTTCCCTCGCGTCGCGCGCTCATCGGGGCGGCGGCGTGGGCCCTGCCGGTCGTGACGGTTGCGGCCACCGTACCGGCCGTCGCCGCCTCGGGCGCTGCGCTGTCGTTCTCGGCGACCGCCTACCAGGCGCCGGCCTGCGCGAGCATCATCGGTGCGACCGTGCGAGCCGATGCATGGGGTTCCGGCGCTCCGGGGGTCGCGGTGACCCTCCAGCTCAGCGGCGGCTTCGCGTTCGACGGGGGCTCCGCCTCGACGACGGTCGTCACCGGATCCGACGGAACGGCGGCGTGCGGCGACATCCATGTTCCGTCGGGCGGGTCCGTCGGCACGATCACCGCATCGGCGGCCGGTGCGGCATCGGCGACGGCGGCGCTGTCGGCGACGCCCGACGGTCGCGTGCTGTTCGTCCCGCGCGGCAGCGTCGCCGCCACCGAGGTGCCCGCGGGAGCCACCCCGGTGGCGGGCGACCTGTTCCTCCGCGACCACGTGCTCTACCGCCACGGGGTGGGCGTCGTGCAGCGCGAGGTCGCCGCGGCGGGGTCGCTGGTCGAGAGTCCCGCGAAGAACGGCTCCTTCCTCCTGCCGCTGCTGCTCGTCGACGGCTCCGCGGTGGTGTTCGACACCGTCGGCAACACGTCGACTCCGGCCGTCGGCACCCCCGCGGGTGCCACGCCGGTGGCGGCCGACCTCTTCCTGTCCGGCACGACGCTGTACCGCGGCGGCGTGGCCGTGGCATCCGGGGTCGCCGCCTACGGACAGCTCGTCGAGCACGACCAGGGGAGCGGCCCCACCGGGCAGTTCGAGCTGCCGTTCCGCGCGGTCGACGGCTCGCCGCGCCTGTACCGCTCTCCGGCCGACGAGGTGCGCACCGCGCACGAGTTCGGGCAGGCCGGAGGGCCTCCGTCGGGCGCGACCCCCGTCGCCGGCGACCTCTTCATCGCCGACGGCACGCTGTACCGGGTCAGCGCCGACGGGGCCAACCCCCTCGGGACAGGGGCCCTCGCCTCTCAGATCGACGCGTGGGGCGCATTGACGCCGAACCCGTACTTCTCGGGTCAACGGCTCCTGCCGCTGCGCACCGCCGCTGGCGCGGCCGCCCTCCTCGACGTGGCCGCGGGGCATGTCCGCACCGTCGCGCAGGTTCCGCCGGGGGCAGTGCCCATCGGGGCCGATCTCTTCCTGTCGGCGAGCACCGTCCATCAAGCCGACGTCGGCGCCGTCGCGTTCGACGTCGGGCGGTTCGGGCAGCCGGTACCGGTCGCGGCGGGCGGCTCGCGCGTGGCCGTTCCCGTCGTCGCCCCCGTTCCGACCTGCTGACCCCGACCCACGGATGCACCCCATGTCGATCCCTCCCCGCCGCCGCTGGCTGCTCGCCTCCCTCGCCGCCGTCGCGGTCGTGCTCGGTCTCGTCGGCGCCGCCCAGCTGCCCCTCCCGCCGACTCCCGCGCCCGAGCGACCGAGCGCCGCGCCCGCGGAGCAGCCGTCCACGCCCGCAGCCCCCGACGCCCCGACCTTCGCCGAGCAGCTCCCCGTGCCGCCGGGAGCGAGTCCTGAGGAGCGGCGCCGCATCGAGCTGACGTACTCGCTCGTGGAGATCCCCGACGACCGCCTCGCCGACCTCCGCGCGGTGGCGGCCGGGGCCATCGGTGCGCAGTCGATCGAGGGGACCACCCTCGTCGCCGTCCCGGCCGACCAGGTCGACGCCGTGCGCACGGCCTTCCCCGACAGCCCCATCACGCCCAACCAAGAGGTCACGACCACCGCGGACCAGACTCCGACGCCGTCGTGGGGTCTCGACGCCGTCGACAGCCCCGACGCGTCGCAGGACCAGCACTACCTGTCCGACACCACCGGCGCGGGGACCACCGTCTACGTCGTGGACAGCGGCATCCAGTCGACGCACCCCGATTTCGGCGGACGCGTGGATGCCGTGAACGGGCACACCGAGGTCGACGACGGCAACGGCACCGAGGACTGCAACGGCCACGGCACGCACGTCGCCGGGACGGTCGGGAGCACGACCTACGGTGTCGCCAAGGCCACTCGCCTCGTTCCCGTACGGGTGATCGGCTGCGACGGCAAGGGAACCGGTCTGGGTTTCCTCTACGGTCTGATCTGGATCTACAACAACCACTCGGGCACGAAGTCGGTCGTCACCATGAGTCTGAGCACGTCGGTGAACGCGACCATCGACAAGTACATCCAGCGGGGCGTGGACCGGGGGTACGTGATGACCTCCGCGGCGGGCAATGACGCCGTCGACGCCTGCACATCCTCACCGGCGCACGCGCCGAACGGGATCACGGTCGGAGCGATCGAGCGTCCCCGCAAGATCGCCTGGTATTCCAACGTCGGCTCGTGCGTGACGCTCTTCGCGCCGGGCTCCGACATCACCTCGACCTGGATCGGCTCGACGACGAACACCATCAGCGGCACCTCGATGGCCACGCCGCACGTCGCCGGTCTCGCCGCTCGCCTGCTGCAGGAGCATCCGACCTGGAAGCCAGCGCAGGTCAAGGCCGCTCTCACCTCGACACCCGGTGCGAGCGGGAACCTCACCGGCCTGCCCGACGGCACCGCGAACATCTTCGCCGCGATCCGCGGTGTCCCGCGCGTGCTCACCGTCACGGCCACCCGTGCCACGGGCGGAGAGACCCTCTCGTGGACCGTCAACGACATCGGCACCCTCACCTCGTTCGCGATCGCCGTGACCGACACCACGAGCGGGCGGGTCTACCGCGTCGACGTGGCGGGTGCGACCCGGTCGACCGACTTCCTCGACGTGCTGCCCGGGCACTCCTACAGCGTCAGCATCGGGGCGAGCGGCACGCTCCCGACGGGCGTCGCCGTCACGAGCGATCCGGTGACGGCCGCGTTCACCGCGCCGTCATGACGCGGGGGAGCCGGCCGCGCCTATTCTCCGCGGCGCGCACCGGCACGCCTCACGCGCCGCCGCAGGCGTAGAGGGTGACGCCCGACACCTTCTGCACGTCGCCCCCTTCGTGCGCCGCGGAGAAGGACCACGCACCCACCTGTCGGCATCCGGGTTCCGTCGCGACGTGGCGGACGGGATCGGACTCAGGAGCGCCCTGGGCGACGGCCAGCAGACGCGCCTGACCGGAATGCACCATCTGCTCGAGCGCCTTCACCGTGAAAACGCTGACGTGGCCCGAATAGCCGCCGTCGGTGAGCACGTCGTCGCCCGTCGCGTCGATGATCTGCGCCGAGATCGCCCAGGAGTCGGTGACCATCAGTGCACGCCCGTCGCTGCCGCCGCCGTGGGCACGCGCGGTGTCGACGAGCTGCGCGAGTGCGGGGGTCAGTCCCGCTCGGCCGCCCCACGGGGCCGGACTCGAGATGGCGAAGGTCTCGTTCGGATCGCCTTTCTGCGCGGTGACGCCCACGTACGCGTCGCCTCCGCTGCCGTCGCGGGCGTCGTCGAGCACCTGGAGGCTCGTGGCGATCGGCAGGCACAGCAGGGCCACGGCGAGAGCGGCGGGGGCGACGCGTCGCAGGTGCGCGCCCGAGATCGCCGCGACGATCCCGATCCCCGCTCCGGCGACTCCCGCCGCGATCGCCGGGATCAGCAGCACGACGGGGAGTCGTGCTTCGGAGACGAGCACCGCCCACCAGACCGCCTGCACGATGACGATGCCGGGGAGCACGAGTCGCCGCCCCCGGGAGGCCGAGCGCAGCAGGCGCACGCCCTCGCCCCAGGCCACGGCCGTCAGCAGCACGAGCGGTACGCCCAGCGCAGCGACGTAGGCGGTGTGCGGAACCCGCGTGAACGACAGCACGGCCGCCGAGGTGACGAGCCAGACCGCCGCGACGGCGACGAGGGCGAATCGGGCGCGGGCTCCGGCCGCACCGCCGGGGTCCGCCACCGCGCCGGGCCCGTCGGGGTCCGCGGTCCGCGAGCGCCGGTACACCGGCGAGCCACCGATGCGCCGCCCCCATCGCCACAGGCCCAGCACGACGCCGGCGATCGCCGCGGGGTAGAGCCAGCCGATCTGCGTCACGAGCGGCAGCTCGAGGAGCTTCGTGATCGACGACGACCCGCCCGAGGCGGAGCCGTGCTGCGTGAACGCGTGCACGATCGCGCTCAGCGTCGCGCCCCAGCCGCCCGTCGACGCCGTCGCGCCGACCGAGCCGGGCACGGCGCCCGGAGCGAAGCGGTCGAGGCCGTTGTAGCCGAACACCATCGCGAACACGTCGTCGTCGGTGGAGCCGTCGATGTAGGGTCGTGCGCCGGCGGGGACGAGCGCGATCGCGGTGATCCAGGCGACGGAGGCGACCACCGCGGCACCCGTCATCACACCCGCTCGCGCCAGCGCGCGGCGACGACCGCCCGTGGCGAGGAGGGTGCCGACGACGAGAGCGGGCAGCACGAACCAGGCCGACATCATCTTGGCCTGGAACCCCACGCCGATGAACAGCGCGCACAGCAGCAACGGCCACCACCGGTCGGTGAGCACGGCCCGCTGCCACCACACCACCGCGACGGCCAGCGCCATCGTGAGCAGCCCGTCCTCCATCGGATGAGCGAACATCGACACGAAGATCGGCGTCGAGGCCGCGGCCGCCGCGGCCACCAGCCCCACCCCTCGCCCGCCGAAGCGCAGCCCGATGAGCGCGCACGCGAGGATCGTCACGACGCCCTCGATCGCCTGGGGGAGCGCGATCGCCGAGGTCGACATCCCGAAGAGACGGATGCCGAGCGCCTGGGGGACCGCGAACCCGCTGAGCTTGTCGAGGGTGACGGTGGCCGCGGGGTCGAACGCGCCGAACAGCATCGCGTGCCACGACGACGCCATTGATCGCGCCGAGGCCTCGTAGAACGAGAAGTCGCCGCCGCGCGCGAGGTTCCAGCAGGTCAGCACGACGAACGCGGCGACGATGAGCGTCAGCGAGATGCGGGCCCACCAGGGTTCGCGCCACCAGCGCGCGAGGACGACGCGAGAGATCACGACGAGAAGAGTGCTCCGCGTGCAACGGCGGTGCGTATGGCTCCGCTATCAGCCCGCTGTGACTGCACCCGAGTGGCCCGCGCCGGTGTGCGGAACGCGGGAGGGGGCGTTCACGCGACGGCCGCGGCATCCGGTGTCGGATGCCGCGGCCGAAACGCAGCGATCGGGTGGTGCGGAGTCAGACCTCCGAGCGCGGGCCCGGGGCCACCTTGTTGACGCCGGTGACCGGTTGGTTCTCGTCGAACGACGCGATCGGGCGACGGAAGCCGCGCGTGAGGATCACCAGGTAGACGACGCCGAGGCCGGTCCAGATCAGACCGCCGACGAGGGCGTGCATGTCGAGGTTGACCCACAGCAGGCCCGTCAGCACCATGCCGATCGCGGGCATGACGATGTAGCGCGCGATGTCGCCGGGGGTCTTGCGGAGCCCCTTGCGCACCGCGAACCACGCGATCACCGAGATGTTGACGAAGGTGAACGCGACCAGGGCGCCGTAGTTGATGTACGCCGCGATCTGCTCGAGGGTGAACGAGATCGCGAACAGGCTCACGAGCCCCACGATGACGATCGAGAACGTCGGGGTGTGGGTCTTCGGGTTGATGAAACCGAAGATGCGACGCGGCAGCACGTTGTTGCGGCCCATCACCATGAGCATGCGCGCCACCGAGGCGTGCGAGGCGAGCCACGACGCCAGGGTCGCCGCGAAGCCCGCGGCGGTGAGCACGGCCTGCAGCACCGGCCCGCCGACCTGCACGCCGATCTCGGGGAGCGTGCTGTCTTCGATGGCCTCCTGCGGGAACGCCGTGGCGTCGGGGAAGCGCAACTGCGTCACGTACGAGGCGATGAGGAAGATGAGACCGCCCACGATGAGGGTCAGCACGATCGCCCGCGGCATGATCTTCGGGGTCTTGGCCTCTTCCGAGTACATCGACACCGCGTCGAACCCGATGAACGAGAAGCACACGACCGTCGCCCCCGCCAGCACGGCGCCGAACTGCACGTCGCTGTGGGCGAAGGGGGCCAGCGACACGGCGGTGCCGGCTCCCGCGCCGCCGACCAGCTGCACGACGACCATGACGACGAAGACCGTCATCACGAGGATCGAGAACACCAGCAGCACCATGTTGACGTTCGAGGTGCCGCGCATCGTCAGGTAGATGACGCCGGTGACGCCGGCGGTGAAGACGACCACCCAGATCCAGCCGGGCACGTCGGGGAACAGGGCCTCCATGTAGCTGCGCAGGATGAGGGCGTTGACCATCGGCAGGAGCATGTAGTCGATCAGCGCGGTCCACCCCACGACGAATCCGACCCCGGGGTGGATCGACTCGCGCGCGTAGGTGTACGCCGAGCCGGCGCTCGGGATGACGCGCACCATCTTGCCGTAGCTGATGGCGGTGAAGACGAGCACGACGAGGGCCACGGCGTAGGCCGCGGGGACGACGTTGTTCGTCTTGTCGGCGACGAGGCCGAAGGTGTCGAACACGACGGTCGGGGTCATGTACCCGAGGCCCAGGCCGACGATCGACCAGAGACCGAGGGTGCGGGCGAGTTTGGCTCCCGAGCGTGACGTGGCCGCGTCGGCGGCGAGGTTCTCGTTCGTGGCTCCTCCTAAGGGGTGCGGTGCGCGATCGGGTGTCGCGTCCGTGGGCTGATGTCGGGGGTACAGCGATCGGAGCACCGCTCGGGGTGGAGAGCGGGGGAGGTCGGCGGGGTGATGCCGGATGGGGGTCGTCGACCGATCGGGGCGACCGGCGGGCGGGGAGGGATGCCGACCCTCGTGGTGTCGGCATCCCCCGTGATCAGAGGCGGGTCCAGGCCTCGGTGAGGGTCGAGCGCAGGATCTGCTCGATCTCGGTGAATTCGGACGGGCCGATGGTCAGGGGCGGGGCGAGCTGGATGACGGGGTCGCCCCGGTCGTCGGCGCGGCAGTACAGGCCCGCGTCGAAAAGCGCCTTCGACAGGAAGCCGCGCAGCAGCCGCTCCGACTCGTCGTCGTCGAAGGTCTCTTTCGTCGCCTTGTCCTTGACGAGTTCGATGCCGAAGAAGTAGCCGTCGCCGCGGACGTCGCCCACGATCGGCAGGTCGAGCAACCGCTCGAGGGTGGACCGGAACACGGGGGAGTTCGTCCGCACGTTCTCGAGCAGCCCCTCCTCCTCGAACACGTCGAGGTTCTCCAGCGCCACGGCAGCCGAGACCGGGTGTCCGCCGAAGGTGTAGCCGTGGGGGAAGGTGGCGTCGCCGTGCGCGAAGGGTTCGTAGATGCGGTCGCTGATGATCGTGCCGCCCAGCGGCGAATAGCCGCTGGTCACGCCCTTGGCGAAGGTGATCATGTCGGGCTGGTAGTCGTACGCCGAGGCGCCGAAGTAGTGGCCGAGACGACCGAAGGCGCAGATGACCTCGTCGGAGACGAGCAGCACGTCGTACTTGTCGCAGATCTCGCGCACGCGCTGGAAGTATCCCGCGGGTGCGGGGAAGCAGCCGCCGGCGTTCTGCACGGGCTCGAGGAACACCGCCGCGACCGTCTCGGGGCCCTCGAACTGGATCATCTGCTCGATGCGGTCGGCGGCCCACAGCCCGAACTCCTCGGGGGTGCCGCCCCCGAATCCGCTCTCCTCGGCGCGGTAGTAGTTCGTGTTGGGGACCCGGAAGCCTCCCGGGGTGACCGGCTCGAACATGTGCTTCATGACGGGCAGCCCCGTGATGGCAAGAGCGCCCTGCGTGGTGCCGTGATAGGCGATCGCCCGGGAGATGACCTTGTGCTTGGTGGGCTGGCCCTGCGTCTTCCAGTACTGCTTGGCCAGCTTGAACGCCGTTTCGACGGCTTCGCCTCCGCCGGTGGAGAAGAAGACGTGATTCAGATCGCCGGGGGCGAGATCGGCGAGCCGATCGGCGAGTTCGATCGCCGCGGGGTGGGCGTACGACCACAGGGGGAAGAACGCCAGCTCCTCGGCCTGCTTCGCCGCCGCCTGCGCGATGCGGCGCCGCCCGTGTCCGGCGTTGACCACGAAGAGCCCCGCGAGGCCGTCGATGTAGCGCTTCCCGGTGGCATCGAAGATGTGGTGGCCCTCGCCCTTGACGATGATCGGGACGCCCGGGCCGTCGGTCATGGTCGACTGGCGCGAGAAGTGCATCCAGAGGTGGTCGCGGGCCTTGGATTGCAGGTCGGCGTGCTGATCGGTTTCGATGAGGGTCATCGCGTTCCCCAGTTGTAGAGCTGACGGTGGAGCTTGAGATAGACGAACGTCTCGGTCGAGACGACGTCGGGCAGAGACCGGATGCGGTCGTTCAGCAGGTCGATGAGGTCGTCGTCGCTCTCGCAGACCACCTCGACGAGCAGGTCGAACGAGCCCGCGGTCGAGACCACGTAGGTCACGCCCGGCAGTTCGGTCATCTGCGCGGCCGCGACGCGGGTGTCACCCGAGACGCGGACGCCGATCATGGCCTGTCGCGCGAAGCCCAACTGCAGCGGATCGGTGACCGCGACGATCTGCAGGATGCCGGCATCCTGGAGCTTCTGCACCCGCTGGCGCGTCGCGGTCTCGCTGAGACCGACGGCTTTGCCGATCTCGGCGTAGGAGCGACGGCCGTCTTCCTGCAACTGTTCGACGATCGCTTTGGAGACGCGATCGAGAACGGTGCTGCGGTCGGCGGTGGGGCTCATGATCGGCGACGGTATCAGCGGATCATTCGCTGAATCAATGATGATCTCGACATTTACGAGGGCGTAACAGCGCGGAAACCGTCGTAAATGGCCTCAGCGGCTCCCCACGGCGGCACCTCCGGTGCGCGCGCCGACACGCGGCGCCGCTACGATGACCGCGGAGGTGCGGATGTCGGGGTGGCTCGAACGGTGGTCGTCTGCGCGCCGCACCGTCCTGCGCTCGGCGGCCGCGGTCGCCGTCGCCGCGCTCGCCGTGTCCGGCGCCGTCTCCGCGCCGAGCGCGACCGCGGCGACGGCCCTGCCCGGCTGGCTCTCCACGCGCGGGGCGAGCATCGTCACCTCCGCCGGCACTCCGTACACGATCAAGGCCGTCGCCTGGTTCGGCATGGAGACCTCCAATTGCGCGCCGCACGGGCTGTGGTCCATCTCGCTCGACGAGGGTCTGCGAGCGATCGCGGGAATGGGCTTCAACACGATCCGCCTCCCCTTCTCGAACGAGTGCCTCGCCGCCTCGTCGTCGAACTCCATCAACGGCGCCGTCAACGCCGATCTCGTCGCCCTCAGCCCGCTGAAGCTCATGGACACCGTGATCGCCCGGGCGAAGACCTACGGCCTGTCGGTGATCCTCGACCGTCACCGCCCCGACTCCGCGGCGCAGAGCGAGCTCTGGTACACCGGCGCCTACAGCGAGAAGCGGTGGATCGACGACTGGAAGATGCTCGCGCAGCGCTACCGGAACGAACCCGCGGTGATCGGCGTCGACCTGCACAACGAACCGCACGGACCGGCCTGCTGGAACTGCGGCGATCCCGCGCGCGACTGGAGGGCGGCCGCCACCCGCGCGGGCAATGCCGTGCTGTCGGTCAACCCCAACCTGCTGATCATCGTCGAGGGCGTCGAGCGTCAGAACGACGGCTCGAGCACGTGGTGGGGCGGCGGCCTCCGCGACGCCGGCGCGGCGCCCGTGACCCTGTCGGTCAAGAACCGCGTGGTGTACTCGCCGCACGACTATCCGGCGACCGTGCACCAGCAGTCGTGGTTCTCGGCACCGAACTACCCCGCGAACCTCGAAGCGGTGTGGGATGCCAACTGGGGCTACCTCGTGCGCAAGAACATCGCGCCCGTGCTGCTGGGCGAATTCGGGACGAAGCTCGAGACCGCGAGCGACAAGGCGTGGATGAGCACGCTCGTCGCCTATCTCGCCAAGACGAAGATCAGCTACGCGTACTGGTCGTTCAACCCGAACAGCGGAGACACCGGCGGCCTGGTCGCCGACGACTGGCGCACGCTGCAGAAGGCCAAGCTCGCGGCGCTGCAGCCGATCCTCACGCCTGTGACCGTTCCCGCTCCCCGGCCCACGACGAGCCCCACGGCCTCGCCGAAGCCGAGCGCGTCGACGTCCCCGAAGCCCACGACGACGCCGAAGCCCACGACGACGCCGAAGCCCACGACGACGCCGAAGCCCACGACGTCGCCGAGGCCGACTGCGAGCCCGTCGGCGTCGCCGAAGCCGAGCGCGAGCCCCACGGCGTCGCCGAAGCCGAGCGCGACGGCCTCACCGAAACCCTCGGCCTCGCCGTCGTCCGCTCCCCGTCTCTCGGCGGCGTGGGTGCCGCAGAGCGCGTGGGGCGAGGGGTACGTCGCCGAGCTCGCGCTCACCGCCGGCGCGAGCGTGAAGAGCTGGTCGGTGTCGTTCGAGGCCCCGGGCACGACGGCGGTGAGCAACGCCTGGGGCATGTCGTGCACCGTCGGCGGTACCACCGTGACGTGCACCGGAAGCGACTGGGCAGCCGCCCTCGCCCCCGGACAGACCGTGCGGGTGGGATTCCAGGCCACGGCGACGAAGGCGCCCGCTGCGCCCGCGCTGCGCGTCTCGGCATCCTGAGGATTCCGCTCGGCGGCCCGCCGCAGAGTCGGGGCGTCTCACCGGCGCGTGACGACGCGGCCGGGGCCGACGGTGGCGGAGGGCCCGGGATGCCGGCATCCATCGCTCACGCATAACAAGCGTGAGGGTCGACCGAGGGTGGCGCTGTCTACGCTGCGCGGGTGACCGCCGTTCTGACACCCGCACCGACACCCGCCGTCTCGTCTCCACGCGCGCTCCGCCGTCCCGGCGGATGGACGCTCGGGCTCTCCGCGATCGGCCTGCTCGCCCTGGTGCTGACGGGGTGGCAGGTGTGGGCGGGGGCGCCGAGCGAGTACTACGCCTCGATCGCGCTGTCGATGAGCAGATCGTGGTCGAACTTCTTCTTCGGAGCCGTCGACCCGGCGGGCACGGTCACGCTCGACAAGATCCCCGGTTCGTTCTGGGTCCCGGCGCTGCTCGTGCGCGTCTTCGGCTACTCGGCGTGGGCGGTGATCCTGCCGAACTCCCTCGCCGCCGTCGGCGCCGCCCTCCTCACCGCCGTCACCGCGCGACGGCTCGCGGGCGAGCGTGCCGGATTGATCGCGGGCGCGATCGTGGCGGTCACCCCGATCCTGGTCGCGGTGGCCCGGTCGAATCAGCCCGAGGCGTTCTTCGTCCTCGGCCTCTCGCTCACCGCCTACGCCGCCGTGCGCGCCGTCCAGCAGCGCAGCTTCGGGTGGCTGGTCGCCGCGGGGACGCTGGTGGGGCTGTCGTTCCAGTTCTACATGCTCGAGGCGTGGGCGGTGTGGCCCGCCCTCGCCGCCGCGTACCTCTTCACGCGGCAGTCGTGGCTGCGCCGCGTGGGGCATCTGCTGGTGGCCGGGGCGGTGAGTCTCGCGGCCTCGCTGTGGTGGGTGGCGATCGTCGCGCTGATCCCCGCCGGCAGCCGCCCCTACATCGGCAGCACGCTGTCGAACGACCCGTGGGAGATGGTGTTCGGCTACAACGGCTTGGGCCGGTTCACCGCGACGAGCGACAGCAGCGCCTACGAATCGTTCACTCCGCCGTTCTCGGGCGATCCGGGGGTGCTGCGTCTGTTCAACGCGCAGCTCGCCGGGCAGATCGCTTGGCTGATCCCCGCCGCGGTCGTGGCGATCGCGATGCTGTGGATGCTGCGCTTCCCGCGGCCGCTCACCGTGCTGCTGACGGTGTGGACGGCCACCTTCGTCGCGATGTTCTCGGCGGTGGCCGGGATGCACCAGTTCTACACCGCGGCGCTGGCCGTGCCGCTCGGCCTCGTCGTGGCGACGGCTCTGGCGGTCGCGCACCGCGCCGGGCGCACGTGGCCGCAGGTGGCGATCGTCGGCACGGCCGCGGTCACGGCGCTGGGGATCGGGCTCGCCTCGGGCGGGTACAGCATCCCCGTCTCGATCGCGCAGGCCGTCGCGGCCGCGGTGGCCATCGTGCTGCTGATCGCGCGGCGAGGCTCGGGCACCCTCGCCACGGCCGTGATGTTGGTCGGCCTGCTGCTGACCCCGGCGGTGTGGTCGGCGGTGACCATCGCGCATCCCAACTCGATCAATCCGGTCGCCGGCGGCGTGTCGGAGATGTCGGGCGGCGGCTTCGGCGGAGGGATGCCGGGTGCCGGCCGCGGGACGGGCGGTGCGGGATCGTTCGCCGGGGGAGCTGCGGCGCCGGGTGGTGGAGCGCCGGGTGGGGCGGCGCCGGGCGGGTCGGCGCCGGGTGCGGGCACGATCCCCGGCACGCAGGGCGGCGGCGCGGCGGGCGGCTCCGGGCCGGGCGCCGCCGCGGGCGGCTCCTCGGCGCGCGACGGCGCGGGCCGCTCGGCCGGCGGCGGAGGTGTCGGCGGCGGGACGAGCGCCGCCGACACGGCCCTGCTCTCGTGGCTCGAGCAGAACGCCGCGGGCTCGGAGTACCTCGCCGCGACTTTCGGCGCGCAGTCCGCGGCATCCCTCATCCTCGCCAGCGACGGCGGATCGTTCCTGCCCATCGGCGGATTCAACGGAACGGATGCCGTGCCCACGCTCGACGAGTTCGTCTCACTCGTGAAGGCGGGCGACGTGCGCTACGTCATCGAGGGCCAGGAGCGCAGCGGTGGGGGAGGGTTCGGCTCGTCGTCCGCGTCGAGCTCGAGCACCTCGGCCCAGATCCGCGAGTGGGTCGGACAGAACTGCGCGATCGACAGCAGCGCGCCCTCGACGGTCTACGCCTGTTCCTGATCGGGCCGCTCCCGCCGCCACCGTCGACGGGATCGAGCGTCCAGGACACGCGGACGGTTCCGCGGAACCTCCGGGTGTTGTGGACACTCGATCGAGCCGCGGGCGCCACGGCGGACGACGCGTCGCGACGGGAGGGCGAGGCGGCGCGGGCGGCGGGCGGGCACCGGACGGCTCTGCCCAGGGGAGGGCGAGGCGGCTAGGGACGGCCGAGGAACTCCAGGCCCGCCTCGCGGAACGCACGCGCTCCGGGCGCGTTGACGTGGTGCCGCCCCGGGATGTCGGCGAACTCGCCGCGGGGGAGCAGGCTCGCCAGGTGCGCGGACTGATCGTGGATCGGGTCGTCGGTCCCCGTCGCGATCAACACGGGCTGCTGCGGGGGAGACGTCGGGTCGGGATCGGTCTCGCCCAGGCGCATCCCCTCGGCGATCGCGACGAGCGCGCGCAGGTCGTTGCCGGGCACGCGCTCGGCGAGCGAGACGTAACGCTGGGTCGTGGCATCCTGAACGGCCTCGCCGTGGTCGAGGAACGCCCGGGCCTGCTCGACCTGGAGGCGCGCGAGCGGTCGACCGTCGGGGATGCCGCCGAGCACCGCGCGCTCGACGTGCTCGGGGGCGTCGACGGCGAGCTGCCAGCCCACCCGACCGCCGAGCGAGTAGCCGAGGTAGCGCACCTGATCGACGAGATACGTGTCGAGAACGGCGACGAGGTCGGCCACGAGGGTGGGCATGGTGTACGCCGCGGCATCGTGGGGCTTCTCGCTCGCCCCGTGACCGCGCTGGTCCACCGCGATCACCCGGAAGCCCGCGCGCAGCAGGTCGCGCACCCAGCCGGTGTTGATCCAGTTGTCACGCGTGCTCGAGCCGAATCCGTGCACGCACAACACGGGATCCGCCTCGGGATCGCCCCAGGAGTAGGTGGCGAGGCGCACGTTGTCGCCGACGATGACGAACTGCGCGGGAGGGATCTCGGTGAGGGCGGGCACGGCATCCATTCCTCCGATCCTGGCAGAACGCCGCGCGCGGCCCGCGGTACTGGTCATAGTGGTCTCATGGGTTTCACGCGCGCCGAGCTCGACTCCTTCCGGGATGCCACGGTGCCCGACCTCGTGGAGCCCGGGGTGCGGCTGCTCTTCGTCGGCATCAATCCCGGGCTGTGGACGGCCGCCACGGGCACGCCGTTCGCCCGCCCCGGCAACCGCTTCTGGCCGGCCCTGGTGACGGCCGGGATCCTGCCCCGCGTCCCCGCGTACTCGGCGACGCTGGGGGAGTCCGATCGGCGGCTCGTGTTCGATGCCGGCATCGGGGTGACCAACCTGGTCGCGCGCGCGACGGCCCGGGCCGATGAGCTGTCGCGCGACGAGCTGCGCGCGGGCGCGGAGGCGCTCGCGGGGCGGGTCGCGACCTGGCGGCCCCGGGTGGTCGCGATCGTGGGGCTGACCGCCTATCGGCAGGGGTTCGATCGCCGGAAGGCCGTCGCGGGACGGCAGGACGCGTCGATCGCCGGGTGCGAGACATGGGTCCTCCCCAACCCGAGCGGACTGAACGCCCATGACACCGTCGACTCCCTCGCCGCGGCCTACGCGGCGCCCGCACGTGCGGCCGGGGTTCTCTCGTGACCCGGCGGCTCGCGGCGCTCGTCGCCCTCGTCGCGGTCGTCGCGGCGGGACTCGCGGTGCACCGCCTGCTGCCCGCCTCGGTCGCGTCCGACGTCGCCGGAGACGCGCTCTACGCGGTCGCGGCCTACACCGGGCTCGTCCTGCTCCTCCCGCGCGCGCGACGGCCCGTCCTCGCGGCGGCCGCGGCGCTGTGGTGCATCGCCGTCGAACTGCTGCAGCTGACCGGGGTGCCGGTCGCCCTGGCGGAGCGGATACCGGTCGCCGCGCTCGTTCTCGGCTCGGGCTTCGACGCACGCGATCTCGTCGTGTATGTGCTCGCCGTCGCGAGCGCTCTCGGCGTGGACCGCGCGGTGTCGGGCGCGCGCGGTCGGCGGGCCGAGGCGATGGCGCGGTCGCGGTGAGGGCGGCCCCGCCGAGGGTCGGCGACATTGCCGGGGCGAAGCCCTTTCCCTGACGGCTCCTCCCCGGGGACGGATACCGCGACGCCCGGGCGCCGCGCGGTAGCGTGACGGTTCCGCGACGAAAGGAGGGGCCGGTGCTCGTGCAGTTCTACGGTGTCGTGTTCCGGTGGGAGGCCCGGAGCGACAGCGACTGGTACTTCGTCGCCCTCCCACCCGAGCTGAGCGACGACATCCGTGAGACCCAGACGTTCCGCCGCGGGTTCGGCGGGGTCCGCGTCGACGCCACCATCGGCGCCACCGTGTTCCGCACGTCGATCTTCCCGCAGGCGGGCGGCGTCTACGTCCTCCCGCTCAAGCGCGCGGTCCGCGACGCCGAGGGCATCGAACCGGGCGGCACGGTCGTGGTGGAGCTCGCCGTTCTCGACGCCTGAGGCGCGCGGTGCTGCGGCAGTCGTCCGGGGCCTCGTCGACGGCTCTCCCCGCCCTCGCCCTCTCGCTGTTCGCGGTCGTGAGCGTCGTGCTCGCGGTCATCGACGTGCGTCGACGTCGACTGCCCGACGTCGTCGTCCTCCCGGCGACGATCGCGGCGGTACTCGTCCTGTCGATCGCGGCCGCGATCGCCGGCCGCCCGGCGCGCGCGGCCGACGTCGCCCTCGGCGCCCTCGGGGCGTTCGGCGCGTGTCTGTTGGTGCGCCTCGCGCGGCCCGAGGCGTTCGGCGGCGGCGACGTCAAGCTCGCCGCGCTCGTGGGCGCGCACCTCGGGTGGTTCGGCCCCGAGGCCGTGGCATCCGGGATCGCCCTCGGTTTCGTGGCCGCCGGCTGCGCCGCCGTCGGCGTCGTCGCGGCGGGCGGGCGCGGTGCGAGCCTGCCGTTCGGTCCGTTCCTGCTCCTCGGCGCGTGGGTGCGGGTGCTGGCCGAGATGCGGTGAACGACGGCGGCCGACTGTCGCGCAGCGAACGGTGGGTCAAGCCCGTCCGACATCTCGTCGCCGCACGGATAGCCTGAGCCCATGGCCGACCTCATCCGTCGCGTCACCGCGTGGGCCCTGTCGCTCCGCCTCGTGCGCGCCTTCCTCGTCTACTCGGGGGCACGCGGCCCCGTCCTCGCAGACAGCGTCACCTACCGCACGCTGTTCAGCCTGTTCGCCGCGGTGCTGCTCGGCTTCTCCGCGGCCGCGGTCTGGTTGTCGGGCAATCCCGAGGGTCTCGCGGCACTCGAGCGCTCGGTGAACAACGTCGTCCCCGGACTGGTCGGCCCCGACGGACTCCTCGACGTCAGCGAGATCAAGGCGCCGACGGAGTTCACCATCGCGGGCGTCATCGGAACGATCGGTCTGCTCGGTGCGGCGATCGGGGCGATCGGCTCCCTGCGCACGGCCCTTCGCCAGATCGCGGGAGTGGCCACCGACGACACGCTGCCCGTGCTCGTCATCCTCCGCAATCTCGCCGTCGCCATCGGCATCGGTGTCGCCCTCGTCGGCGCGGCCCTGGTGACGTTCCTCGCGACGGCCGGTCTCACCTTCGTCCGGGGCCTCCTCGGCATCTCCGCGGACTCGTGGCTCACCGGCGTGCTGACCTGGTCGCTCTCCACGATCGTCGTGCTCGCCCTCGACACCGCCGCGGTGGCGGTCGCGTTCGCGGTGCTGTCGGGCCTGAAGACCCGTCGCCCCACGCTGTGGCGCGGTGCCCTGCTCGGGGGCGTCGGTCTGGTCGTGCTGCAGCAGTTGTCGGGGCTGTTCGTCGGCAGTGCGGGCAACAACCCCCTGCTGACCACGTTCGCCTCTCTCATCGCGCTGCTGCTGTGGCTCAACCTGTCCAGCCAGGTCATCCTGATCGCGGGGGCGTACATCACCGTCGCCACCGAGGAGGACCACGACCGCGTCCGCGCGAAGTACGGCGCCTCCACCTTGATCCAGTTCCGCGTGCGTCGTGCCGAGAAGGCCGTCCGCGCCGCCACGGGGGAGTTGGATGCCGCCCGCACGGCCGAGCAGAAGGAGCGCGAGACCCTCGCCCGAAACGATCCCGCCGCCGCCACACGCGCGGACGAGGCCGAGGCGGAGTCCCGTGTCTGAGCGGGAGTCGGCGTCGTCCCATCCCGAGCGCGTCGCGGCCTACACCGCCGACGCCGTCCGCGCCGCCGAGGCGCCCCTCCTCGCCGAGGGGCGGCCGCTCATGCGATGGGCCGCTCACGCCCTCGCCGCGGTCGTCTCGGTCGAGCGCGACACCACGCCCGGACCGGTGCTGGTCCTCGTCGGCGCGGGAGACAACGGGGGAGACGCACTGTACGCCGCCGCCGAGCTGGCGCGTTCCGCCGATTCCCGCATCGACGTCGTGCTCGTGCGCGACCGGGTCCATCGCGCCGCCCTCGACGCCGCCGTCTCGGCCGGGGCCGTCGTGCGTCCGGCGTCGGAGGTCTGCGCCTCGATCGAGGGCTACACCCTCGTGCTGGACGGCATCCTGGGGATCGGTCGTCTCGCCGACCGGCGGATGCGCGGCAGCGCCCGCGCGATCGTGGAGTGCCTGCTCGCCCGAGAGCGTCGCCCGCGCATCGTCGCCGTCGACCTCCCGAGCGGGCTCGACCCCGATGACGGATCCGCGGATGCCGCCGTGCTCCCCGCCGACGTCACGGTCACCTTCGGTGCGCTCAAGGCCGGGCTCGTGCGGGGCCGAGGCCCGGAGCTCGCCGGGCGGGTGCACCTGGTCGACCTCGGACTCGAGCCGTACCTGCGACGGGCGCACCCGGCGATGACGGCGCCGATCGAGATCGTGCGGGTCGAATCGCCCGGATCCCTCGCCGACGCGTAGGGCCGGCGCGTCGCCGGCCGCCCCTCAGCGGGCGTAGCGTTCGACGAAGGTGCGGAGCATGCGCGACGGTGCCGTGACGGGTGCCCGCCGCACCGCCGCGAGGGTGAGATCGAGCTCATCCGGAGCGAAGTAGCCGTACCCGGCGTAGGCGTGGATGCGGGTGACGATCCCGTCGACGTCGAGTTCGGGGTGGAACTGCGTAGCGTAGACGTTGCGTCCCACGCGGAACATCTGCACCGGGCACGTGGCGGACGACGCCAGCAGCACCGCCGAGGCCGGGAGGTCGCTGATGGCCTCTTTGTGCCCGACGAACGCGGCGAAGGAGTCGGGGAGCCCCTCGGCCAGGGGATCGGCGCGTCCCTCGGGGGTCAGCGCGACCTCGACCACGCTGATCGGCTCGGCGTAGGTCCCGTCGATGGGTGCTGCGATGTGCGTGCCGAGGGTGCCGACGCCGTAGCAGGCGCCGAGGAAGGGCGCGTCGCGCGCGACGACCTCGGCGACGAGCTGCGCCATCTCGGCCTCGACGCGGCGCTGGACCGCGGACTTTCGCTCGAGCGGGTCGGACGCGTTGAACGGGCTCCCGCCGACGAGCACGCCCGACACCTCGTCGAGATCGAGGGCGGGCATCGCCTCGCGCTCCAGACGCACGCGGCGCAGGCGGTGCGGCGGCAGGCCGGTGTAGCGCAGGAAGAGCGCGTACTCCTCGTCGGCCGGACCGTCTTCGGCACGCGTCGCGAGCAGCACGAACGGGCGGTCACCGGGCAGATCCGTCGCGCTCACCCGAGCGAGTCTAGGCGAGCGCGGGACGGCCGCCGGGCGGTGCGGGCGAGGCTCGGGAGCGACCACGGCGACCGGTGCCGACGGCGCGGGCGAGGGCGGCAGGGCGTCGGTGGCGAGGCCGCACGGACCCGACGCTGTCAAGGCGCGGGGCGCCGTCGCCGACGCGGTCTACGCTGGCGGCATGGCTATTGCACGACTGACCGGAGGCCCGCTCGACGGGCAGGTGATCCCGCTCGAGAACGAGTCCGACGACACGCTGATCATGCCCTACAGCGAGGGTCAGCTCGTCTACCGCCGAGAGGGCGAGCCCACGAACACGGGCGAGTCCGACGGCCCGACCCAGGCGGTCTTCGTCTTCAGCGAGGAGACCGAAGACATCAACCCCGACGCCGACGGACGCGACGATTGAGCGCAGGCCCGAACGGGTCGTCGAACGTCGAGGTCGAGGCGAAGTACGACGTCGACGACGACACGCCCCTGCCCGACTGGTCGGCCGTCCCCGGGGTGGTCGCCGTCGGTGACCCCGAGCCCCGCGATCTCGACGCGCGCTACCTCGACACCCCCGCGGCCGACCTGGCCCGTGCGGGGGTCGCGATGCGCCGCCGCACGGGAGGCCCCGACGCGGGCTGGCACGTGAAGGGCCCCGCCGAGGGCGCCGGCCGCACCGAGACGCAGTGGCCGCTCGACGCCGAGGTCGACCCCGACGCCGACCCCGACGCCGACCCGGTCGTGCCCCCCGCGGTCCAGGATGCCGTCGCCGCGATCGCCCGCCCGCCGTTCGTCGCCCTCGCGCGACTGCGCAACCACCGCACGGCCTATTCGCTCCGGGATGCCGAGGGCCGAGAGGTCGCCGAGTTCGTCGACGACCGGGTCCGTGCGCGCGACGAGCGCCGGGGCGTGGAGTCCTCCTGGCGGGAGTGGGAGGTCGAGCTCGGCGCCGCCGCCCCGACGGACGACGCGGGCCGTGAGGCGTTCTTCGCGGCGGTCGACGCGGCGGTGTTCGCCGCCGGGGGCCGCCCCGCGGCATCCGGTTCGAAGTTGGCCCGCACCCTGGGGCACTGACGCCGTCGCCCCTCGCCCACGACGAAGGCCCGCCCGGATGAACCGAGCGGGCCTTCGTCGTTGATCGGTCGATCAGAGGTTGATCATGTGCCCCGCGAGGCCGTGGAACGCCTCCTGCAGGCCCTCCGACAGCGTCGGGTGGGTGTGCACGTTGCGGGCCGCCTCGAGGGCGGTGAGGTCCCACTTCTGCGCGAGGGTGAGCTCGGGCAGCAGCTCGGAGACGTCGGGGCCGATGAGGTGGCCGCCGATGAGTTCGAGCGTCTCGGCGTCGGCGACGAGCTTGACGAAGCCGACGGGCTCGCCGAGGCCGTTCGCCTTGCCGTTGGCCGAGAAGGGGAACTTCGCGACCTTGATGTCGTGGCCGGCGTCGCGCGCCTGCTGCTCGGTGAGACCGAACGAGGCGACCTGCGGGTTGCAGAAGGTGGCGCGCGGCATGTTGCGGTAGTCGCCGAGCGTCTGCGTTTCGGCATCGCCGATGGTCTCGGCGGCGACCACTCCCTGCGCCTCGGCCACGTGCGCGAGTTGCAGCTTCGCGGTGACGTCGCCGATCGCGTAGATGTGCGGCACGTTGGTGCGCATGTGGTCGTCGATGTCGATGGCGCCGCGCTCGGTGAGCTTCACGCCCGTGTTCTCGAGACCGAAGCCGTCGACCTTGGGGGCGAAGCCGATCGACATGAGCACGCGGTCGGCGTCGATCGATCCGGTCGAGCCGTCTTTCGCCGTGTAGGCGACGGCGACCTTGTCGCCGTGGTCGGTGACGGAGTCGACCTTCGTCGAGGTGAGGATGTCGACGCCGTAGCCCTTGTACTGCTTCTGGATCTCCTTCGAGACCTCGGCGTCTTCGTTGGGGAGGGCGCGGTCGAGGAACTCGATGATCGTGACCTTCACGCCGTAGTTCGTCATGACGTACGCGAATTCCATGCCGATGGCGCCGGCACCGACGATGACGATGGACTCGGGCAGCTCGCGGGTGAGAATCTGCTCTTCGTAGGTGACGACGTTCTCGCTGAGGGTGACGCCGGGGAGGAGGCGCACCGTGGAGCCGGTGGCGATGATGACGTTGTCGAAGGTGAGCTGCTCTTTGGAGCCGTCGGTCTTGGTCACGTCGATGGTGTGGTCGTCGGCGAAGTAGCCGCGACCCTCGTACTCGGTGACCTTGTTCTTCTTCATCAGGTAGTGGATGCCTTTGACGTGACCGGCGGCCACGCTGCGGCTGCGGTCGAAGGCCTTGCCGAAGTCGAAGGTGACGTCGCCCGAGATGCCGAACAGGTCGGCCTTCGCGTGGAAGGTGTGGGCGAGGTCGGCGTTGCGCAGCAGCGCCTTCGAGGGGATGCAGCCGACGTTGAGGCACACACCGCCCCAGTACTTCTCTTCGACGATCGCAACCGACAGTCCCAGCTGCGCACCGCGGACAGCGGCGACGTACCCGCCGGGACCCGCACCAAGAATGACCAGATCGTAATGAGGCATGGTTCCAGCCTATCGCCCGGCGGTGCCGCCACCGGCGGTGTTCCGGCGCCCGCGAGAGGCGAAGACGTACACGAGCACGCCCGCGACGATCACCAGGGCCACGGCCAGCAGGATCCACGGTAGGGGAGAGGCCGCCGACGACTCCTCGACCGGTGCCGCGGTGGGCGTCGCGGCCTCCGTGGGGGCGGCGGAGGCGGAGGCGGCGGGGGAGGGAGACGTCGACGCCGGTGTCGTCGGCGTCGAGGTCGGGGTGGGGGCGGCTTCGGGCACCGTGAAGGCGAACGAGCCGTCGATCGGGTGTCCGTCGCTGGACACGACGCGCCACTTCACGGTGACGGCACCGGATGCCGGCCCCGCCAGCGCCTGGGTCACCTCGGCGCCCGCCGGCTCGGGGGCGCCGTCCGCGAGAGACGTCCCGGCCGCGTCGGTCACTTCGACGACCGTGGCCCCCGCGTCGGTGAGGACGTCGGCGCTGAAGGTGAGGGTGATCCGCTCGGGCAGGGTCTCGAGCACCGCGTCGGCCGACGGGTCGGTCGAGACCAGCTCGTCGTGCGCGGAGGCGGGCGAGGCGGGTACGAGCAGGACGGCGGCGGCCAACAGGAGGGATGCCAGGGCGGCGGGGAGGCTGCGCCGACGCGGCGCCGAAGAGGACGTCATCCTTCGACCCTAACGACGGCCTCGAGGCGACGGGCCGCCCCACGTTCGTGCTCCGGCTTTTCCCCCCTCCCTCGCGAGGCCCCTGAGCCTGTCGAAGGGTCCGGGACCGGCGCGGATCCCGGTGGCGTCGAGGGCCTCACCCGCTTCGCGCGCCAGGGCCCTGAGCCTGTCGAAGGGTCCGCGACCGGCGTAGATTCCGGTGGCGTCGAGGGCCGCACCCGCTTCGCGCGCCGGGACGCTGAGCCCGCCGGAAGGTCTCGGCGACCCCTCGACCGCTCCGCCGCTGTTCTCACCCGCCACACCCGTCGTGTCAGTGGACTCGACACAGCGGACTCCGGGTCGATAGGTTCGAGTGTCTCGTCGGCCGCTTCCGCGCCCCGAACCGCGGTGTCCGGTGTCGACGAAAACAGACACATCACGCATCACCATGACCTGCTCGCGGTCGGTCGCCCCCCGTTCGTTTCGGACCGATCGGTTATGGTGAATATGAAGGAGAAGCCGTGGACGAGACCAGCCGATTCGATCGTGAAGAGATCCGACGCGCGGCCGACGCCGCCGCCCGTGACAGCTCGCACGACACGACCCAGACCCACGACGCCGATCTGTCGTTCGTCCCCTTCGGAGCCGACCTCACCGAGGCCGAGCTCGAGGCGATCGGTGCGCTGCCCTCGGGGGCGGCTCTGCTGATCGTGCGGTCCGGTCCCACCACCGGGGCCCGCTACCTGCTCGACACCGACGTCACCACCGTCGGGCGTCACCCCGAGGCCGATCTGTTCTTCGACGACGTGACCGTCTCGCGACGCCACGCCGAGATCATCCGCTCGGGCTCGGCGTTCGAGATCGTCGACCAGCGCTCCCTCAACGGCAGCTACGTCAACGGGGAGCGCGTCGACCGCTCCGCCCTCGTCAACGGCTCCGAGGTGCGTATCGGCAAGTTCCGTCTAAACTTCTTCGGTTCGCCGGTCGACCTGCCCGCGGCAGAGCACTGATGGCGGCAGCCCCCTCCCGTGGTCGTCAGGCGGCTGCGGGGCTGCTCAGCATCGGACAGGTGCTGGCGCGCCTGACCCCCGACTTCCCGGCGCTGACCTCGAGCAAACTGCGCTTCCTCGAGGTGCAGGGCATCGTCTCGCCCACCCGCACGGACTCGGGCTATCGCAAGTTCTCGCCGGCCGATCTCGAGCGACTCCGCCTGGCCTTGACGTTACAGCGCGATCACTACCTGCCGCTCGTCGTCATCCGCGAGTACCTCGAAGACCTCGACGCCGGGCGCAACCCCGCGCCGCCGACGTCGATCCCGTCGATGACCTCCGCGCCGCGTCGGTACCGCCGAGACGAGCTGCTGGCGGCCGCGGGAGCGGGCCCCCAGTTGCTCAACGACGCCGTGAGCACCGGTGTGATCGCGGGCGCCGAGACCTACTCCGAGCAGACCGTGACGCTGCTGCGGGCCCTCGTCGCCCTCGACCGCCACGGGATCGAACCGCGCCACGTCCGCGCGCTGCGCCAGAGCGCCGAGCGCGAGGTGTCGCTCGTCGAGTCGGCCCTCTCGGCACTCCTGCGTCGCCCCGATGCGGCCTCGCGGGCCCGTGCGAGCGAGCTCGCGCCCGAGCTCGCGGGCCGTCTCGACGAGGTCCGCACCCTGTTCGTCCGCGACGCGATCGAGCGAATGCTGTCCTGATCGCGACACGCCGCGGCCCTCGGAGCGGATGTCATTGCCGGGGGACCCTCGCTGATCTAGCGTGGAACCAACGAGCCGATGAGGAGGGACGCGAGCATGAACGCTGGCGACGCACTCGGTGAACCCCGGTTCGCCACCGACCTCCTCTTCACCGATGGTCTGCCCGAGATGGACGACGACACCGGCTACCGCGGTGCCGTGGCCGCCCGCGCCGCCGGCATCACCTACCGGCAGCTCGACTACTGGGCCCGCACCGAGCTCGTCGTTCCGACGGTCCGCGGAGCGAGCGGGTCGGGTTCGCAGCGTCTCTACGGTTTCCGCGACATCCTCGTGCTCAAGCTCGTCAAGCGTCTGCTCGACACCGGTATCTCGCTGCAGCAGATCCGCACCGCGGTCGACCAGCTGCGCGCCGCCGGCATCCGTGATCTCGCGGGCACGACGCTCATGAGCGACGGAGCCTCGGTGTACCTCTGCACCTCGAACGACGAGGTCATCGACCTCGTGAGCCGCGGTCAGGGCGTGTTCGGCATCGCGGTCGGCAAGGTTCTCCGCGAGGTCGAGTCGACGCTCGTCGACTTCGAGGCCGCGACGACCGAGGCCGTCGACGAGCTCGCCGCCCGTCGCGCCGCCCGCACCGCCTGACGCGCTTTCCTTTCGCGATCCCGGATGCCACGGCATCCGGGATTCTGGTTTCGACCACCCCGCCGGGCTCTGTGTCCTGAGCCGGGAGGTGGCTGAGCTTGTCGAAGCCACCGGTGGTGGCGCGGGTCCGGACCCTTCGGCGAGCTCAGGGTCCTGAGTTGTGAGGTGGCTGAGCCTGTCGAAGCCACCGGTGGCGGCGACGCCCGGACCCTTCGACGGGCTCAGGGTCCTCCGCGAACCCGAAGCGAAACGCCGCCCCGGCTGCGCGGCAGCGGGACGGCGTCTCGAGAAGGAGTCAGGCCTGCGGGGCCTCATTGTCGACCGGAATCCGGCCGGTGCGCACGATGCGGTCGAGCAGCGCGTCGAAGTCGGCGGCCAGCTCCTGCGCGGAGTCGCCCGGCCACACGTGCAGGGGCTTCGCCGCGCCCTGTGCCTGCTGCAGCGAGGTGCGCTCGGGCAGCTGGGGGTTGAGCACGAGCGGACCGAACATGTCGCGCAGCTCCTTGATGCGGAACTGGTGCTCGATCGACTGCGGGCGCACGCGGTTGACCACGACGCCGAGGGGCTGAAGACGGGGCGAGAGACCACGGCGGATCTCCTCGATCGCGCGCAGCGCACGATCGGCGGCGGCGACGGAGAAGAGCCCGGGCTCGGTGACCACCACGACGCGGTCGCTCGCCGCCCACGCGGTGCGCGTGAGGGCGTTGAGCGAGGGAGCGCAGTCGATCAGCACGAGGTCGTACTCGCTCTCGATCGTGGCGAGGGCCTCTTCGAGCTTCCAGACGTCGCGCACGCTCGGGTGCGGACCGTCGAAGTTGATGGCCGACGGGCTGCCGATCAGCACGTCGATGGTGCCGGGGTGCACCTTGGCCCACCCGCTCGAGGTGATCGCCTGGCGCACGACCTTCTCTTTGGGGTTCGCCAGGACATCGGCGATGTTGAGCCGACCGGCGACCTGGATGTCCATCCCGGTCGACACGTCGGACTGGGGGTCGAGGTCGACGACGAGAGTGCGAACGCCACGCGCGAAGGCGGCCGAAGCCAGCCCCAACGTCACGGTCGTCTTGCCGACCCCGCCTTTGAGAGAGCTGACGGAGAGTACGTGCACGAGAGTCCACGTTACCGTCCCCTAGGCTGTGAGCACATTCAGCTCCGCCAGCTTGACGTGAGGTGCGCATGTTCTCGAAAATCCTGGTCGCCAATCGCGGAGAGATCGCCATCCGCGCTTTCCGTGCCGCTTACGAGGTCGGAGCGCGCACCGTCGCGGTCTACCCGTACGAGGATCGGGCGTCGCTGCACCGTCTGAAGGCCGACGAGGCCTACCAGATCGGCGAGCGCGGTCACCCGGTGCGCGCCTACCTCGACGTCGACGAGATCATCCGCGTCGCGCGCGAGTGCGGAGCCGACGCCATCTATCCCGGCTACGGCTTCCTCTCCGAGAACCCCGAGCTCGCCGAGAAGGCCGCGGCGAACGGGATCACCTTCATCGGCCCTCCCGCCGAGGTGCTGTCGATGGCGGGCAACAAGGTCACCGCCAAGGAGCACGCCATCGCCGCCGGCGTTCCGGTGCTGCGTTCGACGCCGGCGTCGGACGACATCGACGCCCTGCTCGCGCAGGCCGAGCAGATCGGCTTCCCCCTGTTCGCCAAGGCCGTCGCCGGAGGAGGCGGACGCGGCATGCGCCGCGTGGAGGCCATGGGCGAGCTGGCGCCGGCTCTGGCCGAGGCGATGCGCGAGGCGCAGAGCGCCTTCGGCGACCCGCGGATGTTCCTCGAGCAGGCCGTGCAGCGTCCGCGCCACGTCGAGGTGCAGATCCTCGCGGATGCCGCGGGCGAGACCGTCCACCTCTTCGAGCGCGACTGCTCGGTGCAGCGCCGGCACCAGAAGGTCATCGAGATCGCGCCCGCGCCGAACCTCGACGACGCCGTGCGGCAGGACCTCCACCGCTACGCCGTCGCGTTCGCCCGGTCGATCGGGTACCAGAACGCGGGCACCGTCGAGTTCCTGCTCGAGACCGCGGGTCCCCGAGCCGGCGAGGTCGTCTTCATCGAGATGAACCCCCGGATCCAGGTCGAGCACACCGTGACCGAGGAGGTCACGGACGTCGACCTCGTGCAGTCGCAGATGCGCATCGCGGCGGGGCAGACTCTGGCCGACCTCCACCTGCAGCAGGACGACATCCACCTGCGCGGGGCGGCGCTGCAGTGCCGCATCACCACCGAAGACCCCACGCAGGGCTTCCGCCCCGACACCGGCAAGATCACCACCTACCGCTCCCCGGGCGGGGCCGGCATCCGTCTCGACGGCGGAACGACGGCGGCCGGATCCCAGGTGAGCCCGCACTTCGACTCGATGCTGTCGAAGCTGTCGTGCCGCGGCCGTGACTTCCCGGCGGCCGTCGCGCGTGCCCGTCGGGCCCTCGCGGAGTTCCGCATCCGCGGCGTCTCCACCAATATCCCCTTCCTGCAGGCCGTGCTCGACGACCCGGCGTTCGTCGCGGGCGACCTCAGTACCTCGTTCATCGACGAGCGTCCCGAACTGCTCAAGGGACGCGAGTCGAAGGATCGCGGCACGAAGATCCTGTCGTGGCTCGTCGACACCACCGTGAACCGCCCGAACGGCGACAACCCCCTCTCGATCGACCCGGGCGCCAAGCTCCCGCGCATCGACCTGGCGGATGCCGCGCCCGCGGGCTCGCGCCAGCGTCTGCAGGAGCTGGGTCCGGTCGGCTTCGCGCGAGCGCTGCGCGAGCAAACCGCCCTCGCCGTGACCGAGACCACCTTCCGCGACGCGCACCAGTCGCTGCTCGCCACCCGCGTCCGCACGCGCGACCTCGCGCGGGTCGCGCCCTACGTCGCCCGGATGACGCCGGAGCTGCTGTCGGTGGAGGCCTGGGGAGGCGCGACCTACGACGTCGCGCTGCGCTTCCTCGGTGAGGACCCGTGGGCGCGTCTCGACGCGCTGCGGCAGGCGCTGCCGAACGTCGCCATCCAGATGCTGCTGCGCGGGCGCAACACGGTCGGGTACACGCCCTACCCGACGGAGGTCACCGATGCCTTCGTGGCCGAGGCCGCGGCATCCGGGGTCGACATCTTCCGCATCTTCGATGCGCTCAACGACGTCTCGCAGATGCGGCCCGCGATCGACGCCGTCCTGAGGACGGGCACCGCGGTCGCGGAGGTCGCGCTCTGCTACACCGGCGACCTCCTCGACCCCGCGGAGAACCTCTACACGCTCGAGTACTACCTCGGCCTCGCCGAGCAGATCGTCGACGCGGGCGCCCACATCCTCGCGATCAAGGACATGGCGGGGCTGCTGCGCCCCGCGGCGGCGGCGAAGCTCGTCTCGGCCCTCCGTGAGCGTTTCGACCTCCCGGTTCACGTGCACACGCACGACACCGCGGGCGGTCAGCTCGCGACGCTGCTCGCCGCATCGGCGGCCGGAGCGGATGCCGTCGACGCCGCCGCCGCACCGATGGCGGGAACGACCAGCCAGCCCTCGTTGTCGGCTCTGGTCGCCGCCCTCGCGCACACCGAGCGCGACACGGGGGTGGATCTCGCGGCCGTGAGCGACCTCGAGCCGTACTGGGAGGCCGTGCGTCACCTGTACCGTCCGTTCGAGTCGGGCCTGGCGGGCCCCACCGGACGCGTCTACCGTCACGAGATCCCGGGCGGGCAGCTGTCGAACCTGCGACAGCAGGCGATCGCGCTGGGACTCGCCGACGACTTCGAGCTCATCGAGAACATGTACGCCGCGGCGGATCGCATCCTGGGACGCGTGCCCAAGGTCACACCGTCGTCGAAGGTCGTGGGCGATCTGGCCCTGCACCTCGCCGCGGTCAAAGCCGACCCGGCCGACTTCGAGCGCAACCCGGAGAAGTACGACGTGCCCGATTCGGTCGTGTCGTTCATGGCCGGCGAACTCGGCGACCTGCCGGGCGGGTGGCCCGAGCCGTTCCGGTCGAAGGTGCTGGCGGGTCGGGAGGCGAAGACGGGCGTGACCCCGCTCACCGAGGCCGACACCGCGGCGTTGTCGGGGGAGTCCGCGGAGCGGCGGGCACGGCTGAACCACCTGCTGTTCCCGGCTCCGACGCGCACCTACCTCGAGATGCGCGAGCGCTTCGGCGACCTGAGCGTCCTCGATACCGCCGACTACCTGTACGGCCTGCGCCCGGGCGGAGAGCACACCGTCGAGATCGAGCGGGGCGTGCAGCTGTTCGTCGGGCTCGAGGCGGTCGGCGATGCCGACGACAAGGGCATGCGCACCGTCATGACGACGTTGAACGGCCAGCTGCGTCCGGTCTTCGTTCGCGACCGCTCGATCGACGTCGAAGCGCGCCAGGCCGAGAAGGCCGACACGTCCAAGCCCGGCCAGGTCGCCGCCCCCTTCTCGGGCGTGGTGACCATGAAGGCCGCTCCGGGCGACCGGGTGCAGGCGGGGCAGGCGGTCGCATCGATCGAGGCGATGAAGATGGAGGCGGCGATCACGGCACCGGTCGACGGCGTCGTCGAGCGTGTCGCGATCGGTACGACGCAGCAGGTCGAGGCGGGGGATCTTTTGCTGGTGATCCGCCCCGCGCAGTAGCCTGGGAGGGGGCGCTTTCGCGCCCTCTTCCCGTTTGGAGACTGCAGTGACCCCCGACCGCACCGACGCGAACCCCGACGAGAACGCCGAGCACGGCGTGCTCGACGAGAACGGGAACCTCGACACGGCCAGCATCACCATCCTCGGTGGACACATCGCACAGGTCAGTGTCGACCTGCCGGTGGCCACCGACGACGACGACCTCGACGATGACGTGATCGAAGACGAGATCCCCTTCGACGATGCCGACCTCGCCGCGCTGGACGCCCCCCAGGAGCGCGACGAGTCCGCTTCCGACCCCGAGGACCGCCCCGAAGACGAGGTCGATGAGCTGTCGACCGACGAGATCATCCTCGAACCGCACGACGACGAACCGCACCGGGACGACCCGCACCGGGACGACCCGCGCCACGACGACCCGCACGACGACGATCCGCGCCACGGCGCCGCGTCGGTCGACGACGACGTGCACGACGCCGAGGTCGTGGGCGACGAGTCGCACGACGCGTCCGCTGGGCCGGTCGCCGACGACCTCGAGGGTGACGAGCAGGATGCCGTGCCCGTGCACCACGACGGCGAGCATCGGGACGCGGAACCCGTCGAGGAGCCCGTGCCTCACCGCGACGCGGCGGACGACGACGCGAACGCCTCCGCCGACGCGTCCGACGCGGACGTGCCCGACGCGGACGTGCCCGATGACGGCGGTGCGGAGAGCGCCGAACACGGCGAGAACCCCCGCGGCGAGCACGATCGCGCCTCGGCGGACGAGGACGTCGACGGAGGGTTCTCGGTGACCGACCACTCCGGCGACGACGCGGCCGATCCCGACCAGACGTCGTCTCGAGCCGCCGATGACGCGCCGTCGCACGACGAGCCCGCCCACCCCGAGCGCGAGCCGCTCGCGGCGGAACAATCGGCGGAGGAAGCCGGGCACGACGAGCAGTGGGGCGACGACGCGGCGCGCGATGACGCGACGCAAGATGACGCGACCCCAGATGACGCGGCGCAGGCCGACGTGGTGATCGACGACGCCTCTCGGGAGGATGCCGCCGCTTCCGACGATGACGCGCCCCTCGCGCAGCCGGACTCGCACCCCGCCGACAAGCCCGCGAACGACGAGCCCGCGAATGACGAGCCCACGCAGGACGAACCCGCGCGTGACGAGCCCGCCGACTGGACGCTCGCCCCGGACGCCGCAGCGCCGGACGATTCCGCGCACGCCGCCTCCGACACCGTCGAGCCGGCTCCGGCCGAAGCCGAAGCCGAAGCCGAAGCCGTCTCCGACGACCTCCACGACGTCGAGATCGTCGACGACGTCGAGCTCTTCGAGGCTGATGCCGCCGAGCCCCTCGACGAAGAGACGATCGACGTGTCCGTCGAACCGCTCACGTACGCTCCGTGGGTCCCCGCCGACAGCGCGGAGACCGCTTCGTCCGACGAGGCCGACGACGAGATCGTCGAGGCCGCGATCGACGACGAGGCCCCTGACGTCGACGCCCTCCACAGCGATGCCGTCCACGACGACCGGCAGGCGGCCTCCGCCTCCGCGAGCGAGGGCGACGCGCACGCCACCGATGACGCGATGCTGCTCACGGCCCGCGTCGCCGAGGAGTCGGCATCCGCTCCGGCCGACGACGTTCGGCCGCGGACCGGCGCGACCACCGTCCCGGCGTCGACCACCGCGGCAGCCGCGGCCGCCACCGCGGCGGCAGCCGCCACCTCGACCGGGAGCGTTCCGACCACGCGCGCCGAGCGCGCCGCGACCGGTGTGATCGGGACGGTTCCGCTCACCCGCCGTCGAGCCCACCAGGCCGACGACGCCGCCCGCAGCGCCGAGGAGGCCGCGCGGGTGGATCGCGCCCACGCCATGGAACGCGTGCGCACGCCCGCGCCCGAGGTCGCGCTGACCTCGAAGCGCATCGGACAGATCGACGACTCCCGCGAGAGCGCCGACCTGCTCACGGCCGACCGCCTGCTCGACCCGAAGCAGATCAGTCGTCCGGAGCCCGAGGGCCTGTGGCAGCAGCTGGTGTACTCGGCGTCGCGTCACCGCATCAACCTCGGCGACGGGCGTCGTGCACGCCAGCGCAAAGACCTCGACCGCCGCATCTCGGCTCCCCTCGCGGGCGGGGCGCGTTTCGTGCCCGTGCTCTCGCGAAAGGGCGGGGTCGGTAAGACCACCGTCACCTCGCTGCTGGGAATGGCCCTCGCCGACGCGCGCGACGACCGCATCATCGCCGTCGACGCGAACCCCGACCGCGGCACCCTCGCCGACCGCGTCGGCCGCCCCAACGGCCGCACCGTGCGCGACCTCGTGCGCGCCCACGACGACGTCGCCGGCTACAACGACGTCTCGTCGATCGTCGCCCGGGATGCCACGCGCCTCGACGTGCTGGCATCCGATTCGGATCCGCGCCAGTCGGAGGCCTTCAGCGACGACGACTACCGTCAGGTCGCCGACGTCGCCGCGCACTACTACTCCATCGTGCTCACCGACACGGGGACCGGGATCGTGCACTCCGTCATGGGTGCCACCCTCGAGCTCGCCGACACGCTCGTGATCGTCGCGGGGCTCTCCGTCGACGAGGCGCGACTGGCGTCCGAGACGCTCACGTGGCTCGAGACCAACGGCTACGCAGCGCGCGTGCGCGACGCCGTCGTGGTGCTGAACAACTCCCGCCCCGGCGCGCCGCTGGTGCGCGAGAGCGAACTGGAGTCGCACTTCCGGTCGCGGGTGCGCACCGTCATCCGCATGCCGTACGACGCGCGGATCGCCGCGGGCAGCGCGATCACGTTCCGTGACCTGCAGCCCGGCAC
This sequence comes from uncultured Microbacterium sp., assembly GCF_947489255.1. Taxonomy (GTDB): domain Bacteria; phylum Actinomycetota; class Actinomycetes; order Actinomycetales; family Microbacteriaceae; genus Microbacterium; species Microbacterium phycohabitans. The sequence continues at coordinate 529,955 of NZ_CANLCY010000004.1, forward strand.
GCGGCAGGCCGCGCGCGAGCTCGCCGCCGCCGTCGTGGAGGGTCTTCGCGCCCCGGTGGCCACCGCATGAGCGTCCGTCCCATCCGCCTGTTCGGCGATCCGGTGCTGCGCGCGCCGAGCGCGCCCATCGAGGAGATCGACGACGGTGTCCGCGCGCTCATCCAAGACCTGCTCGACACGGTCGAACTGCCCGGACGCGCGGGTGTCGCCGCTCCGCAGATCGGGGTCGGGCTGCGGGCGTTCAGCTACAACATCGACGGCGACATCGGGTACGTGATCAACCCCGTCCTCGTCGAGACGCGCGGCGAACCCCAGGCGGTGGGGGAGGGCTGCCTCTCGGTGCCCGGCCTGTGGCACGACGCCATCCGGTATCCGTGGGCGAAGGTCGTCGGCATCGACCTCGACGGCCGGGAGATCGTGCTCGAGGGCGAGGGACTGCTCGCGCAGGCTCTGCAGCACGAGACCGATCACCTCGACGGAATGCTCTACCTCTCGCGCCTGCCCGCCGACACCCGCCGCGAGGCGATGCGACAGGTGCGCGAGAGCGACTGGTTCTGACCCGAGGGGCCGCGCCGCTCGACGCGGTTGCCCGCGGCGACTCGCGGTGGTGCGGGCGGAGTGCGGATGCCGGAGGGCCTGCGCGTCGCTGCGCCTGCGCGCGGAGGCACTCGGGCGGATGGCGAGGCGGCGCGGACGGCTGAGGGACCGCGCCGCTGACGTCGCGCGTTCGCCCGGAATGCACGCGGAGAGACGGAACGGCCCGGCCCCCGTGGGGACCCGGGCCGTTCGGCATCCACGTCGTCAGGGGAGCGAGACGTTCGTCGTGTTCACGGGCACGGCGTAGATGTCCTCGATCGCGTCGGCGAAATCGGCGACGATGACGTTGCGCTTGATGCTCATCTTCGGGGTCAGGTGGCCGCTGGCCTCGGTCCACTCGGTCGGGAGGATCGTGAACTTGCGGATCGACTCCGCGCGCGAGACGCGCGTGTTGGCCCGGTCGATCGCGCCCTGCACCTCGGCGCGCACCTTGTCGTTCGTGCTCGCGTCCTCCAGCGACATGTCGGCGGGGAGGCCGTTGTTGGCCAGCCACGTCGGCAGCATCTCGGGGTCGAGCGTGACGAGGGCCGCGATGAACGGCTTGTGGTCGCCCACGACGACGACCTGGCCGACGATCGGATTCGCCCGGATGGGGTCCTCGAGCGCGGCGGGGGCGACGTTCTTCCCACCGGCCGTGACGATGATCTCCTTCTTGCGGCCCGTGATCGCGAGGAAGCCGTCGCTGTCGAAGGCGCCGATGTCGCCGGTCTTGAACCACTCGCCGTCGAAGGCCTCGGCCGTGGCCTCGGGGTTCTGCCAGTACTCGCGGAAGACGTTGATGCCGCGCACCTGGATCTCCCCGTCATTAGCGAGGCGGACCCCCACACCGGGGAGGACGGGTCCGACGGTGCCGATCTTCGACTTCGTGGCCAGGTTCACCGTCGCGGGCGCGGTGGTCTCGGTCAGGCCGTAGCCCTCGAGGATCACGACGCCGAGGCTGCGGAAGAAGTGGCCCAGGCGCGGTCCGAGCGGGGCCGATCCCGACACCGCGTAGACGACGCGTCCACCCATGGCATCCCGGAGCTTGGAGTAGACGAGCTTGTCGAACAGGGCGAACTTCAGCTTGAGCGGGAGGGAGATCTTCTTCCCCTCCTGCAGGCGCTGCGAGTGCTCGATCGCGACGTCGGCGGCGGCGCGGAAGATCTTGCCCTTGCCGCCCGCCTCGGCCTTCTGCTCCGCGGAGTTGTACACCTTCTCGAACACGCGGGGCACGGCGAGCAGGAAGGTCGGCTGGAAGGTCCCGAGGGCGGGCAGCAGCTGCTTGGTGTCGGGCTGGTGGCCCGTCTTGACGCCCGCGTGCACGTTGAGCAGCGAGATGAACCGCGCGAACACGTGCGCCGTGGTGATGAACAGCAGCGTCGAGGCTCCGGGGGTCTCGACCACCTCGTGCAGGGCCTTGGCCGAGTTGCGCGCGAGCTCGACGAAGTTGCTGTGCACCAGGACGCAGCCCTTGGGGCGCCCGGTCGACCCGGAGGTGTAGATGAGGGTCGCGATGTCGGAGGCCTTCGCGAGGTGACGGCGGCGCTCGACCTCTTCGTCGGTGATGTGCGTGCCGCCCGCGACGAGCGCGTCGAGGGCGCCGGTGTGCATCGCCCAGACCTCGCGGACGAGGGGCAGGTCGCTGCGCACCTCGTCGAGCCGCTCGGAGTGCTCGGCGGACTCCACCACGACGGCGATGGCACCGGAATCCGACAGGATCCACGAGATCTGCGTGGGGGAGCTGGTCTCGTACACCGGCACCATGACGGCGCCGGCGTAGAAGAGCGCGAAGTCCACCAGCGTCCAGTCGTAGGTGGTGCGGGCGATGAAGCCGACCTTCTCGCCCGGTTGGATGCCGGCGGCGATGAAGCCCTTCGCCAGGCTGATGACCTGCCGCTCGAACTCGACCGCCGTCACGTCGCGCCAGCCTCCGGCCTCGGGGACGGCGAACAGGGGCCGGTCGGGCGTCGCGCGGACGCGGTCGGCGAGCAGATCGGACGCGTTGGCGTCGGGATCGGCGGGAACGACTGGGGGAAGGTCGAACTGGATCACGGTAACTCCTTCGGCACCGGAAAGAACGTCGAGCGGTCCATCAGTCTATCGGCACGGCTCGCGGCGGCCCGGGAGCACGGCGGGGCTCGCGCGCCGCCCCGGGAGCGGGGCGAGGCTCGCGCGCCGCCCGGCATGGCTAGACTGCTCCGGGCCACCCTCTCGGTGGGCCCGGAAGGGAGTGCGGTGCGCAACGTCGGCATCGATATCGGGGGAACGAAGATCGCGGGCGGCGTCGTCGACGACGACGGCACCATCATCGAGAAGCTCCGCGTCGACACCCCCATCGACCCCTCGGCCCTCGTGGATGCCGTGGTCGACATGGCCGACCACCTGCGCCGCGCGCACGAGGTGCACGCCATCGGCGTCGCCGCGGCGGGCTTCATCAGCCGCGACCGCAGCACCGTCATCTACGCCCCCAACATCGACTGGCGCGACGAACCTCTGCGCGCACGCCTCGAGCAGCGCCTCGACGCCCCGGTCACGATCGAGAACGACGCGAACGCCGCGGGCTGGGGCGAGTACCGCTTCGGTGCGGGTCGGGGCGTCCGCGACATGGTCATGCTGACGATGGGGACGGGCGTCGGCGGCGCCGTCGTCACCGACGGCGAGCTGTTCCGCGGCGGCCACGGCATCGGTGCCGAGCTCGGGCACATGCGCTTCGTCCGGGGCGGCCACCCGTGCGGCTGCGGACAGAACGGGTGCCTGGAGCAGTACGCCTCCGGGCGCGCGCTGCAGCGCGAAGCCAACACCATCGCCGACGAAGGCGGGATCGGCGCCGCTCTGGCGGCCGTCCGCGCCGAGAGGGGCGCCATCCCCGGTCCCGCGGTCTCGCGTCTCGTGCTGGCCGGCGATCCGGGCGCCGTCGAGGCCCTGCGTCGGGTCGCGACCGCCCTGGGCGAGGCGTGCGGCGGCTTCCAGGCCGTGCTCGACCCCGAGATGTTCGTGATCGGCGGGGGAGTGGCGCAGCTGGGCGCCGACCTGCTCGAACCGGTGAAGCTCGCGTACGAGACGTCGCTGCCGGGGTACGGTGAACGTCCGGTCGCCGAATTCGCGATCGCGCGCCTGGGCAACGACGCCGGTCTCATCGGGGTCGCCGACCTCGCCGGGAAGGAGCGCTGACGATGTTCTACTGGCTCATGAAGTACGTGGTCATCGGACCGGTCATCAAGGCCGTGTTCCGGCCGTGGATGGTGGGCCGGCGCAACATCCCCGCGGAGGGGGCGGCGATCCTCGCCAGCAACCACCTGTCGTTCTCCGACTCGATCTTCCTGCCGCTCATGATCGACCGTCGCATGGCGTTCCTCGCCAAGAGCGACTACTTCACCGGCAAGGGCCTGAAGGGCTGGGCCACCCGGATGTTCTTCCAGGCGACCGGCCAGCTGCCCATCGACCGCTCGGGGGGCAAGGCGTCGGAGGCGTCGTTGAACACGGGCCTCGGCGTCCTCGGGCGCGGCGAGCTGCTCGGCATCTATCCGGAGGGCACCCGCAGCCCCGACGGCACGCTCTACCGCGGACGCACGGGCATCGCGCGCATGGCGCTCGAGGCCCGGGTGCCGGTGGTCCCCGTCGTGATGGTCGACACCGGTGCGGTGATGCCGATCGGTCAGCGTCTGCCTCGCGTGGGTCGCGTGGGCATCGTGATCGGGGAGCCCCTGGACTTCTCCCGCTTCGAGGGCATGGAGGGCGACCGCTACGTCCTGCGCTCGGTCACCGACGAGATCATGGTGGCCCTCCAGCGCCTCGGCGAGCAGCGCTACGAAGACGTCTACGCCTCGACCGTGAAGGACCGTCTCGCCACCGCGCAGGCGGCGAAGGCGCCGTCGTCGCGCCACTAGACTTCAGGGGTGAATCAGCAGCTCCACGACCTCGACCACTGGCGATCCCTGCCCATCAAGCAGCAGCCCCAGTGGTATGACGAGGGCGCGGTGGCCGCGGCATCCGCAGAGCTCGCGACCCTCCCGCCGCTGGTGTTCGCCGGTGAGGTCGACATCCTGCGCGATCGTCTCGCTCGTGCCGCCGCCGGTCAGGCGTTCCTCCTCCAGGGCGGTGACTGCGCCGAGACGTTCGCCGGTGCGACCGCCGAACAGATCCGCAACCGCATCAAGACGGTCCTGCAGATGGCGGTCGTGCTCACGTACGGCGCGTCGATGCCCGTCGTGAAGATGGGCCGCATGGCCGGGCAGTTCGCCAAGCCCCGCTCGAGCGACACCGAGACGCGCGGCGACGTGACCCTGCCCGCCTACCGCGGCGACATCGTCAACGGCTACGACTTCACCGAGGAGTCCCGCAAGGCCGACCCCGCGCGCCTGCTCAAGGGCTACCACACGGCCGCGTCGACCCTGAACCTCATCCGCGCGTTCACGCAGGGCGGTTTCGCCGACCTGCGCGAGGTGCACAGCTGGAACAAGGGTTTCGCGAGCACGCCCGCCAACCAGGCGTACGAGAGCATGGCGACCGAGATCGACCGCGCGATCAAGTTCATGGAGGCGGCCGGCGCCGACTTCGACGAGCTGACGCGCGTGGAGTTCTACACCGGTCATGAGGGCCTGCTCATGGACTACGAGCGCCCGATGACCCGCATCGACTCGCGCACGGGCCTGCCCTACAACACCTCGTCGCACTTCCAGTGGATCGGCGAGCGCACGCGCGAGCTCGACGGCGCGCACGTCGACTACTTCTCGAAGATCCGCAATCCCATCGGCGTCAAGCTCGGCCCCACCACCACGGCCGAGACGGCGCTCGCGCTGATCGACAAGCTCGACCCCGAGCGCGAGCCCGGGCGTCTGACGTTCATCACGCGTATGGGTGCGGGCAAGATCCGCGACGCCCTGCCCCCGCTGCTCGAGGCCGTGCGCGACTCCGGCGCCACGCCGCTGTGGGTCACCGACCCGATGCACGGCAACGGCATCACCACGCCCACCGGCTACAAGACGCGTCGTTTCGACGACGTCGTCGACGAGGTGCGCGGATTCTTCGAGGCGCACCGCTCGGTCGGCACGCACCCCGGCGGCATCCACGTCGAACTCACCGGCGACGACGTCACCGAGTGCCTGGGCGGCTCCGAGCAGATCGACGAGGCCACCCTCGCGACGCGCTACGAGAGCCTGTGCGACCCGCGACTGAACCACCGGCAGAGCCTTGAGCTGGCGTTCCTCGTGGCCGAGGAGCTCGAGAAGCGCTGATCCGCATCCGATACGACCGATGCCCCCGTCCCGCTGCGGACGGGGGCATCGTCGTTTCCGGATGCCGGATGCCGGATGCCTACAGGGTCGGGGTGAGCGTGATGGTCGAGCCCTGCGGCGCGGTGGTCCCGGCCTTGGGGTTCGTCGCCCGCACCTTATAGATGTCCCAGTACTTGAAGCCGAGGGGCAGGGTGCCGTCGTCGATGCCGGCGTTGACCTCGAACCCGAGGGCGTCGAGGGCGGCGACGGCGTCGCGGATCGACATCCCGACGATGTTCCCCGGGATCTCGACGGGCTTGGGGCCGATCGACACGCGCAGCGGAACGGTGTCGCCGGGGCGCCAGTTGCCGCCGCCGTCGCGGTCGCCGATGCCGATCACGACACCGGATGCCACGCTGTTGCTGTACTCCTCCGACACCGACGTCGAAAGACCCACGCCGTCGAGGGAGCGTTCAGCGGCGGACCGCGTCTCGCCCGTGACGTCGGGGATGGGTCCGAGCGACACGACCAGCGTCGCGGCATCCCCCTCGTAGACCGTGCAACCGTCCGTGCAGGCGAAGGCGTCGCCGCCGGAGCGGGGGACGATCGACGCGCTGAGCACGGTGCCGTCCGCCGCGTCGGTGAATTCACGCGCGGGGTCGTCGCCGACGCCGACGAAGGCGGACTCGAAGACCGCGCGAACGTCGTCGGCGCTGCGTCCGCTGAGCGCGGGGATCTGGTGGGTGGCGGGTCCGATCGAGACCAGCACGGTCACCACCGTGTCCTTATCGAGTCGCTCGCCCGGGGCGGGATCGGATCCCACCGTCGTTCCGGCCGGGATCTCGCGATCGTTCACGTCCTGTCGCTGCGCCTGCAGCTGCTCCTGGGCGAGGAGTGCCTGCGCCTCGTCGTAGCTGCGGCCCGAGACGTCGGGGACGCCGACGAGCGAGCCGGGACCGGAGCCGAAGTACCAGCCCGTGAGCCCGGCACCGCCGGCGAGGAGGAGGACGAGCACGAGGATCCACGCGCCGCGGGCGGTGCGGCGCCGCGTACGGGAGCGCAGACGAGCGGCGTTGTCGGGCTCGTCGACCGTGGCCGAGGGGACCGCGGCCGTCTGCGGCAGGACCTTCGTGAGCTCCCGCGATTCGGCCGGGGAGGCGGCACCCGCCGTGCCGACCGAGACGGCCCGGGCTACCTGGGGGGCCAGGCCGAGATCCTTCTCGATGGCGCGCAGGCGCTCGAGCATCGTGCCCGCATCGAGCGGACGGTCGTCGGGCTCGCGCTCGGTCGCCCACAGGACCAGTTCGTCGAGCTGCTCGGGCACCGCGGGGTTCTTCACGCTCGGGCGCGGCACCGAGTCGGTCGCGTGCTGATAGGCGATCTGCATCGGCTGCTCGCCCTTATAGGGCTGCTCTCCGGCGAGCATCTCGTACAGCATGATGCCGAGCGAGTAGATGTCGCTGCGGGCGTCGGCGGTGCCGCGCGTGACGAGCTCGGGGGCCAGGTAGGCGATGGTGCCCATCAGCTGGGCCCCGCTGGCGGTGTTGGCGGTGGTCGCGCGGGCGAGGCCGAAGTCGCCGATCTTGATGCGTCCGTCTTCTGCGAGCAGCACGTTCTCGGGCTTCACGTCGCGGTGCACGATGCCCGCGCGGTGAGCCGCCGCGAGCCCCGAGAGGATGGCGTCCATGATCGTCAGCGTCTGGTCCACGGTGAGCCGGCGGTGCTCGCGCAGGAGCTCGCGCAGCGTGATGCCGGGCAGGTACTCCATGACGAGGTAGGCCATCTCGCCGTCCTGGCCCTGGTCGAAGACGTTGACCACGTGGGGATCGGCCAGGCGCGCGGCCGAGCGGGCCTCCTGGATGAACCGGCTCTGGAACACGGTGTCGTCGCTGAGGTGGCCGTGCATGACCTTCAGGGCGACCCGGCGCTCCAGCCGCAGATCGGTCGCGACGTACACGGTCGCCATGCCGCCCCGCGCGATGCGCGCGCGCACCCGGTACCGGCCGTCGACGAGACGGCCGATCAGCGGGTCTGCCTGCTGACTCGTGCTCACAGGTCGAGTCTACGGACGGCCCCCTGTGAGCCCGGGGAGCGGCTCACCCCGACCTCATCCCAGAACGGCGAGCCAGACGGTCGCGGGCTGCTCCCACTGCGCGTAGCGGTCGGGGTAGGCCGAGATCTGCACCGCCTGGGCGGCGTCGGCGTAGGGCAGCGACTCCCAGCCCGGGATGTCGAGCAGCCCCCGGGTCGCCGCGCCGTTGGGATCGCTCGACCCGCCGTAGAACACCCGTGTCGAGCGCTCGCGGTCGAGGATCTGCTCGGCGCTGCCCCATCCGGCGCTGGGTCGCTGCTGGAAGAGTCCGAGGGAATCGCGGTCGCCCCAGTCGAGGTTGCGCAGCCACGATTCCTGCATCGCGGTTCCGAGGGCGATCAGGATGCCGCGGTCGGAGACGCCGAGCTCGCGTCCGATGCGGATGATGAGGCGCGCGTTCTCGCTCTGCTCGGCATCCAGTCCCGGAGCGGTCGCGGGGCCGACGGAGGCCGGGGTCGGAGCGGGGGCCGGGGAGGCCGCGGGGGAGGGGATCTGCAGGACGTCGCCCGGGTAGATGATCGACGCCCGGGTGAGGCCGTTCGCCGCGAGCACGGCGTCGACCGACACGCCGCCGGCGCGGGCGATGGCCGAGACGGTGTCGCCGGGGCGCACCTCGTGCGCCGTCAGCGCCGGGGCCTGGGGCGGGACGGGGGCGACCGGGGCGGCTGCGGCGACCGTGAGGGCGAGGACCTGGCCGGGGCGGATCATCGCGTCGGCGCCGAGGCCGTTCGCCGCGCTCACCGCCGCGGGGTCGAGACCGTGCGCTCGGGCGATCGCCCACACGGTGTCGCCGGGCTGGACGGTGTACGTCGCCGCAGCGATCGTCGCGGCGAGCGGAGCGATCGGTCCGACGGCGCGCGGTGCGGGAGGGATGACGGCGAGCGCCGGCGCCGGGGGAGCGGCGTGCGCCGCGTTCTCCCCCGTCAGGGTGAGGGCGATGGTTCCGGCCACGGCGGCCGGCCACACCGCGGCGGCGGGCCAGGAGCTCGCGCGCCGAGAGGGCAGGGGGGACAGCGGGAGTCGTCTCATGGTGGGGGGATTCCGTTCTTCCGACTGCCCGCCACCGTGACACGCGTCGTGACGGATGTCAACGCATGAGGCTCCTGTGACGGATGTGAAAGCGGCTCGTCGTCACGCCGCCGCGGGAACCGGGCCACGAGGGATGAGATCATGGCTCTGTGACCGACACCTCCCGTTACCCCACCGACTGGCTGACGATCCCCGACCTGGTGGAACTCCTCGACGAGTCCCTGGGGCGCGTGCGCCGGCTGATCGACGAGAACTATCTCGTGGGCTCGCGCCGCGACGGCGTGTTCAAGATCCCCGCGGTGTTCCTCGCGGACGGGCGTCCGTTGCCGGCGCTGCGCGGCACGATCATCGTGTTGCACGACGCGGGCTTCGACCCCGACGAGACCATCGACTGGCTCCTCACCCCCGAGGAGACCATCGGCATGGCGCCCATCGAGGCGCTCCTGGCCGGTCGCAAGAGCGAGGTGCGACGGGTCGCCGCGACCCTCGCCTGAGCGCCTGAGCGCCTGAGCGCCTGAGCGCCTGAGCGCCTGAGCGCCTGAGAGCCGAGCGACTGAGGGCCTGAGCGACTGAGGGCCTGAGCGTCTGAGCGTCTGAGCGTCTGAGCGCTCCTTCGGGCGGTCGCTCGACGTGGCGTCATCGCCGCGCGGTCGCCCACGGGGACGCCGCCGCATCGACGCGAGCGCTGGCCGAGCGGGCGCTCAGGCGGTGCGCTGAGTGGCCGCCGTCGCGAGCGCGCGCAGTTCCGCGACCGCCTCGGCGCCGAGCGGGGCGTCGGCGAGGGCGTCGTCCGCGCGGCGGGCGTAATCGGCGATGAGCTCCTCGGTGCGCGCGAGTGCGCCGGTGTCGACGATGGTGCGCTGCAGGATGCCGACTTGCTCGGCATCCAACGCCGGATCGCCGAGCAGCGCGTCGACGTCTCGCCGGTCCTCGGGCGCGAGGCGCTCGCGGGCGTAGGCGACCAGCACCGTGCGCTTGCCCTCGCGGAGGTCGTCGCCCACGGGCTTGCCGGTCTCGGCGGTGTCGCCGAACACGCCCAGCACGTCGTCGCGCAACTGGAACGCCATGCCCACGTCGTGTCCGAAGCGGCCCAGCGCGGCCAGCTGCGCGTCATCGGCACCCGCGAGGGCCGCGCCGATCTGGAGGGGCTGCTGGATGCTGTACCGCGCCGACTTGTACGAGGCCACCCGCAGCGCCCGGTCGGCGTGCGTGTCGTCGGGGTAGACGGTGTACGCGGACTCCTCGGCCACGTCGAGGAACTGGCCGATCGTGACGTCGCGGCGCATCTGCGCGTAGGCCCGTCGGGTCGCCGCCGCCGTCGGGGCGTCGGCGAGCCCCTCCTCGAGCAGGTCGTCGCTCCAGGCGACGAGCAGGTCGCCCAGGAGGATGGCACCCGAGCGACCGAAAGCATCGGAGTCGCCGGTCCAGCCGGCCGCGCGGTGGCCGTTCTGCAGGGCGCGATGGGCGGCCGGCTGCCCTCGGCGGGTGTCGGAGTTGTCGACGAGATCGTCGTGTACGAGGGCTGCGGCGTGGAAGATCTCGAGCGCCGTCGCCACGGCGAGGGCGGCGTCGTCGAAGCGTCGTGGGCCGCCCGCGACGGAGTGCCATCCGGTGAGGCAGAACCGTGCGCGCAGACGCTTGCCGCCGCGCAATGCGGACGCTCCGGAGCGGGTGAGGGTCTCGGCCTCAGGCCCCAGGGCCGAGGCGTACGATAGCTGTTCGGAGAGGAACTTGTCGAGTCGCTGGGAAACAGCTTCGATCGGTTCCGGGGAGGTCGTCACGGGCCTAGCCTAGTGATCCACGCCGCACGTAGAATCGTCCGCACCACACCATAGAGGGGGATGCATGCCACTCTCCGAACAGGAGCAGCGCCTGCTTGATGAGATGGAGCGCCATCTCATGAGCAACGACACCGATGTCGTTTCCGCTCCCAGTCGCGCCCTCAGCTACCGCAACATCGTCCTCGGGTCGATCCTCGTCCTCGCCGGTCTCGGCGCCCTCGTGGTGGGTGTCTCGATCGGCTTCAACACGGGGTTCCTCGGCATCGCGGTCGGCGTCCTGGGCTTCCTCCTCATGGTGGGCGGCGTGGTGTTCGCCGTCACCCCCACGCGAGGCTCCGCTCCCCTCTCGAAGCAGTCTCCCAAGGCTCGTGCGCCTCGCGCCGCGGGCTCGTCGTTCATGGACCGCATGAACGACCGTTGGGACCGACGTCGCGAAGGCCCGTAAGCCTCCTCCGTCTCTTCTGAAAGCACCGGCTCCTCGGAGCCGGTGCTTTTTTTCGTGCGCCCGCGTCGGCCCCGCTTCTCGACGCCACGCTGCGAGACTCCGCGTACCCGCTGCTCGGCCGTCCCGGCGTCGCTTCTCGACGCCACGCCGCGAGACTCCGCGTACCCGCTGCTCGGGCGTCCCGGCCTCGCTTCTCGACGCCACGCCGCGAGACGCCGCGTACCCGCCGCTCGGGCGTCCCGGCGCGCGATGACATGGCGCAGCGGCATCCCGCCGACGGCCCTGTTGCAGGATCTCGCGTCCTGATCGTGGGGATGCCGTCTCTCGGCCGTGCGGGCCGGGGGAGCGCGGAATCCCTCCCTTTCCCTCCACCGGAGGACGCGTCGACGGCATTCGCCGCGGAAAGACGCGGTCGCTTCCGGACTCGATGGATGAGCGGAACAGCGTACACGGGGGAGCGCTCGCCCAGAAGACCCCTCTTTTCGATGGCGAAGTGGAGGGTGGTGGAGTAAAGTGGGGGAAACTTCGCAGGCCGGACGAAGGGGGTGGACGCCCGAATGCTGCTCGGCACGCACACTCCCAAGCTCGACGACAAAGGGCGCGTCATCCTGCCCGCGAAGTTCCGCGACGATCTCGGCGCCGGAGTGGTGATCACCCGGGGGCAGGACCGCTGCCTCTACGTGTTCAGCACCGAGGAGTTCGAGCGCGTGCACGAGCGGATCCGCGAGGCTCCGCTCAGCAACAAGCAGGCCCGTGACTTCCTGCGCATGTTCCTCTCGGGGGCCAGCGCAGAGAAGCCCGACAGCCAGAACCGCATCACCGTCCCCCCAGCGCTGCGCACCTATGCCGGCCTCGGTCGCGAGCTCGTGATCACGGGTGTCGGCGCCCACGCGGAGATCTGGGACGCCGAGGCGTGGAACACCTACGCCGAAAGCAACGAAGAGACGTACGCCGAGATGGAGCAGGAGGTGATCCCGGGACTGTTCTGACCCTCCGGCTGTGATGCCCAGCCGCTCGCCCTGTCACACTTCCCCGGTGCCAGGTCGATGCGGGTGGGGATCAGAGCCGAAGGATCGGCCCCGATCATCATGGACATCCGCGACATCCACACCCCCGTCCTCCTCGAGCGCTGCGCCGAGCTGCTCGGGCCCGCCCTGCAGAAGCCCGGCTCCGTCTTCGTCGACGGCACGCTCGGCATGGGCGGGCACTCCGAGGCGTTCCTCGAGCGCTTCCCGAACGCCCGCCTGATCGGCCTCGACCGCGACACCGACGCCCTGCGCATCGCCGGGGAGCGGCTCGCCCGCTTCGGCGACCGCGTGACCCTGGTGCACACCGTCTACGACGGGATCGCCGAGGCGGTGGCCGCCGCCGGCGTCGACAAGGTCGACGGCATCCTGTTCGACCTCGGCGTGTCGTCGCTGCAGCTCGACGAGGCCTCTCGCGGCTTCGCCTACGCGCAGGACGCCCCGCTCGACATGCGGATGGACCAGACCACCGGCATCACCGCCGCGGAGGTGCTCGCCACGTACGGCGAAGGCGACCTCCGCCGCATCTTCGAGCGCTACGGCGAGGAGAAGCTCGCCGGGCGCTACGCGCGGGCCATCATCGCCGCGCGCGCCGTCGCACCGCTCGAGCGCTCCGGCCAGCTCGTCGACGTGCTGCAGGCGGCGACGCCGGCGGCGGTGCTGCGCGAGCGGCATCCCGCCAAGCGCGTCTTCCAAGCCCTGCGCATCGAGGTCAACGCCGAGCTGTCCGTTCTCGAACGCACGATCCCGGCCGCGTTGAGCGTGCTCGGGGTGGGCGGACGCATCGTGGTGCTGTCTTACCAGTCGCTCGAAGACCGCCTCGTGAAGCGCGTCTTCGCCGACGCCTCGACCTCGACCGCTCCCCGCGGTCTCCCCGTCGAGCTCCCCGAGCACGCCCCGAAGTTCCGCCTCCTCGTACGGGGAGCCGAACTCGCCGGCGACGAGGAACGAGCCGCCAACCCCCGTGCCACCCCCGTGCGCCTGCGCGCGGCCGAGAGGATCCAGGAGGACGCATGAGCGCATCCACGGCCATCGACCCCCGGGCCGTCTCCCCGGATCTGCCGTCGCCCGTCCGCGAGCGGCGACTGGCCGTCGTCCCGTCGGCCGCGCGTCGACGGGCACCGCGCCGACTGTTCGGCGTCATCGCCGTCGCGGGCGCGCTGGTGATCGTCCTCGTGCAGATGGGGCTCGGCATCCTCACCACGCAGAGCTCCTTCGAGATCGCCGCCCTCACGCAGCAGCAGCGCGACCTGACCTATCAGAAGCAGATCCTGAACGACGAGAGCGCCGGACTCAGCTCGCCCCAGTACCTCGCGGCCAACGCGGCCGCGCTCGGCATGGTCATCGACGAATCGCCCACCTACCTGCGTCTGAGCGACGGCGCGGTGATCGGCTCCGGCAAGCCGGCCGACACGATCTCATCGGTGGATGCCATGGGCCGCGGGTCCGTGCGCAACGCCCTCATCGCGGGAGTGCCGCTGGTGACCGACCCTTCGGCGGCAACGACCGAGACCGGTACCGCGGCCACGACCGCGCCCGCCGATTCGGCGCCGGACGCGGCGACCACGACGACCGAATCGACGACACCCCCGTCGATCAGCGACGGTCTGCCGACTCCCGCGACACGATGAGACCCATGACGACCACCATCTCCCGCTCCCCGCGGCGTCGGACCGTCGTCGCCCTCTCGATCGTGCTGATCGTGCTCGTCGCCTTCGTCGTGCGCCTCGTCGACATCCAGGTGGTCAACGCCCGGACGCACGTGAGCGACTCCCTCGCGATGGGCCTGGAGAACTCCCGCATCGAATACGCCTCGCGCGGCTCGATCGTCGACGAGAACGGCGTGGTGCTCGCCTCCGCCGTCAACCGCTACGACGTGCAGGTCGACCCGATGCTGGCGGCCAAAGGCATCACCACCGTCGACGCCGGGGGCGACGACGATTCGGGGACCACCACCGCCTGGCCCGAACTCGCGGCCCAGATCGCAGCCGTCACCGGACAGGATGCCGCCGAGGTCGAGAAGGTCGTCACGGATGCCGTGGCCGACAACCCCGACTCCCGCTACGCGATGATCGCCAAGAACGTCTCGACCGAGCAGTACCGCGCTCTGGCCGAGCTGAAGCTGCCGTTCCTGAGCTTCCCGCCCCAGTCGGGCCGGGTCTACCCCGACGGCGCGGTCGGCGGCAACCTGCTCGGGTTCGTCGGCAGCGACGGTCAGCCCCTCGCCGGTCTCGAGAACGCCGACAACGACTGCCTCGCCTCCACCAACGGCAAGGTCGTCTTCCAGCAGAGCCGTGACGGCGTCGTGCTGCCCGGCACCGAGGTGGTCACCCAGCCTGCCGTGGACGGCGGGACGCTGAAGCTCACCATCGACCGCGACCTGCAGTGGTACCTCGGCCAGCTGATCGCCGAGCAGGTGCAGAACACCGGATCGCTGCGCGGGACGATCACCGTCGTCGAGGCGAAGACCGGCAAGATCCGGGCCCTCGCCGAGTATCCCTCGGTCGACCCCAACGATCCCACGGCCACCCCCGTGGACGACCGGGGGAGCCGTGCGTTCTCGAGCCCGTTCGAACCGGGCTCGACCTTCAAGGCGCTCACCACGGCGATCGGCCTCGACAGCGGGTCGTACACCCCCGAGACGACCGTCACGGCCTCGTCGCGCGAGGTTCTCGGCGGTGACGCCCGCGTGTCCGACGCATTCTCGCACGGCCCGAACACCTACACGCCCACGGGCGTGCTGATCGACTCCTCGAACGTCGGCATCTCGAAGTTCGCCGAGATGATCCCGAAGCAGACGCGCTTCGACTACCTGCAGAAGTTCGGCATGGGCTCGCTCAGCTCGATCGACTTCCCCGGCGAGTCGGCCGGCATCCTGCACCCCGTCGGCGACTGGGACACGCAGACCTTCTACAACACCGCGTTCGGGCAGGGCCTGTCGGTCACCGTCCCGCAGCTCGTCGGCGCCTACCAGACCATCGCGAACGGCGGCGTGAAGATCCCGCTGTCGCTGGTGGAGGGCTGCACGGCGGCCGACGGCACCGTCACCGACGCGCCCTCGACCGAGGGGACGCAGGTCATCTCCGCCGCGACGGCGAAAGAGGTCGGCCTCATGCTCGAGAACGTCGCCACCCAGGGCGAACTGGCCAGCAAGATCGCCATCCCGGGCTACCGCCTCGCGATCAAGACCGGAACCGGCGAGAAGGTCGACGAGAACACCGGTGCCTACAAGCCCGACGCGTACTTCACCACGATGATCGGTTTCGCCCCCGCCGACGACCCGCAGTACGTCGTCGCGGTCAACCTCGACGAACCGCGGACGGTAAAATCGTCGGCGGCCACCGCCCCCGCGTTCCAGAAGGCGATGACGCAGGTTCTCAAGACCTACCGTGTCATCCCGTCGGGAACCACGACCCCCGAACTGCCCAAGTTCGGCTGAGACACCGCCGACGCCGGTCTCGTCTCGGTAACGAATGCGACACGGAAAGGGCGTCCGCACAGCAATGATCTCCACCAGCCTCTCCCACCTCGCCGACGTGCTCGGCGGGCGCCTCGTGCTCCGTCGCGACGACACCCGCGACACGACGGTCTCGGGCCTGGTCGACACCGACTCGCGCCTCATCGAGCCCGGCGGCGTCTTCGTGGCGAAGCCCGGTGAGACCACGGACGGGCACCTCTTCGTCGGCACGGCGATCGAGCGGGGAGCCGCTCTGGCCCTCGTGGAGCGCGAGCTCGACGACGAGGTGAGCCAGATCGTCGTCGGCGACGTCGTCGAGGCCCTCGCAGCCCTCGCGCGGGACAACGTGGCCCGCGTCCGGGCGGGCGGCGCTCTGCAGGTCGTCGGCATCACCGGGTCGAACGGCAAGACGACGACCAAGAACATGCTCGCGCGCATCCTCGAAGACGAGGGGCCGACGGTCGCCCCGCGCGCCTCGTTCAACAACGAGGTCGGCGCGCCCCTGACGATGCTGCGCGTGGAGGAGGACACCCGCTTCCTCGTCAGCGAGTTCGGCGCGAGCGCCCCGGGCGCGATCGCCCGGCTCGCGGGTCTGGTGACCCCCGACGTCGGCGTCGTGCTCATGGTGGGTATGGCGCACGCCGGCGGCTTCGGCGGCATCGAGTCGACGTTCCACGCGAAGAGCGAGCTCGTGAAGGCCACCCGCGAGGGCGGGCTCGCGGTGCTCAACGCCGACGACCCGCGCGTGGCGGCGATGGAGCCGATCGCGCGCGAGCGCGGGCAGGACGTGCGCTGGTTCGGTCGCGGCGAGCGGGCCGTGGTGCGCGCCCTCGACGTCGAGGTCACGGCATCCGGGACCCGAGCCGACCTCATGGTCGACGGGCAGGCCCACACCCTCACCCTGCGGGTGCTGGGCGAGCACCACGTCATGAACGCCCTCGCCGCGATCGCCGCGGCGACCGCCCTGGGCGTCTCCGCCGCCGACGCGATCGCGCGCGTCGAGACGCTCGAGATCGCGGAGCGCTGGCGCATGCAGCCGATGGGCTCCGACCGGGTGCGCATCATCAACGACGCCTACAACGCCAGCCCCGACTCGATGGCCGCCGCCCTGCGCACCCTCGCGCAGATCACCGGGCCCGACGAACGCACCGTCGCCGTCCTCGGCGCGATGAGCGAGCTGGGGGAGTACGCCGACGAGGAGCACGACCGGGTCGGCCTGCTCGCCGTGCGGCTGCGCATCCAGCGCATCGTCGTCATCGGGCCCGAGGCGCGCCGCATGTACCTCGAGGCGATCGCGCAGGGCTCGTGGGACGGCGAGGCCGTCTTCTTCGCCGACGCCGACGCCGCGTACGACTACCTCTCGACCGAGCTGCGCGACGGCGACCGCGTGCTGGTGAAGTCGTCCAACTCGGCGGGGCTACGTCACCTCGGCGATCGACTCGGGGAGCTGTTCGCGTGAGATCACTTCTGACGTCGGCGGCTATCTCGCTCGCCTTCACCCTCTTCCTGACGCCGGTGTTCCTCCGGTGGTTCCGCAAATGGGGCTGGGGGCAGGTCATCCGCACCCCCGAGAACGTGCACAACCCCTCGCACGGAGCCAAACGCGGCACGCCCACGATGGGCGGCACGATCTTCATCTCCGGCACGATCGTGGGCTACTTCATCGGCTCGTACGCCGGCAACAACCCGCCCACGGTCTCGGGGCTGCTCGTGCTGTGGCTCATGCTCGGTTTCGGCGTCGTCGGCTTCATCGACGACTACATGAAGGTGCGCCACCAGAACAGCCTCGGCTTGTCGGGTTGGCGCAAGATCCTCGGCCAGGTGCTGGTCGTGGTGCCGTTCGCCGTCGTCGCACTGAACTTCCCCAATTCCTTCGGTCAGACGGCCGCGTCGGAGTACATCTCCGTCTTCCGCGACATCCAGGTGCTCTCGCTCTTCGCGCTGGGTCCGATCCTCGGGTGGCTGCTGTACCTCGCCTGGATCTCGCTCATCGGCACCGCAACATCCAACTCGGTCAACGTCGCCGACGGACTCGACGGACTCGCGGCGGGCTCGGGCATCTTCGTCGTCGGCGCCTACAGCCTCATGGCGTTCTGGCAGAACAAGCAGATGTGCGCCGACGTGCTCGACCCGACCGTGCAGGCCGGATGCTACGCCGTGCGCGATCCGTTCGACCTCGCCATCGTGTCGGCCTCGTTCGTGGGGGCGCTCGTCGGGTTCCTCTGGTGGAACGCCC
This sequence comes from uncultured Microbacterium sp., assembly GCF_947489255.1. Classification (GTDB taxonomy): domain Bacteria; phylum Actinomycetota; class Actinomycetes; order Actinomycetales; family Microbacteriaceae; genus Microbacterium; species Microbacterium phycohabitans. The sequence continues at coordinate 547,809 of NZ_CANLCY010000004.1, forward strand.
CCAAGGCCAAGGTCTTCATGGGCGACTGCGGCTCGATGGCGATCGGCGGTGTCATCGCGGCGCTGGCGATCTTCACCCGCACCGAGCTGCTGCTCGTGCTCATCGCCGGCGTCTACGTCATCGCTTCGGGCTCGGTGATCCTCCAGCGGGCCTACTTCAAGATCACCAAGGGCAAGAGACTCTTCCTCATGAGTCCCTTGCATCATCACCTCGAGATGCGGGGGTGGCCCGAGGTCACCATCGTCGTGCGCATGTGGATCATCGCCGGGCTGCTCGCCGTCTCGGGCATCGGATTCTTCTACGTCGAATGGCTCGCACGCGTATGACCGACCTCTCTTCCCTCACCAGCTGGCACGCCGACTGGAAGGGTCTGCGCGTCGTCGTTCTCGGCCTGTCGGTGACGGGCTTCTCGGTGGCCGACACGCTCTCGGAGCTCGGCGCCGAGGTGCTCGTGGCCACCGAGCGGGCGGATGCCGAGTACGGCCGGCTCCTGCCGGTGCTGGGCGTCGGCCTGTACGAAGGACCGCTGGACACCATTCCCGCCGAGGTGAGCGCGTTTGCCCCGGAGGTGGTCATCGCCTCCCCGGGGTTCCCCCCTCACCACCCCGTGATCCGGTGGACGCGCGAGCAGGGCATCGCCCTGTGGGGCGACGTGGAGCTGGCCTGGCGCGTGCGCGACAAGGTCGTGCGGGCCGACGGCCGACCGGCGGACTGGGTGCTGATCACCGGCACGAACGGAAAGACCACCACCACCCGGCTGACCGCCGAGATGCTCGTGACTGCGGGCCTGCGCGCGGCGCCCGTGGGCAACATCGGTACGCCGGTGCTCGACGCCGTGCGCGACCCCGGGGGCTTCGATGCGCTCGTGGTCGAGCTCTCGAGCCACCAGCTCTGGTACCTCAACCTGCAGACCGGGCCCGATGCCCTGTCACCGCACGCGGCGGTGTGCCTGAACCTCGCCGACGACCATCTCGAGTGGCACGGCGGTGCCGACGCCTACCGTGACGCCAAGGCGGGCGTCTACGCCCGCACCCGCGTGGCGTGCGTCTACAACAAGGCCGACGTCGCCACGCGCGAGATGGTCGAGGACGCCGAAGTGGTCGAGGGTGCCCGTGCCATCGGCTTCGACCTCGGCGTGCCGGGGCCGAGCGACCTCGGCGTCGTCGACGGCATCCTCGTCGACCGGGCCTTCCTCGAAGAACGTGCGACCTCGGCCCTCGAGCTCACGACGGTCGCCGACCTGGCGGCTCGCGGACTCGCGGCGCCGCACATGGTCGCCAACATCCTCGCGGCATCCGCTCTCGCCCGATCCCTCGGAGCCACCCCGGCGCACATCTTCGACACGCTCGAACGCTTCCGCCTCGATCCGCACCGCATCCAGGTCGTCGGCGCGCACGCCGGCGTGACGTGGGTCGACGACTCCAAGGCGACCAACCCGCACGCGGCGGCCTCGTCGCTCGCGGCTTACCCCGGCGCGGTGTGGGTGGTCGGCGGCCTGCTGAAGGGCGTCGACCTGTCCGATCTCGTCCGGGCGCGCGGCGCGGGAGTGCGCGCCGTCATCGTCATCGGCACCGAGCGCACCGACATCGTCGCGGCGTTCGCGCGACACGCCCCCGCGGTGCCGCTGTTCGAGGTCGACCACGCCGAGACTGAAGACGTCATGGCGCAGGTCGTCGAACTGGCGGCGGGTGTGGCCCGGGACGGAGACACGGTTCTCCTGGCTCCCGCGGCGGCATCCTTCGATCAGTTCGCTTCTTACTCCGACCGCGGCGATCGCTTCGCCGATGCGGTGCGGGCGTGGATCGCCGGCCAGGACGACGGAGCAGCTCGACCGACCGACTGAGGGGACCACGCGTGACCACGACGGCACCCCCTCCTCGGCAGACCCCCGACGAGCAGCCGGAGCGCGGCGGTCTCATCGCGCGCGTCTCACTGGGCCGGGCGTTCCGACCCGTCGCGGGAGAGTTCCTGCTCATCGCCTCCGCGGCGCTGCTGCTGACCGGCTTCGGGCTCGTGATGGTGCTGTCGGCGACCTCCGCCCTCGACGGCGGACAGAGCCCCTTCGACCACGTCATCAAGCAGGGCGTGTTCGCGGTCGTCGGCATCCCGTTGATGTTCGTGCTGAGCCGCGCGCGCATGAGCTTCTGGAAGAAGATCGCGTGGCCCGCGCTCATCCTCGCGACCATGTTCCAGATGCTCGTCTACGTCCCGGGGCTGGGCATCGCCTCGTACGGCAACCGCAACTGGGTGCAGATCGCCGGCTTCCAGTTCCAGCCCGCCGAGTTCCTCAAGCTCACGCTCGCGCTGTGGATGGGCGCGGTGCTCTACCGCAAGCGTCGACTGCTGACCTCGTGGAAGCACGTCTTCATCCCCGTCGTTCCGGTCTCGGTGCTGGTGATCGGCACGGTGCTGGGCGGCAAAGACCTCGGTACCGTCATGATCCTCGTGCTCGTGGTGCTCGGGGCGCTGTTCTTCGCCGGGATCAAGCTGCGCATGTTCATCGTGCCCGCGGTGCTGGCTCTCGCGGTGGTGCTGCTGTCGGCCGTCGGCAGCGAGAATCGCATGGCCCGCATCGCGAGCCTGTTCAATCCCGACGACGCCTCGTGCTACTACACCTCGTGCTATCAGTCCCTGCACGGCATCTGGGGGCTCGCCAGCGGGGGCCTGCTGGGGCTCGGCCTGGGCAACTCGAAGGAGAAGTACGACTGGCTCCCGGCGGCCGCAAACGACTACATCTTCGCCATCATCGGCGAGGAGCTGGGCCTGGTCGGCTGCATCGTGGTGCTCGTGCTGTTCGCTGTCTTCGCCGTCGGTGCGTTCCGCATCATCCGGCGGACAGACGACAGCTTCGTGCGCATCGTCGCCGGCGCGATCACCCTGTGGATCGTCGGTCAGGCCCTGGTGAACATCGGCGTCGTGCTGCGCATCTTCCCGGTGCTCGGTGTGCCGCTGCCGTTCATGTCGCAGGGCGGAACGTCGCTGCTGTCGGTGCTCATCGCGTGCGGTGTGCTGCTGTCGTGCGCGCGCACCCTTCCCGATCAGCGCGAGGTCGCGGACGCGCGCCCGGCCCGACGCGCCGCTCCGGCGCGACGCCCGGGTCGTCGGGGCTGAGCGCCTGCCGTCGCGGTCCGCGCGCGGCGGCTGAGGGCGCACCTCGACCCGCCGCCGGGCGCGATGCCCGTGTCGAGGCGGCCGAACCGCGCTCGCGACCTGGTTAGGGTCGTGGAGTGACGACTTACCTCCTCGCCGGCGGCGGCACCGCCGGGCACGTGAACCCCCTGCTCGCGGTCGCCGACGGCCTGCGCGCGCGCGACGCGGACGCCGACGTCCTCGTGCTCGGTACCCGCGAGGGCCTCGAGTCGCGCTTGGTCCCGCTCCGCGGATACGAGCTGCTCACCATCGCGAAGGTCCCGTTCCCGCGGCGTCCCGACCGCGCCGCGGCGGTCTTCCCCGCTCGCTTCCTGCGCGCGGTCGCCGACGTGCGGCGTCTGATCCGCGGGCGCGGCGTCGACGCGGTGGTCGGCTTCGGCGGCTACGCGGCGGCGCCGGCGTACATCGCCGCGCGCCGCGAGCGGGTGCCGTTCATCGTGCACGAGGCCAACGCCAAGCCGGGCCTCGCCAACGTGCTGGGCGCCCGCGCGGCGGCCGGAGTGGGCGTCGCCTTCGCCGGGACGCCGCTGCGCGGGGCGCGGGAGGTCGGGATGCCGTTGCGCCGCGAGGTCGTCGAGCTCGACGCCTCCGCCCTCCGGGCCGAGGCGGCCGCGCACTTCGGTCTCGCCGCCGACCGTCCGACGCTGCTCGTCTTCGGCGGCTCCCTCGGCGCTCTGCGGCTCAACACCGCGTTCGAGGGCGCGTGGCGCGACGTGCTCGACGCCGGATGGCAGCTGCTCCACGTGACCGGACAAAACTCCGACATGCCCGACCCGGGTGCCGAGGGCTACGCCGTGGTCCGGTACGTCGACCGGATGGACCTCGCCTTCGCCCTCGCCGATTTCGTCGTGTCGCGCTCGGGCGCCGCCACCGTCAGCGAGATCAACGCGCTCGGCATCCCCGCCGTGTACGTGCCCTATGCCGTCGGCAACGGCGAGCAGAGCCTGAACGCCGCCGCCTCCGTCCGTGCCGGCGCGGCGCTGCTCATCCCCGACGCGGAGTTCACCCCCGACCGGGTGCGCGCCGAGGTCGTCCCGTTGCTCACCGACGACGGGCGTCGCACCGCGATGCGCGACGCGGCCGCGCGCACCGGCATCCGCACGGGTACCGAGAACGTCATCGCGATGATCGACGAGGCCCTGGCCCGCTGAGCCCCCGTCGCGACGCGGCGGGGCCGAGGGGGATGCCGTTCGTGCCGGGCACGTCCTCGCCGGCGGGTGCCGATCGCGAAGCCCCGCGCCCGCCAGCGCGGCGGAGGCGTTGCGCAGGATCGGCGACGTAAACTCACTCACGCCATGATCAGACCCGACCTGAGCCTCCCCATCCCCGAGACCATCACCTCCGCGCACTTCATCGGCGTGGGGGGATCGGGCATGTCCGGCCTCGCCCGTATGTTCCTCGACCGCGGGATCCGAGTCTCCGGCTCCGACCGGGCCGACAGCGCCGCCCTGCGCGACCTCGCCGCCCGCGGCGCGACCGTCCATGTGGGTCACGACGCCGCCCACCTGGGCGATGCCGACACGGTCGTGCACACCGGGGCGATCTGGCCCGAGAACCCCGAGTTCGTCACCGCCAAGCAGCGGGGACTGCACGTGATCCACCGCTCTCAGGCGCTGCACTGGCTGATCGGCGGGCGCCGCCTCGTCTCGGTCGCCGGAGCCCACGGCAAGACCACGTCCACCGGCATGATCGTCACCGCCCTGCGCGCGCTCGAACTCGACCCGACGTTCGTCAACGGCGGCGTCATCGCCGATCTCGGCGCCTCGAGCGGCACCGGCTCCGACGACCTCGTCGTCATCGAGGCCGATGAGTCCGACGGGACCTTCGAGTTGTACGACACCTCCGTCGCCCTCATCACCAACGTCGACCCCGACCACCTCGACCACTACGGCTCGCGCGACGCGTTCGACGCCGCGTTCGCCCGTTTCGCGGATGCCGCGAGCGAGGCCGTGGTCATCTCGGCCGACGATCCCGGAGCCCGCGCGGTCCGCGAGCGCATCACGCACGCGAACGTCGTGACCTTCGGCGAGGACGAGAGCGCCGACGTGCGGCTCAGCGGCATCCGGACCGAGGGCCCCGTCGCCTTCACGCTGACCGCGGGCGAGGAGAGCGTCGAGGTGCGTCTGCGCGTTCCGGGCGCCCACAACGCCGTCAACGCCGCGGGCGCCGTCGCGGTGCTGCGCGTTCTCGGTCATGCGCTCGCCGACGCGGCGCGCGCCGTGGAGGGCTTCGGCGGCACGGTGCGACGCTTCGAGCTGCACGGCGTCGAGCACGGCGTGAGCGTCTACGACGATTACGCGCACCACCCGACCGAGGTGGCGGCCGCCCTGTCGGCCGCGCGCACGGTCGTGGGGGAGGGGCGCCTGATCGCGATCCAGCAGCCGCACACCTACTCGCGCACGCAGGAGATGTTCCGCGAGTTCGCCGAGGTGCTCGAGTCGCACGCCGACCACACCGTCATGCTCGACGTGTACGGCGCGCGCGAGGATCCCGTGCCCGGGGTGACGGGGGAGCTCGTCAGCGGTGCCTTCGCCGACCCTTCGCACGTGCACTACGTGCCCGACTGGCAGGCCGCCGCCGACTACACCGCCGAGATCGCCCGCCCCGGCGACTACGTCATCACCCTCGGTTGCGGCAACGTCTACCAGATCATCCCGCAGGTGCTTCAGGCCCTGTCCCGCGCCGAGGCGCCGGCGGTCTGAACGTGCGTCGGCCCTCGCCCCTGCCTCCGCCCCCGGAGTCCGAGCGCGCCGCGGCGAGAGCCCGGAGCGAGCGCTCGTCCGCGACGGAGTCGCGCGAGGGCGTCCGCGACGAGCGGCGGGACTCCACCACCGGCGACGACCGGCGCGCACCCGAGGCGCGGCATCCCGCGTCCGAGACCGCCCCGGTCCTCCCGCTCGTCCGCGCCGCCGACGCCTCGACGGCCCGGGAGCCGCTCGCCCCCGAACGATCGGCGGCGGATGCCGAGGGTGCGAGTCTGCGCGACGTGTGGCGGGCCTCGCGTGCTCGACGCCGAGCCCTGTCGGCCGAGGTCAAGCGCTTCACCGTGCGCCAGCGTCGTCGCCGGCGCGTGTGGATCGGCGTGGGCGCGGCCTTCCTCGTCATGGTGCTCGGCACCGCCGGAGCGGCCTACAGCCCGCTGTTCGCGGTGGAGCGCATCGACGTCGTCGGCACCTCGCAGCTCGACCCGGCCGCGGTCGCCGACGCTCTGAGCGCCCAGGTCGGAACGCCGCTGGCGATGGTCGACGACAGCGCGGTGAAGGCCGCGCTGGTGCGCTTCCCCCTCGTGGAGTCGTACACGCTCGAGGCCCGACCGCCGCACGACCTGGTCGTGAACGTGGTCGAGCGCACGCCCATCGGCGCCCTGCAGACACCGGCCGGTTTCACCGTGGTGGATGCCGCCGGCGTCGCGCTGTCGACCACCCCCGACGCCCCGGCGGGGCAGCCCCTGCTCGAGATCGACGGCGGCACCGCGTCGGCGGCCTTCCACGCGGCCGGTCGCGTCATGCGCGCCCTGCCCGACGCGGTGCGCGCGCAGGTCACCGGCGTGACGGCATCCACTCCGGACGACGTCACGCTCACCCTCGGCGCGACGGGGTCGCGCGTGGTGTGGGGCAGCGCCGACCGGTCGGCCGAGAAGGCGATCGTGCTCGACCGTCTGATGACGCAGAGCCCGCCCGATCGCGCCAAGGAGTACGACGTCACCTCGCCCGAGGCGGGCGTCGTCCGCTGATCTCGAAGGCGATCGTCCGACACTCCGCGTGTCGAGCGAGCCGTGTCGGTTCGGCGACCTACCTTCGGACTAAGGAATTGCATACCGGGCAATTCTTTAACCCTCAACATGAGGTTTAGAGTTTCGGGTTCGGGGACAAATGGAGGCCGGCATGAGCCACAACCAGAACTACCTCGCCGTGATCAAGGTCGTCGGTGTGGGCGGGGGCGGCGTCAATGCCGTCAACCGCATGATCGAGCTCGGCCTGCGCGGCGTGGAGTTCATCGCGATCAACACCGACGCGCAGGCGCTGCTCATGAGCGACGCCGACGTCAAGCTCGACGTGGGCCGCGAGCTCACGCGCGGCCTGGGCGCCGGTGCGGATCCCGAGGTGGGCCGTCGTGCCGCCGAGGATCACGCCGAAGAGATCGAGGAGGCCCTTCGCGGGGCCGACATGGTCTTCGTGACAGCGGGTGAGGGCGGCGGTACGGGCACCGGTGGCGCCCCGGTCGTGGCCAAGATCGCCAAGTCGATCGGCGCGCTGACGATCGGTGTCGTCACCAAGCCCTTCTCCTTCGAGGGTCGCCGTCGCCAGAGCCAGGCCGAGGCGGGCGTCGGGCGCCTGAAGGAAGAGGTCGACACCCTCATCGTCGTCCCCAACGACCGCCTGCTCGAGATCAGCGACCGCGGCATCTCGATGATCGAGGCCTTCGCCACGGCCGACCAGGTGCTGCTCGCCGGTGTCCAGGGCATCACCGACCTCATCACCACCCCGGGTCTGATCAACCTCGACTTCGCCGACGTCAAGTCGGTGATGCAGGGCGCCGGCTCCGCGCTCATGGGCATCGGTTCCTCGCGGGGAGCCGACCGCGCGATCAAGGCGGCCGAGCTCGCCGTGGAGTCGCCGCTGCTCGAAGCCTCGATCGAGGGCGCCCACGGCGTGCTCCTGTCGATCCAGGGCGGATCGAACCTCGGAATCTTCGAGATCAACGACGCCGCGCAGCTGGTGAAGGAGGCCGCGCACCCCGAGGCCAACATCATCTTCGGTACGGTCATCGACGACACCCTCGGCGACGAGGTGCGCGTCACGGTCATCGCAGCCGGCTTCGACGGGGGAGAGCCCTCCCTGCGCATCGACGCCGTCGGCGCGCAGCGTCCGGCCTCGGCGCCGGTGGTGCCGGTGATCCCCGCCGACGACGTGGCTCGCGACCTCGACGCCGCGGAGGAGCAGAAGGCCGCCACGGAGCGCGCTCCCGAGCGTCGCCCCGAGCCCGCGCCCGTCACCGCGCGCGTGCCCGAGACCTCGTACGACAACGGCTACGCCGACGACGACCTCGACGTGCCCGACTTCCTGAAGTAAGCACCACCCGAGTACGCACGAACTCTCCGACGAAAGCGGGTCCGGTCTCCACCGGGCCCGCTCTCGTCGTCGAAGGAGCAGCATGGACACCGCTCTCGCCGATCGGCTCGCCGCCGTCGACGCGCGCATTCAGGATGCCGCCCGCTCCGCGGGCCGCGATCCCGCCGGCATCACCCGCATCGTGGTGACGAAATTCCACCCGGCGTCCCTCGTGATCGATCTGCACGCCTTGGGGGTGCGCGACGTGGGCGAGAACCGGCAGCAGGAGCTCACCGCCAAGCGCGCAGAGCTCGATGGCATCCGGGATCTGACCTGGCATTTCATCGGTCAGGCGCAGACGAACAAGGCCCGCGCCGTGCGGGCGGCGGCCGATGCCGTGCACTCGGTCGATCGAGAGCGCATCGCCGACGCGCTCGATGCGGCGGGCGGCGACTCGCCGCTCGATGTCTTGCTGCAGGTGAATCTCACCGACGACACCGGCCGCGGAGGCGTCGCCCCCGACGGGGTGGAGGCTCTCGCGACGCACGTCGCCGCTCTGCCGAGCCTTCGTCTGCGCGGGGTCATGGCGGTCGCTCCCCTGGACGAGGAGCCCGCGCGGGCCTTCGAGCGGCTCCGGCGTTCGGCCGATGCGGTCCGCGCCGTCGTCGCGGACGCCGTGTGGATCTCCGCGGGCATGACGGGCGATTTCCCCGAGGCGATCGCGATGGGCGCGACACACCTGCGGATCGGCTCCGCAATCACGGGTCCGAGGCCCGTGCGCGACTAGCCTCGGACCAGACGATCGAACGGAGGATGCGATGTCGAACCCGCTGAAGAAGACGATGGTGTACCTGGGCCTCGCCGACGAGGAAGAGACCTACGAGGAGACGGCGCCGCAGCCCATCGCGCGCAAGCAGACGGCACCCACCGCTGCTCCCCTCGAGAAGGCCGCTCCGGTGACCCCGCTGCACCGCCCCGCCGTGGTGCGCCAGCCGTCGGCCGGTCCGGTCAGCGAGATCCTCACGGTGCACCCCAAGCAGTACCGCGACGCCCAGACGATCGCGGAGAACTTCCGCGAGGGCATCCCGGTCATCATCAACCTGTCGCAGATGAGCGACGCCGACGCGCGTCGCCTGATCGACTTCGCGAGCGGACTCTCGCTCGGGCTGTACGGCCGCATCGAGCGGGTGACGAGCAAGGTCTTCCTGCTCTCGCCCGAGAACATCGCCGTGTCCGGCGACGGTGCGATCGCGCAGGCCGACCCCGAGGCTGCGCCGTTCGCGTCCCAGTAAGCGATCGTGGCCGTCCTGAGCCTGGTCGGCTCCATCCTCAGCGCGCTGCTGTTCATCTACATCGTGCTGCTGCTCGCGCGCCTCGTGCTCGAGTACATCCCCATGTTCAATAGGGAGTGGCGCCCGCGCGGTGCCACGCTCGTGTTGGCTGAAATCGTCTACACCGTGACGGATCCGCCCATCAAGCTGGTCCGCCGCATCATCCCACCCCTGCGCATCGGGGGGATCGCGATCGATTTCGGATTCGCGATCGTCATGTTCGTCTGCTTCATGCTGCTGAGCGTGACGCGGTCCCTCGCGGCCGCGTGAGCGCCCGCCGCCGTCCTCTCGACAGTGCCCTTCGACACTGACGGAGGGCGGCGGCTATGCTGTTCCGAAGCGGTACGCCCCGGTGCGACACCCCCAACAGTTCCGAATCAGAGCTCTCGAAAGAGGAAACACCATGGCACTGACCCCCGATGACGTCGTCACCAAGCAGTTCCAGCACGTGCGCTTCAAGGAGGGCTTCGACCCCGACGAGGTCGACGACTTCCTCGACGAGATCGTCGTCGAGTGGCGCAAGACCATCGCCGAGAACGAGGAGCTGAAGGCCAAGCTCGCCGCGTTCGAGTCCGGTGAGGCCGCTCCGGCCACGGTCGCCGCTCCGGTGGCCGAGGAGCCCAAGGCCGAGGAGCCCGCTCCGGTCGAGACCCCCGCGCCGGCCCCCGCCGCCCCGGTGTCCTCCGACGCCGAGCCCGCCGCGCAGAGCGCCGGCATCATCGAGCTCGCGCAGCGTCTGCACGACGAGCACGTCGCAGAGGGCAAGGCCCAGCGCGACCAGCTCATCGGCGAGGCGCAGGCGCAGGCGGCATCCATCGTCGCCGAGGCCGAGCAGAAGGGCCGCGAGGAGCGCGCCCGTCTCGAGAAGGAGCGCGTGACGCTCGAGAGCCGCATCACCGAGCTGCGCAACTTCGAGCGCGACTACCGCTCGCAGCTGCGTTCGTACATCGAGGGTCAGCTCCGCGACCTCGACACCACCGCGTCGTCGTCGGGCTCCACGCCCGTGTCGGCGATCGGCCTGTAAGTCGACAAACTCTTTGCGCAGTCGATCTCCTCTGCGACCGGCGGCGGCCGGCATCGTCATCGCGATCCTCGCGGTGGTGGTGCTGGCCGCCGACCAGTTGGCGAAGACCGTCGCCATCGACAACCTCCCCGCGGAGCGCGTCGTGCCGGTGCTCGGTGACGCCCTACAGTTCTACCTCGTCCGAAACCCCGGCGCCGCGTTCTCGCTCGGCGAAGGGGTGACCTGGGTGTTCACGATCGCCCTCGCGGTCGTGGCGGCCATCATCGTCTTCCTCGCCCTCCGCCGTGTGCGATCGCGCCTGTGGGCCGTGGTGCTCGGCCTGCTGCTGGGCGGGGTCCTCGGCAACCTCACCGACCGCCTGCTCCGCGAGCCGGGTTTCCCCGTCGGGCACGTCGTCGACTTCATCTCGACGCCGTGGATGATGCCGGCGATCTACAACGTCGCCGACATCTTCATCGTGTCGATGATGATCTCCGTCGCGATCCTCGTGCTCTTCGGGCTCCGCCTCGACGGCACTCGTGAGACGCGCGCATCGCGCGCCGCCGAGGCGCAGGCCGCCGGTGACGTCGACGCGTCGTCCGATCCCGGCCCGCGCTGACATGGACTCCCGCAGCCTCCCCGTCCCCGACGGGCTCGACGGAACGCGCATCGACCAGGCTCTGGCCAAGATGCTCGGATTCTCCCGCACCTTCGCGGCCGAGGTGGCCGACGCCGGGGGCGTGAGCGTCGACGGCCGGACGGCCGGACGATCCGACCGCCTCCGTGCCGGTTCGTGGCTCACGGTGGAGTGGGAACCCAAACGCGAGCCCGAGATCGTGCCGGTCGCGGTTCCCGATCTCGGCATCGTGCACGACGACGACGACATCGTCGTGGTCGACAAGCCCGCCGGGGTCGCGGCGCACCCGTCCCTCGGATGGGAGGGGCCGACCGTGCTCGGCGCCCTCGCCGCGGCGGGCTTCCGCATCGCCACGAGCGGTCCGGCCGAGCGACGCGGGATCGTGCACCGTCTCGACGCGGGGACGAGCGGTCTGATGGTCGTCGCGAAGACCGAACGCGCTTACACGCTGCTCAAGAGCGCGTTCAAAGAGCGCGAAGTGGACAAGATCTACCACGCGGTGGTCCAGGGGCATCCCGATCCGCTCGCCGGGACCATCGACGCGCCCATCGGTCGCCACCCGCACCACTCGTGGAAGTTCGCCGTCACCCCCGACGGCAAGGACTCGGTCACCCATTACGAGACCCTCGAGGCCTTCCCCCGCGCGTCGCTGCTCGAGATCCATCTCGAGACCGGGCGCACGCACCAGATCCGCGTGCACATGGCCGCTCACCGGCATCCGTGCGCCGGCGACCCGCTCTACGGTGCCGACCCGACGCTCTCCGCGCGCCTGGGGCTCACCCGCCAGTGGCTGCACGCCCACCGGCTCGCCTTCACGCATCCCGGCACGGGGGAGTGGGTCGAGTTCGAGTCGCCCTACCCGGCCGACCTGGCGCGGGCACTCGAGATCCTCGGCGACGGCGTCTGATACCGCGCCGAGCGGGTCGGCGTCGCGTGCTGCGCGGTCGGTCGCAGGGGCCGATCCGGGACGGATGCCACGCGTGGCCCCGCTCGCCGACCCCTCCGCATGTCGCGGTCCGTGCTCTGCTCGCGCGGTCGCACGGCGACGCGCCCGGGAGGGCGGTGCCGACTGGGCGTCCGCCCCGAACATCCACGGCCGATGTCGGAGGCCGAACGTAGACTCGACGCGTGGCAGCTGACTCCTTCGCTCACCTTCACGTGCACAGCGAGTACTCGATGCTCGACGGCGCGGCGCGCATCGGGCCGATGGTCCAAGAAGCCGTCAAGCAGGGCATGCCGGCCATCGCCGTCACCGACCACGGCAACACCTTCGCGGCCTACGAGTTCTACAAGACCGCGAAAGACGCCGGCATCAAGCCGATCATCGGCATCGAGGCCTACGTCACTCCCGGAACCCACCGTTCCGACAAGTCCCGCGTGCGGTGGGGCACCCCCGAGCAGCAGAGCGACGACGTCTCGGGCTCGGGCGCCTACACGCACATGACCCTGCTGTCCGAGACGACCGAGGGCATGCACAACCTCTTCCGGTTGTCGTCGCGCGCGAGCATGGAGGGCTACTACTTCAAGCCCCGCATGGACCGCGAGCTGCTGCAGACCTACAGCAAGGGTCTGATCGCCACGACCGGCTGTCCCTCGGGCGAGGTGCAGACGCGCCTGCGACTCGGCCAGTACGACGCCGCCAAGGCCGCCGCGGCGGAGTTCCAAGACATCTTCGGCAAAGAGAACTACTTCGCCGAGATCATGGACCACGGCCTGTCGATCGAGCGGCGCATCATGGGCGATCTGCTGAAGATCGCCAAAGAGCTCGACATCCCGCTCGTCGGCACCAACGACCTCCACTACACCCACCAGCACGACGCGACGAGCCACGCGGCCCTGCTGTGCGTGCAGTCGGGCTCGACGCTCGACGACCCCAAGCGCTTCAAGTTCGACGGCGACGGCTACTACGTCAAGTCCGCCGCCGAGATGCGCCAGGTCTTCCGCGACAACCCCGAGGCGTGCGACAACACGCTGCTCATCGCCGAGCGGTGCGAGGTCGAGTTCGACACCTCCGCCAACTACATGCCGCGCTTCCCCGTCCCCGAGGGCGAGACCGAGGGCAGCTGGATGATCAAAGAGGTCGAGAACGGTCTCCACGACCGCTACCCCGGCGGCATCCCCGACGCGGTGCGCAAGCAGGCCGAGTACGAGACCGACGTCATCCTGCAGATGGGGTTCCCGGGCTACTTCCTCGTGGTCGCCGACTTCATCAACTGGGCCAAGAACAACGGCATCCGCGTGGGGCCCGGGCGTGGGTCGGGAGCCGGCTCGATGGTCGCGTACGCGATGAAGATCACCGACCTCGACCCGCTGCAGCACGGCCTGATCTTCGAGCGCTTCCTCAACCCCGACCGCGTCTCGATGCCCGACTTCGACGTCGACTTCGACGACCGCCGCCGCGGCGAGGTGATCCAGTACGTCACCGAGAAGTACGGCGACGAGCGCGTCGCGCAGATCGTCACCTACGGCACGATCAAGGCCAAGCAGGCGTTGAAGGATGCCGGGCGCGTCCTCGGCTTCCCGTTCAGCATGGGCGACAAGCTCACCAAGGCCATGCCGCCGGCCGTCATGGGCAAAGACATGCCGCTCGACGGCATGTTCAACCCCGAGCACCCGCGCTACAAAGAGGCGAGCGAGTTCCGCACCCTCATCGAGACCGACGCCGAGGCCAAGACGGTCTTCGACACCGCTCTCGGACTCGAGAACCTCAAGCGCCAGTGGGGCGTGCACGCGGCCGGCGTGATCATGTCGAGCGAGCCGCTCATCGACATCATCCCGATCATGCGCCGCGAGCAGGACGGCCAGATCGTCACGCAGTTCGACTACCCCGCGTGCGAGTCGCTCGGCCTGATCAAGATGGACTTCCTGGGGCTGCGCAACCTCACGATCATCAACGACGCCCTCGACAACATCGCGGCCAACCGCGGGCATCCCCTGGTGCTGGAAGACCTCGACCTCGACGACGCGGCATCCTACGAGCTCCTCGCGCGCGGCGACACGCTGGGCGTGTTCCAGCTCGACGGCGGGCCCATGCGGTCTCTGCTCAGGCTCATGCGCCCCGACAACTTCGAGGACATCTCGGCCGTGCTGGCGCTCTACCGCCCCGGTCCCATGGGTGTGAACTCGCACATCAACTACGCGCTGCGCAAGAACAAGCAGCAGGAGATCGAGCCGATCCACCCCGAGCTCGAGGAGCCGCTGGCCGACATCCTCGACACGACCTACGGCCTGATCGTGTATCAGGAGCAGGTCATGGCGGTCGCCCAGCGCGTCGCCGGCTACACGCTCGGCCAGGCCGACCTCTTGCGCCGCGCGATGGGCAAGAAGAAGAAGAGCGAGCTCGACAAGCAGAAGGAGATCTTCTTCGGCGGCATGACCGAACGCGGGTTCGGCGAGGTCGCGCAGCAAACGCTGTGGAAGGTGCTCGAGTCGTTCGCCGACTACGCCTTCAACAAGGCGCACACCGCGGCCTACGGTCTCGTGTCGTACTGGACGGCCTACCTCAAGGCGCATTATCCCGCCGAGTACATGGCCGCCCTGCTGACCAGCGTCGGCGACTCGAAAGACAAGATGGCGGTGTACCTCAACGAGTGCCGCCGCATGGGCATCAAGGTGCTGCCGCCCGACGTCAACGAATCGATCCGCTTCTTCGCCGCCGTCGGGGAAGACATCCGCTTCGGTCTCGGCGCGGTACGCAACGTCGGCACCAACGTGGTCGACGGCATCGTGTCTGCCCGACAGGATGCCAAGTACACGTCGTTCCACGACTTCCTGTCGAAGGTTCCGATGCACGTGGCCAACAAGCGCACCGTGGAGTCGCTGATCAAGGCGGGCGCGTTCGACTCGCTCGGGTCGACGCGTCGAGCGCTGGTGGAGGTGCACGAGGACGCGTGCGAGGGCGCGGTGCTCGACAAGCGTCGGGAGGCCAACGGCGAGGTCGGGTTCGACTTCGACTCGCTGTGGGACGAACCGCAGCAGGTCGTGAAGGTGCCCGAGCGTCCGGAGTGGACCAAGAAGGACAAGCTCGCGTTCGAGCGCGAGATGCTTGGACTCTACGTCTCCGACCACCCGCTCGCGGGCCTGGAGGTGCCTCTCGCCAAGCACGCCTCGACGTCGATCCACGATCTCCTCGCGTCCGAAGACGTGCAGGATGGCGATCAGGTCACGGTGGCCGGTCTGCTCACCAGCGTGCAGCACCGCGTCGCGAAGCAGAGCGGTAACCCCTACGGCATGGTCACCGTCGAGGACTTCAACGGCGAGGTGACCGTCATGTTCATGGGGAAGACGTACGCCGAGTTCGCCCCGGTGCTGCAGGCCGATTCGATCCTGGTCGTGCGCGGACGCGTCTCGCGACGCGACGACGGACTCAATCTGCACGCCCAGAGCGCCTTCGCCCCCGATCTCGAGGGGCTCGACGAGACGGGCGGACTTACGTTGGTCGTGCCCGAGCAGCGCGCGAACGAGGCGTTGGTCGGCGAGCTGGCGCAGATGCTGCGTCGCCACTCCGGCTCGACCGAGGTGCTTCTCAAACTGCACAAGGGCGGCACGGCCAAGGTGTTCGAAGTCCCGATGCCCGTCCGCGTCACCGCCGACCTGTTCGGCGAGCTCAAGGGCCTGCTCGGGCCCAACTGCCTCGGCTGACCCCACGATCGGTGCGCCGCTCGAGCGTCGCAACCCCAGCAGACGCTGAAGACCCGCCGGTTACGATGTCCGGGCGCTGCGGCGCCCTGGGTGAAAGGACCCCCGTGAACGATCAGTACCCCCACGACACCTCCGAGCCCGACCGCGATCACGATCACGCCGACCCGACGACCGCATCCGGTGCGCCGTCCGTGTCCGATGAGGCCGACCCCTCCGCGGTCCGCGGCGCGGACTCGACCGCCTCCGCCGATCACCCCCCGGTGGCCCCGCCGGCGCCGGAGACGTCCTCCGCGTCTGCTCACGCGCACACCGATGCGTCGGCACCCGCTCGCACGGGCACCGTGTCGTACGGCGTCGGTCCGTTCTCCGTGCGCGAAGTCGCCCTGCTGGGTGTCTGGGTGGTGGCGTTCTTCGTCTCGTTCTTCCGCACGAACATCCTCGACTCGCCGTCGGGCGTCCTCATCGGCGGCGGCAACGTGTGGCTCTCCGGACTGTGGTGGATCCCCGCGGTGGCTCTGCCCACCGTCGCGGTCGGCCTCCTCGTGCTGCGGCGTCTGTCGCCGCAGGGCATCCGCCGGGTCGGCTCGCTCGGCATCGACCAGTTCGCCTCGGTGGCGTTCACGGTGTCGGCCCTCATCTGGGTCTCGTGGGTGTGGGACACCGTGGCGGTCTTCGACCAGACCGGCATCTGGACGCGCTCCTGGGTCATCTGGGTCGAGGCCGTCGTGCTGCTGGCCGGCGTCGTGCTCACCGTCTTCGCCCCGGTGATCCCGCCGTTCTCGGCTGACTTCCGCGGTCGCGAGGAGATCCCCGCGCACCGCAACGCCCGTCCCATCCGCCCGGTCGTCCCGCGTCCGCGCGCGCCGCGGGCCCCGCGTCCGGTCACCGGGCCCGACGCCGGCGCCGCGACGCCCGAGGCCGAGGCTCCCACGCCCGGCAGCTACACCGGTTCGACCGACCTCCCGCATGACGACGCGGCGCCGGCGACCTCGGTGCTCCCCGCGACGCGCGGCGACGACACGGCCACCGACATCTTCGCGCCGTTGCACGCCGACACCGGAGCCGTGAGCACGTACGACACGGGACGCGAGACCGGTCGCGAGGCGTCCGACGATTCCCGGGGTGCGCCCGAGGGCGACGACCACCCGCACGCGCAGGCGTTCTGGGCGCTCGCGCCCGAAGAGCGCGAGATCGTCGACGACTACGGCACGCCCATCTTCCGGATCGGGTCGACGGCGTGGGCGCTCGTGATCGAGGATCGCGGCGAGACCTTCGTCGTTCGTCACGACGACGGCCGGATCGGTTATCTGCACGACGTGTCGGGCGTGACCCGGGGCTGAGGACTCGGGCGTGACCCGAAGCTGACATCGGGAGAGGGCGGAGGTCTCACGACCCCCGCCCTTTCGCGTGGGGGCGCTCAGACCCGCGGGCCGGTGCGTACGGGCCGAACCGGGGGGGGGATGCGAGGGCTCCGCCGGTGGGCAGGCTGAGCGCCCGCTGCGAGCCTGTGGACTGCGCGGAGGGGCTCCTGCTCGGCCGGTAGCCTTGGAGCCATGCTCCGCACGATCGATCTCCGCGGCCGCGTCCTCTCGCCGGCCGAGCTCCTCGCAGTCGTCCCGCGCGCCGATGCCGCGCGTGACGAGGCCCTCGCCACCGCCGCCCGTCTGGTCGCCGACGTGGCCCACCGGGGCGAAGAGGCTCTCCGCGAGCAGGCGGCGCGCTTCGATCGTGTCAGCGACCACGCCATCCGCGTGCCCGCGGATCACCTCGACGAGGCGCTGCGCGACCTCGATCCGCAGATCCGCGCCGCCCTCGACGAGGCCATCTCGCGCGTGCGCACGGCATCCGCGGCGCAGGTCCCGGTCCCGGTCGTGACCGAGCTCGGCGACGGTGCCCGTGTGACGCAGCGCTGGCAGCCGGTGCGTCGCGTGGGCCTCTACGTGCCCGGCGGCAAGGCCGTCTACCCCTCGAGCGTCGTCATGAACGCCGTCCCGGCGCAGGTCGCCGGTGTCCGCGAGGTCGCCCTCGCCTCCCCGCCGCAGGCCGACTTCGGCGGGCGCGTCCACCCGGTCATCCTCGCCGCGGCACGTCTGCTCGGTGTGACCGAGGTCTACGCGATGGGGGGCGCCGGCGCGATCGGCGCGTTCGCGCACGGTGTCGCCGAGATCGGCCTCGATCCCGTGGACGTCGTCACCGGCCCGGGCAACAACTTCGTCGCCTCGGCCAAGCGCGCCGTCGCGGGGCGCGTGGGCACCGATTCGGAGGCCGGTGCCACTGAGATCCTCGTCGTGGCCGACGCCACCGCGACCCCCGCTCTCGTCGCCGCCGACCTCGTCAGCCAGGCCGAGCACGACGAGCAGGCGTCGGCCGTCCTCGTGACCGACTCGCCCGCACTGGCCGAGGCCGTACGCGCGGCCCTCCCGGCGCGCGTCGCCTCGACCCGTCACACCGAGCGCGTCACCGCAGCATTCCACGGGCCGCAGTCGGCGGTCGTGCTCGTCGACGACATCGCACAAGCGACCGCCTTCAGCAACGCCTACGCGCCCGAGCACCTCGAACTGCACCTGGCCGACCCGCGTCCCGAGGACTTCGTCAACGCGGGAGCCGTCTTCGTCGGTCCCTACACGCCGGTGAGCCTCGGCGACTATCTCGCCGGGAGCAACCACGTGCTGCCGACCGGGGGACAGGCGCGATACAGCGCGGGCCTCTCCGCAGCGACGTTCCTGCGCCCCCAGCAGGTGGTCGAGTATGACCGTTCGGCGCTCTCCCGAGTCCGGGATGCCATCGTGACCCTCGCCGACGCCGAGGCCCTCCCCGCGCACGGCGAGGCCGTGACCGCGCGGTTCGACGACTGAGGGAGAACCCATGCACTGCCCCTTCTGCCGCAACCCCGACTCCCGCGTCATCGACTCGCGAACGAGTGACGACGGGCTGAGCATCCGTCGTCGACGTCAGTGCCCCAAGTGCGGTGGTCGGTTCTCGACGGTCGAGACGGCGAGTCTCAACGTCATCAAGCGGTCGGGAGTGGTCGAGCCGTTCAGTCGCGAGAAGGTCATGTCGGGCGTCCGCAAAGCCTGTCAGGGCCGCCCCGTCACCGACGCCGATCTCGCGGTGCTGGCGCAGCAGGTCGAGGAGGCGATCCGTCAGACGGGGTCGTCGCAGATCGAGGCGAACGAGATCGGATTGTCGATCCTCGGACCGCTGCGCGAACTCGACGAGGTGGCGTACCTGCGCTTCGCGAGCGTGTACCAGGGGTTCGACTCGCTCGACGATTTCGACGCGGCGATCGCCCAACTGCGCGCCGACCACGCGGAACGCCCGGCGAACGACGACCGCGACGTCGTCCAGTAGCCTGGCGGGGATGTATCCCCTTCTCTTCCGCACGGTCCTCTCGCGTCTCGACCCCGAGTTCGCGCACCACCTCGGTGCGCTCGTCATCCGGGTCGCCGGGGTCGAGCCCCTGGCATCCGTCGTCCGTCGCGCCACCGCCCCCGGCGCCGACCAGCGGGTGCAGGCGCTCGGCCTGACCTTCGATTCGCCGTTCGGGGTGGCCGCGGGCTTCGACAAGAACGTCACGATGGGCCGCGGGCTCGGCGCGCTCGGCTTCGGCCACGTCGAGGTCGGCACGGTCACCGCGCTGCCCCAGCCGGGCAATCCCAAGCCGCGCCTGTTCCGGCTCGTCGCCGATCGCGCGGTGATCAACCGCATGGGGTTCAACAACGACGGTGCCGCCGCCGCAGCCGCGCGGCTGCGCCGCCTGCGCCGAGCCCGTCGTCGCCCGGTCATCGGCGTGAACATCGGCAAGAGCCGGGTCGTCGCCGTCGAGGATGCCACGACCGACTACGTCCGCAGCGCTCGGCTGCTCGCGCCGCTGGCCGATTACCTCGTCGTCAACGTCTCGTCCCCCAATACGCCCGGCCTCCGGGGGCTCCAGGCCGTCGAGACGCTCCGCCCCCTGCTGACCGCGGTGCGCGACGCGGCGGGGGGCACCCCGCTCCTGGTCAAGATCGCCCCCGACCTCGACGACGACGAGGTGCGCGACATCGCCCGTCTCGCCGTCGACGCGGGCCTGGCCGGCCTCATCGCCACCAACACCACCATCGCCCGCTCCGGTCTGACGACGGATGCCGCGACCGTCGAGGCCGCGGGTGCGGGCGGGCTCTCCGGTGCGCCGCTGAAGCAGCGCGCGCTCGAGGTGCTCCGCCTGGTGCGCGAGGCGGTCCCGGCCGAGTTCGTCGTGATCTCCGCCGGGGGAGTGGACACCGCCGACGACGTCCGCGATCGTCTCGCCGCCGGTGCCACCCTCGTGCAGGGCTACACGGCGTTCCTCTACCGCGGACCCCTTTGGGCGCGTCAGATCAATCGCGGTCTCGCCCGCTCGCGCTGACCCGTTCCTGACCGGCCGCTGGCTCGTCGACGTGGCGGTGCACCGCGCGTAGGCGCCGGTCGGCCGCCTGCGCGCGGAGGACGACACGGCATCCGACCCGAGAACGACGAAACGGCGCACCTTCCGGTGCGCCGTTCCGCGAAGCGGGGGATCAGGCGGGGTACTGACCGCGCTTGACCTGAGCCTTCGGCAGGCGCATGAAACGCATCTGCACGGTGCGCATCGCCGCGTACCACCCGAGACCCTTCTCGAGGCGGCTCTCGCCGAACTTCTCCTTCGCCGCGCGCTTGACGCGGATCGAGGTGATGATCATGTCGCCGATGACGAAGAGGATGAAGATCCAGAGCGCGACGAACGACCAGTACTGGAAGAACTGCACGGGGATGAGCGTCGCGACGATCACGAGCACCATGAACGGCATGACGCCCTCGCCGAGGTGCCAGCCGGCATCCACGAAGTCACGAGCGAAACGACGCTGCGGCCCGCGGTCGCGGACGGGAAGATAGCGCTCCTCGCCGGCTGCCATGCCGATGCGGGCCTTCTCGCGCTGCGCCGCCAACTCGGCGCGGGCGCGGGCCTTCGCCTCCTTGGTGTCGGGGACGAGGGGGCGCTTGCGGGCGGCCTCCTGCTCGGCGCGCGAGGGCGTCGCTCGGCCCTTGCCCGATCCGAGCGCCGTCGAGTCGACGGGGGTGTCGTTGGGGGCGGGTGCGGGAGACTTGGCCACGGGAAACCTCGGTGATTCGCTGGTCGGGAGACTTAAGATTACCCGCATGACCCTCGACCTGTCCCGGCAGGAGGCTGTGCAAAAAGCAGCCGACGCCGGCATCCCCTCCGCCCTGGCCGATCTCGGCTCCCTCGTCCGCATCCCGTCGATCGCCTGGCCGGCCTTCGATCAGACCGCTCTGGTCAAGAGCGCCGACGCGGTCGCCGCCCTCCTCCAGGGCACCGGCGTGTTCGATTCCGTCGCGGTGACCCGCGCCCGGATCCCCGGCACCGACGAGATGGGGCAGCCGGCCGTGCTCGCCACGCGCGCCGCCCGCAATGGCCGACCGACCGTGCTGCTCTACGCCCACCACGACGTGCAGCCCCCGGGAGACGAGGCGCTGTGGGACTCGCCGCCCTTCGAGCCGACGCTGCGCGACGGGCGCCTGTACGGACGCGGTGCCGCCGACGACAAAGCCGGCATCATGGCGCACGTCGGCGCGATCCGGGCCGTGTCCGAGGTCCTCGGCGACGACCTCGACCTCGGCCTCGCCGTGTTCATCGAGGGGGAGGAGGAGTACGGCTCGCGCTCCTTCGGCCAGTTCCTCTCCGACAACGCCGAAGCGCTGCGTTCCGACGTCATCGTGGTGGCGGACTCGGGCAACTGGGACGAGCGCACGCCCGGCCTGACGGTGTCGCTGCGCGGCAACGCGCGCTTCACGCTGACCGTGCGCACGCTGGCCCACGCCTCGCACTCCGGGATGATGGGCGGAGCCGTCCCCGATGCCATGCTCGCGACCGTGAAGCTGCTCGCCACGCTGTGGGACGACGACGGCGCCGTCGCCGTCGAGGGTCTCGCCACCCGCGACGCCGACACGCCCGACTACGACGAGGCCACTTTGCGCGCCGAGTCCGGCCTGCTCGAGGGCGTCAGCCCCATCGGACGCGACTCGATCCTGAGCCGCATCTGGAACAAGCCGTCGATCACCATCACCGGCTGGGACGCCACCCCCGTCGAGGCCGCGTCGAACACCCTCGCGCCGCAGACGAGCGTCGTCATCAGCGCGCGCGTCGCCCCCGGTCAGGATGCCGAAGAGGCTTTCGCCGCGGTCCAGGCGCACCTGCGTGCTCACGCGCCGTTCGGCGCGCAGCTCGATTTCAGCGACGTGGACTGCGGCGACTCCTTCCTCGTGGACACCGGAGGGTGGGCCGTCGAAGAAGCACGCGCGGCGTTCGCCGACGGTTACGGCGTCGAGTCGGTGGACGTCGGAATCGGAGGGTCCATCCCCTTCATCTCCGACCTCGTCCGCGAGTTCCCCGCCGCGCAGATCCTCGTCACGGGCGTCGAGGATCCGCACGCGCGCGCGCACAGCCCGAACGAGTCGCTGCACCTCGACACGTTCCGCAACGCCCTGGTCTCGGAAGCGCTGCTGCTGGCGCGACTGAACGACCGGACCGTCTGATCGGGGCCGCGGGGACGGGACAGGCGTAGACTTGCCTCGTCCCCGCGACCGATCAACCCGAAGGGCATCGCCATGACCGACACCACTCTGTCGTCCTCCGCCGAGACCCGCGAGCACGGCGTCGGCCTGACCGCGGCCGCCTCCGACAAGGTCAAGAGCCTGCTGTCGCAGGAAGGCCGCGACGACCTCCGCCTGCGCGTCGCTGTGCAGCCCGGCGGCTGCTCCGGCCTCATCTACCAGCTCTACTTCGACGAGCGCTACCTCGACGGCGACAAGGTCGTCGACTTCGACGGTGTCGAGGTCATCGTCGACGACATGAGCGTCCCGTACCTCGACGGTGCGAACATCGACTTCAAGGACACGATCTCGGAGCAGGGCTTCACGATCGACAACCCCAACGCGCAGGGCTCCTGCGCCTGCGGCGACAGCTTCCACTGAGCTCGGTCGGCGTCCTCCGACGTCGGCGTCACGGACCCCCGGGGCCACGGTTCGCACCGTGGAACCCGGGGGTTTCCGATGTCTCGGCACTGGACGAATGGCCAGAGAACGGTGAGAGGTTGCCGTAGACTGTCAAAGCTTTATCCACGACCCGGAAAGGTGCATTGTGCCCTCCAAACGTCGCCTTCGCTGGGCCGCGCTCCCTCTCGGGATCGCGTCCGTCGCACTCCTCTCGGGCTGCACCACTTCCCAGCTGCACGGATTCCTGCCCGGCTTCGTCGATGACGGCCCGGCCGCGACGAACCACACCGACATGGTCGCCGGACTGTGGGTCAACTCGTGGATCGTGCTCCTCGCCGTGGGTGTCGTCACCTGGGGCCTGATGCTGTGGTCGGTCATCGCCTACCGCCGTCGTCGCGGCCAGTCGGGTCTGCCCGTCCAGCTGCGGTACAACATGCCGATCGAGATCTTCTACACGATCGTGCCGCTCATCCTGGTCGTCGGCTTCTTCGCCTTCACGGCGCGCGACCAGAACACGCTCGAGACCCAGTACGAAGACCCCGACGTGTCCATCACGGCCTACGGCAAGCAGTGGGCGTGGGACTTCCAGTACAACGGCGAGAAGGAAGACAACTCCGACGCCGTCTACTCGATGGGTGTCCAGGCGAAGGCCACCGCCGACGGTTACGACCTCGACGACGTGCCGACGCTGTACCTGCCGGTGAACAAGACGGTCAAGATCGACCTCCGCTCGCGCGACGTCATCCACTCCTTCTGGATCATCGACTTCCTCTACAAGAAAGACATGTACATCGGTCGCGACAACGAGTGGTCCTTCACGCCCACTCGCGAGGGCACCTACGAAGGCAAGTGCGCGGAGCTCTGCGGCGAGTACCACTCGGCGATGCTCTTCAACGTCAAGGTCGTCAGCGAGACCGAGTACAACGACTACCTGAACTCCCTGCGCCGCGCCGGCGACGTGGGCGACATCAGCGACCTGTCGCGTCTGCAGAACCTGACCACCGGCGTCGAAGGGAACGAGTGATCATGGCCACGACGCTTCCGCTCCAGGGGACCGGGCCCTCGCGCCCGACGACTCTCCCGCCGCGTCAAGCCGCACTGCTGAGCACCACGCGTGTGGAGCAGAAGGGCAACCTGGTCGTCAAGTGGATCACCTCCACCGACCACAAGACCATCGGGTACATGTATCTGATCGCCTCGGTGATCTTCTTCATGCTCGGTGGAGTGATGGCGCTCATCATCCGCGCCGAGCTGTTCGAGCCCGGGATGCAGATCATCCCGACCAAAGAGCAGTACAACCAGCTGTTCACCATGCACGGCACGATCATGCTGCTCATGTTCGCGACGCCGCTGTTCGCGGGCTTCGCGAACGCGTTGCTGCCCCTTCAGATCGGCGCCCCCGACGTGGCGTTCCCGCGTCTGAACGCGTTCGCGTTCTGGCTCTTCCTCTTCGGCTCCACCATCGCGGTGTCCGGCTTCCTCACCCCGCAGGGTGCGGCCGGCTTCGGATGGTTCGCCTATCAGCCGCTCGCGAATGCGAGCTTCTCGCCCGGCGTCGGCGGCAACCTCTGGATGCTCGGTCTCGGCATCAGCGGTTTCGGCACGATCCTCGGTGCGGTCAACTTCATCACGACCGTGCTCACGATGCGGGCCCCGGGAATGACCATGTGGCGCATGCCGATCTTCTCGTGGAACACGCTCATCACGAGCATCCTGATCCTGCTCGCGTTCCCCGTGCTCGCCGCGGCGATCTTCGCGGCCGCCGCCGACCGTGTGCTCGGTGCGCACATCTACAGCCCCGAGAACGGCGGCGTCCTGCTCTGGCAGCACCTGTTCTGGTTCTTCGGTCACCCCGAGGTCTACATCATCGCGCTGCCGTTCTTCGGCATCGTCTCGGAGATCTTCCCGGTGTTCAGCCGCAAGCCGATCTTCGGCTACAAGACCCTCGTGTACGCGACCATCGCGATCGCCGCGCTGTCGGTGGCCGTGTGGGCGCACCACATGTACGTCACGGGTGGCGTGCTGCTGCCGTTCTTCGCCCTGATGACGATGCTCATCGCGGTGCCGACCGGTGTGAAGATCTTCAACTGGATCGGAACGCTGTGGCGCGGCTCGGTGACCTTCGAGACGCCGATGGTCTTCGCCCTGGGCTTCCTGGTCTCGTTCGTCTTCGGTGGTCTCACCGGCGTGATCCTCGCCTCGCCCCCGCTGGACTTCCACCTGTCCGACTCGTACTTCGTGGTCGCGCACTTCCACTACGTGGTCTTCGGCACCGTCGTGTTCGCGATGTTCGCCGGCTTCTACTTCTGGTGGCCCAAGTGGACCGGAAAGATGCTCAACGAGCGTCTGGGGATGGTGCACTTCTGGCTGCTGTTCGTCGGCTTCCACATGACCTTCCTCATCCAGCACTGGCTGGGTGTCGACGGAATGGCTCGTCGCTACGCGGACTACGCCGCGGCCGACGGATGGACCTGGGAGAACCAGCTGTCGACCGTGGGCTCGATGATCCTGGGTGCGTCCATGATCCCGTTCCTGCTCAACGTGTGGATCACGGCCCGCAAGGCGCCGCGCGTGACCGTCGACGACCCCTGGGGCTATGGAGCATCGCTCGAGTGGGCGACGTCGTGCCCGCCGCCGCGTCACAACTTCACGTCGATCCCGCGCATCCGCAGCGAGCGTCCCGCCTTCGACCTCAACCACCCCGAGGCCGGTATCCCGGTCGGTGTGGGTCCGGTCAAGGACGCCCCCGATACGCCCGTCGTCGACGCAGCTGCCGGAGAGGTCAAGTAATACATGCGTACCAACGTCAACCTCTGGTGGATCATCGCGGTGTTCTCGTTCGTCATCGCGGCGGTCTACACCGTCTGGAGCCTGCTCCAGCACGGTGGCGTCGAGTGGGTCGGAACCGTCGCCCTGGCGTTCCTCGGCCTCATGTCGTCGATGATCGCGTTCTACATCGGCCGCGTCCTCAAGGCGCAGCGCGGTGACCTGCCCGAAGACATCCTCACGGCCGACATCGATGACGGCGACCCCGAGATGGGCGAGTTCAGCCCGTGGTCGTGGTGGCCCATCGTGCTCGCAGCCTCCGCGGCGATCGCCGTGATCGGCCTCGCCGTCGGCAGCTGGCTCGTCCCCGTCGGGTTCGCGGTGTTCGTCGTCGCCATCGTCGGCTGGGTGTACGAGTACTACCGCGGGTACTTCGCGCGCTGATCCTGTGCCCGTCCGTCTGAGAGCGGCTGCCGTCTCCGACGCCGGCGCCCATCGTCCCACCAACCAGGACGCCGCCTTCGCGGCGTCCTGGGGTGCGGCGGTGGCCGACGGCGTCGGCGGTGGTCCGTCGGGAGACCTTGCGTCCGCGGCCCTGATCCACCGTCTCGTGGCGACGAGCGGGGGAGGGCTGGATGCCGATGGCCTCCTGGTCCGTATCCGCGAAGCCAACTGGGACATCCGCGCCCACGTCGAACGCGATCCCGCGCTCGAGGGGATGGCGACGACGTTCACCGGCATCTTCCTCAGCCTCAGCGGGGAACTGCTGCTCGCTCACACCGGCGACTCGCGCGCCTACCTCCTCCGGGACGGGGAGTTCACGCGAGAGACCCGTGACGACTCCTACGTCCAGGCTCTTGTCGATCACGGGATCATCCCTCCCGAGGCTGCCGCGGCGCACCCCCGCCGAAACATCATCACCGCCTCGCTCGGTGGTGCGGAAGGCGATGTCGTCTCGGTCGCCGAACGTCCTCCGTTCGTCGGCGATCGATGGGTCCTGTGCAGCGACGGACTGACGGACTACGTGCCCGAAGCCGATGTGGCGCGACTGATCGCTGAGGCGCCCGACGCCCGTTCCGCCGCAGCGTCGGCTGTCGCCCTGGCGCTCGAGGCCGGCACCCGTGACAACGTGACTGTGGTCGTGTGCGACGTCGTCGACGACGACGAGACCGAGGCCGGCGAACCCATCTTCTTCGGGTCGGCAGCGCGCTGGTTCGCCGAAGACGTCGAGACCGCCTGACCGCCTGACCGCCACGCGGCGTGATCCGCCGTCGCTCCCGGCGATGCCGGGGTGGGCCGCGGTCGGCTTCGAGAGTTCGTGTGATTTCCAGTCGTGGCCTCCGGTGATGCCCGGGTGGGGCCACGAGCGGCTTGAAGGTCGTGTGATCTTCGGCCGTAGCCTCCGGCGATGCCGGGGTGTGGGCCGCGTTCAGCTTCGAGGGTGCGTGCGATCGTCGGCCGTCGCGCCGGGCGACGGTGACGAGAACGTTTCTCCGGTTCCGCTGTCCGCGCGAACGTCGCCTCTCATTCGGGCGACGCCAGGGTGAGGAGTTTCCGCCCTCGACGTCGGTCCGAGCGCGGATCGTCGCGCGCGAAGGCGTCCATGGCATCCTGAGCGATCTGCGCGCTGCGCGGCCCGCCGTGCCCGTCCTCCTCGACGATCTCGAGCCTGCTCCCCGGCCACGAGCGGTGCAGCTGCCAGGCGGTGCGTGCCGGACCGCTGATGTCGCGCCGACCGTGCACGAGCACTCCCGGGATACCGCTCAGTTCCCCGATCCGCGCGAGCACCGCGCGGTCGCCGGGGAGGAAGCAGTCGCGCGCCCAATAGTGGGTCACGAGCGTGGCGAAATTTCGTCGCTGACGTGGATCGTCGTGCAGGTAGGGTCCGGGACCCGCGAGGGGACCGAGTGACATATGCGTGGCCTCCCACTCGTCCCAGCGGTCTCCGGCGTCGCTCCGGACCGCGGGGTCGGGGTCGCGGAGGAGCCGTGCGTAGCCCTCGATCGTGCGCTCATCGGCGCGCAGGGGCTCGCGCAGTCGGGCGTGGGCCTCGGGAAACACCGGTTGCATCCCGTCGGTGATCCAGTCGATCTCCCACCGTCCGCCGCTCGTGACCGCCAGGTTGACCACCTCGCTCACGCGTTGCGGGTACTCCAACGCATAAGCCAAGGCCAGCGTGGACCCCCAGGAGACGCCGTGCAGCAGCCACCGGTCGACGGAGAGGTGTTCGCGCAGGGCCTCGAGATCGTCGAGGAGGTGCGTCATCGTCTGCGTTTCGAGAGTGGCGAGATCGTCCGCGGCCCAGGGTGTGCTCCGCCCGCATCCCCGCTGATCGAGTCCGATGATGAGGTGGGATCGTGGGTCGAAGCGTCGACGGTATCCGCCGCGGCCGAGGCCACCCCCGGGCCCACCGTGCAGGTACAGGGCCGGTCGGCCCGCGGGATTTCCGGACAGTTCCCAGTACAGGCGCGCGCCGTCGGGTCGATCCAGATATCCGGACGCGAACGGGTCGAGAGGGGGATGCTGCATCGACGCAGCCTACGGGAGATCACCGCCCGTCAGCTGCGCGCCGACGTCGGATGCCCACGAGCGTCAGCGTCGAACGCCTGTCCGCGACGACCCGCCGACCGGCCCGTACGCACGGTAGCTTCGGCGCGCACGGCGATGGCGCATGACCATCAGCCGCGCGCCACCATCAGCCGCGCATGACCATCAGCCGCGCACGACCATCACTGTGGGGTCGAAGACGCGATCGAGCGGCCCGTGATCGTTCTCGATCGGCTGCCCCTCGCGCATCCAATACTCGTAGCCGCCGATCATCTCGCGCACGCGGTAGCCGAGCTCTGCGAACGCGAGGGCGCCCTTCTGCCCGGCGTTGCATCCCGGGCTCCAGCAGTACACGACGACGTCGACGTCGCCGTCGATCTCGAGCGGGGCACGGGAGGCGATGTCGCGATACGGCATGTGCAGCGCGCCGGGAATGCGTCCCTGGGCCCAGGCGTCGTCTCCCCGCACGTCCACCAAGACGAAGCGGTCAGCGGCCTTCTGTGCGGCGTACACGTCCGAGGGGTCGGTCTCGTGTGCGAGCCGGTGGCGGAAGTAGTCGAGAGCGTCGGTCATCCCTTCACGCTAGGGCTGCAGTCACGGTGCGGGGGAGAGGCCTGGATGCCAGGCCGCCTCGTCTTCCTGCCAGACATCGTGGTGGGTGCGCGGAAGGGGCATGGATGTCGGTCCGTTCGTCTTCGCACGGGCACGCGCGGGCGTGCGCGAGGACGGGCGGGGATGCCGATCCCTTCGTCTTCGAACGAGACGTCCGAGCGCGAGAACGACAGAACCCCCGGCGCCGAAGCGCCGGGGGTTCCATCAGTGGGGAGGAGTTACTCGCTCTTGCCGTCGTCGGGACGGTTGCGCTCCTCGAGGCCCTTGGGGGCCGGGATCTCGACCTCGACGCGACCGCCGACCTCGTTGCGAGGGCGACCGTCTTCATCGGCGCGAGCGTTGGCGCCGGCGATCTCGTCGGCCTCCTCGTGCGCGATGTGATCGAGCTCGTGGTGCTGGTGAGCAACCGCGGCGTCGATCTCCGCCTGCGTCAGGGGAGCCAGGCGATCCTCGAAGAACCAGCGCGAGACCGAGGCACGCACGTTCTCGTGCCAGGGGATCTGACCCTTGTCGTTCGGGCGGACCACCAGGGGCTCGTAGGTCTCGTTGTCGACCAGCTTCCAGCGCTCGTACTCGTCGACCGGCTGGTGGACCTCGATGTACTCGCCACCGGGGAGGCGGACGATGCGTCCGGACTCGTAACCGTGCAGAGCGATCTCGCGGTCCTTCTTCTGCAGCGCGATGCAGATGCGCTTGGTGACGAAGTAGGCGAGGACCGGTCCGAGGATCAGCAGCGCCTGGAGGGTGTGGATGACGCCCTCCATCGTGAGGTGGAAGTGCGTCGCGATGATGTCGGACGAGGCGGCCGCCCACATCACGGCGTAGAAGGTGACACCCGCAGCGCCGATCGCCGTGCGCGTCGCGGCGTTGCGCGGACGCTGGGCGATGTGGTGCTCGCGCTTGTCTCCCGTGACCCACGCCTCGATGAAGGGGTAGACCAGCACCAGCACGATGAACAGACCGAGGACGGCCACCGGGAAGATGATGTTCCACGACCAGGTGTGACCCCAGAGCACGAACTCGAGGTGCGGCGGGACCAGGCGCAGGGCGCCGTCCGCGAAGCCGATGTACCAGTCGGGCTGCGTACCGGCCGACACGGGGGACGGGTCGTAGGGACCGTAGTTCCAGATGGGGTTGATCGTCACGAGGGCGGCGATCAGGACGATCACGCCGAACGTGATGAAGAAGAAGCCGCCCATCTTGGAGGCGTAGACCGGGAGCATCGGGTAGCCCACGACGTTGCTGTTCGTGCGGGCGGGCCCGGCGAACTGCGTGTGCTTGTTGATGATCATCAGCATCAGGTGCACGGCGAGCAGCGCCACGAGGATCGCGGGGAGCAGCAGGATGTGCAGTGTGTAGAGACGGCCGACGATCGCGGTTCCGGGGAACTCGCCGCCGAAGAGCAGGAACGAGGTCCAGGTTCCGATGATCGGCAGACCCTTGATCATGCCGTCGATGATGCGGAGGCCGTTACCCGAGAGCAGGTCGTCGGGGAGCGAGTATCCGGTGAAGCCCTCGGCCATCGCCAGGATGAAGAGGATGAAGCCGACGACCCAGTTGAGCTCGCGGGGCTTGCGGAACGCACCGGTGAAGAAGACGCGCAGCATGTGTACGCCGATGCCGGCGACGAAGACCAGAGCCGCCCAGTGGTGGATCTGGCGGACCAGGAGGCCACCGCGCAGGTCGAACGAGATGTGCAGCGCCGACTCCATGGCAGCCGACATCGCGATGCCGCGCATGGGCTCGTAGGCGCCGTTGTAGTGCGTCTCGACCATGGACGCCTGGAAGAAGAACGTCAGGAACGTGCCGGACAGCAGCACGACGACGAAGCTCCACAGGGCGATCTCGCCGAGCATGAACGACCAGTGGTCGGGGAAGACCTTGCGGCCGAGCTCCTTGACGATGCCCGACATGCTGGTGCGCTCGTCGAGGTAGTTCGCGGCGGCGCCGACGAACTTGCCGCCGAGCGGCTTGCCGTCACGACCGGCGGGGGCCTGCGGCGGCCCGGAGTACACGGCCGGTTCGGTCGTGACGTTCTCGGTGGGGTGGGTACCGGTGCTCATGAGCGCTCCCAGAAGCTGGGGCCGACGGGCTCGTGGAAGTCACTCTGGGCGACGAGGTAGCCCTCGGCGTCGACGGTGATGGGGAGCTGCGGCAGGGGTCGGGCGGCCGGGCCGAAGATGACGGCCGCACCGTTGGCGACGTCGAACTGCGACTGGTGGCAGGGGCACAGGAGGTGGTGGGTCTGCTGCTCGTACAGCGCGACGGGGCAACCGACGTGCGTGCAGACCTTCGAGTACGCGACGATGCCGTCGTACGACCAGTCCAGGTTGTTGGTCTCGGGGTTCAGCTGCTCCGGCTGCATGCGCATGAGCAGGACGATCGCCTTGGCCTTCTCTTCGAGGTAGCCCTCGTCGTGGCCGAGGCCCGCGAGCTCCTCCGGGATGACGTGGAAGGCGGAACCGAGCGTGACGTCGGCGGCGCGGATCGGACGGCCCGAGGGGTCGTGCGAGAGGCGCATGCCCTCTTTCCACATGGTGTGGCTCAGAGCGGTCACGGGGTCGACGTCCTGCGGAGCGAGACCGCGGAACAGCGTGATGCCGGGGATGACCGAGGCGGCCAGTGCGGCGAACATCGAGTTGCGGATGATCTCGCGACGGCCGAAGCCGGAGTCCTTGTCGGCCTCGGCGAAGACGTTGATCGCACCTTCGCGGACCTCGTCGCGACCGCGGGTCGCGTGGCGGTCCTCGATGTACTCCTTGTCGGACATGACCGACTTGCCCCAGTGGATGGTGCCGATGCCGATCGCGAGCAGCGCGAAGGCGATGCCCAGTCCGATGAAGAGGTTGTTGTAGCGGATGTCGATCAGCGCGCCCGACTCGATCGGGAAGATCATGTAGGCGATGCTCGCCCAGATGCTCGCGGCCACCGAGAAATAGAACAGCGTGTAGACCGTACGGACCGCGCGCTTCATCGTCTCCGGGTCTTTGTCCGTCATGCGCTGACGGTGACCGGGAAGACCGGGGTTCTGTACGGCGTCGGGAACCGCGACGGCGAGCCCCGAGCCGGGCTTCCAGGAAGCCCTCTCGTGCTCGAGTGCGTCGTCCGCGTGTGCCATAGTGCTGTGCTCCTCGTGCGTTTACGTAATGTCGAAGACGACGGTCAGTTGGACTTCGCCGTGATCCACACGGTCAGGGCGATGAGTGCCCCGATACCGAAGATCCAGATGAAGAGACCCTCGGAGACCGGACCGAGCGAGCCGAGGGCGTAGCCACCCGGGGAGTCGTTCTTCTGCAGGTACATCAGGTAGGAGATGACGTCGCGCTTGTCTTCGGGGGTGAGGTTGAGGTCGTTGAAGACCGGCATGTTCTGCGGGCCGGTGACCATCGCGGCGTACATGTTGACGGGCGTGACCGTGTGCAGGTCGGGCGCCCACTTGCCCTCGGTGAGTGCGCCACCGGCGCCGGCGACGTTGTGGCACATGGCGCAGTTGATGCGGAACAGCTCCGCACCGTGCGACAGGTCGCCCTCACCGTCGACGAGGTCGGCGGAGGGGTACTCCGGTCCGGGGGCGGCCGACTGCACGTAGGCGGCGATCGCGTTGATCTGCTCCTCGGTGAACTGCGGGGGCTTCACCGGAGCCTGCGGGCCCTGGGCCTGCAGCGGCATACGGCCGGTCGACACCTGGAAGTGCACCGACAGCTCGCCGACGCCGAAGAGCGACGGGCCCTGCTGGCTGCCCTGGAGGTCGAGACCGTGACAGGTGGCGCAGTTCGCCTGGAAGAGCTTCTGACCCTCGTCGACCGCGGTCGCCGAGTTCACCTCGCTCTCGGGGACCGTCGACGTCGCGGCCATGGCGGCCGATGCGCCGGCGTAGACGCCTCCGGTCAGGAGGAGGCCGATGCCGATCAGCGCGGCAGCGGCCAGGGGGCTCCGGCGACCGGATGCCCGACGAGTCTTCTTCTCGCGTGCCATGTGGTGCAGCTCTCTTACTTGAGGAAGTAGATGACGAAGAACAGGGCGATCCAGACGACGTCGACGAAGTGCCAGTAGTAGGACACGACGATCGAGGTGGTCATCTCTTTCCGACCGAAGTTCTTCACGGCGTACGCGCGACCGATGACGAGAAGGAAGGCGATCAGGCCACCCGTCACGTGCAGGGCGTGGAAGCCGGTGGTGAGGTAGAAGGCCGAGGCATAGGGGTTGGCACTGATGGGCATGCCCTCCGCCACCAGGGTCGCGTACTCCCACACCTGACCCGACACGAAGACCGCGCCGAGGATGAAGGTGAGGTAGAACCACTCCACCATTCCCCACTTGAGGAAGCCGGTGCGCGAGCCCGTGCGGTACGGCTGGTACCGCTCCGCAGCGAAGACGCCCATCTGGCACGTGACCGAGGACAGCACGAGGATGATCGTGTTGACGGTCGCGAAGGGGACGTTGAGCAGCTGCGTCTCTTCGGCCCAGAGGGGCGCGGAGGTGCTGCGCAGGGTGAAGTAGATCGCGAACAGGCCGGCGAAGAACATGACCTCGCTGCCCAGCCACACGATGGTGCCCACGGCGACCGGGTCGGGCCGCTTCACGGCACGCACTGCCTGGGAATACGTCGCTGAGGTCGTCACCGTTCCATTATGCGCGATCCCGGGGGCTGATATTCCCATCCCGACCCTGCGATATTCCATCGTCGAGACTTAGGGAAGCCTCAGAATCCGCAAGGAATCCCCGGTACGGACGCGGTTCCGATCGCCCCGGCCCTCGCGCGTGAGCGCGACACGCGTGTGAAAGGATCATGGCATGGCGGAACGCTTCACCTGGCCCGATCTGCTCTCCTCGCTGCTCGCGGGCACCGACCTCAGCGTGTCGGAGTCCACGTGGGCGATGCGACAGGTCATGGCGGGCGAGGCGACGCCGTCGCAGCTCGCCGGTTTCCTCATGGCTCTGCGGGCGAAGGGCGAGACGGTCGAGGAGATCGTCGGCTTCCGCGATGCGATCCTCGAGGCCGCCGTGCCGCTGCCGGTCCGCGCCGAGGTGCTCGACATCGTCGGCACCGGGGGAGACCGCTACGGCACGGTGAACGTGTCGACGATGGCCGCCGTGGTGGCGGCGGCATCCGGAGTCCCCGTCGTGAAGCACGGCAACCGCGCCGCGAGCTCGGCGTCGGGATCGAGCGACGTGCTGTCCTCGCTCGGCATCGCCTTGACCCTCACGCCCGAGAAGGTGGCCGAGACGCTCGAGCGCACCGGCATCACGTTCGCGTTCGCCTCGGCGTTCCATCCGGGGTTCCGCCACGCCGCGGCGACGCGCTCCGAGCTCGGTGTGCCCACCGTCTTCAACTTCCTGGGGCCCCTGTGCAACCCCGCCCGCGCCGAGGCCAACGCCGTGGGCGTTGCGCACCTCGATCGGGTGCCGCTGATCACGGGTGTCTTCCGCACGAGAGGTGCGACCGCACTGGTCTTCCGCGGCGACGACGGTCTCGACGAGCTCACCACCACCGGCCACAGCCGCGTGTGGGAGATCAGCCGCGGTGACGTGCACGAGCACGACCTCGATCCGCGGGATCTCGGCATCCCGCTGGCCGACATCGACGACCTGCTCGGCGGGTCGCCCGATCACAACGCCGAGGTGGTCCGCCGGGTGCTGGGTGGGGAGACCGGGCCCGTCCGCGACATCGTGCTGCTGAACGCCGCGGCGGGGCTGGTGTCGTTCCGGCTGTTCCAGGACGCCGCCCAGGTGCAGCGGCCGATCCTGGAGCGCCTCGCCGAGGCGATGGCGGATGCCGCCGCCGCGATCGACGACGGACGGGCGTCGGCGAAGCTCGACGCCTGGGTGCAGACGTCGAAGGACCTGGCGGAGTAGCGCATGGACCCGCTCGACGCGCTCACCGAGATCGCGTACCTGCTCGAGCGGGAGAGATCGTCGCGCTACAAGTCGAAGGCGTTCCGTGCGGCGGCCGCCGCGATCGAGGGACTGACCGACGAGCAGCTGCGCGATCCGGGGTTGCGCCGCCGCCCGGGGATCGGCGATTCCACTTTCGCCGTCATCCAGCAGGCCCTCGCAGGCCGGGTGCCCGAGCGGTTGGTCGCGCTGCGCGAGGAGGCGAAGCCGGTGGGTGGGGCGACGGTGCGCCCCCTGCTGCGCGGCGACCTGCACAGTCACAGCGAGTGGTCGGACGGACTGACCCCGATCGACGCGATGGTGGACGCGGCCCGGGGGCTCGGGCACGAGTACCTCGCGCTCACCGACCATTCTCCGCGGCTGACGGTGGCGAACGGGCTCTCGCCCGAGCGGTTGCGGGCGCAGATGGAGGTCGTCCGCGGATTCCGCGGCGACGGGTTCACCCTGCTGACAGGGATCGAGGTCGACATCCTCGACGACGGCGGCCTCGACCAGGAGGACGAGCTGCTGCATGCGCTCGACGTGGTCGTGGCATCCGCTCATTCCAAACTGCGCATGGAGCGGGGGCCGATGACGAAGCGACTTGTGGCGGCGGCGCGGGATCCGCGGGTCGACGTGCTGGGGCACGTGACCGGGCGGCTCGTCGAGGGGGCGCGGGGAACGCGTCCTCCGTCGGAGTTCGACGCCGAGGCCGTGTTCGCGGCCTGCGCGCAGTCGCAGGTGGCGGTCGAGATCAACTCGCGGCCCGAGCGGCAGGATCCGCCCGACGAGCTGCTCGCTCAGGCGGTCGCGGCGGGGTGCCTGTTCTCGATCGATTCCGACGCGCATGCTCCGGGTCAGCTGTCGCTGCTCGATCACGGCGCCGCGCGCGCCGAGGCCCTCGGGGTGCCGGTCGAGCGGATCGTGACGACGTGGCCGCTTCCGCGCCTGCGGGAATGGCTCGAACGCGAGCGCTGAGCTCAGCGGGGCAGAGCGGCGAGGGCGCGACTCATCGACGAGCCGAGGTTCCAGCGCTCGGCCAGGGCGGTCGCGGCATCCTCGTCGAGGGAGCCGAGCCGGTCGTCGACGGGTGCCAGCGTCAGATCGCGGGCGACGCGGACGACGGTCGGGGCGACCTCGAGGTAGTCGGCGGCGGCGGCGATCTTTGCTCGCTGCGTGGGGGTGCCCGCGGTTCCGTCGGCGACGGCGGCACGGATCGCGTCGAGGGAGCCGTGCGCCGCGAGGAGGGATGCCGCGGACTTCTCGCCGATGCCGGCGACGCCGGGGAGGCCGTCGGAGGGGTCGCCGCGCAGCACGGCGAAGTCGGCGTACTGCGCGGCGTGCACGCCGTACCTGCCCACCACCGCGGCGTCGTCGACGATCTCGAGGTTGCTCATGCCCCGCGCCGTATAGACGACCCGGATGCCGCGGGCGTCGTCGACGAGCTGGAAGAGGTCGCGGTCGCCGGTCACGATGTCGACGGGGGCGTCGGCGCGCGTGGCGAGGGTGCCGATGACGTCATCGGCCTCGTGCTCGGCCGCGCCCACGACGGGGATGCCGAGGACGGCCAGGGCCTCCCGGATGAGCGGGATCTGGGCCTGGAGCGGATCGGGCACCTCTTCGACGTCGGGTCCCGCAGCGACGGCCTCGACGACGCGGTGCGCCTTGTAGCTCGGGAGCAGGTCGACGCGCCAGGCCGGGCGCCAGTCGTCGTCCCAGCAGGCGACGAGACGGGTGGGGCGGTAGGTGATCACGAGCTTCGCGATCATGTCGAGCAGGCCCCGCACCGCGTTGACCGACGACCCGTCGGCCGCCTTCACCTTGTCGGGCACGCCGTAGAAGGCACGGAAGTACAGCGACGCGGTGTCGAGGAGCATGATGCGGTCGGTCACGGTCTCGATCCTGGCACGGGAGGCGCGCCGGGGCGATCGGCCCGGGAGTGGGCGGCGGCGGCGGAGGGCGGGCGGCGCGACCTAGAGTGGCGAGATGTCTTTCGGGTCGGCATCCACTCGTCCGGCGGCGCAGGCGCCGTGTCCCTGCGGGGGCGGCGTGTTCGCCGACTGCTGCGCGCCGATCCTCGACGGCGCCCCCGCGCCGAGCGCCGAGCGGCTGATGCGTTCGCGCTACACCGCGTTCGCGGTCGGTGACGAGGCGCACCTCGTGCGGTCGTGGCATCCGCGGACCCGGCCCGAGCACATCGACCTCGACGACGGCACGGTCTGGACCGGCCTGGTCATCGAGGATGCCGTGGAGGACGGGGACGCCGCCGAGGTGGCGTTCCGTGCGCGATGGTGGCAGGCCGGGCAGGACGGGGAGCTGATCGAGCGGAGCCGGTTCGCGCGGCGCGGCGGGCGGTGGGTGTACGTCGACGGCGACGTGACG
The DNA here is from genome assembly GCF_947489255.1 of uncultured Microbacterium sp. GTDB lineage: Bacteria > Actinomycetota > Actinomycetes > Actinomycetales > Microbacteriaceae > Microbacterium > Microbacterium phycohabitans. Next base: position 584,814 of record NZ_CANLCY010000004.1, read on the forward strand.
TGAGTGCCGCGGGCGGGGCGTCAACCCCGCGTGGGCGTGTCGGGGGTGCTGCGTAGGGTCGAGCACGAGCCCGGTCGAGACGCGGTGAGCGCGGCGCATCCCGATGCGCGTGTCTGCACGGCGAACCGGGTCGACCGACGACGTGGAAGGACAGCGACATGGAACGCATCGTGATCATCGGAGGACACGGGAAGGTGGCGCTGCACCTGGCGCGGCTGCTCGCCGATCGCGGCGACGAGGCCACCTCCGTCATCCGCAATCCGGAACAGGCCGGCGACATCGAGCAGGCGGGTGGCACGCCCCTCGTGCTCGACGTCGAGAACGCCGACACCGACGAGATGGCCGCGGCCTTCGAGGGCGCCGACGCGGTCGTGTGGTCGGCGGGTGCCGGCGGCGGCAGCGCCGAGCGCACGTACGCCGTCGATCGCGACGCCGCGCAGCGCGCGGTCGACGCGGCCTCGAAGGCGGGGGTGCGTCGCTTCGTGATGGTGTCGTGGATCGGCTCGACGCCCGACCACGGGATCGACCCCGACGACTCCTTCTACGCCTACGCCGACGCGAAGCTCGCCGCCGACGACCACCTGCGCGCGAGCGACCTCGACTGGACGATCCTCGGCCCGGGCACGCTCACGCTCGACCCGCCGACCGGCCGCATCACCACCGCACCGCAGGGCAAGGGCGAGGTCTCGCGCGCCGATGTGGCTGCCGTCGCCGCCGCCGTTCTCGTGCAGCCCGCGACGATCGGGCGCTTCATCCGCTTCGGCGCGGGAGACACGCTCATCGCCGAGGCGATCGTGGCCGACCACGCGGGAGGCGACCAGTGAGCGAGGTCGCCGAGCGGGCGCAGACCCTCGTCCGGTTGCACACGGCCCCGGAGATCCTGCGCGTCGTGAACGTGTGGGACGTGGTGTCGGCCCAGGCCGTCGCGGCGTTGCCGGAGACGACGGCACTCGCGACCGCGGGTCACTCGATCGCGGCGACCTTCGGCTATGAGGACGGGGAGAACATCCCCGTCGAGCTCATGCTCGACATGGTCGGGCGCATCGTCGCCGCGGTCGACGTCCCCGTCAGCGCGGATCTCGATGCCGGTTTCGGCGACCCGGGCGAGACGACGCGTCGGGCGATCGGTGTGGGCGTGGTGGGGGCGAACGTCGAGGACCGGGTCAAGCCGCTCGCCGACGCCGTGGCCGCCGTCGAGGCGGTGATCGCCGCCGGTGAGGCCGAGGGCGTGCCCTTCGCGCTGAACGCGCGCACCGACGTGTTCCTGAAGGGCGCCGATCGGCCCCTCGACGACAAGATCGCGGATGCCGTCGAGCGCGGCCGCGCCTTCCTCGCGGCCGGAGCGACTTCGGTGTTCGTGCCCGGCAAGCTCGACGCCGACACCACCCGGCGTCTGGTGGAGGGGCTCGGAGAGCGCAAGCTGAGCGTCATCGGCGTTCCAGGAAATCTCACGGCCGCCGAGTACGAGGCATTGGGCGTGGCCCGCATCTCCTACGGCCCGCAGACCCAGCGCGTCGCCCTGACGGCGCTCCAGGACCTCGCGATCGACCTCTACGGCGACGGGGTCATCCCGTCGACGGTCCGCGAACTGAACTGACCGCGATATCGGAGCCCGGAATGCCGCGACGGCGGTGTTCCGGGCTCCGTCGTATCCCGCGTGGCATCCGGTGGCTGCCGGCCCGCACGCGCGGCATCCCGGCCGGGAGGCGCGGCATCCCGATCCCCGACGGTTCGCACGCGCGGCATCCGATGCCCGTCCGGCTGCACGCGCGGCATCCGACCGCCTCCGGTATGCGGACGCGCTGGCTCAGGCCTCGTCGTCGTCCTCGTCGACGACGATGACCCCGTCGGGCACCGGGTCGTTCAGCAGCGGCTCCGCGGCGAGGGTGAGGTCGATGGTCGCGCGCAGCAGTCCTCCGAGCGTCTCGGAGCGCAGGAGCTCCATCTGATCGAGCTCGCCCAGCGGAGCGATCGCCGCGACCTGCCAGGCGCGCGGGAGTGGTTCCTCCGACAGCTCGACCTCGGGGTCCCATCGCGTGCCGCCGTACTGCTGGGCGCGACCGAGCACGCGCCGCACGATCCGCTCGGCCTCCTCGAGCAGCGGCATCAGCGCGTCGTTCCACTCGAGGTCGGGGAGGGCGCGGACGTCGGCGCGCGGGTACGGCGCGTCGTCGAGCCACTCGACGATCTCGAAGCGCTCCGTCCCCCGCGCGACGATCTGCATCTGGCCCGCCTGGGGCACGACGTGGCTGAGCTGCGCCATGGTGCCGAGGGCGAAACGCTGGTCGCCGCCCCCGGTCTCGGACCCGCGCTCGATGAGCACGACCCCGAAGGCGGGGTCGGTCTCATCCAGGAGGCGCCCGAGCATGACGAGATAGCGCTCCTCGAAGATCCGCAGAGCGAGAGGCGTGTGCGGGAAGAGGACGGCTCCGAGGGGGAACATCGCGGTACCCATGCGCCCAGTCAACCAGCGCGGGACGCCGGTGGGGCCCGAAGAGCCCCGATCCTCAGGGGGCTTGCGGAGAGGGCGAGGATGTCGTGCGGCTCAATCCTCGCGCTCGCGCAGCGTCTCGTGCACGCGGTGCAGATCCATGAGCAGGGAGCCGACGAGCACCCAGTGCAGCGTCGACGGCGTCTGGATCTGCAGGGGGCGGGTGAGGGCGGGCTCGGTGTCGACCGCTCGCTCGGGGCCCGCGTCGAGGGCGAACGCGAGGCGCACGTCGTGGGCGGCCCGGTGCAGCTGCTCGGCGATCGCGCGGACGGCCGGCTCGTCGACGATCGAGTTCTCGTAGCCGTCGTAGACCGCGCGCGTCATCCCGACCGTCTGCGTCACCACGGGGGTGAAGCGGTCGATCAGCGCGCCCATCTGGGCGAGGTCTGCGCGATGCCTATTGCTGCGCGGGTTCAGGGCCAGGGAGTCGGCGCCGTCGCGGATCGCGTCGGCGGCGGCATCCCGGACCGGGCGCAGCAACCGCGCCTCGAGCAGGAGTCCTTCGAGGGATGCCGGGGTCTGCGGCGTCTCGAGGGCGTCGGCGAGGCGTTCGAGGGCCGCGGCGAGCTCGCGTCCGAGCACGTCGACCTTCTCGCGCGCGGCGGGGACCAGCACGGGCGGAACGAGGACGGCGTTGACGACGATGCCGATCGCGGCGCCGATGAGCGTCTCGAGGACGCGGTCGAGGGCGTAGTTCGGGGTCGCGGTGCCGAGGGCGAGGACGAGGAGAGCGCTGATGGCGATCTGATTCGTGGCGCCGGGGGAGATGCGGGCGGCCCACGCGACCGCCAGCGCCACGCCGGCCGAGAGCAGCGCGACCCACGGCTGCGACCCGAACACCAGGCCCAGAAGAGCGGCGATGAGCACGCCGACGATGACGCCCACGCTTCTCTCGACGGCGCGGGTGAAGGACTGGTTGATGCTGGGCTGGACGACGAGCAGCGCCGCGATCGCGGCGAAGATCGGCGGCGGACCCTGGACGAGCCAGCCCGCGACGAGCCACGCCGCGACGATGGCGATGGCCGACTTCGTCACCTGCAGCAGGGGGACGCGCCGCGGGGCGCGGACGGTGAAGCTGTCGCGCATCGTGCGCAGGGCGGGGATGCGCACCGGTCAGTCCCTCCGCGCGACGATGTCGTCGGCGTTGTCGGCGACCCATTCCATGAGGGGGATCACCCGCGTCATGAGGTCGCGGCCGCGATCGGTCAGGGCGTACTCGACGCGGGGAGGCACCTCGGGGTAGGCGGTGCGGAGCACCAGACCGTCGCCCTCGAGCGTCTTGAGCGTACTGGCGAGCATCTTCTCGCTGATCCCCGCGACGTTGCGGCGCAGCACTCCCCAGCGCTGCGTCCCGTCGGACAGGGCGAGGAGCACCAGGACGCCCCACTTGCCCATGACGTGGTCGAGCACGGTGCGGGTGGGACACCCGTCGGTGAAGATCTCGGGGTTGCGCCCGCGCAGATCGGCAAGACTGACGCTCATGTGAGTACCTAACCAGAAAGTGGGTACCGACATTCCGGAATGCATCGTCGAGAGGCGGGTTTCACCCCGCGTACCCACCGAAAGGACACTCCCATGACCCTCCTCGTCACCGCCGCCTCCGGTCACCTCGGCCGCCTCGTCGTCGACGCCCTGCTCGAGCGCGGCATCGCGGCATCCGAGATCGTGGCCGGCGCGCGCACGCCCGCCAAGGTCGACGACCTCGCCGCACGCGGCGTCGGCGTCGTCGAGCTCGACTACTCCCGCCCCGAGACGCTGGCCCCGGTCTTCCGGGGCGTCGACCGCGTGCTGCTGATCTCGGGCACCGATGCCGACCGCGTCTCCGGACACCGCAACGTCATCGACGCGGCGCGGGAGGCCGGCGTCGAGCGACTCGTCTACACCAGCGCTCCGCGCGTCGACGAGATCGACTACGCGCTCGGTGCCGACCACAAGGCCACCGAGGAGGCCATCGCCGCCTCGGGACTGTCGGCGACGGTGCTGCGCCACAACTGGTACACCGAGAACTACCTCGACGCCGTGGCCCGCGCCGCGGACACGGGAGAGATCGTCGCCGCCGCCGGGGAGGCGCGGGTGGCCAGCGCGAGCCGCCGCGACTACGCCGAGGCCGCCGCGATCGCGCTCACCACGGACGACCTCGCCGGACGCACGCTCGAGGTCGGCGGAGACGTGGCGTGGACGTACGACGAGCTCGCCGAGGCCGCGACCGAGGTGCTCGGCCGCCCGGTGACCTACGTCGCCGTCACAACGGAGCAGCTGACGGCCGGCCTGCAGCAGGCGGGACTGGATGCCGGGACGGCGGCGTTCGTCGCCGGGATCGACGACGCGATCGCCCGTGGAGCCCTGTCGCAGACCGACGGCACGCTCTCGCGCCTCATCGGTCGTCCGACGACCCCGCTCGTGGACGGCCTGCGCGAGGGCCTCGCCGCGCGCTGACCCCGTGTCCCGCGCCTGAGTCGCGTTCCGCGGGTGGCTCGCGTCCCGCGCGTGAGTCGCCAGGAATTGTCGCTTCCGCCCGGCGGGAGGCGACGATTTCCGGCGACTCACGTGTGGGCGAGGGCGGTGAGCCGGCGCTGGCGCATCGCCAGGAACAGCGGGAAGGTGAAGGCGAACGCGGTCACGCCGGACAGCACGATGTACAGCCACGCGAAGCGCATGCCGAGCCGCCGCGCCTCCACGATGAGGAAGATGCTCCCGGCGACGGCGACGACCAGCAGGTCGACCGTGATCGACGACACCGCGGGGCCGCTCGTGACGAGGTCGCCGATGAAGTCGCGCATCTGCACGATGGCGAAGGCGTTGAAGGTCCACGTGCCGACCAGGCCGGCGACGGAGAGGACGAGGAACGCGACGGCCGTCGGCGTCCAGTGGCGTCGGATTTCGCTCATGCCGCGATCCTGCCGCAGCCCCGGCGCCCGCGCAGGGGGCTAGCGTCGGAGGATGGATGCCGACACCGCCGGGCGCATGCTCGAGGAGCGCGAGCGCGAGATCGCCCATCGCCTCGAGCGGCTCCACGCCGACGAGGAGAGTCTCCGCCATGATCGGGCGGACGCGACCGCCGACGACGAGCACGACCCCGAGGGGTCGACGCTGTCGGGCGAGTGGGCCCAGGTCGACGCGCTGCGCCGTGGCGCCGAGAGCGAGCGCGCCGAGATCCGCGCCGCGCGCGAGCGCGTGGCATCCGGGACCTTCGGGGTGTGCGAGCGATGCGGTCGGTCGATCGCCGACGCCCGCCTCGAGGCCCGGCCCTTCGCGCGCCTGTGCATCGACTGCGCGCGGTAGTCCCGCTGCGCGACGGGCGGCCGCGGGCGCCTAGGCTCGAGGCGTGGAACCCCTGCTGATCGTGCTGCTGTTCGCCAACGCCGTCTTCAACGCCGTGGTCTGGCCGCGCTTCTACCCGCGGATCGCGAAGGACCCCCGGGCGCGGGATGCCGCGGGCAAGCCGACGGCGTTCCTCATCGTGCACACCGTGCTGATCGCGATCGCCCTCGTGCTCGCCCTCGCCTCGGTGATTGCCGCGATCGCCGCCATCGTGGGCTGACCCGCCCCCGGTCGAGGCCTTTCGGTAGACTGATCGCGCGGGTTCGCCCGCCGCACCTCGTGCATCTACCTACCGGACCGGCAAGGCGGCACTGCCCCACGCCCCGGAGATCCTCATGCACCACCCCGCCCCCGTCGTCGTCGACCGTTCGCTGATCCACCACACCGGCTTCTGGTACTTCCCGGTCGCGTTCGTCGCCCGCCTGCCCTTCGCGATGATGACCGTCGGCGTGCTGGCCATCGTGGTCGCGCTGCGCGGCTCCGTGGCGCTCGGCGGGCTGACGTCGGCGGCCGTCGGGCTCGGCGTGGTGGTGGCAGGCCCCGTCCTGGGCGATCTCGCCGACCGGTACGGTCAGCGGCGCGTGCTCGTGCCGGTGGGGCTCGCCAACGGCATCCTGCTCGCGCTCTTCCCGCTCGTGGTGGCGTCGGCTCCGGGCGAGGCGCTGCTGCTGATCGTCGCGACCGCGATCGGCCTCACCGGTCCGCAGACCGCCGCGATGTCGCGCAGTCGCGTGATGGCGCTGATCGGCGACCGGGTGCGTCCCGAGCGGCGCGAGCGCACCTTCTCGCGCGCCATGGCCTATGAGTCGGCCGCCGACGAGACCGCGTTCGTGATCGGCCCCTTCGTCGTCGGCGTGCTCGCCGCCCTCGTCGCACCCTGGGCGCCCATCGTCGGCGCCGCCGTGTTGAGCTTCGTCTTCGTCACCGCGTTCGCGCTGCACCCGACCGGGCGGGCCGTGCCCGAGCGGTCGGAGCGCGAGGAGATGGCTCCCTTTCGCGACGTCCTGCACCCGCGCATGCTCGTGCTGATCGCCGCCGTGTTCGGCGTCGGACTGTTCTTCGGTTCGACCCTCACCTCGCTCACCGCGTTCATGGAGGCGCAGGGGGCGCCCGAGGCGGGGGCACTGCTGTACGGCGTGATGGGGGTGGGCTCGGCGGTGCTCGCCCTGGCCGTCGCCGCCCTGCCCGCGCGCTTCGCCCTGCGCTGGCGCCTGGTGCTGTTCGCCGCGATCCTCACCGCTTCAGCGGGGGCCTACACCGTCGGCGGATCCGTGGTGACGGTGACGATCGTGCTGTGCCTGATGGGCATCGGGGTCGGCCCCTCCCTCGTGACGCTGTTCAGTCTCGCCGGGCACCGGGCCCCGCGTGGACGCACCGCCTCGACGATGACCCTGCTGGCCTCGGCCCTGACCCTCGCCCAGGCGGTGTCGTCGGCGGTGACCGGGGCGATCGCCGAGAACGTGTCGGTGGCCACGGCGATGCTGTTCCCCGCGGGGGCGGCGATGCTCGTGCTCGCCATGGCGGCGGTCAACGCGTCGTCGGCGCCGCGATGGGACGCCGTCGCACGCCCGGCCTGACCTCGGCGCCCAGCGGTCGCGACGTCGTCGGACACGGCACGCGTGCCTCTCGCTACGCTGTCGCCATGACCACCCTCGTCCTCACCATCGTCGGAGACGACCGCGCGGGACTCGTGTCCGCCGTCGCCGACATCGTCGACACCCACGGCGGCAACTGGGAGAACAGCGAACTCGCCGAGCTGGCGGGCGCGTTCGCCGGGATCGTCGAGGTCTCCGTCTCCGCCGACCGCGCCGACGCCCTGCGCGCCGCCCTCGAGGGCCTGTCCGGCACGCTCACCGTCACGGTGCACGCCGGAGGAGCCGCCGTCACCGCGTCGGAGGCGCGCACCGTGACGTTCGACGTGGTCGGCAACGATCGCCCGGGGATCGTCCGCGAGCTGTCGTCGGCGCTCAGCGCCCACGGCGCGAGCATCGAGCGCATGTCGACCCAGACGACGGATGCCGCGATGGCCGGCGGACGCCTGTTCGAGGCCTCGATCATGGCCACACTCGCCGCGGACGTCGCCGTCGACGACTTGGTGGCGCAGCTGGAGCGGCTGGCGACGGAGATCCAGGTCGACGTCACCCTCGCGGGCGACGCCTGACGTTTCGAGCCGGGGGGTTTCCGGCATCCGGGGGAGTCTCCGTGATCTCGGTCAGCGCGCTCGTGCGGCGGCCCGTCGTCCACGGGTCGCGAGGCGGGCGATGGCGCGCCATCCGAGGAGGAACAGCGCGAGGGTGATGGCCGCGACGACGACGAACGCCACCGCGACGCCTTGACCGCTCAGCGCGCGCAGCACCATACCGAGGATCACCGTCACGGCCCACACGGGCAGGCCCGTCCGCACGATGGCCAGGGGTCCGCGCCACGCTCGCGTGACGAGCCAGCCGACGAGCAGGGCGGCGAGGAAGGGCCAGGCCGTCGTCGCCAGGCCCGAACCGAACGGACCGAGCACGTCGCCGTCGTGGGTCGCGCGCCCGATGGCGGCGAAGACGATCACGAGCACGAGGTCGACGACGAGGGCGATGGCGGGGGAGCGGCGATGCGAGGTCACCCCTCCATTCTCGCGTTCCACGGGGAGGTCGAGACGCATGCGCGCCCCCGTGGAGGGCGGGACGGATAGCGTGGGCGGCATGCCGACGCGTCTTCTCCTCCTCGCCGACACGCACGTGCCGAAGAGAGCCCGGGTCCTTCCCGCGGCGGTGCGGCGGATGGCATCCGACGTCGATCTCATCGTGCACGCGGGCGACTGGGTCGAGGAGAGTGTGCTCGACGACCTTCTCGCGATCGGCCCGGTGCTCGGGGTCTGGGGCAACAACGACGGGGAGGGCCTGCGTGCGCGTCTCCCCGAGGTGGCGCGGGCCGAGATCGAGGGGGTGCGCCTGGCCGTCGTGCACGAGACGGGCGCCGCCGCGGCCCGGGAGAAGCGGATGGATGCCGCCTATCCCGACACGGATCTGCTGGTCTTCGGGCACAGCCACATCCCGTGGGATTCGGAGACGCCCACGGGGCTGCGGCTGCTCAATCCCGGTTCGTCGACCGATCGGCGGCGTCAGCCGGCGTGCACCGTGATGACGGCGACCCTCGCGGACGGCGCCGTTCGGGATGTGGTGCTGCACGAGGTGTCGCGCGAGTGAGCCGCGATCGCGAGCCTCGCGCTCGCGCACCGCGGGCTGCGGCATCCGTGTGCTCCGCCCACGGAGATGACGACGCCGCCGCACCCGAGGGGTGCGACGGCGTCGTGGCGGGGGAGCCTACTTCTCGACGGTGAGGTGACGCGTCGCAGAGGTCATCGGGCACTCGAACGGATCGCGAGCCGCCAGGCCCACGCGGTTCAGGTACTGGATGACGATGCCGTACGACTGGAAGAGCGTCGTCTCGACGTAGGGCACGTTCAGCGTCGCGCAGTGCTCGCGCACGATGACGCGCGCACGGCTGAGGTGCGGGCGCGGCATGTTGGGGAACAGGTGGTGCTCGATCTGGTAGTTCAGGCCGCCCATGAGCCAGGTGGCCCACCACCCGCCCGACACGTTGCGGGAGGTGCGTACCTGCTTGCTGAAGAAGTCGAGCTTCGCGCCCGGCTCGATGACCGGCATCCCCTTGTGGTTGGGAGCGAAGGACGCTCCCATGTAGATGCCGAACACGGCGACCGAGACGCCGAAGAACGCGAAGGCGAGTCCCAGCGGCAGGAAGACGAAGATCGGCGCGATGAAGATCGTGTGCCGCACGGCGAGGAGGGCCAGCTCTTTCCAGCGGTCTTTGTTCTCGCCGCGCGAGAGCAGGTGGCGCAGCGCGAGGACGTAGAGGTTGATGCCCTCGAAGGCCAGCAGGGGGAAGAACAGGTAGCCCTGACGCTGCGTGATCCAGCGCTGGACGCCGCGCGCCTTGGCGGCGTCGACGTCGAGGAACGAGATGGTGTCGATCTCGATGTCGGGGTCTTTGCCGACGCGGTTGGGGTTGGCGTGATGGCGGGTGTGCTTCGATGCCCACCACGAGCGGCTCATGCCGACGATGCCGTTGCCGATGAAGAGTCCGAGGCGATCGTTGGCGGGGCCGGAGGCGAAGATCTGCCGGTGCGCCGCCTCGTGCGCGAGGAACGCGACCTGCGTGAACAGGATGCCGAGGACGGCGGCGATGATCAGCTGGAACCAGCTGTCGCCGAGCAAAATGAAGCCGGTGATGCACCCGGCGAAACCGAGGACGATCGCCACGGCGACACCGGCGTAGAACCGGGGGGTGCGGACGAGGAGCCCACTCTCGCGGACGACCTGCGACAGCTCCGTGTAGGCCTTGGTGATCGGGGGGAAATCTTTCGTGCCGGAATAGGTCTGACGTACGGGGCCGAGGCGGGACTCGGCGACGGGGGTAGCGATCAGCTGCTCCTCGGGTGTGCGTTCTGCGATGACAGCACCGGGGCGGCTTCCCGGCACGAGGATCACATTACGGGTCGCCGTATAAAGGCCCTGGAATACATCCACATGTGCAGGAGCCTCACGGGAAACGGAAACATGCGAGGGCTGCGGGGGTGGGCGCTGAGGGGGGTGATCGCCGTCGGTGCGAGCGACGGCCCGGCTGGCATCGGCGCGGGAAAGACGACACCGATGTCCCCTGCGCCGGAGCGACGGCGCGGCCCCGCGCCGTGCGGCGGAAACGACGAAAGCCGGGGCGTCGCGTGGCGACGCGCCCGGCTCTCGCGGTGGAGCGAAGCTCAGAGGGGGCGGATGTTCGCCGCCTGCATGCCCTTGGGGCCCTGCTCAGCGTCGAACTCGACCTTCTGGGCCTCGGTGAGCTCCTTGAAGCCGTTGCCCTGGATCGCGCTGAAGTGCGCGAAGAGGTCGGCCGAGCCGTCATCGGGAGCGATGAAGCCGTAGCCCTTTTCGGAGTTGAACCATTTCACGGTGCCAGTGGCCATCGTGTTCTTCCTTTATTCATGTTGGGCCGCAGATGCGACCGTGGGTGCCGCTCCGACGCGTGCGGAGCGGACGGGGACGCCGCGGCACCGAGTCGGTGACACGGACGCGGTGCCCGTCGACCGCGGCCTGAGCCGCGTCGACGGACGCGTGGACGCCGAGGTTCTCGCCGAGCGGACCTTGGGCTTCGTAGCCCGAGGTGGCCGCGCCGACGAAACCGGCGTAGTCGGATCCGGCCGTCGCGACGTAGACGTCGAGATCGGCCTGGCGCCACGAGAGTGGCGAAGGGTGAAGCAGAGACACAAGAACTTTCCGCGAGTGCGACGCGAGGACCGAAGCCGTCGAGCGAGGCACGCGATGATTGAGGGAGGGAATGCTTTCGGAAACGGCTCGGCGCCGTGCGCCCGGCATCTCAGCGATGAGGCGGGCGTCGATGAAGCAAGTCCCAGAACGAATACCTTCACGCTAGCACGGATACCCGAACGCCGTCGGAGAACTTTGCGGGACCCGGGCTGTGCGGTGCACTGGGGGCATGGCATCCACCGATTCGGCTGCGTCCGACGACGAGCGCTGGCTCGTCATCGACGGCAGGCGGTGGCGCCGCACGGATCCGGCGCTGCCGGACGACCTCGCCGCGGCCCTGCGCTCCCACCTGGGGAGGGCACGCGCGGCGGTGCGCGTCGCCGGACGCGACGGAGACGAGGAGGCGGTGGCCGACGCGCGCCGTCGGGTGGGGCTGGCCAAGGCCGGCCTGGGGGAGCGGGGGCCGCGGTGGTGGGACGACGAGGTCGCGGCGCGGGTGTCGCGGGCGCGCGACGCGCTGGCCGACCTCGACCGCCTCGCCCCTCCGAGAGCAGACGGCGAGCCCTCCGTCAACTCGTAGCGCGGCGCGGTTCGAGGCGGTGGGCTGGGACCTCCACGATCGAGGGAGAGTCATGTCATCCACTGCGTCCGAGCTGGAGAAGCTCAACGAGCTGCTGAAGAAGTTCCGTTTCGCCATGGTCACCACGCGTGCCGAGAACGGCGACCTGCACGCCCACCCGCTCACGGTGCAGGAGACCGAGTCCGACGGAGACCTCTGGTTCATCGTCGGGACCCACGCCTCCGCCGTGGAGCACGTGCGCCGGGATCCCAAGGTGGGCCTGTCGTTCAGCACGGACGGCACCTGGCTGTCGCTCGCGGGCGAGGCCGAGGTGGTCGACGACCTCGCGAAGCTGAAGGAGCTGTGGTCGACGAGCGTGGAAGCCTGGTTCCCGGACGGCCCCGAGTCGCCCGGTGTGACGCTGTTGAAGGTCTCCGCTCTCACGGGAGAGTACTGGGGGAGTGCCGGCGGGCGCCTCGCCACGGCGATCGCGCTGGTGACCTCGAAGGTCACGGGCGATCGCCCGCGCGGCGGCGAGAAGGAGACGTTCGACCTGACCGACTGACGGCGTGGGCCGGGGCCGATCCACCGCCACCGCCCCGGCCCCACGTCGCCGTTCCGGCACACGCGCTGCCCGTGGCCCGCGGACGCCGGGATGGTCGCGTCAACCGCCCGATCGCGCCGGGAGCGAGGGATGCCGTGGCGTCGCGGCAGGAGATGGGGCGGTCTCAGCCACCCGAGGGGTTGTCGACGGGGGCGTCGTCGTCGTCGGTCGTGGGGACCGACGGCGCGTCGGCGGTCTCGAGCTCGTCGGGGTGGTCGGCGGTGTCGGGGGTGCGTTCTGCGAAGGTGTCCATCCCCGTACCCGACCACTCGTCGGATCGCCGCGCACAGGGCCTTGCGCGGAACGGATCGTCGTGTGAGCGCAAGCCCCCGAGAAGGGTTCGTGCGCTTTGCGACGATGACGGCATGTCACGACCCGAGGTGCGCTCCAAACCCTGCGCGTATTGCGGCCGCCCGTTCACCGACCGCAAACGCTGGAGTGGACGCGATCAATGGGATCAGGTGCTCTACTGCTCGCGAGGATGCCGGTCGAAAGCGGCGGCGCAGAGGCGGAGCGCCTCATGACGCGCAGCGAGAGGGACCTCGCTGGGGAGGCGGGAGCATGAAGGCCGCGCTGATCCTCGCGACGCAGCAGTTCGCGGAGCACCCCGCCTACGACGACGACGAGATCGAGGAGTTCTTCTTCATCGAGTCGGCGCCGCGGTTCGCCAAGCTCCCCTACCACCGGCACAAGATCGTGCTGCTGGTGTCGGCGATGCGGCACACGGCGGCGCGACTCGAGGCCGAGGGCCGGACCGTCCGGCGGATCACCCTCGACGACGCCCTCACGTTCAAGGCCGGCCTGGAGCGCCTGCTGACGACGCACCGCGTCACCGAGCTGACCTGGATGAGCGACCCGAACCGTCCCGTCGACGAGCGGATCGCGCGGATCTGCGCGCACCACGACGTCGACACCGACGTGCTCTCGGACGGGCTCTTCCTCACGCCCGAAGACGACGTTGACGCCTGGTTCGCGGAACACCCCACGCCGCTCATGGAGGACTTCTACCACTGGCAGCGTCGGCGCACCGGCATCCTGATGGACGGGGGGAAGCCTGCCGGACGCCGGTGGAACTTCGACGCCGACAACCGCAAGGCCCTGCCGAAGAAGGGCATCGACATCCCACCCCTTCCGACGCTCGAGCACGACGAGATCACGCGGGCGGTGATCGCGGAGGTCGACGAGCTGTTCCCCGAGCATCCCGGCGCGGCCGAGGAGTTCTGGCTCCCCGTGACGCCCGAGGACTCGCGCGACTGGCTCGACGTGTTCGTCGCGGAGCGTCTGCACGACTTCGGGCGCTACGAAGACGCCATGAAGGCCGACGAGCCGTTCCTCTTCCACGCGATCATCTCGCCGATGCTGAACATCGGCCTGCTGACGGTCGAGGAGGTGGTCGACGCCGCCACCCGCACCGACGCGCCGTTGGCATCCGTCGAGGGGTTCATCCGGCAGGTGATCGGGTGGCGCGAGTACATGCGCGGGATGTACCGCGCGCACCCGGAGCTCGAGCACGTCAACGCGCTGCACCTCGAGAAGCGCATCCAGAAGTACTGGTACTCGGGGGAGCGGATGCCGACGGACCTCCCGGTCCCGGTGCGAACGGTGCTGGAGCGGGTGCACCGGTGGGGTTACGCCCACCACATCGAGCGGCTGATGGTGCTGGGCAACTGGTTCCTGCTGCAGGGCTACGCGCCGCGGCAGGTGAACGCGTGGTTCCTCGCGCTGTTCGTCGACGCGTACGACTGGGTGATGGTGCCCAACGTCATGGGCATGAGCCAGTTCGCCGACGGCGGGTTCGTCGCCACCAAGCCCTACGTCTCAGGCGGGGCGTATCTGCAGAAGATGGGTTCGTGGTGGCCTTCGGCTCAGGATGCCAAGGACTCGGTGTTCACCGATGCGTACTGGGAGTTCCTCGAACGCCACGAGGACGTGTTGGCGGGCAATCACCGGCTGGGGCTGGCGCTGGCGCAGATGCGCAAACGGCGGGACGCGAAGCACTAGCCGGCGGGGGTGTGAGGCTCCCGTCCGTTCGCCGGGCTCAGGGACCTATTCGGGAGGTGGCTGAGCCTGTCGAAGCCACCGGGTGCAGCGTCGGCCCCTCCGACGGGCTCACAGGTCAGCTCGGGAAGGTGGCTGAGCCTGTCGAAGCCACCGGGTGCGGTGTCGGCCCCTCCGACGGGCCCGAGGACCTGCGCGGTCGCCGAACTCGTCGAAGGGGCCGTGCGGGTCAGCTCTTCAGCTTGGTGAGGGACGAGCCCTTGTGCGCCGCCGTCGAGCCCGACTTCTCCGACTTCACGACGTAGGCCGGGTCGTCGTCCGACGCGGTGAACTTCTGCCCGTCGTGCTGGAAGTCCTTCGTCTTCTTCTCCACGACCTCGCCCTGGGTCCTGCCCTGCGGGGTGTCCCAGCTGACGCGATCGCCCTTCGACAGATCCTTCGACATGACGTGTCCTCTCCCGGTGGTAGCGGTCCGTTGATGTGCGCCCATGCTCGCGAGGCGTCGGAGGGGGCCGCGGGGGATTGACAGCCGCGGGACAGTAGGTGCTTCGCGCGCGATGCGCAACGCCCCCGCGATGTCGGAGGGGGTGCGTAGCGTCGGATGAGGGCCATTCGTCCGCGGCCCACGACGTGAGGAGAGCCATGACCGAGCCGACCACCACGAACGGCGGCGCGCCCGTCGCCAGTGACGAGCATTCGCAGAGCGTCGGAGCCGACGGCTCGATCGCGCTGACCGATCACTACCTCATCGAGAAGCTCGCGCAGTTCAATCGCGAGCGGGTCCCGGAGCGCGTCGTGCACGCCAAGGGCGGCGGGGCCTTCGGCACGTTCCGCACGACCGGAGACGTGTCGGCGTACACGCGTGCCGCGCTGTTCCAGCCGGGCGTCGAGACCGAGATGCTCGCGCGTTTCTCGTCGGTCGCCGGCGAGCAGGGCAGCCCCGACACCTGGCGCGATCCCCGCGGGTTCTCGCTGAAGTTCTACACGACCGAGGGCAACTACGACCTCGTCGGCAACAACACCCCCGTCTTCTTCGTCAAGGACGGCATCAAGTTCCCCGACTTCATCCGGTCGCAGAAGCGCCTTCCCGGCAGCCACCTGCGCGACAACACGATGCAGTGGGACTTCTGGACGCTCTCGCCCGAGAGCGCGCACCAGGTCACCTGGCTCATGGGCGACCGTGGCATCCCGGCATCCTGGCGCCACATGAACGGCTACGGCTCGCACACCTACCAGTGGATCAACGCCGAGGGGGAGCGGTTCTGGGTGAAGTACCACTTCCACACCGACCTCGGTCACAAGACCCTCACGCAGGACGAGGCCGACCAGATCGCCGGTCAAGACGCCGACTTCCACATCCGCGACCTCTACGCCGCGATCGAGCGGGGCGAGTTCCCGACGTGGACGCTCAAGGTGCAGATCATGCCCTACGAGGATGCCAAGACCTACCGCTTCAACCCGTTCGACCTGACCAAGGTGTGGCCGCACAGCGACTACCCCGAGATCGAGGTCGGCACGATGGAGCTCAACCGCAACCCGGGCAACTACTTCGCCGAGATCGAGCAGGCGGCGTTCGAGCCGTCGAACTTCGTGCCGGGTATCGACGGCAGCCCCGACAAGATGCTGCAGGCGCGCATCTTCAGCTACGCCGACGCGCACCGCTATCGCGTCGGCACCAACTACCAGCAGCTGCCGGTCAACCGCCCGCACACCGAGGTGCACTCGTACTCGAAAGAAGGCGCCATGCGCTACGAGTACAACCCGCCCGAGGTTCCCGTCTACGCGCCGAACTCGGTGGGCGGCCCCGCCGCAGACCCGCGTCGGGCCGGCGATGGCGGATGGCACAGCGACGGCGAGCTCGTGCGCTCGGCGGCGACCCTGCACCCCGAGGACGACGACTGGGGTCAGGCGGGCGCGCTCGTGCGCGAGGTCATGTCGGCCGAGGAGCGCGACCGTCTCGTCGAGACGATCATCGGGCACGTCGGGGGCGTGACCCGCAAGGACGTCCGCGATCGTGCCGTGCAGTACTGGAAGAACGTGGATGCCGAGACCGGATCGCGCGTCGAAGCCGGGCTCCCGCCGCTCGATGACAGCACCGCTCCGGGCGAGCAGCTGAGCGAACCGAACCCCGACGGCGACCTCGTCGGAACGGACGTCGCGGGCAAGATCTGACGCGAGTCGTGTCGGCGGCGCTCCTCCCCGGGCGCCGCCGGCACGTTCCGACCGGTCGCCAGGGTCAGAGCGGTGCGCGGTCCACCCGCGTGAGACGCCACCGGGACGCCAGCACTCCGGCGACGAGCGCCCCCGCGCCACCGGCGATCATGTCGCCGATGGTGTCGTCGTACGTGACGAAGATCGCGTCGGTGATGAAGCGGTAGCCGAACCACTCGACCATCTCCCACACGGCACTGAGCGCGAGCCCGGCTGACGTGGCGACGACGATGGGCGTCCGGCGCCGACCGGTCGGCTCGATCACGCGGGCGTCGTCGAGGAGAACCAGCGCGACGGCGGCGAGCACTCCCGTGCACACGGCGTGCACGATGAGATCCCAGCCCGTCCAGGCGCGGTACAGGTCGATGACGTTGCTGCCGGCTGCCACGATCACCGTGACGCACGTGAGGAGGTCGAGTCCCGCGCGCAGCCCGATCATGCGCGAGAGCATCACCGCGGGCAGCGACATCGACAGCACCGCGAAGTCGGTGAACGGCAGGGTGAAGAGCGAGACGACGACCCCGACGATCGCCGCTGCGCGCACGGCATCCGCCGACCACTCGGCGACACCGCGCGGCGGTCGCTTGAGATTGGCGTACATCGCCCGGATCAGCGGCATCCGTCGACCTCGTCTTGTCGAGGATCGGCGGTCACGTCCCGCTCCCGCCGGGGATGCGCACCACGGCCTGCACGGGCAGGTGATCGCTCGGCCACTGCGTTCCGGTGGGGCGGGGGTCGATGCCCACGGCCCGCACCCCCACGTCGGGGGTGGCCAGGAGGGCGTCGATGCGTCGGGCTCCCACTCTCGGCGCGGCGTAATTGTTGAACGTGCCCCACTCGGCCGAGTGCCGCACGGGAGCGTACGACCACGTGTCGACGAGCAGTCCGTCGGCGAACATCCCGGCGAGCTCGCCGGAGCGCACGTGCGCGTTGACGTCGGCGGTGAACAGCAGCGGTCCGTCCTGGGCCACGACGACATCGTGCAGCCAGGTCGCCGAGCGGCGGCGCGCGCGCCGCGAGAAGGCGTCGAAGTGCGTGTTGACGAAGGTGAAGGCCGCCCCGGTGGCGAGGTCGCGCAGCTGCGCGATCACGGCGATCCGCGGGATGGTGTTGCCCCACCCGGTCGATCCGGGCACCTCGGGGGTGTCGGAGAGGGCGACCTGCCGCCAGTCGTCCACCCCGATGCGGTCGCGGTCGTAGAACAGGGGCGTGCCCTCGCCGCCGCGGTCCTTACCGCGTCCGAGACCGAGGCGCCCGTAGCTCGAGCCCAGCGAGTCCTGCACCCACCGCGCCTGGTCGGGCATCGCCTCCTGCGAGCCGAGCAGGTGCGGCCGGTTCGCGCCCAGGAAAGTGCGCAGACGCTGCTTGCGCATCTGCCAGCGGTCGGCCGGCGGCCAGGTGACGCGGTCGAAGCGGCGTCGGATGTTGAAGCTCATGACGTGCAGGTCGGGGGCCTCGACGCCGGGGAACAGGATGCCGGCCATCAGCGCACCTCCTCGCGGAGCGATCGCTCCGAACGCCGGCGGGCCACGCGCACCCACCGCGCGAGCGGGAAGTCTCGCGGCCAGTGCGCGAACACCGTGCCCGCACCGCGGCGGAAGCACCGTGCGAACCGCCGCGGCTCGACGGTGCGCGACGACACCCGCATGTGGTGCCCGGGGACGTGGCGGATGCGGTGTCGTTCGCCCAGGTGGTACGCCAGGTCGAGGTCGTCGTGCAGCTCGGGGTCGAGGTGCACCTCCGCTCGCACGTCGTCCCATGCCCGGCGGCGGAACGCCATGTTCGACCCCCACAGGGGCGTGTGGCCGAGCGCGGGGAAGGCGAAGGTCGTGTAGGTGGTCAGGAACGCCCGGGCCATGGACGTGCGCCGGGAGGCGGGACCGTCGTGGAACACGGCGCCGCCGGTGACAGCATCCACGTCGGGGTCGCTCAGCGCCTCGACCATGCTCGCCACCCAGGTCGGCGCGGGGATGCTGTCGGCGTCGAGCCGGAGGATCAGATCTCCCCGCGCGACGTCGTATCCCGTGGCTGCGGCGGCGGGGATGCCGCGCTCGCCGCAGAACACCACACGGGCTCCCGCGGCGCGCGCGACGGCGGCGCTGTCGTCGTGGGAGTCGTTGTCGACGACGACGATCTCGTCGGGGGCGACGCTCTGCGCGGCGAGCGCCCGCAGGCATCGCCGGAGGTGCGGAGCGTCGTCGCGGACGGGGATGACCACCGATACGGTGACGGCCGACGCAGCGGGGCCTTGGGGCACGCTTCCTCCCGGGGACGAGTCCTCCCACGCTAGGCGATCGCCGCGGGGCGTTGTGCGGCTTGACGCCTGCGCCGCACGATGACACGCGGGGAGGCCACGCGGGGAGGACACGCGCACGTGCGGGCTTTCGTAGGGTGGAGGTCATGGCATCCACCCTCAACGTGTCGGCGTACCTGTTCACGCCCCTCGACGACCCGGCGGCTCTGCGCAGCGCGCTGCGCGAGCAGGCCGGGGCGCGGGGGCTGCGCGGCACGATCCTGCTCGCCGAGGAGGGGATCAACCTCTTCCTGGCGGGGTCGCCCGACGAGGTGCGCGGATTCATCGCCGACCTCCGGGCCGATGTGCGATTCGCCGCCCTGCGCACGAAGGAGAGCTGGTCGGATGCCGTGCCCTTCGGCAAGCTGCTGGTGAAGGTGAAGCGGGAGATCATCCGCATGGATCGTCCCGAGGTGCGTCCGCAGGACGGGCGAGCGCCGGCCGTGAGCCCGGAGACGCTGCGTCGGTGGCTCGACCGCGGCGCCGATGACGACGGACGCGAGGTGGTGCTCGTCGACACGCGCAACGCGTTCGAGGTCGACTACGGCACCTTCGCCGGCGCTCTCGACTGGCGCATCGACCGGTTCACCCGGTTCCCGGATGCCGCGAAGGCCCACCGCGACGACCTCGCGGGCAAGACCGTCGTGAGTTTCTGCACCGGGGGCATCCGCTGCGAGAAGGCGGCGCTGTACCTGCGGAACGAGGGCGTCGAGGCGTACCAGCTCGACGGAGGAATCCTCGGATGGTTCGATGCGCAGGGCGCGGCGCACTGGAACGGGGACTGCTTCGTCTTCGACGAGCGCGAGGCGCTCGACCCGGCGCTCGCCGCGCGGGCCGGATCCTGACGTGCTCTGGGACCAGCACGCGTGCGCCGAGCTCGTCGAGACCGCCGACCTGACCGAACTGCACCGCTACCGCGGCGGCGGGGGCGGCCTGGTGTCGCTCAACGTCGGGTTCGCCCCGCACGGGCCCGAGGTCGCGGCATCCGTCCTGCGCTCGTTCCGCGCCCAGGTCGAGTCCATCGACGGGCTCGCGCTCGCGGCATCCGTCGATGACGTCGATCGGATCGCGGCCGCCGGCGACACGGCGGTCGTGTTCGACCTCGAAGACGTCGCCCCTCTCGGCGGCGACCTCGACGCGGTGGCCCGTCTCGCCGCTCTGGGCGTACGGACGCTCGGGCCCGTCTACAACCACGCCAACGCCGCCGGCGGCGGATGCCTCGACGCGGTCGACGACGGCCTCACCGCGTGGGGCCGCGACCTCGTCGCCGAGATGAACGCGCGCGGCATGGTGCCCGACGGTTCGCACGTGGGGGTGCGCACCACCTTCGACATGTGCAAGGCGTCGACCCGCCCGGTCGTGTTCAGCCACTCCAACCTGCGCGCCGTGTGGGATCACCCGCGCAACATCACCGACGACCAGGCCCGCGCGGTCGCCGACACCGGGGGAGTGGTGGGCGTGACCGGCGTCGGCATCTTCCTGGGGCCCAACACCCCGACGCTCGACGCGATGGTGCGCCACATCGACCACGCCGTCGGCGTCGTGGGCATCGAGCACGTGGGCGTCAGCACGGACTTCTCGTTCGACTGGGAGACCTTCCGCGACGTGCTGGCGACGAGCCCCGAGCTCTACGACGCGAGCTACACCGCGTGGGGACCGGTCGAATGGATGCCGCCGGAGACGTTCGTGGGTCTCGGCGCCGCCCTCGCGGCCCGAGGCTGGACCGACGCCGACATCGCCGCGGTGCTCGGCGGCAACTTCCGCCGCGTCGCGCTCGAGAGCTGGGAGGCTCACGCATGACCGAATTCCCCGACGACGCCGTTCTGCGCCGCGCCCGACCCGGTGACGAGAACGGCATCCTCGCCTGCATCCAGGCCCTCGCCGACTACGAGAAGGAGCCGGATGCCGTCGACAACACCGTCGAGATGCTCACGGCGACGTTGTTCGGCGACGACCCGAAGGCGTTCGCGTTCGTGGTCGACGGGGGCGACGGCGACATCCGGGCGATCGCGATCTGGTTCCTCACCTACTCCACGTGGACGGGCAAGCACGGTATCTGGCTCGAAGACCTGTACGTGCACGAGGAGTACCGTTCGCTCGGCTACGGGGTCGCGTTGCTCTCGGCGCTCGCCGAGGAGTGCGTCCGCCGCGGGTACCCGCGGCTGGAGTGGACGGTGCTCGACTGGAACGAGCCCGCGATCGGCTTCTACCGCGCCCTCGGGGCGGAGGCGATGGAGGAGTGGACGACCCGCCGCGTGACGGGCGAGGCGCTGCAGGCGCTGGCTCAGCGGGGGTAGCCCGGGGGTTCTCGCCGCCCCGTTGTTTCGGCGACGGGGGTCGGGTTCGGGGCGTGATCTGCTCGTCGGGGCGGGAGATTCACGCCCCGAACGACGAAACCCGCCCCGAACGGCATCGCGTCGGGCCCGGCGGCGGCTACCGCTCAGCGCGAGAGATCTCGCAGCACCGCCTCCGCGGCGCGCTGCCCGGAGACGAGCGCGCCCTGGATCGACGCGGTGTCGCGATGGTCGCCCGCGACGTAACGGCCGTCGCCGACCCGCACCGGGCGTCGAAGGCGCAGCGGCGGATCCTGCGCCGGAAGGGCCCCGGCGATGTCGTCGCGCCGGATCAGGCGCCAGGAGCGGGTGTCGGTCTCCCACACCTCCGCGAGCTGCTGCCGCACGGCGGCTTCGGTCGCGCCCGCGGCCAGGAGGCAGGTCGCCTCGATCAGGTGCCGGCCCCGCGGGGCGTAGGTCGGAGCCGTGTTCGTCATCACGGCGGTGTTGACCACGGGTCCACGGCGGCGACCGTCGACGCGCAGGGCCCCGTCGGTCGTCGGGGCCTCATCGGCGGCGAACCACCACGTCTGCAGGCCGCGGGGACGCGGCAGCGGCACGTCGAGCGAGGGGTCCAACCCGGTGGCGACGATCACGGAGCGCGCGGTCACGGCATCCCGGCCCTCGATGCCCACGTGCCAGCCGTGCGCGCGCCGGCGGGTCGAGACCACCCGGTGCGACAGTCGGATGCCGGCTCCCGCCCGTCGGGCGGTGTCGGCGAGCTGCGCGGGGAGGGCGCCGATGCCGGCGGCCGGAACCCCGGGCGCGCCCAGGGCGAAGCTGCGGATCAGCAGTCGCACGAACGCGTCGGACGTCTCCTGCCGGTCATCGGCGAGCACCCCCGCGAGGAAGGGCTCCAGCACGGCGTCGCGGAGCGGACCGCGCAGGCCCGCGCGGTCCCAGGCCTCGTCGAGCGTCCGGTCGGGCCCCCGCTTCGCCGCCCGCGCCGACACGACGACAGGACCCGCCCATCGCAGGAGGGCGACGGCATCCGCGGGACGCACGAGACCGCTGGCGAGCGTGGCGGGCACCGAGGAGGGGTGCCGCAGCGGATGCGCGAGGCGAACAACCCGGTCGTCCACCCGCACGCCGACCGCCACGGGGAAGCGCCGCAACGCGAGCGCGGGCACATCGACCCAGCGCCGGATCGCGGGGTAGGCCGGGTTGAGCACGTGGAACCCGCGGTCGAGGCGGAAGCCGTCGACGACGTCGGTGCGCTCCCGCCCGCCCACGGCGTCGCCCGCCTCGAGCACGACGACGTCGCGCCCGGCCTCGGCGAGCCGGGTCGCGGCACGCAGCCCCGCCAGGCCCGCACCGACCACGATCACGTCGTACTCGCTCATGCTGCGAGCCTACGAAGGGCGTCGGCCCCGGCCCCCGGGGTTGCGGGCGCGGGGCCGCTGCGTCGAGTGTCCGCGACACGCCCCATCGGACCGGCGCCCGGCGGTGTGTTCCGGACGCCCGGCGGCGGGCCACGACGTGCGGGAACGGCAGAGGGCCCGGATGCCGTGCGGCGATCCGGGCCCTCGTCGTCGATCTATGCGGAGGCTTCCTCGCGCTTGGGCAGCACCCAACCGGGGCGCACGAAGTGGCACGTGTACCCGTTGGGGATGCGGATCAGGTAGTCCTGGTGCTCGGGCTCGGCCTCCCAGAAGGGCGCCTCGGGCTCGATGGTCGTGACGACCTTCGCGGGCCAGATGCCCGACGCGTCGACGTCGGCGATCGTGTCGCGCGCGACCTTCTCCTGCTCGGGGGAGAGCGGGAAGATCGCCGAGCGGTAGCTCGTTCCGATGTCGTTGCCCTGACGGTTCAGGGTCGACGGGTCGTGGATCTGGAAGAAGAACGCCAGGATGTCGCGATACGTCGTCTTCGAGGGATCGAACACGATCTCGACCGCCTCGGCGTGGCCGGGGTGGTTGCGGTAGGTCGCGTGGTCGTTCTGCCCGCCGGTGTACCCGACGCGGGTGTCGAGGACGCCGGGCTGGCGGCGGATGAGGTCTTCGACGCCCCAGAAGCAGCCGCCCGCGAGGACGGCGGTCTCGGTGCCGGGGCGGCGGGTGATCTCGCCGGAGTCGGAAGGTCCGCTGGTCATGCTGGTACTCCTTTTGCGGTTGCGGAAGGGGAAGAGGTTCACGAGGCGCGGCTTTCGCGGAACAGCGGGAGGTAGGCCCCGTAGCCCTGCTCTTCGAGCTCGTTCACGGGGACGAAGCGCATCGCGGCCGAGTTCATGCAGTATCTCAGCCCGCCGGCCTCGCGCGGGCCGTCGTCGAAGAGGTGCCCGAGGTGGCTGTCGGCTCCCGCGGAGCGCACCTCGGTGCGCGTCATCCAGAGCGAGCGGTCGGTCTTGTTCACGACGGCGGCGTCGTCGATCGGCTTGGTGAAGCTCGGCCAGCCCGAGCCGCTCTCGAACTTGTCGGTCGAGGAGAACAGGGGCTGCCCCGACACGACGTCGACGTAGATGCCGTCCTCATGGTTGTCCCAGTACTCGTTGCGGAACGGCGGTTCGGTGGCGTCGTCCTGCGTGACGGCGAACTGGCGGTCGGTGAGGCGGCTGAGCGCCTCCGACGTCTTCCGGTACTCCGTGCTCACGGTTCGTGTCCCTTCGTCATGACGACCGGTGCCGGCCGTCAGTGAAGAGAACGCCGATC
Organism: uncultured Microbacterium sp.; assembly: GCF_947489255.1. Lineage (GTDB taxonomy): Bacteria > Actinomycetota > Actinomycetes > Actinomycetales > Microbacteriaceae > Microbacterium > Microbacterium phycohabitans. The sequence goes on from NZ_CANLCY010000004.1 coordinate 608,542, forward strand.
GGGCCCGATTTGGTCCCGCCGGGCTGGGAGCGGCCTGTGAGTTCCGTGACCACCTCGGATGCCGAGGGCAAGCCCCGCCGCCGCGCCCGGGGCCGCGGTTAGCGTGGCTTCATCACGACCCAGGAGGTTTCCATGACCCGCACGATCGTCATCACCGGAGCGAGCGACGGCATCGGGGCCGCTTCGGCGAAGCAGCTCGCGCAGCTCGGCGAAGAGGTGGTCGTGGTGGGACGCAACCCCGACAAGACCGCTCGCGTCGCGCGCACGCTCGGAGCGGATTCGTTCGTCGCCGACTTCAGCGACCTGGGGCAGGTGCGCGAGCTCGCGGCATCCCTCCTCGAGAAATACCCGCGCATCGACGTGCTCGCCAACAACGCCGGGGGCGTGTTCGGCGAGCGCACGCTCACCGCGGACGGCTACGAGATGACCTTCCAGGTCAACCACCTCGCGCCGTTCCTGCTGACGAACCTCCTGCTCGAGCGGCTGATCGCCTCCGATGCTTCGGTGATCCAGACCTCGAGCGCCGCGGCGAAGCTCTTCCCCCGGTTCGACATCGACGACCTGCAGGGCGCTCGCCGCTATTCGTCGACGAGCGCGTACGGCAACGCCAAGCTCGCGAACGTGCTCTTCACGAAGGAACTGAACCGTCGCTTCGGCGATCAGGGTCTGTCGGCGGTGGCCTTCCACCCGGGGGTGATCGCGTCGAACTTCGGTGCCTCCAGCAACGGGCCGTGGAAGTTCCTGTACAGCGGGCCCATCGCCCAGCGTCTGATGACCTCGACCTCGGTGGGCGGCGCGCGCCTGACGTGGCTCGCGCTCGGCAAGCCCGGCGTCGACTGGACCCCCGGAGGCTTCTACTCGAACAACAAGCCCGCCGCGACCAACCGCATCGCCGATGACCCCCTGGTCGCGCGGCAGTTGTGGGAGCGCAGCGAAGTGCTGGTCGGCCTCGACGACTGATCAGCGCGTGCGGCGTCTGCGCGGTCTTCTCCGCAGAGATCGCTCCGAGGGCGAGTGCGAAGAATCGCTCGAGGCGCTCCCGGGCCGACGGAACCGTCAGCTGTCTCGATAGAGGCGGGTCCGCCCCTCACCCGCGGGGCGGATCAGGTGCGTCTTCCGGGTGGGCGGCAGGCCCGAGAAGAGCGCTCAGACGCGCGCGGATGACGGCTACGGCCTCCGTCCGGCTGCGGCCCGAGTGCGGTTGCTCCGCGAGCTCGATCGCGATCTCGGTCAAGAGCGCCGTTCCCAGGAAGAGATCGGCCCCGCCGGCGATGCGCAGATCTTCATCGGACGCGTGTCCGACCTGCAGCATCACCGCGGGAGACCCGAAGTGGCGCGCCACCTCGGCCCTTTTCTCGGCACTGACCTTCCAGAACGGGCGTTCCATCGCGACGCAGCGGTCGAGGATGTTCGACAGGAGTTCGTGCGCGTCACTCTTGGGCATCTGTCGTCCTTCCGCTCGACGAGTTCGGCGAAGCGGGTTCTCCCGCCGTGCGACGCCCGCTTGCGCGGTCCCACTCCCGTGACGTCCCCCGCAGAGAAGCGCAGAGATCGCCGGCGACGACGAGTTCGGCCGCGAGCCCCGCCGGCGCGTGCGGCGACATCACGACGTCGTCGGCGCCACCGGCGAGGGCCGCCTGCCACAGGGGCTCGTCGTATCCGCGAGGTTCGAGGGAGACCGAGCCGCCGCCGTGAAGGATCTGCACGACGACGAGGCCGGTGTCGCGTCCGTCCGAGTCCTTCTGCTCCGCGACGCGGACCCGGCTCACGATCGGGTGCCCCAGACCGATGAATTCCTGCACCCACTCCCGTAACTGCACGCGAGAACGGCGCGGAGGTGAGTCCTCGATGCGCTCGTGTTCCACGACGTCAGCTTACGCCGTAAGCGGATCTGGTCGGGGCGATGCCGAACCTCTCATCCCCGCCGACCGGGAGAGGCGACCGCGTCCCTCCACGCATGAAGAGCCGGTCGTGAGTCCGATCTGCGCGACCGTCTCGTGCAGGCGTCGCGGAGTGCTCGAGGTCAGGGGGCGTCCGATGATGGGGGAGTGAACCGCACGGATCGTCTCTATGGCTTGGTGGAAGAACTGCGGGCCGTCTCGCCGCGTCCGCGGAGTGCGCGGCGTCTCGCAGAACGGTTCGAGGTGTCGGTGCGCACCATCGAGCGAGACCTCGTGGCGCTGCAGCAGTCGGGTCTGCCGATCTGGGCGGAGCCCGGCCGCACAGGTGGGTACGTGATCGATGCGTCCGCGACGCTGGGGCCGGCGGGGTTCACGCTCGACGAGGCGCTGGCGGTGCTGATCGGGCTCGGCACCCTCGGGCGAAGCCCCTTCCGGCACTCCGCCCGCACCGCTGCCCGCAAGATGCTGGCGGTCCTGCCGGACGGCGAGGCGGCGCGCGCCAGCGCCCTCGCGTCCCGCGTGCATTTCCTCGAGGGTGAGGACGACGTCGCCGCCCCGCCCGAGTTCGCTGCGGCCCTGCGCGCCGATCGCGTCGTGCGCCTGCGCTACCAGGATGCCGGCGGCACGGAATCCGTCCGCGAGGTCGAGCCCCTCGGGTCCATCGGCAAGGAGGGACAGTGGTACCTCATCGCCTGGTGCCGCTTGCGGCACGGGGTGCGAGCCTTCCGGGGAGACCGGATGCTGACGATCGAGGTGACCGAGGAGCGACCCCCGCAGCGGGCACTGCGTGCCACCGACCTCGCGATCCCCTACGGACGGTTGCGGTCGGCGATCGAGGACTGAACGGGAGGGACTTCGCGAAACACCGACAGGACGGTGTCGCGCTCACCGGTGAGGCTGGAGCTCTCATCCCACCGACTCCGCCGAAGGAACCTCATGTCGTTCGCCTCCATCCGTATCGTCACCGATGACCTCGACGCCCTCGTCGCGTTCTACGAGCGGGTCACCGGTCAGCAGGCCGAACGGCCCGCCCCCGTCTTCGCGCAGTTCAGCGGCCCCGGCGCCACCCTCGCGATCGCGAGCACCGCCACGACCGCGATGCTCGACGGAGCCCTCGAACCCGCCGCGAACCGCTCCGTCTTCATCGAGTTCGCGGTCGCCGACGTCGACGCCGCGTTCGCAGCGCTGCAGTCACCCCGGCAGGACGTCGTCCTCGAACCGACCACGATGCCGTGGGGCAACCGATCGGCGCTCGTGCGCGACCCCGACGGGAACGTCGTGAACCTCTTCAGCGCGCCCGTGGAGAGCTGACGCCCGGCGCTCGGCGCCCGGGCATGCGCCGAAGAAAGCTACGCGTTCGCTATGCATCACCCCCGAGTGCCCCATTCTTGGAGCCGTCTGGGGAGCGCCCGGGCACGCTGAGCGCATGACCGCAGCCCCCGCCCTCGCCGCTCCGCCCGCCGCCGTTCCCGCGCGCCGCGCGGAGTGGCAGCGCTCGCAGGGCCGAGCCGCGTGGAACCTCGCCGCGATCGTCGCCGTCTGGGCGACGAGCCTCGTCGTCGTGGCCGTGTGGGTCGCGGGCGGAGAGGTGCAGTCGCTGGCGGCCGGGGGAGCGGACACGCTCAACGCCCTCGGTCGCGCCGCGGGTCTGGCATCCGCCAATCTGCTCTTCTACCAGGTGCTGCTGATGGCGCGCGTGCCGCTGTTCGAACGCGGCTTCGGGCGCGACGGCATCACCCGCATGCACCGGATCGTCGGCTTCTGGTCGTTCGCGCTCTTCTCGGCCCACATCGGGCTGCAGATCCTCGGCTACGCGGTGCAGGCGGGCATCAACCCGCTCGAACAGGCGTGGCAGTTCGTGTGGGATTACCCGGGCATGCTGCTGGCGACCGCGGGCACGGGTCTGCTGCTGCTCGTCGTGGTGACCTCGATGCGCAAAGCCCGCCGGCGCCTGCGGTACGAGTCCTGGCACCTGCTGCACCTGTACGGCTACCTCGGCGTCGGACTCGCGATCCCGCACATGCTGTGGACGGGTGCCGACTTCACCGTCTCGCCCGCCGCGACCTCGTACTGGTGGGCGATGTGGGGCGTCACGGTGGCGACAATCGTCGTCTTCCGGCTCGGGCTTCCGCTGGCGAGGTCGTTGCGCCACGGCATCCGCGTCGGCGCCGTCGAACGCGACGGCCGCAGCGGCGTCTCGGTGCGGATGACCGGACGCCGGATCGACGCGCTGAGGGCCCGCGGCGGACAGTTCTTCGTCTGGCGCTTCCTCGACGGCGCGGGCTGGACGCGCGGACACCCCTTCTCGCTCGCCACCGACCCCGCCGATGGCGAGCTCGTGATCTCGGCCCGCTTCGTCGGCGACGGCACCCACCGCCTCGCGACTCTGCGCCCCGGTACGCGGGTGCTCATCGAGGGGCCCTACGGCACGATGACCGCCGACGAACGCCGCGGCGGACACCTGCTCATGATCGGCGCCGGTGCGGGCGTCGCGCCCCTGGTCGCCATCCTCGAGGAGGCCGAGTGGGCGCCGGGGGAGGCGACGCTGATCGTGCGCGACCACACCGCCGACGACGCCCTGCGCGTCGGCGCCATCGACCGCCTCGTCCGCGAACGCGGGCTGCGCCACGCGCCGCTTCCCGGCCCCCGGGCCCGCACGACCTCGCCATGGCTGCCCGCCTCGCACGCGCAGTGGGCGGGGGCCGACCTCATCCGCTACGTCTCGCCGCTGCCCGCCGAGACCGACGTGTTCCTGTGCGGACCGCAGCCCTGGATGGATGCCGTGCGCACCGACCTCCGCCGCGCCGGCGTCCCCGCCGAGCGTGTCCACCTCGAAGCCTTCACCGTCTGAGGAGACCCGCGATGAAGAAGATCGTCTACGCCTTCATGGCGACCGTGACCGGGCTCGTGCTTCTGTTCAGCTACCGCACCTCGGTCGCGCCCGAATCCGCCGATGCGCTCGCGGAGGCCCCCTCGACGGGCGCCGTCTCCGGGGCGACGGCGGCTCCGCAGAGCACGACGAACACACCGAGTCCGTCGGCATCCGGACCCGCCTCGAGCGGGTCGTCGGGCGCGACCGCCACGGCTCCGCAGCCCTCGTCGAGCGGCCTCGCCGACGGCACCTACACCGGTCAGGCGGCGAACACGCGCTTCGGCCCGGTGCAGGTGCAGATCACCGTGTCGGGCGGGACGATCACCGACGTGCAGGTGCCGCAGTACCCCTCCGAGAACGGACGCGACCAGCAGATCAACGCGCGGGCGCTGCCGATCCTCGTGAAAGAGACGGTGCAGGCGCAGAGCGCCCAGGTCGACATGGTCTCGGGCGCCACCTACACCAGCACGGGCTACCGCACGTCGCTGCAGTCGGCTCTCGACCAGGCGCGGGGATGACCGGCGCGTTCACGGTCGTCGAGCCCGTGATGGGCACCGTCGCCTCGATCACCGTCGTCGGCGAGCGCACCGACCGGGTCGAGAGGGCGATCGCCGCGTGCGTGGCGCGCCTGCGCGACGACGAGAGGGTGTTCTCGACCTACCGCGACGACTCCGACGTGTCGCGGTTGCGCGACGAGGGCCTCGAACTCGGCGAGGTCGACGCGCGAGTGGCCGAGGTCGCGGCGCGGTGCCGCGATCTGCGCGAGCGCAGCGGCGGGCGCTTCGATGCCCACTGGCGCGGATGGTTCGACCCGACCGGCTTCGTCAAGGGATGGTCGACGGATGCCGCGACCCGGGCTTTCGACGGCCTCCTCGTCGACGGCGCGATCGAGGCGGTCGGCGTCAACGTGGGCGGTGACATGCGCCTGCGCACCGCTGCGACCAGCGACCACGTCTGGCGCATCGGCATCGCGCATCCGACCCATGAGCGCGAGCTGCTGGCCACCGTCGAGGTCGTCGACGGTGCCGTCGCCACCTCGGGCACGTCGGAGCGCGGCGCGCACCTCGTCGATCCGCGCACGGGCGCGCACATTCCCGGTCCCGTGAGCGCGACGGTCGTCGCCGACGACCTCACCACCGCCGATGCCTGGGCGACCGTGGCGGCCGTCGCCGGCATCCGCGACCTCGAATGGATGCCGATGGCCCCCGTGGCATCCGGGATCGTGTGGGAGCACGGACGCACCCGCCGCTTCGCGGGACGCGTCGAGGTGTCGGCGTTCCGCGACGCGGTCATCGGCTGAGCCCGGGCGCTTCGGCGATCCGCGACGAGCGGAGCTGAGCCCCGTCACCGGGTGCGGGGGAGGCGCAGGGCGAACACCGTGCCCGCGGGTGAGGTGCGCTCGACCTCGATGCTCCCGCCGTAGCGGGTCGCCGCCTCGCGCACGAGGGCCAAGCCCAGCCCGAAGCCCCGGCGCCGGCCCGATTCCGCCCCGCGCGCGAAGCGTTCGAAGATGCGGGGCAGATCGTCGTCGCGGATGCCGGTGCCGCCGTCCGCCACGCGGATGACGACGTCATGGTCGTCGGCGTCGGCGGTGATCGTCACGTCGGAGCCCGCGGGCGCGTGTCCGATCGCGTTGTCGATGAGGGCTGTGCACATGCGCACGACGGTGACCGCGGGTACTGCGACGGGCGCGCTCGTCAGCTCGCCGGGGCGCAGGCGCACACCCGCGTCGCTCGCGAGGGAGGCGAGGGCATCGGTCGCCGTCCGCACGCTGTCGTCGACCCGCGCGGTGCCCGTGTGCACCTGGCCCTCGGCGGTGAGCAGCATGTCGGCCAGCACGTCGTCCATGATCTGTGCGTCGCGCCGCAGCTGGTCGAGCGGCTCGTCGGCCGGCTCTCCGCGGTGCAGCCGACGCTGCACGATCTGGATGCGGCTGGTCAGGGCCGTCAGCGGGGTGCGCAACTCGTGGCTCGCGTCCGAGACGAACGCGCGCTGCCGACGCAGAGCCTCGTCGAGCGGGCGCACCGACCAGCGGGCCGCGGCCCAGCCGACGAGCCCGAGCACCACGACCCCGAGCACGCCCAGGCCGACGACCCAGGGCAGCACGTCGTCGAGATCGACGACGAAGCGGTCGCCGATTCCCGCGCCGCCCGTCCCCGCGCCGCCCGGGCCGCCGCGATGACCCCCGCCCTCGGTGCGGGCCTGCGTGACGAGGACGGCGATCAGGATGCCGACCCCCACGGCGACCGCGACGGCCGAGGCTCCCGCGACGAGCGCGCCGACGCGGAAGGCGGCGCGCTGCACGACCCGGCGGTCCTCGTCGGCGCTCACCGCTCGGCCCCCGCGCGATAACCGCGTCCGCGGACCGTCTCGACCAGGTCGGTCGCGGTCTTGCGGCGAAGGTAATGCACGTACGTGTCGACGGTGGTCACGGCATCCGGAGAGGAGAACACGGCACGGGCGATCTCCTCGCGCGAGAAGACGTGGTCGGGGCTGCGGGTGAGCAGCTCGAGCACGGCGTTCTCGGTCGAGGTGAGGGCGACGCGCTCACCGGAGGGACCGTAGACCACGGCCGTGTCGGGGAGGTGGGTCCAGTCGGCGACCGCCCGGCGACGCCCCTCGGCTCGGAACCCGCGCCGCAGCGCCCGCAGGCGCGCCAGCAGCTCGTCGAAGTCGAAGGGCTTCAGGAGGTAGTCGTTCGCTCCCGCGTCGAGCCCCTCGACGCGGTCGGCGACGGCGCCGAGGGCGGTGAGCATGAGCACGGGCGTGGTGATGTGTGCGGTGCGGAGGTCCCGCACGATCTCGGCTCCGTCGCGGCCGGGCAGGCGGCGATCGAGCAGGATCACCTCGAAGCTGTCGCGCAGGGCGCGATCGCGGCCCGCGGTGCCGTCGCTCTCGTGCACGACCTCGTAGACCTCGCCGAGCACCTCGATCGTCATCGCGGCGATCTCGGCGTCGTCCTCGACGTAGAGCAGGCGCGGCCGTGGCGTGGCGGCCCCGCTCACTGCACCCCCGCGCGCGGGGGGCTCACGTTCCACCCGAAGCGCTCGAGGGCGTCGAACAGGCGCCGGGCCTGCGCCCAGGCCACCGCACCCGAGACGTCGGAGTACACGTCGATCGCGAACGGCGGCGGATCGGCGAACTTGGGGATCTCGACCTCGGCCCACGCGTGCGGGGCGAGCCAGACGCGCGGGCTCATGGTGCCGGCCCCGTCCACACCCCCGTCGGCGGCGAAGGCGATCGCATCGAGGGCGTCGATCTTGGTGATCGGCATGTTCACCACGAGCGTCACGGCGTGCAGTTGTTCCGGCATCGCGATCCTCCCGCCCTCATCCTCACACGTCGACCGACGCCGCGGGGCGGGCGCCGTCGCCCTCCTCGCCCACGTTCATAGCCGGTCCACAGGATCGGTGAGGGGCCCGAGAGGGTCGTCCGCCCATGCTCGATCCATCGCCCCCGCCCCGACCGATGGAGGACACCATGAGCAGAATCCCCGAGACCGAGATGACCCCCGACGGCCCCGCCTACGAGGGCCGACTCCTCGACCGCGCCGACGAGCCCGTCGTGGATCAGGGTGCACCCTTCGACATCCGCACCCTCGTCTCGCGCCGCGGCATCCTGGGCCTCGTCGTGCTCGGCGCGGGAACCGCCACGCTCGCCGCGTGCGCCCCGTCCGCCTCGGGTACCGCGACGGCGACCGCGACCGCGTCGTCGACCCCGTCGGCAACCCCCACGGCGACCGCCTCGGCCAGCCCCACGGCGACCGCGTCGAGCGCGGCGGCAGCCCTGCCCTCGGGCGAGATCCCCGACGAGACCGCCGGCCCCTACCCGGGCGACGGGTCCAACGGCGCCGACGTCCTGGAGCAGTCCGGGATCGTCCGCAGCGATCTGCGCTCGAGCCTCGACGGTGGCGCGACGGCGGCGGGGACGCCGATGACCCTGAACCTCACCGTCTTCGACACCGCCAACGGCGACGTGCCCATGACCGGCGCGGCCGTGTACGTCTGGCACTGCGACACCGAGGGCAACTACTCCATGTACTCCTCGGGCATCGAGAACGAGACGTACCTCCGCGGCGTGCAGGTCGTCGGATCGGACGGCGTCGTGTCGTTCACCTCGATCTTCCCCGGGTGCTACGACGGCCGGTGGCCGCACATCCACTTCGAGGTGTACCCGAGCGTGGATGCCATCACCGACGCCTCCAACGCGATCGCGACCTCGCAGGTCGCCCTCCCCGAGGAGACGTGCGGCGTCGTCTACGCCGACACGAGCCTGTACCCGTCCTCGGCGTCGAACCTCACGCGCGTCTCCCTCGACAGCGACAACGTCTTCGGCGACGACGGGGGAGCCCTCCAGCTCGCCACGACCTCGGGCGACAACACGACGGGTTGGACCGTCTCGCTCGGCGTCCGTGTCGACACCGCCACCACCCCGACCGCGGGCGCCGCCCCCGGCGGGCGCTGACCCGAATCGAAAGGACCCCTTCCCATGCTGCAGAACCTCACCGGCTGGCACGCCCTCATCGTGCTCGCCGTCATCGTCCTCATCTTCGGCGCCGCCAAGCTGCCGGCCCTGGCCCGCAGCCTCGGGCAGTCGGTGCGCATCCTCAAGACCGAGGTCAGCGATTCCGGGGCCGAGACGGCGGCCGCCCCGATCGATCGCTCCGACGACCGTGCTCCGCTGACGACGGCCGTGCCCGTCGCCTCCCCGCCGAGCACGACATGACCACCGCCGTCGCCCCCGTCGCCGCGCCCGCTTCGACCGAGGCGCCGCGGTCGGCCCCCATGCCCGTCGCCGCGCACCTCGCCGAGGCGACCCGGCGTGCGGTGCGGGCGGCGGCGGCCGTCGCCGTCTGCGCCGTCGTCGGCTGGTTCCTGTACGAACCGGTGATGGACCTGGTCCGGGCCCCGATCGCGCAGATCGCGGCCGATCGCCAGGCGAGCCTCAACTTCGACAGCGTCACCGGAGCCTTCGACCTCCACCTCCGGGTCGCCCTGGTGGCGGGGTTCGTGCTGTCGAGCCCGGTCTGGCTCTATGAGCTGTTCGCCTTCGTGCTCCCCGGCCTCACCCGGCGCGAGCGCCGCTACGTGCTGGGCTCGGTGGAGGCCGCGGCTCCGCTGTTCGCCGCGGGATGCGCGACCGGCCTGCTGCTCTTCCCCCACATGGTGGCGGTGCTCGCGGGGTTCGCCTCGAGCGAGGATTCCACGATCCTCGACGCCGGCGCCTACATCGACTTCATCCTGAAGATCGTCGTGGCCACCGGCGTCGCCTTCGTGCTGCCCGTCGTCCTCGTCGTGCTGAATCTGGCAGGGATGCTGCCCGCACGCACCCTCGCCCGCAGCTGGCGGTACGCGGTCGTCGCGATCGTGCTCTTCAGCGCTCTCGCCACCCCCTCGGCCGACGTGATGTCGATGTTCCTGGTGGCGGCCCCCATGGCCGCCCTCTTCGCCACCGCGCTCGCCATCGCCGCCCTGCACGATCGCGCCCTCGCCCGGGCCGCGACGACTCCGATCGCCGAGGAGGCATCGTGTTCGGTCTGACCTTCGAGAAACTCCTGCTCGTCGGGCTCATCGCCGCCGTCGTCATCGGCCCGCACCGGCTCCCCGGGGTCGTCGCGCGGTTCGCGTCGCTGCTCGGAGGGCTCCGACGCGCGGTCGACACCGCCCGCGAGCGCGCCGCGATCGAGCTCGGCGTCCCCGTCGACGCGACCGAATGGCGGGCGCTCGACCCCCGGCGGTACGACCCGCGCCGCATCATCGCCGAGGCCCTCGCGGCGCCGGCCGTCACGGCATCCGCCCCGGTCGACGACCCCGAGGTCGAGACCGATCCGATCGCGTCGACGGCACCGGATGCCGCGGGCACGGCCGCCCCCTCCCTCCCGGCGCCGTCGAGCGTGCCGATGCGTCGCATCCGGGTCGGGACGTCGGCCCACCCGCGGTGGATCGAGGTCCCCGTCGACGACCCCTCCGAGGGTGACGTCGCGAGCCCGTCCGCGCGCGAGGAGACCGTGCGGGTCCCCGTCACGACATAGCCTCGACGCATGCCCTCGCCCCGCGCCCAGCTCGAAGCCCTGCTCGCGCGGGGCCCGGGAGACATCTCGCCGGCCCTGCGGGCGCTGCCCGTCGACGGCGAGGCCCGGGCCGCCGCCGTGCTCATCCTGTTCGGTGTGCTCGACGGCATCCCGAGCAGGCGTCGCGCGGCCCACGTGCCGAGCGACCTCGACGTGCTCCTGCTCGCCCGCGCGAGCACGCTGCGCGCGCACCCGGGCCAGGTCGCGTTCCCGGGCGGCCGCGTCGATCCGGACGACGAGGATGCCGTGGCTGCGGCGCTGCGCGAAGCGTGCGAGGAGACGGGTCTCGATCCCTCGGGCGTCGAGGTGCTGGGGACGCTCCCGGCCGTGCCCCTGGCGTTCTCCCGGCACGAGGTGACGCCGGTGCTGGGCTGGTGGGCGAGGCCGACCTCCGTTCGCGCCGTGGATCGGGCCGAATCGGCCGCGGTGTTCCGCGCCCCGGTCGCCGATCTGCTCGACCCGGCGCGCCGCGGCTCGACCGTGATCCGTCGCGACGGGCGGGAGTGGCGCGGCCCCGCGTTCGCCCTCGAGACGGACGGCGGTCCGCAGACCGTGTGGGGCTTCACCGCGATGGTGCTCGACGGGCTGTTCGACCGCCTCGGGTGGACCGAGACCTGGGATGCCGCGCGCGAGATCGCGCTGCCCACCCTTCCTCCCCACCCGCCCACGTCGTAGCGCTTTCCCCCGCATTCGTCATCCGCGGTGTGCGGCGTCGCCCGGGTCGCTAGCGTGGGATCCGTGACTGCGCCTATCGACCCCACCACCACCGCCGCCTGGTCCCGCCTCTCCGCTCTGCGCGACGAGTTCCAGCCCGATCTGCGCGGCTGGTTCGCCGCCGACGACGATCGGGCCCGCACCCTGTCGCGCACGATGGGCGATATGCACGTCGACCTGTCGAAGAACCTCGTCACCCCCGACGTGCTCGACGCTCTGCTGTCGCTGGCCGACGAGACCGGCGTGCGCGAGCGCTTCGCCGACATGCTGCGCGGGGCGCACCTGAACACCAGCGAAGACCGCGCCGTGCTGCACACGGCCCTCCGTCGCCCCGCCGGCGCGGAGCCCGCCCTCGTCGTCGACGGGCAGCAGGTCGACCACGACGTGCACGAGGTGCTCGACCGCCTCAGCGACTTCGCCGACCGCGTGCGGTCGGGACAGTGGCGCGGGGTCACGGGCAAGAAGGTCACCCACGTGGTCAACATCGGTATCGGGGGCAGCGACCTCGGCCCGGTCATGGTCTACGAAGCCCTGCTTCCCTATGCCGACGCGGGGATCCACGCGCGGTTCGTCTCCAACATCGACCCGACCGACCTCGCGCAGAAGACCGCCGATCTCGACCCCGAGACGACCCTGTTCATCGTGGCGAGCAAGACGTTCACCACCCTCGAGACGCTCACCAACGCGCGTCTCGCGCGCGACTGGCTGTGGGAGAAGCTCGCGGCGACCGGCGCCATCGACGACACGGATGCCGCCCGCACCGACGCCGTCGCCCACCACTTCGTCGCGGTGTCCACGGCGCTCGACAAGGTCGCCGCCTTCGGGATCGACCCCGCCAACGCCTTCGGGTTCTGGGACTGGGTGGGCGGACGCTACTCCGTCGACTCCGCGATCGGGCTGTCCCTCGCGATCGCTCTGGGTCCCGACACCTTCCGCGAGCTCCTCGCGGGGTTCCACCTCGTCGACGAGCACGTGGCATCCACGCCTCTCGCCGAGAACGTCCCGGTCCTCATGGGCCTGCTCAACGTCTGGTACACGAACTTCCTCGGTGCGCAGTCGCACGCCGTGCTGCCGTACGCCCAGCAGCTGCACCGCTTCGCGGCCTACCTGCAGCAGCTCACGATGGAGTCGAACGGCAAGTCGGTGCGGTGGGACGGCTCGCCGGTCACGACCGACACCGGCGAGGTGTTCTGGGGCGAGCCGGGCACCAACGGTCAGCACGCGTTCTACCAGCTCATCCACCAGGGCACGCGCCTGATCCCCGCCGACTTCATCGCCTTCGTCAACCCCGCGTACCCGCTCGCCGACGACGGCCGCGACGTGCACGGATTGTTCCTGGCGAACTTCCTGGCGCAGACCAAGGCGCTCGCGTTCGGCAAGACGGCCGAAGAGGTCGAGGCCGAGGGCACCACGGGTGCTCTCGTCGCCGCGCGCACGTTCCCGGGCAACCGGCCCACCACGTCGATCTTCGCGCCGTCGCTGACTCCCTCGGTGCTGGGGCAGCTCATCGCGCTGTACGAGCACATCGTCTTCACGCAGGGCACGATCTGGGGCATCAACTCCTTCGACCAGTGGGGCGTCGAGCTCGGCAAGCAGCTCGCGCTGCAGATCGCGCCGGCGATCGAGGGCGACGACGAGGCGCTCGCGGGGCAGGACGCCTCGACCCGCGCCCTGCTCGACTACTACCGCGCCCACCGGAGCTGACACCGCCGGCGACCCTCCGAGCGGGCCGTTTCAGGAAGTTTCTCGCGACTTTCCGGGGCGGCCCGCTCGGCGTATCCGGTGACCGCGCTCCTCGATCCGATCGGCACGGTTCCGGACGCCTCGGCAGCGAGGAGAAAAAGCCCGATCAGGCTGTGAAAGAGATTCACTGGATCGCGCAGGCGGCGGCGCGGTCGATGGGGGAGTGCCGGAGGGGTCCAGGGTGGCCCAGGAAAAGCCGCGCTCCCACGGACCGTTCAGGTAACGAAGAGATAACGCTCAGAACAGGCACCCACACTCGGGGACTTGTGTCGACCCGACGACACGAGATCGCGCTCGATCCCGACGAGCGTGCCCCCGACGAAAGTTCTCTCCTTGCTGCGTTCCGATCTGAAGCTCGTCCACGTCAACCGCGCCCGCCGCACCCTCGTCACCGCCGCCACGTGCGCCGGTCTCGCCCTCGGCCTGGTCGCCACGACCGGGCTCGCGGCGGCCGCGCCCGTGTCGCTGCCGGATGCGTCGGCCTCGTCGTTCGCGTCGCCCGGCACGGCGCTCCCGGTGTCCTCCGCGCCGACGCTCGACGCCGTCACCACGGGCGCCGACACGGCTCTCGGTGAGGCGCAGGCGGCCCTCGCCGGCGCCGACGCCGTGCAGGCCGACGTCGCCGCGACCGGCCTGCCGTTGTCGATCGGTGACGCCACGGTCGACACCGCCGCGCTCAGCGACGCCGTCGACCGGCTCGACTCCCGCGACCTCCTGCCCGTGCTGCTCGTGCCGGCGCTGAGCCAGAACGCGCAGGCCGAGGCCGACCGCGTCAGCGCGCGGGTCGCCGAGGTGCGCACGAGCCTCGACCAGGCCAAGGCCGAGAAGGCCGCTGCCGATGCGGCGGCCGCGGCCGCTGCCGAGGCGCAGCGTCAGGCCGAAGCCGCGGCCGCCGCGGAGGCGCAGCGTCAGCAGGAGGCCGCCGAGGCCCTCGCCCGCGTGAACACCCCCGACGGCGCCAAGGCCTACGCGGCGCAGCTCGCCGCGGAGAGGTACGGGTGGGGGAGCGACCAGTTCTCGTGCCTGTCGTCGCTGTGGACCAAGGAGTCCGGCTGGGACTACCAGGCCTACAACGACAATGGCGGGGCCACCGGCATCCCGCAGGCTCTGCCCGGAAGCAAGATGGCGAGCTTCGGCGCCGACTGGCAGACCAACGCGGCGACGCAGATCGCCTGGGGGCTCGACTACATCTCCCGTGGCTACGGCACGCCCTGCAGCGCGTGGAGCCACTCGCAGGCCGTCAACTGGTACTGAGAATCCTCCCTGCGACCGCCCCGACAGCGCCTCAGCGATATATCGTTATGTATCGCTGACTCAGATCGGGTCCGCGCGAAGGAGGTCGTCATGAGTGGTTCATTCCTGGGAGACGCGTTCGGCGGACGCGGCGGCAACAACGCCCCCGGCTGGCCGATGTCCAACATCCTCGAGGGTCTCGAGCAGCTGCGCTCGCAGTTCGAGCAGAAGACCAGCTCGTCGCCGCGCATGAACAAGGGCGACGTGCGCTCCGCCGTGCTGTCGCTGCTGCTCGAGCAGCCGATGCACGGCTACCAGATCATCCGCGAGATCGAAGACCGCAGCGGCGGGTCGTGGAAGCCGAGCCCCGGCTCGGTGTACCCCACCCTGCAGCTGCTCACCGACGAGGGACTCGTTCAGTCCGAGGAGTCGAACGGGCGCAAGACCTACTCGCTCACCCCCGAGGGTCGTGCGGCAGCCGGCGACGAGACGACCGAGCGCACGGCGCCCTGGGAGTCGGCCACGTCCCGCGACAGCGGACGCATGACCGCGCTGCCCAAGGCCGGCGTGGAGCTCGCCCAGGCGGCGGCGCAGGTCGCGCGCACGGGTGACAAGGAGCAGGTCGCGCAAGCGGTCGAGATCCTCGACGAGGCTCGCCGTAAGCTCTACTCCATCCTCGCCCAGGGCTGAGGCTTGCCCGAGCTCGACGCGTGCGGGGCGCACGTCGGCATCCAGGAGGATCGATGACCGACGACGCCCTCATGAAGGCCCGCTATCGCCGCATCACGCGCTTCGCTGCGCGCTACCTCGTGCAGGCGTGGTGGTACGAGCTGTTCCTGCCGCGGTTCGGCCTCGGGTGGATCTCCGCCCGGGGCCGCACCCGTCGGCTGCAGCGCATCGCCCAGCGCTTCCACGTGCTCGCGGTCGACCTCGGCGGCCTCATGATCAAGGTCGGTCAGTTCATGTCGTCGCGCCTGGACGTCCTTCCCCCTGAGATCACGAAAGAGCTCGAGGGCCTGCAGGACGAGGTGCCCGCGGTCCCGTTCGCGCAGATGCGCGTGCGCGCCGAGAGCGAGCTCGGGATGCCGCTCGAGCGGGCGTTCGCGTCCGTCGACGAACGACCTCTCGCGGCGGCGTCGCTGGGTCAAGCCCATCGCGCCGTGCTGACCGAGTCGCTCGCTGAGGAGACGGGGCTGAGCGCCGTCGTCCTGAAGATCCAGCGCCCCGGCATCGACCGCATCGTCGACGTCGATCTGCGGGCCCTGCGCAAGGTCGGCGTGTGGCTCAGCAGGGTCGCCCTCGTGCGCGACCGGGTCGACATGCCCTCGCTGGTCGAGGAGTTCGCCGTGACGAGCCTCGAGGAGATCGACTACCTCCACGAGGCCGCCAACTCCGAGCGATTCGCCGCGGACTTCGGTGGCGAAGACGGGGTCGCCGTGCCCGAGGTCGTGTGGGAGCGCACGACGCGCCGCGTGCTCACCCTGCAGGACGTCACCGCGATCAAGATCAACGACGTCGACGCTCTGCGCGCCGCGGGGATCGACCCGTCCGAGGTCGCCGCCCGTTTCGCCGCGGTGATGTTCGACCAGCTCTTCGACGACGGCTTCTTCCACGCCGACCCGCACCCGGGCAACGTCTTCGTCACCCCGACCGGCGGTACGGCGTCGGACGGCACCCCGGCCTGGCGCTTCACCTTCATCGACTTCGGCATGATGGGCGAGGTCCCGCCGGGACTGCGTCGCGGCCTCCGCCGCGTGCTCATCGCCGCGGCCTCGCGCGACGGCAAGGGGCTCGTCGACGGCATCCGCGACGTGGGCGTGCTGCTCCCCTCCGCCGATACGGTGCAGCTCGAGCGCGCGATGACGCAGCTGTTCTCGCGTTTCGGGGGCATGGGCTTCGCCGAGCTGCAGGAGGTCGACCCTCGCGAGTTCCGCGCTTTCGCGATCGAGTTCGGCGACGTCGTGCGCGCGCTGCCCTTCCAGCTCCCCGAGAACTTCCTGCTGATCGTGCGCGCCATGTCGCTCACGAGCGGCATGTGCAGCGCCCTCGATCCCGCCTTCAACATCTGGGATGCCGTCGAGCCCTACGCCCAGCGCCTGATCCGCGAGGAGAGCGGTAACACGGTGCAGGCGTTCGCTCGCGAGGTGGGGGCGGTCGCCGGAGTCACCGCGCGTCTCCCGCGCCGCATCGACAACCTCATCGAGCGGTTCGATGACGGCTCCGTGTCGGTGCAGACGCCCCGCATCGAGCGCCGCGTGCGCGATCTCGAGCGCATGGTGCGACGGGTGGTCTCGGCGGTGCTGTTCACGGGGCTCCTCATCGGCGGCATCCTGTTGCAGGCCGAGCAGGCCGTGTTCGGCACGCTGCTGATGATCGCGTCGATCGCCCCGCTCTCGCACGCGCTGCTCGCGGGCGTCATCGCGCGCCGGAACGGGCTCTGATCCGGGCGGTCACCGCCCGTCGATGATCGACTGACGCCCGCGAAGGCGAAGACGAGGGGCACGAGGGAGAGACCGCCGCGGACGCGACCCACGCGAGGCGACCCACCACGGCACCGAGTCCGGTCTGCGGCGTCCCGGCGCCGGCCGTCCGCGGCGACGAGCGGGGCGCGGCGGACGCCGTCCCCTCGCGTCGCGTGTGCGTGCGAGCCGCTCGACGGCGCCCTGGCCGGCAACCCGCCCGTCGACGTACCGCTCGGACTTGCCCCGACGCGGCCAGCGCTGCGGCCACCTCGGCGGCGGGCGCGTCGAGCCGGCGCACATCCACGAGCAGCTCTCCCCGGGGGTGTCGGAGCGCCGCCTGACGACGGGCCTCTCCCTAGACTGGCGCGGTGTCGACCGAACCGCGCCGTCCTCTGTCGGCGTGGCGCTTCGACGGTACGCTCCGCTCCTACCAGGCCGATGCCCTCGACCGCGTCGACGTCGACGCCGGTGGGCCGGTGCACCTCGTGGCCCCTCCCGGGTCAGGAAAGACGCTGCTCGGACTCCTCCTCGCCGCGCGCCGCGGTCGTCGGACGGTCGTGTTCGCCCCCACCACGGCCATCCGCGCCCAGTGGGTCGCCGCCGCACGTGCCCTCGCGCACGACGAGACGGCGGTGTCCGACGACCCGACGCGGCCGGCCGCCCTCACGGCGCTGACGTATCAGGTGCTCAGCGTCCTCGACACCGATCAGCCGTTCGCGGCTCTCGCCCGTGCACGATGGGCGCAAGAGCTCGTCGCCGACGACCGCACGGCCCAGCAGGCGGACGAGTGGCTCGACGATCTGCGCGAGAGCAATCCCGCGGCGTACCGTCGCGGCATCCGTTCCCGGTCGCGGTCCGTGCGGCGCTCCCTCGCCCGTCAGGATGCCGCTGCCCTGACGGCGGCGCTGCACCCGCGCGCCCGCGAGCTCATGGAGCGCCTGGTCGAGGCCGGCGTCGAGACGATCGTGCTCGACGAGTGCCACCATCTGCTCGATCACTGGGCCCTCGTCGTGGCGGCGCTCGTCGCCCGGATCCGCGCCGCGGGGCGGGAGCCCCTCGTCATCGGTCTCACCGCCACGCTCCCTTCGCCCGACGACGCGGACGAGTACGACAACTACGTCTCGCTGCTCGGCGAGGTCGACCTCGAGGTCCCCATCCCCGCGGTGGTGCGCGAGGGCGATCTGGCGCCCTACCGCGAGCTCGTGCACGCGGTCGAACCGACCGACGATGAGCGCGCGTTCCTCTCGTCGCACGCCGCGGCCCTCGACGAGGCGCTGCGTACGACCTTCTCGGTCGGCGAGGGACGCGCGTTCCTCCGCGACGCGCTGCAGCCGCCTGCGCCGATCCCGTCCTCCGACGATCCGCTCGTCCCTCCCGACGCCTTCGCGGCGCCGGTCCCGGCGTCCGCGGCGCCCGACGACCCGCTCGTCCCTCCCGTCGCGCCGACCTCCACGCTCGCGATCTCCCCGGAGATCGACCGGCGTCTCGCCGCGGCGTTCTCGGCGGACTTCGCGCGAGCCGAGGCCGCCGCCGCGATGCTCTCGGTCGTCGCCCCCGACGATCCCCTCGTCGAGCGGCTCCCGGCGGTCGCCCGCCGCAGCCCCACCACCGACGAGACCCTGCGCCTGCTCGGCCGTTACGCCCTCGACCGGGTGTTCCCCGACCCCGACCGCGCGGCTGACTGGAGGCGCCTGCGCCGCCTCCTCGCCGATTTCGGCTACGCCCTCACCGACCGCGGCGTGCGGCGCACGCGCGATCCGATCGACACGGTGCTCGCCTCCTCTCTGGCCAAGGATCGGGGCGCGTGCGACATCCTCGCCGCCGAGCGGGCTCAGCTCGGCGATCGCCTGCGCGCGCTGGTGATGACCGACTACGTGACGCACGGCAACGTCCACGGGGGTCTGCTCGGATCCGCGGGCGCGGTGCGCACGTTCTCGATCGTCGCGACGGATGCCGGCACCTCGGTGCTGCGGTCCATCCTCGTCACCTCCTCCACGGTGCGCCTGGCCGCCGGGCACGCCGCCGAGATCCTGCCCGCCCTCGAGCGCGAGCTCGGCGTCCCGCTCGACACGGCCCCCTGCCCCGACGACCCGTTCTCGGTCGAGGTGCGCGGAGCGGCCGGTTCGGGCGTCGTGGGAGCGGTGTCGCGCCTGCTCATCGCGGGCCTGGTCGAGGTGGTCGTGGGCACACGCGGTCTGTTCGGCGAGGGCTGGGACTGCCCCTCCGTCAACACGCTCGTCGACCTCACGGCGGTCGCCACCGCCTCGGCCACGCAGCAGGTGCGCGGACGCACCCTGCGTCTCGATCCGCGCTGGCCCGAGAAAGTCGCGCACAACTGGACCGTGACGGCGCTCCTGCCGCCGACGTCTCCTCTCGCGGCGCAACCGGATGCCGCCCGCCTCCGCCGCAAGCACGACCGGTTGTGGGGTCTCGACGCCGACGGCTCCGGACAGATCGTGCGCGGTCTCGACGCGGCTCTCGGCCGTGACCAGCGGGCGGCGCTCGACGCGGTGCTCGCGAAGGACCCCGCCTCGTCCGTGACCGCGATCGGCTCGCTCGTCGACATGCCATCGCGCGCCGACATCCGCGCCGCCTGGCGGATCGGCACCGCGTACGTCGACAGTGAAGAGGTCTCCGCGCGTGTCGAACGTCCTCGCCGCGCCCCGGTCTTCTCGACCTCCGTCGTCGCCTCCCGGGCGTTGGGGCGGTGGCTGGGCGCATCCATCGCGGTCCCCGGCGCGGCCGTGGTGCTGGCGTTCTTCCTGCCCACGGCGGTGGGCGCGCCCCTCGGGCTGGTCGGCGCCGTGGCCGGGACACTCCTGTCCGTGTCGTTCGCCGCCGCGTGGTCGCGGACCAGACGGCAGCGTCGCGACGCCCCCGCCACGTTCACGCGCATCGCGAAGGTGGTCTGGAACGCCCTGTCCGAGAGTGGGCGGGTCGCCCCGCGCCCCGCGTCACCGACGGTGGAAGTTGCTCCGCCGGACGCCGACGGCATCCGCATCGACATCCGGATGCCCCGTGCCGCACCGGTCGACCAGCAGACCTTCGCCACCGCGATCGAGCAGCTGTGCGGACCGATCCGCTCGCCGCGCTTCGTGTTGGACGTCGGCGGCGGGGGAGGCCCGTGGTGGGTCCGGCGGGTCCTGGAGCGGGCCGGCCGGGGACGACCGCGCCAGTTCCTCGCGGTCCCCGAGGCGATCGGGCGCCGCCGCGACGACGCCGTCCGGTTCCACGGGGCGTGGCAGGCGCACGTCGGCCCGGCCGTCCTTCACGAGGTGTCGGGGCCGGAGTCCCTCGCCCTGATGAGCGAAGCGCGCCGCGCCGGAGGACTCTCCGGCGCGACGCGCTCGATGGTGCAGTGGCGGTGACCGGCTCGCGAGCCGGTCACCGGTCGGATCAGTACCAGCCGACCGACTGCGAGTGGCCCCAGGCGCCGCAGGGGCTGCCGTAGCGGCCCGAGATGTATCCGAGACCCCACGCGATCTGCGTGCCGGCGTTGGACGCCCAGTCGGCACCGGCCGACGACATCTTGCTTCCGGGGAGAGCCTGGGGGATGCCGAAGGCGCCGCTGCCGGAGTTGTAGGCCTGGTAGTTCCAGCCCGACTCCTTGTTCCAGAGCGAGACGAGGCACGAGAACTGGTCATCGCCCCAGCCGTAGCCGGCGAGCATGCCGCGCGCGGTCGCCTGAGCCCCGCCGGGGCTGTTGTCGCCCGAACCGCCGCCCGACGCCGGGGGAGTCCAGGTGGAGCCGCCGCTGCCGCTGCTGCCGGAGCTGCTGGAACTGCTGGAGCTGCTGCTGGATGCGGCCTCTTCGGCGGCGGCCTTCTCCGCGGCGGCCTTCGCCGCAGCGGCTGCCTCCGCCTCCTGGCGCGCCTTCTCGGCGGCCTCCTCCTCGGCCTTCTTCGCCACGGCGGCGTCGAGACCCCCGCGCAGCTCGGCGACGCGCTGGTCGACGGCAGCGGTGGCCGCGGTCACGTCATCGGCGAGGTTCGGAAGGAAGGTGTCGGGGAGAGCGGATGCCGCCTCGAGACGCTCGGTGGCCTTCTCCAGCGCCGAGGTGTCGACGACGGCGGGCTGGCCGATGTCGAGGCCCGAGGAGGCGATGTCGTTCTGCACCGAGGCGACGGCCTGCATCGAGGTGGATGCGGCGGTGGTCGCGGCGCGTGCCTCCTGGACTTCGGGGCCGCGCGCGGCGGAGAGGGCGGTCGGGGTGGTCGCCGACGCGAGCGAGAACGTCGCGGTCGACAGGTCGGCCGGAGAGGCCGTGGCGGCCGGCACCGTGCCGGTGAGGGCCGCTGCCGCGACGACGCAGAGCACCAGGGCGCTCGCGGTCGTCACGGGACGACGACGGGAGCGGCGGGCGGCTTGGCGACGGGAGCGACGGTTGGTCAGGGACGTCGAATCAGAGCGCATAGAACCGGTTTCACGTGAGGGAGGGCGGTGCGGGTGTCACCGTCCGACCCGCGTTCGGCGGGCACGAAACCCGGAGCCTGGCACGCCAATCTGGACGGGACCTGGGCGCAGAGCGTTCCGGGCTCGCGCGAAAAGCGCCGATCCGAGGCGAATCGTCGGCGGTCCGGGCCGCTCGGGCGCGCGTCTCGCGTGGTCGGCCGACGCCCCGGGGGCGTCGTCGTTCAGGGATGGTCGCCCCGGCCGTCTGCGCTGTGGCGATGGCGTGCGCTAGACTGGAGTGTCACTCGTGGGGCTCTGTCCGTTCTTCGGTCGGGCCCGTGACATCGCACGAACACATCCGCTTCGCTTCGACTCGTGGCATGCGTTCGCCCTCGGGCGTCCGGATGCCGACGGCCCCGGTCCGCCGGACCGACGGGCGCAGGAGCCGGAGCCCGACACCCACCCAACTAGGACAACCCACTACATGACTACCGCAACGACCGCTCCCGCTACCAAGCAGGTCGCGATCAACGACATCGGCTCCGCCGAAGACTTCCTGGCCGCAGTCGAGAAGACGCTCAAGTTCTTCAACGACGGCGACCTCATCGAGGGCACCGTGGTCAAGATCGACCGCGACGAGGTCCTCCTCGACGTCGGTTACAAGACCGAGGGCGTCATCCCCTCCCGCGAGCTCTCGATCAAGCACGACGTCGACCCCAACGAGGTCGTCAACGTCGGCGACCACGTCGAGGCCCTCGTTCTCCAGAAGGAGGACAAGGAAGGCCGCCTCATCCTGTCCAAGAAGCGCGCGCAGTACGAGCGTGCGTGGGGCGACGTCGAAAAGATCAAGGAGAACGACGGTGTTGTCACCGGTTCCGTGATCGAGGTCGTCAAGGGTGGCCTCATCGTCGACATCGGCCTCCGCGGCTTCCTTCCGGCGTCGCTCATCGAGCTGCGTCGCGTCCGCGACCTGACGCCGTACCTCGGCCAGGAGATCGAGGCCAAGATCCTCGAGCTCGACAAGAACCGCAACAACGTCGTGCTCTCGCGCCGCGCCCTGCTCGAGCAGACGCAGTCCGAGTCGCGCACCACGTTCCTCAACAACCTCCACAAGGGCCAGGTCCGCAAGGGCACGGTCTCGTCGATCGTCAACTTCGGTGCGTTCGTCGACCTGGGCGGCGTCGACGGTCTCGTCCACGTCTCCGAGCTCTCGTGGAAGCACATCGAGCACGCCTCCGAGGTCGTCGAGGTGGGCCAGGAGGTCACCGTCGAGATCCTCGAGGTCGACCTCGACCGTGAGCGCGTGTCGCTCTCGCTCAAGGCGACGCAGGAAGACCCGTGGCAGGTGTTCGCCCGTACCCACGCGATCGGCCAGATCGCTCCGGGCAAGGTCACCAAGCTCGTTCCGTTCGGTGCGTTCGTCCGCGTGGCGGATGGCATCGAGGGCCTCGTGCACATCTCCGAGCTGTCGGGCAAGCACGTCGAGCTCGCCGAGCAGGTCGTGTCGGTTGGCGAAGAGGTCTTCGTCAAGATCATCGACATCGACCTCGAGCGTCGCCGCATCTCGCTGTCGCTCAAGCAGGCCAACGAGTCGGTCGACCCCAACGGCACCGAGTTCGACCCGGCGCTGTACGGCATGGCCACCGAGTACGACGAGCGTGGCGAGTACAAGTACCCCGAGGGCTTCGACCCCGAGTCGGGTGCCTGGCTCGAGGGCTTCGACGCTCAGCGCGAGCAGTGGGAGCAGGAGTACGCCGCTGCCCAGGGTCGCTGGGAGGCCCACAAGGCTGCCGTCGCCAAGGCTCTCGAGGCCGAGGCGGCCAACCCGACGGACTCCGGTTCGTTCGGCGGATCCTTCTCGTCGGAGTCGCCCGCCCAGGGCACCCTCGCCGACGACGAGTCGCTGGCTGCGCTTCGCGAGAAGCTCTCCGGTCGCTGATCCGTCCCGCATCGAAGGCCGGTACCCCTCGGGGTGCCGGCCTTCGGTCGTTGCGGAGGGAGCTTCGGGCGCCGACCGCAAGCCCCGGTCGTGATGCGGCCGAAGGCGGCAGGATGGCGTCATGGCTTCTCGACTCCCGCTTCTCATCACCCTCGCCGGCGTCGCCGTGCTTTTCCTCGCGATCCTCTTCGTGTTCGCCCTCGTCATCGGCGCGATGTTCTTCGGCGGCATCGAGTTCACCGGTGGATCGATGGATGCCGAGGCCGCCCCGATCGCCCTTCTCCTCGCCGCCTGAGTGCGGGGAGCTTCCAGGACCGTCGCGCCCGCACGCGAGGCGGGTTTCGTGGTTTCTCCTGATGAATCGGCGAAAACGGAGGAGCGACACGCCCGGGTCGCCCTGTCGATTCGACGGCACGTTCGTTCCGGCGTAACTTATTACTTGTTCGCCCCACAGGGGAGAGCGGAGCGGCCGAAAGGCCCCGCGTCCTCTCAAGCGGTGAGCATCCCCGAAACCCCACTGAATGGTGTAAGGTTTTGGTTCTGGCCAACGTGCCGGTTCCCGAGGTCGATCTCTACGTGAGGTCCCACTGCGGTTCCGGGTGCGAGGGTCGGTGAAGGTAGTGAACTGCCTCACGGGTAGGTCGAGATGACTGTTTCTGTGGGTGCGTCCGTTCCTTGAGAACTCAAC
>NZ_CANLCY010000005.1 GCF_947489255.1 uncultured Microbacterium sp.
GTTGAGTTCTCAAGGAACGGACGCACCCACAGAAACAGTCATCTCGACCTACCCGTGAGGCAGTTCACTACCTTCACGCCTTCCGGACACGACGAAACAGCTTCGAGAAGCTGGTTTCAGGATGTGTGCCGAACGGCAGAACCCCAACTGTAGACCAGAGAGTCGAAACTCTCAAGACCAGGTGTTGGGGGTGGTTCGCTGCATGAGGGGCTGCGGGGCCTTTCGGCCGCTCCGCTCTCCCCTGTGGGGCGAACAAGTAATAAGTTACGCCCGAACCGCACCCCCGTCGAATCGAGGCGACAGCCCGGGCGTGTCGCGTGTGGGGCGCAGTCGGCGCGGACGTGTTCCGGTCGCGGTCAGACGAAGCGTGCGGGGCTCCCCCAGCCTCCGACCCAGGCCTCCACGTGCGGCTGCTGCCGGAGGATGTGCACGCCGGCCACGGAAACGGTTCGTCGGGCGAGTCCGAGGTCGTTCCCCCATCGTGCGGAGCGTCGATGCGCGCGTCTGCTGTGCGCTCGTCCCACGGTCACGCCCTCCGTCGTCGTCAGCACAACGGAGCCCACCTCGCTTCCACTCAGCACCGCCAACGCCGTGTCGAGATCCGCCCGGTCCACGACGACGAGCGGGACATCGAGCTCCAGAGTGACGCGCGCGTCGAGCGGGGTCCGATCCTCCCGGACGCGCGGGTCGTGCGCGAGCGCGCTGCCGGCCGGGATGGCATCCATCGTCACCGTCGCCCGCGGGAAGGCCGCGAGGAGTGAGTCGACGCAGACGAAAGCGGCCGGCGCGGTCAGGTCGCCCGGAACGCGCACCTCGAGGTCGGGCGTGCGCGGGAGCAGGCCGCGGCCGGCGGATCCCTCGACGGGAATCAGGTGCGCGAGCTGGAGGCTCTGGCGATTGCCCTCCGCCGCACGATCGCGGTCGTCGCGCCCGGCCCAGTCGGGTCCGTCGTGCCAGGCGACGGCATCCGGGACGTGGGCGAACACCGCGCCGGCCTGCCAGGCGCGGTGCGCCCATTCCCAGTCCTCTCCCCCGTAAGCGGAGAACGCCTCGTCGAAGCCGCCGACCTCGTCGAAGAACGCGCGGGAGCAGGCGAGGACCGCGCTGATGACGTAGCGGTAGGAACGGTCGTCGGCGCGGAGGAGGTCGCCGCTGTCGGCGTAGGCCTCTCGCAACCAGGCGGGCTCGGTCACCTCCACCGTCGGTGCCGCCTCGGCGATCGGCGCATCGACCGGCACGTCGGCGAGATGGGCGTGGCGGCGGCGTCCGACCGTGACCGCCTCGGGCAGCAGTGCCGGCAGACGGGTGAGCGTGCGCACGTACTCGGGCTCAGGCGTCGTGTCGGCGTCGAGGAAGCAGAGCACGTCGCCGGTGGCGACCGACGCCCCCAGGTTGCGCGCCGCCGCCGCGCGGAAGCCGCGGTCGTCCTGACGGACGAGACGGACGCCGTCGGGAACCACGGGCGGCTCGGGAGAACCGTCGTCGGCGACGACGATCTCGAGACGGTCCGCCGGGTGGTCCTGACGCGCGAGGGCGGCGAGCGTACGCGCCAGCTCCCGGGGCTGCGCATAGTGAGTGACGATCACGGTGACCCGCGGCGGCTCCGGCTCGCGGTGCGACACCAGGTCCCACCGGTTCCCCGGCACCCAGGGCATCCGGTCGTTCCAGTCCTCCGAGATCTCCGGGATGTCGGCGGTCATGACGCGCGCCCTCCCCACCACCGCAGGTAGGCACGTGCGGCGTCGGCGCGGCCGAACGGCAAGGGGGCGACACCGTGCCACGTCGACGACGCGTCAGCGCGGGCGTGCGCGATGGCCCCGGCGAGCGCCT
This sequence comes from uncultured Microbacterium sp., assembly GCF_947489255.1. Taxonomy (GTDB): domain Bacteria; phylum Actinomycetota; class Actinomycetes; order Actinomycetales; family Microbacteriaceae; genus Microbacterium; species Microbacterium phycohabitans. The sequence goes on from NZ_CANLCY010000005.1 coordinate 1,831, forward strand.
CGGGCTCGACGACGGTGAGGGTGCCGGGGCGCAGGCTCGCCATCTCGTCGACGTAACGGTTGCGCACGGCCACCGGGCGGCGGCCCCATCCGATCCACGAGGTCAGCGAGCCCGACGCCGACACATGGCGGTGCGCGATCACGGGCACCGCGACGCGAGACACGCGCGCGGCCATGTCGGCGTCGTCGAGCCAGCCGGTGACCTCGACGGCGACTCCGGCGGCATCCGCTCGGCGGACGAAGGACTCGAGGTCGGCGGCGTGGCCCTCCGAGGCGCGGCCGAGCACCGCGAGTCGCGGAATCCCCGCGGCGACCGCGGCGGCGAGCGCTTCGTCGTGCCCTTTGCCGGGGTAGAAGTAGCCGAGCACGCCGACGGCGCCATCGGAGGAGGCGGAAACGGGGGCGGGCTCCTCGTCGACCGGGAGCGGCACGACGGCGACGGCCCCATCCCAGACGTCTTCCTCGCGGAGCAGCTCGCGTTCGTGCGCGCTGTTGACCGCGACAGCGCGTGCCGCCTCGGTGACCGCGCGGTAGAAGGCACGACGACGCGGGCGGTTGCGTTCGCCGTCGGACGCCTGGGGCACGTCGTGCAGCGTGACGGTGAGCGGATGCCGGGCGCCCAGGGCCACGATGGTGCGCGTCGCCTCCTCGGGAGAGGCGCCCCACAGGCGGTCGGTCACGTGGGCGTGCACCGGTGTTCCCGCGGCCAGCGCGGCGAGTGCGTCGGGGGTGACGATGCGGGTCCCGGGGCGCAGGCGGACCACCTCGGCGGCGATGTCGCGGGCGTACACCGCGACCCCGTGCGGGCCGGGGTAGACGAGGAGCACCGGGGATGCGGCATCCGCGTTCGGGAGACTCATGCGGCGGCCGCCCAGGTGGCGAGCAGCGGCGCCATGCGGTCGACGACCGCGGCCAGGAGCGCGGGACGCTCGCGGTAATAGGCGAGGTGGGCTTCGCGCACGGTCTCGGCCGGGAGGATCTCTCCGGCGACGATCCAGTCGGGGCGGGGCGCGGCATCCAGGTTCCAGGCATCGACCACCCACTCCTCGAGCGGCGCCCGCACCGACGCGAGGATCGGACGCCCCGGATCGACGGCACCGCCCGGCGCGCCGAGGGCGGCGACGATCCGCTCGCCGAGCGGAAGGAACAGCGCGTTGCCGGGGTGGTTGACCGTGCGGGCAAGGTCTTCCACGACGGCATCGAACAGATCGGATGCCGTGACGTCGAGCCCGCGCGCCTCACGGCGTCGCAGTTCGGCGCGCGAGCCGTCCGCGATCTCGTGCACCGCGGCCGGACCGAGGGCGGCGGGGACGTCGAGGCGCGCCGCCTCGGCGACCGTCCGGACGTCGTGGTACGCCACCAGCGGCGGATCCTCGGGGAATTCGGGCAGGCGCAGCACCGCCTGGAAGGGGTGCAGGCCCGCGAAGCGCACCGCCGGAACCGTGACGACGCGGGCGGACGGCGGCAGCGACGCCCGGAGCTGCGCGGTGCCGAGGGGAAGGCCCCGGTAGTCGTCGCGGACCGGCTGGCTGACCAGGAAAGACGCGCCCCGCAGCAGCTCGTGCACCCTCACGGCGTCGGCGGCCGACAGCTCGTGCACCGCCGGCATCCGCACCGCAGGGAGGACGTCGGAGGAGACGACCAGGCGAAGCGACTCGGCCTGGCAGTTGCCGACGATCAGGCCGTAACCGGCGGGCAGCGGAGCGTCTCCGTAGAAGGCGGCGTAGTGGGCGCGGCGCGCTATCACCGCTTCGCCGTGGTCCGCAAGGCTCTGCACCCGCGTCGTCTCGCCGCCCATGATGTGAACGTATCCGTCGGTGTCATCGTCGTCCCAACCGCCCCGTTGCATTGCGATGTGCCTGGCGATGCGGTACACGCACCGTCACGCACGCCTGCACGAGGAGGAAGAGAAGATCGTCGCCAGCACCGTCCCCCCGGTTAGAGTCGCCGCCGTCCCCTCGGGACATCCGTACGTCACCGCCGTCGCGGATCCCACGCACGTCACCCTGCTCGCCGATCCGCCTCCGCCGGGAGCCCCCGCCGGTCGCTGGTGGCCGCCGCAGATCCTCCTTCCGGAGTGGCTGCGTGACAACGCCGCGGATTTCGACCTGGTCCACGTGCATTTCGGCATCGAGTCGTATACGCCGGAGGAGCTCTCCGAGACCGTCGCCGCGCTGCGCGCGCTGAACCGCCCCCTCGTCTACACGGTGCACGACCTCGAGAACCCGCAGCTGCTGTCGCAGGAGGCGCACCGCGCGTCGCTCGCGGTTCTGGCCGAAGCGGCCGACGAACTCATCACCCTCACCGGCACGGCCGCCGACGAGGTCTTCGCGTTCGCCCGGCGGCATCCCACCGTGATCGCCCACCCGACGCTGCTCGGCGATGCGGAGCGCCCATCCGGGGTGGCCCACGATGCGACCCGCATCGGCGTGCACCTGCGCGATCTGCGCCCCAACATCGACGGGGTGGGCACGACGGCGACGCTCGTTCGCGCCGTGGCCGATCTGCGGGCCCAGGGGGCGCGTGTCGAGGCCGTGGTGCGGATGAACGAGAACGTCCGGGATGCCGAGGCTGCGGCATCCATCGATTTGCTCGCCCGCGACGCCGAGGGCGTCACCGTCGAGCGCGGGGAGCGCCTCGACGACGACGCCCTGGCCCGTTGGCTCGCCGACCTCGACGCGTGCCTGCTGCCCTACCGGCACGGCACCCAGTCGGGATGGGCGGAGCTCTGCTACGACCTCGCCGTACCGGTGATCGGCACGCGCGTGGGGCACATCGCCGCCCAGCACCCGGGCGACTTCCACAGCTTCGACGTCGGCGAACCCGTGTCGCTCGCCCGGGCGATCGTGGATGCCACGGACGCGGCGTGGTCGACCCCCGGATCGCCACGGCGGACGGCTGAAGTCGAACGCCGCCTCTCCGACCGCCTCGCCGAACGGGATGCCGTGCGCGCCGCGCATCTCGCGCTCTACCGACGCGCGACGGCGACGGAGGAGGCGGCGTGATGCGGACCGGGACGACCCTGCGGGTGCTGGTGGTGGCCCCCTCGCGCTACGCCCTGCGCCAGCCGCACGCCGGCGGCCTGGAGGCCTGCGTCTGGGATCGCGTGCGGTGGCTGCGGGAACGTGGTCACGAGGTGACGCTGTGCGCCGCGGACGGTTCGGACTTCCTCGGCGACGTGCCCGAGTTCCGGCTGCCGACCCCGGAGTGGACGCGCCCCGAGGAGTCGTCCGACACCGAGTACCCCGCGGGGTACGCCGCTGCGGTCGACGCCGCGTACGACGCGGCCCTCGAGCGCTTGATCGCGGACCGCCACCTGTACGACGTGGTCGACAACCACAGCCTGCATCCGGCGCCCATCCGGTGGAGCCGGGAGGCCGGCATCCCGGTCGTGACGACGCTGCACACCCCTCCCCTGGAGCCGATGCTCGAGGCGGCCGCGGACGTGCGCGACAGCCCGCACCGCTTCGTCGCGGTGAGTCAGGCCACGGCGCGCGCGTGGTCGATCGAGGGTGTGGACGCGTTCGTCTTCCCCAACGGCATCGACACCGACCAGTGGACGCGCGGGTCGGGCGGCACGTCGTGGGTGTGGTCGGGGCGCGTCGTGCCCGAGAAGGCCCCGCATCTCGCGATCGAAGCGGCGCGCGAGGCGGGGGCGCACATCGTGCTGGCCGGCCGGATCGGCGACGTGGACTACTTCGAGCAGGAGATCGTGCCGCGCCTCGGCGTCCACGCCCGCTACGTCGGCCCGCTGCGCCAGCCCGATCTGTGCCGGCTCGTGGGGTCGTCGGCCGTCGCGCTGGTGACGCCGATGTGGGAGGAGCCGTTCGGGCTCGTCATCGCCGAGGCGCTGGCCACGGGCACTCCCGTCGCCGCGTTCGACATCGGCGGTGTCTCGGAGGTGCTCAACGGGATGCCGGGATCGGCGACCGTCGTACCGGGCGATATCGTCGCCCTCGCGAAAGCCGCCGCGGAGCTGGCCGCGCACGGAGCGCGCGAGCCGCTGACCCGTGTCTGGACCCGCCGCGCGGCCGTGCGGCAGCACTCGCTGGCCCAGCGCTACCGCGAGGTGGAGCGCGTCCTCGCCCACACCGCCCAACCGGTCTCGGTGCGGCGCGCACCGGCGGTGGCGTGGTGATCGGCTGGTACGTCCACCACCACGGCTACGGCCACGTCGCTCGCTTCCTGGCGGTGCAGCCTCACGTGCGAGTGCCCGTCGTGGCGTTCTCGTCGATGCCGCGCCCCTCGACGCTGCCCGCCGCGGTGGAGTGGATCGAGCTGCCTCCGGACGCGGATGAGTTCGAGAGCGCCGACGGCTCCCGGCGCGACCCGCGCGACGCCGACCCGACCGTGCGCGGTCACCTGCACTGGGCTCCGCACGGACACCCCGGTCACCGGTCCCGACTGGCGGCGATCGCCACGGCATCCGTCGACCGGAACCTCGATGCCTTCGTCGTCGACGTGAGTGCCGAGGTGGTCGCGTTCGCGCGCCTGCTGGGGCTGCGCACCATCGCGGTGACCCAACCCGGCGCGCGCACCGATGCCCCGCACGCTCTCGCCTACGGGCTCGCCGACCGCATCGTCGCGCCCTGGGCGCACGGGGCCGTGCCCACCGCGGGTCTGACGGCGCACGCCGACCGGGTGGTGTGGACGGGCGGCATCTCGCGCTACGACGGACGCGCCACGGACGGCCCGCGCGACGAGAGGTCTGTGCTCGTGCTCGGTCGCGTGCTCGATGACGCGGTGCGGGAGGAGGCGGCCGCACGCCTGCGCGAGCGCGGGTGGGACGTCACGGCCATCGGTCACGACGCCGCCTCGCGCGTGGACGACCCGTGGCCGCTGCTCTCGCGCAGCACGGTGGTGGTCAGCGCCGCCGGACAGAACAGCGTCGCCGACCTCGCGAGCGCCCAGGCGCGCGCGGTGGTCGTCGCGCAGGAGCGCCCGTTCGACGAGCAGGCCCACACCGCCGACGCCCTCGAGCGCTGGGGCCTGGCCCGGCGGGCCGATACGACGGTTTCGGCCGACGACCTCACGGCCCTCGTCGAAGCCGCCGCCGACGACGAACCGGACTGGTCGCGCTGGCAGGTGGCCGGAGGCGCCGGGCGCATGGCGGCCGCCGTCGAGGCGGTGCTGTCGTGAAGACCGCGGTGATCACGGTCGCATCGCGGGCGCGCGCGGAGCACCTCGCGCGCCAGCGTCGCGTGCTCGGCGAGGTCGCATCCGACCTCGTGCGGGTGGAGGCGTGGCTCGACGCGACGCCGCCGGACGGCATCCCGGATGCCGGCACCCTCACGTTGCACGTCCCGCCGGGGCCCCACGGCATGCGCGTGGGCGAGGGACGCAATCGGGCCGCCGCCGCGGCCATCGCCGCCGGCGCGGACCTGCTGGTGTTCCTCGACGTCGACTGCCTTCCGGGGGCCGGGTTGCTGGAGTCCTATCGCGCCGCGGCCCTCGCTCACCCCGCCGCGATCCTGTGCGGAGCGGTCACGTACCTCTCGAGCGTGCAACGCCCCGAAACGGCGGCGGACCTGCCTTTCCTCGTGCGCCCGCATCGCGCCCGGCCCGCTCTCGCCCCGGGCGTGACACGGGCGGCCACCAACGCGGAGTACGACCTGTTCTGGTCGCTGTCGTTCGCCGTGACCCCCGCGACGTGGAGCACGCTCGGCGGCTTCCACGCGGGCTACCAGGGCTACGGCGCGGAGGACACCGATCTCGCGTGGACGGCGCGCGCCGCCGGGGTCGAGATGCGCTGGGTCGGCGGGGCGGATGCCTTCCATCAGTGGCATCCGGTGTCCTCTCCCCCGTGGCAGCACCTCGACGACATCCTGCGCAACGGCGCCGCCTTCCACGAGCGGTGGGGATCGTGGCCGATGGGCGGGTGGCTGGAGGCCTTCGCCGCGGCCGGCGCGATCGAGCAGCGCGACGGCGTGTGGGAACGGGTCGCCACGCCCGCGTGAGTCGCCAAGAATCGTCGCTCCGGGGTGCCCGGAAGCGACGATTCTTGGCGACTCACGCGGTGGGGGCGGGGGGTCAGACCAGGGAGCGGAGGGCGTCGACGATGCGGGTGGCGCGGGGGTCGTCGGCCTCCATCCAGTTCGTCACGAACGCGAAGCCCACCCGGGCCGCGCGATCGGCGAAGGCGACCTGACCGCCCGCGCCGTCGTGGCCGAAGCTCGTGGGACCGAGGTACCGGCGTGCCTCCGAGTCGAGCTGGAACCCCGCCGCCCAGTGCGGCCAGGGGGCCGGGGCGGCGAAGACCGGGGCGCCCGCCGTCCGCTCGCGCGTGACGAGGTCGAGGGTGTCGTCGTCGAGCAGACGGATGCCGTCGGTCTCGGCGACCGTGGCCGACCACATCGCCGCGACCGCCCGTGCGGTGGCGACGGCTCCGGCGCCGGGGATGACCGCCGCGCGCACGTCGTCGGCGTTGAAGCCGTCGTCGTCGGTGACCAGCGTGGCCGGCAGCACCCCGCCGAGGGTCATCGCCCGGTCCAGCCAGCCGGCGACCCCGGGAGCACGCTCCGCGGCCTGGCGCGCGACGAGGGCGGCGAGCGTCGGCCCCACCCGCAGGTGAGCCGCGGATGCCGCGACCTCGGTCGGTATCCCGAGCCAGGCTCCACCGCCCACGACCTCGGCCATCGCCGCGAACGCGTCACCCGGTGCGACGCCGCCGGCCCGGCGCACGATCTCGCCCGACAGCCATCCGTGCGTGAGAGCGTGGTACGCCCAACCGGCGCCGGGCTCCCAGAGCGGTTCCTGCTCGGCGACGATGCGTGTCATGGCCTCGAAATCGAGGAGCTGCTCGCGCGTGACGTCGACCCTCGGCGCCGAGACGCCCGCCCGGTGGGCGAGGGCGTCTCCGACGCTCACCCGGTCCTTGCCGTGCACCCCGAACTCGGGCCAGAGCTCGGCGAGAGGTCGATCCAGGTCGAGCAGTCCGTCTTCGACGAGGCGCGCCGCGAGGATCGACATGAGCCCCTTCGTGCACGAGAAGACCACCGAGGGGGTGTCCCTCTCCCAGGGCCGGCCGTCGCGGCTGTCGGCGGTGCCGCCCCAGACGTCGACGACGGAGCGGCCGTCGACGCGGACGGCGAGGGCGCCGCCCATCTCGGGCAGCCCCTCGAACGCGGCGGCGAAGGCGTCGCCCACCGCCTCGAACCCCGGGGCGACAAGGCCGTGCACCGCGGTCATCGAACGACCTCCGCGACGACGAGGCGGTCGCCGTCCCAGCGCAACGGGAGCGGGTCGGACAGGGTGCCGACGAAAGCTCCGTCGGTCGTGACGTTCTCGAAGGCCAGCATCACGGCCCGCCCGTCGGCGTCGTCGGCGACGACGCGGCCGCTATACAGGCGCTCGTCGGCGACCAGCGTCGCCCGCTCCACGGGGTACGGACCCCGCGGGTCGTCGAGGGCGACGGCCCAGATCCCTCCGCCCCGACCCGCGCGCTCACCCGCGAGATGCGTGGCGTCGCACGAGAAGACCAGGGCCCACCGACCCTCGATCTGCACCACCTGCGGCACCTCGAGGTGTGCGAACCCGGCGCCCGGCGTGCTGCGCGGCGGGCGGACCTCCCAGTGGTGCAGGTCGCGGGACCACGCGTGACCGATGACCCCGCGGTCGCGCTCGCGACCGTCCCGGGCGCGGGCCGTGACGAGCATGTGCCACCCGTCGCCGTCGGGATCGGCGAAGACCCACGGATCGCGCCACGCCTCCTCGTGCCAGGTGCCCGCGTCGAGCGTCTCGTACCAGCGCGCATCGGCCGCCACGACGACGTCGGGATCCTTCGTCCAGGTCGCGAGGTCGGTCGAGGTCGCGGCCAGCACCGTCTCGACGTTCGTGATCTCGCCGTCGCGCAGGAACCGCGATCCGGTGTAGAACATGCGCCAATCGGCATCCGCCCCGACGATGCTGCCGGTCCAGGTGGCCGTGGCATCCGGAGCGTCGCCGCCCGAGGGCTCCAGCACGGTGCCGTGCACGGTCCACGAGCGCAGATCGTCGCTCGTGGCGTAGCCCACGCTCGCGTTGCGATGACGCAGGTCGGGGTCGCCCAGGCTCGTCGGCGCCTGGAGGAACATCATGTGGTGGGTGTCGCCGTCGCGGGCGAGCCAGAAATCCCAGACCCAGTGGTCGGGCAGCGTGAACGTCATGAGATCCGTTTCGAAGGTGGCGAGAGGGCGCGGTCAGCCCTTGACGGCGCCCTGCACGAGGGCGCGGATGAACTGCCGCTGGAACACGAGGAACAGCAGCACCGCGGGCGTGATGATGATGAGCGCCCCCGCGTTCAGCAGGGGGATGCTGAGCGAGTACTGCCCCTGGAAGAAGGTCAGCGCGCCCGCGACCGTGCGCTGGAGCGGGTCGGCGATGAGCACCACCGGGAGAAGGAACTGGTTCCACGTCCAGATGAACAGCAGGATCGCCAGGGCCGACAGCGCAGGGGCGGCCAGCGGCAGCTGGATGCTGCGGAACTCGCGCCACAGCGACGCCCCGTCGACTCGCGCGGCCTCGGACAGCTCGCGGGGGACGTTGATGAAGTGCGCGCGCATCCAGAAGACGCCGAAGGGCATGTAGAGGCCGATGAGGGGGAAGATCACGGCCCACGGGGTGTTCACGGTGCCCATCGACTGCGCCTGGTAGTACAGCGGGATGATGAGGGCCTCGAAGGGGATCGTGAGCCCCAGCACGAAGAACACCAGGATGCCGCGGCCGAAACGCACCTGCAGGGAGCCCAGCGCGAAGCCCGCGAGGGTGGCGGCGACCAGGCTCAGGGGCACGACGCCCAGCACGATCACGAGGCTCGAGCCCATGAGCTGCCACACGTGACCGGTCTCGAAGGCGGTGGCGAAATTGCCCCACTGGGGATCGGTCGGCCAGGTGAGGCCGGTGGGGTTGCGGTCGGCGGGCTGCAGCGCCGCCGAGAACATGCTGATCAGGGGCAAGAGCGTCACGATCGCGGCGACGCTGAGCAGGATGATGCCGAGCAGGCGCTCGGTACGGCTGGCGATCACGAGTCGCTCGCTCTCGAGAGGCGTTGGATGGGGAGCACCACGATCAGCACCAGCACCATGAGCACGATGCCGAAGGCGGAGGCCAGGCCCACGTCGCTCTGGGTGAAGCCGATGCGGAAGATCGACAGGCCCGGCACGAGGGTCGCGCGGCCGGGGCCGCCCTGGGTCGAGGTGTAGATGATGTCGAAGCTCGACAGCGCGGCGATGACCGTGACGGTGACGAGCACCGCGATCTCCTGCCGCAGGCCCGGGAGCGTGATGGTGAAGAACTCGCGCCACCACCCGGCGCCGTCGAGGCGGATCGCCTCGTAGAGCGACACGTCGATCTTGCCGAGGCCGGTGAGCAGCAGCACGGTGCACAGGCCCGTGAGCACCCACGACCCGATCAGGCCGACGGCCGGCAGAGCCGTGCCGTAGTCGGCGAGCCACGGGCGGGTGATCCAGCCGAGGCCGACCCAGCCGAGGATCTGGTTGACCGCGCCGGTCTGCGCGTACATCCACGACCACGCGATGCCCGCGGCGGCGAGGGGGATGATCTGTGGCAGGAACAGCACCGTCTGGGCCGTCGCCGCGAACGCCTTGTAGCGGATGCCGCGGATCAGGGTCGACAGCACGAGGCCGAGGCCGACGGGGATGAACGTGAAGAAGGCGATGAGGACGAAGGCGTTGCGGATCGCGCCGAGCAGGTCGGGGTCGGTGAACACCGTGAGGTAGTTCTCGACGCCCACCCAGCGGGCCACGCCGATGCCGTTCCAGTCGTAGAACGAGTACTGCACGCCCTGGATCAGGGGCCAGATCACGAACCCGATGTAGAAGCCGAGGGCGGGGACGAGCAGCAGCCATCCGGCGAGGGTCGCCCGCCGGGCCACTGCGCGTGCAGCGGCCCGGCGAACGGGTGCGGTCGCCGTCGCCGGGTCGGCGGCGTCTGGTCGAGGGGCCGCCGCGACGGCGACCGCACGGTCGGTCATTACTCCCCGACCTCGCTCTCGTAGAACTTCTGCACGCGGTCGACGAACTCCTGGCCGGTGATCTGACTGGTCACCAGCAGCTGCGACTCGGGGATGATCGAGCCGGCGTAGATGCCGGCGGTGGTGTTGGCCATGAAGTCGACCTGGCCGTTCTCGGCGCCGATCTGCGCCGACATCTTCAGCGCGTTCTCGATGAGCGAGCCGGCCTCGACCGTGGGCAGCTCCTGCGCCGGGTCGCCGCCGGGAGATGCGCCCGTGACGTCGACGATGATCTGACGCGCGGTCGGGTCGGTGTGCACCCAGTTCAGGAAGTACGCGACCTCGTTGATGTGCGGCGACTTGGCCGCGACCGAGAACGAGTTCGCCGCGCCCATGGCGACGTGATCGGCCCCGGCCTCGGCCGGCGGGACGAGGAAGAACTCGACGTTCGATCCGAGCGCCTTCTGGTAGTTCGCGGCCTCCCAGTTGCCGTTGAAGGTGAACAGGCCCTCGCCCGCCGAGAAGCGGCTGGTGAAGGTGAAGTAGTCGATCGCGTTGATGTCGGACGGGAAGTACCCGGCATCCGCCCATGTGCGCACGAGCTCGGCACCCTGCACGTTGCCGGACTCGTCGTAGCGCGCACCCGGCTCGTTGAACATCCACGACAGGAACTGGTCCTTGTCGACGTACTGGTTCATCGCGGCCTGGACCACGAAGTTGACCACGCCGTCTTTGTCGCCGGCCATGATCGGCAGGATGCCGGCGGCCTTGGCCTTCGCCATGTCTTGCTCGAGCTCGGCGAGCGTCTGCGGCGGGGCGTCGATGCCCAGCTGGTCGGCGAGCGTGGTGTTCATGTAGATGCCGGTGATGCTGTAGCCCAGGCCCAGCTGGTACAGCGAGCCGGACCCGCGGACGCCCTCGTCGTTCATGCGCAGCGGGGCGAGCTGCGAGGCGGGCCAGGCGTCCCACCCGTAGGCGTCGAAGTAGGGGTCGAGGTTGGCCACGAGACCGTCGCGCACGGTGTCGCCGAGGGTGGGGAGGCGGATGAGGTCGGGCGGGGTGGAGCTGGCGAGCAGCTTGGGGGCGTTCGCGGTGAGGTTCTGGAACGTGTCGCGGTTGATCGTGAAGGTGACGTTTGGGTGCTGCTTGGTGAACTCCTCGGTCAGCTTGTCGGTGACCGGGAAGCCCGTCTCGTCGGCGATGGTGAGCTCGACGGGGTCGCTCGTGAGCTCGGTGCTCACCTCGACGTCGTTCTGCGCGGTCGGTGCCGCGCTGCCGGGCGCGCACCCGGTGAGGGCAGCGCCGGCGAGGCCGGCGATGGCGAGCAGGGCGAGGGATGCCCCTCGACGCCGGCGCGGGATGCGGGTGTTCATGTCGACTCCTTCGTCTGTGCTGCGTGCCGGCGCTCGGGCTGTGCCGGCGGCGGACTGCTGGTGCGCTAACCTGTGCTGAAAGGATTTAGCACGATCATTTACGCAGACGCGCGGAGCGCTGTCAAGATCACTGCGAAGATCGTGACCGCGGCGCCGATGCCGCAGAACGGGAGCACCGATGGGCAAGAGGGTCACACTGGCCGACGTCGCCCGGCGAGCGGGACTGTCGCCCGCGGCGGCCTCCATGATCTTGAACGGTCGCCCCGACACCCGTCTCTCGCAGGATGCGCACGAGCGGGTTCACGCCGCCGCCGCCGAGCTCGGCTATCGCCCCAACATGTCGGCCCGGGCGCTGCGCACCGACACCTCGCACACCGTCGGTTTCGTGTCGGACCTCGTCGCCACCACCCGCTTCGCGAGCGGCCTCATCAAGGGCGCGCTCGGCGCGGCGGAGGCCGCCGGCCAGGTCGTGCTGGTGGCCGAGACCGGGGGCGAGCCCGAGCGCGAGGCCGAGGCGGTCTCGGCCCTGCTCGACCGGCAGGTCGACGGCATCATCTTCGCCTCGATGCGCGCGCGCGAGACCTTCGTGCCGCGCCTGCCCACGGGGCTGCGCACCGTCATGCTCAACGCCACGAACGAGCTGCACCGCTGCAGCGTGCTGCCCGACGAGGAGACGGGAGGGCGACGGGCGATCGAGCTGCTCCTGGCGGCGGGGATCCGCGACGGCATCCTGCTCCTCGGATACGACGCGGATGCCGAGCGCGATCTGTTCCGCTCGGCCACGGTGGCGGCGCGCGTGCGCGGGATCTCCGCGGCCATGGCCGACGCGGGCGCGACCTTCCTGCACGAGGAGTCGATCTGGCTGTGGGAGCCCGCGCCCGGCTACGAGTTCACGGCGCGCCTGCTCGCTGGGGGGATGCGCCCGCGGGCCATCGTGTGCCTCAACGACCGGCTGGCGTTCGGCGCCCTCCAGGCGCTGGGGGATGCCGGCCTGCGCGTACCCGAGGACGTCTCGCTGGTGTCGTTCGACAACGACGAGCTCGCCGCGTACCTGCGTCCGGGCCTGACGACGATCGGCCTCCCTCACGAGGACATGGGTCGCCGCGCCGTCGAACTCCTGCTCGCCCCGGGCGGCCCGCCCGAGGGGCAGCACCTCGTCGAGATGCCGGTGGTGATCCGCGACTCGATCCGTCGCCCCTGAGTCGCGCCCGGCACACGCGGCCGCCAGGCGGCGTCGAGTGTCCAGAACACCCGGGGCCGTTCGGAATCCGTCCGGGTGTTCCGGACGGTCGGCGAGTGCGGCGAGCGGATGCCGTGTGCCGGGGCGTCCACGACGGATGTGCGGAAGCCCCGGCACCCGAGGGCGCCGGGGCTTCCGCGCGAGTCAGGCGCGTCGCATCCAGACCGTCGTCTCACCCGGCAGCGTGCCCCCCTCGACTGGGAGGCTCGAGACCACGACCTCGCCCGCGGGAAGCGGGGCGGGCTCGGTGCCGAAGTTCGTGACGACGGTCCACCCGTTGGGGCGCTCGAACGCCACGACGTCGTCGCCGGGGGTGTCGACCCAGGAGAGCTGCTCGTCGGTCTGCAGCTCGTGGCGAAGCGCCAGGGCGCGACGGTACAGCGACAGGGTCGAGGCGGGGTCCCCGTCCTGCACATCGACGGCAGAGGCACCGAACCACTCCGGCTGCGGCAGATGCGCTCCGCCCTCGCCGAACCCGAACGCCGCGCCCGACGCCGTCCACGGCAGCGGCACCCGGCATCCGTCGCGTCCGAGATCGACACCGGGGCTGCGGAAGAACGTGGGGTCCTGCCGCCGGTCGTCGGGGATGTCGGCGACCTCGTGCAGGCCCAGCTCCTCGCCCTGGTACAGGTACGCCGATCCCGGCAGCCCGAGCACGAACAGCGCCGCCGCACGCGCGCGACGCTCGCCGCGCTCGGCGTCGAGGGCCGGCGTGCGACCGCCGGAGAGCAGCCATTCGTTGCCGTGCTTGAGCGTCGGGCGGCCGTCGGCATCGCGCTCGGCGTCGGGCAGGCCGTAGCGCGTGGCGTGGCGCACGACGTCGTGGTTCGACAGCACCCACGTCGTCGACGAGCCCGACCGCGCGGCCAGGGAGAGGTTGTCGGCGACGATGCGGCGGAACTGTCCCGCGTCGAAGTCGGCCTCGAGAAGGTCGAAGTTGAACGACTGACCGAGGCTCTCGGCGCTCGCGTACAGCGGCACGCGCGAGGGGTGCACCCAGGCTTCGGCCACCGCGGTGCGAGGCGGGTCGTACGAGTTGAACACCGCGCGCCACTCGGCGTAGACCTCGTGCACGTCGTCGCGGTCGAGCAGCGGGTGGGTGCCGTCGATCGGCATCGCCTCGAGCTCCGCCCGCGAGGGAAGGGGCTCGCTGAGGTCCTTGGTCAGCATGTGCGCGACGTCGATGCGGAACCCGTCGACGCCTCGGTCGCTCCAGAAGCGCAGGGTCTTCACGAAGTCGGCGCGCACCTCGGGGTTCGCCCAGTTCAAATCGGGCTGCGAGACGTCGAAGTTGTGGAAGTACCACTGGCCGTCGTCGACGCGCTCCCACGCGGATCCGCCGAACACCGACTCCCAGTCCGTCGGCGGCTCCGCACCGTCGGGCCCGGTCCCCTCGCGGAAGATGTAGCGGTCACGCGCGGCGGAGCCGCGGCCGGCGGCGAGCGCCTCCTGGAACCAGGCGTGGTCGTTCGAGGTGTGGTTCGGCACGATGTCCACCACCACCCGGATGCCGTGGGCGTGCAGCTGCGCGATGAGCTCGTCCATGTCGGCCAGAGTCCCCAGCCGCGGGTCGACGTCGCGGTAGTCGGCGACGTCATAGCCTCCGTCGGCGAGGGCCGAGGGGTAGAAGGGACTGAGCCAGACGGCATCCACCCCCAATTCCGCCAGGTACGGAACGCGCGAGGTGATACCGGGGATGTCGCCCAATCCGTCGCCATCGGTGTCGGCGAAGCTGCGCGGATAGACCTGGTACACCACGGCCTGGCGCCACCAGTCGGGGGCGTCGGAGAGCTCGCGGGTGCGCGCTGCGGGGGCGGCGGTGGGTGCGGCGGTGGTCACGGTGTTCCTTTCGAGGGGATGGTCGGTCAGCCCTTGACGGCGCCCTGCGTGACGCCCGCCATGACCCATCGCTGGGTGAAGAGGTAGGCGACGATCGCGGGGGCCATGGCCATGAGGTACGAGGCGAAGGCGACGTTGTAGTTGTTGCTGAACTGCGTCTGGAAGAGGTTCTGGCGCACCGGGAGGGTCTGAAGCGCCGGATCGCTGATGATGAGCGAGGGCATCATGAAGTCGTTCCACGCGTAGAGGAACGCGAAGATGCCGACGGTGGCGCTCATCGGGGCGAGCAGCGGGAAGATCAGCCGCCAGAACGTCTGCCACGTGGTCGCACCGTCGATGCGCGCGCTCTCTTCCAGCTCGAGCGGGATCGAGCGCAGGAACGCGGTGAACAGCAGCACGCTGAAGCTCAGCTGGAACATCGTGGCGAGGATGATCACGCCCACGGGGTTGTCGAGCCCGACCCGGCCGGTGAGCTGGATCTGCGGCAGCGCCACGACGGGGAACGGGATGAACATCGCCGCGAGCAGGTAGAAGAACGAGTAACGGAACAGCTTGCGGTCCCAGTTGCGGGCGATCGCGTACGAGGCGAAGGCGGCGAGGATGATCGTGGCCACGACCGTGCCCGCGGTCACCAGCAGCGAGATCGCGAGCCCCACCGGGAATTTCGTCAACGTCCACGCCTGGACGAACCCGTCGAAGCTGATCGGTGACGGGAACGAGAAGGCGTTGCCGTCGACGACCTGCGTGCCGCTCTTCAGCGCCATCGAGACCGTGACGTACAGCGGCAGCAGGACGGTCAGGGTGCAAAGGATCAGGATGGTCGTCGTCGACCAGTTGACGCGCTCCGCGCCGACGCGGCGGAAACGACGACGCGGGGGCTCGGCACCCAGGCGCTCGGGGACGGTGAGCTCGGCCTGCTCGAAGGCGAGGGCGGGCTGGTTGAGGGCGGTCATGACAGGGTGTTCCTTCCCCGGGTCAGCGAGAGCTGCAGGAGCGAGATGACGACGGCGACGACGAAGAAGAGCGCGGCGTTGGCCATCTGGTAGGCGTAGTCGCCGCCGTTGAAGCCGAGGATGATCGACATCGCGACGCTGCGGGTCGCGGTGCCGGGCCCTCCCCCGGTCAGCCCGACGATGATGTCGTAGGCGTTCAAGAAGCCCTTGAAGCCCAGGATGACGTTGATGACGACGTATCCGGCCACGAGCGGCAGCGTGATGCGCAGCAGCTGCTGGGTCTTGCTCGCCCCGTCGAGACCGGCGGCCTCGTACACGTCGCCCGGGACCGCGAGCAGTCCCGCGATGTAGATCAGCAGAGTCCCCGGGATCGCCTGCCACGCGGTGACGATGACGATCGCGACCCACGCGAGATCGGGGTTGGCGAGCAGGCTCATCTCCAGCCACGGGATGCCGAGCGAGGCCCCGGCCTGCGGGACGGAGTTGCTGAACAGGAAGTTGAAGACGTAGGCGATGATGATGCCCGAGATCACCATCGGGATGACGAAGACCGTACGCAGCGCCTTCTTGAAGCGGATCTGCGCGGTGAGCCCGACCGCCAGCAGGAACGCGGCGATGTTCACGACGATGACCGTCGCCACCGAGAACCCGAAGGTGAACAGGTAGGCCTGCAGGATCGCCGGGTCGCTGAAGATCGCGATGTAGTTCGTCAGCCCGGTGAAATTCCACTCCCCCAGACCGATCGAGTCGGTGAAGCTGAAGAAGATGCCGATGAGGCCCGGGACCGTGATCGCGAGCGTGAACAGCGCGAGGGTCGGCAGCAGGAAGAGGTAGTAGATCGGCTCGACGCGGCGCGTGCTGCGACGAGCGGTCGCCTTGCCCCCCGTGACGATCGTCGTGGTGGTGGTCATCGCGCGGCCTCCTCGCCAGCGGCATCGTTCGTCGAGGCCGGGGGCTGGCGGAACGCCAAGCGCGACCAGTCCTCGTCCATGGTGCGCAGGGTGGCCTCGGGCGAGGCGCCGAAGATCATCGCCTGGGCGTAGTTGAAGGTGGGGATGGCCTTGGGCACGAGCACCGAGGCACCCTGGTAGATGCGCCCCTCGTCGTAGTACGGGATCATCCCGGCCACCCGCGGGTCGCTGGGCGACGGCGCGTCCTTCGTGGGCGCGAAGCCGAGCTGCGACTCGTTGTACGCCTCGATGATCTCGGGCTGATACAGGTACTCGAGGAAGTCGCGCGCGGCATCCTGGTGGCGGGAGGCCTCGGGGATGATCGCGGCGAGGTCCATGTTGACCCGCACCTTGAGGTCGTCGGGATCGTCGGTCATCGGCAGCGGGAAGGTGCCGACGGGCAGATCGGGCGACGTCTTCGCGATCTCGCCGAGCGCCCAGGGACCCTGCAGGTACATCGCAGCCTCGCCCTGGGCGAACGCGAGGTTGCCGTCACCGTAGGCGCGGCTCTCGGCATCCGCGTTGGTGTAGTCCTGCGCGAGCTGGAGCATGCGGTCCATCGGCTCGGTGAAGTCTTTCGCGAACGACACCGACGAGTCGGCCCCGACCTCATCGCCCTCGGCGGCGAGGCCGTCGAAGAAGTCGATCACATCGAGCGAGCCGCCGACCGAGTAGTCGTACCACCCCTGGGCGACGGTCCAGTCGTCTTTGAACGTGCCGTAGAACGGGGTGATGCCGTTCTGCTTGAGCGTGTCGGACACCTGCAGCAGCTCGTCCCACGTGGTGGGGACCGAGAGCCCCAGTTCGTCGAAGATCTGCGTGTTGTAGATGACGGATGCCGCCATCACCGAGTACGGAAGGGCACTGGTGCGCCCCTCGCACGAGCCGTACTGGTCCATGAGCGGCTGGAGGTCTTCGCGCACGCTCGCGGCGGCGGCGGTGCCGCTGAGATCACTGAGCGCGCAGCGCTGCACGAACCGGGCGACCTCGTAGTTGTAGTTGGCGAGCATGATGTCGGGCGGGTTGCCGCGGACGAAGCTCGCCGAGACGACGTCGACGCCGGAGCTGTCCATCTCCACGCGCACCTTGTCCTGCGAGGCGTTGTACTGCGCGACGACGTCGTTCATGAACGACAGCGCCTCGCGCTTGCTGAAGGTGAAGCGGATGGTCTCGCGCCCGTCGGCGGAGCACCCGGCGAGCAGACCCGCACCCAGCACCCCCACCGCGGTCACGGCGAGCCATCGCCGCCCCGCTCTCGTCTTCGTCGACACCTGCGTCCTCCTCGCTGCACTGCGAATTTGTTGTGTCGCCGAGTAAATTTACTCGCCAAATCAACTTCGTGAGGGCAGTATTGCATCGGAGGCGAGAGGGGTCAAGACCGAATGACGGATGCCATCCCGGCGGCGGCCACGTTGCGCCGACGCAGCCTCGAGGGCGTCCTCGCCCACGCCTGGGACGCGGACGCGTTCACCGCGAGCGACGTGATGGGAGCCGTCGGCCTCACACGATCCACGACCATCGACGTGCTCGACGAACTCGTCGCGCGCGGACTCCTCGCCGAGATGCCGAACGCCCGCAGCGTCGGCGAGTACTCGAAGGGGCGCCCCGCGCGCCGTTTCGCGTTCCGCCCCGATGCGGCGGTGGTGGTCGGCGTCGACGCCGGCCGTGGGCACGTCACCGCCACCGTCGCCGATCTGCGCGGACACACGCTCGCGACCTCGCGTCTCGCGGTCGACCCCGAGCGCGACTCCCCGGACCGGCGTCGACGTGCCGCCGAGGCGACGGTCGACGCCACCCTCACGCGCGCGCACCGCGATCGGTCCGACATCGCCGCGCTCTGCGTGGGCGTCCCCGCGCCGGTCGATCGGTCGGGCCGTTCCCCCCTCCACCACGACCGGTTCTGGGAGCGCATGAACCCGGGCTTCGTCGACACGTTCGCGGACTGGGCGCCGGTGGTGCGCGTCGAGAACGACGCGTCTCTCGCGGCCGTCGCCGAGCGGGCGCGCGGCGCCGCTGTCGGCGTCGACGATTTCATCGCCCTGCTCGCCGGCGAGCGGTTCGGAGCGGGGATCTGGGTCGACGGCCGGCTGCTGCGCGGGGCCCACGGCGGCGCCGGCGAGACCGTCGCCTTCGATCGGGTCACGGGTGTCGGCGGCGCCGAAGGCCTGGCTCCGCGATGCGTCGACGCGGCCCGCGCCGCCATCGCCTCCGGACGACTCCCGCCCGGATCGGCTCTCGCGAGCGCCGACCCCGCGGCGCTCGACGCCAAGACCGTCCTCGACCTGGCCCGAGCGGGCGACGCCGGGGCGCTCGCGATAGCGCAGGAGGTGGGCGGCGCCCTCTCCATCGTCGCCGCGACCCTGGGCAGCCTCTTCGACGTGCGGAGGGTCGTCGTCTCGGGCGCGATCGCCGCGGGTGCCGAACCGATCATCGCGGCGGCCCGAGCCGCACTCCCCCGCGCCCTGGATCTGCCGGCGCCCGAGATCGTGGCATCCCCCCTCGGGGCCGACATCGTCTCGATCGGCGCGGTCGCCGCGGCCGTCGACGCGGCGCGGTCGCACGCGCTCGACCTGCTGGCCTTCGCCCCGACCGACGCTCGCGCGCGCGCCTGAGCGCTCCCGTCCGTGAGCGCCCGGCCCGACGGCCGGCGCCGCAACCCCGTCCCGCGATCCGCGAGACCTCGATAGCGTCGGGAACATGCCCGATTGGCCCGAACACGTCCTGTGGTGGCACCTCTACCCGCTGGGGTTCGTCGGTGCGCCGATCCGCGACGGCGTCGACCCGGATGCCGAGCCCGAGCACCGTCTGGACCGTCTCGAACCGTGGCTCGACCACGTCATCGAGCTCGGGCTGAACGGGCTGCTCCTCGGACCGGTCTTCGCGGCCGAGACGCACGGATACGACACCGTCGACCACTTCCGCATCGACCCCCGGCTCGGGGATGACGCCGATTTCGACCGTCTCGTCGCCGCGGTGCGGGAGCGCGGCATCCGGATCCTGCTCGACGGCGTCTTCAACCATGTGGGGCGCGGGCACCCGGCCTTCCGCGATCAGAGGGAGGACGGGCCGCAGCTCTTCCGCGGTCGGTGGATCGACGGCCGTTTCGAAGCGGACGTGTTCGAGGGGCATGACGCACTCGTCGCCCTCGACCACTCCTCGCCCGCCGTGGCCGACCTCGTCGTCGAGATCCTGTGCCACTGGCTCGAACGGGGCGTGGACGGATGGCGATTGGATGCCGCGTACGCCGTTCCGCCGGCCTTCTGGGCCGAGGTGCTGCCGCGGGTGCGGGAGCGCTTCCCCGAGGCGTGGTTCCTCGGCGAGGTCATCCACGGGGAGGCGGCACAGATCGTGCAGGAGTCGAGCATGGACTCCCTGACGCAGTACGAGCTGTGGCAGGGCATCTGGCACGGCATCGCCGACGGCAATCTGTTCGAGCTCGGCCACGCCATCGAGCGGCACGACGAGCTGCTGCGGGTGTTCGTCCCCCAGACCTTCGTGGGCAACCACGACGTCACGCGCATCGCCTCGGCGGTGGGGATCGACCTCGTGCCGCAGGCGCTCGCGGTGCTGTTCACCGTCGCCGGGACGCCGTCCGTCTACGCGGGCGACGAGTTCGGGTGGACCGCGGTCAAGGAGGAGCGCCTCGGCGGCGACGACGCCGTGCGACCGGAGTTCCCCGCGTCACCCGCCGACGCCGAGAGCGACGCGCGCATCCTCGAGGCGCACCGGGCGCTGATCGCCCTGCGGCGCCGCAAGCCGTGGCTGTGGCGTGCGCACACCGACGTGGTCGAGCTCGCCAACACGGCGATCGTGCTGCGGACGGCGACCGCTGACGACGCGGTCGTGGTGGCGCTGAACATCGGCGACGAGTCGGTGACGCTTCCGGCCGCCGACGCCCGCGCGGTCGTCACCGGCGACGGGACGCTCGCCGACGGCCGGGTCGAGCTGGGCCCGCGGGGGTGGGCGGTGCTGGAGGCCTGAGCCCGTCGGACCCCCGCGACGCCCGGCGGCCCCAGGTTCCTGAGCCCTTCGAAGGGACCGGAACCCCCGCGACGCCCGGCGGCTTCGACAGGCTCAGCCCCCTCCCCTTCGCCCCCGGCCTCACCCGCCGGCGCGGAACCGATGCTCGGGGCGCCCCGTGGAGCCGTAGCGCAGACTCACCTGAACGAGCCCCCGCTCCGCGAGCGCGGTGAGGTGACGCTGCGCCGTGGCGCGCGAGACCCCGATGCGCTCCGCCACCTCCGAGGCCGAGGCTTCCTCTCCGGCCAGCGCCGCCAGCACCGTCTGCTCGGTCGCCGAGCGCGCGAGCGATGCCCCCTCGCGCTCCCCCCGCATCAGGGCGGCCGCGCGGTCGATGTCGTCCTGCGAGAGGGGCCGGACGCTGCTCAGCAGGTTGCGGTACCGGGCGTAGCGTTCGAGGCGTTCGGCCAGAACGCGGGTGTCGAACGGCTTGACGAGGTACGCGAGGGCCCCGGCTGAGAACGCGCGGCGCACGGTCGCGGCATCCGTCGCCGCCGACAGCACGAACGCGTCGGCGTCGATCGAGCGCACCAGGTCGATCCCGTCGCCGTCGGGGAGGTAGACGTCGGCCAGCACGAGGTCGGGGGCGTGGGCTGCGATCGCGGCGCGCGCCTCACCGACCGTGCGCGCCGGCTCGAGGGCGACGAACCCGGCGCGCGCGGCGACCGCCTCGCGATGGAGCCCCGCCACGCGGAAATCGTCGTCGACCACCAGAACCCGGATGCCGCTCACGCGCCGTCCTCCCCTCTCATCACGTCGTCTCCGCGTCGGCGCACATCGGGCAGGCGTGCCGCCACCACCGCCCCGTGCCCCGCACCGCCCGCGTCGACGACCCACACTTCTCCGCCGCGGCGCCGGGCGAACTCGCGCGACAGCGGCAGGCCGATGCCGAGACCGTGCACCCGGTCGGTGTCGGTGTCGGCGCCTCGCTCCCGCTGCGCGAAGATCTCGTCGACGTCGGCGATCCCACCCCCGCTGTCGGACACCGTCATCACCACGGCGTCGCGATCGTCGAGAACGCTCACCTCGACCGAGCGGGGCGCGGGAGCCGCCGCGGCGGCCGTCACGGCGTTGTCGATGAGGTTGCCGAGCACCGCCACGACGTCTTCGACGTCATCGATGGGCTCCCGCGAGAAGGTGTCGTCGGCCACGCGCAGTGCCACGCCCCGCTCGCGGGCAGCGAGCGCCTTGGCGCCGAGGAACGACTGCAGCATCGCGTCGCCCACGAGCTCGATCCCCGGCACGGCCCAGTCGACCGAGCCCCGGTCGACGAGGTCGGCGAGGAATCCGCGCGCCTCTTCGACGCGGCCCGCATCGAGCAGTCCCACGGCCGCGTGCAGGCGGTTCGCGTTCTCGTGTCGCTGGACGCGCAGGGCATCGCCCATGGCGCGCACGCTGTCGAGGCGGCCCGACAGGGCCATCACGTCGGTCCGGTCGCGCAGCACGGCCACGCGGCCGAGGGCGCGTGCCCCGCGGCGCACGGGCCGCACGTCGATGAAGACGACGCGGTCGCCCAGCGGCAGACCGGCGGACGCCCCGGGCCCCGACAGCGCCGCGGCGACGGCGGGCGCGAGACCGAGGGCGCCGAGGGGCCGGCCGACGGCGCCGGTCACGCCGAGGAGCCGCTCGGCGGTGGCCGTGCACACCCGCACGATCCCCGCCTCGTCCAGTGCGAGAACCCCCTCGTCCGCCCCCTCGAGCACGGCCGTCTGGGTCTGCACGAGAGCGGCGAGCTCCTCGGGCTGCACGCCCAGGGTGAGGCGCTCGAGCCGTCGCCGCATGAGCAGGGCCACGATCGCGCCGATGGCCACGGCGAGCGCGACCGCGACGGCGATGCCCGCGATCAGCGCCGGGAGATCGTCGAAGACGCTGGCCCGTTCGAATCCGACGCTCACCTCGCCCACCGGCGAGCCCCCGCCCGGAGGGTAGATCGGCACCTTCGCGCGCGCCGATTCGCCCAACGTCCCGGTCTCCCAGGTCACCACCTCCCGACCGGCCAGGGCGTCGGCGAAGCTCGTGCTCACCACCTGGCCCAGTCGATCGGGGTCGGGATGGGCGAGGCGGATGCCGTGGTCATCGGTGATGACGACGAAGAGCCCTTGCGTGCGGCTCGTCACGTCGGCGGCGTAGTGCTGCAGCGCTCCCTCGCGGAGCGCGGCGGCGTCGGGGGTTCCGGGGTCGGCGGAGAACGCGGTCACGAGCGAGCGCACGTCGGGGGCCTCGGCGACCGAGCGTGCGATGTTCAGGGCCGACGAATCGGCCTCGGCCTTGAGCTGCTGCACGCCGAGCCACGCGAAGACGGCCGTGCACACCGCGACGACGACGAGTTGGGTCGCGACCTGCACCACGAGCATCCGGGTGGCGAACCGCATGCGCACCTCCCGGTCGGCGACGTCGTCGTGCGCGAAATGCGCAGAAGACACGGTACGCGCATAAGGGCGCTCAATGCGAGCAAACGCGCGCTCGAGGGTCCGGTGTCCGTACGGTCGGCAGATCGCTGGCGCACCAGGCGCCGATGTCCACGACGAAGGAGTCGCGATGACCCCCCTGATCCTTGCGGCTGAGGCCGAAGAGTACGCGGTGGCCTACACACCCGCCGACGGCGTGCTCGTCGCCCTCGGCTTCCTCATGGTGCTGTCCTTCATGGCGCTGATCATGACGCGCCGGATGACCCCGATGGTCGCCCTCATCATCGTGCCGACCGTGTTCGGCCTGATCGCCGGCGCCGGTTTCGGTCTCGGCGACATGGTGATCGACGCGATCGGCAAGATGGCACCCACCGCCGCCCTGCTGCTGTTCGCGATCATGTACTTCGGCATCATGATCGACGTCGGCCTCTTCGATCCGCTCATCCGCGTGATCACGCGCTTCCTGGGCGACGACCCGGCGAAGATCGTGCTCGGCACGGCGATCCTCGCCGGCGCCGTCTCGCTCGACGGCGACGGCTCGACCACCTTCATCATCACCACCTCGGCGATGCTGCCGCTCTACCTGCGTCTGGGCATGAGCCCCGTCGTGCTCACCTGTGTCGCGGGCCTGATGAACGGCACGCTGAACATCGTCCCGTGGGGCGGCCCGACCGTCCGCGCGGCGACCGCACTGGGCCTGCAGCCCACGGACGTGTTCGTGCCGATGCTGCCCTCGCTGCTCGCGGGCCTGGTCGTCGCCCTCGCGTTCGCGTGGTTCCTCGGTCTCAGCGAGCGCAAGCGTCTCGCGGGCTCGGTCGACACCTCCAAGATCGACGGCCCCGGGGGCTTCGGCCGCCTGGGCGCACCGAAGATCTTCCGCGGCGCGGAGCACAAGCCCGGCGCCCTCGCGTCGCTGCGCACGGGCAACATCGTCACCGTGCGCGGTGGGCAGGGCGGCGTCGCCGCGCCGCAGCTCGTCGAGGCCGCCGACACCGCGATGGCCGACACGATGCTCGACCCCAACCGCGCAACGCTGCGCCCGAAGCTCATCTGGTTCAACCTCGCACTGACCGTCGCGGTCATGGTGCTGCTGGTGATGGACCTCTTCCCGCTCGCGTTCGTGTTCATGGTCGGCGCGGCGATCGCCCTCATCGTCAACTTCCCGAAGCTGCGCGGTCAGGCCGACGAGATCGTCGCGCACGCACCGAGCATCGTCGGTGTCGTGTCGATGGTCCTCGCCGCCGGCGTGCTGGTGGGCGTGCTCAACGGCACGGGCATGGTCACCGCGATGGCCGACTGGATCACCCAGGTGATCCCCTCGTCGATGGGCCCGTTCCTCGCCGTCATCACGGGTGTGCTGTCGATCCCGTTCACGTTCTTCATGTCGAACGACGCGTTCTACTTCGGCATCCTCCCGGTGCTCGCCGAGAGCGCCGCGAACTACGGCATCGCGCCGGTCGAGATGGCCCGCGCCTCGATCACCGGTCAGCCCGTGCACCTGCAGAGCCCGCTGGTTCCGGCGATCCTGCTGCTCGTCTCGCTCGCGGGCGTCAACCTCGGCGACCACCACAAGAAGGTGCTGTGGCGCGCGACCGTCGTCTCCCTCGTGATGCTCGCCGTCGGCGTGCTCGTGGGGGCGGTGCCGCTGCTCGGCTGATCGCGGCAGACGCGCGCGAGTCGCCAGGATTCGTCGCCACCGGAGGGCCGGAAGCGACAGATTCTGGCGACTCGCGCACCGGCGAAGACGGAGAAAGGGACCCGGATGCCACGGCATCCGGGTCCCTTCTCGTTCAGCGGATCAGGCGTCGGTGCGGCGCGGGCGACGCATCGCCCACACCACCCCACCGGCGACCAGCAGGAACGCGGCGAGCAGACCCGCACCCAGGGGCGCCTGCGCGCCCGTCGCGGCGAGCTGCCCCGCGGCGACCACGGTGATCGGCACGCTGCGGATCACCGAGCCGTCGGCCCCGAAGACCACGATCGTGTGGCTGCCCGCGGCGAGATCGCCGGGGATCTGCACGTCGAACGTGACGCGGCCGGCCGCGTCGGCGGCGGGGATGCCGGCGATGCGGATCGGGTCGCTGCGCAGCTCCGCGGTGACCTGCTCACCCGCGGCGAGACCCGTGACGGTCACGCGCACGATCCCCCCGCGCTCGACCGTGGTGGTCGAGACGGACACCGAGGGGCTGGCATCCGGGGTGCTCGTGGCGGATGCCGACGGACCCGGTGTCCCGTCCGGCGTAGCCGTCGGCGTAGCACTAGGCGTGGCCGTGGGCGTCGCGGTCGGCGTGGGCGTGGCCGTCGGCGTCGCGGTCGGCGTCGCGGTCGGCGTGGCCGTCGGCGTGGCCGTCGGCGTCGCGGTCGGCGTGGGCGTGGCCGTCGGCGTGGGCGTGGCCGTCGGCGTAGGCGTAGGCGTGGGCGTGGGCGTGGGCGTGGGCGTAGGGGTCTGCGCCGCAACCTCTGATGCCGACAACGCGCGGTCGTACAGCGAGAACTCGCGCAACTGTCCCTTCAGCAGGTTGTCGTTCGTGTAGACCGATTTGCCGATGTAGTTGGCCAGCGTGCTGCCGCCGCCGATGTCGCCGGGTCGGACGGTGACGTTGGTGTTCACCGCGACCTGCTGACCATCGAGGTACAACCGTGCCGTCGACCCGCTCAGCGTGTAGGCCAGCGTGACCCAGCGGTCGCGCGGGAGAGCCGCGGTGGACGTGGCCTCCTGCTCCCCGCTCCAGTTGCCGGTGGACAGAGCGGCCCGATACACGCTGTTGCCGGTGGCGAACAGGTAGCCGTTGCCGGCTCCGTTCCCGCCGGTGTTGCCGAGGCCGTACAGGAAGTACGGATTGCGCTGCGCCGCGTCCACCCGCACCTGTGCGGTGACGGTGAAATCGTTCACGCCCGCGAGCACGTTGTCGGGGAGGTCGATGTAGTCGTCGACGCCGTCGAGCGTCAGCGCGCCATTGCTCCACGCGGCATTGCCCGTGATCTGCGCGTCACGACCC
The DNA here is from genome assembly GCF_947489255.1 of uncultured Microbacterium sp. Lineage (GTDB taxonomy): Bacteria > Actinomycetota > Actinomycetes > Actinomycetales > Microbacteriaceae > Microbacterium > Microbacterium phycohabitans. The sequence goes on from NZ_CANLCY010000005.1 coordinate 27,561, forward strand.
GCACCCGAGCGGTCGTGCAGCGTGCTGCCCGAACCGTCGGTGAAGTCGTAGCTGAGCAGCTGCCCCTGGTCGTTCGCCTCGAGAGGCTGCGGCAGGTTCGCGCGCAGGGCGGCCAGTTCGCCGGCCGTGACGGGCATGACCGTGCCGTGGCGCGGGCTGGCGGGAAGGCGGTAGCTCGCCGGCACCTTCCAGTCGGGGTGGGCGATGTCGGACGTCGCGAGCGGGATGTACCCACGGCCGCCGTACTCGTCGACGAACAGGTAGTACTTGTCGCCGTTGACGTCGCCCGGGTTGGACGTGAAGATGCTCGGCCCCTCGACCGCTCCGGTGCCGGCGTTCTTACCGATGCACGTGGTGACGGGTGACCACTTGTCCAGCGGTGCGGTCAGCACGGGCGAGCTCTCCTGGATGATGTCGGTACAGCCCGTGACGCCGCCCTCGTCCTTCGTGAAGCGCTGGTAGACGCCGTTCGCCTTGATCACGGTCGAGTCGATGCGCGACGTGCCGCCCTGCCAGACCTTCGTGTCACTGAAGGTGACGAAGTCGCGCGTGGTGGCGTACAGCATGCTGTTGGCCACGTTCGAGGTGTGGTCGGGGTCGTCGGTCGGGTAGATCTTCGACGCCCAGAACACGACGTACTCGCCGAGCGAGTCGTCCCAGTAGGCCTCGGGGGCCCAGGTGTTGCCCGCGGTGTCGGGCGAGACCTTCACGTGACGCTGGTCGCTCCACGTGATCAGGTCGTGCGACTCCCACACCTCGATGTACTTCGAACCCTGTCGCTGCGCGCGATCCCAGTCCCCGTTGCGGCCGATCGAGAGGTCGGTCGCGATGAGGTAGAACGTGTCGCCCTCGGGAGAGCGGATGAGGAACGGGTCGCGCAGACCCTTCTCCCCGTACGTCGAGGTGAGCTTGGCCTGTCCGTTGTTCAGCTCGGTCCACGACAGGGCGTTGTTGCCGTTGCTGGCCGCGAAGTAGATGTTCTCCCCGGCGACGGAGTTGCCCGTGAAGTAGGCGAACGTGTACCCCGCGAACGGCCCGATGTCGGCGGACTTGCGGACGGCAGCCGAGAACGTTCTCTTGAGGGTCACGGCACCCTTCGTGACGGATGCCGTGAGCGCGACGGTCGTATCGGCATCCGGCCGCGTGACGTCGCCGTCGTCGGTGATGACGTCGGTGTCGGCCGACGACCAGGTGACGTCGAGACCCTGCGAGGAGGCGGGCAGCGTCAGGTTGCCGCGCACGTCGTCGATGTTGGTCACCGTGAGCGCGTCGAGCGCCGCCTGGGCGGACGCGGTGTCTTCGGGCGTCTTCACGAGCCCCTTGACCTCGTCGGCGGACAGCGCGTGGTCGTACACGCGGAAGTCGCGAAGGCTCCCGGCCAGGCGCTTGTCGGGTGTGTAGTTCGATCGTCCGAGGTAGTTCGCCGTGGTCGTGCCGCCGCCGATCGAACCGGGGGTGATGGTCGTGTTGGTGTTCTCGGCGATCTGGGTTCCGTCGAGGTACAGGCGCGAGGTCTTGCTGTCGGCGTCGAGCGTGTAGGTCAGGGTCTTCCAGACGCCGCGCTCGAGGTTGCTCGACCCGCGGGTCTCCTGCTCGGTCGACCAGTTGCCGCTCGCGATGCCGGTGCGCGCCGGGTTGCCCGTGGCGAAGAGGTAGCCGTTGCCGTACCAGGACGTGGTGTTTCCGAGGCCCCAGATGAAGTAGCTGCCGGACTGCTCGGGGCGCACGATCACGTCGGTGCTGACCGTGACCGAGGTGAGCCCCTTGAGGATGTCGTTGGGAAGGCGCACGTAGTCGTCGGCGCCGTCGAGGCGCACGCCGTCGGCGCCGCTCAGGGTCGGGTCGCCGACGTAGGCAGCGTCACGACCGTTGCCGGACGTGTCGTGCGCCACGGTGCCGGACGTCTCGTCGAGGGAGTAGGAGACCACCAGCCCCGAGGACGGGACGGCCGCGAGGGCGATCGAGGGGACGGCGATCGGTGCCGCGACGAGCGCGGCGACAACCGGGACGGCGAGCGTCCAGGAGTGGCGACGGCGTGGGGAAGCCGTCCTATGGAGCGTGAGCACGGGGCTGGGAGTCCTCTCGTGAATGCGACATTGCATGCACCGTCGTCGATGACGGATGCCAGAATGTTAGCGCTCACACTCCTGTTGACGTCAACATCTCCGCCGAAATTCGCCCGCGGGCCGGCGATGGCGAGGGCCGTCAGGGACGGCTCGGGGCGGAGTCCCGCACCACGAGACGGGTCGGCAGAGGCGTGCTCTCGCTGACGGTGTCGGGCTCCTCGACCATCAGCAGGACCTTCTGCATGAGGATCTCGCCGAGGGCGGCGAAATCCTGCCGCACCGTCGTGAGCGAGGGGTACACGAAAGACGCCTCGGGGATATCGTCGAACCCGACCACGCCGATGTCGTCGGGTACGCGCAGCCCGCGCTCCCGCAGCGCCGACAGAACGCCGATCGACATCTGGTCGTTCGCGACGAAGATCCCCTCACCCGGGGCGAGGTCGGTCTCGGAGGCGATGCGATAGCCGCTTGCGGCCGTCCAGTCGCCGTGCAGAGGCGGGGTCGACTGCGCCCGGGCGGAGGCGATCTCCTCACGCCACCCCCGCAGTCGTTCGATCGCGTCGGGGTTGCGCGCGGGTCCCGCGATGTGACGCACCGTCGTGTACCCCGACTCCAGCAGGTGCCGCACGGCCGCGCGCGCGCCGCGATACTGGTCGATCGCCACCAGCCGGGGGTGGGGTCGCGGGGTCGCCGCCGCGGCGACGACGGGCACGTCGAGTTCGAGGGCCTGCACGGCGGCGAGCACCTCGGCGTCGATGACGATGAGCACGATGGCATCCACCCGCTGCTTCAGCAGACCGTCGATCGCGATCCGCACCTCGGCGACATCGGTCTGGGCGGAGCTGATGGCATCCACGTTGTAGCGGGCGGCGCGGGCGGCGAAGTTGAAGTTCATCGCGATCGACGAGGGCCCGTAGTCGACCGTTCCCGGGGTGACGAGCCCGATGGTCCGCGTCCGCCGGGTGACGAGGGCCCGGGCGGCGGGTGAGGGACTGTAGCGCAGTTGGGCGATGGCCTGCTCGACGCGCGCCCTGGTCGCCGGCCGCACGTTCGGCATGTCGTTGAGCACGCGCGACACCGTCTGGTGCGAGACCCCGGCGAGCCGGGCGACGTCGAAGATGTTCGCGGTGCGGGAGGCCTTGTCGTCAGCCACCGCCGCCGCCTTCCGGGGTGGTGTGGCCCGCGACGAGGGCGAGCAGCGCATCGGAGGTGAGGCCGGTCGCCGGCACGATCTGGGCGAGGACCCCGTCGCGCATGACGGCGACGAGGTGGGCCACCCGCAGCACCTCGTCGAGTTCGGCCGAGATGTAGACGATCGACAGGCCGTTGTCGCTGAGCTCGCCGACCAGCCGCTGGATCTCGGCTTTGGCTCCCACGTCGATGCCGCGAGTGGGCTCGTCGAGCACGATGAGTCGCGGCGAGAGCGCGAGCAGCCGCGCGAGCAGGACCTTCTGCTGGTTGCCGCCCGAGAGCGTCGAGACGGGGCGATCGATGTCGGCGGGACGGATGTGCAGCGCCTCGACCCAGCTGACCGCCAGCTCCCGCCGACGGGCCGTGCTCAGGCGATGGAAGATCCCCCGCTGCGCCTGCAGCGCGAGGGTGATGTTGTCGAGCACGCTGAGGTCGCCGATGATGCCCTCCGTGCGTCTGTTCTCCGACGAGTAGGCCACGCGGCGGCGGATCGCCTCGCGGGGGGTGTCCAGGCGCACGAGATCGCCGTCGATCGCGACCTCGCCGGCATCGGGACGGTCCACGCCCGTGATCGATCGCGCCAGTTCGGTGCGCCCCGACCCGAGGAGCCCCGCGACGCCGATCACCTCCCCCTCGCCGATGTCGAGGTCGGCCTCGCGCAGACGCGTTCCGGATGCCAGTCCCCGCGCGCTCAAGACGCTCGGCCCCTCCGCGGGCTCCACGAGGCGCTGCCCGAGCGGGGCGAGGGCGTCGGCGGCGGCGCCGAGCATCTTCTCGACGAGGTCGATGCGCAGCAGCTCGCGCGTCCCGTACTCGCCGACCAGGCGCCCCCCGCGCAGCACCGTCACCCGGTCGCAGATCTCGTAGACCTGGTCGAGGAAGTGCGAGACGAAGACGATCGCGATCCCCTGCGCCTTGAGGTCGCGGATGACGCGGAACAGCTCGGCGACCTCGTCGGCATCCAGGCTCGAGGTGGGCTCGTCGAGCACGAGCACCTTGACCTCGGTCGACACGGCGCGCGCGATGGCGACGAGTTGCTGCACGGCCAGCGGATGAGAGGAGAGGACCGACGCGGGATCGACCTCGACGCCCAGCGCCTCGAGCGCCCTCTCGGCGCGCACGCGCATCTCGCGGTGGTCGATCACGCCGAAGCGGCGGGGCTCGCGCCCGAGCGAGATGTTCTCGGCGACGGTGAGGTTGGGCAGCAGGTCGATCTCCTGGTACACCGTCGAGATCCCGCGCGCCTGCGCGTCGGCGGGCGAGGAGAAGCGCATCCGCTGCCCGTCGAGCAGGATCTCGCCGTCGTCCAGTCGCAGGGCCCCGGTGATCGCCTTGATCAGCGTCGACTTGCCGGCGCCGTTCTCGCCCATGAGCGAGTGCACCTCGCCCGCCCGCAGGCGGAAGTCGACGTCGGCGAGGGCGCTCTCGACCCCGAAACGCACCGTCGCTCCGCGCACCTCGAGGAGGGGCGGAGCGACGGCGGACATGGGCTCCATCATGCCCGCGCCCGGGCGGGAGTGCGAACGCGTCGAGAGCGTGTCACCGCCGCAGCGCCGAGCGCGAGACGATCACGCGCTGGACGACGACGAACAGCAGCAGCAGCGCGCCGACGGTGATGCGCGTCCACGACTGCTCGGCACCGGAGAACGAGATGATCGTGCGGATGAGGCCGTAGACGAACACGCCGATCATCGAGCCGATGACGAAGCCGCTGCCACCCGTGAGGAGCGTGCCGCCGATGACCACCGCGGCGATGGTGTCGAGCTCCGTCCCCACGCCGTTCAGGGGGTACCCCGCACCCGAATAAGCGGTCAGCACGATGCCGGCGAGACCGGCGCACACCCCGCTGATCACGTAGACCGACAGCTTGGCGCGCACGACCGGGAGCCCCATCAGCCGAGCCGACTGCTCGTTGCCGCCGACCGCGTAGACGGTCCGCCCGAAGCGCGTGTAGCGCAGCACGAAGGCCGCGATCGCGACGGTGAGCAGCGCGATCACCCCGGTCGGCGTGATGTACCAGCCCGCGAACGAGAAGCGCGTGGACTGCAGCCACAGCAATCCCTCGTTGTCGACCTTGATCGACTCGAGGCTCACGACGAACGCCAGCCCGCGCGCGAGGAACATGCCGATCAACGAGGCGATGAACGGCTGGACGTCGAAGAACTGCACGAGCACCCCGATGAGCAGGCCGATCGCCGCGCCGATGAGGACCATCGCGGGCAGGGCCACGGCGACCGGGACCCCGTCGGACAGCATCTTCGCGCACAGGATGCCGGTGAACGCCATGACCGCGCCGACCGAGAGGTCGATGCCACCGGTCAGGATGACGAAGGTCATGCCCACGGCGAGCACGAGCAGATAGGCGTTGTCGAGGAGGATCGACGACAGGATGCGGGGCAGCTGGAAGTTGGGGAACCACCACATCGCCCCGGCGATCATGACGACGAGGATGACGACGGCCGCGAACACCGGCACCCACGAGACGTGGCGGCTGAGGAAACGGCGGTAGGGGCTCACGGGCACGGTGGCCGCGCGGCGCTCTTCGGTGAGAGTGGCCATCAGGACAGCACCTTCGCATCGGGACGACGGGACAGGGGGCGGACGGCGCTGCGGCCGGCCGTGTGGAAGAACGCGCGGAAGCGTCGCGACTGCAGCAGTACGACCACCAGCACGGCCGCGGCCATGAACACCGGACTGACCGCGGGCGGCACGCCCAGGAAGGTGATCGTGCTCTTGAGCGTCTGGATGGTGAAGACGCCGACGACCGTGCCCGCGATGCTGAACTTGCCGCCCGCGAGCGAGGTACCGCCCAGGACGACGGCGAGGATGGCATCCAATTCGATGTAGAGGCCGGCCGCGTTCGCATCGGCGGCCATGATGTTCGAGCTGTAGAGGATGCCGGCCATCCCGGCGAGCGCGCCGCTGGCGATGTAGGCGCCCCAGATGATGCCGCGCGAGCGCACGCCCGCGAGGCGGCTGGCCTCGGGATTGATGCCCACCGCCTCGGTGAGCATGCCCAGCGCCGTGCGCCGTTCGAGCACGCCCACCACGACCACCGCCGCGAGGGCCACGAAGAACGCGAAGGGCAGCCCCAGCACGTACCCGCCCGCGATGAACTTGTAGGGGTCGCTGTTGATCGTCGTGATGAACCCGCCCGTGATGAGCAGGGCGACGCCGCGGCCCGCGAGCATCAGCACGAGGGTGGCGATGATCGGTTGGATGCCGAGCACCGACACGAGGAAGCCGTTCCAGACGCCGAGCAGCAAGGCGACGCCGACGGCGGCGGCGATCGCGGTGAAGACGACGCCGAGGTTGCCGGAGTCGGGGGCGGCCTCGATGATCGTCAGCGCCACCGCTCCGGAGACCGCCATGATCGCGCCCACCGAGAGGTCGATGCCCCGGGTGGCGATGACCAGCGTCATGCCGAGGGCGACGAGCATCAGGGGCGCGCTGTTGCGCAGGATGTCGATGAGCGAGCCGTAGAACTGACCGTTCTGCACGGTGACGCTGAGGAAGGACGGCCGCGAGATCGTGTTGATCGCGATGAGGGCGATCAGCGCCGCGATCGGCCAGACGAGGCGGTGAGTGAGGAATCTCTTCATGCGATCTTCTCCCGATCGGACGACGGTGTCTCGGGGACGGTGACGGGGGCGCCCTCGGGCTGCCCGTCGGCGATGTAGGCCACCAGGCCGTCGAGGTCGACGTCGAGGGTGGCGAGCTCGCCGATCTTACGACGGTCACGCAGAACGGCCACGCGCTGCGCGATGCGCAGCACCTCCTCGAGCTCGGAGGAGATGAAGACGACGGCGAGACCCTTCTCGGCGAGCTCGGCGACCTTGCGCTGGATGTCGGCCTTGGCGCCGACGTCGATACCGCGGGTCGGTTCGTCGAGCACCAGCAGCTCCGGGGCCGTGGCCAGCCAGCGGGCCAGCAGCACCTTCTGCTGGTTGCCGCCGGAGAGGTTGCGGATGAGCGCGTCGGGGTTGGCCGGCCGCACGCCGAGGGCGGTGATGTACTCGTCGACGAGCGCCTGCTTCTCGGCCGCCTTCATGCGGCGCAGCGGCCCGCGCCGGGCCTGGACGCCGAGGATGATGTTCTCGGCCACCGTGAGGTCGCCCACGATCCCCTCGGCGCGTCGGTCCTCCGACGAGAACGCGATGCCCCGGTCGAGGGCGTGCCGAGGCGAGCCGGTGCGCGCCGGCGTCCCCGCGACCTCGATCGTGCCCTCGTCGGCGCGATCCGCGCCGGCGAGGAGGCGGGCGAGCTCCGTACGGCCGGATCCCAGCAGGCCCGCGAGTCCGACGATCTCGCCCCCGAACACGTCGAGGTCGACGGGCTCGAGCGCGTTCTTGCGTCCGAGGCCGCTCGCGCGGAGCACGGGGACGCCCGAGCGGTCGATCGATCGTTCGGCGCTGGCCGAGATGGCATCCAGCTCTCCGAGCTCGCGGCCGATCATCTTGGCGACGAGTTGCTCGCGACCGAGCTCGCTCACGGGGTACTCCCCCACGAGCGTGCCGTTGCGCAGCACCGTGAGGCGGTCGGAGATCTCGTAGATCTGGTCGAGGAAGTGCGAGACGAAGAGGATCGCGACGCCCTTGTCGCGGAGGTCGCGGATCACGCCGAACAGTTGCTCGACCTCGCCCCGGTCGAGGCTGGAGGTGGGCTCGTCGAGCACGAGCACCTTGGTGTCGACCACCATCGCGCGGCTGATGGCGACCAGCTGCTGAACCGCGATGGAGTGACTGGCCAGGATCGAGCGGGTGTCGATGTGCACCCCGAGCTCGGCCAGGTGGGTCGCTGCGGCGGTGTGCGTCGCCCGCCAGTCGACGACTCCGGCCCGGCGCACCTCCTCGCCGAGCATCACGTTCTCACCCACGGTGAGGTTCTGGCAGAGGTTGACCTCCTGGTAGACGGTCGCGATGCCCGCGGCTTGGGCGTCGGCGGTCGAGCGGAATTGACGCTCGTCTCCGTCGACCCGGATGGATCCCTCGTCGATGCCGTAGACACCGGTGAGGGCCTTGATGAGGGTGGACTTCCCGGCGCCGTTCTCCCCCATGAGGGAGTGCACCTCTCCCGGATAGAGGGTGAAGTCGACGCCGTCGAGCGCCTTCACCCCGGGGAATCGGATGCTGATGCCGCGCATGGCCACGACGGCGGCACGTTCGCTTGTCATGCTCGATCGCTTTCTGAAGAGCGGTGGAGCGTGCGGGGCCGTGTGACCGGCCCCGCACGCGGGGAGGGATCTGCAGCGAGGGATCCGTGCCGCCGAGGGGAGTCGGCAGCAACGGAGCCGCGATCAGTAGGGGCGGCTGTCGAGAACCTTCTTGGCCTGCTCCTGGTCGAACGCCTGGTCCTCGACGATGTAGCTCTTGTCGACGGACTCCCCCGCGACGACCTTCTTCACGACCTCGGCGGTCTTCTCCCCCAGCAGCGGGTTGCACTCGACGATGTAGTTGAACTCGCCGTTGGAGAGGGCGGTCATGCCGTCCTTCACCGCGTCGATGGTGACGATCTTGATGTCGGTGCCGGGCTTCATGCCCGCGGCCTTGATGGCTTCGAGGGCACCGAGACCCATGTCGTCGTTGTGCGCGAAGAGCAGGTTGATCTGCGAGCCGTACTTCTGCAGGAAGCCTTCCATGACCGTCTTGCCGTCGGCGCGGGTGAAGTTGCCGGTCTGCGAGTCGAGGACCGTGATGTCGGTGCCCTTGATGGCCGAGTCGAAGCCGGTGGCCCGGTCGGTCGCCGCCGACGAACCGGTCGTCCCCTCGAGAACGACCATGTTGGTGGGGGTCGATCCGAAGTTGTCGGCGACCCACTTGCCGGCGGTCTCGCCCTCCTTCTCGAAGTCGAGGCCGATCCAGCTCGCGTACAGATCCTCGGATGCCGAGACGGTGCGGTCTTCGAGGATGACGGGGATGTTGGCATCCTTCGCCTCCTTCAGCACGTCGTCCCAGCCGTCGGTGACGATGGGGGCGAGCACGATGGCGTCGACGCCCTGGTTGATGAAGCTGCGCACGGCGGCGATCTGCGCCTCCGGCTTGTTGTCGGCCGCGTTGAAGATCAGGTTGAAGCCGTTGGCCTCGCTGAACGCCTCCTTCATCGACTCCGTGTTGGCGCTGCGCCAGCCGCTCTCCGACCCGGTCTGCGCGAAGCCGACGGTGATGACGCCGTCGCCGCCGCCACCCGCGCTGCCGCCGCCACCGGCGCAACCGGTCGCCGTGAACGCGATCGCTCCGACCAGCGCGATCCCCGTGATGATCTTCTTCGCCTTCATGATGAAACCTCCTCGTTTCGCCGGCTCCGATGCCGGTTCATGTGATGCAGCCCCTCGGGTGAGCCGTGTGGGAATGTTAGCGCTCACACTGAGGGCGCTGTCAAGTAGAATCAGGCCCTCTGACATCACGGATCGGTAAATGTGAAGCCTCACAAATGCCAGGACGGGAGGTTCCTCTCGAAGAGGAGCGTTTCCCCGTGTTGCGCCGGACGGCGCCGGTTCACCCGCGAACGCCTACCGTCGTAGGTATGACTTCGCTTCCGCACAGCACCCCGGAGAGCACGCCCGCCATCGGCACCTCGGTCTCGGCGGACGACTTCAAGCGCGCGTTCCGCGGCCACCCCGGCGGCATCGCGGTCATCACCGCCTACGGCGAGAACGGCCCCGTCGCCCTCACCGCGTCGAGCGTGTCGTCGGTCAGCGCCGACCCGCCGCTGCTGATCTTCTCGGTGTCGGCCCTGTCATCGGCGACGCCGACGATCATCGCCGCCGACACGATCGTGGTGCACCTGCTCGACGCCGAAGACATCGGCCTCGCCCGCGCCGGAGCCACGAGCGGACTCGATCGCTTCGCCGACACCTCGACCTGGTCGCGCCTGGCGACGGGCGAGCCGGTGTACCACGGCGTGCGGGCGTGGCTGCGCTGCAAGATCGTCAGCCGCATGGATGCCGGCGGCTCCACCGTCATCGCCGCTCAGGCCCTGCAGGTCGATGTCGAACGCGACCTCGAGCCGGGCGAGCCGGGAGCCGCACTGGTGTACCACAACCGCGCGTGGCACCGTCTGGGCGAGCACTCGCGGCTCGACTGACCCGCACCCCGCGGACGGGGCGTCCGATCGAACGCACCACGTCATACGCCGCGGCGGGTGTGCTCGGCGACATCGCGTGGTGCGGGCGCGACCTCGCGTCCGGCCGTGGGCCGGAGCACCGGTGACGCCTTGGCCTCAGTGCGCGGCCGGCTCACCGCGGCGTGCGACGCGCTGGACGCCCGTGACGATCCCGACGATGATCAGGCCGAGCACCAGCCCGAAGATCGCTGACATCGCCGTCTCCACGATCCACACGATCACCGGCCCCGCCGCCTCGATCGCGTGCGTGACGAGGTGGACGAGCTCGTACGGGCCGGCCCAGAACGTCTCCTCAAGGTTCTGCAGCACGAGGTGACCGCCGACCCAGAGCATCGCGACGGTGCCGATGACGCTGATGACGCGGAAGACGGCGGGCATGGATGCCACGACCCGCACCCCGAAGCGCCGAACCGCACGCGAGGGGCTCTTCATCAGCCGCAGCCCGATGTCGTCCACCTTCACCAGGAGCGCGACGGCGCCGTAGACGACGAGCGTCATGGCCAGACCTATCACGAGAAGAGCGGCCAGTGTCATCCAGATGCTCAAGCCCGGGTCGAGGCTGGAGAGGGCGATGAGCATGATCTCGGTGCTGAGGATGAGGTCGGTGCGCACCGCGCCGAGGACGAGCTTCTTCTCGTCGCGGGGTTCGTCGGATTCGTGCTCGCCGTGGCCCGCCCCGAACCACTCGAGCACCTTCTCGGCACCCTCGAAGCAGAGGAAGCAGCCGCCGATGATGAGCAGGTAGGGCAGCACCCACGGCGCGAAGGCGGTCAACAGCAGCGCGATCGGGATGATGATCACGTACTTGTTGATGATGCTGCCGAGCGCGATCTTCCACACCACGGGCAGCTCCCGGGCGGGAGTGAGCCCCTGGACGTACTGCGGCGTCACCGCCGCGTCGTCGATCACGACTCCGGCCGTTTTCGCGCTCGCGCGCATCGCCGCGCTGAGGATGTCATCGACGACGGCGAGCAGACCGACCGACATGTGCGTATCTCCCGGGGGTGAGGGATGCGACGCGTGCACGCCGCGGGACGACACTAGCGGGTGCCCACGATGACGGGCGGCGGGCACCTGCCCCTGTCGACACGCGTCGGCTCTCATTAGGGTGATGCTCACGGGATCGGCAGGGGGAAGCGCATGTCATTCATCACTCGAGGCTTCGGCGGCCGCCGTCGGGAGCGCGATCCCCGCCTCCCTCCGGGCCAGACGCTCGTGGGCGACTGGCCCGTGCTGTCGGCCGGGCCGACTCCCCGTATCGCCGACGACGAGTGGGAGTTCGCCGTCGGCACCGAGAACGGCGCGCACCGCTGGACCCGTGGCGAGCTGCAGGCCCTCGGCATGGAGGACATCACCGTCGACATCCACTGCGTCACGCACTGGACCAAGCTCGACATGCCGTGGCGCGGCGTCTCGCTCGACCGGATCTTCGCCGAGGTCGACACCGCCCACCGCTACGTGATGGTGCACTCGTTCGGCGGGTACACGACCAATGTCGCCCTCGACGACCTCCTCGGCGGCAGGAGCTGGATCGCGTTCGAGGCCGATGGAGCGCCCCTCACGCCCGAACACGGCGGCCCCGCCCGCCTGCTCGTTCCGCACCTGTACTTCTGGAAGAGCGCGAAGTGGGTGCAGGGCCTCATCACGATGCCGACCGACAAGCCCGGGTTCTGGGAGCAGAACGGCTACCACCTGCACGGCGACCCGTGGCGTGAGGAACGCTACGGGTGAGCCGGCGCACGGCATCCTGGCACGTCGCGACCGTCGCCGACACGCGGCCCGAAACCTCGACGGCTCGCCGGATCGAGCTCGAGGTCCCGACCTGGCCGGGCAACGACGCGGGCTCGCACCTCGACGTGCGCCTGACCGCGCCCGACGGGTATCAGGCGAGCAGGTCGTACTCGATCGCGTCGTCGGGAGAGGGCCCGCGGATCACGCTCGCCGTCGACGAAGTGCCCGACGGCGAGGTCTCGCCCTTCCTCGTGCACGACCTCCGCGTCGGCGATCAGATCGAGGTGCACGGCCCGCTCGGGGCGTTCTTCGTGTGGATGCCGTCGGGCGACCCCTCGCCGGTGCAGCTCATCGCGGGAGGGTCGGGGGTGGTGCCGTTGTTCGCGATGGCATCCGCTCACGCGGCGAGCGGCGATGAGGCGGACTTCCGGTTGCTGTACTCGGTCCGCTCCCCCGACGACGTGTTCTTCTCGGACGAGCTCGACGCCCTCGCGGGCGAGCGGCTCACCCTCGACATGGTCTACACGCGCCAGGCGCCGCCCGGGGCGCAGGTGCCGCCGGGCCGACTCACCCCGGAACGCCTCGCTGCCGCGGTGGCGCCGCCGCAGAACAATCCCCGCGTCTACGTGTGCGGACCCACCCCGTTCGTCGAGGCCGTCGCGGGCTGGCTCATCGACGCAGGCCACGACCCCGCCCGCATCCGCACGGAGAGGTTCGGAGGTTCGTGATGGCCCTTCTCGACGGCAACGCCCTGGCCGGGCGCCTCGACGACCTTCTGGGGTGGGATGCCACCGGCTCCGAGGTGCGCTGCACGCACTGCGGACTCCGCGGTCTGCTCGCCACGGCCGCCGTCTACGCCTCCGCGATGGGCGCCGTCGTGCGGTGCCGATCCTGCGACGCGGTGCTTCTCACGGTCGTCGATGCCCCGGACGGTCGTTCCTGGCTCGGGATGCCGGGACTCAGCGCCATGGAGCTGCGGCGCGGGTAGGACCCGGCGGTCGGCGCGGCCGACGGCATCCGGGAACGAGAAAAGCCCCGGCGAACCGGGGCTTTTTCTGCGGAGACGGAGGGATTTGAACCCTCGGTCCCCTTACGGGGACTCCACCTTAGCAGGGTGGTGCACTAGGCCTGACTATGCGACGTCTCCAGGTGATCGAGCCTTGCGGCGCGAGCACACCGGTCAATACTAACCGGATGCCGCCCGGCATCCGAAACCGAAGTCCGGATGCCGGGCGGCGGGGCCGGGCGTCACTGACGCACGTTGCCGTTCGAGCAGGTCGCCTGTGCGGCGGTCTGGCCCGCGATGCCCTCGGGGAGCACGACCGTGCCGGAGGTCGATCCGGGGGTCGGGGTCGGGTCGGCGCTCGCGGTCGGGGCGTCGGACGGCGCCTGAGTCGCGGCGTCGGTCGGCGCCTGCGTGGCGTTCTCCTCCGCGATCACGCCGTTGCCGTCGCTGAGGTTGCCCGACAGCTGCAGGGGCTGGTTCGCGGCCAGGGCCGCCCACAGGGTGTCGGCGTCTTCGCTGTCGGGGACCACGCGGTTCGCGTCGTACGGGTCGGTGTAGGTCGGGTACTGGATGAAGACGATCTCGCTGAAGGGGACGTCCTTGACCGCGGAGGCGATCTGCACGAGCGTCAGCGGGTTGGTCAGAGACGTCGACGGATCGACGTTGCGCAGCGCGGTCGAGGCCAGCTTGTACAGCGTCGCCGGGTTCGAGAGCACTTCCTGGCTCTTGAGCTTGTTCGCCAGGCGCGACATGTACTGCTGCTGGTTCGAGATGCGGCCGAGGTCGCCGCCGTCGCCGACGCCGTGACGGGTGCGCAGGAACTGCAGGGCGTCGAGACCGACCACGGTGCGCATTCCGGCGGGCCAGTCGATGCCCGAGTAGGGGTCCTTGATGCCGTTGGCGATGCAGACGTCGACGCCGCCGATGGCATCCGTGATGTTGATGACGCCGCCGAAGCTGACCTTCGCCGCGAAGGGGATCTCGAGACCGCTGAGCTCGGAGATCGTCTGCACGACGCACGAGAGTCCGCCGTAGGAGTAAGCGCTGTTGATCTGCTGCTTGCTCATCGCCGAGTGCTCGACGCCGTCCTTGTCGGTGCAGGAGGGGATCGGCACCATGAGGTCGCGCGGGAACGAGATGACGGTCACGCGGCGCGGCGCATCGGAGATGTGCACGAGCATGTTGACGTCGTTGAGGCTGCCCTCCGAGTCGGCTCCGGTGCACCGGTCGCCGAAGAGCTGCGCGAAGTCGGGCTCGCACTCGTCGGTGCCGATGAGCAGCATGTTCACGCCGCCCTTGAGCTCTCCGAGGTCGGGCGGAACAGCCGGCTGGTTCTTCAGTTCGACGGCGTCGGCGGTGAAGCTGCGGGTCAGGTCGACCGCCGCGTACGCCAGCACCGTTCCACCCGAGACGAGGAGCACGGCGAGCACGATGGCGAGACCGCGGAACAGCTGGCCGAGCGGCCCGGGCGAGGTGAGCCGCCCGTGGCGGGCGACGGTCCTCTGACCGCGCGGGGTGTTCGTCTTGCTCACTCGGGTCCTTTCACGACGGATGCCACCGGCCCGGCAGCACGTCGACCCCGGCGCGGCAGCCGGAAGTCGTGGCAATACTAGGGATCCGCGGCTGTGAATGCCGTGAAGACCTGGCGTTTCACCCGTTCAGCGTGGGCCCGACGTCATTCGACTCCCGCTCAGCCGGTCATGACGAAGAACGGCGGACCCCTGCGGGGCCCGCCGTTCTTCGTTGCGGAGGGTGTGGGATTCTCCCCACCGCCCCTCCACGCGCTGCTCCGCGACGCGCGGAGCCTCCGGCGGCGTGGGCCCAACGTCGTTCGACTCCCGCTCAGCCGGTCATGACGAAGAACGGCGGACCCCTGCGGGGCCCGCCGTTCTTCGTTGCGGAGGGTGTGGGATTCGAACCCACGGGACATTGCTGCCCACTGGTTTTCAAGACCAGGTCCATCGGCCGCTCGGACAACCCTCCTGGACGACCCGAGTCTACCGACGAGTCCGCGAGGGCGCGTCCAGCCCCGGGCGGAGGGGAAACGGGCTGACTATCGTCGGCGAGATGGCCCCCTCGACGCGCAGCACCCTGGCATCCTTCTTCCTCCGCCTCGGGCGGCAGGTGTGGGTGCGGGCGGCCCTGTTCACGCTGATCGCGATCGCCGTGGCCCTGGCCGCCCGGTTCGTCGGCCCGCTTCTGCCCTTCTCGTTCAGCTTCGACCTCGCCGACGGCGCGGTGGACTCGCTGCTGCAGATCATCGCCACGGCGATGCTGACGGCCAGCACCTTCTCGGTGACCGCGATGGTCACCGCGTTCTCGTCGGCGACCACCACCGCCACCCCGCGCTCGACGCAGCTGCTGATCGCCGACCCCACGTCGCAGAACGCCGTCTCGACGTTCGTCGGCGCCTTCGCCTTCTCGCTCGTCGGGATCGTCGCCCTCTCCACGGGGTACTACGGCCGCCAGGGGCGGACCATCCTGTTCGTCGCGACGCTCGTCGTCATCGTCATCGTCGTCTTCACGCTGCTGCGCTGGATCTCGCACCTCGCCACCTTCGGGCGCATGGCCGACGTGATCGACCGCGTGGAGAAGGCGGCCACCACCTCCCTCAAACTGCACGCGGAAGCACCGACCCTCGGCGCCCGACGCGGCATCACCGTCCCCCCGGATGCTGTGGCCGTCCACGCCGACGAGGTCGGATACGTCACACATGTCGACGTGGCCGGGCTCGACCGGATCGCGACCCAGCACGAGGTCGAGATCCACGTGCGCGCGACCGCCGGTCGCATCGCCGATGCGCGGATGCCGCTGGCCGCGGTCGTGGGAGACGCGGACGACGACGTGCGCGCCGGCATCCGCCGGGCGTTCCGCATCGAGCACCACCGCACGTTCGAGCAGGATCCGCGGTTCGGCGTCATCGCCCTCACCGAGATCGGCAGTCGCGCCCTGTCGGCGGCCACGAACGACCCCGGGACCGCGATCGAGGTGATCGCCGCCCTGCAGCGGGTCTTCACGAGAGGCCTGTCGACGCGACCCGACGACGAGGTCGTGCACGAGCACGTCTTCGTCACCCCGACGCGACTGAGCGATCTCATCGACGACGCCTTCCGCCCGCTCGCGCGCGACGGCGCAGCCGACGTGGAGGTGCAGGTGCGCCTGCAGAAGTGTCTCGCCTCGCTTGCGGCATCCGCTCCCGCTCACGCGCACGAGTTCCGGGATGCCGCTCGGGCGGCCTCTCAGCGGGGTTGCCGGGCGTTGGATCGGGCGGACGCCCGATCGCTGCGCGCGGCGGCGCGGGAGGCGTGGGGTTCCTGACGGAACCGGCGGGTCAGAGCGCGCGGAGGATCGCGGCGACGCCGCCCTCGGTGACCGACAGCCCCACCTCGCCCGCGGCGGCGTGCACCTCGGGCGGACCCTGGTGCATCGCGATCGCGCGACCGCCGTTGCGGACCGCCCACTGCATCATCTCGATGTCGTTGCGGCCGTCGCCCATCACCAGCACGCGCTCGGGAGCGATGCCGAGCCAGCCGCGCACGAGCTCGAGCGCCGTGGACTTGTCGACACCCTTCGGGGCGATGTCGAGCCACGCTGTCCAGCCGATCGCGTACGACACCTGAGTCAGTCCGATCCGCTCGACCAGCTCCAGGAAGTCCTGATCGGTCTGTTCGGGAGCCACCACGACGACGCGGCACACCGGTTGACCCGACAGCTCCGCGAAGGTCACCTCGTTGGCGCCCTCGAGATTCCAGTCATCGAGGTAGTCGGTGAACAGTCGCTTGCCGTCGGGAAGCTCGACGAGGAAGTGTGCACCCGCCAGGTGCTCGCCGAGCAGCGTCAGCACTTCGGAGGGGTCGAAGGTCTCGACGTGCGCGCGCCGGTAGTCGCCCCCATCGCCGTCGCGTCGCATCACGATCGCGCCGTTCGAGCACACTGCGTACTCGGGACGGATGCCGAGGCGCTCCATGATCGTGTGGGTGCTGTCCCAGCTGCGACCGGTGGCGAGCATGACCTCGTGACCGACCGATTGCGCGTGGGCGACGGCGTCGACCACACCGGGGCTGAGCGTGTCGTCTTCGAGCAGGACGGTGCCGTCGATGTCGAGCGCGATGAGCATGCGCTCGACACGGGCGTCGTCGGCCAGGTCGGCGACGATGTCGGCCGCCTCCTGCTTCGGGGCGCTCTCGACGGCGCCGGTGGCGGGGAGTGCGGCCTCGTCGGTCATGCGATCGGCTCCATGACCTCGAGGCCGCCCAGGTAGGGCCGGAGGACCTCGGGCACGGTGACCGAGCCGTCTTCGCGCTGATGCGTCTCGAGCAGCGCGACGATCCAGCGGGTGGTGGCGAGGGTGCCGTTGAGGGTCGCGACCGGCTGCGTCCTGCCGCCGTCGGCGGGACGGAAGCGGGTGTCGAGGCGCCGCGCCTGGTACGTCGTGCAGTTCGAGGTGCTCGTGAGCTCGCGGTACGCGTCCTGCGTCGGGACCCAGGCCTCGATGTCGAACTTGCGCGCGGCGCTCGACCCGAGGTCGCCCGCGGCGACGTCGATCACGCGGTAGGCCAGCCCGAGGTCCTGCAGCATGCCCTCCTGCATGGCGACCAGACGGTCGTGCTCGGCCTCGGCATCCGCGGGGTCGGTGTAGACGAACATCTCGAGCTTGTTGAACTGGTGCACGCGGATGATGCCACGGGTGTCTTTGCCGTAGGAGCCGGCCTCGCTGCGGTAGCACGTGGACCACCCGGCGTAGCGCTTCGCCCCGCGCTCGAGGTCGAGGATCTCGTCCATGTGGTACCCGGCGAGGGGGACCTCGCTCGTGCCCACGAGGTAGAGGTCCTCCTTGGGCAGGTGGTACACCTCGTCGGCGTGCTGGCCGAGGAAGCCGGTGCCGCGCATGACCTCGGGCCGCACGAGCGTCGGCGGGATCATGGGCGTGAAGCCGGCCTGCAGCGCCCGGTCGAGGGCGAGGGTCATGAGCGCGAGCTCGAGGCGCGCGCCGATGCCGGTGAGGAAATAGAAGCGGCTGCCCGAGACCTTCGTGCCGCGCTCCATGTCGATCGCGCCGAGCAGCTCGCCGATCTCGAGGTGATCGCGGGGCGCGAAGTCGTAGGAGGGGACCTCGCCGTGGGTCCGGAGCGTGACGAAGTCGTCTTCACCGCCCGCGGGCACGCCCTCGAGCACGATGTTCTCGATCTTCGACAGCGCGGCCTCGGCGGCCTCTTCGGCGGCGGTCACGGCGTGCTGCGCGGCCTTGACCTGCTCGCTGAGCTGCTTGGCCTCGGCGACGAGAGCGGCCTTCTCGTCTTTCGGGGCCTGCGCGACGCGCTTGCCGTGCGCGTTCTGCGCGGCGCGCAGCTCTTCGAAGGCGGTGATGGCGGCGCGGCGGTCGCGGTCGGCGGCGAGGGCCTCGTCCACCGAATCCGGCGACTCCCCGCGAGCGATCTGGGAGCGCTTCACGAGCTCGGGATCTTCACGCAGCAGAGTCAGGTCGATCACGCGTCCATCCTACGGTCGCTCCCGACCGCTCCTTCCGCCCCGCGCGGGCCGCGCTCCGGCGCGGAACCCGGGCGTGTCCGCGCGAGGCATGGTCTTGCGGCATCCGGTCGTCAAGCCCACCCGTCCGGCCCGGTCGGGCGACCCCCGCGGTCCTATGGTGGAGCCATGGCCGCCCCTGACGAGCCGCGTGACGACGCGGAGTCCCCCGAGAACGTCCCCTCCGACGCGCCCGCCGAGGTGAAAGCCGACGCCGCCGCCGCAGACGGGTCGAGCGAGCACTTCGAGTCCGCGCGGCTCGCCGACGACACCGACGACCACCCCCGCAAGGACGCACCCCACCCCAAAGACGCGGCGGAGCCCGACGACGTCATCCATCAGCCCGAGGATATCGACCCGGATTCGTCGGCCGACCTGCCCGGCAAGGCGCAGCGCGTGGATGCCGAGGGCTCCGAGGCTTCCATGGACGCCGAACGCGCCGAGGCCAAGCGCGCCGCCCTCGTCTACAACCCGACCAAGGTGGATCCGGAGACCCTGCGCGCCCGCGTGGCCGAGCTCGCGGCCGCGGCCGGCTGGGCCGAGCCCCTCTTCTACGAGACGACCGTCGACGACCTCGGCGACGACGCCACCCGCGCCGCACTCGACGAGAAGGTGGATGCCGTGCTCGTGGCCGGCGGCGACGGCACCGTACGCGCCGTGGCCGAGGCGCTCACCTCCACGGGCGTCCCGCTCACGATCGTGCCGAGCGGAACGGGCAACCTCCTCGCGCGCAACCTGAACCTCCCGCTCGCCGACACCGACGCGATGATCCGCGCGACCTTCGAGGGCGACATCCGATCGATCGACACCGGGCTGGCCCGTATCCGCCGCGCCGACGGCGGGGTCGAGGAACACGGGTTCTCGGTCATGGCCGGGATAGGGCTGGATGCCGCGATGATCCAGAACACCCGCGACGACCTGAAGAAGCAGGTCGGTTGGGTCGCCTACGTCGACGGCGCCGCCCGCTCCCTCGTGGGCGCGAAGCCGTTCCGTGTGATGTACCAGCTGAACGGTCACCGCCTGCACTCGGCGAAGGTGCACAGCGTGCTCTTCGCGAACTGCGGCGCCCTCCAGGGCGGCGTGGCCCTGATCCCCGACGCCTCGATCGCCGATGGCCGCCTCGACGTGGCGGTGCTCCAGCCGACCGGGGTGTGGGGCTGGCTGGGCGTGTGGCGGAGCATCGTGTGGGACAACTCGGTGCTGCGCAAGTTCCGCGCCGGCCGCCGCGTGCTCGAGCGCCGCAAGGACTCCTCGGTGCGCTATCTCCGGGGCACGGGCATCGAGCTCGCGACCGCCCCCGCGCAGCCGATCGAGCTCGACGGCGACGAGTTCGGCGAGGCGACGCGCATCTACACGCGCATCGTCGCGGGCGGTCTCATCGTGGCGCTGCCGAAGGGGCACGACACGTCGTCGCTCTGACGCGCGGCGTTCCGACGGCGAACGCGGCATCCGGCATCCGGCGAGATGACATAAGTCGGCCGAGATCCCTTGCTTCGACGTCGAGTCTCGGGTGCTCTCGGCAGGGATGGGCGATCTCGGCGACGGCGCGGCCGGTGCGGCCGACCGGGAGCGGCCGTGAGCGGGTGTCAAGCCCGGAGGGGCGGATGCCGTGGTGGATAGCGTCGGGGAATGGCAACGCCTTCGATCGTGTGGTTCCGTGACGACCTCCGCCTGACCGACAACCCCGCGCTGCGCGCCGCGCTCGACCGCGACGAGCCGATCGTGGCGCTGTACGTGCTCGACGAGGAATCCGACGGCGTGCGCGAGATCGGCGGGGCGGCGCGGTGGTGGCTGCACGGATCGCTGGCATCCCTCGGCGAGCGCCTGAGCGAACGCGGCTCAACGCTCGTGCTGCGGCGGGGCGCGGCGGCGAAGGTGCTCCCGGCGCTGGTCGACGAGGTCGGCGCCGGCGCCGTGTTCTGGAACCGCCGCTACGGCGGGGCCGAGCGCGAGATCGACGCCGGCATCAAGGAGAAACTGCGCGACGACGGCGTGACCGTGGCGTCGTTCGCGGCGAACCTGCTGTACGAGCCGTGGACCGTGCGCACGCAGTCCGACAAGCCCTACGGCGTCTACAGCCCGTTCTCGCGCGCGGTGCAGAAGCTTCCCGCGCCGCGCCCGCCCCTGCCCGAGGCCCGCAAGGTGCCGGGGGTGTCGGCATCCATCGACTCCGACGACCTGTCGTCGTGGGGCCTGTTGCCGACGAAGCCCGACTGGGCCGGCGGACTGCGCGAGATGTGGGAGCCGGGTGAGCCGGCTGCGAAGGCGCGTCTGAGGGAGTTCCTCGACGACGACCTCGGCGACTACTCGAAATACCGTGACGAATTCGCCGGAGGCGCCACCTCGAACCTGTCGCCGCGTCTGCGCTGGGGAGAGCTCAGCCCGTACCAGGTGTGGCACGACACCCTCGAGCACAAGGGGTCGGGGCAGCACGCGCAGAGCGCCAGCGGCTTCCTCTCCGAGATCGTGTGGCGCGAGTTCGCGTGGCACGTGACGTACCACTCGCCCGACATCGCCACCGTGAACTGGCGGCGCAATTTCGACGACTTCCCCTGGCCGAAGCTGAACCGCTCGCACCTCGAGACGTGGCAGAAGGGCGAGACCGGGGTCGCCGTCGTGGACGCGGGGATGCGACAGCTGTGGAAGACCGGCGTCATGCACAATCGCGTGCGCATGATCACGGCATCCTTCCTCATCAAGAACCTGCTGATCGACTGGCGGCACGGCGAGCAGTGGTTCTGGGACTGCCTGGTCGACGCGGATGCCGCGAGCAACCCCTTCAACTGGCAGTGGGTCGCGGGGTCCGGCGCGGATGCCGCTCCGTACTTCCGCGTGTTCAATCCGGAGACGCAGCGCAAGAAGTTCGACGCGCACGACGAGTACGTGCGCGAGTGGGCTCCGGAGTACCTGGACGAGAACCCGCCCGAGCCCATGGTCGACCTGGGCGAGACGCGCAAGCGCGCGCTCGACGCCTACGCGCACGTGCGGCACGGGGGCTGAGCCGACTCAGCGCCAGGGATCGACCGGATTGCCCGCGTCGAAACGCGCGAGGAACTGCGCCATCTCGTCGACCACACGCTGCTCGTTGCTCTGCATGTCCTGCAGCACGAGGTCGAGGTTCTGCGCCCCGGTCGTCACATCCCAGGCGAGATTGCGCAGGAGGTCGTAGAGCAGGGTGCGCAACGCGCCCCAGGCGCCGGAAGGTCCGCTCGCGCCGATACCCAACGCGCCGTCGCGCGCTACGCAGCTCATCGAGGCGCTCAGGAGCGCGGTCGCCGAGCCGGAGAGCTCCGCCGAGATCGTGGGCAGGTACGTCGAGCTGATCTCGATGACGAGGGAGGGCTCGATGATGATGACATCGGAGGAACTCGCAGGATCATCCTGGACGAGGGGCGCCGACAGGTCGTACGACGACTGCTGGGACTGCACCGCGGTGAGGTTGTTCGAGAGGTTCTCGTCGAGCAGGGTCTCCTCGTGCGCGATGCCCTCGTTGAGTGCGCGCAGCGCCTCTTCGAACGTGGACAGCACGGCGGCGGCATCCGCTCCGGTGATCGTCTCCTTCTCGGGGTCCTGCTCGCTCGAACCCTGGACGACCTGGATGCCCAGGCCCACCACCTCGAACACCGCACCCGCGCCCGGCACGAACAGCTTGGCGCCCTGCGCCGCCCAGCCCGCCACCTTCAGCGCGATCTCGTACCCTTCGGTGGCGCCGGATGCCGCGAGCTCCTCCGACGCATCCACGCCCGCCTGGACGATCTGTCGCACGTTCTCCCGTGCGGACTCCCAGAGTTTCTGCTCCGCGGCGAGCGCGGCCCCGAGGACGACCGAGAGCCCGTGCAGCCCGCCGATGACGGGTCCCAGCTGCGAGACGAAGCGGGATTTGAACGCGGCGATGGCGGCGCCCGACATGGCGTCGCTGTTCTCCATGACGAGCGCGATGTTGCCGGCGATGAGTCCGGCACCGACCTGAGCGCCCTCGGACGCCGCCGCGGCACCCGACAGCTTCCGCGTGACGGCCACCGCGGAGGCCACCTCGCCCTCGATCGTGCCGGGATCGGGGAGGTGGAGCCAGGGGGCGATGGCCTCGTCGATGCGGGAACGGATGCTGTCGAACGCCGCGCCGAATTCCTCGTCCTTGCCGCCGCCGACGAAGATGTCGGCGATGAAGTTGTCGCTCGACCAGTCTCCGCCGCCCTCCCCGTCCGGCCCGGGCCGGGTGACCGTGTAGTGCGCGCTCGACGAGTCGATCTCGTAGGAGTCGCCGTTGATCTCCCATCCGGACGGGCTGGTGCGCATGTAGGCGTCGATGGCCGCGCGCTTGAATCGCGGAATGAGAGCGGAGACGTCCGTCGAGCTCATCGTTGCGCACCCGCCGAATCGCGCGCACCGTCGCCCTCGGGCAGCGCGGCTCGTCGTCGTGCCGCCAGCAGGGTCAGGCCGGTGCCGAACACCGCGACCAGACCGATCCACGTCATCCGAGACTGCCGCGCCTCGCCGCAGAGCCCCTGCGCCGTCGCGTCTGCCCGCGCCGCCAGCTCGACGCTCGGGTTCTCTCCCTCATCGATGTAGCCGACGCTCTCGAGCCAGCGCTCGGTCACATCGGACTGATCGTCCGCGCGGTCGCCGACGAGACTGGCCCCCGACACGGAGGACAGCAGGGGTCGGCACTGCAGGTCGCCGACCCCGTTGCTCAACCCCACGGAGGTCGGGGCGAAACCCAGGAACCCCGCTCCAACGATGGTCGCACCCGCCACGACCGGACTGATCCAGCGCATTCATCCCCCTTGAATCCACGTCGCCCTCCAACCTATGCGCGAGCATTGCGTGGCGGAAGGCCCACCGCCCACGCGAAAGGGGCGCCACCTCGCGGTGACGCCCCTTGTCGACGGATGTCAGTTGACGCGCTGCTCGTCGGCGTCGTCCTCGTCGTCGTCGCCCGGGATGAAGACGTCGACCACGGTCACGTTGATCTCGGCGACCTTCATGCCCACGAGCTCGGTGATGGCCTGGTGCACGGCCGAGCGCACGTTCGAGGCCACGCGCTGCAGCTGCTCGGGGTAGTCGACCTGGATCGAGATGTCGGCGGCGACCTCGGTCTCGCCGACCTCGACGCTCACGCCCTGGGCGTGGTCCTTCGCGCCGACGGCCTGGCGGATGTTGCCGATCACGCGGGCGGCGCCGCCACCGAGGGCGTGGACGCCGGGAACCTCGGCCGCGGCGATGCCGGCGACCTTGGCGACGACGGCGTCGACGATGACGGTCGAGCCGCCGTCCTTCGTGGCGGGCGTGGGGGTGGCGGTGGTGGTGTTCTCAGCCATGTTCGCTTCCTTCCGTCGTTTCCGGAACCGTGTGTTCCGCGATGTCATAGGTGAGACGCGCGCCGGAGGGGATCCGTCACGGATTTCTTCCTGGGAGAAAGCTGAGGACGGATGCCGCGGGCCTCAGACGCCGTCCCAGTCGATCGACGGGGCCTGTTCGTCGAGCGTCGCGTCACCGTTCTCCTCGGTCCACGACACGACCCGGGTGTGCGGGGTGAACATCACGCTCACGTCCCGCTCGCCCACCACGACGAAGCGCACGAAACGACCGCCGTCGTGCACGGCAGCCTCGATGCTGTCTTCGAGTTCGACGATGTCCTGCCCGGGCGCGAGCGAGAACGTCGCGTCGTCGACGGTCATCACGGTGCGCATGCGGTCGCTTCTTCGCTCATGCGCGGCACGATAAGAACCTCGCCGATCGACGGTCAGGGGGGTTGCGCCCCCGCGTGAGGGGAATACGCTCTCTGCCCGGCGCGTTGCCTCCGGGGTGAACGACGCGATCCCCTCCCTCTCCGTTCTCGACCTCGTGCCCGTGCGCCACGGGCAGACCAGTGCACAGGCGGTGAGCGCCGCCCTCGACCTGGTCGAGGTCGCCGACCGCCTCGGCTACCGCCGCTACTGGTTCGCCGAGCACCACAACATGCCGTCCGTGGCATCCACGACTCCCCCCGTGCTCATCGCCGCCGCCGCGGCACGCACGAGCCGCATCCGCGTGGGATCGGGTGGCGTCATGCTGCCCAACCACTCACCGCTGATCGTCGCCGAACAGTTCGCCGCTCTCGAGGCGCTCGCCCCCGGCCGCATCGACCTCGGCATCGGCCGCGCGCCGGGCAGCGACCCGGTCATCACCCAGCTGCTGAATCGTTCGGGCACCACGAGCGACGTCTCGCGCTTCCCCGACCACGTGACCGACATCATGGCGCTCACCTCGCCCGAGGGCGCGACGGTGCGATTCACCTCGGGCACCGAGTACCAGGTGAAGGCGACGCCGGCGGCATCCGGGATGCCGCAGGTGTGGCTGCTCGGATCGAGCGATTACTCGGCGCAGCTCGCGGCTTCGTTCGGTCTGCCGTACGTGTTCGCGAATCACTTCGCCGGCGAGGGGCTCGACCGGGCGCTGCACCTGTACCGCGACCAGTTCGTGCCGAACGAGACCGGAGAGGGTCCCCGCACGTTCGTCACCGCGAACGTCGTGGCCGCCCCGACGACCGAGGAGGCCGAGGAGCGCGCCATCCCGCAGCTGCGCATGATGGCGCGGCTGCGCACGAACAAGCCGCTCGTGCCTCTCGAGACGGTCGAGCAGGCGAAGGCCGACCCGTTCGATGCGATGGCCGAGTCGATCATGGCGTCGACGCGCCAGAAGTGGTTCGTCGGAACCGGCGCCGACGTGCAGGGCCGGCTCGCCGCCTTCGCCGCCCAGCACGGGGTCGACGAGATCATGGTGTCGCCCGTCGCGGGCGCGTACGACGGCGAGGGCTTCGAGGGACGCGTGCAGACGCTCGAGCTCATCGCGGCGCCGGCTGCTGTGGCGGCCTGAGATCGGCGGCGGTGATTCAACGCCCCAGTGCCGCGCGGAGATTGGCGCCGTCTCCGATGGGGATGGCCAGAGTGGCCAGATGGCCTAATGCCACAACCGCCCCGACCGCTGGGATCAGCCACGAACACGCTCCGAGCGGCACCAGCGCGAGCGCGAGGATGGCTGGTGCGCACGGACCCGCGCACACCACCAGGAGTTCACGGTAGCCAGGGAGGGCTCGTCTCAGCAGCGCTGCGTTGCACCCTTCGACGATCAGTATTGCGCTTTCTGACGGCGCGAGGGCTCGAAGCACAACCCCATGCGCAGTCTCATGAACGATGATCGATAGCCCGATAACGATGGCCACTACTCCCATCGCGGCAATGGTTGCTGAGCCGATCAGCGCGCCGCCCACCGCCGCACCACTCCCGCCACCCCAGAGTAGGAGCGTCCCGCGAAGCATCAGAACCACAATGGTGGCCGCCACCCGCCCGATGTGAGGAGGGAGGACGCGTGCGCGCCTCTCCCAAGGACACCACCGTTCCGGCGCCTCGTCTGCCAAACCGAGGGCACTGAGCTGGCGCCGGGCGTCGTCGGCGTCTTTTCGAACGCTGAGCCCCAGCGGGGCGACCAGACACTCTGAGGCCGTCTCCTCGACGCCCTTTACCAGGTGCCCCCGCGGCTCAGCCATTCGCGCGGTCCGCGATGGGATGCCGGGCGCACGTCTGCATGTACAGAGCACAAGCGATCGCAGCCCCGGCGAGCGCCATCCATGGGACGAAGGTATCCCCCCAGAAAGTCGCCGCGACGTTCAGGCTGACACTCGAACCTAGGAGCAGGACTCCGAAGAGGAAGGCTGCTGCCGTGGTCGAAACCGACTGCTCCTGGCTCGCCGGGATCAACGCACCGGCAAGAAGCGCAAGCGCGCCGGCCTGCACTGCTCGCGCCCCCAGTGCAGGGAGGTCCGTGACGGTCAGCACCCCGGTGAGCACGAGCGGAACGACGAGGATCGTTGAGACCGCGATGCCGACCACGGCGGCAGCCACTGCAACCGCGATCGCATGCCCATTGCGCTCTGGTGCCGCGTGAGCGGATATCCAGGTGACGGGCAACGTGCGTCCGACTGCATAGACGCCCAACGCGAAGGGGACAGTGGGGGCCATCGATGCGAGCGCGCGCGCCAAGTCAGCCGTGACGGGCGCCTGCAGAAGCACGGTCGCACCGAGAACGAGACCCACCCCGCCAGTAACCGTCGTCAGGAAAGACAGCGAGCGGACGGCGGTGACGAGCTCGAACCAGATCATCGGCAGCATCCGCCCGTGGGGTGGTGCCCATCCTCGTAAGAGCAGCGGCGCACGCTGTTCGCTCGCCGCAGGGCGCACGCTCACGGCCACCAGAACAAGCACAACGAGGATCACTACCCACCCCGCGGCCATCGCCGCGGTGGCGAGCGGGAGTTGCGCGACGACCCCCGCGGCGAGAATCCGATGGGGCAGCACGTCGAGCGGGGCCGACGTAGAGATGTCAGCGGTGATGACATCACCCGAGGCGGTGGCGAGAATCCCCGCCATGACGACGAACGCGGCGAGGGTGTCCGCTATCCCGCCGGCGAAGCGGGTCCCGCGGCGCAGCATCCACGAGAGCGTGAGGAAGAGCGCCACACACAGGATCTGTGTCACCCCGATACACGCCACGACGGCGAGCACACCGCGCACAAGGGTGGCGCCTGCAAAGATCCGTGCAAAGACGGCCAGCGTCGGCAGCGAGAGTGCGACGCAGAAGGCGGTGGCGACGGTGACCATCGGCGCAAGCTGTCCGACCGCTGCTGCGCGTCTCCCGACGGGGAGCAGATCCAGCAGTGCGTGCAGCATCGTTCGGGGCGGTGATGTCACAGCGAAGATCGTGGCGATGAGGCCCGATGTGATCCAGACCCCCGCAAGCGATGCGCGGGCAATGATGGGGGCCAGATCAGCCGGCAGGTCCGCACCAAGACGCGACACCGTCACCGATGCAAGCACACAACCAAAGAAAAAGGCGGCCACGACGGTGAGCAGTCCAATGACCGCAGCGAACGATGGGGGAACCCGTAGGGCTCGGCACATCTCCCGCGCCCACATCTTCCAGGCTACAAGCGCGATCTTCGTCGCTCTCGACATGTCAGCGACCTCTGCGTGACGTCGCTCTGCCGATGGCCAAGGCGATCGTCACGTACGCAACCGCGACAAGAACGACCGAGCCCCCAAGACCCAGCATGTCGGGGACGAACGCGAGAGACGGTGAGCCTTGGTACGGCTCCATCCAGGCCTCGAACACCCCCGGAATGCCCGCGCGTCCGTCCGTCGCCACCGCAAGCGCGACGGTAGTGACGATCCCGATCAGCACGCAAGCCGCACCGAGCACGAGCCCCATCATTCCGTGCACAACGAGTCGTAGCGGCACGTTCATCATCCTTCTCTCTCTCCGTTCCTGATCCGGTCCGTGTCGGCGTATGCCAGACGAACCTTCTCGATGCGCTGCGCGCTCTCCGCGGTCAGACCCGTGCGTTCCATGAAGACGATCTCCAGCGAATCCGCCTTCGTGTCCGCCATGAGTCGGGCTGGTACTCCTTGGGCGACAGTGGCTCCGGCGTGAAGGATGGATACCGTGTCGCAGTCCCGTTCGGCTCGAAGCATGTCGTGAGTGGCGATGAGGACGGCCCGCCCGCTCCTCGCGATCTCGCGCACCAGATGGCGCAAGACCAGGCCGGCATCCGGATCGAGGCCACGGAAGGGCTCGTCCAGGATGACGAGCTCCGGCCCGTGGCAGACCGCAGCGATCAACTGGATCTTCCTCTTCATGCCATGTGAATACTCACCGACCGCCCGGTCCAACGCGGTCTCCATATCCAGTGCGTGAACCAGCAAGTCCCGGCGCCGTCGGTCGTCGGTCTGACGCATCGCCGCGTGGAACTCCAGATATTCCCGGCCCGTGAGTGTCGTCGGCAGGGGGAGGTCATCCGGCGCGAATCCGAGGTGCCGACGAGATCGCTTCTCGCCCACCTCCACCTCCTTGATGCGCACGCCCCCGCTGTCGGGTGCGATGAGCCCCGCTATCACGTGAAGCGCCGTGGACTTTCCGGATCCGTTCGGCCCGAGCAGTCCGTGGATCTCACCGGCAGCGATGTCGAGGCAGAAACCGTCGAGAACGACGCGGCGCCCGTACCGTTTGCTGATCTCCCTCACCCGGAGGATCGGAGCCAGGGTCAGCGGGCCCCGATCCTCCGGGCCGCGAGGGTCGATCACGAGCACCAGGCGCGGTAGGAGCCAGCAGACCCCCAGGCGGGCACACTGATGACCGGATATTTTCCGATCGCACGGCACGCAAGCCACCACGCCACAGCGAGGCCTACCGCCGCGATGATCGCGAGCGCGATGACGACGATGACCCACACGACGCGATCTCGCCGACATCCTTCACTAATGGCGGTGTGAGCCGAGGTCGCGAGGTCATCGATGGCGGCGGTCGCCGTCGAAGCGCCGCGAATGAGAAGAGAGTTCACTACTGTCCAATCTTTATGTGCGCATGTTTGCATTCAACATGCGATACTGTGACAGGAGTGGAAGGTCGCCGCGAGACGAACTCACCCCTCTATCCCAGGGATTCACCCCGGCAACAAAGTGACGACCTCGAACGGCGTACCGCCCTCCGCGGGGGTGAGAGCTCAGACGAGCACCACTCGGCCTTCGGCGTCCTCGACGACGGCCTGGCGCAACGGCCAGCCTCGGGCTCACCGCCCGCAACAGGAAGGAACGAGGCTCAGGCCTCGGGTTCGCCGCTGAGCAGGCCGCGGAGCCAGTCGCGCGCCTCGACGAAGACATCGTCGCCGTAGCGGGGCGGATAGCGCACGATCGCGCGGTCGGCCCGGGCGTAGGACCCGAGGAAGATGACCTTCGGGCTGAAACGACGAAGGCCGAGCAGGGCGTCGGCCATGCGCTCGTCGAGCACGTGACCGTCGGCGTCGATGACGAAGCGGTAGCGACCGAGGGCGTCGCCGATGGGCCGGGATGCCAACAGGCTCAGGTTGATCCCACGCGTGGCGAACTGCTCGAGCAGCTCCAGCAGGGCGCCCGGGTGGTCCTCGGGGAGCTCGACGATCAGGGAGGTCTTGTCGGCGCCGGTCGGAGGCGCGGGCGCCACGGTGCGGCTGACGAGCACGAAGCGGGTCACCGCGTTGGGGTTGTCGCCGATGTTCTCGGCCAGGACCGTGAGGTCGTGGTGCGCGACGATGCCGGGGGCGGCGATCGCGGCGTCCGCGGCGCTCGTGCCGTCGAGCACGCCCAGCGCGCTCGCGACGTTGCTCTCGGCGGGCAGATGGGCGTGCGCGGGGACGTTCCGGCTCAACCAGCCGAGACACTGCCCGTAGGCGACGGGGTGCGCGGCGATGAGCGAGACATCCGCGAGGGTCGCGCCGGGGCGGCCGACGAGCACGAAGTTCACGGGCACGAGGTACTCGCCCACGATGCGTAGTCCCGGGACCGTGGCCAGCGCGTCCTGCGCCGTGGAGACCCCACCGTCGACGGAGTTCTCGATCGCGATCATCGCGGCATCCGATCGACCTTCGACGACATCCGCTAGCGCCTCGCCGACGTTGCGGACCGGACGCCAGATCTGATCGCGCGCCTCGGGCACCTGGGCGAGGGCCGCCTCGGTGAAGGTCCCGGCCGGCCCCAGGTAGCTGTAGGTACGGCGGGCGGGCACGGTCTCTGTGTCGGGCAGCACGGCGTACAGCCTAGACCGGCGACGCACGGACCCCCTCCGGGGCGGTCGGGGGCCACCGCCCGGCGACGGATTCGCCGAGAATGCGCAACAGCGTGTGCGCATGTCGGAGGGAGCGGGCAGACTGGGCGCATGAGCAGTCGCGCAGGACAGCCCGCCGAGGCATCCGATCTCATCGACATCGACGAACTGATCGCCGCGTATTACGACCGCAAGCCGGATGCCACGGTGCCCGAGCAGCGCGTCGCCTTCGGCACGAGCGGCCACCGGGGATCGTCGCTGAGCACCAGCTTCAACGAGGACCACATCCTCGCGACCACCCAGGCGATCGTCGACTATCGCGCGGCGCAGGGCATCACCGGGCCCCTGTTCCTCGGACGCGACACGCACGGACTGTCGCTCCCGGCCGAGCGCAGCGCCATCGAGGTGCTCGTCGCGAACGGCGTCGACGTGCGCGTCGACTCCCGCGACGCGTGGGTGCCGACCCCGGCGCTGAGCCACGCGATCCTCACCTACAACCGCGACCTGGCCGCCGACGACCCCGGTCGCGCCGACGGCATCGTCGTCACCCCCTCGCACAACCCCCCGCGCGACGGCGGCTTCAAGTACAACCCCCCGCACGGCGGCCCGGCCGACACTGACGCCACGGGGTGGATCGCCGACCGCGCGAACGCGCTCATCACGGCCGGCCTCGAGGGCGTGCACCGCACCCGTCATGCCGACATCGACCTCGACACCCTGGGCCAGTACGACTTCCGCGACGCGTACGTGCGGGATCTGGCATCCATCATCGACGTCGACGCGATCAAGAGCGCCGGCGTGCGCATCGGCGCCGACCCGCTCGGCGGAGCCTCGGTGGAGTACTGGGCGCTGATCGCCGAGGTCTACGGCCTCGACCTCACCGTGGTGAACCCCGAGGTCGACCCGACGTGGAAGTTCATGACGCTCGACTGGGACGAGAAGATCCGCATGGACCCCTCCTCCCCCTCCGCGATGGCGTCGCTGGTCGCCGCGCGCGACGAGTACGACATCCTCACGGGCAACGACGCCGACGCCGACCGGCACGGAATCGTCACGCCCGACGCCGGGCTGATGAACCCCAACCACTACCTGGCCGTCGCGATCGACTACCTCTTCTCGCACCGCGAGGGCTGGCCGACGGATGCCGCGGTCGGCAAGACGCTGGTGTCGTCGATGATCATCGACAAGGTCGCCGCCTCCCTCGGCAAGACGCTGCTCGAGGTGCCCGTGGGCTTCAAGTGGTTCGTGCCGGGCCTGCTCGACGGCTCCGTCGCCTTCGGCGGCGAGGAATCGGCCGGGGCGTCGTTCCTGCGCAAGGACGGAACGGTCTGGACCACCGACAAAGACGGCATCCTGCTCTGCCTTCTCGCGGCCGAGATCCTCGCCGTCACCGGCAAGACGCCGTCGCAGCGCTACGCCGAGCTCGAGGCCGAGTTCGGCGCCTCGGCCTACCAGCGCGTGGACGCCCCCGCGACGCCCGCGCAGAAGTCGGCGCTGTCGAAGCTGTCTCCGGATGCCGTCTCGGCCACCGAGCTCGCCGGAGAGCCCATCACGGCGAAGCTGTCGCACGCGCCGGGCAACGGTGCGGCGATCGGCGGCCTGAAGGTGCAGACGGAGTCGGCCTGGTTCGCCGCCCGCCCCTCCGGCACCGAGGACGTCTACAAGCTGTACGCCGAGTCGCTCCGCGGCGAGGACCACCTGCGCGAGGTGCAGGAGGAGGCGCGGGCCGTCGTCTCGGCCGCCCTCGGTCAGGCGTAACCCCGTCGTCGAAGCGGCGCCGTCCCGCGGGGCGGCGCCGCTTTCGCGCGTCCGGGCTGCGGGCGGTCGGTGGGTGCCGCTCTCGCGCGTGCGGGCTCCGGCCGGGCGGGCGGTGCCGCTCGCGCGCGGGGCGGCGCCGCTCGCGCGCGTCCGGGCTCCAGCCGGCCGGTGGGTGCCGATAAACGCCGATCCGTGCAAGCACGGCGACGCCGCGTTCCTGGCCAGGGAGAGCGTTTATCGGCGGCAAGGCCGTGGCGACAAGGCAGCAGGGCGCCGCCTCGGCGCAACTGCGGCGGGCGTGCACACCGCGGTCCCGGCCACCGCATCGATAAACGCCGATCCGCGCGAGACACGCGGCGACGCCGCGTTTCTGAACAGGGAGAGCGTTTATCAGCGAAAGGGCGAAGCAGCGGGATGCCGCGGCCCCGACGCTCCGCAGAACGTCGGGGCCGTGGCATCCGGAGCCGGAGACGGGGTCAGGCGGGGGCGAAGGTCTTCGCGTCGATGACGAAGCGGTAGCGCACGTCGCTCTTCAGCACGCGCTCGTAGGCCTCGTTGATCTGATCGGCCGAGATGAGCTCGGTCTCGGGCGCGATGCCGTGCTCGGCGCAGAAGTCGAGCATCTCCTGGGTCTCGCGGATGCCGCCGATGCCCGAGCCCGCGAACGAGCGGCGGTTGGCGAACAGCGTGAAGACCTCGATGGGCAGCGGCTCCGGCGGGGCGCCGACGTTGACCATCGTGCCGTTGCGAGCGAGCAGGCCCAGGTACTTCTTGAGCTCCAGCGGCGCGCTGACGGTGTTGACGATGAGGTCGAACGTGTTCTTCAGCGACGAGAAGGTCTCGTCGTCCTTCGTGGCGTAGTAATGGTCGGCGCCCATCTTCAGGCCGTCGTCCTTCTTGCTGAGCGTCTGCGACAGCACGGTGACCTCGGCGCCCATGGCGTGGGCGATCTTGACGGCCATGTGGCCGAGTCCGCCGAGGCCGACGACGGCGACCTTCTTGCCGGGGCCGGCGTTCCAGTGGTTCAGCGGCGAGTAGGTCGTGATGCCCGCGCAGAGCAGGGGCGCGGCCTTCTCGTACGGGATGGACTCGGGAACGCGAAGCACGAAGTCCTCGTCGACGACGATCTTCTCGCTGTAGCCGCCCTGGGTGATCGTGCCGTCGACGTCCTTCGCGCCGTAGGTTCCGATGTTGCCCTTGAGGCAGTACTGCTCCTCGCCGGCCAGGCAGTTCTCGCACTCGCGGCACGAGTTGACCATGCAGCCGACGCCGACGCGGTCGCCGACCTTGTGGCCGGTCACCTCGGAGCCGACCTCGGCGACCGTGCCGACGATCTCGTGGCCCACGGTCAAGGGGTAGGGCACGTCGCCCCACTCGCCGCGGATGGTGTGGATGTCGGAGTGGCAGATGCCGGCGTAGGCGATGTCGATCAGGACGTCCTTCGGGCCGACCTCGCGGCGCTCGATGGTCGTGGGCTCAAGGGGTGAGGTCGCGGACGACGCCGCGTAGGCGTTGACGTGCATGGGTCTCCTCGGTGGGGGTCGATTCGGACGTATCGATCTTCTCCCGCCGACGCCCCCGCGGGTCGGGCTTGCACGGATGTGCGCGAAGTGCCAGGGATCGTCGCTTGCCGCTACCGGTGGGCGACGATTCCCGGCACCTCACGCGGAGACGGGTCGGGGGCGCGAGAGCAGGTGCGCCAGTCGCGGCAGCTGCGCGGCGTCTTCGAGGGCGGAGCCCACGGCCGCGACGCGCACGCCCGCGTCGAGGAAGACGGCGGCGTTGTCGGCGTCGAGACCCCCGGTCGCCACGAATCGCACGTCGGGGAACGGCCCGCGGATGACGCGGAACCACGCGGGTGTGAGCCACGTCGCCGGGAACGCCTTGAGCCACCGCAGTCCGAGCGCCGTCGCCCGTTGCACCTCGCTGGGGGTGGCGACGCCGGGGAGGATCGGGATGCCGTGCTCCCGGGCCGCCGTGACTACGGCGGGGTCGAGGCCGGGCGACACCAGGTAGCGGGCTCCGGCCGCGACGGCGACCGGCACCTGTGCGGGGTCGACGATCGTGCCGGCGCACACCGACAGCCCGCGCTCCGTCGCCGCGGAGGCCACGGCGCGCAGGGCATCCTCGTCGGTCGGGGTCTGCAGAGGAACCTCGACGGACCGGATGCCGAGATCCCACGCCGTGGTCGCGAGCTCGAGCGAGCGGTCCCGGCCCATCCCGCGCAGGATCGCCATGAGCGGCGCGTCGGCGAAGGCCCGGTCGAAGAAGGCGACGGTGTCGTCGGGAGGGGTCATGCGGGAGTCCTGTCGAGGGTGGGGGCGTCGAGGGTGGGAGCGCCGAGGGTGGGAGCGCCGAGGGTGGGAGCGCCGAGGGTGGGAGCGCCGAGGGTGGGGGCGTCGTGGATCGAGTCGCCGTAGGTACGGAGCGTGAGGGCGGCGCGTTCGTGCCCGGCCGAGAGGCGGGCGGAGGCGGCGAGCCCGCGAGCGCGGGCCGCGAGGTATCCCCCGGCGAACGCGTCGCCCGCGCCGACGGCGTCGAGCACCTCCACGCGCAGGGCGGGGACGAAGGTGCGCCCATTACCGGTGAAGACGGTGGCCCCGACATCGCCGTCCTTGACGACGAGCTCGCTCACCGCGGGCAGGAGGGCGCGCACGTCGGCGTCGAGGGGCGTCGCCCACAGGGTCTCGGCCTCGTCGCGTCCGACGAAGACGATGTCCGCCGCGGTGGCGAGCTCCGCCAGCACCGGACCCGCGTCCACCGCCGACCACAGGGCCGGGCGGTGGTTGACGTCGAAGCTCACCGTGACGCCGAGCGCTCGCGCCCGCGTCATGAGCGCGACGAGGAACGCGCGAGCGGAGGGGGAGAGCACCGCGGTGATCCCCGACACGTGCAGCACGTCAACGCCGTCGAGGGGGACCGTCGCGGCATCCGTCACCGAGAGGGCGGATGCCGCCGACCCGGCGCGGTAGTAGCGCACGCCGCGTCCGGGGTCTTTGACGTAGAGCCCGGTGGGTCGCCCGGGGTCGCGGACGACCCCGGCCACCTCGACACCGCGCGCGGCGACCTGCCGCAGCACGCGGTCGCCGAGGGCGTCGGCCCCGAGCCGGCTGAACCAGCGGGCGGTCATGCCGCACGCGGCCGCGTGCGCGGCGACGTTCGACTCGGCGCCGCCGGCGTCGACGAGGAAGGTCGCGGCATCCACGACCCCTCCCCCGTCGGACGGCGCGAGCATCGCCATGGTCTCGCCGACGGCGAGGAGCACCCCCGCGGAGGCCCGAGACGAGGCGTCGGCGACCGCACGGGGGAGGTCGTCGGGCGTCACGGCAGCCATCAGCGCAGGTCGGTGATGGGGGCGGCATCCATGTCGTCGAAGGCCTGGTTCTCGCCCGCCATCGCCCACACGAACGAGTAGGCCGCGGTGCCCACGCCCGAGTGCAGCGACCAGCTCGGCGAGATGACGGCCTGCTCGCTCGCCACGATCAGGTGCCGCGTCTCATCGCGCTCGCCCATCAGGTGCACGACGCGGGCGTCGTCGGGGAGGTCGAAGTACAGGTAGCACTCGGTGCGGCGGTCGTGCGTGTGGGCGGGCATGGTGTTCCACATCGACCCGGGATGCAGCTGCGTCACCCCCATCACGATCTGGCAGCTCTTCACGCCGTTCTCGTGGATGTACTGGTTGAGGGTGCGGCGGTTGCTCGTGACCTGGTCGCCGAGTTCGCGCACCGTCCCCTCGCCGGGCGAGACGAGAGCCGACGGGTAGGTCGTGTGAGCGGGTGCCGAGAACAGGTAGAACCGCGCCCCCTCGCCCGTCGTGGCGTCGGCGTCGGCGCCGGCGTCGGCGAAGACCACGTCGCGAACGCCCCGGCCGAGGTACAGGCACGCGCCGGTGACGAGCTCGAACACCTCGCCGTCGGCGGTGACGGTGCCCGCCGCACCGACGTTGACGATGCCGACCTCGCGGTGCTCGAGAAAGTACTCGCTGCGGATCTCGGGGTACCCCGTGAGGGCGAGCTCCGTGCCCGCCGGAACGGCACCGCCGAGCACGATGCGGTCGTGGTGCGTGTAGGTCAGCCGCACCTCGCCGGCGACGAAGACGTCGTCGATGAGGAAGCGATCGCGCAGCTCGGCGGTGGTCATGCCCGGGATCTGCTCGGGGTGGGTGGCGTAACGCTGGGGGATGGACGCGGTCATGCGGGTCTCCTGGGATCGATCCGGCGGGGCCGGGAGGGAAGGGGAACGGGTCGGGGACGGCGCTTGTCAGCGCACGAGCCATCCGCCGTCGACGGGGATGACGGCGCCGGTGACGTAGGCGGCGGCATCGGACGCGAGGAACACGAAGGCGCCCTGGAGGTCGGCGGGCGTGCCCCAGCGGGCGGCGGGGATGCGGGCAAGGATCGACGCCTCGCGGTCGGCGTCGGCGCGGATCGGGGCCGTGTTGTCGGTGGCCATGTATCCCGGCGCGATCGCGTTGACGGTCACCCCCGAGGAAGCCCACTCGTTGGCGAGGGCCTTGGTCAGCCCCGCGACAGCGTGCTTGGACGCCGCGTAGCCGGGCACGAGGATGCCGCCCTGGAACGACAGCATCGAGGCGACGTTGACGATGCGTCCCCACCCCTGGTCGATCATGCGGCGACCGGCGGCCTGGGAGAGGTGGAACACCGCGTCGAGGTTGACCGCGAGCACGTCGTCCCAGTCCTGGGCGCTGTGATCGGCGGCGGGGGCGCGGCGGATGGTTCCGGCGTTGTTGACGAGGACGTCGATGCGGCCCATCGCCTCGACGGCTTCGTCGATCGCGCCGGCGAGGTCGTCGCGCGACGCGGAGACGAAGTCGCGGCCGATCGTGTGCACGCGGCGCCCGAGCCCGCGGACGAGCTCGGCGGTGCGCGTGGCGTCGCCCCGGTCGATGAGCACGAGGTCGGCGCCGGCCTCGGCGAGCGCGAGGGCCGCGCCCTGACCGAGACCGCGGCTGGAGCCGGTGACGACGGCGACGCGGCCGTCGAGGCGGAAGGTGTCGAGGATCATGCGTGCTCTCCCGGGGGTGCGATGAAGGTGGTCGTGAGCTCGCCGATCCCGCCGACGCGCACGGTCACGGCATCCCCCGCGCGTACGGGGCGGTGCGCGGCCTGGGCCGCGGCGAGCTTCTGCGGGGTGCCCGTCGACACGACGTCGCCGGGTTCGAGGGTGACGACCTGCGAGAGGTGGTGGATGACGACGGCGACCGGGAAAATGGTCGTCGCCGTCGACTGCGAGACCGTGACCTCGCCGTCGCGGACGACCTCGACGAGCAGATCCTGCGGGTCGACCTCGTCGGCGGTGACCACCCACGGCCCCAGCGGCGCGAAGCCGTCGAAGCACTTGCCGAGCGTCCACTGGCTCTGCGTGCGCTGCCATGACCGATCGGAGACGTCGTTGAGCAGCGTGTAGCCCGCCACGTACGACATGGCCTCCTCGATCGGGACCGCGTGCGCACGGCGCCCGATGACCACCGCGATCTCGCCCTCGTAGTCGACGTCGTCGGCCACGGCGGGGACCACCACGGGGTCGTTCGGCCCGGCGAACGTGTTCGGCGTCTTCGCGAAGACGTCGGGGGTGGCGGGGTCGTCGGCGGTGGGGTCGACGCCGTCGGGCACGTGCCCGCGGTAGTTGTAGCCGAGGCAGAGCATCGTCCGCGGCACCACCGGCGCCTGCAGCATCGCGGGGTCCAAGGGCGGCAGGGTCTCGGCATCCGTCCGCTGCACGAGGGAACGGATGCCGTCGAGCTCGGCGAACAGGTCGGGCAGCGGGCGCGGGCCGAGGTCGAGCGCGTGATCGCCCGAGGGTCCGGCCAGCACCGCGACCGAGCGGTCGCCGACGCGCGCGAGCCTCACCACACCGGCCGCCATCCGGGGCGCGTGGCGCGGGCAAGGGCCTCGAGGTAGAAGTAGTCGCCCCAGAGGGTGCCCTCGTCGACGCCGACGTTCTTCGGCAGGTCGTAGACGCTGTGCAGCAGCACCGTGTCGGCATCCTCGGCCCGCGCGGGGGTGTACCGCGCGATGAGGGATGCCAGGATCCGATCGGCCGCGGCGCGCCAGCGCTCGGCCCCCTCGGCGTCGACCTCGGCGAGTTCGTAGAGCCCGCACACGGCGATCGCGCCCGAGGAGCTGTCGCGCGGCGCGTCGGCGTCGTCGCCGTAGACGAGGTCCCAGAA
Source organism: uncultured Microbacterium sp. (assembly GCF_947489255.1). Lineage (GTDB taxonomy): Bacteria > Actinomycetota > Actinomycetes > Actinomycetales > Microbacteriaceae > Microbacterium > Microbacterium phycohabitans. The sequence goes on from NZ_CANLCY010000005.1 coordinate 65,761, forward strand.
CGGCACGTCGTCGGCCGGGAGGTGCGCCAGGAAGTACTCGGCGCACGTGCGCGAGGCGTCCAGGAGCGAGGCGTCGCCGGTCGCGCGGTGGTTCATCGCGAACCCGTAGATGCCCCAGGCCTGACCGCGCGCCCAGCAGGAGTCGTCGAACGCGCCCTGCTCGGTGGCGCCGCGCAGGGGCTCACCGGTCTCGGCATCCCAGTAGAAGGTGTGGAACGTCGACCCGTCGGGACGCAGGATGTGCCGGCGCAGCTCGGCCGTGTGCCGTGCCACGACGTCGCTGTAGCGGGAGTCGCCCGTCTGCTCGGCCGCCCAGGTCAGCAGCGGCATGTTCATGAGGCTGTCGATGATCGTGCGCCCGCGCTGCGCGGGATCGGCGAGGTCGCCCCAGGCCTGGATGATCCCCGCCGAGGGCAGATAGCGCGCCATGAGGTGGTCGGCCGCGGCGAGCGCGCTCGCGCGGGCGTCCTCGTCGCCGAGGAGGCGCCAGGGCGCCACGCACGACAGCGTGTAGAGGAAGCCCAGGTCGTGCGTGTCGAGGTCGCGCTCCTCCCGCACCCGGCGACCGAAGTCGGCGGCGTGCGCGAGGGCGGCATCCCGGTAGACGGCATCTCCCGTGAGTTCGTACGCGATCCACTGCATCCCGGGCCAGAAGCTCGTCGTCCAGCCGCGGTTCTCGCCCTCGGCGAAGCCGGCGAGGGCCGGCCGCAGCGGATAGCGGTTGTCGCGCGTGGTGTCGTCGGGGTAGCGGATGCCGAAGGCGTCGATGTTCGCGCGGACGGTGTCGAACACCTGCGCGAGGGCGCGGTCGGTGTCGACGCGGGCGGTGTCGGCGCGGGCGGTGCCCACCCCGGCGGCGGGGGGAGAAGTGGTCATGCGGGGAGGTCCTTCGTTTCAGACGGCGGCGACGGTCGCGTCGGCCGGGAGCACGGGGCGGAGGCTGAAGCGGGCGTTGGCCCACACCAGGTAGAGCGCGGGCGCGGCGGTCAGCCCGAGGGCCAGGGCGGGAGAGGTGGTGAACAGCACGGCCTGGCCCGCGAGCACGAGCAGGGTGACCGCGCTGAGGTACCAGCGGCGCACCGCGAGCACGGCGGCCGTCGACAGCAGCACGCGCAGGGGCGTGCCGGGGGCCTCGGCCAGTGCGGTCAGGGCGATCGGCGCCGTGGCCACGACGAGCAGCGCCACCGTCGCGCACAGCGGCACCACGACGACCGACCAGGATGCCGCCGACACGGCGCGCACGTCGACCAGGACGATCGCGAGGGCGAGGGCGACGATCGCGCCGATCAGGAGCGCCTTGGCGGCGGTGCGGCGCCACCCCGCCCAGAAGGCGCGGACGACGCGGGACTCCCCCAGCCCGTGGGCGCGGAACGCCGTGAGGGCTCCGGCGAGTGCGGGGGCGCACAGCGGGAGGGCGATCAGCAGCAGCGGCCACGACAGCGCCGGATCGGTGGTCAGGAGCAGGAACAGCAGCGGAGCGCAGCCGACGAGCAGCAGCACGTTCACCATGAGCCCGAGGTAGACCGTGGAGAACACGCTCGCGTAGGTGTCGTGGGAGATGCGTCGCATGATCAGCCCTTCATCCCGCTCGTGGCGATGCCCTCGACGAAGTACTTCTGACCGAAGAGGAACACGATCGCGATGGGGACCACCGACATCGTCAGACCCGCGAACAGCAGCGCGTAGTTGGCGTCGTACAGCGTGCTGACGAAGCTCTGCAGGCCCAGCTGGATCGTCCACAGGTCGGGGTTGCGCAGGTAGATGAGCGGACCGAGGTAGTCGTTCCAGGTGTTCACGAACGTCAGCAGGGTGAGGCTCGCGATCGCGGGGACCGACAGGGGCAGCATGATGCGCGCCCAGATGCCGTACTCGCTGAGTCCGTCGAGGCGGGCGGCCTCGGACAGGTCCTCGGGGATGGTGTCGTAGTACTGCTTCATCAGGAAGACCCCGAACGCGCCGAAGGCCTGGATGAGGATGATCGCCCACAGGGTGTTCGACACCTTCAGGTTCGACAGCAGGATGAACTGCGGGATCATGTACGACTGCCACGGCACGGCGATCGTGCCGATGTAGACGAGGAACAGCACGTCGCGGCCGGGGAAGCGCATCCGCGAGAAGCCGTACGCCGCGAACGAACCGGTCAGCACCTGCAGGAAGGTCACGACGACCGCGAGCAGGAGGGTGTTGCGGATCCACGTGAGCATGCCGGACTGCGTCCAGATGTCGACGTAGTTGCTCCACACCCACGTCTCGGGGAACCACTTCACGGGGGCGCTGAAGACGTCGTTCGGCGTCTTGAGCGAGCTCATGATCATCCAGAAGAAGGGCAGCAGCAGGGCCGCGGCCGCGACGATCATCACCGCGTAGCCGACGATGCGGCCGATGCGGCGGGCGGGGTGGGAGCCGGCGACCGGGCGACGGCGCGGCGGCTTGGCCCCCGCGGTGACGAGGGTGCGGGTGGCGTCGGGGACGAGGAGGTCGGTCATCAGGCGTCCCGCTTCTTGTTGATGAAGAACTGCACGAGCGTCACGACGATGCACAGGAGGAACAGCACAATGGATGCCGCGGAGGCGTAGCCGAACTGGTTCTCCTGGAAGCCCTTCTGGTAGATGAACTGCGACAGCACGAGCGTCGACTGTCCGGGGCCGCCCTGCGTCATGACGAGGATGAGGTCGAAGATCTTGAACGAGTTGATCGTGAGCATCACGGTCACGAAGAACGTGGTCGGACGCAGGCACGGCAGGGTCACGTTCACGAAGCGCTGCCAGACGTTCGCCCCGTCGACGCGGGCCGCTTCGTGCAGCTCGCGGGGCACGGTCTGCAGCCCCGCGAGGAACAGGATCATGTAGTACCCCATGTCGCGCCAGGTGCTGATGATGACCACGGCCGGCATCGCCCACTCCGACGAGGTGAGCCACCCGGGCGGGTTCTGCAGCCCGAAGAAGCGCAGGATCTCGTTGATCGGCCCGTACTCCGGGCTGAACAGGAGGTTCCACACCACTGCGATCGCAACGATCGAGGTGATGTAGGGGAAGAATGCGGCGGTGCGGAAGAAGGCCACCCCGCGCAGCTTGTTGTTCAGCAGCAGCGCGAGCCCGAGGGCCACGATCATGGTCAGCGGGATGTGCAGCGCCGCGTAGTAGAGCGTGTTCAGCAGGGCGATGCGGAAGCTGCCGTCGCCGATGAGGCGCTGGAAGTTCGCGATGCCCACGAACGCCGACGAGCCGAAGACGTTCCAGTTCGTCATCGACATGTAGAACAGCACGACGACGGGGACGAGCGTCAAGGCCGCGAAGCCGAGGAAGTTGGGGAGGATGAAGCTCCACCCGATGAGGGTGCTGCGCAGCGTCAGACGGGAGCGACGCCGCGGCGGGCGGGGGTCCGTCTTCGACGCCCGGGGGCGCGTGTCGGCGATGGTCGCCATGGTGTCTGTCTCCAGATCGTGAGGGGCGACCGGCCCGGTAGGACCCGGGCCGGTCACCGACCTACGGGGTCAGCCGACGCCGACCTCGCTCTTGACGCGGTTCTCCGCGGTGGCGATGGCGTCGTCGATCGAAGTCGATCCCGACATCACGGCCGTGTGCAGGTCGAGCAGGATGTTCTGCACGGCGGCGGTCTTCGCCGAGGTGGGGTTCTCCGGCTTCGTCTCGTGCGTCGACCAGGCGAAGGTCGACAGCTCGTCGGTGGGCGCACCCGCGACCGCGAAGTAGGTGTCGGCGACGGCGGAGCTCGTCAGCGCCGGGGTGATCCCGAGGCCCGCGAGCACCTGCGCACCGTCTTCGCCGGCGGCGAAGGCCAGGAACTTCTTCGCGGCGGCGAGCTTCGTGGCATCCGCCGCCTTGTTGATCGCGAAGCCCGTGGGGTCGCCGAAGGTGACGGGGGTGTTCGACTCGCCCGTGGTCGAGGAGTCGTACTGCGGAATGGGCGCGAAGCCCCACGAGAAGGCGTCGGCTTCGCCCTTGGCCTGCTGGGCGATGAGGGTCGCGACGTACCAGGTGCCCATGGGCATCATCGCGGCCTGCTGCTTGCCGAACTCGGCCTGGTAGGTGAGCTTGTTGGCGGTGACGGTGTTGTACTCCACCTGGTCTCCGCCGGACTGCAGGGCCAGGGATCGCTCGTAGTACGGCTTCAGGTACCCGTAGTCGCCGGCCAGGATGTCGACGTCGGGCGACTGCGCGTTCGCGAAGCCCTGCACCGTCGACTGCCAGCTGTGCTGGTAGGTGCCCAGGGCCGCGGAACCGGCGGCGCCGAGCTTCGAGGTCAGCTGCTCGGCGGCCTTCTCGTAGTCGTCCCACGTCCACGACCCGTCGGGTTCGGCGACGCCCGCCTGGGTGAAGAGGTCCTTGTTGTAGAACAGCACCCACGAGTCCTGGCGGTAGGGCACGGCCCACGTGGCGCCGTCGACCTCGAACGCCTGAGCGCCGCCGATGTCGCCGGGCAGCTCGACGTCGGAGACGTCGGCGAGCTGACCGCCGGCCTGGTAGGTGATGAAGGTCTTGAGGTTCTTCTGCGTGATGATGTCGGGGCCCGAACCGGCGGCGAGGTCGGCCGTCATCAGGGTGTCGTAGTTGGCGGAGTCGTACTCCTTGACCTCGACGGTGATGTCGGGGTTCTCCTCGTGGAACTTGTCGGCGAGGGCCTGGAACTCCGGCGTGGTGCTGAGGCTCCACCCCGACATCGACAGCGTGACGGGGCCGCTCTGGGCGGGGGCCTCCGACGATCCGCCGCTGCAGGCGGTCAGCGACAGGGCGGCGACGATGCCCACCCCGGTCGCGACGACGATCTTGCGCTTCATGCGTGCTGCTCCTTTGCGATTGCGTGCCGGGCACCGCTTCGGGCCCGAGAGTGCCGGTGCGCCCCGCGCGGGGCTCCGGAGTCTGTGAGAGGGGTGCGCGTGCGCCGGCCGTCGGGCCAGGTCACCTCGACGACGGTGTCCTCGCCCGCGCCCTCGACCGCGAACAGCGGCTCCCCCGCTTCGGCGGTCGCGTCACCCGTCAGGGTGACGAGCGCGGCGAAGGGCACGCCGACCACGGCATCCCAGGTCAGGACGGGGATGGCGGCCATGTCGCCGAGGGGGCTGGCCCCGCGGCGGATCGTCACGCGCGAGGTGGCCTCGGGAGTGAGGGCCCGGATGCCGGACACCCGGCCGTCCACCCGTGCTTCGGCCGAACCCGTCGAGGTGGCGTGCGCGGGCTCGGCTCCCGCGAGCGGCCACCCTCCCATCCGCACGCGCAGCGCGTCGAGGTCGACGCCCGGGGCGACGTGGTCGAGCCGCGCGATGCGCACCTCCCAGGCGCCGCGGACGAGGGAGGTCACCGTCATCCGTCCGAGGGACTGCGCCGCGCCCGCGAGGCCGGCACCGTGCCGGTGCGTGGTGGGGGCGATGTCGACGAGGTGCACGTCGGATGCCGATGCGGCGATGCCGACGCCCTCGCGCACGATCGCGCCGAGCGGCTCGAGCGCCGTGCGGTGCGTGGCACGGCCCGCGGCGTCGACCAGGGCGACGGCCTGCTCGAGCGGATCGCTCCAGGCGAGGTCGTCGAGCAGCGGCGCCGTCGCGGTGGAGTAGCCGATGCGGGCGTACAGCGGGGAGTCGGCCGTCCGGGCGCCGGGACGGGCCTTGTCGGTGCCGTGGTTCACGACGCGCACGATGCCGTCGGCGCGCGTTCCCGACACGATCCAGCCGGCCGCGGCGACGGCGCGCAGGTCGTCGGCCTCCGTGATCGGCAGGGGCTCGTCGGGGGCGGCCCAGACGTCGTGGTCGGCGGGCAGCAGGATGCCCATGAGGCCTTTGACCGCCCAGTAGGGCGAGCCGGGACCCGAGTACGACTGAGCGAGGGCCGGCCACTCGTGGTGCCATCCGAGCGTGAGCACGCGGTCGCCGTCGGGCGCGCCCCGGGTGACGAAGTGATCGACGATCGCGCCGGCCGCGTGACGCAGGCGTCCCGCACCGGTCGAGGGGACACCGGCGATGGCACCGGCCCAAAAGGGCGCCGCGGCGGCGAAGCGGTAGATGAGGCTGCGCCCCTGCAGGAGGGGCGAGCCGTCACCGCCGACGAGGTGCACGGCGTCGAGGAGGAAGCGGTCCAGCCGCGCGACGTCGACGGCGCGACGCTCGTCGGCCAGCTCGGCCGCCCCCGTCATGCGGGGCCAGAGCACGGGGTAGACGTGCAGGGCCCAGCCGACGTAGTGGTCGAAGGCGCGCTCGTCGCCGTCCGACAGCCAGCCGTCCTCGCGCACGAAGGAATCGTGGCGGGCGAGATCGGCGGTGATGTCGGCCGCCGACCACGGGCCGCCGACCGAGCGCAGGAACGTCTGCACGACGATGCGGAACCACACCCAGTTCGTCTGCGGGTAGGTGTCGTCGCCCACGACGGGGGCGAGGTAGGCGATGACCCGATCCCGCGTGCGTGCGTCGAGGGCGTCCCAGATCCACTCCCGCGTCAGATCCAGGGCGAGGGCGAGGGATGCCGCCTCGACCTTGGCCTGAGCGTGCTCGTCGATCCGCACCCAGCGGTCGGCCGCATCGGGGTCGACCCCCGTCCGCACTCCTTCGGCGAAGAAGGCGATCAGCTCGTCGACACCCTGCCCGCGCGCTCCGGCGATGCGGAAACCGGCGAGGAGGAAGACCCGGGCGAAGCCCTCGAGACCGTCGACGGCGGCGCCGTACCCGCCCGCGGCGCCCGGGAAGACGATGCGCCCGTGACCGTCGCTCGCCTGCCGCATCGCCGCGTCCAGCAGCGCATCGGCGACGGCGAGCCAGTCGCTGCGCTGCCCACCGGCGAGGCGGGGAAGAGCGGAAGTCGCCACGGGTTCTCCTTCGAAGGCCGTCCGTCCACCGGGGTCACGAGGTGAACGTTGGCGAGCGTATCAATCAGAAAACAACACCACAACATCCTTTCTGAACTCTAATGATCGTTTATGATCGTTTCAGCGACGCACCCCGCCCGAAGGAGACCGATGCCGTTCCCCACCCCCGCGTTCCGCGGCCCCCTCGCCGCGATCGTCGACGGCGCTGAGGTGCGCCCACCGGATCGAGCGCTCCCGGTCGCCCCGGCGTCCGATCGCTCGGTGTGGGACCGCGCCGGCGGAACGGCCGACGGGGTCGGTATCGACGAGATCCTCGCCCGCGCGACGACCGAACGGACCATCCCCTGGCCTCAGCCCCGAGCCACCGACGCCGCCCGCGTGCACCGCGACGGCGATCGCACAGCGTGGGAGGCCGCCGCCTTCGAACGACAGCGGCGTCTCAGCCGCGCCGCCGTCGCCGCCGCCGCCACCCTCGACGAGGGGTGGGTCGACGAGGTCGTCGACGGAGTGGTGCTGCTGTGCGAACAGAGCTCGTGGTGCTGGCCCGCTCACGACGACACCCGACGCGTGCACGGGGCGGTGCTCGCGACCGTGACCGACCCGTTCGTCGACCTCGGCGCGGGCGAGGCGGTGGCCCAGCTCGCCTGGATCGACCACCTGCTCGGGTCCGCCCTCGACTCCCGCGCCCCCGGCGTCCGCGCCCGGATCCGTCACGAGGCGCGCGTGCGCGTCTTCGACCCCTTCCAGCGGCGACGCGATTGGCACTGGATCGGTCTCGACGGCGACGTGCACAACTGGAACCCCTGGATCCACGGCAACGTCATCGTCGCGGCCCTGCGCCTGCTCGACGCCCCCGCCGACGCCGAGGAGCGCGACCGGGTCGTGGGCCTCGCGGTCGAAGGGCTCGATCGGTACGTCGCAGCCCTGCCCGCCGACGGCGCGATCGACGAGGGCTACGCGTACTGGTGGAACGGCGCGTGCCGGGCGCTCGAGGCGCTCGACGTGCTCGCCCACGCGACCGCCGGAGCCGTCGATGCGACGGGCATCGCCTCGCTGCGCGAGACCGTGGCCTTCCCCCACCGCTCGCACCTGGGCGGCGACTGGTTCGTCAACCACGCCGACGGCCAGGCCCGCCCGCCCGCCGATCAGCCCTGGCACGCCCTGCACCGCGCCGCCCGGCGCTACGGCGACGACCACGCCGCCGCCCTGGCCGCGAGCCACCGGCATCCGGGATCACCGGCCGCGACCGAGCGCGAGGGCCTGGGCCGCCTGCTGCGCGGTCTCACCGATCCCGCCTGGGTGACGGCATCCCCCGCCTCCCCTCCCCTCCCGCGCGACGTGTGGCTGCCCTCGACCGAGGTGCTGCTGGCGCGCGGCGAGGAGGGATCCGCCGTCGGCCTCGCGCTGGTCGCGAAGGGCGGCCACAACGCCGAGCACCACAACCACAACGACGTCGGCTCGTTCCTTGTCGCCGTCGACGGCGTGCCGGTGATCGTCGACGCCGGTCGTCCCACCTACACCGCGGCCACCTTCGGCCCGGACCGCTACGACATCTGGACCATGCAGAGCGCATGGCACAACCTGCCCGTCGTGCGCGGGCGCACGCAACCGGCGGGGAGGGATGCCGCCGCGCGCGGCGCCGCGGCCGAGATCGCCGAGGAGCGCAGGTCGTTCTCCGTCGACCTCGCGGGCGCATACCCCGGAGCGGGGCTGGCCTCGTGGCGGCGGCGCGCGACGCTCGACCGGGGAGAGAGCCTCGTCGAGATCCTCGACACGTGGAGCTTCGCCGGCGGCGCCTCCACCGACTCCGACACCGTGCTGCACCTGATCGTCGCCGGCACCGTGCACCTCGAGCCCGACGGCGCGCGGGTCTGGCCGATCGACGGAGCCCGCCCGGTGCGTCTGCGCTGGCCGAGCGACGTCGCGGCGACCGCGCGGGCGCGCGACCTCGACGATCCGATGCTCGCCGAGGTGTGGGGCGAACGACTCACGCGCCTCGCCCTGCCCCTCGCATCCCGCACTCAGCTCCGGCTCACGGTAGAACTGGACACACCGATCGAGGACCTCCCATGACCGACACCACCGGGCATCAGCCCCTGGCCGCGGAACGCCGCGCCCACATCCTGAGCGCTCTGCACAGCGACGGCGCCGTGCGGATCTCGCAGCTCACCGAAGACCTCGGGGTCGCCACCGTGACGCTGCGCCGCGACCTCGCCCAACTCGAGAAGGAGGGGGTCCTGCGGCGAGTGCACGGCGGCGCCGTGGCCGGGGAGAGCACCCCGACGCGCGCCCACCCCTCCGCCGACGAGACGCAGGCCGGGTCGATCGCGGTCCTGGTCCCCTCCCTCGCGTACTACTGGCCCGGGGTCGTGCGCGGCATGGAGACGGCCGCGCAACGCCTCGGCTACAAGATGCTGCTGCGCGGAGCCTCCTACGAGCTGCAGGACGAGCGGCCCGTGCTCGATCGCCTCGTCGCGAACGGCGACGTGCGCGGTCTGATCGTCGCTCCCAACACCGACACCGCCCACGCGGGCGACGTCATGAGCTGGCTGACCGACTGCCCGGTGCCGAGCGTCCTCGTCGAGCGCGACGCCGTGCGCGGGGCGGGCGGCATCCCGATGGAATCGGTGACGACCGATCACGCGCTCGGAGCGCTGCTCGCGGCGCGGCACCTCGCGACCCTGGGCCACCGCAAGGTGGGGCTGATCCTCTCGCGCCACTCCCCCACGTCGCGCAAGATCGCGGCGGGATGGCAGACCGCGTGCGAGGAGCTCGCCCTCACCCCCGCCGACCACTTCGAGCAGACCCTGCCCGATCGCACGAGCCCCGACTTCTCCGACGTGGTCAACGCGACCCTCGACTCGGCGCTCGCCACCGGCGTCACCGCCCTGCTCGTGCACTCCGACCCCGAGGCGATGGCCTTCGTCGACCTCGCCTTGACCCGCGGGATCTCGGTGCCCGACGACCTGTCGATCATCGCGTACGACGACGAGGTCGCCCAGCTGTTCACCCCGGCCCTCACGGCCGTGAGCCCGCCCCGGGCGAGCGTCGGCGAGGCCGCCGTGGAACTCCTCGCCCGGCGCATCGCCGAGCCGGACCGTCCCGTGCATCGCGTGCAGCTGAGCCCGCGGTTGAACGTGCGCGCCTCGACGGCGGCCCCGCGATCATGAGCACGCCCTCGGCGCGCGACTTCTCGCCGTGGACGTTCGCCGCCGAGGCCCCACCCGAGGAGCGGGAGCGCGCCCGTGCGCACCTGGCCGCGCTCACGGGCGCGCATCCCGGGTGGCGCATCGGCGACGACGTCTTCCTCTCGGAGCACGCCGGCATCGATCCCGAGGCCTTCGCGATCGGCGATCGCTCGTACGTCGCCACCGGCGCCTACCTCACCGGCAGGGTGAGCGTCGGCTCGGACTGCTCGATCAATCCCTACGCCGTCGTGCGCGGTGACGTGCGTCTCGGCGACGCGGTCCGCGTCGGCGCACACACCTCGATCATCGGCTTCAACCACTCCTTCGAGCCGGGCACCGAGGTGTTCCGCCAGCCCCTGACCTCGCGCGGCGTGCGCATCGGGTCGGATGTGTGGATCGGCTCGCACGTCGTCGTGCTCGACGGCGTCACGGTCGGCGACCACGCGGTGCTGGCGGCCGGCGCCGTGGTGACCAAGGACGTCGCCCCCGGCGCGATCGTGGCCGGCAACCCGGCCCGCATGCTGCGGTGGCGCGTCCCTCCCGCGCGGGAGGCCGATCCGCTCCGCACCGAGCTCGCCCGCTTCGCCGACCGCGCCCGCGACGAGCTGCCGGCGATCCTCGATCGCGCCGGCGCCGAAGGAGGCTTTCGCGATCACCCGGGGGCGACCTCGTCGCTGCGCGCACTGTGCGACGCGGTCGAGCTCTCCGCGCTGCTGCACGACGCCCCTCCCCGCGGCGACGATCGCGCCGGATGGATCGACCTGATCGCGGCGCACCAGCGCCCGGCCACGGGCCTCACGACCGACGCGGCCACGCTCTGGGACGACCCCGACGCGGCGTACGGCGTGCTCAGCGCCGGGTACGCCCTCGACCTCCTGGGCGGCCGCTTCGCCCACCCGCTCGCCGACGTCGTCGAGGCGGATGCCGCGGGCCTGGTCGCGCGACTCGACTCCCTGCCGTGGGACACCGACCCCTGGCGCGCCGGACACCACGTCGACGCGATCGGCACGGCCCTGCACTGGAGCGGTCGGCGGCGGGATGCCATCCCCCCGGGGTTCGCCGAGGCGCTGTTCGGGTGGCTCGCCCTCCGCGCCGATCCGGGCACGGGCATGTGGGGTCGCCCCGTCGTCGACGGCGACCTCCGGCTGCTCGTCAACGGGTTCTACCGCGCCGCGCGCGGCACCGTCGCGCAGGTCGGCCTCGACGTCTCGCATCCCGAGGCCGTCGTCGACACGGTGCTCCGGCACGCCCGCGACGACCGGTGGATGCGCCCCGACCGTCGCGACGCCTGCACCGTGCTCGACATCGCGCATCCGCTGTGGCTGACGCGCGCCACCGGATACCGCCGCGACGAGGTGCGCACCCTCGCCGACGATCTGCTGCGACACGCGCTCACCGGCTGGCACGCGCACGCGGGCCTCTCCTTCCGTCTGGATGCCGCGGAGCCCAGCCTGCAGGGCACCGAGATGTGGCTCGCGATCGTCTGGTACCTCGCTGATCTGCTCGAGTGCTCGGACGCGCTGGACTACCGCCCGCGGGGCGTGCACCGCCCGGAGCCCGCTCCGCGCTGACCACGTCGGTCCCCGCCGGCGAAAGGCGGTGCGACCCCGCACGGATGACGCGGCCGCGCCGCTCGCTCCGAGGCGAACGACGCGGCCGCGTGTTCGGGGGGGGTCAGTTCTCGATGGAGCCGGCTCCGCGACGGCGGCGCCACAGCACCAGCCCGCCGAGCAGGAGCAGGAGCACCGCTCCCGCACCCGTCACGGCGAGGCCCTCGGCGTGCATGCCCGTGTTCGCGAGGCCCGCGGACGAGCCGCCCGCCGTGGTACCCGAGCCCGCGGACGAGCCGGAGCCCGCGTTCGACCCGCTCCCCGCGTTCGATCCGCCCCCCGCGTTCGACCCGCCGCCGGTACCCGCGCCCGCGCCCGGGTCGGTGCCCGTACCCGTACCCGGGTCGGTGCCCGTACCCGTGCCCGGATCCACCGGAGCCGCCTCGGGCACGATCGCCGCCGAGCGAGCCGACGCAGCGGTGTACCCCGGAGCGGATGCCGTGACCTCGACCGAGATGTCGCGGCCCTCGTCTGCGGCGGTCAGCGCGTAGGAGTCCGCCGTGGCGCCGTCGATCGCCGTGCCGTCGCGCAACCACGCGAACGACAGCGTGGCATCCGCCGGATCGGTCGCGGCGGTCGCCCGGACCGTCGAGCCGACCCGCGGCTCGCCCGCGAGGGTGGGCGTGTCGACGCCGACCGTGCGCGAGACCGTGACCGTGTAGGTCTGCTCCGTGCCGTCGGGCGCCGTCACCCGCACCGACCCGACACCGCCGGCGGCTCGCGCCGTCTCGGCTGCGTCACCGGGCTGGGTGATCTCGACCGCGGCATCCTGATCGACGGCGAGAGCGTGCAGCTGCGGCCACGCCGAACCCGTCGAGGCGACGGTGTACTCGAACACCTTCGGGTCGAAGCCCGCCAGGGGCTCGTCGCCGACGGTGAGGCGAGCGAGGTCGGCGACGCCGGCGGGCGAGGCCGTGGCCGCGTAGATCTCGACCTCCGAGACGATCATGTGCGTCTGCGGGCGGGCGTTCAGGATCACCCGCACCTCGTCGGCCGCACCCGTGACGGGGACGTCGACCTTCGGCGCACCGTTCGCGGGCGTCGGAACGGCGACCTCGTCGCCCTGCACCCAGTCGCCCCCGCTCACGCGGCGGTCGACGCGCAGGGTCGTGGGCCAGCTGAGCGAACCACCGTCCTTGAAGAACTGCACCGACACGTGGCTGAGGGTCTCGCGCTTCGCGAGGACGTAGCTCAGGGTGTCCTGCGTGTTCTTCGCACCGCCGCGCCAGTTCGACCAGCCCTTGTCGGTGGTGATGCCGTTGATGGTGTTGCCGACGGGGTAGCCCGACTCGGTGTAGGTCGCCGAGGGTGCGCTCTGCGGGGCGACGTTGTTCTCGCCCGCCTCCGTGACGATGACGGTCAGCTTCGCGTCGAGACGCTCACCGGCGGGGCCGGTTGCGACACCGGGCACCGAGACGGTCCCGGGCTGCGCGAAGGCGGAGTCCGCCACACCGTCCCAGTTCCATTCCACGGGGAGGGAGAAGCCCGCACCCGACGGGGAGAGCTCGGCCTGCACCGTGGTGTCGGCCTGACTCTGGACTGCGTCCAGGGCGCTCCCGGCGGCGACGGTGATCGAGGCGGGACGCGTTGCGGTGTAGGGACCGACCTCGACCGTCGCCGTCGCCTCGAAGGCGCCGCCGAACAGGTCGGTGCCCGTTCCCCGGACCGTGACCGTCCCCGGACGCGAGACGTCGACGCCGTCGAGCTGCCAGGTCACCGCGGCGCTGCGCTGGACGCCACCGGCGTACCGGACCGTCACGGTCGAGGGAAGGGTCGGCGCCACGTTCACGGCCGTGGCCGCGGACACCGGGTCGGTGCCGACGACGGTGGTGCCGGCGATCTTCCACTGCTGGTTTCCGCCGCCGTTCGACGTCCACAGGCCCACGGTCGCGCCGGGGGTGGTGCTGGCCTGGTTGACGTCGAGCACGCGCTCGCTCGCGACGTTCAACAACGAGAAGTACTCGCCGTCGGTCGTCGACGCCATCCACTGCGTCGCGGGATCGCCCGCGGCCGCGGCCGGGTCGGCATCCACGAGAGCCGTGCCTCCGTTGCGGGATGCCAGGAACTTCCCGGTTCCGTTCTGGAGGGTGAAACGGTGGCGGTTCGTGCCTTCCCCGTCGATGGTGCGCACGGTCCACGACTGCGCCTGCGCAGCCTCGGGCGTCGTCGCGGCGGCACGGATCGCGAGGCCCGAGGACGCATCCAGGGCCAGGCCGCTCTGCAAGCCCGAGAACTGCACCGTCTGGCCGTCGCGGAACGCCGCAGCATCGGCCGAGACACCGGAGACCCCGTCGATGACGAACGTCGTGACCGACTTCGCCGGCACGGTGAGGATCGCCGTGCGGGTCGTCGGATCGACGGCCACCTTTGCGCCCTCCTTGAGCGCATTGACGGTGGGCTCGTCGACCGTCGACTGGGTGGTCACGACGGGGGTGACCGTGGCGCCGGGGGCGATCGTCCCGAAGTCGCTCAGGTCGATCTGCACGGTCTTCTCGGAGGCATCGGAGTTGACGTGCACGATCGTCGCACCCTGACCGTCGGCGTCGACCGCCGCGGTCGACTGCGCGTTGTCGGTCGACATCAGACGGTCGCCCGGGTGGATGTAGTGCGTGAAGTTGCGGACGGTGTTGTACTTCTCGTTCGTCAGCACCTTGCACGACGGGTCCGCCTCGCCGTCGGCGATGCGGCGGAGCGACTTCCCCTCGGCGTTGCAGTCGAAGTCGATGTAGACGCTGCCCCAGTTGAGGTTCTCGACCTTCTGCATGTTGTAGAGGTCTTCGACCGGCTGCCAGAACACCCACGCGCTCGGCTCGAGCTCGCGGAGGTCGCCCACGATGTGCTCGGCCATTCCGATGCCGTTGTTGATGTCGTTGGTCGTGAAGCCGCCGGCGGTCCAGTTGCCCTCGACCTCGCTCATCCACAGCGGCTTGTCGGCGGCCTTGGCGATGTCGCGCACGACCTGGCGACCGCTGGTGCCGTAGGTGTGCACGTTGAGCTGGTCGACGAGGCTCTTCGACTGCGCCGACCAGGTGTTCCAGTTCGACGCGAAGATCCCGGGGTTGGTCTCGTCCATCGCCGAGATGACGGCGTCGGTGGTGGTGCTCGGCTGGGCGAGGCGAGCGGCGAGCGCCTTCACCATCGCGTCCTGGGCCTGCGGACCGATGTGCGCCCCCTCCTGGCGTCCGCCAGTGGGCCACGTCGCCCCGTTGGGGATCTGGGTCTGCCAGTAGTTCGTGTTCGGCTCGTTGAACGGGTCGATCGTGTCGAACTGGATGCCGTGGGCCTTCTCGAGCTCGTCGACGACGTTCACGAGGTACCCGGCGAATTTGTCCATGTCGGCCGGAGCGAGCTGCTCGCTCGTGGCGTTGTTGATCCCGCCCGAGACGTAGCCGCTCTGGGTGAGGAAGTACGGAGGCGAGTTGCTGAACGCCTCCCAGTGGGTGACCTTGCCCTTGAGCGCATCGATCCACCACCGCTGGGCGGAGTCGGCGTCGAAGTCGTAGGCGTTCGGGTCGTCGGGGTTCCACGCGGCCTTGTACCGATCGCGGTCGGCGTAGTCCGACGTGATAGCGCCCTGGGCGTCGCTCGCCTGCAGGCCGGGGTTCCAGAATCCGGGAACCGCGCCGCCGGGTCGCAGGTACGCCGGAACGTCGGAGGCGTTGCCGCCGCCGATGTTGTAGCGCGCGATGTTGAGGTTCAGGCCCTCTTCGCCGAACACGGCGTCGAAGAGCTTCTGACGCACATCGGCCGGGTAGTTCCCGGTCGCGTTGGCGAACCACACCAGGCTCGTCCCCCAGCCCTCGAAGGGATCCGCCGCCGAGGCGGGGTTGGGGGTGATGCGCACGGTGGATGTGGTGGCCCCCGCAGCGGGCGCCGCGGGAGCGACGGTCGTTGCCGCGACCCCGCCGGCAGCCAGGGCGACAGCGCAGGTCATCGACAACAGTCGAGCTGACTTCATCGTCATTCCGATCCGGCCGCCACAGTGCGGCCTCGCAGGTGGTGATGTTGACGTCAACATGTTGACGTCAACACTCAACCTAGCGGACGACCCCGACGGGCACAACGCCCCGAGGGTGCCCTCAGCGACGAGGGCCGGAGCTCGCCCGCACGACCAGCGAGGTCGGCACGAGGGTGCGCGCGTGCTCGCCGCCACTGCCCTCGATGTCGGCGATGAGGGCGGTCATCGCCTCCTCGCCCACGCGCTCGAAGCGCTGGCGGACGGTCGTGAGCGGGGGCCAGAAGTTCGCCGACTCGGGCATGTCGTCGAAGCCGACGACACTGACGTGACCGGGCACGGCGCGCCCCGTCTCGTGCAGGGCGCGGATGACGCCGAGCGCCATCTGGTCATTGGCCGCGAAGACGGCCGTCACGTCGGGCATCGCCGCCAGCGCGAGGCCGATGCGGTGCCCCGACTCGGCCGTCCAGTCGCCGATCTGCACGTCGGGCACCCGGCATCCCCGCTGCTCGAGGGCGGTGCGCCAGGCGTCGCGACGACGTTCGGCGGCGAACGACTCCGGGGGCCCCGACACGTGCCACACCGTCTCGTGGCCGAGGTCGAGCAGGTGCTCCGTCGCGAGCCTCGCCCCCTGAGCCTGATCGTTGTCGACCACCGCGTAGGGATAGTCCGCGCTGGAGTCGACGACCACGACGGGCAGCCCCGACGGGATCGACAGCTCGTTCTCACCGAGGCGATGCGTCTCGATCAGGATGACGATGCCGTCGACGGCGTGCTCGCGCAGGCGGAGGAAGGCACCGGACACGTCGGACTGCGAGGCCGACTGCACGGTGATGAGGGTGATCGAGTATCCGGATGCCGCCGCCATCGACGCGAGGGCGTCGAGGGTGCGCGTGTTGCCGTAGGAGCTGAGCGAGAACATGATCACGCCGATGCTGCGGAAGCGCCCCGAGCGCAGAGCGCGCGCCGCGCTGTTGGGGCGATAGCCCAGCGCCGACATGGCGTCGAGCACGCGCTGCCGCGTCTCGGGGTCGACGTTGGCGCGTTCGTTGGCCACGCGCGAGACGGTCTGACCGGACACCCCCGCCGCCGCGGCCACGTCGGCCATCGACACCTCCCGACGACGCTCGCGCGTCGGGATCGCGGCCGACGTCGTCGTCGTTTCGCTCATGCCTGCCCCCTCGGGATGTTGACGTTGACACCTTAGCGCGCGGGGGTTATGTTTACGTCAACATCCCGACGACCCGGCCGGGATGCGCACCAACGAAGAGGCACTGGACGATGACGACCACCGCGGCACCCCCGCCCGCCCTGCGCACCCCGCGGCGCAAGCGGCGCGCACGAATCGACGATAGAGGCTGGCTGTTCGTCGCCCCCTTCGCCCTCGTCTTCGCGCTCGTGTTCCTGGCTCCGCTGGCGTACAGCGTGTACCTGAGCCTCTTCCGCGACCAGCTCATCGGCGGCAACGCCTTCGTGGGCTTCGAGAACTACGTCACCGCCTTCGGCGACCCCAAGTTCTGGGACGGCTTCGGCCGTGTGGCGGTGTTCCTCGTGGTGCAGGTGCCGGTCATGCTGCTGCTGGCGCTGGCCGCGGCCCTCGCGATCGACAGCGCCCGCCTGCACGCCGCGGGCTTCTACCGCATCGTCATCTTCCTCCCCTACGCCGTGCCGGCCGTCGTCGCCGTGCTCATGTGGGGCTACATCTACGGCGACCAGTTCGGCCTGACCCGCAACCTCAACGACCTGCTCGGCGGACAGTTCGTGCAGCCCTTCCTGCCCGAGTGGATGCTGCTGTCGATCGGCAACATCGTCACCTGGCAGTTCGTGGGCTACAACATGCTGATCTTCTACTCATCGCTGAAGACCATTCCGAACGAGCTCTACGAAGCGGCATCCATCGACGGGGCGGGCGCGTGGCGCACGATCTTCTCGATCAAGATCCCCGCGGTGCGCGGCGCCATCGTCATCGCCACGATCTTCTCGATCATCGGCAGCTTCCAGCTGTTCAACGAGCCCAACATCCTCAAGCCGCTGGCGCCGAACACGATCTCGACGTTCTTCACGCCGAACATGTACGCCTACAACCTCTCGTTCGCCGGCCAGCAGTACAACTACGCCGCCACGATCGCCATCATCATGGGCGTCATCACCGCGGTGATCGCCTACGTCGTGCAGCTGCGCGGCTCACGTCAGGAGGCGCGATGACCACCGCGACCGCACCCCGCACCGACACCGTCGCCGTGACCACGCCCCGTTCCGGCCGCAGCCGCGCGCGCTTCGCCCGCACCTCGCCGACGCACAGCAAGAAGTCGATCGTGCTGAGCATCGTCATGGGCCTGTACCTGCTGTACACGCTCGTGCCGCTGTTCTGGCTCGTCATCAACGCCACCAAGACCCAGCCCGACCTCTTCACCACGTTCGGCCTCGGCCCCGGCAACAGCTTCGCCCTGTTCGACAACATCGCCCAGACGCTGACCTACCGCGACGGCATCTTCGTCCGCTGGCTCGGCAACACCCTGCTCTACGTCGTCGTCGGAGCGGGCGGGGCGACGCTGCTCGCGACCCTCGCCGGGTACGGTCTGGCCAAGTACAACTTCCGCGGCCGCAAGGCGGTGTTCGCCGTCGTCCTCGGCGCGATCGCCGTGCCCGGAACGGCGCTCGCGGTGCCGACCTTCCTGCTGTTCAGCCAGCTCGGCATCACCAACACCCCCTGGGCGATCATCATCCCCTCGCTCATCAGCCCCTTCGGGCTGTACCTGATCTGGGTGTACGCGACCGACGCGATCCCCACCGAGCTGCTCGAAGCCGCGCGCATGGACGGCGCGGGCGAGTTCCGCACGTTCTTCACCATCTCGATCCGCCTGCTCACGCCGGGCATCGTCACCGTGCTGCTGTTCGCGGTCGTGGCGACCTGGAACAACTACTTCCTGCCGTTGATCATGCTCAGCGACCCCACCTGGTACCCGCTCACCGTGGGGCTCAACCAGTGGAACGCGCAGGCCATCGGCGTGGGCGCCCAGCCCATCTACAACCTCGTGATCACCGGGGCGCTGCTGTCGATCATCCCGATCGTCGCCGCGTTCCTCGTGCTGCAGCGCTTCTGGCAATCGGGCCTGAGCGCGGGCAGCGTCAAGCAGTGATCCGCTGACCCCCCACACCGCCTCGTCCCGGTCACGGGACGTCGCACCTGCAACCGCAACACATCCACAACAACGAAGTAGAGGAATCCGATGACATTCATGCGCAAGGGCTCCGCCGTGCGGCGGACCGTCTTCGCCGTAGCCGCCACCGCTCTGTCGGTCGGCGCGCTCACCGCGTGCTCCGGCGGCAACGCCGGCGGCGCAGCCGCCGGCTCGGCCGACGACATCGAGAAGGCCCTCGAGGCCGGCGGCGAGATCACGTACTGGTCGTGGACCCCCTCGGCCGAGGCGCAGGTCGCCGCGTTCGAGAAGAAGTACCCCAACGTCAAGGTGAACTACGTCAACGCGGGCACCAACACCGAGGAGTACACCAAGCTCCAGAACGCCATCAAGGCCGGCTCGGGCGCCCCCGACGTCGTGCAGATCGAGTACTACGCCTTCCCGCAGTTCGCGCTCTCCGACTCGCTGCTCGACCTGTCGTCCTACGGCTTCGGCGACCTCGAGGGCGACTACGCGTCGGGCCCGTGGGGCTCGGTCGACTTCGACGGCAAGATCTACGGCCTCCCGCAGGACTCGGGCCCCATGGCCCTGTTCTACAACAAGAGCGTCTTCGACCAGTACGGCATCTCCGTGCCCACCACGTGGGACGAGTACTACGCCGCGGCGCAGAAGCTGCACGCGGCCGACCCGACCAAGTACATCACCGCCGACACCGGCGACTCGGGCTTCACCACCAGCATGATCTGGCAGGCCGGCGGCACGCCCTTCTCGGCCGACGGCACCGACGTCACCATCGACCTGCAGGACGACGGATCGAAGAAGTTCGCCGACAACTGGAACCGTCTCATCGAGGGCGGCCTGCTCTCCGACACCCCCAGCTGGAGCGACGAGTGGTTCAAGGGCCTCGGCGACGGCTCGATCGCGTCGCTCGTGATCGGCGCCTGGATGCCCGGCGTGCTCGAGAGCTCCGTCGAAGACGGCGCGGGCAAGTGGGCCGTGGCCCCCATCCCGACCTACGACGGACAGCCCGCGACCGCTGAGAACGGCGGCGGCGGTCAGGCCGTGACCAAGCAGAGCAAGAACCCCGCTCTCGCGGCCGGCTTCCTGAAGTGGCTGAACAACGACGAGGAGAGCCTGCAGATCTTCGCCGAGTCGGGTGGCTTCCCCTCCACGACCGCGCAGCTGAGCGACCCCGCCTTCGTCGACAAGGCGTCGGACTACTTCGGCGGACAGCAGATCAACCAGGTGCTCACCCAGGCGTCGAGCGACGTGGTGAAGGGCTTCAGCTACCTGCCCTTCCAGGTCTACGCCAACAGCATCTACAGCGACACCGTCGGCCAGGCCTACGCCAACAAGAGCGACCTGAACGCCGGTCTGACGACCTGGCAGGACCAGCTCGTGCAGTACGGCAACGACCAGGGCTTCTCGGTCAACAAGTAACACCTTCGTCGGGGCGGGTCGCATCTGTCGTATGCGGCCCGCCCCTTCCCCTTCCCACCAGGAGAAACCCGAATGACCTCCCCCACCCGCATCGCCGTCGACCGCCGCACGGCCGGAGCCGAGGTTCCCCGCCGCCTGTTCGGCTCGTTCGTCGAGCACATGGGCCGTTGCGTGTACGACGGCATCCACGCCCCCGGGCACGACAGCGCCGACGCCGCGGGCTTCCGCGCCGATGTGCTCGAGCTCGTGCGCGAGCTCGGCGCCACGGTCGTGCGCTATCCGGGCGGGAACTTCGTGTCGGGCTACCGGTGGGAAGACGGCGTGGGGCCCCGCGACGAGCGCCCCGTGCGACTGGACGCCGCGTGGCACAGCACCGAGACGAACCAGGTGGGTCTGCACGAGTTCGCCGAGTGGGCGGATGCCGCGGGCCTCGAGGTCATGGAAGCGGTGAACCTGGGCACGCGCGGCGTCGCCGAGGCCGCCGACCTGCTCGAGTACACGAACCACCCCTCCGGCACGGCGCTGAGCGACCGGCGCCGCGCGAACGGACGCGACGAGCCGTTCGGCATCCGCCTCTGGTGCCTCGGCAACGAGATGGACGGGCCCTGGCAGATCGGCCACAAGACCGCCGACGAGTACGGACGCCTCGCCGCGGAGACCGCGCGCATGATGCGCTTCATCGATCCGAACGTGGAGCTCGTCGCCGCCGGCAGCTCGAACCACGAGATGCCCACGTTCGGCGAGTGGGAGCGCACCGTTCTCCGCCACACCGCCGGCCTCGTCGACCACATCTCGGTGCACGCCTACTACGAGGAGGACCCCGCCGACCCGGCGAGCTTCCTCGCCAGCTCCGCCGCCCTCGACCGCTACATCTCCGACGTCGTCGACATCATCGACGAGGTCGGCGCCACGACCCCCGACGGCGGGACGATCGGCATCAGCGTCGACGAGTGGAACGTCTGGAACCAGACCCGCTGGAACGAGGTCGACAAGCCCCGCGTCTTCACCGGCGACTGGCCCGTGGCCCCGCGTCTCATCGAGGACGACTACACCGTGACCGACGCGGTCGTCGTCGGCTCCCTGCTCATCACGCTCATCCGCCGGTCGGACCGGGTCTCGATGGCAAACCTCGCGCAGCTCGTGAACGTCATCGCCCCGATCCGCACCGAACCGGGCGGCGGTGCGGCCTGGCGCCAGAGCACCTTCCACCCGTTCGCCCTCACCGCGAAGGCGGCATCCGGTCGGGTCGTCCTCCCCCGCATCGAGGGCGCCGTCATCGACACGGCCCGCCACGGCGAGGTCGACGCGGTCGACGCCGTCGCGACCGTCGACGGTGACGCCGTCTCGGTCTTCCTCGCCCACCGCGACCTGGACGCCTCCACCCCGGTCGAGCTCGACCTGGGGCCGGTCGCCGAGGTCGAGGCGGTCGTGGTCACGATCCCCGAGGGCGGCGACCGCCACACCACCAACTCCGCGGGCGCCGAGCCCGTCGCCCCCGCGCCGCTCGCCATCGAGGCCGGTGCGGACGGCATTCTGCGCTTCACCCTCCCCGCCCTCGCCTGGGTGCGCCTGACCGCGCGCCTCACCGACTGACCCCGAAAGACACCGTGACGACCTTCACCATCGGCGAGACCGACTTCCTGCTCGACGGGCGACCGCACCAGGTCATCTCGGGCACGCTGCACTACTTCCGCATCCACCCCGAGCACTGGGCCGACCGCATCCGCACGGCCAAGGCGATGGGCCTGAACACCATCGAGACCTACGTCGCGTGGAACGCGCACGAGCCGGTGAAGGGCGAATGGGATGCCACGGGGTGGAACGACCTGGGTCGATTCCTCGACCTGATCGCCGCGGAGGGGCTGCACGCCATCGTGCGCCCGGGACCGTACATCTGCGCGGAATGGCACAACGGCGGGCTGCCGGTGTGGCTCACCTCGACGCCCGGGATCGGCATCCGTCGCTCGGAGCCGCAGTTCGTGGAGGCGGTGACGCAGTACCTGCGCCGCGTGTACGAGATCGTCGCTCCCCGCCAGATCGACCGCGGCGGCAACGTCGTGCTGGTGCAGATCGAGAACGAGTACGGCGCGTACGGCTCCGACAAGGAGTACCTGCACGAACTCGTGCGGGTGACCAAGGAGGCCGGCATCACCGTGCCGCTGACCACCGTCGACCAGCCCATGCCCTGGATGCTCGAGGCGGGGAGCCTGCCCGAGCTGCACCTCACCGGCTCGTTCGGATCGCGCTCGGAGGAGCGCCTGGCGACCCTGCGCGAGCACCAGACCACGGGGCCGCTGATGTGCAGCGAGTTCTGGGACGGCTGGTTCGACTGGTGGGGCAGCATCCACCACACGACCGACCCCGCGGCATCCGCTCACGATCTCGACGTGCTGCTCGCGGCCGGCGCCTCGGTGAACATCTACATGGTGCACGGCGGCACGAACTTCGGCACCACCAACGGCGCCAACGACAAGGGCCGCTTCGACCCGATCGTCACCTCGTACGACTACGACGCGCCGATCGACGAGTCGGGCCACCCGACGGCGAAGTTCCACGCGTTCC
Source organism: uncultured Microbacterium sp. (assembly GCF_947489255.1). Taxonomy (GTDB): domain Bacteria; phylum Actinomycetota; class Actinomycetes; order Actinomycetales; family Microbacteriaceae; genus Microbacterium; species Microbacterium phycohabitans. The sequence continues at coordinate 88,466 of NZ_CANLCY010000005.1, forward strand.
GCGAGGTCATCGCGAAGTACGCGCCCGTGCCCGACCTGGTGCCCGCGCCCCGGCCCGAGGCGCCCGTGTTCGAGGTCGCCCTCTCGGGCGAGGGCGAGTGGATGCCGGCACCCGCCGATGCGGCCCCCACCGATTCCCCCGCCACCTTCGAGCAACTGGGCCACCTCGGCCCCCTCGTGCGGTACGACGTCGACCTGCCGTCGTTCACCGGGGTCGCGGCACTGGTGTTCGACGAGGTGCGCGACCTCGCCTGGGTGCACGTCGACGGCGTCGCCGTGGGACGCCTCTCGCGCGCACTGCGCGAGCGTTCGCTGATGATCCCCGCCGGCGCCCGACTGACGGTGCTGGTCGAGGATCAGGGACGCGTGAACTACGCCGACCGGCTCGGCGAGGCGAAGGGGCTCATCGGCGCGGCGACGGTGAACGGCGCCCCGCTGACCGGATGGACCGCCACGCCGATCGACCTCGACACCGTCGAGGGCTCCGGCACGGGGAAGGCCGGTCGGGCGTTCCTGCGCGGGGCGTTCGACCTCGAGGCGCCCGCGGATCTGTTCCTCGACACGACGTCGTGGGGCAAGGGCTTCGCGTTCGTCAACGGCTTCTTCCTCGGCCGCTACTGGAACAACGTCCCGCAGAACACGCTCTACGTGCCGGGACCGGCGACCCGCGCCGGCGTGAACGAGATCGTCGTGCTCGAGCTCGAGCATGCGATCGAGGCCGTGGCGCGCTTCGTCGCGGCGCCGTCGCTCGGTCAGCTCGAGGAGTAGCCCCGCGTGAGGTGCCAGAATTCGTCGCCTAGGGAGTTCTCGAAGCGACGATTCTTGGCACCTCGCGCGGGTCTCCGTCCGGCGACTGAAAGGGACACGATGAGCGACTACGAGATCACCGACATCGGAGCGATGGACGCCTGGCGCGAGCACTTCGGCGGGTTCGTGCCGGAGCGCTCGCGCGACGGACGACGCGTGGTCGATCACGAGCTGGCGATGCAGTTCATCGGCATGACCGCGAACGCCCTCCTGCCCGGTGAGGATGCCGGCTACTGGCACACGCACGGCCGGGTCGAGGAGCTCTACGTCTTCCTCGAGGGGCGCGGGCAGATGGGTCTCGACGACGACGTGGTCGACGTCGGTCCCGGCAGCGTCGTCCGCGTCGGCCAGGGGGTGTGGCGCGTGTGGCGCGCCCTCCCCGAGAGCCCCGGCGAGTTGCGGTGGCTCTGCATCCGCGCGGGAGGGGAGGCCCTGCCGCACATCCCCGACGACAGCGCCCGTGACGCCGACCGGCCCATGCCGTGGTCGGTCGGCTGAGCGCACCCCCGGGTCGGGGCGCCACCCCTGACGTCCGCCTCGACGCGCGATGAGGCGGCACGTTCCCGGCGGATGCGCGGCGACCTGGCAGCTGAGCGTGCGGTGACGGCGAGGTGCGTGGGGGCCCGCTTGCACAGCGGGGAACGGGTCTGAGAGAGGCCTACGCCGAGGCGCGCCAGACCACCGGAGCGTCCAGCAGGATGCCGCCGGCATCGGCGACCCCGCCCGACAGCTGAAGCAGCACGGCCTCGGCGGCGGCCGCACCCAGCCCCTCCGCGGGCTGGTCGACGGTGCTGAGCGGCGGATCCGTGCGCAGCGCCCAGGCGCTGTCGTCGAAGCCCACGACGCCGACGTCGTCGGGCACGCGCCGGCCGGCCGCGCGCAGGGCCTGAACGGCGCCGGCGGCCACGGCATCCGACGCTCCGAAGACGGCGTCGAGGTCGGGGGCGCGCTCGAGCAGACGCCGCATTCCCGCCTCGCCGTCGGCGAAGGCGTATAGCGGCACGGGTTCGACGAGGCTCTCGTCGAAGTCGGGGCCGAGGGCCTCGCGGAACCCGGCGAGACGGTCGCTGCCGGAGTCGCGGTCGAGGGCGGCGGCGATCATCCCGATGCGGCGACGGCCGGTCTCGCGCAACTTGCGGGTGATCGCCCGTGCCGCGCCGAGGTTGTCGATGCCCACCCAGGGCCGCGAGATCCCCGGCGGGTGGCCGACGTAGGCGACCGGGAGCCCGAGACGCTCGACGACGTCGGTGATGGGGTCGTGATGACGAGCCGAGACGATGACCGCCCCGTCGACGAAGCCGCCGCTGAGGTAGCGCGCGACGCGGTCGGTGTCGCGATCCGTGTCGACGACGACGCACACCATCTGGTAGTCGGCCTGCGACAGGGCGGTGTTCGCCCCGAGCATGATGCCGCCGATGTTGGGGTCTTCGAGGAACAGCGAGTGCGGCTCGTGCACGATGAACCCGACCGCCTGCGTGCGCTGACGCACGAGCGTGCGAGCGGCGTTGTTGGGGACGTAGCCGACCTCGCGGATGGCCGACTGGATGGCCTCGCGCGCGTGATCGGAGACGTAGCCGCCGTTGAGGACGCGGCTCACCGTGCCCCGCGACACCCCCGCGGCCTTCGCCACGTCATGCACCGTGCTGCGCCGGCGCCCGGGCGGAGGAGGCGTCATGAGGGTCAGCCTATCGGCAGCGGGGAGTTGACGACCGCGCAGCGCCGTGTCAGTATGTGCACGTTCACACATTCCGACCCGTCTTTCACGATCGCGAGTGTGTGCACGTTCACAGAACCCCGCAAAGGAGCGCCCACCGGATGCTTGCCGTCGACCATCTGGCCCCGCTGGATCGCGAGAGCGATCGAGCGACCGACTCGATCCGCGAGGGCTCCGCTCTGGACGCCCTGACCCGCGAGGGTCTCGTGTTCGGCTGCGACTACAACCCCGAGCAGTGGGACCGCGCCGTATGGGACGACGACATGCGCCTCATGCGCGAAGCGGGCGTGGACCTCGTGGCCGTCAACATCTTCGGCTGGTCGTGGATCAACCCCGACCACGGGGTCTGGAGCTTCGACGAGCTCGACGAGGTCATGGACCTCGCGCACGCCCACGGCATCCGGGTGAACCTCGGCACCGCGACGGCGTCGCCGGCACCGTGGGTGACCACGCGGCATCCCGAGATCCTGCCGGTGGCCGAGGACGGCACGCGCCGCTTCCCCGGCGGGCGCCAGGCCTACTGCCCGAGCTCGCCGGTCTTCCGCGCCCACGCCGCCGAGCTCAGCCGTCGCGTCGTCGAGCGCTACGCCGACCACCCGGCCCTGGCGATGTGGCACGTGTCGAACGAACTCGGATGCCACAACGCCCTGTGCTACTGCGACGCCAGTGCCGCCGCCTTCCGCGAGTGGCTGCGCGCGCGCTACGGCACGGTCGCCGCACTCAACGCGGCGTGGGGGACGTCGTTCTGGAGCCAGCGCTACAGCGACTGGGCCCAGATCCTGCCGCCGATGGCCGCCCTCTCGCTGCGCAACCCCGGCCAGCTGCTCGATTTCCAGCGCTTCTCGTCCGACCAGCAGCTCGAGCTGTACCGCGCCGAGGCCGCGATCATCCGCGCGCGCAGCACCGCCCCGGTCACGACGAACTTCATGGTCACCGCGCACATCCGCGCGCTCGACTACTTCTCGTGGGCGGGCGACATGGACGTCATCTCCAACGACCACTACCTCGACCGTCGACTCCCCGACCCTCTCGCGGAACTGTCGTTCGCGGCCGACCTGACGCGCGGCATCGCCGCGGGCACGCCGTGGCTGCTGATGGAGACCTCGACCGGAGCGGTCAACTGGCAGCCGCACAACCTCGCCAAGGGCGAGGGCGAGCTCCTGCGCAACGTCGTGTCGCACGTCGCCCGCGGCGCCGACGGCATCTGCTTCTTCCAGTGGCGCGCCTCGGCCCAGGGTGCCGAGAAGTTCCACTCCGCCCTCCTCCCCCACGCCGGCACCGACACCGCGCAGTGGCGCAGCGTCCTCGAGGTGGGCCGCACCCTGCGCCGGCTCCAGCCGATCGCGGGAACGCGCGTGGCCTCGGACGCCGCCGTGCTCTTCGACTGGGAGAGCTGGTGGTCGATCGAGAACGAGGGTCGCCCGAGCGAAGACCTGCGTTACCTCGACCAGGTGCACGCGGCGCACGCGGCGCTGTCCGCGGCCGGCATCTCGACCGACGTCGTCTCGGCCTCCGCGGACCTGTCGGCCTATCGCCTGGTCGTCGTGTCGGCCTTGCACCTCGTGCGCGACGCCGACGCCGAGGCGATCGCCCGCTTCGTCGAGAACGGCGGCACGGCCGTGATCACCTTCGCCAGCGGCATCGTCGACGAGCGCGACCGCGTGCGTCTCGGCGGCTACCCGGGCGCGTTCCGCGACCTGCTCGGGATCGTCTCCGAGGAGTTCGCGCCGCTCGGCCCCGGCCAGGTCGTCGCCCTCGACGACGGCTCGATCGGTTCGGTGTGGTCGGAGCGTCTGCGCTCCGTCGACGCGGAGGTCGACGCCCGCTTCGTCGACGGCCCCGCCGCAGGCCTGCCCGCCCGCACCCGCCGCACGGTGGGGGCGGGGTCCGCCTGGTACCTCGCCACCCTGCCCGCCGCCGAGACGTACCGCGACCTGCTCTCGCGGATCGCCCGGGACGCCGGCATCCGTACCGTGGACGCCCTCCCCGGAGTCGAGGTCGTCCGCCGCGCCGGCGAGGACCGGGCGTTCACCTTCGTCATCAACCACACCACCGAGTCGGTCGAGATCGCGGCGCACGGGCGCGACGCCCTCACCGGCGAGAGCGTCGACGGCCCCGTCACGGTCGCCGGTGGTGCCGTCCGCATCATCGAGGAGGCCTCGTGACCACCACCGCTCCCGCCCCCGCGCGGGCCGACCGCTCGGACGCACCGCGGCCACGCCGCGCGCGCGTGCCGTTCAAGAGCGCGATCGTCATCCTCCTGGCTCCGTTCGCGGTGCTGTTCGCGCTGTTCTACGTGCTGCCGATCGTGTTCGCGATCGGGCAGTCGCTGCTGGTGGTGCGCCGCGAGGGCACCTTCGGCAAGGCCGAGCTCGTCTTCGGCGGCCTCGCGCAGTACGCCCTGGTGTTCCAGAACGAGGCGTTCTGGGCGTCGATGCTGCGCATGCTCGCCTTCGGCGTGGTGCAGGTGCCCGTCATGCTGGGCCTCGCGCTCATCTTCGCGCTGCTGCTGGATTCCCCCCTGCTGAAGGGCAAGCGCTTCTTCCGTCTCGCGTTCTTCGTGCCCTACGCGGTGCCGGGCGTCATCGCGGCGATCATGTGGGGCTCGCTGTTCTCGCCCAACCTGTCGCCCTTCACGGCCCTGACCAAGAACGTCGACTTCCTCGGCGCCGACCTCGTGCTCTGGTCGATCGCCAACGTCGTCACCTGGGTCTACGTCGGCTACAACATGCTGATCATCTACTCGTCGCTGTTGTCGATCCCCAGCGAGATCTACGAGGCGGCACGCCTCGACGGCGCGGGCCAGTTCCGCATCGCGTGGTCGATCAAGATCCCGCTCGTGCGCCCGGCGATCGTGATGACGGCGATCTTCTCGATCATCGGCACGCTGCAGCTGCTCGCCGAGCCCCAGGTGTTCCGCTCGTTCAGCTCTGCCGTGACGAGCACGTTCACCCCCAACATGACCGTCTACGCCACGGCATCCATCCCCAACGCCAACCTCGCCGCGGCGTTCTCCGTGGTGCTGGCCGTGACCACCTTCGTGCTGTCGTTCGGCTTCATGAAGTGGATGCAGAAGAAGGGCAACGCATGAGCGCCGTCACCACCTCCCGTCGCCCCCTCGGCACCCGCGCGGGCGCCCCGCGCTCGGGCGCGATCCGCGAACCCCTCGTCTCACGCACCTCGGCGATGCTCGTCATGGCCGTGTTCACGGTGTACTTCCTGCTGCCGCTGTGGTGGCTGCTCGTGGCCTCGAGCAAGAGCACCGGCGACATCCTCACCACGAACCCGCTCTGGTTCGCCGACATGCGCCTGTTCTCGAACATCGGCGACCTCTTCGCCTACCGCGACGGGATCTTCCTGCGCTGGCTCGGCAACTCGCTGCTGTACGCGGGCCTCGGCGGAGCGGTGGCCACGCTGCTGGCCGCCATGGCCGGCTACGCGCTGGCCAAGTACCGCTTCCCGGGCCGCGAGCTCGTATTCGACGTGGTACTCGGCGGCGTGCTGGTGCCGGCGACCGCCCTCGCCCTGCCGCTGTTCCTCATCTTCAGCCAGGTGCAGCTCACCAACACCTTCTGGGCGGTGTTCCTGCCCTCGCTGGTCAGCCCGTTCGGGGTGTACCTCGCCCGCATCTTCGCGGCATCCTCCGTCCCCGACGAGCTGCTCGAGGCGAGCCGCCTCGACGGCGCCGGCGAGATCCGCACGTTCTTCACGGTGAGCCTGCGACTGATGAGCCCCGCGCTGGTCACGATGTTCCTCTTCCAGTTCGTCGCGATCTGGAACAACTTCTTCCTGCCGCTCATCATGCTGCGCAGCGAAGAGCTGTTCCCCGTGGTGTTCGGCCTCTACGGCTGGAACAACCAGCTCAACCAGATCCCCGAGCTGCGCGGCCTCGTGCTCATCGGCGCACTGCTGTCGGTCATCCCCCTCATCGTCATCTTCCTGCTCCTCCAGCGCTTCTGGCGCAACGGTCTCGGGACCGGCGCGCTGAAGTGATCCCGTCGGCGGCCCCGGCCGCCTCCACCCCGGACGCAAACGGCGCGTCCGGGCACCCAGAGAAAGGCATTCCCATGAAGCACAGAATCCTCGCGGCGACATCCGGCGTCGCCCTGTCGGCTCTGCTCCTCGCCGGTTGCGCCGGAAGCGGGAGCGGCGACGACGCCGCCGCCGCGGCCGACTGCGCCCCCGCCGACGGCCCCGTCACGCTCGAGTTCACCTCGTGGATCCCCGGGATCGAGAAGGTCGTCGAGATGTGGAACACGGAGAACCCCGACATCCAGGTCAAGGTGCAGACCGGCCCAAACGGCAACAACGGCACCTACCAGAACTTCTTCAACCAGATCGCGGCGGGCAACGCCCCCGACCTCGGCCAGATCGAGTACGACGCCCTCCCGAACTTCCTCGTGCAGGACGGCGTCGAGAACATCGCCGGCTGCTCCGACGTGGTCGCCGCGAAGGACCAGTTCGTCGGCTGGGCCTGGAACCAGGTCGCCCTCGGCGAAGACGGGGCCGTCTACGGCATCCCGCAGGACATCGGCCCGATGGCGCTGTTCTACCGCAAGGATCTCTTCGAAAAGAACGGCATCGCGATCCCCACCACGTGGGACGAGTACACCGAGGCCGCCAAGAAGATCCGCGCGCTCGGCGGCTACATCACGAACTTCTCGCAGTCCGACATCAACCAGTTCGCCGGTTTCGTGTGGCAGGCCGGTGGACAGTGGTTCGGCAACGACGCGGACGGCTGGACCGTCTCGCTCACCGACCCGGCGTCGGAGAAGGTCGCCGACTACTGGCAGTCGCTCATCGACCAGGACCTCGTCTCGACCTACCCCGCGTGGACCGACGAGTGGAACAACGCCTACAACTCCAGCCAGGTCTGGACCTGGAACTCCGCCGTCTGGGGCGCGAACTCGATCTCGAGCGGCGCTCCCGACACCGCCGGCGGCTGGGCCGTGGCCGATCTGCCGCAGTGGAACGCGGGCGACGCGGTCTCGGGCAACTGGGGCGGATCGTCGATCGCCGTGCTCAAGGGCAGCGAGCACCCCTACGAGGCGACGAAGTTCGCCCTGTGGCTGAACACCTCGGAGGAGGCGCTGACCGCGCTGAACGAAGAGGCCAACATCTACCCCGCCACGACCGAGGGTCTGAAGCTCCCCTCGCTCACGCAGGGCGTGGAGTTCTACGGCGGTCAGAAAATCTACGACGTCTTCGCCAAGGCCGCGACCGAGGTCACCCCCGACTTCGTGTGGGGCCCGACGATGACCAAGACCTACGCCGACGTCTCCGACGGCTTCAAGGCCGCGGTCAGCGGCAGCGGCACCCTCGCCGACGCCCTGCAGAAGGGCCAGGATGCCACCATCGGCGCCCTGGAGTCGCAGTCCATCCCCGTGAAGAAGTAACGCCTTCTCCCCCGGCGACGCCCGCGGATGCTCCGGCATCCGCGGGCGTTCGGCATTTCCGGGCGCTTTCGCGCGTTCGGGGCGCGATCCTTCCCCTGGGGCGTCATCCTCGCGCCCCGGACGGGGGAATGCGCCCCGAACCCGGGGAGGGTGGCACGCGGCGCGGCGCCTCACCCCGCGGCCGGCAGCGACGTCAGGGCATCCGCCTTCGTCTTCAGTGACGGGCTCGACAGGCGCGCCCGGGAGATGACCACGGCCGCGGCGACCATGAGCCCCGCGCCCAGGACGTAGGGCGCCGCGTGGGCGACGTGGGCGTAGAGCAGACCCGCCAGCAGAGGCGCGACCGTCCCGACCGCGGCGTTGAGCGACTGCGCGGCTCCCGCGATCCAGCCCTGCTCGTCGTCGCCGACGGCGTTGGAGAGCAACCCGTCCATGGTGGCCTGCGCGGCCCCCTGGCCCGCGGCGAGCGTCAGCGCACCCACGACGAACAGCCACGGTTGCGCGAGGATCGACGCGACCCCCGCGAGCGCGACCAGACCGATCGCCTGGGTCACGATGCCGCTGACCACCACGCCCCGTTCGCCGATGCGCGGCAGGAGGAACCCGAGCAGGACGCCCTGGATCGCGATGTCGATGACGCCGACGCACGCGGTGAGCAGGCCGATCGCGGTGGGACTCCACGAGATGGCGTCGAGGGCGAGCACGCTGAAGTTGTTCACGAAGAAGCCGAACGGCAGGCCCACGAGGATCAGGCCGACCATGAGCCCCCGCAACTCCGGCCGGCGGAAGACGCCGCGGAACACCGCGAACGGATGCACCGCGCGCAGATCGAGGGCGGCGATCCGCTTGTCGGGGGCGAGGCTCTCGGGCAGCAGGAAGATGCTCAGGATGGCCACCGTCAGCGCGAGGCCCGCGGTGACGAACACCGGCAGGTCGACGTCGATCGCGGCGAGCGTGCCGCCGAGAGCGGGGCCGACCATCGTGCCGATGCCGGCCGTCGCCCCGAGGACGCCGAAGCGGCGCGCACGTTTCTCGGGCGGGGTGATGTCGGCGAGGTAGGCGAAGAGCGCAGGGAGGTCGCCCGCGGTCACCCCCTGCACGATGCGCCCGAGCAGCAGCACCCAGAGGGCGCCCCCGATGCCGAAGAGCAGGAAGCCGAGGGCGGCGCCGAACCCGGCGACGATGATGACGGGCCGACGGCCGAAGCGGTCGGAGATGCGACCGAGGAACGGGGCGACGAGGAACGCGCAGAGGGCGTTGACGGTCTCGAGGATGCCGACCCAGACGGCGAGGTCGGTCGGGTTCGAGACGTAACGGAGCACCACGAAGGGCAGCACCGGGAGCACGACGGTCATGCCCGCGGTGGTGAGGGTCGTGAGGACGATGAGCATGGTCCACGCGCGACGGCCGTCGCGGACGGGGAGGGAGGTGGGGGAGGAAGTCGTAGTCACGCCGTAACTGTACTCGTACCAGGTTTGGTGTCAATACAGTTATGGAGCGACGCCGGTAGAGTGTGTCCATGAGCGCAGATCTCGGACGCCGCGAACGCAAGAAGGCCGCGACGCGGAAGGCCATCTCCGACGCCGCGACGCAGCTCTTCGTCGAGCGCGGCTTCGACGAGGTCAGCATCCGCGAGGTCGCCGACGCCGCCGACGTGTCACCCACGACCGTCTTCGCGCACTTCCCGCAGAAGGAGGCGCTCGTCTTCGACGAGGACGACGCCCAGCGCGACATGCTCGTCGCGGCCGTGCGCGACCGCCCGGAAGGCACGTCGGTGTCTGACGCGCTGCGCGACCTCTACCGGCGCGAGCTCATCGGCCTCGCCTTCGATCCCACGGGCGCGCACCGTCGGCAGTTCATGCAGCTCATCACCGACACCCCCGCGCTGCGCGACTACGCCTCGCGCATGTGGCTGCGCCACGAGGATGCCCTCGCCGCGGCCATCGCCGAGACGACCGGCCAGAGCGAGCCGGATGCCGAGACCCGCGTCTACGCGCGGATGGCGCTGCAGCTGCAGATCCTCGCCTTCGAGCACGACGACGCCGCCGCGACCATCGAGGCGGGCTTCCGGATCTTCGAGCGCGGGTGGCGCGAGCCGCGCTGACGGCGCGCGCCCGGGACTCCGGCCCGGCGGAACACAGGCTCCACGACAGAGGCTCACGCCCTTCGAAGAGCCGCCGTTCGCATTGGCCGAGGCGCACTCCACGCCCCGGGGCGACTCGGCCGAGAACCCGGCCCGCCGCGCATCAGACCTCCACGGTGCTCCGGCGCACGATCACCGTGGCGGGCACCGTCTCGGCGACCGGCGCCCCGCCCTCGATCGCGCCGACGAGCGCTGCGACGGCGCGCCGACCGAGGGCGTCGAAATCCTGGCGCACCGTGGTCAGGGGCGGGCGGAACTCCGCGGCATCCGCGACGTCGTCGAACCCGACGACGCAGACGTCGTCGGGAACGCGCCGGCCCGCGTCGGCAAGGGCGCGGAGGGCACCGAGGGCCATCTGGTCGTTGGCGACGAAGATCGCCGTGGCCTCGAGCAGCTCCGAGACCGAGAGATGACCGGATGCCGAAGTCCAGTCGCCGCGGACCGGCTCGGGCGCGACGACCCCCGCATCGGCGAGCGCCTCGCGCCAGCCGCGCTCGCGCTCCGCGGCGGCGAACGAGCGCGCGGGCCCGGCGAGGTGGTGCACCGTGGAGTGACCGAGCTCGAGCAGGTATCGCGTCGCGGCGCGCGCCCCGCCGGCGTGATCGGTCTGCACGATCGAGAAGCGCTCGTCGGGCGGGGAGTCGACCACGACGAGGTGCAGATCGGCGGGCGGCTGGGTGTCGCGCGCGAGCTCGGTCGCCTCGTTCAGCACGACGGCTCCGTCGACGCCCTGCGAGCGCAATCGGGCGAAGGCGTCGTAGATGCCGCGCTCCCCCACCGTCACCACGGCGAGCGCGTAGTCACGGGCTGCGGCGGCTTCGGAGATGGCCTGCAGCATGCGGGAGTTGCCGACGGAGGCGAGGGTCGACACGACGAGGCCGATGGTGGAGGTCTGACCGGTGCGCAACGCGCGTGCAGCGCGATGCATGCGGTACCCGAGGTCGGCCATGGCCTTCTCGACCCGGACCCGGGTGGCGGGATCGACGCGGGGGCTGCCGTTGGCCACGCGCGACACGGTCTGCGCCGAAACTCCGGCCCTCTCGGCCACGTCGGCCATCGATACGCGCATCGCTCCCCCTCCGTGTTGACGATATCACGCCCCGGATGTAGCGTGTTATCGTGAACACGGACAGCCTCACCGCGGTGCCCCTCGGGGCCGGAGTCGTCAAGCGACCCACCCGCCTCGCCGACGGCCGCGAACTCATCTACTTCGACGACCCCGACACGACGCTCGGCGCTGAGCGCGCGGTCGACGCCCGCACGCTCGACCCGCGCCCCACGACGGCGACCATGCGCCAGGACATCCTGACCGGCGACTGGATCACCGTGGCATCCAATCGTCAGAACCGCGCGTTCCTGCCCCCCGCGCACCTCGATCCGCTGTCGCCGCAGACGCCGACGAACCCGTCGGAGATCCCCTCGCTCTACGACGTCGCGGTGTTCGAGAACAAGTCGCCGTCGTTCGGCCCCGCCCTCGACACGGCGACCGCCGACGTGCCGGCCGCCGTCGACCCGCCGCGCGGCGACGACGACCTCGAGCACCTCGGCCTCGGCCGCACCCGCACCTCGGTCGGCCGCTGCGAGGTCGTGTGCTTCAGCCCCGAGCACGAGGGCTCGTTCGGATCCCTCTCGCGCACCCGCGCCCGCACCGTCATCGAGGCGTGGGCCGACCGGACCGCGGCACTGTCGGCGCTGCCCGGCATCCGTCAGGTGTTCCCGTTCGAGAACCGCGGGCAGGAGATCGGCGTCACCCTCCCCCACCCGCACGGCCAGATCTACGCCTACCCGTACGTCACCCCCCGCACGCACCGCCTGCTCGACACGATCTCGCGCACCTCCGCCGATCTGTTCGCCCGCATCCTCGACTTCGAGCAGGCCGGCGAGCGCGTCGTGCTGCGCGGTGAGCACTGGACGGCGTTCGTTCCGTTCGCCGCCCGCTGGCCCATCGAGGTGCACGTGCTGCCGCACCGCCACGTGGCCGACCTCGCCGAGACGACCGACGCCGAGCGCGACGAGCTCGCGCCCTTCTACCTGCGACTGCTGCGCGGCATCGACGCGCTGTACGACACCCCCACCCCCTACATCGCCGCGTGGCACCAGGCGCCGGTCGGACGGGGCCGGGATGCCGTGCGCCTCAACCTGCAGATCACCTCGCCCCGTCGCGCCGCCGACAAGCTGAAGTACCTCGCCGGATCCGAGGCCGCCATGGGCGCCTGGATCGGCGACGTGACCCCCGAGTCGCAGGCCGAGCGCCTGCGCGCCGCCCTCGACACCGTTCCGGAGGTGACGGCATGACCGCCGTCGACGACGCCCGCACCCTTCTCGCCACCGAGCCCGTGGGGGTGTGGTCGGCACCCGGCCGCGCCAACCTCATCGGCGAGCACACCGACTACAACGAGGGCTTCGTCTTCCCCTTCGCGATCGCGCAGCGCACCGCCGCGGCCGTCGCCCTGCGCTCCGACGACGTGATCCGCGTGCGCTCGACCTTCGCGCCCGACGCCGTCGAGGTCTCCCTCGCCGACCTCGACGACCGCATCGCCGCGGGCGGCCTCGACTGGGCCGGCTACCCGCTGGGTGTGGCGTGGGCGCTGCTGCGGGAAGCTCCGGATGCCACCCCCCGCGGCGTCGACATCGCCCTGGCCTCGGAGGTGCCGGTGGGCGCCGGGCTGTCGTCGTCGGCCGCGATCGAGGGGGCTGTGGCATCCGCCCTCAACGACGTCTGGAACGCCGGCCTCGACAAGGTCGCGCTCGCCCGCGTCGGCCGCATCGCCGAGAACGACGCCGTCGGCGCCCCGACCGGGATCATGGACCAGATGGCCTCGATGCTCGGGGTCGCGGACGCGGCGACGTTCCTCGACTGCCGCACGCTCGACACCCGCGCCGTACCCCTCGGCTTCGCCGACGCGGGGCTCGCGATCCTCGTCGTCGACACGCTCGTCGAGCACGCGCACTCCACCGGGGGCTACCGCGAGCGCCGCGAGGCGTGCGAGCGCGGGGCCGCGGCGTTCGACGTCCCGTCGCTGCGCGACCTCACCGTCGACGACCTGCCGCGCGCCGCCGAGATCCTCGACGACGTGACCTTCCGCCGCGTCCGCCACGTCGTGACCGAGAATCAGCGCGTGCTCGACACCGTCGCCGCCCTCGACGCCGACGGTCCCGCAGCGATCGGCGACCTGCTCGTCGCCTCGCACGCGTCGATGCGCGACGACTTCGAGATCTCGGTTCCCGAACTCGACCTCGCAGTCGAGACCACGCTGGCGTCGGGTGCGCTCGGCGCGCGCATGACCGGCGGCGGCTTCGGCGGGGCGGCGATCGCGTTGATCCCCGTCGGGCTCATCCCGGCGGCGAGCGATGCGGTGCTGGCCGCGTTCGCGGCATCCAGCTTCCGCACCCCGAACGTGTTCACGGTAACCCCGTCGGAGGGCGCGCGCCGCGACGCGTGACGCGTCCCGCCCCCTCGATAAACGCTCGCTGCGCCGAGACACGCTCCCCACGAGCGTTTCCCGGCGCAGCGGGCGTTTTTCGCGGTGCTGTCGGCCCGCCCGCCGAGGGATGCGTGAGTCGCCGGGAATCGTCGCCTCCCGGGCGGATGAGGCGACGGATCCTGACGACGCGCGCCATGCGGCCGACGTCAGAGGTGCCGGACCACCTCGCGCTCGAAGAGCGAGATGCCCGAGGTGTCGTACGCGGCCTCGGGGAAGTAGTGGATCGCGTAGCCGAGACCGTGGGCGGCGCGCTCACGCAGGCGCTCGACGATCTGCTCGGGCGTGCCGAAGGCGTCGGACGAGCGGTAGTCGGCCTCGATGGCATCCGCCCGCTCATCACCCACGTGCGGGCGGAGGCGCGCGACGACCGCGGCCAGCCGCTCGTCGGCCTCCGCCTCGGTCTCGGCCACGATCGTGTTGAAGTTCGTCGAGCGGGTGATCTCGCCCGCGTCGCGACCGAGGGCCTCGCAGTGTCCGCGCAGCACCTCGGACTTGTGGTCGAACTCCTCGAGCGATCCGCCGAAGTTCGTGTACGAGGCGTACTTGGCCGCGATCTTGAGCGTGACCTTCTCGCCGCCGCCGGCGATCCACAGGGGGATGCCACCGGGCTGCAGCGGCTTCGGCTGCACGATCGCGCCGTCGACCTCGTAGTACTTCCCCGACAGGGTGGCCTCGCCGGTGGTCCACGCCTGGTGCATGATCTCGACGCCCTCGCGCAGGCGTCCGAGACGCTCGGCGATGGGCGGGAAGCCGTAGCCGTAGGCCTTCCACTCGTGCTCGTACCAGCCGCCGCCGATCCCCATCTCGGCGCGACCGCCGGAGATCGCGTCGACGGTCGCGGCGACCTTGGCGAGGTACGCCGGATTGCGGTAGCCCATGCACGTGCACATCTGGCCCAGGCGCACGCGGTCGGTGACGGCGGCGAACGCGGCCATCAGCGTCCACGCCTCGTGCGTGGCTTCGACGCTGGGCACCGGGGTGGTGTGGAAGTGGTCGTAGACCCAGAGCGAGGACCACGGGCCCTCGTCGGCGCTCTGGGCGAGGGCGTTCATCACCCGCCAGTGCTCGGCGGGGTCGATCCCCACGAGGTCGAAACGCCAGCCCTGCGGGACGAAGATGCCGAATTCCATGGGCTTCACCCTAGGCGCAGGCGGCGACACCCGGGGCGGTCGCGCCCGAACCCGCCGCGCCGGGTCAGGCCGATCGAGGATGGACGGGTCCAACCGCCCCCGGACAGGGTGCGTCGAGGTACCGTCATGCGGAGTCGACCGGCGACACGCCGCGCCACCCCCGTCACGCACGGCGTGTCCGCCCCCGACTCCGCACGACGGCACCCCGCCCCACCGATCGGCGAACCCGGCGTCGCCTCAGCCCGCGAACGGCTCCAGCCGCTTGTGCATCACCGCGACCGCATCGGCGTTGTCGTCGATGAGCACCGCGTCGCGGCCCAGCGGCGCGGCGACCGCGCCGAGCGTGCCGCTGCCGGCGAACATGTCGAGCACCCGGTCGCCCGGACGGCTCGAGGCCTGCACCATCCGCCGCAGCACGCCCTCGGGCTTCTGCGTCGGGTAGCCCGTCTTCTCGCGCCCCGTGGTCGGCACGATCGTGTGCCACCAGACGTCGGTGGGCATCTTTCCGCGCGCGGCCTTCTCGGCGGTCACCAGGCCCGGGGCCATATAGGGCTCGCGATCGACGGCATCCGAGTCGAAGAAGTACCGCGCCGGATTCTTCACGTACACGAGGATCGTCTCGTGCTTCGTGGGCCAGCGGCGCTTGGTCTTCGCGCCGTAGTCGTAGGCCCAGATGAGCTCGTTCAAGAAGTGGTCGCGGCCGAAGAGCGCGTCGCACATGACCTTGGCGTAGTGCACTTCGCGATAGTCGAGGTGCAGGTAAAGCGTGCCGTCGTCGGCGAGCAGGCGCCAGGCCTCGATCAGCCGCGGCTCGAGGAAGCCCCAGTAATCGTCGAAGCGGTCGTCGTAGGTGCGCAGGTCGCCACGAAGGCGCGCGTATTCGCGACCGTGGAAACCGCGCTGCACCACCGGGGGCGGCGGCGGCTCCTCTTCGGGGAACGTCAGCATGTTCGGATCGTCGACGGATGCCGCGGCCGAGGGCCCGGCGGCATCCGGGGTCTCGGCATCCTCGGGCTCATCGGCGGCCGGCGTCCACGTCGCCGACTCGACCGCTTTCGACCGGGTGCGCCCGGTGTTGAACGGAGGGTCGAGGTAGACGAGGGCGAACGACCCGTCGGGGTAGCGCGGGGTCACGGAGAGGTTGTCGGCGTGGTGGATCTCGACGCGGCCGGGGGCGGGGGCGTCGGGCGGGACCTCGACACTCACGGGACGCGCTGCAGCCACGCGTCGGTGGCGAACTTCGTCTCGACCAGGGCCTCGGCCTCGGCGTACTCCTCGTCGGAGATGTGCCCCTCGGTCGCCCCGTACAGGGTGGTGAAGGTCTGGATGAAGCGGTCGATGACCTGGTCGCGCGCGAGGCCCGTCTGGCTGCGCAGCGGATCGACGCGCTTGGCGGCGGAGACCGTGCCCTTGTCGCTGAGCTTTTCGCGGCCGATGCGCAGCACCTCGGTGAGCACCTGACCGTCCATGTCGTAGCTGAGGGTGGCGTGGTGGAGGACCCCGCCGTTGGCGAGGCGCTTCTGGGCTGCTCCGCCGATCTTGCCGTGGGGGCCGGCGATGTCGTTGAGCGGCTGGTACACCGCGTCAATGCCGAGCGAGCGCAGCGCCTGCAGCACCCAGTCGTCGAGGAAGGCGTAGGAGTCGGCGAAGGTCATGCCCGCGACGAGGGATGCCGGGACGTAGAGCGAATAGGTGACGATCGAGTTCGCGGCCATGAGCATCGCGCCGCCGCCCGAGATGCGGCGCACGACGTCGAAGCCGTGCTTCTCGGCGCCCTCGGGGTCGACCTCGTTGCGCAGCGACTGGAACGAGCCGATGACGACGGCGTTCTCGTTCCACTCCCACAGGCGCAGCGTGGGCTTGCGCAGCCCCGCGCCCACGCGGGCGGTGAGCACCTCGTCGAGCGCGAGGTTCATGCGCGGCGAGACCGGGAGGTCGTGCACGACCTCCCACTCGAAGTCGGCCCAGCCGGGGGCGGTCACGAGCGCGCGACGGATCGCGGTCGCGACGGACTCGGGCGTGAAACCGAGCAGCTGCGCCCCCTCGGGCAGGGCGGCGCGGATCGCCGCGGCGATCGTGGGGACGTCGGACTCCACCGGCAGGCCGTTGACGGCCGCGTCGATGTCGTCGAGGGCGTCGTCGGGCTCGAGGAAGAAGTCGCCCGCGAGGTGGAAGCCGTGGATGCGACCCTCGCGCTCCTCGAGGTCGACGACGACCAGCTTGCCCCCCGGGACCTTGTACTCGCCGTGCATGGTTCCAGCCTACGGCGGCGGCGCCGCGGCCGGGACGGGGCGGGTCCCGAGGTCAGGTGCGCGGCGGCGCGGCGCGACGGGGCGACAGCGCGGGCGGTGCGGCAGTGCGGGCGCTGCGGCGGCGCACGGCTCACCGAGGCGAGATGTCAGCGCCGTGCGGTTTCGGCGACCGAGGCGTGGGGCGCGAGCGCCGCGGCGCGCGCGCGACGGTGACGCCGCTCGATGGCCTGGCCCGCGTACGACGCGGCGACGATGAGCGCGGCTCCGGCGAGCCCGGGGACCCCCACCGCTTCCCCGCCGACGACCACGCCCACGGCGAGCGCCCACACCGGTTCGGTGCCCATCAGGATGCTCGCCCGCGTCGCCGAGGTGCGGCGTACGGCCCACAACTGCACGACGAACGCGAACACGGAGCACAAAAGCCCCAGGAACAGCACGCTTCCCCACCCGGATACCGTGAGCCGGCCCACCGCGCGGGGGAGGTCGGCCCCGGCCACCGCCGACGAGGCCATCGCGCACACCGTCAGCTGCACGAGCACGACCGCGAGGGTGCTGTCGCCCCGTCCGCGCGTGAGCCGGGCGCTCGCGGTGACGTGGACGGCGCGCACCACGGCGGCCGCGATGACGAGGGCATCGCCGAGGGTCGGCATACGGAGTCCTCCGCCGGAGACGAGCAGGGCCACTCCGACCACGGCCGCCACGGCGGCGACGAAGTACGACCGAGGGAGCCATGACCGCGCCGCGAGGCTCTCGAGCACCGGGGTGAACACGAGGGCGAGGCTGATGAGCAGACCCGCATTGGTCGCGGAGGTGAGGTGCACCCCCCAGGTCTCGAGGCCGATCACCGCCGCCTGCGAGCAGCCCAGCACCGCGGCGATCGCGAGGCCGCGGCCGCGCGGCATCCGTTCCCGTCGCGCGACGCAGACCACCCCCAGGGCTGCGGCCGCGACGAGGAAGCGGAGGGCGACGGCCGGGGCGACGCCGACCTCGGCGGCGAGCTCCTTCGCGGCGAGGAAGCTCGCGCCCCACACCGCCGCCACGGCGATGAGGAGCACGTCGACGACGATCTCGGGCGGGCGGCGGGTCATGCGCCCAGCCTCGACGGTGGCACCCGGAAGAACAACGACCTCCTGCTTCACAATCCCGTAAGTTCGTACTTATGGATGCCGCTCACCTCCGTCTGCTGCGCGAGCTCGGCGACCGCGGCAGCGTGGCCGCCGTCGCCGCGGCGCAGCACGTCTCGGCATCGGCGGTGTCGCAGCAGCTCGCGCATCTCCAGGCCCGGGTTCCCGTGCCGCTGACCGTACGCCGCGGGCGGACCCTGGTCCTCACCGCGGCGGGAGAGGCGCTCGCCGCCGCCGGAACACGCGTCGATGAGGCGCTCACCTCCGCGCGTGAGGCGGTCGGCGCCTTCCTCGAGAGCGATGAGCGACCGGTGCGGGTATCGGCCTTCCACAGTGCGGGGCTCGCGCTGTTCGGTCCGCTGCTGCGCGAGCTGGACGGCATCCCTCCCCTCCATCTCGCCGACGCCGACGTGGCGCATCGCGACTTCCCGGGGCTCACCGCCGACCACGACCTCGTGATCGCGCACCGCCTCGCTCACGACGCCCCCTGGCCCGTCGATCGGGTGGTGGCGACACCACTGCTGACCGAGGCGCTCGACATCGCCCTGCCCGCGACCCACCCGCTGGCCCGGCGGGAGAGGCTGCGCGCGATCGATGTCGCGCACGAGCGGTGGGTGTCGGTGCATCCCGGCTTCCCCCTGGCGGGCGTCCTCGATCACCTCGCGGCGCACGTCGGCAGACCGCTCGACATCGCCCACCGCATCAACGAGTTCTCGGTCACCGCCGAGGTCGTGCGCGCGGGAGCGGCGATCGCGGTCCTCCCCCGGACGACGACCCTGCCGCTCGCCGGGGCGGGGCTGGTTCTGCGCCCGCTCGTCGACCTGCCCCTCGTGCGCCACGTCGACGCCCTCGCCCGCCCCGACGCCCTCGCCTACGCGGCGGTCCGGCGCGTGCTGCGGTCGCTGCGGACGGTGGCGGCGCGGGCGACGGATGCCGCGGGCTGAGGGACGGCTGCGGAGAGACCGGCCCCTTCGACAGGCTCAGGGTCCTCGAGTAGCCAGGTGGCTGAGCTCGTCGAAGCCACCGGACGCCGCGTGGCCCGGACCCTTCGACAGGCTCAGGGTCCTGCGTGCGAGGGTCAGGCGCGGGTCGGCATCCGGTGATCGAGCCATGCGAGCAGATCGGCCCGCACCTCGGCCTGCTGCGCCTCCGCGAAGATCTCGTGCCGGGCACCCGGATAGACGAGCGTCGTCACGTCGGTGAGCCCCGATCGCTCGCGGTAGGCGTCCGCCAGCCGGTGGACGCTGCGCGGACCCCCCACCGTGTCGTCGCGACCGACCATGAGGAGGATCGGCACATCGCGGCCGAGATCGCGGCGCGGGCGGCCGAAGAGCTTGGCCGCCTCGATCGGCCCGAAGAGCTTCATGAGGGGCTCCGAGGTGGTGAGGGGATCGGCGACGAAGTCGCGCCCCACCTGCTCGTCGCTCGAGAGCCACTCCATCCCCGATCCGCGCTGGTGCTTCCACGGAGCATTGAGGTCGCCGGCGTTCAACGCCCCCGGCCAGCGGAGGGCGGAGCCGCTCAGCACGACGGCGTCATAGGCGTCGGGATGCCGATCCAGCAGCATCTGCGCGAGGAAGGAGCCCCACGAATGGCCGAGCAGCACCAGCGGCAGATCGGGGTGCTCCTCGCGGATGAGCTGCGTGAAGGTCCAGACCGCGTCGAGAGCGGCCCCGTGACCTCCCGGTCCGAGCCGGCCGAGACGGCGATGATCGCCGCCCCACTGCCGCAGACCGGTGCGCCCGTGGCCGCGGTGATCGTCGGCGTAGACCGTGTACCCGTCGGCGACCAGGGCGTCGATGAGCGCACCGTAGCGACCGGCGTGCTCGCCGACCCCGTGCAGCAGCTGCACGACGGCCCGCGGCTCGCTCGCTTCATGAACGTCGTAGACGATGGAGATGCCGTGGGCATCGACGAACTCGGGCATGGGGCGAGTGTAGGGGGCGGCGCGGGCCGCGCGGCCGGCACCGGCAGGGTTCGGGCCGCGAAGCGCGGCATCCATTCCGTTAGCAAGCCTAATGAGCTACGCTGATGGTCAGGAACATGAATGATCGCGTCGACGAATCCCCCCTTCCCGACCTGAGTCATGACTTCAGCGCCGCGGCCTCCGAGCTGCGCATGGCCACGTTCCGTCTGGCCCGTCGCCTCCGGGCGCAGCGGGCCGTCGACACCATGAGCGACGGGCAGTTCGCCGTCCTCGCCGCCCTCACGGTGCATGGTGCGCACACGCTCGGCCAGCTGGCCGACCGCGAGCGCGTCACCGCCCCGTCGATGAATCGGACGGTGTCGTTACTCGAGGAGGCGGGCTACATCAGCCGCATCCCCGACGAGGTCGATCGTCGCCGCGTGACGATCGACCTCACCGACTTCGGGCGCACGATCGTCGACGAGACCGTCCGACGCCGTGACGCCTTCGTGGAGGAGGCCCTCGCCGAGCTCTCCGCCGAGGAACGCGACACGCTGGCCCGTGCCGCGGTGATCATGAGGAAGGTGGCCGACAGGTGAGCTCGTCGATGTTCCGGTCGCTGTCGATCTTCAACTACCGCGTCTGGTTCATCGGTGCCCTCGTCTCCAACATCGGAGCCTGGATGCAGGCGACGGCCCAGAACTGGGTCGTGCTCACGCAGCTCACCGACAACGATGCCGCCGCCATGGGCGTCACCATGGCGCTGCAGTTCGCCCCGCCCCTGCTGCTGGTGGGGGTGACGGGATGGGTGGCCGACCGGTTCGACCGCCGCAAGCTCATCATGTGCACGCAGACGGCACTGCTGCTGCTCGCCGTCACCCTCGGCATCCTGTTGCTGACCGGGGTCATGACGCTCCCGCTGATGTTCGCGTTCGCGCTCGCGCTCGGCATCGTCACCGCCTTCGACAACCCGGCTCGCCAGGCGTTCGTCTCCGACGTCGTCGCGCAGGAGAACGCCTCGAACGCCGTCGCGCTGAACGCCGCGTCGTTCAATACGGCACGACTGATCGGTCCCGCCGTCGCGGGGGTGATGATCGTCGCGATCGGCACCGGCTGGGTGTTCCTGGTCAACGCGTTCACGTTCCTCGCGATGATCTCGGCCCTGCTGATTATGCGCCCGCACGAGCTCGTGACGCACCACCGACGCGGCGGACCCGCTCGCCTCGCCGACGGGTTCCGCTACGTCGCCGGCCGTCCCGATCTCGTGGTGATCTTCGTCATGGTCTTCCTGCTCGGGGCGTTCGGCATGAACTTCCCGATCTTCGCCTCGACGATGGCTCTGGAATTCGGCCGGGGCGCCGACGGCTTCGGCCTGCTCAGTTCGTTCGTCGCAATCGGCTCGCTCTCCGGGGCACTGCTGGCGGCACGCCGGGAGCGCGCCCGCATGCGCGTGGTGATCCTCGGCGCGGGCGGCTTCGCCGTGGCATCCCTCCTCTCGGTGCTCGCCCCCTCGTACGAGACCTACGCGGCGACCCTCGTCCTCACCGGGTTCTGCGTCGTGACCACCCTCACCACGGCCAACGGCTACGTGCAGACCACCACCGATCCCGCCCTGCGCGGACGCGTGCTCGCGCTCTACATGGCGATCCTGCTCGGCGGCACCCCCGTCGGCGCCCCCATCGTCGGTGCCGTGGCCGCCGAGTTCGGACCCCGCGTGGCGATCGCCCTCGCCGCCGCCGTCGCCCTCATCGCGTGCGCCATCGGGATCACCTGGACCCTCGCCTCGGGGCGCGTTCACCGCCACGAGACGAAGCGGTTCCGGCTCACCATCGACGAGACACGGCCGATCACGACCGTGGCGCCCGAGCCGGAGGACTTCAGCGACGAGATCGCGGGGACGACGCCCATCGCGCTCCCGTCCAGCGAGCGCCCCGCGCGGATCGCCTCGCGGCCGCGGCACGGCGCCTGACGTTCGATCAGCCCCACCGTACGACGGCGCGCGACCGACGGGATGCCGGAGGTCTTCGCGAGAGCGAGTCGGCGGATGCTCGCAAGCCCTTTCCCTCGATAATCTAGCTAGATAATCTAGCTACATGACCGGAAACATGGCTGGGCGCCGCTGGGCGGGCCTCGTCTTCATCAGCATCGCCGTCTCGCTGATCATCGTCGACTCGACGATCGTCAACGTCGCCGTGCCCTCGATCGTGGAGGAGCTGAAGATCTCCTCGACCGAGGTGCAGTGGGTCCAGGAGGCCTACACCCTCGTCTTCGCCTCACTGCTGCTGGTCTTCGGCAGTCTCGCCGACCGCTTCGGGCGGCGCCGACTGATGCTCCTGGGCGTCGTCATCTTCGGCGCCGCCTCGATCGCGGCCGCCCTCGCGCCGACCGGTGGCCTGCTGATCCTGGCCCGGCTCGTCCAGGGCGTGGGCGGGGCGATGATCCTGCCCACGACGCTGTCGATCATCAACGCCACCTTCCGCGGCCGCGAACGGGGCATCGCGTTCGCCGTGTGGGGCTCCACGATCGGCGGCATGGCGGCCGTCGGTCCGCTGCTGGGCGGATGGCTCACGACGGCATTCTCGTGGCGGTGGGCGTTCGGCATCAACATCCCGCTCGGGCTCGTCATCGTCGTCGGCGTGCTGTTCACCGTCGCCGAGTCGCGCAGCGACCGCGTCGAACGCATCGACGGCGTCGGCGCGCTGCTGTCGGTGCTGACCATGGCCCCGCTCGTCTTCGGGCTCATCGAGGGGCGCACCTACGGCTGGTGGACGCTCGACACCGCTCCGACGATCGGCGACTGGACCTGGTCGTTCGGACTGTCTCCGGTCCCCCTGGCGTTCGCCGTGGCCCTCGTCGCCCTGGTCGCCTTCATCGCGTGGGGCGTGCGCCGCCAGCGTCGCGGGGAGTCGACCCTGCTCGCCTTCGGCCTGTTCCGCATCGCCTCGTTCCGCAACGGCAACATCGCGGCCGCGGTCGTCTCGCTCGGCGAGTTCGGCATCATCCTCGCCCTGCCGCTCTGGCTGCAGTTCGTCGTCGGGTTCGACGCCCTGCAGACGGGCCTGCTGCTGCTCTCGCTCGCCGTCGGCTCGTTCGTGGCCAGCGGCATCGCCGGTGCGCTGAGCGGCCGCGTCGCCCCCGTCTGGATCGTCCGCGGCGGCCTGCTGGCGGAGATCATCGGCGTCGCGGGAGTGGCGTTCACGATCGGACCGGATGCCGCGTGGGGACCGCTCGTCCCCTTCCTCTTCGTCTACGGGGTCGGCGTCGGACTCGCCACCGCGCAGCTGACGGGCGTCGTCCTCGCGGAGGTGCCGCCGTCCGCCAGCGGGCAGGCGTCGGGCACGCAGTCGACCTCGCGGCAGCTCGGCGCGGCCCTCGGCGTCGCGGTGCTCGGCACCGTGCTGTTCTCGACCACGGCGGGGGTGCTGGCATCCACCCTCGACGATCGCGGCATCCCGGCCGCCCAGCGCGACCAGGTCGTGTCGCAGGTGGTCGACAGCGCGGGGGCGGCGATTGCGGGCCTGGCCGCCTCGCCCGAGACGCAGGACCTCGCGATCAACGCGCGGGCCGCGTTCAGCGACGGCACCCGCGCGGCCGCGTTCACCGCGGCGGGCTTCCTCGTGCTCGGACTCGCCTCGACGGCGACTCTCGGTTCGGGCGCGCAGCGCCGCGAAGAGCCGGAGGAGAGCGTCGACGCGCGGGCCTGACGGATCCCGCGAAGTCCCCTCCGCCGACGGCGAGCCGTGGCGAGCCGGGCGCGGGCGCCCGCCGTCACTCCGGGATGCCGGCGATCTCGCGCAGGGTCGCGAGGTGACGTCGCCACGCCGCGCGCCCCTCCTTCGTCATGGTCAAGGAGGTGCGCGGCATCTTGCCCGCGAACGACTTCCCCACCGACAGGTATCCCGCCGCCTCGAGGGCCGAGACCTGCTTGCTCAGCGCCGAGTCCGTGATCTCGACGGCATCCCGCACTTCTTTGAAGCTCAAGGTCGTCGCGCGGTCCAGCGCCGCCAGGATCGAGAATCGCACGGAGTTCTGCAGCAGATCGTCGAGGCGGTGGCGCGGGTGCGGGGCGGCGGTGGTCACGATCGCGCCTCACGCGCCGCGCAGAAGAACGCGACGACCAGGACGAGACCCGATGCCGCGCCCGCCAGCACCACCGATCCGTGAGCCCAGATGACGACCGACAACGCCACCGCATACGAGGCGAACCAGCTCGCGATGTAGACGGTCCACCGGCGACTGCGGGCGAACGCGGAGCGCCCCTGGATGCTGATGACGAAGAAGAGGATCAGCGCGAACATCACGGCCAGGGTTCCGACGTAGGCGAGCCCGAAGGCGTCGCCGGTCGCGAGGGCCATGGCGAAGGTGCCCATCGACGTGGCGACGCCGAGGGCCACGATGAAGGTGATGTACGGCCAGCGCGTCGCGTCGTGCGCGGACCGACTGAGACGCTCGGCGCGGTGGAGCAGCGAGCGCGCGTCCGCCGCGGTGACAGTGGGGGGAACGTCCATGGGATGGATCCTTTCGACTCTTCGACCATCCCACGTACTTTCCATTTTGGCAAGTACTTTCCACCTAGCGCGACCGTCGTCCACGAGGCCGCCACCCCAGCGCACGGGCGCATCCGGGGCGACGGCGCATCGAGAGTCACACCCGCGCGTCGACCGCCTGGTCGGCCACCGGCACCAACCGAGTGAGCTGGGTGACGTGGCGGGGCTCGAGCTCGTCGAGCGACGAGACGCCGAGCAGGGTCATGGTGCGCTCGATCTCGCTGCGCAGGATCGCGATGGTGCGGTCGACGCCCTGACGTCCACCGGCCATGAGGCCGTAGAGGTAGGCGCGGCCGATGAGGGTGAACTTCGCGCCGAGGGCGATGGATGCCACGATGTCGGCGCCGTTCATGATGCCGGTGTCGACCATGACGGTGGCGTCCTTGCCGACCTCGCGCACGACCTTCGGCAGCAGATGGAACGGGATGGGTGCACGGTCGAGCTGGCGGCCGCCGTGGTTGGAGAGCACGATGCCGTCGACCCCGAGGTCGACCAGGCGTGCGGCGTCGGCGACGTTCTGCACGCCCTTGACGACGATCTTGCCCGGCCACATGCCGCGGATGACGTCGAGGTCGTCGTAGCTGATGGTCGGGTCCATCGCGGCGTTCAGCAGCTCGCCGACGGTGCCGCCGGTGGTGCTGAGCGAGGCGAACTCGAGCTTGGGGGTGGTGAGGAAGTCGATCCACCACCACGGGCGCGGGATCGCGTTGACGATCGTTCCGACCGTCAGCTGCGGCGGGATCGAGAAGCCGTTGCGCTTGTCGCGCAGGCGGGCGCCGGCGATGGGAGTGTCGACGGTGAACTGCAGGGTGTCGAACCCGGCCTTGGCCGCGCGCTCGACCAGGCCGTACGAGATGCTGCGGTCCTTCATGACGTACAGCTGGAACCAGTTGCGCCCCACGGGGTTTGCCGCCTTGACACCCTCGATGGAGGTGGTGCCGAGAGTCGACAGCGTGAACGGGATGCCGGCGGCCGCCGCCGCGGAGGCCCCCGCGGTCTCGCCCTCGGTCTGCATGAGACGCGTGAAGCCGGTGGGCGCGATGCCGAAGGGCAGGGCGGAGGGGCCGCCGAGGATCTCGCACGAGGTGTCGACGTTCGCCGCGGGCCGCAGGATGTCGGGGTGGAACTCCACGTCTTCGAACGCGCGACGGGCACGGTCGAGCGACAGCTCGCCCTCGGCGGCGCCGTCGGTGTAGTCGAACGCCGCCTTCGGGGTGCGGCGCTTCGCGATCGTGCGGAGGTCGGCGATGGTCAGCGCGGCGTCGAGGCGACGCTTGCGCGCGTCGAGCTCGGGCTTCTTGAACTGCATGAGCTCGAGGAGCTCGCCGACCTTGGGCAGCTGACGCTGAACCATAGAGATCTCTCTTTCGTGTGGTCTGACCACATAGTACGCCCCGCCCTCACGAGCGAGAAGGGGGCTCAGGTGCGGGGGTCGAACCGCCGCGGGGGAAAGGCCTCGGCGACGCGCCGACGCAGGTCTTCGAGCGAGACGCCGTCGCCGAAGCACCCGAGCGCACGTGCCTGGACGAGCACGTTGCCCAGCGCGGTCGCCTCGATGGGCCCGGCCAGCACCGGCAATCCGCTCCGGTCGGCGGTCGCCTGACACAGCAGGGCGTTGAGCGCACCACCGCCGACGAGATGGATGACGTCGATCTCCCGATCGGCCAGGTCACCGGCGGTGCGGACGGTGCGGGCGAAGGCGTCGGCGATGCTCTCGACGATGATCCGGGCGAAGCGCGCGCGATCGGCGGCGCCGGGCGACGGCATCCCGAGCAGGGCGGCGATGCGGGCGGGCATGTCGCCGGGGCTGGCGAGAGCGCCGTCGTCGGCGTCGAACAGACGCGCGGGCGCCGGCTCCTCGGCCGCCGCGGCGAGGAGCGACGGCAGGTCGACCGCCTCGCCATCGCCCTCGGACCACGCCCGCACCGTCTCGCTCAACAACCACAGTCCGGTGACGTTGTGCAGGAATCGCACGCGCCCGTCGACCCCGCCCTCGTTCGTGAAGTTCGCCGCGCGGGCGGCATCCGTCACGATCGGGGCGGGGAGTTCCAGACCGACGAGCCCCCACGTCCCGCACGAGATGTAGGCGGCGTTCGGCGTCGACAGCGGCACCGCGACGACGGCCGACGCCGTGTCGTGCGATCCGACCGCGATCACGGGCAGGTCGCCGTGCTCGTCGGCGACGCGCCCGATCGTCTCGCCCGGATCCACCAGCGTCGGGAGAACGCGCGAGGGGATGCCGAGCGCCTCGGCGAGGGAGTGATCCCACTCCCTCGTGCGCACGTCGAGCAGACCCGTCGTCGACGCGTTCGTGCGCTCGGCGACGCGACGGCCGGTGAGCCGCTCGGCGAGGAGGTCGGGGATCAGCAGGCTCGCCTCGGCCTCGACGACACGCGGATCGGCGGCGTACTGGTAGAGCGTGTTGAACGGGAGGAATTGCAGACCGTTGCGCCGGTGCAGCTCGTCGAACGGAACGACCGCATGCACGGCATCCACCCCGCGGGCGGTCCGCTCGTCGCGGTAGTGGAAGGGCTCGGCGAGCAGGCCGTCGGGGCCGAGCAGACCGTAGTCCACCGCCCACGAATCGATGCCCACGCTCTCGATCGCCGGTTCCCGCCGTCGGGCCTCGGCGAGCCCGTCGCGCACGTGGCCCCAGAGGGCCTCGATGTCCCAGTGCCACCCGTCGGCGCGCTGCACCGGACCGTTCGGGAAGCGCGCGACCTGCTCGAGCTCGAGCACGCCGTCACCGACCCGCCCGATCATCACGCGACCGCTCGTCGCGCCGAGGTCGACGGCGGCGACGGCCCGGACGGTGCCCGGCACCGCCCCGACCGGCTCGCCGGCACTCATCGCAGGAACGCCGCCGCGACGCCCGAGTCGACGGGCACATGCAGACCCGTCGTGCGCGAGAGCTCGGGCCCGGTGAGCACGTAGACCGCGTCGGCGACGTTCTCGGGCACGACCTCGCGCTTGAGGATCGTGCGGTTGGCGTAAAACTGGCCGAGGTCCTTCTCGTCGACACCGTAGGTCGCGGCGCGGTTCGCGCCCCAGCCGGCGGCGAAGATGCCCGAGCCGCGCACGACGCCGTCGGGGTTGATGCCGTTGACCCGCACGCCGTGCTCGCCCAGCTCGACGGCGAGGAGGCGCACCTGGTGCGCCTGGTCGGCCTTCGTCGCGGAGTAGGCGATGTTGTTGGGACCGGCGAACACGGAGTTCTTCGACGAGATGTAGATGACGTCTCCGCCCATCTTCTGCTCGATGAGAGCCTTGGCCGCGGCCTTCGAGACGAGGAACGACCCCTTGGCCATGACGTCGTGCTGCAGGTCCCAGTCCTTCTCGGTGGTCTCCAGCAGCGGCTTCGACAGCGAGAGTCCGGCGTTGTTGACGACGAGGTCGATGCCGCCGAAGGCGAGGACGGTGGCGTCGATCGCGGCCTGCACGCCCGCAGCCTCCGCGACGTTGGCGGCGACGCCGATCGCGACGTCGGTGGAGCCGAGCTCGGCGGCGACGGCCTGCGCCTTGGCGAGGTCGAGGTCGGCGACGACGACGCACGCACCTTCCGCGGCGAGGCGGGTCGCGATGGCCTTGCCGATTCCGGATGCCGCACCCGTGACGAACGCGATGCGTCCCTGGTGCGTCTTGGGCTTCGGCATCCGCTGGAGCTTCGCCTCCTCCAGTGCCCAGTACTCGATGCGGAACTTCTCGGCATCCGAGATCGGGGCGTAGGTGGAGAGGGCCTCGGCGCCGCGCATGACGTTGATGGCGTTGACGTAGAACTCCCCCGCCACCCGGGCGGTCTGCTTGTTCGCGCCGTACGAGAACATGCCCACCCCGGGCACGAGCACGATGAGCGGGTCGGCTCCGCGGATCGCGGGGCTGTCGGCGTCGGCGTGAGCGTCGTAATAGGCCTGGTAATCGGCGCGGTACTCCGCGTGCAGCTCCTGCAGGCGCGCGATCGCGGCCTCGACCGCGGCGTCGGCGGGCAGGTCGAGGATCAGCGGCTTGACCTTGGTGCGCAGGAAGTGGTCGGGGCAGCTCGTGCCGAGCGCGGCGAGGGCGGGCGCCTTCTCGGATGCCAGGAAGTCCAGCACCACGTCGGCGTCGGTGAAGTGACCGACCATCGGCTTGTCGGTCGAGGCGAGACCGCGGATCGTCGGGGCGAGGGCCGCGGCCTTGGCCCGGCGTTCCGCCTCGGGCAGCGCCGCGAACCCGTCGCGGACCCCGCCGAACGGCTCGGCCGCACCGCGCTCGTCGATGTACGCCTGTGCCGTGTCGATCATCCACAGGCTGTTCTGCTCAGCCTCCTCCGACGTGTCACCCCACGCGGTGATGCCGTGACCGCCGAGGATCGTGCCGATCGCCTGCGGGTTCGCCGCCTTGATCGCCGCGATGTCCAGACCCAGCTGGAACCCGGGACGACGCCACGGCACCCACACCACCTTGTCGCCGAAGATCTTCGCCGTCAGCTCCTCGCCGTCGGCGGCGGTGGCGATCGCGATCCCGGCATCGGGGTGCAGGTGGTCGACGTGCGCGGCATCCACGAGTCCGTGCATCGCGGTGTCGATCGAGGGGGCAGCCCCGCCCTTGCCGTGCAGGCAGTAGTCGAACGCGGCGACCATCTCGTCCTCCCGCTCGATGCCCGGGTAGACGTCGACGAGGGCGCGCATGCGGTCCAGCCGCAGCACCGCGAGCCCCTTCTCGGTCAGGGTGCCCAGGTCGCCCCCGGATCCCTTGACCCACAGCAGTTCCACCGGCTCGCCGGTGACGGGATCGATGTCGGTGCCCTTGGCAGAGGTGTTGCCGCCGGCGTAGTTCGTGACCTTGGGGTCGGAACCGAGGCGATTGCTGCGCGCGACGAGGTCGGCGGCGGTGGAGCTGGTCATGGTCTTCCGTTCATCTCAGTCGTCGGGTTTCGAGGTCGGCGCGATGCTGTTCGCCGAGTGTCCAAGACACGCCGCATCGGGGCGGCCTCTTGCGGCATGTTCTGGACACTCGACGGGTGAACCTGGCCCTCAGGCGCCCCAGCCGGCCTGGGTGCCGCCGACGCGCTCCTCGGCAATGCGGGGCAGGTAGCCGGATGCCGCGAACGCGGCCATCGGGTCGGCGGGGAGGCCTCGCGACTCGCGCCACTCGGCGAGCGCGGGGCGGACGTCGGTGTAGAAGGCGTCCATCAGCACCGCGTTGGCGGCGAGCACGTCGTTCGCCCGCTGCGCGGCATCCAGAGCCTGACGGTCGACGAGGAGCGCACGCGCCGTCATCTCCTGCACGTTCAGCACCGAGCGGATCTGGCCGGGGATCTTGTCCTCGATGTTGTGGCACTGGTCGAGCATGAAGGCCACGTCGGGGTTGTTCAGGCCCCCGCCGCGCACGACCTCGGCGAGGATGCGGAACAGCTGGAACGGGTCGGCCGCACCCACGATGAGGTCGTCGTCGGCGTAGAAGCGCGAGTTGAAGTCGAACGAGCCGAGCTTGCCGAGGCGCAGCAGCTGCATGACGATGAACTCGATGTTCGTGCCGGGGGCGTGGTGGCCGGTGTCGAGGCACACCATCGCCTTGTCGCCGAGAGCGGCCACCTGGGCGTAGGACGTCCCCCAGTCGGGAACGTCGGTGTGGTAGAACGACGGCTCGAAGAACTTGTACTCCAGCACCAGACGCTGCTCGTCGCCGAGTCGCGCGTAGATCTGCTGCAGCGAGTCCTGCAGGCGGTCCTGGCGGCCGCGCATGTCGTTCTGCCCGGGGTAGTTCGAGCCCTCGGCGAGCCAGATCTTGAGGTCGCGCGAACCCGTGGCATCCATCACGTCGATGCACGCGAGGTGGTGGTCGATCGCCTTGCGGCGGATGCGCTCGTCGTGGTGAGTGAGGGCTCCGAACTTGTAGTCCTCGTCCTGGAAGGTGTTGGAGTTCACCGTGCCGAGCTTCACGCCGAGGTCTTCGGCGTGGCGGCGGAGGGCCGTGTAGTCGTCGACGAGGTCCCACGGGATGTGCAGGGCCACGGTGGGGGCGAGGGCCGTGAGACGGTTGACCTCGGCGGCATCCGCGATCTTCTCGAAGGGGTCGCGCGGGGTGCCGGCGGTGGGGAACACGCGGAAGCGCGTGCCGGAGTTGCCGAACGCCCACGAGGGCAGCTCGATCGCCTGTTTTTCGAGGGTCGACAGGATCTCGGGGGACAACGTCGTCATGAACGGGTGCTTTCGTTCGGGGCGGATGCCGGGGTCCCGGCCTCCACGGACTGGTCGGAGGGGGTGGGTGCCGGGGACGGGGCCGCGGCGAGCTGGTCGGCGAGGTGGAACACCTCGGTAAGGGCGGTCGCGGCCTGGTCGGGGCGACCCTCGAGCCCGAGGAAGTACGGGGCCATCTCGGCCTCCCACGCGGCGGCGACGGAAGAGGCGGCGAGGTAGGCCTGCGCGGCCGCGTCGTCGTCGGTCTCGTAGTAGCCGATGAGGCGCCCGCCCTCACCCAGGAACAACGAGTAGTTGCGGCGTCCGGCGGCGCGGATCTCTTCGAGCATCTCGGCGCGCACCGGAGTGTGCCGCGCGACATACTCCTCGACCATCTCTGGGCGGACGCGGAGTTCGAAGCAGACGCGCGTGGTCTGTGCGGACATGGGCGGGGTCTTCTCTCCCTCGAGAATGAATCGTTTCATCACACGATACCACAGCGCGTCGAACGGTGCGATATCGTCAACGGATCATGGCGGTCAAGATCAAAGACGTCGCGGCTCACGCGGGTGTCTCGGTGGGGACCGTGTCGAACGTCCTCAACGGCCGCGAGACGGTCTCCCCCGCCGCGGTCGAGCGGGTGCGCGCGGCCATCGAGAGCCTCGGCTACGTGCGCAACGACGCCGCCCGCCAGCTGCGCGCCGGTCGCAGCCGCTCGATCGCCCTGATCGTGCTCGACGTCGGCAACCCCTTCTTCGCGGCGGTCGCCCGCGGCGCCGAGGCTCGCGCGGCCGACGACGGCTACGTCGTCCTGCTCGGTTCCAGCGGCGCCGACGGCGATCACGAGCGCCTCTACCTCGACCAGTTCCGCGAGCAGCGCGTCGCCGGGGTCCTCCTCACCCCGGCCGACGCCGGCGGCGACGTGGTCGAGCGTCTGGCGCAGGCCGGCATCCCCGTCGTGCTCGTCGACGAGCACACCGCCGACGCCGAGGTGTGCACGGTGTCGGTCGACGATGTCGAGGGCGGTCATCTCGCCGTCGCCCATCTGCTCGCCCAGGGTCGACGCCGGATCGGGTTCGTCGCCGGGCCCCTCGCGACCCGCCAGGTGGCCGATCGCCTCGCCGGAGCGCGCCGGGCCGTCGCCGAGGTCGAGGGCGCCACGCTCGAGATCATCGAGACGGATGCCATGACCGTCCTCGCCGGCCGCGCCGCGGGCGAACGCCTGCGCGAACGCACCGACCGCCCCGACGCGGTGTTCGCCGCGAACGACCTGCTCGCGGTGGGCCTGCTGCAGGCCCTGACGATGCTCGGCGGCATCCGCGTGCCCGACGACATCGCGCTCGTCGGCTACGACGACATCGACTTCGCCGCGGCGACCGTCGTCCCCCTCACGTCGGTGCGGCAGCCCGCCGAGGCACTCGGGTCGACCGCCGTCGACCTGCTGCTGCGCCAGCTCGACGGCGAGCTCGACCCGTCCGAGCGCCAGGTGCGCTTCCGGCCCGAGCTCGTCGTGCGGGCGTCGAGCGGGTAACCGCCGTCGCGCGGGCTCGATCTTCTGTCGAGCGTCCAAGAAACGCCGCGTGCGACTCGCCCTGAACGGCGTGTCCTGGACACTCGACGGGGTCACGCATGCGACGCGGGACCCGAGTCACGTCTCGCGCGTGATCGTCACCTTCACCTTGAGGTTGCTCTTGCCGGGTCCGGCGTAGACGCCCCGCAGCGGGGGGACGTCGTTGTAGTCGCGGCCGCGGCCCACGAGTACGTGACGGTCGCCGATCTCGATGTTGTTCGTGGGGTCGAAGCCCTGCCAGTCGCCGGCGAACCACTCCACCCACGCGTGCGACTCGCCCGTGACCGCCTCGCCGACCTCGGCCGAGGGCTTCGGGTGCAGGTAGCCCGAGACGTACCGGGCGGGGATGCCGACCTCGCGCAATGCCCCGATCGCGACGTGCGCGATGTCCTGGCAGACGCCCTTCCGGGCCTCCCACGCGTCGATCGCCGTGGAGGTCACGCCCGTGACGCCCTGCATGTACTCGATGGCGTTGCCGATCGCCTCGGCGATGGCGTGCGCGGCCGGACCGGGGCGGTCGTGCTGCGCGGCGATGGATCGGGCCAGCTCGGCCACCTCGGGGTGCGGCATCGTTCGACGGGTCTGCGTCAGCTGCTCGACGGTCGAGATCGAGCGCTCGGCCTCGGCGGCGAGCTGCTCCCACGTGATGTCGGCGTGCTCGATCGGCCGAGGACGCACCTCGACGAGAGAACGCGCCGTGATGGTGAGCGCGGCATGCGGAGACAGGACGTCGAACGCCGCGACCCGCGTGCCGAAGTAGTCGACGTACTGGTTGACCGAGGTCGAGGGCTCGATGTCGAGCGAGGAGCTCAGCACGAACTGACTGTCGGTGGAGTGCGGCAGCATCCGCGCCTCGTTGTAGGAGGCGACGACGTCGCCGGGGTACACGAAGCCGGTCTGGTGCTCGATGCGCAGGCGCTTCATCGCCGACCCCCCGAGGTCATCGCGATCGCCGCGGTGATGGCATCCGTCATGAGATCTCTCCGATCCAGGCCGGCTCCGCCTGCGTGGGGAAGAAGCGCGAACGGATCGCCTCCGACGCCTCGCGCGTGACCGTCTGCACGCGCTGCATGTGCTCGGGCAGCTCCGAGAGGATTTCGCTGACCGGCCGGTACTCGAGGTCGTTGCGGATCTGACCGAGGGCGCGCAGCACCGTGTTGGAGTGCCCGACGCGGTCGGCGCGCGGGTCGATCGCGCTCATGCAGTCCTCCGCCCGCTGGATCGAGTAGATGATCGAGCGCGGGAACAGGCGGTCGAGCAGGAGGAACTCCGCCGCGTTACGGGCGCTCGGCATGCCGCGATACGTGCGCAGGTAGGCCTCGTAAGCGCCGCACGAGCGCAGGATCGTCGTCCACGACGGTCCCGACACCTCGGTCAGCGAGCGGGTCGCGAGCAGGCGCGCGGTCATGTCGGTGCGCTCGATGCTGCGCCCGAGGGTGAAGAACTGCCATGCCTCGTCGCGGTTGGTCGAGGAGTCGACGATGCCGATCGCGAGGGCCGCGCGCTCGCGCACCCACTGGAAGAACTCGTGCACCTTGTCGGTCTGCAGACGCCGTGGCATCCGCGAGTTCGTGGTGTTGAGGATCTCCCACAGTTCGGTCGAGACGATCTCGCGCGCGCGGCGGGCGTTCTCGCGGGCGGCGGTGAGCGAGTAGGCGATGCTCGACGGGTTCATGCGATCGACCGCCAGGCGGGCCAGCACGTCGTCGCGGCGGACGGTGTCGACGTTCTCGGGCCAGGCCGAGCCCATGACGCTCAGCAGCGACCGGCACGCGGTGTCCTCGTCGATCCAGGGGTCCTCGAGCAGCAGCTGCAGGTGCACGTCGAGGATGCGCGCGGTGCCGTCGCTGCGCTCGATGTAGCGCCCGATCCAGAACAGGCTCTCCGCGATGCGGCTCAGCATGAGCACTCCCTACGGTCCCTGAGCTTGTCGAAGGGCCCTGAGCCCGTCGAAGGGTCAGCGATGCGGCTCAGCACGATGCGACTCCCGTTCCCGCTGCGGCCGAGGGCCCTGAGCCCGTCGAAGGGTACTGGCCCCGCTCGAGCGTCTGCTGCTGCTGCTCCGCCTGCGGGCCGTGCTGCACCCCGGCATCCTGCTGCTGCTGTTCCTGCTGGTCGCGGTCGGGGCGATGGTCGCGCGGCGCGGTGGCCGGAGCGGGCTGGCCGTCGTAGATGATCGGAATGGCCTCGGTCACCGCCGCCTGATCGGCGACGAGTCCCGAGACGCCGTTGCCCTGGCCGTACTCGACGTGCGAGGGGGCGGAGCCGCCGACGATCCAGGTGTCCTTCGACCCGCCGCCCTGGCTGGAGTTGACCACGAGCTGTCCCTCGGGAAGCGCCACACGGGTCAGACCTCCCGGGAGCACCCAGATGTCGTCGCCGTCGTTGACCGCGAAGGGACGCAGGTCGGCGTGCCGCGGGCGCATCCCGTCTTCGACGAGGGTCGGGATGGTCGAGAGCATGACCACCGGCTGCGCGATCCAGCCGCGCGGGTCGGCGAGAAGGCGCTTGCGGAGGGCGTCGAGCTCCGCGGGCGAGGCGTCGGGACCCACGACGAGCCCCTTGCCGCCGGAGCCGTCGACCGGCTTGACGACGAGCTCGGGGAGACGGTCGAGCACCTCTTCGAGGGCGCCCGGGTCTTCGAGCCGCCAGGTGTCGACGTTCTTCAGGATCGGCTCCTCGGCGAGGTAGTACCGGATCAGGTCGGGGACGTACGTGTAGAGCAGCTTGTCGTCGGCGACGCCGTTGCCCACGGCGTTGGCGATCGTGACGTTGCCCAGGCGCGCGGCGAGCATGAGCCCCGGGGCACCGAGCATCGAGTCGGCGCGGAATTGCAGCGGGTCGAGGAAGTCGTCGTCGACGCGGCGGTAGATGACGTCGACGCGCTGCGGTCCGCGCGTGGTGCGCATGAAGACCTTGCCGCCCACGCACAGCAGGTCGCGCCCCTCGACGAGCTCGACGCCCATGAGGCGCGCGAGCAGCGTGTGCTCGAAGTACGCCGAGTTGTAGACACCCGGGGTGAGCACGACGATGTTCGGGTCGTCGATCCCGGGCGGGGCCGAGGCCCGCAGGGCGGCGAGCAGCTTGTTCGGGTAGTCGCCGACGGGGCGCACGCGCATCGAGACGAACAGCTCGGGCAGCGTCTGCGCCATGACCCGGCGGTTCGAGATGACGTACGAGACGCCCGAGGGCACGCGCACGTTGTCTTCGAGCACGCGCATCTCGCCGTGCTCGTCGCGGATCAGGTCGATGCCCGACACCTGGATGCGCACGCCGTTGGCGCTGCGGATGCCGGCGGCCTGACGGTAGAAGTACTGCGACGACGAGATGAGACCCGCGGGAAGGATGCCGTCGCGCACGCAGTGCTGGTTGCCGTAGGCGTCGTCGAGGAAGGCCTCCAGCGCGCGGACGCGCTGCTTCACCCCGGCCTCGATGCGCGACCACTCGTCATACGCGATGACGCGGGGCACGGCATCCAGGGGGAAGGGGCGCTCCTCGCCCGCGAAGTCGAAGGTGACGCCCTGGGCCAGGTACGAACTCGCCAGCGACTCGGTGCGACCCCGCAGCTCCTCCTGGGTCATCTGCGCGAGCGTCTGGTACAGCTCCCGGTACGCCTCACGAGAGGGGGCGGCGTCTCCGGCCGAAGCCGGGATGCCGAACATCTCGTCGTACGCCGGGATGCCGGATGCGGTCTTGCGCGGCGCCAGCGTGGAGCCGTAACCGTCGAACAGGTCACCCATGCGACGACTCTACTCAGCGCCGTGTTGCGGGAAGGTTTCCCCCACGCCGGTCGCGGCCCGTGGATAGAGTGACGCCAACGTCCGCCGCAACGACCAGGGGTGCCTCCATGCGCGTGCTCGTCACCAGTTCCCGCAACACGTTCGCTCTCGACCTCATCCGCAAGCTCGGCAGCGTCGGACACACCGTGTTCGCGAGCGACACCTACGACGGCGCGGTGGGCAACCACTCGCGCTTCCTCGCCGGCCACCTCGCCACCCCGTCGCCGCGGTTCGAGACCGACGCCTTCATCGCGGCCGTGAGCGACTACGTCGAGAAGCACGACATCGACGTGATCATCCCCACGTTCGAGGAGGTCTTCTACCTCGCCGCCCGCGTGGCCGACCTGCCCGCGCGCGTGCGCCTGTACGCCGGCAGCTTCGCCGACCTCGCGCGCCTGCACGACAAGGCGAGCTTCCAGCGTCTCGCCCAGGATGCCGGGGTGCCCATCCCCGAGACGGTGGTGGTGACCTCGCCCGAGGAGCTGCGCGAGGCGATCGCCTCGTTCCCGCGCTACTTCGCCCGCGCGGCGTTCTCGCGCGGCGGCGTGGGCCTGCTGACCAACACCGGTCCGCTCGCGGGCAAGATCCCCGTCGAGGAGTGCGTGCCCACTCCCGAGCAGCCGTGGCTCGTGCAGCCCTTCGTCGACGGGCCCATGGTCTGCACGTACAGCGTCGTCGTCGACGGCCGGGTGCAGGCGCACACCACGTACAAGGCCGCCGAGCAGTGGGCGCACTCGACCGCGATCGCCTTCATCGCCGTCGACAGCACCGACACCCTCCGGTACACGCAGCAGCTCGTCGACACCCTCGACCCGGGCTTCACCGGCCAGATCTCGTTCGACTTCGTCGACCACGGCACCGACGCCGCCCCCGACTACAAGATCATCGAGTGCAACCCGCGGCCCACGAACGGCGTCATCCTGCTCGAGGCCGACGACGTCTCCCACGCGATCGAGGGACGACTCGCCGAGCCCGTCGTCGCCGTGCCGGGCACGGAGCGCCAGATCACGCTCGCCGTGCTCGCCGACGCCTTCGCCGAACCGCTCCAGCACCTGCCGAAGACGCTGCACGATCTGCTGCACGTGCGCGACGTGGGCGCGGGCTGGTGGGACGGTGCCGCGATGCTCTGGAGCCCCGCGACGATCGTGCACGGCGCGAAGATCTCGCACGGCGACCGCAAAGAGATCCTCGCCGCCCTCGGCGACGACATCGTCTGGAACGGCGAGCCGATCGAGGGCATGAGCGAAGCGGATGCCGAGGCCCTCGAGGCCGTGCACGCCGGTCGCGTCTGACGCCTCGGAGCCGGGGCACCCGGCTCGCGGCGGCGTGCCGGCGTGCGGAGTCCGCAGCCGACACGCCGGTGCCGACGGCATCCACACGGGGTGGCGCCTGCCGATTCCGCACGAGGGGACACCGCGCCGCACCCGGCGCGGTGTCGGAACCTCAGGTGCCGGGGCGCAGCACGACCTTGATGCAGCCGTCCTCCTTCTTCTGGAACGTCTCGTAGAGGCCCGGCGCGTCGTCGAGGGGCGCGTGGTGGGTGACCAGGTCCATCACGCCGAGCGGGTCGGCGGCGTCTTCGACCAGAGGAAGAAGGTCGTCGATCCAGCGCTTGACGTTGCACTGGCCCATGCGGAAGGCGATCTGCTTGTCGAACATGGTCTTCATCGGCAGCACGTCGGCCTCGCCGGCGTACACCCCGCTGAGCGAAACGGTCCCGCCGCGGCGCACCAGATCGATCGAGGCGTAGACGGCCGCGAGGCGATCGAGACCGGCCTTGTCCATCACCTTCTGCGCGAGGGCGTCGGGCAGGAGCCCCACCGCGCTCTGCGCCAGCTTGACGCCGCCGTTGCCGTGGGCCTCCATGCCGACGGCATCCACGACTCCGTCGGCCCCGCGACCCTCGGTGAGGTCGACGAGTTCGTCGACCACGCTGTCGGTGAGGTCGTAGGTCAGGACGCCGTGACGCTCGGCCATCGCTCGGCGCTCGGCCTCGGGCTCGATCGCGAGGACGCGATACCCCAGGTGCACGCCGATGCGGGCGGCGAACTGTCCGACCGGCCCCAACCCCATCACCGCCAGGGTTCCCCCTTCGGGGACGTTCGCGTACTTCACGCCCTGCCAGGCGGTGGGGACGATGTCGCTGAGGAAGAGGTAGCGGTCGTCGGGCAGGTCGTCGCCGACGCGGATGTGGTTGTAGTCGGCCAGCGGCACGCGCAGGTATTCGGCCTGACCACCAGGGACCTGCCCGTAGAGCTTCGTGTATCCGAAGAGCGCCGCGCCGCTGCCGTACTCCCGCACCTGCGTCGTCTCGCACTGCGACTGCAGACCCCGGCGGCACATGAAGCAGTGGCCGCACGAGATGTTGAACGGGACGACGATGCGGTCGCCGACGGCGAGGTTCGTCACGGCCGATCCCACCTCGACGACGACGCCCATCGGCTCGTGCCCGAGCACGTCGCCCTTGTCGATGAACGGTCCGAAGAGTTCGTACAGGTGCAGGTCGGAGCCGCAGATCGCGGTCGAGGTGATCTTCACGATCGCGTCGGTGGGCTCGAGGATCTGCGGGTCGGGCACCTCCTCGACGCTCACGGTGCGCTTGCCTTGCCAGGTCAGTGCCTTCATGGTGGTGCCTCTCGATCCGGGGGACGGTCAGTCTGCGGTGCCATCCGAGCGAAGCCGAGGTGGTTGACGAACCGCGGATCGTCGGTCACACGCCGGACCCGGCGAGCGGAGGGGCGTCGATCCACGCGTGCACGCGGCGCAGGAACGCGGCGTATCCCGCGGGGGTCCGGCCCGTGAAGCGACCGGAAGTCTCGACCTCGTGCACGTCGCTGGCCTGCTCGCGTGCCCCGAGGGCGCGGATCGCTCCGACGAGGGCGACGTCCTCGTGCGCGGCGAGATCCGGGATGCCGCCCGCCTCGGTGTACGTGCTCGCGCGCACGCCGAGGTTCGCTCCGTGCACGTTGCCGGGTGGCCGGCCGCGGTGGTGCGTCGCGCGCCAGTAGGCCGCGTGCCGCGCGCTGAGGTCGGCGAAGTCGGGACGGACCGTGCCGACCACGAGGTCGATCCCGGCATCCGCCAGATCGAGCTGGTGCGTGAGCCAGTCGCCGGGCACCACCGTGTCGGCATCCGTCATCGCGATCCAGGTGTCGTCATCGGGGGTCGCCAGGCTCGACAGCGCTTGCGCGATCCCCACGCGGCGGGCGGTCCCCACGCGGCGGGCGTCGATGTCGACCGCGTGCACGGGCCACCTCCGCACCTGCGCAGCGGTGCTGTCGCGACACGCGTCGAGCACGACGACGAC
Source organism: uncultured Microbacterium sp. (assembly GCF_947489255.1). GTDB lineage: Bacteria > Actinomycetota > Actinomycetes > Actinomycetales > Microbacteriaceae > Microbacterium > Microbacterium phycohabitans. The sequence continues at coordinate 127,783 of NZ_CANLCY010000005.1, forward strand.
CACGATCGCGAGGGCGGGATCGCGCTCGCGGGCTCGCGTCACGGCCTGCATCACCGAGGCGAGGCATCGACCGATCAGCGCCTCCTCGTCGTGGGCGGGGATGGCCACCGCGACCGCCCTCACGGGACGAGTCCCGCCTCGGCCGCCACGGAGCGCGCCCCCGAGAGGCCGTACACCTCGAGCGCGAAGTCCTCCTCCTCGTGCCGGACGAGGCGCACGAGGTCGGACCGGGCGGCGAGGGCTGCACCGACGCTGTCACCGTCGCGCGGGTACTCGGCGACGGGATGCCGCCAATGGCAGGCCACGAGGTGCCCGTCGGCGCGCAGCGAGGCGACGGCCGCCGTGAGCCCGCGATCGAGGTCGCCGGCGCCCCAGTAGTACGCGACCTCCGACAGCACCACGAGGTCGAACGTCTCCTCCGGCCAGTCGTCGGGGAGCATCGCACGGCGCAGCTCGACGTGTTCGCGACCCCGCAGACGACGGCGCGCGCGGTCGAGGGCGGCCAGGGCGAGGTCGACGGCGAGCACCCGGTCGCACCGCTCGGCGAGGTGCGCGGTCAGCGCCCCCGTCGAACAGCCGGCCTCGAAGGCGGCGCAGTAGCGGCTCCGGGGCAGGGCCGCCAGCAGCACGGCGCGCTTGCGCTCCTCGTACCAGCGCGAGTCGAAGCCCCAGGGGTCGTCGTGGCGCGCGTACATGTCGTCGAAGTACTCCGGCCCCACGGTGGGCGCTGCCGGCGGCTCTTCCCCCGACGGTGCGGTCGCGGCATCCGTTCCCGAGGCCGAGTCCGGCGTCGGCGCGACGACGCCGGGCACCGGGCCGGGCGCGGGCCGAGGGGCGAAGAACACCTCGGAATCGCGCGCGAAGTGCGAGCGCATCCGCGCGTGGACCGTGGGCTCGTCGCCCGGCGCGGCCGACAGGGGCAGGAGCTGGCTGACGTGCGCCTCGAGGGCGCGGGCCTTGGCGTCCCGGGCCGCGGCGTTCAGGCGCAGGCGTTCCGCATGCGGCCAGGGCACGTCATCCGGACCGCCCCAGTGCCAGAGCCAGATCGGGAAGGATCGGCAGCGGATGCCGCGCTGCGCGCAGACCTGCTCGACGACCTCGCCGACGACGCGGTGGTCGCGGTGCCCGTCGCCGCGCCAGGGCGAGAGGACGAGGACGCGATCCGCGGGCGCCCGGTCGATCGCCCGCTGCAGCGCGCGGGCGATGGCGTCGCGGTGGTCGTCGGTACCGCCGTCGGGGAGTCCGAGGAACAGCGACTCGTTCTCGACGCCCACGATCGACATCGCCTCGCGCAGTTCCCGGCGGCGGACCAGGCCGAGGGTCGCGGGGCTGTGCGTGGGCGAGTCGGGGTGCGACCGCTCGCCGTCGGTCACGACGACGAGATCGATCGGGATGCCACGAGCGGTGGCCGTGGCGAGAAGACCCGCCGCCCCGAGCGTCTCGTCGTCGGGGTGCGCGGCCACGACGACGATGCGGTCGACGTCGAGCTCGAGGGCCGGCAGATCGCGTCGGAGCACGGCGGCCCACACGTCCTCGTCGGTCCCCGGATCGCGGTGGTCGAAGCTCACCACGCTCCGCCTCCCTGCTGGATCTGCGCGCCGATCTCCGCGACGGCGCGATCGGCGTGATGTTGACGCACGTACAGCTGCAGGTCGGCCACCCTCTGGGCGTGCGCGTCGTCGGCGGCGAGGGGGGAGGGACCGAGAGCGTGGGCGGCCTCCGCGAGGGTCGTCTCGACGGCGTCCGCCACGACGCTGCGCGCGCGGGCGGCGCGCAGACGCGCGGCACGGTGGTCGGGGGATGCCGCGCCGAACACCCCCGCCGTCTCGACGAGCACGGCCCGCGCGGCCCACAGTGCCGTGTCGGCCCTGCCCAGGTGCAGCCGGGAGAGCTGATCGGCGCCGGCCGACCCCGCCGCCGCGGCGAGCGCGTCGCGCAGGGGCAGCGCCCCGCCCCACCAGCACGCCGCGACTCCGACACCGCCGTGCGCGAAGCCGGGGCGACGCAGGTACCAGCCGGGCTCCCCGACGGGCTCGGCGACCGCGCCGTCGACGTCCATCGGAGCGCTCACGACCCGGTCCAAGCCGCGCGCGTGCCACGGTCCCGACCGCGCCGACACGGCCGGGTCGCGCAGATCGAGCGCGAAGAGCCGCCGGTGGTCGTCGTCGACCCAGGCGGTGACGAGCGCGTGATCGAGGTCGCCGGCGAGCGAGCACCAGGGTTTGGTCCCGTGGAGTGTCCAGATGTCGGCATCCCGACGCGCCTCCAGGCGCACGCCCGGCCCCTCGGCCGCGAAGACGCCCCAAGAGCCGCTCGTCTCGACGCCGGGGGCGATGCCCGCCTCGCGGGCCTCGTCGAGGATCGCGAGAGCGTCGAGATGGGGCTCCAGGATACGCGCCGCGGCGACGTCGCGAGCGGCGACCGCGGCAAGCAGCTCCCAGGTCGCCGCGAGCGATCGCGGCCGGGGCAGGCCCGTCGCCCAGGCGAGCGTGCCGGCGACATCGGTGCCGAGCCCGGCCACGGCATCCGCCGCTTCGAGGGCCGCGTCAACGTCATCGAGATCGGCCGCACCGGGAGGGAGGAGGAGGGGGAAGCGGGGATGGTCGCCGTCGGTCACTCGGCCACGGTGTGCGCCGAAACCCGATCGGGACAGATCCTTGACACGGCCCGCGCGCCGCGATCTCGCACCGGTGCGCCGTTTCCCGGCGCCCGCGGATCAGCGACGACGCAGCACGCGGGCGCGCAGCAGGGCGTCGAGGCGGGCGACCTGCACGAGGAGAGCCGGGAACGACGCAGAGAGACCGGTGCACGGCAGCCGGTCGAGCGCCGGCTCGTCGCCGGGCAACGCGGCCTGCTGTCCGCGGACGAGCCGCCGGATGGCGTTCAGCAGCGCCATCGGGTGGGTGTCGAGGGCGCTGTGTCCGTTTCGGAGGCGCACGAGCGTGGCATCCGGGGCCGACGCGACCACCCGCTCGGCGATCTCCGGCGGGGTGCGCAGGTCGCGGTCGCCCGAGAGCACGACGAGCGGCCAGTCGAAACCGCGCACGGCGGCGAGCAGGTCGTAGGGCTCTCCCGCGAAGGGCGGGTAGCGCGAGGCGAGGGGCAGGTAGGTGCGCACCGGGTCGAGCGGGTGCCCGTCGGGGGTGCCGCCGTACCCCAGCTCGCGGAAGGCGATCGTGCCCACGAGGTCGAACTCGTAGATGCGCGGGATGTCGGCGATCTCGGCATCGCGCGTGGCGTAGGCGGTCAGCGCCCGCCACGCGAGACCGGGCTCGTGGCGCACGAGCGGGTGGACGAGGTCGGTCCCGCCGAGCTCGTAGGCGGCGCGGACGACGTCGAGCACGATCCGCTCCGACACCCCCGCGGCCACGAGACGCCGGACCCCGCGCGCCATGTCGTCGTCGGCATCCCAGAACAACCCCCGCACCGCGGCGCGCTCGATGTCGAGATCGTGGGCCGACTGCAGGGCCGAGTCGAGCAGCATCGACGCGACCCGTTCCGGATGCCGGGCCCCGAACGCCATCGCGAGATAGCTGCCGTACGACGAGCCGACGATCACCGCGCGGTCGATGCCCTCCGCGTCGAGCACGGCGGCCACGTCGTCGAGCACGGCGGCGATGCGCATCGCCGCGGGCGGGAGCGGACGGCCGCGGAGGTCTCGGCGGGAGCGCCCGATGCCGCGGTGCTCGATCATGATCAGGTCGAGCCCCCCGCGGGCCGCTCGCCGCCGCAGGCCCCGGTACGGCAGCACCGACGCCAGCCCCGGGCCCCCGGGGATCACGACCACGGGCGTCGCCCCGCGCGGCCCGGACCGCACGTAGGCCAGGTCGAAGGCGGGCGCACCGTCCGCGGCCGGGCGCCGGAGGGACCGCAGGCTCTCGCGCATGGGTGAACGCTACCGGTGGTCGCCGCGGTCGGGCCCGGCGGCATCCGGGTTCCCTGCTCCCCCCGGCGCAACCCGTGACGTTCTCGCAGCGACGGATGCCGGTTGGCTGTGAGTTCCGCCCCGCGCGGCGCCCCGGGGCCGGACGCTCTCTAGGCTCCGAACGTGACTCCCGCTCCTTCGCGCCTCCGCGATCTCCCGGCCGTCGTCGCGGGGATCGCCGCGACCGTGCTCGGGGCCGGCCTCGGCGAACTGGCCGCCGCGCTCGTGGCCCCCGCGGCGAGCCCCTTCGCCGTGATCGGGGGCGCGATGATCGACCTCGCCCCGGCGTGGGCGAAAGATCTCGCCATCGACCTCTTCGGCACCGGCGACAAGGCCGCGCTGCTCGTGGGGATCGCGGTGCTGCTGCTGGTGGTCGCCGGGGTGGCCGGAGCGCTGGAGAACCGTCGTCCGCCTTGGGGCCGCCTGGTGCTCGCGGGCCTGGGCGCACTCGGCGCCGTCGTGTCGATGACGCGAGCCGATGCGGGGCTGCTCTCGCCGGTGCCGTCGCTGATCGCGGGGGCGGGAGCAGCGGTCGTGGGCGCCCTGCTCATCGCGCGCCTGCGGCGTCCGCCCCGGCGATCGGTCGCCGACGGCGCCCCCTCGGACGAAGGCGTCACCCGCCGCGGCGTGCTCGCGCTGTCGGGCGTCGCCGTCATGGCCGGGGCCCTCGCCGCCTTCGGGTCGGTCGCGCTGAGTGGCGGTGCCCGAGCGATCAGCGCCGTCCGCTCCGCCCTGCGCCTGCCGAGTCCCGCGACCACGACGACGGTTCCGGATGCCGCCGACCTCGGCATCGACGGCCTCTCCCCCGTCATCACGCCCTCGGCGGACTTCTACCGCATCGACACCGCCCTCGTCGTGCCCCAGGTCGACCCGGCGACGTGGACGCTGCGTGTGCACGGCCTCGTCGAGCAGGAAGTGGTGCTGCGCTGGGACGACCTGGTCGCCCTGCCGCAGAAGGAGACGGTCGCCACACTGGTGTGCGTGTCGAACGAGGTCGGCGGCTCGCTCATCGGCACCGCTCGGTGGCTCGGAGTGCCGATCCGCGACATCCTTGCGCGCGCGAAGCCGACCGCCGAGGCCGACATGGTGCTCTCGCGCTCGGTCGACGGGTTCACGGCATCCAGTCCCCTGGAGGCTCTCACCGACGACCGCGACGCCCTGCTCGCGATCGGGATGAACGGCGAACCGCTCCCCCTCGAGCACGGCTTCCCCGTGCGCATGGTCGTGCCGGGGCTCTACGGCTACGTATCGGCGACCAAGTGGGTGAGCGAGCTCGAGGTCACGCGCTTCGACCGCGCCGAGGGGTACTGGACCCCGCGCGGATGGTCGGAGCGCGGACCGGTCAAGCTGCAGTCGCGCATCGACGTCCCGCGCGCGGGTGCGCAGGTGGCCGCGGGCGACGCGGTCATCGCGGGCGTCGCGTGGCACAACCACGTCGGCGTCGCCGGCGTCGAGGTGCAGATCGATGACGGCCCCTGGCAGCCGGCGACGCTCGCGAGCGCCATCTCGGCCGACACGTGGGTGCAGTGGAGTCTCCCGTGGGATGCCACGACCGGCTCGCACACCGTGCGCTGCCGCGCGATCTCGGCCGACGGCAGCACGCAGACCTCCGACACCGCCCCGCCGGCCCCCGACGGCGCGACGGGCTGGGACGAGACGACGGTCTCGGTCGCCTGACCCCCACGCGTGAGGTGCCAGAATCTGTCGCCGGAGCCGACTCCGAAGCGACGATTCCCGGCACCTCCCGCGATGGCGAGGGCTCTCAGGCCGCGAGCACGTGCTTCAGCTGCTCGACGGCCCAGTCCAGCTCGGTCGCCCGGATGGTGAGGGGCGGGGCGATGCGGATGGTCTGACCGTGCGTGTCTTTGACGAGCACTCCGCGCGCGAGGAGCTTCTCGGCGATCTCGCGGCCCGTGCCGACGGCGGGGTCGATGTCGACCCCGGCCCACAGCCCCGCGATGCGCACCGCGGTCACGCCGTGGCCGATCACCGTCTGCAGGTTCTGCTCGAGGTGCGCGCCCAGCGCCTTCGCGCGGGTCTGGAATTCCCCGGATGCCAGCATCTCGACGACCCGCAGACCGACGGCGCACGCGAGCGGGTTGCCGCCGAAGGTCGACCCGTGCTCGCCCGCGCGGATGACGCCGAGCACGTCCTCGTTCGCGACGACCGCCGACAGGGGCAAGATGCCGCCGCCCAGCGCCTTGCCGAGCAGGTACAGGTCGGGGACGACGCCCTCGCGGTCGCACGCGAACGTCTCGCCCACGCGACCGAGACCCGACTGGATCTCGTCGGCGATGAACAGCACGTCGTTCTCGGTGCAGATCTCGCGCACACGGCGGAGGAACCCGTCGGGCGGGATGACGACGCCCGCCTCACCCTGGATGGGCTCGAGGAGTACCGCGGCGGTGTTCTCGTCGATCGCCGCGGCGATGGCATCCGCGTCTCCGTAGGGCACGTGCACGAAGCCGGGCGCGTAGGGACCGAAGTCGTCGTGCGCGGTGGGGTCGTCGCTGAAACCGACGATCGTCGTGGTGCGGCCGTGGAAGTTGCCGTTGGCGACGATGATGGTCGCGGCGTCGGGGGCGATGCCCTTCGTGCGGTAGCCCCAGGCTCGGGCGACCTTGATGCCGGTCTCGACCGCCTCGGCGCCGGTGTTCATCGGCAGCACGAGGTCTTTGCCGCACAGCTGCGCGAGCGCGGTGGCGAAGGGCCCCAGCCGGTCGTTGTGGAACGCGCGGCTGGTGAGCGTCAGCCGCTCGAGCTGCTCGCGGGCGGCGGCGAGGATCGCGGGGTGGCCGTGCCCGAAGTTCAGTGCCGAGTAGGCCGACAGCAGGTCGAGGTAGCGCTTGCCCTCGACGTCGGTGACCCACACGCCCTCAGCGCGCGCGGCGACGACCGGCAGCGGGTGGTAGTTGTGCGCGACGTGCGCTGCCTCGGCGGCGATCAGCTGCGCGCCGAGGTCATCGACGGCGGTGCTCATCGGGCGCTCCCGCGCAGTTCGAGCGTGCAGCACTTGATGCCGCCGCCGCCGAGCAGCAGCTCGGACAGGTCGACCATGACGGGGGTGTAGCCGCGCTCGCGCAGCTGCGCCTCGAACCCCACCGCGCGCGGCGAGATGATGACGTTCTTGCCATCGCTGGCGGAGTTGAGTCCGAACACCGCGCCGTCGGCATCCGAGACCCGGATGGCATCGGGGTAGCGCTCGCGGAGGATCGCCTGGCTGCGCTCGTCGAACGCGGTGGGCAGGTAGGCGATGTTGGCCTTGTCGACACCACCCGGGCCCTCGACCGGGTCGAGCACCGAGATCGCGGTGTCGAGGTGGTAGAACCGCGGGTCGGTCAGCGTCAGCGACACGACCTCGCGCGAGAACACCTCGCCGACCTCGCGGTGGCTGTCGCCCGTCGAGCGGAAACCGGTGCCCGCGAGGATGGTGTCGCCGACGAGCAGGAAATCGCCCTCGCCCTCGTTGACCTCGACCGGCTCGGCGACCTCGAAGCCGTTGGCCGCGAACCAGTCGATGAACGCGGGGGCCTCGGCGGCCCGCTCGCGGAAACGGAACTTCGGGCCGTAGGCGATGCCGTCGATCACGAAGCCGCCGTTGGCGGTGTAGACCATGTCGGGCAGGCCCTCGAGCGGGTCGATGAGCTCGATCTCGTGCCCGAGCGCCACGTACGTGTCGTGGAGCGCCTGCCACTGCCGCACGGCGAGCGCGGTGTCGGTGGGGCGCGAGGGCTCCATCCACGGATTGATGCTGTAGCTCACCGTGAAGTGCTCGGGCCGGCACATGAGGTACCGGCGGTGCTGCTGGACGCGCTCGGCGCCCGTCGCGGGGGCCGCGTTCGACGTGGGCGCGGCGGTGGGGGTAGCGGACATCTCTGCTCCTCGGAGGAAAGGTGCGGCGGACGCTGTCCTGGGGCTCGGTGGCCCTTCGAACCCGGCGGCATCCGGGGATGCCGTGCGGGGAAAGGTCGGTCCGAGCACGCCGTGGCCATTGTCTCATGGGGGCGCGCGAAGGCGGGAGAACGCGCGGCAGCGGCGCACGCCGAGGCCGTCGGAGCACACCCGCCCGCACCCGTCATCCCCTGGCGTACGGCGAGGCGATTGGTACGCTCCAAAGATGTGCACACGAGCGGGCGGGAAGGGATGACGGGCGCGCGGCGACGCGTGACGCTGGAGCACGTCGCGGCCGAGGCCGGGGTGTCCAAGAGCAGCGTCTCGAACGTCATCCGCAACCATCCGCACGTCCGCGAAGAAGTGAAGACGCGGGTGAATGCCGCGATCGAGAAGCTCGGTTACCGACCGCAGGCGATCGGTCAGAACCTCGTTTCGGGGCGTACGGGACTGGTGGCCCTGGCCATCCCCAATTTCGCGCAGCCGTACTTCGCCGAGATCGCCCGAGCCGCGGTGGCCGCCGCCGATGAGCTCGGCATGCGCCTGCTCGTTCAGCAGACGGACAACCTCCTCGCCAAGGAACGGGAGGCGGCGGACGCCTGGAACCTCGGCGCCGCCGACGGCTTGATCTTCAGCCCGTCCGTCATCTCGGACGACGAGATCGAGAGCCGACGTGCGGGCATGCCGCTGGTCCTCCTCGGCGAGCGCTCCCGGCTCACCACGGTGGACCGCGTCGGCATCGACTCCGTGCGCATCGCCGAGATAGCCACCGGGCATCTGATCGCGCAGGGTCGCACGCGCATCGTCATGATCGGCGAGAAGACCTCGGGCGACCAGTTCGTCGTGTCCGAGCGCGAAGAGGGCTTCCACCGCGCCCTCGCCGAGGCCGGATTGAGCGAGGCCAGCCCGATCGGCGCCGTCGACGATTGGACGCGCCGAGACGGTTCCGACGCCGTCGACGCCCTCGTCGCCTCCGGTCACGCCTTCGACGCGCTCTTCTGCGCGAACGATCTGCTGGCGCTCGGTGCACTGTCCGCCCTGCACCGACACGGCCTCCGGGTCCCGGAGGACGTCGCCGTCATCGGCGTCGACGACATCGAGGATTCGCGGTACGCCGCGCCCGCTCTCTCCACCGTCTTCATCGACAAGACGTGGATGGCGCGTGAAGCGATTCGGCTGATCACGAAGCAGATCCAGAACGCCGACGCGCAACCCGAGCAGCTCAGCGTCCCCTACCGCCTCATCCCTCGCGCCTCCACCTCGGCGTAACGGCGCTTGACACCCACCGCCGGAGGCGTGATGATCAGTGTCGTTCCAGTTTGGAGCGCTCCAAACCCTCGTCACATTTCTCAATGGAGAGCACGCGATGCACCAGCACACCCGAGCCGTTCGTTCCGGCATCCACCCCTCCTCCGCCTTCCGTCGCGGCAAGACCGTCGTGGCGGTCGTCCTCGGCGCGACCCTCCTGCTGACCACCGCGGGATGCAGCACGGCGTCCGGTACCGCCACCGGCGAGGGCGGCAAGACCGTCCTGAAGGTCTACGGATGGAAGGGCGGCGACGCGGAGCCCGCCAACATCAGCGAGATCAACGACGCGTTCGAGAAGGCCAACCCCGACATCGACCTGCAGTTCGAGTTCGTCCCCGCCAACGACAAGTACACGCAGCGCGTGCAGCCGGAACTGCTGGCGGGCAATGCCGCCGACGTCATCATGACCGACTCCGCCAAGGTCCAGGACTGGGGATCGTCGGGATACCTCGAAGACCTCTCCTCGGATGAGTGGACCTCCGGGGTCCGCCCGGAGGTGACGCCCTTCATCCAGAACGAGGGAACGACCTACGCCCTGCCGATGGAGGTCATCGGCATCTCCCTCTACGCCAACAACGACCTGCTGAAGAAGGCCGGCGTCGACGCGATCCCCACCACCTGGCCGGAGTTCGACGCAGCCCTGCAGAAGGCGAAGGATGCCGGCATCACGCCGCTCTCTCTGCCGAACAAGGGCGGCTGGACGGGCGCCTCCGCACTGAACGCGATCGCCGCCTCGCTCGTCTACAAGCAGAACCCCGATTTCGATCAGCAGTTCCTCGACGGGAAGGCCTCGTTCGCGTCCTGGAAGAGCTCGGCTCAGCAGCTGATAGACCTCCAGTCCAAGGGCTACGTCGACTTCGCCAGCGAGCTCGGCATCGACGAGTGGAGCACCGGCATCTCCGACTTCGAGGCGGGTAAGAGCGCGTTCTACGTGCAGGGCGCCTGGAACCAGTCCGCGTTCGAGAAGGCGGGCCTGAACGACTCGTTCATCCCGTGGCCGGCCGAGGCGTCGGGCGACTCCAACGCCAACCTGTTCGTCGGCACCATGTGGAGCATCAACGCCGCGTCGAAGGTGAAGGACGCCGCCGAGAAGTACGTCGACTTCTGGGCAGACAGCGCCAACGCCTCCCCGTTCCTCGAGGCGGAGAACGCCGTGTCGCCCTTCAGCGAGGGGACGAGCCCGTCCACCGACGCGACGAAGGCCTTCGTGGATGCCGTGGACAAGGGCGACTACCGCATCCTGCCCTCGAACACCTGGTTCAGCGCCGCCGGCGAGAAGGCCATGCAGCAGGAGGTCCAGGCCCTCTGGCTCGGCCAGCAGGACATCGATCAGACGCTGCAGAACCTCGACAAGAAGCTCGCGCCCACCGGCTGACGATCCTCGGCAGGACCGGGTGAAACCCGAACCACCCGGTCCTGCCGACCCCCACGGAGACGACGATGATCCACCGCAAACCTCTGACCGCTGCCCTCTTCCTCGCCCCCGCCCTCGCGGTCTACCTCGTGATCGTGGCCTATCCCCTCGTGCAGGGGATCGCGCTGAGCCTCACCGACAGCAAGGTCGGCAACGCGGGCCACTTCATCGGCGCCGCCAACTACGCCAAGCTCGCCTCCGACGGCGACGTGCTGCGGGCGCTGGCGATCACGGTCGCCTACGCCGCGGTGGTCGTGGTGTTCCAGAACGGCATCGGACTGCTCCTCGCGCGCGCCCTGTACAACCGACCCCGCGTGCGCCGCGTGGGCAACACCCTCATCCTGATCCCCACGCTCATGTCGGCCGTGATGGCGGCGTTCATCTGGAACTCGCTGCTCTCGCCCGACGGGTCGATCAACAGCCTCCTCCGCGCCATCGGACTCGATTCCCTCACGCGGGTCTGGCTCGGCGACCCGGACACCGCCCTCTGGGCGATCGCGCTGGTCAACATCTGGATGTTCGCGGGGTACTCGGCATCCATCTTCCTCGCGGGCTACATGAACCTGCCGGCCGATCTGCTCGACGCGGCGCGCGTGGACGGGGCCTCCGGATGGCAGCGCTTCACCGCCGTGGAGTGGCCCCTGCTGGCGCCCGCGCTCACGGTGAACATCACGCTGTCGCTCATCGGCTCGCTCAAGGTCTTCGAGCTGCCCCTCGTGATGACCAACGGCGGTCCGGCCGGATCGACCACCACCCTGACGATGCTCATCTTCTTCAAGATCTTCGGCGGCCAGGGCAGCTTCGCCTACGGCGCGACCATCGCCACCCTCCTCCTCGTGGTCGTCGTCGTAATCGCCAGCACGACCCAGGCCCTGCTTCGCCGCCGCGAAGATCGCATCTGACACGGAAACGGCCCGAACACCATGACTGTCTCCCCCGCCGCCCGCGGCATCTCCTCCGCCCGTCGTCGAACGACCCGGCGACCCGTCTCGGCGCTCATCGGCGACGTGGCCCTCGTGATCACGATCGCCCTCATCGTCGCGCCGTTCGTCTACACGGTGATCGCCTCGCTGCGACCCGCCGCAGACATCATCGCGGACCCGCTGGGCCTGCCCACCCGGATCACGCTCGAGAACTTCGCCAACGCCTTCGCGAAGATGAACTACGCCCAGGGCGTCGTGAGTTCCACCGTCGTCCTGCTCGGCTCGCTCCTGGTCACGATCCTGCTCGGGGCGCTCGCCGCCTACCCTCTGGCCCGCATCACCCGCCGCTGGACGACGTGGACGTACCGCCTGTTCATCGCGGGATCGACCGTGCCGATCTTCGTCCTCATCGCGCCGCTCTACCTGCTGCTGCGCGATCTGGGACTGCTCAACAGCTACCAGGGACTGATCCTGACGTACGCGGCGATCAACCTCCCGGTGGCGATCTTCTTCTACACGTCGTTCTTCCGGCAGATCCCCCTCGAGCTCGAAGAGGCGGCGGCCCTCGACGGCGCGAGCGCGATCCGCACGTTCTTCGTCGTGCTCTTCCCGCTGCTGCGTCCGATCACCGCCACCCTCGCGACCTTCCTCACGATCACCGTCTGGAACGACCTGGTCGTGCCGCTCGTGTTCGTCCAGAACCCCGCACTGAAGACCGTGATGGTGAACGCGTACTCGCTGATCGGCAGCTACTCCCTCGATCCCTCGCTGCTGTTCCCGGCGGCGCTCCTGGGCGTCGCACCCCTGCTCGTCGTCTTCGTGATCCTCCAACGGCAGGTCGTCGCGGGCCTGACCATGGGCGCCGTGAAGTCCTGACCCCCCTCCTGACAAGAAAGGCAAGAAGACAATGACGTCCTCCCTCCCGCTCCGCCCCCGAGCGATCGCCCTGGCGATGCTCGGAGCCCTCACCCTCTCGATAGCCCCCGTCATCGCCGCCCCCGCCTCGGCCGCCTCGACCGCCTACTACGTCGACTGCTCGGCCTCCACCAACGGAACGGGGTCGTCGGCGTCGCCCTTCAACGCGGTCGCGTCCGTCAACGCCCTCGTCCTCGGCCCCGGCGACAGCGTGCTGTTCAAGTCGGACACCACCTGCACCGGCCAGCTCTCCCCCACCGGCTCGGGCAGCTCGGCATCCCCGATCCAGATGAGCGCCTACGGCACCGGGGCGAAGCCGATCATCGACGCCGGCGGCGCGGTGGGCCCGGTGATCCACCTGGTCAATCAGCAGCAGTGGGAGATCTCGAACCTCGAGCTGCGAAACGCGGCGACGACCCCCGCGTACCGGTCCGGCATCCTCGCCGAGAACTCCTCCGGAGGAGTTCTGACCCACCTCGAAGTCACCGGGATGACGATCCGCAACATCAGCGGGTACTCCGGCGGCTGGTACGCCACGAACGCGGGCGTGGGCGTGCAGACGAACCACACCTCGACCGTCTCCACCTGGGACGACATCACCATCTCGAACAACACGTTCGACCATGTCGACCGCATCCCCGTGGCCGTCACCCCCGACCGCGACGGTCAGGGCACCGGCCTGAGCACGAACGTGCGCATCCAGTCGAACACGATGCGCTACTCCGGCGGCGACGACATCCTGGTCGTGAAGGGCCAGGGCGCTCTCATCGACGGCAACGACACCGCCTACGGCGGCGCGAAGTCGCTCACGCAGTGCCCCCCGAGCGGCCAGTACTGCAACGGGGCCTCCGCGTCCATCTGGATGTCGGGCAGCAACGACACCGTCGTGCAGAACAACTCCGCGGTCTGCTTCGTCAACGAGGCCGACGGGCAGGGCTACGACGTGGACTGGGGCAACCACAACACGACGTTCCAGTACAACTACTCGCGCAACAACCGCGGCGGATTCATCCTCGTGATGCCGCCGATCAACGTCCCGGGCGAGCCCACATCGACCGTTCCGAGCGACGGCACGATCATCCGGTACAACGTCAGCGAGGACGACACGAACACCGGTCCCTGCCCGCTCCAGCCCGCGTCGCAAGGGCCCAAGGACGTCATCCACTTCGCCGGCGGCATCCCGAACCGTACGAACTCCGCCACCGCGCAGCCGGACATCTACAACAACACGATCTTCATCCCGTCCGGACGCACGACCTACGTCACCGGAAGCCGCAGCGGCGTGAGCGCCAGTGGTTCCTACAAGTTCCGCAATAACCTCGTCGTCAACTTCGGCACGGGCGGGTACGTGCAGACCACCGGGTCGGTCTACGCGAACAACCTCCTCTACGGCAACCCGCACTCCACCGCCCCGACGACCGGCACGATCACGCTGGATCCGCAGCTCACGGGGCCGCTCCCCACGGCGTCGCAGACCTCCACGGGCGCGTCGTCGTTCCGCATCCGTCCGTCGTCTCCTGCGCTGGCTCGCGGTGTGGCGATCGCGAGCAACGGCGGCCGTGACTTCGCGGGCACCGCGATCGGAACGGTCCCCTCCATCGGCGCCTACGAGCAGCCCGTCGACAACCTCGTCACCAACCCCGGCTTCGACACCGGCAGCCTCGCGGGGTGGACGATCAGCGGGAGCGGCACCGCGTCGACGGCGAACACGTCGGACTTCGTCAACGGAACCGCGTCGGTGAAGACGGGCGCCGCCAACAGCGGCGTGCAGCAGACGGTCTCGGGACTCACGCCGTCGACGACCTACCTGCTGACCGCGTCGACCAAGGTCGCCACCGCCGGAGAGCAGATCGCCCTGGGCGCGAAGGGCTTCGGCGGCACCGAGACCTTCAGCCGTTCCACCGCCACCACATGGGCCCCCGCCACCGTCCTGTTCACGACCGGAGCGTCCTCGACATCCGCCACGATCTACTGCTACAAGAACAGCGGGTCCGGCACGGGGTCCTGCGATGCGTTCAGCCTCCAGCCGGTGACCTCGCCCGCGAACCCGATCGCCAACCCGGGCTTCGAACAGGGGTCGCTCGGCTCGTGGTCGGCGTCGGGATCGGGGACCGCCGCGACCGTCACGACCGCGGCCGCCGCGACCGGCTCGTACGGACTGCAGACCGGAGCCGCGAACTCGGGTGCGCAGCAGACCATCACGGGCCTGGCGCCGGGGACGTCCTACGTCCTCACCGCCTCGCTCCGCGCGGCCTCGGGTGAGGAGATCGCCCTCGGGGTGAAGGGAACGGGCGCGGCCGAAACGTTCCAACGCGTCGGCGGTGCCCTCTACGGGCCGGCGACCGTGACGTTCACCACCGGCACCACCGTCACGAGCGCGACCGTCTACTGCTACAAGAACAGCGGCTCCTCCACGGGTGCGTGCGACGACATCCGCCTGACCCGTCTGGGTTGACCTCTCGGGAGGGGGACCGACGGTCCCCCTCCCCCGCCCGAAGAAAGCACGCTCCACATGCCGCACCTCGCCGAGCTCCGCATCCGCGATCCGTTCATCCTCCGCTTCGAGGGGAGGCTCCTCCTCTTCGGGACCACGGATGCCAACCCGTGGGACGGCCCCGGTTCGGGCTTCGACCGCTACGAGAGCACCGACGGGGAGCACTGGGACGGTCCGTTCGCGGCCTTCCGCCCGCCGACGGACTTCTGGGGGCGCACGCAGTTCTGGGCCCCCGAGGTGCATCTGTACCGCGGCCGCTGGTGGATGTTCGCCACCTTCGCCGACGGCGACGGCGGCCGCGGCACCCAGGTGCTGACGGCCGACAGCCCCGACGGCGCGTTCCGGCCGTGGTCGGAGGGGCCGGTCACACCGCGCGGCTGGATGTGCCTCGACGGCACTCTCCACGTCGATGACGTGGGGGACCCCTGGCTCGTCTTCTGCCACGAGTGGCTGCAGGCGGGCGACGGCCTGATCTACGCACAGCGGTTGACGGCGGACCTCACCGCGAGCGAGGGCGAGCCGCACCTGCTCTTCGCCGCCTCCGACGCCCCCTGGGCGCGCCCGTTCCGCAACACCGACACCGGGTACGAGACGAGCGCGTACATCACCGACGGCCCCTACCTGTTCCGCGACGAGCACGGGCTGGCGATGGTGTGGTCCAGCGGCGGCGACGGCGGGTACTCGGTCGGTCTCGCCCGAAGCGCGTCGGGGCGCATCCTCGGCCCCTGGGCCCACCAGCGTCACCCCCTCGTCGACTCGGACGGCGGGCACGCGATGGTCTTCGACGGAGGAGAGGGACTGTCGCTGGCGTTCCATCAGCCCAACGACGTGCCCCGGGAGCGCCTGCGCGTAAGCGCCCTGATTCCCGAACGCGACGGATACCGGCTCGGCGACGGGGAGGGAACCGCGTCCGGGATTGCGGGCACGGCCGTCTCGCCCGTCCTCCCCTGAGGCATCGGGTCGCCGCCGCCGTCGCACGACGTCATGCGCACCACCGCGACACCGGCGACATGGGAGGATGGCGGCGATGTCTGCCACGCTCGAGAATTCCGTCGTCCTCGACGAGGCCGCAGGCGTCGTCCGCATCCTCGACCGCCGCATCTTCCCCGCTCGGATCGAATGGGTGGATGCCACGACCCCCGACGAGGTCGCGACGGCCATCCGCGACATGGTGACGCAAAGCTCGGGTCCGCTCTACGCCGCGACGGCCGGCATGGCACTGGCCGCTCTGCAGGCGCGGGGGCTCCCCCTCGCCGAGGCGCGCACCGCCCTGGGCCGCGCCGGCCGGGCGCTCGCCACCGCGCGGCCCACGAACGCGCATCCGCGCGACGCCGTCGCCCGCATCCTCGCCGCCGGTCGCGACGCCGACGACACCGGGGCGCTCGTGGACGTCACACTGCAGACCGCCGCCGCCGTCGACCGCGACTACCGCGAGGCGAGTCTGCGCCTGGGCCGCGCCACGCTGTCGCTGCTGCCCGAGTCGCCGCGCATCCTCACCCACTGCTGGGCCGACGCCTACCTGTTCGGTCTCGTCGCCGCCGCCCGCGAGGCCGGCCGCGAGATCGAGTGGATCGCGACCGAGACGCGCCCCTACCTGCAGGGTGCGCGCCTGACCGCCCACTCGCTGCGCGAACTCGACCAGAAGGTCACGCTCATCACCGACGGCATGGCCGCCGCCGCCCTCGCCTCTCCGCGCGGGGTCGGATCGGGCCCGATCGACGCGGTCGTGACCGCGGCCGACCGGGTCGCCCTCGACGGTTCGGTCGTCAACAAGGTCGGCACCCTGGCCCACGCGGCCGCGGCGGCGGCCTTCGGCATCCCGTACATCGCGATGGTCGAGGCCCCCGATCCGGGAGCGCCGACCGGCGACGACATCGTCATCGAAGACCGCGATCCGCGCGAGGTGCTCGAGGTGCTGGGGCAGCGCACCGCGAGCCCGCTCGTCACCGACGCGTGGTACCCCGCCTTCGACGTCACCCCGCCGCGCCTGGTGACGCGCATCGCGACCAGTCGGGGCACGTTCGAGCCCGCGCGAGTGGGCGAGCACTTCGCCGCCGACGCCGACGCCCCGGTTCCGGCATCCCCCGTCGTCCGACGCCGCTCCCCCGAGCAGCCGGCCCCCGTGGCCGCCACCGTGCAGCCCGACACGATCGCGTTCCGTCCCGTGTCCCCCACCCCCGATGAGGACCCCCAATGACCCGCATCTCCGCCGACGTCGTCGTGCTCGACATCGAGGGCACCACGAGCGCCGAAGGCTTCATCCTCGGCGACCTCTACGACTACGCCCGACCGCGCCTCGACGAGGTGCTCGGACGCGACGACGACACCGTCCGCGGTGCCCGCGCCGACGCGATCGCCGAGACCGGCCTGGATGCCGACGCCACCGACGCCGAGATCGCCGAAGCGCTGCGCGGGCTCATGGCATCCGACGTCAAGTCGACGCCACTGAAGACCCTGCAGGGCATCATCTGGGCCGAGGGCTTCGCCGCGGGCGAGATCCACTCGCAGTTCTTCGACGACGTCCCGCCGCGCCTGCGTGCCTGGCAGGCTGACGGCATCCGCCTCGCGGTGTACTCCTCGGGGTCGATCGCGTCGCAGGTGCCGTGGTTCCGTCACGCGCCGCAGGGTGATCTGACCGTGCTCGTCGAGGACTTCTTCGACACCGTCAGCGCCGGCCCGAAGAAGGAAGCGGCGTCGTACGACCGCATCGCCTCCGCCCTCGGCGTCGCGCCCGACCGGGCGCTGTTCCTCACCGACCACCCCGACGAGGTCGCCGCCGCCCGCGCGGCGGGCTGGCAGGTCGTCGCGCTGGACCGCGCCGGGGAGCCGTGGGCCGGGTCCGACTTCGGAGCGGATGCCGTGGCATCCTTCGACGAGATCGAGATCGCCCGATGAAGCTCCCCCTCGCCGCCCGGGTGCAGGAGGCCGGCGCCGCCCTCGCCGCCGAGGCCTCGCGTTTCTCGGGCTACGGCTGGATGCGCGGCACCTCCGGCAACCTCTCGATCGTGCTCGACCGCGACCCCCTGGTGCTGGCCGTGACCGCGTCGGGCCTCGACAAGTCGGAGCTCACCGATCGCGACGTCGTGCTGATCGACGCCGACGGCGAGGCGCTCGACTCCGACGACCCGCGTCCGCCGTCTGCGGAAGCGGGGCTGCACGCCCACATCGCCGCGCGCACCGGCGCGGGCGCGGTGTTCCACGTGCACGCGTTCGACGCGGTCGTCGCCGGGCACCGGTGGCCGGGCGGCGTCGAGATCCGCGACATGGAGATGCTGAAGGGCATCGGCCACCGCGCGCACGACGAGACCGTGACGATCCCGGTCATCGCCAACGACCAGGACATGCGCGTCGAGGCCGCCCGCTTCGACGAGGTCTACGTCGCGGCCACCGCCGAGGTGCCCGAGGTGCCCGCGCTCATCGTCGCGAACCACGGCATGTACGCGTGGGGCGCCGACGTCGCCGCGGCCCGCCGCCACCTCGAGATCACCGAGTGGCTGCTGCGCTTCGCCGTCGCGACGCGCTGACGCGTCGGCATCCGCCCCGGCGTGCTGTCGGGCTTTCGTCCTGGCGCGCTGTCGGGCATCCATCCCGGCGTGCTGCCCGAGCGGCCCGATAAACGCTCGCTGTGCTGAGAAACGCTCACCCAGCGCGTTTCCCGGCACAGGCAGCGTTTATCGCGAGGAACCGCCGGATGCCGCGACCGCCGTCGCGCGAGCAGCGCGGCAGGGCACCGGCACGCCGCGCCCCGTCGCGCGAGCAGCGCGGCAGTGCACCCGCACACCGCGCCTCGCCCGATGCGTCAGCCCCGCACCTCCACCGTCCGCGCGGTGAGCACGCGCGGGTCGGCGTCGTCGAGACGCGCGGTGCCCAGGGTGCACGCGACGCGCAGGACGAGCCGCGCGGCCGCGGCCTGCTCCGGCTCGGGCAACGTCAGGATGTCGGCGACCTTGGAGTACCCGACGATGCGGCGCACCGCCTTGGCCGCGGCGTAGACCGCGGCATCCGAACGCACCTGCGCGAGCGTGTGCTCGAGCACCTCGTCGCCGTACACGCGCGGGTCGACGCGGTCGGGCCAGCGGCGACGGAACTCGAGCTCGAACGCGTCGACGAGCTCGACCGGGAGCCGCAGGAGCGTCTCAGCATCGGCGGAACGCCCGAGCACCTGCGCCCGTGCCGCGGCGATGACGAGGTTCGCCCACACGGCGCCGAGATCGAAGCCGGTGGGGCCGTAGGTGCCGAACTCCGAGTCGAACGCCCGCACCGACTCGCCCTCGGCGCGCACGAACACCGACCCGGTGTGCAGGTCGCCGTGCATGAGGCTCTGCGTGCTCTCCTGGAACCGCTGCTTGGCCAGGCCCATCTCGCGAACGAAGACCCGGTCGGCGCGGAGATCGCGCACGTCGTCGGCGTTGGCGTCGAGCCAGCCGTTGTGCTCGTGGTCGACGTACGGCTCGGTGAAGACGAGGTCTTCGGTGATCTCGCTCAACTCGGGGTTGGTGGCCTCGGCTATGCGGCGACGGCGCTCGGGCCCCGGGATGCCGAAGACGCTCGTGGCGAAGCCCACCGCGCCGACGTACTCCCCGAGCTGCGCCGCCGCGTACGGGTGCAGCCGCCCGGCGATCAGCTCGCCGCGCCACACGGCGTGATCGCTGAGGTCTTCGATCGACAGGGCGAGGTTCTCGGCGTCGAAGCCGTGGAACGCCGGAACGTGCGCGGGATCGATCCGCTCGTGCACACCGAGCACGACCGCCTCGCGCGCCGCCCGCTCGCGGGTGAGCGGCCACGAGGGATCGACGCGCACGTGCGGCAGCGACTGCTTCACGACCACGCCGTTGCCGGCGGCATCCTTCACGATGAAGACGAGGTTGAGGTTGCCGTCGCCGACCTCGTCGACCGACACGATGGATGCCGGATCCACCGGGCCCGCCAGCCGCGGGCGCGCAGCGAGGTACGCGGGAACCGTCTCGACGGTCAGCTGATCGGTGAGGAGGGTGTCGGTCATGATGCGGTCGTGCTCCCGGCGACGATGGTGGTCTTGCGGCGGCGGAAGGTGAAGCTGAACAGCAGCGCCACCAGCAGGACGACGCCCTTTCCGAAGTCCTGGATGTAGTACGGCAGGCCCATCATCGAGAAGCCCGTGACCATGACGGCGATGAGCACGGCTCCGAGCGCCGTTCCCCACGCGTTCGGACGCCCGATGCCCAGGACCGACACCCCGACGAGCGAGACGGCCACGGCATCCAGCAGCAGGCTGTTGCCGGCCGAGACGTCGCCCTGACCGATACGGGCGGCCAGGACGAGACCGGCGATGGATGCCAGGATGCCGCAGCCGATGTACGCGGCGGCGCGGTAGGCGCGCACGCGGATGCCGGCGAGACGCGCAGCCTCCGGGTTGGAGCCCACGGCGGCGAGAGCGCGACCCCAGCGCGTGCGATCGAGGACGAACCACAGCAGCACGGTGAGTCCGAGGAACAGCAGGACGGGCACCGACACCGGGCCGATCGACCCGCGGTCGAACCACAGGAAGTCGGGGGTGAAGCGCCCGGGGGCGGTGGTGCCGTCGTCGAGGGTCATCTGCGACGAGATCGACTTGCCGTCGACGATGATGAGCTTCAGCCCCACGACGGTGAACATCGTGGCCAGCGTCGCCAGCAGGTCGGGGATGCGCGCGAACACGATCAGGGCCGCGTTGACCGCGCCGATCAGGGCGCCCGAGATCAGCACGACACCGACGGCGATCCCGCCGACCTGGTTGCCGATCACCATCGTCCACGCCGCGATCGACACGGCGAAGCCGGCGTTGGCGCCGACCGACAGGTCGAGACCGCCGACCGTCATGGCCAGCGTCACGCCCAGACCGGCGATGCCGATCGGGGCGATGTACTTCAGCATCCCGAACACGTTGTCGGCCGTCGCGAACGCGGGCTCGGTGAGCGCGAAGAAGACGATGAGGAGCACCGTCACCGCGACGAAGCCCCACTTCGCGACGGCGTCGACGGCGCGCGAGCCGAGGCCCGCGCGCGGCTGCGCGAGGGCCGAGCTGCGGGAGGAGACGGTGGTCATGCGGTTTCCTTCCGGTGGCCGGAGTCGTCGAGGAGAGCGGCGACGATGCGCGCGCGATCGAGCGCGCCGGCGGGGGTGTCCAAGGCGATGCGGCCCGAGACGAGGACGACGATGCGGTCGGCGACCTCGAGCACCTCGTCGACGTCGCTCGAGAGCACCACGACGGCGGCACCCGCGGCCGCGCGCGCACGGACGGCGTCGCCGATGCGGCGCCGAGCCCCGATGTCGACGCCGCGGAACGGTTCGTCGAGCACCGCGAGGCGGGGGTCGGTGCGCAACCATCGCCCGACGACGACCTTCTGCTGGTTGCCGCCGGAGAGGTCGTCGACGCGGGCGTCGGACGACGGGGCGACGACGCCGTACGCGTCGATCACCTCGTCGGCGGCGGCGTGCTCGCGCCGGGTCGCCATGACGCCGGCGCGGGAGAGGGCGCGCAGGACGGGGAGCCCCACGGTGCGCGCGATCGACCACCCGGGCTGGATGCCCTGGCGTTGACGGTCCTCGGGGACGAGCACGACCCCGGCGGCGATCGCAGCGGCGGGAGAGGTGGGGTGATAGGGCTCGCCGTCGAGCGAGAGGCGGGCGTCGCCCGTCGCGCGCACCCCGGCGACGATCTCGGCGAGCTCGGTCTTGCCCGCCCCGAGCAGACCCAGGATGCCGGTCACCTGGCCGCCCGAGACGCGCAGGGTAAGAGCCTCTGCGCCGGGCAGCAGCACGGCGTCGTCGATGGCGAGGACCTCGCGCCCGGCCGGGAGCGGGTCGGTGATGTGCTGCTGGAGTTCGGTGGGCACGCCCAGCATGGCCTCGAGCGCCGCGTGCCAGTCGAACGGCCGCCGGGCATCGAGCTCGAGGCGGCCGTCGCGCAGGACCACGATGCGGTCGGCGAGACGTTCGATCTCGCCGAAGCGGTGACTGACGAACAGGATCGACAGCCCCTCGTCACGCAGGACGCGCAGCACGGCGAAGAGGCGGTCCGCCTCGGCGGCGGTGAGCGCCGACGTCGGCTCGTCGAGGATCAGCAGGCGCGGAGTCGAGCGCAGGGCGCGCGCGAGCACGAGCAGCTGCGCGTCGGACGTGCCCAGGCGGTCGGCGTCCGCGCGCAGCACCTCGTCGCTCCACTCCAGGCCGAGGCGACCCAGGGCCGCGCGCGCGATGCGTTCCGCCTCCGCCCGCCGGACGAGCCGGTGCCCGCCGGTCGCGAGATCGGTGAGCGCGAGGTTGTCGGCGACGCTGAGCCCGGGCACGATCCCGTCGGCGATGCGCTGGTGCACCGTCTCGATGCCGGCCCGTCGGGCGCGGGCGGGAGTGGTGAGGCGCCGCACGGAACCTGCCACGGCGATGTCGCCCGTGTAGGCGGCGTTGGCTCCCGAGACGGCGCCGATCAACGTCGACTTGCCCGCGCCGTTGGTGCCCAGCAGCGCCGTGATGCTGCCCGGTTCGAGCGAGAGCGACACGTCGCGCAGCACCTGGTTGCTGCCGAAGCGGACGCCGACGCCGCTCAGGCGGACGACGGAGGTGTCGTCGGCCGGAGCGGCGTCGGCGTGCAGAGGTGAGGTCATCCCGAGATCGCGGGGAGCCAGTCGGCCACCACCGTGTCGCTCAGCAGCAGCGAGGGCTCGGCCTCGCGGAGCTGGGCGACATTGGTGATGCCCTTCTCGAGCAGGAAGTCGCGCGTGATCGTGATCGCGGGGAACTGCACGCTCGTCTCGTCGAGCTGCCCGGCGAGCGAGAGGGCGAGGGCGCGCACGACGCCGGCCCCGACCGCGGAGGGGTCGGTCGCGCTCGTGGCCACCCAGGGACTGCCGTCGGCGGTCATGACCTCGATGTCGGCGTTGGAGATGTCGATGCCGTAGACCTTGACCTTGTCCTGCAGGTTGTTCTGCTGCACGGCCTGCACGACGCCCTTGGTGATCTCGTCGTAGGGGGCGAAGATCGCCTGGATCCCGGGGTTCGCCTTGAGGGCTGCATCGATGAGCGGGATGTTGTCGGTCGCGGTCGACTCGGTGACCTTGCCGGTGAAGAACAGCTGGTCGAGACCGTGCTCGGCGACGACCTCGTCCCACACCTTCTTGCGGCGCTCGAGGGGCGCGAAGCCGTCGGTGCTGGCCAGGCCCACCTTGGCACCGTCGCCCACGTCGGCGACGAGCTGGTCGAGCACGCCCTGCGCCATCGACGCGTCGGACTGCGAGGTGACGATGACCCCGGTGGAGTCCTTCAGGGCGAGGTCGTACACGATGACCGGGATGCCGGCATCCACCGCGTCGTGCACGTGCGACTCGATCGTGTCGGTCTGACCGTGGTCGACGATGATCGCGTCGGGCTTGGCCGCGATCGCCTGCTCGAGGTCGGACGCCTGCTTCGCGTTGTCGTTGCGGGCGTCGTAGACGGTGAGGTCGATGTTGATCGCGGCGGCCTGGGCCTTCGCGCCCGCGGTCCACGCGGTGAAGAAGTCGCCGGCGCCGGACTGCTGCACGAGGGCGACCTTGACGGGTTCGCCGTCGAACGGCGAGGGAAGGTTCTCGACCTTCTGCACGGGGGCCGCCGAGGCCGCCGGAGCGGCGGTGTTCTGCTGCGCGCAGCCGGTGAGGGCGAGGGCGGCGATGCCGGCGGTCGCGACGAGCGCCGCCCAGCGGTGGGATCGAACGGACACGGGGTCCCCTTCGTCGAGGAGTGGGGTGCGAGGAACCGCCCGGATGCTGTGCCGGTCGGCCGTCGAGAAGTCAAGCAGCACCCGAGACGGTCCGGTTATTCGAGGTTGCACTTTGTTACACCGCAACCCCTGATCCTGCCCGGCAAGTGGGCACTCGGGCCGGATCGACGACAGAATCGGATCATTCCGCTCATATCGCGCCGAGAGGAGGAGCCGTGACGCTCCTGACCGTCTGGAAAGAGACCGACCCGAGCACGCCCGTGCTCGAGACCACCGACGAAGCGGAGATCCGCGAGGCGCTGGCCGAGCTGGGTGCCCGCTTCTCGCGCTGGGAGATCCGCGACGTGCCCTCCGGGGCGTCGCAGGACGAGGTGCTCGCGCTGTACGCCGACGAGATCGACGAGGTCAAGCAGCGCGAGGGGTACACGCTCGTCGACGTCGTCGCCCTCGACCCCGCGCAGGAGAACTACGACGAGGTCAAGACCCCCTCGCGCCAGAAGTTCCTCTCGGAGCACCAGCACGACGACGACGAGGACCGCTACTTCGCCAAGGGCGCCGGGGTCTTCTACCTGCACGCGAACGACAAGGTGCACGCGGTGTACTGCGAGGCGGGAGACCTCATCTCGGTCCCGGCCAACACGACGCACTGGTTCGACATGGGCACCGCTCCCCACTACGTCAGCGTGCGCTTCTTCCACGATGACGACGGCTGGGTCGGCCACTTCACCGGCAGCCCGATCGCCGAGTCGTTCGCGACGTTCGACCAGCTCGCCGAGCGTCGCGCGCAGCTGGCCTGACGCCCAGCCCCGGGCCCAGCCGAATCTCGCAGAAACGCGCGTGCCTCGCAGGACTCTCGATGGGTTCCGCGAGGAACGTGCGTTTCTGCGCTCTGCCGCCGGCCTGTGACCCCGGCAGGCGGTCGGAGCATCAGAGCGGCGCGCAGCCGGCCTGGCACCGCGTCAGCTGATTCGGGGCGCGATTCTCTGTTCGGGGCGTGATTCTTCTACCCCGAAGGCGGAATCGCGCCCCGAACCGTCACCCCGACCGCGTCACGCGCGCGAGCGAGACCGCCGCCCACGCGATGGGCGGCAGCGTGACGTACAGGATGCCGTCGACGACACGGGTCTCGAGTGCCCCCGGCTGCACGCGATCGGGGTTTTCGAGCGTGTTGCGGGCGTAGGGGTCGTCGTCGTGGAGCAGGTGCGCCTCGGCGACCTCGACGTCCCCGAGACCCGCGACGTCGATCCGCAGCTCGATCGCTTCCGCACGGCCGCGGTGCACGAGGAAGATCGCCGTCGCCCCGGTCTCGGGATCGTGGGTGGCGACGGCGTCCACCGCCGGGACCGCGCCGAACTTCTCCGTCTCGATCACCGGCGACTCGACCTGCAGACGCACGGCGTCGCCCTGCGCGAGGCGCGAGGTGATCGCGAAGGGGAAGAACGTCGTCTGGCGCCACGACGGTCCACCGGGCTCGGTCATGATCGGCGCGATGACGTTGACGAGCTGGGCGAGCGAGGCGGATGCCACGCGGTCGGCGTGCTTGAGGAGCGAGATCATGAGGCTGCCGAAGACCACGGCATCCAGAGCCGAGTAGACGTCCTCGAGCAGGCGCGGGGCGACGGGCCAGTCGTCGATCGCCGCCGGCTTCACGGAGTCGACGCGGTCCATGTACCAGACGTTCCACTCGTCGAACGAGATGTCGATCCTCTTGTCGCTGCCGCGCACCGCACCGACGTGGTCGGCGGTCGCGATGACGGCCTCGATGAAGCGGTCGGTGTCGACGGAGGAGGCGAGGAACGAGTCGATGTCGCCGTCGTGCTCCTGGTAGTACGCGTGACACGAGATCATGTCGACGTCGTCGTAGGTGTGCTCCAGAACGACGCGCTCCCACTCGCCGAACGTCGGCATCTGCGCTCCCGACGACCCGCACACGACGAGCTCGATCGACGGGTCGAGCTGACGCATCCCCTTCGCGGTCTGCGAGGCGATCTTGCCGTAGTCGTCGGCCGAGCGGTGGCCGAGCTGCCAGGGCCCGTCCATCTCGTTGCCGAGGCACCACACCTGCACGCCGAACGGGTCCGTGCGGCCGTTGTCGATGCGCTGCTGCGACAGGGTCGTGCCCCCGGGCACGTTGCTGTACTCGAGCAGGTCGAGGGCCTCGAGCACGCCCCGGGTGCCGAGGTTGACGGCGAGCATGAGGTCGCTGCCGGCCTTGTCGAGCCAGTCGGCGAACTCGTGGAGGCCGATCTCGTTCGTCTCGGTCGAGTGCCACGCGAGGTCGAGGCGGCGCGGGCGCTGCGCGCGTGGGCCGACGCTGTCCTCCCACCGGAAGCCC
Source organism: uncultured Microbacterium sp. (assembly GCF_947489255.1). Classification (GTDB taxonomy): domain Bacteria; phylum Actinomycetota; class Actinomycetes; order Actinomycetales; family Microbacteriaceae; genus Microbacterium; species Microbacterium phycohabitans. The sequence goes on from NZ_CANLCY010000005.1 coordinate 153,701, forward strand.
GAGACGAAATTGCCGCCGGGGTATCTGATCATCGAGACGCCCAGCTCGCGCACGAGGTCGAGCACGTCACGGCGGAAGCCCTGCTCATCCGCCTCCGGGTGGCCGGGTTCGTAGATGCCGTCGTAGACGTGACGGCCAAGGTGTTCGACGAACCCGCCGAACAGACGGCGACGGACGGCCCCGATCGGGAATCGGGGGTCGAGAGTGAGTCGGGCAGCGGTCATCGGTGCTCCTCGCGTTCGGCCTCCGACGTTACCGCCCGGAGGCGTTGCCGCTAAACGTTTTCGAAACCCGGTGGCCCGCGCTCCGCGGCGCTCCACCGAGATCGCACGGTCCGCGCGAGCGCATGCGTCCCCACCGCACCACAGCCGGTGCCGTCGTCACGATCAGGCGACCTCGCCCGGCGAGGGACCGCGGGCCTCAGATCACCTCGGCGCTCCAGCCGTCGACCCGACCGAAGCGGAACGCGCCGATCGACACCGCCTGCTCGCGCAGGAACGGCAGCAGCTCGAGCCGCCCCGCGGTGGTGACCTCGTCGGTGTAGAGGGTCAGCGACACGTCGGCGCCGACCGTCTGGGCGACCGCCGTGCGCACCGCTGCGACCGTGGCCGCAGGGCCGACCAGGCGCACGCGCCCCGGCCGGGGAGCGACGACCGGGGCGTCGGCGCCGAGGGTCTCGGCATCCGGGATGCCACCCGCCAGGCGCTGCAGCCACTCCTCGTCGCTCTCGACCGAGACCGCGATCTCGCTCTCGCCGAGCAGGTGGCGCACCGCGGCGGGAAGGCCCACCGGGGTGCTGAGCGAGAAGGTCGATCCCGAGCGCACCGCGGCGACGAGCACCCGCAGCACCGCCTGCCAGGGGGCGTCGGCCGTCGCGCGCACGGCCACGTCGGCCGGGCGGTAGCGGCGGAGGTTCCGCTCGACGCCGAGGCGCGAGACGTCGCGCACGCGGCCGTACTCCCGGTCCCACGCCACGGCGTCCGACAGCGCTCCGCGGCGGAGCCAGTCGAACGCCTCGTACGACAGGGTCGGCTGCGCGGCCTCGATGAGCGCCGTGATGCGGCTGTCGAGCCCCCTGAGGTGCAGCGTCGACGACGACGCCCCACCCGTCGAAGGACGCCACGAACCGAGCGTCACGAGCCGGTTGGGTCCGCCCGACATCGCTCCGTCGCCGACCGTCGCCTCGCCCCACCCGCCGATCGGCTCGCGCTGCACCACGGCCCCCGTCGAGGGTCGGTTCACCCGCAGCACCGCGGCCTCGACGGTGTCGAGCCACAGGTCGAGGTCGGCCGTGTCGCGCGTGTGCAACCCGGCGACGAAGCCCGAGCCGATCGCGTTCTGCAGCTCGATCGCCCGCGTCACGGTGGGGGCGTGCAGGATGCCGAGCACCGGCGCCGCCACCGCGGCCCGGGTCAGGTGCGACCCGGCGGTGACGCCCGTGCGCACGCCGGGCGACCAGAAGCGACCGGCCGTCTCGGGGCCGAGGTCGAGCTCGCGCGGCTCGATGAGCCACCGCTCGCCGTCGCCGAGCACGGTCAGGGCGCGCCGGACCTCGCCCGTCGGCTCCTCGACCAGCGGCCCGACGTCGGACAGCGGGTCGTCGGCCGGGCCCACGCGCAGCGAGGTCACGGCATCCTTCAGCTGCTCGGTGAACCGCGCGGAGCGCGCGACCGCACCGACGAGGATGACGAGCGACACCGCGGTGGCCGCCTGGCCGGCGCGCGCGAACGCCCCGGCCACGATGTCGGCCACGGCCTCGTCGAGGTCGGCGGACGGGGCCACGATCACGGCGTTGCGTCCGGCGGTCAGCGCCTGCAGGCGCAGCGCGGGGCGCCACCCGGCGAAACGCTCGGCGGTGGTCCGGGCCCCCGCGAGCAGGACGCGGTCGACGCCCGGGTGGGCGATGAGCGCCCGGCCGGAGGCGTCTTCGTTCAGGTCGACGTACGCGAGCACATCGCGCGGCACGCCCGCCGCCCACAGCGCTTCGGCGACGACCGCTCCGGCACGGCGTGCCCGCGGCGAGGGCGTGAGCAGAACGCCCGATCCCGCGACGAGAGCGGCGAGCGTCTCGGCCGCGCACAGTCCCACCGACGCGTTCCATCGGGGCGCGACGACCGTGAGGCGATCGGGGACGAACACGGCCCCCGGTACCCGGTCGAGCTCCTTGGCGGTGGCGGCGTAGTACGCGGCGGCGTCGACCGCCTGGCTCACCTCCGCGTCGGCCTCGGACAGCAGCGCGCCCCCCTCGGATGCGAGCACCTCGATCAGGTCGGCGCGACGGTCCGCGAGAGTCCGCGACGCCGCAAGCAGCACGCCCGCGCGATCGGCGGCGGCCAACGCGCCCCACGCCTCGGCTCCCGTGCGCACGCGCGCCACGACCTCGTCGAGGCCGGCCTCGTCGTCGATGCGCCCCGCGGCGGCCGTCGCGTCGCCCACGATCGAGCCGCCCACGCGGTCGAGCACGGCGAGGCCCCAGGCGCGGTCGGCGGCGACGGTCGGATCGGTGTCGGCGGTGTTCCGGAAGCCCGCGGCTCCCCCGGCGAGCTCCGCACTCTCGCGCGCCGAGAACACCGCGGTGTCGACGAACGCCTGCCCGCCGAAGAGCATCTGCTGCACGTCGGGACCCAGGGCGGAGGTGTCCTCGGATGCCGCGGCCTCGCGCGCGATGCCCAGCACGGCCTGGGTGAGCCCCGGGTCGTCGGCGTCGGCGTCGGCGGGGTCGCGCAGGATCGCGGGCTCCTGCGCGAGGTCGCGCTGCGGCGTGCGCATCGCGGGCGGGGGCGCGTCGGCGGCGGAGAGCGCCCGCCGCGCGCGAGCGGCGACGGCGGCGGTCTCGAGCGCCGCGGTGTCGGGATCGCCCGCGCGGTCCGGGGCGGCGTCGGAGGGCGTGTCGCCCGCGAGCACCGGCGCCGCCGGGGGGAGGGCGGGCGCCGTGGCGACGGTCGCGGCGAACAGCGCGGCCGGGGCCGCGGCGACCGCGTCGAGGTCGTCGGGATGCACGACAGCCACCGTGCGCACCGGAGCGATGTCGGGGACCCACGCGGTGCCACGCGGCAGGACGAGTGCGACGTCGTCGCCGAGCGCGAGGGCGAGGGCCGCGCGCTCCGGGTCGGCCGTGGCGACCTCGACGCGCACACCGTCGAGGGCGCGCGGGCTCAGCGCCTCGCGCAGTGCGCGAACGAGCGCGGCATCGACGTCGTCGCGCGTCGTGACGGCGGGCGCGGGCCAGCCGTGGCGGGCGGAGGTCACGGCATCCGTGGTCGGGATCGGCGCGTCGTCCAGGCGCAGGGTGAGACGCTCGCCGCCGTCCTGCACGCGCTGCCGCGCCCACGCCGCGAGCTCGCGGACGGCGTCGACGGTCTCGGCGACGCCCACGGGAAGGGCGATGCCCGCGCGCGCACCGGCCAGACGCGGTTCCTCGAGCACGCGCGTGAGCACCGCGACGCTCGCGTCGAGCTCGGCGCGGTCGCGCACGACGAGGGTGAGATGCGTCCCGGCCGCGAGCGCGTCGAGGAACAGCGGCAGAACCCGCTCGGCCGCATGCTCGACCTCGGCGTCGAAGGCCCAGGCCGAGCGACCCGCCACCGCGTCGGCGAGTGGGAACGAGACACGGTCGACGTCGTCGCGCGCGACGAGGGCCCGGATGCCGTCGAGCCGGCGCCGCGCGGACGTGTCGCCGAGCACGGCGGGTCCGACCAGGCGCAGGTCGAGGCTCTCGCCGTCCGCCGCGAGTGACGCGAGACCGGCGGCGAGGCGCTCGGGACGCGCGTCGACGACGAGCGCGGCCGTCAGCTCGCGCAGGGTGCGCTTGGCGAGGGGGACGGCGGGCGTCGGCATCACGGGCGCGACCGCGCCGCCCAGCTGGAGGGCACCGCGCACGAACCACGGGAGCGACGAGGGCGCGACCTCGGCCAGGCGGTGCAGGGCCGCGGCCGAGGCCGTGAGGCTCTCGGGCCGGAGCACGCCGTCGACGGCGGCGGCGGTGAAATCCGCGGCTGCGGCGTCGGCGGCGACATCGCCGCGGGCCGGTGAGGCGCGGCGCGTCGAGAAGGCGGTGATGCGCGTCGCGGCACGCTCGGCGACGTCGGAGGAGAGCGCAGGACCGGTGGCGCGAGGGTCGTTGGTGCTCATGAGCGTCAGCCTAGGCATCGCGCGCGTTGCATCCCGGCGGCCCGCCGCGCAAGAGGCGGATCGAGCGGATCGGCGTTGTTGCACCGAGGACAGCAACGCGAGGAAAATCCTTCGCATTTCGTCCTCGCCGTGTTTTCATGGCCGTGGGTACCCACCATTTATCCCCCCTGGATGGAAGGTCACTCCACGTGAACCGCATATCGAAAACGGTCGTCGGCGCTGCCGCCCTCGGCCTCTTCCTGACCACCGTCGCCACCGCTCCCGCGCTGGCGCAGACCCCCGTCCCCCCGACGGATGCCGCCGTCGACGGCGTCGACGCGCAGCTCCTGCAGGCGATGGCCGCCGATCTCGGCACCGACGTCGAGGGCGCGGCCGATGTCCTGCGTTTCCAGGCCGACGCGGCCGAGACCACGGATGACGTCGCGTCGGCGACGGGTGACGCGTACGCCGGCGCCTGGCTCGACGAGACCACCCGCACGGTCTACGCGGCGGTGACGACGGATGCCGCGTCGACCGCCGCGGTCGATGCCGGCGCCGTGCCGGTCGAGGTCGCGCACTCCCTCGACGACCTCGAAGCGATCACCGCGCGACTGGAGACCGCACCGGTTCCCGACGTCATCCCCTCGTGGTGGATCGATGTCGAGGCCAACGATGTCGTGCTCGACGTCGTGGCGGGAGGCGAGCAGGCCGCCGCCGACTTCGCCGCCGGCCTGGGCGCTCCGGCCGACGCCGTGCGCCTCGAGACGGGGGCCGCCGCACCGCAGACCTTCGCCACCATCCGCGGCGGCATGGCCTACAACATCAACAACCAGAGCCGCTGCTCGGTCGGTTTCGCCGTGCAGGGCGGTTTCGTCACCGCCGGTCACTGTGGTGAGACCGGCGACAGCACGACCTACGGCACGTTCCAGGGCTCGTCGTTCCCGGGTAACGACTACGCCTGGGTCGCGACCCCGTCGCACACGCCCGTGGGGCAGGTCATGGACTACGCCGGCGGCGCGGTCGCGGTCAAGGGATCGACCCAGGCCGCCGTGGGCGCCACGGTCTGCCGATCGGGGTCGACGACCGGATGGCACTGCGGCCAGATCCAGGGCTTCACCTCCACCGTGCGGTACGCCGAGGGGTCGGTCTCAGGGCTGATCCGCACGACCGTGTGCGCGGAGCCCGGCGATTCGGGCGGGTCGCTGCTCGCCGGCAACCAGGCCCAGGGCGTGACCTCGGGCGGCTCCGGCGACTGCACGTCGGGCGGCACGACGTACTTCCAGCCGGTGAACGAGATCCTGCAGACCTACGGCCTGCGCCTGCTCACCAGCTGATCCCTCCGGGTACCCCGGTGCCCCGGCCGTCGTGTGCGGCCGGGGCACTGCCGTGCGCGCGGGGTCACGCTGCCGTCACCCGATCCGCTCCGCGCGGGGCGTCGCAGACGCGAGGGCACCGCCGCGCTGTTCGCTACTGTCGGTGCAGCCCCCACATCGACGGAGATCCGCATGGCCCAGACTTTCACCGACCTTCCCCTCGAGCTCCTGCGGGAGTACCGTCCGGCGCTCACCGCGCCCGACGATCTGGACGCGTTCTGGGACGAGACGCTCGCCGAGGCGCGGGCGGCGGCCCGCCCGCTCCGGCTCGCGGATGTCGCCTCGCCGGTGCGGGCCCTGCGCGTGCAGGACCTGACGTTCACGGGCTTCGGCGGCGACGAGATCCGCGGCTGGGTCGTGCGCCCGCACGGCGACGACGACCTGCCGGCGGTCGTCGAGTTCATCGGTTACGGCGGCGGCCGGGGACTGCCCGGCGAGAAGACCGCCTGGGCGACGGCGGGCTACGTCCACGTCATCATGGACACCCGCGGGCAGGGATCGACGTGGAGCGTCGGCGACACCCCCGATCCGCACGGATCGGCCGCCGCCTTCCCGGGTGTGATGACCCGGGGCATCCTCGACCCCCGCGACTACTACTACCGCCGCCTCTACACCGACGCGGTGCGGCTGGTCGACGAGGTCTCGCGGCTGGACGGCGTCGACGCGTCGCGCATCGCCGTCACCGGCGGCAGCCAGGGCGGCGGACTCGCGATCGCCGCCGCGGCCCTGGCAGGGGATGCGGTGGCCGCGCTCCTGCCCGACGTGCCGTTCCTCGCCGATTTCCCGAACGCGATCGTGCGCACCCCCCTCGCCCCGTTCACCGAGATCACGCGATTCCTCTCCACCCACAGGGATGCCGAAGACGCGGTGCTGCGCACCCTCTCCTACGTCGACGGAGCCGTTCTCGCCCGCCGCATCACCGCCCCCGCACTCTTCTCGGTCGGGCTCATGGACGATGTCGTACTGCCCTCGGGCGTCTTCGCGTCGTTCCACGCGCTGGCCTCCGCCGACGCCGAGATCGAGGTGTACCGCTACAACGGCCACGAGGGCGGCGGCTATCGCCACTTCATGAAGCAGGTGGCCTGGCTCGACGCCCGCTTCGGTCGCTGAGCCGGCGCCCACCCGCTCCTCGGCGCTGCGCGCGGGATCGGGTGAGGGGGCGCGGGCCGCGGCGCACGGCATCCACTCCCCGTTCCTTTCGGCGGATGCCGCGGGGCCGGGGTTCCGTCGCGCCCCGCGCTCAGCTCCAGACGCTGGGCGCCGGGCGCTTCGTCGAGGGCAGCGCGGAACCCGCGGCCCAGTCGTGCACCCACGACTCGATGTCGGGCAGCCCCTCGGGGCGACCGACCGCGGCGAAGAGCTCGTCGTGCGGAACGGTTCCGCCGGTGCGGCGCAGGATGCGGGCCCGGATCATGGCGCGGGCGTAGATCTCGCCCTTCACCAGCGCGCGGTGCTCGAGGTAGACAGCCCGGTCGTCGTGTCCGATCAGGCGCGTCTCGAGCTCGAACCGCTGCCCCAGCTCGAGCGAGCGGCGGAAGGTGATGGTCTCGGCCGCGACCACGGCGTACCACCCCTGGCGCGTCATCGCCGCGAGCAGACCGGTGCGCGTCAGCAGGTCCCACCGGCCCAGATCGAACAGCGAGAGGTAGCGGCCGTTGTTCAGGTGCCGCAGCAGGTCGATGTCGGTCGGCAGCACGCGGATGCCCAGGCGCGCGACCGTGTTGGGGTCGATGGGTCCCTCGCGGCGGAGGCGACGGCGGGCACGGAAGAGCACGAGAAGCGTGCGCCAGAGGACGTTCACGAGGGGCGAGCGTAGCGAGTCCACGACGGATCGGCGATCTCGTTGTCGGTTCTCCACAGAACGCCGTCTCACCCCGTCGCCGCGGGCTCCTCGGCATCCGGTCCCCGCGGCGGATACACCCACGTCACCAGCACGACCGACACGATCATGAGCAGGAACCACGACGACAGCTTCGACGCATCGACCGGATGCCACCCGCCCACCTGCGAGGGGTACAGCCACGCCCCCGCGTAGGTGGCGATGTTCTCGGCGAGCCAGATGAACAGCGCCACTCCCGAGAAGGCCAGCAGCAGCGGCATCCGGAACGTGCCGCGGAAGAAGCGGAAGTGCATCGTCGTGCGGGCCCACAGCACGACGACGGCGAGGAGGAGGATCCAGCGCAGATCGACGATCCAGTGATGCGAGAAGAAGTTGACGTAGATCAGCGCGGCGACCACCGCGGTGAGCCACCGGCGGGGGTAGCGCGAGAAGCGGAGGTCGAACAGCCGGTACACGCGCACCATGTAGCTGCCGACCGCGGCGTACATGAAGCCGCTGTACAGCGGCACACCGCCGAGGCGCAGGATGCCGTCGGCGGCGTACATCCACGACCCGACGTCGGTCTTGAACAGCTCCATCACGGTGCCGACGATGTGGAAGAGCACGACGACGCGCAGCTCCCGCAGGGTCTCGAGGCGCCCCGCCACCATGGCGACCTGGATCAGCACGGCGGCGATCGTCAGGGCGTCGTTGCGCGCGAGCGCGGCGTCGTCGGGATACCAGAGCTTCGCCGCGAGCACCACGACCAGGAACGCGGCGCCGAACACGCACGCCCACGCCTGCTTGAGCACGAACACACCGAACTCGACCGCGCGCGCCCGCGCACCCCTCGTGGGCGCTCCCGCGAGCAGGCGGTGGGCGACCGCGTCGATACGCGCCTCGACGGAGGTGAGCGGCTGACGTTGCGGCACGGCGGCATCGTGCCACACGCCTCCGAACGAACCCTCCATTAGCGCATCCGGCCGCCCCTCACCGTCGATTTCACCTGCGCCCGGGCCGCGCGTAGAGTCACGCCATGACTGCGGAAACCCGAACCGACATCGTCGTCCGTCCGGTGCGCGATGTGGATGCCGAGGCCCTGGGCCGCGTGCACGCCACCTGCTGGCACGAGACCTACGACCACCTCATCAGCAAGGCGGCCCTCGAGGCCGTCTCGCCGCGTCGCATGGCGGAGCTCTGGACCCACTGGGCCGCCCAGGGCGACGGATACCGCATGCACGCCGCCCTCGTGAACGGCGAGATCGTCGGCTTCGTAGGCTCGGGCCCCGCGCGCGACGACGACGCCCCGCGCGAGCGCGAGCTGTACTTCATCTACCTGCTCGACGCCCACCACGGCACGGGCATCGGCCAGCAGCTCTTCGACGCCGCCGTCGAAGAGGGCGAGGGCCTGTACCTCTGGGTCGCCGACGACAACCCGCGCGCGCACCGCTTCTACGCGCGCAACGGCTTCGCGCTCGACGGCGCGTCGCACACCGAGCCCTTCCTCGGCGAGGAGCTCACCGAGGTGCGCTTCGTCCGCTGACCGTGCTGCAGATCTGGGCCCTCGACGGCATCCGTGAGATCACCCCGGGAGACGACCTCGTCGGGGTGATCCTGGATGCCCTCGCCCAGCCCCTCGCCGACGGCGACATCGTCGTCGTCACGAGCAAGATCGTGTCGAAGGCGGAGGGGCGCATCATCGAGGCCGCCGATCGCGAGGACGCGATCACGCGCGAAACCGTGCGGCTCGTGGCCTCCCGCACCTCCCCCACCGGGCACGTGACGCGCATCGTGGAGAACCCGCTCGGCATCGTCTCCGCCGCCGCCGGCGTGGACGCGAGCAACACCCCCGAGGGCACCGTGCTGCTGCTCCCCGTCGACCCCGACGCCTCGGCGCGCGCCCTCGCGACCGGCCTGCGCACGGCGACCGGAGCGCACGTGGGCGTGATCATCACCGACACGCTCGGCCGGGCCTGGCGCGAAGGCCAGACCGATCACGCGATCGGGGCCGGCGGCATCCACGTGTTCGAGGACCTCCGCGGAACGGTGGATGCCGAGGGCCGCCCCCTCGTGGTGACCCTGCCGTGCGTGGCCGACGAGATCGCCGCCGCCACCGATCTGGTGAAGGGCAAGGCCTCGCGCCGTCCCGTCGCGATCGTGCGCGGACGCGCCGACCTCGTGGGCGACCTCGACCTGCCCGGCGCGCGCTCGATCGTGCGCGATCCCGCCCGCGACATGTTCCGCCAGGGCGCCGATGAGGCGTACGCCGAGGGCTTCGCCGCTGGGCGGGCGGCCGGCGCGTAGCACGTCCCGTCGTTCATCCCTCGTCCCACTTGTGGCGGTGCTTGTCCCACTTGTGGCGGTGCTTGTCCCACTTATGGCCACTTGCAAGGCCCACGACCGGTCATAAGTGGGACAAGGTCACCGCTACCCCGCCCCGAGACCCCGGCGATACCTGAACCCGCACCCCGCCGCCAGCGGCCGCCGCCCTTCGTCACCCCCTCCCCTCCGGTCGTGCATGTGTCCCACTTATTGCGGTGCCCGTCCCACTTATGGCCACTTGCAAGGCCCACGACCGGCCATAAGTGGGACAAGGTCACCCCTGCCGAGGTTGTGCGGCCGAGACGACACAAGAGTCGTGTGGCCGAGGCGGCGAAGAGGGCGAGCGACCCGCTCGACGAGGCGCAGCCGAACACCCACGCGAGCGCAACGGACCCGCGTTCAGCGAACGCCGCGGGCGGCGAGGGCCTCGCCGAGCTGGTCGGCGTGCCGCAGCGAGAGCACGACGAAGGGAAGGATGCCCGCTCGCAGCGACGGCCGCACCCCGCGGGCGCGCTGCGCCTCGCGCACCTCGGCGGCCAGCCGCGCGAGGACGGGGACGGTCGTGATGGTCACGGCGAGCAGGAGCGCCGCGCGCTCGGCATCCATCCCGATCCTCCGCAGCGGGCGGAGACCGCGCTCGAGCGCGTCGAGCATGTCGTCGACGCGGGTGGTCAGCGGCAGCAGGGCCGCGATGAGCAGCGCGGCCGCGACGCGGGCGGTGTTGGCCAGCGCGGGCTCGGGGCCGAGGAAGACGAGCTGGCCGATCGCGGTGATCGCGAGGATCCAGCGCAGACCCCCGACCTGCCGGCCCAGTTCGCGCATCCCCAGGCCCGACGCGGCGTAGGCGACGACGACCGCTGCGGCGCAGACGGCGGCCGCCCACGCGGCGCTCGGCAGCGATGCCAGGCCGAGCGCGACGACCGCGAGCAGGAGCATCGTGGGGCCCGCCGGCATCCGGTGCAGGAAGCCGTCGCCGGGTCGGTAGAGGCTCAGCACGCGAGCGTCCGTTCGTAGGCGTCGACGACTCCGGATGCTGTACCCGCGGCGACCACGGAACCCTCGGCGAACAGCACGGCGGCGTCGCAGCGTCGCGCGAGGTCGAGGTCGTGGGTCACGAGGACGAGGGCGTGACCGGTGTCGGCCAGGAGGTGATCGGCCACGAGCCGCGCATTGCGGGCGTCGAGGTAGGCCGTGGGTTCGTCGGCGACGACGAGGTCGGGAGCGCGCACGAAGGCCCCGCACAGCGCCAGCAGCTGCTTCTGCCCTCCGGACAGATCGTGCGCCGGTCGATCGGCGAGATCGGCGAGACCGAAACGCGAGAGGGCCCGGGCCACCCGCTCCGCGCGCTCGGCCTTCGGCAGACGCTCGGAGCGTAGCGAGAAACCGACGTCGTCCGCGACCACCGGCATGACGATCTGCGCATCGGGATTGCTGAGCACCAGGGCGACGCGGCGGCGAAGCTCGACGGCATCCCGGTCGGGGTCGAGGCCCCGCACGCTCAGGTCTCCCGCCGAACGTGTCACGAGGCCCGCGACGAGCCGCGCGAAGGTCGACTTGCCCGAACCGTTGTCACCGATGACGGCGATCGTTCGGGCGGCGAGGTCGAGGGTGACCTCGCGCAGCACGTCGCGACCGCCGAGGCGGGCCGACAGCCCGTCGCAGCGGATCGTGCTCACGCGGTGGTTCCGGCCTCGACCCGCGCGGGGGCCTGCGCGTTCCACTCGCGGCGGAATCCGCGGGGATAGGCCCGCACGAGGGCGGTCACCACCACCGTCGCCACCGCCGCCTTGAGCAGGTCGCCGGGCACGAAGACGAAGCTGGAGAGGATGGTCTCACCAAGCGGGAGGCGGGTGACCAGGCTCTGCACCGGGATGCCGAGGGCGTAGATCGCCACGACGCCTCCAAGGAGCATCGCGAGGACGGTGCGCCAGACGACCGGGCGCCGACCGCCCGCGTGGACGATGAGGCCGATGACGATCGCGCCGAGGATCCATCCGAGCGCGTATCCGGCGGTCGGGCCGAGGAAGACGCCGAACCCGCCCCGTCCCCCGGCGAGCAGGGGGAGACCCACCGCGACCAGGGCGAGCAGCACCGTCACCGACAGCGCGCCGAGCCAGGGGCCGAGGACGGCGCCGGCGAGCATGACGCCGAGCGTCTGGGCGGTGATGGGCACACCGCCGAAGACCGGGAAGCTCCCGGGCAGGCCGAGGACCGCGATGAGAGCGGCGAAGACGGCGACGCGGGCGAGGTCGGTGGCGTCGAGGCGACGGGTCATGGGGAGGCCTTCCTGAACGGTGTTCACTTGAACGGCGTTCACTATACTCATCCCCATGGCACCGCGAGGACATTCCGCCGACGACGTCGCGCGCGCGGCCCTGCGCATCCTCGACGATCACGGCCTCCCCGACCTCACGATGCGCCGCCTCGCGACGGCGCTCGAGGTGCAGCCGAGCGCCCTCTACTGGCATTTCCCGAACAAGCAGTCGCTTCTCGCGGAGCTGTCGGATCGGATCGTGAGCCGCATGGCAACCGGCGCCGCCGTCGACCTGTCCCGCGAGGCGAATGCCCTGCGCGACGCACTGCTCGCCTATCGCGACGGCGCCGAGGTGGTCTCGAGCACGCTCGCGATGGGCCTGGGCTCGTCGGTCGCGCTCGAACGCCTGTCTGCCGCCGTCACCGCCCCCGGCTCCGACGCCGCCACCGCCCGCCGGGTCGCCACGACCGTGCTGCACTATGTGCTCGGTTTCGTCTGGCACGAGCAGCAGCGCCTGCAGTACGACAGTGCGGGGGCGCGGCCGGAGTCCGCCGGGGGCGCGGGCGCCGACCTCGCCGCTGCCGACGCGACGAGCGGCGACTTCGCCTTCGGCCTCGACCTCATCGTCGCCGGTCTCCGCGCGCGCACCTGAGGCCCGCTCGACCGCGGGTCGTCTGCGAGGCCGCGGGTCGTCGCCGACCCCGCAGGCCGCCGCCGAGGGCAGCGGCCGTCGCCGGATCGCGGGCTCCCGCCGAGGCCGCATGCGGTCGGCCGCGGTCGCGTGCCTCCTCGGCGACCGGGGGCGGTCTCCGCGCTCCCGCCGGACCCGCGCGCGGTTCAGCGCTGCTTGACCTCGCCGAACAGGCGGGCGATCGGCACGAGCACCGCGGGCCGCGCGGCGATCCACGCCGCGGCCATCACCACGAGGGATGCCGCGAAGATCAACAGACCGGTCGGATCGCTCGTGTACGCCTCGGGGTCGACCGACCCGCGGGCGGCGTACATGTGGTTCAGGTTGCGAAGGGCACCGGTGGCGAGCACGAGGGCCACGTGCACGACGATGAACGCCACGAAGAAGAGCATCGTCGGGAAGTGGACCTTGCGCGCCCACTCCGCCGGATACAGCCGGTTGAGCTTCTCGGCATCCTTCGGCCAGATCCCCGACAGGCGCACACCGCTGACGATCGCGAGAGGAGCGGCGACGAAGGTGATGGCGAAGTACGACAGCTGCTGCAGGCTGTTGTAGTTCACCCACCCGTTTTCGGTGGGCCAGTCGAGGGAGGCGTACTGGAGCGCCGCCGAGAGGGCGTTCGGGAAGACCTCCCACGACGTCGGCACGATCCGCATCCACTGTCCGGTGACGAACAGCAGCACGACGAACACGGCGCCGTTCGCGATCCACAGGATGTCGAGCGCCTGGTGGAACCACAGGGTGAGACTGATGCGCCTCCTCTTGTCGGTGCGCGGAGACCAGAAGGCGGAGGGCCTCTTCTCGCGGCGCACCTGCCAGCCGGTGCGGATGATCAGCAGCAGGAAGAAGCTGTTGAGGAAGTGCGACCAGTTGAGCCACGCGGGCAATCCGACGGGCGCGGACGCGGGAAGGGGGTATTCGCCGGGGAAGGCGGCGAGGAAGTCGCGCCCGGGTCCGATCGCGAGCACGAAACGCGCGAGCAGCACGGCGATGCCGACCAGGGCGAGCGCGAAGACGCCGAGAACGGCCGTCGATCCGAGCAGCTGGACGGGCGAGTAGTCGCGCAGAGCGGCGGGAGCGGTTTTCGCCGCGGCCGGTCGGGGTTTCGCGGCGGAGCCGGCGCCGGGCGTCGCGCCGGCCCGCGCGCGTCGCGCTGCGGCCCCGGGCCAGACGGTCCGGCGAACCGTGAGGGGAGGGCGCGGGGCGGCGTCCGCGAGGGCTGCGGGCACCTCCGGGGCTTTCGGCACTCCGGGCGCAGCGGGCCCGCCGGTCGCTCCCGGTGCAGCTGACGCTGCGGTCACTCCCGCCGCAACGGGCGGTCCGGCCACTCCCCGCGAGGGGCGCGACGACGTAAGCGGGCGCGGGGGCATCCCGCCGCCAGCGTCCTGTTCCGACCCCCGGTCGGAAACGGGCACCGACGTCGGAGGCGTGGGCGCCCCCGCCCCGACTCCGTCACGCCGCTGCGATTCCGCTGCCGCCCGCGAACCCGCACCGGATGCCGGGGGCCAGGGCTCCCCGCCCGGCTCGCGCGGGAGCCCTCGACGCACATCGCCGGCCACGGCATCCGTCTCCGCAGGCGCGGCGGCCGGGCGCGAGGCGGTGCCGCTGCCCGCGGGCTCGTCGGAGGCGGGGTCGCGGACCGGAACCGCACGCGACGGCACCTCCGATCCGATCGCATCGCCCCGATCCGATGCGGGGACGGGCGTCGCACCCGCGTCGGACGGAGCGAGGGATGCCGGAGGCCAGGGCTCCCCGCCCGGCTCGCGCGGAAGCCCTCGGCGCACGGTGGCCCCGGACCCCGGCTCGGGGCGGGAGCCCTCGGCATCCGTCGGCGACAGCTCGGGGTTCGTCGCGTTGTTCGTTTCCCGCGGGGCGGAATCCGCGAGGTGCGCGCCGCTCTGCGAACTCCCCCCGGCGTCCGGAGGGGACGCGTCGCCGGACGCGTCGGAACCCGCGGGCGGCCAGGGCTCCCCACCGGGGACGCGCGGCAGCCCGCGACGCGGAGTGCGGGGTGTGGACGCCATCTACTTCTTGTGGGCCTCTAGCGCGCTGATGAGTTGCGGGACGACGGTGAACAGATCTCCGACGATACCGAAGTCGGCGATGTCGAAGATGGGTGCGTCGGGGTTCTTGTCGACCGCTACGATCACGCCCGCCGTCTGCATGCCCGCCCGGTGCTGGATCGCCCCCGAGATCCCGAGCGCCACGTACAGCCGCGGCGACACCGAGACCCCGGTCTGTCCCACCTGCGTGCTCGCCGGGGCGTACCCCGCGTCGACGGCCGCGCGCGAGGCGCCGACGGCCGCGCCGAGCACGTCGGCGAGCTGCTCGACGAGGGCGAAGTCCTCCTTCGATCCCACTCCCCGACCGCCGGCGACGACCGCGGCCGCTCCGCGCAGCTCGGGCCGCGTCGAGGGGGCCCTGGTCTCGGAGAAGTCCTCGACCCGCGCGGACGGGATCGCGGATGCCGTCACCTGCAGGCCGTGCACCTCGAGCGGTCGCGCGTCGAGGCGCGCGTCGACCGCCCCGGGGCGCAGGGTCGCGACGAGGGGGCCGAACGTGGGTGCTCCCTCGACCGTGAAAGCTCCGCCGAACGCGGCGTGATGGGCCACGACGCCGAGCTCGTCGCGCCCGACGCCGACGATGTCGGTCGCGAGGGGGAGGCGCAACCGCACTGCGAGGCGCGCCGCGGCATCCCGCGACTCGATCGCGTTCGAGACCAGCACGAGATCGGGACTCTCGGCCGCCACCGCCGCGGCGAGCGCATCGACGACGGGGCCCGTCAGCAGGTCGGGGTCGACCGCGGCGGTCAGCACGCGCACCGCTCCGAGCTCCGCGGCCTCCGCGGCGGCGTCGTCGAGCAGCGCAGCCGGAGCGGCGAGCACCGCCACCGGCTCCCCCACCGCGGCCCCCGCCGTCAGCAGCCCGGCGGCCGAGGCGGCGAGCGCTCCGGACGGCAGCACCTCGAGCAGGACCAGGGCGACGCTCATCACGCCACCCCCTCGGCGAGGAGGAAGGCCGCAAGCTTCTCGCCGGCGTCGCCCTCGTCGACGATCTTCGTCCCGGCCGCGCGCGGCGGCCTCTCGGCGACCGACAGCATGATGTACCGCGCCTGCGCCGGGTCTTCGGCCACGACGCCGAGGTCGGCGGCATCCACGGTGTCGAAGGGCTTTTTCTTCGCGGCCATGATGCCTTTGAAGGTCGTGAAGCGCCCCTCGGGAAGCGCCTCGGTGACCGAGACCACCGCGGGCAGGGATGCCGACACCCGCATCGTCCCGGCATCGCTCACGCGCTCGCCCGACACCGTGTCGTCGGCGATGTCGAGGCTCGACAGCGCCGTGAGCTGCGGCACGCCGAGGAGCTCGGCCACCATCGCGGGAACGACTCCCCCACCGCCGTCGGTGGAGAGGTTGCCCGCGATCACGAGGTCGAAGCCCGTGCGGCGGATCGCCGCGGCGAGCACATCGGCGGTCAGCAGCAGGTCGGCGCCCCGCAGGGCGTCGTCGACGACGTGCACGGCCGAGGTCGCGCCCATCGCGAGGGCCTTGCGCACCGTCGCCGTGGCCGATGCCGGAGCCATGGTGAGGACCACGACCTCGGTGCCGGGGTGCGCGTCGGCGTGCGCGAGCGCCGCCTCGACCGCGCGCTCGTCGATCTCGTCGAGCACCGGGGCCGACGCGGCACGGTCGGTGAGCCCCGTCTCGAGGTCGAGACGACGCTCGCCCCACGTGTCGGGGACTTCTTTGATGAGCACCACGATCTTCATCGACGCGGCTCCTTCGTTCGGGGGTCGGATGCCGCGACCTCGCGGCGGGGGAACGCGGGCCTCGACGAGGTCGTCCGATGGCGCGCCGAGACAGAGGTCTCCGAGTTCGGCGAAGGGACCGGAACCCGCGACGGCTTCGACAGGCTCAGCCCCCGGTCACCCCGGGGCGAGGGGGCCGCCGCGCCGCGTGAGGGCCCCCGGTCACTCCGGGGCGAGGGGGCCGCCGCGCCGCGTGAGCGGTACCGTGACAAGCGAGGAGGACCCATGACCCGACGACTGCCGGTCGACCCGATCGCCGAAGCCAAGCGCCAGTGGCTGGCGCACGGGTGGGACGACGCGGCCGACGGCATGACGGTCGTCACCTCGGTGATCCGCGCGCACCAGTTGCTCATGGCATCCATCGACCGGGCGCTGAAGCCCTTCGACCTGTCGTTCTCGCGCTTCGAGATGCTGCGGCTGCTCGCCTTCACGCGGGAGGGACGGATGCCGATGGCCAGCGCCATCGCGCGCCTGCAGGTGCATCCGACGAGCGTCACCAACACGGTCGAGCGCCTCGCGCGCGACGGGTACGTGACGCGCGAGCCGCACCCCACCGACGGGCGCGCCGCACTGCTCGCGCTCACCGACGCGGGACGACGGCGGGTCGACGAGGCCACCGACGCGCTCAACGCCGTGTTCGCCGACCTCGGGCTCGACGACGACGACGCGACGGCGCTCGTGCGGATCATCGCGCGCTTCCGCAAGGGCGCCGGCGATTTCGCCGACCCCGCTCCGGTGCCCGACCCGCTCTGAGCCCCGAGGGGCGACGCGGTGCCCGCGCGCGGCCGACGGTCTCCCGCGGGCACGCCGACGACCCCGGCGACGTCGTCGCCTGCACGGGCCGGGCGGAGGCGGGTCATCGGTGCGTGAACGACGGCGACCGCTTCTCGCGGAACGCCGCCATCCCCTCCTTCTGGTCGGCGGTGTCGAACAGCGAGGCGAACGCCTGCCGCTCGAAGCGCACGCCCTCGGCGAGCGTGGACTCGAGGGCGACATCGAGGGCCGCCTTGGCGGCGTAGAGCGCCGGCAGCGGCTTCTCGGCGATCGTGCGGGCGGTGCTCTCGGCCGCGTCGAGCAGCTCCGCCGCCGGCACCACGCGGGACACGAGGCCCGCGCGCTCCGCCTCGGCGGCGTCGATCATGCGCCCCGTGAGCACCAGCTCCGCGGCCTTGTAGTACCCGAGCGCGCGGACGAGTCGCTGCGTCCCGCCCATCCCCGGGATCACGCCCAGCTGAACCTCGGGCTGACCGAACTTCGCCCGGTCGGATGCCAGGATCACGTCGCACATGAGGGCGAGCTCGCATCCACCGCCCAGCGCGTAGCCCGACACCGCGGCGATCACGGGCGTGCGCACCGCGGCGAACCGCGCCCAGGCTCCGAAATGATCGGTGAGCATCATGTCGAGCCCCGACTTCTGCTCCATCTCCTTGATGTCGGCCCCGGCCGCGAACGCCTTCTCGCTGCCCGTGACCACGATCGCCCCCACGCCTTCGTCGGCGTCGAACGCCTCGGCCGCGGCGACGACGTCGCGCATGGTCTGCGTGTTGAGGGCGTTGAGCGCCTCGGGGCGGTCGAGGGTGATCGACCCGACACGGCCCCGCTGCTCGACGCGGATCGTCTCGTACGCGGCATCCTGATCGGTCATGGCGCCTCCCGGGGTCTCGAGTGATGGGCGGAGCGGTCGGTCCCGCCCTCGAATGCTCGCACGGACCCCCGACGTCGGCCGACAGCCCTGCCATGCCGCGTCGGCGTGCCCGCTTCGCGCGACGCCCCCAGGCGGGTTCGGGGCGGATGTCGTCGTTCGGGGCGGCAATCTCACGCCCCAAGCGGCGGAATCCGCCCCGAACCGAGAAGACCGCACGTCAGGCCGCGAGGACGTTGCGTCCGACGATGAGCCGCATGATCTCGTTCGTCCCCTCGAGGATCTGGTGCACGCGCAGATCGCGCACGACCTTCTCAATGCCGTAGTCCTGGAGGTAGCCGTAACCGCCGTGCAGTTGGAGCGCCTCGTTGGCGACGCGGAAGCCGACGTCGGTCGCGAAGCGCTTGGCCATCGCGCAGCGGGTGGCGGCGTCGGGATCCTTGGCATCGAGGGCCTGGGCGGCATCGCGCACGAGCAGACGCGCGGCGTCGAGCTCGGTGGCCATGTCGGCCACGGAGAAGATGACGGACTGCTTCTCGCTCAGGGCCTCGCCGAAGGTGAAGCGCTCGTGCACGTACGCGATCGCCCGGTCCAGCGCCCACCGCGCGCCCCCGAGGGAGCACGTGGCGATGTTCAGGCGCCCGCCGTTGAGGGCGGTCATCGCGATGGAGAACCCGCGCCCCTCGCCGCCGAGTAGGTTCTCGGCCGGCACGCGCACCTCGTCGAGGATCACCGGACGGGTGGGTTGGGCGTTCCACCCCATCTTCTTCTCGTTCGGCCCGAACGACAGGCCGGCGGAGTCCGCGGGGACGAGGAACGCGCTGATGCCACGCGCACCCGGCTCGCCCGTGCGCGCCATGACGACGTAGACCGACGCCTCTCCCGCGCCCGAGATGAACTGCTTGACGCCCGTCAGCACGTACGTGTCGCCGTGGCGGATCGCCGAGGTGGCGATGGCGGCGGCATCCGACCCCGCCCCCGGTTCGGTGAGGCAGTAGGCGCCGAGGTCATCCATGGCGACCAGGGACGGCAGCCAGCGCTCCCGCTGGGCGGCGGTGCCGTAGGTGTCGATCATCCAGGCGACCATGTTGTGGATCGTGATGTAGGCCGTGACGGTGGGGTCGCCGTAGGCGAGCTCCTCGAAGATCGCCACCGCGTCGGCCCGAGACAGCCCGGCGCCGCCCACGTCGTCGTTGACGTAGACGCCGCCGAGACCCAGCTCCCCCGCGCGGCGCAGCACGTCGCGGGGGAAATGCTTCTCGGCATCCCATTCGAGGGTGTGCGGGGCGAACTCGGTTGCCGCGAAGTCGCGGACGGCGTCGAGGATCGCGGCGCGCTCGTCGGAACTCAGGGTGCCGGTCGACGAGGCGTCGAGCGCGGGAGCAGGGGTGGTGTCCATGCGGCTCTCCTTCGTGAGGCGACGGCGTCGTCGCTCTCGCCAGATTACCTGGACGTCCTACTAATTGATAGGCCTCACGAGTACCACACCGCGATAAACGCCATTCCTCTCGGGAAACGCGGCAGCACAGCGTTTCTCGCCCGGAACGGCGTTTATCGGCGGCGCTCACGCCGCGCGTGGCACCGCCGGTCCCCGAGGAGCAGCGTTCACCCGTGACGAGCAGCGTTCACCCGCGCGGAGCAGCACTCGCACGCAGGGAGCCGCGGCCTTTACCCGGCCGACACCCCGAAGAGCGCGCCGACGGCGTAGGTCGCCGCGAGCGCGAGCGCCCCGCCGATGACGGTGCGCAACACCGCCCGGCCTCGCCGCGCCCCGCCGATGTACGCCGCGACGTAACCGGTGACGGCGAGCGCGAGGAGCACGGCGACGAACGTCAGCGCGACCCGGATCTCCACCGGCGCCAGCAGGATCGTCGCGAGCGGCAGCAGGGCGCCCACCGTGAACGCCACCGCCGAGGCGAACGCCGCGGCCCACGGGCTCACCACGTCGTCGGCGTCGATGTTGAGCTCGACCGAGAGGTGCGCCTTCAGAGCATCGGATGCCGTGAGCTCGGCGGCCACGCGGGTCGCGGTCTCGCGCGAGAGGCCCTGCGCCTCGTAGAGCCCCACCAACTCGGCGAGCTCGGCCTCGGGATCGTCGGCGAGCTCTCGACGTTCCTTCTGGATGAGCGCGTGCTCGCTGTCGCGCTGACTCGACACCGAGACGTACTCCCCCAGTGCCATCGAGATCGCCCCTCCGACGAGGGCCGCCAGGCCCGCGATGAGCACGGGACCGGTGTCGCTCGTGGCTCCCGCGACGCCGACCACGACCGCGGCCGTCGAGACGATGCCGTCGTTCGCGCCGAGGACCCCGGCACGGAGCCAGTTCAGGCGCTGCGACAAGCCCTGGCGGTGCGGTTCGTCGGGGTGGGCGCCGTTCGCAGTGGTCATGGCGAAAGGGTAGCGCCGGCCGCCGACACGCCCACGCCCCTCGACAGACCCGCTCCCCCGCCACGACGACCCCGCCCGGATTCCGCCTTTCTCGCGAGACGGGCCTCCTCCCGAAAGGCCGCCCGAGTCTGCAGCCACGAACGGTCGAGACACGCTGACGGAGGATTGAAGCGCATCAACCCTTCCCGCTGATCCGCTAGCATCCAACCAGGACGAGGGCAGCCGAAGGGGGCGCGGTGCAGCAGAGGCGAACCCCCAGCATGACCGACGTCGCCCGCGCAGCGGGCGTGGCCATCGGGACCGTCTCCAACGTCCTGAACCATCCCGACAAAGTCGCGCCGGCCACGCTGGAGCGCGTCCAGGGTGCGATCGCCCAGCT
This sequence comes from uncultured Microbacterium sp., assembly GCF_947489255.1. Classification (GTDB taxonomy): domain Bacteria; phylum Actinomycetota; class Actinomycetes; order Actinomycetales; family Microbacteriaceae; genus Microbacterium; species Microbacterium phycohabitans. The sequence continues at coordinate 174,484 of NZ_CANLCY010000005.1, forward strand.
CGGCTTCGTGCGCAACACCAATGCGCAGCAACTCGCCGCGGGCCGCTCCCGCAGTATCGGCCTCGTGGTGATCGACATCAGCAACTCGCTCTTCGTCGACATCGCGCGAGGCGCGCAGCGCTACGCCACCGAGCTGTCGATGAACGTCCTCGTCGCCAACAGCGACAATCGCATCGATCAACAGCGGGCCGATCTCGACTTCTTCGACGGCGCCCGCGTGGGCGGCATCCTGCTGGCCCCGATGGAAGACGCCGGCGACGACGTCGCCCGCATCCGCACGCACGGCCGCCCCACGATTATGCTGAACTACGACACCGGCCGGCACGACTGCTGCCAGGTGCTCGTCGACAATGAAGAGGTCGGGTACCTCGCAGCCCGGCACCTCATCGACATCGGCCGGACGAGACTGGCGTTCGTCGGGGGTCGGGACTATCTCCAACCCGTGGCGCTGCGTCGGCGGGGTGTGCGCCGTGCCGTCGCCGAGGAGAACGGCCGTGTCTCACTGCAGGAGATTCCGACCGAGAACCTGGACCCCCCCGGCGGCCTCCGGGCGGGCGAGGAACTCGCGCCACAGGTGCGGGACGGACGCCTCGACGGGGTGATCGCGGTGACCGACCTCTTGGCGATGGCGCTCATCCAGGTGTTCGGCGCCGAGGGGATCGCGGTGCCGGGCGATGTCGCGGTGATGGGGTGCGATCACAACTCCGCCGCCTGGGGCGGGATGATCCCCCTGACGTCGGTGCAGATGCAGGGGATCGACATGGGGCGCGAAGGTGTCCGCCTCCTGCTCGCCGAGCTCGACGAGGACCCGGCCACGCACGAGCACGTGACGACGATCCTCCGCCCGGAGCTCGTCGTGCGCGAGAGCACGGTGGGTCGCTCCGCGATATCCGCCGCCTCGGTCTGAAGCGTTTCAAAATTTTCCTTGACGCCCTCCGAGCAGCCCTGCATAATCCTCTTGAAGCGCTTCAATGAGAGAGGCGCATTTTCGAGGAGGAAAAGTGTCCACAGCATCCACGCGCTCGCGGCGCGCTGTCGCCGCCATCGCGACCGGCGCAGCCGGCCTGCTCGCATTGACGGCCTGTGCTGGAGGCGGCGGCTCTGCCGGTGGCTCCTCGTTCTCATTCCTGGTGAATCAGGAGAACACCACGATCCCCGAACTGCTGACGAGCCTGAGCGAAGACCAGTGCAAGGCCGAGAACGACGCTCAGCCTCTGCAGGTCGAGACCGTCCCGCAGACTCAGCTCGACCAGAAGCTGCAGCTGCTCGCCGGACAGAGTGCACTGCCCACCCAGTACGCTGCGGGCAACGCACCCGCGCTCACCAAAGAACTCGCGCAGGGCGGCCAGGTTCTCGATCTGCAGAAGACCCTCACCGACCTCGGCGTCATCGATCAGATCGAGCCGGCAGCCATCTCGACGATCGAACAGCTGTACGGCGGCTTCAACGTGCTGCCGTACCAGTACAACATCGAGGGGATCTGGTACAACAAGCAGATCCTCGCCGACAACGACATCGACGTGCCCACCACGTGGACGGAGCTGACGGCGGATGCTGCGAAGCTCCAGAGCGCGGGTGTCCAGCCCTTCTCCGCCTCGGGTGAGCAGGGGTGGCCCCTCACGCGCCTCATCAGCGGCTATCTCTTCCGCGACCTCGGACCGGACGCCCTGCAGAAGGTCGCCGACGGCAAGGCCAAGCTCACCGACCCCGAGTACGTGGCCGCGGCCCAGGCGGTCGCCGACCTCGGCGCGGCGGGCTCGTTCGGCCAGGGTGTCGGATCGATCGACTACGACACGGCGTTCAACACGTTCCTGACCGGGAAGGCCGCTTTCTTCTACATGGGCAGCTGGGCTCTGGCGAACTTCGCCGACCCCGCGGCGAATCAGATCGGCTCCGAGAACATCGGCTTCATGCCGTTCCCCGACGTGACGGGCGGTGCGGGCGACTCGAGCCAGACGCCGGCGAACGTCGGCCTGCCGATGGCGTTGTCGCAGAAGGCGTACAACGACAACACGGGCAAGTGGCTGACCTGCATCGCCAACAACTATGGAGCGGAGTCGCTCTCCGAGGCGGACACCATCTCGGGCTTCAAGGTCAACGGAGATGTGCAGGTCGACGATCTGACCGCGCTCGTCCAGGACAGGATCGCCTCCACGCAGGAGTCCGTGCTGTGGTTCGAGGCGCTCTTCAACGCCAAGGCCACGGAGACGAGCCAGAAGAACGCGGCTCAGCTGGTGACCGGCGCCATCTCGGCGCAGGACTTCATGAATCTGGTCCAGAACGACCTGGGCTGACACCCTCCACGGACGGGGGTCGCTCCGGCGACCCCCGTCCGTCGTCTCACCCCGAAGGAACATCCATGAACAACGTCCTCGGCGACAAGCGGGCCATCGCCCTCCTGCTCGGCCCCGCGCTGCTCGTCTACAGCCTGGTGATGCTGATCCCGGTTGTCTGGTCGCTCGGCTACACCCTCTTCGAAGGGAACGCGATCTCCGGATTCACCTTCGTGGGCGTCGACAACCTCACTCGGCTTTTCAGTGACGCCCGTGTCGGTGAGGCCCTGCGCTTCACCCTCCTCTATGCCGTCATCATCACCGCGGGTCAGGTGCTGCTGGGCTACCTGCTGGCGCTCTTCTACGTCTTCGTCCTACGCAACCGGGGAAGCGTGGTGAGGACTCTCGTGTTCTTCCCCGTCATCATCCCGACGGTGGCGGTCGCGCTGATGTTCCAGAAGCTCTTCGAAGTCGCGCCGCAGACCGGCCCGGTCAACGCGATGCTGAACCTCTTCGGCATCCCCTCGATCGACTGGTTCGGCAGCCCCGTCAGCGCGATCGTCGTGCTGGTCATCATGGACCTCTGGCGATCGATGGGGTTCTACGCCGTGCTCCTGTACACCGGGCTGCTGGACATCCCCGACGACATCATGGAGTCGGCCCGACTCGACGGGGCATCCGGGTGGCGGATGGTGCGCAGCATCGTCCTTCCGCTGTCGTTGCCGGTGCTGTTGTCATCGATCATCTTCTCCATCAACGGGACGCTGAAGGTCTTCGACTCGATCGTGGCGCTCACGAACGGCGGTCCGGGCACGGCGACGACGCCGCTGACCCTCTACATGTTCCAGACGTCCTTCAGCTACGGCGAATACGGCTACGGCGCATCGATCGCCCTGCTGTTGACCATCCTGTGCCTGATCGTGACCGTCTTCATCTTCCGGTCGTCTCGCCGCGACGTCACGAAGGGCTGATCCCCATGTCCACCGCTACGCTCCCGAAGACCCCCGAGCTCGAGTCGCGACCCCGTCGACGCCCGCCGGTGCGCCGATCGGCTCTTCGTGTCTGCCCGGCTCGGTCCTCATCGCCCTGCTGGTCGCGATCGAGGTGCTCCCGCTCCTCTGGCTTCTGATGAACTCGTTCAAGAGCCAGGATGAATTCCTCAACGCCCCCACCTGGGCCCTGCCTCGGGCGCTGAACTTCCAGAACTACGCCGACGCGTGGGTGACCGGCAACATCGGTCAATACCTGGGCAACAGCGTCGCAGCGGTCTTCCCCGCGCTCTTCCTGATGCTCTTCCTCGGCGTCGCCGCGGGATTCGTGCTCGAGGTCATGGTGTTCAAGGGGCGGGCGGGAATCCTCCTCCTCTTCCTCGCCGGAATCATGGTGCCCGGGCAGATGATCCTGCTGCCTCTGTTCTCCGTGTATTTCCAAGCCGGGCTGACCGGCTCGCTCTGGCCGCTCATCATCACCTACACGGCGACCGGCCTGCCACTGACGGTGTTCATGATGGCAACGTACTTCCGCGCCATTCCGCGAGAGGTCTTCGAGGCCTCGACGCTCGACGGCGCGTCGATCTTCCGGTCCTTCTTCTCCGTGGCGCTGCCGATGGCGCGGAACTCCATCGTCACGGTGGGCCTGGTGCAGTTCTTCTTTTTCTGGAACGACCTGCTCATCGCGCTCACGTTCACCAACTCGTCGCAGCTCCGGACCGTCCAGGTGGGCTTGCTGAACTTCACCGGTCAGTTCGGCGCGACGCAGTACGGCCCGCTGTTCGCGGCCATCTGCATCAACGTCTTCGGGATTCTCGCCATCTATCTCGTCCTGAACCAGCGGATCATGGCGGGGCTGGCCAGCGGGGCTGTCAAGGGGTGAGCGCGCCGACCCATCTCCGTGCGGCCGTCATGACCGGCGTCGATGCCACCACCGTCGAGCGACGCGCGATGCCGACGCCCGGCCCCCTCGAGGTGCTCGTCGAGGTGCGTTCCGTGGGCGTCTGCGGGTCGGACGTGCATTGGTACCGCGACGGACGCATCGGCTCCACCTGGATCACGGACCCCCTCGTCCTCGGGCACGAAGCATCGGGCGTGATTGTCGCCGTCGGGAGCGACGTGCCGGAGGCGCGGGTCGGTGCGCGGGTCGCCATCGAACCCGGAGTGCCCTGCGGCCGGTGCGAACAGTGCCGGCGTGGACGGTACAACCTCTGCCCGGACGTGCGGTTCTTCGCGACACCCCCCGTCGACGGGGCGTTCGCCTCTCACGTGATCATCGCCTCGGACTTCGCGCACGACGTGCCGGAGAACGTCGACGACGACGAAGCGGCGCTCATCGAACCGCTCGCCGTGGCTCTGTGGGCCGTTCGCAAATCGGCGGTCGGACTCGGCGATCGCGTGCTGATCAGCGGCGCCGGACCCGTGGGGCTCCTCGCTCTGCAGGTCGCGCGGGCCGCGGGAGCGACCGTCGTCGTCAGTGACGTCTCATCCGAACGCCTCGCCGTCGCGCGAGAACTCGGCGCGGGGCTCACGGTGAACGTCTCCTCCGAGGATCTTCCCGGCGATTTCACCGCTCTCGTGGAATGCTCCGGGTCGCCTGCGGCGGTCGCCGCGGGGGTCACCGCACTGGCCCCCGCGGGGCGAGCCGTGCTGGTGGGCATGGCGCCGGACGGCACGGTCACGCTCCCACTCGATGTGATCCAGTCGCGCGAACTCGTCCTCACCGGCACGTTTCGATACGCGAATCAGTACGTGGATGCGATCGCACTGGCCGCGAGCGGACGGGTCGACCTGCGTCGCCTGGTGACGAGCACGCACCCGCTGACCGACGTACATCTCGCGCTCCAGCTCCCGGGGCGCGACCGCTCCACCCTCAAACCGATGATCCACCCGAAGCAGGATGAGACGACCCCCGCATGACCATCGACGTATCCCCCCTCACCTTCGAACATCTGCCCGGAGCACTCGGCATCGGCGTCCCCGAGCCGAGACTGTCGTGGAAGACCACGGCACCCGCGGGCTGGCGTCAGAGCTCGTACGAACTCGAGTTCCGCTCCGACCTACGGAGGGAGAAGACAGGGCGAATCGACGGAGCGGAATCGGTGCTCGTGTCATGGCCCTTCACCGCTCTCGGATCGCGCGACCGGGCGACGGTCCGCGTACGCGTCCACGGAATGGACGGCTCGGCATCCGAGTGGTCGCCTCCCGCCGAGGTCGAGGCGGGCCTTCTCCATCCCTCCGATTGGACGGCGTCGGCTGTCGGCCCGGCGTGGGAGGAGGACGCGGCGTCGCTGCGCCGGCCGCCGCGCGTGCGCCGGTCGCTCGACATCGGGGGAGCCATCGCCCGCGCTCGGCTCTACGTCACCGCGCACGGGCTGTACGAGGTCGAGATCAACGGGCGTCGAGTGGGCGACGATGCACTCTCGCCCGGGTGGACGGTCTACGGTGAACGCCTCCGGTACTACACCTACGATGTCACCGCTCATCTGGCCGAGGGGTCGAACACGATCGCGGCGTGGCTGTCCGACGGCTGGTACCGCGGGCGCCTGGGATTCCACGGCGGATACCCCAACCTCTACGGCAGCGACATCGGTCTGATCGCGCAGCTCGAGATCGAGCACGTTGACGGAAGCCGCACGGTCATCGCCACGGATGACTCCTGGGAGGCGGCTCCCAGCCCGATCCTCAGCACCGGCCTCTACGAAGGCGAGTACTACGATGCCCGCGCGGATGCCGCGGAGTGGGCGGCAGCGCACGATCCCGTGTGGAGCCCCGTGATCGTGACACCGGTCGAGCACGCGACGCTCGTCGCTCCCGAGGGCCCGCCGGTGCGTTGCACGGAGGAGCTCGAGCCCAGATCGGTCACGCGGTCCGCGTCCGGAGCCTGGATCCTGGACTTCGGCCAGAACATCTCGGGACGGCTGCGCGTCGAGGTGGCAGCGGAGTCGGGACGTGTCATCACCCTCCGGCACGCCGAGGTGCTCCAGGACGGGGAGTTGTACACGCGGCCTCTGCGAGGAGCCGCCGCGACCGATGTCCTGGTGACCGACGGCACCGCCCTCACCTGGGAGCCTCGATTCACCATCCACGGTTTCCGGTACGCGGAGATCACCGGGTGGCCTGGTGACATCGCGCCGGGATCGGTCGTGGCACGGGTGTACCACACCGATATGACCCGAACGGGGTGGTTCGAGTCCTCGGATCCTCTGCTGAACCGCCTGCACGAGAACGTGCGGTGGTCGATGCGTGACAACTTCGTCGACATCCCCACCGATTGCCCTCAGCGCGACGAACGGCTCGGCTGGACCGGGGATCTCCAGGTCTTCGCGCCCGCTGCGTCCTATCTCTACGACTGCTCCGGCATGCTGCGCTCATGGCTGCGCGACGTGGCGGTCGAACAGCTGCCCAACGGCACGGTCCCCTGGTACGTGCCGGTCATTCCGGGGGGAGATGAATGGACCCCCATCCGGCCCGGAGCGGCGTGGGGCGATGTCGCGGTGCTGACGCCGTGGACCCTGTATCGGCAGTTCGGCGACGAGCAGATCCTCCGCGACCAGTACGACTCCGCACGCCGATGGGTGGATCTGATCGCTCGGCTCGCGGGCCCTTCGCGTCTGTGGAATTCCGGCTTCCAGCTGGGCGACTGGCTGGACCCCGCGGCGCCCCCGCACGACCCCGCGGACGCCACGACCGATCGCTACCTCGTCGCCACGGCGTACTTCGCCTGGTCGAGCCTGCACCTGTCGAAGACGGCCGCCGTCCTGGGCAAGGTGGAGGACGAGATCGCCTACAGCACGCTGGCCGCCGAGGTGAAGGCCGCATTCCGCGCCGAGTACGTGGCGGCATCCGGTCTCCTCACCAGCGACGCTCAGACCGCGTATGCGTTGGCGATCGAATTCGATCTGGCCGCCGACGAGGATGAGCGACGACGGTGGGGGGCACGCCTGGCCGAGCTCGTGCGCGCGGGCGGGAACCGCATCGCGACCGGTTTCGCCGGCACGCCCCTCATCACCGACGCGCTGACGAACTCGGGACACGTGGACGTGGCATTCGACCTGCTGCTGGAGCGTGAATGCCCCTCGTGGATGTACACCGTGCTGTCGGGGGGAACGACGACGTGGGAGCGCTGGGACAGTCTGCTTCCCGATGGCACGGTGAACCCGGGCGGGATGACATCCTTCAATCACTTCGCGCTGGGCGCGGTCGCGGACTGGATCCACCGCACCGTCGGCGGCCTCGCTCCCGCCGATGCGGGATACCGCCGAATCATCTTCGCGCCCCGACCGGGGGGCGGCCTCACGTTCGCGCGCACGGCCCACGAGACACCCTACGGCCGCGCAGCGATCGAGTGGAAGGTCGTGGACGATGTCCTGACCGTCGACGTGACGGTCCCGACCGGTGCGACCGGGGTGATCCGGCTCCCTGACGATCGTGAGCTCGACATCGAATCAGGGACCCACCGAGTGTCTCTTCCGCTCCCGCGCCCCGTGCCGCAAACGATCTGACACGGCCCGGCAGAGGGCTCCGACGTGTTCTCGGAGCCCTCTGCTCGTCCTCCGAGGAGAACCGCGCGCGGTCGTTCGTGCTCTGTTCACCGCCGCGATACCGCCCGCGGGCAGACTCGGCCCGATCGCCGCCCCCGCGGCATCCCCGTGCCCGCCCCGCGACGCACGCGCCCCCTGCATCCGAGGACACAGCCATGCCTTCGCCCTTCCTCCGCCGCGCCGTCGCATTCACCGCGACCACCGCGGCGGTCTGCGCTCTCGCTCTGTCGAGCGCCACCGCGGCATCCGCCGCTCTCGTCTCCGACCCCGTACGCGACATCGCCGCCGACAGCGCGGTGTCGCTGCGCCCGCTCGGCACCTACGAGACCGGGGTCTTCGACCAGTCCGCCGCCGAGATCGTGCACGCCTACAAGAGCCGCCTGTTCGTCGTGAACGCGCAGGCCGGCGCCGTCGACGTGCTCGACAATCGCAACCCCGCCGCCCCCGCGAAGCTGTACGCGATCTCCGGCACCGGCGTCGCCAACTCGCTCGCCGTGCGCGCCGACGGCCTCGGCGTGATCGCGCTCGAGAGCACCGACAAGACCGCGCCCGGCCGCCTGGTCTTCTTCGACGCGGATGCCGCCCAGCCCACGATCCTCGGAGAGGTCACGGTCGGCGCTCTGCCCGACATGGTGGCCATCAGCGACGACGGGTCCTTCGCCGTCGTCGCGAACGAGGGCGAGCCCGCCGACGACTTCACGACCGACCCCGAGGGCTCGGTGGGTGTCGTGGCGCTGCCGGGCACCAAGACCGCCCCGACCCAGGATGCCGTGCGTACGGCCGGCTTCGGAGCCTTCGAGCAGGGCGGGTCCAAGCCGCTCGACGCCGCCGTCCGCGTGTTCGGCCCCGACGTCGCCGCGCCCGATCAGGGGGCGACGCCGCTCTCCGCGAACCGTGTGAGCCGCAACCTCGAGCCCGAGTACGTCGCGATCGCGGGCTCCACGGCGTACGTCGCCCTGCAGGAGGCGAACGCCGTCGCGACCGTCGACCTCGCGTCGGCGGAAGTGACCGGCATCCGCTCGCTCGGGTTCAAGGACTACGGCGTCGAGACGCTCGACGCGAGCGACCGCGACCCGAAGGACGCCCCGACCTACAACGAGAAGAGCTACCCCGGCCTGTTCGGCATGTACATGCCCGACGGCATACAGGCCTATGAAGCGAACGGTGAGACCTACCTCGTCACCGCCAACGAGGGCGACGGCCGCGAGTGGGGCGACTTCACCGACACCGCCCGGGTGAAGGACCTCGGCTCCGGCGGCCTCGCGCCGGTGTGCGCCGACAGTCCGCTCGCGGGCTCCCTCGGCGACGCCGACCTCGGCCGCCTCAACGTCGCGACCGACATGGGCCTCGAGGCCGACGGCTCCTGCTACGCCGAGCTGTACACCTTCGGCGGCCGCGGCTTCTCGGTGTGGAACACCGCGGGCGAGCAGGTCTTCGATTCGGGCTCCGACTTCGAGCGCATCACGCACGACGCGAACCCCGACTTCTTCAACTCGAACCACTCGGAGTCGAACCTCGAGGGCCGCAGCGACGACAAGGGCCCGGAGCCCGAGAACCTCGCGATCGGCGAGGTCGGCGGGCGCACCTACGCCTTCATCGGCCTCGAGCGCGTGGGTGGAGTGATGACCTACGACATCACCGACCCGAAGAACGCGACCTACGCCGGGTACGTCGACAACCGCGACTTCTCGGTCTCGGTCGAGACCCAGCTCACGGGCGACGAGACCGCCGACCGAGAACTGCTCGCGAAGGCCGGCGACCTCGGACCCGAGGGCGTGGAGTTCATCTCGGCGGCGAACTCTCCGACCGGTCGCCCGCTCGTGGCCGTCGGCAACGAGGTCTCGGGAACGACCACCGTGTTCGCGGTGGAGAACCCGACCGTGAAGAACATCGACATCCTCACCATCAACGACTTCCACGGTCGCCTCGAGGCCGGGTCGCAGGGCGAGGCCGGCGCCGCGGTGCTCGCGGGCGCGGTGAAGGCGAAGGAGGCGCAGAACCCGAATACGCTGTTCGTCTCGGCCGGCGACAACATCGGCGCCTCGACCTTCACCTCGCTCATCCAGGACGACTCCCCCACGATCGACACGCTGACGGCCTCGGGTCTGGACGTCTCGGCGGTGGGCAACCACGAGTTCGACCGCGGCTTCACCGACCTGACCGACCGTGTGCTCCCCGAGTACGGCGGGGGCGCGTTCGGACTCGGCGCCAATGTCTACAAGAAGGGCACGAAGGTGCCCGCGCTGCAGGAGTACGCGGTCGAGGACGTCGACGGCGTCCGCGTGGCCTTCATCGGCACCGTGACCCCCGACACCGCGACCATGGTCGACCCGTCCGGCATCGCGGGCCTGGACTTCGGCGACCAGCTCGAGGCCGCGAACCGCGTGGCCGACGAGATCACCGCCGGTGACCTCGCCGACGTCATCGTGCTGCTGACCCACTCGGGAGCCTCGACGTCGAACGACTGCGCGGCCATCGCGGCCGACCAGGCCGGGTTCGGCGCCCTCGCGGTGAACGCCTCCCCCGAGATCGACGCGATCGTGTCGGCCCACACGCACCAGACGTACGCGTGCGATCTGCCCGTGGCCGGCACCGACCGCACCCGCCCCGTGATCCAGGCGTCGGAGTACGGCAAGGCGATGGGTCAGCTGTCGCTCAGCTGGGACACGCGCACCGACTCGCTGGCATCCATCTCGGGGACCACGTTCCCGCTCGCGGGCGCGGCGGCCCCGGACGCCGACATCGCGGCGAAGGTCGCGGAGTACGTCGCGCAGGCGGACGTCATCGGCGCGAAGCCGGTCGGGGAGATCAGCGGCGACATCCTGCGCGGTGGCACGCCGTCGGGAGCCGACCGCGGCGTCGAGTCGTCGATGGGCAACTGGGTCGCCGACGTGTACCTCTGGGCGACGTCGAAGAACCCCGCCTACGCCGGGACGAAGGCGCAGATCGCGCTGATGAACCCGGGCGGCCTGCGCGCCGACCTGCTGAAGGGCGATGACGGCGTGGTGACCTACAAGGAGGCGGCGCTCGTGCAGCCGTTCGCCAACACCCTGGTGACGGTGACGCTGACGGGTGAGCAGATCCGCGGCATCCTGAACGAGCAGTGGAAGGCCACGGGCGACCGACCGAAGCTGCAGCTGGGCGTGTCCGACGGCTTCACCTACACCTACACGCAGGACGCCGCGAACCCCCGCGTCGGTTCGGTCGTGTCGATGGCCTACCAGGGCCGCGCGATCGCCGACACCGACACGTTGACCGTGGTGACGAATTCGTTCCTCGCAAACGGCGGCGACGGGTTCCCGACCTTCGCGGCGGGGACCGCTCGCACCGACACCGGGCAGATCGACCTCGACGCAACGCTTTCGTACTTCGAGGCGACCGGCGTGGTCGACCCCGCACCGCTCGGCCGCGCGGTCATCGCGTCGGACGTTACTCCGGAGCCGGGTCAGCCCAGCGCCGAGCCGACGCCGGTCCCCGCGCCGGGCCAGCCCGGCACGCAGCCCGGTCAGCCCGGTGCGCAGCCCGGCGGGTCCCTCGCCACGACCGGCGCCGAGGCGCCGTGGGGCCTCGCCCTCGCGGGCGGGTTCCTCGTGGTCGCGGGCGGCCTCGCGTTCGCCCTGCGGCGCCGCCGCACGGTCTGACGCCGGACACCGGAACGGCCCTCACCCTCGCGGGTGGGGGCCGTTCCCGTTCGCGCAGATCGCGTGGGACGCGGAGCCTCAGGCCCGCAGCACCTGAACGCGGACCCCGGATGCCGCGGACTCCACGCGCCACACCTGCCCGCTGCCCCGCACCGCCGGGGCCGCCTGCGCCGAGATCACCAGAGCCGTGTGCTCATCGATCGCCACGCCGTCGGTGACGAGGCCCGCGTCGACCGCGGCGATCAGGCGCGAGAGCGTCCCCCACTGCGCGGCGTGCACGTCGACGGCGAAGTCGAGGAGTCCGAGGCCCGGGCGCACCTCGAGCTCGCCGAGCTCTTCGCTCGCGTCCTCGGAGCAGACCTCGACGCCACCGCGCAGCCAGCCCCCCACGAGCGCACGCTCGGCCGCGATCGCCGCTCCCGCCGAGAAACCGGCGTACGGCATCCCCCCGGCCACCCGTTCGCGCAGCGCCTCCCGGACCACGCGGAAGGCCGCGTGATACGCCGGGGTCAGGCCGCCCCCGACGAACACGCCGTCGGCCTCGATCGCGGCCTCCGTGAAGTTCTCCCCCTCGACGATCGCGTGCACGCGAATCTCGTCGGATGCTGCTCCGGCGGCCTCGAGGACGCCGCGGAAGCGATCGACCGAGGCGTCGTCGTCGGCCTCGAGCACGAGCAGCAGGGCGATCACGGGACGCGCGTTCGCCCGCTCCCGCGCCTCGCTCACGAAGGTCTCCAGCAACGGTCCGCAGACGGCGGCATCGCGGCCGCCGCCGAGAAGGAACACACTCATGCGCCCAGTATCCCGGGCGCCCGCCTTCGCGTGAGTCGCCAGGTCCTGCCACCACGGGACATTCGGAGGCGACACTTCGTGGCGACTCGCGCGGATCTAGGGTCGAGGGATGGAGTACCGTCTGCGCCCGGCCGTCGCCGCCGACATCGAGTGGCTCGTCGAGCTGCGCGCCGAGGTGCTGCGCGCCGACCTCGAACGCCTCGGCCGCTTCGACGCGCACCGTGTGCGGCAGCGGATGCGCGACGGCTTCCGTCCGGAGTGGACGCGCATCATCGTCGTCGACGGGGCGGATGCCGGTTCGATCACCGTCCGGCCCGACGGGGCCACCCGCTGGATCGAGCACTTCTATCTGGCATCCGCTCTGCAGGGTCGCGGCGTCGGCGGCGGGGTTCTGGCGCAGGTCCTCGCCGAAGAGCACGACGGCCCGACGCGCTTGAACGTGCTGCGGGGCAGCCCCGCGCGCCGCCTCTACGAGCGCGTCGGCTTCGCCCTGGACTCCGAGGACGAGGTCGACGTCTTCCTATCCCTCGACCCCTGACGCGCGCCGAGGCTCGACCGTCCCGCGGACCCCGAACCCGGCACACCGCCCCGCAGCCCTTGCTCACGGCGTGTCACCACCGACATCCGCACGACGGCACGCTCCGGCGCGGCGGCGCGACCGGTCGGGCGCGCCCCGGGTCAGTACCGCCGCAGCAGCGCCGCGAGGGCCTGACCGCCGCCGATGCACATCGTCACGACCGCGTACTCGAGGTCGCGGCGATGCAGGTCGAGGGCCGCGCGGACGGTGAGGATCGCCCCGGTCGCGCCGACGGGATGGCCGAGGGCGATCGCGCCGCCGTACGGGTTGACCTTCTCGGGGTCGAGACCCGCGTCGCGGATCACGGCGACGGCCTGGGCGGCGAACGCCTCGTTCAGCTCGATGACGTCGACGTCGGCGGGGGTGAGACCCGTCTGCTCCCACAGGCGCTGCAGGGCGATGACCGGGGCGTAGCCCATGATCTCGGGGTCGACGCCGGCCGTCGTCACGGCCTCCAGGGTCGCGAGGCCCGACAACCCGCGTTCGCGCACGTCGTCTTCGCGCATGAGCACGGTCGCGGCGGCACCGTCGTTGATGCCCGAGGAGTTGCCGGCCGTGACCGACCCGTCCTTCTCGAAGGCCGGCCGCAAGCCCGCCAGCGCCTCCATCGTGGTTCCGGGGCGCGGGTGCTCGTCGACCGACACCTCGATGGGCCTCCGTCCGCCGGTGGTCACGGCCACGATCTCCTCCGCGAACGCCGCGCGAGCGGCATCCGTCGCGGCCCGACGCTGGCTCTCGACGGCGAAGGCGTCCTGCTCCTCGCGCGAGACGGAGTACCGGGATGCCACCACCTCGGCCGTCGTGCCCATGTGCCGGCCGCTGAAGGGGTCGGTGAGGATCGCGAGGGTGCCGTCGAGGAGTGTGCGGTCGCCGAGGCGGCCGTTGCCGCGGGCGCCGTACTCGAGGAAGGGCGTGCGCGACATGCTCTCGTCGCCACCGGCGACCGCGACGTCGATGCCACCCCAGCGCAGTTCTTGAGCTGCCGACCAGATCGCCTGCAGGCCCGAGCCGCACAGACGGTTGACGGTGAACGCGGGCACGCGCGTGGGAAGCCCCGCGGCGAGCGCGACGCGGCGGGCGTTGTAGGCGTCGGGACCGTTCTGGGCGATGCATCCCACGACGACCTCGTCGACGGCATCCTTCTCGACCCCGGCCCGGGCCAGGGCCTCGGTCACGGCGACGGCGCCGAGCTCGTACGCGTCGACGCCCGCGAGCGCGCCCCCGAACGAGCCGATGGGCGTGCGGGCACCCGAGACGAGGACGATCCGCGGCTCGGACATCAGCCCGCCGCCTCCTCGGGACGCTCCTGCGCCTCGACGTCGGCGGCATCCGGCACGTATCCCTCGACGTGTCGCTCGTCGGGACCGACGTAGGCGGACAGCGGACGGATCAGCGCGTTGGAGGCCTGCTGCTCGCGCACGTGCGCCGTCCAGCCGGTCACGCGCGCGGCCACGAACAGGGGCGTGAAGGTGAGGGTGTCGAAGCCCATGAGGTCGTACGCCGGGCCGGAGGGGTAGTCGAGGTTGGGGTAGATGCCCTTGCGCTCGACGAACTGAGACTCGAGGGCGTCGTAGAGAGCGGCGACGTCGGGGCGGTCGTAGTGCGCCACGAGGGTGTCGAGGGCGGCCTTCATCGTGGGCACGCGGGAGTCGCCGCGCTTGTACACGCGATGTCCGAAGCCCATGATCTTGCGCTTCTCGGCGAGCGCCGCGTCGAGCCACGGGCCGACGTTCTCGGCCGAACCGATCTCGGTGAACACGTGCAGCACGGCCTCGTTCGCCCCGCCGTGCAGCGGTCCCTTGAGGGCGCCGATCGCGCCCGTGACGGCGGAGTACAGGTCGCTGAGGGTCGAGGCGATGACGCGCGCGGTGAAGGTCGAGGCGTTGAAGGAGTGCTCCGCGTACAGGATCATCGACCGGTTGAACGCGTCGACGACGACGGGGTCGGGAACGGCCGAGGACCCTGAGCTCGCAACCGAGGACCCTGAGCTTGTCGAAGGGTCCGGACCCCCCGCACCCCCGGCGGCTTCGACAGGCTCAGCCCCCTCCGCCGGAGTGCAGATCTCCTCGCCGAACGTCATCCACAGGAAGTTCGCCGCGTAGTCGAGGTCGTCGCGGGGGTCGATCAGCTCCTGCCCCCGACGGCGGCGCTGGCCGTAGGCGACGACGGCGGGCAGTTGCGCCCACAGGCGGACGGACCGCTCGAGATTCTCTTCGGGGGTGCCCACGGCATCCATCACGTTCGAGATGCCCGCCGTCTCGCGCGCGCCGATCACGCTCACGGCGGTACGCACCTCGTCCATCGGGTGGGCGCGCGTGGGCAGCAGGTCGATCGCGGCGCGGACGTCGTCGCTCAGAGCCCGGTGCCCGCGCTCGGTGCGGCGCAGGGCGGCGAGCTGTGCGGCATCCGGAAGCTCCCCGTTCCACAGCAGGTACGCCACCGCCTCGAAAGGCTGGGTCGCGGCGAGCTCCTGCACGGGGTATCCGCGGTAGAGCAGGCTGTTCGTCTCGGGGTTCACCTTGCTGACGGCGGTCTCGTCGACGGTGACGCCGGCGAGACCCTTCTTGATGTCGGTCATCGTCTCTCCCTTGAGTCGTGCTCGGTCTTCATGCTGCCGGATTCGGTGGCGGCGGTGGTGCGGCGGCGGCGGCCGCGAGGCGGACCTTGTCCCACTTATGGCCGGTTTGGCGCCCCCACACTGGCGATAAGTGGGACAAGGACCGACGTAAGGGGGACATGCTCCGCCATAAGTGGGACATGGTGGGCGGCCGGCAGCCGGTTCGCGCCTCAGCGCTCGACGGTGAAGTCGAACACCGAGGCGTCGAAGCGGGTGTAGCCCTCGTAGTCGATCAGGTCGTACAGGTCGGCGCGGTGCTGCATCTCGCCGAGCTGGTCGCGCAGATGACCCTCGGATGACAGGGCGTCCAGGCCCCGGCCCGCCGCTCCCATCGCGAGGCGCAGGAGCGACACCGGCCAGATGACGAGGTTCACCCCGGCATCCTTCAGCTGCCGCGTCGAGAACAACTCCGACTTCCCGAACTCGGTCATGTTCGCCAGGATCGGCACGTCCAGCGCGGTGCGCATCGCCTCGAACTCGCCGAGGTCGCGCATCGCCTCGGGGAAGATCGCGTCGGCGCCCGCGTCGACCAGGGCTTTGGCGCGGTCGATCGCGGCATCCAGCCCCTCGACGGCGCGCACGTCGGTGCGCGCCATGATGAGGAAGTCCGGATCGCGCCGGGCGTCGACGGCGGCGCGGATGCGCTTGATCGCCGTGTCGGCATCCACGACGCTCTTGCCGTCGAGATGACCGCAGCGCTTCGGGTTGACCTGGTCCTCGATGTGGGTGCCGGCGAGGCCCGCGTCCTCCAACGTCTGGATCGTGCGCGCGACGTTCATCGGCTCGCCGAACCCGGTGTCGGCGTCGATGATCGCGGGCAGCTCCGTCATGCGCGCGATCTGCTGGCCCCGGCCCGCGACCTCGGTGAGGGTCGTCAGCCCGATGTCGGGCAGCCCGAGGTCGGCCGAGATCACGGCGCCCGAGATGTAGACGCCGTCGAAGCCCTTGCGCTCGATGAGCCGGGCCGACAGCGGATTGAAGGCCCCCGGCATCCGGACGAGCTCTCCGGATGCCAGCTTCTCGCGCAGGGCGCGCCGCTTCTGCTGCGGGGTGGTCTGGGCGTACAGCATCAGTTCCCTCCCGTCGGGCGTGCACAACTCCGGCGAATCGTCCGGGCCGGGGCCGAGCCCCCGCGGGATCTCGCGTTGGCCGGCACCCGCCGACTCCGGAAATCCGGAGTTGTGCACAGGGCCCGGCTGGACCGGCGCCACACGCGCACCGGCGGCACGAGGTTGTCGGGCGTGCCGCCGCCGCCGACGTGTGCGCAACGGCGGGCCGGGCGCGCGACACGCCGCCGCGCGGCATCCGGGACCGGCGTGTCGGCGGAGCACCCCGCCGTTGTGCGCGCGAGCAGCATCAGAACAGCCCCTTCGGCGCCGGGGCGAGCGCCAGCACGCCGGGCTTCGCGACGATCGTGAGCTGCATGACCTCGGCGGGGGTCAGCTCGGGCAGGCGCTGCACGAGCGCGAGGAAACGCTCGATCTCCTCGGGCAGCAGCACGGGCTCGGCGAGCACGCGGAACTTGCGGATGTAGTCCTCGCGCGCGAAGGGCCGGGCGCCGAGGGGGTGGGCGTCGGCGACGGCGATCTCGTCCTCGACGACGGTGCCGTCGGTGAGGGTGATGACCACCCGACCGCCGAAGGCCTTCTCATTCGGATCCTCGGAGTGGTAGCGGCGCGTCCATTCGGCATCCTCGGCCGTCGTCACCTTGTGCCACAGGGCGACGGTGTCTTCGCGGCCGGCCCGCCCGGGCGTGTAGGAGTCGACGTGGTGCCACGCGCCGTCCTGCAGGGCGACCGCGAAGATGTACGGGATCGAGTGGTCGAGCGTCTCGCGCGAGGCGGTCGGGTCGTACTTCTGCGGGTCGTTCGCCCCCGACCCGATCACGTAGTGCGTGTGGTGGCTCGTGTGCAGGACGATGGATGCCACGTTGGCGGGGTCGCGCAGGTCGGGGCGCTCGGTGCCGAGGCGGCGGGCGAGGTCGATCCACGCCTGCGCCTGGTACTCGGCCGAGTGCTCCTTCGTGTACGAATCGAGGATGCCGCGCTTGCTCTCGCCCTCGCCGGGAAGCGGCACGTCGTAGGAGGCGTCGGGGCCGTCGAGCATCCAGGCGATCACGCCGTCCTCGCCCTCGTAGATCGGCGAGGGGCTCGTCTCGCCGCGCATCGCGCGGTCGACGGCCTCGATGGCCATCTTCCCGGCGAAGGCGGGGGCGTGGGCCTTCCACGTCGAGATCTCGCCCTTGCGCGACTGGCGCGTGGCGGTGGTGACGTGAAGCGCCTGGCCGATCGCCTGGTAGATCGTCTCCTGGTCGAGGTCGAGCAGCGTGCCGATGCCGGCGGCCGCGGCCGGGCCGAGGTGGGCGACGTGGTCGATCTTGTGCTTGTGCAGCGAGATCGCGCGCACGAGGTCGATCTGGATCTCGTACGCCGTCGCGAGCGCGCGCACGAGGGCGGCGCCGTCGCGTCCGGTGTGCTGGGCGACCGCGAGCACGGGCGGGATGTTGTCGCCGGGGTGCGAGTAGTCGGCCGCGAGGAACGTGTCGTGGTAGTCGAGCTCGCGCACGGCGACGCCGTTGGCCCAGGCCGCCCATTCGGGGCTCGAGCGGCGCTCGAGCGCGCACCCGAACACGGTGGCTCCGGATCCGCCGATCGACACGGCGTGGTCGAGCGCCTGCTGGCGCGCGGCGCTCACCGGCTGACGGGTGAGGGATGCCGCGGCGACAGCGGCGTTGTCGATGAGGCGGTTGACGATCATGTCGACCACGTCGTCGTCGACGGCGACCGGGTCGACCGCGACGCGCGCGAGCGCCCAGGCGAGTTGCCCCTCGCGGGCGAGGTTCTCGTCGCTGCGGTGCACGCGCACGTGATGGGTGATCGTCATGAGGGGTCCTCCGTGAGGGCTTCGAGGATGGTGGTGAAGGCGTTGTGCAGGTGCACGTGGGTGGCGTGGGCGGCGAGTTCGGGGTCACCGCTGCCGATCGCTCGCGCGATCAGTTCATGCTCTCGCGCCGAGGCCGAGAGCCGTAGGGGGTTGTCGCGCGCCATGCGTCGCACCCGCACGAGGTGCGTGCGGACGCTGCGCAGGGCCGCCGAGAGGTAGGAGTTGTCGACCGCTGCGTCGATCGCGGCATCGAAGCGGGCGATGAGTGCGTAGTAGTCGTCGGCATCCGCGGTGTCGACACGCTCGAACTCCGCGGCCAGCGCGAGGAACACCCGTCGGTCGCCGCGCTGCGCGGCCAGGCGGGCGGCCTCCGTCTCGAGCGCGCGACGAAGGTCGAACAGGGCGCGGATGTCGTCGGCGTCGATACCGGCGACGACGGTGACCCGCGGCGAGGCCTGGATGACGAGTCCGTCGGAGGCCAGCCGCCGCAGAGCCTCGCGCAGCGGCGTGCGGCTGACACCCAGGCGCGTGGACTGCTCCACCTCGCCCAGCACCGTTCCGGGCGCCAGGGCGCCGGTCTGGATCTCGTCGAGGAGGGTCGCGTACGCGCGTTCGCTCGCCCGCATGTCGCACCTCCCTCACGTCGCCTCTCATTGTATGCAGTCGCGCGTGAAAATGGCTCACGTTGCGCACGCTGGGCCTCTTGCGTATACACAGAGCGGCAGAAATCACCCCTCGCGCGGACAGCAACCCCCTGCCACACTGGGCGCATGCTCGTGACCACCATGAACGAGGTCCCCGGCCGTCAGATCGTCGAGGTCTACGGCGAAGTGACCGGACTGACCGTGCGCGCCCGCAACATCGGCGTGCAGTTCGGCGCCGGTCTCAAGTCCCTCTTCGGCGGCGAGCTGCAGGGCCTCACCCAGCAACTTCAGGAGAGTCGCGACGAAGCCAAGCAGCGCCTGATCGAGGCCGCTCAGGCGGTGGGGGCGGATGCCGTCGTCGCGATGCGATTCGACACGAGCGAGGTGGCGCAGAACTTCCAGGAGGTCGTCGCCTACGGCACCGCGGTCAAGCTGGGCTGAGCCCGCACCCTCTCCGCGCGACTCGCCACGATCTGTCGCTTCGAGAGGCCCGGCGGCGACGATTTTCGGCGACTCGCGCGATCAGCCCCGCCCCCACGACTCCAGCGTCGCCGGGATGGATGCCAGCGTCCCCAGCGCCGCATCGCGATCGGCGCGCGCGAGGGTGAGGCCGGCCACTACGAGCGAGGCGCAGACCGCGGCGAGCGCGTCGACGGCCTCCGGGGTCAGGTCGGGGCGCCGGTCGGCGACGGCCGCGCGGATCGCCGCGCGCATCTCGGCCGCGTAGTCGGAGACGAGCGTGCGCACCTCGGCATCGTCGCTCGCGAGCGGAGACGACCCCGCGTTCAGCAGCAGGCACCCGAGGCGGGCGCGCGGGGCGTCGGCCGCGATGGCCGCGCGCATGTCGTCGACGTACGCCTCGAGGGCACCGGGGTCGCCGCCGCCCAGGGGGCGCAGCCGTGTGCGCACGACGTCGTCGAGGTATGCGGCGAGCACGGCATCGAAGAGGCCCCGTTTGCTGCCGAAGGCGTTGTACAGGCTCGAGCGCGTGAGGCCCGTCGCCTCCTCGAGCTCGACGATGCCCGCCTCGGCGTATCCGCGGCGCCAGAAGACGTCGCGCGCGGCGTCGACGACGACGGAGCGATCGAAGCTCGGCATCCTGCCCATGATCTCTTCCTCTCCTGGTCGTGGTGGCGCCCGGACCCTTCGACAGGCTCAGGGTCCTCCGTGACAGGTGGCTGAGCCCGTCGAAGCCACCGTCCTCCGTCGCGGAACGGAGGTGGCTGAGCCTGTCGAAGCCCCGTCCCCCACCTCAGACCGGAGGTGGCTGAGCCTGTCGAAGCCACCCGACCCCTCGACGGACACGGGGCCTTCCCGGTTGCATCCTCGGGCTCGAGGTCTATATTAGACCGGTCGTTACAAAATAACCACAGGAGGCATTCCATGCGCGCAGTCATCCACCACGAGTTCGGCGAGCCCGCCGACGTCCTCGGCGTCGAAGAGGTCGAGACCCCGACCCCCGGCCCCGGCGAGGTGCGTCTGCGCGTGCTGCTGTCGCCCATCCACAACCACGACCTATGGACCATCCGCGGCACCTACGGCTTCAAGCCCGACCTGCCCGCGCGGGCCGGCACCGAAGCGGTCGGCATCGTCGAGGAGCTCGGCGAGGGCGTCGAGGGCCTCACCGTCGGCCAGCGCGTGGCCACCGGCGGAACCTTCGGCGTCTGGGCCGAACAGGTCGTCACCAAGGCCGCGGGCCTCATCCCCGTCGCCGACGGCCTGAGCGACGAGGTCGCCTCGCAGCTCGTGTCGATGCCCTTCAGTGCCATCAGCCTTCTGCACTCCCTCGACCTGCAGCCGGGCGACTGGATCGTGCAGAACACCGCCAACGGCGCCGTCGGCCGCATGGTCGCGCAGATCGCCAAGGCCCGCGGCATCCACGTGATCGGCCTCGTGCGCCGCCGGAGCGCCGTCGCCGAACTCGCCGAGCAGGGCATCGACAACGTCGTCTCGACCGACGCCGAAGGCTGGCGCGACGCCGCTCTCGCCCTCGCCGACGGCGCACGCATCGTCGCCGGCGTCGACTCGGTCGGAGGCTCGGCGAGCAACGACGTGCTGTCGCTGCTGAGCGAGAACGGCACGCTCGTGATCTTCGGCTCGATGGGCGCGGGCCAGCTCGAGCTCTCGGCCGGCGACATCATCTTCCGCCAGGCCACCGTCAAGGGCTTCTGGGGCAGCGTCGTCAGCAAGACGATGGATGCCGAGACCCGCGGCGCCCTGTTCGGCGAACTGTCGCGCTACCTCGCCGACGGCACCCTGACCCTCCCCGTCGCGGCGACCTTCGCCCTCGAGGACGCCCGCGAGGCCGCGCGCGCGAGCGACTCGCCCCGCGTCGGCAAGGTGCTGCTGCGCCCGTGACGGCGTCGCGCCGCGGGGCCTGACCCCTCCCGGAGTCGTCCAGGACGTACCGCCCCCTCCCGTCTCGCGGACGGTGCGTCCTGGCCCTCACCGACTCGACTCCGGTCGAGTGTCCACGACACGCCGTGTGGGACGACCCGGACGCGGCATGTCCTGGACACTCGACCATGGGCATGAGCGCCCGGCGGGCGTCAGGCGCTCGGCAGCGCCCTCTCGAGCGCGTCGATCACGGGACGCTGGCCCTTCACGAGCGCCTCGCGCGCGGCATCCAGGTCCATCCACTCCGCGCGGTCGACCTCGGGGAACGACGCCGTGCGCCCCGAGCGGGGCGGCCACTCCATCTCGAAGGTGCCGAACGTGAAGGCGAATGCCGTGAACCCGGCGCCGTCGCCGCAGAAGACGACGATCTTCTTGCCGCTGCTGTACGCGAAGGTGCCGAGCTCGGCCCACTCCGTCTCGGGCGGCTCGACGCCGAGCTCCTCGCGGAACTCGCGGTGAGCGGCACCCAGGGCGTCCTCGGTGTCTGGGTCGTACTCGCCCTTCGGGATCGACCACGCCCCGGCGTCCTTCTTCGCCCAGAACGGCCCGCCCATGTGCGCGATGAGCACCTGCGGCGAAGGCTCCAGCCGGTACAGCAGGAGCCCGGCGCTGCGGACGACCATCAGGCCACCGTGGCCGGTACCCGGTTCGCCTCGTCGGCGATGATGTCGGCGCGCTTGCGGAAGGTGCGCGCCGAGACCCGGTCGAGGGCGATCTGACCGCGCATCTTCTCGGCCTTCTCGTACAGCGAGGGGCCGCCGAAGCTCGTCAGCACCTTCACGATCACCGGGAGCAGCTCGATCATGAAGAACAGCGCCGCGATGAGATAGTGCGCCCAGCGCAGCACCGGCTCGCGATCCGACAGGCGCTCGAGGGCCGTGATCTGGCTGAGCAGACCCACCGCTCCCGCATTGCCGTCGGCCACCGACGACGCGCGGGCGTTGTAGGCGGCGAGGGCCGCCTCGTACTGCTGTCGCGCGGCGGGGAGCTGGTCTTCGGCCTGCTGCTTGTTCTGGTCGGCGGAGGATGCCGCGGCCTCGGCGCCGGCGGTGTTGGCGGCGGCGAGGGTGGACTGCGCCTGCTGCAACTGCGTCGACAGCGCGTCGTAGGCCGACTGCGCCTGGGCGAGCTGCGCCTGCGCCGCGTCGCTGCTGGCCCCGTCGCCGGCCACTCCGGTGCAGCCGGGCACGGTGCCGGCACCCTGGCCGGTCAGCTCGCACTGGTACACCGCGCGCGCCTGGTCGATCACGGTCTGCTGGGCGGCGAGCTGCTGCGTCAGCTGATCGACGGTCTGCTGGGCGGCGGCGGATTCGGCCGAGGTCGAGGAGGTGCCCGTGACGATGCCTGTCGCGGCCTGGTTTTCGAGCGCCGAGACCTGGGCGGACGCGGCGTCGAGGGCCTGCTTCTCGGGGCCGCTGGTCACGGCATCCTGATCGGTCAGCGCCTGGGTGACGTTGGTCGCGTTCACCTCGCGGGCGATGTCGTTCTGGAACACCTGCAGCACGAGCGGCTCGGCCACGACGATCCCGATGAGCGCCGCCATGATCACGCGCGGGAAGGCGAGACCGAGCAGGCGGAAGACGTTCTTGGTCGAGCGCATCGTCGAGGTGAGGAAGCGGTCGAGGTTGAAGATGATGAGGCCCCACACGATCGCGAGGGGGATCGCGAGCAGGATGCTGACGCGCACACCGGTGAGCAGGGCGAACATCATCGACAGCGCCGAGACGAGCGCGGTGCCCCCGAGAACGAGGAACATCTGCACGAAGCGCGGAACCTCTTCGGGCACCTCGTCGAGCACGTCGTTGTCGGCGCCGCCGAGCACGGCCATGCGCCGGATCAGCGAGAGCTTGGGGCGGCGCGGGTCGGAGCGGCGCAGGCGCGGGGGCCGCGGCTCGGCGGTCACCGGGATGGATGCCACGGCGGGGGCCGCGAGCACCTGCTCCGGGGCGTCGTGCGCCTCGGCGTGGGCATCGGCATCCGTGCGGTTCTCGCGGTCGATCACGACGGTGTCGTGCTCGTCGGCGAGGGGGGCGTCTTCGACGGGGGCGTCGTCGTTGGGAGAAGTGGCGTCGCGGTCGATCGGGAGGGTCTCGTCGTCAACGAAGGGGTCGCGCGGCTCGTCGTCGGCGGGCGGCGCACCCCACGGCTCGGAGGTGTGGTCGTGCGCGTCGGCGTCGGGGTTCGCCGCGTTCTGTGCGGCGAGGATGTCGTCGAGATACTGCTCGCGTTCCTCGTCCGTCGTGAACTCGATGCGGCCATCGGAGCCGAAACGGCCAGGCCGGTGAGCGGAAAAGGACATTCGGAGAGAGTACGACGCCGACCCTGCTCTCTCCTGTGCGGGGCCTGAGGCTTCGCTCGGGCCCCGCACAGGAGGGGATCAGACCAGGCGCTGCTTCGGCGACACCTCGTAGGTGTTCTCGGGGTCGGAGAACACCGCGTCGCCCAGGGCCTCATCGATGGCCGCGAGGGCATCGGCATCCAGGGTCACCCCCGACGCCTTGACGGTGTCCTGCAGCTGCTCCGGTCGCGACGCGCCGACCAGGGCCGCGGCGATGTTGGGGTTCTGTAGCACCCACGCGATCGCGAGCTGGGGCATCGTGAGCCCGGCCTCGTCGGCGATGGGCTTCAGACGCTGGACGGCCTCGAGGGTGTCGTCGTTCAAGAACCTCTTGATGAAGTTCGCGCCGCTCTTCTCGTCCGTCGCGCGCGAGCCCTCGGGCACGGGCTGACCGGGCAGGTACTTGCCGCTCAGCACGCCCTGCGCCATGGGCGACCAGACGATCTGCGAGATGCCGAGCTCCTCGCTCGTCGGCACGACCTTGCCCTCGATGACGCGCCACAGCATCGAGTACTGCGGCTGGTTGGAGATGAGCTGGATGCCGAGCTGCTTCGCGAGCGCATGACCCTCGCGCAGCTGCTCCGCGGTCCACTCCGAGACGCCGATGTACAGCGCCTTGCCCTGGCGCACGACGTCGGCGAAGGCCTGGAAGGTCTCTTCGAGCGGCGTCTCGTAGTCGAAGCGGTGGGCCTGATAGAGATCGACGTAGTCGGTGCCGAGGCGCTTCAGCGACCCGTTGATCGAGTCCATGATGTGCTTGCGGCTCAGGCCGGTGTCGTTGGGGCCCCCGGGGCCGGTGGGGAAATAGACCTTGGTGAAGATCTCGAGCGACTCGCGCCGCTGCCCCTCGAGGGCCGTGCCGAGCACGGTCTCCGCGGCGGTGTTGGCGTAGGTGTCGGCGGTGTCGAACGTCGTGATCCCCGCGTCGAGGGCGGCGTGCACGGTCTTGATCGCGGCGTCGTCACCGACCTGCGACCCGTGGGTCACCCAGTTGCCCAGGGTGATCTCCGAGATCTTGAATCCACTGTTACCGAGATAGCGATAAGCGACCATGTATCCACGCTAGACCGGGCCTGCGACATCGGGGCCGCGGCATCCGCCCCCTCCCCCGATAAACGCCACCCGTGACGAGAAACGCGGAGGGAAGGCGTTTCTCCACACGGAGAGCGTTTATCGATCCGGGGGGGTGGTTCCCGCGAGGCGGCCTCACGCGTCCTTGCGGATCCACCGGAACGTCACCCGGACGACGGCGAGACCCACCACCAGCCACAACCCCGTCACGAGCAGGATGAGCGGGTGGTCCCACGAGCCCGACGGTTCGGCGGCGGCGAAGCCCTCGGGCAGGAACACCGAGCGGAACCCCTGCGCGAGCCACTTGAGCGGGAAGACGCTCGCGACGTTCTGCAGCCACTCCGGCAGGGCGGCGAAGTTGATGTAGACGCCCGAGATGAACTGCAGCAGCAGCACGATCGGGATGACGACGCCCGTGGCGCTGCGGCCGGTGCGCGGCAGCGCAGACAGGCCGATGCCGAGGATCGCGCAGGTCGTCACGCCCAGCAGGAACACCCACGCGAACGTCAGCCAGCGCTCGGGATCGGTCGGCAGCGGCACCCCGAAGAACACCGCCGCGACCACGATCAGCAGCGCCGACTGCAGAAAGCCCGTCACCAGCACCTGGCCGAGCTTGCCGATGAAGTACGACACCGGGCTCAGCGGCGTTCCGCCGAGGCGCTTGAGGGTGCCGTCGCTGCGCTCCATCGCGATGTCGATCGACATGTTCTGCAGACCCGAGAGCAGCACGCCGGCGGCGAGCATCGCGGGGAGGTAGAACTGCGCGGCATCCACCTCATCGCCCGGAGGACCGAAGGTCTGCGCGTCGAAAGCGACGGCGAAGATGAGCAGGATCATCACGGGGAACAGGAACGTGAAGAACACCGAGTCGCCCTGGCGGAAGTACGAGCGCACCTCGAACGCGATGCGCGAGGCGCCCAGACGCAGGATGCGGCTCATGCCGCGCCCCCGGCCGCGGTCGTGCGGCGCGCCTCGTCGCCGAGGAACGACAGGTAGACGTCTTCGAGGCTCGGGCGCACGATCTCGAGACGCTCGGGCTCGCCTCCGCGCGCGACGAGCTCTGCCACCACCGCCCCGGGTTCGTGGGTGCGCTCCTCGCGCACCTCGCCGCCCTCGCGCCACCGCACGATCGGCACGCGCGCCCCGGGACCGCCCAGGTCATCGATCCGGCCGACGGATGCCACCTCCCCGGCGACGATGATCGCCGCGCGTTCCGCGAGCTCGGAGGCCTCGTCGAGGTAGTGGGTGGTCAGCAGGATCGAGGTGCCCTCGCTCTGCAGACGGCGGATGAGGTCCCAGAACTGCCGCCGCACCTCGGGGTCGAAGCCCGTCGTCGGCTCGTCGAGGAACAGCAGCTCAGGGCGACCGATGATGCCGAGTGCCACGTCGACGCGACGACGCTGCCCGCCCGACAGCTTCCGCACACTCACCTTGGCCTTCTCGGTCAGCCCCACCGACGCGATGACCTCGTCGACGTCGCGGGGCCGCGGGTAGAACGAGGCGAAGTGGGCGAGCAGCTCCCGCACGGTGGCGGTGGGCGCCTCGCCGGTGTTCTGCAGCACGATGCCGAGCCGCGCCTTCCAGTCGAGTCCGCCGCGGTGCGGATCGACGCCGAGCACGCGCACCTCGCCGCTCGTGCGGTCGCGGTAGCCCTCGAGGATCTCGATGACGGTGCTCTTGCCGGCGCCGTTCGGCCCGAGCACCGCGAACGTCTCTCCGCGGCGGATGTCGAAGGAGACCCCGCGCAGCGCCTCGACGCCGCCGCGGTAGGTCTTGCGCAGGTTCTCGACCTCGACGACGTTCTCGCTCATGCGCCCAGTCTGGCGGTCGCAGCGCCCCGGACGCCCCGTCGCACCCCGTCGGCATGGCGGGGAAACAACGCAGAGCAGGCTGGGAGAAGCCTGATTCCTCCAAACCATCCCCCCTCCCCGCCCCGGATGACCACTCGTGCGGGGAGATTCGCCCCCGGTCGCCGCACGTCCCCTTACCGCCCTCGAACCGTCCACGTGGACGCTGGAGGTTGACTTTTGTCGTTCCCGCACGCCGCCCTGATCGCCGCCGCACCCGATCCCACTCCCGAGCCGCTCCTCACGCCCGTCGCGCCCGCCCCCGGCCAGGGATCGACGGGCACCACCGACATCCCCCTCCCCGCCCAGCCCGGAACCAGCGTGACGGGGGGATTCCTGCCCGACTGGTCGGTCGGCGAATGGCTCGGCTACAGCGGGATCATCGTCCTCGCGCTCGCCCTGACGATCGTCGCGACGACGACGCTGTGGTGGATGCTGCACGCGTGGCGTTCCGCCGATGACCTGCGCGCCACCCAGTTCAGCTCGACGCCGCTCCCCGCGCGGCACCGGTTCACCCTGCTGGTGCCCGGTCGCCACGAGGAGGAGGTCATGGGTCAGACGCTCGACCGTCTGGCGCAGCAGGACCACCCCGACTTCGAGATCATCGCGATCGTCGGCCACGACGACCCCGGTACGGAGCTGGTCGTGCGACAGGCGGCCGCGCGGCATCCGGAGCTCATCAGAGTCGTCGTCGACGACAGCGTGCCCAAGAACAAGCCCAAGGCGCTCAACCGCGCCCTGCAGGTCGCCACCGGCGACGTCGTGGGCGTGTTCGACGCCGAAGACGAGGTGCACCCGGGGCTCCTCACCGTCGTCGACTCGAAGTTCCAGGAGACCGGCGCCGACGTCGTGCAGGGCGGCGTGCAGTTGATGAACTTCGAGACGAGCTGGTGGTCGCTGCGCAACGTGCTCGAGTACTACTTCTGGTTCCGCTCCCGGCTGCACTTCCACGCGCGCTCGAAATTCATCCCGCTCGGCGGCAACACCGTGTTCGTCACCCGTGAGCGACTCGAGTGGTCGCGCGGGTGGGACGACCAGTGCCTGGCCGAGGATTGCGAGCTCGGCGTGCGCCTGTCCAGCGACGGCGCGAAGGTCGTCGTCGCCTACAACCCCGAGTACGTCACTCGAGAAGAGACCCCGCCGACGCTGAAGTCGCTGTACAAGCAGCGCACGCGGTGGAACCAGGGCTTCCTGCAGGTGCTCGGCAAGGGCGAGTGGAAGGCGCTGCCGACGCTGCGGCAGCGCATGTACGCCCGGTACCTGCTGAACATGCCGTTCCTGCAGGCGGCGACCGGCCTGCTCATCCCCATCTCGCTCGCGTTCATCCTGCTGGTGAAGGTGCCCACACCGGTGGCACTCATCACCTTCCTGCCGTTGGTGCCCACCGTCATCACCCTGGTGGCGGAGGCCGCCGGACTCACCGAGTTCGGTCGCGTGTACGGCAAGAAGGTTCGCGTGCGCGACTACGTGCGCCTGGTCCTCGGACTCGTGCCCTACCAGGTGTTCCTCGCCGCGGCCGCCGTGCGTTCCGTGGTCCGCCAACTGCGCGGCGACGGCAGCTGGGAGAAGACCGAGCACACCGGCGCCCACCGCGAAGGCGCCACCACCCCCGAAACCGACGAGCGCGTGCTCGTCGCCGCCGCGACGGAGGCGACCCGATGACCTCGACACTCGACCGCTCCCCGGCGGCGCCCCCGCGCGACGACCGGACCGCCTCGGACGCGCGCCGACGGGCCTCGGCCTGGCGGGCGCGCCTCGGCGACGCCCTCTGGCTGCTGCCGCCCCTGCTGCTCGGACTGCTCGTCAACGCCGCGAACCTCGGCGGCTCGCCCCAGCGCATCGACGACGAGGGGACCTACGCCGCGCAGGCGTGGAGCATCGGCAACCTCGGCGAACTCACGCACTACACCTATTGGTACGACCACCCCCCGCTCGGCTGGATCCAGATCGCGGCGTGGGCCGGCCTCACCGACGCGTGGGACCGCTACGACGTGGCCGTCATCGCCGCTCGCGAGGCGATGCTCGTCGCCAGCGCGGTCGCCGCGGTGCTGCTGTGGTTCCTGGTGCGTCGCATCGGCTTCGCACGCCTCACGGCATCCCTGTCGGTCGCCCTCTTCCTGCTGTCGCCGCTCGCGGTGCAGTTCCACCGCCAGGTGTACCTCGACAACATCGCCACCGCGTGGCTGCTCGCCGCCCTTCTGCTGGCCCTGAGCCGGCGCGCCCAGCTCGCCGGCTACATCGGCGCGGCCGCCGCGTTCGGCGTCGCCGTGCTGACCAAGGAGACCTACCTCCTCGCTCTCCCCCTCGTCGCCTGGTTCATGTGGCGTGGGGCGGACCGCACGACCCGGCGGTACACCGTGTCGGTCGCCGCCGCCGTCCTGGGGCTGATCGGCTTGACCTACGTCGCCCTCGCCGCGGTCAAGGGCGAGGTCATGCCCGCGGCCGGTCGCGTGAGCCTCTGGGACGGCCTGGCGTTCCAGCTCGCGTCGCGCGAGGGGAGCGGCTCGCTGTTCGATCCCGACAGCCTCATGTCGCGCACCGTGGGTCTGTGGTGGCAGTTGGATGCCGTGCTCATCGTGACGGCTCTCGCCGCCGCGGTCGCCGGCCTGTTCGTGCGTCGTCTGCGCCCGTGGGCCATCGCTCTGCTGGCGCTGACGGCGTTCATGTTCCGCGGCGGGTACCTCCCCGTCCCGTACGTGATCATGCTGCTGCCGTTCGCCGCGATCGTCGTGGCCGGGATGGGACAGGTCGCGGTCGAAGCGCTGCGCGGGCACGGCGTCCTCCGACGCCTCGGAGGTGTCGCCGTGGCATCCGGCCTGGTCGTCGCCGTCATCGCCGCGGGTCCCCTGTGGGCCGCGCAGTTGCGCGGCTTCCTGCTCGCCGATCTCGACCGGCCGCTGCGGGACGCGGAGTCCTGGATTACGCAGAACGCCCCCGCCGATTCGCGCATGCTCGTCGACGACGCGATGTGGGTCGACCTCGTGCGCGCGGGCTTCGAGCGGGAGAACGTCGTCTGGTACTACAAAGCCGACACCGACTCCGACGTGCAGGAGCTCGCCCCCGACGGGTGGCGCGACTACGACTACGTCATCACGACCGACTCGATGCGCACCTTCCCCACCGAATTTCCGACCGTGCGTCAGGCGATCGAGAACAGCGCGGTCGTCGCCTCGTTCGGCGACGGAGCCCAGAAGGTCGAGGTGCGTCTGGTCGACACCGACCAGGCCGCTCTTGCACAGGCGGCCGACGACGGCCTGTACGCCGCGCGATCGGTCGCCGGCCAGCAGGTGCTGAAGAACCCCGACGTCGGCGTCCCCGCCGAGGAGCAGGATCTGCTGACCTCGGGTGTCGTCGACGGACGCATCCTGCTGACCCTCGGCCAGCTCTCGGCCTCGGGGCGCATCGATGTGGCCGACATCACGCAGCTCGAGGGCGACCCCTCCGGCGTGCACCGGCAGCTCATCGTCAGCTCCTACGCCGGACAGGACGCCCGGGCGGATGCCGCCGGAGCCGACGCCCTGCTGAGCTTCTACGAATCGCTGACCGGGCCCCTG
Organism: uncultured Microbacterium sp.; assembly: GCF_947489255.1. Taxonomy (GTDB): domain Bacteria; phylum Actinomycetota; class Actinomycetes; order Actinomycetales; family Microbacteriaceae; genus Microbacterium; species Microbacterium phycohabitans. The sequence continues at coordinate 204,651 of NZ_CANLCY010000005.1, forward strand.
CGCCCTGTGTCGGTCGAACGCGGTGACGCGGGCGTCGTCATCACCTTCTCGCCGGACGAGCCCGTCGACCTGCTCCCGCGCCCCGCCGAGTGATCCCCTCCTCCCCCCACGAAAGGACCGTCATGTTCCGCTTCGCCTCCACGACCTCCCCCCGCCGCCGCGTCACGCGGATCGCCGCGGGAGCGACCGCCGCCCTCGTCGCCTGCGGCCTCGCCGCGACGGTGGCCCCCGCCGCCCACGCGGCCGACGCCGCACCGGGTGGATGGGCCCGTGTGGCCCACCTCTCGCCCGACACGAAATCCGTCGACGTGCAGCTGACCGCCCTCGCCGGCGGCGCCGTCGTGTACGAACTCGACGACGTCGCCTACGGCGCTGTGAGTCCGTACATCCCCCTCGCCGACGGCACGTACGTCGTGTCGATGGTGCCCTCGGATGCGGCCGACGGCACGCAGCCGGTCGTGCAGCAGTCGATCGACATCGCCGAGGGCGAGCCGCTCACCGTGGCCGCGTACGGCCGCAATGCCGATCTCACGACCACCGTCTTCGAGGACGACCTCTCCGCCCCCGCGGAGGGCGAGGCGCGCGTCCGCGTGGTGCAGGCCTCCACGGTGGAGTCGAGCGTCGACGTCGACACCACCGAGGGACGCGTCATCGCCCGCGACGTGCCGGCCGGCTCCGCGACCGACTACGCCGCGGTCCCCGCGGGCTCGTGGGACCTCTCGCTGACCGGTGCCGACGAGGTCGCCACCTCGGCCGTCGACCTGCCCGCGGGGTCCGTCTCGACGGTGTTCGTGCTCGACGACGCGAAGGGGGCGCTGACGGCCCAGGCGATCACCGACTCCGCGACGCTCGCCGACATGCCGGTGGGCGGCATCCACACCGGCGGTGGCGGCACCGCCGCCGCCTCGGTCACGGCGGCGGGCACGGCGGCGGGCACGGCGGCGGGCGTCGCAGGCGTGCTCGGTCTCGTCGCGCTGGCCGGCATCCTGATCCGTCGTCGGGCTCGGGCGGGCGCGTGAGCCTCGCGCGCCGCGCCCTCGCCGGGGCCGCACTGTCGGCCGCCGTCGTCGTGACGGTGGCGGCGTGCAGCGCGTCGGTCGACCCCGACACCTCGACGCAGGAGCAGTCCACGGTCGCGTCGGCGACGGCGTTCCTCGACGCCTACGTGGAAGACGGGCGGGTCGTGCGCACCGACCAGGGTGGCGACACCGTGAGCGAAGGCCAGGCGTACGGCATGCTCCTGGCCGGGGCCGCCGACGATCCGTCGCGGTTCGACAGCATCTGGGACTGGACCACCGCGAATCTCCAGCGCGACGACCTGCTCCTCTCGTGGCAGTGGAAGGACGGCGGCGTCGTCGACGAGCAACCCGCCTCGGACGCCGATCTGGACGCCGCACGGGCGCTCGTGCTGGCCGGAGACGCCTTCGACCGCGACGACCTGCGCGAGCAGGGCGTGGCGCTGGGCACGGCGGTGCTCGACGAGATGACGGCCGAGACCTCGCTCGGGCGCATCCTCCTACCGGGCCCGTGGGCCACGGCATCCCCCCACGCCTACAACCCGTCGTACGCGTCACCGGCCGCGTACGACGTGCTCGAGCGGGCGTCGGGTGATCCCCGGTGGGCGGAGGTCGCCGAGGGCAGTCGCGCCGCGACCGCCGCCCTGCTGGACGCCAACGCGCTCCCCACCGACTGGGCCACCATCGGCGCGGACGGCTCGGCGGCGATCGCCGGATCCGCCGGAGGCGGGGGCGAACCGGGATACGGCTACGACGCAGCGCGCACGGCGATCCGCTACGCCGAATCGTGCGACCCCGACGACCGGGCTCTGGCCGCACGCATCTCCTCCGCGCTGCCGAAGGACGAGGTGCTCGCCGCGGAGCTGGATTCCGGGGCGGGACCTCGCACCACCGACCAGCACCCCGTCGCGTACGCCGCCCGTGCCGCGGCGTCGGCGGCGGACGGACGATCGGATGACGCCCGCGCCGACCTCCGACGCATGGCCGAGACCGCGGCATCCACTCCCACCTACTACGGGTCGGCGTGGAATGCCCTGACCGCGGCCATGTTGTCGGGCGACGTGCTGGGCGGTTGCCCGGCTCTCGCCGACGGCGCCGACGGCGCGGCGGGGCAGGGGACGACCGCACCGGGCATCGGTGCCGCGGCGGGGTTCCAGGACCCCGTCGCTCCGGCGTCGGCGAACACGGCGCCGCCGGTGCACATCTCCATCCCGGCCATCGGGGTCGACACCGACCTCGTCGGCCTCGACCGGGGAGCGGACGGGTGGATCCAGGCGCCCGAGGATTACGACGCCGTCGGCTGGTACGAGAAGGGCGTACTGCCGGGCGAGGTGGGCCCGGCGGTGATCGCGGGCCATGTCGACTCCCCGACCGGCCCCGCGGTGTTCATCGACCTCCCCCGGCTCACCCCGGGGGACACCGTGGCGATCGAGCGCGCCGACGGCTCGACGGCGAACTTCGTCGTCACGGGGCTGCAGACGGTGGAGAAGGACAGCTTCCCGACCGAGTCGATCTACGCTCCCACTCCGACGCCGCAGTTGCGGCTCGTCACGTGCGCCGGGGCATGGGACCCGGCCAGCGGCCACTACGTCGACAACCTGGTGGTCACGGCGGTCGCGCGCTGACGACCGTGCGCCGACGCGCGCGGGATCAGCCGACCGGCGTCGCCTCGGCGGCCGCCTCGTCTTCTTCCGTCGCGACGAGCTGACCGCACGCCCCGTCGATCTCCTTGCCGCGGGTGTCGCGGAGGGTCGTGGGGATGCCGGCGTCGTTGAGACGGCGCACGAACTCGTTCTGCACGGGCACCTCGGATGCCGTCCAGATCGAGCCCGGGGTCGGGTTCAGCGGGATGGGGTTCACGTGCACCCAGCCGCGACCGCGGGCGTTGAGCTTGTCGGCGAGCAGATCGGCACGCCAGGCGTGGTCGTTCATGTCCTTGATCAGGGCGTATTCGATCGACACGCGGCGCCCGGTCTTGTCGAAGTAGGAGCGGGCGGCATCCAGTGCCTCGTCGACCTTCCACTTCGAGTTCACCGGGATGAGCTCGTCGCGCAGTCCGTCGTCGGGCGCGTGCAGCGAGAGGGCGAAGGTCACCGGGATGTCCTCGTCGGCGAGCTTCTTGATCGCCGGCACCAGGCCGACCGTCGACACGGTGATGCCGCGCGCGCTCATTCCGAGGCCGTGGTCCTTGTCGACCATGACGCGCACGGCCTGCATGACGCGCGCGTAGTTGGCCAGCGGCTCGCCCATGCCCATGAAGACGATGTTCGACACGCGATCCAGCGAGTGGTCGGAGCTCTTCTTGCCGCCGAGGCCGCCGGCGGCGATGAGGGCGTTGGCGCGCACGATCTGCTCGATGATCTCGGCCGCCGACATGTTGCGGGTCAGGCCCGCCTGGCCGGTGGCGCAGAACGGGCAGTTCATGCCGCAGCCGGCCTGACTCGACACGCACAGCGTGATGCGGCCGGGGTAGCGCATGAGCACCGACTCGACCAGCGCACCGTCGTGCAGCTTCCAGAGGAACTTGATCGTGTCGCCGCGATCCGTCTCGAGCCGGCGCACCTCGGTGAGAAGCGGGGGCAGCATCCCCGCGACGAGTTCCTCGCGACCGGATGCCGGCAGATCGGTCATCGCGGCCGGGTCGGAGGTGTAGTGCGTGAAGTAGTGCTTCTCGAGCTGCTTCGCGCGGAAGCCGGGGAGGCCGAGCTCCTTCAGCTTCGCGATGCGCTCGTCGTGGGTGAGGTCGGCGAGGTGCACGGGGGGCTTGCCGCGCTTGGGGCTCGCGAACTGCAGCAGCGGACGACCGGTCTCGTCTTTCGCCTGCTGCCAGCCCTCGGTCTTCGGGCGCACCTGGCGGACGCCGGCGTCTTTCGGCTTCGTCTCGCGGACGGCGGTGTCGGCAGGCGCCCCCGCGGGGCGCGCCTGCCGGGGCGTGGTGGTGCGCACGGGGGGCTGATCGGTCATGGTTTCCAGGGTACCGGCGCGCGGCTGCGACGCGGCTGGGCGCGTCGGCCCGTGCGGATGCCGGACCGGCCGCTCGGATGATGCTGCGGACCTTTCGTGCAGACGCGGAGAGAGGAGCGCGAGGGACCGATCGGAGCCGGGGGGAGACGCCGGACCGATCCCTCGCGCCGTCGGAGTCAGGGTGCGTCGAGATCCTGCTCGAGCAGTGCCTGGAGTTCGTCGGCGACACGGTCGGCCTCCGGGCCGTCCACCTCCAGCGACACCTCGTCGCCCGTCTTCACACCCAGCTGCAGCAGCGCGAGGATGCTACGGGCGTCGACGGACGTGCCGCCCGCGGCGAGGGTGACCGCGTGCTTCGACGCGGTCGCCGCCTTGGCGAGGGTGGCGGCGGGACGGGAGTGCAGGCCGGAGGAGGAGCCGAAGACGGCGGTGCGCTGTGCCATGGGGGGACCTTTCGGGGTTCAGCTCGATTGAGCGCGAGCGATGTGGAGGGCGAGGTAGCCGACCTCCTCGTCGGAGATCGCGACCCGGTGCTCGCGGAGCACGAACGCGCGGATGCGCTCGGCCGTGGCGACCGCGCGCGGGTGCTTGGCCGTCATGGTCGCGAACAGCAGGTCGTCGTCCTGCGCCGCGAGCCGGTCGGAGAACAGGCGCTCGGCGAAGAACTGCAGGTGCGTGAGGAATCGGCGGGTGTGCAGGTCGTCGGCATCCAGGGCCACTCCCCCGGAGTGCGTGACGATGGTGCTGATGTCGGAGATGAGTCCGACGACCCGCATCGAGTCGACGGCGGGTCTCCCCACCTCGGAGTTGACGAGATGGAAGGCGATGTTCGCCGCCTCCTCGTCGGGGAGCGCCGCCCCCGTGCGCTCGCGCAGCAGCGCGAGGGCGCGCAGCCCCACCTCGTGCTCCGTCGGGTAGACCGTGCGCACCTCCCAGGCGAGGCGATTCGTCACCCGCAGCCCCCGACGCAACCGTTCCACCGCGAAGTGCAGGTGATCGGTGAGCGTCAGGTAGATGTGCGGATCGAGCTGGATGCCGCTGCCCTCGGCATCCATCACGATCGCCCTCGTCAACTCGACGAACTCCGCCGGGATCTGCGCGAGCAGCTCCACGAGGTTGCGCTGGTCGGCGTCGTCGAGCGCGACGAACACCCGGTCGGTGTCCTCGGGCGCGACGGTGGCGCCCGGCTTGGCACCGAAACCGATGCCCTTGCCGAGCAGGACGCGCTCCACGCCGCGCTCGTCCTCGACGAGCACGACGCTGGAGTTCAGCACCTTCTTGATGATCTGCATGGGTGTCTCCGTCGACCCCGGGGGATGCGCCGAGGCGGCGATCACGCCAGGTCGGCCCCGTTCGAGGCGATGACCTTCCGGTACCAGAAGAACGAGTCCTTGCGACGTCGCTCACCGGTGCCGTTGCCGAGGTCGTCCTGGTCGACGTGGATGAAACCGTACCTCTTCGAGATCTGCGACGACGAAGCGCTGATGATGTCGATCGGCGCCCAGCTCGCGTACCCGCGCAGGTCGACACCCTCGTCCACGGCGCGGATCATCTCCGCGAAGTGCGACCGGAAGTAGTCGATGCGGTACGGGTCGTGGATCCGGCCCTCGTCGGTGAGCTCGTCGCGCATGCCGAGACCGTTCTCGACGATGAACAGCGGTTTGCCGTACCGGTCGTAGAGGTCGATGAGGGAGATGCGCAGGCCCACGGGGTCGATCTGCCAGCCCCACTCGCTCGACGCCAGGAACGGGTTCTTGACCCCCAGCACCGTGTTGCCCGGGGTGCGCTCGGCATCCGGTCTCACCGACTCGGTGAGGGTCATGTAATAGGAGAACGAGATGTAGTCGACGGGGTGGTCGCGCAGCAGCTCGACATCGCCATCCTCGAACGGGATGACGACGCCCCTCGCCTCTAGGGCGTTCAGCGCCAACCGGGGGTAGGCGCCGCCGGCCTGCACGTCGGTGCAGAGGTACAGCATCCGCTCCTTGGCCTGGGTGGCCGCGACGTCATCGGGGTGACAGGTGTTCGGGTACGTGGTGAGCATGGTGAGCATGCACCCCATCTCCGAGGCGGGCCACAGCTCGTGCAGCATCTTCGTCACCGACGCCGAGGCCACGAACTGGTGGTGCAGCGCCGTGTAGCAGGCCTGCTCCAGCGAGCCCTCGACGGTCTCATCGATGATGCCGCCCGAGGTGAAGGGGTGGCGGATGATCCCGTCGATCTCGTTGAACGACAGCCACAGGTCGACGAGGTGGCCGAACCGCTCGAAGCAGGTGCGCGAGAACCGCTCGAACAGGGCGATCGTCCCCCGGTCGACCCACGCGTTGTTCTTCAGCGCGAGGGCCAGCGGCGGGTCGTAGTGCGACAGCGTCACCAGCGGACGGATGCCGAGACGGCGCATCTCCGTGAAGAGGTCGAGGTAGAAGGCCACCCCCTCCTCGTTGGGGTCGAGCTCCTCGCCGGTGGGATAGAGGCGCGACCAGGCGATCGAGACGCGCAGCACCGTGAAGCCCATCTCCGCGAACAGCGCGAGGTCTTCGCGGTAGCGGTGGTAGAAGTCGATGCCGCGACGCTTCGGGTAGAGCGAGATGTCGTCGTCGGCCATGGCCGCGGCGATGCTCTCGAGCGTGTGCCGGTGATGTACCGCATACTCGCGCGGGTCGACGTTCGGACGGTATTTCGCCACGTCCGAGACGGCGGGGCCGCGGCCCCCTTCGTTCCAGGCACCCTCGGCCTGGTTGGCGGCGAGGGCGCCGCCCCAGAGGAATCCGTCAGGCAATCCCATTCGCGGTCTCCTTCGCGTCGGTGGCCAGCAGGGCGTCGCCGGCGGCGATGCGTCCCGTGGCGAGGGGTGCGACGTCGTACGCGTCGCCGTTGAGCACGACGACGGGCGTCGTGATGTCGAGACCCGCCGCTTCGATCGCGGCGAGGTCGGCGGTCAGCACGCGCTGGCCCGCCTCGACCCGGTCGCCCTGGGTCACGTGCGCGGTGAACGGGGCACCCTCAAGGCGGACGGTGTCCAGGCCCACGTGCACGAGCACCTCGAGACCGTCGTCGCCCAGGATGCCGAGGGCGTGACGCGAGGGGAGGAGGCTCGACACGATGCCGCTGATGGGGGCGCGCACCTCGCCGTCCGTGGGACGAATGGCAACACCGGGCCCGAGGATGCGGCCCGAGAACACCGGGTCGTCGACCGCGTCGAGGGAGATGACCTCACCGGTCATCGGAGCCAGGACCCCACCGGCGGCGGTCTCGACCGGAGCCGCCGCACCCGACTGCTGATCGAGCAGACGCACGGTCGCGGAGTCGGAATCCTTCCAGATCACGAGCGAGACGACGAAGGAGACGACCATGGCGACGAGCGCGCCGATGACGGCGTGCAGCAGATTCCACGGATTCGCCATGTCGATGAACATCGAGATGGATGCCGCTCCGGGGCTGACGAGCGCGAAGGCCGAGATCGCCGCGATGCCGAGGTAGGCGCCGCCGACGAACGAGCCGATGACCACCGACACGATCGCGCGACGGTTCTGCAGGGTCACGCCGTACAGCGCCGGCTCGGTAATGCCGAAGAAGGCCGAGATGCCCGACGAGATCGCGGTCCCGCGGAGGGTCTTGTTCTTGGTGCGCACGGCGATGGCGAGGCTCGAGCCCGCCTCGGCGAGGTTGTGGGCGAGCGAGGCGACGAGGTAGAAGCTCTCCCGACCGGCGGATGCCATGGTGGCCACAGTGGGCGGGATGAAGGCCTTGTGCATGCCGACCGAGACGATGAACGGCAGTGCGGCGGCCATCAGGGCGACGGCGATCCAACCGAGGGTGCCGTACAGCCACAGCATCGCTCCGGTCAGCAGGGTGCCGAGGAAGAAGCCGAGCGGACCGAGCAGGAAGATCGTCGCGGGCGCCACGACGACGAAGCAGATCAGCGGCACGAGGAAGGTGCTGATCACGCTGGGGCTGATGCGACGGGCGAAGCGCTCGACGACGGCGAGCAGCAGCACGGCGAGGATCGGGGGGAAGACCTGCGCGTTGTAGGCGATCGCGGGCACGGTCAGACCGAACAGGGCGATGCCGCCCTCCTGCGTCAGCAGACCCGCGAAGGTCGGGAACACCAGCAGGCCGACGATGCCGAGCGCGAGCGGGATGTTGACGTCGAGCTTCTTCGCGGCGGTGTAGGTCACCAGCAGCGGCAGGAAGAAGAAGACCGCGTCGGGGATCGCGGTGAGAACCTGGTAGGTCTGGTCGGTCGTCTGCAGCCAGCCGAGCGCGACGGCGAGGATGAGGAACGACTTGAAGATTCCGGCGCCGGCGACGGCGGGGATGATCGGGGTGAAGACGCCGACGACGAAGTCCATGAACACCGACCCGGCGCGCTTCACCGTCAGCTTGGGCTTCGCGACGTCGACGCGCACCTCGGCACGGGTGCCGCTCCCGGTGCGGATCTTCTCGATCTCGCGGAAGTAGTCGTTGACGCCCGAGCCCACGATCACCTGGGTCTGCGCTCCCGGTACCACGCCGATGACACCGGGCGTGGCCTTGAGGGCGGCCTCATCGGCCTGCGAGTCGTCGGCGAGCGTGAAGCGGAGGCGGGTCGAGCAGTGGTGGAGCGAGGCCACGTTGGCCGCTCCGCCGACGTGCTCGAGGATCGCGCGGGCGCTGTCCTGGGTGGTCATCGAAATCCTTCCTCGGTTCGAAGGACACGTGCCGCGACGTCGACTCCGACGCCGCCCGGGCAACAAAAAAGGACCCGAAGGCGGCGCTCTCGCGCTGCGTTCGGATCCTGCCTGCATGACCAGTCACATGTCCACCGCAGACTGTACACGACGATCGTCGGATGCCGAACCGCCCGGCGCTCCGCCCCCGGGGAACGCGATACGGTGACGAGGGCGGCGTCCCCCGCGGCGGCGCGCCCCACGACGCATCTCTTCCCCCGACCGGGTCGCCCCGGGTCCCCGTGGCCCGCGCCGATCCTCCTCTGGAGTGCACATGACCCGCATCGCCTTCCTCGACGTCGACGGCACGATCCTCGAGCACGGATCGGTGATCGCCGACTCGACCGGGCCGGCGATCCGCCGCGCGCGCGAGAACGGGCACCTCGTGTGGCTCTCGACCGGGCGGTCCGCCGGCGACATCCACCCCGATGTGCTCGCGATCGGCTTCGACGGGGCGATCACCAACGGCGGCGCCTACGCCATGCGCGGCGACGAGCTGGTCGTGGAACGCCCGATGCCGCGAGAAGACGTCGAGGAGCTCGAGCGCTACTTCGAGGCCCACGGCATCCACTACTTCCTCCAGACCCACGGCGGGGTGTATGCCAGCGACGGCATGGGGCCGGTGATGACCGAGTACCGGCGCGAGCGCCACGCGCAGCGCGCGGCCGAGCTCGAGGCGCAGGGGCTGCCGCCCGAGCAGCCGCTGTGGCGCGAACCGCGACCGGTGTCGGAGGTCGATCGCGACGCGGTCGCGAAGGCCGTGTTCGTCAGCCCCTCGACCGACACCGTCGCGCATGCCGCCGCTGCCCTGGGCGACGGGTTCCACGTCATCCCGGGATCCATCCCGCTGCCCGGCGGGTCGAACGGCGAGATCGGTCAGGCCGGGGTCACCAAGGGCTCCGCGATCACCGAGGTCCTGTCCGTGCTCGGGCTGTCGGCGGCGGATGCCATCGGCATCGGCGACAGCTGGAACGACGTCGAGATGTTCGAGGTCGTCGGGACGCCGGTCGCGATGGGCAATGCCGTCCCCGAGCTGCAGCGCCTCGCCGGGCGCGTGACGACCGCCGTCCTCGACGACGGCGTGCACAACGCCTTCGCGGAGCTGGGCTTGATCTGAGCCCCTGCCCCGGCGCCCGGCGCCCGGCGCTGATAAACGCTGATCCTGCCGAGACACGCGGCTGCATGGCGTGTTTCGACAGAGTCGGCGTTTATCGAGGCACGAGGGGCGTCACCGCCGGCCACAACCCGGCAACCCTGCCCCGGCACCCCTACTCAGGCACCCCGGTGCCGGCGCGAGGCGCGCGTCACGGCCGCGCGGCTCCCGCGTCAGTCCAGGAAGATGTCCGGGTACATCGCGGCATCCGGGGTTCCGGGCACCGCGGCGTAGCCGGAGAAGTCCGTCACACCCGCGGCTTCCAGCACGTCTTCGACGATGAGCGTCCGGCCCGTGAGCTCGCGCGAGGGCGACGTCAGCACCTCGTAGGCCGCATCCGCGTAGATCTCGGGCCTGCGCGAGACCGCCATGAGCCGGTCGCCGCCGATGACGTTCTGCACCGCGGCGGTCGCGATCGTCGTGCGCGGCCACAGCGTGTTGGCCGCGATCCCGTCGCTCGCGAACTCCGACGCCAGCCCCAGCGTGGCCATCGTCATGCCGAACTTCGCGAGGCTGTACCCCGTGTGCGCGCCGAGCCACTTCGGCGTGACGTTCAACGGCGGCGAGAGCGAGAGGATGTGCGGGTTCTCGGCATCCTTCAGCTGCGGAAGGGCGGCGCGCGAGAGAAGGAACGTCCCGCGCACGTTGACGTCCTGCATGAGGTCGTATTTCTTCGTCGCGAGCTCGAGCGAGCCCGAGAGGTCGATGACGCTGGCGTTGTTGACCACGATGTCGATGCCGCCGAACTCGCCCACGGTCCGAAGGACGGCCTCGGTGATCGACGCCTCGTCGCGCACGTCGCCGACGATCGGCAGCGCGCGACCTCCCGCCTCGCGGATCGCCTCGGCGGCGGTGTGCACCGTGCCCTCGAGCTTCGGGTGCGGGGTGTCGGTCTTGGCGAGCATCGCGATGTTCGCCCCGTCACGGGCCGCCCGCAGGGCGATCGCGAGGCCGATCCCGCGGCTCCCGCCCGACATCAGGATGGTCTTGCCGGAGAGTGGGCCCGCGCCCCCCGAGGCTCCGGGCGCCGCGCCGGCGGCGGCTGGAGGGGTGGTGGGGATCATGAGCGTCCTTTCGCGGAGGCGGCGGCGAAGGCGGCGACGCGCGCCCGCGCCTCGGGGGTGTCGAAGGCCGCGCCGATGGTGGCGGCCTCGTCGGCGAGGTTCTCGGCGAACGTGCGCCCTGCCCCGACGCGCACGAGACGCGTGGCCTGGGCGAACGCCGCGGACGCGCCGTCGAGCCAGAACCGGGCGATCTCGTCGACCCGCGCCGCCAGGTCGGTGGATGCCACGACCTCGGCGACGAGGCCCCACTCGAGGGCCTCCGCGGCATCCAGCATCCGATCCTGCAGCAGGAGCTGGAGGGCACGACGCTGGCCGATGGCCGCGGGCAGCAGCGTCGAGACGCCGAGGTCGGGGGTCAGGCCGATGTTGGCGTAGCGGCTGACGAAGCGCGCGTTCTCGCTCGCCACGACGTAGTCGGCCGTGAGCATGAGGCCGAGCCCGCCTCCCGCGACCGCCCCTTGGACGGCGGCGACCATCGGCAGCGGCGCCTCGGCGAAGGTCCGGATGCCGTCGTGGATCGCCTCGGCGGTCGCGGTCACGTCCGCGCCGGAGGATCCGCTCGTCGACATCGCGACCACGTCGCCCCCGGCGCAGAACGCGGGGCCGTTGGCATCCAGGATCACCGCCGCGACCGAGGAGTCGGCGGTGACCTCGTGCGCGACCTCGCGCCAGCGGCGGGCCATGGGGAAGTCCATCGCGTTGAGCGACGCGGGCCGGTCGAAGGTGACGCGGGCGAGACCGCCCTCGACGTGGAGCAGGATGCCGTCGGTCATTTCGGTGCCATCCGGATCGCGCCGTCGAGACGGATCGTCTCGCCGTTCAGGTAGCCGTTGTCGACGATCGCGAGCACGAGACGCGCGTACTCGTCGGGGGCGCCGAGGCGCGAGGGGTAGGGCACCTGCTGGCCGAGCGAATCCTGCGCGGCCTGGGGCAGGCCCTTCAGCATGGGCGTCTCCATGATCCCCGGGGCGATGGTGCACACCCGGATGCCGTGGCGCGCGAGCTCTCGCGCGATCGGCAGCGTCATCGCGTGCACGCCGCCCTTGCTCGCGGAGTAGGCCGGCTGCCCGATCTGCCCGTCGAAGGCCGCGACGCTCGCGGTGTTGACGATGACGCCGCGGTCGCCGCCGTCGGTCGGATCGGTCGTGGCCATGACCGCGGACGTCTGGGCGATGACGTTGTACGTGCCGATGAGGTTGACGCGGATGACGCGCTCGAAGTCGGCGAGCGACGACGGAGACCCGTCGCGGTCGAGCACCTTGGCGGGAGGCGCGATGCCGGCGCAGTTCACGACCACCCTCAGGGGGCCGGCATCGGCGGCGCGGGCGGCTGCCGCGGCGATCTGTTCCGCGTCGGTGACGTCGGCGGCGGCGAACGCGCCGCCCAGTTCGTCGGCGATCTGCGCGCCCGGCGACGTCGGCAGATCGACGATGGTGACGTGGGCGCCGGCCGCCGCGAGGCGTCGCGCGGTGGCCAGTCCCAGGCCCGAGGCACCGCCGGTGACGAGGGCGGAGGCTCCTTCGATGTCCATGCGTTCTCCTTCGAAAGCTGAAACCCGGTCCCACCCTAGCCGAGACTCAGGACCGCCTGAGGTCCCACCACCGCCGGGGGCGGACGGGACCGGTCTGCGTGCGGATCGCCGCCGTGGAGGCGCCGTCGACGAGGAGGATCACGTCTTCCGCCGCCCAGCCGTAATCGCTGCGCAGGCACTCCTCCACCGCCGGTAGCGGATCCGGGATGCTCAGCTCGGAACCGCGCGGCACCTCGACGGCGCGGGGATCGAGGTCGCGAGCCGCCTGCCGGAGTTGCGCCACGAGCTCGTGCACGCGATCCGCGCCGTAGGCGGCGACGGCCAGTTCCCAATCGCCGACGACGACGACGGCCCCGTTCGGACAGGCCGCCTCGTCGACCCGCGCGTGTCGACCGAAACGCAGGCGGATGACGGCGACCCCGCACAGGAGGACCGCGACCGCGCCGAGAACCGTCGCGGGCGCGTACGAGAACCCCACGAGATACAGCGCGGAGTCCCATCCCGCGACGGCTCCGACGACCACGCGCGCGACGCAGTAGACCGCGAACACGGCATTCGTCAGGGCGATCAGCCGTACCGGCGAGACGGGGTCGATGTCGGCGCGCACCGCTGCGACGGCGCACGCCCCGCAGGCGAGTGCGAGCGCGAGCGCTTTGACGACGAGCGAGCCCGGCAGCGGGACGGTCGCGGTGACGATCGCCACGACGAGGATCAGGGCCACGATCGCCACCGAGGTGCGACGAGCGCTGCGGCCGTCGAGAACGCTCACCGCGACGAGCAGGAGCGAGGGAGCGAGGACCATCGCCACATCCCCCAGGACGAGGCTCAGGATGCCACCGCCTGCCGTGTAGATGAAGTACATCGCGCTCGATCCGACGGCGCAGATTCCGGCGACGGCGGCGAAGCGCAGGAAGAGCGTGGTCCGACCGGGGGTGCCGATGCGCGGCATCGCGACGAAGAGCACGACCGCCGCAACGGCGGCACTCACCGCCACCAACCCCAGCGCGAGCTCCATGGCACGACACCTCCCCCATGCTCATTCTGCCCCGCCGCACCGGAGCCCGCCGCGACGCGCCGTGGGGTTGCGCCGGGCCGTGCGGGCGGTCCAGCGCGGACTTGCGCCGGCGCGGTCGGGGCGGACTCGGCGCGGTCGGGGTGCGAAGGCGTGGTCGTGCGCGGAGGAGTGGTCGACGGCGCGGGCCGGTGCGGCGGGGCGGCGGCGCGGCTCGGTGATGGCGGAGCCGCGGCGCGGCTCGGTGATGGCGGAGCGGCGGCGCGGTGGCACGGTCGAACTAGGCTCGACGGGTGCACGTTCGCGCCTTCCACCTCGAGTCCGTCGACGTCGACGACCCCCGTGCCGTCGAACTGCGCGGCATCCTCGACGAGGATCTCGGCGAGCGGTACCGCGAGGCCGACGCCGACGACACCCCCGAGGTCGCCGCGAAGCGCGCCGCCGCGTTGGCCGTGCACCCCGAGCAGATCGTGGCGACCCTGATCGCCGTGGATGCCGACGGCTCCCCGCTCGGGCATGTGATGCTGCGACGTCTCGGCGACGAATGGGAGCTCAAGCGCCTCATCGTGGTCGAGGCCGCGCGCCGCCGCGGCGTGGGACGCGCGCTCACCGCCGAGGTCGTCGACCTCGCGCATCGCGGAGGCGCGGCCCGCGTGATCCTGCAGAGCGGCAGGATGCAACCCGAGTCCCTGCGCATGTACGCCGCCTCGGGCTTCACGCCGATCCCCGTGTACGAGCCGTACGTGGAGACGATGCCGCGCTCGCTGTGCTTCGAGTACGTGTTCTGAGCCGTGCGCATTCCCGAGCGCGGTGGGCCCGTCCCCGCTCGCGTCCGCCCGCGCCGCCGCTGACGACGCGGCGGGCGGTCAGAGCCGGTCGCACGCAGCGCCGGCCGCGGTGAGGACGGCGCGCAAGGCCGGATCACTTGCGGAGATCATCCGCGGGCGGGCGCCCCAGCGGAAGACCCCCTCAGCCGCATCGCCCCAGCTCGGCTCGCTCGACGGTCGTCCGCCCCGTGCGAACGAGCCCCACGCCGCGGCCATGCGCGACGAAAGCCCCGCCGAGGTCGACGCCGTCGACGTGCCGAAGACCATCGGCAGATCGCCGGAGTGCCCCGCATCGACGCCGGTGAGCCCGGCGGGGTCGAAGTCGTAGACGAAGGTCTCGGCAGTGCCGCGCGCCGCCCTGCGCGCCTCGACGACCCTGTCGACGGGCGACCTGTACATCACCTCGGAGAGCACCGCCTCCCGCAGCTCCCGCAGCTCGGGGCGCCGACCCCGGTCGACGCGGTACGCGGCCGCGAGCTCGTCGATCGATGCCGACGGCGCGATCCTCTCCAGCAGGGCGGCGAGGGCGGCGCCCTCCGCGACGCCCCCTGACATCCACGGAAGGGCCTCACGACGCGCGGATCCGATCAACAGCGGGAGACCGGCACCGGCGCCCGCGGCGAGGGCCTCCAGTGGGCGCTCGTGCAGAAGGCGCCCGTCGATGACGGGCCGGAAGGGCAGCGCGTCGATCGGAGCCGTCGCCGAGAACCGATCGATGACCCGCGTCTGCGCCCGGACGATCGCTGCGACGGGCAGGTCCGCCGCCTCGCGGATCGACTCGACGCCGGCGGCGGCGAGGAACGCGTCGCGGATGCGTGCCGCCTGCGGGAGGGACATCGCCCGCTCCGCCGTGCAGCTGTGCGCGATGGCGCGGTGGAACAGCCCCTCGCCGGCCGAGGTGCTGAGGTGCGCGAGCACGTCGACGCCACCCGCGGACTGGCCCATGAGGGTCACCGCCGACGCGTCGCCGCCGAACTCCGCGATGTGAGCCTGCACCCAGCGCAGGGCCGCGAGTTGATCGTGCAGCGCGGCGTTCGCGGCATCCTGTCTCTCCTCCGTCCCGTCACCGAGGAGGTGTCCGAGGGCGCCGAGCCGGTACTGCACCGCCACGACGACCAGCCCCTGCGTCGCAGCCAGACGGGAGCCGTCCGTGACGGGGTCGTCGACGCCACCACTCACATGGGCGCCGCCGTGGATCCAGACCAGGACGGGTGCGGCCGTCGCGCCGAGCGGTGCCCAGACCGTGAGATGCAGGCAGTCCTCCGAGCCCTCGATGCCGGGCTGAGGCGCTCGGGCGCCGAGCCGGTCCGGCCCGAGGGGCTCCGGAACGGGAGGCCCGAAGCGCTGTGCGCGGGCGTATCGGATGCCGTGGACCACGCGCACGGGGGCCTCGGCGCCGTCGACGCTCAGGTCGCCACCGCGCGCTGCAGCATCGTGCGATAGTAGCCCTCGGTCGCGGCGAGCGCCTCGTGATCGCCCTGCTGGATGATGCGGCCGGCGTCGAGGACGACGATGCGGTCGGCGGCCCGGATGGTCGACAGGCGGTGGGCGACGATGAGCGTCGTCCGACCGGCGCGGAGGGTCGCGAGCGCATCGTTCACGGCCGCCTCGGACTCGCCGTCGAGGGCAGCCGTCGCCTCGTCGAGCAACAGAACGCGAGGATCGCGTGCGAGCGCACGGGCGATGGCGAGCCGCTGCCGCTGCCCGCCGGAAAGGCTCGCCCCGCGCTCGCCGACGACGGAGTCCAACCCCTCGGGGAGCTGACGCACGAAGGACTGCGCATTCGCCCCCGCGAGTGCACTCCAGACCGCGTCGTCGTCGAGATCGGGCAGGCCGTAGGCGACGTTCTCGCGGATCGACGCGTCGAAGAGCACGGGCTCCTGCGGTACGACGGACACGAATCTTCGATACGTCCGCCGGTCGATGTCGCCGAGATCGTGCCCGTCGATCGACACCCGCCCCCGATCAGGGCTGATGAGTCCGAGGGAGAGGTGCAGGAGCGTCGACTTGCCCGACCCCGACGGGCCGATGAACGCCACCGTCTCCCCCGCCGTGACCGTGAGATCGACGTCGCGGAGGACGGGCTCCCGGGCGTATGCGAAGGTCACCTCGTCGAAGCGGATCTCGCCGGACACCCTCGACAGGGCCGGCTTGCCCTCGTTCTGCTCGACCTCGTCGGCCGTGAGCAGCTCCTGCATCGATGAGATGGACTCCCGCCCCCGCGTGAGCAGAGGAGCGAGCTGGAAGACGGCGACGGTGGTCGCGGTGAGCAGCCCGAAGTAGCTGCTCAACAGGATGACATCGCCCGCCGACACCGCGACGATCCCGGTGAGAGCACCGAGTACCGCCCCGAACAGACACGCGAGGCTGAGGATCTGGAAGCTCGCCCAGGACATCGCGCCGAAGCGCCCGTTGATGCGGTCGAGGTCGAAGCCCGCCGCCCGCACGTGCTCGGCGCTCGAGGTGACGCGCTCCACGGCGACGGCCTCGAGCCCGTGGGCCCGCGTCACGGAGAGCAGCGACCCCATCTCGCTGATGCGTGTGGAGAAGCGCTCGACCTCGCGGCGGAAGCGTTCGTTGGCCGCCGACGTCCGCGAACGCAGCCAGCGGATGAGCATCACGGCGAGGGGCACGGCGACGGCGAAGAACACCAGGAACGCGGGGGCACGCACGCCCATCGTCACGCTGGCGCCGACGAGGACCGTGACCGCCGTGAGAACCGGCCCGAAACTCTGCTGGAGCATGAGCTCGACGTTCTCGACGTCACGCACCAGCTTGGTCTGCGCGAGCGCGCTCGCTGAGCGCGAGTGGTAGCTGAGCGACAGGATCTGCAGTCGCTGGGTCAGGCTCCGACGAAGGTCTGCGCCGAGTCCGCGGACGGCGGCGAAGTACGCCCGGACGTAGACGGCATTGGCGGTCACGTTGACGACGACGACCGTCGCGGCCAGGAGCGCCCATGGCAGGAGCGCCGTCGGCGCGGCGTCCGCGATGAGGGCGTCGATGACCTCCGCCGTCACGATGGGCAGGACCCACAGCGGACTGTCCTTGACGATGAAGGCCAGGGCCGCGATCGCGATGCGCGGGCGGTGCGGTCGGAGGAACGGGCGAAGCGAGCGAGCAGCGGTCACGGCGCTGCAGACGTGCGCTCCGCGTCACCGACGCGCAGAGCCAGGGCGGCCGCCCCGAGCAGAGGCCCTTCGTCGCCCAGGCCCGATCGGGCGACGCGCACGCGCGCGGCGTAGGAGAAGAGGACGTTCTCCGCGACCGAGCGTCGCACGAGGTCGACGTAGTCCTCGCGCACACGGGAGAATCCCCCGCCGATCGCGACCGCCTCGAGGTCGAGCAACGTGGCGACACTCGCGACGGCCTGACCCACGAGATGGGCCGAGCGCCGTGTCGCCCGCTCGGCGACGGGATCGCCGCGCAGCACGTCGCGCGCGAGGTCCTCCCCACTCGTGCCGTTCCACCCGCGTTCCCTCGCCCAGCGGACTGCGGCAGGACCGGATGCCACGGCCTCGAGCGTGCTGTCCTCGACGGCGCAGCGCGACTCCCCGGTGTGCACGTGGATCTGTCCGACATGGCCGGCGTTGCCCGATGCCCCCGCGAGAGGCGCGCCGTCGGCGATGACCCCACCGCCGACGCCCGTCGACACGACCATGCTCATCGACACGCGGCTCCCGCGGGTCGCGCCCAGCCACTCCTCCGCCACTGCGATGCACGTGCCGTCGAGCCGGAGCACCGTGAGAACGCCCGCGGCATCCTCGACGATCTCGCGGACAGGCAGTCCACGCAGCAGTGGCAGATTGTGCGGGCTCACGGTCCCGGTCGACAGGTCCACAGGACCGGCCGAACCGATGCCCGCCGCAACCACGCCCTCCGGCGCTGCTCGGAGGGTCTGGGCGACGCTGTCGCGAAGCGCGGCCACGACCTCGTCGCGGTCACGGCTGCGGCCGGTCGCCCGCCGCGAGCGGGAGCCCACGACGATGCGACCCGCCGCGTCGACGATCGCCGTCTCGAGTTTGGTGCCGCCGATGTCGACGGCGAGGACGAAGGGTGCGTGCATGAGTCTTCCCTCGGGCGATGGGGAGGGGCGGTCCCCTCCCCATCGGCGATCAGTTCCAGTCGGCGACGAGCTGGTTCGATGTGCGGAGGACGTCGGGGGCGCAGAAGCGCTCCGGGTTCGCGTCCTGCTCACTCCGCACCCGGAAGGTCACCGACTCGCCCGGCAGCAGGGTGACGAGCATGTCGTCGACGACGGCATCCGGATCGACCTTGTCGACCAGCAGCGCGAGGTCGCGCACGAGATTCCCGGCCTCGACCGTCACCTCGTACCCGGTTGCCACCCGACGAGCGCTCGTGGTGAGCTCTGCGCGGGCGAGCGCGGAGTCGCGATGCTCGGCGAAGAACCAGAAGCCGCGTACGCCCTCCGACTCCACCACGATCAGCTCGCTCGCCGCATCGGCGGGCGTGGCCACCGCCTCGGGGAGCGCGAACGTGCGCGCACCGCGGGCATCGATGTCGGTCGCGAGCAGCGCCTCGGCCAGCACCGTCCCGTCGAAGGACAGGCGGCGTGCGAGGAGCGGTCCCGTCCACCCCGCGGGGGCGTCGTTGACCGCGATAGCGGCGAGTCCGCCCCCGCGGGGCTGGATCGTGAGCAGCCGGTCGGCGTAGACGTGCTTGAGCGCGTAGAGCAGCGGCTTGGCGTGTCCGTAGCCGTCGACGGCTGCCCACGAGGTCACCGGCCAGCAGTCGTTGAGCTGCCACACGACCGATCCCATGCAGCGCGGCGACTCGGAGCGCATGTGCTCGATGCCCACCGTCACCGCCAGCGCCTGGTTCAGCGACATGGCCCAATGCCAGTCCTCGGTGTCGTCGGGGAGAGGGAGGTGAGCGACGAGACCGTCGGTGAGCTTGTCGTTGCCGTCCATCGCCTTCTGGTGGTGGAACATGCCCGGAGACTCGGGCGTGAGCGGAGAATCCGAGATCGCCCGGGTGATCGTCGACCACGTCGCCGGCCCCTGCCATCCGAATTCGGCGACGAAACGCGCGTGAACGTCGCGATAGGTCGGGTAGTCGACGCGGTTCCAGTGCTCCCAGAGGTGGACGGACCCGTGCTCGGGATCGTTCGCGAAGATGTCCGCATCACCCGACCAGGGGCTCGCCGGCGTGTACGACCGCGAAGGGTCGAGCTCGGCGACGAGGCGCGGGAGAAGGTCGAGGTAGTAGCCGAGCCCCCAGGTCCGCCCCTGCAGACGCTTCGCCCAGCCCCACTCCTCGTAGCCCCAGACGTTCTCGTTGTTGCCGTTCCACAGCGCCAGACTCGGGTGCGGCATGATGCGCGTGATGTTGTCACGGGCCTCGGCCTCCACCTCCGACCACAGCGGCTCCTCCTCGGCGTAGCTGGCGCATGCGAAGAGGAAGTCCTGCCAGACGAGGATGCCGCGTTCGTCGCAGAGGTCGTAGAAGTCATCCGACTCGTAGTAGCCGCCGCCCCAGATGCGCAGCAGGTTCATGTTCGCGAACTCCGCCTGGTCGAGACGGTGCGAGAGTCGCTCGCGGGTCACACGCGTGACGAAAGCGTCGTCGGGGATCCAGTTGGCCCCGCGGATCCACACCGGCTCGCCGTTGACGACGAAGCGGAAGGAGGTCCCTTCCTCGTCTCGATCGAGCTGGACGTCGATCGTGCGGAAGCCGATCCGATGCGTACGCTCCGCCAGGACGTCGCCATCGCGCTCCAGGGAAACGGCGAGGTCGTAGAGCGGCTGCTCGCCGAACCCGCGCGGCCACCAGAGGGCGACGTCGGCGACACGCAGCTCGGCGACGCCCGTGGACGCCCCCGCCGCGAACTCGATCCGCGCCTCGCTCCCGTCGGCGAGGGAGATCGAGACGGAGTAGTCCGCGTCGTCGGCGCGCTCGATGTCGACGTGGACCGCGACGACGCCGTCCGAGCCGTCGACGCTGACGACCGGTCGCGTCGCCGCGATCCGTGCCCCCGACCAGGCCTCGAGGCGCGCGGGCTTCCAGATGCCCGACGACGCGGCATCCAATCCCCAGTCCCAGCCGAAGTTGCAGGCGGCCTTGCGGATGGCGTTGAACGGGTGGAAGTAGGTGTGCGGGCGGTAGCCGATCTCGAGGCTCGCTCGGTCGGCCTCGGCAACAGGCGACGCGAACGTCACCACGAGCTCGTTCTCGCCATCGCGGAGGGCGTCGTCGACCGAGAACCGGTACGTGCGGTGCTGGTTGCGCGTGCGCCCGAGGCTGCGCCCGTTCAGCACCACCTCGGCGAAGGTGTCGAGGCCATCGAACACGAGGTCGTGACGGTCGTGGCCATCGGGGGCGTAGTCGAAGCGGGTCGCGTACTCCCAGGCGCTCTGGCCGATCCACGTCACCGTGGTCTCGTTGCGGTCGAGGTAGGGGTCGAGGATCAGGCCCGCGTCGAGGAGAGCGACGTGCACGAGTCCGGGAACGGCCGCGGGAACCGTCTGCCCGGCGATTGCGGCGGGGACCGGACCGTCGAGGGCCCGCAGGCTCCACACCTCGGGAAGGGCCGTGGTGCGGGCGGCGGCGGGGCGAGCGGTGGTGACGTCGGTCATTTGGTGGCTCCAGAGGTCAGTCCGTTGTAGATGAATCGCTGCAGGAAGAGGAAGGCGAGGAGGGTGGGGACGATGACGAGGATGGTGCCGGCGGCGATGACCTCCCACTGCGAGCCGAAGGGCCCCATGAAGCGGAACAGCGACGTCGAGATCACCCCGAGGTCCCTCGACGGCATATAGAGGAACGGGATGTAGAACTCGTTGTAGACCGCGATGCCCTTGATGATCACCACCGTCGCGATGGCGGGCTTCAGCAGCGGCAGGATGATGCGCCAGTACACGGTGAAGCGATTGGCTCCGTCGATCATCGCGGCCTCGTCGAGGGCGACGGGGATGTTCTGCATGAACTGCAGGAAGATGTAGATCGCGATGATGTCGGTGCCGGTGAAGAGCACGATCGCCGCCCACCGGGTGTTGAACAGGTCGAGAGCGCTGATCACCTGGAAGGTCGCGACCTGGGTCGTGATCGAGGGCACGAGGGTGGCGAGCAGGAACACACCGGTCACGAGCGCCCGCCCGCGGAAACGGAACCGGTCCACCGCGTAGGCCGTCATCGTGCCGATGAGGATCGTGCCCGTGATCGAGACCACGAGGATGATCGCGGTGTTCACGAACCCGGTCAGCATCCCGCCCTGCGTGAAGGCGATGACGAAGTTGTCGAGGTTGAACCAGTTCGACGGCGGATCGAGCGGACCCGTCGTGCGGTACTCCTCCGGTGTCTTGAACGCCAGCGCGAAGATCGTGACGATCGGCAGCAGCGCGAACAGGCACGCGATCACGAGCGCGGCGTATTTCAGCACCGTCGCGATCCATCCGAGATCGGCGCGGCGCCGGTGGGGTCGCGCCGGGGGGGCCGTCGGGGGCCGCGTCGGCGTGGGTGCGGGGGTGAGGGTGCCGGTCATTGCACGCTCGCTTTCTCGTCGGGGAAGAACCGTCGCTGCACCGCGGTGATGAGCAGCACGATCGCCAGCAGGACGACCGCCATCGCCGAGGCCAGACCCACCTGCGCGTAGCGGAACGCGGTGTCGACGGTCTGGATGACGAAGGTCTCGGAGCCGTTGGCGCCGCCGGTCATGATGTACGGCATCTCGAAGGCCGAGAGGGCGCCCGACACCGCGAGGATGAGCGAGAGGCCCAGGATGCGACGGATGCTGGGGAGGATGATGAAGCGGAACTTCTGCCACGAGTTCGCGCCGTCGAGATCGGCCGCCTCGTACTGCTCCGCGGGCACCGACTGGATCGCGCCGAGGAAGAGCACGAAGTTCAATCCCATGTAGCGCCACACCGACGTCGCCGCGAGCGACACGTTGACGATCGAGGGGTCGCCGAGCCACTGCGGCGGGTCGACGACGCCGAACGCCGCGAGGACGCTGTCGAGCGTCCCGCCGGGTCGGAAGAAGAACAGGAACATCAGACCGATCGCGACCCCGTTGATGAGGTACGGGAAGAAGATGACGCCCTTGAAGAAGTTCTTGAAGCGCGTGCGGAAACTGAGCAGCACGGCGAACAGCAGCGCCAGTCCGAGCTGGGCGATCGCGCCGACCAGATAGAACAGGCTCACCGCGAACACCTGGAAGTACTCGGGACGCGTGAAGATCTGCACGTAGTTGTCGAGGCCGACGAAGTTCTGCTGCGGGTCGAGCCCGTCCCAGTCGGTGACGCTGTACCAGAAGGAGTTCGCGACGGGCACGTAGGTGAATAGGACCAGGAAGCCCAGGGGGACGATCAGGAACAGCCAGGGGGTGAGCCGCCAGCCGCGCGCAGCGGATCGACGGGGGCCCGCGCGACGAAGGCGTCGGCGGGCGGGAACGGTTTCGAGGGGGGTGCCTTCGGCGAGCGCCATCGCGCGCTCCTTTCCATCAGGGGGTGATGCGGGGCGGACTCGGGCGTCCGCCCCGCATCAGGAGCGTCACTGGGTGTCGGCGACCGCCTGGCCCCAGCGCGAGTTGAGATCGGCGAAGAACGACTGCTCGTCGCCGTCGCGTGCGCCGCGGGCGGTGTCGATGAGCTCCTGCCGGTACTTCTCTCCGAAGAGAGTGATCTCCGCCGCGTTCGCGATGTCGGTGATCAGGCTCTCCTTCCCCTGCGGGCGCGGGTCGAGCTCGATGTACTGCACGCCCAGGTCGGTGAAGTCGGAGAGCGTCGCGGGAGCGTCGTCGGCCTTCAGCGGGCTGATCGCGCCCTGGCTCTCGGCGAAGCCGGACTCGTTCTCGAACCAGTCGACCCAGGCTTTGGCTGCGGGCTTGTTCTCCGAGAACTTGCTCACGGCGAGCAGCTTGTCGGTCGCCGTGACCGAGGTGAACTGACCGTCGGTCTGCCACGGCATGGGCCAGAAGCCGATGGTGTCGCGCGACTTCCCGGCGGCCTCCGCGGCATCCTGCATCTGCGACACCGCCCACGACCCGAGGATCATGGAGCCAATCTGCCCGTTCGCCAGGAGGGTCTTCGACTCCTCCCAGTTCGTGGTCGTCGGGTCGGCCTCGCTCAGCCCGGCGGCGACGGTGTCGTAGAGGAGCCCGTCGATCTCGGCGATGTCCGTCCCCGAGGTCCACGGCGCGTCGTCGGTGGTCATGTCGTTCAGCGCGGACGCGCCCGTGACGCCGCCGATGTTGCCGGCGAGAGACGACAGGGGCCAGCCGTCCTTGTAGTTGGTGTAGTACGGGGTGACGCCCGTGTCCTTGATCTTCTGCAGGTCGGCGAGGTATTCCTCCGCCGTCGCCGGCGGGGTCGTGATGCCGGCCGCGGTCCACACGTCGCGGTTGAAGACGTAGCCCATGGCGGAGCCGAACGTCGACAGACCGTAGACCGTGCCGTCGTAGGCGCCGTCGTTGGTGAAGCGGTACGTCTGCGACAGCTCCTGCTCGTCGCCGAGCGGCTCGAAGAACTGCGGGTACTGGTCCCGCGTGACGTTCGAGGTGGGGATGAGCAGCACGTCGCCGTAGTCGCGCGAGTTGAGGCGGATGCGGACATCGCCCTCGTAATCGGTGAGCGCTTCGAATTTGACCTGCACATCGGGGTAGGTCTTCTGGAATTCGGTGACGTAGTCCTTCAGGACGGTGTCGACGATGTCCGTGCGGTTGGTGAGCACGGTGATCTCGCCGGACGGGTTCTCGTCGCTGCTGGTCGATCCGCCGCCGCCGGAGCAGCCGGACAGGGCGAGGGCGGCCACGGTGGCCAGGCCCGCGACGGTGATGACATGCCTTTTCATGGGTTCTCCTTCGGGGTGGTGCGGCGGCGGCATCGCCGCCGCACCGGGGGTGTGTGACTCAGGAACGGGTGCGCCGACGGCGATGGATGACACCGACGACACCGGCGAGCAGGAGCAGACCGCCGAGCAACGCCGCGCCGACGGGGGCGGCCGCGCCCGTTGTCGCGAGCGGTCCGGAGGCGCCCGGGGCGACCGGGATGCCGGGGGTCGGCGAGACGGCGGGGGCCGGCGTCGGCTCCGGGGCGGCGGTGGCGCTGGGAGACGGGTCCGGGCCGGACGTCGGTTCGGGCTCCGGGGTGGGCTCGGGCACGGCGGCGGGGGCGAGGGCGACGATGTCGTCGACGGTCAATTCACCCTGCGCGGTTCCCGCGACGTAGAGGGCGAACTGGGTGACCGACGACAGGTCGAGACGGGACTCCCCCGCCCACGCCGGCGGTGCGAAGCGATCGAAGGGCAGTTCGACCCGGTGGGCTCCGGCCTCTTCGACCGGCACCTGCGCCTCCCAGTAGCCCCCGGCCGCGACGAACTGCACGGTCGTCGTCGTCCCGGCGGGGGCGTCGAGGGTGAGCCCCACTCCCGCGTAGCCGAACCAGCTGACCGGCTCCGGCAGGGTCCGCACGACTCCCGCGTAACCCGGGGAGCCCAGGTCGTAGGTGAACCGTCCCGCGTGGTCGCCGTCCTCCGCGACGAGCGAGGGGACGACCTCTCCGCCACCGGTGTTGCGCACCCATGCCGTCGACAACGCCGTGTCATCGGCGTAGGACTCGAAGTCGTCGACGACGAGATCGCTCGTCGGGCGCGCCGCCGAGGTGAAGCTCCAGGTCGGCGAGGACGACATGCCCAGACCGTTGACCGCCTCGACGCGCCAGTAGTAGGTCGTCTCGGCATCCAGATCGATCGCGGGACGCCACGACGAGCCCCTCAGCCCGGTCTCCGCAGCGACGACGGCCTTCAGGTCGGGGTCGGTCGCGAGGGTGAAGCGATAGTAGGCGGCATCCTGTGCCGGCACCCACTGGAACGTGGGCGTCGCGCGCACGTCGGTGGCCCCGTCGACGGGTGCCTGCGCGGTGACGGCACCCGGCGCACCGAGCTCGGGGGCGTTCGACGAGAAGAGCGACACCTCCGACAGCTGCGGCGTCCACACCTCTCCGGTCGCACCGTCCCACGAGACGCGGAGCTGGTTCACGCCCCGGAGGTCGCGCAGCCGGTAGACGTAGCGCTTCCAGTTGCCGTCACCACCGTCGACGGTCGGCTCAAGCGTGCGCCATTGCCGGCCGTCGGCCGAACCCGACAGGGTGAGGGGGATCACCGGCTGGTCGGGCCAGTAGTAGGCGACGAGGTCGACGCCCGAGATGTCGTCGTAGGCCCAGGTCACCGATTCGTCGCCGTCGGCCGCATCGCGCTTCAGCCGGGACGAGTCACCGGAGAACGCGCCCGGATTGCCGGTGTCGAACGACAGGCTGCCGCTGTGCGCGGTCGTGCGGCTGAAGTCGTCCAGCGGATCGAACAGGGCGACCCGCGGGGTCTCGTTCGTCACGGTCGCCCGTTCCAGCACCGCTTCCCGCGCCCACGAGACGCGGACGTACTCGCCCGACAGATCGGATGCCACGACCTCGGTCGCTCCGTCGACGGGGCGCGTCGTGGTCGTCACCGGGGTCCAGGTCGACCCGTCGAGACTCACACCGACCTCGGCCCCGTCCGCCTCGCTGAGCCGGAAGACGGCCGTGCGCACACCCGCGGCACGCCAGGTCGCCGTCGCGGTCGCGTCGGTCGCCCGGGCCCCCTCGGGGGCGATCAGGTCGGCACCGCCGTGGCCTGCCGTGAGCCGCCAGTCCGACAGGGGGTCGACGGTCACCGTCGCGCCCGCGGCACTCACGGCCTCCGAGGCGGTGGAGTCGCCCTGCGCGGACTCCGCCACGACACGGTAGACGGCGGTCGGTGGCGAGTCGAGATCGGTCACCGGCGAGGCCGCGGCCCCGACGGGGTCGGCTGTCAGGTCGCTCCAGTCGCCTCCCGCGACGCTGCGCTGAATGCGGTAGCCCTGCGCGCCCGCCGACCCGCGCCAGGCGATCCGGTTGATCGCGTTGGTCTGCTCGATCGAGACGATGAGCGGCTCGTCGGGAGCACCTTCTCCCGTGGGCAGGCCGAGATCGCGGCCATAGGCGCCGATCGCCTCGACCGACTGCCGCATGCGGTCGGTGTCGCCCGGGTAGTGCAGGGTGAAGCCGTCGTCGTGGGGGACGAGACCGCCCCGGTCGTTGTTGCCGAACAGCGACCAGAAGAACATGCCCGAGACGTTCTCGTCCGCGGCGGCGGCGTCCAACAGTTCGCTCGACGCGGCCGTCGAGGCGTATTCGCCGGCGATGTAGACCTTGCCGGCGGCGGCGACGGACGCGGCATCCGCCGTCACCTTCTCGACCGTGGGCGGGTAGTAGTGCACGTCGACGATGTCGAGGTCGGGCGCGGCGAGGGTGTCGGGGTCGATGTCGAAGCGACGGCCGGCAGCGACCAGCTGCTGAGGCGCGCGCTCCGAGATGAAGTCCACCTGCGCGTTGATCCAGTCGAGCGTCATGCCCTCGAGTTCGTTTCCGAGCTCCCAGGCGAGCACGGTGGGATCGTCGACGTACTTCACGCCGGTCAGCGCATTGGTGCGCGAGAGGATCACGTCGACGTACTGCTGGTAGGCCGAGACCGCCTCAGGGGCGGTGTAGAAGTCGTCGGACTCCAACCCCAGCGGCGTCGTGAAGTCGCGGTGCCCGCCGTGGTAATAGCTCCACTCGTCGGTCAGCGGCAGGATCAGGCGGATGCCGAGGCTTCCGGCGTACGCGACGGCGAAGTCGATCGTCTGAAACGCCGCGTCGTTGTATTCGCCGAGGCGCGGCATGATCGCGAGCGGGTTGGCGTCGTCCTGGCCGGTCGAGGTCATCATGTGCGAGCGCACGACGTTGACACCCATCCGGTGCGCGGTGTCGAGCGCGTCCTTGATGCGGAAGTACGTGGGGTAGTCCACGCCGCCGACGTTCTCGTCGAGGCCGAGCCAGTAGATGTTCGTCCCGCTCGCGCGGAACGTCTCACCGTCGAGCGTGAGTCGGGAGCCGTCGCGCTCCACGAACGACGTGTTCTGCGACACGAGGGGAGGAGCGGATGCCGTGGATGCGGCCGAGACGGCGGGGGCGGCCCACAGCGAGGCGGCGATCACCGTTGCGCTGAGGCTCGCGGCGACGACACCGCGGACGGGGGTACGGGGATGGATCAACGACCAGGCTCCTTCGACCGGCGGACGGGGTTTCGCCGTGCGGCGATGAACCCAGCATCCGCGAGCAGCCGGAGCAGGTCAAGAGGTTAGATAAATAATTTATGTAACGGCTTCGTCACGGTTGGAGCTGCGTCGGACCCGCAGGGCGGCGTCGGCGGCGTGGCGAACATCGGCAGGCGCCCCCGCCACGACGTCGAGCATCGCCCGCCCGATGAGACGGCCGACGGCACGCGTGTCGCGGGCGATCGCGCTGAGCGGCGGGGTCGAGAGCTGCGCCTGGGTGGAGTCGTCCCAGGCGATGATCGCGAGCCCGTCGGGCACCTCGACGCCCGCGGCCGCCGACGCGTCGAGACCACCGAGCGCCATGAGATCGCTGTCGTAGACCGCGGCGGTGATGCCGGGGTGTGCCGCCAGGGCGGCGCTCGTCGCGGCTTCGCCGGAGGCGCGGGAGTAGTCCCCCGTCGCCGTCCGGGCGACGACGCCCCCCTCCGCGCAGCACTGCTCGAACGCACGGCGCCGCGAGAGGGAGTGGCGGATGTGGGTCGGCCCCCCTACGTGCAGGATCTCGGCATGCCCCTGCTCCACGAGGTATTGCGCAGCCAAGCGCATCGCGGCGTCGTCGTCGGTCCACACGGTCATGAGATTCTCCGCGACCGGAGGCCCCACCACGACCGCGGGGAGCTCGAGATCGATGACGAGCGCCGGGCGCGTGTCATCCTCGTCGATGTCCACGAGTAGGACACCCGTCACGTCGGAGGACCCGGCCCACGCCCGGTACAACCGTTCCTCTTCCGCGCGGGTGGCGAGCACGCGCAACAGCACCGGATACCCCTCGGGGAGCGTCACCTCCTCGATCCCGACGATGAGGTCGTGGAAGTACGGCTCCGCGCCGAGGATCTCGGCGTCGCGCACGAGCGCGATGCCGATGGGGGGTCGCATGTGCGTCACGGGTACGATCCTCTCGGGGTTCATCCAGGCCCTGCGTAATCTACCCAGCGCCGCGGGAGGCGAGACGATGGCACGGCCGCAGGCGACCCCCGAGTCCCCCGGCAGCCGCGCACTCGTGGTCGACCTCATCCGCTCGGCCGGGCCCATCAGCCGCACGGAGCTGACGACGGCGACCGGCCTGACGCAGCCCGCGATCTCGCTCATCGTGCGCAAGCTCCTCGACGACGAGGTCATCGTCGAAGCCGGCACCGTACCGTCGACCGGCGGCAAGCCGCGTCGTCTCCTCGACATCAACCGGCGAGCACGCCACGGTGTCGGCGTGCAGCTCGGCTTCGAATCGGTCACCCTCGTCGCCACTGACACCAACGGCGGCGTGGTGGCCCGCGAGCGTCTCCCGGGCGCCGGTACCGACGCTCCCGCCGACGTGATCACGCGGCTCTCGCAGGCACTGCACCGTTTCATGTCGACGGCAGACATCCCTGCCACGAGCGTCGCAGGCGTTGCCGTCGTGCTCCCGGGCCCGATGCGCTCCGGGCCCGGCACCACCATCGAGGCACCCACCCTCCCGCACTGGCGCGACGTGTCCCTGCGGTCGGAGTTCGAGACCGCTCTGCGGATGCCGGTGCTCGTCGACAACGACGCCAGCGCGGCCGCGCTGGGCGAGTTCTGGAGCCGCGGGGTCTCGCGATACCGCACGTTCGCGTGCATATACATCGGCTCGGGCATCGGTGCCGGGGTGGTCAGCGACGGCGCGCTCTTCCGCGGAGCCAGCTCGAACGCCGCCGAGCTCGGCCACATCACCGTCGATCCACGGGGCCCGGAGTGCTTCTGCGGCAACAGCGGATGCCTCGAGGTCGTCGCCGCCCCCCGGGTCGCAGTCGCTCTCGCGCTGGCGGATGCCGAGACCGCCCGCTCGCTCGATCTCGACCCGCAGGCGACGGTCGCGCAGAACTGGGAACTGCTCTCGCGCGCCGCCGTCGAGCAGCACCCGGCCGCAGCTCCCCTCGTGATCGAGAGCGCCCGCGCCGTCGCAGGTGCCGCTCTGACCCTCACCAACCTCTTCGATCTCGACGAGATCGTGCTGTCGGGGCCGGGCGTCGCCACCGCGGGCTCGATCTACGTCCGCGAAGTGCGCGCCGCCCTGGGACGCGCATTCGCGCGGAAAGCGCACCCGACGACGGTGGAGCTGTCCATCAACCCGACGGATTCCGCCGCGATCGGCGCCGCGGCTCTCACCCTGCAGGGGCAGCTGACCCCCGGTCACGGCCCGGCGCTGGCTTTCGCCGGACCGTGACCTCGGATCAGGGCAGTCCGACCTCGCCCTGATTGAGCACCCGCGGGTGGAAGTACGCCGCCTGGATCTCGGCATTCGTATTGTTCTGGCGCAGTTGCTCCGACCAGATCATGAAGTACGTCCATCGCGTCTGCGAGGTGAGCAGACTCGCCGTCGGCGCCTTGCCCATCTCGGCGATCGCGATGGGCTTGCCGCCCGCGATGTTCTGCATCTGCGTGTAGTCGCTGGAGCTGGGGAAGCTCTTGTACCAGACGTCGAGAGAGGCGACGTCGACGTACGACGACCCGGGGTAGTAGCTCGCCCAGTTCGCCGTGGGGTTGTCCTGGACGTTCCACACCCACACCAGGTTGGTCAGGCCCTGCGCGTCGAAGTAGTCCTTCATCTGCTGGTAGATCTTCGCGCTGCCGTTGACGCCGGGGCGCCCACCCCACCAGTTCCACGTCTCGTTCATCTCGTGGAACGGACGGAACAGCACGGGCACCCCGGCATCCCGCAGTTGGCGCAGATAGGGCACGACCTCGGCCATCCGCTGGCGCCAGGTGGTGTTCAGAGCGGTCCCCCCGGTGATGATCTGCTGGAACTGGGCGTCGGAGATCGCGCTCTTCACCCCGCCGTCGAAGGCGCAGGTGCTGGGTCCCGTCGGCGGACAGGCGTGCCAGGCGATCGTCACGAGCGAGCCGTTGCGCCACTCCGTTTTGGCTTGATCGACGACGCGCTGACGGTTGGCGGCGTCGGTCGCGGTGAAGAACAGGTCGCCGCCCCACAGCCCCGGGTACTGCCCGGTGATGTCCTTCACCTGCTGCGTGTACTGCGCCGGCTGCGACGCGGGTTCCTTGTTGTGCTGGCCCGAGACGATGCCGTTCCCGGTGAGGGAGGTGAGGTACTGGATGACGCTCGCCCGCGTGGAGGGCTGGAAGGCCTCCGCGGCGGTGGGCGGTGGGACGACGGTCGCCGCGCATACGGCGGCCACCGCCAATCCGAGGATCCCGAGCGTTTGCGTTCGTTTCATGGGCGGAGCCCCTCTCTTCGTCGAGGGCTCCAGCATGGCGGCTCGGACCGCCGCGCGCCACACTTTTATAAATATCTTATTTTATGTGCCCACCACCCGGAACGCCCCCGCCGCCACCGCCGCACCGAGCGCCGCGGCGACGAGCAGCGCCGATCCCCCGACGGCGACGGCATCCCGGGCCGAGAGGGTCGAAGGACGAGCCCACGTGCGCTCGACGTCGGCGCCGAAGCCCCGGGCCTCCATCGCCGTGGCGAGCTTCGTTCCGCGGCGCACCGCGAACACGAGCAGCACGAACGCCATCGAGAAGAACCGTCGCAGCGCGCCGCGATCGCCGAGGCCACGCGCGCGCCGGGCGAGACCCATCGTGCGCCAGTCGTCGACGAAGAGCCCCACCGTCCGGGCCCCCGCGAGCACCCCGAGCACGAACCGGCTGGGGAGCTTGGCCACCTGCGCGAGCGCGTCGGCGAGCGCGGTGGGGTCGGTGCGGGCGAACAGCAGGATCATCGGCAGCGCCAGCACGATCACACGCAGCAGCACCGCGACGCTGAGGGCGATCGAGGCATCGCTCACGGTGGCGAAGAGGAAGGTGCCATAGACGGTTCCCTCCGGCCGCGCGTACAGCAGCATGCTGATCGCCGCGACGGGGGCGAACACCAGCACGGGGACGAGTCGTCGGAGGACGACCGCGTACGACAGTCCGGTCAGCGGCACGCACAGCAGCTCGAGCACGAGGGCGGTGCTCGCACTCACCGCGTCGAGCGTCACCAGAAGCGGCACGGCCAGCACCACGGCCATCAGCACCTTGGCGACCGGATTGACCCCGTCGAGCCACGCGGCGCCCTCCCGAACCTCCTCGGCCTGAGCGACGCGGCTCACCGGGCACCGCCGGACGTGCGGACGGCATCGACGCACCGCACCGCGGGCGAGCGAGGAACGCCGGTCATGCGGCATCCCCCATCTCGATCCGGTGCTGGCCGAGGTGGCGCACCACGTCGGCGTCGTGGGTGACGGCGACGACCGTACGTCCGCGCGCGATCTCGCGCTGCAGCAGGGCGACGAGCTCGGTCCACCCGCGGCGGTCCTGACCGAAGGTCGGCTCGTCGAGCACGACCACCTCGGGAGAGGCGGCGAGCACGGTCGCCACCGACAGGCGCCGCTTCTGTCCGCCCGAGAGCGTGAAGGGGTTGGCCAGGGCGAGGGATGCCAGGTCCAACCGCTCCAGCAGCTCGTCGACGATCGCGTCGACCTCGGCCGCCGATCGCTTCAGCGCGCGCGGGGCGACGGCGAGCTCGTCACGAAGGGTCGAGGCGAGGAACTGGTGCTCGGGCTCCTGAAAGACCGTGCCGATGCGCGTCAGCAGCTCGGTCGAGCGCCAGCGCGACGGGCGGGTGATCCCCCGCGCGGCGAGCGACGGCGCCGCGACCACCTCGCCGGCGAGCTCGGGCAGGAGCCCGGCGAGCGTCAGCGCCAGCGTCGACTTGCCGACGCCGTTGGGTCCCGTGACGACGGTGCCCGCCCCGGGCGGGATGACGATCTCGAGCCCGGATGCCACGACCGCGCGCCTCTCGCGCCCGATCGACAGTCCGCGGGTCGCGAGCACGGCATCCGTCCCTCCGACCGCGGGGAGCTCGGGGAGGTCGACCGGGCGTCCCGGAACCCACACCCCCGCGGCGGCGAGAGCGTCGCCGCGCTCGGCGAAGACGCGGGCGGGGGGACCGTCGGCCAGCACCCCGCCGCCCGGCGCGAGCACCACGACACGTGTCATGAGGTCGGCCCACACGGCGGTGCGGTGCTCGATCAGCACGAGGGTCGTCCCCTCGCGCTCGACCACCCGCTCGACGGCGGCGCGCACCTCGGCGACGCCCACCGGGTCGAGGTTGGCCGTGGGCTCGTCGAGCAGCAGCAGTCCGGGCCGCATCGCGAGCACTCCGGCGAGTGCCAGGCGCTGCTTCTGCCCACCCGAGAGCGCCTTGGTGGCGCGGTCGAGGGGCACGGCCAGACCCACGGATGCCACCGCCTCGGCGACCCTCGCCGGGATCTCGGCCGCGGGGACGCCCAGGTTCTCGCAGCCGAAGGCGACGTCGTCGCCGACCTTCGACAGGACGATGCCCGACTCGGGATCCTGCAGCACGAGCCCGATCCGTCCGCGCTGAGCCTCGGGCGCCTGCCCGTCGACGAGGATGCGACCCGTCGTCTCGCCCTCGTCGCTACCGCCGAGAAGACCTGCCAAGCCGGCGAGCAGCGTCGACTTGCCGGCGCCCGAGGCGCCGAGCAGCAGCACCCTCTCGCCCGGCTCGATCCTCAGGTCGACCTCGCTCGTCGCGGGAAGGCGACGGCCGGCGTAGCGCCAACCCCACCCCTCGACGTCGACGCGTGCGGGATGCGCCATCAGACGTCGCGGCGTGCTTCCCGCCCCGCGGCGAACCGGCTGAGCGCACCCGTCGCGGCGAGGGCGCGCACGAGCAGCCATCCGACGAGACCCGCCAGCAGCGCGCCCGAGACGACCAGCGTCGCGAGGTAGATGAGGTTGAACTCGATGGTGCGCTCGATGTTGGCCGAGAGGAACAGCTCGTTCACCCACGCGCCGATGCCGGCGCCGACGCCCGCGAGCATCGCGACGGGCAGGGTGAAGCGCAGGTAGAGGAACGCCAGGAAGATCAGCTCGGCACCCAGGCCCTGAGCGAGGCCCGAGACCACGGTCGTGATGCCCCACACGTTGCCGATCAGGGCGGACACGATCGCGGCGATCACCTCGACGAGCAGTGCCGCCCCGGGCTTGCGGATGATGAGGCCGCCGATCACGCCGCCGATGAGCCAGATGCCGACGGCGATGCCTCCGAGGCCGGGGGTCAGACCGTCCATCGCGGCGAACCAGAGACCCCCGACGGTGTTCCAGCCCCAGAACACCAGGCCGACGGCGACGCCGAGGACGGCGGCGACGACGATGTCGACGACGCGCCAGCGGAAGCGGTTCGCGGTGAGCGCGGCCGAAGCGGGGGCCGTGCGGGCAGACGTGGACGTGTGCATGTGATCTCCTCCCTGCGCCGGCATGATCCGGATCAGGTTCGACGGTCGAAGCGTGGATTCGCTTCCTCTCAGCCCGGCTCACCGGACTCCCGTGGTTGTGCTGAAGAGTATAGACAGACGGCCGGGGTAGCGTGGGCGGGTGCACGAGCAGATCCCGGCCTCGAGGCGCGCGGCGCGCGACCCGGCCGAGGCGTCGCTCGAGAACACGACGGACGCCGAGACGTCCGCGATCGACGAGATGTCCGCGACCGACGCCGCGGAGCCGGATGCCGAGGGGTCGGCGTCCCTCCCCGCTCCTTCCGCTGCGCCCGTCGCGTCGTCGGCTGCGCCTGCCGCGCCCGCGCCCGCCGCGGATGCGCCGGCTTCCGCTCCGGCGTCTGCCACCCCGGCATCGCGCCCCGCTCCCGCGGCTGCGGCCGTCGCGTCGCCGGCTGCGGCCGTCGCGTCGCCGGCTGCGCCTGCCGCGCCCGCGCCCGCCGCGGATGCACCGACTTCCGCCCCGGCTTCCGCCCCGGCGCCCGCCGCCCCGGCATCCCTCCCCGCCGCCGATGCCCCGACGCCCGCCCCGGTGCTCCTCGGCGCGCTCGCGTGGGTCGATCCGGGCGAGGCGTCGGCGCCACGGCCGTCGCCGACCTTCGTCGTGTCGGGGGCCACGAGTCGGCAGACCGATCTGCTCTCCGGCGTGCGGCGCCGACGGCTGCGACCGGCGACGGTCGTGCCTCCGGTGCTGCTCGTGCTCATGCTCGCCGCGTACGTCGCCACGACCCTGCTGTGGCCGCTGAACGCCGTGCAGCCCACGACCCGCGCGGTCGCGGTGGAGCCCGAGGCGGCCCCCGTGGCCCAACCCGCGTGGCCCGCCGACGGAGAAGCGGCGATCGCGATCGACGGCGTGCCCGGCACCCTGTCGTCGGCGGCGACCGCGCCCGAGTCCATCGCGAGCATCACGAAAGTGGTCACCGCGCTCGTCGTGCTCGACCGCCTCCCCCTCGCGCCCGGCGAGCAGGGCAAGTCGTACGCCTTCACCCAGGCCGACAGCGCCGACTACTGGCAGTACCGCGCTCGCGGCGAGTCCTCCCTCGACGTCCCCGTCGACGGCAGCCTCACCCAGCTGCAGATGCTGCAGGGCATGCTCATCGCCTCCGCGAACAACTACGCCCAGCGTCTGGCATCCGATCTCTTCGGCACGGATGCCGCGTTCTCGGACGCCGCGAACGCGTACCTCGCCGAGCGGGGCATCGACGGGATCACCATCGTCAATCCCACGGGCATCGAGGCGGGCAACACCGCCACGCCCGCGGCCCTCATCGCGCTCGCCGAACGGGCGCTCGCCAACCCCGTGATCGCGGAGATCGTGCGCACCCCCGAGCTGACCCTCCCGGGGGCCGGCACCTTCAAGAACGGCAATGCGCTCCTCGGCGACCCCGGAGTGGTGGGCGTCAAGACCGGCACCCTCGACGCGTGGAACCTGCTCACCGCGAAAGACATCACGGTCGCCGGGACGACGGTCCGGGCCTACGCGGCGGTGCTCGGTCAGCCCGGACCCGACACGCGCAACCAGGCCACGCGCGACCTGTTCGCGCGTCTCGAGGAGGAGCTGCAGCCTAGTCCGTCCGTGACCGCGGGAACCGTCGTGGGCAAGGTCGAGACGCTGTGGAGCGACGACATCGATCTGGTGACCGCTTCCGACGCGACCGTCGTGCTGTGGAACGGCGCCAGCGCGCAGACCTCCACGCGCTTCGATCTCGGCGATTCGCGCGGCACGGGAGAGACGGTCGGAACCTTCACCGCGACAGGGCCGGTCGACGCGTCGACGGTCGACGTGCAGCTCGCCGCCGAGATCGAGCCGCCGAGCCCGTGGTGGCGCCTGACCCATCCGCTCGATCTCTTCGGGGTGAACGACTGACCCATGAAATTCTCCCTGGATGCCGAGTCCCCCACCCCGCCGTT
The DNA here is from genome assembly GCF_947489255.1 of uncultured Microbacterium sp. Classification (GTDB taxonomy): domain Bacteria; phylum Actinomycetota; class Actinomycetes; order Actinomycetales; family Microbacteriaceae; genus Microbacterium; species Microbacterium phycohabitans. Next base: position 240,209 of record NZ_CANLCY010000005.1, read on the forward strand.
CGAACAGGTGCGGGCGCAGGTGATCGCCGCGATCGATGACGGATCGCTGGTCGCGGGCACGCGCCTGCCGCCCGTGCGCACCCTCGCCACCGAGCTGAACCTGGCCGCCAACACCGTGGCCCGGGCATACCGCGAGCTCGAGGAGGCCGGCTACGTCGAGACCCGCGGTCGCGCCGGCACGATCGTGCGCGGGGGCGACGCGGCGGCGTCGCGCGCGGCGCACGCGGCGAAGATGTACGCGGATACGGTCCGGAGCCTGGGCGTTCCTCCGGCGGACGCGGTGGCCCTGGTGCGGGCGGCCCTCGGCGAGGGGTGAGGGCGAGGGCTGAGCGTGCGGCTCTCGGCGCGGGGGCTGTTCGCGCAGGCTCCGCGAGGGTCGAGACGGCGACTCCGGGCGCGGGCTGATCTCGGGATGGTCGCGAGGATTGAGCGGGCGGCTCCCGGCGCGGGCTGATCGCACAGGCTTCGCCGAGGCTGACCGGGCGGCTCCGCGGGATTCGGCGCGGGCTGGCCCAGGCTTCGTTGAGGGCTGAACGGGCGGCAGGGCGAGACGCCGCCGGGCGGTGGGCGGGCGGTGTCCGGGAAGCCGGGGTGACAGAGCGCACGGTGATCGAGGCTGTCGGGCGGCGGAGCAGCCGGCGGTCGAGGAGCCGGGCGGAGCGTCCGGCGGCCTGAGAGCGGAGTGGGCGAAGCGAGCCGAGAAGCCGGGTGGCGACCCCTCCTCCCCAGCCACCCGCACGCGCGATCCATCCACAGAAAGCGGTCCTGGCCGGGGGTAATGTCGGAGGTCGCCGATAGCATGCACACATGCACGATGAGACCTCCCCCTCGACACCGGACGGCCCGGCGCGGCCCCTGTCCGCGGTGCTCGACGAGGTCGTGCGCACCGGAAAGACCCTGGCGGCCGCCGAAGCGGCCCGCACACGCGCCCTCGCTGAAGCCGGTCACCTCGCGCTCGATGTGATGGCCGGTCAGCGCGCCACGTCGCGTGCCGCCGAGATGGCACTCCGCGAGGTGGCATCCGAGCTCGCCGCGGCCGAAGGCCTCTCTGATCGGTCGGTCCAACGGCAGATCGCCCGCGCGATGGCCATGGTCGACGACTACCCGGCAACCCTCTCCGCGTGGGAAGCGGGCGAGATCAGCCGCACTCACGCGCACGTCATCGCCGACATCGGCGAGACCCTCCCTCCCGCGGTGCGCGACGAGTTCGATCGTCTCGCCGTCTCGCTCGCGCCCGGTCTCAGTCCGGGGCGTCTGCGCTCCCGCCTTTCCGTCGCCGCCGAACGCCTGCACGCCACGACACTCACCGAACGCCACGCCCGCGGCCGCGAGACCCGCTGCGTACGTGTCGTCACGGGTGTCGATGGCATGTCCGACCTCGTGGCGACGCTCCCCACCGTCCTGGCCGTGGGCATCTACGACCGGCTCACCCAGCAAGCCCGTGCCCTCGTCGACCACCGCGCAGGGTCGGCTCTCGGTCTCGCCGATCCGACACCGGACGACCGCGCGCTCGTGGTCCCGGGAGCCTGTGGGGCGAGCCCGAGCGATGGGGTGGCTGCGTCCGATGGCACTCTCGACGGCGGCAGGCGCATGCTCGTCGCGGCCCTTGCGGAGGGGGCAGCCACAGGCCTCGGCACCGCGATCGACGGCTCCGCAGCCCCCGGCACCACGGGCTCTCGCGTGGTCGACCCCGTCGCCGCCACTGCCAGTGCGACCGCACCCGTGTCGATCATGGCCTCGGACGAACGCACCACCGCGCAGCTGCGCGCCGACATCTTCGCCGATCTCCTCCTCACCGCCGCGCCCGACGCCGACCCCACCCGCACCGACGACGGACCCGGAACCCTCGGCGCCATCCGCGCCCGGGTACAGGTCGTGGTGCCCGCCCTCAGCATCCTCGACCCCGCCACCGAGAACACCGACCCCGCCGATCTGGTCGGACACGGCCCCGTCGACGCGCACGCCGCCCGCGCCCTCGCGGAGTCCACCACCACCCCGTGGGACCGCGTGGTCACGCACCCCGTCAGCGGCGCTGTTCTCCACACCGACACCTACCACCGCACGTCGGCGATCGACCGTCACCTCCGCGCGCGCGACCGCCACTGCCGGTGGCCCGGATGCATCGTGCCCGCCATCCGCTGCGAGATCGACCACACTCTCGACCACGCTCTGGGCGGTCCCACGGCGGTCACCAACCTCGCGGCCCTCTGCCAACGCCATCACACGCAGAAGCAGTTCACTCGCTGGAAGGTGAGGCAACTCCCCGGCGGAGTGCTCGAGTGGACCTCGCCCACCGGCCGCATGTACAGCGACGAACCCCTGCCCTACTCCCCCGCGGTCCGCTTCCTCCCCGACGACCTCGCCCCTCCCGATCCACACGACGCTCCTGCTCCGTTCTGATCGGCTGCGCGCACGGTCCGGCGACACCATCGCCCCGCCGCCGGACCTACGCGCGCGCCGGCGACACGACCGCATGGCCCATCGACGGCAGCGACGACGACGACGTAGCCTCCTTCCATGCCCCTCGCCCTCGTCACCGGCGCCGCGCGCGCGAACAGCATCGCTGCCGGGGTCATCCCCCGCCTGGAAGCCGACGGGTCGGACGTCGTGACCAGCGAGATCGACTCCGGCGACTATCCGTGCGACCTCGCCAGCCCCACGGCGCCCCCGCAGCTCGTCGAGCGCGTGTCGAACGAACGCGGGCCGATTCACGCCCTCGTGCTGAGCCACGCGCACGGGATCGAGTCGGGCGTCCTCGACACCACCGCGGAGAGCTTCGATCGCCACATCGCGGTCAACGCGCGCGCGACTCTGCTGATGATCGCCGCGTTCGCCCGACAGGTCGATGAGACGGGAGGGGCGATCGTCGCATTCACCAGCGATCACACCACCGGCAACCTTCCCTACGGCGCCTCGAAAGGCGCCCTCGATCGCATCGTGATCTCGGCCGCGCGCGAGCTCGGGTCCCGGGGCATCTCCGCCAACGTCGTGAATCCCGGGCCGATCGACACCGGATGGATGGATGACGACACTCGCGACGCGCTCGCCGGACACCACCCGCTCGGCCGCTTCGGCACACCGCGCGACATCGCGGGAGTGACGGCGTTCCTGCTGTCCGACGCGGGCCGATGGATCAGCGGTCAGCTCCTTCACACCGACGGCGGGTTCTCGGCCCGGTTCTGACGTGCGCGGGGCCCACGCAGGAAGCCGTCGAACGCGCCCACCCTGACCCGCGGCGCCACGGCCGACGCCGCACCCGAGATCTGCTCCGACCCGGCATCGACCCGCGCTGCGACCGACCGCAGCTCCCTGGCACAGCGCGCCCGCGACCTGCTCCGGCTCGACATCGACCCGCGCTGCGAGCGACCGCGGCTCCGTGGCGCAGCGCACCTGAGGCCTGCTCCGGCTCGACATCGACCCTCGCGGCGAGCGACCGCGGCTCCCTGGCACAGCGCGCCTGCGGACCTCGCTACGACCAACCGCAGCTCGCTGGCACAGCGCGCCCGCGACCCCCGCGCGCGCTGTGCTAGCGTCGCCCGCAGTGACACGGGGTGCCCGCGAGGGCTGAGAACACACCCGTCGAACCTGATCTAGTTCGTACTAGCGAAGGGATGTCGCGAATGGTCGTTCGCACGTCGTCGTCTCCGTCCACCCCCGCCGAATGCCTCGAGGCCCTCCGCCGGGCCACTCCGCTCACGCAGTGCATCACGAACGCGGTGGTGACCAACTTCACCGCCAACGCTCTGCTCGCTCTCGGAGCTGCTCCTGCGATGTGCGACATCCCCGGCGAAGCCGGGCTCTTCGCCTCCATCGCGGGCGGAGTGCTGGTCAATCTCGGAACCCCCACCGCCGAACAACGCGATGCCGCCCGCGAGGCCGTGGGCGCCGGAACCCCGTGGGTGCTCGACCCCGTCGCCGTCGGCGCACTGCCGGTGCGCACCGCCCTCGCACGCGACCTGCTCGCCGCCCGGCCGACGATCATCCGCGGCAACGCCTCCGAGATCCTCGCCCTGGCCGGTGCGGGTGCTGGCGGCCGCGGGGTCGACGCAACCGACACCCCCGACGACGCCCTCGAGGCCGCCCGCGCCCTCGCCCGCGAAACCGGGGCGATCGTCGCCGTGTCGGGCGAGACCGACCTCATCGTGGATGCCGACCGCACGGCGCGCGTGACCGGCGGCAGCGCCCTGCTCACCCGCGTCACCGGCGGCGGCTGCGCCCTCGGGGCCGCGATGGCGGCCTTCGCCGCGGTGACCGAGCCGTTCGAAGCGGCGATCGCCGCGAGCGCCGTGTGGGCCATCGCGTCGGAGCGGGCGGCATCCGTCTCCCGAGGTCCCGGCTCCTTCGCCGTCGCCTTCCTCGACGAGCTCGCGAGACTCGAGCCGTCCGACCTGCACGCGGTCGCCGTCGAAACGGAACGAACCACGACGGTACGAACGGAGACGGAACGCATCGACACGGAACGCATCGAGACGGCCGGCGCCGATGCGGCGCGAGTCGAGACGGCACGAACCGGGACGGCTCGGACCGAGACGTCACGGCCCCAGACGGCACGAATCGAGACGTCACGAATCGAGACGGCACGAACCGACACGGCACGAACCGACGCCGCACAAACCGAGACATCACGAATCGAGACGGCACGAACCGACACGGCGCGATCCGACAGGGCACGAATCGACGCCCCGCGAACCGAGACGGCACGAACCGGTACCGCCGACGCAGGGATCGACCGATGAACCGCGACCTCGCCCTGCACCTGGTCACCGACCACCGCCTTCCCTTCGCGCGTCTGCGCGAGGTCGTCGACGCCGCCGTCGACGCGGGGGTCACGGTGGTGCAGCTGCGCGACAAGGTCGCCACGGGCGGCGAACTGTTCGCGCGCGCCCTCGACCTGGCCGACGTCGTCGCCGGACGATGCGCGTTCGTGATCGACGACCGCCTCGATGTCGTCCTCGCCGCCCGCGACCGCGGGGCGCGGGTCGACGGCATCCATCTGGGGCAGAGCGACCTTCCGGTCGAGGCCGCCCGCTCTCTCCTCGGCGCCGACGCGCTCGTCGGATGGACCGCGAACACGCCCGCCCACCTGGCGGCTGCGGCAGCGCTGCCCGTCGGCACCGTCAACTACCTCGGCGTCGGCGTGATCCGCGCCACCGCCACCAAACCCGACCACCCGCGACCGCTCGGGGTGGACGGTTTCGCAGGGCTCGCTGCATCCACCTCCGTGCCCTGCGTGGCGATCGGTGGAATCGGTGTCGACGACGTCGCCGCTCTGCGGGGGGCGGGGGCGGCCGGCGTGGCCGTGGTGTCGGTGGTGAGCGGAGCCGACGATCCCGGCGCCGTCGTCCGCGACATCCGCGCCGCCTGGGCGGCCGCAGCATGAGCAATCGCGACAGGAACGACCGCAGCACAGCCGAGGGGCGCACGGACGACCGGAGCACGAACGACCGGGGCATGGCCGACCAGCGCACGAACGACCGGGTCACGGGTGACCGGAGCACAGCTGACCGGAGCACCAACGACCGGGTCACGGGTGACCGGAGCGCAGCCGACCGGAGCACCAACGATCGGAGCGCAGCCGACCGGAGCACGAACGACCGGGTCACGGCCGACCGGAGCACTGACCACCGGGGCACAGCCGACCGGAGCACTGACCACCGGGGCCCGGATCACCCGGACGCAGCCGACCGGACCGCAGCCGACCGGGACCCGGGCGACCGCGACACAGGCGACCACAGCAGGAACGACCGGGACGCGCGCAGCCGGATCACGAGCCCGCGCGTGCTGAGCATCGCCGGCACCGACCCGACGGGCGGGGCGGGCGTGCAGGCCGACCTGAAGTCCATCGCCGCGTTCGGCGGCTACGGCATGGCCGCCGTCACGGCGCTCGTCGCGCAGAACACCCGGGGAGTGCGCGAGGTGCACGTGCCTCCCACGGCGTTCCTCGCCGCGCAGCTGCGCGCGGTCAGTGACGACGTCGAGATCGACGCCGTCAAGATCGGCATGCTCGGCTCGGCCGAGGTCGCGGCGACCGTCGACGAATGGCTGGCCGAGGTCCGCCCGGCGATCGTCGTGCTCGACCCGGTCATGGTCGCCACCAGCGGCGACCGCCTCCTCGAGCCCGACGCCGAGGAAGCCGTGCGCGCCCTCTGCCACCGCGCCGACCTCGTCACCCCGAACCTGCCCGAGCTCGCCGTGCTCGTGGGACAGCCGCGGGCCACGACCTGGGACGCCGCGATCGCCCAGGCGCAGCTCCTCGCCGGGACCGCACGCACGACGGTCCTGCTCAAGGGCGGCCACCTCGACGGAGAGCAGAGCCCGGATGCGATCGTCGACGGCTCCGGCATCCACCCCGTCGCGGGACGCCGCGTCGACACCCCGCACACCCACGGCACGGGCTGCTCGCTGTCGTCGGCGATGGCGACCCTGGCCGCTCACGGTCTGTCGTGGCCCGACGCCCTGACGCGCGCGAAGCGCTGGCTGACCGGCGCCCTCGAACACGCCGAGGCCTTGCACGTCGGCCGGGGCAACGGCCCGATCGATCACCTGCACGAGCTGCGCCCGCACCTCGACCTCGGCCGATCGTGGAGCGCCGAGCGCTGGGAGGCCACGGCCCCGACCCGCGCCGCCGTCGACGCCTGCGCGTTCGTGCGCGGTCTGGCATCCGGTGCCCTGGACCGCACGGCTTTCGCCTGGTACCTCGGGCAGGACCTGCTCTACCTCCGCGAGTACGCGCGCGTCCTCGCGCGAGCCGCGGCCCTCGCGCCCACGGTCGAGGAGCAGCGCTTCTGGGCCGCCGCGTCGGTGTCGTGCCTGGCCGAGGAGGCGGAGCTGCACCGGTCGCACGTCGATCCCGCGGGCCTGGAGCCGGCGGCATCCACCCTCGCGTACACCGACCACCTGCACGCCGCATCGACAGCGGGCTCGTATGCGGTGCTCGTCGCGGCGATCCTGCCCTGCTTCGTGCTGTACACCGACATCGGCGTGCGATGGCGCGGCACGTTCGGCCCCGACCACGCCTACGCCGACTGGCTCAGCGCCTACGGCGACGAGGCGTTCGCGGCCTCGTCGGCCGAGGCGACGACGATCGCGGATGCCGCCGCGCGAGCGGCATCCCCCGCCAGCCGCAAAGCGATGGCCGCGGCCTACGACCGCTCGATGACCCTGGAGCTGGCGTTCTTCGAGGCGCCGACGGCGACCGCGTGAGTCGCCGGGATCCGTCGCTCCGATCGAACGGACGGCGACGGATCCCGGCGACTCGCGCGCGGAGGGTCAGCCGCTCTTGCGGCGGAATTCGCGCTTCGTGACCGCCGCGTGCGTGCCCTGCACCGCGGAATGACCGTCGAGGTGTGCCTGACCCGACCGCTGCTGGCCGTTCTTCTTCGCGAGCGCCGCCTGGAATTTACGCTTCATCTCGTCGGATGCCGTGGCATCCGAGGTGTCGTCGGTACTCATGCCCCCACCCTAAGCACGCCCCGCGGCACAGACCAGCGATCAGACGTGGCGCACCCGCTGCTGCAGACGCGTGCGGATGTCGAACAGCTCGGTGCCGCCCACCTCGCGCGCCCCCGTGATCCCGCGGCGCAGGAGGGTGGTCAGCGCGCTGCGCGTGACGAGGGCGACGGGGGTGCCGCGCACCTTGCCGAGCTCGGTGATCGCGTCGAACACGTCGTCGTCGGGCAGGACCACGATCGCTCCGCTGAAGCGCACCCCGGCGGCACGCGCGATGACGCGCGCCCGCGAGACGAGCTCCGTGACCGGCGCCCCGATGACGTTCGGTCCCGTGATCTCGCCGCGGCGCACCCCGACCGGGCCGCCGAAGTCCTCGCTGAGCAGGGCGTACAGGCCGCTGGGGCCGAGCACGAGATGGTCGATCTTCTGCTCCGGATCGACTCCGTCGCGGTCGGCCAGCACGTCGTGCCACACGGTGTACCCCATGCCGAGCTCCGAGACCAGGCGCGCGGTCTCCTCCTCGGCGAGCGCGTCCGCGAGGATGTGGCGGATCTCGGGCGGCGCCGAGCGCACGAGCGCCGGGTCGTACGGGTCGGCGATGTCGACCCCGCGCCCCACCCATTCGCGGATCAGGTCGAGGTAGCGCTCACGCCGCCAACCGCCGGGCTGGCCGTGCGAGCGGGCCCGCGGGCGCGTGTCGGTGGGACGGGAGGGAGCGGATGCCGTCGGCGCGCCGCCCCAGTCCCCGGTCGTCGTCCCGCGACCCCGGTCGTAGGCGCTGCGCGCCTCGGGCGTGCCGACGAGCTCCCACGCGCGTTGCACCTGGACGAACAGGGCGGCGTCGCCGCCGGTGTCGGGATGCGTCTCGCGCAGGCGCACCCGGTAGGCGCGGCGCAGACCCTCGTCGTCGATGTCGGCCGCGACGCGGAGCACCTCGTATGCCGAGGACGACATGGGACTGTCGAACACGTGCGTCTTCCGTTCCGCCGCACAGGCGCGGCGCTTCTCAGGCTAACGCGCCGCGCCTGTGCGAGATCCGTGCGCCCGGCGCCCGCGCGGTCGCCGCGCGTACGCGGCCGCATCGCGGCTCGACAGCGCCAGCAGCACGAGGATGTCGAGGCTGAGCGTCAGCAGCGTGGTGCGCAGGGTGATCTCGACCCCCGCCTGCCACCAGCCCACGAAACCCGCGCTGATCGACGCGACCGAGATGAGCATCACGAGCACGCGCGACAGGTTCCCGCCGAAGAGGATACGGATGCCGAGCACCACCTGCACCACGAACAGGGCGCCCATGAGGGTCAGGAAGATCGCGGTGGCGGGGCCGAGGTCGGAGAGCCCGGCGAGATCCGGGTCGGTCGAAGCGCTCGCATCCCCGCTGGCGGCGCCGGCGATCTGCTGCAACCACGGCGGGAGCGCGAACGCCACGCTCACCGCCCAGAGGGCCCCCGCGAGCGCACGGAGCAGGACGAGGACCGCCCCGGCCGACGTCGCGGTGGGTCGCCGCATCGCGGGGTCGGCGCGCCGGGGCTCGAGGGGCGGCTCGAAGGCCGCGCGCTTGCGCGGGTGCCGCTGCTCCTTCACGGCGTCCGCTCCCGCCCGGCGGGGACGACGGCCCGCACGTCGATGATGGGCAGGTCGCCGTCGGTGGTGATGCTGTCCCCGCCACCGTTTCGCGAGTGATACCCGGTCGAGAAATCGCGGATGACGTCCACCGACACCCCCGGCTTCCCGGCGACGGTTCCCACGATGTGGTCGCGCTCGATGTCGGTGTCGGCGTCGATGCGGTGCGTCACCTGGAGCGTGAAGAGCGAGAGGCCCACCGCGCGGTCGAACGTCCCGGCGGCCAACCAGTCGACTCGGCGGCCGCCCGGGAGGAGCCATCCCTCGGGGCACCGCCACACGCGCACGTGGTGCCGTTGCGCGGGCGAGCCGGCGACTTCTTGCTGGTACGCGAGATCCTGCACGTGACCGAAGAGGAACAGCGGACTCACCGGCGCGCGAGGATAACTGCGCCGACGCAGGGTCGAGGTGACGATGCGCCACGACGAACGCAGGGTCACCGGGTCCGCGGCGATCCACCCGGCATCCGTCAGCACCTGCTCGATCTGCTCCCGCTCACCCAGGAAGGCCAGGTTGACGGGGTCGCCCAGCAACCCGTCGGAGGTGCGGGTGCGCCCCATGAAGTAGTCGGGCACGTAGATCGCCGTGAGGATGCGATGCAGCCGGGGCAGCACGAGGTAGGCGAGCAGCACCCAGAAGGCGATCGCCATCAGGGCTCCGCCCCAGCCGAGCGAGAACGACTCGGTGAAGCTCAAGTACGCGAGCCAGATCGCGGCGAGACCGGCGAAGACGAAGAAGAACCCGTCGAGGGCTCGACCGATCGACCAGCGGCGCCGCGGAGGGGTCATGACCGGGTCGACCCTCGCCCGGGGGCGGCGCACGTCACCACAGCGACGGCTCCGGCTCGTACGCGAACGCCTCGGTCACACGCTCGGACGGCAGGTCCCCGAGCCGCGCGGGCGACCACCGCGGCGACCGGTCCTTGTCGACGACCTGCGCGCGGATACCCTCGACGAGGTCGGGCTGGGTGAAGGCGAACCACAGGACGAGGCCGTACTCCTGCGCGAGGGCCGCGCGCAGTGACGGCAGGGCGCGCGCCCGGCGGACGGCCTCGAGCGTCACGGCGAGCGCCGTGGGCGCCGAGGCGGCGAGCAGCTCGGCGGTCTCGTGCGCCTCCGCCTCGGAGCGCGCTCGGAGCCTTTCGATGATCGCGGGCACGTCGTCGGCGGCGAAGGCGTCGTCGATCCACTCCCTGGCCGTCTCGAACCGCGACGGCTCGGGGCTCTCGTCGAACAGCAGCACGAGTTCGGTCGGGCTCGACGGGTCGGCGCGGTTCTCCAACGCCTCGTACAGCGCCTCGAGGTGGGCGGTGGGCACCATGTGGTCGGCGAATCCCGCGTACAGCGCGTCGGCGGCATCCATCGTCCCGCCCGTCAGGGCGAGGTATTCGCCGAGGCGCCCGGGGGCGCGGGCGAGCAGCCAGGAGCCGCCCACGTCAGGAGTGAAGCCGATGCGCGTCTCGGGCATCGCCAGGCGCGAGCGCTCGGTGACGATGCGGATCGCAGCGTGACCGGCGAGGCCGATGCCGCCGCCCATGCACACCCCGTCGGCGATCGCGATCACGGGCTTGCGGGAAGTGGCGATGCAGTGATCGAGCGCGTACTCCTCGCGGAAGAACGCGTGCACCTCGTCGACGCGACCGCCCGTGACCATCTCGTGAAGGGCACGCACGTCGCCGCCGGCGCAGAAGCCGCGGTCGCCCGCTCCGTCGAGCAGGATGACATCGACGTCGGTGTCGCGTTCCCACCGGTCGAGAGTGACGTTCAGCGCACGGATCATCTCGAGGTCGAGGGCGTTGATCGCGCGGGGCCGGTTGAGCGTGAGATGGCCGAGGCCGCGACGACCCCCGACGAGGACGCTGTCGTCTTCGGTTCGCTGTGCATGCACGGTGCCACGTTACACACGCGCCGAGATGTGTTTTCGGCCCCGGATCGGGGAAGATGGACGGAACGCCCGCCGAACGAGAGGTGCCGAATGCCCGACGGACAGGTGTTGGAGCTCGCCGGACTCACCAAACGCTTCGGAGCGGTCTCGGCGGTCGACGATCTCTCCGCCCGGATCGAGCCGGGACAGGTCACCGGGTTCCTCGGCCCCAACGGAGCCGGCAAGACCACCTCGCTGCGCATGCTGCTGGGGCTCGTGCGTCCCACGGCGGGAACCGCGACCATCGGCGGCAAGGCGTTCGCCGATCTCGACTCTCCGCTGCAGACGGTGGGCGCGGCCCTCGAGGCCTCGAGCTTCCACCCGGGTCGCTCGGCCGCGAACCACCTCAAGGTGTACGCCCGCGCCGCGGGCCTGCCCACCTCCCGCATCGACCACGTGCTGGGTCTCGTGGGTCTCGCCGACGTCGCGGGGCGCCGCGTCGGCGGTTTCTCGCTCGGCATGCGCCAGCGTCTCGGTCTTGCCACGGCGCTGCTCGGCGACCCCGGCGTGCTCGTGCTCGACGAGCCGTCGAACGGCCTCGACCCCGAGGGCATCCGGTGGATGCGCTCGCTGCTGCGCCACCTCGCCGAGGAGGGGCGCACGGTGCTCATCTCCTCGCACCTGCTCGCCGAGGTGCAACAGACCGTCGACGCGCTGCTGATCATCTCGCGCGGTCGCCTGGTGTTCCAGGGCGGCATCGAAGACCTCGCCGACCCCGACGAGTACGCCACCGTCGTCGACTCCCCCGACCGGACCGCGCTGTCGCAGCTGCTCGACGGACGCGGCATCGACTACCAGCTGCTGCGCAACGGCTTCACCATCCGCCACCACGAACCGGTCGAGATCGGGGCCCTCGCCGCCGGCGCCGGCATCGCCCTGTCGAACCTGCAGAGCAAGGGCGCGAGCCTGGAGGACATCTTCCTCGAGCTCGTCAGCGGCACGCGCGTGCACGCGAGCGCCGGCGGAACCTCCGTCCCGCCGACGGATGCCACGCCCGAGGCGACCGGCGACGCCACGGCGTCCGCGCCGGTCATGACGCCCGCGCCCGCCGACGTCCCGGCGACCGCCCACGCCGCGGCCGACATTGCCGAGGCCGCCGCACCCGAGCTCGCGCCGCCCTCGGCCGAGGATCGCGTGCCCGACGACCCGCGCCCGTCCACGGCTCTCGTGGCGGTGATCGCCCCCGCCACGGCCGCTCCCGCCGCTCCCGCCCGCGCCGAGGCCGACGAATCGCCCCGCCCGTCCTACGCGGTGGCCTCGACCGGGGTGATCGACATCGTTCCCGTGGGGGCGGTCGCCCATGGCGACGAGACCGCCGACGACGACCATCGCATCCGTCACGAGCAGGAGGTCTCGCGATGACGCTGCTCGCCGCCACGCGCTCCGAGTACACGAAGCAGTTCACCACCGCCGGCTGGTGGGTGCTGGGCATCGTGCTGATGGTCTACGTCGCGTTCACCGCGGGCGTCCTCGCCTTCGTGTTCGGCGGGGTGGCCTCGGGCCGCCTCGGCGCAGCGACGGGTCCGGCGGTGTCCGCCGACGGCGTGCCCGCGCTCGTCTACAGCACGGCCTCGGCCGTCGGCTACGTCTTCCCCCTCCTCATCGGCACCCTGATGGTGACCACCGAGTTCCGCCACAAGACGCTGACCCCGACGTTCCTGGCGACTCCTCGTCGCGGCGTCGTCCTCGTGGGCAAGTTCGTCGTCGGCGTCCTGGTCGGCCTGCTGTACGGCATCCTGGGCTCTCTCGCCGCGATCGCGGCGGGAGCGGGCGTGCTGAGCATCTTCGGGATCGACGCCGAGCTGACCTCCCCCGACACCTGGGTGCTCGTGGGCCGCATGCTGCTGGCCTTCGCGCTCTGGGCCGTCGTGGGCATCGGCGTCGGCACCGTGGTGCGCAATCAGGTCGCCGCGATCGTCATCGTGCTCGCGGTGACGTTGTTCATCGAGCCGATCATCCGCACCCTCGGCGGGGTGGTCGAGGGCTTCGGCGACGTGGTGAAGTGGTTCCCCAGCGCCGCGAGCGACGCGCTCGTGGGGCAGACCATCTTCGGCGCGATGGGCACGACGGGCGCAGACGCCCTCGAGTGGTGGATGGGCGGCCTCGTGCTGCTCGGCTACGCCGTGGTGCTGCTCGTGATCGGCCTGTTCACGACCTGGCGCCGCGACATCGACTGACCCCGCGGGACTGCGCTTTTCGTCGGCGGCTTTTGGCGGCGGCTCCCGCAGCGGCGAGAATCAACCGTGCTCGATGGACCGGTGATCGCCGAGTGGCTCCCCGTCTCGGCGGCCGCCCTCGTGCTGCTGCTCGTCGCCGCGGGCGTGGCGGGCTGGGTCGACGCCGTGGTCGGCGGGGGTGGCCTGATCCAGCTCCCCGCCCTCGTCATCGGTGTACCGAAAGACGTCGCGACGCCCTTCATCCTCGGCACGAACAAGCTGTCGTCGTTCTTCGGAACGCTCTCGGCCAGTTGGGTCTACCTGCGCAGGATCCGGGTGCAGCTCGTGCTGCTCGTGCCGCTGGTGGCGGGCGCGTACGCCGGTTCGACGGTCGGTGCGGCCCTCTCGCGTTTCGTCCCCCGCGAGGTGCTGACGCCCGTGGTGCTCGTGGCAGTCATCGCCGTCGCGGTCTACACGCTCTTCAAGCCGAAGATGGGCCTCGAGCACGCCCCGCGACACGGCGGACGCGCGGCCATCGCCTGGCGGGCGGGCGCGATCGGACTGCTGGTCGGGTTCTACGACGGCATCCTGGGTCCGGGCACGGGCTCGTTCTTCGTCATCCTCATCGTGGGCGTGCTCGGCTACGGATTCCTGCAGGCGAGCGCCAACGCGAAGATCGCCAACCTCACCACCAACCTCGCGGCCCTCGCGGTCTACGGCGTGCACGGCGAGATCATCCTCGTGCTGGGTCTCGCCATGGCCGTGATGAACATCACCGGGGGCTTCATCGGCGCGCACATGGCCACCCGCCGCGGGAGCGGGTTCGTGCGGATCGTGTTCCTCGCGACCCTGTCGATCCTCATCGTTAAGCTCGCGTGGGACACCGTGGTGCAGTTCACGAGCTGAGACCCGCGCGGCCCCGCCCCGCCGCTCAGGCGACGATGTCGGCGACGTCCTCGGGCTCGGATGCCACGTCGAGGCGCAGCGCCTTCACCAGCGCCACCCCGTGCTTGGTGGTGAGCACCAGGCGCTCGAACTCCTCGTGACCGGCAAGGTCGACGACCACGCTGGGCTTGCGTCCCCGGATGATGACGAAGTCGTTGCCCCCGGCGGACTTCCACGTGCCGGCGCCGATGGCGACGGGGAGGTTGATCCCGGGGTTGGGCACCCCGCGGATCCAGGTCCACGCGTCGTCCGTCAACTGCACCCGGTCGATGTGCTCGCGGGGGACGACGATGTTGGTCTTGCGGAACGACAGAGCCCGCTCGGTCGGCGAGAGCACGACCTCGAGCTGCGTCGAATCGAGCAGCAGGGTCACCATGCCTTCCATCCTGCCAGCGTCGTCACTCGTCGATCCGCCGGGCACCTCACAGGACGGCAACGATCACCCTCCGGCCCGGATGTCGGAGCGGGGGGATAGCCTTGAGCGATGAGCACGGGCAGCGCTGCGCCGCGAGTCGCACCGGCCCGGGGCACCACCATCGACGACCTGCTGGAGCGCGTGCGTGCGGGGCACCGACCCGACGTCGACGAGACCGAGGCCCTGCTCGGTGCCGACCTCGACGCGCTCCTCCCCGTCGCCGCGGCCCTGCGCGACGAGGGACTCGAGAACGCCGGCCGCCCGCGCGTGATCACCTACTCCCGCAAGGTGTTCGTCCCCCTCACGACGCTCTGCCGCGACCGCTGCCACTATTGCATCTTCGTCGACACCCCCGGCCAGCTCGCCCTGCTGCGCAAGCCCGCCTACATGAGCCCCGAGCAGGTGCTCACGGTCGTGCGGCAGGGGCAGGCACTCGGCTGCAAAGAGGCGCTGCTGACGCTCGGCGACCGCCCCGAGGAGCGCTGGCCCGAAGCCCGCGCCTGGCTCGACGAGCACGGCTTCGCCTCCACGATCGACTACGTCGCGCACATCGCCCGCCTCATCACCGCCGAGACGGGAATGCTCGTGCACGCCAACCCCGGTGTCATGCACCCCGACGAACTGGCGGCGCTGCGCTCGGTCTCGCCGTCGATGGGCATGATGCTCGAGACGACCTCCCGACGCCTGTACGAAGAGCCCGGGCAGGTGCACTTCGGCTCGCCCGACAAAGACCCGGCGCTGCGGCTGAAGGTCATCGACGACGCGGGATCCGCCGGCATCCCGTTCACCACCGGCATCCTGGTCGGTATCGGCGAGACCGTCCGCGACCGCGCCGAGTCGCTGATCGCCCTTCGCGAGAGCGCCGAACGCCACGGGCACGTGCAAGAGGTCATCGTGCAGAACTTCCGCGCGAAGCCCCGCACCGCCATGCAGGGCGCTCCCGACGCCGACATGCGCGAGTACCTCGCGGCGGTCGCCGTGGCGCGGCTCGTGCTCGGTCCCGACATGCGCGTGCAGGTGCCGCCGAACCTCTCCGACCCGCGCGAGCTCGGTCTGCTCGTCGCCGCCGGCATCGACGACTGGGGCGGGGTGTCGCCGCTCACCGCCGACCACGTCAACCCCGAGCGTCCCTGGCCGCACATCGACGACCTGGCCGCGTCCACCGCCGCCCACGGCTACACGCTGCGCGAGCGTCTGACCGCGCACCCCGAATTCGTGCGGGATGCCGCGACCTGGATCGATTCGGCCTTGCACGCGCCCGTTCGGGCCTTGGCGGATGCCGATGGCCTCGCCGCCGACGTCTCACCCACCGCCCATCCGTCGGCCCCCGCGCACAGCGGCACCGCCGCCTCCGACCCGGGTGTGCGCCGCCTCGCCGAGCGGGCGGCATCCGCCCCTCTCACCCTCGACGACGCCGACTGGACCCGCCTGCTGCACGCCACCGGCGCGGAGCTCGACGACCTCGCCGCCGTCGCCGACGACGCCCGCCGCTACACGGTCGGCGAGCCGATCACCCTCGTGCAGAACCGCAACCTCACCTCGACGGGACTGCGGCGCAGCGGCCGAACGGCACCGGGTGAATTCGACCTCGACGACGCCGCGGCCATCGCGGTGGATGCCGTGGACCTCGGCGCGACCGAGATCTGCATCCAGGGTGCACTGCCCGGCAGCGAAGACCCCGCAGGGTATCTCGACCTCGTGCGGACGGTGAAGGCCGCCGCCCCCGGCATCCATGTGCACGCCTACCGTCCCCTCGACGTGCGCGATCTCGCCGATCGCGGCGGCCTCGGCCTGGGCGGCGCGCTCGCCGCGATGCACAACGCCGGGGTCGACACCGTGCCCGGAACCGGCGTGAAGGTGCTCAGCGAGCGGGTGCGCGCCCTCGTCGCCCCGGCCGATCTCGAGATCGACGCGTGGATCGAGACCATCACCGCCGCGCACCTCACGGGCTTCCGTTCGACCTCGGTGCTCTTCTACGGGCACGTCGAGACGGCCGAGGAGCGCATCGCCCACCTGCGACGTCTGCGCGAGATCCAAGACCGTACGCGCGGCTTCGCCGAGTTCGTCCCGATCCCCCTGCCCGGCGGTGACGTGCCGCTGGTCGCGGGACGCGCACCGGTCGACGAGCACCGGGCGATGGTCGCGGTGTCGCGACTGCTGCTGTCGGGCAGCATCGCGCACGTGCAGATCCCGTGGACCCGCGTCGGCCGCGAGACCGCGGCGGTGCTGCTGCGTTCCGGCGGCGACGACCTGGGCGGCACGCTCTACGACGGGCGGGTGCTCCCCGACACCGGGATCGAACAGGGCCTCGAACTGCCCGTCCCCGCAGCCGAACGTCTCGCCCGGAGCCTCATGCGGCCGTTCCGGCTGCGCACGACCGACTACCGGGTCACCGACGCAGCGGCTCCCTCCATCGTGACGAGCGGTGGCACGCGCTTCCCCCTCCCGGCCGACGGGGCCCGCACGCCCGACGGAGCCCCCGCGTGAGAGTCGTCGACGTCGCGATCGTCGGCGCGGGCTTCGCCGGCCTCGCCATGGCCGGCGCCCTGCGGCGGGCCGGCCGCGACGACGTCGTGCTGCTCGAACGCGCTGCCGACGTGGGCGGCACCTGGCGCGACAACACGTACCCCGGCGTCGCGTGCGACGTGCCGGCGCACCTCTACAGCCTCGCCGCGCACCCGCATCCGCACTGGACCCGCACGTTCGCCCCGGGCGGCGAGATCCAGCAGTACCTGCGCGGGGTCGCCGAGCGCGAGGACCTCGGCGATCGCCTGCGCCTGCGCACCCCTCTCCTCGGGGCGCGGTGGGATGCCGCCGGCGCGGTCTGGCGACTCGACACCGGCGCCGAGCCCGTCACCGCGCGTTCCCTGGTGCTGGCCTGCGGACGCCTGACCGAGCCGCACGTCCCCGCGATCGAGGGGCTCGAGTCGTTCGACGGCCCCCTGTTCCACTCGGCCCGGTGGGACCACGACATCGACCTCACCGGAAAGCGCGTCGCGGTCGTCGGCACCGGCGCGAGCGCCGTGCAGCTCGTGCCCGAGCTCGCCCGCCGCGCCGCCCACGTCACGCTCTTCCAGCGCACCCCCGCGTGGATCGTGCCGCGCGGCGGCGACGAGATCCCGCGCGCCGAGCGCGAGCGTCTCGCCGCGCACCCCGGCGACCTCGCGCGGCTGCGCGCGCAGCTCTACGCCGAGGGCGAGCAGCGTTTCGCCTCCCGCTCGGGCGACGCCACGGCATCCGCCGCCGCCCGCGACGTCGCGCTCGACCACCTGCACGCCCAGGTCACCGACCCCGCGCTACGCGAGGCGCTCACCCCCGACTACGCCTTCGGATGCAAGCGCGTGCTGCTGTCCGACGCGTTCTATCCCGCGGTGGCCTCGGATGCCGTGACCCTCGAGCCCACGGCCCTGGTGTCGGTCGACGGCTCGGTGCTGACCGCCGCGAGCGGAGCGCATCACGACGCCGACGTGCTCGTGCTGGCGACGGGCTTCGCCGCGGCCCAGCAGCCCTACGCCGACCTCGTGCACGGAGAAGAGAACACGCTCGCCGCGCACTGGTCCGACGGCATGACCTCGTTCGGGTCCACGGTGGTCGCGGGCTTCCCCAACCTCTTCGTGATGAACGGCCCCAACGCCAGCCTCGGCCACAACTCCGCCGTGCTCATGGCGGAGGAGCAGGCCGCCTACGTCGTGCGCGCGCTGTGCGAGCGCGATCGACGCCCCGACCGCGTGCTGCGGGTGCGCCCGGAAGCCGAGGCGGCCTACACCGACGAGATCGCGGCGGCCGCGGCATCCACCCCCTGGCTGACCGGCGGGTGCCGCAACTGGTACGTCGACGAGCGGTCGGGCCGCCTGACCCTGCTGTGGCCCGGAACGGTGCAGGCGTTCCACGAGAGACTCGCCGGCACCGACGGGTCGGAGTTCGAACCCGCCCGCACCCCCGTCACCGGTTCCATCCCCACCCACCCGCACGGCTAGGAGACAGCGATGACCATTCCCCTGCGTTTCGGTTACAAGGCCTCGAGCGAGCAGTTCGGCCCGAACGAGCTCCTCGACTTCGGCGTACTCGCCGAGGAGATGGGCTTCGACTCCGTCTTCCTCTCCGACCACCTGCAGCCGTGGCGGCACGAGGGCGGACACGCCCCGAACGCCCTCCCCTGGCTCGGCGCTCTCGGCGCGCGCACGCAGCGCGTGATGCTCGGCACGAGCGTGCTCACCCCGACCTTCCGCTACCACCCGGGCGTCATCGCGCAGGTGTTCGCGACCCTCGGTGTGATGTTCCCGGGCCGCGTCGCCCTCGGCGTCGGCACGGGCGAAGCCCTCAACGAGGTGACCCTCGGCCTCGACTGGCCGGAGCCGCCCGAGCGCTTCCAGCGCCTGAAAGAGGCGATCACTCTCATCGACAAGCTGTGGACCGAAGACCGCGTCACCTTCGAGGGCACCTACTACTCGGTGAAGGATGCCACGATCTACGACCGCCCCGAGCAGAAGGTGCCGATCTACATCGGCGCCTCGGGCCCCGCGGCCACGCGCCTGGCCGGCCGCATCGCCGAGGGGTACATCACCACCAGCGGCAAGGACCCCGAGCTCTACACCGGGAAGCTGCTGCCCGCGCTCGACGAGGGGCTCGGCAAGGAGGGCCGCACGCGCGACGACATCGACACGCTCATGGAGGTCAAGGTCTCGTACCACCCCGACCACGAGACCGCGCTCGAGAAGACGCGCTTCTGGGCGCCGCTGGCGCTCTCGGCCGAAGAGAAGATGAGCGTGCACGACCCCCTCGAGATGGCGCGCCTCGCCGACGAACTGCCGATCGAGCGGGCGGCATCCCGGTTCATCGTCTCGACCGACATCGACGAGCACGTCGAGCGCATCGCGCACTACGTCGACCTCGGGTTCCGGCACCTGGTGTTCCACGACCCCGGTCACGATCAGGAGGAGTTCCTGCGCACGTACGGGGCCGAGGTACTGCCGCGCCTGCGCAAGCGCTTCGGCTGAGGCCCCCGGGCCCCCGGGCGTCCCCGAGTGCGGCCCGAGATCACGCCCGGTCACCGAGATGACCCGGGTTCGCGTCGCATCGCGGGTCATCTCGCGAAACGACGGTCATCTGACGTACCCCGCTGCACCTTTGCCGCCGCAGCGATACCCCACCCGCACATCCGTCGGATACGACACACAATGGATGCGATGAGCACTACCAGCGCCACCGGATGGACGATCATCGTCCCGGTCAAACCCGCCGCCATCGGCAAGACGCGCCTGACGGGTGTCTCCGACCGCGAGGCACTCGCCCGTGCCCTCGCGCTCGACACCATCGCGGCCGCCGCGGCGACGCCGCGAGTCTCGCGGGTCGTCGTCGTGACCGACGACACCGAGATCACCCACCTGGTCGCGCAGTGGCCCGCAGTCGACGTGCTCACCGAGGGCGACGTGCGCGGCCTCGACGCGGCGATCGCGCGCGGAGCCGAGACGGCCGGACGGGGCGCCCCGCGCGCCGCCCTCCTGGGCGACGTGCCCGCGCTCACCCCTCACGACCTCGACGCCGCCCTCGAGCTCGCCGGCCACGTGGAGCGGGGTCTGGTCCCGGATGCCGAGGGCACCGGCTCGACCCTCGTCACGGCCCGCCCGGGCGCGGTGTGGGTGTCGGCGTTCGGCGCCGACTCCGCCGCCCGCCACCGCCTGCTCGGGTGCGCCGACCTCGCGGTCCCCCGCGACTCGACGCTGCGCCGCGACGTCGACACGGCCGTGCAGCTCGCCGAGGCCGTCGCCCTGGGCGTGGGCCCGCGCACGGCCGCGGTGCTGGCGGCGGCCGCGGCCTGACGCCGCAAGCCGCGCGGCGGCCCGCCGCCGGGCGCCGCGCGAAGCCGGGAGCCGCGCGGCGGATACGGAGACCTGCCGCAGATCCGGATCAGAGAGCCCGCGGCATCCGGATCTGACGCCGACCTCCGATTCCGCGCGCGCCGGAGCGCCCGTCGGAGCGCGCGCCGGAGCGCCTCACGCCTCGAGTGCCGCCTCGGCCATCGCTGCCGACGCGTTCTCGTCGGTCATCCACAGCGGCCGCACGACCGTTCGGATCCCCGCCGCCTCGACGTCCGCCGCCGACGCGGCATCCTCCTCCGCGAGCAGCCACGCGTCGAGCACCCCGTCGGCCGATCGCGCGCCGTAGTGCCGGGCGACGGCGGCGGCCGAGGTCTCGACCCCGATCGCCGTCAGGCACACGTCGGCCATCCCCCGCACGACCCGGCCGCCGATGATGGGCGAGACGCCGACGACGCGCGCCGGGGTCGCGCGCAGGGCGGCCGCGATGCCGGGCACGGCGAGGATCGGACCGATCGACACCACCGGGTTCGACGGCGCCAGCAGCACCACGTCGGCCGCCGCGATGGCATCCGTCACTCCGGGTGCGGGCTCGGCATCCGTTATCCCGGGGTTCTCGAACGCTCGGGGGGTCAGCTGCGCGCGGTGGCGCGTCCACCACTCCTGGAAGTGCAGGCGCCGCCCGTCCTCGAGCAGAACGTGGGTGTCGACCTCGCTGTCGGTCATGGGCAGCAGACGGATGCCGAGCGGCCACCGCCGCGCCATCCGACCGAGCACCTCGGTCGGGGTGAGGCCCTCGCGCAGCCAACCGGTGCGCGCGAGGTGGGTGCCGAGGTCGAGGTCGCCGAGCGTGAACCAGGGCCAACCCGCACCCCACGCCTGCAGCTCTTCATTCACCCGCTCGGTATCGCCCGCGCGACCCCAGCCGCGCACGGTGTCGTTCACCCCGGCCAGGGCGTAGGTGATCGAGTCGACGTCGGGCTGCAGCCGCACGCCGGAGAGCCACAGGTCGTCACCCGTGTTGACGACGACGGTGGCTTCGGGCGCGCCGAGCCGGCGCAGAGCGGCGCGCACGCCGAGGGTGAACTTCGACCCCCCGACTCCACCGGCGAGGACGACGACACGGGGCTGGGGAGGACGCATCGATCCAGTCTTCCACCCGCTCACGGCTCGTGAGGATGTTCACATCTCTCGCTCCTCGTGGAAGGCCTCCGACTACGCTCGGTCGAATGAGTGATCTGTTCTCTTCTCGTGAGGCGGAGGCGGCGATCGCGCGGATCGAGCAGCAGGTCGCCGAGGCGCAGCTGCGAGCGGAGCAGGCACAGCAGGTGCAGGTCGACATCGATGCCGTGCGGGCGGCGGCGACCTCGCCCCGTCGCGAGGTGTCGGTGACGGTGGATGCCACGGGCCGGTTGGTCGGTATCCGTCTCGCCGACGCGGCGTACGAGTTGCGCCCCGATGCGTTGGAGCGGGTGATCGTGGAGACGGCGAGGGATGCGCAGCGGCTGGCGGGGGAGCAGGCGCTGGAGATCTCGCGCGCGGCGTTCGGTGCGGATTCGGCGATCGTGGAGCGGTTGGCGGGCGAGATCGAGCGGCAGTCGCCGCCGTCCCAGCCGATGGGCTTCCGGGTCTGATCCCGTGGCGGAGCGTATCGCCGTCGATGTCGGGCTGATCGGCTCGCACGCGTCGCGGTTGGGGGCCGTGGCATCCGTTCGGGGTGTTGTGCGCGTTCCTGGTGCCGCCGGCGACGATGGCCGCGGATGCCGCGGGGTCGTTGATCGGCGCGGCGGGAGAGATGGTGCGTCGCTCGGCAACCGAGATCGTCGGTGTGGGGGCTGATCTGGAGGCGTACGAGCAGAAGGTGCTCGAGTGGGTGCGGTCGCTGGAGGCGGGCCTGTGAGCAACGCCCTCATCGCCGGTCCCGTCGACACGGCGACCCCGTTCAGCGGGGCGGGTCTGCTGGATTCCGGTGCGCAGTTGGTGGCGGCGATCGAGTCGGGCAACTGGGTCGAGGGCGGCCTCGCCGCCTTCAGCACCGTGGCGGCCACCGTCGCCGCCGTCATCGACCCGCTCGGCTCGCTGATCGCGGCGGGTCTGGGGTAGTTGATCGACCACTTCGAGCCGATCAAGGGGTGGTTCAACGACCTCATGTGGAGATCAATCAGGCCCTGCGTGGGCAGATCCCGATGACGCCGGAGCTGCAGCATCAAATCGACGCGGCTGTTCGTGCTCTCGATCGCCTTCCCGATCATCAGGGAACTGTCTTCCGTGGTGAACGTCTGGAACCGGGGGCAACCTACATCGACGCCTATCAGCCGGGTCAAGTCGTCACGAACGCCTCGTTCACAAGCGCCGATAAGACGAACGCCTTCGCGGGAGACGTTCAGTACCAGATCGACTCGCTGCACGGCAAAGGTGTCCAGCATGTCAGTCACTACGCGTCGACCGAAGACGAAGTGCTGTTCCGGCCGGGCACTCGCTTCCTGGTGCTCGCGCGCCAGGAGGTCAACGGCATCACTCAGATATTCATGCGGGAGGTTTCATGAGCAAGTCGGACGGCATGGCCCCGGGCCTGTCGCCGGAGGATCAAGCCAGAGCCCGTGCGGCGATGGAGAACCTCCGGCGCCGGCATGAGGAGGGAATGTACCGTGGTCGGCCCGCCATTCCGGAGAAGACCGACAGTATGGTTCCCGGGATCAGCGTCGTCCGTCCGGCACCCGGCCCCCCCCCCCCCTGTGCCGTTCGACGCCGATGGTGAAGAAGAGGAAGATGACGTGAATGACTGATCCCGGCGAGGCGGCACTCAGGTTCCTGCGCGCACTCGAACGGCTGCCCCCGTACACCGGGATCGTCTTCCACGGACTGCCCTAGGTTCCTTCGCTCGCGCCGGCCCGCTGGACACGCGGGGTCACCGCGACGAGCAAGGACCCTCGCATCGCGACCGAGAATTTCTCGACCCCGGTCGTCGTCGCGATCGTCAGCCGCACGGGCCGCGACATCTCGTTCCTGTCCGCTCAGCAGGCTGAGCAGGAGGTCGTGCTCCCGCCCGAGACCGTCCTCCTCGAAGTGGCCCGAACGACGTTGGACGATGGACGCCCCGTGGTCATCGCCGAGCAACTCGCCGATCCGGACCCCGCCGCCGCGCTCCCGCCCACGCTCGACGATCTCGTGGCGCACGTCCGCGAGACCCTGCACGCCGCACGAGCTCAGCCCGCCGTGGCGATCACGACCCCGGGGAAGTTCGTCGAGCCGCTCTTCTTCCTCACGGATGGCGACGGGTGAGACCGGCATGGATCACTGCACGCGAACGCGGCCGCGCCAGCGTCACTCGCAGCGCAGGCTCGCGGTGACCGTCGCGGGATAGCGTGTCGCGTCGTCGGGCGACTCGACGATGCCGTCCTCCGGCGTCCATCCCTCGACGACCGCTGCCTCACCGTCGCTGGAAGCCACCGTCACGGCATCCCCGCGGACGGTGAGGTCGATGTCGTCGGACTCGAACGAGACCAGCACGCTCTCCGCGCAGACCCCGACCGACCCGCGCGCTCCCTCGTCGACGTTCGTACGGAACGAGAAGGTGCCCTGCGGCTCGACCTGCACCGACGTTCCACGTGCGCCGGTGTCGTCGCAGTCGACCACGTCGGGCGTCATCGTGACCGTCTGCTCGCCGTCGGGCCCGGTCCAGGTGACGGTGACGGTGGAGGCCGAGCCGGCCGGCGCACAGCCGGCCGATGCGAGCCCCGCCGCGATGACCACGGCGGCGAGCACACGACGCCTCATCGCGACCACGCGCCGGCTCGGCGCGGATGGGGCGCCCAGTGCTGCGGCGCCGACCAGGAATTCGATGCGGTCATCGTTCTCCCCCTCAATCGACCGTATCAAGGCGGCCGGGAGCTCGACGTTCTGGGCTACTGGGCCAGCAGCGTCGGATCCAGCGCCTCCGCGGCCGCCTTCGCCGCGATCGGCAGCGCCTCGAGCACGCGCTCGAGAGCGATGTCGTCGTGGGCCGCCGTGAGGAACCACGCCTCGAACACGCTCGGGGGCAGCGAGACTCCGGCATCCAGCATCGCGTGGAAGAACGGGGCGTAGCGGTACGACTGCTGCGTGAGCGCGGTCGCGTAGTCGCGGGGCACCTCGGGCAGGAAGGCGACACCGAACAGCGATCCCGCGCGCGGCACGGCGTGCACCACGCCCTCGGCGGTCAGGGCCGCATCGAGCGCGTCGGCGACGCGGCCGGCGGCGGCGTCGACCGCGGCGTACACCTCGGGCGTCGCCAGGCGCAGCGTGGCCAGGCCCGCGGCCACCGACAGCGGGTTCCCCGACAGCGTGCCCGCCTGGTACACCGGTCCGAGGGGAGCAAGGTGGTCCATGACCTCGGCGCGGCCGGCGAGAGCGGCCAGCGGCATCCCGCCGCCGATGACCTTGCCGTACGTGAGGATGTCGGGCAGGTAGCGCTCGCCCTGCGAGGCCTGCAGGCCCCAGAAACCGGCGGGGTGCACGCGGAAGCCGGTGAGCACCTCGTCCATGATCAGCAGCGCGCCGTGGCCGTGCGCGATGTCGGCGAGCGCGGCGTTGAAGCCGGGCAGCGGCGGGACGACGCCCATGTTCGCCGAGGCCGCCTCGACGATGATCGCGGCGATGTTCTCGCCGTGCACGGAGAACACCTCGCGCACCGCGTCGAGGTCGTTGTAGGGCAGCACGAGCGTCTGCGCCGCGATGGGCGCGGGAACCCCGGCCGAGCCGGGCAGGGCGAGGGTCGCAACGCCCGAGCCCGCGGCGGCCAGCAGCCCGTCGGAGTGCCCGTGGTAGTGCCCCGCGAACTTGATCAGCAGGTCGCGACCGGTGACGCCGCGCGCGAGACGGATCGCCGTCATCGTCGCCTCGGTGCCGGTCGAGACCAGACGCACCTTCTCGATCGGCTTCAGATCGCCGACCTGCACGCGCTGCGCGACGAGGTCGGCGAGCTCCACCTCGGCCCCCGTCGGCGCACCGAACGACAGACCTCGGGATGCCGCGGACTGCACCGCGCCGACCACCTCGGGGTGCGCGTGGCCGAGCAGGGCCGGACCCCACGACGCGACGAGGTCGACGTATTCGCGACCCGCGGCATCCGTGATGCGCGGACCCGACGCCGACTGCACGAACCGCGGCGTACCGCCGACGGAGCCGTAGGCGCGCACGGGCGAGTTCACCCCGCCCGGGATGACGTCCTTGGCGCGGGCGAACCACTGGTCGTTGAGATCGGTCATGGCATCCATTCTTCCGGGCGCGCGCGGGTGTCGGCTCCGCGCGGGTGAGCTTCGCTGCCGCTCACCCGCGTGAGCCGCCAAGATTCGTCGCCTCTGAGGCGGTCGAAGCGACACATTCTGGCGACTCACGTCGGCGCGCGCGTCAGCGCGGCGCGCCGCACGAGCGCGCGTCAGCGGGCGGGGCTCAGAGCTCTTCGCGGAGCCAGCGGGCGGCCTCGAGGGCCCAGTACGTCAGGATCGCGTCGGCGCCGGCGCGACGGATGCCGAGCAGGCTCTCCATGATGGCGCCGCGGCGGTCGATCCACCCGTGGGCGGCGGCGGCCTCGACCATCGCGTACTCCCCCGACACCTGGTACGCCCACACCGGCACGTCGACCGAGGCCTTCACGTCGGCGAGCACGTCGAGGTAGGGCAGGGCCGGCTTGACCATCACGATGTCGGCGCCCTCTTCGACGTCGAGCAGCGCCTCGCGCACGCCCTCGCGACCGTTGCCGGGGTCGAGCTGGTACGAACGACGGTCGCCCTTCAGCTGCGAGTCGACGGCCTCGCGGAACGGGCCGTAGAACGCGCCGGCGTACTTCGCGGAGTACGCCAGAACGAGCGTGTCGGTGAAGCCCTCGGCATCCAAGGCTTCGCGCACGGCGCCCACCTGGCCGTCCATCATGCCCGACAGCCCGAGCATCGCCGAGCCCGCGCGGGCCTGCGCGAGCCCCATCGCGGTGTAGCGCTCGAGGGTGGCGTCGTTGTCGACGGCGCCGTCGGCCCGCAGGACGCCGCAGTGGCCGTGGTCGGTGAACTCGTCGAGGCAGAGATCCGTCTGCACGACCACCGCGTCACCGACCTCGGCGACGACGGCCTCGGTGGCGCGGTTCAGGATGCCGTTCGGGTCGTCGGCACCACTGCCGACGGCGTCGCGCACCTCGGGCACGCCGAAGAGCATGACCCCGCCGATCCGCTGCTCGGCCGCCTCCGCCACGGCGCGGCGGAGCGAATCCATCGAGTGCTGCACGATCCCGGGCATCGAGCCGATCGGGCTCGGCTCCGTGATCCCCTCGCGCACGAACATGGGCAGCACGAGCTGCGACGGCACGAGGTGGGTCTCGCGAGCGAGACGACGGACGGCGGGAGTGCGACGCAGACGCCGCGGGCGGTGCTCGGGGAAGCTCATGAAGTCGATTCGTCGGTGGTCAGGGGGAAACGGGCGACCGCCTCGATGAGGGAGTCGACGGTCTGCCTGTCGGCCACGACGTCGACGCTCAGTCCGGCGCGCTTGGCGTCTTTGGCCGTGCGGGGTCCGATCGCCGCGATGACCGTGGATGCCGGGATCTCGGGGAACTGCTCGACCACCTGCTCCGCCACCGAACCACTGGTGACGAGGATGGCGTTGATACGACCCGAGTGCACGTCGGTCGCGATCTTCTCGGTCACCGGCACGCCCACCGTGCGGTACGCCACGACGCTGCGCACGTCGTGCCCGGCCTCGATCAGCAGGCGCGTGAGGACCGGCTTGGCGATCTCGCTGCGCAGGGTGAGGACCTTGCGCGGCTCGGTCTCGATCTCGATCATCTGCTCGGCCATCCCCTGCGCCGAGTTGTCGCGCTCGGGCACGAGGTCGACGCGGTAGCCGACGGCCTGCATCGCCGCGGCGGTGGTCTCGCCGACGACGGCGACCTTCGTCTCGGCGGGGATGACGGCCTTGTACGCGTACAGGACGTCGACGGTGGTGGCACTGGTGAGCGTGAGCCAGTCGAAGGCACCGGCTGCGAGATCGGCGAGCGCCTCGTCGAGGGTCGCCTGATCGTTGGTCGGGGCGAAGTTGATCAGCGGCGCGATGACCGGGACGGCCCCCAGCTGTCGCAGGCTCGCCGCCACGCCGTCGCCCCAGGGGCCACCACGTGGCACGAGGACGCGTCGTCCGCTCAGCGGCTTCGGCACGCCGCCCGTGGTCGGGTTCGGCGTGTTCCAGTGGCCTTCATTCATGTGGTCGACTCTCGTGGTGCCAGGTCGGCCGCCCCACGTTCGAGCAACCGACGCGCGGCTTCTCGGCCCGCTCGCGCCGCTCGCGCGATCGGTCCCCCGTCGTCGGCAGCATCCGCTCCATTGCCACTGCCCGTTTCCCCACCATACCCCGGTGCGAGCCGCACGGTCCGGTCGATACCGATCCGTTGCGTGCCGTCGAGGGCGTACACCACGGCGCGCAGCCGCAGGTCGCCCCCGGCCAGCGACGCGTGAGTGCCGACCGGCGCGCTGCACCCGGCGTCGAGGGCGTTCAGCACCACGCGCTCCGCCGTGATCGCGACGCGGGTGTCCTCGTCGTCGAGTTGCGCGAGGGCGGCGTGCACCTCCGGGTCGATGTCGCTGCGGGTCTCGATCGCCAGAGAACCCTGCCCGGGCGCGGTGGGCCATTCCGCCAGGCCCAGAGCCTCGGCGTGCAGGCCGCCGAGGTCGCCGCCGAGGCGCGAGATGCCCGCGGCGGCGAGGATCACGGCATCCAGCTCTCCGTCGCGCACGCGCGCGAGACGCGAGTCGACGTTGCCGCGGATGTCGCGGATGTCGAGCCGCGGGTTGTGCCGCAGCGCCTGCGCGACGCGGCGGGGCGAGCCCGTGCCGACGCGCGACCCCGGGGCGAGGGCGCCGAGGGGGGTGCCGTCACGGGTGACCACGACGTCGCGCGCGTCTTCCCGCGGCGGCGTCGCGGCGATCACGAGCCCGTCGGGCTGCACGGTGGGCAGGTCTTTGAGCGAGTGCACGAGGAAGTCGCAGCGATCGGCGGCGAGCGCCTCGCGCAGGCCGTTCGCGAACACCCCGCGGCCGCCGAGCTGCGACAGCGACGCGCGGTTCACGTCGCCCTCCGACACGATCGGCACGAGCTCGACCGCGCGACCGGATGCCGCGGCCACGGCGTCGGCGACCATCTGCGACTGCGCCATCGCCAGGGTGCTGCGACGCGTACCGAGCCGCAGAGGCGCGCTCACTGGAGGATCTCGGGGATCTCGTCGAGCGTCACGAGACGGCCGGTGTAGAACGGCACCTCCTCGCGCACGTGGCGACGGGCCTCGGTGTACCGCAGGTCGCGCATCATGTCGACGAGATCGGTGAGCACGTCCGCCTCCATGGGCAGGAGCCACTCGTAGTCGCCGAGGGCGAAGGATGCCACGGTGTTGGCGATGACGCCCTTGTAGACGCTGCCCTTCTTGCCGTGCTCGATGAGCATCTCGCGACGCTCCGCCTCGGGCAGCAGGTACCACTCATAGCTGCGCACGAACGGGTACAGGCACAGCCACTGCTGCGCCTCGATGCCGCGGAGGAATCCGGGGACGTGCGAGCGGTTGAACTCCGCATCCCGGTGCACGCCCATCGCGTTCCACGTGGGCAGGAGGTTCTTCAGCAGATCGGTGCGACGCAGGCGCCGGAGGTCGCGCTGCAGCGCCTGCGGGTCTTCGCCGTGGAGCCAGACCATGAGGTCGGCGTCGGCGCGCAGACCGCTGACGTCATAGAAGCCGCGGACGGTGACGCCGTCCGCCTCGATCAGCGACACGAGGTCGGCGAGCTCGGTGGACTCGGCGGCGGTCACCGGGTTCTCGGGGTCGCGGCGGAAGACCGCCCACAGCGTGTAGACGGAGGAGGAGCTGTCGTGGGACATGTACCCAGTCTCGTCCGGTCGGCGTGGCGCTCCAAACCGGTTGACTCACCGGTGAAGCACCCCCGCGCCCCTCGAGGCGAAGGGGAGGGGCTGCGGGCCGCCCGCGCGCCTTGGTACTGTGCGACGACGGCGTCGGGGGACGCCCGCCGAAGGGGTGCCCGATGTGGCTCTACGACCTGCCCATGTCCGTGGGCCTGCCGCTGTTCATCGTGCTGGTGGTGGGCGGCTCGTGCGTGATCCTGCTGGTCCTGCGCACCTGGGTCTTCCGCGTCGCTCCGCAGGGTGAGGAGTGGGACCGCGTGCTCAGCTACGCGGTCGGCGCGTACGGCGTCTTCTACGGCGTGACGCTCGCTCTCATCGCCGCGGCCGCCTACGGCAACTTCACCGAGGTCGACGGGGTGGTGCTCCAGGAGTCGTCGTCGCTGGCATCCCTCTATCGAACGGCTGCGCTGCTCCCCGATCCGCAGGGCGACGAGCTGCAGAACCAGATCGTGCAGTACACGCGCAACGTGATCGACCTCGATTGGCCGATGCAGCGGCGCCTGGAGATCCCCTCCGAGACGGATGCCAACATCTCCGCGATGCAGCAGGCCATCGGCCAGGTGCAGCCGACGACGGCCGCCGAGACCCTCTACGTGCAGCAGTCGCTGGATCAGTTCCAGCTGCTCGTGGAGAACCGCCGCGACCGCATCGCGCTGACCCACCTCGCCCTGCCCAGCGTTCTGTGGATCGTGCTGAGCGTCGGTGCCGTGCTGAATGCGATCCTCATCGCCCTGATCGAGGTGCGGAACCTGCGCGTCCACCTGCTCATGTCGAGCCTGCTCGCCCTGTTCGTGGCGCTGCTGCTGTACGCCATCGCCGGATTCGACCACGCGTACGCGGGTCCGATCGCGGTGACGCCGGAGTACTTCGAGGATCTGCTGCGGGGACTGTTCGCGAACGAGCCGTGAGCCGGGGTCGCGGCATCCGCCCCGGACGAACCGTCCCGCGGAGTCCGCACCCGACACGCCGCCCCGACGCCCCGCCGCACGGCGCGCCGCGGGCAGAGTCCGCAGGACGGCACGCCCCGGGGACGGCGGCACGGCCCGGGAATGTCGGCACGGCCCCGGAACGGCGGCACGGCCCCGGGAACGACCGCACGGCCCGGAAACGACGAAGCGGCCCGACCCCCGGTGAGGGGGCGGGCCGCTTCGTGACGTCTCAGCGCGTGTAGGCGCGCACGAGTCCCCAGAC
The DNA here is from genome assembly GCF_947489255.1 of uncultured Microbacterium sp. Classification (GTDB taxonomy): domain Bacteria; phylum Actinomycetota; class Actinomycetes; order Actinomycetales; family Microbacteriaceae; genus Microbacterium; species Microbacterium phycohabitans. The sequence continues at coordinate 270,655 of NZ_CANLCY010000005.1, forward strand.
GGCGACGCCGACGAGGGCGGCGACACCCGCCACGGCGGCCGCAGCCACCCCGGGGTTGCGCTGCGCCTTCTCACGCACGTCGTGGACCGTGCGATCGACGGCGTCACTCGCGCGGCGGGGGATGTTGGCCTTGACCTCGATGGCCGCGAGAGCGGCCTTCAGCTCGGCGCGGGCCGACTCGACCGGGTCGGTGATGCCCAACGGCACCGCGGTGCGGGGCACGGGGACGGGGCGCTCAATACTCATCGCGGGCCTCCTTGACGATGCGGACGTCTTCGGCGATGGCCTTGCCCGGGTTCTCGCGGCTCGAGAGCTTCTTGATCCGCAGGTAGCCCAGCAGCGCCAGGATCGCCGTGATCACGACCATCACGCCGAAGACGACGAGGGCCGACAGCCAGACGGGCCACCACGACGAGAGCCCGGCGATCACGAACGCGAAGAACACCGGCACGGCCCAGAACAGCACGATGAGGGCGCCGACGAACCAGCCGGCGCCGATACCGGCATCCTTCGCCGTGCGCTGCGCCCACGCCTTCGCGCCGTTGATCTCGGCGACGACGAGGTTGCGCACCAGCTCGGGGATGTCGCCGAGCAGCTCGAACAGGCTGTCGTCGGAACGATCGCGGAATCCGCGCGGAGTGGTCATGCGGTCAGCTCCCGGACGAGGTGGAGCCGCTCTTGGCCGCGCGGGCGCGCGTGGTCGCGGACTTCTCGGCCTGCTTGGCGTCGTCGACGGCGTCTTCGACGACGTCGGCCACCTCGTCGGCGGAGCGCTTGGCGGCACGGCCCGCGCGCTCGGCGCGCTCCTGCACGGTGCCCGAACCGGACGCCGCGGTGGTGACGGACTTCGCGCCCTTCCACACCACGCCGGGCACGGACTTGAGAGCCGAGACGCCGAGCGCCTTCACCTTCTCGACCTGTCCCTGGACGGCGGGCTGGCTCCAGACCTTTTCGGCCTGCTCCTTGATCTGCTCGTACCGCTGGCGGCCGGCGCGTGCTCCGAGCACGTAGCCCGCCACGAGTCCGACGACGAGTGCTGCTTTGCCCCTCATGGGGTCTCCTCACGCTCGTTCGAGTGGTGGTCGAGTCTCACAGTAGTCATGTATGCCGCATCCGGCATCCGCCCTTGACAGGCGGCGTCGCATGGCCGACGGTGAGGGTCCGTCAGCTCCGCCACAGCGCGGCGCTGCGGACGCGGTCGGCCTCCTGGCGCGCGTCGGGGATCACCTGCGCGAGACCGGTGCCCGAGAGCCACGCCCCGGTCGCCCCGAGCCCCGACACCGCGCGCACGGCATCGCGCGCGGCGGCCGTGACGGCGGCGCGACCGATCGTGGCGGCCGGCTGCGATTGCACGTAGCGCACGCGGTGAGCGGCGCGCAGAACGGATGCCGGAAGCTCGACGCCGAGCAGCGCGGCGGCTTCCGACAGCGCCAGGTGCGCCGCGGCGTCGTCGTCGAGAGCAGCGGTGGCGGGCTCCTCCCCCTGTGCGCCGAACGACACGCGCACGACGTGGACGCCGGGGGCGGCGGCATCCCGGACCCAGTCCCACTTGGCGGTCGAGTGGGTGAGGGCCTTGGCCACGTGACTGCCGGGCACGGTGAGCACGCCCGTCCCCCGCGGTGCACCGTCGAGCACGGGCGCGTCGAGCACGAGGGTCACGACCTCGACCACGGGCGCGATCGGATCGCCCGCCTCGAGACCCGGCACGACCGGGGCGAGCAGCTGCCGCGCCGGTCCTTCGGGGAGCGCGACGATCACGGCGCGCGCGGTCAGCGGCTCGTCATCGACCGACGTCGACACCGCCCAGCCGTCGTCGGTCCGGTCGAGCCTCTCGGCCCGCACACCGGTGCGCACCTCGACGTCGGCGTCGCGCAGTCCGGCCGCGAGCGCGTCGACCAGGCGCGACATGCCGCCGACGATGCCCTGCACGGCGCCTCCCGGCGCGGGGGCCTTCGCGGACCCGGCGACGGGGACGTCGGATGCCGGGGCATCGGCCGGACGGGTCTGCGGTCGGCGGGCGCGCAGCTCGGCGACCGCACCCGTGAGCGAGCCCGTGCGCGTGAGGGCGGCGTTGAGTCCGGGGGCGGCGAGATCGACGTCGATGTCGTCGGGCCGCGCGGAGTACACCCCGCTCGTGACGGGCGCCACCAGGCGGTCGAGCACGCGAGCGCCCAGGCGCGAGCGCACGAGCTTGCCGAGGCTGTGCGCGTGACCGATCGTGAGCGGGGGACGCACGCGGTCGACGTAGGCCCGCCATGCCCCCGACCAGCCGATGACGCGTCGCACGTCGGGTGCGAAGGGATTGTCGGGGATGCCGAGCACCCCGCCCTTCGGAAGGGGGGCTGCGCCCACGCCGGGAACGCCCGCCACCCACGCGCCCTCCGGGTTCGGCGAGACGACGTCGTCGGCCAAGCCGAGCTCGCCGAGGAGGTCGCGCACCACCCCGCCGCGGGTGGCGAAGCTCTCGGCGCCCACGTCGAGCGTCATCCCGCCCACCTCGGCGGAGCGCACCACGCCGCCGAGCACGTCGGCGGCCTCGAGAACGGTGACCTCGAGCCCCACCTTCGCGCACTCGCGCGCGGCGACGAGACCCGAGACGCCCCCGCCGATCACGATCACGCGCGTCTCGTGCGCGTGCCGCACGAGACGCTCGAGGGACTCGCTCACGCGCCCTGCTCCCCCGGAGCGGGGGCCTCGTGCGCCTGGGCCTCCTGCGCCCGCGATGCGTGCGCGTGGGCGACGATGCGGGTCAGCACCTCGGGGTCGGTGTCGGGCGGAACGCCGTGTCCCAGGTTCAGCACGTGCGCGCGCGCCGCGCGTCCGCGGGCGAGCACGTCGTCGACGTGCGCCTCGAGGACGGGCCAGGGCGCTCCGAGCAGCGCGGGGTCGATGTTGCCCTGCAGGGTCACGTCGGGGCCGACGAGGGCGGCGGCCTCGTCGAGCGGCATCCGCCAGTCGACGCCCACGGCGTCGGCGAGTCCGCCCAGGCGCATGTCGTCGAGGAAGGCACCCGTTCCGACGCCGAAGTGGATGCGGGGCACCTCGATGCCCTCGAGCGCCTCGGTGGAGTGCGGAGCGATGAACTCGCGGAAGGTCGACGGCGAGAGCGACCCCGCCCACGAGTCGAACAACTGCACGGCCTGCGCCCCGCCCTCGATCTGGGCGTCGAGGAAGGCGCGCGACACCTTCGCCAGCCACCCGGCGAGGCGGTGCCACGAGGCGGGGTCGGCGTGCATCATTCCGCGGGCCCGCAGGTGCTCCTTCGAGGGGCCGCCCTCGACCAGGTACGCGGCGAGCGTGAACGGGGCGCCGGCGAAGCCGATGAGCGGGACGCTGTCGCTCAGCTCGGCCGTCACGCGCCGGGCGGCTTCGCGCACGGGTTCCGCCGCCGCGGCCACATCGGCCGGATCGATCGCCGTCACCCGCGCGACGTCGTCGGCGGTGCGCACGGGATCGGCGAACACCGGCCCGCGGCCGGGCTCGATCACGACGTCGACACCGGCCAGACGCAGCGGTACGACGATGTCGCTGAAGAAGATCGCGGCATCCACGTCGTGACGTCGGATCGGCTGCAGCGTGATCTCGGCCGCGAGGTCGGGGGTGAGGCAGGCGTCGAGCATGCGGGTGCCCACGCGCAGCTCCCGGTACTCGGGGAGCGAGCGACCCGCCTGCCGCATGAACCACACCGGCTGACGCTCGGGGCGGTCGCCGCGGAGGGCGCGGAGGAGGGGAGCGTCGAGGGATGCCATGGCATCCATCCTCCCATCCGCCTCCTGTGCGCGCGGGGGATGCCTTGACGTCGAGAGGCCACCCGGAATACCCCGGGATGGCCGGGCGTAGAATATGAACGTGTTGCTGTGCGTCAGCGCGAGTCACAAGACCGCGTCCTTCGAGCTCCTCGAGCGGCTCAGCGTACCCCGCACCCCCGTCGCCCCCTTGATCGCCGAGCACGCCGAGCTCGTGCAGGGCGCGGTCGTCGTCGCCACGTGCAACCGCTTCGAGGCGTACGTCGACATGGACGAGCCCGTCACCGCGGCCGTGGCCCTCGGCGTCGACGCCACTCTGAGCGCCATCGAGGCCGCCACGGGCGTTCCGGCCAGCGAGCTCGAGGGCTCCTACACCGTGCTCGGCGGCGACGACGTCGCGGAGCACCTCTTCTCGGTCGCCTCGGGCCTCGAGTCCGTCGTCGTGGGCGAGGGCGAGATCGCCGGCCAGGTGCGTCGCGCGCTCACCGAGTCACGGCAGCTGGGGACCACTTCCGCCGAGCTCGAGCGCCTTTTCCAGCGCGCGTCCGAAGCCCAGCGCGGGGTGAAGAACTCCACCGCGATCGGCCGCGCCGGTCGCTCGCTCGTGCGCCTCGGCCTCGAACTCGCCGACAGCCGCATCGCCGACTGGTCCACGCAGCGCGTGCTGCTGGTCGGCACCGGCGCGTACGCCGCCGCCACCGTCGCAGCTCTCCGCGACCAGGGCGCCGAAGACATCGCGGTGCACTCGCCCTCGGGCCGGGCCGCCAAATTCGCCGCCAAGCACGGTCTGCGCGCGGTCTCGACCGAGACCTTCCCCTCCGCCGTCGCGCACGCCGACCTCGTCATCACCTGCACGACGAGCGAGCACCACGTCGTCAGTGCCGCGACCTTCGCCGCCGGACGCACGGGCGCCGAGGCCACCGCAGCCGCCGGCTGCCCGGTCGACCACGCGGGCCGCCGCCTCGTCATCGACCTCGGCCTGCCCCGCAACGTCGACCCCGACGTCGCGACGGTGCCGGGGGTCGACCTGCTCGACCTCGAGACCATCCGCCTGCACGCCCCTCTCGAGGAGCTGCAGGCCACCGACGCGGCGCGCGACCTCGTGCGCGACGCCGCCCGACGCTTCGCCTCCGTCGGCGAGCGCAAGAACATCACCCCCGCCGTCGTGGCGCTGCGCGCCCACGTGTTCGGCGTGCTCGACGCCGAGGTCGCCCGCGTGCGGGCCCGCGGCGACGAGGGCGGACAGACCGAGCAGGCCCTGCGCCATCTCGTGGGCGTGCTGCTGCACACCCCGACCACGCGCGCACACGAGCTGGCCGAGACCGGCCGTGCCGACGAGTACATCGACGCCCTCTCGGCGCTGTTCGGCATCGAGGTCGAAGGCTCCGCCGACACGGCCACCACGCGCGGCGACATCGCCGACGCGGGCTGACGCCCCGCCTGCTCGTCCTCGGGCAGGATGGATGCCGTGAGCACACCGGCATCCGAGGTCTACGCCGTCGCGGGCGAGGACCGCTCCCGAAACGGGCTCCGCTGGGCGGCGACCGTGGTCCTCGGCCTGTTCGACGCGGGCGGCGACGCCCCGTCGGTGAGCGAGGTCGTCATCCGGCGCGTGGACGGGTCGCTCGTCAAGCGCCTCCCGGCCGGCGGTGTCGACGACTTCCGCACGCAGCTGAACGAGATCACGAACGACCTCGGATCGATGGATGCCGTGCCCTTCGCGCAGAAGTGGATCGCTGCGCCGGAGTGACCCCGTGCCGTGGGCACCGCACCGGAGCGGCCCGTGCAGGGCGACGACGGTCGGGCGGCGAGGCGGCATCCGGCTGAGGATGCGAGCACGGGACGACGCGGGTGCGTCGACGAGATGCGGTCTCGCAAACGGCGGCGCCCCTTCCGTGCGGTCCGCGCGAGAATGAGGTCATGAGCCTGCGCATCACCGATGACCCCGCCGCCGACGAACTGCTGTCGACGAACCCGCTCGCGCTGCTCGTCGGCATGCTGCTCGACCAGCAGGTGGCGATGGAGACGGCCTTCGCGGGACCGCTGAAGATCCAGGAGCGGACCGGATCGATGGATGCCGCGACCATCGCTCACGAAGACCCCGAGGCGTTCGCGGCGGCGTTCTCCCAATCGCCCGCGGTCCATCGGTTCCCGGGCTCGATGGCCACGCGCGTGCAGTCGCTGTGCAGCGCCGTCGAGGAGCACTGGGGCGGCGATGCCGCGAACATCTGGACGCGCGACGACCCCGATGGGGCGACCGTGCTGAAGCGCCTGAAGGCGCTTCCCGGCTTCGGCGAGCAGAAGGCGAAGATCTTCCTCGCCCTGCTGGGCAAGCAGCGCGGCTTCGACGGCGCCGGATGGCGAGAGGCCTCTGCCCCGTATGGGGAGGAGGGCTCGTTCCGCTCGGTCGCCGACATCGTCAGCCCCGAGTCGCTGACGAAGGTGCGCGAGCACAAGCGGGCGGCGAAGGCGGCGGCGAAGGAAGCGAAGAAGGACTAGCCGGGCGGGGCGGGTCGGGTCGGTTTCTGTGCCCCGGCGGTCGATCCGGGTGAGCGCAGAGCGCGAACGCCGGGGTGATCGCCTCAGCGCAGGGCGCGGAGGGCGAGCGCGACCGCCTTCACCTCCCGGATGCGACGCTCGTACGTCGCCGCGATCACGATGAGCAGGGCGCCGGCGATGCCCAGCCACAGCCACCACAGCCCCGAGGCGCTCTCGTACAGCGCGGTGATCCAGGGCCACAGCTGCGCGACGGCGTGAACGATCAAGACCACACCACCGAGCACCACCGGAGCCTGGAGACGTCGGCGTACGCCCCACAGCAGAGCGACGAGGGCGACCACCCCGAGGCCGATGACGCGCCACAGCGTCGAGTCGCCGACGAAGTCGAACAGCAGCGACGGGATCAGCAGCACGCCGAGACCCGCGCCGACGGCCGGCCAGCTGCCCACCTCGGCCCTCGTACGCAGCGAACGGACGCCGTTCGCGAGCAACGCTGCCGCGATCGGAACCGTCGCTGTTTCGATCGGATCCGCCGCCCCCGCCACGACCGCCGTGACGCCCACCGCGACGGCGAGACCCAGGGCTGCCCACCACACCGACGCGCGATGCGGACCGCGCCAGAACAGGCCCACCCCGAGGATCACGGCGAGTGCGACGACCACCCGCACGACGTCAGGCCCGGGGAACGTCAGCATCCGCGCGACCGAGAGGGCGGCCGTGAGGGCGAGGGCGTAGACGGCGAGGGCGGGCGGCACCCACGAAGGGACCCCCGCGCTTCGACGAAGGAGCAGGACGGCCGCACCCACGAGGCAGACGAACAGCGTGAGCGCCCACACGTCGAAGAAGGGCGCCCGTACGTCGTGCAGGGCACGCGACATCGCCGCGAGCCCGAGGGCCGCGCCGGAGATCACCACCGCGGGCACGAGAAGGGCCGCCCGGGGGCCGCGCATCACGCGCGGCGCGGCCGCCAGGACGAGTGCGGCAGCCGCAACGACGCCGATCGCGCGGGTCGGGGATCCGCCCGCGAGAGCGGCCGAGGGCAGCAGTCCCGCGGCCAGTCCGACGGCTGCCATCGCGACGAGGAACGATGACAGCGGGCGCGACCACCGCGACAGCGCCGCCGTCAGCAGAACCAGGGCGAGAGGGACCGTCGCCCACTCGAGCGGACGCACACCGGTCGCGAGCGCGACGGCTCCGACGAGCGCCGCTCCGCCGAGCGCGACCCCGACGACAGCCGAGGACCACACGCGGGATTCTCGGCGCAGCAGCAGGATGCCCACCGCGCCGAGCGCAGCGATCGACAGCACCACGCGCAGAATCGGGCCGACCGCGGTCGCAACGAGCGCCGCCTCACCCAGGGCGAAGAGGGCGAGCGCGGCGATCGCGATCCCGCGCGAGGCGGGGACGGACCAGGCCGCCGCGCGGCGAGACACCCCCACCGCCGCGGCGGCGAGCGCGAGGGCCGCGAGGAGGAGCACGGCATCCGTCGCCGGAGACCCGGTCGCACCGAGATCGATGGCGTGGGCGACGCGCACCACGACGCACACCACGAGGGTCAGGGCCGCCGCGGCAGCTACCGCGACCGGCAGAGCGTCGGGCGTGCGAGCGGGGCGGAGCCACGCGCCCCCGACGACGAGGACGACGGCGAGCACCCCGGCGATGACCGCGCGGACGAGGTCGTCGGGGTCTGCCAGCGCCGTGGGGAGGAGGGCGACGCCCACGCCCGCCGCGGCGATCACCGCGGGCGTCGCGACGGGGCGTTCGGGGCGGCGACGGCGGGCGCGCTCGGTTCCGGCGGCGAGGGTCAGGAGCGCCACGCCGACGGGCAGGGTGAAGAACTCGACGGTGTCGGTGCCCTGCCAGAGCAGGCGGGACCAGAGAGCGATCGCACCGACGAGCAGCGCGAGCCAGACGAGGTGCCGTCTCCCGCTGTTCGACGTCAGAAGCCCCTCGGAGTCGGTGGCCCACAGCAGGGCGGCGACGGCTGCGAGAAGCAGCGGCAGCCAGCGCGCTCCCTCCGAGGGTGCCGCAGCGACCGCGAGCACGAGGACGAGCCCGGCACCCGCGTCGGTGAGCACCCGCAGGCCGGGCTCCCTCCCGAGCGCGCGAAGGGCGACCGCCACCGCGACGACGCCCAGCGCTGCCGCGACGATCATTCGCGCGAACGCCGGCGCGTCGACTGCTCGCAGCACCGCGTCGACGCCGGCGGCGGCGAAGAGGGGTGCCGTCAGCGCCGCAGCGGGACGCGCGACGCGCCAGGAGCGGAAGCCCGGCGCGCCGGTCAGAACAACGGTGACCACCGCCGCAGCGAGACACGCTCCGGCGATCCAGGCATCGGCTGCGGGCGGACCCCCCATCAGCGCCACCCCGGACGAGAGCACCGTGACGATGATCGCGGTGAGTGCACCGGCGGCGCGCTGGGCCGCGTCGAGACCGACCAGGCGGGCGACCGGGAGGCCCACGAACACCAGGCACCCGGCCGCGACGACCGCGGCGACCGCGAAGGGCGATCCGCCCGCGAGTGAGACGTCGACACCCGAACGCAGGGCGAGCGGCAGTAGCAGAGCGCTGATCGAGACGAACCCGACCACGGCGACGGTCGACGCCACCCGGACCAGGCGGTGGATGCCGGCCGCCACGGCGATCACGCCCGTCACGACGACCGTCGCGACGGCCCACGCAACGGGTGACGCGAACGACAGCAGCAGCCCGCCGAGCAGTGAGATCGTGCCGACGAGGATGGCGAGAACCACCCCGCCGGCGACCGGGGGACCAGCGGAGACGGGCAGTGACTGCTCGCCCGTTATCGCGCGCGGACCCGTCGCAAAGGGCTCAGACGGTTCGGCGGGGTTCGCGGGCGGACCCGCGGCGGCGGCCGGCGACGGGTCGGAAGAGGCCACGAGCGGACCCACCGGGACGGGTGCAGACGCTCCTGCCGCAGTCGCGAGCGGACCCGCGGCGGCCGACTCCCCGGTCAGCGCGCCGCGACGGCGGAGGAGGGCCACCACAGCGATGACGGCGAGCACCAGGTACCAGGCGACGACCAGGAGCAGGACCCGCAGCTGTGGACCGGCCAGCAGAGCGACGGCGGCACCGGCGGCCAGGGCGACGAGGCGTCGCGCTCGCCACGCGCCCGACAGGCGCCAGGCGGCCGCGGCGAGGATCGCGACGGCTGCGAGGGCGATCACGGCGGCGGTCGCAGTGGCATCCGGCGGGTCGACGTCGAGGGCCGATCGACCGAAGATCGGCATTACGTCGCTGATCCGAGCGAAGACGGTGGTCAGGGCGGCGCCGATGGGTGCGAGGGCGGCGAGCCCGGCGATCACGGCTGCGGTGACGGCCCCGGCGAGCAGCGTGGAGCGAGCCGGTCCCCCGTCGGCGCGCCGTCCGGCGACGTCGAGGGCGACCGCGACCACGACCGCGACGATGACCGGGACCGTCACGGAGAGCGTCGCATCGGCCGCACGCACGACCGAGACGGCGACTCCGGATCCGAGGCACAGCACGGCGGCGACCGCGGCCACGGGCGCGAGACGCGACTCGCCTCGGCGGGTCATCGCCCCCGCATGCGCCGCGAGGGCCAGGGCGAGCAATCCGCTGAAGAGGACGGGCGACCAGGTGGCCTGCGGGTCGATGAAGAGAGCCGCGGCCAGGGCGACGACCCCGGCCAGGGCGGCCAGGACGCGCACCGCGACGATCTCGGGACGCATCCGCGCGCGTGGCGGAGGCGAGAGGAGCGGCGCGAACGGCGCCGCGAGCGCGACCAGCACCACGATCAGACCCGCGACGAACCAGGCGAGCACCGAATCAGGGCCGACCAGCCCCGCGCCCAGCAGGGCAGGACCGATGGTGAGGGCGAGCACCGCCGTCGACAGCGGCGCGCGGTGCCGCGCGAGCCGGGCCCAGCCGACGAAGGCGACCCCGGCGGCGGTCGTCGCCGCGCCCCAGTAGACGGCCGGATCGACGGATGCCGCGCCGCCGAGGTCGTTGGCGCGCACGGCCCACACGTCGAGAGCGACGAGCGCGATGCCGAGCAGGGAGATCCCCTCTGCGGTCGCCTCGAGGCGGCGCCGCCGCAGAAGGGAGGCCGTGGCGATGACGGCCGCCGTGACCATGCCGATGATGACCGATCGCAGGACGAGCCCACCGCTGATCCACGCGACGGTGAGGAAGAACACCGCCGCGACGGCCAGCAGGACCACGCCGGTCGAGAGCAGGAACACCTGTACGCTCGAGCGGCGGGGCGTGGCGGGTTCGCCCTGGCTCCCGCCGCCGCTGGAGACGGGGGGCTGGCCGACGGGCCGCGTTCGCGCACCCGTGTCGGCCGAGGGGGCGAGATGCACGGAACCGCGGGAATCCGCGTGCGGGGCGACCGGAGCCGGGGCGACCGGCACCGTCGGCGATGCCGCGGCTGCGGATGCGACGCCCGCCGCGGCCGGGGATGCGACGCCCGCCGCCCGGGCGGCGGAGCGAGAGGCGTCCCCGTCCTCCACGGCACGGGCTGCCATCGGAGCCACGGGCAACAGCGGCCGCTCGGAGGTCGGCGGGGTGAGGCCCGCGGGCGGCGGGAACAGCACCGGCGAGGGGGCGTTCCCGACGGGCTCATCGGCCGCGCCCGGGATCGACGGCGGCGCAGCGGCGCCGGAGTCGAGGCGCGGAGCCGGCTCTCGCTCGGGCGCGTCGATCGAGCCCGAGATGGCGTTCTCGCTCGAGCGGTGGATGAGGAGGAGAGCCGCCGCGCGCTCGTCGACGAGGGCGACGATCCGCTGAGACAGGTCGAGCACGCGGGCCGTGCGGGCGTCGGTGAGATCGAGGCCGCACGCGGGGCAGGGCGACACCGTAATCGCGGTGAAGCACGAGGGGCACCGCCCGGTGTCGACGAGCGCCCCCGGCTGCGCGGGCCAGGAGATCCCCGAGCGTGCGCCCGTGTGTTCGACTTCCATCGTGCCCCCTCGGCGTCGGTCGTCGCCCCAGGCTAGCGAAGACCCCGTCGCGCCCTCGGTCGCCGTCCACAGCGGCGCGCGCACGGTTCCTCCCCCGCCCGAGCTCCGGACGCCGTCGCCCCCGACCTGAGCCCCCGTCCCCACGTGCCCGGACGACTGCTCCCGACCGCGGACCCGAGCGACCGGCCGCGGCCACCGCACCCGCAGAACGCCGAAGACCGGATGCCACGGCCCCGAGGCCTCGGCATCCGGTCTCCCGAGAAGCGGGTCAGGCGCCGCGCAGGCGCTCCGCGAGGTAACCGTGCAGGGCGTCGAGGCCGATGCGCTCCTGGCCCATCGTGTCGCGGTCGCGCACGGTCACGGCGTTGTCGTCGAGGGAGTCGAAGTCGACCGTGACGCAGAACGGGGTGCCGATCTCGTCCTGGCGGCGGTAGCGGCGTCCGATGGCGCCGGCGTCGTCGAAGTCGATGTTCCAGCCGGCCGCGCGCAGCGCGTCGGCGGTCTCGCGAGCCAGCGGCGACAGGCGCTCGTTGCGCGAGAGCGGGAGCACCGCGACCTTGACGGGAGCGAGGCGCGGGTCGAGCTTGAGCACCGTGCGGGTGTCGGTGCCGCCCTTGGCGTTGGGCACCTCTTCTTCGCGGTACGCGTCGACGAGGAACGCCATCATGGCGCGCGTCAGGCCGAACGAGGGCTCGATCACATAGGGCGTGTACTTCTCGCCCGAGGCCTGATCGAAGAAGGTGAGCGACTGGCCCGATGCCTCGGAGTGGCTCTTGAGGTCGTAGTCGGTGCGGTTGGCGACGCCCATGAGCTCGCCCCACTCCTTGCCCGGGAAGCCGAAGCGGTACTCGACGTCGATCGTGCCGGCGGAGTAGTGCGCGCGATCGTCTTCGGGGACGTCGAAGCGCTTCATGTTCTCGGGGTCGATGCCGAGCTCGATGAACCAGTTCCAGCACGCCTCGACCCAGTGCTCGAACCACTCGTTCGCCTCGGCCGGCGGGGTGAAGTACTCGATCTCCATCTGCTCGAACTCGCGCGTGCGGAAGATGAAGTTCCCGGGCGTGATCTCGTTGCGGAACGCCTTGCCCACCTGGCCGACGCCGAACGGGGGCTTGCGACGGGATGCCGTGAGCACGTTCGAGAAGTTCACGAAGATGCCCTGCGCGGTCTCGGGGCGCAGGAAGTAGAGCCCCGACTCGTCGTCGACGACGCCGAGGTAGGTCTTGACCAGGCCCGAGAACGACTTGGGCTCGGTGTACTGGCCCTTGATGCCGCAGTTCGGGCACGGGATGTCGGCGAGACCGTTCTCGGCCTTGCGGTTCTTGCGGGCCTCGAAGTCCTCGATGAGGGTGTCGGCGCGGAAGCGCTTGTGGCAGTGCAGGCACTCCACGAGCGGGTCGGTGAAGGTGGCGACGTGGCCCGAGGCCTCCCAGACGCGCTTGGGGAGGATGATGCTCGAGTCCAGGCCCACCATGTCGCCGCGACCGCGGACGAAGGTCTGCCACCACTGCCGGCGGATGTTCTCCTTCAGCTCCGTGCCGAGGGGGCCGTAGTCCCACGCCGAGCGCGAACCGCCGTAGATCTCACCGGCCTGGAAGACGAACCCGCGGTGGCGGGCGAGGGCGATGACCTTGTCGAGGCGGGACTGTTCGGCCACGGTGGCTCCAATGGTCGCAAAGGTGTGGGGATCGAGCGCGAGGGCGCGGCATCCAGTTTATCGAGAGCCGCCCGCGCTCACCGCGCGATGCGTTCGCGCTGCACGGTGAACGCCTCCAGCGCCGCCTGGTCGATCTCGACGCCGATCCCGTCGCCGGTGGGTACGCGCACGTGTCCGTCCTCCAGCACCGCGGGCTCGGTGACGATGTCGCGGTCGTAGAAGCGGGCGGATGCCGAGATGTCGCCCGGCAGCGTGAAGCCGGGGAGGGCGGCGAGCGCGGCGTTGGCGGCGCGTCCGATCCCGGTCTCGAGCATGCCGCCGCACCACACGGGGATGCCGGCGGCGAGAGCGCGATCATGGATCGCGAGGGCCTCGAGGTAGCCGCCGACGCGTCCGGCCTTGATGTTGAGGATCGCCGCGGAACCGAGGGCGAGGGCGTCGGCGGCGGCCTTGTCGGAGACGATCGACTCGTCGAGGCACACGGGTGTGCGCAGGCGCTTCGCGAGGCTCGCGTGGTCGACCAGGTCGTCCTCCTGCAGGGGCTGCTCGATGAGCAGGAGGTCGAATTGATCCAGCTCGGCCAGGGTGCCGGCATCCTGCAGGGTGTACGCCGAGTTGGCGTCGACCTGGAGCGGGATCGAGCCGAACGCCTCCCGGACCGCCGCGGTGTCGGCGACGTCGCGACCGGGCTTGATCTTGATCTTGATGCGCACGTATCCGTCGTCGAGGTAGCCGCCGACGGTGTCGACGAGCGCCGCCGGATCGCTCTGGATGCCGACCGAGACCCCCGAGGGCACCCGGGTCTTCTCGGCGCCGAGGTACTGGCCGAAGCTGCGTCCCTCGGCGCGCAGGGCGGCGTCGATCACCGCGAGCTCGAGCCCCGCCTTGGCCATGCGGTGCCCGACGACCCGGTCCAGGATGCCGGCGACCTCCTCGGGAGCGAGAGAGCGACGCTCGAGCAGCGCGGGCGCGAGGAAGCGCGAGAGCACGTCCCACGCGCCCTGCGTGTATTCGCTGGAGTAGTACGGCTCCGCGGATGTCACGACCTCTCCCCAGCCGCGGCCGTCGGAGGTCTCGGCCGTCACGACGATGACCTCGCGCACCGTCTCGGTGCCGAACGACGTCGTGAAGGGCGATACGAGGGGCAGGTGCAGGACGCGGAGCTCGACGGCATCCAGCGTCACGGGGGCGGCGGAGATGCGGGGCGGCATGAGGGCAGGGTATCCGGCGGGCGGCGTGGGGCGCGCCGCGCCGGGGTCCCGACCGGACGCACAACTCCGGCAGATCCGCCCCACGCGGGACCCGGATGCCACGGCACCGCCGGATCTGCAGGAGTTGTGCCTTCGTAACTCCTCGCAGGCAGCCTGGCAAGGCCACTATCGGGGCCGAACCCGCCGCGTAGCGTCGCGGGCATGAGCGACGACTTCACCCCCCGCCACGCGATCGTCACCGGCTCCGACTCGGGCATCGGCGCGGCCACCGCCCTCGCCCTCGCCGACGCCGGCATGGACGTCGCGGTCACCTACCACTCCGACGAGGACGGCGCCGAAGAGACCGCCGCAGCCGTGCGCGAGCGCGGCGTGCGCGCGATCGTCGCGCAGTTCGACGCGACCGACTTCGACGCGGTCCCGGATGCCGTGAACGCCATGGCCGACGAGCTCGGCGGCCTCGACGTGTTCGTCAACAACGCCGGAGGCGGGATCGGCGGCTCGTTCCTCGACCTCGACTTCGACACGTGGCGCACCGACATCTCGCTGAACCTCGACGGCGCGTTCCTCGCCCTGCACACCGCGGCCCGCCGTATGGTGAAGGCCGGCAACGGCGGACGCCTCATCGTCGTCTCGAGCGTGCACGAGCATCAGCCCCGCGTGGGCTCGGCACCGTACGTCGCCGCCAAGCACGGCGTCGGCGGCCTCATCAAGACGATGGCCCTCGAGCTCGGCCAGTACGGGATCACGGCCAACGCCGTCGCCCCGGGCGAGATCGCCACCCCCATCAACGACATGTCCGCCGAGGACGCCGATCGCATCCACCGCCCCGGCATCCCGCTCGGTCGGCCCGGCAAGCCCGAGGAGATCGCCGACGTCATCCGCTTCCTCGCCTCGCCCTCCGGCTCGTACGTCACCGGCGCGAGCTGGGTCGTCGACGGCGGGATGCTGCACATGGGCCCGCAGGCGGGATCTCACATGGAGAGCGACGCCTGGCGTTCGGCCGGCGAGAAGGAGTGACGACCGTGAGCGATGAGAAGAGCTTCGAAGAGAACCGTCACGATCAGCTGACGAGCGCGCCGAAGGCGACCGAGGCCGATGCGGCACCGCGCTTCGACGTGAGCGAGCACGACGGCGTCACGCGCATCGACGTGCGCGACGACGCCGCGGTGCGCCCGGGTCCCGGTCAGGGCGACCCCGCGGCCGAGAAGGACGAGCCGATCACCGAGCAGTGACGCCCCGGCGTCAGAGGGACTGACGGGCGAGGCGAGGCTGACGCGAGGACCAGAACCTCTCGATCTCCGTTCTCTGCACGGGAAGGAAGGGGTCGTCCTCCACATCACCCAGGTAACCGAGCCCGCGTACGACGTTGGCGATCAACCCCGCCGGAGCCCTGGGCTGATACTTCTCCACGAGCAGGCGCAGTCCCTCCTCCATCGGGAGACGCTCATCGATCACCATCAGGTCGAAGTAGTCCCGCAGCGCCCCGCGATCTTGGATGACCTTCAGTTTGGTGGCGACGATGTCGGCGAGGCTCGCCAGTCGCACGCCTCCGAACCATGTCGTGGGTTCGAGCAGACGCTGTGACGACGCGTCGAGGAACTGCACCTTCGTTTCTTCGAAGATCCCGTTGACCGTTCCCGTGTCGATCATCGTGGGGGCGAAAGTCCCCGCGCCGTCGAGCGCATCGACAAGGTCATCGACTTCGAACGCAGACTCCGTGAAGAAGTCGAGATCCCGGCTCACGCGGTGCCGTACGTGAGCGGTGAGACCGGTGCCGCCGGACAGGTAGGCCTGGGGGGGAACCACCGGGGCGACCATCCGCCATGCCAGGATCGTCGTGTCGGGGAGGAACCCTTTCAGGGACTCCAAGCCCGGCGACTCGTCCCCCTCAGGACTCATCACGCCACCAATTTCGCACGAGGGCGCGGGTCTGCGCTGACACACCTCGTCGCTCCACGGCCGTTTCGACGGCCTCCCGCGGGAGGTTCGACAAGGCCCACTGCCATGCGCGCAGGTCGGGAGCGTCCAATAGCCGTCCGGCCAGGTAGCTGCCGCTCGCGAGCGGGTCGAGGGTTGCGACATCGGCGTTCCAGAACAGATGGTGAAGCTCGGGCGGGAGAGCCGCCGTCTGCTTCACCTGGCGCCTCGGGAGCCGTGTAGCCCGGACGGCTTCGCGGACGTCGGCCGGCCAGACACGGGAATTCGCGAACCAACGGATACCTCGGTGAGCGCGGCCGCTCGCCGTCTTCACCTCGCGTTGCTCGACGTATCTTTCCTCAGCGAGCCGGGGGGTGAGGCGCGACGTGGTCGTCGGGCTCAGCCCGGCTTTCTCCGCGATTGCTCGGAAGCTCGTCAGCCCCAGCGGCGAGAAGGACAGTGCGGCGAGGACGCGCAGTTCGGAGGACGTACGAGAGGAACGCGGGGTCGAGCCGCGGCGGGCGATCAGCTGCGCCGCCGTGTTCGCGTCCACTCTTCGCACCGTGCCGCGGCCTGTTCGCGGGACGCCCAGCTCGTCGAGCGCCTGGTGCGCGGCGGGGAGGGATACCCCCAGCGCGCGGGCAACCTCTGGGGTCGTCACGTCCGCCAGAGGGGTGTCCATTTTCTTATTCTACTCCCCACCACCCCCACCGTCAGGGCGTCAGAAGGTATCCGCGCCGGTCGAACCCGCCGATCCGACCCCCGGATGCCAGGTGCCCCCGCAGTCCGTCGCGCACGCGCACGCGCCAGTCGGCGGCGGCCGCCGGGTCGCTGCGGCGCAGATGCTCGATGTCGTCGGGCACGGGCACCACGGCCGCGATCTCGGCATCCGTCGGGGTGGGCGCGGGCGGCTCGGCGAGCGCCCACGACACCAGGAGCCGGTCGGACTCGTCGCCGCGGTTGACGTCGTCATCCATCTCGCCGTACTGGTTGACCAGGTAGTCGGTGACGCGCGTGCCCAGCACCGCGAGGTTGAAGTGCGCGTTGCGCGGAATGAGCGGGTCGAACGTCCAGGTGATGTGCCCGACCCCGCGCTCGAGCGCCCAGTCCCGCTGGTGGTTCTTGAGCTGCCGGCCGAGGCCCCGACCCTGATAGCCGTCGACGATCCCGGTGATGTGCGAGTGCATCGACCGTGCGGCGGGCGGGCCGAAGAACGCCGCCGACGCTCCGATCATCGCTTCCCCGTCGTAGAGCCCGACGACGTAGTTGCCGGCGTGCTCGAGGGCGCGCAGGATGTTCGCCGGCATCGTGCCGCGATCGCCCCACACCCGATCGAGCACGCGGGAGGCCTCGTGCACGGAGTCGACGGTCTCGAGCGGGCGGATGTCGATGGTGCTCATGCCCTCGATCCTCGCACCGCGCGCCCCTGTCCCACTTGTGGCGGTGCATGTCCCACTTATGGCCGCTCCTGATCGCCGGCACCGACCATATGTGGGACATGCGGGGATGCCGACGGCCACCGGTGAGGCGAGGGCGGGGCCGGCGAGGGGCCTGCGCCCGCGGCGCGGCGCGGGCAGCGGGGAGCGCACAGCGCGCCCGCGGCACAGCGTGTCAGGGCGACAGTGCGCCAGCGGGACAGCCCGCCAGCGGCACAGCGCGCCAGCGGCACACCGCGCCCCCGGCACAGCGTGTCAGGGCGACAGTGCGCCAGCGGGACAGTGCGCCGGCGGCACACCGCGCCAGCGGCACTGCGCGGCAGCGGCACAGCGCGCCAGCGGGAGCACCGCGTCAGCGCGGCAGCACGCCCCCGACGTGGCGGATGGTGCGCCCGCGCTCGATGACGATCGCGATGCCCCCGATCACCCACAGCGGAACCTGGGTGAGGAAGGCCAGGCGGAAGGCGTCGAGCGAGTAGGTCTCGGGGCTGCCCGCGCCCTGCACGTCCATCGCGATGCCGATGAACAGGATGGCCAGCAGCGCCGCGAGGAAGCCGCCGCCGTTGACGATGCCCGTCGCGGTGCTGAGGCGGTGGCTGGGGGTGAACGTGCGCGCGTGGTCGAAGGCGATCATCGACGCCGGGCCCCCGGTGGCCAGGGCGAACATGAGCACGATGAGCAGCCACAGCGGCGCGGGCCCGGGCCACACGACGACGACGATCCACACGAAGGCCTGGAACACGACCGTCGGCAGCACCAGCCAGCGCGAACGGCGGCGCGGGTGCCGGCTCGAGAGCGCACCGATCACCGGCCCGCTGACGATGCCGAAGAGCACGAAGAGGGTCATGATGCCCGACGCGGTCGCCGGCTCCAGCCCCTCGCCCGCGGTGAGGAAGGGGAAGCCCCACAGCAACATGAACGCCGTGCCCGCGAAGGGCGTGGCGAAGTGCGACCAGAAGCCGAGCCGCGTGCCGGGATGCGCCCACGATTCGCGGAACCCCTGGCGCAGATCGGGAGCCGAGCGAACGACGCGGATGGCACCGGTCTGCGTGTCGACCGAGGTGTCGACGGGATCGTCGCGACGCTCGGGCGGACGGTTGCGGATGATCGCGTACGTCAGCACCGCGAAGAGCACGCCGAGCCCCGCGACGCTGCCGAAGGCGACGCTCCAGCTCGTGGCGTGCAGGAGAGCCGCGAGCGGGACCACCGCGACGATCTGTCCGAGCTGGCCGATGATGCCCGTCAGCTGGACGAGGACGGGGGCACGCTGGGCCGGGAACCAGGTCGCGATCACGCGCAGGACGCTCGGGAAGATCATCGCGTCGCCCGCGCCGATCAGCACCCGGGCCAGGATGCCGATCCCCACGGCATCCGCGAACGCCATGACGAGCTGGCCGAGGGCCATCAGCACCATGCCGATCGCGATCATCGGGCGCGCGCCGAAACGGTCGAGGAGGAGGCCGACGGGGATCTGCATCGCGCCGTAGACGAACAGCTGGATGACGGCGAACATCGACAGCGCCGACGCATCGGCGCCGAAGCGCACGGCGGCATCCACTCCCACCGCCGACAGCGAGGTGCGGTTGACGATGGACACGACGTACGCGAGCACGCCGACGATCCACAGCGTCCAGGTGCGCCAGCCCGGCCGGTCGAGGCGGAGGGTGCTGGTCACATGTTCCAGGCTAGCCTCGCCCGCCGACATCGAGGACGGATGCCATCTCTGCGCGGACGCGCTCGAGGTGGGCGGCGAGGGGGGTTCCGGTGTCGTCGTCCGCCCACTGCTCGAGCGCCGCCTGGAGCAGCTCGACCGCCACTCCCGCGACGATCCGCGCGCGAAGGGCGTCGACCCCGCGCGCGCGGTATCCCGCGGTCAGGACCGCGCGCAGGTCGGCCTGCTTCTGCAGATCCCGCTCGCGCAGGGCGGGTTCGGCCTCGATGACGCGTCGAGCGGCGACGATCTCGGCCCGACGGGGTTCGAACCGCTCGGCGGCGAGTGCGTGGAAGCCGGCCCACGCGAGGGCGAAAGGCGGCGCGTCGGCGGGGGCGTCGGCGAGCATGTCCGCGGCGAGCCGCGGGATCTCGTCGCCCGAGAAGAAGACCTCGCGCTTGTCGGCGAAGTGGCGGAAGAACGTGCGCCGCGTCACCCCGGCGCGCTCGACGATGTCGGGCACCGTCGTCGCCTCGAACCCGCGCTCGGCGAACAGCTCCGACGCCGCGGAGCGCAGCCGTTCCCGCGTGTCGGGTGCCCATCTGGCCATATCGGGATCCTACGTGACGACACGGGGTGTCATCAGGTCTACAGTGAAGACACTCCGTGCCATCACGAGAAGAGGCCCCCATGTCCACGCACGTCGCCGCAACGCTCGCCACCCCCCGCGCGCCGCTCACCCTCACCACCGTCGAGACGCCCGCGCCCGCCGCCGACGAGGTGCTCGTGCGCGTGCGTGCCGTGGCGATCAATCCCGTCGACTGGATCATCCAGGGCGCGAGCCGCATCATCTACCGATGGCTGCGGACGCCTGCCGTCCTCGGCTCCGACGTGGCCGGAGAGGTCGTCGCCGTCGGCGAGGCCGTCACGCGCTTCCGCGTGGGCCAGCGCGTGTTCGGCCTGGCCACCGGCACGGATCGCGCACGAGACCCCCTCCGCGAGGGCGCCTTCCAGGAGTACTCGACCCTGCTGGAGCGCCTCACGGCCCCGACCCCCGACGACCTCACCGACGAGCAGGCCGCCGTCTTCCCGCTCGGGCTCTCCACGGCCGCCTGCGCGCTCTTCCAGCCGCAGCACCTCGGCCTCCGGATGCCGGGCGGCCCGGCATCCGTCGTCCCGCCCGAGGTCGTGGTGGTCTGGGGCGGATCGACGAGCGTGGGTATGAACGCCGTCCAGCTGGCCCGCGCCGCCGGCTACACCGTGGTGAGCACGGCATCGGAGGAGAACGCCGAGGCGGTGCGCGCCCTCGGGGCCGAAGCCGTGGTCGACCACCGGTCGGCGTCGGCGGTGGCCGATCTCGTCGCCGCCGTCGACGGGCGCCCCATCGCGGGCGCGGTCGCTCTCGCCGCCGGCTCCACCGACGCCTGCCTCGACGTGCTGTCGCAGACGGGCGGGACCCGCCTGGCGATGGCGAGCACCCCCGTGTCGCTGGCCTCACTGGTCGGACGCCGCCACCTCTTCCCGGCGATGCTGCCGGTCTTCGCCCGCATCGGGCTCGCGACGGTGCGCTCGACCCTGCGCGCCCGCCGCCGCGGCATCCGCACGGGGTTCGTGTGGGGCAGCAGTCTCCGCGACGACGAGATGGGCCCACGCCTGTGGGGCGAGGTCGTGCCGCAGATGCTCGCCGACGGCTCGCTGCGACCCGCGCCCGCACCGCTCGTCGTCGGCGAGGGCCTGGGCGCGGTGCAGGGCGGTCTCGACCGTCAGCGGGCCGGGGTCTCGGCGCAGAAGGTGGTCGTGCGCCTCTGACGCGCAGGGCGCGGCGGCGGCGACGCCCCGACCGCCACCCGACGCGCACCGCAACCGTGGTCGGCGACGCCACGCGCGCACGGCAGAATGGTCCGATGGTCTCCGCGAGCCCCCACCTGCAGCCCGATCACGCGTGCCTCATCATGCACGGCAGCGACACCCCCGGCATCATCGCCGCGGTCTCGGCCCTCATCGCGCGTCAGGGCGGGAACATCGTCGCCTTCGATCAGTACTCCGACGACCCGCGCGGGGGCGCCTACTTCCAGCGCGTCGTGTTCCACCGCCCCGACCTGGCCGTCGCGCTGCCCGAGATCGAGGCCGACATCGCCACGACCCTCGGCGACGGCTTCGAGCTGGAGTGGACGCTCACCGACCTGTCCACCCCGAAGCGCATGGCCATCCTCGCCTCGAAGCAGGATCACTGCCTGCTCGACCTGCTCTGGCGCCACCGTCGCGGCGATCTGCCCGTGAGCATCCCCATGGTGGTGTCGAACCACACCACGGCCGCCGAGGACGTGCGCTCGTTCGGCGTCCCCTTCTTCCACGTTCCTTCGACGCCCGGACCCGACAAATCGGCATCCGAGGCCCGCATCCTCGAGCTGCTCGTGGGCAACGTCGACTTCGTCGTGCTCGCGCGTTACATGCAGATCCTCTCGCCCGACTTCCTCGAGAAGATCGGCGTGCCCGTGATCAACATCCACCACTCGTTCCTGCCGGCCTTCATCGGCGCCGAGCCCTACAAGAAGGCCAAGCAGCGCGGCGTCAAGCTCATCGGCGCGACCTCGCACTACGTCACGAGCGACCTCGATGAGGGCCCGATCATCGAGCAGGACACCGTGCGCGTGACGCACGCCGACTCCGCGGCCGAGCTCGCCCGCCGCGGTGCCGACGTCGAGCGCCAGGTGCTCTCGCGCGCCGTGCTGTGGCACGCCGAAGACCGCGTCATCCGCCACGGGAACCACACGATCGTCTTCTGACCGCCTGCGGGTTCCGCCGGCGCGGGGCGCACCCCGCGCCGAGATCACACGAACGCGCCGAGATCGCAGACCGGCGGGCCGGCGAGACGCGTCACCTCGGCACGATCCGGTGATCTCGACACGATCATGTCAGCTCGGCGGATGCACCGGCCGTCGCACCGGGCCGCCCCGCAGGGGGCGGACCCGGTGCGACGCTGTCACTCGGGGTCGCTTGCGCGGCTGAGCGGACCCGTGCCGCCGCGCGGGGGCTGCTTGCGCTGGCGCGCGAACTCGCCGCCCTGGCGGCCGCCGTACGGACGCCCGTGATCGGCGAACTCGGCGCGGAAGTACGCCAGTCGCCAGTCGCCGAGTTCGATCCGGGCGCCGGTGCGCAGGATGCGACCTCCGCCGTCGCGTCCCGGTCCCTGCTCTCGCGCTCCCCCGCCTCCGACCTGGTCGAAGCCGTAGAGCACGTACTCGTCGTCGCCCTCGTGACGGATCTCGGCGTGCACCGGGGCGAGCCCCGGCAGACGCAGATCGGCTTCGTCGCCGGATCCGATGACCGTCTTGGTCGGCAGCAGGTCGAACTCGCGGGGCCGCGAGCCGTCCCACGACGAGTCGCCCACCGCGAAGATCAGGCGCGGGCGGCCCGATCCGGGCGTGTAGTGCGTCGTCGTGACGCGCCGGCGCACCGTGCGGTTGATGGTCGGGACGAGCGGGAGCGGCGTCTCGGGCGGGATGGGGAAGGTGAGTGCGCTGCCCTTGTTGCGGCGGGTGAGCAGCGGCGCGACCGCGGCCACCGAGCCGAGGCGGATGTGCGACGACCCCGTCACCACCCGCTGCAGGGCGTTGCTCTTGATGTCGCCGAGCTGCAGGATCGGCCCGTCCGGGCCCTCGAGACGCACGGAGACACCTCGGGATGCCAGGGCGTCGGCGACCGTGGACAGCTCGGTGAGCGTCCGTCGGCCGTTCCCGGGCAACCGCGAGGGGTCGTTCACGACGATGCGCACCTCGGTGCCCGCGGCCGTGATCGTCCCCTCGAACGGCGGGGTGTCGGCATCCGCCCCCTCGTGTTCCGAGAAGGCGAGGTCGATGTCGAGGCGCACCATGACGGCGCCGCCCCTCAGTTGCCGCGGTACGGGTCGGACCCGGCCGCGGTGTCGTCGCTCGTGGTGACGCGGAGGGTGCCGTTGAGCTTCCACGTCGCGCGCGGCGCGTCGGGGCCGATGTCGCGCGGCACCTCGACGGTCATGTCGACGAAGGAGTAGTTCACGGCGGCGCCGCGGCCGGTCAGGTACGACCACATCTCGCGGCCGAGGTCGGTCCAGTCGGTGATCGAGTGGCCTTCGGGGCCGGCGGAGTCGGCGAACGGGTCGGTGGAGGCAGGAGAGTCGGACATGGCTTCGGTCCTTCCTTTCTTTTCGAGGCCACAAGCGTCCCAGCGCCTCGGGTCGCGTGAGGAGGGATTGCGCTGCGGCGCCGGTTGGGGCACCATTTCCCGACCCCGTGTGGAGCATCCGCTCCGCGCGAGACTCAGTACACGTACTCCATGAGCTCGACCCCGAGCACGCGGAAGGCGTCGTGGGCGCGCAGCCGGTGGGCGATCGACAGGTCGTCGAAGTTCACGACGAGCGCGTACGAGACGCCCGCTCGTGGCCCGCCGAGCACCCCCGCCTCCGCGCGCACGCCGGGCGCACGACCCGTCTTGTTCACGAACAGCAGGCCGTGCTGATCGTTCTCGTGGGCGAACGGGTCGAGGCCGGTGGCGGATGCCACGAGCGAGAGGTCGTGGTTGAGGCTCAGCCACTCCGCCACCTGGGCGCTGACCCCGGGCGAGACGATGCTCGAGTTCACCAGACCCGCGAACAGCTGCGCCATCTCGCGCGCCGTCGACAGCGCCACGTGCGGGGCGTCGTCGGGGCCGCGATCGTCGCGGAACCGATCGAGCAGCGCCGTCCGCCGGAGGCCGAGCTGCTCGATCCGCGCGCGTACCGACTGCAGCCCGACGCGGTGCAGCAGAGCGTTCGCGGCGAGGGCGTCGCCCGTCGACGCGGCGAGCATCGCGAGGTCGGTCAGCGGCAGCGCGGGCGCCTTGAGATGCTGCCACGTGCCCCCCTGCGCGGCACCGGCCACCGCTGAGCGGTCGATGATCTCCAGCGCATCCAGGCGACCCGACTCGAACGACGCGGCCGTCTCGACGAGCAGGGGCACCACTCCGAGGCCGCCGACCGGCAGCGTGACGAAATCGTCGCCCGAGAGCACGGCCGTTCCGCCGTCGAGGTCGTCGATGCGCACCGAGACCTTCGCCCCCGAGGCAGCGAGCTCGTCGAGTGATCGCAACGTCGCGGTGAAAGAGCGGCGTCCGGCCGCCGCCCGCCGGGGCAGTCGCTTCGGACCCTTGCGTCCCGCGCCGCGAAGGGCCGGGGCGTCGCGTCTCGACGACTCCACCGGCCCTCCGGCGGGCTCGGGCGAAGCGGGCTCGGGAAGCGGGGGCATGCCCACGAGCGTGGCTCCTTCCGGGTCAGCAGGACAACAAACGCCGTCTCACCAAATGGTGACGCGCTGGTCGGCGTCGAGCCAGAGGGCGTCGCCCTCACCCACCTCGAACGCCTCGTAGAACGCGTCGATGTTACGCACGATCTGGTTGCAGCGGAACTCGTTCGGCGAGTGCGGATCGATCGTGAGAAGGCGGATGGTCTCGGCATCCCGGCCCTTCTGCTGCCAGATCTGCGCCCAGCTCAGAAGCAGGCGCTGGATGCCGGTGAACCCGTCGACGACGGGCCCCTCGCCCTCGGCCTCACCCTGCTCCTCGAGGAACAGGCGGTACGCCGCGATCGCGATGCCGAGCCCGCCCAGGTCGCCGATGTTCTCGCCGATGGTGAGGGCGCCGTTGACGTGGTGCTCCGCGCTCAGGCCCTGCGGCACGAGCTCCTCGTACTGGGCGATGAGGGCCTTCGTGCGCTCCTCGAACGCCGCACGGTCGGCATCCGTCCACCAGTCGCGCAGCGACCCGTCGCCGTCGAAGCGGCTGCCCTGGTCGTCGAAACCGTGGCCGATCTCGTGACCGATGACCGCGCCGATCCCGCCATAGTTCGCCGCCGCGTCGCGCTCGGCGTCGAAGAACGGGTACTGCAGGATCGCCGCGGGGAACACGATCTCGTTCATCAACGGGTTGTAGTAGGCGTTGACCGTCTGCGGGGTCATGTACCACTCGTCGCGGTCGATCGGCTGGCCCACCTTGGCGAGCTGGCGGTCGTGCTCCCACACGTGGGCGCGGCGCACGTTGCCGACCAGGTCGTCGGCGTCGATCTCGAGGTCGGAGTAGTCCTTCCACCGCACGGGGTAGCCGATCTTCGGCGTGAAGGCGTCGAGCTTGGCCAGGGCCCTCTCGCGCGTCTCCTCGGTCATCCACTCGAGCGTGCGGATCGAGCGCCGGTAGGCCTCGATCAGGTGGGCGACGAGGCCGTCCATGGCATCCTTCGCCGCGGGCGGGAAGTGCCGCTCGACGTAGACCTTGCCGATGGCCTCGCCCAGCGCCGCTTCGACGAGGCTCACGCCGCGCTTCCAGCGCTCGCGGTTCACGGGCACGCCCGTGAGCTGGGTGCCGTAGAAGGCGAAGTTCTCGGCGACGAACTCGTCGGAGAGGAAGGCCGCCGCCGCGTGCACGATCTTGAAGCGCAGCCACGCCTTCCAGTCGTCGAGGCGCTCGGGCACCAACAGGGCGCCGAGCGACTCGATGAAGCTCGGCTGGTAGACGACGACCTCGGCGAGCGCGTCCTCGTGACCCGGGGCGACCCCCGCGCGCCACGGCTCGAGGTCGACTCCCGCCAGGGCGAGCGTGTCGTCCCAGGTCTTCAGGTTGTAGGTCTTGACCGCGTCGCGACTGTCTTCGCGCGACCAGTGGTGCGCGGCGAGGTCGGTCTCGAGCGCGAACACGCGATCGGCGGATGCCGCGGGCTCGGCGACTCCGGCGAGTTCGAGCACGCGCTCGATGTGCGCGCGGTAGGCGGTGCGCGTCTCGTCGAAGTTCTCGAGCCGGTAGTAGCTCTCGTCGGGCAGCGAGATGCCGCCCTGGTAGACCACCGGGACGTAGCGGGTGGGGTCGCCCGGATCGGGCTCGACGAACAGCGTCAGCAGTCCGCTGATCCCGTCGCGCTCGAGCTCGCCGATGAGCCGGAGCAGGGAGGGGATGTCGGTGACGGCGTCGACGGCCGCGAGCTGCGGAGCCAGCGGCTCGCCGCCGAGGGCGTTGATGCGGTCGGTGTCCATGAAGCTCGCGAACAGGTCGCCGATCTTGCGGGCTTCGCTGCCCGGCTCGGCGTCCTGCGACTCCTGGACGATGGTGCGCACGTCCGCCTCGGCCTGCTCGGCGATGAGGTGGAAGGAGCCCCAGCGAGCCTTGTCGTCGGGGATCTCGGTGCGCTCCAGCCAGCGGCCGTTCACGTAACGGAACAGGTCGTCCTGCGGGCGGATCTCGTCGCTGAGCTCGTCGAGCGCGAGACCGGAGCGGGGGGTGTCGGTCATGCAGACAGGATAAGTGCCCCACATCCGTACAGGCTCGGAACACCCCCGCGGCACCCCCTGGACGCGGAACGCAGCAGCTCCCCGTTCCGCGCATCCGCCGTGACCCGTTCCGGTTGGGGCCCCGGCTGCACCACCCGGCGCCGATGCCTCGATGCTCACAACCTCCGCAATGCGCACAACCTCCGCGGCATCCGCCCATCTCCAACGGAGGTTGGGCACATCGCCGAGGGCGCGCGCCGCCCCGACGCGAGCCACAGGTGGGCGCGCATCCGGCGATGTCGGAGGCCCGGCCTAGGCTCGGATCGTGACCACCCCGCCCGTGACGCTGAACCGCTCGATCCTGCGGCTCGCGGTTCCGGCGCTGGGTGCCCTCATCGCAGAGCCGCTCTTCCTCATCGTGGATGCCGCGATGGTGGGGCACCTGGGCGTCGCTCCCCTGGCGGGCCTGGGGATCGCGAGCGCCGTCCTGCAGACGATCGTCGGTCTCATGGTGTTCCTCGCGTACTCGACGACGCCCGCGGTCGCGAGGCGGTACGGGGCCGGCCAGCCCGGCCGTGCGGTGTCCGTCGGCATCGACGGCATGTGGCTCGCTCTCGCGCTGGGCGCCGTGCTCGCCGCCGTCGGATCCATCGTCACCCCCCTCGTCGTCGACGTCTTCGGCGCCGCCCCCGACGTCGCCGAGAACGCCCGCGTCTACCTTTCGATCTCGATGTGGGGCCTGCCCGCGATGCTGGTGGTGTTCGCGGCCACCGGGCTCCTGCGCGGCCTGCAAGACACCGTCACCCCGCTCTGGATCGCCGGCGTCGGTTTCGCCGCGAACGCCGCTCTCAACGCCCTGTTCATCTACGGCCTCGGGTGGGGCATCGCGGGCTCCGCGATCGGCACCGTCGCGGCACAGTGGGGCATGGTCGGTGCGTACGTCGTCGTCGTGCGCGCCCTGGCCCGTCGGCACG
Source organism: uncultured Microbacterium sp. (assembly GCF_947489255.1). Classification (GTDB taxonomy): domain Bacteria; phylum Actinomycetota; class Actinomycetes; order Actinomycetales; family Microbacteriaceae; genus Microbacterium; species Microbacterium phycohabitans. The sequence goes on from NZ_CANLCY010000005.1 coordinate 297,957, forward strand.
ACGCCTCGATCAGACCGCAACGCGAGGGGTGGAGCGGCACGGCGCGCTCGGGCGGATGGCTGTTCCTGCGCACCCTGAGTCTGCGCGTGGCCTTCCTCGCCACGGTCGCCGTCGCCACCGGACTCGGCTCGGCCGAGCTGGCGGGGTGGCAGATCGCGTTCACGATCTTCTCCACGGCGGCCTTCGCCCTCGACGCCCTGGCCATCGCCGCGCAGGCCCTGATCGGCCACGCCCTGGGCGCGAACGAGACCGAGACGGTGCAGCGGGTGCTCGGACGCACGAGCGCCTGGGGCATCTGGTTCGGCGTCGGCGTCGGCGCCGTGCTCGCGGCGTCCTCGGGCGTGATCGGGCTCGTCTTCACCGGCGACGCCGAGATCGCCGCGCTCGTGCAGCCCGCACTCCTCGTCCTGGCCGTGGCGCAGCCGCTCGCCGGCTTCGTCTTCGTGCTCGACGGGGTGCTGATCGGCGCGGGCGACGCGCAGTACCTCGCGCTCGCGGGCGTGCTCAACCTCGTTCCGTACGCGCCGGCCCTCGCGCTCGTGGCACTGTTCGCCGGCGGAGGTCCGGCCGGGCTCGCGTGGCTCGCCGCCGCGTTCTTCGGCGTCTACATGCTCGCTCGCGCGGTCACCCTCGGCCTGCGGGTCCGCGGCCGGGCGTGGATGACCGCGGGCGGCTGAGTCCTCCGCCCCGGGCGCCGTCGCCCCTCGCTCGGGCCGATGGGCCCGGGCGGGACCCGCGGCGGTCGCTCTTCGCGGCGGGCGCCGTGCACTGGCTTAGTGATTGAGATGGGCGGTCGTCTGTACGTGCCGGCCATTGGCCGGTTTCTGCAGGTCGATCCCGTCAATGGGGAGTGGACAACGCATACGTCTGGCCCACCGACCCGATCGGCAAGGCCGATCCAGGCGGCGGAGTCAAGTTCCTTATTAATCCATCGATTCCGGCTGACACATCCAGTATTGACATTACGTATTTCACGGATGGCACAAATCATGCGGGGATCGGAGCAATGATACTGGCACATGCCTGAAGCATTGATATAAAGCACGCTTGCCCAGTATCGAATATGTTGCGCAATGCATTACCTACATGTCAGTGCAGGGAACGAGATCCGCCATCTCTAGAAAGGAACAAGCTTCCCTGGCGGCCTTGGCGAAAAAAGGAGAGTCAGTGAGTGGGGTCGAAGCGTCAACAGAATAAATCCCGTTCACGGCGGAGGGTCTGACGTGGTTCGGCCCGATGCTCCCGTATGGCGCTCACAGAGGTCTCAAGAAGGAAGCTGAGGAGCGGAAGGCGTCTGCGGTGGTGGCGGAGGCGGCTACCGTTTCGACAGCCTGGGCCCGAATGCGATGAAATACAGCGTGGGGTGGCGTGGTGTGTGATTCGAACACAGAGGGACGGCGTGAGTGGATCGTCCCCGAGGTGGCGCGGGACTTCGTCGAATGGGACGGCACGGCTGATTGTCCGGTCGTGCGCATTCCCGACCGATGGCCGGAGGTGGGGCCGACGGTTCCTCACATCCGAAGCCTCGTGTCGGAGGGGTTCGGGCTGCAGATCCAGGGGGTCTTCGATCTGGACCTGCTCGGCGAGAGTGCTTCGCGGCTGGAGGTCCTCTACCTTCCCGCAGGTCCGGACGTGCGGGGAGCGGACGTCTTGATGCGGATGACGGCGCTGCGATTTCTCCATAATCCGCTCTACGAAGCCGCATCCATGCCCGAGGTCGATCTCTCCCGACTCCCCAATCTGCGACACGTCAACATTCACAGTCCAAGGCTTCTCAGCGCCCTCGGAGCGCCCAACGTGGAGTGCGCACGCGCCGAGGTCCCCTCATTGACGTCGGCCACTCCGCTGTCTCCCTCAATCCGCTCAGCGGTCCTGATCGCTCCGAGAGTGGATTTCGAACACGTCGCTCGACACCTCACCAACGTGAAGTTCCTCTCACTCGTCGACTGCCGCCAGATCGACCTGTCGCCGATCCACCACCTCCGCGCGCTTGAAGAACTGGATCTCGTGAGCGTCCGTTCCATCGAGCACGCGGAGGCCCTGAGGGGCCTGCCAGCGCTCCGTCGCCTCACAATCGACGGCACGTCCAAAATGACCGGACTCCACAAGCTCCTCGACCTGCGTGTCGACAGCTTCTTGGGATACGGCGCCGCGTTCGACGCGAACTTCGCCGCAGCGGCAAAGCGCAGGGACTGGACCGTCACGCCCGCCAAGAATGCCTCGCAGAGTCACTTCGATCTCATCGTCAGCGACGCCGGCCCGGTCGAGATTCATTTCACGGACTGGGAATGGCTCGCCGACATCATCGGTGATGACGAACAGGAACCGCCCTCCAGCTTCGAACTCGAGGCCGCTCTCGAAAGTGCGATCGTCGAGCAGCCGGATCATCCTGCGCTGACATTCACCTTTGACTCAGAAGGAGATGCCTTGATCGCGCAGACGATCGATGAGGGCAATGCGCTCCAACTGCTCGCGATCTGGGACCGCGTCCTCGCCGATCCCGCGGAACTGCGACGCCATCTGGCGAGCACCTTCAGTTGAGCGTCGCGCGGGTATCTCGAAGTCGAACGTTTTGGCATTGACAATCCGAGCAGCGCCGCGAGTGTGTCCTCCGCAGCACGTCCTCGATGCGCCTGACCGCTCCTAAGTTCGCGAGTCGTCGAGCACTGCGGCGACCGCCTCGAGCTCGACGAGCTGGTCGTCGTAGCCCAGCACGGTGACACCCATCAGCGTGCTCGGCACGTCGTGCTCGCCGAACGCGTCGCGCACGACCTCCCAGGCCGCCACGAGGTCGGCCTGGCGGGCGGATGCCACGAGCACGCGCGTGCTGATCACGTCGGTGAGCTGCGCCCCGGCGTCGGCGAGCGCGGTCCGGAGATTCTCGACGCATCGAGCCGCCTGCGCGCGCACGTCGCCCACCGCGACGGTCGCGCCGTCGGCGTCCAGCGGGCACGAACCGGCCAGGAAGATGAGACGGGCGTCGGCGGGAGCGGTCGCGGCGTAGGCGTACTCGGCGACGCTCGACAGCGACGCCGAACGGATGAGGGTGACGGCCTTCGGCATCCGTCCACCCTCGCACGCCGCTAGGCCCAGCGGCGGCACCACTCGTACATGATCACCGCGGCGGCGGACGCGGCGTTGATGGAGCGGGTCGAGCCGTACTGCGTGATCTCCACGACGCCGGTGGCCACCGCGATCGCCTCGGGCGAGAGCCCCGGCCCCTCCTGGCCGAACAGCAGCACGCAGGACTCGGGAAGGTCGGCCCGGTCGATCGGAACCGAGCCGGCGACGTTGTCGACGGCGATCACCGGCAGCCCAGCTTCGCGCGCCCACGCGGCGAACGCCGCGACGTCCTCGTGATGGCGCACGTGCTGATAGCGGTCGGTCACCATGGCCCCACGCCGATTCCACCGCCGCTTGCCGACGATGTGCACCTCGGCCGCGAGGAACGCGTTGGCACTGCGCACGATCGTGCCGATGTTGAGGTCGTGCTGCCAGTTCTCGATCGCGACATGGAACGGATGCCGCCTGGCATCCAGATCCGCGACGATCGCGTCCATGCTCCAGTAGCGGTAGCCGTCGACGACGTTGCGGCGATCGCCCTCGGCGAGCAGCTCGGGGTCGTATCGCGGGTCGTCGGGCCACTCCTCGGGGCCCCCGGGCCACGGTCCGACCCCGTGCGTCGGTGTCTGCGCGTCCTGCGCCGCGGACGGCGCGTCGCTGAACGAAGACCGGGCGTCGCGCGCCGGCGTCGGGTCGTCGGCATCCGTCACCGATCCAGGCTATCCGCGTGCGACGCCGCGCCGCCGCACGGCGCGGGCCGGCGAAGGCCTGGCTGGGCCGGTGAGGGCGCGGTGCGGGCCGGCGAGAGCACGGCGCGGGCCGACGCGGCGCAGGCGGACGCGCCGCAGGCGGACGCGGCGCGAGCGGGCGAGAGCACGGCGCGGTCGACGCGGCACGGCGGACACCGCGCGGGTCGGCGAGAGCGCGGTGCGGACCGGCGCGGCACCGGCGGACGCGAGGCGGACGGGCGGGCGGGCGGGCGAGAGCACACGGCCGGCACGAGAGCACATGCTCGTGCAGCCGCGCAACGTGTGCGGTGGGACGGATCGGGTGGCCTCACGTCCATCTCGACCGTTTTCGGGTACCCGAAAAATATGTACTATTTCGGCATGCCGAAAACCCTGGATGCCGTGGACCGTCGCCACGCTCCCGGGCGTGCTCTCTGGCTGCTGGGGCCGGCGATGGTCGCGGGAGTGGCGTACCTCGACCCCGGCAACGTCGCCAGCAACATGACCGCCGGTGCGACCTTCGGGTATCTGCTGGTCTGGGTGGTGGTGCTCGGCAACGTCATAGCCTGGTTGATCCAGTACCTCTCCGCGAAGCTCGGCATCGTCACCGGTGAGAGCCTCCCGCAGATCCTCGGTCGGCGGATGCGGCGCCCCGCCGCTCGGCGCCTCTACTGGCTCCAGGCCGAGGCGGTCGCGATGGCCACCGACGTCGCCGAGGTCATCGGCGGGGCCGTCGCGCTGCATCTGCTCTTCGGCGTCCCCCTGGTGTGGGGAGGGACGATCACCGGCGTGGTGTCGATGGGCCTGCTGCTCATCCAGACGCGCCGCGGGGCGCGTGCCTTCGAAACGGTGCTCATCGGGATGCTCGTGATCATCGCCGTGGGCTTCTCGTTCGGGCTGCTGATCGCCCCTCCCGACCCGGCAGGCGTGGCCGCGGGCCTCGTGCCGCGCTTCGAGGGGTCCACCTCGGTGCTGCTGGCCGCCTCGATCCTCGGCGCCACGATCATGCCGCACGCCATCTACGCGCACTCGGCGCTCGCCCGCGATCGCTTCGCTCCGGATGCCACGGGCATGACGACGGGTGCGACTCCGACACCCGTCCGCGCGGGGGGAGCCCTCGCGTCCGGGGAAGACGCCCCCGGGAGAGGCGCGCCCGGGGAAGACGCCCCCGGGAGAGGCGCGCCCGGTGGGGACGCTCTCAGCGAGGACGGGCCCGGCGCAGACGCGCCCGGAGCAGGAACGCCCGCCGCGCGCACCGCGCTCGAGCAGGCCCGGGGGATCTCCACCGCGAGGCTGCTGCGCGCGACCCGGTGGGACGTCACCATCGCCCTCGCCGTCGCGGGCACGGTCAACCTCGCGATCCTGCTCCTCGCCGCCGCCAACCTCGCCGGCGTCGACGGCACCGACAGCCTCGAGGGTGCCTACGCGGCGCTCCGCGACGGGCTCGGGCCGCTGGTCGCGACGCTCTTCGCCGTCGGGCTTCTCGCCAGCGGCCTCGCCTCGACGTCGGTCGGCGCCTACGCCGGCGCCGAGATCATGCACGGACTGCTGCGCGCCCGCATCCCGCTGGTCGTCCGCCGCCTCGTCACTCTCGTGCCCGCGCTGGGGATCCTGGGACTCGGCGTCGACCCCACCCTCGCGCTGGTCCTGAGCCAGGTCGTCCTGTCATTCGGCATCCCGTTCGCCCTCATCCCGCTCGTCGCGCTGACCGCCCGCGCCGACGTGCTCGGCCGACACCGCAACAGCCGCGCGACCACGATCGCCGGGGTGCTGGCATCCGCGTTCTTGATCACCCTCAATGTCGTGCTCCTGTGGCTGGTGTTCACCGGCGGATAGGCTGACGGCGTGGAATCGCCCGTGGCCGACGACTATCTCAAGGCGATCTACCACCACACCGAGTGGCAGGACTCCCCGATCACGCCCTCGCAGCTCGCCGGCGTGCTGAGCCTCGCCCCCTCGAGCGTCACCGAGATGGTGAAGAAGCTCGCCGCGCAGGGCCTGGTGACGCATCGCCCCTACGGCCCCGTGTCCCTGACCGAAGCCGGGCGACGGCGTGCCGCGGGAGTGATCCGCCGTCACCGCCTCATCGAGACCTGGCTCGTGCGCGAGTACGCCTACGCGTGGGACGAGGTGCACGACGAAGCCGAGGTGCTCGAGCACGCCCTCAGCGACCGGCTCCTCGAGGGCATCGACGAGCGTCTGGGCCGCCCCCGCTTCGACCCGCACGGAGATGCCATCCCGGATGCCGACGGTGCGGTGCACCGCGAACCCTTCGTCCTGCTCGCGGAGGCTCCGGCCGGGCACGCGGGCCGCGTGCTGCGGGTGAGCGATCGCGACCCCGAACTGCTGCGCGCCCTGGTCGAGCGGGGGATCGACGTCGGGCACGAGCTCGAGGTCGTCTCCGACGACGTCGTCCGCGCCGACGGCGTGGAGATGTCGCTGCCGGCGGGTGCGGGCGGATCGGTCTGGCTCACGCGCTGACGCGATCGGCCGCGGGGGCCGGCGACGGAACCGGCGTATCGAGGCGGCTCGCGCGCTGACGTGGTCGGCCGCGCGCGCCGGCGCGTCGATCGCTTCCGCTCACGCGCTGACGCGATCGGCCGCGCGCGCCGGCGACGCGTCACCGCGGAACCATCGGCGGGCCCGAGCGGGAACCCACATCGCCGCGATCACCGCCACGGCGGCGACGAGGGCGACGACGAGGACGGGGTCGAGTTCGGTCAGGACCATCGCCGCGGCCTGCAGAGCGACCAGCACGGCGAGGTACACCGTCAGCAGGGTGCGCGCGAGGGAGCTGCCCCGCGACAGCGCCGACCCGCCGGCGATCGTGAGGAGCCCGAGCAGCACCGTCGCCGCGCCCACGAGCGACACCGGCAGCACGAGGTCGGGCGTCACGGAGTAGCGCGCCAACAGGACGACGATGCCCAGAGCGGTGTTGAGCAGACCGCCGAGATAGACGAGCACGATGGCCGCCGTGACCACGGCGGGTCGTCGGGGCGCCTCGCCGGCGATCCCGCCCACCCCGCCGGACACCCCGGCGAGCGAACGCCGCACGAACCGTCGGTGCGCGAACCGCACCGCTTCGATCGCTCCGAGCGCGAGCACGACCACCAGGGTCACGAGGGTCGCACCGTCGTCGCCCGGGTCCTGCAGCTGGAAGAAATCCCCGAGCGGCGGCACGGTGAAGATCGCGGTGAGCGCGATGAACATCGCCCCGATCACCACCACCTTCACGCGCGTGACCGGACGCGACAGCACCGTGAGCACCCACAGCGCGACGATCGCCAGGATGATCGTCGCGCCCGTGCGCAGCTGCGCGGTCTCCAGACCGAGCTGCATCGCGACCCGCGTGTAGACGGTGAGGGAGACGGCGATCACGAGACCGGCGGGGATGGCGAAACTGAGCGAGCGGCGCAGGAACCCCGGCACGTAGCGCTGGGCGTTCGGCAGCAGCGCCAGGAAGAACGCCGGGATGCCGATGGTCAGCCCGTCGGTGATCGACAGTTGCCGCGGCAGGAACGGGAACTCCATCACGAGGATGCCGAACAGCACCGCCAGCCCTGTCGCGTAGACGGTCTTGGTGAGGAACAGCATCGACACGCGCTCGATGTTGGCGATCACCTGACGGCCCTCCGCGACCACCGACGGCAGGTGCGAGAAGCGTCCGTCGAGCAGCACGAGGCGGGCCACGGCCTTGGTGGCCGCCGCCCCGGAGTTCATCGCGATACCGATGTCGGCGGTCTTGATGGCCAGGGCGTCGTTGACCCCGTCGCCTGTCATCGCCACGACGTGCCCGCGCGCCTGGAGCGCGGTGACCATGCGCTTCTTCTGGTCGGGCGTGACACGACCGAACACGGTGTGCTGCTCGAGCACGGCGCCCAGCTCACCATCGTCGTCGGGGAGGCGGCGCGCGTCGTATCCCTCGTCGACATCGAGACCGACCTCGCGCGCGATCGCCGCGACCGTGCGGGGGTTGTCGCCCGAGATGACCCGCACGCCGACGCCCTGGTCTCGGAAGTACGCCAGCGCCTCGGCGGCATCCGGACGCACCGCCTCCACGAAGGTCAGCACGGCCACCGCCGAGACACCGGCGGGCAGTCGCTCCGCGTCGACCTCGGAGTCCGACAGCGGCACGTCCGCGTGCCCGAGCACGAGGGTCCGCCGACCCGACGACGCCAACCGGGTGACGGCGGCCCCCAACTCTCCGTTCGGATCGGTCGCGGCGTCGCCGAAGACCATCTCCGGGGCGCCGAGCACCCAGGTGCCCTCGGCGCCGCCGTCGAACGAGACCGCGCTCCACTTGCGGGCCGACGAGAACGGGATGCGACGCGCCACCGAGAGGGGGATGCCGACGGGGAACGGATCGCGCAGGCACTGCGCGGTGGCGTTGGCGTCGGGAGCGGCCCCGTACCAGGCGAGCACGTCGGTCCATCCGGACGCCTCGGACAGGGCGAGCGCGTCGTCGAAGCGGATCTCACCCGCGGTGAGCGTTCCGGTCTTGTCGAGGCAGATGACGTCGACCCGCGCGAGTCCCTCCACCGCGGGCAACTCGTTGACGAGCACCTTCTGCCCCGCGAGCCGCGCCGCGCCGACCGCGAAGGCGATCGAGGTCATGAGCACGAGCCCGAGCGGGATCATGGCGGTGAGGGCGGCGATGGTGTTCACGACCGCCTGCGACCACGTGCCCTGCTGCCAGGCCTGCACCCAGCCGCCGGCCACCATCATCTGGGCGTTGAGCACGAGCAGGCCGATCGGCCCGATCCCCCACCCGACCCACCGCAGGACGCGGTCGATGGAGGTGCGAAGTTCGCTCGACACGAGCTGGAAGCGCTTCGCCTCGGCGGCGAAGGTGTTCGCGTACGATTCCGCGCCCACGCGGGCGACGCGCGCCGCTCCCTCGCCGGCCACCACGATCGACCCCGACAGCACCTCGTCGTCGATCCGTTTGTCGACGGCATCCGATTCTCCGGTGAGCATCGACTCGTCGACCTGCAGGGCCTGCGTGGACACCACGACCGCGTCGGCGGCGATCTGATCGCCCGCGCGCAGCACGAGTACGTCGTCGCGCACCACCTCGGGTGGCGCGATCTCGGCATCCGCCCCGTCGCGCCGCACGCGCGCCCGGGGCGCGTTGAGCAGGGCGAGGCGGTCGAGAGCCGCTTTCGCGCGGAACTCCTGGACGCACCCGATCACCGCGTTCGACAACGCGGCCACGCCGAACAACGCGTCCTGCCACCGCCCCAGCAGCAGGAGCACGATGAAGCAGGCCCCCACGATCCCGTTGAAGAGCGTGAAGACGTTCGCCCGCACGATGTTCCACGCGCTTCGACTGGTGTCGGCCGTGAAGGCGTTGGTCTGCCCCGCCGACACGCGTTCGGCGACCTCGGCCGAGCTCAGACCGACGACGTCGAGGGCAGTGCGGTCGCCACCTGTCGCCTGCTCCATGCGCTCACTGTAGAGCCAGCCGCCGACATCGCGGGAGGAGTCTCAGGATGCCGCGCGCCGCGCACGCTCGAAGGGCCACTTCACGTGCGTGGCGGTCTCGCAGGCGCGCCACAGCTCGGTGCCGAGCCCGGCGCGCCGCGTACCGCGGGCGGGAGTCGCCCGTCGCGGCGCTCCGCGGGCGACGAGGGAAGGGGCGTACATCGAGCCGCCCTCGGCGGAGGGGTCGACGAGAGCGCGGACGAGTGCCCACGCGCCCTGCTCCTTGGACTGCGTGATGGGCGCCTGGAGGTTGTCGACGAACCGCGTGAGACGACTGGGCTCGTTCACGCCGCGCACCCCGCGCGTCCGCCCGCTCGTGGAGTACCCCGGATGCGCCACGAGGCTCTCGACCGGGACTCCATGGGCACGCAGCATCTTGTCGGCCTCGAGGGCGAGCGCGGTGGTCGCGGCCTTCGACTGCACGTACGCCTTCCACGGCGTGTAGCCCTCGCGCAGCTCGGGGTCGGTGGGCAGGTGCCTCCACAGCGAGGTCGACATGCTCCCCACCCACACCATGCGGCCGCGCGCGGTCGCGAGCGGCTTGAGCAGCTCGCCGGCGAGGGCGAAGTGACCGAGAACGTTGGTCGCGAACACGAGCTCGTGGCCGCCGACCGTCTCGCGCTGCTTCGGCGGGTGCACGACGCCGGCGTTCAACAGGAGCCCGTCGAGGCGTCCACGTGCACGCGCCGTCGCCGCGGCGGCACGCACCGAGCCCATGTTGCTGGTGTCGAGCAGGAGCGTCTCGATGTCGGCATCCGGAGTCGAGCGCTTCACGGCCGCCTTCGCGGCGGCGAGACTGTGAGGATTGCGGCCGGTCAGCAGCACGTGGGCTCCCGCCGCGGCGAGCTGCTCGCACGCGAAATACCCCAGACCGCGGGTGGCGCCGGTGACGAGGTAGGAGCGCCCCGACAGGTCGGGGAGGTTCTCGGGGTCCCACTCGTCGCGCGTCACCCTTCGACCCTAACGAGATCGGGTGCCTACGTCACGGGTCCATTCCGTTCCGGGCATATCGGCATCCGCGAACTTTTTTCCCGAACGGCGTGACGAATGGCCCGCCCGCATCGTCCACACCATGAGCATCCCGCTCCGTCGCGACGAACACCCCCGCCGACGACGCCGACACATCGAGAAGGAGTCAGATCATGGGTCTGGACGACAAGATCAAGAACGCCGCTCAGGACATCGTGGGCAAGGCGAAGGAAGCGATCGGCAACGCGACCGACAACGACAAGCTCGCCGCCGAGGGCAAGGCCGACCAGGTGCAGGCCGACGCCAAGAAGGCCGGCGAGAACGTGAAGGACACCTTCAAGTAAGGCGCCCGCACGGCGGACGGGCGGGTCACGACCTCACGGCCGGGCCCGCCCGCGCTCGTTTCCCGCCGGGGCGTCGTGAGAATGCAACCCTCTCGGGCGGTGTCGGGGGCCGGGGCTAGGCTGGCCCCATGCGCACCCGGGGTGACATCGAATGCTGGCTCACCGACATGGACGGGGTCCTCGTCCACGAGAACACGCCGATCGCGGGCGCGTCCGAGCTGCTCGCCCAGTGGCGCTCCGAGGGCACGCCGTTCCTCGTTCTGACGAACAACTCCATCTTCACGCCGCGCGATCTGAGTGCGCGGCTGCGGGCTTCGGGACTCGTCGTCCCGGAGTCGTCGATCTGGACCTCGGCTCTGGCCACCGCCGACTTCCTGAAGTCGCAGATGCCGGGGGGATCCGCCTTCGTCATCGGTGAGGCCGGGCTCACGACGGCCCTGCACGAGGCCGGGTTCATCATGACCGAGACCACTCCCGACTACGTCGTGGTGGGCGAGACCCGCAACTACTCCTTCGAGGCCATCACCAAGGCCATCCGCTTCATCCGCGGCGGCGCGCGGTTCATCGCCACCAACCCGGATGCCACCGGCCCCTCGACCGAGGGCGTGCTGCCCGCGACCGGCGCGATCGCGGCGCTCATCACGAAGGCCACCGGCAAAGAGCCCTACATCGTGGGCAAGCCCAACCCGATGATGTTCCGCTCGGCCCTGAACCGCATCGGCGCCCACAGCGAGAACACCGGCATGATCGGCGACCGCATGGACACCGACATCGTCGCCGGGATCGAGGCGGGCCTGCACACCGTGCTCGTGATGACGGGCATCAGCGACCAGCGCGAGATCGAGCGCTATCCCTTCCGCCCCGACGAGATCCTCGGCTCGGTCGCCGAGCTCGTGCGCGGCGAACCACTCGAGTCCGATCTCGCCGATGGCGAAGAGGGGCTCGCGGCCGGGATCTGATCCGGCCATCGAGAGGACGACGCATGGACGACCGCACGCTGTGGCTGATCACCGCCTTCTTCATCACCGCGGGAACCCTCGTCGCGTTCATCGTGCAGTGGCGGCGTTCGCGCCGCGGGGGCCGCGGCCGCGACCCCTTCGACGGACCGGGACCCGACGACGAGGCGCGCTGACCGCACGCGCCTGCCGGGTGGAGGACCGCACGGCATCCCGGGATGACCCTCGACACCAGGGGATAGCGCGAGGACAGGACGCACTCGCTGCCGGACAACCTGTGGTGGAGCGATGACCTGTTCTCGGTGGCCTTCGGCGACCTCGACGGGCGCCCGGGCTGAGTCGACCTGCCCCTCGCTGGACGACCCCAGGGATCAGGCGGCCACCGGGCTTACTGCGGAGCGAGCCCCAGGTCGTCGAGATCGATGGATGCCAGCCACTGCAGCCCCTCGGCCTCGATCGCGGCCTGCGCGCCGGTCTTGCGGTCGACGATGACGGCGACGGCGACGACCTCCGCGCCCTCGCGGCGCAGGGCCTCGACCGCCTTGAGCGCCGACTGACCCGTGGTGGAGGTGTCTTCGACGACGACGACGCGCTTGCCCGCGACATCGGCGCCCTCGATCTGGCGGCCGCGGCCGTGGTCCTTCGGCTCCTTGCGCACGACGAACGCGTCGAGCGGGCGGCCGGCGTGCACCGACTCGTGCATGACGGCGTTCGCGATCGGGTCGGCGCCCAGCGTGAGTCCGCCGACCGCGACGACACCATCGAGGTCTTTCACGAGGTCGAGCACGAGACGCCCGATCGCCGGGGCGGCGCGGTGGTCGAGCGTGAGCTTGCGCATGTCGACGTAGTACGTCGCCTTCTTGCCGCTCGAGAGGGTGAAATCGCCGTGGAACACCGCCTCGGCGTTGATGAGGCCGATGAGGGCCTGGCGGTCGGCTTCGAGCTCGGCAGTGGAGGCGGTGGTCACGGCGTCGAGTCTATTGCGCCGCCACGCCGCAGCCGCGGGATGTCACGGCGCAGCGTCCCGGCATCCGTCCCGCGGAGTCCACGGGCGCCACGCCGCGAGCGCCCGACGGGCGACGGCGTGTCGACGACGATGTCCGCACGACGGCTCACGCGCGCTGCTCGCACGAGACCGCCCGGCCGCGCCGCGCGACCGTCGATGTCCTCCCCCGAAAGTAGGCTGGATGGCATGCGTCTGGCCACCTGGAACGTCAACTCCATCCGCGCTCGTGTGACCCGCACCGTCGAGTTCTGCGTGCGCGAGCACATCGACGTGCTGGCGATGCAGGAGATCAAGTGCAAGACGGAGCAGTTCCCGTACGCCGCCTTCGAAGAGGCCGGGTACCACGTCGCCGCGCACGGCCTGAACCAGTGGAACGGCGTCGCGATCGCGAGCCGTGAGCCCCTCGAAGACGTCGAGATCGGCTTCCCGGGGATGCCGGGCTTCGAGAAGGGCAAAGAGGGGCCCGACCTGCCGCAGGAGGCGCGCGCGATCGGCGCCACCGTGAACGGCGTGCGCGTGTGGAGCCTTTACGTGCCCAACGGCCGCGGGCTCGACGACCCGCACTACGTCTACAAGCTCGACTGGCTCGACAAGCTCCGCCAGTACACCGCCGACACGCTCGCGGCCCACCCCGATCTGCCGCTCGCCCTGACCGGCGACTTCAACATCGCCCCCACCGATGACGACAACGGCGACCCCACCGTCGTGGAGGGCGCGACCACGCACGTCTCCCCTCCCGAGCGCGCGGCGTTCGCCGCGTTCGAGACCGCGGGGCTGACCGACGTCGTGCGGCCGCTCGTTCCCACCGGCTACACCTACTGGGACTACAAGCAGCTGCGTTTCCCCCGCAACGAGGGTCTGCGCATCGACTTCATCCTGGGCTCGCAGGCGTTCGCCGACGCCGTCCACGGCGCGGAGATCCACCGCAACGAGCGCAAGGGCGAGGTCCCCAGCGACCACGTCCCCGTCGTCGCCGACCTCGACCTGTCGGGCGCCGACGACGATGACGACCTGCCGATGATCTTCGGCTGAGCGCCGGGCGGCGGCATCCGGTCAGCGGATGCAGCCCGCGGTCGGCCGGGCGTTGCCGCCTGGCATCCGGTCGGCGGGTGCAGCTCGTGTCGGCCGGGCGTTACCGCCTGGCATCCGGTGAACAGATTCGGAAACGGGCGACGGATCCGGACGCATCGCTCGAATCCGTCCGGATCCGCGGCCGATCGCCGGATCTGCGACACCGCCCGGTGGTGCGTCAAAAGAATTCTCCGGACCCTGTCGATTCCGTCGCGCGCCGTTCGACGCGATAGTAGGGGCAGGCATTCGCTCCCCTCAGATCGCTCGAGAGAGCACCGACGAGAAGAGTCCACGATGAAGTTCATGCTGATCATGCGCGGTACCGACGAGGCGTACGCGGCGTACAAGCAGATCCCGTTCGAGCAGATCATCAACGAGATGGGCGCCTACAACGAGTCGATGATGAGCGCGGGAGTGCTCGTCGCGGGCGATGGTCTGGCCGAGGACATGAGCCAGAACTTCGTCGTGACCTTCGACGGCGACGAACCCGTCGTCACGGACGGCCCCTACGGCGAGACGCACGAGCTGTTCAACGGCTTCTGGATCATCGAGGTGTCGACGAAGGAAGAAGCCGTCGAGTGGGCGCGCCGAGCGCCGCTCATCGCGGGCAACACGCTCGAGGTGCGCCGCGTGACCGACGAGACCGACTTCGCCGCGTTCGCCGACAACGAGTACATCCAGAAGGAGGAGGGTTGGCGCGAGGAGCAGTCCTCGCGGTGAGCCCCGACTCCGACGTCTCGCGGCGCGTCGCGGCGATCTGGCGCATCGAGGGCGCCCGCGTCGTCGCGACGCTCGCGCGCGTGGTCGGAGACCTCCCCACGGCGGAGGACCTGGCTCAGGATGCCGTCGCCGAGGCCCTCGCGCAGTGGCCGCGCGAGGGCGTGCCCGCGAATCCCGGCGCCTGGCTGACCGCGGTCGCGAAGCGGCGGGCGATCGACGGCTGGCGTCGCGAGCAGAACCTCGGCGAGAAGTACCGGCTGATCGGCGCGGACGTGGACGAGATCAGGGATGCCGAGTGGCAGCCGATCGACGACGACGTGCTGCGGCTGGTGTTCGCGGCCTGCCACCCGGTGCTCGCGCGGGAGGCGCAGGTCGCGCTGACGCTGAAGGTGGTGGGCGGGCTCGACACGGACGCGATCGCGCGCCTGTTCCTCGTGCCGGTGACGACGATGCAGCAGCGGATCGTCCGCGCGAAGAGGGCGCTGAGCGCGGCCCGGGTCCCGTTCGAGGTGCCGGATCCGGCGCAGTGGCCGACGCGGCTCAGCGCGGTGCTGAGCGTGATCTACCTCGTCTTCACCGAGGGCTACGCCGCCACCTCCGGCGACGCCGTGCTGCGCACCGAGCTGGCGCACGAGGCGATCCGGCTGGGGCGCGTCCTCGCGCGACTGCTCCCCCGCGAGCCCGAGGTGCTGGGGCTCGGCGCCCTCATGGAGGTGCAGGCGTCGCGCTTCGCGGCCCGCGTGGATGCGAACGGGGATGCCGTGCTCCTCGCCGACCAGGACCGTCGGCGGTGGGACCGCTCGGCGATCGCCCGCGGCCGGTTGCTCCTCGAGCGGGCCGATGCGCGGGGGAAGGGCCGCGGGCCGTACCAGCTCCAGGCCGCGATCGCGCTCTGTCACGCGGAGGCGATGAGCGTCGACGCGACGGACTGGGATCGCATCGTCGTGCTGTACGAGGTGCTCGGTCGGGTGGCCCCGAGCCCTGTCGTCGAGCTCAATCACGCCGTGGCCGTGTCGATGGCATCCGGGCCTTTGGAGGGACTCGCGCTCGTCGACGATCTCGCCGCAACCGGGGTGCTGCGAGGCTCGCACCTGATCCCGTCGGTGCGCGGCGAGCTGCTGTCGCGGCTGTGTCGCACACGCGCGGCGCGGGACGAGCTGCTCGCGGCGGCGGGGCTGACCCGCAACGAGCGAGAGGCCGAGCTGCTGCGGCGGAAGGCCGCCGCGCTGGGGCTGTGACGCGCACACGGGTCCCGGCCCCTTCGACAGGCTCAGGGACCTGGGCCGCGACTCGGAGGGCTGAGCGGCAAGACGAGGGGCTGCAACACGCGCGGGGGGGCGACGCAGATGGCTGAGCCTGTCGAAGCCACCCCGCAGGGGTACCGGGCCCTCCGACAGGCTCAGGGACCTGGGCCGCGACACGGGGGGCTGGGCGGCGACTTAGGTGGCTGAGCCTGTCGACGCCACCGGGGACGACGGCGGGGCCGAAGCGCAGCCCGACCCCGCCGTCGCGTGGAGATCAGGCCGCGGGGACCTTGGCGGGCGCCGTACGCGAGATGAGCGTCACGAGCGCCTCGATCACCGAGCGCAGGAATTCGGCCGTCCCCTCGTTCGTGACGGTGCCGTCCTCCTCGAACAGGCCGGGGGTCGACTGGATGTAGCCCTCGGGCTGCCCCATCACGAGGGCGTTGTAGTGCAGGAGCACCGCGCGGAGGTGCTGCTGGGCGGCCGCGGTGGCGATGCCGCTCTGCGAGGTGCCGATGACTGCGGTGGGCTTGTCGTTGAACGACGCCTCGCCGTAGGGGCGGGCCGACCAGTCGAGGGCGTTCTTGAGCACGCCGGGGATCGAGCGGCTGTACTCGGGGGTCACGACGAAGACGCCGTCGGCATCCTCGATCGCCTTCTTGAAGTCCTTCGCGACCTGGGGGAAGTCGCCGTCGTAGTCGGGCGAGTAGAAGGGGAGGTCCTTGATCGGGATCTCCTTCAGCGTGACGCCCTCGGGGGCGACCTTCTCGAGCGCCTTGGCCAGGCGGCGGTTGATGGAGGTGCTGGAGATGCTGCCGACGATGTAGCCGATCGTGTAGTCGGTCACGGTGATCCTCTCGGAGAAGACGGGGGCGTCGAGCGCCCGGTTTCATTCACGTGCAAGCGTCTCCCGCCAACCTGTATTCCGCCCCCTCTTGACTCCGCCCCATGGGGGATGCGGGTGTCGGTGGTCCCCCCTAGCGTGGAGGGATGGCACGACTGACCCGCACGCAGCGGCGCAACGATCTCGTGCTCGCGGTCGTGCTGTTCCTCGGCGGCATGCTGAGCGCGGTGCTGTCGTCCGTCTCCGGCATCTACGGCGACGAGCAGGGGTCGTTGGCGATCGCCCTCGTCTACGTGGCGGTGCTCGCAGCGCCGATCGCGGTACGTCGGAAATGGCCATCGGTCACCGCGGTGATCGTGTCGGTGGCCTACTTCCTGGCGGTGACCTTCCGCATCCCCGAGCTGTACGCCGGCAACATCGCGATGTTCATCGCGCTCTACACCGTGGGCGCGTGGGAGCCGAACCGCCGACGCGCGACGATCGTGCGCGTCGCGATCATCGTCGGGATGTTCGCGTGGCTGTTCGTGGTGATGTTCCAAGACGCCACGCAGCCCGTCGACCCCGACGTCGAGGGGGCCTTCTCGCGCGTCGGCGCCTTCTCGCCCTTCGTGGCCTACCAGCTGCTCATGATCGGGGTGAACGCGCTGTTCTTCGGGGGCGCCTACTACTTCGGCGATCGCTCCCACCAGCAGATGCGCGAGCGCGCAGCCCTCGAGGAGCGCACCGCCGAGCTCGAATCGGAGCGCGAGGTGACCGCCGCTCAAGCGGTAGCCCTCGACCGCGTACGCATCGCCCGCGAGCTGCACGACGTCGTCGCCCACCACGTCTCGCTCATGGGCGTGCAGGCGGGCGTGGCGCGCTCGCTGCTCTCTCGGGATCCGGATGCCGCTCGCGAGACGCTCGCGAGCATCGAGGGGTCGGCGCGCGCGTCGTTGCACGAGCTGCGCCAGCTGCTCGAGACGCTGCGATCGCCGGACTCCGACGCCTCCCCCGACACCGCCCCCACCACGCACGGGCTCACGTCGATCCGCGCCCTCGTCGACGAGGCCGAGGCGGCGGTGCTCCGCACCACCTTCACCGTGGTCGGCGAGCCCGTCATCGACCCGCCGCCGCTCGTGCAGGTCAATCTCTACCGCATCGCGCAGGAGGCCCTGACGAACGCCCGGCGTCATGCCGGGCCCGGCGCGACGGCGGACGTGCGCCTGCGCTTCTCCCGGGAGGCCGTCGAGCTCGAAGTCTCGAACACCGGCCGCCCCGGGTCGACGACCCCGGGCCTCGGTCAGCTCGGGATGCGCGAGCGGGCGGCCGTATCGGGCGGCAGCATCGAGATCGGCCCCCGATCGCGCGGCGGGTGGCTCGTGCGCGCGCGCGTCCCCCTCGCCACGGCGGAGGTCTCGCATGCCTGAGCTGCGCGTGCTCCTCGTCGACGACCACGCCATGATGCGCGCGGGCTTCCGCACGATCCTCTCGCTCGAGCCCGACATCACTGTCGTGGGCGAGGCGGCGACCGGCGCCGAGGCGGTGTCGGCGGCGGGTCGGCTGCATCCCGACGTGATCTGCATGGACGTGCAGATGCCCGACATGGACGGCCTGGAGGCCACCCGCCTGCTGACCGCCGACCCGAGGTCGGAGGCGGCGATCCTCATCGTGACGACCTTCGACCGCGACGACTACCTCTTCGCGGCGCTGGATGCCGGGGCCAGCGGCTTCCTGCTCAAGAACGCAGGTCCCGAGGAGCTCGTCTCGGCGGTGCGCATCGTGGGTGCGGGCGACGCGCTGCTGGCTCCCGAGGTCACGCGGCGGGTCATCGAGCGGTTCGCGACTCGCGCACCCTCGCCACCGGCATCCATACCTCCGCCCCTCCCCCTGACCGAACCGCTCACGGAGCGCGAGGCCGAGGTGCTGCGCCTCATGTCCCACGCGCTGAGCAATGCCGAGATCGCCGCACGACTGTTCATCGGCGAGGCGACGGTGAAGACGCACGTGTCGAACGTGCTGCAGAAGCTCGGCGCGCGCGACCGCGTGCAGGCCGTGGTGCTCGCGCACCGGCACGGCTCGGCCTGACGCGGGGCGGAGCCGGTGCGGCCGGCCCGGTCCCTTCGACAGGCTCAGGGACCTCGTGAACGAAGCCCGGCCACGGGGCGGCGGGGACCCTCCCCCGCGCGGCGGAGCCGGATCACCCTCGCCCGGTGGAGGCGCATCCGCAGCGACATCCCTAGCGTGGAAGCAACGAGAAGAAGGGGTGCACCGTGTTGGAACTGGACGGCATCACCAAGAGCTACGGCGGCCGCCGCGTGCTCGACGACGTGGGCTTCACCGTCGCTCCCGGGCGGCTGACGGGCTTCGTCGGCGGGAACGGCGCCGGCAAGACGACCACCATGCGCATCGCCCTCGGCGTGCTCGGGAAGGACGCCGGATCGGTCGCCCTGAACGGCTCCCCCGTGACGACGGCCGACCGCCGCCGCTTCGGGTACATGCCCGAGGAACGCGGGCTGTACCCCAAGATGAAGGTCGCCGAGCACATCGCGTACCTGGCCCGTCTGCACGGCTTCTCCAAGACCGAGGCGACGCGGAAGGCGACGGCGCTGCTCGAACGACTCGGACTCGGCGAGCGCCTCGGCGATGCCGTCGAGACCCTCTCGCTGGGCAACCAGCAGCGCGCGCAGATCGCGGCATCCCTCGTCCACGAGCCCGAGGTGCTCATCCTCGACGAGCCCTTCTCGGGTCTCGACCCGCTCGCGGTCGACGTGGTGGCGGGGGTGCTCCAGGAGAAAGCCGCGGCCGGCACCGCCGTGCTGTTCTCGTCGCACCAGCTCGACGTCGTCGAGCGCTTGTGCGACGACCTCGTGATCATCGCGGCCGGCACGATCCGCGCTGCCGGGACCCGCGACGAGCTGCGCGCCCAGCACGCCACGCACCGCTACGAGCTGGTCTCGGGCAGCGACGCCGGCTGGCTGCGCGAGGAACCGGGGGTGACGGTCATCGACTTCGACGGCGGGTACGCCCTGTTCGACGCGGCCGATGACGCTACCGCGCAGCGCGTGCTGCAGGGCGCCGTCTCGCGCGGCGACGTCGCGAGCTTCGCCCCCCAGCGTCCGACCCTGGCCGAGATCTTCAAGGAGGTCATCCAGTGAGCACCAACACCCCCGCCCGCCGCTCGCCCGGCGAGGCACTGAGCATCTGGCTCGTCGCCGAGCGGGAGATCGGCTCGAAGCTGCGGAGCAAGCCGTTCGTGATCTCGACCGCGGTGCTGATCCTCGCGGCCCTCGCCTCGGTGCTGTGGGGCGGGTTCACGGCCGGCAACGCCGCGTCCAGCGGCATCCCGGTCGCCGTCACTTCGCAGACCCAGAGCGCCGTGTCGAGCCTCGACGGCCTCGAGGTGACCGTCGCCGACAGCGACGACGACGCCCGTGCCCTCGTCGCCGACGGAACGGTGGATGCCGCCCTGGTCTCGGGCTCGTCGGAGTCGTCGTTCGACTTCACCGTCGTGGTGAAGGACAGCGTCCCCTCCACCCTGCTGCAGATGCTCAGCGAGACCCCACCCGTCGATCGCATCGACCCGGGATCGAACGCCGCCGACGTCCTGCGGTACTTCATCGCCCTCGCCTTCGGCATCGTGTTCCTCATCGCCGCCTCGACCTTCGGCGGAACGATCGCGCAGAGCGTCGTGGAGGAGAAGCAGACGCGCGTGGTCGAGATCCTCATCTCGGCGATCCCCGTCCGAGCCCTGCTGGCGGGCAAGGTGCTGGGCAACACGATCCTCGCGATGGCGCAGATCGTGCTGCTGGCGGCGGTCGCGGTCATCGGCCTCGCGGTGACCGATCAGGCGGGGGTGCTCGACGCCCTCGGCGCCCCCATCGCATCGTTCGCGATCTTCTTCCTCTTCGGCTTCGTGCTGCTGGCGGCGCTCTTCGCCGCGGCCGCCGCGATGGTGTCGCGGCAGGAGGACATCGGGGCGACCACGACGCCGATCACGATGCTGATCATGGCGCCGTACTTCCTGGTGATCTTCTTCAACGACAACCCCGTCGTGCTCACCGTGATGTCGTACGTGCCCTTCTCGGCCCCCGTGGGCATGCCGCTGCGCATGTACCTCGGCGACGCCCAGTGGTGGGAGCCCGTGCTGTCGCTGCTGATCCTCGTCGCCTCGTGCGTCGCGGCGATCGGGCTCGCGTCGCGCATCTACCGCAACTCTCTGCTGCGCATGGGGGCGCGCGTCAAGCTGGCGGAGGCCCTGAAGGGCTGAACGATCCTGCTCGGATCACCGGGCGGATGGATGCCGTGACTCGCGGCATCCATCCGCCCGTCGCCGCGGTGGCGGGGCGTTTCACTCCTCCAAGACCGCGAGCACGTTGCCGGCGGGGTCGCGGAACCACGCGATGAGCGGTCCCCCCTCGCGCATGATGCCGCGCGAGTCGGTGGGGAAGTCGGCGTCGTCGTAGATCTTGGTCTCGACGCCCCGCGCCCGCAGGTCGTCGACGGCCGCCTCGACATCGGCCACGGGGAAGTTCAGCACCGTGAACGACGCCGGCTCGTGATGGGGCTTGCCGTAGACGAGGATGCTCCCCCCGGATGCCAAGTGCAGGCGGAGGAAGCCGGATCCCTCGAGCACCTCCACGCGCAGACCGAGGGTGTCGGCGTAGAAGCGGTGCGCGGCGTCGAGGTCGTCGACCGCGAAGCCGGCGAAGGCGCCATCGGGGTGGAACATGGGTTCTCCTCTCATCAGCGCGCCACGTACGCCGTGACGCTGTCGGACAGACGGATGGGGATGCCGTCGACGGCCGACGGGTCGGTCTCGCCGACCGCGACGGTCAGGTCGCCGTCGACTCCGAACGCGGCCGACGGACCGGCGCTGCCGGAGGCGCAGCCCACCGACCACGGCCGGTTGTCGGAAGACGTAAACGTCGCGATGCAGACGCCGTCGCCGTCGTCGGGCTGGGCGAGGTAGACGCGGAAGTCGCTGACCGTCGCGATGTAGCGGGTGCTGGAGGGATCGATTCCGCTGTCGCGGAGGATGTCGGCGGAGATCACGTCTTCGACCGTCTGCGGGAACGTCAATTCCGGGTAGGCGGCCGACGCCGGATCCGCGGAGGCCGCGGGTGCGGCGAGACCGGCGCCGATCGCGATGCCCAGCCCGACGAGCGCCACCGCCCCGGCCGCGGCGAGCGCCCACCGCAGCACCCGGCGGGCACGCCTGCCGCCGGGCATGGCGGCCGCGGGCTCGGCATCCATATGTTCCGGATCCGGGCGGGCGGCGTCGGGGGCCGTGGCATCCCTGGCTCGGGCATCCCGCAGGTCGTCGGAGGAGGGGGTGGGGTCGGCGCGGCGCCCTTCTTCGAGCTCCGCGAGCCGGGCGATCATCTCGGGCGTCGCGCTCGCGCCGTCGGGGCCGTAGATGCGCTCGCGCAGACCCTCCAGCTCGACGTCCTCGTCCATGCGATGACTCTACGACCGCGCGGGCGGGCCCGGGCCTCCCGCGCATGGGCGGCGTGGAGCGGGGCGAGCCGCGACGGCGCCTGCCTCACTCGGTGATGTAGGCGGTCACCGACTCCGACAGCCGCACCGGCGTCCCGGTGATCGTCATGCGCGACGTGTCGCCGATCGCGATGCTCAGATGCTGGTCGATGCCGAACACCGCCGCGTCGTCGAAGGGCCCGCCCGTGGTGCATCCCGCGGCCCATGGCTCGTCGTCGGCGTCGACGAAGGTGACCACGCACGATCCCTCTCCGCGCTCGCGCTTCGCGAGGTACACGCGGAACCCGCGCACGACCGCGATGTAACGCGTGGTGGC
Source organism: uncultured Microbacterium sp. (assembly GCF_947489255.1). Classification (GTDB taxonomy): domain Bacteria; phylum Actinomycetota; class Actinomycetes; order Actinomycetales; family Microbacteriaceae; genus Microbacterium; species Microbacterium phycohabitans. The sequence goes on from NZ_CANLCY010000005.1 coordinate 320,177, forward strand.
CGGGTCGATGCCGCTGTCGTCGATGAGCTGCGCCGTGATGACGTCGTCATCGGTCTGCGGGAACGTCAGCTCGGGGAACCGCGGGCTCGCCGACGGCGAGGGGGTCGCGGATGCGGCGACGAAGGCCGGCGAGGCGACGCCCGCGGCGTATCCCGCACCGAGCAGCGCGAGCGCGGCCACGACACCGACGATCAGGGAGAAGACGCGCGGTCGGTGGAGATCGGCATCCCTCTCCTCCGGCCGGTCGCCCTCGTCGGTCGCAGCGGGCGCGGTTCCGGCGGGCGCGGGCACGGCGGGTGACGGCGCTTTCGGTGCGGGCGCGTGCGGTGCCCGCACCGCGTCGCGCCGGAGGACGTCTTCCAGGGCACCCAGGCGGGCGATCTCGTCGGGCGTCGGCGGATCGCCGGTGCCGCCGTACACGCGCTCGCGCAGGCGGCGCAGCTCGACGTCGTCGGCGCTCATGCCCCGACTCTACGACCGCGGCATCCGCCCCGGCCCGGCTCCGGTCGCGGAACGGGCTGGATAGGCTGGAACGATCGGGACAGGAGGAACCGTGCCGGGAGCGCTCGAGGGCTTCGTCGCCGACATCGTCGCGCTCGCCGTCGCCGAAGACGGGACCACCGCCCGCCGCCTGCCGCCCGAGCGCGACCTGGTCGAGGCGCTCGGGATCAGTCGCGGAGCCCTGCGCGAGCATCTGCTGGTGCTGGAACGCCTCGGCTTCCTCACGCGCGTCCAGGGTCGCGGCACCTACCTCGACACGCCCCGTGACGACTTCGTCCGCAGCTACTTCACGATCTCGCGGGAGTTCGGACACCTCACCGACGAGCAGTTCGCCGAATCCCGGATGATGCTCGAAGAGACCGCGGCGGGCGCCGCGGCCGAGCGGGCGTCGGCGGACGTGGTGACCGAGCTGCGCGAGCTCGTCGACCGCATGATCGCCGCGACCCGCGCGGGCGAGCACGACGAGGCACTCGCCGCCGACATCGCCTTCCACCGCCGCCTGCAGCTCGCCGTCGAGAATCCCGTCATGCACCTGCTGCACGAGGGCCTCAGCCACGTGCTGAGCGAGACGATCCGCGTCCGACGCCTCGAGGCGGTGGCGGTGGAGGTCCCCGACGCCGACGGAACCCTCCGCACCGACAGCGTGCACTACCCGATCGTGGATGCCATCGAGGCCGGCGACCCCGCGGCGGCACGCGCCGCGATGCGCGAGCACTTCCGCAACTGGCAGAACCTCGGGCTCGTCTCCGACCGCTGACGCCGATTGGCTAACCAATCTTGACAGGCGGCTCATGCCGCGCTTTACTGGGTCCGCGATTGGTTAACCATTCGCGTTCCGCACACACCGATGGAGGTAGACGGCGATGACGCTCAGCGCGGATCGAGTGACGTTCGTGGGGCTCGGCGCGATCGGACTCCCGATGGCCCGCAGACTCACGCAGGCCGACCTCGCGGTCACCGGCGTCGACCCCTTCGCGCCCGCCCGCGAGCGCGCCGAGGCCGACGGCATCCGCGCGGTCGAATCCATCGCGGACGCGGGCGACGACCCGATCGTCGTGGTCATGGTCGCCACCCCCGAGCACCTCGACGCGCTGGTCGACCAGGCCTTCGCGGCCGACGCGGTCGCCGGCCGCACCTGGGTCGTCATGAGCACCGTCGGACCGGATGCGGTGCGCTCGGCGTCGGAGCGGCTGCTCGGCGGCGGAGCGCGCGTCGTGGACGCCCCCGTCACCGGCGGTGTCGCCCGGGCCACCACCGGTTCGCTGACGATCTTCGCCTCGGGCCCCGCCGCCGACATCGCGGCCGTCGAGCCGGTGCTGTCGCAGTTCGGGACCGTGCGGACGGTCGGCGACGAGCTCGGCCGCGGGCAGAGCATCAAGGTCGTCAACCAGCACCTGTGCTCGGTGCACATCGTCGCCGCGGCCGAAGCACTCTCGCTCGCCGCTCGGCTGGGCCTCGACCCCGCCGAGGTGCTGCCCCTGCTCGAGTCCGGCGCCGCCGGGTCGTGGATGCTCTCCGACCGCGGCCCGCGCATGCTCGAGGGCACCGACGTCGAGGTCACCAGCCAGATCAACATCTTCGTCAAGGACTCCGGGCTCGTCTTCGACGCGGCCCGCGCCGCGGGCGCCGAGACCCCTCTGCTGGATTCCGCGCGCGAGCGCTACCTCGCCGCCCAGGCCGTGGGCCTGGGCACCCGCGACGACTCGCGGGTCATCGAAACCTACCCCCACCCCTGACTCCACCCGTCTGTTCAAGGAGGAACAACGACATGACCGCCCCCACCCGCACGCCGCGCCAGAAACCGCTCGGCGACAACCCCGTCAAGGTCTCGATCGCCTCGATGATCGGCACCGCCGTGGAGTCCTACGACTTCTTCATCTACGGCACCGCCTCGGCCGCCTACTTCGGCTCGGTCTTCTTCCACGCCGAGGACCCGGTCGTCGGCGTACTGCAGTCGTTCGCCGTGCTCGCGGTCGGCTTCTTCTTCCGCCCCCTCGGCGGCTACCTCGCCGGGCACTTCGGCGACCGGATCGGCCGCAAGACCGTGCTGCTGGCCTCGCTGATCGTCATGGGCGCGGCGACCTTCGCCGTCGGGCTCCTCCCCACTTACGCCATGGTCGGCGTGCTCGCCCCGGTCCTGCTGATCGTCCTCCGCGCCGTCCAGGGCATCGGGTTCGGCGCCGAGTGGGGCGGAGCGGTGCTGATGGCCGTCGAGCACTCTCCCGCGAAGCGCCGCGGGTTCTTCGGGGCCGTGCCGCAGATCGGCATCCCGGCGGGTCTGCTGCTGGCCAACGGCACCTTCCTCCTCTCGAACGCGCTGTTCGAGGGCGACTGGGTGTGGCGCGTGCCCTTCCTGCTCTCGATCGTGATGGTCGCGATCGGCCTGTGGATCCGCCTCGGAGTCAAGGAGTCGCCCGAGTTCGAGAAGATGAAGAGCCAGGGCGAGATCCACAAGCAGCCCGTGATCGCGATGTTCAAGCGCGACTGGCGACTGGTGCTGCGCATCATCGGCCTGCGTCTGGCCGAGACCGGCGGCTACTACGTCACCACGAGCTTCGTCCTGTCGTACGTGGGCCTGGCCGCCATCACCGACAAGCAGTACGTGCTCTGGGGCACGATGGCCGGCTCCGCCCTCGGACTCGTTTCGCACCTGCTCTACGGCGCCTGGAGCGACCGCATCGGCCGCAAGCCCGTGTTCCTGCTGGGTGCGATCTTCACGATCGCCTTCGGCATCCCGATGTTCCTGCTCATCAACACCGGCGCCGTCATCATGGTGGTCGTCGCCGTCGCCCTCAGCCTGCTGCTGAGCCACGACCCCATCTTCGCCGTCGAGTCGAGCTGGTTCAGCGAACTGTTCTCGCGCGACGTCCGCTCGTCGGGCATCTCGCTCGGCTACAACGGCGCCTCGATCATCGCGGGCTTGCTGCCCTTCCTCGCCACCGCGCTCTACGCCGGCGTCGGCTGGATCGGCCCCGCGCTGCTCTTCGTCGCCCTCGGCGTCATCTCGACCGCTGTCGCCGCCGTGACCCGCGAGACCGCGCCCGTACGCGTCGGCGACACCGCCGAGGCCACGGCTCCCGCTCTCACCCCCACCCGATGAGGTTCTCCATGACGATCACGACCACGACCGCATCCGTCGCCGAGCGCGCCGCCACGATCCGCGCGGGCGCGCAGCGGATCCGCCTGAATGCGCTGCACATGGGCGAGGTGCAGGGCCAGGGCTACGTCGGCCAGGCCCTCGGCGCGGCCGACGTGCTGGCCGCGGTGTACCTCGACCAGCTGCGCTATCGCGCCGACGACCCGCACTGGGAGGACCGCGACCGCTTCCTCCTCTCCACCGGGCACTACGCCATCGCCCTCTACGCCGCCCTCGCCGAGGCCGGAGTGATCTCGCGCGAAGAGCTCGACACCTACGGGTCCGACGATTCGCGGCTGCCGATGTCGGGGATGGCCAGCTACACCCCCGGCATGGAGATCTCGGGCGGGTCGCTCGGGCACGGGCTGACCGTGGCCGTCGGCATGGCCCTGGGCCTGCGGCACCGCGGCAGCGATTCGCGCGTGTTCAACTTCCTCTCCGACGGCGAGCTCAACGAGGGCTCGACGTGGGAGGCGGCCATGAGCGCGGCATCCCATCGCCTCGGCAACCTCACCGCGATCGTCGACATGAACGCCCTCCAGGCCGACGGACCGACCGCGGGCGTGCTCGCGATCGAACCCGCTGAGGAGAAGTGGGCGGCCTTCGGGTGGAACACCCAGCGCGTCGACGGGAACGATCCGGATGCCGTGCTCGCGGCGTTCGACGCCATCGCCGACCGCGACCCGGTGGGCGCTCCGCAGGTGATCCTGTGCGACGTCACCGTCGGCAAGGGCGTGCCCCTGCTGGAGCAGCGCGAGAAGAACCACTTCATGCGCATCGACGAGGACGAATGGGCCGTGTGCCGCGCACAGCTCATCGCGGGATACGAGGAGACCAGCCGATGAGCAACGCCACGGCCGCCCCGAAGCTGAAGACCTCGGCGATGATCGCCTCGTTCGCCGACCCCGGGCAGAAGACCGCCGCCGCCCCCTTCGGGCACGCGCTCGCGGAACTCGCGGAGCGCGACCAGCGGGTCGTCGGCCTCAGCGCCGACCTCGCGAAGTACACCGACATGCACATCTTCCGCGACCGGCATCCGGAGCGGTTCTTCCAGATGGGCATGGCCGAGCAGCTGCTGTTCGGGGCGGCCGCCGGCATGGCCGAGGTCGGGCTCGTGCCCTTCGCCTCGACGTACTCCGTGTTCGCCGCGCGGCGCGCGTACGACTTCATCTGCCTCGACATCGCCGAGCCGAACCTCAACGTCAACATCGTCGGGGGGCTTCCCGGACTCACGACCGGGTACGGGCCGAGCCACCAGGCGACCGAGGACGTCGCGATCTTCCGCGGGATGCCGAACCTCACGATCGTCGACCCGTGCGACTCGGTCGACATCGCCGCCGCCGTCCCGCAGCTCGCCGATCACGCCGGCCCGACGTATCTGCGTCTGCTGCGTGGTCAGGTGCCCACGGTGCTCGACGAGTACGACTACACGTTCGAGCTCGGAAAGGCGAAGGTCGTGCGCCCCGGCGCCGACGTCGTGTTCGTCAGCAGCGGCCTGATGACGATGCGGGCGTTGCAGGCCGCGGAGCGCCTCGCCGCCGAACGCGTCGACGTCGCGGTCGTGCACGCCCCCACGCTCAAGCCGTTCGACGAGGAGACCGTGCTGCGCGAACTCGACACCCCGCGGTTGGCCGTGACGCTGGAGAACCACACCGTCGTCGGCGGGCTCTTCGAGACCGTCGCCGGCGCCCTCGTGCGTCGGGGCGTCTCGCGCCGCGTGGTGCCGATCGGACTGCCCGACGCCTTCCTCGACGCCGGGGCCCTCCCCACCCTGCACGACCGCTACGGACTCTCCACCGACGCGATCATCGCGCGGGTGCTGCGCGAGCTGCGCGCAAGCGACTGAGCGATCGACGCCGACGGCCCCGGCCCATCTCAGGGGGCCGTGGCCTCGAGCGCGTCGGAGGCGAGGACGAGCGCGAGGTGCGAGAGCGCCTGGGGAGTGTTGCCCGCCTGCCGTCCGTCACGGGGGTCGTACTCCTCCGACAGCAGACCGATGTCGTTCGCGACCGCCGTGAGGCGTCGCATGAGGGCGACCGAGTCGTCGCGACGACCGGTGCGGGCGTACTGCCCGACGAGCCAGAACGAGCACGCCAGGAACGGATGCTCGTCACCCGCGAGACCGTCGACGCCGGTCGTGCGGTAGCGCAGCAGCCAGCCGTCGGGCATGAGCGTCTGCTCCATGCGGGCGACCGTGGCGAGCATGCGGGGATCGTCGTACGCGCAGAAGCCCACCTGCGGCAGGATCAGCAGCGACGCGTCGACCTCGTCGGTGTCGAAGTGCTGCGTGAACCATCCGCCGGCGTGCACCCCGTGCGCGTCGATGTCGGCGCGGACCCGATCGCGCAGGGTGCGCCAGGTGTCGACGTCGCCGTCGAGGCCGTTCTCCTCGACCGCCCGGATGCCACGGTCGAACGCCGCCCACACCATCGCGCGCGAGTGGGTGAAGAAATGCGGATCGCCGCGCATCTCCCAGATGCCGTTGTCGGCACGGTCGAACCACTGCGCCGACTGCGTGAGGAGAGCGCGCTGCAGGCCCCACGAGAACGATGTCTCGGAGACCCCCGCGCGACGCGCGGCGTCGAGGGCCACCATCACCTCGCCGATCACGTCGGCCTGGTACTGATCGACCGCGCCGTTGCCGATGCGCACGGGGCTCGCGCCGCCGTAGCCGGGCAGGCTCGTCAGCTCGCGCTCGGGCAGATCGCGTTCGCCCGCGATGCCGTACATGATCTGCACGTCGGCGGGATCGCCCGCGATCGCGCGCAGCAGCCAGGTGCGCCACCGGTGCGCGGCCCCCAGGAAGCCGTGCTCGATGTACGCGGTGAGCGTGAGGGCGGCATCGCGCAGCCACACGTAGCGGTAGTCCCAGTTGCGTCCGCCGCCGAATGCCTCGGGCAGCGACGTCGTCGCGGCGGCCACGATGCCGCCGGTCTCCGCGTGGGTCAGCGCCCGCAGCACGAGCAACGAGCGCGTGACGAGTTCGGCGTGCTCTCCGGATGCCGCCACGCGCGCCGCCCAAGACGTCCACCACTCGTTCGTGCGCTTGAGGGTGGCGTCCACGTCGATGGGTGCCGGCGCGTCCTGCCACGACGGCCCCCACGACAGCGTCGAATCGACGCTCTCCCCCGCGACGGTCGTCCACAGCGCGCGGTGGGCGGTGTCGACCGCGATCAGACGCGGACCGCGCACGACCACGGCATCCGGCCCCGCCACCGCGAGGATCGCGTGCTCGTGCCCTTTGCCGATCTGCCGCACCCACGGCACCGCGCGGGCGTAGTCGAAGCGCAGGCGCAGCTCGCTCACGAAGTCGATCTCTCCCGAGATCCCTACGACGCGGCGCACGAGCGCCTCCACACCCTCGTCGATGGGCATCGCGTCGTGCACCTCGGCGACGCCGGTCGCCGTCTGCCAGCGGGTCACGAGCACGAACGTGTCGCCGTCGTAGTGGCGCGTGGCGGTGGCATCCGGATCGGTCGGACGCAGCGACCAGCACCCGTGCGACTCGTCGCCCAGCAGGGCGCCGAACATCGACCCGCTGTCGTACCGGGGCAGACACAGCCAGTCGACGCTCCCCTCGCGGGAGACCAGGGCGGCGGAGCGGCAGTTGCTGAGGACGGCGTAATCCTCGATCGGAGTCGTCACCCTCGTGATCATGACAGGTGACACCGGCATCGCGGCAGGGCATCTCGATAGCGGCATCCCTGTACCGGCTGCAAGCACTGCGCACGTGCGCGTGCGGGGCGATACGGTGGCCGCATGGCCGCGGACACCACCCTGATCATCCTGGGCGCTTCGGGCGACCTCACCTCCCGACTCCTCCTGCCGGCCCTGGGCCAGCTGCTGGTGCGCGAACCGGGCCGCTCCGTGCGCCTGCACGGCGCGGGCATGGACGACTGGACCGACGAGCACTGGCGCGAGGTGGTGCGCACGGCCTTCCAGACGATCGGTGCCGAAGCCGCCTTCGACGCGGTCGCCGAGACGACCTACTCGCAGGCCGACATCACGAAGGCCGACGACCTGCAGAAGCTGCTCGACGACGCCGAAGGGCGGCCCGCCCTCTATTTCGCCGTGCCGCCCGCGGTGACCGAGAAGTCCTGCCTCGCCCTGAGCGACGTGACGATCCCCGAGGGGACGATCCTGGCCCTCGAGAAGCCCTTCGGAACCGACGAGGCGAGCGCGCACAAGCTCAACCAGCAGCTGGCGACCCTCGTGCCCGAGGACCAGGTGTTCCGCATCGACCACTTCCTGGGGCGCTCGACGGTGCTCAACCTCCTCGGCGTCCGTTTCGCGAACCGGCTCATCGAGAGCGTGTGGTCGGCCGACGACATCGCGTCGATCCGCATCGACTTCCCCGAGGCCCTCGGGCTCGAGGGTCGTGCGGGGTACTACGACGCCGCCGGCGCCCTCGTCGACATGATCCAGAGCCACCTGCTGCAGGTCATGGCGTTCGTCACCATGGAGCCGCCGGCCTCGCTCGACCAGCTCGATCTGCGCGACGCCACTTCGGCGGTGCTGCGTGCGACGCACGTGCTCGACGACGATCCCGTCGCGAACTCGCGCCGCGCCCGCTACACGGCCGGCGACGTCGGCGAGCGTCACTTCCCGTCGTACGTCGAGGAGCCGGGGGTCGACGCGGCGCGGGGCACCGAGACGCTCGCGGAGATGACCGTCGAGGTGCGCACCTCCCGCTGGCAGGGCGTGCCGATCCTGCTGCGTTCCGGCAAGGCGCTCGGTGAGGGCGACCCCGCGGTGACCGTCACGTTCAAGCCCGTTCGGCACCTGCCCGGGGGCTTCGTCGGCGAGAGCGAACCGTCTCAGCTCGTGTTCTCGCTCGGCCCCGACACGATGAGCCTCGCCCTCAACGTGAACGGCGCCGACGACCCCCTCGAGCTCGAGCGCGTGACCCTCGCCGCCCACCTCGGCGAGGGCGCGCTCAAGGCCTACGGCGAAGTGCTCTCCGGCATCCTGGACGGAGACGCCATGCTCGCCGTGCGCGGCGACGCGGCCGAGCAGTGCTGGCGGATCGTGCAGCCGGTGATCGACGCGTGGCGCAAGGACGAGGTGCCGCTCGACGAATACCCGGCCGGGACGGCGGGTCCGGCGTCGTGGAGCGCCTGAGCGCGCACGCGCGCCCGTCCGCGTGACCGCGGCCATCGGTCCGCGTCCGTCCCCGTGTTCCGTCGGCCTCCGGCCGTGCCCCACGGCGTCCGCCGCCACCCGCCCCGAAGACGCATGACGTCACACGGGAACAGGCCGGGTGGTCTTCGCGTTGGATGCTGAGGGTCAACGGCGTCCCGGCATCGTTCTCACCCTCAGGAGTAAACCCATGTCCCACGTTCTCGACCGCACCGCCCAGACCGACGTGCCGATCCTCGACGTCCTCGCCGAGCGATGGAGCACCCGGGTCTTCGACGCGGAGGCCCCGATCGACGAAGAGGCCCTGCGCGCCGCCCTCGAGGCCGCCCGGTGGTCGCCGTCGGCCAGCAACACCCAGCCCTGGCGCTTCCTCCTCGCGCGCCGCGGCACCGAGGCGCACACGCGCATCGTGGGCTCGCTCGTCGGCTTCAACCAGGGCTGGGCCCCCGCCGCCGGTGCGCTCCTGGTCGTCCTCGCCGAGACCACCGACGACGAGGGCAACGCCCGCCCCTGGGCGACCTACGACGCCGGTCAGGCGGCAGCGTTCTTCACCGTCGAGGCCCACGCCCGCAGCCTCGCCACCCACACCATGGGCGGCTTCTCCCCCGACGAGCTGCGCACCGCGTTCGACATCGACGAGCGCTTCACGCCCGTGACCGTGATCGCCGTGGGTGCCTTCGGCGACGTGGATGCCGCAGACGAGGCCGTCCGCTCGCGCGAGTCCGCGCCCCGGGTGCGTCGTCCGCTCGCCGAGTCGCTGCTGCTCGACGCCTGACGCCCGACGGCATCCGGCCGGGCATCGTCGCCGTACGACACCCGGCGCCTCGCCTCCACCGTTCGCCCCTGCGCCCGTGATCGTGGCGCGGGGGCGAACGCGTTCCGGCGGCGACCTGCCCGACGCGCGCAGCCTCGGAACGAGGGCGGAGGCGGTGCGCTCACCCGCAGCGTCCGGCGCGGACGCCGGTGACCGCGACGTGCGCATCGCCGCCTACCATCGGCGATGTGACGACCCCCTCCCCCATCGCCACGGACGCCGGGCGACCGCGGCACACAGCGCCGACCCATGCAGGACGCGGAACGCGGACCGGAGCACGCGCGCGGCGGACCCTGCGACGCCTCGCCCTGGGGCTCGCGATCGCCGCCGTCGTCCTGGCGGTCGCGGGGTTGCCGGTCTACGTCTTTCCGCCGCAGGGCGATCCGACGGATGCCGACCTCGTCTACGTCATCGGTCCGCCGCAGCCCGAGCGGCTCGCGCTCGCCACGGCGCTGCGCGACACGGATGGTCGGGCACCTCTGCTGGTCTCGGTCTCCCAGAGCCGGCAGGGTCGCGGCGACCCCGTCTTCGACGCGGCACACCTCGACATCTGCCGTCAGCACGGGGTGAGCTGCCGGTCGCCCGAGCCGTTCACGACGGCCGGCGAAGCGAAGATGCTCACCGCCTATGCGGCGAAGCGCGAGGTCGGCAAGACGGTCGTGATCACGTTCACGCCGCACGTCGCCCGCACCCGGTACATCTTCGCGAAATGCTCCGCGAACGATGTCACCGTCGTGGGCGTCGACACCGACATGACGTTCTTCGACTGGGTGTTCCAGTACGCGTATCAGACCGCGGGGTTCGTCAAAGCCTGGCTCACCCCCTGCCCCTGACCTGGGCGGCGCGCACCGAGAGGGGATGACACGCACTCCGCGTGGCATCCCCTCTCGTCGTTCGCGATTACTCGACGATCTCGGCGTCGATCACGTCGTCGTCGACATCGTCGGCCGCGGGGCCGGTGCTGGCCAGCATGAGCGAGTCGCCGTCGCTGGCCACGTCGACACGCACGACGTCTCCGTCGTGCACCGACCCGGCGAGGATCGCCATGGCGAGGCGGTTCTGGATCTCGGTCTGGATCAGTCGCCGCAGCGGCCGGGCCCCGTACACCGGGTCGTAGCCGCGCTCGGCGAGCCACGAGCGGGCGTCGGGCGTGACCGCCAGCGTCAGCCGACGTTCGCGGAGGCGCTTGTGCAGGGCGTCCACCGCCAGTTCGACGATCTGCGCGAGGTCGTCCTGGCTCAGGGCCTGGAAGATCACGATGTCGTCGAGACGGTTCACGAACTCGGGCTTGAACGCCTGGCGCACCAGCGCCTGCACCTGCTCGCGCTTGGCATCCATCGACATCGTCGGGTCGATGAGGATCGGCGAGCCGAGGTTGCTGGTGAGAATCAGGATGACATTGGTGAAATCGACCGTGCGACCCTGTCCATCGGTCAGCCGACCGTCGTCCATGACCTGCAGCAGCACGTCGAACACCTCGGGGTGGGCCTTCTCGACCTCGTCGAGCAGCACGACGCTGTAGGGGCGTCGGCGCACGGCCTCGGTGAGCTGGCCGCCGGCCTCGTACCCGACGTATCCCGGAGGGGCGCCGACCAGGCGCGAGACGGAGTGCTTCTCGCCGTACTCCGACATGTCGATGCGCACCATGGCGTGCTCGTCGTCGAAGAGGAAGTCGGCGAGCGACTTCGCCAGCTCCGTCTTCCCGACGCCCGTGGGGCCGAGGAAGAGGAACGAGCCGACCGGCCGGTTCGGGTCGCTGATGCCCGCGCGCGAGCGACGGACGGCGTCCGAGACCGCCTTGACGGCATCCTTCTGCCCGATCAGACGGCGGCCGAGCTCGCGCTCGAGGTGCAGCAGCTTCTCGGTCTCGCCCTGCAGCAGCCGCCCGACGGGGATGCCGGTCCACGCCGCGATGACCGCCGCGATGTCTTCGTCGGTCACCTGCTCGTTGACCATGCGGTCTCCCGCGGGCTCTTCGCGCTCCGCGGTCATGAGCTCGCGCTCCAGGGCCGGGATCTCGGCGTACAGCAACCGCGACGCGCGCTCGAGGTTGCCCTCGCGCTGGGCGCGCTCGGCGTCGACGCGGGCGGCATCCAATCGGGTCTTGAGGTCGCCGACGCGGTTGAGCGAGGCGCGCTCGCGCTCCCACCGGGTCTGCAGCTCGTCGAGCTTGGCCTGCTCGGCGGCCAGCGTCTCGCGCAGAGTCGCGAGGCGCTCCTTGGACGCGTCGTCCTTCTCCTTCTTCAGCGCGAGCTCTTCGAGCTTGAGCCGGTCGACGTGCCGACGCAGTTCGTCGATCTCCAGCGGAGCGGAGTCGATCTCCATGCGCAGGCGGGATGCCGCTTCGTCGATCAGGTCGATCGCCTTGTCGGGCAGCTGTCGCGACGGGATGTACCGGTTCGACAGCGCGGCGGCGGCGACCAGCGCGGCATCCGCGATCGCGACCTTGTGGTGCGCCTCGTAGCGCTCCTTGAGGCCGCGGAGGATCGCGACGGTGTCTTCGACGGTGGGCTCGCCGACGTAGACCTGCTGGAAGCGGCGCTCGAGAGCGGCGTCCTTCTCGATGAACTCGCGGTACTCGTCGAGCGTCGTGGCGCCGATCAGCCGCAGCTCGCCGCGCGCGAGCATGGGCTTGAGCATGTTGCTGGCCGCGACCGAGCCCTCGCCGCCGCCCGCGCCCATGAGCACGTGCAGTTCGTCGATGAAGGTGATGACGCGCCCGTCGGACTCGGTGATCTCCTTGAGGACGCTCTTGAGCCGCTCCTCGAACTGTCCGCGGTACATGGCCCCGGCGACGAGCGCCGAGATGTCGAGCGAGACGAGCTCCTTGTCTTTGAGGCTCTCGGCGACGTCGCCCGCGACGATGCGCTGGGCGAGGCCCTCGACGACGGCGGTCTTGCCGACGCCGGGTTCACCGATGAGCACGGGGTTGTTCTTGGTGCGCCGGGTGAGCACCTGGCTGACGCGCCGGATCTCTCCGTCGCGTCCGATCACCGGGTCGAGCTTGCCCTGGCGGGCCCGGTCGGTGAGGTTGATGCCGAATTGCTCGAGGGCGCTGCGCGCGTCCTCCTGTCCCGGCTGTTGCGTGGCGTTCATGTGGTCTCCTGAAAGTCTGGTCGCAAACTTGAGTTGCGTTGACTCAAGTTTAGCAGTCGGACGATCTCCCGGCAATGGATGCCACGAGCCCGCGACAGGCCCGCAACGGCGGGTCTATGGTGAGCGCGTGACGACCCCGCAGCCCGCCGAACCGCGACCGGACATCCCGTGGAACCCTCCGCCCTCCGCCGCCGAGCGTCGCGCCCGGGGGAAGGAGATGCGCCAGCGCGTCGCGCGTCGCGATCTCGGAACGCTCACGGTCGAGGGGCGCGACCCGCTCGGCATCCTGAACGCGCAGAACGCGGTCCGCGTGCCCGAACTCGTCCCCCTGCGGATCGAGCGGATGTCCGCCTCACCGTTCGCCTTCTACCGCGGGTCCGCCGCGGTCATGGCGGCGGACCTCGCGCGCGATCCCTCCACCCCCATCCACGTCGCCTCGTGCGGAGACGCCCACGTCGCGAACTTCGGCTTCTACGCCTCGCCCCAGCGCACGCTGGTGTTCGACCTCAACGACTTCGACGAGGCCGCCTGGGCGCCCTGGGAGTGGGACCTGAAACGCCTGCTGGTCAGCGTCGTCCTGGCGGGAGCCGAGAACGACCGCGACCCGGCCGTCGTCCGCGACGCGGTCGCCTCGACCGTGCGGGCCTATGCCCGGGCGATCGCGGGACTCGTCGAGCGCGACCCGATCGACCGCTATTTCGAGCACTTCGGAGCCCGCGAGGCGATGACCGCGTACGACCGGGCCTCCCGCGAGGTGCTCGCCCAGGCCATCGCCGACGCCGAACGACGCACCGGGGCACGGGCGGTGCGCCGCCTGACCGCCGACGCGGGCTCGGGTCGCCTCACGTTCACCCACCGACCACCCACGATGACCCCCGTCGACGCGGAGGTCGCGGCCCGCGTCCTCGCTCTGGACGGCGCCTACCGGACGTCCGCGAACGTGGACGTGCGGATGACACTCGAGCAGTACGACCTCAGTGACGTCGCGCGGCGCGTGGTGGGGGTCGGCAGCGTCGGGACGCGGTGCTACCTCCTCTTGCTGCAGGACGGTGACGGGCACGCCTTCGTGCTGCAGGGCAAGCAGGCCGGGGCGAGCGTGCTGCAGCAGTTCGGCGGCATCCGCCAGCCCGACGCGCTCGTCTCGCTCGTCACGGCCGACGGCGAGGGCGCGCGCGTGGTCGCGCTGCAGCGCATCCTGCAGAGCGTGTCCGATCCGTTCCTGGGTCACGTCCGCGGGGTCGACGCGGATTTCTACGTGCGCCAGTTCCACGACATGAAGGGCGGCATCGAGATGGTCGATCTCGCCGACAAGCCGTTCCGCCGCTACGCCCAGGCCTGTGCGATCACCCTCGCGCGCGCCCACGCGCAGTCGCCGGAGGCCCCCGAGATCGCCGGGTACGCCGGTTCGGGCCGGGCGCTCAGCGCAGCGCTCGTGCCGTGGGCCTTCGCGTACGCCGACGTCGCGCGCGAGGATCACGCCGCGTTCGTCGCGGCGCACTGATCGATCTCCCGGATCGGATCGACAGGCCCGACCCCCGACCCCGGGGTCAGCCGCGGGCCTCGACCATCCAGTCCGACAACTTCGCGACGCGGGAGCGGACGCCGCGGTGCCAGGGCCGGAGCGCGCGATACGCGTCGGCGCGCTCACCAGGGAGCACGGGTGCCCCCGTTCCGGACATCGCCGCGACCGCAGCATCCCAGTCTGGGTGCAGCCCAGCGCCCACGGCCGCGCAGATCGCTGCGCCGATGCCCGCAGCGTCGTCGACGAGCGCGCGGCGCACCGGGCGCCCGAGCACGTCGGCGACGATCTGCACGAGCAACGCCGACTGCGCCCCGCCGCCGGTCACGATGATGCCGCTCGCGACGCTCCCGCGTTCGCGCTCCATCTCCTCGATGTGGTCCGCCATCGTGAACGCGATGGCCTCCAGCACGGCACGGTAGAGATGCCCACGCCCCTGCGCACCCGAGAAACCGACGAAGGCCCCGCGGCGGTTCGGCTCATCGCCCGGCGCGAGCCAGTCCAGCACAGCGGCCACTCCGTCGCATCCGGGAGCGACGGCCTCCGCCTCAGCGCCCAGGCTGCGGTCGAAGGCGTAGATGTCGTCATCGGGCGCGACGGGGTGCAGCAGGTCGCGGAGCCAGCTCACGGTCCACATCCCGCGACGGATGCCGGTGGACTCCGCGAGGTACTGGCCCGGGCGGGAGCCGAAGTTCACCCAGTGCGCTTCTCCCCCACCGGGGACGTCGGCCACGGTCATCGCCGCGATGTAGGTGCCGAACGACAGCAGCACGTCTTCGGACGACGTCAGACCCGCCCCGAGCGCCTCGACCGCCTTGTCGTTCGACGTCGCGAACACCGGGACGCCCGCGGGCAGGCCGGTCGCCTCCGACGCCTCCGCGCTCACGCAGCCGAGCTCGGCTCCGGGATCCACGAGCTCGCTGAGCAGCGAGGGGTGCATGCCGGTGGCCGCCGCGGCATCCGGGGCCGAAGACCACCGCCACGTGAGTTGGTCGATCGGCCAGACGCCCTGGTAGTTGCCGGCGGCGTCGCGGAACTCGCCCGTGAGACGGTGCGCGATGTACCCCGACGAGGTCGTGACGTGCGAGACCTCGGGCGAATCGAGGTGCGGGCGCGACACGCGTTCATCCATCCAGCTCAGCAGCGGCTCGGCGAGCGTGCCGTCGGCCCGCATCAGGGCGCGGCAGAAGCGGATCGTGCACAGCCCGACCCCGACCACCTCGGAGAGATCGCCGTCGAAGCGGTCCATCGCCAGGCGGCAGGCCCGCACGATCGAGTCCCACACGTCGTCGTCGGGATGCACGCTGCGCCCGGACGCGGGCGTCGCATAGGGCCGGAGCCCCACGCGAGCCTGTGCCCGCACGCGGCCCGTCTCGTCGACGACCAGGACCTTCGTCGACTGCGAGCCGTTGTCGATCGCGACGACGACTGCCATCAGCGCCCCAGGGCGAAGATCGTGCCGGGATTCATGATGCCATTCGGGTCGAGCGCGGCTTTCATTCGCTCCAGCAGCACCACGGCGCTGCCGTGCTCCTCGTCCGTCCACGCGGTGCGGTATTTGCCGATGCCGTGGTGGTGCACCATGGATCCGCCCAGACGCAGCGCCTCCTCCACCACGATCGCGTTGAGCGGCTCGTGGTACGCGGTGATCTCCTCGCGAGGCTCGCACCGGATGTCGTAGTCGTACACGAAGTACAGGTTCGTGCCCGTCTGGTAGCTGTGCGACGAGTGGGCGCCGAGCATGGTCAGGTCGGCCGCGCGCGGGAACTCCCGACGCACGCGCCCCATGACCGACTCGTAGAGCTCGACCACGCGCGACCAGTCGACCGACACCTCGGTCGTGTAGCCGAGGTGGGCCTTCTCGAGCATCTCGCGCTTCTCGCGGTTGATCTTGTCCTGACCCCAGTTGAGGTTGTCGAACCACGACTCGATCAGTGCGTCATCGACGCGCTCGAGCGGCTTGCCCTCCGCGGCCTCCGCGATGGCCTCGGCGGTCGCCTCGGCGAGACGGCGCGGACCCTCGGCGACGAGCACGACCACGCACTTGCCGTCGTGGAAGTGTGCGAAGTGCTGACGGGCGTCCTCCGGGGAGTACACGCGCGCGACCGAGGGGCGGTAGCCCTGCGTGACGAGCTCGCGCAGCAGCTCGATTCCCGCGCCGAAGTCATCGGTGAGGAAGCCGAAGAACCGGTTGTTCTCGGGCACGTAGGGCCAGATCTTCACCGTGACCTCGGTCACGAACGCCATCGCACCCTCGTTGCCGATGATGAGATGACGGATGTCGGGACCCGCCGCGCGGCGCGGCACGTTCTTGATGCGCGTGACGGTGCCGTCGGCGAGTACGGCCTCGAGCCCGACGACCATGTCCTCGATCCCGCCGTACAGGGTCGAGAACTGCCCGATCGATCGCGTGGCGACCAGGCCGCCGTACTGCGCGAGAGGCTTGGACTGCGGCGAGTGGCCGGTGGTGTACCCCTGGGCGCGCAGCTCGTCTTCGACGCGCTGCAGGCCCGCGCCGCACTGGACGGTGACCATCATGTCGACGGTGTTGATGGTCAGGATGCCGTCCATCCGCGACCCGTCGAGCACGATCGTGTCGGCGACGACGGTCTCCAGCCCGCCCTCGGTCGCGGTGCGGCCGGTGCGCGGGACGATCGCGATGCCGTTCTCGTCGGCGAAGCGCAGCACCGCCGCGACCTCCTCGGTCGAGCGCGGATACGCGATCGCGGCGGGGAACGGTCCGTCGAAGATGCCGTGGACCGCGGAGTATTTCTTGAAGCGGTCGACGCTGGCTTCACGCAGCTCGGACTCGCGGGTGTCGACGGCGTCGGCGCCGAGCAGGTCGGTCAGACGCGCGGCGATGTCGGAACGGGTGAGCTCGGATCGGGTGAGCAGGGAACGGGAATCGGCCATGTCGGTCTTCCTGGATCGGTTTGGGGATCGGGTCAGCGCAGCAGGTAGCCGCCGTCGACGACGAGCGTGTGCCCGGTGACGTAGTCGCTGGCGCGGCTGGCGAGGAACACGACCGCGCCCATGAGGTCGGCCGGGTCGCCCCACCGGCCGGCGGGGACGTGGTCGACGATGCGGCTGTTGGCCGCGGCATCCGATCGGGTCTTCTCGGTGAGGGCCGTCGCGAAGTACCCGGGCGCGACCGCGTTGACCTGGATGCCGAACTCGCCCAGTTCGTCGGCGTAGGCCTTCGTGAACCCGACGATGCCCGCCTTGGATGCCGCGTACGCGGGCGACTGGCGCCCGCCGAGGAACGAGAAGAGGGAGGCGATGTTGATGATCTTGCCGCGGCGGTTCGGGATCATGACCTCGGCCGAGGCACGGGCGAATTCGAAGGCCGCCGTGAGGTTGACCGCGATCATCGGGTCCCACTTGGCACGGTCGAAGGCGACGACGTCCTCGCTGAGCAGATTGATGCCGGCGGAGTTGACGAGCACGTCGACGCCGCCGAAGCGGTCGACGCAGGCCTTCACGACTCGTTCGGGCTCCCCGACGGCCGTGATGTCGGACGCCACGAAGGCGTAATCGCGTCCGTGCGCCTCGACGAGCCGGGCGGTCTCACCGTCGTCGTCGGCGAGGGAGGGGACGAAGACGTTCGCACCGGCTGCGGCGAGCGCGACCGAGAACGCGCGTCCCAGGCCGCCGTTGCCGCCGGTGACGATCGCCGTGCGTCCCGCGAGCGAGAAGAAGTCGGTGGAGAAGTCAGTGATGTCCATGCGGTCAGGCGCTCCGGGAGGCGAAGGGGTCGGCGATGCCGACGTAGACGGTCTCGAGGTATTCGTGGATGCCCTCGGCTCCGCCCTCGCGGCCGAGGCCCGATTGCTTGACGCCGCCGAAGGGAGCCGCGGGGTTGGAGACGACTCCGGCGTTCAGGCCGAGCATCCCGGTCTCGAGGCGCTCGGCCAGGCGCAGACCGCGGTCGAGGTCGCGCGTGTAGGCGAAGCACACCAGGCCGAATTCCGTGTCGTTGGCGAGGCGGATGGCCTCCTCTTCGTCACGGAAGGTGAGGATGGGCGCGACGGGACCGAAGATCTCCTCGCGGAGGATGTCGGCATCCGCCGGCACGTCGACCAGCACGGTCGGCTGGTAGAAGTACCCGGGCCCGGGGATGGCGCTCCCGCCGACCGCGACGCGCGCGCCCTGCGCGACGGCCCCGTCGACGAGCGAGGCGACCTTGTCGCGGGTCGCGGCGTCGACGAGCGGGCCGACCGTCGACGACGGATCGGTGCCGCGTGCGGGGACGAAGGCGCCGATGCGTGCGGCGAAACGCTCGGTGAACTCCTGTGCCACCGCCTCGTGCACGAGGAAGCGGTTCGCGGCGACGCACGCCTCGCCGCCGTTGCGCATCTTCGCGAGCACGGCGCCGTCGACGGCGGCATCCAGGTCGGCATCCTCGAAGACCAGGAAGGGCGCGTTGCCACCGAGCTCCATCGACACGCGCAGCACCTGGGCGGCCGAGTCGGCGATGAGGCGCTGCCCGACACCGGTCGAGCCGGTGAAGGAGAGCTTCCGCAGACGCGGGTCCTGCACGAGCGGACCGGTGACGGCTCCGGCGTGCGTCGTGGGGATGACGTTGAGCACGCCGTCGGGCAGCCCCGCCTCGCGCAGCACCTCGGTGAGAAGCAGCGCCGTGAGGGGTGTGAGGGCGGCGGGCTTGAGCACCATCGTGCAGCCGGCGGCGATCGCGGGGGCGATCTTGCGGGTGGCCATCGCGAGGGGGAAGTTCCACGGCGTGATGAACAGGCACGGTCCCACCGGGCGCTGCACGACGAGCAGGCGGTTGCGTCCGTCGGGGGCGACGGAGTACCGGCCGGAGATACGAGGAGCCTCCTCGCTGAACCAGCGGAGGAACTCGGCGCCGTAGGCGACCTCGCCGCGCGCCTCGGCGAGCGGCTTGCCCATTTCGAGCGTCATCGCGAGGGCGAAGTCCTCGGCACGCGCGGTGACCATCTCGAACGCCCGGCGCAGGATCTCGGCGCGCTCGCGCGGGGCGGTGCGCCCCCACGATTCCTGCGCGCGGTGGGCGGCAGCCAGCGCCGCATCGCCGTCGGCGACGCTCGCGTCGGCGACCGTGGCGAGCACGTCGCCGGTCGAGGGGTCGATCACGTCGAAGCGGTCCCCCGTGGATGCCGGGCGCCAGGCGCCGTCGATGAAGAGGTCGGTCGGCAGGGAGGCGACGAAGGC
Organism: uncultured Microbacterium sp.; assembly: GCF_947489255.1. Taxonomy (GTDB): domain Bacteria; phylum Actinomycetota; class Actinomycetes; order Actinomycetales; family Microbacteriaceae; genus Microbacterium; species Microbacterium phycohabitans. Next base: position 339,575 of record NZ_CANLCY010000005.1, read on the forward strand.
GCGCTCGTCGGTCATCGTGCGACCCCCGCGGTGGCCTGGGCGCGGCGCAGCGGCTCGCCGAGCAGATCCTCGTACAGGCGGAAGGGCGCCATCTCGCCCGCGCGCTCGCCGTACATGGCCTTGGCGCGACGGAACTGCTGGTCGACGAGGCCCGACAGTTCGTACGGCATCCCCACCGAGCGGGCCAGGTCGCTCGAGAGCCCGAGGTCCTTGCAGGCGAGGGCCAGGGCGAAGCCCTCGTCGTAGTCGCCGTGATCGAGGATCGACAGCACGTCGTGCTCGACGAAGTTGCTGTTGGCGGGGCTGGCGACCAGGGCGCGGCGCAGCACCTCGAGGTCGACGCCGGCCTTGACGCCCACCGAGAGCACCTCGGCCGTGGCGATGAGGTGCGAGAACCACAGCTGGTTGATCATGAGCTTGACCGCGTAGCCGGCGCCGTGACCGCCGACGTGCAGGATGCGCTCGGGCTCGCCCATCGCCTCGAACACCTCGCGGAGGCGCTCGACGTCGTCGGCGTCACCGCCGATGAAGATCTGCAGCGTGCCGTTCGCGGCACCGACCGACATGCCACTGACCGGGGCGTCGAGCACGCGCAGGTCGGGCCGGTCGGCGCGGGCGCGCTCGGCCACCTCCGGCACCGAGGTCGACATGTCGACCCACGTGCCGCCCTGCGGGAGCGCGTCCAGCAGGCCGTCGGGCCCGCGCAGCACCTGGTCGACGTGCCGCGGGGTGGGCAGCATCGTAATGACCAGGTCGGAGCGGGATGCCACCTCGGCGGCGGTGTCGACCCAGACGGCGCCGCGCGAGACGGCGTCGGCCGCGGCCTCGGGGCGGACGTCGGTGACGACCAGGGGGAAGCCGGAGGCCTGCAGGTTGCGGGTCATTCCGCTGCCCATGCTGCCCAGGCCGATGAATCCGACGGTGAGTGTGCGCTTCGTCACGGGACCAGTCCTTGAGATCGTGGATCGGGGGCGGTGCGCTCCTGCGGCTCTCGTCTTCGAGCCCGCCAGTGGCGACCGCACGGCCACGATAGAGCCAGGATGCCTTGTGAGCATCCCTTGATGTGAATATGGCAACTGGGTAGGGTTCCGGTTCATGACAGATCCCTCGGCGACCCCGCGTCGCAACTCCTCGGGCCTGGCCCGTGACGTCGAAATCCTCGAGATTCTCGGCTCCGCCGAAGCGGTCGCCGCCGGCGGACTGGGCGTATCGAGGGTCGCGCAGATCACCGGTCGCGACAAGGCCGTCGTCTCGCGAACCCTCGCCACCCTCGCCGACGCCGGCCTCGTCGATCGCGACGACAACACCCTCGCGTACCGGCTGGGGGCGCGCCTGTACGCCCTCGCCGCCCTCACCGTCGAGAGCACCCTCACCCGCGAGTCCCAGCCGATTCTGCGCCGGGTCGCTCAGCGCGCCCGCGAGACGACGCACCTGTGCGTGCTGCGCGGCGGCAACGTGCTCACCATCGCCAGCGAACTGAGCCCGCACGAGTTCCGCACGACCGGGTGGGAGGGCATCACGACCGCCGCGTGGCGCACGCCCTCGGGTCGCGTACTCCTGAGCGACTGGGACGACGACTCCCTCACCCGCTGGTACGCCGAGCACGGCCAGGACCAGGCGATCGTCGGGCCGGTACCCCCGCACGCGGCGGGGTTCTCGGTGCTGCCGAGCCCGCCCGCCGACCGACAGGTGGTCTCCGACCTCGCGAGCCTGCGCGCCGAGCTCGCCCGCATCCGAGCAAACGGGTACGCCCTGCTCGACGAGGAGCTCGAGCTCGGCGTCGTCGGTGCGAGCGCCCCGGTACGCGATTTCACCGGCCGCATCGTCGCGGCGCTGAACGTCAGCGCCCCCAAGACCCGTATCGGCGACCGTCTCGACGCTCTCGCCAGATTCGTGGCATCCAGCGCGAAGGACCTCTCGCGGGCCGTGGGCTTCGACGCGATCATGTCCGGATCACGATGATTGCCATATGAACAACACTGGTTGAGGATAAGAACCCCCCGGCCGTACAGTCAGCCGCAGCCGTGAACCGCGGCCCATCTCGATGAGGAGAGGAGTGCGACGCATGTCCGACTTCGACCTCGGCGGACTCTTCACCTTCTGGGGCCGCCGCAGTGACGACATCGCCGAACTCGTGCTCCAGCACGTCGCCGTCGTCGTGCTGAGCATCGCCATCGCCGCCGTCATCGGCATCGCGATCGGCATCGCCGTCTGGAACCGCCCGGTTTCGCGATCGGTCACGATCGCCGCCGCGGGCGTCGCCCTGACCATTCCCTCGCTGGCCCTGCTGGCGTTGCTGACCCCGGTGCTCGGACTCGGCTGGACACCCACGGTGTTCTCGCTCGTGTTCTACTCGCTGCTGCCGATCGTGCGGAACACCGTCGTGGGGCTGCGCGAGGTCCCACCCGCGATCATGGAATCAGCCAAGGGCATGGGCATGTCGCCCGCGCGCATCCTGCTCTCGGTGCAGCTGCCGATCGCCTGGCCCATCATCCTCACGGGGGTCCGCGTCGCCGCGCAACTCACCGTCGGCATCGCCGCGATCGCGGCCTACGTCGCCGGCCCCGGTCTCGGCCAGTTCATCTTCATGGGCCTGTCGTCGCTCGGTTCGCGCAACGCCCTCAACTTCGCGCTCACAGGAACCCTCGGCGTCATCGTGCTGGCCCTGCTCCTGGATGCCGCCTTCGTCTTCATCACCCGCGTCACCACCTCAAGGGGGCTCCGTGTCTGACACCACCACCACTTCCCGACCGGCCACCGCGAGCGACTCCTCGGGAGTCGGCATCCGCCTCGACGGGGTGACGAAGGTCTACCCCGGTCAACCCACCCCCGCCGTTGACGCGTTCTCGATGAGCGTCGAGCCCGGCGAGCTCATCATGTTCGTCGGCCCATCGGGCTGCGGCAAGACCACGACGATGAAGATGATCAACCGCATCATCGAGCCCACCTCGGGCACCATCTCGATCGACGGTCGCGACGTGCTCTCGCTCGATCCCAACGAGCTGCGACGACACATCGGCTACGTCATCCAGCAGATCGGCCTCTTCCCACACATGACGATCGGCGAGAACATCGCCGTCGTTCCCAAGCTGCTCGGCTGGTCGAAGAAGCGAACCGCCGATCGCGTCGAAGAGCTGCTCGAGACCGTTCAGCTGAGCGGCGACTTCGCCCAGCGCTATCCGCGGCAGCTCTCGGGCGGCCAGCAACAGCGCGTCGGCGTCGCACGCGCCCTCGCCGCCGACCCGCCCGTCATGCTGATGGACGAGCCCTTCGGCGCGACCGATCCCATCACCCGCGAGCGTCTGCAGGCCGAGTTCCTGCGCCTTCAGGAGTCGATCGGCAAGACGATCATCTTCGTCACCCACGACTTCGATGAGGCCATCCGCCTGGGCGATCGCATCGCCGTGCTGTCCGAGCGCAGTCGCATCGAGCAGTTCGACACCCCCGCCGCGATCCTGGCCGCTCCGGCCAACGACTACGTGCGCTCGTTCATCGGGCACGGCGCGGCCCTCAAGCGCCTCGCGCTCATCCCCGTCGGCGAGGCCCCCCTGGGTCCGGTGACGGATGCCGGCGCCGCCCGCGTCTCGGTCGCCGACAACCTGCGCGACGCCCTGGACCTGCTCGTGGTCAACGGTTCCCCGTCGATCGCCGTGGTCGATCGCGAGGGTCGGGCCGTGGGCTCCCTGACGATGGAGCGCATCTCGGCCGCCCTCGGCGTCGAGGTCGCCGACATCTCCCGCCCGGGCGGCGTGCGATGACCACCGTCACCACCGAGACCCAGAGCATCGGCGCCGCACGCCTGGCGGCCACGCGCCGTCAGCGCGGCGGACGTCGCATCTGGAAGCGCTTCGTCACCCCCGCGGTGGTGATCGTGATCCTCGCGGCGCTGTACCTATGGGTGTCGTCCCTGGAGCTCGACTCCATCGAGCAGCGCACCCTGAACGCCGACTACCTCTTCCTGCGGGTCGGCGAGCACCTCAGCCTCACGGTGGCGGCGTCCGCGTTGGTCGCCGTGCTCGCCATCCCGGTCGGCATCCTGCTGGCGAAGACGCCCTCGCGTACGGTCAAGGCGATCGTGCTGGCTCTGGCCAACATCGGACAGGCCACCCCCGCGGTCGGTGTCGTGATCCTCCTCGCCATCATCTGGCAGACCGGGTACACGACGGCGCTCGTGGCCCTCGTGATCTACGCGTTCCTGCCCGTGCTGCGCAACACGATGATCGGCATCGAGCAGGTCGACGGCGCGATCCGCGAGTCGGCCCGCGGCATGGGTATGACGCCCGTGCAGGTGCTCGCCCGCATCGAGCTGCCGCTCGCCGTCCCCGTGGTCCTCGCGGGACTGCGCACCGCCCTGGTGTTCTGCGTCGGCGTCGCGACCATTGCGACCTTCATCAACGCCGGCGGCCTCGGCGACATGATCGTCAACGGCCTGAAGCTCCAGCGCTACCCCGTGCTCGTCACCGGTGCCGTGCTCGTCGCCTGCATCGCGCTGCTGATCGACTGGATCGCCGGCGTCGCCGAAGACCTGCTGACCCCCAAAGGCATCTGAGCCCCCACCGTCCCTGCATCACCCACCCGCACCACCACCCTTAGGAGACACAATGAAGCGTCGTCCGCTTCTCTCGCTGACCGCCGTCGCGGCCCTCGGCGTCCTCGCCCTCACCGCCTGCTCGGGCGGCTCCTCCGGCTCCGGCTCCGCCGCCGGCGGCAGCGACGAACTCGCCGGGCTCACCGGACAGATCGGCTCGAAGGACTTCTCGGAGCAGTACATCCTGGCCCACATCACCACGCAGCTGCTCAACGCGCGCGGCGCCGACGTCGAGGCCAACACCAAGCTCGTCGGTTCGGCGAACGTCCGCCAGGCCCTCGAGAGCGACGAGTTCCTCGGGTACTGGGAGTACACCGGCACGTCGTGGATCACGTACAACGGCAACACCGCTCCCGTCGCCGGGGCCGAGGCGCAGTTCGCCGCGACGAAAGATGCCGATTCCGCCAAGGGCATCGCCTGGCTCGACCCCGCACCGCTGAACAACACGTATGCCTTCGCGATCCGCGCCGACAAGGCCGAGGAGCTCGGTGTGAAGACGCTCTCCGACGTCGCGAAGCTGCCCGCGAGCGAGCAGACGTTCTGCATCGAGAGCGAGTTCTCCACCCGCGACGACGGCTGGCCGGGACTCAAGAAGGCGTACGGCTTGAACGTCCCCGACTCCCAGGTCGCTCTGCTCGATACCGGCGTCATCTACACCGCGACGCAGAAGGGCGACGACTGCAACTTCGGCGAGGTCTTCCAGACCGACGGCCGCATCCCCGCCCTCGACCTCGTGGTGATGCAGGACGACAAGGAGTTCTTCCCCGTCTACCAGGGCGCCTTCACCCTCAAGCAGTCGACGCTCGACCAGTACCCGGCGATCGCCGACGTGATCGCCGAGATCTCGCCGCTGCTGACCACCGAGGAGATGCAGAAGCTCAACGCCCTGGTCGACGTCGACGGCGAGGACCCCGAGGACGTCGCCACCGACTGGCTCAAGGAACAGGGACTCGTCGGATGAGCCTCGCCGTGCAGATCGGCGAGAGCTTCGTCGGCGAGGGGGCGCACGCCGCGCACATCAACACGGTGCTCGGCCACCGCGACGGTCCCGCCGGCACGGCGTGGGCCACCGCCCTGGCGACGCCGAGCGCGGGGCACGTCCCCTTCGTCGCGGTGCTCCGTCCGTCCCTGCCCGTCAAGCCGCTCACCCTGTTCGTCACCAAGTCGGCGCCCGAGAGCGACGCCCACGGGCTGCTGATCTGGGGCCCGGCGCAGGCGGGGGTGGCATCCGGGATCGCCGATGCCGTCGCCGACGGCGAGATCCCCGCCGACTGGGCCGACACGCACGCGGTGATCGCCGCGGTGTGGGTCAACCCCGCCGCCACCGATGCGGAGCTGATCTACCGCAACAATCGCCAGGCCGCCCGCGAGGCGATCCGCAACGGAGCCCATTCGCTGCCCGCCACCGAGGACGTGCTCGCCGCGCGCACCGCGCCGTCGAACCCGTTCTTCACCCCCGCGTCCTGACGCTGTTCCGGAACGGCCCCACCCTCCCGGGGTGGGGCCGTTTCGACGTTCTCACGCGGGGATCGGCTCCGAGGCGCGGGCGGATGTCACCGTCTCCGCGCACGAGAACCGGGCGCGGTACGCCGTCGGCGTGAGCCCCATCGTGCGCGCGAAGTTCTGCCGCAGCACCGCCGCGGAACCGAATCCGCACTCGGCGGCGATGCGGTCGAGGCCGAGGTCGGTCTCCTCCAGCAGGCGCTGCGCGTGCAGCAGCCGCTGGCGCGCGAGCCACGCGGCCGGGGTCGCGCCCAGATCGGCCTTGAAGCGACGGGCGAAGGTGCGCGGCGACATATGCGCGCGGGCGGCGAGTCGATCGACCGAGAGCTCGGCATCCAGGTTCTGCAGCATCCACTCGGTCACCGGAGCGAGCGAGAGCGAGGTGTCGACGGGGATGGGCGAGGCGATGAACTGCGCCTGACCGCCGTCGCGCTGCGGGGCGACGACCATCCGCCGCGCGATGCGATTGGTGAGCTCCGACCCGAGCTCCTGACGCAGCAGGTGCAGGCACGCGTCGAGTCCCGCGGCGGTGCCGGCGCTGGTGATGATGTTGTCCGACTGCACGTACAGCACGTCGGGATCGACGTCGATCGAGGGGTACATCCGTGCCATCACGTCGGCGTAGCGCCAGTGCGTGGTCGCCCGTTTGCCGTCGAGAACCCCGGATGCCGCGATCACGAACGACCCGCTGCACACGCTCAGCAGCCAGGCGCCGCGGGCGTTCGCGGAACGCACGACCTCGAGGACGCGCTCGTCGACGGCACCCCACTGCTCACGCGGGATGGGCGCCAGCACGAGGATGTCGACGTCGGCCGCCGCCTCGAGACCGTGCTCGACGTTGAGCGAGAAGGCGATGTTCGCGGGCACGACGCCCGGGTCGGGGGCGACGATGCGGAAGTCGAAGTTCGGGATGCCGTCATCGCTGCGATCGAGACCGAAGGCCTCGCAGGCGAGCCCGAATTCGAACGGGGCGAACCCCGGCTGGACGACGACGGCGACCGAGCGCATGCGCACCTCCGGTGTGTGGCAGAAATCTTACGATGTACGACCATCATGCCACTCGTCGGCATGATTCCTCTACCCGTAGCTTCTCTGCCATGGCTTACTTCATCGCTCTCGGCATCCTGTCCCTCGCCGGAATCGTCGGCACGGCGTGGCTCGTCCACACCGACGGCTACGGGCGCATCCCCACCGACCCCTCGCGGGCGCTGCCGCGCGAGCGTGACACCGCCCCCGAGGCGGCGGTCGAACCCGCCGCGGCGCCTGCGACTTCGACGTCGACCGTGCCCGCGACGTCGCCGGTCGCCGTGGTGCAGCCCAGCGGCCGCCTGGCATGACGGCGCCCCCGCACCCGACACCCCACCCGGACACAACGGCAGTCCCCACACCCGACACGCCTCCCCCGGGATGCCGAACCCCGGCGCGCCGGCCGATCGACCCGCCGCTGTGCACAGCCGGACAGGCGGGTCGGCGCCCGGACCGGATGAGCCGTTCACCCCCGGCGCATCAGCCGACCCGCCCCGCCGTCGTGCACGGCCGGCCGGCGAGGGTCACCGGCCGGAGCGGATGACCCGTTCGTAGACGGCGACCATCGCCGCGGTGCGGGACGACTGGCGGAACCGCTCGGCGATCGACGGCTCCGCGCGCACGGGCGAACCCGCGGCGATGTCGGCGGCCGCACGGCGCAGGGCCTCCGCGAGCGCCGGGACCGTGGCATCCGCGACGCTCCAGGTCCCCCCGCCGAGCTCGGCCGCGATGTCGGGGTCGGTCACGACGGCAGGGGTGCCGAGGGAGGCGGCCTCGAAGACCGTCATCCCCTGCGTCTCGAAGCCGATCGAGGTCTGCACCACGGCGTCGGCGTCGGCGAGCCGGGCGAGGGTCTCGGCGTGGGGCAGTCGCCCCGAGAAGACCACGGCGGCCGTGGGGCGTTCACGCTCGACGAGACGCTGGGCCGCCGTCAGCTGGGCGCCCCCGCCGATGACCTCGACCTCGGCGTCGATCCCGGATGCCACGACGGCCTCGAGGAAGGGCAGCAGACGCTTCTCGGGGCTCATGCGGCCGAGCCAGACGAATCGCGCAAGTCCGGGTCGGCGCGCGGAGGACCCGAAGGCGAGGGCGGCGTCGAGCACGTCGTCGTCGATGCCGTTCCAGATGACGTCGACCGACGGCGCCACCCCGTGCCGTTCCAGACGGCGAGCGAAGTGGGCGGACGGCGCCGTCACCGCGCGCGACAGGCGGGCGAGTCGATGCAGGAAGGCCCACCCGTCGACGCGGGATGCCGGAACCAGCGGTGTCGACCCGTCGGAGCTCGTGGAATCGCGCGGATCCCGCGGCGCTTCGCCGGCATCCTGCGCGGGAACCCCGCTCCTGCGGGCCGCGCGGGGAGTCGCTACGGAGGGGCCATCCGCCACCGTCGCCTCGGAGGTCGCGGAATCGCGCGCTGCCCGCGGATCGTCGTGCGCGTCCCTCGACGGACCCCCGCCATGACGGACGGCGCGCCGCACCGCCGGGGAGGGCAGCGCACGGCGAGCCCACGCGTTCAGCACGCGCAGCACGAGCGACGGGAACGGCGCCGTCGCCTCGATCCCGACGTCGACGCGGTTGTGCATCGTGTGCACCACCGGCAGCCCGTGCCGCGCGGCGAATCGGTGACCGATGAACGCGCCCCAGAAATCGGCCTGCACGTGCACGACGTCGGCGGGCAGTCGCGCGCCCATCTCGGCATCCAGGAATCGGTCCGTCCGCGCACCGGGCCACGTGAGCGCGTACTCACGGTCGGGCGTGATCGCGATCGACGGCAGGTCGAGGTAGGCCGGATCGTCGGATGCCGGACGGTGCAGGCGCGGAGCGACGACCGTGACGACGTGGCCGGCGCGCTCGAGGAACCGCTTCTGCAGCCGCATCGACACCTGCGCGCCGCCGAGCGACTCGAGGTGCTGATCGGCGAACATCACCACGTGCACGCGGTCACTCCGGCAGCGGGCGACCGCGATACAGCGCTTCGAAGGTGTCGAGGGTGCGGGTGATGTCGTGCACGGCGACGGCGTCGAGCGATGCCTGCTGCATGCGCCGACGATCCTCGGGCGACGCGGTGAGCACGACGGTCAGGCGCGCCGCGAGCTCGTCGGCGTCGCCGGGGGTGAAGAGGTACCCGTTCTCGCCCTCGTGCACGAGGTGCGGCAGGGCGACCGCGTTCGCCGCCACGATCGGCAGACCGGATGCCATGGCCTCCATCGTCGCGATCGACTGGAGCTCGGCGATCGAGGCGATCGCGAAGACGCTCGCACGCGAGTACAGATCGCGGAGCTCGTCGTCGGACGTGTGACCGTGGAACGTGACGCGCTTCGCCACGCCGAGCTGCTGCGCGAGGGCTTCGAGCTTGGCGCGCTGGTCGCCGCCGCCGACGATGTCGAAGGTGGCGTCGAGCGCGGGGTCGAGCTGGGAGAGGGCCTTCAGCACGACGTCGATGTGCTTCTCGGTGGTCAGCCGGCCGACGAACAGGATGCGGTTGGCGTCGCGCGGGGTGAGGTCGGGGCGATAGTTCGAGCGGTCGATCCCGCACGAGATCGGGATGACGCCGTCGATGTCGATCGTCGACTCGAGGAAGTCGGCCGCCTTGCGCGTGGGCGTGGTCACCGCGCGCGTCATCTTGAACGTGCGCTCCGCGTCGGCCCACGCGAGCTTGACGAAGACGCGGTCGAGCCAGTCGGGGAGCGTGGTGAAGTCGAGGATGTTCTCGGCCATCACGTGGTTGGTCGCCACGACCGGGATGCCGCGCTTGCGCGCCTCGCGGGCGAGACCGCGGCCGATCACGATGTGCGACTGGATGTGCACGACATCGGGCTTGACCTCGTCGAGCACGATGCGGGCGTAGTGCTTCGAGCGCCACGGCAGCACGTAGGTGATCCAGTCGTGCGGGAGGAATCGGTAGGCCGGGAGCCGGTGCATCATCATCGGCTGACCCTCGATCGTCTCGATCGCGGTGCCCGCGTTGCTGTGGCCGACGCTGGGGGCGGCGACGTGGACGTCGTGACCGCGAGCGACCAGGCCCGCCGCGAGGCGTTCGGCGAAGCGGGCGGCGCCGTTCACGTGGGGCAGGAAGGTGTCGGCGCCGATGAGGATCTTCAGCGGGCGGTCGGCGGACGCGGACGGGTCGGGGGACACGGCGGCGGGCGCGGGATCGTCGGCGGGCGTCGCAGGAGTGGTCACGTGTGGTGAGGCCTATCTGTGCGGCGGGCGGTGCGCGGGGTCGGTGCAGTGCGGTGCATGCGTCCGTCCACTGTACCCGGGAGGGTTTTCCCCGCCCGGGCGCCGCTCACAGGTGGACGTCGCGCGGACGGGATCCGCACAGACGAGCCGACGAGCCGACGAGCCGACGAGCCGACGAGCCGCGGCGTATCGCAAGTCGACCGGCGAGGTCCGGAGCGCGTGACACGCCCCTGTCAGCGACCCTCCGCCGACGGGGAACCGTTCGCCGGACGCGGCGGCCCGTCGACACCCGCCGGGACGACCACCTCGGAGGCCGCAGCAGCCATCGCCGAGACCACCTCGCTGTCGCCCGTCACCCGCGCGGGCCGTTCGCCGGACTCCTCCGACATCGACTCGGACGCATCGAGGTCGGCCGCGGCCTGTTCGAACTGCGACCGGTAGAGCCGGTAGTACGCACCCTGCGCGGCGATGAGTTCGTCGTGCGTGCCCTTCTCGACGATGTCGCCGTGCTCCATCACGAGGATGAGGTCGGCGTCGCGGATCGTGGAGAGACGGTGAGCGATGACGAACGAGGTGCGGCCCTCGCGCAGCGCCGCCATCGCCTGCTGCAGCAGCAGCTCGGTGCGCGTGTCGACGGAGGAGGTCGCCTCGTCGAGGATGAGCACCGACGGGCGGGCGACGAATGCCCGGGCGATCGTGATCAGCTGTTTCTCGCCCGCCGAGACGTTGGCGGCATCCTCATCGAGGACGGTGTCGTACCCCTCGGGCAGGGAGTGCACGAACTGGTCGACGCGCGTGGCCACCGCCGCCTCGACGATCTCGTCGTCGGTCGCGCTCTCGCGGCCGTAGCGGATGTTGTCGCGGATGGACCCCGCGAACAGCCACGGGTCCTGCAGCACCATGCCGGTGCGCGAGCGGACGTCGTCGCGACGCAGCTCGGCGATGTCCTGACCGTCGAGCAGGATGCGCCCTCCGTCGAGCTCGTAGAAGCGCATGATGAGGTTGACCAGGGTGGTCTTGCCCGCTCCGGTGGGTCCGACGATGGCGACGGTCTGCCCGGGCTCGACGCGGAACGACAGGTCGGTGATGAGGGGCCGCTCGGGCGTGTACGAGAAGCGGACGTTCTGGAACTCGATGACGCCTCGCCCCTCGGGAGCGGCCGGCGCGTCGACGGCGTCGGCCTCTTGCTCGTCGGCGTCGAGGAGGGCGAAGACGCGTTCCGCCGAGGCGGTCCCGGACTGCACGACGGCCGCCATTCCGCCCAGCTGCGACAGCGGCTGCGTGAACTGCTGCGAGTACTGGATGAAGGCCTGCACGTCGCCGAGGCGGATCTGCCCGGCCGCGACCATGAGCCCGCCGAGCACGGCGATGCCGACGTAGGTGAGGTTCCCGACGAACATCATGCCGGGCATGATCATGCCGGACAGGAACTGCGCTCGGAAGCTGGCCTGGTAGAGCTCCTCGTTCTCGAGCTCGAACTTCTCGCGGGCGTCCTTCTCGCGCCCGTAGACCTTGACCAGCGCATGACCGGAGAACGACTCCTCGACGCGGGCGTTGAGGCGGCCGACCTTCTTCCACTGCTCACCGAACGCCTTCTGCGACTTCGGGCCGATGACGCCGAAGATGACCGCCATGAGCGGCAGCGAGACCAGGGCGACGAGCGCGAGCTGCCACGAGATCGTGAACATCATGATGAGCACGCCGACGACGGTCAGCACCGAGGTCAACGCGCTCGAGAGCGACTGCTGCATGGTCTGCGTGATGTTGTCGATGTCGTTCGTCACGCGCGAGATCAGCTCGCCGCGCTGCACCTTGTCGAAGTACGAAAGAGGCAGCCGGTTGATCTTGGCCTCGACGTCTTCACGCAGGCGCCACATCGTGCGCACCATGATGATGTTGATGACGTAGCCCTGGATCCACGACAGCAGCGACGAGCCGACGTAGATCGCGAGCACCGTGACGATCACGACGCGCAGAGCGTCGAAGTCGACGCCCGCGCCGACCTGGAAGCTGTTCATCGCGGAGACGATGTTGGCGATGTCGGTCTGACCCGATGCGCGCAGCGCCTCGACGACGACCTCCTTCGAGGTGCCCGCGGGGAAGGCCTCGCCCAACCCGCGCGACACCACGCCCTCGAAGATGATGTTGGTCGCATCCCCCAGGACGCGTGGAGCGAGCACCGCCAGCACCACTCCGAGGGCGCCGAGGGCGGAGACGAGGGCGAACGCCCACGCGTAAGGACGAAGCAGCCCGATCAGGCGTCGGAAGCTGGGGCCGAAGGCAGCGGCCTTGCCGGGGGCGACGCTGTTCCAGTCTCCCGAGTTCTGTCGCGCCTGCTCGGCGAGCTCGAGCTCGGCGCGGTCTTCATCGGTGAGGGCGTCGGGCGCGCTCATGCTTCCACCCCCAGCTGCGATTCGACGATCTCTCGATACGTGGGACTCGTGCGCAACAGCTCGTCATGCGTGCCGAGTCCGGCCATGCGTCCGTCTTCGAGGACCACGATGCGGTCGGCCCCGGTGATGGTCGACACGCGCTGCGCGACCACGATCTTCGTCACCTCGGGCAACTCCGCCCAGAGCGCCGCCCGCAGGCGCGCGTCGGTGGTGAGGTCGAGCGCGGAGAACGAGTCGTCGAAGACCAGCACGCGGGGCCGGTGCACGATCGCCCGCGCGATCGCGAGGCGCTGCCGCTGACCGCCAGAGACATTGGTGCCGCCCTGGGCGATGCGCCCCTCGAGCTTGCCGTCCATGGCCTCGACGAAGTCGCGTCCCTGCGCGATCTCGAGGGCGTGCCACAACTCGTCGTCGGTGGCGTCTTCGCGGCCGAACCGCAGATTGGATGCCACGGTGCCGCTGAAGAGGAAGGGGCGCTGCGGAACGAGACCGATGCCCTTCCACAGCTCGTCGAGGTCGGCCTCGCGCACGTCGACCCCGCCGACGCGCACCGCGCCGCCCGTGACGTCGAAGAGGCGCGGGATGAGGGAGACGAGAGTGGTCTTCCCCGCACCCGTCGATCCGACGATGGCGACGGTCTCGCCCGGGGCCGCGCGGAAGGTGACGCCCGCCACCACCGGCGCTTCCGCGCCCGGGTACGCGAACGACACGTCGTCGAACTCGACCGCGCCGGCCTCGGGGAACGCGCGCACGGGATGGTCGGGACGGTGCAGCGTCGACGTGCTGTCGAGCACCTCGCCGATGCGCTCGGCCGACACGGCCGCGCGCGGGATCATCACGGTCATGAAGCTGGCCATGAGCACGCCGCCGAGGATCTGCGCGACGTACTGGATGAAGGCGAAGAGCGTACCGATCTCGACCCCGCCGGCGTCGACCTGGATGCCGCCGAACCAGATCACCCCGACGACGGTGACGTTGAGCACGAGCATCGCCAGCGGGAACAGCAGCACGAAGAGGGAGCCCACCTTGCGGCCCACCACGAGGATGTCGGTGTTCGCCCGGCGGAAACGCTCTTCTTCGATGCGCTCGCGCACGAAGGCCCGCACGACGCGCACCCCGGTCAGCTGCTCGCGCATGACCCGGTTCACGCCGTCGAGCTTGGACTGGTAGCTGCGGAACAAAGGCACCATGCGCGCGATGATCAGCCCCGCCGCGACGAGCAGGACGGGCACCGCGACGGCGATCAGCCAGCTGAGACCGACGTCTTGCTGCAGCGCCATGATGACGCCGCCGACCGCGAGGAGCGGGGCACTGACGAGCATGGTGGCGCCCATCATCGCCAGCATCTGCACCTGCTGCACGTCGTTGGTGTTGCGAGTGATCAAGGAGCCCGCGCCGAACTGCGACAGCTCGCGCTCGGAGAATCCGCTCACGCGCTCGAACACATCGCGCCGGATGTCGCGGCCGGCGGCCATGGCGGCGCGCGCGGCGAAGTACGTGGCGATGACGGATGCCACGATCTGGCCGAGCGAGATGACGAGCATGAGGGCGCCGCGCGACCAGATGAATCCCGTGTCGCCCTGCGCGACGCCGAGGTTGATGATGTCGGCGTTCAAACGCGGTAGGTAGAGCGTCGCCAGGGCGGACGCGGCCTGGAAGACCAGGATGGCGGCCAGGAGCCAGCGATACCGCGACAGGTAGCGCATGAGGAGTTTGCCGAGCACGGGACCCTCCGGGTGTGTGGGGGCGGTCGCGATGACCGCGGATATCAGCCTGTCACTGACCTCCGACATCGGCGACACTTTCGCGCATGGGAGCGTTCTCTACTCGCGAACGCCGACCCTCGGCATCCCTCTCCCAGGACGCGACTCGTAGGCTGTGGGGCATGTCCCGACTGCAGGCCGACGCCCCCGCCGACCTCTGGGTGCCGGTGACCGGCTCCCTCGGATTCCGTGGCCGCCGCCACCGCAAGGCGGCGATCGGCATGCTGCTGAGCCAGGCGAACCAGGCCACCGGCGCCACGCCGCGCGCGGGCGGCGGCGCGTTCGCGTGGATCCTCAGCCAGGCGGCCCCGCTGCTCATGCGCCGCGCCGCCGGGCGCGTGCTCGTGTGGGTCTGGAAGAGCGATCCCGAGCTGCTGGTCGTGATGGCGCAGCTGCAGGAGGCCACGCCGCAGCTGCGCACCGCGCGCGCCATGATGCCCATGGAGTACGACGACACGGAGTCGTTCCGCAACCCTCACCTCGGCGTCGGCGAGAAGCTGGCGATGCCCCTGCCGAGCGATCCGAAGACACCGCCGTTCGCCACCTACACGTGGGACACCGGCTCGCACTTCGTGACGGTCACCGCTGTCTGCTCGGACCGGCAGCGCTTCGGCACGATCATCGACCAGGTGGATGCCGTCGCGCGCACGATCCGCGTCGTCGACGACCTGCAGGTGGGCGAGTCCCGGAAGGTGCTGCGCCTGGATCCCGCCTGACGCGTCTCAGTCGTCGTGGAGACCGTGCGGGCGCCAGAGCACCACGTCGGTCGCGCGTCGCACGCGCGCACCGTGGCGAAGCGTCACGACCGAACCCGTCGCGCCCGCCGCGAAGACGCGTGCACCGGGACGCGACTGCCGCTCGGCGTTGAGCTGTCGCTCGAGATCGTTCACGCGACGGGCGAGCTCGTGCACGCGCTCCTCGAGCGCGAGCAGACGGGCGATGGCGGGAAGACTCATGCCCTCGCCCGAGAGCCGGGCCACCTCGCGCAGCTGCTGCACGTGACGGCTGGAGTACCGCCGCGACCCGCCCTGCGTGCGCGCGGGCACGACGAGGCCGAGGCGGTCGTACTGGCGCAGGGTCTGCGGGTGCATGTTCGACAGTTCCGCCGCGGCGGCGATGGCGAAGATCGGGGCGTCTTCGTCGATCTCTCTCTCGGCCACGTCTCACCTTCTTCCGTCGTGGCGGTTGCGACACCGGGTTCTCGGCATCCTGTCTCATCGGATGCCGAGAACCGCGGCGACGCGCGTATGTTTACCGCGCCTTGGCCATGAGGTCGGCGCGGGGGTTCTCTTTCGGTTCGAGCGCCTGGAACCGCTCGAGGGCTTCGCGCGCGGCGTCGTCCAGGTGCGTGGGGACGGCGACCTGCACCTCGGCGAGGAGGTCGCCGGCGCCCTTGGTCGTCGCGATCCCGCGCCCCTTGACGCGCAGAACGCGACCCGACGGCGTGCCCGGAGCGACGCGCAGCCGTACCGGATCGCCGCCCAGGGTCGGCACCTCGATGGTCGCACCGAGCGCCGCCTCGGTGAAGGTGACGGGGACCGTCACCCGCAGGTTGAGGCCGTCGCGCGAGAAGACGGGGTGCGGACGCACGGCCACGGTCACCACGATGTCGCCCGTCTCGCCGCCGTCGGGCGAGGGTCGGCCGCGACCGCGCAAGCGGATCTTCTGACCGTCGGAGACGCCGGCCGGGATCTTCACCTTGAACGGGACGTTGTCCTCGCCCTGGAGGGTGATGGTCTCGCCCTTGGCCGCGGTCACGAAGTCGATCGTCGTGCGCGCCGTGACGTCGGCTCCCCGCTGGGGACCTCCGAAGCCGCGGAATCCGCCCGTCGTCTGACCGAAGCGACCGGAGCCGAAGCCCCCACCGCCCTGCTGGTCGAACATCGAGAAGAAGTCGTCGAAGCCGCCCGGAGCCTGCGCGCCACCGCGCCCCTGACCGAACCGGCTGAAGACGTCGTCGAAGCCGCCGCCGCCGCTCGCCCCCGGAGCCGAGAAGCGCGCCCCCGAGCCCATGGCCCGGATCTGGTCGTACTCCTCGCGCTGCTCCGGATCGTTGAGCACCGAGTAGGCCTCGCTGATCTCCTTGAACTTCGCCTCCGCTTTCGCGTCTCCCGGGTTCGAGTCGGGGTGGTACTGGCGCGCGAGCTTGCGGTACGTCTTCTTCAGATCGGCTGCGCTGACGCTCTTGTCGACACCGAGGACCTTATAGAAGTCCTTGTCGAACCAGTCCTGACTCGCCATGCGTCCTCCTCCTAGGCCGGTACGGCGACGACGACCTTGGCCGGTCGCAGTTCGACCGAGCCGAGGCGGTAGCCGACCTCGACGACCTCGAGGATCGTCGTCTCGGTCACGCCCGGAGTCGGGGCCTGGAAGATCGCCTCGTGCTGCTGCGGGTCGAACACGTCGCCGACGGCGCCGTACGACACCACGCCGAGGCGCTCGGCCACGGCGCGCACCTTGTCGCCGATCGCGGCGAGGGGGCTGCCCTCGACGAGGTCGCCGTGCTTGGCCGCGCGGTCGAGGTCGTCCATGACGGGCAGCAGGCCCTTCACGGCCTCGCCCTTGGCCCGCTCGATCTCGCGCTCGCGCTGCTCCTCGGTGCGCCTGCGGTAGTTGGCGTACTCCGCCTGCAGGCGCTTGAGGTCGATCAGCAGGGAGGCCTCCTTGTCGGAGCCCGCCCCCTCGGCCGCGGCCTCGGGGGTCTGCTCGGCGCCGAGGATGTCGTCGATGGTCAGGCCCTCGGCATCCGCGTCGGCCGTCTCGGCCCGCTCGCCCGACGGCGCGGGGCCGGAGGTGTTCTCCTCCGGCCCCGTCTCGTCAGGACCGGCGCCCGAGCCCGTGGGCTGTTCGTCGTCCTTGTGTGCCATGTGTCTGTCGCTTACTTCTTGTTCTCGTCGGTCGGCTCGTCGTCGACGACCTCGGCGTCGATGACGTCTTCCTCGGGGTTCGGCGTCTCACCGTTGCCCGGCTGACCCACGTTGGGGTCGGCGGGCTCACCGGCGGCCTGCGACGAGGCGTAGATGGCCTCGCCGAGCTTGCCCTGGCTGGCGTTCAGCTTGTCGAACGCGGTCTTGACCGCGTCGTCGTCGTCACCGGCGAGAGCCGTCTTGAGCGCGTCGACGTCGCCCTGGACCTCGGTCTTGACCTCGGCGGGGAGCTTGTCCTCGTTCTCCTTGATCAGCTTCTCGATCGAGTACGACAGGGTCTCGGCCTGGTTGCGGGTCTCGGCGGACTCGCGACGCTTCTTGTCCTCCGCCGCGTTCTCCTCGGCCTCGCGCACCATGCGCTCGATGTCCTCCTTGGGCAGCGACGAGCCGCCCGTGATGGTCATCGACTGCTCCTTGCCGGTGCCCTTGTCCTTCGCGGACACGTGCACGATGCCGTTGGCGTCGATGTCGAAGGTGACCTCGACCTGCGGGATGCCGCGGGGAGCCGGAGCGATGCCGGTCAGCTCGAAGGTGCCGAGCGGCTTGTTGTCGCGGGTGAACTCGCGCTCGCCCTGGAAGACCTGGATCGCGACCGACGGCTGGTTGTCGTCGGCGGTGGTGAAGGTCTCGCTGCGCTTGGTCGGGATGGCCGTGTTGCGCTCGATGAGCTTGGTCATGATGCCGCCCTTGGTCTCGATGCCGAGGCTCAGGGGGGTGACGTCGATGAGGAGGACGTCCTTGCGCTCGCCCTTGAGGACACCGGCCTGGAGGGCTGCACCCACGGCCACGACCTCGTCGGGGTTCACGCCCTTGTTGGCGTCCTTGCCCGTCTCCTTCTTGACGAGCTCGGCGACCGCGGGCATGCGGGTCGAGCCGCCGACGAGCACCACGTGGGCGATGTCGTCGACCTTGACGCCGGCCTCGCGGATGACGTCGGAGAACGGCTTGCGGGTGCGGTCGAGGAGGTCCTTGGTGAGGTCCTCGAACTTGGCGCGCGTCAGGGTCTCGCTGAGCGAGACGGGGCCCGAGTCGGTGAGCGACAGGTAGGGCAGGTTGATGGAGGTCGAGGTCGAGCTCGACAGCTCCTTCTTGGCCTGCTCGGCGGCTTCCTTCAGACGCTGGAGGGCGATCTTGTCGCCCGAGACGTCGACGCCGGTGGTGTCCTTGAACTGCTTGATGAGGTAGTCGACGACGCGCTGGTCCCAGTCGTCTCCACCGAGACGGTTGTCACCGGAGGTGGCGCGCACCTGGATGGTCGAGAAGTCGTCGTCCTTGCCCACCTCGAGCAGCGACACGTCGAACGTTCCGCCACCGAGGTCGAAGACGAGGATGAGCTCGTCTTCCTTGCCCTTGTCGAGGCCGTACGCGAGGGCCGCGGCGGTGGGCTCGTTGATGATGCGGAGCACGTTGAGGCCCGCGATCTCACCGGCCTCCTTGGTGGCCTGACGCTCGGCGTCGTTGAAGTACGCGGGCACCGTGATGACGGCATCCGTCACGCTGTCGCCCAGGTACTCCTCGGCGTCGCGCTTGAGCTTCTGGAGGATGCGGGCCGAGATCTCCTGCGGCGTCCACTTCTTGCCGTCGACGTCGAACGACCAGGTCGTGCCCATGTGGCGCTTGACGCTCGAGATGGTGCGGTCGACGTTGGTGACGGCCTGGCGCTTGGCGGTCTCGCCGACGAGCACCTCGCCGTCCTTGGTGTACGCGACGACCGAGGGGGTCGTGCGGAAACCCTCGGCGTTGGCGATGACCTTGGGCTCGCCGCCCTCGAGCACGCTCACGACGGAGTTGGTCGTACCGAGGTCGATTCCCACTGCACGGGGCATATGTGTCTCCTTGCTTGTGAGCACGGCCCTTGCCGCGCTCGGGGTTCTGGTGAAAGTCTCTGCGCGGGTTGAGCCGCGATGACTCAAGGTTATCGAACCCCCGCCGGGAGGTCAAGGCGACTTGATATGAATTGGCTCAACTTCCGGATGCCGGAATCCCCGGCGACCTCAGGCCGAACCCCGGGCCACGCCCCGGCGTTTGGGGCGCACCTCGACGTTCGGGGCGGAAGATCAGCGCCCCAAACGCAGGAACACGCCCCAAACCCCGCCCGCCCGGCCCCAACGACGACACCCCGCCCCCTGCCCCGCCCGGACTGCCCCGCCACACCGACCCAGACGGTTTGGGGCGCACCTCGACGTTCGGGGCGGAAGATCAGCGCCCCAAACGCAGGAGCACGCCCCAAACCCCGCCCGCCCGCTTCGTTCCCCGCCGGAAACGACGACGCCCCCGCACCCTCGAGGGGGCACGGGGGCGTCGAACGGATGCTGCGAACCCGGCGCGGCGGCCGGGTGACGGCTCAGTCGCGGTCGCGGTCGCGGCGCTGGGGCCGGTCGCTGCGCTTGGCGGATCGGCCGCCCTGGTCGAGGCGCAGGTCGATGAGCTGCCCCGAGATGCGCGTGTCGGCGAGGCGGTCGATCGTGTCGCGCGAGAGGTCGGCGGGGAGCTCGACGAGCGAGAAGTCCTGACGGATCTGGATCGCACCGAAGTCGTTGCGACGCAGACCGCCCTCGTTCGCCAGGGCGCCGACGATCTGGCGGGGTTCGACGCGCTGACGACGACCGACGGCGATGCGATACGTCGCGAAGCGCCCGGAGCTGTCGCGGCGCGGACCGCCGTCGCGCGAGCCGGCGTCGCGGGATCCGCCGTCGCGCGACGGACGGTCGTTGTCGAAGCGCTGCTGACGAAGGGTCTCCTCCTCGAGCAGCAGCGGGGTGTCGCCCTGGGCGACCACGGCGAGGGCCGCGGCGACGTCGGCCTCGGGCACGTCGTGGTGCTCGACGTAGTGGGCCACGACGTCGCGGAAGGTCGCGATCGCGGCGGTGTCCTCGAGGGCCGCGGTGATCGCGTCGTCGAAGCGGGTCAGACGCGTGGCGTTGACGTCGTCGACGCTCGGCAGCGACATCTCGGTCAGCGGCTGGCGCGTGGCCTTCTCGATCGCGGTGAGCATGCGGCGCTCGCGCGGGGTGACGAAGCTGATCGCGTCTCCCGTGCGCCCGGCGCGGCCGGTGCGGCCGATGCGGTGCACGTACGACTCGGTGTCGATCGGCAGGTCGTAGTTGACGACGTGGCTGATGCGGTCGACGTCGAGGCCGCGCGCGGCGACGTCGGTGGCGACGAGGATGTCGAGCTTGCCCGACTTCAGCTGGTTGACCGTGCGCTCGCGCTGCACCTGGGCGATGTCGCCGTTGATCGCCGCCGCGGTGTAGCCGCGGGCGCGAAGCTTTTCGGCGACCGTCTCGGTCTCGTTCTTCGTGCGGGTGAAGACGATCATGCCCTCGAAGTTCTCGACCTCGAGGATGCGCGTGAGGGCGTCGATCTTCTGCTGGTACGACACGATCAGGTAGCGCTGGGTGATGTTCGCCGAGGTCGTGGTCTTGGTCTTGACCGTGATCTCTTCGGGGTCGTTGAGGTACTGAGCCGAGATGCGGCGGATCTGCGCCGGCATGGTCGCCGAGAACAGCGCGACCTGCTTCGTCGACGGCGTGTCGGCGAGGATCGTCTCGACGTCTTCCGCGAAGCCCATCTTGAGCATCTCGTCGGCCTCGTCGAGCACGAGGAACTTCAGCTCGCTCAGGTCGAGGGTGCCCTTGTCGAGGTGGTCCATGATGCGGCCGGGGGTGCCGACGATCACGTCGACGCCGCGGCGGAGGGCCGACAGCTGCTGGCCGTAGCCCTGCCCGCCGTAGACGGGCAGCACCGAGACGCCCTTGATGTGGGCGGCGTACTTCTCGAACGCCTCGCACACCTGCAGCGCGAGCTCGCGGGTGGGGGCGAGCACGAGTGCCTGCGGGTTCTTGTGGCCGGTCTCCATCTGCGACAGCACCGGCAGCGCGAACGCGGCGGTCTTGCCGGTTCCGGTCTGGGCCAGGCCCACGACGTCGCGGCCCTGCAGCAGCACGGGGATGGTGGCCGCCTGGATGGCGGAGGGGGTCTCGTAGCCGACGTCCTTGAGGGCCTTGAGCACAGCGGCATCCAGTCCCAGGTCGGCGAAGGTGAGCTTCTCGGGGGTGGTCTCAGCCTCAGCGGAGTCGACGGGGGTTTCGGATGCCATGACTCCACGGTAGTCTCCTGCGCGCCCGATCGCGGGCTCGGGTCTAGCCTGAACCCGCGCGCCGATGCCGGCGCCGCGTCGCGCCGGGGCACCCGGCGTTCATCGAAGGGCCCTACCGTGACCGACATGTCCGCGCCCGGCACCGCTCCCGCTCCCGCCGTCGGCCGACGTCCCGTACTGGCGTGGGCCCTGTGGGACTGGGGTTCGGCGGCGTTCAACGCCGTCGTCACGACGTTCGTGTTCAGCACGTATCTCGCGAGTTCGCTCTTCGTCGATCCGGCCGTGGTCGCGGCCGCCGGGGGCGACGACAAAGACCCGGCGCTCGTGCGCGCCCTCGCCGACAACGCGAGCCTCGTCGGGGTCGCCCTCATGATCGCGGGCATCGTCGTCGCCCTCGTGGCCCCCGTGCTCGGTCAGCGCTCCGACGGCACCGGCCGGAGGAAGCTCTGGCTCGGCATCAACACGGGGGTCGTCGTGCTCGCCATGGCGGCGATGTTCTTCGTCGAGGGGACCCCGGCGTACCTGATCCTCGGCGCGACGCTGCTGGCCGTGGGCAACGTGTTCTTCGAGTTCGCGAGCGTCAACTACTACGCGATGCTCACGCAGGTCTCCACCCGCGAGAACATCGGCCGCGTCTCGGGCTTCGGCTGGGGCATGGGCTACGTGGGCGGCATCGTGCTGCTGCTGCTCCTGCTCGTGCTCTTCATCCAGAGCTTCTCGAACCCGGATGCCGGGGGCCTGCTCGCCGTGAGCAAGGAGGGCGGTCTGAACATCCGGATCGCGATCCTGGCATCCGCTCTCTGGTACGCGGTGTTCGCGATCCCGGTCCTGGTGCGCGTGCCCGAGATCCCGGCGCAGAGGCGACAGGTGCGGGTCGGCTTCTTCCGCTCGTACGTCGTGCTGTGGGGCACGCTGCGCTCGCTCTGGCGCGACAGCCGACAGGTGCTGCTGTTCCTCGTCGCGAGCGCCGTCTTCCGCGACGGTCTCACCGGGGTGTTCACGTTCGGGGCGATCATCGCGGCCCAGGTGTTCGGGTTCAGCTCGACAGAAGTGCTCTACTTCGCCGTCGCGGCGAACGTCGTCGCGGGCATCAGCACGTTCGTCGCCGGGCGCTTCGACGACCGGTTCGGCCCGAAGCGCGTGATCCTGGCCTCCCTGATCTGCCTGATCGTGCTCGGCACGACGATGCTCTTCATCGGCACGTCGCAGGCGGGCTTCTGGATCGTGGGCCTGGGCCTGTGCGCGTTCGTGGGGCCGGTGCAGTCGGCGAGCCGGTCGTTCCTCGCGCGCGTGGCGCCCGAGGGACGCGAGGGCGAGATCTTCGGGCTCTACGCCACCACCGGTCGCGCGGTGTCGTTCCTGGCTCCGGGCCTGTTCGCGCTGTTCGTCGGGATCACGGGCGACACGCGCCTGGGGATCCTCGGCATCGTGCTGATCCTCGGGGCCGGCCTGCTGTTGATGCTGCCGGTGAAGACGAAGGCGGCCGCCATCGCCTGAGCCCGCGCCACCCGCCCGCTGGGCCCTGGCCGCATCGTCGGCGTGCACAACTCCTGAAGATTCGTCGGACCGACGATTGGCGACCCCGGAATCACGCGGATGTCGCCCCGGCGCAGTCCGAATCTCCGGAGTTGTGCACGAGCGACCACGCCGCCCGATGCACGGATGCGGCGAGATCCCGAGCCGTCGGCCGCGGCCCCTCCCGCACGTCTGACGCGCACAACTCAGGAAAATCCGACGGCGGCACGAGCCGCAGCCGCGGAATCCCGCGGGTGTGCAGACCCACGCGAAACGAATCTCCGGAGTTGTGCACGAGCGACCGCGCCACGCGGAAGCGTCGGCGCCGGCGCCGGCGATCAGTCGCGCGGCCAGGCGTCGGCGAACTTCGCCAGCAGACGGGCGAACTCGGCGCGCTCGGCGTCGGTGAATCCCTCGAGGGCGGAGCGCACGGCATCCCGCCGCTGACCGCGGAAGCCGGAGACGAGCCCCTCCCCCTCGGGAGTGAGTCGCACGCGCGTGCGGCGCGCGTCGTCGGGGTCGGGCTCGCGCGCGACCAATCCCATCTGCTCGGCCTGCTGCACGAGGCGCGACGCTCGCGGCTGATCCACGCCGATCGCCTCGGCGATCTCGCTCACCGACAGCGGGCCGGATGCCGCGACGAGCGCGTCGAGCAGGCGCAGGCGCGCGGGACCCCCGAAGCGTCCGCGCGCCGGATCGGCCCACGGCGGCGCGCCGCGGCCCCACGGGCCGCCATGTCCTCCGTGGGCTCCGTGCGGGTGGTGGTGCGCGTCGGGGGGAAACGGCGGACGGGGGCGCCGACCGCGCAGGCGAGCCAGGGCCGCAGCGATCTCGTCGGCGGGGTCGAAGGCCATGCCCCGACTTTACATGTCTCTTGACAAGCATCGGGAATACATGTCACAGTACATCCGTTGTCACATGACATGTAATGGCGGAACCTCCGCCGACGAAAGGACTTCTCATGACCACCTCCACACCTCTCGACCCCCGCAGCCTCGCCCACCGCCTCACGACGGTCGGTCACGCGCTGCACCACCGCCTCTTCGCGCAGCTGCGCGACAGCGGCATCCCTCCCAAGACCGTGCTCCTGCTCAGCGCCGTCGACGGTCGCGTCGACGCACCGTGGATCACCGCGCGCCTCGCACGCGGCGGGAAGCGCCTCGACGCCCTCGTGGAACAGGGCTGGATCGCCCGCGGAGACGCGGGCTGGGCGCTCACCGACGAGGGCCGCGCGATCCTCGATCGCGTGGATGCCACCCGCACGGCGCTGCTCGCTGAGTTTCCGGCCGAGGAGCTCGAGCGCCTGATGACCGCCCTCGACGCGGTGTCGACCGCCTTGGGCCTCGACGGGGGCGACAGCGACGGCGAGAACCGTCGCGGCTTCGGGCCCGCATCCGGCGCCGGTCGCGGCTTCGGGCCCTTCGGGCGCGGCTTCGGACCGGGGACGCGCGGCTTCGGCCCCCGCTTCGGTCCGGACGCGCAGCCCTTCGGGCCCCGCGGGCACGGCGGCGAGCGCGGCTTCGCGCACGGCGGGCGCAGCTACGAGCACGGCGGGCACGGCTTCGCGCATGACTCCGCGCACGGCGAGCGGACCTTCGCGCACGGCGAGGAGGGCTACGGCGAGGCGGATCACGGGCGCCCCGGTGCCCACGACCGCGCTGAGCACCACCGCGCCGGCCACGGCCGCGGGTGCGATCCGCGCCGTGGCGACTCCGGACACGGGCGCAGTCACCACCGCGGTCACCGTCACGACGACCGCCGATCGTCGCAGCGCGCCTACGAGCGCGGGTTCGACGCCGGTTTCAGCCGCGGCCGCGAGGCCTCGGCATCCGGTGACGCGCCGGCATCCGCCTGATCATCGATAAACGCTCTCCGTGGCGAGAATCACGCGCGCATCGTGTTTCTCCGCAGGAATCGCGTTTATCGCTGGACCCCGCGCCGCTCCCGAGCGCACGAACGGACAGCCCCGTCGAGGTCGACTCGACGGGGCTGTCCTCGTTCGCGGGCGGGTCCGCGGGGGCGTCAGCGGCCGGCCGACCCCGCATCGGTCGTGCCGACGTCGGTGCGGTGGAAGTTGAGCGCCGAGCGCGAAGCCGTCGGGCCCCGCTGACCCTGGTAGCGGTTGCCGTAGGGGCCGGAGCCGTAGGGGTTCTCGGCGGGCGAGGTCAGGCGGAAGTAGCAGACCTGACCGATCTTCATACCCGGCCACAGCTTGATCGGCAGCGTCGCGACGTTCGACAGCTCGAGGGTCACGTGCCCCGAGAAGCCGGGGTCGATGAAGCCGGCCGTGGAGTGCGTGAGCAAACCCAGGCGTCCGAGCGAGGACTTGCCCTCGAGGCGCGCGGCGACGTCGTCGGGGAGGGTGACCCGCTCGAAGGTCGACCCGAGCGCGAATTCACCCGGGTGAAGAATGAACGGCTCGTCGGGCTCGACCTCGATGAGACGCGTGAGCTCGGGCTGGTCCTCGGCGGGATCGATGAAGGGGTACTTGTGGTTGTCGAACAGTCGGAAGTACCGGTCGAGACGCACGTCGACACTGGACGGCTGCACCATGGCGGGATCGTAGGGATCGAGGCCGAGACGGCCGTCCTCGAGGTGGGCCCGGATGTCGCGATCGGAGAGCAGCACGGGTTCAGCCTAGGGGCGCCGCTCCCGACCCCCGCCGAGATGACACGCGACGACCGAGAAGACCCGACTCGACCGTCTCGGGCGGGTCATCTGGGCACGCGACGGTCATCGCGGCGACACCTCGGACGCGCGGAGGCCCTCGACGGCGGACGGATGCCGGGCGGACGCTGTTATGCTGGCCGGGTCGCCGCGAGGCGCACGGGGCTGTAGTTCAATGGCAGAACTTCTGCTTCCCAAGCAGACAGCGCGGGTTCGATTCCCGTCAGCCCCTCCGATGCCCTCACGGGCGGCCACCGGCCGCGCGGGAGGGCATTCGTGTTGCCATGATGCGAACCCTCGGGTGGCTCACGCCGCCGGAGGCTCCGCGCGCTGTGCAGCGGCGCGTGGGGACGATTCCGGTCAGCCCCTCCCCTGCCCTCATGGGCGGTACCGGGAGGGCATCCGTGTCGTCGCGAACCGCATCCCCGGCCGGGCCTCTGCCACCGGAGGCGGCGCCACATAAGCGACGATCTTCCTCCCGCGAACCGGTCCACGGCCCATGGGGCAGGGTGGGAGCATGTTGAGCGACGCCGAGCAGGAGGAACGGGCGCGACTCTACGCGCGCGTGTACGCCAGGGGCGCGACCGTGGACCAGGCCCTCGTGACCCGCCTGCACGAGCTGGATGAGCGGGCGCGGATGGCTCCGGCGGAGCCCGAGGCCGACCCCGCGGTGTGGGACGGGACCGCGGGAACGCCCGAGGAGGCCGGCGGCCCGGCGCCGGACCGCCGAGCCGAGGCGCAGCCCGGCGACACGTCCGGGCCGATCTCGTCGCCCTGTCGTCGCTTCGCCGTCGAGGTGAAACGCCGCGAAGCCCTCATCCCGCTCCTCGCCGCAGTCGCCGGCCTCGTCGCCGGCGTGGTCGTCGGCGCGACCTTCAGCCCGCCGCGCGCCGGCGGCGACATCCCGGAACTGACCTACGCCGCGACCGCCGAGGACAGGCTGCCGTTCCCCGAGATGGCGGGAATCCTCGACCCCGCGTCCGTGCGTTTCGTCGCCAGCACGGAGAACGGTCTCGTCTACGTCGGGCGCCAGCCCGACGTGCCCGGCGAGGTGTGCCTCGTGGTCGTGTTCTCGAGCGTTGCCGACGGCGCCGACGCCCAATGCGGTTCCACCGATGTCACCGCCCAGGTCGACCCGGACACCTGGGTCGTCATCGGCGAACCGTCCACGGCGAAGATGAACAATCTCCTCCTCAGCCGGTTCGAGGTGGATCGGCTGTCCGAGAGCATCAGCCTCTACGCGCTGCGCGACCGGACCTGACGGTCGCGCGGGGACCGCGTCAGCCCAGCTCCGCGCTCGTCACCACCCGCGCCCCCGCGCCCCCGAGCGCCGCGAGGAAGGCCGCGTGCACCGCCTCGCCGGGCACCTCGACCCCGCCGTAGGCGAGACCGGGAGCGGCGCAGGCGTCGCCGACGACCGTCACGGCGTAGCCGAGATCGACGGCGGCGCGGACGGTGGCATCCACGCACATGCTCGTCATCATGCCGACCACGAGCAGCTCGCTCGCGCCCAACGCGCGCAGACGCTCGTTCAGGTCGGTGCCGACGAACGAGTTCGGTGCGTGCTTGACGATCACCGTCTCGTCTGAGGCTGGTGCGACGCGCGGATCGATCTCCGCTCCGTCCGTGCCGATCTCGAGGAAACCCCCGCCGGCCGGGCTCTCGTGTCGCACGTGGATGACGGGAGCGGACAGGCCCCGCTGACGCGCGAGCACGCGTGCGGCGGCGTCGGCCGCGGCATCCGGGTCGACCAGGGGATGACGGCCGCCGGGGAAGTAGTCGCGCTGGATGTCGATGATCACGAGAACGGGGTGCATGCCTCGAGTCTGACCCGCGCGGGCCCGGGCGGCGAGGGGTTGCCCGATCCCCGCACGCGACGCACCGCGCCGCGTCGCCGGGCGGCTCAGCTGCGCAGGTGCGACGCCCCGTTCAGGTCGAGGATGGCTCCCGACGCCCACTGCGAACCCGGCGAGCTGAGGTAGACCACGGCATCCGCCACCTCTTCCGGGGTCGCGACGCGGCCGAACGGACTCTGATCCCGGATGCCGTCTCCGGCGGGCCCGTCGAGCTTCTGCTGCTGCCGGTCGGTGCCCACGAACCCGGGGGCGACGCTGGTCACGGCGATGCCGTGCGGGGCGAGGGCGACCGCGAGCGACTGGCCCATCGCGTGAAGGCCCGCCTTCGCGGCGCCGTAGGCGGGGAACTCGGGCTCGCCGCGGAAGGCCCCGCGCGAGCCGACGTTCACGATCGCGCCGGGCAGGCCTCGATCGATCATCGACCGGGCGACGAGGAAGGTCGTGTTGGCGGGGGCGCGCAGGTCGACGTCGAGCATGCGGTCCCACGTGCGGTTCCAGTCGGCGTAGTCGACGGTGTCGATCGGGTGCAGGGTCTCGGGACTCGGCGCGATCGCCGCGTTGTTGACGAGCACGTCGATGCGTCCGAACGCGGCGAGAACGTCGTCGACGGTGCGCTGAGCGATCGCGGGGTCGGAGAGGTCACCGCCGACGACGAGGTGCCCGTCACCGTGCAGGAGGGTGAGCGTGTGCTCCGCGGCATCCCGATCGGAGCCGTAGTGCACGGCGACGCGATCGCCCCTCGCGCTCAGGGCCACGGCGATGGCCCGTCCGATTCCGCGCGACGCGCCGGTGACGAGGGAGTGCTGCATGCATCCATCCTGCGGGATGCCGAGTGTCCGGGCGCCACGCGCGAAACGGCGGTGCCGCCCGGACGGTCCGGGGCTCGCACACCGGGACGATGACCGGTCGCATCCGGTGTGGAGGGCCCACGCTACGTCGGTCGTGGAGGGCGGAGGTGGGGTTGACGAGCTCCCCCCGGGGGTGCGGGGGCCGCGGCGCCACCGGAGGACGACGTGCAGCCGCCCGTGGTGCGGCGGGTGGGCTGGTCAGGCGCGGGTGAAACCGTCGAGATCGGGATCCCAGAACGCGTCGGGGTTGTCGGTGTCGATGGTCTGCTCGTGCGCGACGGCCGGGGCCTTCGGGAAGCGCTTGTGCTGACGCAGCTCCTCGGCGGCCCAGGAGAAGTCGGGCTCCTCGCCGGCGAAGTCGTCGGCGGGGGCGCTCAGGACGTCGTTGCCGACGCCGATGACGAGCTCGGCCTCTTCGGTGTCGCCCGCCTCGGTCACGATCGGGATGCTGACCGCCTCCGCCTGTCCGTCGGCGGCGATCGACGCGGTGAGCTGCACGAGCGCCTCCGCCACGTCATCTGTCGTGGTCACGGTCTCACCGGCGTAGGTCACACATCGCATGTCCTCATCGTGGGGGGCGCCTCGACCGCCCGGGGGCAGGTTGCCCTCGGGCTGCGGTATCCGATAGGGGCGCCGTGTCGGAGGCCCGCGCTAGTGTCCGAAGCATCGCGGAAGGAGCCGACCCATGGCCGACGCACCCGAGCTGACCGTCGACGACGTCACCGCCTGGCGCCACTGGCTCGACGCCCACGAGAGCGAGAGCGACGGGGTGTGGCTCGTGCTCGCGAAGAAGGGCACGACCTCGCCCACGACCCTCACCTATGCCCAGGCCCTCGACGAGGCGCTGTGCAGCGGGTGGATCGACGGGCGCAAGCAATCCCGCGATGCCGCGACCTTCCGCCAGCACTTCACCCCCCGCCGCGCGCGGTCGATGTGGTCGGCGCGCAACGTCGACATCGTCGCGCGCCTGATCGAGGAGGGGCGCATGCGTCCCCGCGGCGCCGACGAGATCGCTCGTGCAAAGGCGGACGGACGCTGGGAACGCGCCTACGCCGGATCGGCGACCATCGAGGTGCCCGGTGACCTGCAGGCGGCCCTGGATGCCGCGCCGACGGCCGCACGCCGGTTCGCCGCCCTGACCAAGGCGGAGCGCTACTCGGTGCTGCATCCGATCGTCACGGCCGCCACCGACGCCGTGCGCGCGGCGCGGATCGCGCGTCATGTCGCGGCCCTGGGGGCCGAGCGGACGACCTGAGCCGCCCTGGCCCGCCGAGGCCGGGAGACAATGACCTCATGCGCGCGCGACGGTCCCTCGGTGTGGTGGTCGCGGCATCCCTCGCTCTCGGCCTCGCCGCCTGCGCGGATCCGGGCCCGGCCCCGACCGCGCCATCCACCGCCGTTCCGGCCGATGGACCGGTGGTGTCGTTCTACGGCGACTCCTACACGCGCGGTACCGGTGCGAGCTCGCCGGAGAACCGGTGGTCGACGATCGTCTCGGCCGAGCGCGGGTGGCAGGAGATCAACCGCAGCGAGAACGGCCTCGGCTTCGTGAACCGTCGCGCCTCGATGCGCGACGGACTCGACGACATCCCCGCCCTCGTGATCGCCGACCACCCCGACATCGTGTTCGTGACGATGGGCCTCAACGACAACTTCAGCTACGACACCCGCGCCGACGACATCCACGCGACGATCGACAGCGATCTCACGCGCCTGCGCGAGGGGCTGCCCGACACGCGCATCATCGTCGTCGAACCGTTCTGGTACACCGACCACAGGCCCGCCTCGGTCGACATCATCGCCGGGTGGGTCGAAGACGCCGCGGACCGCATCGGTGCCGACCACATCAGCGGCGCGAGCCACTGGCTCGACGGGCACTACGCGACGGCGCAGGTGAGCTGGATGGCGGGCGACGGGCTGCACCCGAACGACATCGGCTACGCCGTCATGGCGGAGAGGATGGATGCCGCGCTTCGCGCCCTCGATCCGCCGCTCTGACCCTCGGGGTCGGGGCGCGGGATCCCCGCCCCTAACGCCGGAATGCACCCCGGGAGGTCGTCGGCGCACCGGAACCCGCGGAACGCCCTCCCCCTCGCCGAGGCTTCAGGCGGGGGCGGCCGTGCGGGCGCGGAACCACACGGTCAGCTCGCGGACCGCGCGGATGCTCGCCTCGTCGTCGTCGGACTCGAGGTCGTCGAAGGTGTCGCGGAACCCCTCGGGCGCCGGTGTCGCGGGCGCGGTGATCGGTTCGTAGCCCATCGTCCACTCGTCGAAGCGCCGCTGAGCGAGCTGCTCGGTCAGCAGCACGCGGACGTCGGTGTGGCGTGGGTCGCGGCGGATCTTCGCCATGAGCTCGTCGACGGCATCCTCGGGCCCCTCGAGCACCTGGAAGAACCGACCGCGGCGGTACAGCAGCATGCCGGAAAGGCCGTGCTCGTGGTTGGAACGTCGACTCTGCGCGAGGAGCTCGGCGAGGCGCTCGTCGTCGAAGGTCTCGACGGCGCGACTGACGTACGACACGGCGGTCAGCGGAGCGCTCATGCGCTGCCCTCCCCGATGGCGCGCGGCGCCGGCACGCGCACCTGCTCGAGGGTGATGACCTCGTCGTGCGGCGGCTGACCGTTCGTGACGGCCGCCATCGCGGCGGTGAGGGTGCGGAAACTGCCGACGACCCGCGACGAGCCGTCGAACGCGAGGTAGCCCCCGTCGGCCTGTCGGTCGATGTAGCCGAGGAACATGCCCTTGCGGCTGCCGACGTGGAACCCCTCTTCGACACGGGCCCAGATGACGCCGGCGCCGGGGCGGTCGGGAGACACCATGCTCACCGCTCCTTCCGCCCGGGATGAAGCGCCGGGCACGAGAGACCGTACCGGGGGCCTCCGACACCCATCCGCCCTTGACAGAATGCGGATCGCTGCTCCCCGCGGCCGAGACCGTGCCCTCTCGCGACGACGGCGATCACCGCTCAGGGCCTGGCTGGACGGAGAAAACGCCGCCGATCGGGGGAAAATTCTTACACCGTAAGTCGACGGCATCCGTCGACCGCCGCCGCTCGCGAGGCCGTCGAGGCCGTCATGGGGTGTCAGACTGAAGCCCCCGGAGGTGGATGCGATGTCCCAGGAAACGCAGAATGCGCCGCGTTCGAGCGCGCGCAGACTGAGTCGCGACCTCATCGTCAGCACCGCCCTCGCGCAGATCGACAGCCGGGGCGCGTCGGGCTTGTCGATGCGCACCCTGGCGCAGGAGCTCGACGTCGAGGCGATGTCGCTCTACCGCTACGTCAACGGCAAGGAAGACCTGCTCGAGGCGATCGTCCGGCTGCTGATGCACGACCTGCTGGCCGCCCTCCAGGACGCGTCGACGCAGCAGTGGCAGAGCTTCCTGCAGATCACCGCCCACGAGGTGCGGCGCATCGCCGTGGAGCACCCGCGGGCCTTCCCGCTCGTCGCGACGCGGCACCCGGCCGCTCCGTGGCTGCGGCCGCCGCTGCGCAGCGTCGAGGTCGTGGAGATCTTCCTGTCGACGCTCCTCGAGCAGGGCTTCAGCGACGCTCAGGCCGCGAGCGCCTACCGCGCGTTCAGCAGCTTCCTGCTCGGACAGCTGCTGCTCGAGTCCGCAGTCCGCGGCGCACAGACCGGACCCGTGGAAGAGCCGCTCGATGAGGGCGACGCCGACATCCCCGCGGACGACGGCACCGCGTCGCTCGACGACGCCCCCACCGTGCGCCACCTGCGGGCGCTGCTCAGCGAGGATCACGCCGAGGAGGAGTTCGAGGTCTCGCTCGAATCGCTCCTCGACCGCCTCGACCGCGAGCTGTCGCAGTAAGCGAAACCCCGGGGGCCGCGCTCAGGCGATCGCGGAGCGGATCTGCGCGGCGTCGTCGGTGCCGGTGGCCTCGACGATGAGCCCGCGCTCCACCCGGTACATCGCGAACGACGCGATGCTCACGCGCGTGCGCGTCGGAGCGACGAAGGCGTACGGGCCGGTGTGACCGCCCCCGCCCCGCAGGTGCACGGCCAGGCGGTCGTCTTCGACGAGGAGCTGGATGCGCTTCCACTGCCAGTCGGGGAAGCCGTGCAGCAGGTTCGCGTAGTCGGCGATCCAGGCGTCGGCGCCCGCGGGCAGGTGCGCGCGACGCACCGACGGGTGCAGGAACTCACGGACCCGATCGACGTCGTGCCGGTTCAGCGCCTCGAGGAATTCGGCGAACCACTCCCGCATCTCCCACGGCTCCATCGGTCCATTATCGCCAGCGCGTGACACCCCCGTGCCGCGCGCGAGTCGCCGGGTCTCGTCGCTTCGGCGGGCTGTGCAGCGACGGATGCCGGCGAGTCACGCGCCTGGGGCGGGGGCACGAAGCGCGTCGGCCAGACGGCGGGCGCCGCGCACCGCGATGGCGACGCTCGTGAGCGTCGGGTTCATCGTGTTCGCCGTGGGGATGAGGGCGTTGCCGCCGACGACGAGGTTGTCGAAGCCCCACACGCGCGAGAACGGGTCGGCGACGGAGGTCGCGGGGTCGGTTCCCGCCCGCATCGTGCCCATGAAGTGCAGGCTCGAGCCGTTCGGCAGCAGCCGCGGCTCGGCGATGAACGTGCCGAGGGCCTGCCCGGCCCGGCGCAGACGCGCGGTGGCCTCGGCGATCTCGGCGTTCTCGCGCTCGGTGAGGGCGTACTCGATCGTGAAGTTCGGCATGCCGCGGTAGTCGAGCTCGTCGTCGCTGAAGGTCGCGCCGTCCTCGACACGGGGGAATTTGCGCGTCCCGAAGCCCATGTTGACGTACCCCCACCGGTTGCGGGCCGCGGGGTGGTCGACGGGGAGCGGGAACGGCGGGGTCTCGGCGTACATGATCTGCGCCGAGTACGGGTGGTCGGGCTCCGAGAACGGGATGCGGTTGACCGCGGCCACGGGGTCGGCGGGGTTCGTCGCCCGCCGGGCGAGCTCCGTCTCGAGCTCCGCGTCGGAGACCAGCGCGCTCATGCGCTCCGCGTCGAGGGCGACGGTGCTGATCACGACGTGGTGCTCGGTCAGGTAGCGGCCGAGGGGCGCGGGACGGATGCCCGAGGCCCAGAGCAGCTGCGGGGAGCGGAAGGCGTCGGCGGCCACCACCACGGCATCCGCCTCGACGAACGACTCCTCGCGCGTGCGGAGGTCTTCGACGACCACGCCACGGACGTGGGCGCCGTCGTGCTCGATGCGCCGCACGAGCGTGAGATCGCGCAGCTCGAAACGCGCCGCCGTGTCGGTGCCCGGCTCGATGAGCGGGCCGAGCACGGTGTCGGCTCCCGCCCAGCGCATCGTGCCGTCGGGCTGCGGGTCGCCCGCGACCGGCAGGGTGCTCACGCCGTACCCCTCGGGTAGTTCGGCGGCGAACTCGCGGTCGAGGAGGGTGCGGATGGCGGCGCCCACGGGTGAGTCCGAGAACGCCGCGCTCTGCTTGTGCAGCAGGTCTTCCGCGGTGGAGATGAGATCCTCCCACTCGTCGTCGGCGATGAAGTCGAGCTTCTCGCTGAAGGCCGGGCGCGGGATGGCGCAGGTCCAATGCGCGCCCTGCCCGCCGACGTTGGTCGCGGCGGCCGCGGCGGGGAACGCCGAAGCGTGCGCGGACCCCTCGCCGCCGAAATCGAGAAGGTGCGTCCCTTGACGCGCGGTGAACATCCCCTCCACGACCGCCCCCGCGAGGATGCCGAGCGCGTCCCGGTACTGCCCCGCCTGCGGGCCCTGCGACATCTCGCGGGCGCGCGCCTTCTCGTCGGGGTCGGTGAGGTTGCGCACGCTCTCGCCCGGGCGCGGAGTCACCTGGGGACCCGCCTCGAACATGATCACGCGCGCGTCGGGGAGCGCCTCCAGGAGCAGGCGGGCATAGGTCGATCCGATGGGCCCGCTGCCGACGACGGCGATGGTGGGGGTGGCGGTCATGATCTCTCCTTCGAGGTCGTTCAGGCGGGCTGACGGTCGGGAACGGGGGGCGAGGACGCCGGCATCTCGTCCGACAACCGCGCCGACGGCAGGAGCAGCGCGATCCCGACTCCGCACGCGTAGACGAGGGCGAGCCCGAGGAAGACGGGCGCGAAGACGTCGTGATAGACCTGCCCGATCCCCTCCTGCACCGTCTCGGGCAGCGAGCGGGCTGCCGCGGGCGTGAGGGTCGCGGCATCCAGCCCCGCGGGAAGACCCGCCGCCACCGCGAAGCCGACGACGCCGCCCACCACCGCGGTGCCGACGGCCGCGCCGATCTGCCGCACGAGGTTCGTCGTCGCGGTGACCGCACCGAGGTCGTCGCGCGACGCGGCACTCTGCACGACGGCGAAGATGAGGTTGGTGAAGGCCCCGGTCCCGATCCCGACCGCCGCCATCACGACCATCGGCACCCACAACGGCATCCCCGCGGGCAGGAGCGCCATCGCGGTGAGTCCGAGCGCGGCGAGCGCGGTGCCCGCCACCGGGTAGAGCCGGTAGCGCCCCGATCGGCTGACGAGCCATCCGGTGAGCAAGCTGCTCACGAGCATGCCGAGCACGGTCGCGATGGGCACGAGCCCCGAGACGGTCGCGGTCGTGCGGTACGCCATCTGCACGTAGGTCGGGACGTAGGCGACGACCGAGAACAGGCCCGCTCCGACGACGAGCGAGAGGCCGAGGCAGACGAGGATCGTGCGGTCGCGCAGGATCCTCGGCGGCAGGATGGGTGCCGCGGCGCGGCGCTCGATGGCGACCAGAGCGAGGATGCCGATGACGGCGACGACCGCGCACACGATCGCCGCGGGACGCAGGGCGTCGTCGCCGATCCACGTCACCGCGAGGATGAGGCCGACGAGCGAGACGGTGAACACGATCGAGCCCGGCACGTCGAAGCGCGGGTGCGCGCCACCCGGCAGCCGGGGGACGGCCGCGAGCACGAGCACGAGGGCGACGAGCCCGACCGGGAGGTTGATCCAGAACACCCACGGCCAACTCCAGTAGTCGGTGATGAGCCCGCCGACAACGGGACCCACCACGATGGCGATCGGGAACGCCGCCCCGATCACGGCCATGTAGCGCGGACGCTGGCGGGGGCTGGTGACCCGAGCCAC
Source organism: uncultured Microbacterium sp. (assembly GCF_947489255.1). GTDB lineage: Bacteria > Actinomycetota > Actinomycetes > Actinomycetales > Microbacteriaceae > Microbacterium > Microbacterium phycohabitans. The sequence continues at coordinate 375,010 of NZ_CANLCY010000005.1, forward strand.
GATCGTCTGCGACATCAGCTGCAGGCCGGCCGAGCCGAGGCCCTGAACGACGCGCGCGGCGATGAGCCAGCCGAGGTCGGGCGCGAACCCGCACGCGAGCGACGCCACGAGGAACAGCACGAGCGAGACGACGAAGACCAGGCGCGGCCCGACGACGTCGCCGAGCTTGCCGAGCACGGGCAGCATCACGGTCGCGGCGAGGGTGTAGCCGACCATGATCCAGCTCATGTGCTCGAGGGCGCCGAGGTCGCCGGCGATCGTGGCGAGGGAGGTCGAGACCACGGTGTGGTCGAGGGCGCCGAGGAACGACACCGAGAGGAGGGCGGCGACGAGGATGCGTACGCGCGCGGGAGAGAGAGTCATGCGTGGGGCGCCCGTAAGACCGGGCGATCGACGCGACCGTGTGTGCCGCTCCGGCTCCCTCACCGGGCGAACGGACCCGAGGGCCCCGACGTCCCCCTCATCATACCCCACTTATGTCGGAATTCAACATTAGTGGCGGGCTCGCGAGAGCAGCGTCGCCGCCCCCGAGAGCGCCTGGCCCCCGTCGACGCCGATCTCGGCGCCCGTGAGGAACGCCGCGGCATCCGAGAGCAGGAAGGCGACGATCCCCGCGACCTCGGCCGATTCCCCGACGCGGCCCAACGGGATGATCGCCGTGTTCGCCTCCGCGAACGCCGTCGGCGCCGACGCCGTCATCGGCGTGCGGATGAAGCCCGGGTGCACGAGATTCACCCGGATGCCGCGGGGCCCGAGTTCCGTCACGCACGCGTGCGTGAGGCCGCGCAGCGCCCACTTGCTCGCGGTGTACGCAGCCGTGTAATGCCCGGTGAGCGCGGCGACCGACCCGATGTTGACGATCGAGGATCCGGCATCCATCAGGGGCAGGAGGGCCTGGATGCCGAGCATCGCGCCCGTGACGTTGACGGCGAACACGCGATCCCAGTCGGCGCGGTCGAGCTCGCCGATGCGCGCCCGCTGGGTGATGCCGGCGTTGTTCACGAGACCGCGCACGCGCCGCCCCGCGAGCGACGCGGCGAGCGCCGCCCAGTCCGCCTCGCGGGAGACGTCGAGGCGACGGTAGGCGATCGCGGCCGTGTCGGAGAGCGCGGGGGCGTCGTCGGCGAGGTCGAGGGCGATCACCTCGGCGCCCGCCCGGGCGAGGGTGAGCGCCTCCTCGGCCCCCTGTCCGGCGGCGGCGCCGGTGACGACGAAGAGGTTCCCGGTGAGACCGGGGGTGCTCATCTGGTCCGAGCCCTCGACCGCTGCCGCGCCCGCTGCACGGGCGGTGCCGCCACCCGCTCACCCACGACGTTCACGATCTCGCCGACGCCCTCGATCACCATGCGCACCTCGTCGCCCGGCTCGAGCGGGCGCGGGTCGAGACCACCGCGACGGCCCCACAGTTCGCCGAGGCAGCCGCCGTTGCCGACCGTCCCCGACCCGAGCACATCGCCCGGGACGACGACGGAGTTGCGCGCCGCATAGGCCACGAGTTCGGCGAACGGCCAGCCCATGTTCGACACGAGGTCGTGGCCGATCAGCTCCCCGTTGACGAACAGCTCGGCCCGCACGGCGAGGAATCCCTCGTCGTCCAGGAACGGCTCGAGCTCGTCGGCCGTGACGATCCACGGGCCGAGGGTCATCGCGAAGTCCTTGCCCTTGGCCGGACCCAGCCGCACCTTCATCTCGCGCGACTGCAGGTCGCGGGCCGACCAGTCGTTCATCACGGTGTAGCCGAAGATGTGCTGCGCCGCGGTCGCGGCATCCACGTTCTCTCCGTCCGAGCCGGGCACGGCGCCGATGACCGCCGCGAGCTCGAGCTCGACGTCGAGGCGCTGCGTCTCGGGGATCGCGACGACCTCGCCCGTCGCCCGCACGGTGTGCGCGTTGGTGAAGTAGAACGTCGGCGCCTCGTACCACTCGGGCACGACCTCGCTCTTGCCGTCGACCGAGGCGCTCACGCCCTCGACGTGCTCCTCGAAGGCGACGAAGTCGCGGATCGACGCGGGCACGAGCGGAGCGAGCAGACGCACCTCGGCCAGGGGCCGCGCGAGCGCGGTGTCACGACGCGCGAACAGCGCCTGCGCCGCCGCGAAACCCTGCGCGAGCACCTCGGCCACCCGCAGCCCGTCGGGGAACGGCACGACCGCGTCACCGTCGACGAAGCCCTCACCGACGTCGGCGCCGTCGGCCCACCGCGCGATCCTCATGCGTGAACCCGCGTGCGCAGCAGCTCGTCGGCGTTGCGGCCCAGGATGCCGTCGACCTCCGCCGCGGCCAATCCCGCGCCCCGCACGAAGCCGACGGGATCGTCGAGCCCCATGTCGAACGGGAAGTCGCTGCCCAGCAGCACCCGGTCGGCCCCGGCCGCCTCGACGAGCCAGCGCAGCGCCCGCTCGTCGTGCACGACGGTGTCGAACCACAACTTCGACAGGTACGTCGAGGGGGCGTGCGCGCAGCCGTGCGCCTCGGGGCGCACCTTCCACGCGCGGTCGGAGCGGCCGATTGCGGTGGGGAGGTATCCCCCGCCGTGCGCGGCGACGAGACGGAGTCCCGGATGCCGATCCAGCACGCCCGCGAAGATGAGGTGCGACAGCGCCACGGCGTTCTCGGTGGGCTGGCCGACCGTGTTCGAGAGGTAGAACCGGTCGAGGCGCTCGTCGAGCGAGCAACCGAAGGGGTGGAGGAAGACGACCGCGCGGAGCTCGGCGGCGCGCGCCCAGAACGCCTCGAGGCGGTCGTCGCTGAGCTCGACGTCTCCCGCGAACGACGAGATCTCCACACCCGCGAGCCCCCGACCGAGCACGGCGTCGTCGAGCGCGTCGACGACGAGGTGCGGGTGCTGCAGCGGTACGGTGCCCAGGCCCACGAGCCGGTCGGGCGCCTGCGCGACGTGCTCGGCGATGAGGCGGTTGGCCTCCCCCGTCGTCCAGGTCGCCAGCCCCTCGTTCGCCCACGGGTAGAAGTGGTTCGGCGAGGGGCTCACCCACTGCCGCTCGACCCCCTGCGCGTCCATCGCGGCCAGGCGCGCGTCGACCGAGGTCAGGCGCGGGAAGCGCTCGCCGATCATGCGCCCCGAGGCCTGGATGCTCGACAGGCCGTTGCGGCGCAGCTCGAGGTCGGCCGCGGCCTGCACCTCGTCGGGCACGCGGCGTTCGACCTCGGCGTGCAGCCCCGGCATGAGCAGGTGCGCATGGACGTCGGTGACGCCCCGCCCCTCGACCGCGCTCATGCGCGGGCCGCCGTCAGCTGCGCGACACCGAACAACAGACCGCCCATGTCGGCGTCGCGGACGCCGTCGAGCTGCCACTGGCCGAGCTGCACCGAGGCCTCGACGATCGCCTTCGCCCGCGCCACGCGGCGCTCGTGGAAGGCGTCCCAGAGCGCCTGGTCGACGGCATCCCGCTGCACGAGGAGCTCGCTGAGCACGGCGGCGTCCTCCAGACCCTGGGCCGCGCCCTGGGCGATCGTCGGCGGGCAGCTGTGGGCGGCGTCGCCGATGATCACGACGCGCCCGCGGTTCCACGGCGCGTCGATGAGGTGGCGGGTGAACCACGTGTAGTTGGCGTCGGCCCCGGCCTCGATGTCGGCGCGGATGTGGTTCCACGGCCCGTCGTACGCGCGGGACTGCTCCACCATGATGCGCCGTGCCTCTTCGGGCGTGGCCTGCGAGCGGTCCTGCGCCGCCTCGACGAGGAAGGCGTACATCGTGTCGTCGCCGGTGGGCGTGTAGCCGGCGATGTACATCGGGCCGCCGTAGTAGAGCTCGCTGCGGTCGACGTCGGGCGGCAGCGACACGAAGGTGCGCCAGATGCCCATGCCCGTCTGCTCGGGGGAGACATGGATGCCGACCAGCTCGCGCACCGCGGAGTGCAGGCCGTCGGCGCCGACGAGCAGGTCGAACGTTCCCGCGGGTTCGCCGTCGACCTCCACGGCGACCGCGTCGTCGGTCTGGGTCACCCCGGTCACGCGCGTGCCGAAGTGCACGCGCGCACCGTGCCGCTCGGCCGCGGCCAGCAGGATGCGGGCCAGGTCGGGGCGCGACATCCCCATCGTCGAGGGGTAGTCGGGCCCGCCGGTCTTCAGGTCGGGCAGCGCCGCGACGACAGGGGCGCCGGGTCCGGGGGCGCGCAGATTCAGTCCCTCGAACGCCTTGCCGGCGGCGGCGACCTCGTCCCACACGCCCAGGTCGTCGAAGACGCGCAGGGCGTTGCCCTGCAGCGTGATGCCCGAGCCGCGTGTGGTCAGGGCGGGCTGCGCGTCGTAGAGGTCGACCTCGACCCCGGCCCTCGCGAGGAAGATGGCGGTGGCCAGGCCCGCGACGCCGGCTCCGGCGATCGCGACTTTCTGAACGGCGGTCATATCAGAACCTCTCTGTTCTGGGACGGGGGTGTTAGAGGAGGGCCAGCGGGTTCACCGGCGACCCGACGGCCCCGGTGATCGGCAGCGGGGGAGCTGCCAGCAGGAACTCCCAGCGTGACGCCTCGGCGCACGCCGACGCGAGCTCGTCGAGGTTCCACATCTCGCCGATCGTCAGTCCCAGGTTCGGGATGACGACCTGGTGCAGGGGCTGGAACGCCGGCACGTCGAACTCGTTCGGCCGCACCTCGAATCCCCACGTGTCGGTGGCGATCGCCGCGATCTCGGTGCGGTGCAGCCACCCGGCGGTCGTGAGCGAGAGGCCGGGCGCGGGGCCCCCGGCGTAGTCGCCCCAGCCCTCGCGACGGGTACGGGTGTAGTGGCCGGTGCGCACGAGCACGATGTCGCCGCGGCGCACCTCGACGCCCTCGGCGGCGGCGCACGCCTCGAGGTCGGCGACGGTGATCGCGTGGCCGTCGGCGAGCTCTCCCGTCTCGGGCGAGAGGTGCCGGCCCACGTCGAGAAGCACCCCGCGCGAGACGATGACGGATGCCGCGTGCTCGATGCCCGTGACCAGGTCGCCGTCGCTAGTGACGACGTCACCCGCCCGGCGGCCGTTCCACGCGAAGCCGTGGTCGAAGATGTGACCGAGGCCGTCCCACTGCGTCGAGCACTGCAGGGGCATCGCGATGACGTCGTCGGCACCGCCGATGCCGTGCGGGAAGCCCTGGTTGCCGCGCTCGGCGTCGGTGCCCGTGTCGGTCATCGTGTGCACGGGGTTGGTGCGGCGGCGCCAACCCTTCTGCGGGCCGTCGGTGTCGAACGGCTGCGAGAGCGAGATCGAGCGCCCCTCCCGCACGAGGGCCGCGGCCGCCCGGCGGATGTCGTCGTCGATGAAGTTGAGCGTGCCGAGCACGTCGTCGTCGCCCCACCGCCCCCAATTGCGGTAGGCCTCGGCGCGCAGCGCGATCTCGGCCTCGGGGTTCTGCCGGTCGAGGTCGGCCGGATTCTCCGACGGGAGCTGCGCCGGAGCGTCGAGCCCCTGAACCGCAGCGTCGGGACCCTGAACCGCAGCGTCGGGACCCTGAGCCTGTCGAAGGGTCACGACCCCGCCTCCCCCACGCACCGCACGACCTGCGTGCCGAGCGCGCCGATGGTCCCGGTCATGACGTCGCCGTCGCGCAGGAACCTCTTCCAGTGCTGCCCGTTGCCGGCGGGGCTGCCGGTCAGCAGCAGGTCGCCGGGCAGCAGGGGGTGGGTCTGCGACGCCGCCGAGACGAGGGCGGGAACGTCGAAGAGGAGGTCGGAGGTGTTGGCATCCTGCATCACCTGCCCGTTCAGCTCGAGACGCACCGCGGTGTCGGCGGGGTCGACGAAGCGCGCGGGGACGAGGAGGGGTCCGGTCGGCAGGAACCCGGGGGCGTTCTTGGCCCGGTACCAGTCGGTGCCGATCTCCTTCATGTCCTTGCGGAAGACGAGGTCGCGCGTCGTGATGTCGTTGACGATCGTGTATCCGGCGACGTGGTCGAGGGCGTCTTCGCGCGAGACCCGGAAGGCCTCCTTGCCGATCACGACGGCGAGCTCGAGCTCCCAGTCGTGCACCTCGCTGGAGGCGGGGAGCACGAGCGGCACGTCGTCGCCGACGACGCACGCGGGGAGCCCGATGAAGAAGTACGGCTCACCGCTGCGCGCGCGCTCGTCCATCATCTCGGCGGCGAAGGCGTGCGCCTCCCCAGGCGTGCGATCGGTGTTCTGCGTCAGTCCCGCCGCCACGAGCTGGATGACGTGCTCGCGGTAGTTGGCGCCGGTCTGCAGCACCTGGCGGGGCTCGACGGGCGCCGTGAGGGTGACATCCGAGAGCGGATGCCACTCCCCCGGCGCCTCGTCCCGAGCCGAGGCCAGGGCGTCGAGGCGATCCCAGTCGGGGTCGGCGAGGAAGGCGTTCAGACCCCCACCCAGTTCGTCGGCGGTGAGCGCGCGGATGCGGTCTCCGGCGACGAGACCGATGCGCACGGCATCCGCCTCACGGAAGCGCGCGAGCGCGAAGGGTGCAGTCGTCATGGTGGTGCTCACTTTCCCCGACCGGGATCTTCGCTCAGCCCCGGCCCTCGACGGCGTAGGGGTTCAGCAGGGCGTCCTTGATCTCGTCGGGCACGCCCTCTTCGGTGGCGCTGGGGCCGTCGGCGGGCGGGAACGACTCGGTCATCGACATCGGCATGCGGCCGTTGCGGTAGAAGTTGTTCGATCCCTGCGAGGGCTTCCAGGTGTTGGCCTCCCAGTCGGGCACGTAGTTGCGGTACCCGCCGGTGTTGAGCTCGATGCGCAGCGTCGAGGGCTCGCGGTAATAGAGGAACGTCTGCTCGCCGATGCCGTGGATGTTGGGGCCGTACTCGATCGGGACGCCGTTCTCCATGAGGGTGTCGGCGGCGATGAGGAGCTCTTCGCGGGTGTCGACCCAGAAGGCGTAGTGGTTGATGCGGCCGGCGCGGCTCGAGCCGTCGAGCACGACGCCGAGGTCGTGCGACTTCTCGTTCGTCGTGAGCACGGAGAACACCGAGATCGGCGCCTCGTCGAGCACGGTGCGCGCCATGAAGCGGAAGCCGAGCGTGTCGACGTACCACTGCACGAACGCGTCGACGTCCTGCGTGGCGACCGTGACGTGGTCGAGCTGGCGCGGGGCGCCCGCGACGGGGCTGCGCTTCTCGGGACGGTCGGGGAAGATCGACGCGGTGTGCGGCTCGGCGCGATGGCGCTCGACGTCCCAGTGCAGGGTCATGTTGTGGCCGAACGGGCCGGTGAAGCGGAACGCCCGGCCGATGCCGCGGCCCTCGAACCACTCGCCCTCGATGCCGGCGGCCTGCACGCGCTTCGCGGCTTCCTCCAGCGCCTCGGCCGACGAGGTGCGCCAGGCCATGGTCTCGAGCGAGGGCTCGTCGCCGTGCGCGACGACGACGGAGTAGGCGTAATAGTCGCCCCAGCAGCGGAGGTAGACGCGGCCGTCCTCGCGAGCGACCTCGGTCAGACCGACCTGGTTGACGTAGAAGTCCACCGACGCCTCGACATCCGGAGTCGTGATCGCGACGAACGACAGATGAGAGAGAAGCTTGATCATCTTCGATCCTTTCGGGTGAGACGGGTCGTTCCGGCTCTTCTTCCACTATCCGACCGAAGTACGTATCAGGGAAGCCGATCCCGTGGATGCCGCGCATCGGTGTGCCTGATACTTCGCCGCTGTGCCCGGCTCGGCGGGGGACCTCGTCCCCTTTCTGGCGGTGCATGTCCCAGAAGTGGTCACTTGGGCGGCATCCAACCCACCAAAAGTGGGACATTGCATCGCCGGGGCAGCGTCAGGAGAGAGCGGCGGCGGCGTCATCCGCGGCGAGATCGGACAGGTCGCTGAGTACCGTCCCCTCCCCGGCGTCCAGGATGCGGCGGAGGGCGAGACGCTCGGGCGACTCGCGGCGCGCGCGGGACGTACGGCGGCCCTCCTCGTCGTCGAACGCGACCTCGTGCAGCGGCGACGCGCTATCGACGCGCACCTCGACGCGCCGCGGCCCGAGCGCGGTCGCGGTGAGGGCCCCGCCCACGCCGCCCCCGATCGCGCGGGTGATGCTCGCCCCCACCCCGGCCTCGCTCCGCACGGCGAGGGTCGTCGCGCGTTCGGTGTCGGCTCTCGAGAGGGCGCGCACGGGGCCGCCGGCCAGCACGCGCGCCCAGCCGACCGCGTCACGCAGCACCGTCGCGGCATCCGTCCGTCCGCTCCACGCATCCACGACCACGTGCCGCGTCGTCTCGACGGCGCCGATCGCGTCGGCGACGACGTCGGGGCGCAGGCGCCGGCGCACGACCACGACCGGCATGCGAAGCGCGATAAGACCCTCGTGCACCTCCGTCGGCGCGGGTTCGGGCTCGTCGACGATGAACGCCGCCGCCCCCTCGAGCCGCTCCCACCAGGCGCCCCACCCCTCGACCACCCGGATCGCGTCAGCCCCGCCACCCGGCCGCACGCGCGGGGCGAGCTCGGCCACGGCCGCGCGATAGGCGGCGAGGCCGGTGCGCACGGCGCTCACCGCGTGCCTCCCGCCCGCACCGCCACGGCCGCCTGGTCGGCGATCGCCATCACGAACGCCGCGTCGGCGCGCAGCTCGTCGTACTCCATGGCCGCCTCCCCCCGCAGCAGCGCGGCGAGCGCGCGCCACTCCACCTCGTATCCGTCCCGCCGGTCCACCGGGTACGCCGTCTGCACGCCCTGCGCGTCGCGCACGGTGGTGCGCGCTCCCCCGACGTGCACGAACGGCGGGGGGAACTCCACGTCGACGCGGGCCCCCGCGGTGGCCACGCTCACCGTCCACAGCGAGTCGGCGCCCTCCGGCAGCATGACGGCCGTGAACCGTACGAGGGCCCCGTCGGCGCGGAGGGCGAGGTCGAAGCCGATCGGCGCCACGGGTCGCGCCCACACCAGCTCGGGCGTCGCGGGAACGAGATCGCGGACCAGGGGCAGGTCGTGCACGCCCAAGCCCGCGATGAGCCGACGCACGATCGCGGCGCTGCGCTCGGGATCGTCGAGGTCGAGCGGCGGGCGCGGCGCCGCAGGCCCGGCCGGCAGGGGCTCTCCCATCGTGAGGGCGTGATACCGGTCGTTCGGCGAGAGGCAGAGCGTCACCGTCACCGACGAGATACGCCCGTCGATGGCGTGCAGGTGGTGGGTCGCCTTGGCCCAGGCCGGATCGAAGAGGTGGTTCGTCCCGACGACGAGCAGCGCCCCCACCGCGGCGCACTCCTCGACCAGACGGTCGGCGTCGTCGGCGGTGTCGGCCAGGGGCTTCTCGACGAAGATCGCGCGGCGGCCCGCAGCCAGGGCGGCGCGCACGTGCTCCGCGTGCCGCGCGGGCGGACTGCAGATCGCCACGACGTCGACCTCGGGGTCGGCGAGGAGGGCGTCCACCCCCGTCGACGCGCGCGCCCCGAACCGATCGGCGATGACGGCCGCGCGGCCGCTCCCCGCGTCGCTGACGTGCACCAGCCGGAAGTCCTCGCTCACACGGGCGAGGGTCGGCGCGTGCAGCGCCGCGACGCCCGGACCCGAACCGATGATCCCCACGCCCCACGTCATGTCGGCCCCTTCGCCACTTCAGCCTGAAAAATACTGAAGTCGGAGACTAATGAACCATAGATGCGCGAAATCCGGCAGGGTCGGGCCCGTCCTGTGTGAGGATCAACGCATGGCGAACGTGTCTACCCTCCGCTTCGGCGCACAGACCGACGAGGTCACGAGCCTGCTGCGCATCGTCAACATGGTCCGCGTCGGCGACGCCGTCACGCGCCCCGAGATCGGCCGCATCACCGGACTCGGGCGCGGCGTCGTCGCCCAGCGCGTCGATCGCGCCGTCGAGATGGGCTTCCTCGAGGATGCCGAGTACGCCCCCTCCTCGGGAGGGCGGGCGCCGCGCACCCTGCGCTTCCGCGCCGAGCGCGGCCGCATCGTCGTGTGCGCCCTCGGGGGCCTGCACATCCATGTCGGCGTGACCGACCTCGACGGCGCGATCCTCGACGAGGCGCACCAGGCGTGGGACATCTCCCGCGGACCCGACGAGACCCTCCGCACGGCGACGTCGATGGTCGACGATCTGCTCGCGCGGGGCGACGGCATCCCGGTGTGGGCCCTGGTGGTCGGCCTGCCCGGCCCCGTCGACTTCGAGACCGGCCGGCCCGTCGCGCCGCCGATCATGCCCGGCTGGAACGATTACGACGTGCGCACGGTCTTCGAGCAGCGCTACGACGCCCCCGTCTGGGTCGACAACGACGTCAACCTCCTCGCCGCCGCTGAGCGTTCGCGCCGCCGCGACGAGGCCGTCGACCTCATCTACTGCAAGGTCGGGACCGGCATCGGCGCGGGCCTGGTCTCGCACGGGCGCCTGCACCGCGGCGCGAACGGTGCGGCGGGTGACATGGGCCACGTCCGCGTCCCGGGCGCCGAGCAGGTGTGCCGCTGCGGCAAGGTCGGGTGCCTCGAAGCCGTCGCTGGCGGGTGGGCCCTCGTGCGCGACGCGGGCGCCGCGATCGCGGACGGCGCCACGGGGCCGCTCGCCGAGGCCGTGGCATCCGGTGACACCCTGACGCTGGAGAAGATCACCCGTGCGGCGGGTCGCGGCGACGCCCTGGCCATCTCTCTCGTGCAGGCCTCGGCCCGTCAGGTCGGCGAGGCCGTGGCCGCCCTGGTGAACATGTTCAACCCCGGGGTGATCGTGGTGGGCGGGGCCGTCGCGTCGACGGGTGAACTCTTCCTCGCCGAGGTGCGGCAGCGCGTCTACGAGCTGTCGCTCCCGCTCGCGACGCGCGACCTCGCGATCAAGACGAGCGAGAACGACTCCCGCGAGCCGCTGCGCGGGGGCGTGGACCTCGCGAAGGAGCAGCTGTTCGAGCTGAGCCTGCCCCGGTGGTTCGCGGAGGGTCGCCCCACGGTGGCAGCCGTGCACGGAGCCCACGGCTAACTTCTGGCTTTTTTCGACGTTAGTCGTTAGATTATGTGCGGAAGCACGCCGTCGGCGTGCGTGACACGAGGACGTGCCCGCCATGACCCTTTCCGCCCTACGCGACGACGCCCTGCGGGTGCGCGCCGAGCGCACCGAGGTGCGGGTGTCGCTGCCGTGGATCCGCTCGCTGCCGCTGGCGAGCCTGCTCGACGTCGCCCTCCGCATCGACGGCGCGCCGTGCGACCCCGCGGTCGCGCTCGGCGCCCGCCGGATCTCCCCGGCCGAGCTGTCCGCCGAGGACGCGTGGTGGCACCTCCAGGATCGCGTGGTGCTGGAGATCCCGGATGCCGTGTCCCCCGGCATCCACGAGGTGACGGTGTCGTTCCGCCTCGAGATCCCCTACCTGCCCGGCGGACCCGCGGAACCGCTGCGCCTGCCGTTCTCGTTCACCCGTGACCTGGTCGCGGATGCCGCCGCCGCGAGCGTCTCGCTCGACGTGGGGAGCGCCGCATGACCCTCCCCGCCACCTGGACCCTCTCGGCCAGCGCCTTCAACCTCACCCCCGAGGTCATCCGCGCCGAGCGCACCGCCCCCGACCTCGCCCTCACGCTCGTCGAGCGCCGCATCGCGCGGGCGATCGAGATCGAGCTGGGGCAGATGTGGCGCGGCTTCCCCGCCCCCGACCTCACCGACGCCGAGGCCTTCCGCGATCGGCTCGCCGCGGCCGGGGGACGCGTGAGCATCGTCGGCGTCAGCATCGACGAGTTCGATCGCGCCCGACGGCGGACGGATGCCGAACGCCGGGCCTTCCTCGAACCGCAACTGCGCGCGGCCGCCGCCGTCGGCGCCGCGGGCGTGCGCCTGCCGATCGGCCAGGCCGGGGCCCTGCTCGACGATCTCGTCCCCCTGCTCGAGGAGCTCGACCTCGTGCTGTTCGAGGAGGCCCAGGGACACGAGACGCCCGCCCTCCGCCCCGACGCGTACGCGCGCATCGCGGCCCTCGACACCCCGCACGTGCGCCTGCTGCTCGACATCAGCATGCTCATGCCGGCGCTCCCGGTCACGTACCTGGAGCGGCTCGAGGGGGGCGGCATCCCGGCCGACCTCGTGCGCCGTCTGCGCGACGAGTGGCGCGACCCGGCGACCCACGGCGCGGTGCTCGATCTCCTGCACAGCGGAGGCGTCCCCGGACCCGTGCACACCCTGTACATGAACCTGCTCGTGCGCTTCGGGCGCGCGCAGCTCGCCGACCTGGCATCCGTCCTCCCCCTCCTCGGTGCGGTGCACCTGAAGTTCTGGGACCTCGACGACGCCGACCACCGACTTTCCGACCCCCTTCGCGATGTGGGCGCAGCCCTCGCCGCGACGGGCTTCACCGGCACGCTCTGCAGCGAGTGGGGCGGCCAGGAGTGGCTCGACGACGACCCGTGGGAGATGACCTCGCGTCATCTGTCGTTGGCCGCCGTCGCCCTCTCCGACCGCTCGAACCCTCCCGCGTGAGGTGCCAGGTCGTGTCGCTTCGCGCACGCTCGAAGCGACACGACCTGGTACCTCACGCGCTCGCACGTCGAAAGAAGGAGCACGTGATGACCGACCGGCCCATCAAATGGAGCTACATGGACCACTGGCGGGCCAACGGCCCCGCAGGGCCTCACGACCAGTGGCAGTCCAAGCTGGCGATGAAGCGCTTCCTGCAGCAGGTCGCCGCCGTCGGCTTCGACGCGATCGACACCTTCGACTTCCGCATCTGGCAGATCTTCGAGCAGTACGGCTCGGTCGCGAACTACCAGGAGTTCGTGCAGGAGCAGGGCCTCGAGCGCATCGTCAACACGTTCCACGGCGTCTACTACTCCCCCGACCGCTACGCGCCCGAGGTGCCCGCGACCCACGGCACGATCCTCGAGGACTTCCAGCGCACGCTCGACATGTGGTCGGGCATCCAGCTCGACAACATCATCGTCATGCCCGGGTCGCGCTACTTCGACGAGGCCGGCGTCCCCGACGACGGGCTCAAGCACGCCGCCGACATCTGGGGCAAGGTCGGCGAGCTCACGCAGCAGTACGGCGTCAACCTCACCTGCCACCACGAGTTCTACGCCGGCATCCGCACGCGCGACCAGATCGACCGCTTCTACTCCTACTCCGACCCGCGCTACGTGAAGTTCTTCGTCGACACCGCGCAGCACTGCATCGCCGACGTCGACCCGGTCGACGTGTACGCGGCCCACCACGAGCGCGTGACGGGCTTCCACTTCAAGGACACCCGCCACAAAGACGTCAACGACGACTACCGGATGTTCCCGGATGCCGAGGTCTCGGCGAAGACGACGGAGAAGTGGTTCTACGAGATGGGCACCGACGAGGGCCTCGTCGACTTCGAGGCGATGATGCGCTCGGTGCGCGACCACGGCTACACCGGCTGGATCAGCGTCGAGCACGACAAGGCCGACAAGCTCGGCGGCGACTACGCCGAGAGCACCGCGATCTCACGCTGGTACGCCAAGAACGTGCTGGACGGCATCTACTCCGAGGAGGTCGCGCGATGAGCGACGTGCGCTGGGCCTACGCCATCAACCAGTGGGACACCAACATCGACTCGTTCGTGCGCAAGCGCGAGCACGAGCGGGCGTTCAAGACGGCATCCATCAGCGGGTTCTCGGGCGTCGAGCTGACCGCCGAGAGCTTCGGCGCATGGGAGCCGCTCGGCACCCCGCAGCAGCTCGCCGACCTGTACGGCTCGGTCGAGAAGTTCGGGGAGTTCCTCTCCTCGTGCGCGATCGAGGCCGTGAGCAGCTACGTCTACGACCCGTCCGTCGGCTTCGAGGTCGAGATGGGCCGCGGGCCCGATCCCCTCGACCCCGCGTCGGTCGAGCAGATCGTGCGCACCGCGCGGTGGTTCGCCGATGCCCTGCGCCGCCTCGGCGGGAGCGTGCTGGTCGTGCGCGCGGCGCCGTCGGCGTGGCAGACCGGCGCGCTCTCCGACGAGCAGATCGGGGTGCTGGCGACGCTGTGGAACGCCGTCGGCTCCGCCATCGCCGAGGAAGGCATCGCCCTGGGCCTGCACGTCGACTTCCTCTCGGCGCTGCGCCTGGGTGATGGCATCCACCGTCTGCTGGCGGCGACGGATGCCGACACCGTGGGCCTCGCGATCGACACCGCCGAGCTCGCGATCGCGGGGATCGACCCCGTCGCGCTGTACCGGCGGTACCCGGACCGGGTCGTGCACGTGCAGCTGAAGGACGCGCGCGAGACGGTCGACGACGCGGAGGCGTCGACGCCGCACGCCGAGCAGTTCATCCGCACCGAGGGCGGGTCGCGCAAGATCCTGCGCTGGTTCTTCGAGCCGAGCGACGAGCGCGCGCTCGTCGATTTCGAGGCCTTCGTGGAGGCCCTCGCCGAGCACGGCTACCGCGGCTGGATCGTCGTCGAGTCCGACCAGAGCCCGCACCCCGCGGAGAGCACGATGGTCGCCGGCTGGTACGTGCAGAAGGTGCTGCGGCCGATCCTGGAGCGGGCCCGGGTCTCGGCCTGACGCACACGACGAGGGGCGGTGGCCGCGCGGCTGCCGCCCCTTCTCCGTCTGCGGGCGCACGCGACGACAGGCGATCGTTCGGTGACAGGACGAGCCGCGGGCGTGCCGTCCTGTTCTCGCACGGTTCCCTGTTCTGGGGAGACCGGATGCCGCGACTCAGCGCGGCTGAAGTCTCGCCGCGCGGTAGATCGCGTCGACCACCCGCATCGTCCCCGCGCCGCGGCGGGCGTCGAGGACGCTCGGCGAGCCGTCGGAGAGCACATCGCGCAGGTGCTCGAGCTGTCGCGCGAAGCTGTTCTCCCCCGGCTCCGCCGCGACGGAGCGGAGCACCTCGCCGTCGGACGACGTCACGGTGAGCGTCGCTCCCCACTGCGGAACGATCACACTGGTCGCCAGCAACGACGCATCGCCGCCGTCGACGCGCACCCACATCGCGCCCTGGTCGTCACCGAGGAACGAAGCCCGCAGGAGGGCCGGGAAACCACCGGGCAGACGCAACTCCGCGTCGGCCTGCAGGTCGATCCGGGGGTCGGCCTCATACGTCTGCGCCGTCGCCGACACGACCTCGGGCTCGCCGAAGGCCGCGCGCAGCAGGTCGACGGCGTAGCAGCCGACGTCCATCACCGCGCCGCCCGCGAGGTCGCCGTCGAGGCGGATGTTGCCGGGCTGCACGACGAAGTGGGGGATGCTGAAGTCGATCTCGACGAGCTTCACGTCGCCGAGCACGCCCGAGCCGATCGTGTCGAGGAGCTCGCGGATGAAGCCGTGCAGACGGAAGTGGAACCCGACGAAGGCGCGCCGGCCCGCGGCATCCGCGGCATCGGCGATCTGCTCGGCGGTCGTGCCGTTCGCTGACAGGGGCTTCTCGCACAGCACGTGCTTGCCCGCCGCGAGCGCCCGCTCCGCCCACTCGGCGTGCACGATTGGCGGCAGCGCCAGGTACACGAGGTCGACCCGCGGATTCGACAGCACCGCGTCGTAATCGCCCCACGCGGGCAGGTCGAGGCGTTCGGCGAACGCGCGCGCCCGCTCCGGGTCGCGCGCCCCGATCGCCACGACCTCGACGCCGTCGACCGTCCGAGCCGGTTCGACCATCGCGCGCTCCGCGATGGAGCCCGCCCCGAGGATGCCGATCCCGATCATGCTCACCTCTCCTTCACTCAGGCACGTGTCACCAGAACAGGGGATGCCACGAGAACAGGGCGATCCGCGCCACAGCGGCCTGTTGCGGTGACATCCCCTGTTCTCGTGAGACGTCGGTGCCCGGCCGCGCGATGCGGCGCAGGCAGCGCGCGTCACCCCTCGCCGTTGTAGTACGGCCAGGGGTTGATGCGGCGGTCGCCGCGGCGGTCGGGACCGGTCAGCGAGACCTCGCCGGTCGCCGCCCACTCCACCCCGCGGGGGAACATGCGGATGAACTCGATGCGGCGGAACGTGTCGATGTCGTGACCGATCGTGATGGTGAACGACCGGCCGTCGCCGTACTCGTTGATCCACGCCAGAGGCTGCTCGGTGTTGATGCCCGGCAGCTCGGCGATGCCGCCCTCAGGAATATCGACCGGGTAGTGCGACATGGGCCACACCGGCGCCTTCTCGTACGCCTCGAGGTCGTCGAACGTCGTGAGCAGCACCTGCGCGCCGTCGTACATCTGCACCCCGACGAGGATGTCGTCGCCGGTGACGGTCCAGGTGGGGTTGATGCCCTCGGTGATCGGATGCCGCGGCTCGGCCGTGTGCAGCTGCGCCTCGCCCCACGGGCGGGGGCGCAGGCCCGTCTCCCACGCGCTGAGCTTGGCTCCGCGCATGACGTTGTACTCCTCGGGGTAGCCCCAGCGGTCCTCTTGCGCCGCGGAGCCGTGGAACCAGACGATGCCCTTGCCCTCGTCGTGGACGAAGCGGAGGATCGCGGCATCCGTCTCGGCCCCGAATCCGGTCGCCATGTCGTGGTAGCCGTCGCGACCCTCGAAGATGACGATGAGCACGTCGTACCTGTCGATGACGCTCGCCGGGAGCCCGCGCGGATCCTCGACGACGCGGACCGTGAAGCGCCCGGTGTCCTCCAGCAGCGTCGTGATCCACTGGTTGTGCAGGCGGAAGCTGCGGTGGGCGTTGTCGTGCTCGATGGTCATGTGCCCCGAAAGGATCAGGACGTCGATCACCGGATCAGCCCTTGTTCGAGAACGCGGCGTCGAAGAGCTGGTGCGGCGGGGTGATCTCGCCGAGCTTGCGCACGAAGGCGAGGGCCTCGGGGCCGCCGACGAGGCGGTCCATGCCGGCGTCCTCCCACTCCACGCTCGTGGGCCCGTCGTAGCCGATCGCGTTCAGCGCGCGGAACAGCGGCTCCCACGGCACGTCGCCGTGTCCGGTGGAGACGAAGGTCCACCCGCGGCGGGGGTTGTCCCACGACAGGTGCGAGCCGAGCACGCCGTTGCGGCCGTCGAGGTTCGTCGTCGATTCCTTGCAGTGCACGTGGAGGATGTGTTCGGCGAAGTCGAGCACGAACGCCACCGAGTCCAGCTGCTGCCAGACGAAGTGCGAGGGGTCGAAGTTGAACCCGAAGCTCTTGCGATGCCCGATGGCCTCGAGCGTCTTCTTCGCCGTCCAGTAGTCGTACGCGATCTCGGAGGGATGCACCTCGAGGGCGAAGCGCACGCCGACCTCCTCGAACACGTCGAGGATCGGATGCCACCGGGCGGCGAAGTCCGCGTACCCTCGCTCGATCATGGCGTCGGAGGCCGGCGGGAACATCGCGACGTACTTCCAGATGCTCGACCCGGTGAACCCGGTGACGGTCTTCACCCCGAGCTTCGCGGCGAAGCGCGCCGTGTTCTTGAGGTCTTCGGCCGCGCGCTGCCGCACGCCCTCGGCATCCCCGTCTCCCCACACCCGGGGCGGCACGATGTCGTGGTGGCGCTCGTCGATCGGGTCGTCGCACACGGCCTGGCCGACGAGGTGGTTGGAGATGGTCCAGACCTTCAGACCGTTGCGCTCGAGGATATCCAGGCGCGACTGCACGTAGTCGGCGTCGTCCCAGCGCGAGACGTCGATGTGGTCGCCCCAGCAGGCGATCTCGAGGCCGTCGTAGCCCCACTCCCCGGCGAGGCGCGCGACCTCTTCGAAGGGCAGGTCGGCCCACTGGCCGGTGAACAGGGTGATCGGGCGCGCCATCATGCTCCTTCGCTCAGGGCGACCGGGACCCCGGCGGCGACGCCGGTCCAGGCCGAATCATTCTCACTGCTGCGCTCGACCGCGTCGAGCACGCGCTGCACGCTCAGCCCCTCGTCGAACGAGGGGTGCGGGTCGGTGCCGGCGTCGATCGCGGTGACGAGATCGACGACCTGGTGGCTGAAGCCGTGCTCGTAGCCGAGCATGTGGCCGGCGGGCCACCACGCCGAGACGTAGGGATGCTGCGGCTCGGTCACCAGCACCTGCGTGAAGCCCTGACGCCCCTCGGGCGCGGTGCGATCGTAGAAGCGCACGCTGTTGAGGTCTTCGAGGTCGAAGGCCAGGGCCCCGCGGTCGCCCGACACCTCGATGGTGAGGGCGTTCTTGCGTCCCGTGGCGAAGCGCGTCGCCTCGAACGACGCCAGCGCACCATTGGCGAGACGCCCGGTGAAGATCGCCGCGTCGTCGACCGTGACGTCGCCGACACCCTCTCCCGCCGACCCCGACAGACCCGAGCCGGCGGCCTGCAGCGGACGCTGCTTCACGATCGTCTCGAGCGTCCCGGTGACCCTCTCGACGGCGAGACCGGTCACGAACTGGGTCATGTCGATGATGTGCGCGCCGATGTCACCGAGCGCCCCCGACCCCGCGTGCTCCTTCTGCAGACGCCAGGCAAGCGGCATCCCGGGATCGACGAGCCAGTCCTGCCGATACGCCGCGCGCACCTGCTGCACCGTGCCGACCGCGCCCTCGGCGATCATGTCGCGCAGGAGCGTGACGGCCGGGACGCGGCGGTACGTGAATCCCACCATCGACCGGATGCCGCGGGCCCGAGCCCGCTCGGCCGCCTCGGCCATCGCCTCGGCCTCGGCCACCGTGTTGGCCAACGGCTTCTCGCACAGCACGTGCTTGCCGGCCTCGAGGGCGGCGATCGCGATCTCGGCGTGCGAGTCGCCGGGGGTGACGATGTCGACGATATCGATGTCGGAGCGTTCGATCACCTCGCGCCAGTCGGTGGCCGACTCGGCCCACCCCCACTTCTCGGCGGCGGATGCCACGGCATCCGCGTTCCGGCCCACCACGACGGTCATCTCGACCGCGCGCGGCAGGTCGAACATGCGCGGCGCCTGGCGCCACCCCACCGAATGCGCGGCCCCCATGAAGCCGTAGCCGATCATCGCCACGCGCAGCGCGGGACCCTGAGCCCGTCGAAGGGTCATGACAGCACCAGCTCGCGCTCGACCGGAACCCGGTTGGTGACGTACCGCCCGGGACCGCCGTCGATCCCCGGCATGATCTGCATGTAGAGCAGACGCATGGTGAGCACGACCTCGACGGTCACCGTCTCGCCGGGGGCGGGCGGGGTGTCGAGGCGGATCAGCACGTCGGGGCGATCGGCGACGAACCACAGCGTCTCGGACTGCTCGGGCAGCTCCTCGACGCGGTACTCGCGGCCCTCGAGCGAGAACCGCAGGTCGTCCTTCGGCACGGCGACGCCGTTCACCGTCGCGGCGACGTCATCGACGGCCGACAGCCAGAGGCTGCGGTACCAGGGCAGCTGCACCGAGACGGCGAGGCCGTCGTCGGTGCGACGGACGTCCTTCTCGGCGAAGAGCGAGTTGTGGGTGGCCATGGGGGCTGTCTCTCAGGCGTAGTTGTCGAAGAAGGTCTGGTGCGCGACCGGCGGCGCGGGCTCGAGCTTCTGCGTGGTCTCGGGGCTGTACGGGTGGTTCGTGGAGGGGACCGGCTCGTCGGCCTTCGGCATGAAGACGGGCTTG
This sequence comes from uncultured Microbacterium sp., assembly GCF_947489255.1. Taxonomy (GTDB): domain Bacteria; phylum Actinomycetota; class Actinomycetes; order Actinomycetales; family Microbacteriaceae; genus Microbacterium; species Microbacterium phycohabitans. The sequence goes on from NZ_CANLCY010000005.1 coordinate 394,320, forward strand.
CCGTCGTCGCCGAAGTACATGAGGTCGAGGTCGAACGCGCCCTGGTTCTTCAGGCCGAACGCGACCCAGTTCTCCTCGAAGGGAGCGCGGGCGAGCTCGTAGCAGCGGAACTTCCAGAACTTCCACTCGCCGTCCTGCTTGAGGAAGTCGATCGCGTACTTGCACCACACCCAGTGGGCCCAGACCTTCTTGCCCAGCACCTCCTCGGGCGAGTACATGTCGGGGAACTCCTCGGCGACCTTCGGGTCGGTCAGACCCGACTCGGTGCCCGCCATCATCCACACGCCCGTGGCGGTCTTGCCGTCGCCGGCGACCTCGATCACGGGGGTGTTGGTGGCGTGCAGGATGAGCTTGCCCTCCGGGTGGGGGCGCCCGCGGTGGTAGTCGGTGACGCTCTGCCAGGTCGTGTACTGACCGGCGTTGGTGTAGCGCGCGCGGATCCCCTCGGTGCCCTCCTTCACCCACAGGGGGATGATCTGCTCGTCCTCGAACGCGTTGTGCAGGTACATGTAGCGGTTGAAGAGGTTCTCGACCTGCCCGCGGTCCTCGGCGCGCTGCGCGAGGGCGTGGGCGGCCTCGACCTGCTCGCGCAGGCGGGTGACCTCGGCGATGAGGTCGGAGACGGATGCCTCGGTGGTGGTGTTCGACATGGTCATTCCTTCGATGTGGTGGTGGATCACGCGGGCTGGGGCGCCGCGAGGGTTTCTTCGATGGCGGTGCGCATGAGCGCGTGCTGCTTCTTGACGAGGTCGATCGGGTCGCTCTCGCCGAGGTCGCTGAAGGCGTGGCCCTCCCACTCGCTGGAGAGGTAGCCCTCGTATCCGCCGATGACGAACTGCTTCACGATGCGGGGGATGTCCATGGCGGGCTCCTGCCCGTCCGCACCGATGTCGTAGAACTTCGCGTGCACGTGGAAGATCTGCGGCATGATGTCGAGCCACTCCTCCGGCGGCACGAGACCGTGCATATTGAAGGCCAGGCGCGTGAAGGGCCCGAAACGCAGGGGATCGACGCCCTCGCCCGCGAGGTAGTCCTCGAACTTCTGATTGCGCACGTGCATTGGCGTGGGCTCGTGCCAGATCTCGTCCATGACCGGGAAGTGCTTCTCATCCATCCCCATCTGGCCGAGCGTGCGCAGCAGCGTCGGCGAGAGGGAGTGCATGGTCGACGAGAAATCAGCCGTGAAGCCGAGACGGTCGCTGTCGAGTTCGTCGTAGACCTCCCGGATCTCGAGCACCTTCGCATCGTTCGGTCCCGAGGGCGCGTGGATCTCGTACGCGAGTCGCTGGTCGTACTTCTCGGCGAGGGGCAGCAGGCGACGCAGCAGCTCTTTGCCGGCCGAGCGGATGACGACGGTCGTGAAGCCGAGGGTGTGCGCCGACTTCAGCTGACGGGCGAAGAAGTCGTGCTCCTCGTCGGGGGTCATGTCGCGGTCGTTGCGACGCCCCATGTCGAGGTTGGTGCCGACGGCGCTCGCCTCGAGGCCGTACCTCTCGAGCGAGTCGAACCAGAGCTTCGTGAACTCCGCGTCGACGTCGGGGTACGAGCGCAGGAGCTGCGCGAAGTTGAACTCGACCCCGGGGCCGATGCCCTGGTCGTGCACCTCTTTGATGAGCGTCTCGGGGGTGTAGAGGCCCGCGGCGAATTCGCTCGTCATCGAGTAGAGCGTCGTGCCGAGCTTGATGCCCGTTCCAGCGATGCCGGTGGTGTCCGTCATTTCGGTCCTTGGGTCGTGTGCGGGAGGTGGTTCCGGTGGCTTCGACGAGCTCAGCCACCTCTGCCGGGGTCCCTGAGCCTGTCGAAGGGTGGTCCCTGAGCCTGTCGAAGGGTCAGGCGCGCACGGCGTGCGCGAGGTGGGCGTCGAGGGCGCGGCGCGCCTCGGCGGCATCCGTGATCATCCGGGAACCGGCGGCTTCGGCGGCGGTGCGCTGGATCGCCTGCTCGCCGCGGATGATCTCGAAGGGGCTCTGCCAGTGGTTCCAGTGCCAGCCCTCGTACTCGCTCGACACGGCGCCGCTGTAGCCGTTGTCCACGAGCAGCGTGATGAGGTCGGCGACCGGCACCGACGGCTCGTCCCCGTTCTCGTCGATGCCGAAGAATTTGCCGTGCACGTGCTTCACCCACGGCATGATCTCGAGCCAGTCGTCGACGCGCGCGGGACCGAACAGTCCGGTGCCGTTGATGCCGAAGTCGATGCCGAGGTCGGGGCGACCGTGCTGGTGCGCGAGATCGATGAAGCGGCCGAAGCGCTGACCGTGATCGGCCTGGTCGGCGGGCGGACCCTGTTCGTAGTACTCGTCCCACAGGGCGACGACGGCCGTGAGCAACTCCTCCGATGCTCCGCGGCGGCGGTAGGCCTCGATGAGCGAGGGGGCGAAGCCGGTCACGGTCGCGCCCCAGTCCATCGTGAAGCCGAGGAAGGGCGAGCCGACCTTCTCGTAACGGTCGCGCAGCGCGAGGATGCGCGGATGCGAGGCGTACTGGTCGGCGTGCACCTCGAGCGCGAGCGTGACGCCGTATTCCTCGGCGATGGGGGCGAGCGCCTCCATCGAGTCGGGGGTGATGGAGATCTGCACGCGGGCGATCGGGAAGCCGAGCTTCGCCGCCGCCGCGATCTGCGTGCGCATGTAGGCGAGGAGTTCGTCCTGGTTCATGAGCCTGTCCGGGCGCAGACCGATGTCGGCGTTGACGGCGAGCGAAGTGCGCACCAGACCGACCTCGTCGACGAGGTCGGAGAAGCGACCCGCGAAGTGGTCGTCGATCTCGGGGAAGCCGCGGAAGCTCGAGAACCCGATGATCTCCAGGCCCGGACCGAAGCCCTCGGCCGCCGTCTTGCGGATCAGCTGGTCGAGGTCGTACTCGCGCCCGTGGAACGCGCGGGTGAAGCTGTAGAGCGTGACGCCCTGGATGGGCGTGCCGAGCTCGGGCCCCTGAGCCTGTCGATGGGGTCCCTGAGCCTGTCGAAGGGTCATGCGCGGGCCTCCTCGACCTGGCGTGCAGTCATCGTCTTGGTGTCGTGCTCCTCGATGTGCAGCACGCTGTCGGCGGAGTTCTCGTCGGACATGATGATGTACGGGATGTAGAGCTCGAGGTCGACGCGCACCTCGTGCTCCCCGGCATCCATCTCCAGATCTCCCGAGAGCACGGCCGAGTCGGTGGGGAACCACCACTGCGCGGTGTCGGTCTTCATCTCGGCGAAGGTGAACTCCTCGCCGTTCATCTGCCACCGCAGCGAGGCGGCCGGCGCCTCGACCCCGTCGACGGCCAGCTTCGCGCCCGAGATGCAGGATGCCGGCAGCGCCCGGTACCAGGGCAGGCGCACCTCCACCGACGCCCGACCACCCGCGGCGGTGAGCGTGCCCTGCTCGATGATGCGATCCGGGATCACGATGACCTCCTCGTCGGCGCGGCCGGAGCCGCAGACCTCTTTGTCTTGATTCCTACACTCTAATGTCTGATTCCTGCATAAGCAAGGATCAGGCGGATGCCGAGACGGTCACGGCTCGCTCCTGCGACAGCACCGACGCGATCTTGCGCGCACCGCGTACGGCCAGGGCGACCGAGGTCACCGTGGGGTTGCAGGCCGTCGCGGTCGGGATGACGCCGTTGCCGGCGACGAACAGATCCGGAACGCCCCACACCTCGCTGTCGACGTCGCACACGCTCGTGCCGTCGTCCGTCGTGCCCATCCGCGTCGAGCCCTGGTAGTGCAGAGACGAACCGAGCGGCAGGGTGAACGGTCGATCACCGACCGGGTCGCCGATCGCCTCCGCCAGGCGCACGATCTCCCGCCGCGCGCGCTCCACGACCTCGTGATCGTGCTCCGTGAGGCGGTAGTGGATGCGAGGGGCCGGCATCCCGTATCCGTCGACGTGCTCGTCGTCGAAGACGACGCGGTCGTCGGCGCGCAGGTCTTTCGCGCAGAACAGGCCGAGCCCGACGATCGAGCCCGGCACGACGGGGTCGTCCTCGGCCAGGGCGATGGGCGACGCGTCGAGCTGCATGATCTGCCCGTGGAAGGGCATGTCGTCGGTGAAGGGCACCCAGCTCACTCCGCTGTACTCCGCGAGACCCGTCGTCGGAGCGTCCTCGGCGAGCGGCGGCATGTCGCGCAGGCGCGAAGCGAAGACGACCTGCGCCTGATCGTTCAGGTACCGCCCGAGGGCCTCGGGCCGCACCCCCGACGCCCACAGCAGCTGCGGCGTGCGCAGCGCGTCGGCCGCGACGACGACGAAGCGGGCCGCGACGCGGTGCTCCTCGCCGGAGCGCAGATCACGGACCACGACGCCGGCCGCGCGACCACCCTCGACGACGACGCGCACGACGAGCGACTCGTCGAACAGCGCGAAGCCGGGGTTCTCGCGCGTGACGTCGCCGAGGACGATGTCCGAGCCCGACCACACGAGCCGGCCGTCGTCGCGGCGATGCACGGCGAGCGGCATCCGCTGCACCTTCGTGGCGTCGACGCGCCCTTCGTCCACGGCGGCCGACAGGCGCTCGCGCACGATCTCGCCGAAGGGCGCCGAGTCGAACGCGTCCCGCGTCACCCCCAACAGGCGGTCGCCCTCGTCGAGGAGCTCGTCGAGGTCGCCGAGGAAGGCGATGCGCTCGCTGTCGTTGGGCCGCGGGCACGCGCCCGTCCAGTGCGCCGCCATGCCGCCGACATTGCTCGACATCGCCGCGACGGGCATGCCGTCCTCGCCCTCGAAGGCGTAGCCCTCGTCGAGGAGGAAGGTGCCGGGGCGCGCCCCCCGCACCCCGGCACGGGCGGCACCGGGGCTGGCGACCTTCTCGCCGCGCTCCCCCGGGCCCTCCGACGCCACCTGCGCGCGAGCGCGTGCGGCGGTGTCGGAGATGTTCTTCACGTGCGCGCCGGGCGGGTTCGACACCGTCGGCCCCACCTCGAACATCGCGATGCTCGCCCCGGGCACCCGCTCCGAGAGGATCCGCGCGTACGCCGAACCCGTGGGCCCGCTGCCGACGATGACGACGTCGACCGAGGCCGGATACTCCCGGGCGCTCATGCCGCGCGCGCGATCTCGACGACGCGGGCGACCGAGGCCTCCGACGCGGTGGTGGGGTAGTACTCCAGGCCCACGGGCCCGTCGTAGCCGCTGTCGCGGAGCAGGCGGAAGCGCTCGGCCCAGTCGAGCGAGCCCGTTCCGGGCTCCCCCCGACCGGGAGCGTCGGCGAGCTGCACGTAATGGATCAGGTCGCCCGCGTTCGCGAGCTCGGCCTCCATGTCCTCGCCCTCGACCGCTGAGTGGTAGATGTCGTAGAGCACTCCGAAGTGCGGCGAGTCGACGCCGCGGGCGACGTAGACCCCCTCGGCGGTGCGGTCCAGCAGCGAGCCGGGGTGGTCGACGCGCACGTTGACCGGCTCGAGCACGAGACCGACGCCCGATCCCTCGATCTGGGCGATCGCCGTGCGGTAGATCTCGATCAGCTTGTCGAGCTGCATCTGGCGCTTCCACCCGCCGAAGCCCGTGCCGCTTCCCACCACGATGCGGGGGCAACCGAGGTCCTGCGCGATCGCGACGCCCTCGTCGAGCTTGCGGAAGAACTCGGAGTGATCCCACGGCGGGATCATGAACTGCGTGCGGGGCTCGCTGAGCTGCGCGGTGAGCTGCACGCCGGTCTCCTCGAGCGCGGCCTTCAGCGCCGGCAGGTCCTTGGGCGTCGCCGGGGCGTCCACTCCGGTGGGACCCCACATCTCGACGGCGTCGAACCCGGCCGCCGCCGCCGCGCGCACGCGGTCGTGGTAGTCGCCTGCCTCGGTGAAGAGGAGTTCGATGTTGGGGGCGAGTCGGTACATGGGGTGTGTCCTTTCGACTGCGGGGCGCGACGATCGACGGATGCCACGCTCCGCGGCATCCATCTGGGCAGGCTCAGCCCGTGAGAAGTGGGGTCAGCCCTTCAAACCGCCGGCGAAGCCCTGGATGAAGCGCTTCTGGGCGAAGAGGTAGAACGCGAGGATCGGGATCATCGAGACGATGACGATCGCGAAGATCTGGTTCCAGGCCGAGACCAGAGAGCCGATGTAGTAGTACATGGCGACCGGGAGGGTCTGGTTCGCGGAGCCGCCGAGGAAGATGAGCGACGTGAAGAAGTCGTTCCACACGATGAGGCCGGCGAGGATCGCCACGGTCCCGGTCGCGGGCGACATCAGCGGGAGCACGATGCGGAAGAAGATCTGCGTGCGGCTGGCGCCGTCGATGGTCGCCGCCTCCTCGTACTCGGTGCCGAGCCCGCGGAAGAACCCCGCGTAGAGGAAGATCGCGAGCGGCAGGAGCATCCCGGTGTAGAGGATGATCATGCCCCAGGCCGAGCCGGTGAGTCCGAGCGCGCGCGCCCCGATGTACAGCGGCACGGTGCCGAGCTGCGTGGGGAGCACGATCGCCACGAGGAACAGGTAGTAGACGACGCGGCTCCACCGGCGCGTGCTGCGGGCGATCACGTAGCCGGTGAGCGAGCCCAGGAGCACCAGCAGCACGATGCTGCCGGCCGTGATGATGATGCTGTTGACGAGCCCCATCACGACGTTCGAGTTGCCGGTGGCGGTGAGCACCTTGAGGAAGTTGCCGAAGTCGGGCGCCGTCGGCGGTGCCAGCGTCGACGAGGTGATGACCTCGCGGTCCGACTTCAGCGAGGTCGTGACCAGGAAGTAGAACGGCAGCAGGAAGACGAGCGCGGCGATCCAGAACAGGAACTCGCGCAGCCCCGTGAGCTTGGTGTAGCGGAACATGTCAGTTCTCCTCCGAACGGTCGGCGGTGACGCGCTGCTGGATGACGGCGAAGACGAGGATGATGAGGGTCAGCAGCAGCGCGAGGGCGGCGCCATAGCCGAAGTTGCCGAGCGCGAAGGACTGCTTGTAGACCTGCGTCGCGAGCGTCTCGGTCGCCGCGGCGGGGCCGCCGCCGGTGAGCGCCATGATCTGGTCGAAGACGCGCAGTCCGTTCACCAGCCCGAGGGTGGTCGCGATCGCGACGGCCGGGCGGATGGAGGGGAGCGTGACGTGCCAGAAGCGCTGCCACAGGTTGGCGCCGTCGATGGCCGCGGCCTCCTCGATCTCGACCGGGACGGCGGCGAGGCCGGCCATGTAGATCACCATCGAGAAGCCGATGTTCTGCCAGACCAGCACGACGAGGATGGTCCAGATCGCCCACGTGGGGTCGGCGATCCAGGCGCGGGCCATCGAGTCCAGGCCGATCCCGCGCAGCACGAGGTTGAGAGGTCCGTTGAAGTCGAAGATGAACTTCCAGATGTACGAGGTCGCCAGCGGGCTCAGCACGACCGGCATGAAGAAGAGCGTGCGCAGGATGTAGCGGCTCTTCAGCCCCCGGTTGAGCCCGAGGGCGATGCCCAGGCCCAGGATGTTGCTGAGGATCACCGATCCGAAGGCGAGGAACAGCGTGTTCCACAGGGCCCCGATCTTCGTCGGGTCCTGGAAGATCCGCGTGAAGTTGTCGAGCCCGATCAGCTCGAAGGCCCCGATGCCGGTCCAGTTCGTGAAGGCGAAGAAGCCGCCGACGCTCGTGGCGACGTAGTGGATGCCGATGACGAAGAGGATGCCGGGCAGCGCCCACCACCAGTAGCCGAACTTCAGCAGGCCCTTGCGCCGCGGGGCGGGAGCCTGTCGGCGGCGTCCGCCGCGGCGCGGCAGGACCACGCGCTCGGTCTCGGTGGCGGCGACCTCGCCGGCTCGGAAGGTGGTGCTCATGGCGTCCTCGTCATCCTCGATGGGGTGCGGCTCCGCCGCCCGGGTCCAGGGGCCCGGGCGGCGGATTCACTCAGTTGCCCCAGGCCGCATCCATGTTCTGGAGCACCTGGTCGATGCTGCTCTGGCCGGTCAGCAGACCTTGGACGCCCGTCGAGAGCGCGTCATACACGGCCGGGTTGGGCCAGACGTTCGAGGGCAGCGTGGTGTACGAGCCGTTCGAGATGTCGTCGACGACCTCGGAGTAGATCGTGTTGCTCAGGTCGAGGTTCTTGTACTCCGAGATGGGCAGCAGGCCCGAGGCCTCGTAGAACTTCTCCTGCGCGTCGGGGGTGGCGAGCCAGTCGAGGAACTTCTTCGCGGCATCCTTCTTCTGGGACTTCGCGTTGATCGACGCGGCGTAGTTCGAGCTGGCGAGCACGAAGGGCTTGCCGCCGGCCGCGGGCGGGAAGGGCTGCACCTTGAAGTCGGCCTCCGCGGGAGCCGCCGCGGCGATCTCGACCGCCGAGCCCGAGGGGATGAAGCTGCCGACCGAGGTGCCCTGCGCGAGTCCGTTGGTGATGGCGTCGAAGCCGCCGCCCTCGGCGCCGGCCTGGAAGCAGCCCTTGTCCTTGAGGTCGATGATGGTCTGCAGCGTGTCGGCCCAGCCCTTGCTCTGCGCGAAGGTGGTCTTGCCCTCGGCCCGCTCGGTGTTGAAGTTCGGGTCCGATGCGTAGACGCGGGTCGCCGCGATGCCCTGCGCGGTGAGACCGGCGTTCGGGGCGGCGGCGCCGGCGAGCGCGAGCATCGACTTGCCGTCGCCCGCGAGCTTGCCGCATTCGGCGTAGAAGTCGTCCATGGTGGTGGGCCAGCTCGTGATCCCGTTCATGCCCGCGGTGCCCATGCTGGCGACGACCGCGCCGATGGTGAAGTCCAGCGGCTGCCCGTAGGTCTTGCCGTCGATCTCGAAGAGCGTGTCGCTGCCGGTCGGCACGAGCGACGTCGCCGTGTCACCGAGCGGCTCGAAGAACCCGGCCTGGGCGAGGGGGATAAGACCGCGCGCGTCACCGGCGCCGGGCGCGGTGATGATCACGTCGGAGGCGTTCCCGGCCTGCAGCTGCGTGCGGATGGTCTCCCCGTACTTGTCGTTGGGGGTCGGGTTCGAGGTGATGGTGACGCCGGGGTTCGCCGCCATGTACTCCTTGGCGAGCGTCTCGTACGGGCTCTCGAGGTTGTTGGAGGTGGCGAACGTGAAGGTGAACGATTCGGCGTCGCCCCCGGAGTCCCCCGAACCCGAGCCGGAGCATCCGGCGAGGACGAGAGCGGCGGTGACGGGAAGAGCGAGAAGACCTGCGATGCGCGTGACGCGTTGCGGAGCCATGGGCCAGCCTTTCTGACGACGTTGTCGGCGGCCCCTTCGGTGGAGCGCCTGTGCTGTGTGACTCAGTATCCGTGCGATCAGTAGAAAAAGCACATAAGTCTTCGCGATGTAGCGCATAAGGCGTTGCGGAGATGGCTGCATCGCCCCGGGAGATGCGCCCTAGCCCCGACATAGACCGCATTGATACGATGCCCGGACAGCTTTCCCGAGCGAAGGATCACGCCGTGGTGACCGATCATTCGGCGCTCTCGCGCCTCGACCTCAACCTCCTGGTGGCACTCGACGCGTTGCTCACCGAGCGCAGCGTCACGCGCGCCGCCGAGAGTCTGCACCTCAGCCAGCCCGCCCTCAGCGCCTCCCTCGCGCGCCTGCGCACGCACTTCAACGACCAGATCCTCGCGCGTCGCGGCAACACCTACGAGCTCACGCCGTTCGCCGTCCGCTTGACCGATCACACGAGCACCGCTCTCGAAGCGGCCCGGCGCGTGTTCGACAGCCAGGCGTCGTGGTCGCCCGCCGAGTCGACGCGGGAGTTCTCGATCTACGGCTCCGACTACGGTTTCGTCACCGTCGGCACGGTCGTCTCGCAGCTGGCGGCCGAGCAGGCGCCCGGCGTTCGGTTCCGCTACATGCTGCACAACCCCGGCATCGTCGAAGACGCCGCGAACCGCCTGCGCTCGGCCGACGCGATGGTCATCCCGCACGGCCCCGTGTCGGAGCTGCCCTACCTCGACCTCTGGCAGGACGACTGGCTGGCGGTCGTGGCCGACGACAACGACGAGGTGGGCGAGTCGCTCATGATGCAGAACCTCGCCGACCTGCCGTGGGTGCTCACCTTCCAGTCGCGTTCGGCCTTCACCTCCGCCGCCCGCCAGATCCAGCAGCTCGGCGTCGAACCGCACATCGAGGTGGTGCTGGAGAGCTTCCTCTCGGTGGGGCACTTCGTCAGCGGGACGCGGCGCGTGGGACTCGTGCAGTCCGCCCTCGCCCCCCACCTGCTGCGCATAGGCGGCATCCGCGTGGTGCCCCTGCCGTTCGCGGCGACGCCGATCGTCAGCGCCCTGTGGTGGCACCCCTCGCACAATCGCGATCCCGAGCACGAGTGGATGCGCGGCCTCTTCGCCGAGGCCGGTCGCGTGATCGCCGCGGGGCACGCCCCGCACTGAGACGGGCGGATGCCGCCCGCATCACGGATCGTGATGGACGGCATCCACGGCGGTCGGGGTGCGGTCGTTGTGCGCGCGCCCGGCCGGTCCCTAGCCTGAAATCAGAATCAACGTTCTGATTCGGTCGGCGCGCACCCCCGCGGGCCCGGCCGTCCGCTCGAGGAGGAGCACCCATGTCGACCCCGTTGAGAATCCTGATCGTCGGCGCCGGCATCGGCGGCCTCACCACGGCATCCGCCCTCGCCCGGATCGGTGCGCACGTCGACGTCATCGACGACAAGCCCGAGATCAGCGTCGCCGGCGTCGGATTCGGCCTCCGCATCAACGGCCTGCGCGCGGTGCGCGAGATCGGACTGCTCGACGACGTCCTCGAGATCGGCCATCCCGCTCCGGGCATCGACAACTACGACGCCGACGGCACCCTGCTGAGCACCATGAGCTACGGCACCCGCGACGAGGGCCTGCCGGGGTGCGTGACGATGTCGCGCATGGCGTTCCTCGAGATGGCCGCGCGCCACGCCCTCGCCAACGGCGCCACGTTCCACATGAGCACGACCGTCGCCGGCATCGCCCAGGATGCCGACAGGGCGACCGTGACCTTCAACACCGGCGACAGTGCCGACTACGACCTCGTGCTCGGCTTCGACGGGCTGAACTCCCAGATCCGCCGCGAGTACTTCGGTGAGAAGTACGCTCCGCGCCCCGTGGGCGGAGTCGCCTGGCGCGCGGGGCTGCCCAACCGCCGCAAGATCATGCAGCCGATCATCTGCCAGGGCTACGGCGGCAAGATCATGCTCACGCCCCTGTCGGAAGACACCATGTACATGGTGCTCACCGTGGCCGAAGAGGGGCGCCCGCGCTACGACGCGAGCAAGATGGCCGAGATCATGCACGACCGTGCCGCCTCTCTCACGCGCGGCTCGTCCTTCCTCGCCGACGCCCTCGACGACGTCCGTCACGCCGAGAACGTCGCCTACACCCCGTACTCGACGGTGTGGGTGCCCTACCCGTGGTTCCGCGGACGCATCATGATCCTGGGCGACGCCGCCCACACGATGACGCCCTACCTCGGATCGGGAGCGGCGATGAGCATCGAAGACGGCGTCGTTCTCGCCCAGGAGCTCGCGAAGGACCAGTCGCTGCTCGACGCCCAGCTCGAGTTCATGAAGCGCCGCCTGCCCCGGGTGCGCGCGGTGCACGAGCGTTCGATCGAGTCGATGCTCGAGGAGTTCGACTCGGTCACCGACGAGACCTACCGCGCGCGCATCGACCACCTCCGGCACGACGAGCCGATCGCGAACGAGTACGCGAACCGCCTCCTGCGGATGCCCTACTGAGACCCGAGGAGACACCCGTGTCGCACACCCCCACCCGCACCCTCGTCGTGGACGCCGCCCGCGAGAGCGCCTTCCGCGCGCTGAACGGCGTCGGCGGCGTCCCCGGCCCCGTCGGGGACTATCCCGACTTCCCCGACATGACCCCGCTGTGGCGCGAGGCGGGGGTGACCCTCGTGCGCTCCTTCGACTGGGTCTCGCGCCTCGACACGCGTGACAATCCCACGAGCCTGTTCCCCGACTGGAGCGCCGACCCCGACGACCCGGCCAGCTACAACTTCGCCGCGACCGACGCGTGGGTCGACGCGGTCCACTCCATCGGCGCCGAGGTGCTGTTCACCGTGGCCAGCTCGATCCCGAAGAACAAGCTGCCCGCCGACGACGTCGAGGTGTACGGCCGGGTGGTCGAGCACATCGTCCGGCACTACTCCCAGGGGTGGGCGGGCGGGCCGGCGACGCCCGTGCGCCGCTACGAGTTCGGCGATCAGCCCGACTTCGGGCCGCTGCACTTCGCCGGGCGACCGGAGGAGTTCTACGCGATGTACCGCGCCTTCTGCGAGGCGGTGCATCGCGTCGACGCGACCCTCACCGTCGGGGGGCCCTCGGTGGCCTTCTCGCTCGAGGCCGACTCGCCCTACCGCGAGGGCTTCCTGCGGTTCGTGCGCGAGAACGACCTGCCGCTGCACTTCTTCTCGTTCCTGTGGTTCACCGACGGCAGCCGCGATCCGATGGACTACCGCTACGTCGCGCGCGAGCTGCGCGCGGTGCTCGATGGTCACGGGTTCACCGACACCGATCTGACGCTCAGCTACTGGAACTATCTCGCGGTGCCCAGCAGCACCGCACCGGCGCTCGAGAAGGGCGCGTTCATGGCGGCCACGGCGATCGCCCTGCAGGACACGGTCATCGACCACGCGTTCTTCTTCCGCGCCGACACCGGTCGCGATCCGCACTACGGGTTCGTCGACCCGGGCGGGGTCGGCGACGTCGACGGGCGGCCTGACGAGCGCTCGCGCGCCCTCGTCCTCGCGGGTCGGGCGCTGACCGGGCGGCGACTGGAGGCCACCGGGGGCGACGAGTCGGGGCTGGCGGTCGCCGCCGGGCGCGACGGCGGCACCGTCCGCGTCCTCGTGACGAACTACGTCGCCCCCGACAGCGCCCTCGCCCCGCGCGCGGAGGACCGTTTCACGTTCCGCATCCCCATCGGCGAGCAGCGCATCGAACTGGGGCTCACCCTCCCGCCACAGCGCCCCGACCTGGCATCCGCGGGGGTGGAACGGGTGCGCCTCGACCTGCGCAACCTCCCCTGGGCGGATGCCACCGTGCACGCCACCGTCACGTCGTTGTCGGGCGCGGTCGAGGGGCCCTCGCCCGTCGCAGTGTCGGCGGAGGGGAGCCTGCAGATGGATCTCGCCCTGGAGCCGCAGTCGGTGTTCCTCGTGGAGCTGACGGCCTGAGCCCGGAACCGGGGAGAGCGATGGCCACGAGAGAGGGAGCGGGCGGGGTGTCCGAGCCCAAGCAGCAGCGCAGTCGCGACTCGTTCGCGAAGGTGCGGGCCGCCGTCCTCGCGCTGCTGCACGAGCGAGGCACCGGCCAGTTCTCGCTCGCCGAGGTCAGTGGGCGCGCCGAGGTGTCGATCGGCTCGATCTACGGTCGGGTCTCGGGCAAGGCCGAACTGCTGCGCGTGATCCAGGCGCAGGAGTTCGACCGCCTCGACGTCGAGACCGCCGAACGCGTCGCGGCCGCCGGCATCGGCGCGGCGGACTTCGAGACGGCGACGGCCGAGATCGTCGCGGTCTACGCCGGCATCCTGCGCGAGAACCGCGACCTGCTCTCCCCCTTCTTCGTGATGGGGGTGGACGACGCCGAGATCCTCGCGCGCGGTCGACGCTCCGGCGACGCCGGGCAGGCCGTGTTCGTCCGTGCCCTCCTGACCGCGGCCTCCGCGCACGGCGTCACGCTGACGGACGACGACGCCGTCTGGGCGTTCGAGGTCTTCTACAGCCTGTGCGTGCGGTATCTCGGCCTCGGTGTGACGGCGACCGCGACGCCGCACGACGCCTACCGCTGGTCGGAGCTGCTCGAGCGGCTGACGCGCACGGTGTTCGTGACGCTGGCGGTCGGCTGACGCTCGACCGCCCGACGGGCCGGGGGCGTCCGCATCCGGTCGCCCCGGATGGAAACGCCCCCGATCCTCTCGAGCGGAGGGTCAGCCCACGGGCACCGCCCGCATCGCCGACCGGATGAGGTCGTGCTGGCGCCGCACGAGCAGCAGCGGGTCGACCTCGCCGAGCTCGGCGAACGCGTGGCCCTCCCACTCGCTCGACCAGGAGCCGCGGTACCCGCCCTCGACGAACACGCGCACGAGCTCGGGGTAGTCGATCGCGGGCTCCTGACCGGCGTCGTCGATGTCGTAGAACTTCGCGTGCACGTGCAGGATCTGCGGCATGATGTCGGCCCACTCCCAGGGGTCGACGTGCCCGTGCATGTTGAAAGCCAGGTGCGCGAAGGCGCCCAGCCGGCCAGGGTCGAAGTCCCGCCCGCGGAGGTACGCGATGAACTCCTGCTGGCGCGCCTGCATCGTGGCATCCGTCGCCCAGATGCTCTGCAGCGTCTGGACCGCTTCGTCGTCGAGGCCCGCGCGGCGCACGGCCCGCAGCAGGGTCGGCGACATCGCGTGCATGGTCGAGGAGAAGTCGGCGACGAAGCCGAGCAGGGGCGAGTCGAGCTCGGCGTAGGTCTCGCGCACGCGCAGGATCGGTTCGGCGTTCGGGCCCATGGGCGCGTGGATCTCGTACGCGAGTTTCAGCTCGAGGTCTTCGGCGATCGGCAGCAGGCGGCGCAGCAGCTCGGGCTTGGCGCTCTGGATGCGCACGAGCGGGAAGCCGAGCTTCTTCGCCCCCTCGAACATGAGCTTCGAGAACGCGAACTCCTCGTCGGGCGTCATGTCGCGATCGCGTCGGCGTCCCATGTCGAGGTTCGCCCCGAACGAGCTCCCCACGAACCCGTGCCGGTCGAATGCCGCGCGCCACGTGCGCACGAAGCCGTCGCCGACGACGGGGTAGGTCGGGACCATCTGGGATGCCACGATCTCGATGCCCGGGCCGATGCCGAGCTCCGCGACGCGGTCGAGCAGGCCGTCGACGTCGAAGTACCCCGCGCGGAACTCGGCGCTGGCCGAGTACAGCGTCAGGCCGAGCTGGAAGGGGTCGTCCTCGGCCGCCGGCGGCGGGGGCGTGACGTCCGACACCAGGGCCGGGATGCCGGCATCCGCGTCGACGACCGTGAGCGTGCGGACGTCGTGCACGACGTTGGGCACGTACATGCCGGGCCCGCCGTCCTGCCCGGGCGCGATCTGCATGTAGGGCAGACGCAGTTCGCCGTGCAGCACGACGTCGTGGGTCTCGCCCCGGGCGACGGGGACGTCACGGCGGGCGATGAGCAGCGGGTGCTCCTGCAGGAACCACAGGCGCTCGCTCTGCGCGGGCAGCTCGTCGAGGGCGTATGAGGCGTCGCCGAACTCCACGCGGAGGTCAGCGGCGTCGACCTGCTCCCCGTCGACGGTGAGGGCGAGGGTCGTGACCGACGACAGCCAGAGGCTGCGGTACCAGGGGATCGTGAGGCGCAGCGCGAGCCCGTCGGGGTGCGCGCGCAGGCTGTCGTCGTGGATGAGTCCGTTGGGCATGGTGATCTCCTCAGAGCCCGTCGGCGATCCGGCGGATGAGCGTGTGCTGGCGGCGCACCTGCTCGATCGAGCGCCACGGTTCGCGCTCGCCCTCGTACTCGCTCGAGAGGTACCCGGTGTAGCCGGCGTCCTTGAGCGCCCGGAGGACCGGCTCCCACGGGATCTGCTTGTCGTCGAGGTTCTCGTCGATGTCGTGGAACTTCGCCTGGATGAAGACCACGTTCTCGATCACGTCGAACACGTCGTTCGGGTCGACGTGGATGCCGTCGAGGAACGCCGGACGCTGACCCGGCAGCTCGCCCGGCTTCAGCGGGATGGGGCGGTCCTGGAAGATGCCGGTGTCGAGCAGCAGCCCGAAGTGCTTCGTGCCGGTGCGGCGGATCAGCGCGATGTAGTCGTCGACGACCTCGTGCTTGATCGGGGTCGGCGAGTGGATCTCGGGGCAGATGATGACGTCGAGCTCCTCGGCGAGCGGCAGGGACGCCTCGACGACCTCGGTCCAGATCGGGTGCGGGATGAGGTCGCTCGAGACGACGCCGATCTTGGGCCGCACGAAGCGGAAGCCGAGCCGCTTCGCGAGACGCAGGTCGCGCTGCAGAGCCGCAGCCCCCTCGTCGACGGTCATGTCGCGGCCGTTCGGGCCGCTCGAGTGCAGGCGCGTGTCGATCCACGAGCCGTAGTTCGTCGGCTCGAGGCCGTACCTCGACAGCAGCGCGAACCACTGCTCGACCCACTCGTCGGAGGGGTTCGGGTAGTTCGGGATGTGCGCCTCGCCGAGGATCTCGATCCCCGTCGCGCCGAGGTCGGCGATCGAGGCCATCGCGGTCTCGAGGTCCATGACGGTGCCGAAGTCGGTCATGTAGCTGTAGAGCGAGACGCCGTAGCGGAAGGGGGCACCGGATGCCTCGGGGGCGAGCGTGACGTGCTTGGTGACCCGGTAGGTGCTCGGCTGGTGCTCCTGGGGAATGTACGACATCCGCAGACGCAGCTCGATCGACAGCTCGTGCACGCCGTCGGGGAGACCCCCGGGCAGCGGGACCGTGACGATCGCGGCGTCCTCGAGGGGCCAGCGCACGCCGTCGCCGTCCCACAGCTCGGCGAGCGTGTACTGCGTGCCCTGGAGCGTCCACAGCGGCACGTCGGGGGCGACGTCGACGAGCCCGGGGATGCTGACCCCGATCCCGTCGATGAGCGAGGCCGCCATGCCGCGGTACGACGGCATCCGGACGCGGAATTGGAAGCCGGTTATCTCGCCGCTGTCTCCGCCCTCGCGGACGTTGCGGAAGCCGACGGACTGGATGAGGTCTCTTTCGAGAAGCATCGTCGCTCACTCTCTCTGGGGTTCGCTTCGACGCTACCCCCTTATGCCTTATTTCGACATAAGGGGTTCTGATGCGCGGTATCCACGCGCGTGAGTCGCCAAATTCTGTCGCTTTCACAGAGCCCGAAGCGACAATTGCTGGCGACTCACGCTCCCTCGGCGAACACCTCTGAGGCGATGCGGAACGCCGTGTTCGCGGCCGGCACGCCGGAGTAGATCGCGGACTGCAGGATCACCTCGCGGATCTCGTCGATGGTCAGGCCGTTGCGGATCGCCGCGCGCAGGTGCATCGCCAGCTCCTCGTGATGGCCGTGCGCGATGAGCGACGACAGCACGGCGATCGAGCGCGACCGGCGGTCCAGCCCCGGGCGCGACCACACGTCCCCCCAGGCCACGCGCGTGATGAAGTCCTGCCAGTCGGCGGTGAGGTCGGTGGCCGCCGCCGTCGCCCGGTCGACGTGGGCGTCGGACAGGACGGCGCGGCGCACGGCCATCCCCTGGTCGTGGCGTTCCTGGTCGGTGGCCATCAGGCGTCCCCTCTCGAGACGGATGCGAAGAACGAGCGCAACTGCGAGGCGACGGCCTCGGGCTGCTCGGCGGGGGGCAGGTGACCGGCGTCGTCGATGCGCACGACGCGCCCGTCCGCGACCCCCTCGGCGATCTCGACGGCCTTGGCCTCGGGCGCCACCTGGTCGAACTCCCCCCACGCGGCGAGCACGGGCACCGAGACCTCCCCGAGCCGGGAGCGCACGTCGTACGCGGCGAGCGCCTCGCAGCAGCGCGCGTAGCTGTCGTCGTCGGCGTCCTGCAGCACGTGCAGCAGCCGCCCGCTGATCTCGGGGCGGCGCGCCATCGAGTCGGGCGCGAACCACCGCTGGGCCGAGCCGACGATGAGGCTCGACGTGCTCTGCGCGCGCGCCTGGGCGGCACGCTCGGCCCACGACGCGGGATCGCCGAGGACGGCTCCGGATGCCACGATGGCGGCGCCCCGCAGCCGGGAACCGTGCCGCAGGGCGAGCTCGAGTCCCGTCGCCCCGCCGAGCGACACCCCCGCGTACAGGAACGTCTCGTCGGGCACGGCCGCGGCCACGGCATCCGCCAGATCGGCGACCGTGAGCGCCTCGCGCGCGACGGGACCGGCACCGTGGCCGGGAAGATCCCACGCGGCGACCCGGTAGTCGTCCGCGAGGAGCGGCACGACGTCGTCCCACAGGATCGTCGAGGTCCCCAGCGACGGCCCGAGCACGACGAGAGGGGCGCCCTCCGGTCCGACGGGGACTGTGAGGGCGATGAGGGCGTTCGTCATGCGGTGCCTCCGAGGTGCTCGCGGGCGGTGCCGCCTCCCGGGTGGTGCGTGCCGCGCGCGAGGCGGGGGGCGAGGCCGAGGTAGGCGGCGGGGTCGACGAGCGCGGCGATGTCGATACCGGTGCCCTGCAGTTCGGGGATCGCCCGCAGCCGCGGCGCGAGGTCGTCGTCGCCCGCCAGCAGGGCCGCGAACCGTTCCGCGCCGATGAGCGGGACGAGCACGCCGCGCAGCCTCTCGCTCACGATGCGCCCGCCCGTCCGCCCGGCGTTGCTCGCCGCGGCGTCGACGTCGACCCGCAGGTGCGCGAGCAGCGACGAGCCGTGCGCCGCCGCCCCGACCGCGAGGCGCAGCAGCTCGCGCAGGGTCGGCCACTCGGCGTGCCACGCGCCGTCGGGGCGCTCGTCGACGGCGAGGGCGGATGCCACGTGCAACGTCGCCGCGAGGTGGGGCGCGCGCAGCGCGGCGGAACGGATGAGCACCGCCTCGGCCGGGTTCTGCTTCTGCGGCATCGCCGACGACCCGCCGCCGACGCCCTCGGAGACCTCGCCGATCTCGGTGCGGCCGAGGGTCGCGATGTCGGCGGCGACCTTGCCGAGCGCGTCGATCGCCTGCACGAGGGCGTCGCCGATCTCGGTGACGGGCCAGCGGGAGGTGTGCCACGGGGCCTCGGGGGCATCGAGCTCCAGAGCGCGGGCGAGGGCCGCGGGCAGGGCGTTCGCGGCATCCTGGGATCCGGTGATCTCGACGAACGAGGCGAGCGTTCCGCCCGCCCCGGCGAGCTGAGCGGGGAAGGTCAGCTCCCCCAGGCTCTGCGCGGCGCGCTCCAGCCCACGGGCCCAGGTCGCGGCGCGGGCGCCGATCGTGGTGGGCACGGCGTGCTGGGTCAGGGTGCGCGCGGCGGCGACGTCGTCGGCGTGACGCTCGGCGAGCTGCCGGGCCCAGACGGCGGCGTTCGCGGTCGAGCGGCGCGTCTGCTCGACGGCCCGGCGCGCGACGACCATGAGGGCGGTGTCGAGGATGTCCTGGCTCGTCGCGCCGCGGTGGATCCACGCGCGGTGCTCCTCCGGAACCTGCGCCTTCAGCATCCCCACGAGCGGGATCACGGGGTTGCCCCCCGCCACGCCCTCGCGCACGAGTCGGTCGACGTCGACGCCCCGCTCGGGGGATCCGTACTTCTCGTCGATCCCGAAGACGTGGTCGATCTCGACCCGCGCCTCGCGCGGGGCCGCCCCCACCTCGACGTACGCCGCGACCAGGGCGCGCTCGACGCGGATCATCGTCGACAGCACGACCCCGTCCGACAGCAGCGCGTCGTGCCCGACGCTCACCGGCGCGAGCAGACCGACGTCGATCGGGGGGAGGGCGTCAGAAGGCAAGGAAGACCGTCTCGTTCTCGCCCTGCAACCGGATGTCGTGCGACAGGTACCCGTCGGGCGTCCGGGTCGCGACGAGGCTAGCGCGCTCCGCCTCGTCGAGCGACGACAGCAGCGGATCCGCGGCGAGCGCGTCAGCGTCCCCCGGCACGTAGATACGCGTGTGCAGCTTGTCGGGGAGGCCGCGCGCGAACACGATCGCGGCGAAGAAGCCGGGGCGACCGTGGATGCCGCCGGGCTCGCGCGTCCAGAACTCGTAATGCCCCTCGTCGTCGGTGAAGGCGCGGCCGAAGCCGGTGAAGGTGTGCCCGTCGCGACGGAACGCCCCGCGCGCGCGGGGCACCGAGCCGTCGGCATCCGCCCCGAAGATCTCCACCAGCGCGTCGGGGATGGGCGCGCCGGCGCCGTCGAAGACGGTGCCCGAGAGCACGATCGCCCCGGGCGAGTGGGGGAAGGCGACCTCGTGCTGGCGCGGGTACTCCAGGCCGTACGCGAAGAACGGCCCGACCGTCTGCCCGGGGGTGGCGCGGTGGCTCTTGGCGGGGGTCATGCCTCGTCCTCCGGCTCGAAGTAGGTGGCATCCGGCCCGTCGACCACGATGTCGAAGCGGTACCCCGTGGCCCACTCGGGCGAGGTGAGGTCGTGGTCGTAGACGCCGACGAGGGCGTCGCGGTCTCTCTGCCGGGGGATGCTGTTGTAGATCGGGTCGAGCGCGAACAGCGGGTCGCCGGGGAAGTACATCTGCGTCACGAGGCGCTGCGTGAACGAGGACCCGAATACCGAGAAGTGGATGTGGGCGGGGCGCCAGGCGTTGCGGTGGTTCTTCCAGGGGTAGGGGCCGGGCTTGATCGTGGTGAAGCGGTACTCGCCGTTCTCGTTCGTGATCGCCCGGCCGGCGCCGGTGAAGTTCGGGTCGAGCGGGGCGGGGTGCTGGTCGCGCTGATGGATGTAGCGGCCCGCGGCGTTCGCCTGCCAGATCTCGATGAGCTGGTTCGCCACCGGGCGCCCCCACGAATCCAGCAGCCGCCCCTGCACGCTCATGCGCTCGCCCAGCGGCTCCCCGGCGTGCTGCAGCGTGAGGTCGGACTCGATCGCGGCGACGTCGCGCTGCCCGAACGCCGGTGAGAACAGCTCGATCGTCTCGGGGTCGACGAGCTTCGGGTTCTTGGTCGGGTGGCGCAGCACGCTCGATCGGTACGCCGGGAAGTCATGGGCCGTGGCCGCGACGTGCTCGCCGGCGGCCTCGGCTCGGGAGAGCTCGTCGTGGCGGGCGCGGATCTCGCGGACGATCTCGTCCTGCGTGGCCTGATCCGGAGCCGCGAGCAGCGACTCGGGGGCTGCGGCGGGGGCGTTCGTCATGGGGTCTCCTTCGACGTCTCCATCGTCGGGCAGCGACGCCACGCGCGCCAGAACGTTCCCGCTGAATGGGAGTCATGGCATCCTGGGGTGTGGCCAACTCCCCCTCGGGCGACTCGGTGACCGACCGCCTGGTGCGCATCCTCGAGACCTTCACCCCCACGCGCACCGCGCAGACCACGGCCGACATCGGCCGCCGGGCCGGGCTGCCGAGCTCATCCGCGCATCGGATCGTCAACGAGCTGGTGGATGCCGGACTCCTCGAGCGCGACGAGGAGCGGCGCGTGCGCGTGGGCATGCGGTTGTGGGAGCTGGCGACGCGGTCATCGCACGCCCTGCGCCTGCGCCAGGCGGCCCTGCCGTACATGGAGCGCGTGCAGCAGCGCGTGCGCGAGCACACGCAGCTGGCGATCCTGGAGCACGACGAGGCGCTCTTCCTGGAGAGGCTCAGCGCCCCCGACTCGGGCGCGAACATCACGCGGGTCGCGGGACGCCTCCCTCTGCATGCCTCCTCGTCGGGGCTCGTGCTGCTCGCCTTCGCGCCGCACGACCTGCAGGAGCGCGTGCTCGCCGGCCCCCTCCGCGCCGTGACGCCCTCGACGATTGTGGATCCCGTCGCCCTGCGTCGCACCCTCGCCGAGATCCGCACCCTGGGCCGGGTGATCGCCCCCGGCTACGTCGACGAGGTGTCCACGGGTGTCGCCGTGCCCGTGCGCGACGAGACCGGCGCGGTCATCGCGGCGCTGTCGGCGGTGCTCCCGCGCGACGCCGAGACGCAGTTCGCGCTCGTCGAGCTCCACCGCGCCGCCCGCGACACCGAACGCGCCCTCGGCTTCCGCCGCTGACTCCCCGTGGAGTGTCCACGACACGCCGCAACCGGGCGGCCCGGAGCGGCGTTTCCTGGACACTCGACTCCTCGAGAACACCCGGCTTTGCGTCCCGATGAATGGGAGCGGCGGCGTGCGGTGCCCCCTGCAGCGCGCACCATCGACGCAGGCACCGTCGAAGGAGACGCCATGACCCCCACCGTCCGCACCCGCGTCGCCATCGTCGGCGCCGGCCCCGCGGGGCTGCTGCTGTCGCACCTGCTCGACCAGGCGGGCATCGCCTCGATCGTCATCGACCAGCGCTCGCGCGACGAGATCGAGAGCACCATCCGCGCCGGCATCCTCGAACAGGGCACCGTCGAGCTGCTCGACGGGCTCGGCGCCCACTCCCGAGCCCGCACCGTCGGTCACCGCCACGACGGCATCGAGCTGCGCTTCGAGGGCGAGGGGCACCGCATCGACTTCGCCGAGAGCGTGGGCCGCGCGGTATGGCTCTACCCCCAGCACGAGGTGCTCAGAGACCTCGTCGCGGCGCGCCTGGCCGCGGGGCAGGACCTGCGCTTCGGCGTCACCGCCGAGGGCATCGCGGATGCCGAGACCGACAGCCCCCGCGTCCTCGCGCGCGACGCCGAGGGCCGTGCGCTCGAGATCGAGGCCGAGTTCGTCGTGGGCTCCGACGGCTCGCGCAGCGTGGCGCGCGCCACCGTGACCGGATCGAGCCAGGGCGGATACTTCCGCGAGTACCCGTTCGCATGGTTCGGCATCCTGTGCGAAGCGCCGCCGAGTGCAGACGAGCTGATCTACAGCAACTCCCCCGACGGTTTCGCCCTGGTGAGCCAGCGCTCCGCCACCGTGCAGCGGATGTACTTCCAGTGCGATCCCGATACCGACACCGCGGCGTTCACCGAGGAGCAGCTGTGGCACGAGCTGCAGAAGCGCGTGCCCGGCACGACGCTGAAGCAGGGCCCGATCTTCCAACGCGACGTCCTGCGCTTCCGCAGCTTCGTCGCCCACGAGCTGCGTCGCGGCCGTGTCGCGCTCGTCGGCGACGCGGCCCACACCGTCCCGCCGACCGGGGCGAAGGGCATGAACCTCGCGATCGCCGACGTGCGCCTTCTCGCCGAGGCCCTGCGCAGGTCGCTGCTCGAGGGCGACGAGCGCGGCCTCGACGCGTATCCCGAGACGGCGCTGCGCCGCATCTGGAAGGCCCAGCACTTCTCGTGGTGGATGACGAGCCTGCTGCACGTGGCCCCGGATGCCACCGCCTTCGACCGCCGCCGACAGGTCGGCGAGCTGCGCTCCGTGGTGGAGTCGGCGCACGGCCGCGCTTACCTCGCCGAGGCCTACACGGGCTGGCCCTTCGACGCCTGACCCGGACAGCACCGCCGCACACGACAGCGGCGCCCGAGCCGGAGCCCGAGCGCCGCCGAGAGCCCGCGGGCTCAGTCCTTCGTGTCGCGCGACTGCGGGAACGGGCTCGGCACCACCGGCAGCGTTCCAATGCGTCCCATCATCGGATTTCCTCCCTTCACCCGAGCGTTCACTCGAAGAGGAAGAGAAGAACCGACATTCTGCGACGACCGCCTCGACAGCTCAGCCAACGGCGGTGATGAAGTACATGCGGTCGGGAATCGGGGAGTTCTGAGCGAAGTCCTTCACGCTGAGACCGGAGAGACCGCCCACGGTGACCGGCGTCAGCCGATTCGTGGTCGTGCCATCACCCAGCTGCCCGCCCGAGTTACCGCCCCACGCTTTCACCGTCCCATCGGACAACAACGCATACCCCGCAGAGCCACTCGCGGCGATCCGAGTCACCCCAGACGCCAGACCAGACACCTGAACCGGGGTCGGCTGGTTCGTCGTGGAGTTGTTCCCCACCTGGCCGAGGTTGTTACGACCCCACGCCCACACCGACCCGTCCGAACGCAACGCATACCCCGTGCTCGCTCCCCCAGCAAGCGCCACCACACTCGTCAGACCCGACACCGACACCGGAGTGAGCGAGTTCCCCGCAAAACCACCCCACGCCTTCACCGATCCATCCGACATCAACGCCATCGAAGAAGAAACAGCCGCCACCCCTGAACTCAACCCCGACGCCTGAACCGGTGTGTTAGCCACCAGCACCGACGAACCATCACCGCGCTGACCGAAATTCCCGGCACCCCACGCCCACACCGACCCATCCGACAACAGGGCATAAAAGGTCGCCCATTGCGCCGCGATCTGCGTCACAGCCTTCGGCAGACCCCGAACCTGCACCGGAGAAGATGACGCACTCACCGACGAGCCGTCACCCAGCTGCCCGTAATAGTTATCGCCCCACGTCCGCAAAGTTCCATCCGACAACAAAGCACACAAAGTCGCCTTCGACGCAGCAATCTGCGTCACACCAGACAATCCCTGAATCTGCGCCCACGTCGTCCGCGAATTCGCCGACGTCCCCAACTGCCCGAAACCATTACCCCCCACCGACCAGACCGTGCCATCCTTCAGCAACACGAAAGTGGCCTGAGAAGAACCGCCATCGGTCCCCTCACCTGCAGCAGCCACCTGCACCACCGGCGACGGGAACGCCCGCAACAACTGCGACGGCGTCGTCCGCCTCACACCCGTCCCCGGGTTATCACCACCCGCAGGACCCCCATCCCCCATCTCAGCCCACGAGTTATACCCAACCCCCAACGCATTCGCACCCAACACCACGAACGACTGCGTGACGGTCTGGGTTCCCGAGACTGCGGTGACGACGGCGGAAGATCCGGGCTTTGCCCACGGCGTCTGCAAATCGCACGTAGTCGAGAACTTCCCAGACGTGTCCGTCAGGCCGTCCACAGCGACGAACACCGATCGCTGCGGCCCGGCTAGCGATACCGCCTCACCAGCCATCGGTACACCCAGCGGCGTCTTCACCGACACCGTCAGGGTCACCGCTCCGGCTGCGGGAAGGTTTGTGCCCCCCTCCGCCGAAACCGACACCACTCGCTGGTCGGACGTCGCGGCAAAGGCGGGCGTCGCCGAGGCCACCACCACCGCGGGTACGCCCCATGCCGTAGCTGCCACCACGGTGCGACGCGACGGCCCGTCCGTCGCAGACTCACCAAGTGCCAACGTCTTCTCAGCCATGCTCTTCTCCTCATCCGTCACGGAATCGCGGGGCCACCGCCCACACGCTGCTGACTCCTTTCTTCCATCCGATCGGATCCCCTACCCCGGCACGCTCGCGAACATGCGCTTCGCGGATGCAGAGTTCACCCGCGGTACAGCCCGGCGGATGACGGATGTCGCTTACCTTCACGGCCGCCTCCGGGCTATCCGGCGCAGGGCTCGCGCCTGGCTGGATCGTTCCGACCGAGTGCACATGCAGGGTGAAGACCGATCCGCCAGCAAGTGATGACTGATGGAATGCCCCACGGGTAGCGGGCGACGGGCCCGTGGACAGCGCCGGACGGCGCCGTGGAGTTCATCTACTGAGCACCGGCGATCTGGACTCCACATGAGCCACCCACGATCACGACGAGATCAACTCAGCTGGCCAGGGCCCGCCGTGACGAAACGGGGGAGGCGACCTCGCCGCGGCCACCGCGAGTGCCGAGGGCCGGGCCGTCAAGCGTCGAGAGCTCAGCCTCGCCGCCGACAGGTCGGCGAGCTGCGCTCCGTGGTGGAGTCGGCGCACGGCCGCGCTTACCTCGCCGAGGCCTACACGGGCTGGCCCTTCGACGCCTGACCCGGACAGCACCGCCGCACACGACAGCGGCGCCCGAGCCGGAGCCCGAGCGCCGCCGAGAGCCCGCGGGCTCAGTCCTTCGTGTCGCGCGACTGCGGGAACGGGCTCGGCACCACCGGCACCGTTCCGGTGTAGCCCTCGCGCTCGGCGGCGAGCTCGGCGATCCGCTTGCGGCAGGCGAACCAGCCCGCCGTGATCAGCAGGCTCGCGACCACCGCGACGACGAGCGTCGCGGGCGAGTCGATGAACACCAGCACGAGCACCACGGCCAGGAACGCCAGCGTCAGATACCCGGTGTACGGCGCCCAGAACAGGCGGAACGACGGGCGCACCAGTTCTCCGCGATCGGCGAGCTGCTTCAGCCGCATCTGGCACACGATGATGGTCGCCCAGGTCACCAGGATGCCGACGGCTGCCACGTTCAGCACCGTCTCGAACGCGTCGCTGGGATTGACGTAGTTGATCACGACGCCGAACAGGGCGACGAAAGCCGTGATCGCGATCCCGCCGTAGGGCACGCCCGCCTTGTTCATGCGCGCGGCGAACTTCGGCGCCGATCCGGCGACCGCCATCGAGCGCAGGATGCGACCGGTGGAGTAAAGGCCCGCGTTCAACGACGACAGCGCCGCGGTCAGCACGACGAGGTTCATGATGACGTCGACCCCCGGCACGCCGATGGAGGCGAAGAACGTCACGAACGGGCTCTCGTCCTTCGAGTACGCGGTGAACGGCAGCAGGAGCGACAGCAGCAGCACCGAGCCGACGTAGAACACCGCCACGCGGAAGATGACCGAGTTGATCGCGCGCGGCATGACCTTCTCGGGGTTCTTGGTCTCGCCGGCGGCGGTGCCGATGAGCTCGATCGAGGCGTACGCGAACACGACGCCCTGCATGAGGATGATCGCGGGGAGGATGCCGTTGGGGAAGAATCCGCCGTTGTCGGCGATGAGCGAGAACCCGGTGGGGGCGCCCGTGGGAGTGCCGAACACCACGAAGTAGATGCCGACGAGCAGGAACGCCACGAGGGCGGCGACCTTGATGAGGGCGAACCAGAACTCCAGCTCGCCGAAGACCTTCACCGACACGAGATTGACGGCCAGCACTGTGACCAGCGCGGCGAGCGCCCACACCCACTGCGGGACCGCGGCGATCCACGGCACGTACTTGCCGAAGAAGTTCATGTACAGCGCGGCCGCGGTGATGTCGACCATCGTGGTCGTGGCCCAGTTGATCCAGTAGAACCAGCCCGACACGAAGGCGGCCTTCTCACCGAAGAACTCGCGCGCGTACGACACGAACGAGCCCGAGGTCGGCCGGTGGAGCACGAGCTCGCCGAGCGCGCGGAGGATGAAGAACGCGAACAGGCCGCAGACCGCGTATGACAGCACGATCGCGGGACCCGCCTGGGCGAGACGCCCGCCGGCGCCGAGGAAGAGTCCGGTGCCGATGGCGCCGCCGATGGCGATCATCTGCACCTGACGTGAGGTCAGTCGCTTGTGGTAGCCGCTGTCCTCGAGCTGAACGGTCGAGGTGTGGGTCGGCTCGGCGGCGCCGCCGGAGACCGGGGTGGTGTCGTTCACCTACCCATCGTGCGATTCGCGCAGCGACTGTCCAGGAAGCGCGCCGCGAAGCGCGGCATCCGTCGCGGACCGCGCCCCCGGGATCAGAGCCAGTGCTTGCGCTTGAACGTCAGCCAGAGTCCGAGCGAGGTCGCGGCCATGAGACCCAGCGCCATGGGGTAGCCCAATGTCCAGTCCAGCTCGGGCATGTTGCGGAAGTTCATGCCGTAGATCGCCCCGATCAGCGAGGGCCCGAAGAGGATCGCGGCCCACCCCGAGATCTTCTTGACCTGTTCGTTCTGTTCGAGCGAGGTCTCGGTCTGGCGGCGCGTGACGAGCGTGGCGTTGACGGTGAGGGCGTTGTCGAGGATCGCCCGCAGCGCCGTGAGCTTCTCGCTCTGGCGCAGGGCGTGGTCGAGCACGTCGCGCAACGACCGCTGCAGCTCGATGTCGACGCCGTACTTGTCGGCTCCGCGCAGCAAAGCCTCCAGCATGTCACGCAGGGGCTCCACCGCGCGCTGGAAATGGATGACCTCGCGGGCCAACTGGTAGATGCGCTGCGACAGTTCGGCCCCGTCGGCGCCGAAGAGCTGGTCCTCGATCTCGTCGACGTCGTTCTGCAGGCCGCGCGCGACCGGGTCGTACTGGTCGACCACCTCGTCGAGGATCGCGTACAGCACGGCCTCGGGTCCCCGTGCGAGAAGCTCGGGGTTCTCCTCGAGGCGGTGCCGCACGCGCGCGAGATCGGGGACCTCCGCGTGCCGCACCGTGACGACGTAGTCGGCGCCGATGAACACGTGCAGCTCGCCGAACTCCACCGTCTCGGTCTCGTCGATGTAGCGCGCCGGTCGCAGCACCGCGAAGAGGTTGTCGCCGTAGCGCTCGAGCTTGGCGCGCTGGTGACCCGCGAGGGCATCCTCGACCGCGAGGGGGTGGAGCGAGAACTCCGCGGCCACGCGCTCCACTTCGTCGGTCGAGGGGCGCAACAGGCCGATCCACGCCATCCCGCCGTGGGCCTCCATGTACTCGAAGGTCTGGTCGAGGCTCGAGGGGTTCTCGATGCGGCGACCGTCGACGTAGACCGCGCTGTCGATGATGGGCATGCTTACCGTTGTACCCCTCCCAGGTGGACGACGGATGCCACTGCCCTCGACACCGACGGTGCGCTAGCGTCGCGCGCACCCTCCGGTGGCCGGCTGCGGGACGCCGCCGCCAGTCACTTCTTCGGGTCGTGGCCCCAGTTCATCAGGGAGTACCGCCAGTCGGTGTCGGTCACGTCGCCCTTCGGCTTCTGTGCGCCGTGCCGCTTGACGTAGCCGACGACCTTGCGCATGTGGGCGAGGTCGTCATCGGTGAGATCGGCCTTCTTCTTCTCGAGGATCCGCACGATGTGCCGACCGCTCTCATGGCCGGTCGATTCGCCGCCGCCCTTCTTCTGCCCCACGGACTTCGAGTGGTCGGTGTCGAGCCACTTCTTCAGCTCGCTCGCGGTCATGTTGACCGCGTCGTCGAACTCCTTGCGGGTCTGGTCGTCGTCGTCGCTCATGCCGTCATCCTGGCCAGCACGCGAGAGCGGAGCGGCCCCCTTGCGCCGACGGCGGGGCCATGGCATCCGGTCCGCTGATCAGCCGACGGGTTCGCTGAGCGGCTCCTCGGCGTCCGGTCCCGGATGCCGCGCCCCCGCGCTGCGGCGGGCGGCGGCCAGGACGGCGCCGATGCTGGCGGCGATCACCAGGGCGATGCCCGCGACCTCGAGCCACGACAAGCGCTGACCGAGCAGCAGGAAGCCGGCGATCGACGCCGTCGCGGGGCCGAGACTCATCATGATCGCGAACGCCGAGGCCGGCAGGCGCCGCAGGGCGACGAGTTCGAGCGCGTAGGGGATGGTCGACGACAGCAGCGCGACCGCGGCCCCGAGCGCGAGGATGTCCACGCGCAGCAGCATGGGCCCCGCCTGCCAGAGGCCGAAGGGCAGGGCGAGGGACGCGCCGACCGCCATCGCCAGCGCGAGGCCGTCCAGGCGCGGGAACTGCCGCCCCACGCGCGCCGACGACAGGATGTACAGCGCCCAGCTGACCGCCGCCCCCAGGGCGAAGAGCACTCCGAGGGCGTCGAGGCGGTCCCACCCGCCGGCGCCGAGCGCGATGACCCCCGTCAGGGCGAGCCCCGCCCACAGCCACCGTGCAGCCCCCGTCGCGGTCAGGATCGAGAGGGTGAGCGGCCCGAGCACCTCGATCGTCACGGTGACGCCCAGCGGAAGCCTCTCCAACGCCAGGTAGAAGAGCCCGTTCATGGATGCCAGGACCACACCGAACACGACCACCGACCGCCAGGCGGAGCCGGTGTGCCCCCGCAGGCGCGGCCGCGCGATCGCGAGGAGCAGCAGCGCTGAGAACACCAGACGCAGCATGACGATGCCGAGCGGTCCGGTCTGGGGGAAGAGCATCACCGCGAACGACGCGCCCACCTCCTGGCAGGCCAGGCCGACGAACACGAGAGCGGCGGCCGAGCCCTGCCCGCCGCGCGCGCTCACGACCGGATCACGAGGCGGGGGCGGCGCAGATCGCGTTCGCCGAGACGAGGTCGCGCATCTGCTCGGCCGTCCACGGCAGGCCCGCCTCGGGCAGCGTCTGCCCCTCGGCGGCGGGCGCCTTCGAGGCGATCGCCGCGAGCTCCCACGCCAGCCAGGCGCTCGTGAGCTTGTTTCCGCCCGAGTTGTTCAGCACCACCGCGACCGACATGCCGGTCTGGGGGTCGGCGAAGGCCGCGGTCATGTAGCCCGGCGTCCATCCGAACTGCCCGATGAGCGAGCCGGCCTGGAACGTGCCGCCCGCGGCGGTGAACCACGTCGGCTGGTCAGGGCCCACCGGCACGGGGTTGGCGAAGCGGTCGTTGTCGGCGGGGAGGAGTGCGTCCGTGGCCAGCGCCTGGGCGTACCGACCGAGGTCGGTGATCGAGGTGACGGCACCCGAGGCCGCGCCGCCGTAGCTCGACGACATCTCGGTGAACTCGGCCGGATCGGTGCAGTTCCACGCGCCCTCGGCGTTCGGCTGCGACCAGTATCCCGGCAGCGACGACGGCCCGGGGGTCGCCGGGGCGGGTGCCGGCAGAGACGTCGACGAGAGTCCGAGCGGCTGCGCGACGCGTTCGGCGATGAGGGTGGAGAGCGTCTCGTTCGTCGCCCGCTCCGCGGCGAGACCGGCGATGAGGTAGTTCGTCGCCGACGTTCCGTACGCACCCCCGGGCGCATTCAGGCGCGGGCGCGCGATCCCGTAGGCCAGGAGCTCGCGTGCGTTCCAGACGCGGTCGGGGTTGGCGAGCACCGTCGCCTCGAGGGTCGAGGTGTACGAGGCGATGCCCGAGGTTCCGTCGCACGCCTGACGCAGCGTGATGTCGTCGTAGCCGGGGAGGTTGCTGACCCACGTGTTGATGGGATCGCTCATCGCGAGCGTCCCGTCCGCCGCGAGACCGTAGAGGATGTCGCACGTCATCGCACCCGTCACCTCAGCGGCGCGGAACGCGAGGTCGCTGGTGACCTCCGCCCCACCGGGGCCCTGCGTTCCCAGACCCGAGACCCAGGTGCCGCTCCACGGCGCCCACACCCCGACGATCGCCCCGCTCGAACCGGTCGCGGTCATCGCGGAGGTGACGGCGTCCTGCAGTTCTGCGACCGTGGCCTCGGGCAGCGGCGCGTCGACCTGAGCCGGGACGTCGATCGACACCGTCTGCTGCGCCGTGCAGCCGCTCATCGCGAGCACCAGTGCTCCCGCGCCCGCGATCGCGATGGCCGCGGAACGACGCCATCTCGCCATGTGGTTACCCCCAGCAGTTCCGCGCGTGGACACGCGCGCGCAGCTTCGATTCAAACACACGGCACCTGAGCGCAATCGCCCCTTGCACCGCCCGCTCGTCACGTCTGCATCACGACCGTGGACGTTTCGTGGCGACTCGGGGCGCCTTGGGGGTTAGGCCAACCTAAGTCAGTGCGTATGATGGCCGCATGAACGCCGTCGTCCCGTTCTCCCTCGCCCTGCGCGAACGCTCCAGCAGCGCGCACTCGTCGAGCGAGTGCGACGGATTCATGACCGACCTGCTGACCGGCGCCGGCACCCGAGACGACTACATCGCCCTCATCGCGCAGCACTGGTTCATCTACGCGGCCCTCGAAGAGGCCGCGGTCCGCATGCGCGTCGACCCCGTGGCATCCGTCTTCCTCCGCGACCGCACGTCGCGCCTGCCCGCGCTCGAAGCGGACCTGGCGTTCCTCATCGGTCCGCAGTGGCGCGAGAGCATCCGCCCCCTGCCGACGACGCAGGCGTACGTGTCGCGCATCCGCCGCGTCGCCGCGACCTGGCCGGGCGGTTTCGTGGCGCACCACTACACGCGCCTGCTGGGCGACCTCTCGGGCGGACCGTCGATCGGCCGCCTCATGCAGCGCCGTTTCGGCTTCGAGACCAACGGCATCGGGTTCCTGCTGTTCGGCGACATCGCCGACCCGAAGGCGTTCAAGACCGTCTACCGCGACCAGCTCGACGCCGCCCCGTGGGACGACGACGAGAAGGAGCGCGTGATCGCCGAGGTGCTCGTCGCCTACCGCTTCACGACGGAGTTGTTCGCCGACCTCACCCGGGCGAAGGCCCACCGGGTCGCCTGACGCGCACCGGGGGCGCCGACACGGCGCGCGCAGCGGCTACGCCTTCTGCGCGGCCGCGTCCTGGCGGGCGAGCCACGCCTGCTTCATGAACCGACGCACGTCTTCGTCGACCCGGATGTCGCTCGGGCGCAGCGGCCGCGACAGGTAGAGCCCGTCGAGGGAGGTGAGCCGGCTGAGCGCGACGTAGGTCTGGCCGGGGGCGAAGGCACCGGCACCCAGATCGACGACGGCGCGGTCGTAGGTCTTGCCCTGCGACTTGTGGATCGTGACGGCCCAGGCCAGCCGCAGCGGGAACTGGGTGAACTCGGCGACGATCTCGCGCGAGAGGTTCTTGGTGCCCGGGTCGTACGCGTAGCGGTACCTCTCCCACACGGCGGGCTCGACGTCGTGCTCGACGCCGTCGACCTCGACCCGCACGCTGTCGCCGGCGATGCGGGTGACGGTTCCGATCGTGCCGTTGACCCACCGGGGCGCCTCGCCGAACTGCGCGCCGTCGTTGCGCAGGAACATCACCTGGGCGCCGACTTTGAGCGTGAGCTCCATCTCGGCGGGGTAATTGGCCTCACCGCGGCCGAAGTCGCCCGAGATCTCGGCGTTCGCGGTCTGCGTGCGCCCGATGAGTTCGTCGAGGTGCTTGCGGTTGATGGTGTTGACGCGGTCGTTGCGGGTGGCGAGCGTGATGATCGGGTGCTCGCCGTCGGCCGGGTGCGGGGGCGTGCGGGCTCCGGCGGTGTTCAGGATGCCGGCCATCTCGGCCGTGACGCGGCCGTAGCGCACCGCATTCAGCAGCTGCTTGAACCCGGGGTCGGACTGCCGGTGGATCTCGACCAGCTCGTTGACGTGCAGATCCGCCCCGTGCCGCCCGATGTCGATCAGCCCGTCGCTCGCGGCCTCGCCCGACCACACCTTGGCGTCGAAGAACCAGAACGAGCGGTAGTGGTCGCTGATGTAGCGCGCCTCGTCCCCCCGCGGGGGCACCGGGGCCAGCTGGTACGGATCGCCGAACATCACGATCTGCGTGCCGCCGAACGGCTCGGAGCGCCGACCGCGAGCCTGGCGGAGCGAGCGGTCGATGGCATCCATGAGGTCGGCGTTGACCATCGAGATCTCGTCGATCACGAGCGTGTCGATGGCGTTGAGGATCTTGCGGGTCGCGTCGTTCTGGTCGATGTCGCCGTTCGCGATGAGACCGATCGGCAGACGGAAGAGGGAGTGGATCGTCTGACCCTCGACGTTGAGCGCCGCGACCCCCGTCGGCGCGCACACCGCGATCTGCTTCTTGGTGTTCCACGCCAGGTGCTGCAGCAGCGTCGATTTGCCCGTGCCCGCACGGCCGGTGACGAACACGTGCTCGCGCGTGTCCTCGATCAGCCGGAACAGCGCCTGCTGCTCGGCGGAGAGAGGGGGCGTGGTCACCGGTTCATGCTAGTTCGCGCCGCGCGCGGAGGCAGGCGCGGTGTGGATCGCGGGTTCGACCGCGGCAGGCGTCCTCCGCGATCGGGACGGTGCGGATCCGGATGCCGCCACGACCGGGCCGCCCCTCGGCTCGGTGCGGTCGAGCAGCCAGCGCGCCTCGCCCGACAGCACGTCTCCCACGTGACGGCGGAAGCGCGGGCACTGCGTGATGTCGTGCGAGCGGCACCGCAGGGCGTGCTCGGTCATCGCCCGCGCTTCGGCGATGTCGGCCGCGCGCCGATCGAGCTCGGCGATGTGCTCCTCGAGCACGCGGTGCCGGTCGGGCGCCTCTTCGTCGAGCAGCACCCGGATCTGCTCGAGCGACATCCCCGCGGCCTTGTTCCGCAGGATCACCGCGATGCGCACGATGTCGTCCTCGCCGAAGCGGCGGCGCCCCGCCGCGTCCCTCGCCGGGTGGAGCAGGCCCTCGTCCTCCCAGTGGCGGAGCACGTGGGTGTCGAGCCCGAAACGCGCCGCCGCATCACCGATGGGCTCACCGCTTGACTTCATGTCGACATGAAGTCACACGATGGACCCGAACGCAAGCGGAAGGAGCTCATCGTGTACGACGCGATCATCATCGGAGGCGGCCCCGCCGGCCTGCAGGCGGCCCTGACCCTCGGACGCATGCACCGGCGGACGCTGCTGCTGGACTCGGGCGAGTACCGCAACTCCACCGTGCGCCACGCGCACAACCTGCTCACCAACGACGGCCGCGATCCCGCCGAGCTGCGACGCATCGCCCGCGCCGAGATCGCCGCGTACGACACGGTCGAGTCGAGGGATGCCGTGGCCACCGACATCGCGCCGGGAGACGGAGGCCTGCGGGTCGTCGTCGACGGCGAAGAGCACTCTGCGCACGCGGTGATCATCGCCACGGGAGTGTCCGACGAGCTCCCCCCGATCCCCGGCCTCGCCGAGCACTGGGGCGACACCGTCGCCAACTGTCCGTTCTGCCACGGCCACGAGTTCGCCGGCCGCCCGGTCGCCGTCGTGAACGGGTCCGACCACGCGACGGCTCTCGCGCGCATGCTCGAGCCCGTGGCATCCGAGGTCCACGTCGTCGACCCCGCCACCGTGCGCGAGGTCGCCGGGGTGTCGGGAGGCCTGCGCCTGCTGCTCGACGACGGCTCGGCGCTCGAGGTCGCGGGAGCGTTCGTCGCCCCGACCTGGCGACCCCGCGGCGACCTGCTCGAGCGGATCGGCGTGCAACGGCAGGACTCCGGTGCCGTGCGCACCGACCCGTTCGGGCGCACGAGCGTCGAGGGCGTCTACGCCGTGGGCGACATCGCGCAGCCCGACCATCTGCCGGGACCCCTGTTCTCGCTCGCCGCCGCGATCGCCGGGGGACAGCTCGCGGCGGTCGCCGTGGTGCAATCGCTCGTCGCGCGGTGACGCGCGCGGCACCTGTCCAGGCGCGCTTCCTACACTGGGGGTGTGGACAACGCCGGCGGGGGCCCCGCGACGCCCAAGGGCGTCACCGGTGCGCGCTCGCGCCTGCGCCGCGAGATCTCCGCGATGATCCTCATCGCCGTGCTCCTGGTCGCCGCCCTCGGCGCCGGAGCCGCCTCGCTGTACCGCGAGTTCTACAGCCCGCGCGCCTTCGTGCTGCACTACCTCGAGCTGCTGGAGGAGCATCGTACGGCTGAGGCGCTGACGGTGCCGGGAGTGGCCGTGGACTCCGCCGAGCTCGAGGCGCGGGGACTCCCCGCCACCGCGTCCGAGGCGCTGCTGCGCCCCGAGGCCCTGGCAACCGTCACGGATGCCACCGTGACCGACGAGACGGTCGACGGCGACCAGACGCGGGTCACGGTGAGCTACACGGCCGGCGGGTACTCCGGCACGACCACGTTCGCGATCGAGCACGACCCGGGCGAGGGCGTGCTCCCCCGCTGGCGGTTCGCCCGCAGTCCGCTGTCGGTCATGGAACTGAACGTCAGGGGGTCGATGCGCTTCTCGGTGAACGGCTTCGAGCTCGACAAGCGGCAGGTGTCGATCGACGGGGCGGATGCCGATCCCTCGGCCGACGTGCCCCTGCTGGTGTTCTCGCCCGGTCTCTACTCCGTGGCGGTCGACACCGCGATCTCGGCGACCCCCGGAGTCGCCGTGCTCGCCGACGCGCCGCTCGTCGGCATCCCGGTGGACGTGCAAGCCGAGCCGACCGAGGAGTTCATCGGCGTCGTCCAGGACCGCGTGGAGGGATTCCTCACCGCCTGCGCCGAGCAGAAGGTGCTCCAGCCCACCGGGTGCCCCTTCGGCTTCACCGTGCGCAATCGCATCGACGGCGCTCCGACCTGGTCGATCGTCGAGCAGCCCGTCGTGACCGTGGTCCCCGATGGCGCCGGATGGCGGATCCCCTCGGCCAAGGCCGTCGCGCACATCGACGTCGAGATCCGCTCGATCTTCGACGGCAGCGTCCGCACGGTGGAGGAGGATGTGCCGTTCCGCGTCGACGGGCAGATCACGGTGCTCCCCGACGGAACCGCGTCGATCCTCGTGGGCGGCTCCGCCGACTGAGGCGGCTCAGGTGCCGCCGCGCGCGGCCACCCGCGCGTCGCGATCGGCGAGGCGGGCGAGTTCTTCGTTGTAGGCGTCGAGCTCCAGATCGCCCACGCGATCGACGTGACGATCGCGGCGCCGCTGCTGACGCTCGTCGCTACGGCTCCACTGGATCGCCACCGCGATGGCGAGGATGAGCGTCGGGATCTCGCCCACCGACCAGGCGACACCTCCGCCGACGTACTGATCCTGCAGCGGGGTCGCCCCCCACGTGCGCCCCATCGCGCCGAACCACTCGGCCACCATGAGGCCGGAGTTCATCATGATCGCGATGCCGAAGAAGGCGTGCATGGCCATGACGGCGATGAGCACGAGCAGGCGCATCGGGTGGGGCAGTCGATACGGGACGGGATCGATGCCGATGAGGCTGAGGACGAACAGGTAGCCCACGACGAGGAAGTGCGCGACCATCCAGATGTGCCCGACGTGGTCGTACAGCGACCACCGGAAGAGGTCGGTGTAGTAGAACGCCCACAGCGACCCGATGAACAGGCCCGCTGCGACGTAGGGGTTGGTCAGCACCGTCGCGACCGGATTGTGCACGGCCCACAGGATCCACTCGCGGCCGCCGCGGGTGCCGTCGTCGCGCTTGCGGATGGCGCGGGCCGCGAGCGACACCGGCGCCCCGGCGACCAGCATGAGCGGGATCGCCATCGACAGCAGCATGTGCCCGATCATGTGCATGCTGAAGAGGTAGTCCTGGTAGACGTTCACCGGTCCGGACGTCACCCAGAACACCCCGAGCATGCCGAGGCACCACAGCACTGTGCGGGAGACGGGCCACGAGTCGCCGCGACGCAGCAGCCGCCACACGCCCGCGAGGTAGAAGAACAACCCACCCACCACGACGAGCGTCCACAGCAGATCGACGTTGTACGCGGTGAACCAGCGCTCGAGGGTCAGGTCGGGCGGCAGAGGGCTCCCGGTCAGCACCTCGGCGGGCGAGGTGCCCACCAGCGACGCCTCACCGGGAGGAGGGGTTCGGGCGAGGGCGGCGGCGACACCGCTCGCGACCCCCATGAACACCAGCTCGAGCGAGATGACGCCCCAGAAACGCCGCGAGCCGGGCTCATCGCCCATGCGCGAGATGAGGCGCCGGCGGTACCACGCGCCCAGCACGCCCATCGCGATCAGGGTGCCGACCTTCACCAGCACCAGGACGCCGTAGGCCGACCACAGGTTCTGCAGGCCCTGCAGACCGATCGAGGCGCGCACGGTTCCCGAGATCGCGACCACGATGAACGCGACGAGGGCGAGCGACGAATAGCGCAGGAGCGTCGTCTGCAGCTGCGGGCGCGTCATCGCGGGGCGCAGGACCACGAGGAGCACGAGACCGCCGAGCCAGACGGCCGCGGCGATGATGTGCAGAACGAGGGAGGTGACCGCGGCGTCGTGGCTCGTCTCGGCGCCGGTGTGACCCTGCGTGCCCATCGGGACGAGTGAGGCGAGCGCGGCGATCGCCACGAGCATCGTCGGGATCCAGGAGCGGACGGCGAAGGTCAGCACCGTCAGCACCGCACCGGCGATGGTGGTGATGAGCCACGCCTGCCCCACGGGGCTCTCGACGAGGAATCGTCCGAGCTGCTGACCGAACACGGCGTCGAGCGTGGGCTTGGCGTTCAGGACGTTGAGGAACGTCAGATACCCGGTCGCGGCCGCGGCGACCGTGAACACCGCGGCGCCGATCGAGGCGGTGTCGAGGGCGATCTCGAACGGACGCTCGCCCGCCTTCAGGGCGAACAGCGCCAGCACGAGGGAGCCGACCATGGTCGCCGCCGCAAGGTTGACCGCGACCGTGGCGATCGGGAGCCCCCACCGCACCACCGGTCCGGGGTCGGCCAGCTGCGGCGCCGCCGCTCCCCCGCCGTAGGCGAGGCCCACGACGACGGCGATCAGCGAGACCACGATCAGGATGACGGGTCCCGCCACGCGCAGCAGTCGGGGATTCACCCTGCCAGCCTACGTCGCGCGGGGACGACGAAGGGGGGATGCCGCTGGGCATCCCCCCTCGATGGTTCGGTGTCGTCTTACTTGACGGCGGCCTTGAGCTTCGAGCCCGCGGTGACCTTGACGCGCTTGCCGGCGGGGATGGAGATCTCCTCGCCCGTCTGCGGGTTGCGGCCCGTGCGAGCCGACGTGGCGACCTGCTCGAAGGCGATCCAGCCGGGGATCGAGACCTTGCTGCCCTTGGCGACCGCCTCGGAGACGGTGGAGAAGAGGGAGTCGAGCACGCCCGACACGGCGGACTGGCTCTGCCCGGTCGCGCTGGCGATGCTCGCGACGAGCTCGGTCTTGGTGATGGACTTGTCGGCCATGTGGTTTGTCCTCCAGGCGACGACGGATGTCGCCTCTCGTTACGCGGACGAGGAGGAATCCTCCTCGGTGGTCGGGAGACCGCCTCGACAGTATCAACCGAACCGCGGAATTACGCGGATTCTGATGGATTTCGCCTCTTTCTGCGCGGCGTGTCGCCACGAGGGGCCCCTCGGTGGGTCGCGCCCGAGCGGGGCGACCGAGGTTCACGTGCGGCGCCGGACTCCCCCCGCCGAGGAGGCGCCGATGGACATCGGGTGAATCCGCTGACCTTCAAGGATGATTGTCGCGCGCGCACCGTCGCTCTCACCCCGTGCCGGAGGTGCCGCAACCGGACTGGATCGTTCTATCGGCTAGCATCCCTTCATCGTTTGCGGGTCGCGGGGGCACGTCTCGCGTCGCCTCCGGGGGAGTCTCATGCCGGGCAGTCCGTCGTCCATCGCCGCGCGCGGCGCCCTGCGCGCTGCCGCCGCGGTGACGGTCCGACGCATCGCCCCGGGACACGGGGTTCCGCAGGCCCACCACCTCGCGCTCCTCGCGGAGTCCGAGCTGATACCGGCCCCCGCGCAGTGGACCGACGCGTCCATCGGGGTCTTGGCGGCGCAGATCGCCGCGCGTAGTCGACAGAACGTCCCGGCCGGGCGGGGAGGGCTCGACTCGTACTTCGATGGCACCCGGCTGCGTCGGCCGGCCTCACTCTCCCCCGGAATGCGCTCGACGCTGTACGCCGTCGCCGCCGAGTACTCGTGCGCGCGGGGGGACGTCGCCTCCGCCGCCGACTTCGCGGAGGAGGCGGCACTGTTCGCCCAGACCCCCGCGCAGACCTATCACGCGCTGTCGACGAGCGCAGCCGCGGCAGCGATGAACGGAGAGCTCCGCGCCGCGGCGGACGACGTGCGGGCGGCGTCCGCCATCTTCCGCGCCGAGCACTGGCCGCTGAGCGAGTACGCGTTCGCGCACTTCCTCGCCGAGTTCATCGTCCTCTGCGCGCAGCTCGAGACCGCCGCGATGCGGGACCTGATCTCGCAGATGAGGGCGTGCGAAGCCCGAGACGCCTCCTGGACCTTCGCCCTCGGGGTCTGCGACGTGACCGCGCGGATGCTGGAGCACGATCACGCCGGCGCCCTGGCGGAGAGCTCCGCACTGCTCCACGGGGCGCAGAGCCAGGCCGGCCATCGCCTCAACCGCCTGACCCTCCTCTGCCGTCGCTCCGACGTGCTCGTGGCGCGCGCAGAGGCCGAGGAGGCCCTTTCCCTCCTCGACATCTCGGCGAGCCCCGAGGGACACGCCGTCTGCGTCCCCGGCCACAGGGCGACAGCCCTGCTGAGTCTGGGACGGGAGAACGAGGTCCTCTCCGCGACCGACGCGTGCGTCGCGGACGAAGCCGGGCACGGTCTGCGCACGCTCGTCTTCGTGCTCGTCCGACGTGCCCTCGCCTTCGCGCGCCTCGGAAACGCGCGGGAGGCGTTTCGCGGGATGGAGGCGGCGCTGCTCGTCATCGACCGCACCGGAGACTTCGCCATGCCCTTCCTCCTGCTCCCCTGCGATGAGGTGCGTTCCCTCGTGCAGGCGGTCGCGGCGCGACGCCCGGAGCTCGAGGCGGCGGTCACGCGGGTCCTCGCGGCCCTCTTCGTGGTCGCCGTCGACTCCGGCGCGGGGGCGAGACCCGTCGACGATGGTTCGGCTCGTCGCGGACCCTCCGCGAGCCTCGGGGAGGAAGCCCCCCTGAGCGCCCTCGGACGGGCACAGTCATGACGCGGGACGCGCCGACGGGCGAGGCCCCCGCGACCTCGCCTCTGCCTCCGGTTCCGGAGGAGGATGTCGATCGCCGCGCCGCCGAGATCGTCCTGCGGCTCGCGCCGGGTCGGGGCGTGCCGGATCCGCGGATCCTCAGCCTCGTCGCCGAGGCGCCGCCTCCCGCGCCGCCCGCGGTCTGGACCGACAGCGACGCCGCCGTCTTGACCGCCGTCTACGCCGCGCGCGTGCGGCGCGATGCCCTCCTGGAGGAGAGCAGTCTCCTCACCCGCTACTTCGACGGTGTCCACCTCGGCCGTCCCGGAACGCTGAGCTCCGGCATCCGCTCGCAGTTGTACGCCGCGGCGGGCGAATACGGTATCGCCGTCGGACAGCCGCGGATCGCGGCGAGCTTCGGCCAGCAGGCCCTGCTCTTCGCCGACTCGGACCGGCTGCGCTATCGCGCCCTCTCCGTCGCGGCGCTCGGGCACGCGCTCAACGGCGAGTATCTCTCCGCGGAGGCCGATCTGATCGAGGCGGAGGAGATCTTCGACCGCCTCGGCTGGCCCGAGGCCGAGACGGCGCAGCTCGTGCTGTTGGCGCACGTTCTCGTCGCGTCCGCGTGGCTCGATGAGGAGCGCCTTCTCCGCGCGGCGCATCGGATGCGATGCGCTCAGCCCGACGACGCGTACTGGCAGTTCTCCGCCCGAGCCGCCGAGGTGATGGCGCAGATGTTCCGCCGCGACTACGCCGCCGCCCTCGCGGACTGCCGGCTCCTGCTCAATGGTCGTCGACGCCACCGCAGCAACCGGGTGACCCACGATCTGCTGGTGTGCATGAGCTCCGACATCCTGGTCGCGCAGGGCGAGCATCAGGCGGCGCTGGCCGCGCTGCATCCGCACGAGAGCCCCCCGGGGCACGGCGTGTGCTTCTCGATGCAGAGGTCCGCGGCCCTCCTGGCCCTCGGACGCGAGGAGGAGCTGCTGTCCGAGACCGCGGCGTGCGTGGCGGAGCCGGACCACTGCCTTCGCACCCTGACCCCCGTGCTGGTCCGTCGCTCCCTCGCGTGGAGTCGGCTGGGCTCACCCCGGCGCGCCCGCAACGCGATGGAATCCGCGCTCCTGCTCATCGCACGGACGGGCTTCTCGGCCACGCCCTTCCTCATGCTCCCGCACGACGAGTCGAGAGGGATCGTCGACGCCGTGATCGCGCAGAACGCCGATCTCGCGAGCGCGGCGCCGCGATTCCGCGAGATGCTCGCACGCGTCACGACGCCCGATGCCCCCTCCAGCCGGCGCTCGCGCGCCGCGTCGTTCACCCCCTCGGAGCGAGCCCTCGCGGCGCTGCTGGCGACCCCGCTGCGTCACGCTGACATCGCTCGGGAGCGCGGGGTGTCGGTCAACACCGTGAAGAGCCAGTTGCGCTCGATCTACCGCAAGCTCGGCGTCGGCAATCGCGCCGAGGCGGTCGAGCGCCTGCGCGACGTCGGTCTGTGACGGGGAGTTCCGAGGAACGCCGAAGGGCGGGACCCCTTTCGGGATCCCGCCCTTCGTCTGTCCGTCTGGTGCTTACCAGGACGACTTGGTCACACCGGGCAGCTCGCCACGGTGGGCCATGTCACGGAAGCGGACGCGCGAGACGCCGAACTTCGTGAGGACACCACGGGGGCGGCCGTCGATGACGTCGCGGCTGCGCACGCGCGCGGGCGACGCGTTGCGGGGCAGCTTCTGCAGGCCCACGCGGGCGGCCTCGCGGGCCTCGTCGGTCGCGTTGGGGTCGACCAGGGTCTTCTTCAGCTCGGCGCGCTTCGCGGCGTAGCGCTCGACGACGACCTTGCGCTGCTCGTTGCGCGCGATCTTGCTCTTCTTAGCCATGTGCTTAGCGCTCCTCTCGGAAGTCGACGTGCTTGCGGACCACGGGGTCGTACTTCTTGAGCACGATGCGGTCGGGGTTGTTGCGGCGGTTCTTGCGCGTCACGTAGGTGTACCCCGTGCCGGCGGTCGAACGCAGCTTGATGATCGGACGAACGTCCTGAGCCTTCTTCGCCATTACAGCTTCACGCCCTTCGCCTGCAGGTCACGGACGACGGACTCGATGCCGCGAGCGTCGATGACCTTGATGCCCTTCGCCGAAACGTTGAGCTTGATGTTGCGACCCAGCGACGGAACGAAGTAGGTCTTCTTCTGCACGTTCGGGTCGAAGCGGCGCTTCGTCCGGCGGTGCGAGTGCGAGATGTTGTGACCGAAGCCGGGAACCGCTCCAGTCACCTGGCACACTGCTGCCATGGTGATGTCTCCTTCTGTACCGTGACACCGGACGGTGCCACCCAAGATCCCTTGTCTGCACCCCGTCCGAACACGGCGGAAGGCCGGGATCAGGAGGAGGGATGCGAACTGCGTGCTGGAGTGCGCGCAGACAAGGAGTCAGTCTAGCACGGCGTGTCGGCTTGACCCTTCCGCCCGCGAGCCGACCGAGGCCCCGGACCCAGGTCCCTGAGCCTGTCGAAGGGACCGGACCCCACGACAACCGCTGGCTTCGACAGGCTCAGCCACCTCCCGCGGCCGCGTCGGCCGCGCCGCGTCCCCACCGGAACGGCGAGACCGTGGCATCCCCCTCGATCCAGAAGCGCCAGGGGAAGGCGGCGGTGCCGGCGATGCCGGCCACGCCCACGCGTGGCCCGGTCGCCACGACCGCGGGCGGACTCTCCGGCAGGTACAGCCGCGCCCTCGCCCCCGCGCGCTCCTCGCCCGTGACCGCGTCGATGCCGTCGTGGACGGGATGCCGCAGGCCCACGGCGTCGCCGAGGCGCCCGGGGCCGCGCGCGAGATCGCGGGCCACCCGCACCGCACCGCGGCGTTCGAGGCGGCGTCGCTCGGCGATGTCGGCGCCCTCGACGATCTCGCCGCCGCGCAGCAGCACTCCCCCGGCCACACCGTCGGGCCCGCACACCACGTTGACGCACGAATGGATGCCGTGACTCAGGTAGACGTACAGGTGACCGGGCTCGCCCCACATCGTGGCGTTGCGCGCGGTGGGCCCCATCCGCGCGTGAGAGCCCGGATCGGGTCGGTCGCCCGTCCCGAGGCCGTGGTAGGCCTCCACCTCGGTGAGACGCACGACGACCCGCTCGCCCGCGACGACGGTCTCCAGTCGGGCGCCGAGCAGCCGGGGCGCGACCTCGGCCGGGAGACCGGCGAGGTCGGCGCGGGTCGCAGCCCGCGTCACTGCGGCGGGACCTGGCACCACGAGAGATCGAAGCCCTGCAGCGCCACGACCTCCTGGCCGGTGTCGACCTCGACCAGGTGCGTGAGAAGGCGCTGCGGGAGCGGCAGCTGGTAGCGGTCGAAGGGGTTGTCGACTGCCCGGGGCGCGATGAGGACTGCGGCGTAACGCCCGCTCGGCGAGACGCACGTCTGCAGCACCGTGTCGGTCCCCGGCACGTTCAGCAGCTGCCGGACAGCTCCGTCGGTGTCGACGTGCGCGACGATCGTCGAGCGCGAGACCCCGTCGGAGCTGATGTCGGCGAAGGAGCGGATGGTCCCGGCACCCGTCCCCGGAACGGGCGTGGCCCGCCCCGCGAGACCCGGCGGATCGACCGGCTCGACCAGGCCCTGTTCCGACCCGTCGGTGAGGTTGATCTCGCGAATGCCCTCGAGGCGTTCGACGACCGCGACCGACGATCCGCGCGCGATGCCGTCGATCGACACGGCGCTGCCCAGAGGGGCCGCGTTGCCACCCTGCGCATCGGTGAGCAGGAGCCGCGAGTCGAAGGTGAGCACGAGCATGCTGTCGGTGTCGGGCACGAACCGGTAGTCGGCGATGCGCACGTCGCCGCCGTTCAGGCCCACCTCGGTGGGCGGAGAGTCATCGGCGGCCGACGCCGTGAACAGGCGGCTCTCGCGTCCGCCGGCGGCCCCCAGGTCGGCATCCGAGAAGGTGAAGCCGATGCGCTCCCCCCGGTCGGCCGACTGCAGATTCGTGACGAACCCCGGCCCCGGAAGGGCGATGTCGCGCTCGTTCTTCCCGTCCGGATCGGTCACGATCACGCGAGCGGTGTCGCCGTCTCGCACCGAGATCACGAGGTGGTTCGCGGTGGCGCGGAAATCCTCGATGTGCGGGTGGACGAAGACGGGCAGCCCGGCCTCGCCCTGGAGGTCGGTGCGGAAGATCGTGTCGCCCTCGGGCGTGCCGCGCTGCATGAGGTAGGCCTGCAACGGCGGCGTGCGGAAGGTCTCGGTGAGGGTCGACGAGGGCCCCGCGCCCAGGCCGTTCACCCCGCTGACGGTGATGCGGTAGTCGGTGTCGTCGCGCAGCGGAAGCGTGAAGCG
The DNA here is from genome assembly GCF_947489255.1 of uncultured Microbacterium sp. Classification (GTDB taxonomy): domain Bacteria; phylum Actinomycetota; class Actinomycetes; order Actinomycetales; family Microbacteriaceae; genus Microbacterium; species Microbacterium phycohabitans. The sequence continues at coordinate 438,095 of NZ_CANLCY010000005.1, forward strand.
CACGCCGACGCTGCGACCCGAGGTGTCGACGGTGAAAGGTGTAGCCGGCTCGACCTCGACCTGCGAGGGGTCGACCGTCTCGAGCGACTGGGTCGTGGTGAGGATGACGCGCGAGCCCGAGGCGGCGACCGCGGCCGCCGGGTCCACCTGCACGTCGGTGACGCGCGGACCCTGCGCGACGGCGACGATCCCGCCCACGCCACCGATGACGACGAGGCCGACGAGCACCGCCGCGAAGGCGACGGCGAAACCACGCCCACGGCGCTTGCGGGCGCGCGAGCGGCGGGACTCCCCCGCGCGTCGGGAGTCAGTACTCATACGGGTCCGCCGGCTCGTCGATCGCCGACACCTCGTCGGCGTGCACCTCGAGCTTGCCGTCTCCACTGGAGCGCACCGTGCCGGACACGGTGACCCACTGACCCGTCGACGGCGCGTCGGCGGAGGCCGCGATGGGCAGGCGAGCCGTCTGCGCGTCGATGACGCAGTGCGTGATCACGAGACGCGTGAGGTCGAAGCTCGCGCCGTCGCTGCCCGGGGTGATGAAGCCGGTGAGGGTCACCGGCTTGCCGTCGAAGGTCTCGGGGTTCGTCGCGTGCGCGAACACGGCCGACCAGTCGCCGATGCCGAATTTCGAGGTGTCGCCCGAGGCGGCGAGGGTCACCACGTCGGAACCGGCGAACAGAGGCGGGGCTCCCACGTCGCGCGAGACGGCGAGCTCGGTCGACAGCGACGCCGCCGGCGTCAGCAGCACCGCGATGACGGCGCCCGAGGCGAGCACCCCGCCGGTGAAGGCGGCGATGCCGCCGGGGGTCAGCCGGGGACGCGCGGCGAGGTGGTCGTGGGCCGCGTGATCGTGCTCGTCGAGCGGGTCGCTGTGCTCGTGGTCGGCGTGGGCGAAGGCCTCCCGCCGCGCGGTCGCGGCGGCCGGGGCGTGCCCGTGCTCGTGGTCGTGGCCGTGATCGGCCTCGGCGCCCAGCGGCAGAGCGAACGAGGCGATCGCGCCCACGAGAGCCACGATCGACATCCCGACGGCGAACCACGCCGAATCCGGGTTGATGTACAGCGACATCCGCCCGGTCGCCCACAGCGTGATCGTGGTGATCGAGAGGCAGACCGTCAGCCCGACGCCGAGCCAACGGGTCGCGAGCGCACCGGTTCTAGACAAGGAGGTTCACCACCGTTCCCAGCGCGAAGGCGAAGAGCACGACCACCACCGTCATCCCCGCGAGCACGCGGGTGGTGAAGGTCGTGCGCAGCAGGGCCATCATCTTCAGGTCGATGATCGGGCCGACCACCAGGAAGGCCACGATCGATCCGGGCGTGAAGGTGGAGGCGAAGGAGAGCGCGAAGAACGCGTCGACGTTCGAGCACAGCGACACCACGATCGCGAGCACCATCATCGCCGCGATCGACAGGGCTGGGTCGGAGCCGATCGCCAGCAAGGCGCTGCGCGGGACGAGCACCTGCACCGCGCCCGCGAGGAGCGAGCCGATGATGAGCGCCGGCATGACCGAGCGCAGCTCCACGACGAACTGCGCGAGCGTGCGGCGACCGCGGTTGCCGCGCTCCTGCACGACGATCTCGCACGTCTCGAGGAACCGCTCCGTGAGCAGCTTGTCCTGATCCGGATGCCGGCTGTAGAGCCACCCGATGAGGTTGGCGACGAGGTAGCCGCCGATGAGACGGGCCACGAGGATGCCGTCGCTGAACCCGAACGCGGCGTGCGTGGAGATGATCACGATCGGGTTCACGATCGGCGCCGCGACGAGGAAGGTGAGGGTGTCGCTCACGCCGAACCCGCGCATGAGCAGCCCGCGCGCGAAGGGCACGTTTCCGCACTCGCAGACCGGGATGAACATGCCCAGCAGCGACAGCACCGCCCGGCGCGCCCAGGGAGCCCGCGGCATCCATCTCTCGATCGCACCCGGCGGCACCCACACCTGCACGATGATCGAGAGCACCACGCCGAGGATGACGAACGGCAGAGACTCGATCAGCACGCTGAGCGCGAGGGTCAGGCCGTCCTGCGCGCGGGTGGGCAGGGGCTGCGAGAAGAAGGTGGGCGCGAGCGCATCGACGAGGAACAGCGCGGTGACCACGACGACACCCAGGCCGAGCGCGACGAGGGTGCGGGAGGCGCCCGAGCGAGGGGTGTCGGAACGCCGGCGCGTGGGCGGCGCGGTGCGGCTACTCGTCGCCACGCTCACGAGCCCGGGCGCGGGCGCAGTCGGTGCAGATGCCGAAGATGTCGACGACGTGCTCGGCCTCGCTGAAGCCGTGCTGGGCGGCGGTGCGCTGCGCCCAGTCCTCGACGTCGGTCGCCGCGATCTCGACGGCCTTCCCGCAGGAGCGGCAGATGAGGTGGTGGTGGTGACCGCGGGTCTCGCACGCGCGGAAGAGATTCTCGCCGTCGGGGCTCTGCAGCGAGTCTGCGTCACCGCGGGCGGCCAGGCCCGCGAGCGTGCGGTAGACCGTGGCCAGGCCGATGCCGGTGTTCTCGTCGCGCAGCGTCGCGTGCAGCGACTGCGCACTGACGAAGCCGCCGGCGCCGGAGAGGGCTTCGCGCACGCGTTCGCGCTGCCACGTGTTGCGCTGGACCATGCCGGCGAGTCTAGCGAGGGGTCCGGTGAATCGGCTGGGCGTTACAGCGCGCGGGTGGTGCGGTCGCGGCGGGCGCCGATCACGCGGCACATCAGGTAGATCGCGAACGAGATGGTGGTGATGTACGGGCTCACCGGCAGCGTGCCCGCGACGGCGAGCAGCACGCCGCCGACCGCGGAGACGAACCCGAACAGCGCCGCGAGCAGCGGCACCGACAGGGGCCCGGATGCCACCCGCATGGCCGCCGCGGCAGGGGTGACCAGCAGCGCCATCACGAGCAGGGCGCCGATGATGTGCACCGCGACCGCCACGATCAGCCCCAGCAGCAGCATGAACGCGAGCGAGACCGCCGTGGTGGGCACGCCGCGCGCGGCGGCCGACTGCGGGTCGAGCGAGTCGAAGCGCAGCGGGCGCCAGATCAGCAGCAGGGCCACGAGCACCGCGACGCCGATGACGACCAGCCACCCGAGCTGCCCGCTCTGCACCGACACGATCTGGCCGGTCAGCAGGCTGAAACGGGTGGCGCTGCGCCCGTTGTAGAGCGACAGGCACAGGATGCCGACACCCAGGCCGAACGGCATGAGCACGCCGATGATCGAGTTGCGGTCGCGCGCGCGGGCGCCGAGCAGGCCGATGAGGGCCGCCGCGATGAGCGACCCGACGATCGAGCCCGAGACGACGTCGACGCCGATGAGGAGCGCCACCGCCGCACCCGCGAACGACAGCTCGCTGATGCCGTGCACGGCGAAGGCCATGTCGCGCTGCATGACGAACACGCCGATCAGCCCGCCCACGAGGCCCAGCACGGCACCGGCGTAGACGGAGTTCTGCACGAGCTCGAGGATCGCGCCGTACTGGCTCACCCCGCCGAAGAGGGCGTCACCGACGTCGGACCAGGTCATGCGTCGTCCTCGTCGTGGTGATGGTGGTGGGCCTCGTCGGCATCCGGGGCTCCGACGACGATGAGCTGGTCGCCCGCCCGCACCACGTAGACCGGGGCGCCGTAGAGCGCACTCAGCGTCTCGGTCGTGAGCACCTCGTCGGGGGTTCCGAGGGTGAAGCGCCCGTGGGCGATGTACAGGATGCGATCGACGCGCGAGAGCACCGGGTTGATGTCATGGGTGACCAGCAGCACCGCGGCGTCGCGCTCGCGGCGGTGGCGGTCGATGAGGCGCACGACGGCCTGCTGGTTGGCGAGGTCGAGACTCGTCAGCGGTTCGTCGCACAGCAGCAGGGCGGGGTCGTCGGCGAGGGCCTGGCCTACGCGCAGCCGCTGCTGCTCGCCGCCCGAGAGGAGTCCCACGGGGCGATCGGCGAACGCCGTCGCGCCGACGGCCTCGAGCAGCTCGTCGATGCGTGCCCGGTCCTTCTTGCGCGAGAGCGGGAGGCCGAGGCGGTGTCCGTCGACGCCGAGGCCGACGATGTCGCGCCCGCGCAGCGGCGTCTCGCGCGGGAGGGGGCGCTGCTGGGGGATGTAGCCGATGCGACGGTTGCCGGCCCGGCGCACGGGGGCGCCGAGCGCCTCGATCGAACCGGCGCTGAGGCGCTCGAGCCCGAGGATGGCCCGCAGCAGCGTCGTCTTGCCCGAGCCGCTGGGCCCGAGGACCGCGACGAGCTCGCCGGGCTCGACCTCGAGGTCGAGCCCGGCCCACAGCTCACGGCCGCCGCGTTCGAGGGCGGCTCCGTGAATGCGCAGGGGCGCGGCCGCGCTCACGCCGCCAGCGCGTCGGACAGCGCCGAGATGTTGCTCTGCATCCACGAGATGTAAGTCTGACCCTCCGGAAGCGTTTCCGTGAACTCGATCACGGGGATGTTCTTCGCCTTGGCCTCGTCCTCGACCTGGGTGGTCTCGGCTCCGCCGGTCTGCGGGTTGACGATCATGACCGAGATCTGGCCGGAGTCGACGAGCTGGAGGGACTCGAGCAGGGTCGCGGGCGGGACGTCCTGGCCTTCCTCGACGGCCTCGCTGAACTCGTTCGGGGTCGCGTTGTCCAGACCCGCGGCCTCGATGAGGTACACGGGCACCGGCTCGGTCACGAACACCTTCGCCCCGGCGTCCTTCGCCTCGATCTGGGCGAGGGAGTCCTCGAGGCCGGCGATCTGCTGCGTGAACGCGTCGGCGTTGGCCGTGAAGTCCGCGGCGTGGTCGGGGGCGAGCTGACCGAGCTCCTCCGCGATCGCCGCGGTGAGGTCTTCGATCGTGTGCGGGTCGTACCAGACGTGCTCGTTGAAGCCCTCGATGTGGTCGTGGCCGTCGCCCTCGTCGTGCGCGTGGTCGTCGGCGCTCTCGCTCGGCTCGGGGGTCGCGCCGTCGTCGTGCCCCTCGGCACCGGGGTAGTCGTGGTTGTACTCGACCGCGGTGAGCACGGGGGCGGTCGTGCCGCTGGCCTCGATGAGCGACTCCATGAAGGCGTCGTAGCCCGCGCCGTTCTCGATCACGAGCCCCGCGTTCTTGAGGATCAGCTGATCCTGGGCGCTGGCCTCGTACTCGTGGGGGTCCTGCGAGGGCGAGGTGATGATCGACTGCACGTCGACGAAGTCGCCGCCGACGGCCTCGGCGATCGAGCCGTAGACATCGGTGGATGCCACGACGGTGACCTTGCCGCCGGAGTCGGCGGTCGAGCCGGTCGAGGTCGTGGTGCCGGCGCAACCGGCGAGGGCGAGGACGGAGGCGGCCCCGAGGACGACGGGGGCGAGAAGGCGACGGGTCATGCGGACATCGTATCGCTGCTGATAATCGTTCTCAAAATCAGAACCGCCGCGCGGACCCTCCCGCGAGCCGACGCTCGAGCCGGGCACTACGAGGCGCGTCCAGGCACCGGAAAGCCGAACACCCCGGCATCCGCTCATCGAACGGTCGCCGGACGAGGTCGGGGTCAGCCCCCGACCGCTGCCCGTCGTCGGCCGCGCCAGGCCTTCCACGCACCGGTCGACCAGAGCGCCCAGAGCACGAGCAGGGGCTGGAAGAGCAGACGGATGCCGCGGGCGAGGTCGGTGTCGAGGCCGAACGCGTCGGTGCCCCGGACGAACTGCTCGATGTTGCCCGGGAAGATCGCGACGAAGAAGGCCGCGACGATCCAGCCGACGGCGACGCGCCAGCGACCGAGGACGAGCAGCGCGAGTCCCAGCAGGATCTCCACGACCCCGGATGCCACGACCGTGACGTCGACCGGGAGCGGCAGCCACGACGGCACCTGAGCGACGAAGTCGTCGCGCGCGAACGTGAGGTGCGCGGTACCGGTGAACACGAGCGCGGCCCCGAGCAGCCAGCGGGCGAGGGTGCGCGGGAGGCTCATCCTCCGAGGATAGGCGGGTCGCCCCCTCCGTCGAGTGTCCAAGAAACGCCGTGTGCACACCGGCGGCGACGGCGCGTCTCGGACACTCAACAGGGAGGGCGACCCGGGAACGGGTCAGCGCCGCAGGATGCGCTGGGCGAGGGTGTTGCCGAGCAGCTGGCCGGCCTGCACGATCACGACGATGATCGCCACGGTCACCCACGTCGCCTGCTGGTTGAACTGCTGATAGCCGTAGATGATCGCGAAGTTACCGAGGCCGCCGCCACCGATGTACCCCGCCATCGCCGACATGTCGACGACCGCGATGAACATGAACGTGTAGCCGAGGATGAGCGGCGCGAGCGCCTCGGGGATGACGACCCCGAACAGCACGCCGATGCGACGCGCCCCCACGGCGCGGGCCGCCTCGACGGTGCCGGGGTCGACGGCGACGAGGTTCTGCTCGACGACGCGGGCGATCACGACGGTGGCCATGATCGTGATCGGCACGATCGCGGCATCCGTCCCCAGGGTCGTCCCCGTCACCGCGCGGGTGACCGGGGCCACGGCGGTGAGGAAGATGATGAACGGGATCGGCCGGATGACGTTGATCACGAGGTTCGCGACGAAGAAGACGACGCGGTTCTCGAAGAGGTTGCCGGGCCGGGTGGCGTACAGCAGCGCGCCGATGGCGAGTCCCGCGACGCCCGCGATGAGCAGCGACACCGCCACCATGTAGACGGTCTCGCCGATGGACTGCAGCAGCACCGGGGTGAGGGTGTCCCACTTGTTCACGAGCGCACCTTCGCCGCGGGAACGACGACGTCGGTGTGCGCGCGCAGCTCGGCGACGATCGGGGCTAGATCCTCGGCGTGCACACGATAGGTGAGGGTGCCGAGCTGCTTGCCGAGCACGTCGGTCACCCCGCCGTAGACCACGGAGTGCCGCGCCCCGTGGCGGTGGAACACCGCCGAGACGTCTTCGCTCGAGAACTCGTTGACCTCGACGCTGACGAGGTCGCCACCGCCCGCGGCGAGCGCCGACAGCGCCTCGCCCGAGGGCACGCCCTGCGTCACCGCGGCGACGAAGCGCTTGGTGAGCTCGGCGCGCGGGTGAGCGAACACGCGGTACGTGTCGCCGCTGTCGACCACGCGGCCGCCGTCCATCACGATGACCTGGTCGCACAGCTCGTGCACGATCGAGATCTGGTGCGTGATGACGACGATCGTGATGCCCAGGCGCCGGTTGATCTCGCGGAGCAGGTCGAGCACCTCGGCCGTGGTCTGCGGGTCGAGGGCGCTCGTGGCCTCGTCGGCGAGCAGGATGCGGGGGTCGGTCGCGATCGCGCGCGCGATCCCGACGCGCTGCTTCTGGCCTCCCGAGAGGCGCCGGGGGTACTGCTTCGCCTTGTCGCCGATGCCGACGAAGTCGAGCAGCTCCGCGACGCGCTTGTCGCGGTCGGCCTTCTTCCACCCCGCGACCTTGAGCGGGTACGCGACGTTGGCCGCGACCGTGCGCGAGGTGAACAGGTTGAACTGCTGGAAGATCATGCCCACGCGGCGGCGGAGATCGCGCAGCGCCGACTCGCTGGCATCCCCCACGTTCACGCCGAGCACCTCGACGGTGCCCGAGGTCGGCTTCTCGAGGCCGTTCAGCAGGCGCACCAGCGTCGACTTGCCGGCGCCCGAGTACCCGATGACCCCCACGATCGAGCCCTCCTCCACGCTCACCGTGACGTCGTCGACGGCGGTCGTGGAGGAGCGACGATCGGTGCGGAAGTCCTTGGTGACGCCCCGCAGCTCGATGACCGCGGTCATCCGTTCTGGGCCTTGAGGGCGTCTTCGAGGCTCGTCAGCTCGTCCTGCAGCTGCGCGCCGGTCCACTCGGTCTTGAACTGCAGGTTGCCCTGGTTGAGCTCGGTGACCGCGGCTTCGACCTCGGGCGAGTGATAGGCGGCCACGAGCTTCTCCCAGCGCGGGTCGTCCTTCTTGTCGTCGCGGGTGACGAAGGCGTTGATGTAGGGCGCGAGCTGCGGGTTGTTCAGGTCTTCCTTGAAGATGATGAGCTCGTCGCCGAGCCCGCCCTTCTGCGCCTGCGTGTTGTTGACGATCGCGGCCTGGGCGCTGCCGTCCTTGAGCGCGGTGACCGTCTGGTTGGTGTCGACCGGGAGCAGCTCGACCTTCGAGGTCTCGATGTCGGCGGGGGTCGACAGGGCGGTACCGCCGTCCTTGAGCGTGAGCAGACCCGCCTTCTGGAGGTTGAGCAGGCCGCGAGCGAGGTTGGTCGGGTTGTTGGGGATCGCGATCTTCGCGCCCTCGGGCAGGTCCTTCACGTCGGTGTACTGCTCGGAGTAGAGGGCGAGCGGGTAGACCGCGGTCGCGCCGACCGGCACGAGCGAGCCGTTGTTCTCGACGTTGAACTGCGAGAGGTAGATGAGGTGCTGGAAGAGGTTCACGTCGAGCTCGCCGTCCTGCACGCCCTGGTTGAGCTGGACGCCGTCGTTGATCGTGCGCACCTCGAGATCGATGCCCTCGTCGGCCAGCTTCTGCTTCAGCACCGTCCAGTGCGCCTCGTTGCCGTCGTCGGCGCCGAGGACGATGCGCGAGGAGTCGTCGGAGGATGCCGCTCCCCCGGCGCACCCGGTGAGGGCGAGGAGGAGGGCTGCGGTGGAGGCGCCGAGGATCGTGGCCAGGCGCGGGGTGCGGTGCGAAGTCATGACACCACGTCAACATGCGCGCGCGCGAGGCTCAAACCGGGCCGTTACGGCCGGTAACCGGTCGTCATACGGCGTCATCGATTCGACGGATCGCCCGCTCGATGGCATCCCGGGGTGGGCGCGTATGCGCGTCAGCCCCTCCGCCCCGCGTGGGAAGCGGAGGGGCTGACGCGACCGATCACGGGCCGGTGAGGACCGCCCCGTCCACCCACGCCTGAGCCGCGCCGCTGTTCTTGTAGAAGTACAGCAGCGCAGACGTCGACGACGCCCCCGTGGTGAAGGTGACCGAGGCCTGCTTCCAGCGACTCGTGGTCACCGGCGACGAGACCTCGGCGCCTCCGAAGTTCTTCGCCCCGAGGTACACCGGCTCACCGGCCGCCGACTTCGCGAAGCCGCTGAAGGTGTAGGTCGTGTTCGGCGTCAGCCCCGAGACGACCTGGTACACGCCCTTGCCCGCACCGGTGAAGGTCGCGGCGTAGCGGCCGTCGTAGACGTTCGTCGCGGTCACGGATGCCGCACCCTCGATCGACCAGGAGCTCAGGTCGCCGCTTTCGAAACCCGGGTTCAGGACGCTGGCGTTCGTGAGTTCCAGCTCCGCGAGCTGCAGGCGGTACACCTGCGACGTGCCCTCGGTCACGGGCTGGCCCTGCTTCGTGGCGGTCAGGCGTACGTAGCGGTAGGACGCCTTGCCGGTGGAGAACACCTGGGGTCCCGCCACCTTCTGGCCGGCCTTGTACCCGGTCTTGCTCACCAGCGACGTCCACGTCGTGCCGTCGTTGGAGCCCGCGAGCGTGAAGTCCACCGGGAAGCTCGAGCCGTCGGCATCCTGATCGTCTCGCGGCCAGAGGGTCGCGGTGTCGAACGCCTTGGCGCTTCCGAGGTCCAGCTGCACCCACTGCGTCGCCTGCGCCGTCGAGGTGGCGTCCGAGGTGAAGCCCTGCGAGATCCCGCCGGTGTCGGAGGCGTTGTAGGTGTGACGACGCCCGTCGACGAGCTTCGCCCCGCCCCAGCCGCCGCCGGTGTAGCTGGTCGAGCTGGTCACGGTGCTCGCCCGCGCGACGTTGGTCGACGACGACGGCGTGCTCAGCGAGACCGCACCCGCGGCCTTCGTCGAGGGAGCGAGCACGAACAGCGACACGGACTTCGCGGGCATGCTCACCTGCGACGACCAGGTGGATGCCGGGGCCGAGACGTTCACGCTGGAGGGGCGCAGCAGCTCGTTGGGGCCCGTCGTGCGGTTGCGCGTTCCCGCGGACCAGTCTGCGTAGTAGTTGCCTGACGTGGCGGTGACGTCGTAGCGGGTGACCGAGAAGGTCGACGACCCGAAGGGCAGCGAGCTTGCCGAGAGCGACACGGTGGAGGCGTCGGACCCGTCGTTCCACGCGAGGAACGCGGTCGTCTTGCTCGCGGTGTCACCAGTGGCGATCGCGCCCACGGAACGGTCGGTGGGCGCTCCCGAGGTGGTCGAGGTCAGCACCGTCGAGGGCATGAGGTCGACCATCTCGAACACGTTGCCGACGGCCTTGCGGTGCCCTTCCACGGTGAGCAGGCCGAGGTCGGTGGAGAAGTCCGCCGTGGGGTTCCACCCCTCGACCGGACTGAAGAAGAACACCCCGTTCAGGGTCGGCTGCAGCAACGCCGACGTGAGGCGGCGCGCCGTGTAGGACGCGAGCACGTTCGTGTCCGCGTCGCCACCGGGCGTCGAGCCGAAGGCGGCCGTGGTGTGCCACTCGGTGATGTACTGCTTCTTCGCGGGGATCTTGCGCGAGGAGAGCATCGAGGCCACCGTCGCCGACTCCGAGAAGTCGGTGCCGCCGTAGTCGTGCCAGCTGACGAAGTCGAAGGGCACGCTGGGGTTGGCCGCGATGTAGTCCAGGAACGACCCCATGATCGACGCGTTGATGTCATATACCGCGGGACCGCCGATCTGCGCGGTGGAGTCGGTGTCTTTCACGGCCTTCGCCGAGGCCGCGTACAGGTCGTTGAAGGCCGACGCCCCCGACTTCCAGAACGAGAAGTCCGGCTCGTTCCACACCTCCCAGTTGAGCCCGGTGTGGCCCAGGTCGGCGTAGTGCTTCACGGTCGTCGAGACGACCGTCGACCAGTCGGTGAGGCTGGAGGGAGCGGTGAACTTGTCCTTCGCCAGCGCCCCGGGCATGTAGCTGAGGGTGAACCAGGGCACCATGCCCTGATCGAACAGCGGCAGGACCACGGAGTCCAACTTGGTGAAGTCGAAGGTCAACGCTCCCGCCGCGTTGCGCGAGACGAGCCCGTAGAAATCGTCGTCGAAGATGTGGTCGATGCGAACCGACCGCAGGCCGGTGGAGTTGACCTGCCCGAGCGTCTCGGGCAGCAGATGGAGGTTCTTCGTGACGGCGTAGCCGCCCTGAGAACCGTTGAGCAGTCGTGCATCGTCGAGCTGCTGCCCCGCATCGGTGCCGTACGTCGCGCTGAACGTGACGGAGCTGGCCGCCACCGCCGGCGGCGCGGACCCCCCGGCCAGCACCAGGGCACCGATCACGACCCCGACGGCCGCGTTTCTTCTGATGGACACGGATTTCTCCTCTTCATCGAGAGACCGGCGGCGTCGTCGCCGCCGGGGTCGTGGCAGGTCGACCGCCGTCACGGTCGACCTGCCACGGTGATCACACCGCGACGGTCGGTGCGAACTCTGCGGAGAGCCGGTGCACACCGGCTCCGATTTCGGCGTCGACCTCGCCCAGCCGCACCTCGGCCACGACGCCCGGGGGCACCGTCACCTCGAGATGCACGGTGGCACCCTCGCGACGCCAGGCGACGGCGATGCGGCCGTGAACGCTGTCGTACGACGTCGATGCGTCGTCGATGCCGTCGATGGGCCGCGGCGCGACGCGCACGCGGGAGTACCCCGGCTCCAGCGGAGCCAGCCCCGCCAGCTCCCGGTGCATCCAGTCGGCCACCGCCCCCAGGGCGTAGTGATTGAACGACGTCATCTCGCCGGGGTTGATCGTTCCGTTCGGCAGCATCGAGTCCCAGCGCTCCCAGATGGTGGTCGCGCCCATGGTCACGGGGTAGAGCCACGACGGGCATTCGCGCTGGAGCAGCAGTCGTCCGGCGGTGTCGAGGTGGCCGGTGCCGCTCAGCGCGTCGAGGACGTAGGGCGTGCCCGCGAAACCGGTGGAGATGCGGTGCCCCGACGCCTCGACGAGCTCCGCGAGACGGTCTCCGGCCCACGAGCGCTCCTCGTCGTCGAGCAGCCCGAAGGCGATGGCGAGCGCGTACGAGGTCTCGCAGTGGTTGCGCAGCCGCTGCTCGCCGGGGTCGACGTAGGCCTCGCGGAAGGCGCGTCGCGTGGCGTCGCGGAGGTGCTCGAGCTCGCTGCGGACGTCCCACCGGCCCAGCACCTCCACGACGCGCACGGCGAGGTCGGCGGAGCGGTACAGGCACGCGGTGGCCACCAGTCCCCGGTCGGCCTTGGCCGCGGCGGGGTCCTCGGGCGGCGCATCGGGGTCGAGCCAGTCTCCGAACTGGAACCCGCGGTCCCACAGACCGCTCTCCGACACCAGCGACGAGACGTGGCGGAGGTGCGACAGCATCCCCTCGACGTTCTCGGAGAGCACGCGGACGTCACCGGATGCCATCCACACGGCCCACGGGACCCAGACGATCGCGTCGCTCCACACCGCCGTCGAGTCGACCGGGGTGATGTCCTGCGGCACCCCCACGTACTTCAGCACGTCGGGCACGACGTACGGCACCACTCCCCCCTGGTGCTGCTGCTCGACGGACACGTCGCGCAGCCAGTCCCGCAGGAAGTCGTCGACGTCGAACAGGTACGCACTGGTGGGCGCGAAGACCGCGATGTCACCGGTCCACCCGAGACGTTCGTCGCGCTGGGGGCAGTCGGTGGGGAGGTCGACGAAGTTGCCCAGCGTGCTGTTGACGACGTTCTCGTGCAGCTGGTTCAGCAGCGGGTCGGAACTCGAGAACGTGCCGGTGCGCCGCAGGCGCGAACTGATCCGCACCGCTTCGAGCCCGCCCCGACGCACGGCATCCAGCCCTCCGGGCCACCCGTCGACCTCGACGTAGCGGAAGCCGTGGAAGGTGAAGCGGGGTTCGAAGACGTCCGCGCTCCCGGAGAGGACGAACCGATCGGTCGCACGCGCCGAGCGCAGCGGGCGGATGCCGATCTCGCCCCGCTCGAGAACCTCGGCGTGACGCAGGGTCACCGTGCTCCCCGCCGGACCGGCGACCTCGGCGCGGACCCACCCGACGAGGTTCTCGCCGAAGTCGACGATCACCCGGCCCGCGGGCGAGAGCCACGCGTCTCGGACCGGGAGGGTCTCGACGGGCGCGACGGAGGGCCCGATGTACGGCTCGAAGTGGACGGAAGGGGCGTCGATCACCTCGACCTCCGCCGCGACGGGCGCAGCGCCGCGGCGGCGAGCGTCGATGGTCTGGCCGTGATACAGATCGTCCTTCACGGTGTCGGCGGCGTGCACCGACCACGATGCGTCGCTCGCCCAGACCTGCTTGTGGCCATCGGTGAAGACGAGGTCGACCTCGGCGATCGCCGCGAGGCGGTCGCCGTAGACGCCGGTCGCCCCCATCCAGGTCAGGCTCCCGCGGTACCACCCGTTGCCGAGCGTGAGTTCGAGCGTCGATTCGGCCTCGACGAGCGCGGTGACGTCGGTCTCGGCGACCCGCACGCGCCATTCATAGCTCGACCAGCCGGGGGTCAGCAGGTCGTCGGAGACGCGGGCGCCGTTGAGGGCGGCCTCCACGATGCCGAGTGCGGAGTACCGCAGGGTGGCCCGGACGAGCGCGCCGTGACCGGGGTCGAGGGCGAAACGGCCCACCAGGGTGGGGGCGCCGTCCACGGGGGTGGCAGGCGAGATGAGTCGAGCGGTCGTGAACATGATCAGCCCTTGATCGCCCCGCTGGTCATGCCCGCCACGATCTGGCGGTTGAAGAAGACGTACATGACGAGCGGCGGGATGGTGATGAGGAGGATGTCGGCGAACAGCAGGTTGAACTGCCCCGCGCTGGTCGAGCTCGATGCGTAGGCGTAGAGCGTCAGCTGCACGGTCGCGTTGGCGTCACCGGGGAGGAAGTACAGCGGGTTGGCGAAGTCGTTGAACACCGCCACCGACTGCACGACGATGACCGTGACGATGACCGGCTTCAGCAGCGGCAGCACCACCTGGAAGAACAACCGGATCGGTCCCGCACCGTCGATGAGGGCGGCCTCATCGAGCTCCCGGGGGATCGTGGAGACGAAGGCCCGGAACAGCAGGATGCAGAACGACAGGCCGAAGGTCGCCTCGATGAGGACGAGCCCGCCGAGGGTCTTGAACAGTCCGAGACCCTGGAGAACCCAGATGGTCGGCACGACCGCCGGCGGCACGATGAGCCCGGCGAGCACGAAGAAGTTGACGACCCCGTTCCACCGCGACCTCTTGCGCTGCAGCACGTAGCCGACCATCGCCGCGAGCACGACCATGACGATCACGCTCGCGACCGTCAGCACGATGCTGTTGACGAAGGCGCGGATCAGGATGCCGTTGCGATCGGCGAGGACCGCGGCGATGTTGTCCCACAGCTTCCACTCGCTGGGCCAGCTGAAGGCGAGCATCGAGGCCTCGGGCGCGGTCTTAGCCGCGGTGACGAGGATGAAGGCGAACGGCACGAGGAAGACGACGACCGACACGGCGATGGCGATCGTGCCGACGGTCCACCGTCGCACGGCGAGGCGGCTCACGCGTCCACGCTCCTTTTGTTGATGAGGATCGAGATGGGGATCATGACCGCCGTCACGACGACGAAGAGCACGACGTTGCCCGCGGTCGACAGACCGTAGAACCCCGCCTGGTACTGCTTGTAGATCACCGAGGCGATGACGTCGGAGCTGAAGCCGGGACCGCCCTTGGTCATGGCCCAGATCAGATCGAACGAGCGCAGACCGCCGATGAGCGAGAGGATGACGACCGTCCCGGTCGCCGGCCACGACAGCGGGAAGGTGATGTTGCGGAACACCTTCCACGCGCTCGCCCCGTCGACGCGGGCGGCCTCGAAGTACTCCTGCGGGATCGCGACGATGCCGGCGATGTAGATGAGCGTCGCGATGCCGAGGCCCTTCCACACGTCGACCAGGGCCACGCTGATGAGGGCGAGGTTCGGATCGGTCAGCCACCCCGGGCCCTCGATGCCGAAGACCGACAGGGCGCCGTTGACCAGACCGTCGAACGGGTCGAGCAGCACCTTGAACGTCAGGCCCACCCCGATGGTGGACACGAGCACGGGGAAGAACGTGACGGCTCGCAGGTATCCGCGCCCGATGATCTCCGACGTCAGGAGCACCGCGAGCGCGAGCCCCAGCACGACCTTGAGTCCGCTCGTGACGACGGCGTAGACGACCGTGTTCACGAACGCCAGCGACAGCTGCGGGTCGGAGAAGAACTGCACGAAGTTGTCGAGTCCGATGAACTGCACATCGAAGAGCGACCAGCGCGTGAGGCTGAAGTAGAAGGAGGCGAAAGTCGGGACGGCGAAGAGCACCACGTAGAGCGCGGCCGCGGGGATGTAGAACCACGACGGGTACATGCTGCGCGTCTTGCGACCCGCACTCGTCGCGGGGGGCGCGCCTCGACGCCGGTTGCGCACCTGGGGCGGCACCACATTGGCGAACGTCTGGGCCATCGGTCACTCCTTCGTGGGGAAGAGCGGGGCCGGAGAGGGGGTCTCCGGCCCCGCGATGCGCGGCAGCCTGGGGGCGACGACCGCACGGGGGCGCTGGACTCAGCGCGTTCTCACCAGCCGGCGAGGCCGAGCTGCTGGGCCTGCTTCTTCACGTCGTCGTCGTAAGCGGCCGCACCGTCCTGGGCGCTGGAGATGCCGGAGCCGACGCTGATGGCGATGTTCTCGAGGTTGGGTCCCTTGACGGGCGAGAGGAACTCGAGAGCGGGAGCGCTCTTGCCGTCCTCGATGTACTTCTGGATCTCCGCGACCATGGGGGCGGCGTCCGACGGCACGGAGCACGAGCTGATCGAGAACGGGCCGCCCGCCACGTAGTTGGCGTTCTGGATGTCGCAGCCCTCGGGGGAGTTGACGAAGGCGACGAACTTCTTCGCGGCATCCAGCTTCGCACCCTCGGTGGTCTTGGGGATGTAGACCGCGCTGGGCTCCCACACGGTGAGCGTGGTGTTCGCGGCCTTGTCGGCCGGCATCGCGAAGAAGCCGATGTCGGCGACCGCATCCGGGTTCGACTGCGTGATGTTGCTCAGGACGGCGCTCGAGAGCATGGGGTACATCGCCGCCTTGCCCGTGGCGAGGGCTGCGGAGCCCTCGGCGGCCGTCGCGGTGGCGAAGTCGGCGTTGAAGAGGCCCCTGTCGAAGGCGTCCTGGAGGTGCGTGAAGCCGGCGAGGGCGGGCTCCTGGGCGAACGTGGCCTTGTTGTTCGTGAAGTCGTCGGCCCAGTTCTCGTCCTGCGTCCGGACGTTGCCGAAGTCGGCGAGCAGGAACAGCTGCGAGGTCCAGGTGTCGCCGTAGGTCTGCTCGATCGGAGTGATCCCCGCCGCCTTGATCTTCTCGGCGGCCGCGACCAGCGACGACCAGTCGGTCGGCACGCTGATGCCCAGGTCGGAGAAGACCTTCGTGTTGTAGGCGATACCGCCCGCCATCGACGTGCCGAGAGGGGCGCCGTAGGTGCCGTTGTCGGTGGATGCGACGGTCTTGAAGTTGTCGGTGACCTCGGACACCCACGACTCGTCGGCGAGGTTCGCCAACGTCTGGTCGGGGTTGAGTGCCTGGAAGAGCGAGCCGGTGTTGTAGAAGAAGACGTCGTCCATCTCGCCGGTCGACAGCTGGGTCTTGACGAGGTTGTCGCCCTCGGTGCCGCCGGGACGGGTGTTGAGCGTGACCGTGATGTCGGGGTTGGCCTTCTCGAACGCCGAGATGAGCGCGTTCCCGGTGGCGATCGAGTCGTCGCCGTTGGTGGTGAGATAGGTGATCTCGACCTTGCCGTCGGCGGAGCCACCTCCCGTTGCGCCGGAGCACCCGGCGAGGGCGAGGGCGGCGAGTCCGACGCCGGCGACGACGGTCGTCGCCCGGCGCGGGGTGATGAATGAGGACACTGCTTACCTCCTTGTAAGGGGCCGGATGCTGGGGACTCCGGCCGATGCGACGCCTCGGGACTCGGTGCGAGATCGAGTGTAAACCGATCTACACAGGGCGACGAAGTGAGAATAAACCGACTGGCGCGATTTCGTCAACCGATCTACATTGAAGGGACCGACTGAAGGAGCTCGATGCTGGACAACGCATCACCCCCGGGCCCACCGACCCGCGCCGCGACGATCGAAGACGTCGCACAGCACGCCGGCGTGTCCAAGGCCGCCGTCTCGAAGGTGATCCGCGACGCCTACGGCGTGAGCGATCAGATGCGCGAGCGGGTGACGGCATCCATCGCGGCGCTCGATTACCGTCCGCGAGTGGCGGCCCGGGCGATGCGCGGCTCGACGGCGACCATCGGCGTGCAGCTGCCCCAGGTCGACAACGAGTTCTTCACGCGCATCCTCACCGGCATCGTGCAAGAGCTCAACGCCTCGGCCTACCAGTTGATCATCGCGCCGATGGCCGACCCGGTCAGCGGCACGGCCGCGCTCGAGAGCCTGTACGACCGGCAGGTCGACGGCATCATCGCGGTCGCCCCGGCCGTCCCCCAGGCCTGGCTCGAGGGTCTCGCGCGGCGCGTTCCGCTCGTGCAGGTCGGCCAGCACGACCACCCGCAGCACTACGACGTCGTGGTCGGCGACGACGATGCCGGAGCGCGCCTGGTGATGGAGCATCTCTTCGACTCGGGTCACACCCGCATCGTGCACGTGACCAACGACGAGCGGATCCTCGTCGAGCCCCGCACCGATCCGCATCCGCGGCGGCTGAGGGTGTACGAGAGCATGATGCGCGAACGGGGGCTCGAACCCGACGTCATCCGCATCGATTCGTCCGATCACGACACCCGGCACACCGTCAACGACCTGCTCGATCGCGCGACGCCTCCGACGGCGCTGTTCGCGGGCCACGACTCCCTGGCGCTGTCGGCTCTCGAGGTGTCCGCCGAGCGCGGAGTGGATGCCGCGGAATTCGCGGTCGTCGGCTACGACGACGTGCCGATCGCCAGCCATCCGCTCATCGGGCTCTCCACCGTCGACCAGCACGGGCAGGAGATGGGCGCCACCGCGGCGCAACTGCTGCTCGAGCGCATCGGCGGACGGCAGGACGCGCAGCGGCGGGTATTCTCCCCCGCGCTCCGTGTGCGCGCGACCAGTGGGTCCGCTCCCGCGGTCCGACGCACGGAGTCCTGAAGGACCACCCTCCTCGGGCCGGCCCGACTCCTCCCCCGAGGCGGATAGCCTGGAAGGCGATGTCACGGGATGAGAACGCGCGAAGAAGACTCTCCCGGAACAGCCCTCAGGGGCTCGTCGTGCTGGTGCTGGCGCTGGCGGGACTGTGCTCGTCGTTCATGTTCACCCTGGTGGTGCCCATCCAGTCGCAGCTCCCGCAGCTGCTGAACGCCTCCCGCGACGACACGGCGTGGGTCGTGACGTCCACCCTGCTCGCCGCGGCCGTGATCACCCCCATCGCCGGCCGGCTCGGCGACATGTACGGCAAACGGCGCATCGTGCTCGTGCTGCTGGTCGTGATGATCCTCGGGTCGGTGGTCGCCGCCCTGTCGACCGGCATCGTCGGCATGATCGTGGGCCGCACCCTGCAGGGCGCGATCGTGGGCGTCGTGCCGCTGGGCATCTCGATCATGCGCGACGTGCTGCACGAGAACCGCGTCGACAGCGCCATCGCGCTGATGAGCGCGACGCTCGGCGTCGGCGGCGCACTCGGACTGCCGATCAGCGCACTGGTCTCCGAGAACACCGACTGGCACTGGCTGTTCTGGATCGCCGGAGCCCTCGGCGCCGTCGTCTTCGCGCTGATCCTCTGGATCGTCCCGGTCAGCGTGCTCCGCACCGCCGGACGCTTCGACTACCTCGGCGCGGTAGGCCTGGCCGTCGGCCTCATCGGCGTCCTGCTCGCCGTGTCGCGCGGCAACACGTGGGGCTGGACCTCTCCGCTCACACTGTCGCTCGCGATCGGCGGGGTGGCCGTGCTGCTGCTGTGGGGCTGGTTCGAGCTGCGCGTCGAGAACCCGCTGCTCGACCTGCGGGTCGCCGCCCGCCGCCCGGTGCTGCTGACGAACCTGGCATCCATCGCCATGGGTTTCGCGCTGTTCACCTCGAACGTCGCCTACCCGCAGATGCTCGAACTGCCGGTGGCGACGGGCGTCGGACTGGGCCTGTCGCTGCTGGCCGCGAGCCTCGTCGTCATGCCGTCGGGCCTGGTGATGATGGTGCTCTCCCCCATCTCCGGGACCCTCGCTCGAACGATCGGGCCGCGCGTGCTGCTGGTCGCCGGGTCGATCTCGCTCATCCTCGCGTACGGCTTCAGCCTGATCTTCTCGACCGAGGTCTGGCACTTCGTCGTCGCCAACATCCTGATCGGCTTCGGCATCGGGTTCGGGTACGCCGCGATGCCGATGCTCATCATGCGCGCCGTGCCGCCGAGCGAGACCGGCGCCTCGAACGGACTCAACGCCCTCGCCCGCTCCCTCGGCACGAGTACCGCCGCGGCGATCGTCGGCGTCGTGCTCGCGACGCTGTCGACCGGCGACGGCGAGACCCGCGTGCCGACGTCGCAGGCGTTCCAGGTGTCGTTCGTGCTCGGCATCGGGGCGGCGGCGATCGCTCTGGTGCTGGCGCTGCTCATTCCGACGCGGGAGAACCCGAGCGGGGCGCGCGCGTCTCTTCCCGAGTGAGGCTCAGCCCTCGTCCGACGCCCCCGTCGACCGACCGCGCGAGCCGAACGTCCGCCGCATCCACGCCGTCACCCGCCCGGTCTGACGATCGGTGAACTCGTTCGCCAGAGCAAGGGCCTCGGCGCCGACGTCGGCGCCGCCGTCGATCGCGCGCAACGAGCGCAGCGCCCGTTCCTCCTGGCTCTCCGCCTCACGGTCCATGGCATCCACGCTACGCGTCGGCCCTCAGTCCAGCAGCAGCGCCGGCTCCTCCAGCACGGATGCCACATCGGCGATGAACCGCGAGATCCCGTCGCCGTCGACCACGCGGTGATCGAACGAACCCGACACGGTGGTCACCCAGCGGGGGCGCACCTCGCCGTCGACGACCCACGGCTTCTGGCGGATCGCACCGAGCGCGATGATGCCGGCCTCGCCGGGGTTGATGATCGGGGTCCCGGCATCCACTCCGAACACGCCGATGTTGGTGATCGTGAAGGTGCCGCCGGTCTGATCGGCCGGGCTCGTCTTGCCCTCGCGCGCGGTCAGCGTGAGGGTCTCGAGGGCCTTGGCGAGCTCGCGGGTCTTCATCGCCTGCGCGTCCTTGATGTTCGGCACGAGGAGCCCGCGGGGCGTCGCCGCGGCGATGCCGAGGTTGACGTAATGGCGCACCGAGATCTGCGCGCCGTCTTCGGTGTCGACCCACGCGGCGTTGATCATCGGCGTGCGGCGCAGGGCCCAGATGACGGCGCGCGCCATGATCAGCAGCGGAGAGATCTTCACGTCGGCGAAGTCGGGCGAAGCCTTCAGGCGCTTCACGAGCTCCATCGTGCGCGACGCGTCGACATCGACCCACACCGACACGTGCGGGGCAGAGTAGGCGCTCGAGGTCATCGCGTTGGCCGTGGCCTTGCGCACGCCGCGGACGGGGATCGACTCCTCGCGAGCGTCGTCGACGGGGGCGGATGCCGACGGCGCGGTCGCAACGGGAGCGGCGACCGGGATCGTTTCCTCTCGCACCTCGCCCCACGCGGGCGTCTCGATGTTGCGGAAGACGCTCGCCTGCTCGGCGTGCTTCACGACGTCGTCGCGGGTGACCTCGCCGGCGGGGCCGCTCGGCGTCACGGCCGAGAGGTCGACGCCGAGATCGCGCGCGAGCTTGCGGATCGGGGGCTTGGCGACCACGCCGACCGAGGCCTTCACGGGGCGCTCCGCAGACGGTCCCTGAGCCTGTCGAAGGGTGCGACGACGCGACGACACCGCGCCGCCCGTGCCGTAGCCGACGAGCACCGCTCCGCCGGGGTCGCTGGGCTCGGGAACCGTGGCGGGCGCCGCGGGCATCGGGGTGCCGGCATCCGCTGCTCCGATCGTGATGATCGGGGCGCCGACCTCCACGGTGGACCCTTCGGATGCCAGCAGCTCGCCGACCGTGCCGGAGTACGGCGACGGCAGCTCGACGAGCGACTTGGCCGTCTCGATCTCGACGATCACGTCGTTGACGGCGACGGTGTCACCCGGCGCGACGCGCCACTGCACGATCTCGGCCTCGGTGAGGCCTTCCCCGACGTCGGGGAGGACGAAGGTCTGCTCGGTCACGGTGTGTCCTTTGCTCAGGAGCCAGCATTGCACCGGCGTCGCCGCAACGGAATGCGGGAAGAGGGGGTCAGTACGCGAGAGACCGGTCGACGGCCTCGAGGATGCGGTCGGCGTCGGGCAGGTAGGTGCCCTCGAGCTTCGCGGGCGGGAACGGGACGTCGAAGCCCGACACGCGCAGCACCGGGGCCTCGAGCGCGAAGAACGCCTTCTCCATGACGGTCGCGGCGACCTCGGAGCCGAGGGAGGTGAAGCCCGGGGCCTCCTGCGCGTAGACCATGCGGCCGGTGCGGCGCACGGAATCGAGCAGCGGGCCGTAGTCGACCGGCGACAGCGAGCGCAGATCGATGACCTCGCAGCTCGTGCCCTCGCTCTCGGCGAGCGCGGCAGCCTGCAGGAGGGTCGTGACCATGGCGCCGTGGCCGACGAGTGTGACGTCGGTGCCGCGACGGACGATGCGGCTCGCGTGCAGCGGCAGGGCGGGGGCCTCGAGGTCGACCTCGCCCTTCTGCCAGTACTTGGCCTTGGGCTCGAGGAACACGACGGGGTCGGGCGAGTCGATCGCCTGCTGGATCATCCAGTACGCATCGTTCGCGTTCGAGGGGCTGACCACGCGCAGTCCCGCGGTGTGGGTGAAGTACGCCTCGGGGCTCTCCTGGTGGTGCTCGACCGCGCCGATGTGTCCGCCGTAGGGGATGCGGATGACGACGGGCATGCGCACCGCGCCCTCGTGGCGGTTCGTGATCTTCGCCAGCTGCGAGGTGATCTGGTCGAACGCGGGGAACACGAAGCCGTCGAACTGGATCTCGAGCACCGGGCGGAACCCGCCCATCGCGAGACCGATCGCGGTGCCGACGATCCCCGACTCCGCGAGCGGCGAGTCGATGACGCGGCGCGGCCCGAAGTCCTTCTGCAGGCCCTCGGTCACGCGGAAGACGCCGCCGAGCGGGCCGATGTCCTCGCCCATGAGCAGGACGCGGTCGTTCGCCTCGAGCGCGCGGCGGAGGCCGGCGTTCAGCGCGCGGCTGATCGGGAGGTTCTCGCTCACTGCGCTCCCCCTTCCATCGACGCCTCGTAGTCGTCGAGCCAGCGCTGCTCCTCCTGGATCAGCGCGTGCGCCTCGGAGTACACGCTCTCGAACATGTGGGCGCGCGGGATCGTGCCGAGCTCGTTCGTGCGCACGCGCACGTCGTCGGCGAGAGCTGCGCCCTCGGCATCCGCGTCGTCGAAGAACTGCTGCGAGGCGCCGCGGCCCTCGAGGAACGCGCGCATGCGGGCGATCGGGTCGCGCCCGGCCCACGCCTTCTCTTCGTCGGAGGTGCGGTACTTCGTGGGGTCGTCGCTGGTCGTGTGGGCGCCCATGCGGTAGGTCATCGCCTCGATCGCGCGGGGGCCGCCGCCGGCACGCGCCTCGTCGAGCGCGGTCTTCGACACGGCGTAGCTGGCGAGCACGTCGTTGCCGTCGACCTGCAGGCTCGGGATGCCGTACCCCTCGCCGCGCTTGTACAGCGGCGAGCGCGACTGGGTCGCGACGGGGACGGAGATGGCCCACTGGTTGTTCTGCAGGAAGAAGACCTCTGGGGTCTGGAAGCTGGCGGCGAAGACCATCGCCTCGTGCACGTCCCCCTGGCTGGAGGCGCCGTCGCCGTAGTAGACGATCACCGCTTCGTCGCGCTCGGGGTCGCCGGAGCCGCTCTTGCCGTCGAATACCAGGCCCATCGCCAGGCCGGTGGCGTGCAGCGTCTGCGCGCCGAGCACGAGCGTGTAGATGTGCGTGTTGCCGTTCTTGGGGTCGGTCGGATCCCACCCGCCGTGCGTGAGCCCGCGCATGAGCCGGATGATGTCGATCGGGTCGACGCCACGGATGCGCGTGACCACGTGCTCGCGGTACGAGGGGAAGATGTGGTCCTGCGCGCGGGCGGCGCGAGCCGAGCCGACCTGGGCGGCCTCCTGCCCGAACGACGGCGGCCAGAGGGCCAACTGCCCCTGGCGCTGCAGGTTGGTGGCCTGCACGTCGAACGCGCGGATCGAGACCATGTCGCGGTAGAAGGTCTCGAGTTCGGCGTCGGTCAGGGCGTCGATGAGCGGCAGGTAGCGCTCGGCCGCGGGCGTGGGGGCCAGCGTGCCGTCGGCTGCCAGAACGCGCACGAGAGCGGGGTCGTCGAGCGGGGTCATGAACCCACGCTAACGCCCGGCTCATGCGCGAGACCGCATGAGGTGCACAACGGATGCCGGGAACCGGGGTCGATATGCGACAAATCGCCCTACCCGGCCACCGGAGAGTACCGCGCGGACAGGATCCGTGCCGGCTCAGCGCCCAGAGCGTGCAGCCCGAGGGTGCGGCCGGTGAATCCACCGGCGACCTCCGTGGAGAGGTAGCGTCCGTCTTCTTGCGCGAGCCACCGCTCGCCGTCTGCGCCGATGACGCCGAAGCGGAGGTCGTCGGGGCCGTCGGCGGTGGCATCCACCGCCTCGACGACGAGGGTCACGGCCCCGCCGTCGACCCGGCCCACGTCGTCGGAAACGCTGAGCGGGCCGATCCGGGCGGCGAACGTGAGCGCGCCGGCGTCGAGACGGACCTCGTACCAGTGACGCTCGTCGAGACGCACCCGCAGCGCCACCGCGCCCGCGGAGGCATCGACCCGAGCCTCGTAGCGCCACCGGAGGTCGCGCGTGCGCGCGGAGAGAGCGGCGGGCGCGCCGGTGGCGGCATCCATGCGCCGCAGGAGCAGTCCACCGCCGGCCGCCCGCTCGACGAATGCCGTCAACGCGGCGCCGGGCGACACCCAGCGGGGGTGGAGGGGGCCGGTGAAGTCGTCGATGAAGGCCGTGTCGGCCGGAGCGGGGAGCACATCGTCGATATGGACGACCGGCCATCCGTCGACCCATTCGACGCGGGCGAGGAAGGTCTCGCGACCGTTGACGTGGAACGCGGGGCTGAAGCCCCGCGGGCGCACACCCAGGTACACCATCGCCCAGGTGCCGTCGGGGCGCTCGACCAGGTCGGCGTGGCCGGTGTTCTGCACCGGGGACGAGGTGCTGCGGCGGCTGAGGATCGGGTTGGCGGGGGCCGCTTCGAAGGGTCCGTCGATCGCGCGCGAGCGGGCGACCGAGACCGCGTGCCCGCGCTCGGTGCCGCCTTCCGCGATCAGCAGGTACCACCACCCGTCGCGCTGGAAGAGGTGCGGCCCCTCCGGGTGCGCGAGCCCCGTCCCTCCCCACACGACCCGCGGGCGTTCCCGGACCTCGCCGCGCGCGAGGTCGACGCGCGCCTGCGCGATGACCGGCAGATCGCCGCCGTGGGGGCGCAGGGCGGGGTCGAGACCGCAGTACGTCAGCACGCACGTGCCG
Source organism: uncultured Microbacterium sp. (assembly GCF_947489255.1). Lineage (GTDB taxonomy): Bacteria > Actinomycetota > Actinomycetes > Actinomycetales > Microbacteriaceae > Microbacterium > Microbacterium phycohabitans. Next base: position 462,453 of record NZ_CANLCY010000005.1, read on the forward strand.
TCGTCGTCCCACGCGAGGTCGGGGTCGATCCCGCCGAGACCGGTGAGCACGATCGGATCCGACCACGGCCCCGCCGGATCGGTCGCCGTGACCACGATCTGCTCGCCCGGCGCGTCGACGTTCGTCGTGACCAGGTAGAAGGTGCCGTCGCGGTGGCGGAGCGTCGGGGCGTAGATCCCGCGACTCGCGGCCGAGGCCCCCGCGGGGAACTGGCTCTCCCGGTCGAGGGCGTTGCCCAGCTGCGTCCACGTGCGCAGGTCGCGGCTGTGCCAGATCGGGATGCCGGGGGCGTACTCGAACGACGAGTTGGCGAGGTAGTAGTCCGCGCCCACCCGGCACACCGAGGGGTCGGGGGAGAACCCCGGGATGATCGGGGTCGTGGCGGCGTCGCGCCCGCCGCCACGCTCCACGGTCATGCCCGAGCGGTCGGGGAGGTGGCCACTGCGACCTCGACGACGCGATCGAGCGACTCCTCTTCGCCGATCGACACGCGGATGCCGTCGCCGGGGAACGGGCGCACGATGAGCCCGGCCTCCTCGAAGGCGGCCGCGACCTCGGCGGTGCGGTCTCCGGCCGCGAACCACACGAAGTTGCCCTGGGCGTCGGGGACGTTCCACCCGGTCTCGCGCAGGCGCTCGACGAGACGGTCGCGACGCTCGGCGATGACCGCGACGCGATGGAGCAGCTCGCTCTCGGCGTCGAGGCTCGCCAGCGCGGCCGCCTCGCCCGCCGCCGTCACCGACAGCGGGATCGCGGTGCTGCGCGCGGCGTCGAGCACGCCGGTGTGACCGATGGCGTAGCCGACGCGCAGACCCGCGAGGCCGTACGCCTTCGAGAACGTGCGGAGGACGACGACGTTCGGACGCGCCAGCACGGCGCGCACGCGACCGCCCTCGACCGAGGTGGTGTCGGTGACGAATTCGGCGTAGGCCTCGTCGAGCACGATGAGCACGTCGCGCGGCACCCGATCGACGAAGGAGACGAACTCGTCGTAGCCGACCGTGGGGCCGGTGGGGTTGTTGGGGCTGCACACGATCACCAGGCGCGTGCGCTCGGTGACGGCATCCGCCATCGCGGGCAGGTCGTGACGGAAGTCGGCGGTCAGCGGCACCTGCACGCTCGTCGCGCCCGCGACGGCGACCAGCGACGGGTACGCCTCGAACGAGCGCCACGCGTACACGACCTCGTCTCCCGGACCCGACGTGGCCAACAGCAGCTGGGCGAGGATCGAGACGCTCCCGGCGGCGACGTGCACCTCGTCGGCCGAGACGCCGTAGCGCGCGGCGAGGCGTTCGCGCAGGCGCGCGGCCGTGGCATCCGGATAGCGGTTGAACGCCCCCGCGGCCCGGACAGCGTCGAGGACCCCGGGTAGGGGTTCGAAGGGGTTCTCGTTGCTCGACAGCTTGAAGGCGTCGGGGCTCGCCTGCTTGCCCTGCCGATACGCGGGCAGCGCAGCGATCTCGGGACGGATGCGGGGCAGGACCGGGTCTTCGCTCACATCGCGAGCCTAACCGCGAGACGTCGCCGCGCGTCAGACCCCCCTCCTCCCCAGGTGGAGGGATTCCTGCCGCGAAGGGACTGCGCGTGCCACGATGAGGGCATGCGCTTCGTCGTCCGCGTCGCCGTCAACGCCTTCGCCATCTGGATCGTCACCCTGCTGCCCGCGCTGCAGGTGACGCTGATCCCGTTCGCCCCCGGGGAGGGGCTGCAGGTGGCGCTCACCGTGCTGGTCGTCGGCCTCATCTTCGCCCTGGTCAACACCCTCGTCGGCACGGTCGTGAAGATCGTCGCGATCCCGCTGTACATCCTCACCCTCGGGCTCATCTCGCTCGTCATCAACGGCTTCCTGCTGTGGCTGACGGGCGTCATCACCGAGAACGGGGACTGGGGTCTGCGCACGGGCGAGTTCTGGCTGACGGTCGTCGCCGCATTGCTCATCGGCATCATCAACGCCGTGCTCGGCGGCATCCTGCGTCCGCGGCGCGACGACCGGGCGCGACGCTGACGGCCGCCGCGCGCAGCCCACTGATGCGCGCGGAGCGCTTCCCCGCCATGATGGAGGGATGACCGCGAGTGCCGACGCGCCCTTCCGCGTCGTGTTCGTCTGCAGCGGCAACATCTGCCGGTCGCCGATGGCCGATGTGGTCTTCCGGCGCATCGCCGAGACGTCGGGGCTCAGCGCCCGGATCTCGTCGAGTTCGGCCGGCACGGGCGACTGGCACGTCGGCGAACGCGCCGACCACCGCACGCTCCACGCGCTCGAGCGCCTCGGATACAACGGGTCCGCGCACCGCGCGCGGCAGTTCCAGTTCGCCGACTTCGACCGCAACGACCTGGTCGTCGCCCTCGACCGCAGCCACGAGCGCGTGCTGCGCGGCTGGGCGCGCAGCGACGACGACGCCGACAAGATCGCCCTGCTGCAGTCGTTCCTGCCGGATGCCGAGACCCTCGACGTTCCCGACCCGTACTACGCGGGCCCGCCGATGTTCGACGAGGTGCTCGGTATGATCGAACGCGCCAGCCGCGCCCTGTTCCGGCAGCTCGAGCCCGCCATCCGTTCCGCGGGCTGACCTTTTCGCGCGACCCCCGGGAGACCCGTGTCCGCTCTGCCTCCGCAGCCCCTCAGCCCGCTCGACGGCCGTTACTTCGGTGCCGTGTCCGAACTCGGCGATTACCTGTCGGAGGCGGGCCTGAACCGCGCCCGCGTCGAGGTCGAGGTCGAGTGGCTGCTCGCCCTGACCGACCGGTCGCTCTTCGGCACCTCGCCGGTGTCCGACGCCGACCGCGCGAAGCTGCGCGCGCTCTACGAGGAGTTCGGCGCCGACGAGATCGCGTGGCTGAAGGACAAGGAAGCGGTCACCCGCCACGACGTGAAGGCCGTCGAGTACCTCGTGCGCGATCGCCTCGACAGCCTCGGCCTCTCCGCCCTCGCCGAGCTCACGCACTTCGCGTGCACCAGCGAGGACATCAACTCCACCGCCTACGCCCTCACCGTGCAGCGGGCCGTCGAGCGCGTGTGGCTGCCGAAGCTGCGCTCGGTCACCGCTGCCCTCACCGAGCTCGCGGTCCAGCACCGCGACGCCGCGATGCTCTCGCGCACGCACGGCCAGCCCGCGACGCCCACCACGATGGGCAAGGAGATCGCCGTCTTCGCGTGGCGCCTCGAGCGCGTCATCCGTCAGCTGGATGCCGGGGAGTACCTCGCGAAGTTCTCCGGCGCCACCGGCACGTGGTCGGCGCACGTCGCGGCCGAGCCCGACGTCGACTGGCCCGAGCTGACCCGCTCGTTCATCGAGTCGCTGGGGCTCGGCTTCAACCCCGTGACCACCCAGATCGAGTCGCACGACTGGCAGGTCGAGCTATACGACCGCGCGCGTCACGCCGGCGGCATCCTGCACAACCTCGCGACCGACATCTGGACGTACATCTCGCTCGGCTACTTCACGCAGATCCCCGTCGCGGGAGCGACCGGGTCGTCGACGATGCCGCACAAGATCAACCCGATCCGCTTCGAGAACGCCGAGGCCAACCTCGAGATCGCCGCGGGGCTCTTCGCCACCCTGGCATCCACGCTCGTCACGAGCCGCATGCAGCGCGATCTCACCGACTCCACCACGCAGCGCAACATCGGCGTCGCCTTCGGTCACTCGCTCCTCGCGCTCGACAACCTGCAGCGCGGTCTCACCGAGATCTCGCTCGCCGAAGACGTGCTGCTCGCCGATCTCGACACCAACTGGGAAGTCCTCGCCGAGGCGATCCAGACCGTCGTGCGCGCCGAGATCGCCGCGGGGCGCTCGCAGATCACCGACCCCTACGCCCTGCTGAAGGACCTCACGCGCGGACGCCGCGTCGGCGGCCCCGAGCTCGCGGACTTCGTGCGCGGACTCGACATCGGCGACGCCGCGAAGGACCGCCTTCTCGCGCTCACCCCCGCGGCGTACGCGGGCCTCGCGTCGCGGGTGGTCGACTCGCTGTAACCGTCAAGGGGCGTACACAGCGGCAGGCGATGCCACCGACACGCCGCGTCCAGCGCCGGCCGCACGGCGTGTCGGGCGTCGGGCCCGCCGTCGTGCACGCTCCTCCGCGGGTCATGACGGCCCGACACCTCGGCGCGTAACTGTTCTGGACTTCACGCGCGGCCGGGCCGTAGTGTTGACGTCAACATCCCCTGGCTTCGGCCGACGTGTGTCGCATCGTCGCGGCACGGAACGGAACAGACGCGATGACGCATCGACACCCCCTCCCCCTCCGACGCCTGCTCGCGGCCGCCACCGCTGCCGTTCTCGCCGGGGCGCTGGCATCCCCCCTCGCTGCCGCCGCGGCGACGGGCGTGCCCACCGATCCGAACGACGGTGTGCCGCGCGTCGACCCGCCGGTCACGTACGCGAAGTTCGAGCCGCTCGCCGATCCCGGCCGCGGTTCCGGCGACTACTTCCAGCCGAAGTGGTACGACACCGACGGCCGGCACATCCAGGCGCACGGCGGGCAGGTCGTCACGACCCAGGAGAACGGGCAGACCGTCTACTACTGGTACGGCGAAGACCGCACGAACGGGTACTGGAACAGCCCCGGCGTCGCGGTCTACCGCTCGACGGATGCCATGAACTGGACCAACCTCGGCGACGCCCTGCGCAGCATCACGACGCGCGACGACCTGCTCACCCCGTACTTCGAGAACCTCTACGACACCGTCGACGAGAACGGGCAGCCGCGAAACGAGAAGATCGACGCGCTCGCCTACCACCTGAATTCGCAGCGCTCGGCGGACTACACCGCCATCTTCGAGCGCCCCAAGGTGCTGCACAACGACGCCACCGGTCAGTGGGTCATGTGGTGGCACGCCGACGGACGCACCGAGCCCGGTGGCAGCACCTACGCCCGCTCGATGGCCGCGGTCGCCGTGTCGGATTCGCCGACCGGCCCCTTCCGCATGGTGGGCGCCTACCGCATGCCGAACCGCACCGACTACAAGGGCTGCTCGCAGTACGCCGTTCCCGGCCAGGCGCGCGACATGACCGTCTTCCAGGATGACGACGGCAAGGCCTACATCTCGTACTCGTCCGAGGAGAACTCCTCGCTCTACATCGCCGAGCTCGACGACAGCTACACCAACGTCGTGAAGACGACCGACTCGGACACCCTCGACGTGCACCAGTACTCGGAGGACGGCCGCTACCCCTACGTCTTCGCCGACGGCACGGCCGACGCTCCGGTGCGCGGCGAGGACTTCCAGATCGTGAAGGAGTGCGGTTACCTCGAGGCACCCGCCATCTTCGAGCGCGACGGGACCTACACCGCGATCGCCTCCGGCGCGACCGGGTGGGCCCCGAACCCGCAGACCTACTACACCGCTCAGAGCCTCATGGGCACGTGGATCCGCGGCGTCCAGGCGGGCGATGCCAACGAGAACACCTGGTACGCCAGCATGCCCGACGGTTCGGACGGCCTTCTCTCGGTCGGCGACACGAACCGTTCGACGTTCGGCTCGCAGTCGACCAATGTCTTCGAGCTCGAGCCGGGCAAGTTCGTCTACATGGGCGACCGCTGGAACGAGGGACAGTCGGACTCGACCTACGTCTGGCTGCCGCTCACGGTCGGCGAGAACGGCCGCCTCGAGATGCACAACCCCGCCGCCGAAGACCCCGCGCGCTACGGCGACGGCTGGGACGCCTCGTACTGGGATGACAAGGGCTTCGGCCACGGCACCTGGTCGCTCACCCCGAACGCGGTGCCCGAGACCGTGCGCCGTGGAACCACCGCGAACCTGCCCGCGACGGTGAACGTCGATTCGAACGGAACGGTGTCGGCCGTCGCCGTGACGTGGTCGGAGGTGGACACCAGCGTTCTCGGCCCGCAGACGGTGACCGGCACGCTCGCCGCCGACGCGGACTTCACCGTGGGGCGCAGCTTCCAGCGCACGATCACCGTCACCGAGCCCGGCATCGCCGACATCGCCTCCGAGGCGACGGTGTCGGCATCCAGCCGCAACGACCTCGTCGGCACGATCGTCGACGGCAACCCCACCGGCAAGGGCTGGGACGACTGGACCGGCAACGGCTATCCGCGCGACAGCTGGCTGCAGTTCGACTGGGGCGTGACCCGCACGTTCGACTCGATCGTCGTGCACACCTACAAGGACGGCTCCACGGCGACGTGGCCCTCGCGCATCCAGGCGCAGTACCGCGACTCCTCGGGCGCCTGGGTCGACACCGAGGTGGGGGCGACTCTGGCTCAGGATGCCACGCAGGCGGCGCCCGTGGCCGTGATCGACGCCCGCGCCCTGCCCGCGGCGAGCGCCCTGCGTCTGCGGCTGACGAGCGAGGCGAACACCTGGCAGTCGATCGCGGAGGTCGACGTCTGGGGCAACGCCTCGATCCCGAACGTGTGCCGCGGCGGCGACGCCACGGTCTCGGCATCCTTCCACCAGACGAAGTGGGCCACGATGCCCGCCGCCAACGCGTGCGACGGCAAGCAGAACACGCAGTGGTCGACCTGGACCGATGCGGGATTCCAGGATGCCGCGGCCTTCACGCTCGAGACGATGGAGATCCACCGCCTCGACCACGTCTCGTTCACCAACATCGAGGGCTCGATCACCGGCGTCTCGGCCGAGTATCGGACTCCGGGAGGCGAGTGGACCCCGGTCGCTCCGACCGGCGACGCTCCCGTGGTCGTGAACGGCACCGAGACGACCCTGTCGTTCACGAAGGTGCTCGCCACGGGCCTGCGCCTGACCTTCGCGACCCCCGGGTCGTACCTGAAGATCCCGGAGATCGTCGTCCCCGAAGCCGGAGGGATCGCGGCGATCACCCCGATGCTCTCCCCCGAAGCGCCGGCCACCGGCTGGTACCGCGGACCGGTCGCGGTGCAGCTCTCGCACGACGGTAACGACCAGGTCATCGTGCAGCACCGCACCGACGGCGGCGACTGGGTCGACGGCACGACGTTCGAGGTCACCGGAGACGGCGCACACCTCGTCGACTACCGCGCTCTGCTCGACGACGTCGAGCAGGAGGGCGTCTCGGGGTCGCTGACCGTGCGCATCGACGCGACCGCACCGGTGACCGGAGCGAGCGTCGCGGATGCCGCCGCGGCGACCCGCACCCTGGTCCTCCCCGACGTCGCGGCTCCGGTCATCGCCCGCGGTCAGGTCGTCACGCTCGAGGCGACGGATGCCACCTCCGGTGTGGCCTCCACGGAGTACTCGCTCGACGCGGGTTCGACGTGGACGACCGGGACAGAGATCGCCCTCACGACGGTGGGGACGTACCAGGTGTCGTTCCGATCGACGGATGTCGCGGGCAACGTCGAGCAGGTCCGCACCGCCGAGGTGACGGTCACGGCCCAGGGCGGCACCGACCCGGGACCCACGCCCGGCGGCACCGACCCCGGCACGACGCCCGGCGGAAGCGGGGCGGGCACGACGCCCGGTGGGAACGGCGCGGGCACGACGCCCGGCGGGAACGGGGCGGGGTCTGCACCGGCCGGCGACCGCGCGGCATCCGGTTCCGCCCCCGGCGGCCTCGCACTCACCGGGACCGAGCCGCCCCTCGCCCTCACCGTGATCGCCCTCGGCGCGGTGATCGCGGGTGCCGCGCTGGTGCTCGTCCGCCGCCGCCGCGCCTGACGCCCCTCGATCGCCACGGGACCGTTGCGACGGTTCCGGGGCGATCGTGTGTCCGGGGCGACCGCGTGTGAGGGGCGATCGCGTGTCCGGGGCGATCGGGCATCCGGAGCGACCGGGCGTCCAGGGCGACCGGGCGCCGGGCGCCGGGCGCCGGGCGCCGGGCGCCGGGGCGAGCGGGCATCCGGTACGACCGGGCGTCCAGGGCGACCGCGTGCCCGGGGCGATCGCGTGTCCGGGGCGATCGCGTGTCCGGGAGTCGCCGCGGGCGGCGCCCGACCGCTTGAGAGGATGGATGCCATGCGCGCGATGATCATGGACGCCCTGGCCGAGCCCCTCGCGGTGCGCGAGGTCCCCGCGCCGTCGGCGCCGGCCGGAGGCGTGGTGGTCGAGGTGCACGCGACGGGACTCTGCAAGAGCGACTGGCACGCGTGGGTCGGTCACGACGACGTCGCCCTCCCCCACGTGCCCGGTCACGAGCTGGCCGGCATCATCGTCGAGGTCGGCGAGGGTGTGCAGCGCTGGAGCGTGGGCGACCGCGTAACCGTGCCCTTCGTCATGGGCTGCGGCGCGTGCGAGTGGTGCCGGGGCGGAAACGCGCAGGTGTGCCCCGACCAGCAGCAGCCGGGCTTCACCCAGTGGGGCAGCTTCGCCGAGCGGGTGGTGCTGCGTGCGGCCGACACGAACGTCGTGCGCATCCCCGACGGCGTCTCGTTCGAGGCGGCGGCGGCCCTCGGATGCCGCTTCGCCACGGCCTACCGCGCCCTCACCGGCCGCGCCCGCGTGCAGGCCGGCGAGTGGGTCACGGTCGTCGGGGCCGGCGGGGTGGGCTTGAGCGCCGTGATGATCGGCGTCGCCCTCGGCGCGCGGGTGATCGTCGTCGATCGCACCCCCGCGGCTCTCGACGCGGCCCGCCGGCTCGGGGCGGAGCACACGCTCGTCGCCGGCGAGACCGACATCGCCGCGGCGGTGCACGAGATCACCGGCGGTGGAAGCCACGTGTCGGTCGACGCCGTCGGAAGCGCCCAGACCGCTCGCGACGCGGTGCTGAGCCTGCGCCGCCGCGGCCGGCACGTGCAGATCGGCCTGCTCCCCACCGACGACGGCCTGACCGCCATGCCGATGGCACGCGTGATCGCCTGGGAGCTCGACCTGCTCGGCAGCCACGGCATGGCCGCTGTCGACTACCCCGAGATGCTCTCGCTCATCGACAGCGGCGCCCTGCGCCCCCAGGAACTCATCGAGCGCGTGATCGGTCTCGGCGAGGCCGCGACCCTGCTTCCGGCGATGGATGCCGCCTCCCCGGCCGGCATGACGATGATCGACCCGCGGCGCGCCTGAGCGCAGCGCGCGGCGCAGCGCGCGGGTGGCGCGGCAGGCGAGCGCGGCGCGGCGGGCGAACGCGGCGGTGCGGGCGAGCGCGGCGCGGCGGGCGCGCGCGGGGCGGTGCGGCGCCCTGGCATCCATGTCCCACTTATGGCCGGTCAACGCCCCTCACACCCACCACAAGTGGGACACAAACCACCAGAAGTGGGACAAGGCTGCCCAGCTGCACCGGTGCACGCTGATCAAACGCAATGGCGGCACCGCGCGAGACCCAGACCCTCGCATCCATGTCCCACTTATGGCCGGTCAACGCCCCTCACACCCACCACAAGTGGGACACACACCGCCAGAAGTGGGACAGGGCTGCCCAGTTGTACCGACGAGGCGCTGAGCGAACGCAATGGCGGCACCGCGCGAGACCCAGACCCTCGCATCCATGTCCCACTTATGGCCGGTCAACGCCCCTCACACCCACCAGAAGTGGGACACACACCGCCAGAAGTGGGACAAGGGTGGAGGGGCGTACCGCCGCGGCGCCGGTGCCGCGCAGCAGCGACTGAGCATCGACGAAGCAGCGAAGCGATGGACGGATGCCGCCTCGACAGCGCTCAGCAGCGACGCCCGCCCGAGCACGCCCAGCGAACGCGGCGACGCGGCGTGGTGGCCAGGCGCTGAAGTCTCAGGTGCGGGGCCAGGCGAAGGGGAAGGAGCCGGACGCCAGGCGCCACCGGCAAGGCCGGGGCCAGGCGCCGGGCCCAGAGCCAGGAGCCGGGCAAGGCGCTAGGCGCAGGGCCAGGCGCCGGGCGCAGAGCAAGGCGCCGGGCAAGGCGCCAGGCGCCAGGCGCGGGAAGGTCAGGCGCGAGGGTCAGGCGCGGGGAGCGGCGCCGTCGTCGCCGGAACGCGGGGGGACCGAACCCTCCGACCGCGGCGCGGCATCCGGCGCGGTGCCCCCGGTGCGCGGGGCCTCGGCGCGCGGGGCCTCGGGCTGTGCCGAGGCGGTGGGGGTGGCGTCCGGGGCGTCCTTGGGGAGGAGCAGCGGACGGTCCACCGTGGCCGTGACCTTCGAGGGGTCGACGGCGAGCAGCATGAGCGCGACGCTCACGAGCACGATGATGAACGTCGCCCCGGCCGCCACGAGGGCGACGATGAGGGCGCGCTGGATCTGGTCGGCGGGGCGCGTCTGGAAGAACCCCATCGACATGAGGGTCACGAAGCCGGCGAAGAGGGCGGCGACGAACGCCAGCCCGAGCAGCTGGACGGGCTTCATGAGGTCTTTGCGGGTGGTGGGCTTGTCGGTCATGACGCGGCCTCCTCGGAGGGTACGGCCGGAACGGGCTCGGTGCGGCGGGGCGAGAAGCCCGCGATCGCGAGGAACACGGCGATGACCGCCGCGTATCCGCCGAAGAGGCCCACGGCGATGGTGATCCCGGTGAGGGTGAACGACCCCGCGCCGGTGATGCTGTAGTCGAGCGCGTACTGCATCGGGGTGAGCAGGAGGACGACCCCGAGGACGATGCCCAGGATGCCGATGAGCACGCCGTCGCGCACGCCCGCGGTGCGGCCGGCCTTGCGGTCGCGGAGCGCTCCGACGAGCTCGATCACGCCCGAGACGACGGCCCACGTGATGACCAGCCCGAAGAACATGCCGGTGGTGCGCCACGGGCCGACGCTGGCGATCAATCCCGCCAGGAGCGACACGGCCGCCATCAGCGCCGGGACGGCGCGCTCACCACGGGAGAACACGATCCACGCCGACGCCGCCCACGCGAGGCCGGTCGCCAGCGCGAAGCCGCTGAAGACGATCAGACCGAGGACGGCGGAGTGGTCCGGCGAGAACGTGATCATCGCGGCCGCGAGGGCGGCGAAGAGGGCGCGCGCGAGCTGCAGATGGCGCAGATCGAAGGCGCGTTCAGCAGGAGGAGTGGTCACGGAGGGTTCCCGACGGGCGAATGACGTTGGTATCCAGTCTATTCCTCGGGGGCTGAGCGGCCTCCGTGTGCGCCGACGTCGAGATATCCCCCGCTCACCCCGCGTGCGACAGGGCGTCGTCCTTCTCGGCCAGCGACCGCGCGACGGCCTCGGCGACACGGGCGTCCTCGGCCTCCTGGCGGCGGCGGCGACGCGCGCGCAGCCACCGCGGTCCGAAGACGGCCGCGAGCACGGCGAGCACCAGCACGGCGAGCAGCGGCCACGGCACGGCCGCGCCCACCGCGGACGCCTCGACGGGGTCGAGGGCGGTGATCGAGCCCGACGCGTCGGTGACCGTCGGGGTCGCCGTGACCGACGCCCACAGCAGGCCCATCGCCGCCACGCCGGACACGCGCACGTCGCGCGGCCACGTCTCCCCGGGCAGCAGCACCGGGGATGCGGCATCCGGTGCCGCCTCGGCGCGGCCCAGACCGAAGGGTCCCGCGACGGCGTCGGTGTCGTCGGCGGTGAGCGAGACGTTGCCGGTGTTGTGGAGGCCGTAGTGCACCGTGGCATCGCCGAACAGGAAGGGGACGACGCCGCCGTCCCAGTCCACCCGCACGTCGTCGACCGAGAGGGCGGGCACGAGGTCACCGCCCACCCGGATGCCGGCCCGGATGCCGAGACGTCGATCGACGTTGACGTTCGCGGACTGGTCGGCGACGGTGAGCGAGGTCACGACGCCGCCGGCGTAGTCGCCGGGTGTCGCGTCGGCCGGCACGTCGACGGTGAACGGGACCTCGACGGTCTGCCCGGCGGGCACCGAGACGTGCCGCTGCGGCACGGCGATCCACTTGCCCACGCCGGTGGGCTGCTCCGCGGCGAGCCGCAGATCCACCGCGCCCGTCGAGGTGGTGTAGCCGTCGGCGGCGTAGACGTCGAGTTCGATCGCCTCGGTGCCGCGGTTCGCCACGACGAGCCCGTCGTCGAGGTGAGCGCCGGGGTTGAGGGCGTAGGAGAAGTTCGTGCGGTCGGCGCCCAGCGCGTTCGAGGCGGTGCGCACGGTCCAGCTGACGTCGTCGGTCGCGGCCGCGGCGGGGGACGCGCCCAGGAGCGCAGCCGCGGTCACCAGCGGCGCGAGGGTCAGGGCGACGAGACGGGGGGAGAGGTTCATGGGGGTCCTTCGGGAGAGGCCGGCGGGGAGGGGTGCTCCCCGCCGGCCCGGATCGCTGGTCAGCCGGCCAGCGCGGTGAGGGTCAGGGTCGCGCGGTAGCTTCCCTTGTCGATGGTGTTGGGGATCTTCAGGTCGAGGTCGGCGCCCACGACGCCGGCGCCGCGGTCGTGGCCCATCGGCGCGGAGCTGAGCGACTGCGAGGTCGACAGACCGGCGCCTCCGTCGTAGCCCGAGCCGACGGCCGCGCCCGCGACCGCACCGGCACCCGGGGTGACGACCTTCGGCGTCCATCCGAGGTACTTGCCCTCGAACGTCTTGTCGCCGTCGACGAAGTCGCCCACGGATGCCGAGACCGACCAGGCGGCCTTGCTCGCGCGGGTGTCGGTCACGGAGATCGGGTTGATCTGACCGGTGGCCTCGAAGTACTGCAGGTTCTTCTCCTCGGCGGTGCCGAGGTCGACCAGTCCGTTGTGCCCGTTGATCGTCCAGCCGAACTCGCCGGGGGCGCCCGAGGGCACGTCGACCTGGATGTCCTGGCCGTCACCGTGGTTGGGGTGGATGGTCACCTCGTCCTGGATCGACCCGACGGCCTCGGCCGGCTTCGCACCGTTGTCGGGACCGCACCACACGACGCGGTTGAGCTCCACGGCGGCGTTCGGGGCCGAGCAGTCGCCGGAGCGGATGTTCTGCACGACGAGCTGGTCCTTCTTCACCTGGACCTTGACGTACGTGCGGACGTGCTCCTGGTTCTGCACGGAGTTGTACCAGTAGTTCGCCGGGTTCAGCGGGTCGGCGCCGTTCCCGGCTCCGCTCGTGCCGCTGTTGTCGGGAGCGGTGATGTCGTAGTACTTGGATCCGGATGCCGAGTTGGCGGTGACGTACACGACGCCACCGGGGCCCTCGAACACCTCGTCCTGACCGGGCTTCTCGTCGGGGTTGGCCTTGGCGCCGTTCTTGATCTCGTACGAGCGCGAGTAGCTGTGGTCGTGGCCCTGGAGCACGAGGTCGACGCCGAGCTTCGAGAAGGTCGTCGGGAAGTCCACGCGGCGCACCTTGTTGTCGGCGTCTTTGGCGTGATCGGCCGGCGAGTAGATCGCGTGGTGGTACACGAGCACGGTGTACTTCGCCTCGGCGCCGTGCTTGTTCACGACGTCGGTGACGTAGGCCACGTGCGCGTCGTCACCGCCGCCGCCCTGAGAGGTGGCGTAGCTGTTGCTGTTGAGGTCGATGAACAGCGTGTCCTTGTAGATGAACCAGTAGTCGCCGCCGGACTCGGTGCCGATGCTGGAGTCGCCCTTGCGGTAGTAGGCACCCGTGCGGTCGGTGTTGGGCGTGTAGAGGTGCTGCTCGTAGGCCTTGCCGCCCACGTCGTGGTTTCCGATCGTCGCGACCCACGGGATCTGACGCAGGGCGTCGGGGGCGAGGAACGCGCTCCACTGGTCCTCTTTGTTGGCGGAGTCGACCTGGTCGCCACCCGAGACGAGCAGCTCGGCCTTCGGGGTGGTGTTCACGGCGACGTTCATCGTGTCCTGCCACCCGGCCTGGTCCTTCGCGACGTCGCCCGACGAACCGATCTGCGGGTCGCCGAAGAACAGGAAGTCGTAGTCGCCGTCGAACGACTGCGTCGAGAACGCGGAGGTCTGCGACCAGTTGCCGTCCGAGCCGACGCGGTACGAGTAGGCGGTGTTCTCGGCGAGACCCGTGATCGTCGCGTGGCGGTTGTAGCCGCCGCTGCTGGCGATGTTGGCCGTGCCGGATGCCGAGAAGGTGGTGGCCGACGCGGGGAACTCGCCGTTCACCAGTGCCGAGGTCGGGGCGACCTGCACCGACTGCGTGGTGTCGGCCGAGGAGTACCAGGTGACGATGCGCTGGGCTTCGTCGGCGCCGACACCGAGGATGACGCCGGAGAGCGTCGCCGAGGTGTCGGCCAAGGCGGCCGGTGCGGTCGCTGCGCCCGAGAGCACGAGCGAGACGCCGAGCGCGGCCGTTGCGATCCACGCGGCACGGCGGCGCGTGCGCGTCCCGTGCGACGTCGATGCGGAAAGGAGCATGATGATCCGTTTCTCTCTGTGGGGACCCGCGATCGGGCGGGTCCTCCCACGCTCCGCCCGGTCGGTGACGAGTGAGTGAATGGCGGACGCAGCACGGGCATCGAGTCGCGCAACGCCCATCACTCGACGCCGAGGACGCGTTGGACGAACCACACGAGCCCGGCCGCGGTGACGATCACCGCGAGCAGCGCGCTCGCCCACGTTCCGATACGGGGGAACCTCCGCCGCAGCAGCACGAGCAGCGGGAAGGCGATGATGATGAGTCCGATCTGCACGGCCTCGATGCCGACGTTGAACACCAGCAGCGACCACAGCAGCGTCCACGACCACGGCTCGTCGATCCCGAGCGCCGAGGCGAAGCCGAGCCCGTGCACGAGCCCGAACAGGAACACCACCCCCACGCGCAGCCACCCCGCGCGATCGAGGCGCAGGAAGCCGTGGGCGTGCGACAGGTCCTGGTCGACCTTGCCCCCGCGCCAGAGACGCCAGAGGTACCAGGCGCCGACGACGGCGATCGACAGGGCGATGGTCGGCTCGACGATCTCGGGCGGGGCGGCCACCACGCCCGTGGCGGCCAGGATGAAGGTGACCGAGTGGGCCACGGTGAAGGTGGTCGCGGCGATGACCACCTCGCGCAGGCGTCGCGAGCCGACGATGAGCGCGAGCAGGAACAGGATGTGGTCGATCCCGGTGAGCAGGTGCTCGGCGCCGAGGCGGAAGAACTCCCAGAAGCGCTCGAGCGGCGACTGCGCCGTCGTGAACGACGGGTGCTCGGCATCCAGCACCGTGCTGCCCTCGTGCAGGTCGATCGCGTAGGTGAGGATCGTCTTGGTGTCGGTGACGTAGCCCTCATCGTCGGGGAAGAGCGACGAGACGACCTCATGACCGTTCTCCGACGGCGGGCACGCGTAGTCGAGATCGAGCACGGCGTAGGGCACGCCCTCCTGCTGCGTCATCGTGATGTCGTCGGCCGGCGTCGGGGTGCACGACCCCGCCCCGGAGATACGGAACCTCTCGGCCACGTACGCCGACACGTCGTCGCGATGCGCCCGGAGGGCGGCGGCCTGTTCGTCGGCGTCTCGGACCTCGAAGGCCTCCGTCCCGTCGCGGAAGAGCGCATCGTCCTTCGCCGCGTCGGCCGCGGAGACGACGAGGAGGTCGTACTCGAGCTGCAGCTGCGCGTGCACGACGCCCGGTCCCCCGCTGGAGAGGTCGGCGTAGACCACCGACCGGATGCCATGGGCCGACGCGGGAGCGGCGACGGCGAGGAGGGCGACGGCGGCCACTGCGACGAACAGGGAGCGGAACAGGGGGCGAAGCGCGCGGCGAGACAGGTGTGACATGGGGTCCTTTCCGTCGCTCAGGGTGGTCCGCCGTCGTGAACGGTCGGACGCGACGGGGCGAACGGAAACGGAACGTGCGCCCGGTGTTCGCCCGCGGGTCACCCGCGTCGCGCAGGGTGACACCGTGAAGCGAAGGACGACGGTCGCGGCGGCGCTCGTGACGCTGGCGATGCTGACCGGCTGCAGCTCGGAGCCCGGGTGGAACGAGATGCGGGCGCACCCCGCCCCGATCGGCACCCCCGCGGAGGGGTTCTCGCCCCCCACGCCTCCCGCGCCGGAGTCCACGCACACCCCCGCACCCGGTTCGTGGGACGGAGTGCACGCGCCGGAGGGCTACCGCGTAGTGCTGCTGACCGTGGGCGACGACGCGCCCACCGGCGTGCTCGTCGATGCGGTGCAGGAGTGGGCGGGCGAGACCCGGGCCGACCTGGAGGTCGTGCACGCCGACGACGACATGATCGACGGGGCCGTGGCCGCCATGCGGATGAATCCCGACCTCATCATCAGCGCGGGCGACGCCCTGGTCGACCCCCTGGCCACCGTGACCGCGAACCACCTCGACCGGCAGTTCCTCATCGTCGGCGCGGAACTCGCCGAGCCCACCGAGAACGTCACGGCGGTCGATTGGACGGGCGCCGCCTACCGCGGCGAGGGCCTGGGCGCGGCGGCGGCGTACGATCCGGCGTCGTTCACCCCGGCGCGGGCGGCCGCGGCGGTGCGCGCCGGGGTGGCGTCGGTGCTCACCGGCCAGCGCGGCATCGTGCTCTGGATGCAGTGACGGCGCGCCCGCGCCAAGGGCACGCAGGGGGTGAGCCGGCGCGGAACGGGGTCGCGAGGGGGCGTCGACCCGCGCGACGGCGAGACCGCCGCCCTCAGCGGGTGCGGCGACGAGCGCGGGAGATCACGATGCCGGCGGCGAGCGCCCCGGAGCCGAGAGCGGCGACGGCCGCGAGACCCGCGGCATCCCATCCGGTCGCGGGGAGCGACCCGTCGGGCGTCGCTGCGGGCGTCGCGGCCGGCGTCGCGGCGGGCGTCGCTGCGGTCGAGGGAGTTACGGGAGACGGCGAGACCGGCGCGGCGGTCGACCCGCCGGGCGGCGACGGGTGGACGCCGTCGGGGACCTCGACGTCGGGGACCTCGACGACGATGACCTGGGAGTCCGACGGCAGCCCTTTCCAGGGGGCGGGGTCGGGGGTGGGAGCGCCGGCGGCCGCGAGGGCCAGCGCGATCGCGAACGTCACGGCCATGATGGGGTCCTTTCCGTCCGTCACCGTAGCGTCGCGACATGGCCGCCGCGGGCTTCCCGACCGACCGGCCGGGGACCGCCGAGCGAAGAGGGAGTCGAGCGGGAAAGTGGTCAGACCACAACCGGTCCCTTAGCGGATCAGTAAGAACGCGTCTTCTTTCGTTCATAACGGTCGCGAAGATCGACGAACTCGCCCCTAGCGTCGTCGCATGGCCCCACCTTTCGACCCGACGGTCGCGCCCGCCGCCGCGTCCGCGCCGTTGCCGGCTTCACCCGCCGCCGCGGCCGTACCGCTCCCGGCTTCACGCGCCGCCGCGTTCGCGCCGTTCCCGGCTTCACCCGCCGACCGCGCGGCGACCGACCTCGGCGTCGAGATGCGCGCGGTGTTCTTCGTGTCGGACAGCACGGGCATCACCGCCGAGACGCTCGGCAGCGCCCTGCTCGCGAACTTCCCGGGCGCCCGCTTCGAGAGGCACACCATCCCGTTCCTCGGCAGCGTCACCTCCGTCGACGCGGTCGTCGCGCGCCTCCGGCGGTCCGCGACCGACGGCGATGCGCCGATCGTCTTCGCGACGGTGAAGGATGCCGGCATCCGGGGTCGTCTCGCCGACGCGGGCGCGGTGGTCATCGACCTGCTGGCCGGGCACCTCACCGAGCTCGAGGCGGAGCTCGGCGCGACCGCCGAGACCCGCGCGGGGCAGTATCACGGCCTGGGCGACCTCGAGCAGTACTTCCGCCGCATGCGCGCGGTGGAGTTCGCGATCGAGCACGACGACGGTCAGAGCGGGCGCGATCTCGCCAGTGCCGACGTGATCATCGTCGCTCCCTCTCGATGCGGCAAGACGCCCACCACGATGTACCTCGCCCTGCACTACGGGCTGCTGGTGGCGAACTACCCGCTCACCGACGACGACTTCCCCACCGACGGCCTGCCGCGCATCGTCGCGCCGCACGCCGACCGCTGCTTCGGACTGACCACGACCGCCCTGCGCCTCAGCCAGGTGCGGCACGAGCGCAGGCCGCAGTCGACCTACGCCAGCCTCGCCCAGTGCACCCTCGAGATCCGCCGGGCCGAAGACCTCTACCGCCGCACCCGCATCCCGTTCCTCAGCTCCGCGACCCGGAGCGTCGAGGAGATGTCCGCCGTGATCCTGCAGTCCATGAACCTGCGGGACCAACCCCGAGAAAGGCCCACCCCATGACCAACATCCTGCGCTTCGACGAGATCGGCATGGGCGACCTCGCCCGCGTCGGCGGCAAGAACGCCTCGCTCGGCGAGATGGTGTCGCACCTGGCATCCGCCGGCATCCGCGTCCCTCCGGGATTCGCGACGACCTCCGACGCGTTCGGGCGGTTCCTCGCGCACGACGGCCTCGACGCGCGCATCCGCGACGCGGTCGAAGGCATCGACGTCGACGACGTCGCGGCCCTCAGCCAGCTCGGGGGCCGCGTGCGCGCGTGGATCGAGGAGCAGCCGTTCCCCCACGACCTCGACGCCGACATCCGCACCGCGTACGCAGCCCTCGTCGCGGGCGAGCAGGATCCGGATGCCGTGACCTGGGCGGTGCGCTCCAGCGCGACCGCGGAGGATCTCCCCGACGCCTCGTTCGCGGGGCAGCAGGAGACGTTCCTCAACATCGGCGGGATCGGCAACATCCTGCAGGCGATCCGTCGGGTGTTCGCCTCGCTCTACAACGACCGCGCGATCGCGTACCGCGCGCACCACGGCTTCGACCACCACGAGGTCGCGCTCTCGGCCGGGGTGCAGCGCATGGTGCGCTCCGACGTCGGGGCCTCGGGAGTGATGTTCACCCTCGACACCGAGTCGGGCTTCGACGACGCGGTCTTCGTCACCAGCTCGTACGGGCTCGGCGAAGCGGTCGTGCAGGGTGCGGTCAACCCCGACGAGTTCTACGTCTACAAGCCTGGCCTCGCCGCCGGCCGTCCCGCGATCCTCAAGCGCAGCGTGGGCGAGAAGGCCATCGCGATGCGGTACGCCGACGGGCAGCACGTCGACGGCAGCACGGCCTTCGTCGAAGTGGATGCCGACGACCGCACGCGCTTCTCGATCACCGACGCGGAGGTCGAGGAGCTCGGCCGCATCGCGCTCGTCATCGAGGGCCACTACGGCCGCCCGATGGACATCGAGTGGGGCAAGGACGGCGTCGACGGACAGCTGTACGTGCTCCAGGCGCGACCGGAGACCGTGGTGTCGCGGCGGTCGGCGAACGTCCTGAGCCGTTTCGTCCTGGCCGAGCGCAGCGCGGTGCTCGTCGAGGGCCGCGCGATCGGTCAGCGCATCGGCGCGGGGCGCGTGCGCGTGCTCCGCTCGATCGACCAGATGGCCGACTTCGCGCACGGCGACGTGCTCGTGGCCGACATGACCGATCCCGACTGGGAGCCGATCATGAAGCGCGCCTCGGCGATCGTCACCGACCGCGGCGGACGCACCTGCCACGCGGCGATCATCGCGCGCGAGCTCGGCATCCCGGCGGTCGTCGGCACCGGCGTCGCCACGCACGCGCTGACCGACGGCCAGGAGGTCACCGTCTCGTGCGCCGAGGGCGACGACGGCCTCGTGTACGACGGCATCCTGAGCTTCGCCGAGGAGCAGACCGAACTCGACCGGATGCCGGCCGCCCCCGTGAAGATGATGATGAACGTCGGCACGCCCGACCAGGCCTTCGCGTTCTCGCGGCTGCCGCACGCGGGCGTGGGGCTGGCTCGCCTGGAGTTCATCATCAACCGGCAGATCGGCATCCACCCGCGGGCGCTGCTCGAGCTCGACCGCCTCGACGGGGCGCTGGCCGACGACATCCGCGCGCGCATCGCGGCCTACCCCTCGCCCGAGGAGTACTTCATCCAGCGGGTCGCCGAGGGCGTCTCGATGATCGCGGCGGCGTTCGCGCCGGAGCCCGTGATCGTGCGCCTGTCGGACTTCAAGTCCAACGAGTACGCGAACCTCATCGGCGGCACGCTGTACGAGCCCGACGAGGAGAACCCGATGCTCGGGTACCGCGGGGCGGCGCGCTACGTCTCGCCGGAGTTCCGCGCGTGCTTCGACATGGAGTGCGAAGCGCTGCGGCGCGTCCGCGACGAGATGGGGCTCACGAACGTGCAGATCATGGTGCCGTTCGTGCGCACGGTCGGCGAGGCGAAGGCCGTCGTCGACCTGCTCGCGCAGAACGGCCTGCGCCGCGGCGAGAACGGACTCAAGGTCGTCATGATGTGCGAGCTGCCGGCCAACGCGATCCTCGCGGAGCGCTTCCTCGAGCACTTCGACGGCTTCTCGATCGGCTCGAACGACATGACTCAGCTGACCCTGGGCCTCGACCGCGACTCCGCGCTCATGGCATCCGCCTTCGACGAGCGCGATCCCGCGGTGCTGCACCTGCTCGGCATGGCGATCGACGCGTGCCGGCGACAGGGCAAGTACGTCGGCATCTGCGGACAGGGACCGAGCGACCACCCCGACTTCGCGCAGTGGCTCGTGGCTCGTGGCATCCAGTCGCTGTCGCTGAACCCCGACACGGTCGTGGAGACCTGGCTCGCCCTCGCGGCGGACGAGCGGCCCAAGGCCGAGATCCTGGCGCGGGCGCACCTGTCGGGGTTGTGACGGCGGCGGGCCGGGGCGCGTGGGGGCGTCCCGGCCCGTGTCGGCCCCGCCGGGTCGCGCGCCGAGGGCGGCGGCTACTCGGCGAAGAGCACCGCTGACGCGCGGCGGATGTGCGCCTCGGTCGCGTCGGCCGCGCGGTCGACGTCGCCCGCCGTGATGGCCTCGAAGATCGCGTGATGCTCCTTCTGCAGGAGCTCGGACTGGTCGCCCCATTCCGCTTTGCGCTCGATGGCGTGCAGGAGCGGAAGGCGCACGGCCTCGCGGATCGCGCCGGTGAGGGCGGCGGAGAGGCTGCTCCCCGACGCGTCGGCGATGGCGAGGTGGAAACGCGTGTCGGCCTCGTTGAAGGCGTGACGATCGCCGAGCGCCGCATCGCCCGCGGCCAAGGCCTCCGCGACGCGGGCGCGCGCGGCGCCGTCGAGGCCGCGCGCCGCCGACGACGCGCTCGCGCGCTCGAGCACGATGCGGGCTTCGGTGACGTCTTCGATCGTGAAGTTCGACAGGGCGACGTGCAGACGCAGGAAGCGGCTGAGGGCCTCACGCGGCAGAGCCGCGACGAACGTCCCGGCGGCCGCACCGGCGCCGGGCTGCGACCGGAGCACCCCCTGGCTCTCGAGCACGCGAACCGCTTCGCGCACGCCCGCGCGGCTCACCTCGAGGCTCGACGCGAGCTCGCGCTCGGGCGGGAGGGCGTCGCCGACCTGGAGGGCGCCCGAGAGGATGCGGTCCTCGATGACCTCGATCACCAGCTCATGCGCTCGAGCGCGTTTGACGGGGAGCCACAGGCCGCCGTCGGTCTCGTCAGACGAGGAGAGGGGTGCCATGAGTCGACCGCCTTTGGAAGAGAGTGTTGACAGCGTATCGGTCCGGCCGTTACCGTGCGTTAGCGGTCTGACCTCTCAATGGTCGGCGCTTCGCAACAACGACGTTCGAAGGAAGGCCTGATGTACACCCCCGAACTCGCGCCGATCGGCGCCAGCATCGTTATCTCGGCGCTCGTGGCGAGCCTGCCGTTCCTCACCGTGTTCCTCGCCCTCGGCGTCCTGCGCTGGAAGGCGCACTGGGCCGGTCTCTCCGGACTCGGGGTCGCGCTCCTCGTCGCCGTGTTCGGCTACCGCATGCCGGTCGATCTCGCCGCCCTGTCGGCGACCCAGGGCTTCGTCTTCGGCCTGTTCCCGATCATGTGGATCGTGCTGAACGCGATCTGGCTGTACGAGCTCACCGTGCGCAGCGGCCGCTTCGAGGATCTGCGCCTGGTCATCAACGCGCTCAGCGACGACCCCCGCATCCAGGCGATCATCATCGCGTTCGGCTTCGGCGGTCTGCTCGAGGCCCTCGCCGGCTTCGGCGCCCCGGTCGCCATCACGGGGGTCATGCTGATGGCGGTCGGCTTCACGCCGATGCGCGCCGCCGTCATCGTGCTGCTCGCGAACACCGCCCCCGTCGCCTTCGGCGCCGTCGGCACGCCCATCGTCACCGCGGGCAGCCTCACCGGCATCGACTACCACGAGATCGGCGCCTACGTCGGGCACCAGACGCCCCTGGTCGCCCTGTTCGTGCCCTTCATCCTGGTCCTGCTGGCCGACGGCTGGCGCGGACTGAAGGAGACCTGGCCCGCCGCCCTCACCTTCGGCGTGGTGTTCTCGATCGCGCAGTGGGTCAGCGCCACCTGGATCTCGGTCGAGCTGACCGACATCGTGGCATCCCTCGCCGGAATCGCCGCCGCGGTCGTCCTGCTGCGCTTCTGGCAGCCCCGTGGCACCGCCGCCGCCCGTGAGCGTCTGCTGAAGGAGCGCGCGGTCAGTCTCGTCGGAGCCGGCACGGTCGCTTCGGGTGGAGGCGCCGGTTCGGCGGATGCCGACGTCTCGGCCGCTCGCCCGCACCTGACCCCGCGGACGGTGTTCTTCGCCCTGTTCCCCTACCTGCTCGTCATCGTGGTGTTCTCGTTGGCGAAGCTGTGGCCGCCGCTGAAGACCTTCCTGGCGGGCACCGACGTGAAGATCCCGTGGCCGGGCCTCGACGGCAACATCCTCACCGCGAGCGGCAAGGCGGCCGGGTCGACCGTCTACACGCTCGGTTGGCTCTCGTCGGCCGGAAGCCTGCTCGTCATCTGCGGCATCGTCGTCGCTCTGGTGTACCGGCTCCCGTTGCGCGAAGCCGCGCGCACCTGGGGACAGACCCTGTTCAAGCTGCGTTTCTCGCTGCTCACGGTGGGGTCGGTCCTGGCCCTCGCCTATGTGATGAACATGTCGGGCATGACCCTCACCATCGGGGCGTGGATCGCCGGGACGGGCGCGCTGTTCGCCTTCCTCTCGCCCATCCTGGGCTGGTTCGGCACGGCTGTCACCGGCTCCGACACCAGCGCGAACGCCCTGTTCGCGACCCTCCAGCAGAGTGCGGCCGTGCAAGCCGGTATCGACCCGACCCTGCTCGTGGCCGCGAACACCTCGGGCGGGGTCATCGGCAAGATGATCAGCCCCCAGAACCTCGCGATCGCCGCCACCGCGGTGGGTCTGGTCGGTCAGGAGGCGACGATCCTCCGCAAGGTCATCTGGTGGAGCCTCGGCATGCTCGTCGTGATGTGCCTGCTCGTGGGACTGCAGTCGTCGGTCCTGTCCTGGATGCTCCCGTAACCCTCTCCCCCCTGAAAGGCACGCCATGTCCGCTGTGACACGTCAGTTCCCCAACCCCGTCGAACTGCTCGAGCTCATGCAGTTCAAGCGGCCCGACTTCAACGGCCGTCGCCGGCGCCTGAACGCCGCCCTGACGATCGCCGACCTGCGCGACATCGCCAAGCGCCGCACCCCGGCCGCCGCCTTCGACTACACCGACGGCGCTGCGGACAGCGAAGAGGGCCTCGCCCGCGCCCGGCAGGCGTTCGCCGACGTCGAGTTCCGCCCGTCGATCCTGCGCGACGTCTCGCACGTCGACACGTCGTGCGAGATCTTCGGCGGCCCGTCGGCCCTGCCCTTCGGCATCGCGCCCACGGGCTTCACGCGCCTGATGCAGACCGAGGGCGAGATCGCCGGAGCCGGTGCCGCGGGGGCGGCCGGCATCCCGTTCACGCTCTCGACCCTGGGTACGAGCTCGATCGAATCGGTGCAGCAGGCCAATCCGAACGGGCGCAACTGGTTCCAGCTGTACGTGATGAAGCAGCGCGAGATCTCCTACGCGCTCGTCGAGCGCGCGGCCGCCGCGGGCTTCGACACGCTGTTCTTCACCGTCGACACCCCGGTCGCCGGTGCTCGCCTGCGCGACAAGCGCAACGGCTTCTCGATTCCGCCGCAGCTCAGCGTGTCGACGATCGTCGACGCCCTGCCGCGTCCGTGGTGGTGGTGGGACTTCCTCACCACGCCCAAGCTCGAGTTCGCCTCGCTCAGCGCCACCGGCGGCACGGTGGGCGAACTGCTGAACGCCGCGATGGACCCGTCGATCTCGTTCGACGACCTCGCCGAGATCCGCGCCCTGTGGCCCGGCAAGCTCGTCATCAAGGGCGTGCAGAACGTCGAGGACTCCCGGCGACTGGCCGACCTCGGCGTCGACGGCATCGTCCTGTCCAACCACGGTGGGCGCCAGCTCGACCGTGCACCCGTGCCGTTCCACCTGCTGCCCGAGGTCGTCCGCGAGGTCGGCGCCGACACCGAGATCGCGATCGACACCGGGATCATGAACGGCGCCGACATCGTGGCATCCCTCGCCCTCGGCGCGAAGTTCACGCTCATCGGGCGGGCGTATCTCTACGGCCTCATGGCCGGCGGGCGCCAGGGCGTCGACCGGGCGATCGAGATCCTCGCCGACCAGGTCGTGCGCACGATGCAGCTGCTGCAGGTGACCTCGCTCGCCGAGCTGACCCCCGACCACGTCACGCAGCTGGAGCGTCTGGTCCCCCGGCCGCGAGCGGCGACCGCCGCCGCGCAACGGGCCTGACACCGGCGCCGGCCGGGTGCGATCGAGGGGGGGCGCCCGGCCGGCCGGATCCCCCTCGGATCGGTCCCGAGGGGGACGCGGATACATCCGGTGGCGGACGACCTCGAAGGGCATTCCGGCTGGGATGGAGGCATGACTTCTTCTGCTGTGCTCACCGCCCACGGGCTCGTCAAGAGCTACGGAGACCTGCGCGCCCTCGACGACGTCTCGCTGACCATCCGCGCCGGCGAGTCGGTCGCCGTGATGGGGCCCTCGGGATCGGGCAAGACCACGCTGCTGCACTGCCTCGCGGCGGTCATCGCCCCCGATGCCGGCTCGATCGTGCTGTCGGCCCCCGGCGCCGCTCCGCGGGAGCTGGTCGGGCTCTCGGAGAGCGAGCGCGCCCGCGCGCGCCGCGAGGCCCTGGGCTTCGTGTTCCAGCAGCACCTGCTGCTGCCCGAGCTGACGGCCGTCGAGAACGCGGCACTGCCCCTACTGCTGACGGGGGCGAAACGACAGGATGCCGAGCGGCACGCGGCCGTGTGGCTGGCGGCGCTCGGATTGGCCGGGCTCGAGGAGCGTCGGATCGGTCAGCTGTCGGGCGGGCAGGCGCAGCGCGTGGCGATCGCGCGCGCCCAGGTGACCGGCGCCCCGGTGGTCTTCGCCGACGAGCCGACCGGGGCTCTCGACTCGGCGACCTCGGCCGAGGTGCTCGACGCCCTGCTGCACGCCACGACGGGCCAGGGGCGCACGCTCGTCGTGGTCACCCACGACGCCGATGTCGCCCGCCGGTGCTCGCGCACGGTGCGGGTGAGCGACGGCCGCGTGGTGAGCGACACCGGTGCGGCCGCCTCGACCGGGGGTGCGCGATGAGTGTCGTCCTCCCCCTGGCGCGGCAGTTGAGCCGACCCGCGCGGCAGGGGCGTGCCGCTGTCGTGCTGCCGATCGTCGCGTTCGCCGTCACCACCGCGCTGCTGCTCGTGGTCGCCGGCGGGGCGCGGATGTTCCTCGTCGACCCGCGCACGGCCGACGGCGGCGGCCTGTACGGCATCCTCGCGGTGCTCGCACTGCTGCTGCTCGCCGTCCCGCTCGTCACGCTCGGCGCCGCCGCCGCGCGCCTCACGAGTCGACGACGCAACGACCGGCTCGCGACCCTGCGGCTGCTGGGCGCGAGCACGCGCGAACTGTGGGCGCTCACCGTGCTCGAGGCGACGGCCGTGGCCGCCGTCGGCGCCGTCGGGGGAGTCGCGATCTACGCGGCGCTCCTGCCGCTCGTGGGGCTTCTGCCGTTCTTCGGCGCGACCGTCGGCGTCGCCGCCGTCGCGATCGACCCGCTGCTCGGACTCGGCGTGCTCGCCGGCGTCGTCGTGATCGGTGCGGCGAGCGCGGCCGCGAGCCTGCGGCGGGTCGCCGTCACCCCGCTCGGGGTGCGCACCCGCAGTGCCGCTCCCCCGTCGCGCACCGCCGCGCTCGTGATCGGAGGGGTGCTGATCGTGGTCGTCGTGCTGGTAGTGTCGAACTTCTCCGTCGTCGCGCAGCTGCTCGGCCCGGCAGTGGGGATCGCCCTGCTGCTCGGCGTGTTCGCGGGCGCGCTCGCCCTGCTCAACCTCATCGGGGCGCCGATCGTCGCCGCGCGGGGCCGGTCTCTGGCGCGCCGCGCGCGCACGGCATCCGAGCTCATCGCGGGACGCGAGCTCGCCGCGCACGCGGGCCCCGCCTGGCGGCGCGTGTCGGGCATGGCGATCGTCGCCTTCATCGCGGTGGTGGCCGGGTGCGGACTGTCGATCGTCGACGCGGCCGGCGACGCGGGTCCGACGTTCCTGATGCGCGACATCCGCACGGGCGTCCTCGTGACGCTCGGTATCGCGTTCCTCCTGCTCGCCTGCGCCGTGGGGGTGACGCAGGCGGCGTCGGTGCTCGAGGATCGCGAGCTTCTCATCGGACTCGACCGTCTCGGCATCCCGGATGCCGAACTGCGGCGCGCACGTCGACTCACGGTCATGGTGCCGTTGCGGTGGGCGGCGGGAGGCGGTGCCGCGCTGGGGGCGGTGATGGCGTTCCCGATCGTGGGGATCAGCCTCGTCGTCGCGCCCCTGTCGGTGCTCACCATCGTCGCGACCTTCGTCGGCGGCTTCGCCCTGGTGCGGGCGGCGCTGGCGTCGACTCGGCCGATCGTCGACGGCATCCGCCGCGAGACGATCTGAGCCCGTGGACCCCCGCCCGCCGCGAACGCGAGCGGGGCCGCGGACCGGGAGGGTTATTGGGGGCTCCTCCCGGCCCGCGGATCTCATCAGACGCCGACGCCCTTGCGGCGTTCGGCGCGAGTCGCCGGTGCCTCGACCTGCTCGGACGCCTCTGCGGCATCGGCATCCGTCACCTTCGGCTTGCGGGGCCACCAGAACCGGTCTCCGGCGATGAACGCCATGGCCGGCACGATGACCGTGCGCACGAGCAGCGTGTCGATCAGCACGCCGATGCAGACGATGATGCCGATCTGCGTGAGCGTGATGAGCGGCAGCACGCCCAGCACCGCGAACACCGCGGCGAGCAGGATGCCGGCACTCGTGATCACCGCGCCGGTCGCGGCGAGCGCGCGGATCATGCCCTGCGTGGTGCCGAGCGTGCGGCTCTCCTCCTGGGCGCGGGTGACGAGGAAGATGCTGTAATCCACGCCGAGCGCGACCAGGAACAGGAAGCTGAACAGCAGCACGTTCGTGTCGATCGCGGGGAAGCCGAACAGCGGCGTCTGGAACAGCCACCACGCGGCGCCCACCGCCGAGAAGAAGCTCGCGACGACGGCCAGCAGCAGCAGGATCGGCGCCAACAGGGCTCGCAGCAGGATCACCAGCACGAGGAAGACCAGCACGAGGATCAGCGGGATGATCAGCGACTGATCGCGCTCCTGGGCGCCCGCGACGTCGAGGGCCTGGGCGTCGAGTCCGCCGACGAGCGCGTCGCCGGAGCCGACGGTGTCGAGGTCGGCGCGCAGCCGCTCGATCGTCGCGAAGGCCTCGGGCGTCTCGGCCGCAGACGACAGCGTGACGTCAACGCGGGCCCAGTCGCCGTTCTCCTCGACCAGGCGGGCGGAGTCGACGCCCTCGATCCCGCTCGCGGCCGCGACGACCGCGTCGGCGTCGGCCACCGGGGCGACCACCGTCGACGGGGAGGTGGCGCCGGCCGAGAAGGCCTCTGCGAGCACCTCCTGCCCCGTCACGGCGTCGGGCTTCTGCAGGAAGCGATCGTTCTGCGACAGACCCGTCTGCACGAAGAACAGGCCGCTCGCGAGCGCTCCGAGCACGACCGCCCCGGTCAGCGCGACCACGACCGGACGACGCGAGACCCCGCGGCCGAGCTTGCCCCACGGGCTGCGCGAGATGGCATCGGGCGACCCGAAGCGCGGGATGTAGGGCCAGAACAGCCAGCGGCCGAACAGCACGAGAGCGGCCGGGAGCACGATCAGCGCGAACGCCATCGCCACGACGACGCCCACCGCGCAGGCGAGTCCGAGCGCACGGTTGCCCGACAGCTCGCCGAGCAGCAGGGTCGCCAGGGCCAGGGCCACGGTGGAACCGCTGGCGATGATCGCGGGACCGGCGCCGCGGACGGCGCGGCGCATGGCCTCGCGACGATCTTCGGCGAGGCGCAGTTCGTCGCGGTAGCGCGCGATGAGCAGCAGGGCGTAGTTGGTGCCCGCGCCGAACACGAGCACCGACAGGATGCCGGTGATCGACGCGTCGAGCTGCACTCCCACCGCAGCGGCCACGCGGCGCGCGACGATACCGGCCGAGGCATCGGCGGTGCCGATGACGATGAGCGGCACGAGCCAGAGCCACGGACTGCGATAGGTGATGAGCAGCAGCACGGCGACGACGATGACGGTGGTCAGCAGGAGGGTGAAGTCGGCGCCGTCGAAGACCGCGGCGATGTCGACCTCGAAGCCCTCGGGACCGGTGAGGTACGTGCGCACCCCGTCGAGGCCGTCGGCCGCGAGGGTGCGGATCTCCGCGGCGCGCTCGGCTTGGACTTCGACGTTCGCTTCGGGGGCGAGGGGCACGATCAGCAGCGCGACGGTTCCGTCTTCGGAGACCTGCGCCGGCGGGATGAACCCGTCGGGGGTGAGATCGACGAGATCGCCGAAGGACTTCTGCTGAATGGCGGCGACCGTCTCGGCGGACAGCGCCGCTCCGTCGTCGGAGGCGAAGACGACCAGCGCCGAGGTGGTGTCGGCGTCGGGGAAGGTGTCGAGCACCTTCTGCACCTGCACGGACTCGGCGCTGTCGGGCAGCCCGGTGGCCGGTGCCGTGTCGCTCGTCGCGCCCGAGCCGAGAGCGAACAGCGCCGCGACGCCCGCGAACGCCACGACGAGCACGATCCACGACGTGCGGGCCGAGGTGAGGAAACGGAGGAAGCCGGTCATGGGGAGCCTTCGCTAGATTTTGGAGTATCTCGATAATCGAGATACGAGAAAGGTAGCCCAATCACGCGTAGAGTGCCAGTCATGGAAGAGCCGAATCCTTCCTCCCCACCCCCCGTCGTCGGCGGCGTCGCCGTGCCGCCCACGCGGCGTCCGACCGCGCTCGTGCGCGACCTCTTCACCGCCGGATCGGTGTTCGAGAAGGCCCTGCAGCGCGAACTCGCCGTCAACCCGACGGGGCTGGATGCCATGGGCCACCTCGTCATGTCGGGTCCCCTGTCGCCGGGTGAGCTCTCGCGCCGCCTCGACCTCACGACCGCCGCCACGACCGCCGCGATCGACCGCCTCGTCGACCTCGGACACGTCACGCGCACCCCGCATCCCACCGACCGCCGCAGCGTGCTCGTGGTGCCCACCGACACGTCGATGGCCCGCGCGATGGGGCACCTCATGCCGATGATCGCGAGCGTCGACGCCGTGCTCGACGAGTTCAGCGACGAGGAGCAGGAGGTCATCACCCGCTACCTCGAGCGAGTGATCGCGTCGTACGGCATCCCCGACGACGGCGAGATCCGGTCGATGGCGGTCCCCCGCACGACGCACTGACCCGGGGCCGCGCGCCCCGCCCGGCGCCCGGCGCCTTGCGCACGGCGCTCCGCGCCCGCCGCTCCGTCGAGTGTCCAAGACATGCCGTTCGGGCGACGTCGCCGACGGCGTGTTCTGGACACTCAACGGGGATGTTGGTGCTTCGCGGGGGACAGAGGGCCGGGGCGCGGCTGCTACCGTGCGGGAGTGCTTCCGGATGCCACGACCCCCCGCCGAATCCACGTCTCGGCCGCCGTCATCACCGACGCCGACGGGCGCCTGCTCGTCGTGCGCAAAGCCGGGACCACGGCGTTCATGCAGCCCGGCGGCAAGCCCGAAGCGGGCGAGAACCCGGCCGAGACCCTCGCGCGCGAGCTCGCGGAGGAGATCGGCGTGCACGTCGACCCCGGCGCCCTGGAGCCCCTCGGAGAGTTCACCGCCTCCGCGGCCAACGAGCCCGGCTTCGAGGTGGTCGCCGACGTGTTCCGCGTCGACATCGGCGAGCAGCAGCCGACCCCGGATGCCGAGATCGCCGAGCTCCGCTGGGTCACCGCCGCGACGGCATCCGGTATCGAGATCGCCCCGCTCGCGCGGGAATACTTCCTGCCGGCCTGACGCGGCGGTCGCGCCGGCCCCTTCGACAAGCTCAGGGACCTCACGCCCCACTCGCCGACCTCACGCCGCGGGGATCAGGCGCCGACTCACCACGAGCTCTTGCGGTAGTCCTTCAGGAAGATGCCGAACAGGTCTTCGCCGGCCTCGCCGCGCACGATCGGGTCGTACACGCGCGCGGCTCCGTCGACGAGGTCGAGCGGGGCGTGGAAGCCCTCCTCGGCCAGGCGCACCTTGGTGAAGTGCGGGCGTTCGTCGGTGATCCAGCCGGTGTCGACGGCGGTCATGAGGATGCCGTCCGCCTCGAACATCTCGCGGGCGCTCGTGCGCGTGAGCATGTTCAGCGCCGCCTTGGCCATGTTGGTGTGCGGGTGGCCGGGTCCCTTGTATCCGCGACCGAACACGCCCTCCATCGCCGAGACGTTGACGATGTACTTGCGGTCGAACGTGGATGCCGCCATCGCGGGCCGCAGGCGACTGACGAGCAGGAACGGCGCGGTCATGTTCGCCAGCTGCACCTCGAGCATCTCGAGCGGCTCGACCTGGTCGACGTGCTGCGTCCAGCTGTTGATGCGGTCCTCGTCGGGGATGAGGCCGCCCGCGTCGATCGCCGTTCCTGTCATCAGTCGCTCGAGCGATGAGGATCCTGCCGCCATCGCCTCCGCGGTCAGCTCGTCGGCCGTGCGGGCGGCCGAGGCGAGGATCGGGTGCGCCGACACCGACTGCGCGAGCGCGAGCGGGTGCGCGTCATTGGTGTGGCCGAAGGTGACGAGCTCGGGCAACGGGCCGTCGGGCAGCGGTGCCAGTTCGGCATCCACCAGGGGTTTGTAGGCCCCAGGAGACCGCCGCACGGTCTGGGCGGCGTTGTTGATGAGGATGTCGAGGGGCCCATCGGATGCCACCGACTCGGCGAGACCGATCACCTGCGCCGGGTCGCGCAGGTCGATGCCCACGACCTTGAGGCGGTGCAGCCAGTCGGCGCTGTCGGGGAGCGACGAGAAACGGCGCACGGCGTCGCGGGGGAAGCGCGTGGTGATCGTGGTGTGCGCGCCGTCGCGCAGCAGTCGCAGGGCGATGTACATGCCGATCTTGGCGCGGCCGCCGGTGAGCAGGGCGCGTCGGCCGGTGAGGTCGGTGCGGGCGTCGCGCTTCTCGTGGCTCATCGACGCGCAGTCGGGGCAGAGCTGGTGATAGAACGCGTCGACGAGGGTGTAGTCCTGCTTGCAGATGTAGCAGGCGCGGGCCTTGATCAGCTCGCCCGCGAACGGCATGGCGGTACGCGCCTGCAGCGGGATGCCACGGGTCTCGTCGTCGATGCGGTCGGGAGCGCCGGTGGCGGTGGCGGCGACGACCGCGCGGTCGGCGTCGGCGATGCGCTGGCGCTTCTCCTTGCGCGACTGCCGCTTGACGTCCTTGTAGAGCTTGCCGGTCTGGCGGCGCAGGGCGATGTAGGCGGGGTCGTCGTGGTCGAGCGAGGAGGCGGCGTCGATGACGCGCAGCGCGATCTCGAGCTCGGACGGGTCGATGGTGGTCGACCGCGCGGCATCGCGGTCGGGGCTCAGCAGTGTTTCGGGCACGGGGCAGTGTACCGAGGCCTTGCTGGACGACCGGTGGGCCCGGGCGTGTCGCGGCCGAGCGCGCTGCGGCTCAGCGGCCGGCCGCGCCTACTGCTTCCCGCCGTCGACCCACCGCGTGTGCGCCTTCAACGCGTGCAGCACGGCGAGGCGCACCACGACGTACAGGGCCGCCCCGATGACCGCGAGGCCGACGCCCCACACGAGAAGAAGGATCAGGGAGTGGGCACCGTACATCCCGCGAGCCTAGCGAGCGGCCTCGACCCCGGCCACGGTCGCTGCGCGTTGCGTCCGTGCCCGGTCGTACCGCAGCAGCCAGCGCTGGGCCGGAACCTCGACGACCTTGTGCATCACGAACGCCAGAGCGAGCGCGATCCCGAATGCGGCGAGCGCGAGCAGCACGGCCCGGCGCCACGGGAGCTGCGGATGCCCGTCGGGCCACGCCGACGACACCGACGCGATCACCAGCAGGTGCACGAGGTAGAACGCGAACGACACGCGCCCGAGCTCCTGCCAGAGCGGGCGCGCGAGGAAGGTCGACGACCGATGCGCATCGGCCGAGGCCAGCGACGAGACGAGCAGCGCGAACGCCCCGACGGTCACGGCGAGACCGGGGTGCACGTCGGTTCCGGGAAGGGTCGGCGCCTCCGACAGCGCGTAGCCGACGACCGCGAGCGGGAGCACGAAGCGCAGGCGCGGCGGCATCCACGCTCCCCGCTTCACCAGGAGCGCCAGGGTCACGCCGACGACGAACTCCGGCAGTCGCAGGAGGGGAGTGGATGCCGCCGACATCGGCACGGGCGAGAGCGCGGCGATCTGCGGGGCCAGCGCGACGAGCGCGAGCGAGATGCCGACGACGATCGTCTGCGCCCGGGCCGACAGGCGCACGAGCGGGCGGATGAGGAAGGGGAAGCCGAGGTAGAAGAACGCCTCGCACACGAGCGACCAGCTGGCGGGGTTTCCCGCCTGCCACCAGTCGGGTACCCACCCGTTGACGAGGAGCACGTTGGCGGCCAGCGGAACCGCGCCGTCGGTGCGGATCTCAGGCACGAGGGTCGCAGCCGCGACCAGGGCGAGCCCCACGCCCACGAGGTGCAGGGGGTAGATGCGGGCGAAGCGGTGCCACCAGAACGATCCGGCACTCTGCTGCGGCTTGTAGCCCCAGGCCAGCACGAACCCCGACAGGATGAAGAAGAGCGTGACGCCGGTCTTCCCGGCCTCGAAGACGAACGCCCACACGTCGCCGGCGGTGCCGCCGAAGTACTCGACCGCCATGAGGTGGTGGCCGAAGATGAGCATCGCGGTCGCCCAGCGCAGGCCGGTGAGCGAGGGCAGGTGGCGCGCCGCCGTCGGTCGGGCGGTTGCCACGGGCCGGGCGGATGCCACCGGCCGGGCGTCGACACGAGAGGTCGTCATCGTGGTCATGCCGTCGCCTTCCGTCCCGTCGTCGTTCGCCTGGCGCGCGAGGCGGGCGCTCGTCGGCGACGTCGTTGGGCCGACCTGAGCACGTGGAGTCGCGCAGACCGGGAGAGACGGTACGGGAACTGGTTGAGGAAAACCCTGGGAGGGGTGGGGGCTTGACGAGGTCGCGCGCACCGATCTTCCGCGGAATGACGCGGCAGGAGGGGCGATTTCCCTCCGTGAGAGCGGCCGCATGCAGCGCCCGATAGTTCACCCGGTCGCCTCGATCGGGGTCGTGCAGAGCCCGGCCTCCCGGCCGTCTGCACCCTGCGAGGGGCCCTCGAGATGCACGGGGCCTGACCCGGCGTCAGTCCTCCCGGGGCAGCGCCCGCTGCGCGACCACGCGCCGCGCTTGGACCACCGCTTCGGCGAACTCGGTGTCGGGGTCGTCCATGACGATCGCCGTCGCCCGCGCGTGCGCGCTCACGACGTCGTAGGGCGAGGCCGCCGCCCGCTCGACAGTCGCTTCGGCACGGAACCCGATCGCCGCGAACGCCCGGCTCAGGCTGCGCTGGGTGTCGTGGTCGCCGCGGCCGAACTGGGTGGCGAGCTCTTCGGCGAGCGCCTCGTGCGCGTCGTCGGGAACGAGTCCGGATGCCGTGCGCCACGCCGCCCGCGCCACCTCGGGGTGCCGATCGCGCAGCACCGCCGGCGTGATCACGGCGAACGCGGCGGGATCGCCGATCTTCGACAGCGTGTGCAGGGCCTGGCTTCGCGCCTGGGGCACCTCGGAGGCCACCTCGGGCAGCAGTTCCGCGACCGCCCGCGCCGGGTCGTGCCGCGTGAGCGCCCACGTGAGCATGTCGCGCACGAAGAAGTCGGGCTCGACGGCGCATCGGGCCACGAGCTCGGCGATGTAGCTGTCGTCGGGGCGGGTTCCCGCGGCGAGCGCGGCCTGCAGCCGCGCGGAGGCGTCGGAGTGCGCGAGGGCGGCGCGCAGACGGGAGGCGGGGGTGTCGGTCATCGTGGTTCCAGGGTTTCACGCCGGGCGACGGCGGGGGCCGACTTGGCGGATGCCGAGACCGGCCGGGAGGTGCGGAACGGCGCGCGACCGGCATCCATCCGCCGCTTGCTCCGCGGGCCGCCGCCTTCCGTGGGCCCTACTTCCGCCCCACCCGCCGCTCCACCAGCTTCCGCGCCACGTCCATGAAGCTCGGCGCGTACTTCGCCCACTCCTGGTCGAGCTTGCGCACGTCGATCTTGCCGGTGTGCAGGAGCTCGCAGATCTTGAGCCAGCTCTCGCCCGTCGCCGCCGTGAGAGCACCCGCGACTGCCGCGTTCACGACGATGCCCGCGCCAGGGATCAGCTTCAGGAAGCTCGTCGCGAGCGCGCGGCCGGCGACCTGTACGCCGAACTGCGCGAGCGCTCCCGCCGACAGCATCGTCTTGACTTCGAGGTCGTAGATGGCGGCGATGCGCCCCATCATCGTCAGCTGGATCGGCGCCAGCGTGACAGCATCCGAGACAGGAAGCGGAACGGTCGCCGCTCCCGCGGCCGCTGCAGACGCCGCGGCGATGATCGGCCGCGCCATCTCGCGCTTCCACGGGAGGTTGAGGCGCTGTGCGATGCGAAAGGCGTCCTTGTCGCGCTCGGGCGCGAGCTCCAGCGTCTCCGTGACAAGGTCACCGAGGCCGTGCCCCTTGCCCTTCCCGTTCTTGTCGCGGGTCGAGGTGAGGATGACCTGCCGGTACGGGATGCGCAGCCGCTCCCCGGTGTTCGGATCGACCGGGTCGTTGAGCCACTCGACGAACGCCTCCAGGTCTTTCGCGACGCCCTGGTGCCCCGTGATCGGATTCTTGATCCAGTCGACCTTCGTCAACACGAGGATCACCGGCAGCCCCCGCGCGTCGAGCTCGCGGATCATGGCGATGTCGGCCGGAGTGAGCCGGTCGTCAGCGGCCCGCACGCAGTACCAGACGACCGAGATCTGGTGATCGCCGGGGTGGGCGGCGATGGCATCCAGGTGGTTGCGCAGCTGCTGATCGGGCGGAACGGGCGAGCCGATCTCGAACCCCTCGACGTCCCAGATGCCGAGCGAGTCGTCGCTGTAGAAGTGCACGCCGCGCGTGACCGGCAGCCCGCGCCCGACCTTCGCCCAGTCGCGCCCGAACACGGCGTTGACGAGCGACGACTTCCCCACGCCCGAGGCGCCGACGATCGCGAGGTTGAACCGCCCGTAGCGCGACTTCGCCTCCGACGTCGCCTCGACGAAGGCCTTCTCGTCGAGCTGCCGCGCGTCGGTGTTCTTCTTCGCCATGGTCTCGCCTCCCCCGCACGTCGGCCTCAGGATGCCGCGACGCAGGGCGCGGATGAGGTTGTGTCGAATCTACGGCTCAGGCTCGCTCGCGCGCCGTCTGACGGTGACCCTTGCGCGAGCGCGCACAACGCGTCACGGCTGTCGCCGCATCCCCACCCATGTGTCCCCATCCCGCACGAACACGATCCGATCGTGCAACCGCGAGGGACGCCCCTGCCAGAACTCGATCTCGCGCGGCTCCACCCGATACCCGCCCCAGTGCGGCGGACGCGGCACCGGCTGGTCGTC
Organism: uncultured Microbacterium sp.; assembly: GCF_947489255.1. Taxonomy (GTDB): domain Bacteria; phylum Actinomycetota; class Actinomycetes; order Actinomycetales; family Microbacteriaceae; genus Microbacterium; species Microbacterium phycohabitans. The sequence continues at coordinate 497,839 of NZ_CANLCY010000005.1, forward strand.
GCCGAAGCGGGCCGACACCTCCGCCATCTGCTCCTCGAGGGCGGCACGGGATGCCACGGGCTCCGACTGATGGCTCGCCCAGGCCGACAGCTGTGAACCGCGCGGACGCGACGCGAAGTAGGCGTCATCGCGTTCTGCGGGAAGCGGCGTGGCCGTGCCGAGCACGATCACCTGCCGCTGCAGCACGTACCAGGGGAACAGGATCGACACCGCCGGATTCGCCGCCAGCGCCTGCCCCTTCCGCGAGTCCCGGTTCGTGAAGAACCACAGCGCACCGTCGTCGTCGACTCCGCGCAGCAGCACCGTTCGCGAGGTCAGCCGTGCCTCGGCATCCACCGTCGACACCACCATCGCGTTCGGTTCGGGTAGGTCGGCGGCATCCGTCAGCCACCGTTGGAAGAGATCGAGGGGGGATGCCGACAGCGCGGCGTCGTCGAGCTCGTCGAGCGTGTAGTCGAGGCGGTGGGCGAGGGGGTTCTCGGTCATCGCGCGGTCCTCCGAAGCGTCGCTGGGGGCACCATCGTATGCGCGCCGCATCCGGCTGCGGCCCGACTGCCGCGCGGGACGATTCGCGTACAGACGCCTGCGCAAGTCGTTCCGCGAAAGGCGGCCGTGTGAGGCCGTCGGGATCAGAGCCCGGCGATCTCGGCCGACCGCTCGAAGAAGTACACAAGGGTCGCCACGAAGACCACCACGAGCACGACCGTGGTCCAGAACCAGGCGATGCGCAGCCGGCGGATCTGGGCGGATTTCCCCGGACGGTTCCACGGCGCGCGCGCCATCACCGTTCGACTCCGACCCGTGCGACCGCGATAAACATCGGCATCCGTTCCCCCCGCGCTGCGCTGCTCTATGGACGAAAGGCCACGCTATCCAGCCCCACGGGTGGATGCCAGCACCTGGCGGCAGCCCGCGTCAACCCACCGCCGCACACATGTGCACCACGTGGAATAGGTCGTCGCCGCGCTCCGTTACGTTCGCGTGGCCCTGTGACCCCCACGAAAGGACTCCCGTGAGCCTGTTCAGCCCCACCACCGTCGGCAGCATCGGCGTGCGCAACCGCGTGTCGCTCGCCCCCATGACCCGCCTGCGCGCGAGCGCCGACGGCGTTCCCGGACCGATCGTCGCGAAGTACTACGAGCAGCGCGCCGGCATCGGCCTGCTCGTCACCGAGGGCGTGTTCCCGAGCGCCGAGTCGAAGGCGTACCCCGGCCAGCCCGGAATCGTCACCGACGAGCAGGCCGCCGGCTGGGCGAAGGTCGCGGATGCCGTGCACGCCGAAGGCGGAGTGGTGTTCATGCAGCTCATGAACGGCGGACGCGTCACCCACACCGACATCACCGGCACCGACCGCATCGTCGCCCCCTCCGCGATCGCGATCGAGGGCGACACCCGCCTCGCCGACGGCTCGAAGGTCGCCTACCCCGTGCCCCACGCCCTCGAGACCGAGGAGCTCGCCACCGTCCGCGACGAGTTCGTCAAGGCCGCCCGTCGGGCAGTGGATGCCGGCATCGACGGCGTCGAGCTGCACTCCGCCAACGGCTACCTGCTGCACGAGTTCCTCTCCCCCGCCTCCAATCAGCGCACCGACGGCTACGGCGGATCGCCCGAGGCCCGCGCCCGCTTCGTCATCGAGGTCGCCCAGGCCGTCGTCGCCGAGGTCGGCGCCGACCGCGTCGGCATCCGCATCTCCCCCGCCCACAACATCCAGGACGTGTGGGAGAAGGACGACGCCGAAACCCGCGCCACCTACGAGGCCCTCATCGCCGGCCTTGCCCCGCTGGGCCTCGCCTACCTCAGCGTGCTGCACGCCGACCCCGCCAGCGACCTCATCCAGGACCTGCGCCGCGCCTTCGGCGGAACCTTCATCGTCAACTCCGGCTTCTCGAAGATGACCACGCGCGAAGAGGCCGTCACGGCCGTCGACGAGGGAATCGCCGACCTGATCGCTGTCGGCCGCCCCGCCATCGCCAACCCCGACCTCGTCACCCGCTGGGAGAAGGGCGCCGACGAGAACGAGGTCGACCAGGCCTCGGTCTACGGCCCCGACGAGCGCGGATACACGGACTACCCGTTCCTCCAGGACTGAAATTTCGGATGCCAGGGCCTCGCGCGATTCGCTCGCGCGGGGCCCTTTCCCTGACTAATCGCAGGTGCTGTGGTGGGGACATTTCACGACCGTATTCTGAGATGCAGCCTGCCTTCGGTACGTCTCTTGATGACGCTCAAGAGAGATGACTCCGCCCACCGAGCGCGGCGGGGTTGGCCCGCGATGCAATCGCCCGGAGGGGGATGCCTGTCGCAGCGCGAGCTTTGGCCCCCTCGCTGTTACCGCATTTTCGTTCACGCGTTGGCGAAGCCCCCCCCCCCCCCGCAACCCGGCGCTCCGGTCTAGGACACGTGCTCGCTATTGCGGCGGCTCGTCAACGTAGCGTTTCCAGGTGTTTGACCCATCCCAAGCTCCGTGCATCGTGTTGGGCGCGGTCGGGTCGTACTTATAGCCGACCGCCCTATAGCCTTCACCGTTGTTATCCAACACAATCGTTCCGGTGTCTTCACCGGCTTGCCACGTGAGCCGCACAGAGAACGTGGTGTCATGGCTACTCCCGTAGCCCAGAATTGCGAGTTGAAGAGGCTCGTCCCGTGTCACGAGCCATGGGAGTCTCATCTGGTCCTCTGTCAGCGGGGCGCTCCTCAAGCCGTCGGGAGATCTATCAAGCACACTTCCGCCGACTGCCATGTCACCCACATCCACAGGCCTCACTGGGGTTTGGTCAAGGTCCACCGCGACGTACTTCGCGGGATAGTCACCCCCAATCTCCGCAGGCGTGTAAAACGTCCCGCTTGGTACCGGTGACTGCTTGACGTCCGTAACCTCGACTTGGGTCAACGTGATTGGTTTTTCACTTTCGGCAGCAATTGAAACGTCCACCCAGATGCTGGAGCTTATGCCTCCAACTTCAGCCAGAAGCTGTCGACAATCATCTGAATAAGCGGCCTGAAACGTGTCCGGATCGATGGGCGGAACGTGCGTCGCGGGTGAGTCGTTGGGTATGAAAAATGGCTGGTAGCACATGAGCACCGGCGCTTCCGACCAACTAACTAAACTTCGCTGACCCGTCGCTTTCGAAAGAAGTGAGGCACCCCACTCCCCAATAGGCGTCAGCGCAACGCCCAGCACCGCCACGGTCACCCCCGCAGCGATACCCCCTAGCCATAAGATCACCGGATGCCGGCGAATGCCACTCTTCATCCGTCGACAGTAACGTTGAGGTCGCGATGGCGTGCAATGTTTCTGACACCAACGCCCCTCGACTTTCTGGCTCGGACATCCGTAGCACTTCGCCAACGGCTACCTGCTGGGCGCGTTCCTCTCCCCGCATGCAATCAGCGGCCCATTTGCTGTCGGGCACCTCGCGATCGCCAACCACGACCTGATGGCTCGCTGGGAGCATGGTGCCGACGAGAACGTGGTCGACCAGGCCTCGGTCTACGGCCCCGACGAGCGCGGATACACGGACTACCCGTTCCTCCAGGACTGAGATCCCGGATGCCAGGGCCTCGCGCGATTCGTTCGCGCGGGGCCCTTCGCTATGCGGCGGACCGGTAGCGCTGCACGAAGGCACCCGAGCGGAACTCCCGCCGCTCGATCAACTCGAGCTTCAGGTCGACGCCGTCGAGCAGCCGCGGCCCCCGCCCCGCGATCACGGGGTGCACGACGAACGTGTACTCATCGATGAGCCCCTGCGCCGCGAGCGTCGCCGGAAGCTTCACCCCACCGAGCGAGATACCTCTCCCCCGTTGCTCCTTGAGCCGCCGAACCGCCTCTACGACATCGCCCCGGACGAGTTCGGCGTTCCAGTCAACTGCGTCGAGGGTTCCGGATGCCACCACCTTCCGCATCGGATCCATCACCTCCGCGAACGCGACCTCACTGGCATCCATGCAGTCCGGCCACTCCCCCGACTCCGGTCGGCGCCACGCGCCCTCCATCAGCTCGTACGTGACGCGCCCGTAGAGGAGCGTGTCGGAGCGGCGCAGCTCGTCGGTCCAGAACGCCATGGACTCGGCATCCGGCGGCAGGCCCGCCTCGTGCGAGCAGCAGCCGTCGAGGGTGACGTTGATGGCGTAGCGGAGGGGCTGGGTCATGCCGCTAGCTTCCTCGCCGGGGCTCCTCCGCGGAAGGGCCCGCCGCCGCGAACCGCGCCGCCTGAACCGCAAACGCCTCGGCCAGCTCCGGCGGCTCGACGACCTCCATCGCCACCTCAAACCGCCCGAACGACGCGGCGAGCGCGCCCCACGACCACGACCCGACCTCGAGAGTGCACCGTTCTTCGTCGACGGCGGTGACGGTGCCGTCACCCACGAAGGGCAGCACCTCCCGGGCGGGCGCGTGCAGCAGCACGGTGCCCCGGCAGGGCCACTCGTTCGTGTCCGACCCCTTGAACCGCGCCGAGACGAACGCGTCGACGTCGCCGCCCGGCACCACCCGCGGCACGAAGGGCGCACCGTGCGGCACGCGAGGACGCACCCGGTCAGCGGCGAAGAGCCGCCAGTCGTCCCGGTCGAGATCCCACCCCAGCAGGTACCACCGACCGTGCGAGGTCACGAGGTGATGCGGCTCGACCCGCCGAGGCTGGAGGTCGCCCTCGCTCCGCGGCAGATAGTCGAAGCGCACCGTCACCCGGTCGCGCACCGCCTGCGCGAGCGTCAGCAGCACGTCGAGCGGCACCGCCGCGGCCGACGCCTCTCCGGCGGCGCGGACGGTCGTCACCTCCACAGCATCGAAGCGATGCCGCAGCCGTGATGGCAGCACCTGCCGCATCGTGGCGAGAGCCCGCACCGCTGCCTCGCCGATGTCGGCGCCCAGCGCCGGAGCCGCGCGCAGAGCGATCGCCACCGCCAGCGCTTGGTCATCGTCGAACAGCAGCGGCGGCATCTCCGCACCCGCGTCGAGGCGGTATCCCCCATCGGGACCCATCGTCGTCTCGATGCGATACCCCATCTCGCGCAGACGATCGATGTCGCGCCGAACGGTGCGATCGCTGACGTCGAGTCGCGATGCCAGCACCGACCCGGGCCAATCGCGCCGGGCCTGCAGAAGCGACAGCAGCGTCAGCAGTCGCGACGTCGTGGCCATGCATCCGACCGTAGTCGCGGTCTAGGACAGAAACCGACCTATACGGCTGTCACCGTGATGGACGAAGCCAACCCCGGCCCATCCATCGAGGAGCAGACATGCCCGTGCAGACCACCACCCACCTGAACTTCCGCGGCGATGCCCGTCAGGCGCTCAAGTTCTACCAGTCCGTCTTCGGCGGCCACCTCGTCGTCAACACCTACGCCGACTTCGGCATGCCGGCCGAGATCCCCGGCTCCGACAAGGTCGTCTTCGGCCTCGTCGCCGCCGAGAACGGCTTCCGCATCATGGGCTACGACATCCCCGGCCGCACCGAGGGCGGCATCGCCGGCGGCGGCTCCACCCACCGCGCGAACAACACGACGGTCACCGACCAAGCGCTGTTCGTCTCGATCAATTCGCCCACCCTCGATGAGCTGCAGGGCTACTGGGATGCCCTGGCGGTGGATGCCACGATCGTCGAGCCGCTTGCCGCGTCCGCGTGGAGCGCGGGGTTCGGGATGCTCACCGATCGGTTCGGGGTGACGTGGAGCGTTTCGGTCGCGGCGGAGTAACCCGGGTAGGCAAGTCATTGGGACGCACTGCCGAGTCCTGCGGCCCTGAGTCCGGGATATCAGGGCCTCGCGCCACCACTGCGCGCGGGGCCCCGCCGCGCTGAACGTCAAAGATTAAACGCCTCAGCGAGTGTCGGCAGTTGGCCGGGCTCTGGGCGGAATCGGAGCCCGGCCTAAAGCGGCATCGTGAATCTTGCGGCGCCCCCGATCACAACCGCATCCGACGCGCGCAGATCGACGGGGTGACTGAATCGGGGAACCAGCACCGACGGGAACGGGGCGCGGTGCGTGATATGCCCCGAATGAGCATCGTGCGTTACGGTCGCACGGTGACGAGTGAACGAGTGCGAGAAGCGTTGTCCGAGTTCGTTCGCGAGCGGAATTGGGCGCAGTTCCACACGCCGGAGAACCTGGCGAAGAGCATCTCGATCGAGGCCGCCGAGTTGCTTGAGTGCTTCCAGTGGAACGACAAGGCCGATGAAGCGCGCGTCCGAGAGGAGCTCGCGGACATCGTCACCTATTGCATTCTTCTCTCGGAGAGATTGCGGCTCGATCTCGATGAAATTGTCCTCGAGAAGCTCGCCGTGACCCGCACGAAGTACCCAGCCGACGTCGCGAGAGGGCGGAGCACCAAATATGACGCCCTTTGAGATCGAACGACTGGATTTCAGCACGCACGCAGTCGCGCAATGGGCCGCAGGCGATGAACGCCGAGTAAATTGGCCGGTCGTCTACGTACTCGATAGCGCAGGGTCTTCGCGGCAGCCCTCGGTTTATGTCGGAGAGACGGTCAGCGCAGCCTCTCGGATGCGCCAGCACCTCCAGAGCCCGTCAAAGTCCGGCTTCCGCCGTGTACGTGTCGTCATCGACGAGACCTTCAACAAGTCCGCGTGCCTGGACCTGGAGTCCCATCTCATTCGCTGGCTCGCTGGCGACGGCCATTTCATCGTCTTGAACGGTAACGAGGGCATCATCGACGCTCGGTACTACGCGCGCGAGCAGTACCGCAAGAACTTCAGGGAGATCTTTGAGGAGCTTCGGTCCGAAGGTATCTTTCAGCGCAGCATTCCGGAGATCGAGAACAGCGATCTCTTCAAGCTGTCTCCCTTTAAGGTGCTCACGCGGGAGCAAGCAATTGCCGTCGAGCACATCGTGGAGTCGCTCCTGCAAGATCTGGCTACGGGAAACACGTCAACCAGTGTCATCCAAGGGAATCCCGGCACCGGCAAGACCATTGTCGCGATCTACCTCGTGAAGCTGCTGGCTGACATCCGCGACTACCAAGACACCGACGAGATCGAGCAAGATTCGCTCTTCTCAGAGTTCTTCGTTCCGGAGAATCGCGAACTGTTGAAGACGGCGCGCATAGGTCTCGTCGTACCCCAGCAGTCGCTTCGAGAGTCGATAAAGCGGGTGTTCAAGAAGACCCCGCGGGTGAGCGCGGATCAGGTGCTGAACCCTTTCGACGTCGGCAAGTCTTCGACCCCCTTCGACCTGCTTATTGTGGACGAAACCCACCGACTTAATCAGCGCGCCAATCAGTCTTCAGGTATGCGCAACCGCGACTTCACCGAAATCAACCGCACGCTCTTTGGGGCAGACGACTACAGCAAGACGCAGCTCGACTGGATCCGCGCGCAGAGCACTCATCAGGTTTTGCTCATCGACGAGCGTCAGGCCGTCCGACCCGCAGACCTCCCTCGAGAGGTTCTGCTCTCAGAGATTTCAGGTGCGGAGCGAAACCATCGACATTTTCCTCTCGCTCTACAGATGCGCGTTCGCGCCGATGCAGACTACGTCGGGTTCATCCGAGAGTTGCTGCGCGGCGAGGTCGTTCCAGGGAGTATGCCGGATCTCGGCAAGTACGACCTGCGGTTCTTCTCGAGCGTTCTCGAGATGCGCGATGCGATCCGAGACCGAGAGCTCGTGACGGGCCTGTCACGCTTGGTGGCGGGTTTCGCCTGGGACTGGAGAACCCGTAATAACCAGCCTGGCTTCGACTTCGAGTTAGAAGGCGCCGAGTTCACCTGGAACCGCACCGACAAGGACTGGATCAACTCCCCCGGCTCGATCGACGAGGTCGGATCAATTCACACCGTCCAAGGCTACGACCTGAACTATGCGGGAGTGATCATCGGACCGGACTTGCGCTACGACCCTGCTTCCCATCGGGTCGTCTTCGACCGCCCTTCCTACCGAGATAGGAAGGGCAAGGAGAATCTGTCGAAGCTCGGGAAGACGACGACCGACGAGGAACTCCTAGCGCTGATTCAGAACATCTATGGCGTCCTTCTCACGCGCGGAGTGTTGGGCACCTTTATCTACGTCTGTGACCCGCATCTGCGCGAATACATCGCCTCCGTGGTGGACGGCGGCGCGGCCTAGCTGTAGTTCCCCGAGAGGTGGCGAACGCGTTCTGACTGGTCCTGACCGTCGACGCCGGCGTGAGGGTGGCGGTGGTTGTCATAGTGAAGCCAGGTGTCGTAGGCGGTTCCGCGGGCGATGAGTCACTTTGAGTGGCTTCGCTTTCACACGCTATCCACAACGTACTCAGCCGCTAGTGTCACTCCCGTGTTGATCGCGAGACGCGAGCTCGTAGGCACCGATGAGATCTGCCGAGAGCCTGCCGCGAACGCTCACCGCGAAGCCGTTCGCCACCCCCCACGCTCGAATGTCACTGGGAGACGCAGCGCTGCGAACCGCTGTAGGCGTCCCAGCAGCCGAGATCGGCATCGCCCGCTGCGATTTTTGGGGCACAGGTGACTGAGCGGGCTGGAGATGCTTCAGCAGCAGGGCATAGAGTTCCGGGTCGACGACTCGCGTCCCTAACTCGTGTGCCCGCGCGAGCTTGGTACCCGCGAAGGATCCATCGGTGACGACCATAGAGGTGCGTCCCGACACGTTGCCCATGACCCGAACGCCCAGCTGATGAGATCTTGTCTCCAGACCAAGTCGTTCGCGCTCTCGCCCGTCGAAGCCGGTGAAGGCCACTTTGTCTCCTACGCGCAGCGGCTCCCCGTGGGACCACCCCGCAGGCAATTGCTCCAATTTCTCGGTGATGCGGGCTGCGCGCGCCGCGTCGGCCTCGGCAATGAGGGCTGCAACTACCTCACTCGTGAGTCCCAGAGAGAGGGCGAGAGCTTCGAGCTCGGTTCGCTCCTCGCGCGACACGTGACCATCATCGAGAGCCTTATGTGCAATGGCGAGCGCAAGACTCCGATGAGCAGTCGCGACGTCAGCTCCAGTTAACTCGAAGACATCGATGAGGTCTTCGAGTGCCGCAGCCTCCGCCTCGGATATAGCGCCGTCCTCCAAAGCGTTCAGGAGGGTTTCGAGGTAGGTGAGGGAACCCTCAGGAGCTCCTTCATCCAGAACATCCTCGAGGCTGAGCCCCGCGAGTTGCGTGATCAAAGCGGGCTGCGCCGGCTTCGCCGGCCGTCTTCTCAGCGCGGACGACCTCATGGGCTGCGCCTCCTCCGGCAACACCTCCAGCGGTGGCCGGCTTGCAGCGGAAGGCCACACAACCGTGGCCGCCTGACGCTGCGTGGAGATCAGCGCGTCATGCGGAATGGTCCGTCGGTGCGACCTCAGATAATGCCGCAACAGCCCAGCCGTGGCACGCGCATCGCCCAGCGCGGAATGAGCGTCGTTCAGGGGTATACGAGCATCCCAGCAGCAGTCAACCAACCGACGACGATCAAGGTGGGGCATGTAATGGCGGCTGCCCTCGAGCGTGCAATACGCGGGCAACCAAGGAACATCCCATCCGGCTCGCCGGAACTCTGCCCGGAGGAAAGAAAGATCGAATCGAGCATTGTGGGCCGCAATCGGCAGCCCTGCAATCTGCGGCACGATCATCGTGGCAAGGTCACGAAATAGTGGCGCTCGCTCTACGTCCCTCTGTGTGATCCCATGAATATGAGTTGCGCCAACGGGTCCCTCGGGATTGAACCTCGTGCTCCACTCATCAATGACCTCGCCCTGCTGGTCCACGCGCACCAGTGCGAGTTCCAGAACTCTGTCCTTTTTCGGAGAAAGCCCCGTGGTCTCGACGTCCATGACAACGAACTGAGGAAACGTCGCGAGTGTCCTTGTCGCAGAAGACTCGTCCACTGCTCGCTCTGCGCCGCTACCAAAAAATCGGCTGAACCAACCCATGCTTTCCCCACTTCGGTACGCCCAGAGGCGAAGGTCATTCGCAATCGATCATGCCGTGCGAGATCACCGTCGGCGATTCGGGAGTCCAGAAAGCGTGCCGGGTGAAGGAAACGCGCCGGCAAGCGTGGTCCGCGGCGACCTGATGAGCCACCCGGGTCTAGCCACTGTCCGACCCCGGGAGTACCGTCGCCGCCATGACCCCTGCCACCCTCTTCCTCCAAGCCGACGCCGCGCTGCGCGAGATCATCGACCAACTCGATCCCGCCGACTTCGCCGCCCCCGTGCCGAAGGAGTGGAGTCAGCTCGAGTCGCCCACGCTGCTCGGCATCCTCGGGCGCCACGCGTACGACGAGGCCTGGATCCCCGACGTGCTCGCCGGCCGCGCGGCCGCGGACGGCGATCCCTACGCCAGCGTCGATCTGCTCGGCGACGATCCGGTCGCCTCCTACGACGCGCTCAACGACAAGGCGACGACAGCCGTGCGATCAGGCGACATCGCCGACACGTTCCGCTTCACGTACGGCGACTACCCGGCGGGCGAGGGCTTCGCGCACATGGCGACCTATCGCGCGTTCCAGGCGTACTCGATCGCGAAGCACTTCGGCATCCCGTTCCACCTCTCCCCCGAGCTGGTCGCCGGATTTAACGAGCACGTCGTCCCGCACGCCGATGAGTGGCGGCAGTGGGGCGTCTTCCCGCCGGCCATCGAGGCGCCGGCCGATGCCGACGACGAGACGCGATTGCTCTGCACGCTGGGGTTCTGGCAGCCCTGAGCGCTGCGGCTCCACCTAGCCGTGAGGCCGGCATCGCCGGTCACCGAGCCCACATCGCACCGGCGCGCGCGCTGATCGCGGCATACGTCACGACCGTCCCGAAAGCCGAGGAACGTCACACGGCGCCTGCCGGGGCGGGATTCTCGATCAGGTTCAGCTGCGTGCCGTCGAGGTCGATCAGGTTCCCGATTCGTAATCCCGATGGCTGCGTCGCCACCGGATGAACGCGCGGGAATCCGACCGTCGCTTCAGCGACGCCCGCAGAAGTGATGCGCCGGTACAACGCATCGACGTCGTCCACGCGGATGCTGCACATGAATGAGCTCCTCGCGGGGTCGAGGTCGGCGAAGGGGAAGAACTCCAGCGTGAGGTCGCCGCGCCGAAGGATCAGCCAGCCCTCGTCGCGGTACTCCTGCGTGAAGCCCAACCGGCCGTAGAAAAAGATGGTGGCGCCGAAGTCGCGGGACGGCAGGTTGGGAACGGCGCGATCGGTCATGCGGCAGACCCTATAGCGCCGGCCTCGGAGGTGTCGTCGACGTGCACCGCGAACGTCACTCGCAGCTCCGATACACGTACTCCGCGTCGTCGGGCGTCACCAGGCTGTGATCGCGGAGGATCATGACGGCCGGGCGATCCGGGTCGCTGCACGCTTGGGCGAAGCCGTCTTCCCCGAGCTCGTCGGTGTACTCGATGTCGAGCACCACGGGGTACTCCGCGGTGTACGCCTCGCACTCCTCGAACTCGAAGCACGACTCGGTCACGGCGAAGTCGTACCCCAGAGCGCGAAGCGCGGATACCTGGTCGGCCGTGTTCTTCTGCGCGATCGCGAGACCGGCGGCGTGAGCGCGCTCGGCATAGATCGCGGCGAGTGCGAGGTTGTCGTCGGCCGTGAGGGCTTCCCCCGACCGCGTGTACGAGTCGAGGTTGTCGATCTCCACCGCGGCGAAGCCGTCGGTAGCGCATCCGTCGATCCACTCCCCCACCAGCTCGGCGAGCGCGCCACGCTTATCGGCGGTCGAGGTGTCGAAGAGGTACTCGTCGGGCCACCCCTCGTCGACGAGCGGGCCGGCCCCGGTCTGCACGACCAGCTCGGGGTGGGCCGCGGCGAAGGCCCCCGACTCGTCGGGCTGGGTCTGGAAGCCGTTGACGTAACAGATGTCGTACCCCGCGCCGGAAGGATCGGCGGTTCGATCGCGCTCCACAATCGTGACCCCGGACGGCGGCGGATAGGGGCCGCCGAGCTGGTAGTCGAAGCCGCCGGACGCATCGGGCAGGCGCACGGTCTGCGGAGCTCCCGCCTGCCCGGCAGCGGCGGGATCGTCGCTCGAAGACGAGCAGGCGGTCGAGAGGAGACCTATTGCGAGCAAAGCGACCGCCCGCAGCAGCCGTAAGTGCCTGGCCATGGCATCCAGTCTGCTCAATGGCGAGCAGCTCAGGGCCCACTCCTCCTCACCTCAGCCCGAGGCGGTGAGACGAGGTGAGATTCTCCCGAGAATCACGGACGCGCCGGCCACGCGCCCCCCATGGCATCCGCCCCCAATGCTCAGCTCGGAAACACCGGCCTCGCATCCACCGGCCGCGCCCCCTCGTACCAAGCCGTCAGCTGCAGCGTCTCAAGGTCCGCGAACCGCCGCCCCGAGATCTGCAACCCGATCGGCCGCCCATCCGCGGTGAACCCGCAGTTCACCGACGACGCCGGCTGCCCCGACATGTTGTACGGCAGCGTGAACGCGATGTGCGACATGGCCTCGCTCGCGTCGAAGCCCCACGGCATCGGCCACTCCGCCGGGAATGCCGCCACCGGAGCGACAGGCGCGAGCACGCCGTCGAACGCCGACGTCGCCGCGACCGTGCGCTTCTGCAGCTCGCCGAACGTCTCGTACGCCTCGAGGGCGCGGCGACCCGTCATGTCGGAACCGGGGTGCACCCAGTCGGCGATGTACGGCAGCACGGCGATCTTCGCCTCGTGCGACAGGCCCAGGTAGGTGCGCCAGAAGCGGATGCGCCAGAAGTCGTCGATGTCGCGCAGGATGCCGTCGTCGATGAACGCCGGCAATTCCACGACCTCGGCTCCGGCATCCGAGAAGAGATCCGCGGCGCGCAGCACGGCCGCGCGAACCTCCGGATCGACGGGCATGCCCGCGCCCGGGTCGATGTGCACGGCGATGCGGCGACCCCGCACGTCGGTGTCGAGGTCGAACCAGTCGATGTCGGCATCCGGAAGCGAGGTGTAGTCGCGCTCGTCGGGGCGGGCGACGGCGTGCATGCCGAGCGCCACGTCGGCGACCGTGCGGGCCAGCGGGCCCGCCGAGCGACCGAAGTACGGGTTGTCGAGCGGGATGCGGCCGTTGCTGGGCTTGAGGGTCGCCACCCCCGTCCACGCGGCGGGCAGGCGCACCGAGCCGCCGATATCGGTTCCCATGTGGACGGCACCGAAGCCGGCCGCGGCGGCCGCTCCCGCTCCGGCGCTCGACCCGCCGACGGTCCACTCCGGGTTCCACGGACTGCGGGTGATGCCCGACAGGCTCGACACGCCCGACGAGAGCATGCCCCAGTCGGGCATGGTCGTCGAGCCGACGATGACTGCGCCCTGCTCGAGCAGGCGCTCCACGACGGGCGAGTCGCGCTCGGGAATCACGCCGGCGGTACCGGCGACACCCGCGTGCGCCGGGATGCCGGCACGCACGAAGTTCTCCTTCACCGTGACCGGCACGCCGTCGAGCGGTCCCCGCTGTTCGCCGCGCTCCCACCGGGCGGCCGAGTCCGCGGCATCCTGGAGCACCTGAGCGGGGTCGAGGTCGGTGAAGGCGTTGATCTCGGGGTTGCGGGCGGCGATGTCGGCGAGCACCGACTCGGCGGCATCCACCGGGGTGAAGTCCCCCGACGCGTACCCGGCGGTGAGGACGGCGCCGGTCATCTCGATCGGGGCGGTGATGGTGGGCTGCGCGGTCATCGCGTCTCCTGCACGTGGCTGATGGTCGGAGTCGCGTCGATGAGCACGCGCGTGTACTCCTGCTGGGGGGAGGCGTAGACCGACTCCGTCGGACCCTGCTCGACGATCTCGCCCTTGCGCATGACCGCGACGCGATCGCACAGGTACCGCACGACGTGGAGGTCGTGCGAGACGAAGATCAGGGTGAGGCGGTACTCGTCCACGAGGTCGGCGAGCAGGTTGAGCACCTGCGCGCGCACCGACACGTCGAGCGCGCTGACCGGCTCGTCGGCGACGAGGATGCGCGGGCGGCACACGAGCGCGCGGGCGATCGAGATGCGCTGACGCTGCCCGCCCGAGAACTGGTGCGGGAAGCGGTCCACCGCGTCGCGCGGCAGGCCCACCGCCTCGATCATCTCGGCCACGGCATCCGCTCGCTCCTTGGCGCTCATCGCGGTGCCGTTCTCGAGGTTCGCGGCGTTCAGGAGGGGCTCGGCGACGATGTCGCGGATGCGCATGCGCGGGTCGAGCGAGGCCATCGGGTCTTGGAACACGATCTGCAGGTTGCGGCGCAGCTCGGCGAGGTCTTTCGCCCCGGCCTTCACCAGGCTCCGGCCCACGACCTCGAGCTCGCCCGAGGTGGGCTGATCGAGGCCCGACAGCAGGCGCAGCAGCGTCGACTTGCCCGAACCCGACTCGCCGACGATGCCGAACCGGTCGCCCGCGGCGATCGAGAACGAGACGCCGTTGAGCGCCTTCACCTCCCGCGGCGCGGTGAACAGCGACGTGCGGGGCGACTTGTAGACGCGGGTGAGATTCTCGACCCGGACCACGTCGCCCGACACCTCGGGCGCGGCGGCGGTCATGCGCGACACCGCGTGCCCGGGACGGTAGTTCGCCGCGGTCGCGACCGTGAAGAGCTTGCCCTGGTCGTCGGTGGCGGAGAGATCGGATGCCGCGAGCAGCCCCCGCGTGTACGGGTGCTGCGGGCGGGTGAAGATCTGCTCGATCGATCCGCGCTCGACGACCTCGCCCTTGTTCATCACGAGCACCCGCTCGCACGTCTCGCCGACGACGGCGAGGTCATGGGTGATGAAGAGCAGCCCCGTGTCGCGGCGCTTCACGGTCGCGAGCACGAGGTCGAGCACCTGCTTCTGCACGGTGACGTCGAGCGCAGTCGTGGGCTCGTCGCACACGAGCAGCTCGGGGTCGTTCGCCAGCGCAATGGCGAGCACCACGCGCTGACGCTGACCACCCGAAAGCTGGTGCGGGTAGGCCTGCGCCGCTTCAGCGGGAGAGGGGATGCCGACGTCCTGCAGCAGCTGCAGCGCACGGGCGTTCGCGGCGCGGCGGTCGCGCTGGGTGCCGTGCACGATCATCGCCTCGGCGATCTGCGGCCCCACCTGCATGAGCGGGTTGAGCGCGGTCATCGGCTCCTGGAACACCATCGCCGAACGCGTGCCCCGGATGCCGGCGAGCTCGCGCTCCCCGAGGTCGACGAGGTTGCGCTCGTCGCTGCCGACGTGGACGGTGCCCTCCGCGCGGAGGTTGGCGGGGAGCAGCCCCATCACGGCGAGGGAGGTGAGCGACTTGCCCGAACCGGACTCGCCGATCAGGCCGACGCGTTCGCCGCGCTCGATGTGGAACGACAGCTCCGACACGAGCGTGCGGTCGCCGGAGCGGATGGTGAGGTCGGTCACCTCGACGGCGCGACCCTGGACGGGCGGGGTGGCCACGGGGCCGGTCTGCAGAAGAGAGGACATCATCGACTCCTGAGTTTGGGATCGAGCCGGTCGCGCAGACCGTCGCCGAAGAGGTTGAACCCGAGCACGGCGATGGCGATGGCCAGGCCCGGGAAGATGATGAGGTAGTCGCTCGTGCCCAGGAACTGCTGCGAATCCAGGAGCATGCGGCCCCACGACGGGGTGGGCGGCATGGTCCCGAGGCCCAGGAACGACAGTCCCGCCTCGGCGAGCACCGCGATGGCGAAGTTGACCGAGCACTGCACGATCAGCATCCCGCCGATGTTCGGCAGCACGTGCCGCACCGCGATGGCGACCTCGGGGCGGTTGGCGGCCTTCGCCGCGAACACGTAGTCCATCGACATCACCTGCATCGTTCCGGCGCGGGCCACGCGGGCGAACGCCGGCGCCGAGCCGATGCCGAGGGCGATCATCGCCGTGACGGTGCCGCCGCCGAAGATCGCGCCGAACACGATCGCGAGCAGCAGGCCCGGGAACGCCATGAGCACGTCGCTGCCGCCCATCACGAGCACGCCCGCGCGCTTCGGCCGCATCCCGGCCAGGATGCCGAGGGGCGCACCGATCACCAGGCCGATGGCGACGGCGATCGTGCCGACGAGCATCGTGATCTGCGCTCCCGCCATGACCTGCGAGAGCACGTCGCGGCCGTACCGGTCGGTTCCCATCCAGTGGGCGGGCGACGGCGGCTGGAGGCGATCGGATGCCACGGCGAGGGTCGGGTCGTAGGGGGTCCAGATCAGCGAGACCAGGGCGGTCAGCGCCACCAGCAGGATGAGCGCGCCGCCGATGACCAGGCCCGGCTCGAGCGGGCGACGCTCGCGGCGAGCGCGGCGCTCGCGGACGCTCGCCTCGGGCGCGGTGCCCGGTTCGGGGCGGGCGGTGAGGGAAGTGGTGGACATCAGGCCCTCCGAAGGCGGGGGTCGATCGAGGTGTAGGCCACGTCGACGAGGAAGTTGATGACGACGACCGCGAGCACCAGCAGCAGCACGATGCTCTGTACCGCCAGCAGGTCGCGGTTGGCCACGGCATCCACGAGGTAGCTGCCGAGACCGGGGATCGCGAACACCCGCTCCACGACGACCGCGCCGACGAGAAGGCCCGCGAGCTGCACGCCCACCACCGTCAGCACCGGGACGCTGGCGTTCTTGAGGCCGTGACGGATGAGGGCCGCGTTCGCGGTGAGGCCCTTCGAGCGGGCGGTGCGCAGGAAGTCCTCGGCCTTGATCTCGAGCACCGCGGAACGCACGTACCGGGTGAGGATCGACGCCTGCACCGACCCGAGGGCGAGCACGGGCAGGATCGCGTAGCGGAGCACGTCGGGCCCCCACCGCCAGCCGCCCGAGGGCAGCCAGCGGAGGTGGATCGCGAAGACGGCGATGAGCAGCATCCCGACGAGGAAGCTCGGGAGGGCGACGCCGATCTGCGACAGGGCCGAGACGACTCCGCCGCTGGCCTTGCCGTGGCGCATCGCCGAGAACGTGCCGAGCGGCACGGCCACGATGAGCGCCACGACCATGGCGAGGGCGACGAGCAGCAGGGTGACCTGGGCCCGCTCGATCAGCGTCGGAGCGATCGCCGCCTGGGTCACGTACGAGGTGCCGAAGTCGCCCCGGAGGACGCCCCCGATCCACTGCAGGTACTGCTCCCACAGGGGAGCCGTGGTGCCGTACTGCGCGCGCCAGGCGTCGAGCTGCTCGGCGGTGGCGTCGGTCCCGAGGGCGACCGTGGCCGGGTCACCCGGCATGACTCGCAGCAGCACGAAGACCAGCAGCGAGGACACCCAGACGGTGGCCAGGAAGGTCCCTGCGAGCTTGAGAAGACGGAGAGGCACGGTCGCCCCCTTTCAGGATCTATCGGGTGGGTGGGGTCAGTTCCAGGCGAGCTTCGTCATGTTGAGCGACTCGGTGACCGCGTTGGGCGCGATGCCCGTGAGTGCGGCATCCGCCACGACGATGTTCGGGAAGAGGAACAGGGGCAGGGATGCCACGTCTTCGGCGGTGGTCTTCGCGACCTTCTTCATGCCGTCGATCCACTCCTCCTTCGTTCCGGCGTCGGCCGCGGCGGCGATGGGGGCGATCTTCGAGTTGTCGTAGCCGATGTAGTAGTCGGGGTCGTTGAAGACCGTCAGGATGTCGCGCGGCTCGACCGCGAGGATGACCGTCATCTCGTAGTCGTCCTTCGTGAACACCTCGTCGAGCCAGACGGCCGGGAACTCGAGGGTCTCGATCTTCGCGGTGACGCCGATCTCGGCGAGCTGCGAGACGACGACCTCGGC
This sequence comes from uncultured Microbacterium sp., assembly GCF_947489255.1. Lineage (GTDB taxonomy): Bacteria > Actinomycetota > Actinomycetes > Actinomycetales > Microbacteriaceae > Microbacterium > Microbacterium phycohabitans. The sequence continues at coordinate 515,434 of NZ_CANLCY010000005.1, forward strand.
GACCGCTGTGGCGTAGGGACGCGTGGGCACCTTGAACGTGATCGACAGGTCTTCCGCTCCGGCCTCGGCGAGCAGCTCGCGCGCCTTGTCGGGGTCGTAGGGGTACAGGTCGTTGAGGTCTTCGTAGTACGGGTCGGTCGGGGGCACCATCGCACCGATGAGCTGGCCGTAGCCGGCCCACGCGGCATCCAGGACCGCCTGGCGGTCGATGCCGTACGCGATCGCCTGACGCACGCGCTCGTCGTCGAAGGGCGCGGCCTGGTTGTTCAGACCCAGCAGGATCTCGCCGTTCGACGTGCCCTGGAGCACCTGGAAGGCGGAGTCGGTCTCGAACTGCGAGACGAGGTCGGGCGCCTGCATGTTGTAGAGCATGTCGACGTCGCCCGCGCGCAGCGCGTTGGTGCTGGCGGTGGCGTCGGCGAAGTAGCGCAGCGTGATGTCCTTCATCTGCGGCGCTTCGCCCCAGTAGTCATCGCGGGCGGCGAGCGAGATGTGGTCGCCCTGCACGCGCTCGGTGATCGTGAACGGGCCCGTGCCGACGGGGGTGTTGGCGAGGTCGGCGACGCCGTCGGTGTCGAACATGATGCCGACGGTGCCGGCCATGTTGTACAGCCACGAGTTGCTGGGCTTCGTCAGCACGACCTTGGCCTCGGTGGGCGAGACGACCTCGACGTGGTCGAGGAGCGCCATCTTGCCCTGGTTGATGGTCCAGTTCGTCTTGACGCGCTCGAGCGAGAACTTCACGTCGTCGGCGGTGAATTCCGCCCCGCTGGAGAAGGTCACGCCCTCGTGGAGGGTGAAGTCGTAGGTCAGACCGTCGTCGCTGACCGTCCACGCGGTCGCGAGCTGCGGGACGATCTCGCCGTCCTGGTCGAGCGAGACGAGGGTCTCGTAGACGTTGTTGAGCAGCACCTGCGGGATGGCGGCACCCGAGGTGGTGGTGAGGTCGAAGTTCGTCGGTTCGCCCGTGAGTCCGATGGTGGCGACCGGGTCGTGGGCGGTGCCGGCTGCGGGGGCGCTGCTGCCCGCGCAGGCGGTGAGAGCCAGCGCGAGGGCGGCTGCTCCGACCACCGCGGCGCCGGAGCGTCGGGAGAGAAGAGTCACGGGTTTACTCCTGGTGTGGGGTGCGGCTGAGTCGAGAATCGGTCTACTGGTCTGACCAGTAATCGAACGATAGGATCAGGGAACTCGGCGGGGCAAGCCAGGAAACAGAGTGTTTACACGGGGTGCCTTTCGCTGAAACCGAGGAGGAAACGTGGCGTTCATGCCGGTCCAGAAGGTCAGCGCGTACGAGGGGATCGTCGAGCAGATCGAGGCCGCGATCGACTCCGGCGAGCTGAAGCCCGGCGACCGCCTCCCCGGCGAACGGCGCCTCATGGAGGACTTCTCGGTCAGCCGCGCGACCGTGCGCGAAGCCCTGCGCGTGCTGCAGGCGACCGGTCTCGTCGAGTCGCGCCCCGGCGATCCGCGCGGACCCGTCATCTCGGCGTTCACGCCGCGTCTGCTCGAGAAATCGCTCGGGCAGCTCTCGCGCCAGGCGACGAGTCGCGCCGAGCTGCTGCAGTTCCGCCTCTTCCTCGAGGGCACCGCGAGCTACCTCGCCGCCCAGCACCACACCGACGAGCAGATGGCGCGCATCGACGACAACCTCCAGCGCATGCGCGACTGCGTCGACTCGGGCGACCTGACGACCTACCCGAAGCTCGTGCGCGCGTTCCACGACACGATCCGCGAGGCGGCGGCCAACAGCCTCATCGCCGTGTGCGGCAGCGTGGTCAGCGACACGATGACGGACCTCATGGGCGGGCGCATCGCCTCCGACCGCGACCCGAAGACCCTGCTCAAGCGCAGCGTCGCCGACGGCACGAAACTCGTGAAGATCATCCGCGCGCGCGACGCCCAGGCCGCGCGTCAGGCGAGCGTCGAGAGCATCTACCGCTTCTACGAGGCCGACCTCACCCCCGCCGAGCGCACCTCCGTCTCGGCCGTGATCTGAGGCTCAGCCCTCCGACCCGCGCGCCCGCACGGCCTCGGCCACCCGCTCCACGGCGAGCGCCGTCGCGGCGGTGCGCAGGTCGACGCCGTCGGCGCTCGCGCGCTGGGCGACGAGCTGCCACGAGGCGCGCATGCGTTGCGCGAGCCGTTGCTCGACGTCGGCGGCATCCCACCACCAGCCCTGGCGGGCCTGCACCCACTCGAAGTAGCTGACGACGACGCCCCCGCCGTTGGCGAGCAGGTCCGGCACGACGTCGATCCCGCGGTGGCGCAGCGCGGTCTCGGCCGTCGAGGTGATCGGGCCGTTGGCCCCCTCGACGATGATGCGGGCCCGCACGCGGTCGACGTTCTCGTGGGTGATGACCCCCTCGACGGCCGCCGGGATGAGCAGGTCGACCGCTTCGGTGAGCACGTCGGCCGAGGTGATGGCATCCGCGTCGGCGAACCCGACGACGCTGCCCGTGCCATCGACGTGCGCGGCGAGCGCGGCGAGGTCGAGGCCGTCACCGGCATGCACTCCCCCGCGCACGTCGGCGACGGCGACCACGCGCACTCCCGCCCGCGCCAGCTCGAGAGCCGCTCCGCGCCCCACCTTGCCGAAGCCGTGCACGGCGGCCGTGGCCTCGCGCGGATCGATGCCCGCGCGCTCCAGCGCCAACAGGGCGACGGATGCCACGCCGAGCGACGTCGCCGCGGCCCGGCCCTGCGAGCCGCCGAGCGAGAGCGGCTTGCCGGTCACGGTGCCCCACCCGGCGCTGGTCGCCGGGGCGGCATCCATCATCCAGGCCATCTCGGCGGCGCCGGAGCCCACGTCGGGGGCCGGGATATCGAGGTCGGCGCCCGTGATGGGCGCGACGGCGCGGGCGTAGCGGCGGACGAGCCGCTCGTACTCCGCGGTCTCGAGGCCCACCGGGTCGACCGCGATCGCGCCTTTCGCCCCGCCGAACGGCAGGTCGAACAGGGCGCACTTCCACGTCATCCACATCGCGAGGGCGCGCACGGTGTCGAGGTCGGCCCGCGCGCTGAAGCGGATGCCGCCCTTGCCGGGTCCTCGCGCGAGCGAGTGCTGCACGCGGTGACCGGCGACCATGACGGTGCTTCCGTCGGGCAGCCGCGCGGGCAGCATGACGGTGAGCTCGCGGTGCGGCACCGACAGCACGGCGTGCAGGGCCGGGTCGAGCCCGAGCAGCCGCGAGGCCGCCTCGAACTGCGCGCGGGCGTCGCTCAGGGCGCCGCCGCGGCCCCCGCCGGAGCGGTGCAGACGCGCTGCGATCGCCGCGGCGGGAGAGTCGACCATGCCGTGGTGGGCGGTCGACGGCGGGCTCAGGGTCAGCGTCACGGCCGCGTCACCCGCCGGCGACGTCGGCGAGCACCGCGTCGATGATGTCGAGCCCGCGGTGCGCCTCGGCGTCGGTGACGACGCACGGCGGCACGACGTGAATGCGGTTGTCGGCGATGAAGGGCAGCAGACCGCGGCTCAGCAGAGCGGCCTTGATCGCGCCCATCGTCGCGGGCGTGACGGGCGTGCGGCTCTCGCGGTCGGAGACGAGCTCGATCGCCCAGAACACGCCGCTGCCGCGCACCTCCCCGACGATCTCGTGACGCTCGGCGAGCTCCGCGAGACGCGGGCCGATGACCTCCGCGCCGATGCGCTTGGCGTTGTCGACGATGCCCTCCTCGCGCATGGCGCCGAGCGCGGCGACGATGCTGGCCGCGGCGAGCGGGTGACCCGAGTACGTCAGGCCCCCGGGGAACACCGTGTCGTCGAAGTGGTGCGCGATGGCATCCGAGATGATGACGCCGCCCACCGGCACGTAGCCGGAGTTGACGCCCTTGGCGAAGGTGATGAGGTCGGGCGTGACGTCGTGCGCGTGGAACGCGAACCACTCCCCCGTGCGGCCGAAGCCGGCCATGACCTCGTCGAGGATCATGACGATGCCGTAGCGGTCGCAGATCTCGCGGACGCCGGCGAGGTAGCCCTTCGGCGGCGTCATGACGCCCGCCGTGCCGGGCACGGTCTCGAGCAGGATCGCCGCGATCGTCGAGGCGCCCTCGGCCTGGATGACGCGCTCGAGGTGGTGCAGCGCGCGGGCGCACTCCTCCTGCTCGGTGGTCGCCCAGAACTCCGACCGGTAGAGGTAGGGACCGAACACGTGCACGTGACCGCGCGCGTACTCGTTGGGGATGCGGCGCCAGTCGCCCGTCGCGACGATCGCCGAGCCGGTGTTGCCGTGGTACGAGCGGTAGCGCGAGATGACCTTGTCGCGACCGGTGACCAGGCGCGCCATGCGGATCGCGTTCTCGTTGGCATCCGCCCCGCCGTTGGTGAAGAAGACCTTCTCGAAGCCCTCGGGCGCGAGCCCGATGATCATCTCCGCCGCGCGAGCGCGCGTGGCGTTGGCGTGCGCGGGGGCCACGGTGGTGAGCAGTTCGGCCTGCTCGCGGATCGCCTGGACGACCTTCGGATGCTGGTGGCCGATGTTGACGTTGACGAGCTGGCTCGAGAAGTCGAGGTACTCGTTGCCCTCGGCGTCCCACACGACCGACCCGGAGCCCGAGACGATCGGCATCGGCGCGAGCGAACCCTGCGCCGACCACGAGTGGAAGACGCGGCTGCGGTCGGCCTCGGAGATGTCGGCGTTGCTGAGAGCGGTGACGGGGTCGGCGACGAAAGTCATGGGTCCTCCGGTGATCGGATGCGGTTGCCTCCATCATCGCGACGGGAGTGCGAACATTGGATGCCGGTATGTCGTTCGACACACCGCTTCTTCGACCATCCGGCATCCCGCGAGAGAGAGGCCCCGCGTGCCCGCCGACCTGCGTTCCCTCATGGCCGAGCCCTCGTTCCGGCTGACGCCCCTGGCCGCCGTCGACGACGCCGCCCTCGACGCCCCCCTGACGTGGGCGCACAACTCCGACCTGCCCGACCCCACCCCGTGGCTCGAACCCGGCGGTCTGCTGCTCACCGACGGCGCCCCGTTCCTCCCGCCGCACAACGCCCCGGTCGACGCCTACGTCGAGCGCCTCGTCGCCCTCGGCGTGCGCGCCCTGGGCGTGTCGGTCGGCATCCTGGTCGATCGGGTGCCGCCCGCGCTGGTCGCCGAGTGCGAGCGACTCGAAATGCCGCTGATCGAGGTGTCGCGCCAGACCCCCTTCATGGGCGTCATCAAGGCCGTCTCCGACGCGACCGCGGCGGACGAGCGGGCGCGACTGGAACGCTCGCTGCTCGCCCAACGGCGCGTCGCGCGCGCCGCGCTCCGACCCGACGGTCTCAGCGCGATCCTGCGCGAACTGGAACGCGCCCTCGAGACCTGGGTCGCCCTCTTCGACGCCTCCGGCGCGCTCGTACTCGTCTCGGAGACGACGGGGATCCCCGCCGCCCTCGACGAGCCGGTGCGCGAGGCCGCCGCCGCGGCGCTCGCGGGGCGCCGCGCCGCCGCCGCGCGCGTGAGCCTCGGCGGAGTGGGCGAGGTCACCCTGCAGACCCTCGGCCAGCACGGCAACCTCCGCGGCGTCCTGGCCGTCGGCATCTCGAGCGCCACGTTCGACCGCGCCCGCCAAGACCTCGTCGACAGCGTCATCGCGCTCGCGAGCATCTCGCTCCAGCAGAGCAGCACCCTCGACAGCGCGCGTCGACGGCTGCGCAGCGGCATCCTGGAGCTCCTCGCCGCCGGGGTCACCGACGTCGCCGGCGACACGGTGAAGCACCTCTGGGGTCGGCTCCCCCCGGCGCCCCTCCGCGTCGCCCGGCTCGACGTGCTCGATTCCGAGCAGACGCTCGACTCCCACCCGCTCATCCCCGCCCTCGAGGTGCTCGCCGAGAAACGGCCCGGTGCGCTGTTCTTCGCGCAGCAGGACGACCACGTCGTCGCCGTGTACACCGACGGCGACGACGCCGGACTGTTCGCCGCCGCGGCCCCGCATCACCCGACGGGAGGCGTGTCATCCCGCGTGGACTGGGATCAGATCGCATCCGCGCTCGGCGAAGCCCGCCGCGCGCAGGAGCGGGCGTCGGCCCGGCAGCCGATCGTCTTCTTCGACGAACTCGCCGGATCCGGCATCCTCGGTCACCTCGAGCAGACGCGCGCCCACGACGTCGCGCGTCGCATGCTCCTCCCCCTCGACGACGACCCCGAACTGCGGCGCATGCTGGAGGTCTGGCTCGAGCACAACGGCTCGTGGGGCACGGCGGCGGGGGCCCTCGGCATCCATCGGCACACCCTGCGGCACCGCGTCGACGGCGCGTCGCTGCGCCTCGGTCTGGATCTGGAGACCTTCGGGGGGCGCGCCGAGCTCTGGAACGCCCTGCGCCTGACGGCCGAGTGACGGCCCCGACCTCCGCTCAGCCGAGCCGTCCGCACGTCGACATGACGGATGCCGCGGTCGTGCCGTCGCGCCCGCCGAAGACACCGGAACGACGGATGCCGCGACCGCGGTCCCTCTGTCGGGATCGCGGTCGCGGCAGTCGTGGTGCGCCGGGACTCAGCTGTTCTGCGGGAAGCCGAGGTTGATGCCGCCGTGGGTGGCGGGGTCGAGCCAGCGGCTCGTGACCGCCTTCTCGCGCGTGAAGAAGTCGAAGCCGTGCACGCCGTACGCCTTCGCGTCGCCGAACAGCGACTTCTTCCAGCCGCCGAACGAGTGGTACGCGACGGGGACGGGGATCGGCACGTTGATGCCGATCATGCCGACCTCGACCTCGTTCTGGAACCGGCGCGCCGCTCCCCCGTCGTTGGTGAAGATCGCGGTGCCGTTGCCGAACTCGCCGCTGTTGATGAGGTCGAGGCCCTGCTCGTACGACGACACGCGCACGACCGAGAGGACGGGTCCGAAGATCTCCTCCGTGTAGGCCCGCGAGGTCGTGGGGACGTCGTCGATGAGGGTCGGGCCGAAGAAGAAGCCGTCCTCGTGCCCGTCGACGGTGAAGCCGCGGCCGTCGACGACGATCTTCGCGCCGTCCGCCTCGGCGATGTCGACGTACGACGACACCTTGTCGCGGTGCACCTCGGTGATCAGCGGGCCCATGTCGGGCTCCACGCCGTCGGTTCCCGCGCCGTTGCCGATGCGGAGCTTCGCGATGCGGTCGCTGATCTTGGCGATGAGGTCGTCGGCGACGGGCTCGACCGCCAGCACGACGCTGATCGCCATGCAGCGCTCGCCCGCCGCGCCGTAACCGGCGTTCACGGCCGAGTCCGCCACGAGGTCGAGGTCGGCATCCGGGAGGACGAGCATGTGGTTCTTCGCCCCACCCAGTGCCTGCACGCGCTTGCCGTGCTTCGACGCGGTCTCGTAGATGTACTGCGCGATGGGGGTCGAGCCCACGAACGAGATCGACTGGACGACGGGGCTGGTGAGCAGACCGTCGACGGCGAGCTTGTCGCCCTGCAGCACGGTGAAGGCGCCGTCGGGGAGACCGGCTTCCTTCCACAGCTTGGCCATCCACAGCGCAGCGGACGGGTCTTTCTCGCTCGGCTTGAGCACGACCGCGTTGCCGGCGGCCAGCGCGATGGGCACGAACCACAGCGGCACCATCACGGGGAAGTTGAACGGGGAGATGACCCCGACCACGCCGAGCGGCTGCTTGAGGGAGTAGACGTCGACACCCGTGGAGGCGTTCTCACTGAACGCGCCCTTGATGAGGTGCGGGAAGCCGGTCGCGAGCTCGACGACCTCCTGGCCGCGCAGGATCTCGCCCATCGCGTCGGAGACGACCTTGCCGTGCTCGCTGGTGATGAGGCGGGCCAGCTCGGGCTTGCGGGCGTTCAGCAGCTCACGGAACGCGAACAGCACCGACTGCCGCTTCGCGATGGAGTACTGCGACCACTCGCGGAAGCCGCGTTCGGCGGAGGCAATAGCCTCGTCGATCTCGGCCTGGTCGGCGAGAGCGACCTCGGCCTGGACGGCACCGGTCGCGGGGTTGTACACGGGCGCGGTGCGGCCCGAGGTCGAGGGGCGCTCCGCGCCATCGATCCAGTGCGAAACCACCGCGATGTCGACGAGCGACTCACTGACCATGCTGTTCTCCTCCGTTCGGCGCCGGCGGGCGCATGACGACAGTACGAAACCCGCGTCGCGCCCCGGTCTGCCATTTCGTCGAACAAGGTATGGCGTGACCTACAGGATGTCATCGGCTGCGGTCGAGGGCTGATGGCTCGCCCCGGCGGCCACTCACCGGTCGGCGACAGGAGGGGGAAATTTTTCCGCGCGGCTGTCGATTCCGGGGGCGGCCGTTCGCTGTCACTGTGACGGAGCCGGAAACGCCGGCTCGCACCCCAGTGCAGGAGGCACTTCCATGTCCGAGTACGCGATCCTCATCTACGAAGACCCCGCCTACTACGCCACCATGTCGCCCGAGGGATGGGCCGCGGTCGTCGAGGCGCACAACACCTTCACCGAAGGAGTCGTCCAGCACGGCGGCTCCATCACGGGCGGCGGGGCACTCTCACCCGTGACGACCGCGACCACGATCACCGGGGGCACCGTGACGGACGGCCCGTTCGTCGAGTCCAAGGAAGTCCTGCTCGGCTACTACACCGTCGAGGCACGCGATCACGACCACGCGGTGGAGCTCGCGAAGCTCTGCCCGGCCACCGGCGGTGGTGTCGAGCTCCGGCCGCTCCACGACCCGTCGGCCGCCCAGCTCTGACGATCCGGCGCAGGGAGCGGGTGGCATCCGCCGACGACGCGACGCCCGCTCCGGCCCGATCCACGACACATCGGCGAATCGCATTCGTCCGGACTGTCGATTTCGCGCTTGCCCGTTCGCTGAAGCAGTGACACGGTTCCCCTACGAAAGGACACGACCATGAAATACGCCCTCATGTTCACCTCCACACCCGAGCTCGACGCGGCGGTGTCTCCCGAGCATCGCGAGGAGGTCTATCGCCGCACCTACGAGTGGTTCGGCACGCATCGCGACGCGATGACCGAATCCGGGGCCGAACTCCTGCCCGCGAGCACGGCGACGACCGTCCGCCGCGATGGCGACGCACCGGTCGTCGCAGACGGCCCGTTCTCCGAGGCGAAGGAGGTCGTCGGGGGATTCCAGGTGATCGACGTCGCCGACCTCGACGCCGCGATCGCCCTCAGCAAGACGTGGCCGATGCTCGAGTTGCCCGGAGTCGCGGTCGAGATCCGACCGATCGTCGTCTACTGAGGTCGCGGCGGCGATGACTGCATCGGATGCCGCGGACCCGCGCACGGGCGGTGCCGCGGCATCCGATCACCACCTCTCCCGGGTCATCCGCGAGGAGTCGGCTCGCATCGTCGCGGCACTCACACGGTGGCTCGGGAACCTCGATCTCGCCGAGGAAGCCGTCGCGGAGGCGATCGAGGAGGCCGTGCGCGAGTGGCGCTCTCGCGGTGTGCCGCCGAATCCCGGGGGATGGCTGACTCGAGCGGCCCGCAACAACGCGTTGGATCGACTTCGGCGCGAGAAGCGCTACCGCGAGAAGCTCGCCCTCCTCCCCGACCCGACGGAGGCTCCCTCACGGGACGGTGCCGAGCCGGACGAACGACTGCCGCTCCTCTTCGGCTGCTGCCACCCCGCGCTGTCGCCCGATGCGCAGCTCGCCCTGACACTCCGCGCGATCTGCGGCCTCACGACCGCGCAGATCGCGCGTGCGACCCTGTCGCCGGAACCGACCGTGGCGCAGCGGATCGTGCGAGCCAAACGGAAGATCGGCGCCGCGGGTATCCCGCTTCGCATCCCGGAGGAGTCGGAGCGGACCGCGCGCGTGCACATCGTTCTCGCCGTCGTCTCCGTGATGTACAGCGAAGCCCACCTGGTGACAGGTCGAGACGCCGCCGCAGACCGCGACCTGGCCGACGACGCCCTCTGGCTCGCGAGGGTCGTCGCGCACGAACTGCCGCGCGAGGCCGAAGCCCATGGACTGCTCTCCCTGCTGCTCTTTCACCGCGCGCGCGAGGGCGCACGCGCCGTCGACGGAGAGCTCATCCTGCTCGCCGACCAGGACCGGAGCCGGTGGGACCGGCGCCTCATCGCCGAGGCGCACACCGTGCTCGGGGATGCCGCCAGACTCCGCCGCCCGGGACGGTGGCAGCTCCACGCGGCCATCGCCGCCTGTCATTCCGACACGCGCGACGGAGATGCCACCGACTGGCTTCAGGTGCTCACGCTGTACAACATGCTGTTGGCGTACGACCGGTCACCCGTGGTCCGACTCAACCGCGCGGTGGCCCTTGCCGAGGTCGACGGGCCGAGAAAAGCGTTGGACGAGGTCGACACCCTCGAGAACGATCTGGCGGGCTACTACCTGTGGCACGCCGTGCGTGCGCGGATGCTGCAGGACCTCGGCCGGAGCGACGAGGCCATGAGCGAAGACCTTCGCGCCCTGGAACTGACGGCGAACGATGCTGAGCGACGCCTGCTTCGAGCGCGGCTGGGCAGAGAGACGGACGCCTCTGTAGGAACCGCTCAGAGATGTCCTGACGTTCGCGTCGTCCCGCGGGTGGCTGTTTCGAAATGTCCATCGAAGAACGGACGCGACGGCATGTGAGTTGTCCACCGCGACTCCTCAAATCGACCACGACATCGGTGCCGACTCGCTACCCGTTCGAGATGGTGATCTGCAGTTTGGCCGCAGCAGACGGGAACTGTTCATACGATTCAGCAGTCTTCACCACGTGATCCGAATCCTCTCCGCGCTGTCGAGTGAACTTCACGCGCTCCCAGATGCGCGGCGTGCCGAGTCGCGCGATGTCATGGGTGATCTCCAAAGTCGCGCCGCAGCTAAACCACAAGTATCGGTTGGGGTTCTTCTTGGGATGCGCGCGAACAAGCGTTGCCCTCGTGTGGATCGGATTCCCGCCGCGCGCGACGAGCGCTCTGTGGATGGCGTCCTCGATGAGACTCCTTGCAAGGGCATCCGAGAGCGGCACCTCATCGCCATTGTCTTGGACGGTTCGTGCTGTCGGCATGTCAGCGATCAGCTCGATCGTTGCGCCCTCGGGCATCGCACTCGCGAGTATGCTGACGAGCCATTCAGTGTGATCCAAGCGTCGACCCTTTGCCGTTCGAAGGACGTGGTCCATCAGGTGAGGATCGAGTACCTTCACAACCCGAGACCGCGAGGCGAGCGGCCGAATCAGCGCATCAGCGATGACGTCGCGAGGAGTGCCGTCCGCGAAACTGCCAATCTCGCGAGCCTGTCGTAGAGGTGATGCGTGGCTGAGAAAGGGCGGCCGAACCACCGCCGTCCCGTTGACCTCGTGTGAGCCTGTGCGCAGATCCGGCTCCCACTGACCAGCGTCAGTCTTACCCACTATCGCGAGTTGTACGCAGTCCCCTGCGCCCTCGCCATTCTCCAACCCGGCAAGAAAATGCTCGATTGAGTCGGGCCGCGTCTCCTGATCGTCAAGTCGGTTGAACCTGCTCAGGGCGATGAGCAACTCATTCCACTGCGACCGCGAGTACGGACTTTCAAGACTGTCGATCGCATAGAACAGCGCGCTTGCATCGCCCGCACCGAGGGTCAGGTGCCCATGGTCCAAGAGGGCGGTCACCATCGCCTCGTGTGTCAAGACATGGTCCGCCCCACCGAAGTCGGACAGCGCCGTGGGGTCGACGGCTGTCGCGATCAGGACCTGTGGCGAACTGCTCATGCGTCGAGGCCAAGGACGTCCATGAGCCGGTCGTCGAAGAATCCGGATGGCCACGGATCCAATAGTCCGCCACGACTGTCAAGACGCAGTCGACGCGCAGACGCGCCCGAAGGACCATTGTCCACATAGATGATCGCGACGTCGTGGGGCTGAATTGCACCCTGACGAACCAGTCGTTGCACCCGAAGGAGAATGTTCTCCGAGTGCGTCTCAGCGATCACCTGGTTCCCTCGCGCAACGGTCTCGACGAGCAACTCCGCAAGGTTCCCGGCGAGCCGTGGGTGGAGGTGGAGCTCCGGCTGTTCGATGCAGATGACATCGCGGGTCGATCCGACACACTCAGTGATGATCGGCAGGACTTGACTCACTCCATATCCGACGTCGACCAAGCTCACCTCGACGCCGGAACGGGTGTCGGTCAGGTCGAACGAGTACCCGCGCTCGACACCCGACTTCTTCGACACAAGACGGTCGACGGCGACTGAGTAGGGAACCTCGAGCCGCTTCAGCCAGTCGTTTACGCTCGCGAGGAGTCTGTCGTTCCTATATAGACGCCGAATCAGCGCGAGTGCCGCGTCATCAGGAACACCGTCCTGGAGGTGGACCCGCTGCGGCATCGGTCTGATGGGTCCGAGGCTGATCAAGCCGGCTTCGGAGCGGTGATGCCACGCGTATCGCTCACGATAGCTCTTCGCCGCCGAACTCTCGTCCTCTGGCAGCCGTGCGGATTGAAAGAGCCCGCGCGCCTCTTCTTCGACACGCCTGAAGACCTCGATTACCGGCCTGCGAAGGCGAAAATAGTCCGCAGACGGCGAGCCTTCTGCCCAGTGCTCGAGCATCGCTCGCGCATCAGACTCATCCTCGGGAAGCAACCCCCGGCCCTCTACTCCGATGGACAGTCGGTCATCTCGAGGCGTGGTGGCGCGATCCAACGACAGCCGCAATGTCGCCGGCGCGTGGAAACCTCGCTTCCAATCCATGGGATCCACCCAACATTCGAGTCTTGCCGACTCGGCTTCACCCGCCGACACGAGGTCCGACGCAAATCGCAGCAGGGCCACCGACCCCGCTACATCGGCGATGTTCCCGCATAGACCCTCGATCGCTGCGGTGAGCGACGCGACGACTGTGGCGTCAGTTAGGTCCAGACTCCAACGGAGGAAGTACGGACCGTACGGACGTCCGTCAGGTTCCTCGCCTTCGGCAACGGGAACTGGTGAGGGCTCCGCTAAGGCCGCGCTCCCGATCTCAAGAGCGGCGCGGACCTCGGGCGCCTGATTGCCTGACGGGACGTGGAAGGTCAATAGGACACCCGCGTCAAACTCAATCGAGGGAACCTCGTCAACCTCGTTGTCGACAAAGTGTGCCGTCATTAGTGCGTCGGAGTCCTCTTCTTCGATGGTGAATCGCACACCAACGCTGAGTTCCTTCGAACTGTCGTGACCGTTGACGACATGGCTGAAGTCGCGCAGGTCAACGAGCGGCCCTTGAGCAGCAAAACTGTCTGCATTGATGCTTTGTGCTGCGAGCAGAAGTGCCTGGATGATCGATGACTTCCCGGCCGCGTTCGGCCCGTACACCAGAGTTAGAGGCGCGAGCGAAATCGTGTGCTCGCCAGCCAGCGCCTTGACGTTTCGGACACGCAACTCGGTGATCAGGCGCGAGCTGTACGAGGTCGTAGCCGTGCGGTAGAGGCGCGAGTAGCCGTCGTCGTCGTTCTTCGACACCTCGATCCTTTCTCTCGATCTATAGCGTGCCAGGTCGAGCAACTGCCGTTACGAAAACGCGGACACACCCCGCGGGGAGGTACTCCCAGCGGTGTGTGCGGGGGTCACTAGTGCGTCTCGCGCATCCAGTACGAGCCGTCCCCGTTTGCTGACCTTCTCCCAGCCGCCGAAAGCGTGCTGGGGTCCGGAGTGCTGGTGCAGACGGGCGTCGCTCACCTCCCCACAGACCAGCAGTTCTGGTAGCGGTTGTTCTTCCCCATGAGTTCACCTCCTTTCTTGTTAAGTTCTCACCCGCCGGGACCTTGAACCCGCGGCCCAGGAGACCGGGGCGCTGAAGCAAAGTGGATCAGATTATGTGCGACGTCAGCCGTCGTCAAGAAGGGCTGCTCGGCTTCCTTTCTGTTCGTGCTTGACCGACGACGCAATGAGACGTATTCTGATCGACTTTGCACGTTCGGATGGCGCCCGCTGGCCCGCCCGCATTGCGAGGATGACGGACGCTGAGGCGTCGTATCCCGTACTCGCCACTCAAACTCCCGGAGGAGGTGAAACACATGACCCTCAACAACACGGCTCAGCAGGACGCCGGCGCCCGATTCGTCGCGACGATCGCCCAGCACCTCGTTCGAGTGTGGCGAGATCCGGGCCTTCAAACGGTGCTGCGGCGCGAGGCGAAGCAGTTCTTAGTAAACGTCGCGTCGGAAGCGCGCGCCGCCTCCCAGCGAAACAGAGGATGACAAGCGTGCCGCGAGGGGTGCTGGCCACTCGCGGCGCCATCTCGATTAGCCGGGAACTTCGATGGAGTTCGACAGCCGCGGCGATCAATGCGGGATCCATCCCGTTGCGGGACGTTAGTCCCCACGGCCTCCCGTGCGCTAGTTCAGCTGGGTTGCTGACGTTGCGGCGTTCTTCAATGCATCGTCCACAGGTGAACGCCGGCCATCAAGCTTGTCCACTGCAAGGATGATCTCGCCACACGCGCGATACATGGCTCGCACCGATCCAATCCGAGCGTCCTCGGAGGGCGATTTACTCATGTCGAGATCTTCGAAGAGGCGGCCTAGCCGATCAAGCCATTTGCGCTGCTCTTCGTTTCCCGACTCCAGCAAACGCTCAAACTCGCGGTACCCGACGACATCATATTTTCGAGGCCCTTCCGGTGCATCAATCAACATGAGGTCGCCTATCGCTGACTGCCAATCCCGATAGATCCACGCTTCGCGCGCATCAAGTGCAGGGACGAGATCCTCCCATCGGTACTCGAGGCTGCGGTCTCTCGCGTCACGGCCGGATATTGCTGAGACGGCGATCGCTACCGCTCGCCGCTGACCCCGTCGCGGCAACTCTCTGATGCGCCGGCGTCCGCGTGAGTGCACGAATCGGTCGAGCTCGAAGTCCAGCTTCTGCCCGACTTCTTCGAGAGCGTCATCTTGCAGTTCGAGTCCCAGCTGCTCGGCAGCCTTTGCAACACGCAGGACCTCCATGTGTTGACCGTCGGCAAGCGCAGCAGCAAGCCGATCCAATGCGCTCTCCAGAGCCCGTTGATGCTCTCGTGGCCTGCCACGATCAGCCCGCAGAAAGAAGAGTTCGCGCCGAAGGGCGCGAATCCAGGCGAGCATCGCCGCGACCCTGTAAAGAGTGCTGTTCGCCTTATGCAGTTCAAACTCAGTACGTCGGCTGCGCGTTTGAAGGTAGTAATCGCGTCCACCAACTCGAACCAACTCGTCGAGCCGCCGCATGAGATCGCGTGCGGAAGCTGCGAGCGGATCCGAGTACTTTTCGTGCAGCCTGCGCCCGTTCCAGAATCGCTCGTTCGCCCGCCGAACGGTGTTGGCGATTCCAATCCCCACCGACGTGAAAAGCGTCACGAGGACGCCAAGTATGGTTCCCGCCAAGGCGACGAGCGCGACCTGAAGCTCGATCGCCATCGGGTGCCTTCCTCTTCTCGCTGGAGTGATCCGGACTGGTGCCGTTAGACGGTCGGGCTAGCAGCCGGGGGTGGACCCCAGATACGGATAGCCGCATCCGCGAGACCTCGCCCGCGCTGATCGATAGTCCCCTCGTCCCAACACGCGGAGTCTGCGACCATGTAATTGATGACGAGACTCCTCTGCTTGAGGAACTCTGGGCGCTTAACTTCCCACCCAAGGTTGGAGACTTCGTTATTGAAGGTGGCCGTCACGAGCGTGAGATTTCCGACACGGTCCACGACCGCATTTCGCTCGCTGGCGCGGACGACCCACTCGGGGTTCTCATCATCCCTGTCAACAGCACTGCCGTCACCACCGACCACGGGCCAGTGTGCTGGCCAAGATCGCGGCATCACATGCTCAATCTGCAGCGACTCGTAGTCCACCATTGCGTCGGGTTCGTGCGGATTCTCCAGGCGCAGCTGCTGGTCGATGGAGCCGAGAAGCAACCGAATGCGGCCCTGCGACATGCCGTTGTAGAACTGCCGACTTGAGAAGGCGCCCCGAAGATCGGCATCGGTTGGCCATGCGAGGGCGCTGTCTCTGAGCGAAGCGCTGATCATGTCCGCGACGTCGCCACCAGCCTTCAGCGCGACCTTCGCGTCCTTGAGGACTTTCGCGAGCAATGCACCATAGCCGCGCGTCTGCCATCCGACGAAAGCTCTACGCACAGCCCACGACTCGACGGCCTCGACAGCGTGAATCTGACGCTCAAGCGAGAGGTGTTCAGCGGAGATTGTCGCCAACCACGTGAGAAGCGGAACTGCGGTTGTTATGTCGAGAGCGCGAAGCCTCCTGTACGCGACGGTCAGTCGTTTGTCAGGCGCGGGAAGCCTCTCGTAGACGGTTTGATAGGCCTCCGCAAACAAGTTCAGATCGTGCAGAGCTTCCTCGGTGGTTGGCCCGTCATTGAGATATGTGCGTGCTTCACGGTAGAGATGACCGACATTGGCCTCCTCGCCGGTGGCTGCTGTTAGCCACACCGAGAGAAGAACATCACGTCGCCCTCGCGCGGCATGGCCACGCCCTACATTCTCTTTCCACCACTTGTCGTCAAATTGTGCCCAGTACCTGTTGTATAGCTCCTCAACATTCTCTTCGTCGAGTTCGGCGCGGAGGAAAAGGAGGTTCTTGACCAGGTCGATGGCGGAGAGGGGAGTCTGGCGCCCGTTCAGCACCTCGAAGATGATTTGCGCATCGTCGTTGTCGTCGAGGTCGATCACGACCAACTTGAAGAGGCTTGATAGCGCGTCGGCGAGGCCCGACAGCCTGCCATGGTCGACGGCTCCATCGATAGTCGCGTACTCGCGAGTCGCATCGGCGAAGTACGCGCGCGCTTGAAGGTAGAGGTGTGCATCTGGCGTGATTGTTGGAAGCTCGCTCGCCATCGCAACCGGCCAGAGGTCTCTATCCTTCCGGCGGGGCCATAGCTTGTAGACCTCGTCCGGCGACTCGACAACGTCGTCGGGATTGAACAGCATTCGCCGAACCGATTTGGCACGCTCCGATTCGGTCTCCAGAAGCACGTCAAGAAGTCCGCGAATCAAGAGCTGGATAGTCGTCAGCCGTTGCTGCCCGTCTATCACTGATCGAAGAGCGATACCACCGGTCGCGAACGGCAAGCTCGCGCAGACTATCGCTCCCAGGAAGTGCGGCGAGACTCTCTGCTCCATTGACTTCAACTTCGAGCCGTCTTCGCCGCTGTTGCGCACCGTCAGCAGTCGGTCGGCGGCGGTTGCAAGATCGTCGAAGAGTAGCTCCCATTGCCCTTCGCGAGTCCATTCGTAGTCCCGTTGGAAGGTCGGGATAACGTAGCGTCGCTCGGGCTTCAGGATGTCCTGGAGCGGGTACGTCTTAGCATCCACGTCGATCGTGATCCGTTCTATTGGGTTGAGCGCGCACGGCGTCCGCTTTACGAGTGATCTTGGGCGGCGGCATCCTCCCCATGCTCGGATGCTCGTGGACGTTCAATCAGAATTGCACGCGGATCTGCCGATGGAAACCGCGACTGAGGAAGGAACGGGATCTCCGATCCGTTGATCGGGAGCGCGCCGCGCCCCATCGCCCTCAACAGCGCGGCAACGCCAGCGCGCCTCTGATCCATAGCGTCCCCGCGCGGCGGTCCGATGCGGACGCCCTCGATTGGGATCGGGAAGGTGCGTGGTGGGTAGGCGACGTTCGGGAAGATGGCCGTCGTCAACTCCATGTACGGGATCACGCCGCGATTGTTCCCGCGAAACTTTGGTCGGCCACCGGGAGGCAGGAACGCAATTAGTCTCACTTCCCTTTCCTCGCTGAAGCTCGGGTGCTTGAGCGCAGCAGCAAGACCAGCGAGAAGTCCCTCGACGATTGTCGATGCGGATCCAGCTTCGTCCATAGCCACTAGACGACCCACCACGGTCGAACTGTCGAGGATGTAGTCGAAGACGCTCTGTATGAGATCCGTTTGCGCGACCGGGGTGTATGCGACCTTCACCCACGCTGGCGCTAGGGAGAACGTCATGTTGGGATCTAGGCGACCCACGATTGTGTATTCGTGTCCGGTATCCAGTTGCGCGAACGACTCATCACGGCAGGCTACCGGCGGCTCGGCTGCTACTCCGGCCGGGGCGGCGAGGTCTACGACGCCGACTCCTCGACCTGGACAGAGGTCACCAAATCGGAGATCAAGACCAGGTTCCGCAGCGGCGAGCTCGAAGTGCTCATCGGCACCGACTCCATGAGTGAAGGCCTGAACCTGCAAACGTCCGGACGGCTCATCAACTACGACATGCCATGGAACCTCATGCGCGTCGAGCAGCGCATCGGCCGCGTCGATCGCATCGGCGCCTCTTATAAAGACATCCGCATTAGCAACTACTTCTACGCCGACACCGTAGAAGAGCAGGTCTACAGAGGCATCGCAGAGGATTACGGAGACTTCACCGACATCGTCGGCGACGCCGCACCCGTGCTCGCAAACATGGAGCGGGCAATCGAGCGCCTCGCCCTGACTAGGTACTCAACGCCCATTGACATTGAGTCTGAGGTCGGCAGTATCCGCCAGCAGGTTGAGGAGATCAAGAGCGAACCGGTGGGTAACGACGATCTGGGCAAACCCACTGATGAGAGTCGTATCAAACAGCCGCCGCAGCTCGTCGGTGCCACAACACCGCAGGAGCTGGAGCGGCTGCTCACGACGAATGGACTCAGCCGCGTCGCATTCGAGGTGGACGACCAGCGTCCGAAGGTCTACTGGCTCAGGCCTCCGGCTGAACGCCTGACCAGGCTCTCGTTCGACGAGCTCGGTGGTGTCCGTGCCATCGAGGAGTACTTCGATGCGTCTCCTGTCGAGACTCTGCCGGTCACGTTCGACCGTGCGACCTGGGACGAGAGCGGCGACGCTTCGCTGGTCTTCCTCACGTATGGGACACCAGAACTCGCAGCCCTTCTACCAGCAGTGGCAGACTACAACTAACTCGTAGACGGTCCGTCCGCGGGACTTCGCTGCCCGAAATGTCCATATGGACACACCGTGGACATTTCATCCGCGAAATGGACAACTTCGAAAAAAACCTACAACGTCTCCGTCACATCCCCGGTGCCATATCCGCGAACCGCGAATAGTGACCCTGGAACGCCACCGTGATCGTGTCGGTCGGGCCGTTTCGGTGCTTCGCCACGATCAGATCCGCCTCGCCCGCACGCGGGGAGTCCTTCTCGTACGCGGCCTCGCGGTGCAGCAGCACCACCATGTCGGCGTCCTGCTCGATCGAGCCCGACTCACGCAGGTCGGAGAGCGCCGGCTTCTTGTCGGCGCGCTGCTCAGCACCACGGTTCAACTGCGACAGGGCGATGACGGGAACCTGCAGCTCCTTGGCCATCAGCTTCAGCGCACGCGAGAACTCACTGACCTCCTGCTGACGCGATTCCACCCGCTTGCCGCTGGTGAGCAGCTGCAGGTAGTCGATCACGACCATCTTCAGACCCTCGCGCTGCTTCAGGCGACGGCACTTCGCGCGGATCTCGACGAGCGTCATGTTGGGGCTGTCGTCGATGTAGAGAGGTGCGTCGTTGATGCGACCGCGCGTGGCCGCCACCGTCGTCCAGTCGCGCGAGTCGAGCGTTCCCTTGCGCATGCTCTGCAGGGGAATGGCCCCCTCGGCGCTGAGCAGACGCATGGCGATCTCGCTGCGCCCCATCTCGAGCGAGAAGAAGATGCACGGCGCGTTCGACTTGATCGCCGCGGCGCGGGCGAAGTCGAGCGCGAGCGTCGACTTACCCATGGCAGGACGCGCGGCGAGCACGATCATCTGGCCCGGGTGCAGGCCGTTGGTGAGCTGGTCGAGACCGGCGAAGCCGGTGGGGATGCCCGTCATCGACCCGTCGCGGCCGCGAGCGGCCTCGATCTCGTCGACCGCGGCATCCACCGCGACCGTCAGCGGGATGTAATCTTCGGCGCTGTCATCGCCCGAGACGTTGTAGATCTCGGCCTGCGCGCTGTTGACGAGCTCGACCGGGTCGCCCTCGCCGGCGTAGCCCATCTGCACGATGCGCGTGCCGGCCTCGACGAGGCGGCGCAGCATCGCGCGCTCCGACACGATCGAGGCGTAGTAGCCCGCGTTGGCGGCCGTGGGGACGATCGAGGTGAGCGTGTGGAGGTAGTCCGCTCCGCCGGCGCGCTGCAGTTCACCGGTCTTGATGAGCTCGTCGGTGACGGCGACGACGTCGGTGGGCTCGCCGTGCGAGTAGAGCGTGAGGATCGCCTCGAAGATCAGCTCGTGCTTGGGCACGTAGAAATCGCCGCCGCGCAGGGTCTCGATCACATCGGCGACGGCGTCTTTCGACAGCAGCATGCCGCCCAGCGCGCTCTGCTCGGCGAGCATGTCGTGCGGCGGCGTGCGCTCGGGGCGCGGTGCTTTTCCGAGACGGTCTTCGGCGATGTCGGCGATGGCCACGTGATCTCCTTCTGTGCTCGGACGCCCCGTCTCCGCCTCACGCGCGCGCGGGAGGGGATCGGAAACACTGCGGGTGGGACGACCTCGTCAGCAGGGAATCACCAAGTTCCGACATCGACGCGCGCGGCTGGTGAGGGGGATGCCCGAGGGACTGCACCCAAGCTAGATACCCCTGTCCCGAGATGCAAACGGGCCTGTGGATAACTCTGTGGAGAGCTTGCGGGAAACGCCGCCACGTCTGTGCACAACTAGTGTGGATAACTCGGTGGATGGATACCAATTTGAGGCAATAAATGCCATCTGAGCTGGGATAAGTCTCTCCACAGTTTTCCTGCGAGAAACCTGCGTGAACTTGGCCTTGAAGGTTCTGCGCTAGGGACTCCACATGTGTACAACTCGGGGGATAACTCGCCGGATCACTACCGATCCGAGCCCCCCGCTGTCAAATCTTTTTTTCCATCCGGCGTGTCGCCCGTCACCGCGCGGCTACCGAACCACTACTGGGATTTCACCCGCCCCCTTTCGAACCCGCGGACGCAGGCGTACCGTGGCCCGCGCAGAATCGCCGACGATTCTTTGGGGGTGCATCGATGGATGCCATGGCGG
Organism: uncultured Microbacterium sp.; assembly: GCF_947489255.1. Lineage (GTDB taxonomy): Bacteria > Actinomycetota > Actinomycetes > Actinomycetales > Microbacteriaceae > Microbacterium > Microbacterium phycohabitans. Next base: position 536,290 of record NZ_CANLCY010000005.1, read on the forward strand.
GGCGAGGGGTGTCGCACACGCTGCGACTGCTCCTTCTCGGCGCCTGCGCGGCATTCGCCCTCGCCCTCGTCTCGCTGATCCTGTCGGTGTCGTCCGCCTCCGCCGATGACGGCAGCGGATCGGGACTGCTGGGCGGCATCGCCTCGACGGTCGACGACGCAACGGACACCGTCGCCGACGTCGTCGATCCCGTGGTGGGCCACGTCGCCGAGACCGCGGCATCCGTCACCGACACCGTCTCCGAGACGCTGCCCGAGCCCGTGGCAGCCCCGGTGGCCGAGATTTCCGACACGGCCGGCTCCGTCTTCGACACAGTGGAGGACGTGACCGGCGGGGCCCTCGACACAGTCGACACCGTCGTCGACGGCACGACGCAGGGCGTGTCCGACGTCGCCGACTCCGGCGTCGTCGGCACGATCGTCGAGCCGATCCTCGACACCGTCGAATCGCTCCCCGTGGTCGGACCCGTCGTGGGCGACACGGGCCTGGGCGAGGTCGTCACCGACGTGGGAGGTGCCGTCGACGGGACGATCCCCGTCATCGTGGGCGAGCTGCCCTCGGTCGACCCCGTCGTCCCGGTCGTTCCCGCGCCGTCGCTCCCGATCCAACCGGTCGACCTCGGCGGAGACGTCACTCCCCCGTCCGCGACTCCCGCCGCCGACACCGCGCCCCCGATCCCGGTGAGCGCATCGGCTACGGCTTCCCCGGCCGCCCCCACCGGTGCGCTCACCGCGCAGGCGCGCGGGACCGCCGCATTCTTCACCGCGGCCGCGTACTCCGCACCGTCGGCGCAGGCCGCCGCGGCCCCGGCCACCCCTGTGACCCCCGCCCACGCGCCCACGCCTCTCGCCACGGACGCCGTGTCGGGTGTTCCGGCCGCGTCATCGGCATCCGGAAGCTCTCCGACGGCCGCCTCTCCTCTCGCAACGCCCGTCGACGCCGCGCTCGGCGCCGGGCTGCTGCTGCTCGCTCTCCGCCACGCAGTCGATGACGACCTGCCGGGGAGCCCCGTCTTCGCCGCAGACGTCTCTCCTGACTGAGGACGGTCGCGCCGTGCCCCGCACGGCACACGACCACGCGCGTTCGCGCACCCTCATCCACACACAGGAGAAACTCTCATGCGCAAGTTCTACTCGCGTGCCCTGCTGGGCGCGCTCGTCGGGGGCGGCTTGGCCGTCCTCGGATGCGGCATCGCCAATGCCGCGGAGACCTCGGGAACGGACGGTCTGCTCTCGGGCGACCAGGCCGCGAGCTCGGTCGACCTGCCCGTCACCATCGGGGGCAACGCCGTCTCGGTGATCGGCGACAGCCACAGCGAGGATGCCGACACCTCGGCCCCCGCACCGGATGCCGCCCCGGTGACCACCACCGACGGGAGCGACGGAGCCGCCTCGGGCAACCAGGGCATCATCTCGATCGACGTACCCGTCACGGTCGGGGGCAACGCCGTCTCGGTGATCGGCGACAGCCACAGCGAGGATGCCGACACCTCGGCCCCCGCGCCGGCCCCGGAGCCCGCTCCCGAGCCGGAGACGGCTCCCGAGCAGCCGCCGCTGCACGTCATGCCGGTCTCCACCGACGAGATGCCCGGAGCGGCGACCGACGGTAGCGACAGCATCCTGGGCGGCAACCAGGCCATCATCCCAATCAAGGTTCCGGTCACCATCGGCGGCAACGCCGTCTCCGTCATCGGCGACAGCCACACCGAGGACGCCACCACCACCGGCGGCAGCACCGGCAGCGGCACGGGCTCCGGCTCCATCGGCGACGTCGAAACCGACGGCACC
>NZ_CANLCY010000006.1 GCF_947489255.1 uncultured Microbacterium sp.
ACGACAAGACCGCCACCTCATACGCAGCCGGACTCAACCTCGCCGCAGCACTCCAATGGATATAGCAACACGGCCTAACCGTGTTCGCGAGCCCCGAGGGGCGGGTCTTCTACGCCGGCACGTATTTCCCACCGACGCCGCGCCCGCCGCAGCCCTCCTTCCGGCAGGTGCTCGCCGCGGTCCGCGAGGCGTGGACCGAGCGACGCGGTGAAGTGGATGCCACCGGCTCGTCGCTCCGCGATGCTCTCGCCGCCGCGGCGACCGCCCCCGCCGACGCACCGCCCGCCCTCGACCAGCTCGCCTCCGCCGCCCGCGCGATCGCCGCGCGCGAGGATCGCGAGTACGGCGGCTTCGCCGCGGGGCCGGCTTTCGAGACGCCCAAATTCCCGAACACCCCCGTGCTGCGGTTCCTGCAGCACCCCGCTCTGACCGAGACGGTGCCGGATGCCGCGGGCGTAGCATCCCGTGCCCTCGCCGCCATGGCCGGCTCCGACCTGCACGACACCGTCGAGGGCGGTTTCTTCCGCTACGCCACGCGCCGCGACTGGAGCGTGCCGCACTTCGAGCGCATGCTCACCGACAACGCCGGCCTCGTCGAGGTCGCGTTCGCCGCGGGAGACGAGGCGGCCGCGACCGACGCCGCGCGTTTCCTCGTCGACGTCCTGCAGCTGCCCACCGGCGGGATCGCTGCCGCGCAGGACTCCGAGTCGGTCATCGACGGCGCCCGCAACGAGGGCGGCTACTATCGGCTGCCCGCCGAGCAGCGCGCGCGGCTTCAGCCCCCGGCCCTCGACGCGAAGGTCGTCACGGGCTGGAACGGGCACGCGATCGCTGCTCTCGCCCTCGCGGGCACCCGCACCGATCCCCGCTTCCTCGAGGCCGCTCGCTGGGCCGCCGACGCCGTGATCGAGGGCAACGTCGCCGACGACGGCACGCTGCGCCGCGCGTCGCTCGACGAGATCCGCTCCGCCGCGCCCGCGACCCTCGAGGACTACGGCGGCCTCGCGCGCGGCCTGGTGGCCCTCGCCCGGGCGACCGGCGAGGTCGCCTACGCCGAGCGCGCGCGGACCCTCCTCGACCTGTGCCTCACCGACGACGGCATCCATCCTCCCGGCGGTGGTGACGCAGTGCTCGTCGCGCAGGGCATGCAGCCGCACGGCGTCCCCACCGATGGCGCCTCGCCCTCCGGACCGTCGGTCTTCGCCGCGGCCGCCCTCGACCTGTGGCGTCTCGGCGCGGGGGAGCGTTACCGCGACGCCGCCGAAGCGCTGGTGCGCGCCGCCGCCGAGGTCGCCCTCGCCTCGCCGCTCGCGCACGGGGCGATCCTCGAGGTCGCCCTCGGACTCATCACCGCCCCGCGACAGGTCGTCGTGGTCGGAGAGGCGGATGCCGCGATCGCCGACGCCGCCCGTCGGGTCGCCGCCGACGTCGTCGCGGTGGTGTCCCCGGCGCAAGCGCAGGCCTTCGCCGCGGCCGGCTTCGAGCTCTTCGAGGGAAAGGTCGCCCAGGGCGGCGAGGCAACGGCCTACGACTGCCGCGCGTTCACGTGCGCGCTGCCGACGACGGATCCGGCGGCGCTGGTCTGAGGCGGCCGCCCATCCCGGTCGGCTTACGACGCGGCGCGCGGGTTCGTCGCGAGAGAGGGCCCCGCGGTGTTACGGGCAGGGGGCTCGCGGGCTCGTGAGACGTCGCGGTTCTGCCGAGCCGGCGGGAACCCGCGGATGCTCCGGCGAAGGCTGCAAGGTCCGCGCTCATCTTCGCGGATCGGCACTGCGCTCCTGAGCCGCGCCCGTCGCCCCACGATGCGGCTGTCTCCCTCACTCCAGCAGATGCCGCAGGAACCTCCCCGGCGCCTCCAAGAACCCCCGATGCAACCGCACCAGCTCGAGGTCGTCCCACGCGCTCTCGCGGATGCCCCAGTCGCCCAGCTCGAGGATCGTCGCTCCCGGCAGGGCGGCCAGAACGGGGGAGTGCGTCGCGCAGATCACCTGCGTTCCGCGCGAGCGCATGCGATCCAGGGATGCCAGCCAGCGCAGCGTCGACGAGAACGACAGCGCCGCCTCGGGTTCGTCGAGGCAGGCGAGCCCGGCGACGTAGCGCTCGTGGTCGAGGGCCTCGTCGAGCAGGGCGTTGAACGACTCGCCGTGACTCATCGCGTGGAGGTCGCGTGCCCCGTCGCGCAGGTCTTCCCGCCACGAGTAGTAGCTGTGCATGGTCTCGGCCCGCAGGAAGAAGCCCCATCGCGGAGCGCGTGGGCTTCGCTCGATCCGCAGCCATTCGCCCAGCGGGCTCTCGGTGCGGCGTGTCTCGCCTCCGCCGTTGGTCGACCCGCCCTCCGCGGGAAGCCCCGCGGCCTCGGCGATGCCCTCGATGAGCGTCGACTTGCCCGACCCGTTCTCCCCGACGAGGAAGGTCACGCCGGGGGCGAACTCCCATCCGTCGGCACCGGCGACCTCGAGGAAATGCGCCACCGCGGGCACCGTCGCGGGCCAGGTGCCGGGGTCCACCGGCGCGTCCTGGAAGAGCCTGACCCGCTGCACGGGGCGCGGGTCGTGCAGCCAGTCATCCCCTCGCGTCATGCTCGCGCCTCGGCATCCGCCCCGCCCACGTCAGATCCAGGTGGGCAGCCAGTTGTGCAGTCGCCAGAACTCGTAGGGCACGGGGAGTCCCGCCCACACGGGGTACCAGAACGCCGACACGACGACGCACAGCGCGAGGAAGGCGAGCACGACGATCTGTCCGCTCAGGCGGGTCGAGCCCCTCACCCCCCGCGCGATCTCGCGCAGGGTGAACGCGAGCGCGAGCACGAGGAACGGCAGCATCGCGACCGTGTAGAACTGGAAGATCGTGCGCTCGGGGTACAGCAGCCACGGCACGTAGGTCGCTGCGAGGCCCGTCAGCACGAGGGCGTACCGCCAATCGCGCACCATCACGAACCGCACGAGCAGGAAGAGGGATGCCGCGACCCCCGCCCACCAGATGATGGGGTTCGCGATGCTCGAGATCGCCTCGGTGCACCCCGTCGGCAGCGCGCAGCCGTTGACGCCCGCGTCGTCCTGGTGCCAGTACATCGACGTGGGACGGATCAGCAGCGGCCACTGCCACGCGGGGCTCGCGTAGCTGTGCGGGGTGACCAGGCCCACGTGGAAGGCGTACATCTCCTGGTGGTACGACCACAGCCGCTGCAGCGGTTCGGGCACCCACGCCCAGAAACCGGTGGCCTCCACCGGGGTCCCGCGCTTGTAGCCGCCGGTGGTGAAGAGCCACCCCGACCAGCTCGCCACGTACACGACGAGAGCGACCGGCACGAGCAGCACGAACGAGGCGAGGCCTTGGCGCACGGCATCCATCGGCCACTGCACGATCCCGGCGCGTCGGCGCGCGAGGGCGTCGGTGACGACGGCGTAGACGCCGATGGCGGCGATCACGTACAGACCCGACCACTTCACGGCGGTGGCGGCTCCCGCGGCGACGCCGGCGGCGATCAGCCACGGGCGGTTCCAGAGGACCGGCCCCCACATCGGGTGCTCGAGCCCGCGCGCGGTGACGAGAGAGGCGATCCGATCGCCCGAACGGCGGTGATCGAGAGCGACGAACCAGAACGTCAGCACGATGAAGAACGTCAGGAAGATGTCGAGCAGCGCGATGCGGCTGAGCACGATGCCGAGGCCGTCGATCGCGAAGAGACCGGATGCCACGGTGGCCAGCGGGATCGACCCGGTCAGCGTCCGGGCGAAGAGGTAGATCGCCAGCACCGTCGCCGTGCCGATGACGGCGGCCGAGATGCGCCACCCCGTCGCCGAGTCGGGTCCGAGCAGCGCCATGCCGGCTCCGATGAGGATCCGGCCCAGGGGCGGATGCACGACGTAGCTGCCGATCCCGGTGAACACGTCGGTGTCGCCCGCCGCGAAGCTCGCGTCGGCGTCGTCCGGCCACGTCGAGGGGAAGCCGAGCACCCACTGACTCCAGGCGTCTTTGACGTAGTACGTCTCGTCGAAGACGAGCTGGTGCGGGTTGCCGATGTCGACGAGGCGCAGGATCGCGGCGACGAGGGTCACGAGGGCCGGAGCGAGCCAGCGCCACAGCCGCATACCGCGGGGGGTCGCCAGCAGCGCGTCGCGCCAGCGATCGAGTCGCGTCTGCTCGCCGGCGGGGAGCAGGGGGGAGACGGCTGTGCTCACGGCCCCCAGCCTAAGGTGGAACGGTGATCATCCTGGCGGCGACCCCCATCGGCAACCTGGGCGACGCCTCGAAGCGTCTGATCGAGGCCCTCGAGAACGCCACGGTCGTGGCCGCCGAGGACACCCGCACGACGCAGCGCCTGCTGGCCGGTCTCGGCGTCGAGAACCGTCCGCGCCTGATCGCCCTGCACGACCACAACGAGAAGGACCGCGCTGCCGAGCTGGTCGAGCTCGCCCGCGACGACGACCTGCTCGTGCTGAGCGACGCCGGGATGCCGACCGTGAGCGATCCCGGCTTCGGGCTCGTCGCCGCCGCGGCCGCCGCGGGCGTCACGGTCACGGCCATCCCGGGGCCGAGCGCCGTCGTCACCGCGCTCGCCGTGGCGGGCCTGCCGACCGACCGCTTCGCGTTCGAGGGCTTCCCCCGCCGCAAGCCCGGTGAGCGCCGCAAGGCCTTCGCGCAGCTGGCGTCGGAGGAACGGACGCTGGTGTTCTTCGAGTCGCCGTCGCGATTGGCATCCACTCTCGACGACCTCGCTTCGGCGTTCGGCGCCGATCGTCCCGCCGCCGTCTGCCGCGAGCTGACCAAGCTCTACGAAGAGGTCAAGCGGGGGACCCTCGCCGAGCTCGCCGCGTGGGCGGCCGAGGGCGTCCGGGGCGAGATCGCGATCGTCGTCGGCGGCGCCTCGGCGCGCGAGGTGGCCTTCCCGGATGCCGTGAACCAGACGCTCGAGCTCGTGCGCGGGGGAGTGCGGCTCAAGGAGGCGGCGGCCGAGGTGTCGTCGCAGACCGGGCACTCCTCGCGCGAGTTGTACCAGGCGGCGCTCGCGGTCAAGCGCTGAGTCATCCGGGTCTTTTCGCGCGCGCGGGCTGGGAGCAGCGCTGGACGACACTCCGCTGCCCCTCACGCACGCAGACGGCCGGGACGCGTCATGCGGTCGGCCGTGTCGGTGGTCGCCCGTAGAATCTCCAGGTGACTTCCGGCCGATCCTTCTACATCACGACGCCGATCTACTACCCCAGCGATCTGCCCCACATCGGGCACGGGTACACGACCGTGGCGGTCGACACGCTCGCGCGCTGGCACCGCCAGGCGGGCGATGACACCTGGATGCTGACCGGCACCGACGAGCACGGCCAGAAGATGCTGCGCGCGGCCGCCGCCAACGGCGTCACCCCCCAGGAGTGGGTCGACAAGCTCGTCACCGAGTCGTGGTTCCCGCTGCTCGAGACGCTCGACGTCGCCAACGACGACTTCATCCGCACCACGCAGCCGCGCCATGAGGAGCGCGTGCAGGAGTTCGTGAAGGCGCTCTTCGACCGCGGCTACATCTACGCCGGCGAGTACGAGGCGCTGTACTGCGTGGGCTGCGAGGAGTTCAAGCCCGAGGCCGAGATCGTCGACGGCACCGGCCCCTTCGAGGGGCTCAAGGTCTGCGCCATCCACTCGAAGCCGCTCGAGCTGCTGCAGGAGAAGAACTACTTCTTCAAGCTCAGCGAGTTCCAAGACCGGCTGCTCGAGCTCTACAAGACCGAGCCCGACTTCGTGCGGCCCGAGTCGGCGCGCAACGAGGTCGTCTCGTTCGTCCGCAGCGGTCTGAAAGACCTCTCGATCTCGCGCTCGGCGTTCGACTGGGGCATCACCGTCCCGTGGGACCCCTCGCACGTCATCTACGTGTGGGTCGACGCGCTGCTGAACTACGCCACGGCCGTCGGCTACGGCAACGACCCCGAGCAGTTCGCGCGCCGCTGGCCCGCGTTCCACGTGGTCGGCAAAGACATCCTGCGCTTCCACGCCGTCATCTGGCCGGCCATGCTCATGGCTGCCGGCCTCGACGTGCCCCGCGGTGTCTTCGCCCACGGCTGGCTGCTCGTCGGCGGCGAGAAGATGTCGAAGTCCAAGCTCACCGGCATCGCGCCGACCGAGATCACCGACGTTTTCGGCTCCGACGCGTACCGCTTCTACTTCCTCTCGGCGATCGCGTTCGGTCAGGACGGCTCCTTCTCGTGGGAAGACCTCTCCGCCCGCTACCAGGCCGAACTGGCCAACGGCTTCGGCAACCTGGCATCCCGCACCGTCGCGATGATCTCGAAGTACTTCGACGGCGTCGTTCCGCAGGCCGGCCCGTCGACCGAGCTCGACCTCGCGATCCAGAAGGTGGTGGCGGATGCCGCGACCACGGCCGACGCCGCGATCGAGCGCTTCCGCATCGACGAGGCCATCGCCGCGATCTGGACCATCGTCGACGCGCTCAACGGCTACATCACCGAGAACGAGCCGTGGGCGCTCGCCAAGGACGAGGCCCAGCGCGAGCGCCTGGGCACCGTGCTCTACACCGCGGCCGAGGGTCTGCGCGCCCTGGCGGTGCTGCTGTCGCCGGTCATGCCGGAGTCGACCGCGAAGCTGTGGGTCGCCCTCGGTGCCGAAGAGGGCCTCGGCGCGCTCGCCGCGCAGCCGATCCGCGAGGCCGGCGCGTGGGGTGTCCTGCGCCCCGGGGCGACGGTCACTGCACTGACGCCGCTGTTCCCGCGCGTCGAGCAGGCATGACGCAGATGCCCCGCGAGTCGGCGGCTGCCGCCGAGCCGGCCGAAGCGTCCGCTGCTCCCGGCTCCACCCCGGTTGATCGCCCGCGCGGAACGATCGACGGCGGCGACCCCAGCCAGTACGTCCGCGAGCGCTCGCCCGACGGTCGCCGCGACGTGAGCTACCCGCCCGCGCCCGAACCTCTCGGCATCCCGGTCTACGACAACCACACCCACCTCGAGATCGAGGACGGCGACACCGGTCTCTCCCTCGACGAGCAGCTCGAACGCGCACTCGCCGTGGGCGTGCACGGCGTCGTGCAGGCGGGCGGCGACGTGGATTCGTCGCGCTGGTCGGCGTGGGCCGCGCGGTCGCACCCCCGCGTGCTGGCTGCCGTGGCCATCCACCCCAACGAGGCTCCCGTCTACGAGCGGGCCGGAGAGCTGGATGCCGCGATCGCGGTCATCGACGAACTCGCGGCCGAGCCGCGGGTGCGCGCGATCGGCGAGACGGGCCTGGACTTCTTCCGCACCGAGGCCGACGGCATCCCGGCCCAGATCCGCTCCTTCGAGGCGCACATCGCCCTCGCGAAGAAGCACGCGATAGCGATGCAGATCCACGATCGCGACGCCCACGACGCCGTGCTCGAGACCCTCCAGCGCGTCGGCGCCCCCGACAAGACGGTGTTCCACTGCTTCTCCGGCGACGCCGACATGGCCCGCATCGCCGCCGACCGCGGCTACTACCTGTCGTTCGCCGGCAACGTCACGTTCAAGAACGCTCAGAACCTGCGCGACGCCCTCGCGGTCACCCCGCTCGATCGCATCCTGGTCGAGACCGACGCACCGTTCCTCACCCCCGCGCCCTACCGCGGTCGCCCGAACGCCCCGTACCTCATCCCGGTCACGTTGCGTTTCCTCGCCGCAGAACTCGGAACGGATGCCGACGAACTCGCCGCCCAGGTCGCGGCGAACACGCTCGCCGTCTACGGCGCGTTCGAGGACTGACCCGCGCGGCGCTTGCGTCGCCGCGACGTGTTGGCGCGCGGCCGGCGCCTCCCGGCGCGTGCCTGCGGCGTGCGTAAAGTCAGCGATTCGCGCATCCTCCGTCGTCGGGGCCTGGATGCCGCTGACTTCGCGCACATCGCGGAGGTTGTGCGCGGGCCGGCGCAGACGCTGGCACGCGAGAGGCCGGCACCCCACGGGGCGCCGGCCTCTCGGCATCCGGATTCAAGCGGTCGGAATCAGGCCTTCGCCTTGGCCTTCTTCACGAACAGGGTCTCGGTCTGCTCGAGTTCCATGCCCTTGGTCTCGGGGATGCGCAGCAGCACGTAGACGAACGACAGGGCGGCGAACAGGGCGTACATGCCGTAGGTGAGCGGCAGCGACCAGCTCGACATCGCCGGGAACGACACCGTGATGGCGAAGTTGGCGATCCACTGCGCACCGGCGGCGACGCCGAGCGCCTTGCCGCGGATGCGGCTCGGGAAGATCTCGCCGAGCAGCACCCACACCAGCGGGCCCCACGAGGCGCCGAAGCCGACGACGAACACGTTCGCGGCGACGAGCGCGACGCTGCCCCACGGGGCGGGGAGAGAGACGTCCTGGCCCGAGCCGGTCGCGAACGCGAACGACAGGGCCATCGCGCCCAGCGACACGGTCATGAGCAGCGAGCCGGTGATGAGGATCGGTTTGCGGCCGACGCGGTCGACCAGGAAGATCGCGACGAAGGTCACGACGACGTTCGTCACCGAGGTGATGACCGAGATGAGCAGCGAGTTGCTCTCGTCGAAGCCCACGGCCTTCCACAGCGTGGTCGAGTAGTAGAAGATCACGTTGATGCCGACGAACTGCTGGAACATCGACAGCAGGATGCCGGTCCAGACGATCCCCTGCAGCCCCAGCACGGGCCCGCGCAGCGAGACGTTCTTGTTCTTGCGGTCGGCCTCGATCGTGCTCGAGAGGTCCTTCATCGTCTTGTCGAGGTCGGCGGGCGGCACGAGGCGCGCGAAGATCGCCTTGGCCTCGTCCTTCTTGCCCTTCGCGAGCAGGTAGCGCGGCGACTCGGGAACGGTGAACGACAGGATGCCGTACACCGCCGCGGGGATCACCCCGACCAGGAACATCCAGCGCCAGGCCTCCAGACCCAACCAGAACTGGTTGGCCGCACCGCCGGCGGAGTTCGCCAACAGCGCGTCCGAGAGCAGGGCGCCGAAGATGCCGAGCGTGATCGCGAGCTGCTGCAGCGATGCGAGAGAACCGCGGATCTGGCGGGGAGCGACCTCGGCGATGTAGGCGGGAGCGACCACCGACGCGATGCCGATGCCCAGTCCGCTCATCACGCGCCACAGGATCAGGTCGGGGACGCTGAAGGTGAGGGCCGCGCCGATGGACGAGACGAAGAACAGCACTGCCCCCAGCAGCATGACCTTGAGGCGACCCCACCGGTCCGACAGCGCGCCGGCGATGATCGCGCCGACCGCGCACCCGAGCAGCGCCACGGCCACGACGAATCCGGTCAGCACCTGCGAGAGCTCGAAGTTCCCCTCGATCGCGTCGACCGCGCCGTTGATGACCGACGAGTCGAAACCGAAGAGGAAACCGCCGACCGCCGCGGCGACCGACAGGCCGATGGCTCGTCGCCCGTAGGGGCTTCTGAGGGTGAAGGCGTTTGCGGGGATCGACTGTGTGTGACTCACCCGAACACGCTACTCCCGGCTCGCGCTCGGCAAGGGTTCTGGCGGAGCCCTGACTACAGTGGAACAATGCCCGTTTCCCTCCTCGGTGCCGCCGAGATCCGTCGACTCGCCGCTGACCTCGACGTCACCCCCACCAAGAAGCTCGGGCAGAACTTCGTCGTCGACGCCAACACGGTGCGCAAGATCGTGCACGCCGCCCGGGTCACGGCATCCGACCGCGTCGTCGAGATCGGGCCCGGCCTCGGATCCCTCACCCTGGCGATCCTCGAGACCGGCGCCTCCGTCGTCGCCGTCGAGATCGACCACCGACTCGCCGAGCGCCTTCCCACCACCGCGGCCGCGCACGACGTGCCCGAGGGGCGCCTCGAGGTCATCGACGCCGACGCTCTGCGCGTCGAGGAGCTGCCGGGCGAGCCGAGCGTGCTCGTGGCCAACCTGCCCTACAACGTGTCGGTGCCGGTCCTCCTGCACTTCCTCGAGACGTTCCCGTACCTGCAGCGCGGTGTCGTCATGGTGCAGGCCGAGGTGGGGGAGCGCCTCGCCGCGCCTCCCGGGTCGAAGGTCTACGGCGCGCCGAGCGTCAAGGCCGCGTGGTATGGGTCGTGGCGGCTGGCCGGCACCGTGTCGCGCCAGGTGTTCTGGCCGGTTCCCAACGTCGACAGCGTGCTGGTGGCCTTCGATCGGGATGCCGAACCCCGCGGCACCGAGGAGCACCGCCGCCGCACCTTCCAGATCGTGGATGCCGCCTTCCAGCAGCGCCGCAAGATGCTGCGGCAGGCGCTCGCGGGCGTGCTGGGCGGCACGGCCGCGGAGGCGTCGGAGCGCCTGCAGGCGGTGGGTGTGGATCCGACGCTGCGCGGCGAGCAGCTGACGGTCGACGACTACGCCCGCATCGCCGCCGTCTGAGCGGCTGCGGCACCCGCTCCCTGCCGCTGCGCGCGCTCCCGGCCGCGACGTCCGGTCCCTGCCGCGACGCCCGTTCTCGGCCGCTGCGCCCGCTCGCGCGTGCACAACGGCGGGCGGAGCCGGCGACACGCCGCGGGGCGTCGGCGGGTGCACGGCGTGTCGGGTGGGACATCCGCCGTTGTGCACGCCCGCCCTCGAGGCCGCGCGCCCGTCCGGGACGCCGGCCGTGTCCGCGCGACAGCCGATGGACCCGCGACGACGGCGTCGACGGCGTCGACGGCAGCGACGGCAGCGACGGCAGCGACGGCGTCGACGGCGGCGACGGCATGACGGCGCGTGACGATGCGAGGCGAATTCTCGCCGTGTTCATCACATGTTCCTGAAACATGCCGGTAACATTTCGAGCCAACCGGGAGCATCACGCCGGTGACGAGGTCGTACCCGACGGCCCGAGAGGAACGAGATGCGTTACGCCGAGTACCCCCGTGCCGAGCGAGTGCTGCTGCACCTGAGCGACACCCACCTCCGTGCCGGCGGTGCGCCGCTGTACGACGACGTCGACTCCGAGGCGTATCTCGCCCGGGCGGTCGCGGCGATCGAGGCCTCCGGCATCCGTCCGAACGCCCTCGTGTTCACCGGCGATCTGGCCGACTTCGGCGAGAGCGATGCGTACGATCGCGTCGCCGCCCTCGTCGAGCCGCTCGCCGAGCGCCTCTCCACGCGCGTGGTCTGGGTGATGGGCAACCACGACGACCGCGCGGCCTTCCGCTCCCGCCTGCTCCCCGGTGATGCGGCCGCCCCGACGGCCCCGGTCGACCGCGTCGACGAGTTCGACGGTCTGCGCATCATCACCCTCGACACCTCGGTCCCCGGCGCGCACCACGGCGAGGTCGCCCCCGAACAGTTGCGGTGGCTCGCCGAGGTGCTCGCCACCCCCGCGCCCCTGGGCACCATCCTCGCGATGCACCACCCGCCCGTGCCGAGCGTCCTCGACCTCGCCGCCTCGGTCGAGCTGCGCGACCAGCGGAGCCTGGCCGAGGTGCTGCGCGGATCCGACGTGCGCGCGATCCTCGCGGGGCACCTGCACTACTCGACCTTCGCGACCTTCGCCGGCATCCCGGTCTCGGTGGCCTCGGCCACCTGCTACACGCAAGACCTGATGGTGCCCGTCGGGGGCACGCGGCCCCAGGACGGCGCGCAGGGCTTCAACCTCGTGCACGTCTACGACGAGACGGTGGTGCACTCGGTCGTACCGCTCGCCGCCAGCGAAGCCCTCCAGTACGTGGATGCCGAGGAGTCGCAGCGACGGCTGCGCGACGCCGGCGTGGTGGTGCCGGCGTCGCGGGCGTTCAGCGGACCGGTGTCGCCGCCGACGACGCCGTTGCCGATCCTTCGCTGACCGCGGTCTTCTCCCACGGCGCGGCGACGGGGAAATACCGCTCGAGGCATGCGCGCAGCGCGGGCACCCGCACCTCCTCGGGGATCTCGGGCACGCTGCCGTCGTTGAGGCAGAACATGTCGGTGTCGCGGCGCGACACGAGGCGCTCCATCGTGCGGAGCGAGTCCAGCTGCGTGGTCTGCACGTAACGCGTGCGGGGCTGGCTCGTGATGACCGCGCGTCCGGTGGCGAGGGCGTAATAGTGGTACAGGCTGTTGGTCACCGAGATGTCGGTCGCGGATCGGAACCGACTGGCCGCGGTGCGGGCGTAGTCGTCGGCGAACTCGCGCTCGAGTTCGAACGCGACCGAGCGACGCAGCGGGGTCGCGCAGTGCTCAAGGTCGAGCGTGATGACGCGACCGAAGCGCTCCTTCAGCAGCGCTCGGTTCACGCGCAGGCCGTTGTCGTGGCCGGAGCGGTCGATGTGCGCCGGACCGCTGCCGATGCGCACCCCGCTCTCCACGAAGCGGCTCACGCCGCCGCCGCTGAAGAACAGCTCGGGGGTGACCGGGCGCCCGAAGAACATGTCGTCGTTGCTGTAGAGGAAGTGCTCGGCGAGGCCCGGGATGCGGTGCAGCTGCGCCTCGACGGCGTGCGAGTTGTGCGTGGGCAGCACCGACGGGTCGGCGAAGAACTCCTCGCTGCGCACGATCGTGACCTTCGGGTGATCGGCGAGCCATTCGGGGGTGGGGGAGTCGGTCGCGATGAAGATGCGGCGCACCCACGGCGCGTACATGTGGACGCTGCGCAGGGCGTAGCGCAGCTCGTCGACCTGGCGGTAGCGGGCGGCGTTGTCGTCGCCGTCGCCGACGACGTAGCCCTTCATGCGGGCGGCGCGCTGGCGCTGGAACTCGCTCGAGGAGCCGTCGACCCACGAGAAGACCATGTCGACGTCGGCGGTGAACTCGTTGGGGTGCGCGTCGAACATGCCCGACACGGTCGTCCAGCGCCGTCCGTAGCGCTCGACCTCGACCAGGTCGAGGTCCGCCGCGGCGAAACGACGACGCGTGAGCGCGCTGGGGCGGGGGGCCTCGATCGTCTGCTCTCCGAAGCGCCAGAGCTCCAGACGGGGCGCGAGGGAGGCGCCGTAACGGTACGAGCCCTCGGTCGAGGTGCGGGGGCGGAAGACGGCGTAGGCCTGGACCGAACCGGCGGAGGGGTGCACGCTGTGCGCGGGCACGGGGTCTTCGCCTCGGGCCTTGAGGTAGAACGGCCCGAGCTCCGGATCGCGCAGCGCCGCGAGCGCCGCCTCGGCATGGGCGGTGTCGACCACGAGCTTCGGGCGGCGGTTCGCGTCGCGCACGAGCAGCACGCGGAGCCCGGCCGCCTCGATGGCGGATGCCGCGGTGAGCAGGTCGTCGCGCTCGGCGATCGAGGGGGTCGAGGTGTCGTCGACGACGTGCAGGATGCCGTCGTGCATCCGGATATCGGAGCGGGAGAGCAGCGCGCGCCAGGGGTCGGTGTCGATCGACAGGGGGACCATCGGGCGCATACTGCCTCCTCGGGGGTAGGTGACGGGTCCCGGACACCGTAGGGTTCCGGGGTTACGAAGACGTTTCGGCGGCGGCGCCGAACGGCGGGGAGCGGAGCGCTACTGTCGAAGAGTGACTCTCATCGCTCGCTCCGGCCCGGTCTGTCCCGAACCGCTGTGCGAGCGGCGGCGGGAAGCGGGCCGACGTTCCAGTTTCGCACACCCCGACACGGTTCGTCGCGCGGCGGGGAAGGGGCACCGATGAACGGCCCCACCCCCGCATCCGTGCGCGTGCGCGCCCCCGGGAAAATCAACGTCTTCCTCGAGGTCGGCGACGTGCAGGACGACGGCTACCACGAGCTCGCGACGGCGTTCCAGGCCGTCTCGCTCTACGAGGAGATGGTGGCCACCCCGTCCGACGACATCACGATGTCGGTCACCGCGAAGGGCCCGGTCGACATCGAGGGCGTGCCCACCGACGAGCGCAACCTTGCGGTCCGAGCGGCGCAGCTCCTCGCTCGCGCGGCCGGTGTCGATCGCGGCGCGCACCTCGCGATCCGAAAGGCCGTGCCCGTCGCCGGCGGAATGGGCGGCGGCTCCGCCGATGCGGCGGCCGCCCTCGTCGCGTGCGACGCCCTGTGGGGTCTCGGGATGCCGACGAGCGAGCTCGCCCGCCTGGCGGCCCACCTCGGCGCCGACGTGCCCTTCGCCCTGCTCGGCGGCACCGCCGTGGGCACCGGTCGCGGTGACGAGCTGAGCCCGGCGCTCGCCCGCGGACGCTTCGACTGGGTGCTGGTGCCCAACGAGGTCGGGATGTCGACACCCGTCGTCTACGGCGAACTCGACGCCCACCGCGAGCGCCACGCGGTCGACATCGGTCCCGCTCGCCGTGTTCCCGCGGTCGACCCCGACGTGCTGCACGCGCTGCGTCAGGGGGATGCCGAGATGCTCGCCGCGACCTTGCGCAACGACCTGCAGGCCCCGGCGCTGCACCTGCGGCCCGATCTGGCGCGGGTCCTCGAACGCGGCGAGAGCTCGGGCGCGCTGGCGGGATTGGTCTCGGGATCGGGTCCGACCCTCGCCTTCCTCGCCGCCGACGAGTCGTCGGCCATCGATCTGCAGGTGACCCTGAGCGCCGCGGGTCTCGTCGCCCTGCACGTCCACGGTCCCGTCCCCGGCGCGCGCGTCGTCTGAAGCGTCCACGGCTCGCGGTCCTTTCGACGAGCTCAGAGACCTCGGATGCGACAGAGGTGGCTGAGCCTGTCGAAGCCACCGGTAGGCGTGCGCTCCCGGTTCCTTCGGCAAGCTCAGGGACGTCGGATGCGGCGGAGGTGGCTGAGCCTGTCGAAGCCACCGGTAGGCGTGCGCTCCCGGTTCCTTCGGCAAGCTCAGGGACGTCGGATGCGGCGGAGGTGGCTGAGCCTGTCGAAGCCACCGGTAGGCGTGCGCTCCCGGTCCCTTCGACGAGCTCAGGGACCTGGGGTGCGGCGGAGGTGGCTGAGCCTGTCGAAGCCACCGGGGCGCGGCACGGCTACAGCCGCCGCCACGTGCCCGGCGCCGCGGCACCATAGCCCAGGTCGACACACGGGGCAATCTTCCGCTGACCGGTTCCGCACCTCGCTAGCCTCGACCGAGGTGGATCGTCACCCGTGGGCGCTGTGCCCGCGGGGCGCCACGGAGGGGGTTACCCATGAAGGCAGTGCTCGACGGCGTCGTGATCGCCGAAGCCGACCGCGACGACCTGGCCTCGATCGAGGGCAACTGGTACTTCCCGCCCCAGGCGGTGCGCGAGGGTGCTCTCCAGAAGAGCCCCACGGCGTACACGTGCCCGTGGAAGGGAGCCGCGCAGTACTGGAACGTCTCCCTCGACGGCGCCGAGCTGAAGGACGGCGCGTGGTCGTACCCCGACCTTCGTGACGGAGCGGTCGAACGGGTCGGAAAGGATTTCGCCGGCTACGTCGCCTTCGACCGCAAGGTCGTGGTCTCCGACTGAGGCGGCGATACGCATGATCGAGTTCTCGGCCGTCTCCAAGGTCTTCCCCGACGGCACGCGCGCCGTCGACGACTTCCACCTCGTCATCCCCTCGCGCAAGACGACCGTCTTCGTCGGCTCCTCCGGGTGCGGGAAGACGACCCTGCTGCGCATGATCAACCGCATGGTGGAGCCCTCGTCGGGCTCCATCTCGATCGACGGCGACGACATCGGCGGAAAGCCCGCGGTGCAGCTGCGTCGCAGCATCGGCTACGTCATGCAGAACTCCGGACTTCTGCCGCACTTCACCGTCGCCGACAACATCGCCACGGTCCCCGTGCTGCAGGGGCAGAACCGCAAGACGGCGCGCACGCGCGCGCTCGAGCTGATGAAGACCGTCGGTCTCGACACCGCCATGGCCGACCGCTACCCGAGCCAGCTCTCGGGTGGTCAGCAGCAGCGCGTGGGCGTCGCCCGTGGTCTCGCCGCCGACCCGAACATCCTGTTGATGGACGAGCCCTTCGGCGCGGTCGACCCGATCGTGCGAGACGAGCTCCAGCAGGAGCTGCTGCGCCTGCAGAGTGAGATCGGCAAGACCATCGTCTTCGTCACTCACGACATCGACGAGGCGTTCCTCCTGGGCGACCAGGTCGTCATCCTCGAGAAGGGCGCCAAGATCGCCCAGGTCGGCACCCCCAGCGAGATCGTCGAGAACCCCGCGAGCGACTTCGTCGCGAGCTTCATCGGCGCGGTCAAGGGCAAACGGGCCCTGCACCTGAAGCAGACCCCGACGGGCACCGTCGTGGTGGATGCCGAGGGTCGCACGCAGGGCGCGCTCGTGGAGGATTCCCACCCGTGAACTGGGTCGGCAACAACCTCGACCTCATCGGGCAACTGACGCTGGTGCACCTGCGTCAGAGCCTGATCGCCCTGGTGGTCGGATTCGTCATCAGCATCCCGCTCGGCTGGGTCGCGTGGCGGTATCGCCTGGTGCGCAGTGGTGTCATCACGATCACCGGTCTGCTGTACACGATCCCCTCGCTCGCGCTGCTCATCCTCGTCCCGGTGGTGACGGGCTGGTACAGCATCGTCAGCGAGACGAACCTAATCGTCGCGCTGGCCATCTACGCCGTCGCGATCCTCGTGCGGGCCGTCGCCGACGGGCTCGATTCGGTGGATGCCGGAGTCCGCCAGGCGTCCACGGCGATCGGCTACGGCTCGTTCCGGCGCTTCTGGGCCGTGGAGTTCCCGCTCGCCGGCCCCGTCGTGCTGGCGGGACTGCGCGTCGCCTCGGCCAGCACGATCGCGCTGGCCACGGTCGGCATCCTGGTCGGCATCCAGAACATCGGCTACCTCTTCACCAACGGCCTCCAGCGGCGCATCATCCCGGAGGTGTTCGCGGGCGTCATCGCCGTGGTGGTCCTCGCTCTGGTCATCGACCTGCTCCTCGTGGTCGCCGGACGCCTGCTCATGCCGTGGACGCGGCGGGCGGCGGTTCCGTCGGCGCGACGCACCCGGACGGCGGTGGCCGCATGAACCTCCTCGGCGACGCCATCGGGTGGATCTTCTCCGGCGACCCCGGCCGCGGATTCGACGCCATTCCGCTCGCGATCGGCGTGCAGCTGCTCTACACCCTCATCGCCGTCGTCATCGCGGGCGTCATCGCGATCCCGCTCGGCTGGTACATCGGCCATACGGGCAAGGGACGCGAGATCGCCGTCGCGATCTCGGGGGCGGCGCGCGCGATCCCGTCGTTCGGCCTGCTGATCCTGCTGACGCTGCTCCTCGGCGTGCTGCACAAGCCCGAGGCGGCGGTCATCTCCTTCGTCGTGCTCGCGATCCCTTCGCTCCTCGCGGGGGCCTACACCGGCTTCGAGGCGATCGATCGCCGCGTCATCGACGCCGGCCGGTCGATGGGCATGACCGAATCGCAGATCCTCTGGCGCATCGAGGTGCCGCTCGGACTCCCGTTGCTGGTCGGCGGTATCCGCGCCGCAACCCTGCAGGTGCTGGCGACCGTCACGATCGCGGCCTACATCGGTCTCGGCGGGCTCGGGCAGTACATCATCGCCGCCATTCCGCTCCGGCGCTTCGACATCCTGATCGGCGGCGCGATCCTCGTCGCCGTGCTCGCCCTCGTCATCGACGGGCTGTTCGCCCTGCTGCAGCATCTCGTCGTCCCTCGCGGCATCCGCGCCGCCGGCTCCGCACAGCCGCAGCGGCGCTCCGCGCGCCAGCGCCGCGCGGAGGCCATCGCCGTCGGTGCGCACGCGTCGCCGGCCGCGACCTCCTGACCCACCCGAATCCCGCATCACCAGAAAAGAGAGCACCCATGTTCACAGCACGAACCCGGAAGGGCCTCGGCGTCTTCGCCGGCCTCGCTGTCGCCTCCGTCGCCCTCGCCGGCTGCAGCGGCGGCTCGAGCGACCCGCTCAGCAACGGCGGCGGCGACGCCTCCGCGTCGTCCGACACCATCGTCGTCGGTTCGCAGGCGTATTACTCGAACGAGATCATCGCCGAGATCTACGCTCAGGCCCTCGAGGGTGCCGGCAAGACGGTCACGCGCCAGTTCCAGATCGGCCAGCGCGACGCCTACATCCCGCTGCTCGAAGACGGCACCGTCTCGGTGTTCCCCGAGTACACCGGTAACCTCCTGCAGTTCTTCGACGCCGAGACCACGGCCCGCACCGCGGACGACGTGTACGCGGCCCTGCCGGAAGCGCTTCCCGAGGGCCTCGAGGTGCTCGACCAGTCCGAGGCCACCGACCAGGACTCGTACACCGTGACCGCGGCGTTCGCCGAGGCGAACGGCCTCACGAGCATCGCCGACCTGGCCAAGGTCACCTCCGGCGTCACCCTGGGCGGCAACGCCGAGCTCGCCGAGCGCCCCTACGGTCCGACCGGACTGCAGTCGACCTACGGCGTGAACGTGCAGTTCTCGCCGACCGGTGAGACCACGGTCGACGACCTCGTCGCCGGCACCATCCAGGTCGCCAACGTCTACACGGCGGACCCCCGCATCCAGACCGACGATCTCGTCACGCTGACCGACCCCAAGGGCCTGTTCCTCGCGTCGAACGTCGTCCCGGTCGTCAACTCGAGCATCGCCTCCGAGGTGTCCGACGTGCTGAACAAGGTCAGTGCGGCGCTCACCCCCGAGGGCCTCGTCGAGCTGAACGTCAAGTCGACCGTCGACCAGGAGTCGACCGCCGACATCGCCAAGGAGTGGCTCGCCGCCAACGGCTTCTGAGCCCACCCCTCCGCGCAGCGGGGCCGTCCGGTGTTCCGGGCGGCCCCGTCGTGGTTCCGGGGGAGGGCCGTCCGGGGGTGCGGGCGGCTCCGCCGCTGACGCGGCACCGACGGTATCCTCGCGAGACGGCGTCCTCCCGACATTCCGGCCGCCATCCGACAGCCCAGTCGTCAGGATGCCGCCCTCTCGCGGTCCGGCGGATGGCGCCTCCTCGTCCGCGGATCGAGGGCGGGCTCTCCCGTCTCGTCCTTCGAGGCCGGCAGGATCCCGCGCACCGCGTAGCCTGGGACGGATATGGCACATCTGCTCGGGGGCGAAGCCCTGCACCTGGAATACCCGACCAAGGTCGTCTTCGACTCCGTCTCGCTCGGCGTGAACGAGGGCGACCGCATCGGCATCGTCGGTCGAAACGGCGACGGGAAGTCGAGCCTGCTCGGCATGCTCGCCGGCATCCGCGAACCCGACGGCGGACGCGTGACCGTGCGCGGCGGCGTCACGGTGGGGGTGCTCGACCAGCAGGACACGCTCGACGACGACGACACGATCGGGCACGCCGTCGTCGGCGACCGTCCCGAGCACGAGTGGGCGGGTGACGCGCGCACGCGCGACGTGATCGCGGGCCTGCTCGGAGACCTTCCGTGGGACGCGCGGCTCGGCGACCTCTCCGGTGGCCAGCGCCGCCGCGTCGCCCTGGCGAAGCTGCTCTCGGGCGACTGGGACGTGCTCTTCCTCGACGAGCCCACCAACCATCTCGACGTCGAGGCCATCACCTGGCTCGCCGGTCACCTGAAGAAGCGTTGGGCCCCGTCCGCGGGCGGGCTCCTGGTCGTCACCCACGACCGGTGGTTCCTCGACGAGATCTGCACCGCGACCTGGGAGGTGCACGACCGCATCGTCGAACCCTTCGAGGGCGGATACGCGGCGTACATCCTGCAGCGGGTCGAACGCGACCGCCAGGCGGCATCCATCGAACAGCGCCGGCAGAACCTCGCGCGCAAGGAGCTCGCGTGGCTGCGCCGCGGGGCTCCGGCGCGCACGTCGAAGCCGAAGTTCCGCATCGACGCGGCGAACGAGCTGATCGCCGACGTCCCCGAGATCCGCGACAAGGTCGCCCTGCAGTCGCTCGCGGTCGCGCGCCTGGGCAAAGACGTCGTCGACCTTCTCGACGCGGGTGTGGCGTTCGGCGACAAGACGGTGCTGAAGGATGTCGAGTGGCGCATCGCTCCGGGCGAGCGCACCGGCATCCTCGGAGTGAACGGCGCCGGCAAGTCGACGCTGCTCAGCCTGGTCACCGGCTCGCTCGAACCGACGAGCGGCCGCGTGAAGCGCGGGAAGACCGTGAAGGTCGCGACCCTCACCCAGCGTCTCGACGAGCTCGATCAGCACCTGAACGACCCCGTTCGCGTCGTGATCGCGGGGCTGCGCACGACCTACGCCTTCGGGTCGGGATCGAAGGCGCAGGAGCTCACCCCGGGGCAGTTGCTCGAGCGTCTCGGGTTCTCGAGCGCGCAGCTCTCCACGCCCGTCAAAGACCTCTCCGGCGGCCAGAAACGGCGCCTGCAACTGCTGCTCGTCATCCTCGACCAGCCCAACGTGCTGATCCTCGACGAGCCCACCAACGACCTCGACACCGACATGCTGGCCGCCATGGAAGACCTGCTCGACTCGTGGTCGGGCACGCTCATCGTCGTCTCGCACGACCGGTACTTCCTCGAGCGCGTCACCGACCAGCAGTACGCGATCCTGGATGCCAAGCTCCGCCACCTTCCCGGGGGAGTCGACGAGTACCTGCGCCTGCGGGCGCTGCAGGACGCCGGGCCCTCGCGCGACGCGGCATCCGGTGCTTCGCCTACCGCCGCGGGACTGCAGGGCGCCGATCTGCGCGCGGCGCAGAAGGAGGCCTCGGCCGCCGAGCGCAAGATCGAGAAGCTGCAGCAGCAGATCGACCGGGCCAAGGCCGCCCTCGCCGACCACGATCAGGCCGACTACGTCGGTCTCGGCAAGGAGATGGAGCGCATCAGCGCGATGGAGACCGAGCGCGACGAGCTGGAGGGGCGCTGGTTCGAGCTCACCGAGGCGATCGGCTGATCTTCGCGTATCGTCCCTAGCCGTGTCGATCGGTGGAGTTTCCCCCGGGACGTGGATAGCGTGGCTTGTTGTGCTCGGGGGGCGAGCACAGAGATGGAGACGCATGTCCGACGATGCCGAGCGCTTCTACGAGCTGCACGACGACATCATGCGCGAGGCGCGCGCCTATGAGGATGCGGCGGCCCAGCCGCTCCCGGCGTCGGCGAACGACGATTCCGGCATGATCTTCTTGGATCTCAGCCCGGAGGGGCTCCTCACCGTCGACATCGGTGATGGCTGGCGCGATGTCTATGCTCCCACCGAGCTCGCCGACGGCGTGCTGTCCGTGTTCGGCGCCCTGAGCCAGGCGCGTCTGTCGGAGTGGGCCGTGCAGCTCGACCAGGCCATGGACCGTCCACACGCCTCGACACCGGTCCCACCGACCTCGCAGACCGCGGCCGGGCGGATGAAGGCCGCGCTCGACGCGGAACCGGAGGCCACCGCTGCGGCGAACAAGGTGCTCGAGAACGTGCTGGACGTGCTCGACGACATCGTCTCCAACTTCGACAGCACCTACGACGAGGCCGTCCGCCGCGGTCGCACCGGCACCTCGATCGAGACGGACGGCGCGCGAGTCCGGGTGCGGGTGTCGCCCGCAGGAGACCTCCTCGCGCTCGAGATGTCGCCCGAGTGGCTCTCTCGCGCGACGGGTGGCGACATCTCGCGCGAGCTGAACGAGGCGATCTCCCGCGCGCGCGCCGACACGGCGCTCCGTGCCACAGGGGGACTGCTCGACGGCACGCCCCTCGCGAAATACCAGCGGTTCGTAGATGATCCGGAGGCGTTCGAGAACTTCCTCCGCGGAAAGGACTGACGATGAGTGACATCTCCCTGGCTTACGAGGCCCTCTCGAAGGACGCATCCCTGTGGGATGCCGCCGGTGACTCGATCGAGGCCGGACGAACGGAGCTGTCGGGCATCGACGTCTACCGTGGGGCGTTCTCGTTCGCCGCGCTGGACGTCGCCGACAGCTACGAGCAGATCCGCACGCAGGTCATGACCCTTCTCGAACAGGGCGCCGCCGCGACGCGCGCCGGTGCCGATGCGCTGCGCGCCGTGCGCGCGGACTTCGAGCGCTACGAGGACGAGACCCAGTCGGGTCTATACGACATCTGGCAGCCCGTCTCCTGACCCCCGGATACGAAACACGAGGTAGAGCATGAATCCCGCAGAGCGCTTCATCGAGCTTCTTCAGAAGATCCGCGAGAAGATCGAGGAGATCTCCCGTCTGATCAACGCGGCCCTTTCCGCCCTCCCCGCGGTCATGGGTTTCATCGCCGACCGCGTGCAGGACGCCTGGAACGCCATGCTCACCAAACTCGGCGAGTTCTGGAACTGGTGCGCCGAGATCCTGTCGAACGTCGGCAACCCGTTCATGCTGAACGGTGCGGCCGACGGATGGAAGCAGATGGGCGTGAAGGTGTCGCGCATCAACGACACCATCACCGATCTCAACCTGTCGGTCGACGATCGATGGACGGGCTCCGCGGCCGAACAGTACCGCCAATCGGTGGAGCCGCAGCGCCGCGCGAACTCGTCGATCCTGTCGGACTACGCCGAGAACGTCTCGGGCGCGATGACCGGCCTCGCCGGCGCGATCATCGCGTTCTGGGCCGGCCTCGTCGTCGCCGTCCTCACCCTGCTCGGCGCTCTGGCCGGTGCCGCCGTCGCGACGGGGACCATCGTCGGTCTGCCTGCGGCGCCCGTGCTGATCGGGATCGGGATCGCGACCTTCCTCGCCGCCGGAGGGGCGGGCGTGGCGATCCTGTACGTGGCCGCGGGCAGCGCTCGTGCGACCATCGCGTCGGCGCAGGCGGGGATCACGCAGTGGCCGCAGATCGCGACGAGCTGATGAGTGCGTCGAGCACCCCTCCCGAGGACGTCATCCGGACGACGCGTCCCCGAGTGACGGGGATCCTGGCGATGGTCCTCGCGGTGATCCTCGTGCTGGTGGCGGTCGCGTGGTTCCTGGTGGGGGCTTCGGCTGTCGGTCCGGCCGTGGCCTGTCTCCTCCTCGCCGTCGTCAGCGCCGTCATCGGGGGACTGTCCCTCCGGGTGGCCGCGGGACGTCGCGACACCCTGCCGTCGACGGGTCCGCTCACCCTGCTGACGGTCCTCGCCTTCGCGATCGGATTCGTCGGCGCGGGACTGGGCATCGTGCTGGGCGCAGTCGGCTCCTCTCCGGGCGCCATCGGCGCGGGGGTGACGACGTTCGTCCTCGGCATCCTCGTCGCGGTTCAGGGAGTCCTCGTCTACGGTGCCGCGCGGAAACGCGCCACCTGACGAGGATGCCGCGGTCGTCTCGCGCGGCCGTCGACGGCGAACACCGCCCGGACGATCGCGCGAGCCGTACACGGCACCCGCGTCGCGTCCCGTGACGATCGACCGGTGTGCGGGCAGGACCTCCGGGGTCAGTGGATCGCGTACTCGAGGATCGCGATGAACACGCCGAGGCATGCGGTCGCGAACCCGCCGACGAGCCGTCCGAAGAGCCGGGCGCCCCGGCGTCGGTAGGCGCTGTACCCGAGCAGGAACAGCACGAGGAACGTCGACCACATCGACAGGTCGGAGGCGTCGTCGATCGACATGCCGGTGATCCCGGCGTACACGAGCACGAGCACCGACGGCACGGAGGCGTAGAGCATGCCGGCGCCGTGGCGCATGCCCTCGCGCGTGGCATGCCGGAGGCCGTGGTCGGCGTGCTCGGTGAGGGTGTGGGCGAAGACGTGGGCGATGAAGAAGACGACGAGCGAGGTCGACGCGCTCAGCAGCACCTCCCACACCGACTCGGCGTGGTCGTCGGCGATCGTCACGAAGGCGGCGAACACGATCAGGCCGTAGATCGCGGCGGGGGAGCGGAAGCGCACGTCGAACCACGCGCGCACGCGCGCCCACCGCGACGGGGACTCGGCGGGCGCGCTCACGCGTCGAACCCCAGGCTGAGCTTGCGCAGCAGCGTCGCGAGTCGCTCGCGGTCGTTCTTGGCCAGGCTCTCCAGCAGGAGCGCCTCGGCGTCGACGAGGCGCGTGATGGCGGCATCCACCCGGACGCGGCCGTCTTCGGTCAAGGTCACCAGGATGCTCCGTCCGTCACCGGGGTCCGCCTCGCGCCGCACGAATCGGCGGGCGACGAGCCGGTCGATGCGATTGGTCATGGTGCCACTCGACACGAGCGTCTGCTGCAGAAGCTGCTTCGGACTCAGCTGGTACGGCTCGCCCGCGCGCCGCAGGGCCGAGAGCACGTCCCACTCCCACGACTCGATGTCGCTGCGCCGGAAGGCCTCCTTGCGGGCGATGTCGAGATGCCGAGAGAGCCGTGCGACGCGCGAGAGCACCTCGAGGGGCGAGAAGTCGAGGTCGGGGCGCTGGCGCATCCACGCATCGACGATGCGGTCGACTTCGTCGCTGTCCCGGGTCACGGTCTCATTATGGCGTTCGTCATCCGGCGGGCCCTCGCGAGGGGTGGTGTCTGGCAGACTTGACCGGTGCCCGCGGGCACGGTCCGCCGTGGTGTAACGGCAGCACGACAGCCTTTGGAGCTGTTAGGTCCAGGTTCGAATCCTGGCGGCGGAGCATGACATCACCGACCGAGTTGGCCATCGTCGTCCTCGCTGCGGGTCAGGGCACGCGCATGCGCTCCCGTCTCCCGAAGGTGCTGCATCCGGTGGGTGGTCGCCCCCTGGTGGGCCACGTGCTCGACACCGCGGCATCCCTCGATCCCGCGCGCATCGTCGTGGTCGTGCGCCACGAGCGCGAGCTCGTCGCCGAGACCGTGGCGGAACTGGCGCCGGGCGTCGTGATCGTCGATCAGGACGACGTTCCCGGCACCGGTCGCGCGGTCGAGACCGCCCTGGACGCGCTCGACGGCTTCGACGGCGATGTCCTGGTGCTCAGCGCCGACGTGCCGCTGCTGGAGACCGGCACGCTCACCGAACTCCTCGCGACCCACCGCACCGGCGGGACGGCAGTGACCCTCCTCAGCGCGCGCGTCGACGAGCCCTTCGGCTACGGCCGCATCCTGCGCGACGAGTTCGACGCCGTGCGCCGGATCGTGGAGCAGAAGGATGCCACGGCCGACGAGGCCGCGGTCGGCGAGATCAACGTGGGCGTCTACGTCTTCCGCGCAGCGCCCCTGCGCGAGCAGCTCGCGCTGGTGGGGACGGCGAACGCGCAGGGCGAGAAGTACCTCACCGACGTCATCGGACTCCTGCGCGACGCGCAGCTCGGCGTCGCGGCATCCGTCACCTCCGATGCGGCGGCCGCGCTCGGCGTGAACGATCGGGTGCAGCTGTCGGAGGCGGGCCGCACGCTCAACGCCCGCACGGTGCGCCGGTGGCAGCTCGAGGGCGTCACCGTCGTCGACCCGGCCACGACGTGGATCGACGTGACCGCGACCCTCGCTCCCGACGTGACGATCCTGCCCAACACGCACGTGCGCGGGGCGACGGTCATCGCCTCGGGGGCGACCATCGGCCCCGACACCAGCCTGCTCGACTGCGAGGTCGGCGAAGACGCCACCATCACCCGCACCGACGGCACCCTCGCGGTCGTCGAGGCCGGGGCCACCGTCGGTCCCTTCGCGTACCTCCGTCCCAACGCGCGCGTGGGCGTCCGGGGCAAGGTCGGCACCTTCGTCGAGGTCAAGAACTCCTCGATCGGCGAGGGCAGCAAGGTCCCGCACCTGTCGTACATCGGCGACACCGAGATCGGCCGCGGCGTCAACCTCGGTGCGGGCACGATCACCGCGAACTACGACGACCTCGCCAAGCACCGCACCGTGATCGGCGACGAAGTGCACAGCGGGTCGCACAACGTCTTCGTGGCGCCGGTTACGATTGGAGCCGGTGCCAAGACGGGTGCCGGTGCGGTGATCCGCAAGGACGTTCCGGCCGGTGCTCTGGCGCTCAGCGTGTCCCCCCAGCGCAACATCGAGGGGTGGGTCGAGAAGAACCGACCGGGCACCGCGGCGGCCGACGTGGCCGCGCGGGCTCGGGCTGAACAGGAAGCGGCCGATGGCTCGTAAGAAGAATCGTGTAGACCTCGACCGCGACAACGGCATCGCCCCCGGGCTCGTCGCCAAGACCAAGAAGCGACTCGTCGTCGCCTCCGGCCGGTCGCACCCCGAATTGGCGAAGCAGGTGGCCGAGCACCTCGGCACCGAGCTCGCCCCCACCGAGCACCGCACCTTCGCCTCGGGCGAGATCTACACCCGTTTCGAGGTGTCGATCCGTGGCTGCGACGTGTTCGTCGTGCAGTCGTTCGGGCCCCCGGTCAACGAGTGGCTCATGGAGCTGCTCATCATGCTCGACGCGCTCAAGCGCGCGTCGGCCAAGCGCATCACCGTCGTGGCGCCGTACTTCCCGTACTCGCGGCAAGACAAGAAGGGCCGCGGGCGCGAGCCGATCAGCGCCCGCCTGGTCGCCGACCTGCTCAAGACCGCGGGCGCCGACCGCATCATGAGCGTCGACCTGCACGCGGCGCAGATCCAGGGCTTCTTCGACGGCCCGGTCGACCACCTCTTCGCCAAGCCCGTGCTGCTCGAGCACTTCGAGCAGGGCCTCACCGGTGAAGACCGCGAGACCCTCACCGTCGTGTCGCCCGACATGGGCCGCGTGCGCGTCGCCGACACCTGGTCCGACAGCCTGGGCGCCCCCCTCGCGATCATCCACAAGCGTCGCGACCCGAAGGTCGCCAACCAGGTCTCGGTGCACGAGATCGTCGGTGACGTGAAGGGCCGCACCTGCCTCCTCGTCGACGACATGATCGACACCGGCGGCACCATCCAGAAGGCCGCGCAGGCCCTCAAGGCTTCCGGTGCGCGCAAGGTCATCGTGGCCGCGACCCACGCGATCTTCAGCGACCCCGCCACGGAACGGCTTCAGGATGCCGCGATCGACGAGGTCGTGGTCACCGACACCGTTCCGATGCCCGCCGAGCGGCGTTTCGACCGCCTCACGGTGCTGCCGATCGCTCCGCTGCTGGCCCGCGCCATTCACGAGGTCTTCGAGGACGGCTCGGTCACGAGCATGTTCGGCGGAGACGCGTAAGCGCCCGTCCCTTCACGACGCAGCCGTCTCCCCGCCGGGAGGCGGCTGCGCCCGTCTCCCCCTGCGAGGGGGCTGAGCTTGCCGAAGCCACCGGTCCCTTCGACGGGCTCAGGGACCTCTGCACCGGGCGCGTGCTTCGGGTCGCGCGAGGTGGCTGAGCCTGTCGAAGCCACCGGCCCCGCGCCGGGCTCCGGGACCTCCCGGGCGATGCGCGCACCTCTCGCGCTCATAGCTCGCGCAAAGGTGTGAACCGGGGAGCGGTGAAGGTCGTGTCCCTACCGTGAGCACGAACGCGCCGCGAGGCACGACCGAAGGAGGACCCTCTTGATCCGCACCACAGCCGTACCCCGTCCCGTCCGCATCGGCACCGCCCTGCTCGGCGTGGCCGGCATCGTGACCCTGGCCGGGTGCTCCGGCGGCACCACCGATGCCGCCGCGCCCGCCGAGTCCGCGGCCGCTCCCGCCGCCTCGTCGACGCCCAGCGCGAGCGCGGAGGCGAGCGCCGCAACCGGCAGCGGCTCCTCCTCGACGGGTACCTACACCGACGGCACCTACGAGGCCACGGGGCAGTACGCGACCCCCGAGAGCGTCGAGACGATCGACGTGACCCTCACGATCGCCGGCGACACCGTCACGGCCGTCGAGGTGACCGGTGACCCGCAGGCGGCGGAATCCAAGCGGTACCAGAGCGAGTTCATCGGCGGCATCCAGGACGAGGTCGTCGGCAAGAAGCTCGACGAGATCTCCGTGAGCAAGGTCGCGGGATCCTCGCTGACCAGTGGCGGCTTCAACAAGGCCGTCGACGCCATCAAGACCGAGGCGAAGGCCTGACCGACATGAGCACTCCGACCGCGACGGGATCCACCTGGACCTTCGACGCGATCGGCACGTCGTGGGCGATCGACTCGGCCGCACCCGTGCCGCCGATCGCCCGCGACGCGGTGGCCGCCGTGATCGAGCGGTTCGACCACGAGTGGTCCCGTTTCCGCGAGGATTCGGTGGTCACCGCCCTCGCGGAGGGGCGCACGGCATCCGTCGCCCTTCCCGATGACGCGGATGCCATGCTCTCGCTCTACGACGACCTCGACGTCGCGACGGCCGGGGCGATCAACCCGCTGGTCGGCGACGCCCTCGCCCGCCTGGGTTACGACGCACGGCTGAGCCT
Source organism: uncultured Microbacterium sp. (assembly GCF_947489255.1). GTDB lineage: Bacteria > Actinomycetota > Actinomycetes > Actinomycetales > Microbacteriaceae > Microbacterium > Microbacterium phycohabitans. Next base: position 27,779 of record NZ_CANLCY010000006.1, read on the forward strand.
GACGCCGGCGGGCGCGCCCGAACCGGTCGCCACGTGGCGCGACCGCCTGTCGTGGTCGGACGGCGCGTTGAGGCTCGCATCTCCCGCCACGATCGACGTCGGCGCTCTCGGGAAGGGACGCCTCGTCGACCTGGTCGCCGACGTCCTCGCGGAGTACCTCGACGGCGATCTCATCGTCGACGCCTCGGGCGACCTCGCCGTGCGGGGCACGTCCGTGCGCGTCGGTCTCGAGCACCCCTACGACCCCACGCGCGCGATCGGCGTCGTCTCGGTACAGAACGCCGCCCTGTGCGCCTCGGCGATCAACCGCCGCGCCTGGGGCGACGGATTGCACCACGTCCTGGACGCGCGCACCGGCGCCCCGGTCCGCGCCTACGCGGCGACGTGGGCGCTCGCCGACACCGCGATGCGGGCCGACGCCCTGGCCACAGCCTTGTTCTTCGACGGCGGGCCCGAGCTCGCGGCATCCTGGGATGCAGCGTGGGTGCGCATGAGCACCGACGGACGCGTCGAGTGGTCACCCGGTTTCCCCGGCGAGATCTTCGCCTGATCCTCTTCACCCCTCGGAAGGGACCCCTGTCATGAGCACCACGCTCACCGCCGGCTCCACCCGCGTGCTCGGGCTGATCGGGCGCGTCTCGATGTACCGACTGATCCTGTCGTCGCTGGGGCTGCTCGCGCTCTTCTCGCTCGTGCTGTCGTTCGCCGGCCTCGTCGTTCCCGGTCCGCTCGAGCTCGTCGTCAGCGCCGTCGTGCTCGTCGCCGCGTGCGCCGTGACCGACGTCGTCGCGCAGAGCGTGCTCCGGGTGCCGCGTCGCCTCGAGTCCTCGCTCATCACGGCGGCGATCCTGCTGTTCGTGCTGCGGCCGAGCATCGAGCCGCTGGGCCTGGCCGGCCTCGCGTTGGCGGGCGTCGTGGCATCCGCGTCGAAGTACCTGCTCGCGTGGCGGGGGCGTCACATCTTCAACCCCGCCGCGACCGGCGCCACCGTCCTGACGATCGTGAGCATCTGGGCGCCCGATCTCGGCTCGTCGGCCTGGTGGGTGGGGTCGCCGTGGCTCGCGGGTCCCGTGCTCGTGCTGGGCGTGCTCCTGCTGCTGCGCACCGACAAACTGCCGATCGTGGCGACGTTCTGGGTCGTGGCGATGGCCGTGGCCTTCGTGCGCACGACCGTCCAGTTCACCGCGGCGGGATTCCCGGTCGATGTGCCGACCGTGCTGCTGCAGGTGGCGTTCTCGTCTCCGTTCCTGTTCCTCGGCGCCTTCATGTTGTCGGAGCCGCTCACGCTGCCCCCGCGTCGGGCGCAGCAGTTCGCCGTGGCCGTTATCGTCGGGGCACTGGCCGGCTGGCCGCTTGCGGTGGGGGAGATCACCCTCGGTCAGGAGCGGGCGTTGCTCCTGGGCAACCTCGTGGCGTTCCTGTTCTGCCTCCGCGCGGCCGTGCGGTTGCGCGTCGAGCGGCGCCGCGAACTCACCCCCACCGTGCGCGAGCTCACGTTCCGCGCCGCCCGGCCGTTCTCGTTCGCGCCCGGCCAGTACCTCGAACTCGACGTGCCGCACCGTCGGCCCGACCGCCGCGGAACGCGCCGCGAGTTCTCGATCGCTTCGGCGCCCGAAGACCTGCCCGAGGTACGCATCGCCTTCAAGGATGGGTCGCAATCGTCGTACAAGCGCGCCCTCGCCGCGATCGAGCACGGCTCGACGCTTGCGGTGACCGGCGTCTGGGGCGACTTCGTGCTGCCCGCACGGCCGACGGCTCCCGTGCTCATGGTCGCCGCCGGTATCGGCGTGACGCCCTTCATCTCGCAGCTGCGGCACCTCGCCGCGACGGGTCAGCGCCGCGACGCTGTCCTCGTGTACGTCGTGTCGGAGGCGGCGGAGCTGGCGTTCCGCGACGACATCGCGGCCAGCGGCATCCCCGTCGTGGTCTTCTCGCGTGACGAGCCGTACGACCTTCCGGCGGGGTGGACGTGGGCGGGACCCGACCGCGTGGATGCCGAAGCGCTCCTGCGGGCGGTGCCCGACCTCGCCTCGCGCGCGGCCTACGTCTCGGGCCCGCCGCGGCTCATCTCGGCGCTCGCACCGGCGCTGGCGAAGGCCAAGTCGCTCACGACCGACGCGTTCGCGGGGTACTGACCAGCGGTTACAGTGAGCCAGTGCCCACTCCGGACTTCGTTCTCGACCTGCGTCGACGCGTCGGCACCCTGCCGCTCCCGCTCGTCGGGGTGACCGCCGTCATCGTGCGCGGGACCGACGTGTTGCTGGGTCGGCGCAGCGACAACGGCCGGCTCACCCCGATCACGGGGATCGTCGATCCGGGCGAGGAGCCCGCCGACGCCGCCGCGCGCGAGGCCGCCGAGGAGGCGGGCGTCGAGATCGGCGTCGACCGTCTCGCGTGGGTGCACCAGATCCCGCGCGTGACCTACGCCAACGGAGACCGGGCCGACTACCTCGATCTCGTCTTCGCGTGCCGGTGGGTATCGGGGGAGCCCACGCCGGTCGACGGCGAGATGACCGACCTCGGCTGGCATCCGCTCTCGAAGATCGACGACGTGCTCGACGTCGAGATGGCGGCACGCGTCCGCGCGGGCCTCGCGCCGGGGTCGACGCGCTTCGAGCGTCGCGGGGTCTGATGTCCCGCCTGCGCGCCGTGGCCGCTGTCGCGCTCCTGGGTGTGCTCCTGCTGCCGGGGTGCACGGCGGCGAAGGACGACGTGGCCGCCTACGTCGACCGCGCCGTCGCCGAAATGCGCGACGGCATCCATGCCGACACCCCCGAGTTCCAGGATGCCGTGAACGCAGCGGAGCGCGAGCTGAGGGCCCGGGAGACGATCAGCGACACGCACGCGGGCCTTCGTGAGCTCGCGGTGGCGGCGGGCGGGATCCATTCGTTCTTCCTCACTCCCGCCGAGGCGATCGCGGGGCGGTCTGTGGATCGACCGGGGGCGACGTTCCCGGTCCCGTCGGTGTCGACGTTCGAAGGAATCTCGAGCGTCACGCTGCCGTCATTCAACGGGCAGTCCGCCGAGGCCGAGGAGCAGTATCGATCCGCCGGACTCACGGCGATGAAGCGGGCGGCCGCCGCCACCACGTGCGGGTGGATCGTCGACCTGCGCACGAATGGCGGGGGCAACGCCTGGCCCATGCTCGCCGTCGCGGCACCGCTCCTCGACGATGGCGACGTGGTGGGTCTGCGTTCGCGCGAGGGCGAGGTGGCCTGGGCGCGCGTGGAGAACGGCGGTGTCGTGTCGACCCCCGGAGGGCCGGGCACCGAGACGCCGGGCGGGTTCTCGATCGAGACTCCCGTGGCGCTTCTCACGTCGACGACCACTGCGAGCGCCGCCGAGATCGTGGCAATCGCTTTCGCGGGTCAGGCCCGTACCGTGCGGGTCGGTGCTCCCACCGCCGGATTGACCACCGGTAATGAGGTCCGCGAGCTGAGTGACGGGGCGTGGCTCGTGCTCACCACCAGCTACGACGTCGACCGCACGGGCCGCGTGTACGCCGGTCCCCTCGAGCCCGACGTCCTCGCCCCGCCGGGCAGCGTCCCGAGCGACCTCGAACGCGCGCGCCACGAACTCCGCACGCGCTGCTCCTGACGCGTCACACCGAACCGGCGACCTTCGCGGGCAGGCGCACCTCGAACGTCGTCGCCGGGAGCGATTCGGATGCGAGGGGACGCGGACGAGAAAAGATGACCAGGGGTGCACTCGTCGTCAGCAGCTCCGGGGTCGCGTCAGCCGTCCTCGCGGTGGCCTATGACCGGGCCGTGAGGCGGCTCGTCAGCGGTCCTGTTCTCAGAGGCGTCGGCGTCGCCGATAGTGTCCGAGGGTGCGAATCCTCCTGAACGAACCCAACGTCGACGTGTCTCACTGCCAGGCGACGATCACGACCGACGAGGACGCGAGCGAGAGCGACTTCGATGCGCCCTGGGTCGATGAGAGTAATGGACTGTGCGGCGCTGGTGTCCCCGGGGTGCTCGAACTGATCACGGGAACGCACACGGGCAAGGTGCCGTTCTGCATCGAGTTGCACGAGTCCGAGCCCGTGGTGGATGCGGTGTGGGACGAGGTCGTGGAGGTCTCGTTCGCAACAGGATCCGACGAGGCGTACCTCGCCGGCTTGATGAGCACGGGATTCTGGTTTCCGCTCCCGCGCGGTGACTACCGTGTTCGGTATTGCGCTCGGGGGCTGGATGAAGCACAGCACGGCGACGATGGGGACGAGCAGTATCTCCTGCAGTTCTGGCCTGCTGCGCCTGCTCCCGGCCAGATCCTCGTGCAGACCAGCGAGCACGCCGCCTACCGGCATCGATCCCGGCGCACGCTGGCCCTGGAAGAGTTGACTGAGCAAGACCTGTCGGAGATCTCCGAGCGCACGGCACGTGGCCGCGAGCGGTGGGGTGACCGCGTTCCGAACGATCGCCTCCTGGCACTGGTCGATGCGGGGATGCCACTGCGCGCGCTGACGGAGCTCGACGTGGACCTCGAGTTCGCCTTAGCCGAGGCCGACGACCCCCTCCATCGCCGCGTGGCCGCATGGGCAGCTCTGGAGTGCCTTGACGTGGCAGGGCTGAGCATGCTGCCGATGTACGAGCCCGCGGTGCAAACCTTCCGCCGGGGAGAGCCGGCGCCCGAACCGTTCGATCAGCCCCGATACAGCTGGGACGTCCTCGAATGGTCGCAGCCTCGGCGGACGGAAGTGACCTCGCCTGTCGACGGCGAGGGCTCTCAATCGCAGCAAGAATGGGCCAATCGCACGCTGTGGTATTCCACGGATCGGGATTCTTTAGTCGCCGTGCTTTCCGTCGTCGTGTGCCTGGCCTACGTCCGCGGACGCGACGGCTACCGGCGAGCGTTCACTGATCTTCGGGCCCGATTCCCCGGACTTTGATGTAAACGCTACGCCTGACCCCTCACACCGGATCGGCGGGCTTCGCGGGCAGGCGCACCTCGAACGTCGTGTCGCCGGGAGAGCTCTGCACGGTGATGGTGCCGTTGTGGGCGTCGACGATCGCGCGCGCGATCGAGAGGCCGAGTCCCGTGCCGCCGGTCTTGCGGTCGCGGGAGCGGTCGGCCCGCGCGAAGCGCTCGAACAGCTGCGAGGCGACGGAGGGGTCGATGCCGGGGCCGTCGTCATGCACGCGCAGCACCGCCTCGGCGCCCTCGTGCGCGACCGACACGGTCACCGTACTGCCGGCGGGCGTGTGCGTGCGGGCGTTGGCGAGCAGATTCGCGACCACCTGGTGCAGGCGCGACGCGTCGCCGGCGAGCTCGACCGGCTCGTCGGGAACGTCGATGCTCCACGAGTGGTCGGGACCGGCCGGGCGGGCATCTCCCACCGCTTCGACGGCGAGCTGCGTCAGGTCGACGGAGCCGTAGACGAGCTCCTGCCCTTCATCGAGCCGCGCCAGCAGCAGCAGGTCTTCGACGAGCGTGGTCATGCGCAGCGACTGCGCCTGGATGCGCTCGAGCGACTGCTCGGTGGTCTCGACCGCGAGGGCGGTGCGCTGCCGGCTCTCGTCGTCCTGGGCCTGACGCATGGCGCGCAGTGACAGCTCCGAGAAACCCCGGATGGATGCCAGGGGCGTGCGCAGCTCGTGACTGGCGTCGGCGACGAACCGGCGCATGAGCTCCTCGTTGCGTTGGCGGGCGGACAGCGAGGCGTCGACGCGGTCGAGGAGGGTGTTCAAGGCCAGGCCGACCTGCCCGATCTCGGTGTGGTCGTCGACCTGGTCGGCCGGAACGCGTTCCGTGATCGACACGTCGCCCTGGTCCATGCGCAGCGACGCGACGCGCGTGGCGGTCTCGGCGACCGAGCGGAGGGGCCGGAGGCCGAGACGGATGACGATGGCGATGATCGCGCCGAGCAGCAGCAGGCCGCCGGTGGTGACGAGGGCGACGGTCGTGAGGATCGCGCCGATCGTGCTCGTGACGCTGGAGAGGGGCAAGCCGACCAGGAAGAGACTGTCGCCGCCGGGCGCGGGGAAGGTGCGCACCAGGTACTCGCCGAGGTTGGGCAGTTCAACGGTCTGGGCGTTCGACTCCTCCGCCGCCTGCAGGCTGTCGGCGATGCGGCTCAGGTCGTCCGCCGACAGGGCGCGGGCTCCCTCGTCGCCCACGACGGCGCCGGTGATCCCCGCACCCCGCGAGTTCATGACCAGCAGCGTGCCGGGATCGAAGAACCCGGATGCCAGAACCTGTTCCGCGGAGTTCTGGAAGATCGTGCGCTGCTGGATGGAGGCGGCCGCCTCATCGACCTGCGCCCCGAGGTTGACGTAGAGGACGCCGCTGAGGATCGCGCTCGTGGAGATGCCGATCATCACGAGGATGAACGCCACCATGCCGATGACCGCCGTCATCAGCCGCGCCTGCAGCGTCCAGGGTCGCCGCCGTAACCGCTGGAACCGGGTCTCGGCGGCGGGCGCGGAAGGAGCCGGCGCGGCAGGGGGGACCGGGGGAGCCGGCCGGGGAGGCAGGGTCACTGGGGGGCTTTGATCATGTAGCCGACGCCGCGGACCGTGTGGATGAGCGGCTCGTTGCCCGCGTCGATCTTCTTGCGCAGGTACGAGATGTAGAGCTCGACGACGCTGGAGCGTCCGCCGAAGTCGTAGTTCCACACGCGGTCGAGGATCTGGGCCTTCGACACCACGCGGCGCTGGTTGCGCATGAGGAAGCGCAGGAGCTCGAACTCGGTCGCGGTCAGTTCGATCTCGCGATCGCCCCGCACGACCTCGTGGCTGTCCTCGTTCAGCGACAGGTCGCCCACGCGCAGGATCGGCTCGGAGTCGCGTGTCAGGGCGGTACCGGCACGACGCATGAGTCCCCGCAGGCGCGCCACGACCTCCTCGAGGCTGAAGGGCTTGGTGACGTAGTCGTCGCCCCCGGCGGTGAGGCCCGCGACGCGATCGGCCACGGCATCCTTCGCGGTGAGGAAGAGCACGGGCACGTCGTTGCCCGAGTGGCGCAGACGCTGCAGCACGGCCATGCCGTCGAGGTCGGGCATCATGATGTCGAGCACCATGGCATCCGGTTCGAAGTCGCGCGCGGCCGTCAGGGCGTCGAAGCCCGAGCCGGCGGTCTTCACCTCCCAGCCCTCCATGCGCAGGGCCATCGACAGCAGGTCGGTGAGCATCTGCTCGTCGTCGACGACGAGCACGCGCAGCGCGCTCCCGTCGGGGCGGGTGAAGGCGGGGGCGGCGGCGGTCGCGGTCATGGAACTCATTGTGCGCTCGTATCTATGAGCTTTCTATGGCGAGGCTTATGGGAATGCTGTGAGCCGGCGATCCGACGGCTGAGCAGGGCCCCGATCCCCACGCCGACGGCCGCTCCGAGCGTGTTCGCGACCACGTCCCGCATGTCGGCGACCCGGGTGGGCAGGAACAGCAGCTGCGTGGTCTCGATCGCGACGCTCGTCACCAGGCCGAGGAGGATGCCGTGCCACCATCGGCCTCTCCACGCGACGGTCAAGATGCCCAGGGGGACGAACAGCAGCACGTTGGCGCTGAATTCGACCGCGTCGAAGGTGATCCACGCCGTGCCGGGCCACGACGCCAGCGCGCGGAACACGTGCTGCAGGATGCCACCCACGCGGTCGTCGTAGATCGAGGGGCGCAGCGTCATCCACCACACCGCCGCGGCATAGACGCACGAGGCGGCGACGAGCAGTGCCCGTCGCCGCCTCGACCGACCGATGGTCAGTGGGTGTCTTCCGCCTCGATCTCGGTACGGTCGCCCGACCAGAGGGTGTGGAAGGTGCCCTCCTTGTCGATGCGGCGGTAGGTGTGCGCTCCGAAGAAGTCGCGCTGGCCCTGGATCAGCGCGGCGGGCAGACGATCGGCGCGCAGGCCGTCGTAGTACGCCAGCGACGAGCTGAACGCGGGAGCGGGGATGCCGCTCGCCGCCGACAGCGAGACGATGTGGCGCCACGCGTCCTGGGCGCGGCCGAGGGCCTCGACGAAGTACGGGGCGGTCAGCAGCACGGGCAGTTCGGCCTCGGCGTCGTAGGCCTCAGCGATGCGGTTGAGGAACTGCGCGCGGATGATGCAGCCGCCCCGCCAGATCTTCGACACCGCGCCCAGGTCGATGTTCCAGTCGTACTGCGCAGCTCCCGCGCGGATCTCGTCGAAGCCCTGCGAGTAGGCGACGATCTTCGACGCGTACAGCGCCAGACGCACCTGCTCGATGAACGCGTCGGCGTCTTCGCCCGCGAGCACGTCGGTGCCGGAGGGACCGGGCAGCTCGCGCGAGACCTCGCGCTGCTCGGGGTGGCTCGACAGCGACCGTGCGAAGGTCGCCTCGGCGATACCCGAGACGGGAACGCCCAGATCGAGGGCGGTCTGCACGGTCCAGGCTCCAGTGCCCTTGGCGCCGGCCTGGTCGAGGATGACGTCGACGAGCGGCTTGCCGGTGTCGGCGTCGGTCTGGCGCAAAACCTCGGCCGTGATCTCGATGAGGTACGACTCCAGCTCGCCGCGGTTCCACTCGGCGAACACGTCGGCGATCTCGGCCGGGCTCTTGCCGGTGGCGCGACGGATGAGGTCGTACGCCTCGGCGATGAGCTGCATGTCGGCGTACTCGATGCCGTTGTGCACCATCTTCACGAAGTGACCCGCACCGTCGTGGCCGACGTGCGTCACGCACGGCTCGCCCTCGGCGACCGCGGCGATGGACTTCAGGATCGGGCCGAGCGTGGCCCAGGCCTCGTCGGAACCGCCCGGCATGATCGAGGGGCCGCGCAGCGCGCCCTCCTCGCCGCCCGAGACGCCCATTCCGACGAAGTTGATGCCCGTGTCGCGCACGGCCTTCTCGCGGCGGATGGTGTCGGTGAACAGGGCGTTGCCGCCGTCGACGATGATGTCGCCGGGCTCGAACACCTTCACCAGCTCGTCGATGACGAAGTCGGTCGGACGCCCGGCCTTGACCATGATGATCGCGGTACGCGGCTTCGACAGCGACGCGGCGAAGTCCTCGTACGAGAACGAGGCGACGAAGTTCGCCTCGGGGTGCTGCTCGAGCACGTGCTCGGTCTTGTCCTGGCTGCGGTTGAAGATCGCGACCGTGTTGCCCTCGCGGCTGGCGAGGTTGCGGGCGAGATTCGAGCCCATGACGGCCAGACCCACCACGCCGATGTTGGCGCGGCCGTCGCCTTCGCCCGCGGGGCGCGAATCGGCCTCGGCGGTGGGGCGGTCCACCTCTTCGATGCCGGGCGCACCCTCGTGCACCTGAGCGGCCTGGTGGGGGGCCTGATCCTGGTCGGTCGAAGGTCCGGTCGGGGGAGTGGTCGACGTCATGCGTTGCTCCGTATTCAGGTGCGAAGGGGGTGGCGGGCTCACGCGGGCCGCCTCCGCCACTTTATCGGCTCGGCCCGCGCGTGTTTCAGGAGGGGGTGGATGCCAGGTGGAGGCGGTCGACGACCTCCTGCACCTGCTCTCCCGGCGTCAGGTCGAGGTCGACGTGGATGGCCTGCTCGTCGGCATCCGGGAATTCCAGGGTCTCGAACTGCGAGGTGAGCAGCGCGGGCGGCATGAAGTGCCCCTGGCGGCGCAGCAGACGGTCGAGCACGAGCTTCGGGTCGCCCATGAGCAGCACGAAGGTGACGTCGTCGCGGCGCAGCACGTCGCGGTAGGTGCGCTTGAGGGCCGAGCAGGTGATGATGCCCGGGCGGCCGGCGGCGACCTGCCCGTCGATCCACGCGGCGACGCGGTCGAGCCAGGGCCAGCGGTCGTCGTCGTTCAGGGCGTGACCGGATGCCATCTTCGCGACGTTCTCGGCCGGGTGCAGGTCGTCGCCTTCCTGGAAGTCCCACCCGAGACGACCGGCGAGCATGCCGGCGACGGTGGACTTGCCGGTGCCGGCGGGGCCCATGAACACGAGGACGGGGACGGTCATTGCTTCTCTCTTCGTCGGGGGAAGGGGGCGGTCGGGAGGGGTCAGATGGAGCGGCGGACTTCGGTGAGCACGGCGGCGACGTAGAGCCGCGTGTGCTCCTCGGCGGCGTCGGCGTCGGCCCGGCTGATCGCGACGGCGGTGGCGACGTGGTTGTCGAGCGCGTCGGGGTTCGGGATGCCGGGGGTCAAGCCGTGCATCGCGCGACCCTCGATCGCGGCGGCGATCGGGGCGCGTGCGGCGGCGAGCATGAGGTTGCCGCTGGAGACGAGGATCAGGTCGTGGAAGGCGATGTCGGCCGCGAGGTACTCGGGCGAGTTGCCGAGGCCGGCGGCGCCGAGGCGTTCGAGCTCCTCGGCCAGGCGGAGGATCTCCCCGCGCTGCAGGTCGGTCGCCCGACGGGCGCTCAGTCGCGCGGCGACGGGTTCGATCGCGGCGCGCAGCTCCGTGGTGTTCGCGATGAGCTGGTCGCGGCGCTTGCCGGCGAGCTGCCAGCCGATCAGCGCGGTGTCCAGGGCGCTCCAGTCGGCGGCCGGGCGGACGGTGATGCCGACGCGCCGGCGCTGTTGGAGCATGCCCATCGCTTCCAGCACGCGCACGGCCTCGCGGACGACCGTGCGGGAGACGCCGTACTCGGCTTCGAGGGTGGCGAGGGTCAGGACGTGGCCCGCAGGGAGCTCTCCGTCGACGATGCGCATGCCGAGGGCGTCCAGCAGTGATCCGTGTGACGCTCGCGCCATGACCCCTCCTTAGGTCGTTAGGTACGACCTTACCTTGTCAAAGATACGATCTTTGTGTGAAGATTCCTTCACTCACCCGTGGGTGCGGGTCGACACACAGCTTGCCCGATGCCGCGCCACCCTGAATCAACGGAGATCTCTTGGACGACTGGACCCAAACACTCGGCACGGCGCCCCTGCTCGCCATCGCCGCGGGAGCGATCGCTCTCATCCTCGTGCTCATCATCTGGCTGAAGGTGCACGCGTTCCTCGCGCTCATCATCGTGTCGCTCGTGACGGCGTTCGTCGCCGGCATCCCCGTGTCGACCATCGTGACCACCTTGACCGGAGGGTTCGGAGGAACCCTCGGCACGGTCGCCCTGCTGGTCGCGCTTGGCGCGATGCTCGGACGGCTGATCGAGCACTCGGGTGGCGCGCAGTCGCTCGCCGAGACCTTCGTGCGCATCTTCGGTGAGAAGCGGGCGCCCTTCGCCCTCGGCATCGTGTCGCTCATCCTCGGCTTCCCGATGTTCTTCGACGCCGGTCTCGTCATGATGCTGCCGATCATCTTCGCGATCGCGCGCCGCGTCTCGGGCAACAACGTGCTCCTGTTCGGCCTGCCGGCCGCCGCCGCCTTCTCGGTGATGCACGTGTTCCTGCCGCCGCACCCGGGCCCGGTCACCGCGAGCGGCCTCTATGGCGCCAACCTCGGCCTCGTCCTGATCGTCGGTCTCATCATCGCCTTCCCGATCTGGTACCTCTCGGGCTACCTGTGGGGCAAGTTCATCGCGCGTCGCATCGTGCTGCCGGTCCCGGCCCTGTTCGGCGACGTCGACGCCGACCAGCCGGCCAACCCGCCCAAGCCGCTCACGGTCATCGCCGTCCTGCTGCTGCCGATGCTGCTCATCTTCCTGAACACGGGTCTGACGACCCTCGGCGCCGCCGGCGTCGTCCCGACGGACAACACGTTCGTCCAGGTGCTCATCCTGCTCGGCAACTCGCCCGTCGCCCTCCTCATCACCGTGCTCGTCGCGACCGTCGTCTTCGGCTTCCGCCGCGGCGAGAACGGCACCGCGCTCGAGAAGGTCGTCGACTCGGCCCTCGGCCCCGTCTGCTCGGTGATCCTCATCACCGGCGCCGGCGGCATGTTCGGTGCGGTCCTGCGCGCCTCGGGCATCGGCGACGCCCTGGCCGACAGCCTCGGCGACCTGGGTCTACCCGTCATCGTCGCGGCCTACATCATCGCCGTGATCCTGCGTCTCGCGCAGGGTTCGGCCACGGTCGCCCTCGTCACCGCCGCGGGCCTGGCCGCTCCGGCCGTCATGGCGGGCGACTTCTCGCCGCTGCAGGTCGTCGCCATCACGCTCGCCACCGCCGCGGGCTCCGTGTTCGCCGGTCACGTCAACGACTCCGGCTTCTGGCTGGTCGGCCGCCTCATGGGCATGGACGTCAAGACCACCCTGAAGACGTGGACGGTGCAGCAGGCGATCGAGTCGGTGCTGGGCTTCCTCGCCGCGCTTCTCGTGTTTGGCATCGGCGCGCTCCTGTGACCGGCTCGAACGCCGACCTGTTCGACGTCTCCGACCGCCTCGCCCTCGTCACGGGGTCGTCGCGGGGCCTGGGCCGCGCGCTGGCGTCGACGCTGGCACGCGGCGGGGCGCGGGTCATCGTGCACGGCCGCGATGCGGACGCCGTCGAGCAGGCGCGCGCCGAGGCCGAGGAACTGTCCGGACGCCCCGCGCACGCGGTGGTGTTCGACGTCACCGACGCCGCCGCGGTGGAGAGCGCCGTGGGCGACCTGCTCGAGAACGTCGGCGTGCCCGACATCCTCGTCAACAACGCCGGGGTGCAGCGGCGGGCGCCGATCCACGAGTTCGCCGTCTCCGACTGGGACGACATCGTCGCGGCGAACCTCTCGGGCGTGTTCTACGTCTCCCGGTTCGTCACGCCCGCGATGGTCGCGCGCGGATCGGGCAAGGTCGTCAACGTCGCCTCGGTGCAGTCGCGCCTGGCGCGGCAGACGATCGCGCCGTACTCGGCCACCAAGGGCGGCGTCGCACAGCTGACCGCCGGCATGGCCGCCGACCTCGCCCGGTTCGGCATCCAGGTGAACGCCCTGAGCCCGGGGTACTTCGCGACCGAGATGAACCGCGCCCTGGTCGACGATCCGGAGTTCACGCGCTGGCTGACCCAGCGCACGCCCGCCGCGCGATGGGGCGACTTCGACGAACTGCGGGGAGCCCTGCTGTTCCTCGCGTCCGACGCGTCGAGTTTCGTCTCGGGGCAGAACATCTTCGTCGACGGCGGGATGACGGCGGTCGTCTGACCGCGGAGAGGAACACCGATGAAATCCCTGCTGATCGAGAAGGCGCTCACCGCCGACGTGCGCGAGGTCGCCGTGCCCGAGCCCGGCGAGGGCCAGGTGCGCCTGCGCGTGGAGTACGTCGGCATCTGCGGCTCCGACCTGCATTACTACTACGAAGGAGCCAATGGCGCTTTCGTGGTGCGCGAGCCGCTCGTCCCGGGCCACGAGCTCTCGGGGCGAGTCGACCTCGACCCCTCCGGCGCCCTCGCGGAGGGAACGCCGGTCACGGTGCACCCCGCCCGCTTCGGCACGCCGCGCGAGGGTATCGAGAACGCGCCGCACCTGTGGCCGGGCGGTTCGTACCTCGGCAGCGCCTCGACCTGGCCGCACACTCAGGGCGCGGCATCCGAGTACCTGATCGTCGAGGCCGACATGGTGCGCGTGCTGCCGGAGGGGCTGCCGGTGCGCCGCGCCGTGCTGGCCGAGCCCCTCGCCGTCGCGCTGCACGCGCTGAGTAAGGCCGGTGACGTCGCGGGCCGCGAGGTGCTGGTCACCGGCTCAGGGCCTATCGGCCTGATGGCCGTGGCCGCCGCGGTGGCCGCCGGCGCGCGCGTCACCGCGACCGACGTGCTCGCGGGGCCCCTCGAGCGCGCCACGGCCCTGGGCGCTGCGGCGACCATCGACGTGTCGACCGAGGCGGTCGAGCCGAACTCCTTCGCCGTCGTGCTGGAGTGCTCGGGCGTCCCCGTCTCGATCTCGACGGCGTTGAAGGCCGTGCGCCCCGGAGGCACGGTCGTGCAGGTCGGCATGCTGCCCGACGACCCGCGTCCGGTAAATCTCGCGCCCTTCATCTCGAAGGAGGTGCGCTACCTCGGTGCGTTCCGCTTCCTCGACGAGATCGACCGCGCGGTGGAGCTGCTGGCATCCACCCCCGGCATCGAGAGCGCGTTGACGCACGAGTTCGCGGTGACGGATGCCGAGGAGGCCTTCGCTACGGCGCGTGACTCGCAGCGCTCGGGCAAGGTCGTCTTCGCCCTCTGACCGACGAGAACGCCCCGGCCGCCGCCCGCGAGGACGGCGACCGGGGCGTTCGTGCGTCCGGCGGACGAAGCGCATCTCGCGAAGCGCCGCTCGCCCGCGGAGGGAGTCGACGCGTCACGCCGTGGCGCGGAAGACGAACCCGCCACGCGGGGTGCATCGCGAAGGGGCGCACGAGGAAGAAGGGGCCACGCGGGAAATCGACGCCCGCGCAGCCGTGACGGTCTCGAGAGGAGCCGCCCGGGCCGGTCAGTGCTTCTTGTACGAGGCGTTGCGGCCGAGCGAGAAGAGCGCGCCGATCGCGGCGATGCCGCCGATCGCGGCCAGGCCGCCGACGACCCAGATCACGACGTGAGAGAAGAAGCCGCTGTCCATGATGATCCTCCGGGTCGGTGTGGCCCCTCGATCCTACCGTCGCCGTCGCGTGCTCCCGTCCGCGACGAACGGCCCCGCGCGAGCGGGGTGAGAGAGAGCCGGTCGAGACGACGGGCCGTCGCTGTTAGACTTCCGGGGTACTTCGGCGAGGGATGCCATCGCCGTGCGCCCGCAGGGTGCACCCGGCATCCGTGATCGACGCGGTGATGCAGGCTCCCGGCTTTCCTCACGCGCTCGCGTTCGAGTCGAATCCAGACCACACAGGTGCGGACACCGTCCGCTCACAAGCTGCGGGACACGAGCCCGCGAGGAGAACAACATGTCGGAAGACAACAAGGTCGTCGCGGAGCTCCGCGAGAACTTCGGCAAGGGCTTCGCCCGTCGTCTGCGCGCCGCGGGCAAGATCCCGGCCGTCATCTACGGTCACGGCACCGAGCCGCAGCACGTCGCCCTGCCCGGCCACCAGGTCGCGCTGCTGATCCGTCGCGCCAACGCGCTGCTCGACCTCGACATCGCGGGCAAGGCCCAGCTCGTCCTGGTCAAGGACGTCCAGAAGGACCCCGTGCGTCAGATCATCGAGCACATCGACCTCATCGTCGTGAAGAAGGGCGAGAAGGTCCAGGTCGACGTCCCCGTCGTCGTCACCGGCGAGCCCTTCCCCGGCACCATCGCGATGCTCGACGCCACGTCGGTCTCGCTCGAGGTCGAGGCCACCCACATCCCGCAGAACGTCGAGGTCGACGTCGAGGGCGCCGAGGACGGCACGCAGATCACCGCCGCCGACCTCACGCTGCCCGCCGGCGCGTCGCTGGTCACCGATCCAGAGACCCTCATCGTGGGCGTGTCGGTCCCGCTCGACACGATCGCCGCCGACGAGGAGATCGCCGAGGCCGACGCCGAGGTCGCCGAGGAGCAGTCCGAAGAGGCCGAGACGGCCGAAGAGGGCGACGACAAGTAATTCCGATCGGGCCGCCTCGGCGGTCCGTCGACGACGAGGGGACGCGGTTTCGCGTCCCCTCGTTGCCGTTCACGCAGGTCCTCTCGAGGATCCGGAAGGATGGACGCCATGGCGGACACCTGGCTCATCATCGGTCTCGGTAACCCCGGACCCCGCTACGAGGCGACCCGGCACAACATCGGTCAGATGGTCGTCGACGAACTCGCCGCCCGTCGGCGCGAGGCGTTCCGCGCGCACAAGGCGAACGCGCGCGTCGCCGAGACCTGGGTGCGTCCGGGCGCGGCCAAGCTGGTCCTGGCCAAGCCCAACAGCTTCATGAACGTCTCCGGTGGTCCGGCCGCGGGCCTCGCGCGCTTCTACGGCATCGACCCCGATCACGTCGTGGTGGTGCACGACGAGCTCGACATCCCCTTCGACACGCTCAAACTCAAGACCGGCGGCGGTCACGGCGGCCACAACGGCGTCCGCGACGTCGCCAAGGCCCTCGGCACCGCCGATTTTGCGCGCGTTCGCGTGGGCATCGGCCGACCGGCGGGCCGCCAGGACCCCGCCGACTGGGTGCTCGACCCCTTCGGTGCCACCGAGCGCACGACGCTGCCGATCCTCGTCTCGGATGCCGCGGATGCCGTCGAGATCCTGGTCGATGAGGGATTGCTCGCGGCTCAGCAGCGTTTCCACGCCCCGCGCGCCTGACCTCGGCGCCCGATCCGCGCGCCGCCGCCGGGTTCCAGCGGTCGTCCGCTCGCACCGCCGTCGGCGAAACGAACGTGCTCCGACGTGACGACGGCCCCGATCCACCAGGACCGGGGCCGTCGTCGTGACGGAACGGATCACGCGCCGGAGCCGACGCCGATCCCGATGCCGCCCACGAACGCGACGATGACGGCGATTCCGCCGAGGACGGAGATGGCGACGGCGGAGAAGCCCCACCCGCGTCCGCGGTTCTTGACCGCGGCGACGATGCCCTGGATGAATCCCCAGAGCGCGAAGATGCCGTAGACGGCGAACGCGGCGATGCCGAGCACGCTCGCGGCGATGGCCTTCTGCGACGCGTCCGCGGGGAAGGTCGTCGGGTCGTTCTGTCCGTCGAACCCGGCGTACTGCTGCAGTCCTCCGGCCTGGATGCCGGCGAGGACCGCGAGGACGACCCCCACGACCACGGCCGCTGTCGCGGCCAGGAATGCGATCAGCCCGAGGGTCTGGGCCGGCCGGCCTCCGTCGTACCTCGGCGCCGGGGGCGTCCGGTCCGCGTCCGCATACGCGCGGGCGCGATCGTCGGGCGCGTGGGGCGGGGGAGTGGGGCTGCTCACGGAATCCTCCTCGGATGGGTCGACGGGCCGGGGCCCGACCTCAGCCTAGGAAAGACGTCACCACCGTTCCCGGGGTGGACGACGCACTCGTCGACGAGGTAGCGCGGCTAGATCGACACCCCGGTGCCACTCGGCAGTGTGGCCATACCGCCCACCAGAGCGAGGGTGACGAAGATCCCGAAGATCACGGGACCGAGCACGCCGATCACGATCGCCGCGATGCCCGTCCCCCGGCCGGAGCCGCGGACGGTCGCGACGATCCCCATCGCAACGGCGGTCACGCCCACGACACTGGCGGTCCAGAAGGTGGCCTCCCCGACCAGCACGAGATCGCGAACGGGCGACAGCACCCGCAGATCGATCGTGGCCGGACCGGCGGCCAGGAGCCCCGGCCCCGCGCCTCGCGCGATACGGAACGCGACGAAGCCCGCGACGGCGGATGCCAGGACCCCCGCGACCAGCGCCAGCATCAGTGCCCATGTGCCCAGCGGCCGCCCCCTGCGGGTCGCAGGCGGGGGTGCGAGCAGGGTTCCGACCGGCGGCGCGACGTGCGGTGCCGCGAACACCGGTCCATCCGGAGCGCTGGGGGAGGACATGCCGCCACTCTACGCAGCACCCGTCCCCGCAGCCCCGGCCGCTGCTCCCGGTTCACGCCCGCCCATTCGCCGGCCGAGGTGGCTGAGCCTGTCGAAGCCACCGGGCTGGCGGCCGATGCTCTCCGGCGGAGGTGGCTGAGCCTGTCGAAGCCACCGGGCTGGCGGCCGACCTTCCCCGGTGCAGGCCGTCGACACCGTCGACATCGCCGCCCGCTGACGCAGAACCGGCGATGCAGACCCGGCGACGCAGAACCGATCGCGCCGCATCCGTCCAGCCCCGCCCGGTGTCGGTGGCCCCGCGTAGACTTTCCCGAGTGACAGTTCCCGGGATCGTCCGCGCCCTCGAGCAGGCTGAGTCGTACCGCGAGGCCGCGTCCGCGTCCTCCGCCGACCTGTCGCTCTCCCTCGTCGATGGTCTCGACGCCCCCGTCATCGCGGGGCTGATCGAGCGTCGTCGCGCCTCGGGCGGGCCGGGTGCCGTTCTGGTGATCGCGCCGACGGGGCGTCGTGCCGAGTCCCTCGGGCCCGCACTGGAGGCCGTCCTCCCCGGCGCCCAGGTGCTGCACTTCCCGGCTTGGGAGACGCTGCCGCACGAACGGCTGAGTCCCAGCCCCGAGACGGTGGGTCGCCGTCTCGACGTCCTGCGGCGCATCGCCGCGTGGGACGGCGAGGCGCCCCTGGTCGTCACCGCGTCCGTGCGCAGCGCCCTGCAGCCGCTCGCGCCCGGGCTCGGCGACGTCGAGCCCGTCGAGCTCGTCGTCGGCGGACGCGGGCACGAACTCGAGAGCGTCACCACCCGGCTGGTCGAACTGGCCTACCACCGTGTCGACATGGTGTCCCGACGGGGCGAGTTCGCGGTGCGCGGTGGCATCCTCGACGTCTTCCCGCCCGTCGCCGACCACCCCTATCGCGTGGAGTTCTTCGGCGACGAGGTCGACCAGATCCGCGCGTTCTCGGTCGCCGATCAGCGATCACTGCCCGGCGAGGTCTCCGAGGTCACCCTCGTCCCCAGCCGTGAGCTGCTCCTCACCGCCGGGGTGCGCGCTCGCGCCGCCGCTCTTCGCGACGGGTATCCGGGTCTGCGCCAACTGCTCGAGAAGATGGCCGAGGGGATCCCGGCCGAGGGCATGGAGTCCCTCATCCCCGTCCTGGTCGACGATCTGGTCACCCTGGTCGACTACCTCCCGGGCGGAAGCGCCGTCGCCCTCGTCGATCCCGAGCGTTCGCTCGCCCGCGCGACGACCCTCGGCGACACCAACCGCGAATTCCTCGAGGCCGCGTGGTCGGCTGCGACCGCCGGCGCCGACACCCCGGTCGACCTCGACTCCGGCGACTTCGTGACCCTCGACGACCTGCACGAGCGTGCCGGCGGGCGCGGGGGCGTCTGGTGGCAGCTCAGCCGCTTCGACTCCGGAGCAGCGGATGCCGAAGACGAGGGCCTCGTGATCGGAGACGATTCCGCGCAGCGCATCAAGGCCGACGCGGTGCCGTCCTTCCAGGGCAACGTCGAGGGCGCCACGGCGCACGTCGGCCAGCTGCTCGCCGATGGCTGGTCGGTCGTGGTCACGGCATCCGGACCGGGAATGGTCGATCGCGCGCGAGACGTGCTCGCGGAGCGGGGGATCGCGGCTCGCCGAGTCGACGACCTCCGCCTCCCGCCCGAGCCTGGTGTGGCTCACGTCGTCTGCGCGCCGATGGAGAGGGGTTTCCAGCTCGTCGAGGCGCGATTCGCGGTGATCAGCGAGACGGAGTTCTACGGGCGCTCGGTCGGCTCCGACAGCCGTGGTGCGAAGAAGCTCGCATCCCGTCGCCGCAACGTGGTCGACCCGCTGCAGCTCAAGCCCGGCGACGTCGTCGTGCACGCGACGCACGGCATCGGCAGATTCCTCGAGCTGACGCAGCGCGAGGTCTCCAGCGGCGGCCGCAACGCGGTGAAGACGACGAAGGAGTACCTCGTCCTCGAGTACGCGCCGGCGAAGCGCGGCTACCCCGGCGACAAGCTCTTCGTCCCCACCGATCAGCTCGATCTGCTCTCGAAGTACGTCGGCGGTGAAGCCCCCACGCTGTCGAAGATGGGCGGCAGCGACTGGGCGGCGGCCAAGGGCCGTGCCCGCAAGGCCGTGCGCGACATCGCGGTCGAGCTGGTGAAGCTGTACTCGGCCCGCATGGCCTCGAAGGGCTACGCGTTCGGTCCCGACACCCCGTGGCAGCGCGAGCTCGAGGAGGCGTTCCCCTTCGCGGAGACGCAGGATCAGCTGCAGACGATCGACGAGATCAAAGCCGACATGGAGAAGCCGATCCCCATGGACCGCCTGCTCTCCGGTGACGTGGGCTTCGGCAAGACGGAGGTCGCGGTGCGTGCGGCGTTCAAGGCCATCCAAGACGGCAAGCAGGTCGCCATGCTCGTGCCGACCACCCTGCTGGTGAAGCAGCACCTCGAGACCTTCGCCGAGCGTTTCGCCGGCTTCCCGGTCACCGTCCGCCCGCTCTCGCGTTTCCAGAGCGACAAAGAGGCGAAGGCGACTCTCGCGGGCCTGACCGACGGCACCGTCGACATGGTCATCGGCACGCACCGCATCCTCACCGAGAAGGTGATCTTCAAAGACCTGGGTCTGATGATCATCGACGAGGAGCAGCGTTTCGGCGTCGAGCACAAGGACGCGCTCAAGAAGCTCAAGACCAACGTCGACATCCTGGCCATGAGCGCGACGCCCATTCCCCGCACGCTCGAGATGGCGGTCACCGGGATCCGCGAGATGTCGACGCTCGCGACCCCGCCCGAGGACCGGCATCCGATCCTGTCGTACGTGGGGCCGCGCAATGACAAGCAGATCGCCGCGGCGATCCGCCGGGAGCTCTTGCGCGAGGGACAGGTGTTCTACGTGCACAACCGGGTCTCCTCCATCCAGAGGGTCGCCGCCCATCTCTCGGAGCTCGTGCCGGAGGCGCGCATCGTCGTCGCCCACGGACAGATGGGGGAGCACGCGCTCGAGCAGGTCGTCGACGACTTCTGGGAGCGTCGCGCCGACGTCCTGGTGTCGACGACCATCATCGAGACCGGTCTCGACATCTCGAACGCGAACACGATCATCATCGACCGCGCCGACAAGTACGGCTTGTCGCAGTTGCACCAGCTGCGCGGACGAGTGGGTCGCGGACGCGACCGCGCTTACGCCTACTTCCTCTACGACGAGATGAAGCCGCTGTCCGAGACCGCGGCCGACCGCCTCGAGACGATCGCGGTCAACAACGACCTCGGAAGCGGGATGCAGGTCGCCCTCAAAGACCTCGAGCTGCGCGGCGCGGGCAACCTGCTCGGCGCGGAGCAGGCGGGCCACATCGCCGGTGTCGGGTTCGACCTCTACCTGCGGATGATCGGCGAGGCGGTGTCGACCTTCCGCGGGGAGGACGTCGACGGACCCACCGAGCTGCGGCTCGAGCTGCCGGTGGATGCTCGGCTCCCCGAGTTCTACATCGACAGCGAGCGTCTCCGCCTCGAGGCGTACCAGAAGCTCTCGGCGGCCGCGTCGGCGACGGCGAAGGACGACGCGATCGACCTCGTCGTCGAGGAGCTCCGCGATCGTTACGGTGAGCCGCCCTCCGAGGTGGAGGGTCTCGTCGCCGTGGCGCGTCTGCGCCGTCGTGCGGCGCAGGCCGGTCTCGCCGACGTCGTGGCGATGGGCTCCAACCTGCGTGTCGCCCCCGCCGATCTCCCCGAGTCGATGCGTGTGCGTCTCCAGCGCCTCTACCCCAAGGCGAAGCTGGTCGCCGGAGGCGACGCCATGGTGGTTCCTCTGCCTCAGGATGCCGACGACGCCACCCTCATCGCGTGGGTACGTCAGCTTCTCGATGCGCTGTGGCCCCTGCCGGCGGAGAAGAGCGCCGCGGCGGCCACCGCCTGAGCGCGCGAACGTCCGGAGCGGCGGGGCCCGGTCGACCTTGAGTCGGCCGGGCCCCTGTCATTTCCGGCGTGTTTCCGCGGAATGACGGGAGCGACACGCCCGGGCGGGGGCGTCGATTCGACGGGTCGTTCATTCCCGCGTAACTTATTACTTGTTCGCCCCACAGGGGAGAGCGGAGCGGCCGAAAGGCCCCGCGTCCTCTCAAGCGGAGAACCACCCCGAAACCACACCGGATGGTGTAACGTTTCGGTTCGGTCACCCGGCCGGTTTCCACGATGTTGATCTCGTTCTGAGATCCCACAGGGGAAGCTCCTAGCGTCGGGTGGTCTTCTAAGAAGTGAACTGCCTCACGGGTAGGTCGAGATGACTGTTTCTGTGGGTGCGTCCGTTCCTTGAGAACTCAACAGCGTGCA
>NZ_CANLCY010000007.1 GCF_947489255.1 uncultured Microbacterium sp.
CAAGACCGCCACCTCATACGCAGCCGGACTCAACCTCGCCGCAGCACTCCAATGGATATAGCAACACGGCCTAACCGAGTCACCATCCGCAAGCAGCCGGAGCAACGGGACCAGCAGGGTTGTCTCGGCGGATCCGGCGAGACGGTCGATCAGGTCGGTAGCAAGGTTCGTCATCGTAATTGATCCAGTTCTGATGGGGTGCGTGCGTCGGTGCACTGTCAGGCGCAGCAGGACAGTTTCGAGACGTCGGTGGTGAACGCTTTCGCGACGATACGGATGCCCTCGGCCATGGTCAGATACGGGGCCCACGCGTCGGCGACCTCGGTGATGGTCTTGCCGAGGATGTAGACGCCGGCGGCGGCGAGCTCGCCCGCGTCCTGAGCGACCGCGGTGAGGCCGAGGATTTCACCAGTGTCGGCGTTGGCAACCATCTTGATGAACCCGCGGGTGTCCCGGTTCAC
The DNA here is from genome assembly GCF_947489255.1 of uncultured Microbacterium sp. Taxonomy (GTDB): domain Bacteria; phylum Actinomycetota; class Actinomycetes; order Actinomycetales; family Microbacteriaceae; genus Microbacterium; species Microbacterium phycohabitans. The sequence goes on from NZ_CANLCY010000007.1 coordinate 462, forward strand.
CACCGCACGAGGCACATAGTGCAGAGGCAGGACCCGACAGTCGCAGCGGATCCCGGCCGCGATGACCTCTTTCTCGGTCATCCCGACCGCGCCGATCGCGGGACTGGTGAACGTCACCCGCGGCATCCGCGTGTAGTCGACCGCTGCGTCCGCTCCGTTGAAGGCGTTCTCGGCGACCAGCGTGCCGTGGCGTGCCGCGACGTAGACGAACTCGGGGTGCCCGGTGACATCCCCGGCTGCCCAGACCCGAGGGTTGGAGGTTCGCAGTTCGTCGGTGACGACGACCTGTCCGGCGTCGCCGGTCTTCACCCCGACGACGTCGAGGTTGAGTCCTGCCGTGACCGGGCGGCGTCCGAGCGCGACGAGGATCTCGTCCGCACGGAACTCCTGCTCACCGCCGGAGACCTCCGCCGTGACAACGACCTGACCGGTGGCGGTGTCTCGGACGACCCGGGGCGGAACAGCACGGCGGACCACCCGGATGCACTCGTCGGCGAAGACCTCCTGCAGAGCCTTGGAAACCTCGGGCTCCTCCTTCGACGCGAGCCGGGAACGCACCAGCATGGTCACCGTCGAACCCAGCCGGGCAAACAGCTGAGCCAACTCCAGCGCCACGGAGCCACCACCCAGCACCACCAACGAGTCGGGCACCTCGGTCAGCTCCATCGCCGACGTCGACGTCAGGTAGCCAACGTCGTCGAGCCCCTCGACGGGCGGGGCCCAGGGGGCGGAGCCCGTGGCGATCAGGTAATGCGCGGTCTCGATGGTCTCAACGGTGCCGTCGGCAGCGGTGACCTCCAACACGGGCGCATCCGGAGTGCCAGCGAAGGCTGCGTCGCCCTGCCGGACCGGCCAGCCGTACGCCTCGGCCACGTCGAAGTACTTCTCCCCCCGCATGGCCTCGGCCAGCTCCTGCTTGCCACGCACCAGACCGGGCATGTCCACCGGGCCCGCGGTAGCGGCAATCCCTGGGAATCGGGCGCCGGCGTCCGCCGCCACATGGCGGGCCTCACCGGCAGCGATCAGCGCCTTGGACGGCACACACCCGGTGTTCACGCACGTGCCACCGAACGTGCCGCGCTCCACCATCACCACCGACTTGCCCAGCATGGTGGCGCGGATCGCAGCGGCGAACGCCGCACCACCCGATCCGATCACGGCCAGATCAAACCTCGACTGCATTCCGATCCCTCCCGGACCTATCGCGAACATTCGCTGCTACAGTCATCATCAACCTTCCTGTGCGGTGGAAGGTCAAGTCCTCTGACGAAGGAGCGTCTATAATGCGGATCGGTGAACTCGCTGAGGCGGCCGAGACGACCGCAAAGACGCTGCGGTTCTACGAAGACCAGGGACTCCTACCCGCGACCGAGCGCACACCCAGCGGCTACCGCGACTACACGACTGCGGCGCTTGCCCGTATCAACTTCATCCACCGCGGTCAAGCAGCCGGACTCACCCTGGCCCAAATCCGGCAGATCCTCGACATCCGCGACCACGGCCAAGCCCCCTGCAACCATGTTCGCGACCTGCTCGACACACGCCTCGCTGACATCGACCAGCAACTCGCACAGCTCCACGACCTCCGCGACACCCTCGCCGCGCTACGCGACCAGGCAGACCACGTCGAGCCCGACACCTGCAGCACCGACCAGGTCTGCCGCTACCTATAGCAGCGCCCCGATCGAGAGGTCTGAGAACTATGAGTCGTCTCCGGTGATCCCCGGGCGGAGAGGACGGACTCGAGACCATCACCGCGACATCGGATGACCGCCGCCAAACAGCACTGCAAGAACACCGCCAAAGAGCGTCATCAGTCACAACATTCCGGCACCTCGTCGATTGCCCCGTGGGTGGTGCGAAACCGATCGGTTTCGCACCACTTATTAATCGGCAGTTACCGATATGATCGTCACATGCCGATGACACAAGAGCTCGCAGCTGCTGTATCTCTGTTCCACTCTCTTGCCGATCACAGTCGCCTGACGATCCTGCGTCGGCTGTCCGTTGGTGAAGCGCGGGTGAGGGACCTCACCGACGAACTCGGCTTGGCGCAGTCAACCGTGTCAGAGCACGTTGGATGCCTCCGCGAATGCGGACTCGTTGTTGCCCGCAGTGAGGGCCGACAGAACTTTTACTCTGTCTCCACTCCCGAGGTGATCGATGTTCTCGAAGCGGCCGAGCGACTCCTCGCCGCGACGGGTTTCAAGGTCGATCTGTGCAAGACGTACGGGAGCGACGCCCGATGATCGGAACCATCGTGGCCGCCATCGGCCTGTTCGCGGCGACGAACATCGACGACATCGTCGTCCTCACCGTTCTGTTTCTCGCGTCCGCACGCGGAGCCCTCCCGGGATGGAAGGTCGTGGCCGGACAGTACCTCGGCTTCATCGCTCTGGTCGCAATCAGCAGCCTCGCCGCCGCAGGCCTCACCATCGTTCCGGATGAATGGGTCGGGCTGCTGGGCCTGGTCCCACTTGCGATCGGTGTGTACGGGCTGATTCGTACGCTCCGACGTCGCGGCGACGATGACGACGACGACGAAAGCTCCATCAGCGCCGGGGGCCTGCTCGGAGTTGCCGGCATCACCATCGCAAACGGCGCCGACAACATCTCGCTGTACACCCCTGTGTTCCGCACCAACCCGGTTCCGGACACCATCGTCACCATCATCGTGTTCTTGGTCCTGGTCGCCGTGTGGTGCCTTGTCGCCCGCTTCGTAGGTACCAGCAAAGCCGTCACAGAAGCCCTCGAGAAGATCGAGCACTGGCTCGTGCCGGCCGTGTTCATCGGGCTGGGCCTGTACATCCTGATCGAGTCCGGCGTGATCGTTCGCCTCATCGAAGTCCTGTCGTGAGCAGGTTCACACGCCTCCTCGCTGCCGCTGCTGCCGTAGTTGCCGCCTTCACGGTCGACCAACTCACCAAAGCGTGGGCCCTGTCCTACCTCGACGGAGGCCGTGATATCGACCTTGGGCTGGGCGTATCCCTGCGCCTCGTGTTCAACCCTGGGGTCGCATTCGGTCTCGGCGGCGATGTGGGAGCGCCGCTTGTCGTCGGCGTTATGGTCCTTGTCGCCGCGCTGCTCACGTGGATCGTCATCCGAGTGCTGCGGAGGCAGAGCATGGGCGCTACTGCGCTGCTGGCTGCCGCCGCCGGCGGCGCGATCGGCAACCTGTGGGACCGCACCACACGCGCTGAAACCGGACCGCTCAGCGGAGAGGTGGTCGACTTCATCGCTGTCGACTGGTTCGCCATCTTCAACGTGGCTGACATCTTCACAACGCTCGGCCTGCTCGGGTGGGCAGCCTTGTATCTGCTCCGTCGAGACCACGCTCCCATCAGCGGGAGCACCGGTGACGGTTCCCAGCACCGCGGCTGATCTGGGAACGAGGAGGGCCCGCACGGGTATTCGTGCGGGCCCTTCGCGGGTGGCGGAGGGCGGTGCCCGCCGCGATGCGCGTTACTGCTGGTAGGGGATGAGGCTCAGGCCGCTGTCATCGACGACGAGGATGTCGCCGTTGTTGGTGATGGTGACGGCTTGGGCGGTGCCGTGGATCGTTCCGACTTCGAACCAGTTCTGCGCTCCCGCGGTTGTGGCCCAGATCCGTCCCTGGGTGCCGATACCGACCACGCGGTTGTGGTCCGGGGAGGCGCTGAGCCCGGCAAGAAGGGGAGCATCCGGCCACGCCTGAAATGTGGCAGCCCGGTCGGTGCTGACCAGCAGACCATCCGCGGTGGAGGCCATCACTCGCCCTGCTGCGTCAACGGCGAGCGACATGGCGTAGACGGGTGCCCCGGTGGGCTGCCAGGAGACACCGCCGTCTGTGCTGGTGAGCATTTCATTGGCGTCGGTGGCGACGCCGTAGAGCGTTCCGCGGGGGTCCGCGGCGAGGGCGTGAAAGTCTTTCTCGCCTGTGAATGCGGTGGGTTGCCAGCTCTGCCCGTTGTCGGAGCTTCGGATGATGCCCAGGTTGGGGGCTCCCAGCTCGGGCGGGGTGGTCCGACCGGGGTGGCCAGATGCCACGAGTGTGTCGTCAAGGACGGTCAGGCCCATCGCGTCGAAGTCCGTCTTCGCCAGGCGGGCGCCCAGCTCACCGTCACGGGTGACGGTGAAGATGCCCTCGTGGGTTCCGATAAGGAACCCATCGGTGGCGGGGTCATCAACGATGCCGTGCACGTGTGTGAGCGGCTGCTCAGGGTGGTCGTCACCGGTGAGGGACGGTGAACCGGCGCAGCCTGCGAGAGCGAGCGCGACCATGGGGACGAGGGTGACCAAGGACAAGGCGCGGGTGCGGGAGCCCGGCGCGGTGAGGTTGGTGTGGTGGTGCTGCATTGGGGGTGCGTTTCGTCTGATCGGGTGGTGGGGCGCGGTGGTTTTCCGCGCCCCACCCGGGTGATCAGAGAGTTGCCAGAAGCTCCTCCATGGTCGCGATTTCGGACGTCTGCGATTCGACGATCTGGTTGGCCAGGGCGACGGCGTCGCTGTTCTGGCCGTTGCTGGCCTCTTCCTGGGCCATCTCGATCGCGCCGCGGTGGTGTTCGATCATCTGCTGAAGGAACAGTCGGGCGGCGTCCGTGCCGGTGGCCTGCTCGAGGGCCTGCATGTCGTCCTCGCTCATCATGCCGCCGCCGCTGTGGTCCATGCCGCCCATGTCGGAGGAGCTGGCTCCCCAGTCCTCCAGCCACCCTTCCATGGTCGCAATTTCAGGTTCTTGAGCGGCCTTGATCTGCTCCGCCAGGGCGGTGACGCGCTCGTCGATGCCGTCTTTCGACAGGAGCGTGTCGGACATCTCGATCGCTTGAGTGTGGTGCTCGATCATCATGCTGGCGAACATGACATCCGCCTCGTTGGCGTCCGCTGACTGCGCGGGGCTAGCACTGCTGCTGCTGCCGTGGTCCATTCCGGGCATGCTGCCGCCCGAGGTGGTCCCGCCGGAGCATCCGGCGAGAGTGAGCAGGGCGGCGAGAGTGAACGCGGCGGTCGCCGCGGCGCGGGTCTTCATGGTGTGTTCTCCATCAGTCGGTGATGAGGCACGACGGTTGTCGTGCGGGAAGATGCGTTGCCCGCGCGGAAGGCGGGCGTACGCGTCATCACGTGCGACTGATGCAGAGAACCGTGAGGGAAGGTGGCGGGACAATCTGTGCGGGCGCGGGCCACCGGGCCTGTACCGCGCGGAGTACGTCGTCTCGGACGGTAATGCGCCACCCGATACGGTGACGTGCGAGCACGAGCACGCTGACAAGCAGCGCCAACACGCACGCCATCCAGGCCATGGCGTGATCGTCGCCACAGTCGCCGCAGCCGTCGTCGTGGGCAGCGGTCGTGTTCAGCTGGGCGGAGAGGGGCGCCGCATCGTGATGGGTCGATACCTCTCCCGCGACAGCCACCGTGTCGCCATGTCCGGAGGCGGTGGTGTGGGTGTTGAGGGAGTGCATTGCCAGGAGCCCCACGATGACGGCGCCGGTTACAGCGATCACCATCAGCAGGGTGCGGGTGAATGCACGCTGGCCACGCACATGCTGCGCGAGGGTAATCAGCGACATCTTCACCTCCTGGTCGGTTTCTAGGCTAACTTTCGCCGGCGAGGGCGGGTGGGCCGCTTGACGGCCAACGCGCGCTTTGCCCGCGAGTGGGTGACGGGAACTGGTGGGTTACAACGCCGCGAGGAGGGCGCTGCACGCCTGCTCGCAGCGGCGGCATGCCTCTGCGCAGACCCGGCAGTGCTCGTGCATGTCGGCGTGCTGCTCACATTCCTGCGCGCACGCGGCACACGCGGTACGGCATGCCTCCACAACAGCGCGAACCACCTCGACGTCCACCGTCGTCTGTCGAGAAAGCACCGCACCGGTCGCGGCGCAGACGTCGGCGCAGTTGGCGTTTTTGGTGATGCACGTCACCAGCTCGGCCACCATGCCCTCCGACAAGCACGCGTCGGCACACGCGGTGCAGGTCTGCGCGCATTCGATGCACGCCTCAATGCAGCGGGCGAGTACGTCCGCGGCCTCAATGGACGCGGCCTTGGGGTGAGTAGTGAGCATCTGATCGATAGCAGTCATGTTCGCTGGTCCTTTCCCGGGGACCGTCCCCGGCGCCTGCCACGATACGAGCGGGCGACGGGGACGATCCGGGGGGTTGCGGGCGCGGGGAAACTACTTCGCGGCGACGGCTTGCGGGCTGAGGTCGAGCCGACGCAGGAGTTGCGCGTTGAGCGCGACGACGATCGTGGACAGCGACATCAGGATCGCTCCGACGGACATGGGGAGGACGAACCCGATAGGGGCGAGCACTCCGGCGGCGAGGGGGACGGAGATGAGGTTGTATCCGGCGGCCCACCACAGGTTCTGCTTCATCTTCCGGTAGCTGGCCCGCGACAGGTCGATCACGGACAGCACGGAGCGGGGGTCGTCGCTGGCGAGGATGACCCCGGCGGACGCGATGGCGACGTCGGTGCCCGCGCCGATGGCGATACCGACATCGGCTTGTGCGAGGGCGGGTGCGTCGTTCACCCCGTCACCGACCATGGCGACCTTGCGGGATTCGTTCTGGAGCTGCTTGACCTTGGATGCCTTGTCTTCTGGGCGGACCCCCGCGAAGAAGCGGTCGATGCCGAGGTCGGCGGCGACGGAGGCGGCAACCGCTTCGGCGTCTCCGGTGATCATGACCACCTGCACGCCCCGCTGGTGCAGCGCGTCGACCGCAGCGCGCGATTCGGGGCGGATCTCATCCGCCAGGCGCAGCGCTCCTGCCACCTGCCCGTCGATGAGAACGTGGAGGATGATCGCACCCTCCTTGCGCCACTCGTTCGCGATCGACCGCTCAGCGGCCTTCTCCTGCTCGAGCATGTAGGGGCCGCCGACCTGGACGGTGCGCCCGGTGACGTGCGCGCGGACACCGACGGCCGGGGACGATTCAAAGTCGTTGGAGGAGGGCACGGTGAGCTGCTTCTCTTTCGCGGCGTTCACGATCGCCCGAGCAAGGGGGTGTTCAGAGTCCGCCTCGGCGGCGGCGGCCAAAGCCAGCAGTTCGTCTGCATCGACCCCTTCGGCAGGGTCGATCGCGGTGACGGCCGGCGTTCCCTTGGTGAGTGTGCCGGTCTTGTCGAACAGCACCGTGTCGACGGTGCGCATGCTTTCCAGCGCGAGACGGTCCTTGATCAGAACACCGCCGCGCGCGGCACGCTCCGTGGCGATCGACACGACGAGCGGGATCGCCAGTCCCAAGGCGTGCGGGCAGGCGATGACCAGAACGGTGATGGTGCGGATGACCGCTTCGTCGGGGAATCCCACCAGGGACCACACCACAGCGGTGACCGCTGCCGCGCCGAGCGCGAACCAGAACAGCCACCCCGCAGCACGGTCCGCGAGCCGCTGCGCGCGAGAGGAGGAGTTTTGGGCTTCGGTGACAAGCTTCTGGATGCCGGCGAGGGCGGTGTCCTGTCCGACCGCGGTGATTTCTACGCGAACTCCGGAATCGGTAGCGACCGTGCCGGCGACGACCTGATCGCCGTCGCCGCGGCGAACGGGGCGGGATTCTCCGGTGATCATCGACTCGTCCATGCTGGCCGAGCCCTGCACGATCCGCCCGTCCGCGGGAACCCGCCCACCGGGGCGGACCACAACCACGTCACCGACCTGCAGCTCAGCGGGGGCGACGGTGACGGTGGTTTCCCCGTCCACCTTCTCGGCCTCGTCGGGCAGGAGCGCGGCGAGGGAGTCGAGGGCGGAGGTGGTCTGGGCGAGGGATCGCATCTCGATCCAGTGCCCGAGAAGCATGATGACGACCAGCAGCGCCAGCTCCCACCAGAAGTCCAACTCGTGGTGCAACAGCCCGAGGCTTGCCCCCCAGGACGCGAGGAACGCGACGGTGATCGCGAGGGCAATGAGAAGCATCATGCCGGGCTTGCGGGCGCGCAGCTCGCTGACGGCGCCGGTAAGGAACGGGGCGCCACCCCAGACATACATGACGGTCCCGAGAATCGGGGACACCCATCCCACCCACGCCGCGTCCGGCAGCGGGTAGCCGATCAGCATCGAGAACATGCTGGAGAAAGCCACGACCGGCACCGCGAGAACCAGCATGATCCAGAACAGCCGCCGGAACCGGGCGACGTGATCACCGTGACCGGCGTGACCGCCGTGGTCGGCGTGACCGTGCCCGGCGTGCCCCGCCGCAGGTGCCCGATCATCCGTGCCGTGCGGGTGGCCCATCGCTGCGTGGTCGTGTACTGCCGTTGCCGCCGGAGCGTTGTGGCCCTGGTGGTTCGTGCGGGCCGAGTGGTTGTGATGTTCGTGCTGGCTCATGGGAGCCTCCTTCGCTGGGTGCGCCGCCACGGCGCACGATTCAGGCCGGTTGGGGAATGGGAGTGCGGGCGATGTGCACGGGTGCCGGCTCGGGGCGGAACCGGCGCAGCCGGAGGCTGTTGGTCACGACGAACACCGACGACAGCGCCATGGCCGCCGCGGCGACGAGCGGGTTCAGCAGCCCGGCCATGGCGATCGGGATGGCGGCGACGTTGTAGGCGAAGGCCCAGAACAGATTGCTCTTGATGGTGCGGAGGGTGCGGCGGGAGAGTCGGATCGCGTCGGCCACGACGGTCAGGTCGCCGGAGACGATCGTGATGTCACTGGCGGCGATCGCCGCGTCCGTGCCGCCCCCCATCGCAAGGCCGAGGTCGGCTGCGGCGAGGGCCGCGGCGTCGTTGACGCCGTCACCGACCATTGCGACCACGTGGCCATCGTTTTGGAGCCGGCGGATCACTTCGAGCTTCCCGGCGGGGGTGACGCCGGCGTGCACGTCGGAGATGCCGACCTCAGCGGCGATCCGTGCGGCCGTGGTGTCGTTGTCGCCGGTGAGGAGCACCGGGCGCAGCCCGAGTGCGCGGAACCGTGCGATGGCGGTCGAGCTGGTCGGCTTCACCGTGTCCGCCACGCCGATCGCGCCCAGGTACTGCCCGTCGCGGCCGACCGCGATTGCGGTACTGGTACGAGCGAGCGTGTTCAGCTCCGCTGCGGCCTCCGACGGTGGGCGGATGCCCCACTGCTCGGCCAGCCAGGAGGCGCGGCCCGCGACCACCGCGGCGCCGTCCACGATCCCCTGCACACCGAACCCGGCGTGCGAGGCGAAGCTGTCCGCATATGCACCAGGCGCGGTGGCGGTGATCGCGCGGGCGACGGGATGCTCGGAGCCCGCCTCGACCGCAGCGGCGACCCGCAGCAGCTCGTCCCGGGTGACACCAGGGGCGGGGTGAACGGTGGTGACGGTCATCTTGCCGGTGGTCACGGTGCCGGTCTTGTCGAGCACGATGGTGTCGACGGTGCGGGTCTGCTCCAGCACCTGCGGTCCACGGATCAAGATTCCCAGCTGCGAGCCCCGGCCGGTGCCCACCAAGAGGGCGGTGGGGGTGGCGAGGCCAAGCGCGCACGGGCACGCGATGATTAGTGTCGCGACCGCGGCGGTGAACGCTTGTTCCAGCGATGCCCCAGCGATCATCCAGCCGACGAAGGCGGCGGCGGCAAGTCCGATGACGATCGGGACGAACACGGCCGACACCCGGTCAGCGATGCGTTGCACCTTGGCCTTGCCGGTTTGGGCTTCCTCCATCAGCCGGCGCATGCGCGCGAGCTCGGTGTCGGCGCCGACCCGGGTGATTTCTACGGTGAGGCGGCCGCCGACATTCACCGTCGCTCCTACGACACGCGACCCAGTCGTCACCTCGACGGGGACTGATTCTCCGGTGAGCATGCTGGCATCGACGGCGGAGGCACCATCGATCACCAGCCCGTCGGAGGGAATCTTCTCCCCCGGTCGAACGAGCACAGTGTCTCCGACCGACAGCTGCGCGACCAGCACCATCCGTTCGGCGCCGTCGACGAGCTGCGTGGCGTGCTTCGCGCCCATCTCCAGCAGCGCCCGTAACGCCTCCGACGATGATTTCCTCGCGCGCGCTTCGGCATACCGCCCGGCCAGGATAAAGACGGTGACCAGCGCGGCCACTTCCAGATAGATTTCGTGGCCCCCGGCCTGCGGGGTACCGACGAGGGTGAACGTCATCGTCATGCCGGGCACGCCTGCGCCACCGAAGAACAGCGCGTAAAGGGACCACCCGAATGCGGCGATGACGCCAACGCTGATGAGGGTGTCCATGGTCGCCGCGCCGTGTCGGGCGTTGACGGCCGCGGCCCGGTGGAACGGCCACGCGCCCCAGACCGCCACCGGGGCGGTGAGAGTGAGGGCAAGCCACTGCCAGTACTCGAACTGCAACGCCGGGACCATCGACAACACTGCCACCGGCAGCGACAGGGCGGCACTAATCAGCAGACGCCGCCGTAGCGCCCCGACCTCGCCGTCCTCTCGGTTTGGGGTGTTCTCATCGATATCACCGCTCGGTGGCGGTGCGGGGAGAGCCGCCTGGTACCCCGCGGATTCGACGGCGGCGATCAGGGTGGCAGGGTCGACGTCGTTCCCGCGAACACGTGCTTTTTCGGTGGCGTAGTTCACCGTTGCTTCCACACCGGGAAGCTTGTTCAGCTTGCGTTCAATCCGGGTCGCACACGACGCGCATGTCATCCCGGAAATATCGAGTTCGACGTCGACCGCGCTCATGCGGGTGCGCCGGCCAGGGTGTAGCCGGCCTCCTCCACCGCGGCCCGCACTGCGGCGGCATCGATCGGGGTCAAGCTGTGGATGGTGACGCGCGACGTACCGCCGGCGTTGAGGTCTACCGTGACATTCTCGACACCGTCGATCGCAGTCAGCTCCTCCGTGACGCTCGACACGCAGTGCGAGCATGTCATTCCGGTCACCAGGACGTCTTCTGTCACCGTCGCCGCGGTGGACGCGGGTGCGTCTGTCGCTGCGGACGTGGCGCAGCAAGCGCAGCCGGCGTTGGTGTCTTTCAGGCCGAGGTCGATGCGGTCGGTCATGATTTGCTCCTCTGGGGTCGGTGCGGGATCAGGAACGGACGAGCCGTGCAATCGCGTCGTTGGCCTCACGAATCTTCTCTGCGGCAACCTGGCCGCCCTCTGCGCTCGCCTCCGCGACGCAGTGGCGGAGGTGATCCCCGAGCAGGGATAGAGCAACCGTCTCCAAAGCCTTCGTCGCGGCGGAGACCTGCGTAAGGATGTCGATGCAGTACTTGTCTTCATCGACCATTCGGGCGATCCCTCGTACCTGACCCTCGACGCGACGCAGCCGCTTCTGGAGGTCGTCTTTGTTGCCCTCGTATCCGTTCACCTAGATACCATACCCCCCTAGGGTATGTAGCGCAACACTCCTATTCATCCCCCTGCGCGCGTCCACCGGAGTGGGCCGCCCAACCGGGGATGATTATTCAGCAAGTCCTGTACTGTCGACACGTGTCCACAGCCACTGCGACTGCCACCGTGACGCATACCGCCGCGCTCGCGCGCCTCGGCCACGCGCTCTCCGACTCCACGCGCGCGGGCGTGCTGCTGGCACTGCGGGAAGCACCCGCCTACCCCTCCGACCTAGCGGACGCTCTCGGCGTCTCCCGACAGGTCATGTCGAACCAGCTCGCGTGCCTTCGAGGGTGCGGGCTCGTGGAGGCTGTGCCGGATGGGCGGCGCACCTGGTATCGGCTTGCTGACTCTCACCTCTCACCCGCCTTGGACGAGCTGCTACGCGTCGTCCTCTATGTCGAACCGGGCTGCTGCGCCGGAGAAAGCTGCACCTGCGCATGACCACCACGACCTCTCGCCCCACAGACGACCGCCGGCACACTCTCCAACGCCGCATCAAGTGGATCGTCACCGCGACGATCGCCTACAACCTCATTGAGGCCGTCGTCGCGATCACCGCCGGCACCGTCGCCTCATCGGCTGCGCTGATCGGGTTCGGCCTGGACTCCACGATCGAGGTCCTCTCGGCGGCAGCCGTGGCCTGGCAGTTCACCCGCCGCGACCCCGAGCGGTGGGAGAAGGGCACGCTGCGCGTCATCGCCGTGGCGTTCTTCGCCCTCGCCGCCTACGTCACCGCGACGTCGGTGCTCGCGCTCGTGGGCCAGGTCGACGTGCAGCACTCCACTGTCGGAATCGTGCTCACCGCGCTCAGCGTCGTCATCATGCCATTCCTCTCGCTGGCGGAACGACGCGCGGGCCGCGAGCTGGGATCGGCAACCGCTGTGGCCGACTCCAAGCAGACCCTCATCTGCACCTACCTGTCCGCCGCGGTTCTCGTCGGCCTCATTGTCAACAGCCTGTTCGGCTGGTGGTGGGCCGATGCGATCGCCGGACTCGTCATCGCCGCCTTCGCAATCCGAGAGGGTATCGAGGCATGGCGCGGTGACGCCTGCGCCACCTCCGTGGGGATGCTCCTCGAGGAGGAGCACGACGACGACCATCACCGCTGAGCGGGTAGAGCACCTCAGATCAGCCATGACGGCTTCTGTCGCACGCCGCATGAGGAATCTAGGACGTCGTTCTACCGCGCACGGGAGAGGAACACCACCCACCCACCCAGAACGACCGCGATCGCGGAGCCAGCAGCCAGCACCACTCCACCGAAGTCTTGGTCTTCGGCTGGTGCTCTACCCCAGGTGCGGCCCATCGCACCGAACCAGTCGGCGGCTACTAGACCGGCAGTAGAGATGTACACAGATACAACCGCCATCGCCACAGCTAAACCGACGACCATCAGCAGCTTCATCTGTGTCGGCCGGCGGCTGGACCCGTCACCACCTATCAAGCCACGCACGAGCAGAGATCCCACGACGAGGGTTGCTGCCGTCGCCATTTGCCGCCCTAGGAGATCCCCTACTGTCCAACGGAGGAGGTCAGAACTGAAAAGCAGCCAAATCAACATCGCGGTGGCCGGGACAGCGACCACGGGTGCCGAAGCGAAACGCACACCTCGCGAATGCATGAGCACCTGCGCCCATTCATACCCTCCCCTGCTGCCGTCTTCGCGGCGATGGGCTGCCTTGCGGGCGAGCTCGATTGGCGCCCCGGCTGCGAGAAGGGGCACCACCCCGACAAGGAGAATGACTATCCCAAGAACGTGCGCACTGTAGATGTAGCTACGGTAAGCGCCCAACGCTCCGCTAGTGACCCATACCAAGAGGAGCGTCCCTGCCACCCACGCGGTCGCCCGCCAGGGGTTCCATCGGTACCCACGCGCCTTTAGCCGCAGCACAGCGCTCACGTAGAAGATGAGTCCGAGCACGGCGGCAACTAACCACAGCAGGTCGGGGCTCCACGCCGTGAACCAACGCGACATAGTCCACTCAGGAGGTAGCGGAGCGCCGGTGAGTACCTCAGCGGGTGTGAGCGCGCCTGCAGGTTCGGGGAGAATCGGCGGCGGTGTTCTCGCGAGAGCGGCAGCCGCTCCACTAGCCATCCCCATCAATCCCAACTCCGCACACAACAGCAGCCAGAAAGTCTTGGCGTCGCTGGGGTTGGCGCGCATCCTTCGGAGTAGACGCAGTCGGTAGATCGCCCCCAGAACACCGATGGCGGTGAGGGCTACAACCTTGACGATGAGGATGAGGCCGTAAGGGGAGGCGAGAGCACCGAGAGTTTCTAGGCCGATGGCGGCTCGAACCGTGCCCGAGAACGCGACGAGCGCGAAGGCAATAACGGCGATGGTGGAGTACCGCATCAGAACTGTCGCCATCTCACTCTTGGAAGTGACGGAACGAATGATCGCCAGCAGCAGCAGACCACCGAGCCAGACCGCTGCGGCGATGAGGTGTATGACGATGGCTGTCGTGGCTTGCTGGTGAGAGGCCTCATCACCTGAATGGCCTTGTGTTCCCATCGGGACAAGCGCTGCCAGCGCGAGAAGTGCCACGGTTGCTGTCCCGCCCCACGAACGCACCGCAAATGTGAGCACCGCGAGAATGGCACCCGCGATGGTCGTCATCAACCACACACGTCCCCCCTCGGTCTGCACGAGGTACCGGCCAAGCTGAGACCCAAATTCGGGACCGGCATTCAAAGCGGGGTTGAAGATGACCATGAAGCTGAAGAAGCCAGTAGCAGCAGATGCCACGGTGAAGATGGCGGCAGATAGCGCAGCAACATCCAACGCCAATTCAAACCCGCGCTGTTCGACGCGCAACGAGAACAAGGCGACAAAGAGCGCCCCTCCCATTCCCGCGGCGCTCATGTTCACGACGAGCTTTGACACTGGCAGCCCCCACCGTGCGAGGGGCCCGGCGTCGGCCAGTTGCAAGGGGGCAGCGCCACCGCCGACTGCGAGAGCGCACACCAAGGCAGCGACTGCGCTGACGACGAGGATGATGAGCGCAATCACGCGGTACACGTTCCACCGGCGCGGTTGCAGAGACGGAAGCCGCGTGGAGCCAGGTGCCCCCACCCTTACCGTCGAGTGGGCGTGCCCGAGCTTAGCGCCGGAAGTAGGCATCAGTTCAGCCCCGAATAGGCATGCAGACCCTTGAAGAACATGTTCACGGCGGTGAAGTTGAACAGCACCGCAGCGAACCCCACGATAGACAGCCACGCAGAACGGTTACCGCGCCATCCACGGGTGGCACGAGCGTGGATGTACCCGGCGTACAGCACCCAGATGATGAAAGTCCACACCTCTTTGGTATCAAAACCCCAGAAGCGTCCCCAGGAGTCGTTTGCCCAAATCGCGCCGGCAATCAGGGTGAAGGTCCAGAAGATGAAGCCAATGATGGCGAACCGGTAAGCCAGGGCTTCCAGATCTTCAGAGGTGGGCAGGGTTCGAAGCAGGCCCCGCCGCGTGTTGACGGAGGGGCGACTCTCACGCCGGTGTTGCAGAAGTTGCGTCACGGACAGGCCGCACGCGATGGCGAACAGCGCAGTCGCAAGGGAGGCCACGAAGACGTGGATGACAAGCCACACGCTACGCAGCGGGTCCATCAGAGGGGTGACCTCGACGTAGAACCCCAAGGTCGCACCACCCAGAAGAAGGACGACCATCCCAAGCAAGAAGGAGCCGAGGAAACGCAGGTCGTACCGCCGAAGGGCGAAAAGGAACACGCCGACGATGAGAAGAGTGCCGGTGAGTGCGAATTCGTACATGTTCGCCCACGGCACACGAGCTGCGGCGATGCCTCGGAGGACATCCCCGCTCAGCTGCAGCGCGAATCCCAAAATGGTGAGGGCGGTTCCGATACGTGCCCATACGAGACGTTCGCGCTCACGTGGCGGCACTTGCAATTGCACCGCGGCCGCCGGGGGCGCCACCGGTGGAGCCACGTCCCCGACCGTCACGAGTTCCGCAGCGGGCGCCTCGACGCGAGACACGCGCACGGCAAGGTCGATGGCATACGCCGCAAAGGCGAGCGCGTAAACGCCGATGGCCGTCCACACCATCAGCAGGGACAGCCCATCAAGGGTGAGGGCGGATGATTCGGTCACGGGTGGAATCCTTAGATTGTCCAGCACTCTTTGACGGTGCCGGTGGTTGCCAGGGCGAGAGTCGGAACGCGCTCGGTGAAGGATCGAGTGGTCTCGGGGAAGGGGGCGTACTCGACGACCCGCCACCCCACGACGCCGAAATCCTCGTCCAGGGCTTGGATGGCGCACGCGAACCGTGCGCCGGAGGGAGGGGTGGCTTGAAAGGACACCGTCACAGCCCGCTCATCGACGACGAGGTAGCCGGTCTCGGCGATGGAGATGTCGTCCAAGCTATTTTGAAGTGTGATCCAGACCAGGTAGGCAATGGCAGCCACCGCGAACACAGCAACACTGATCCAGAAAGCTCGGCGACGCCAGGGAAGCGAAGTGCGGCCGTATCGATCGTCGAGTTTCTTTTGCAGTGCCGTTCGCTGCGGTGCGGCGCGGCGCCTGCCGCCGCGCTTTGTAATGGCGCGTTTAGTCACTGAGCATTCGCTTCCAACCACGCCAGGGAATCCACGGTGACGTCGTTGACGGACACCTCGAAATGCAAGTGGTTTGCGGTGGAGCGGCCTGTGCTTCCGACGAGTCCGAGGAGTTGGCCCGCCTGCACTTCCTGGCCGCTGCCGACCTGCCGGGTGTTGTACTGCATGTGCGGGTAGACGGCCCGGATACGTTGGCCGTTGACGACGGACTCAACGGTGACAGCGACGCCGTAGGCGCCATAGCTCTCGCTCGAGACATCGACTGTCCCGGCCACGGACGCGTAGATTGGCGTGCCGCCCGCGGTCACCATGTCGGTGCCCATGTGCGCCCCGCCTCTTGCTCCGAATTGGTCCGTGACTCTGAACGTCGAGGTCAATGGCCAGCGCACAACCCCGCTACCGGCGGCGAGGACGGGGACTGCGCGTTCAGCAGCGAAGGTGGTAGCGGGCCGAGCTGCGCGTGCTGCGGCGGCCGCGGCCGCCGCAGCCTCTCGCGCCTTTTTCTGATGAATTTCTTCCTGAGACGTCGCTGCGTAGCTCTGCCTGTCCAGGGGCGAAGCGGGGAGCGCGGAGGACACGGTGAATTGTTGTGAGTCGTCCGCAGCGGCTTGCTGCAAGGTCGGCTCGGAGTCCGTGACAGGTGAGGCCGCGTACGCCGGCAGCGCCAGAGGACACATGAGCGCCAGCGCCAACGCACTCGCAACAAGCGGGCGGGCGCGCATTGCGCGCGCGGCCTCAGGACCGTGGGAGCTCCGCGCCTCACGCATCCTGAACTCATCAGCGTGGCGCCGTTCCCTGCGCGTTAGAGGGCGTGACTGGTGTGTCGACCAAATCTCACTGCTCATTGACGGTGTTCCTTCACTGCCCCACCTGCTGCTGTCGTCGACGCCGTCCGGACGAGAAAAGCACAAGCGCCGCCGCGCCCAGAATGACGACAGCGACGCCAGTCACTAACAGCGGAAGACCGATTCCGCTCCGTGGCTCTTCGACCTCCGCCACGGCGTCTGCTGTCGCGCTTTGTTCTGGTGTCGACGAGATGGCCGGGCTCTGCTCAGATGAGGAGGGGGCACCCGTGGTTGCAGAGGGGTCCGGTTCGGCGGACGCCGTGGGCGTTACGGGAGCGTCAACCGTGAACGCGTACTCACCGCTGATGGGGTGACCGTCGCTGGAGACCACGCGCCATCGCACCGTGACTACGGCTGGAGACGTGACTGGCTTCACTGCCTGGGTCACCGTCGTGTCAGCGACGACCGGAGGCGTCAGTGCAACGTTCGCTCCTGAGGAGTCAATCACTTCGACCGCGATGGCGCTGGAGGCGTCGAAGACCTCCCCGCTGTATGTCATTGACACCTCAGCGGGCGTCGCTGAGACGACTGAGTCCGCTGCTGGGGAGGACTGGACCAAAGCGTCGTGAGCACGAGCCGGCGGCGAACCGGGTAGAACGAACATCAGGGATAGTGCCGTCACGGCAATGCCGGCGGCTGCGAACCAGCGAGGCGAACGGGGGGCGAAAAGTGTGTGCATGGCGTCTTTCAGTGGGACTGCGGCGCCCGGGGATTGGGCGCCCACGGCAGTCGTCGAGCGTCGGATCAGAAACGCTCCGAGTGCACCTGTACGGCCGCGCCCGAAGGGGTGGGAAGTTGCGTTCGACTACAACTTCGTTGGCGTCAGATCAGCCGAGAAGGTGTGATTTTCGGAGCCCCGGTACGGGTCAGGTCCGTGAGAGAGACAGTTCGGTCAAGCTCAGCGTCGTGGTGTGTGAGCGGACGGTACGTAAAACGTGAGGCTGATCGCGTCGAGGTGAGCGGATGACATTGAGATTCGACCGCATGAGACGGAAGCGATGCTCCAGCAGCATTCCCGCCACACACACGCCTACCAGGCATAGCGCTACGGCCGCCGCTGGGAGAGCCTGCGTCAGGCTGTTGACAACGTCACCGGCGGGCTCATCGAGGACTGTTCGACTACCTTGATCGCTCTCCCACGTGTGGGTCGCGGACGCCGCATCGGAGGTCGTGGAAGCATCAGAGTGGCTGCTTGACCATACAGCGAGCAGACACATCAAGATTAGGACGAGGCTGGCGATGATCCTCATTCTCACGACGGAGGCGGTACTGGCCCCAAGTGGGGCGCGTCCCGTGCTTACCGGCATCGCAGCGATGGTACCAATCCGAACTGGCCGTCACAGCCAAGCCGGGGCAGCCTGGCATCGGAGGCCAAGCGTGCGCTGCTCGCGCGGGGTGCGCGATGCGGTCTGCCGTTTGTCCAGCTCATCACCGTTTCCGCGCACGAACGTGGATGCGCAGACGAACGCACAACAGCACACCGGCCGATGCAACGACCATTGCAATTTCGATGGTGGGGCTGAGCCAGCTCGCCGGCGTGATCCCCGCCCGTAGCGGCACCTCGCTCACTCGGCCAGCGGCCGTGTCCACCCCGATGGTCTCTTCGGTCGACCCATCGGGGTTGATCACTTGGCTTGTTCCCACGGTGGAGACGTTGACCACTGCGCGCCCGGTTTCGATGGCTCGCATTCGCGCGATGGCGAGCTGCTGCACGTTCTCGTCTGTTCCGCGGAAGTCGGCGTTGTTTGTCTGGAAGATGTAGACCTGCGCGCCTTGCCGTGCTGCATCGAAGATCACGTCGTCGTAGATGACGTCGAAACAGATCGCCAGCCCGACGCGGGTGCCTCCTATATCCATCACTGGCGCCGATCTGCCTGGGGTGTACTCCCTCTGGATCAGACTGACAAGGTCAGGTGCGAGACGTTCAAACAGCCACCGGTCGGGCACGTATTCGCCGAACGGGACGGGGTTGAGTTTGTCGTAGCTCTGCTCGCTACCGTCCGTCGTCCACAGCATGGTTGAGTTGAACGTTTGCTCGCCTCTCGTGGTTGCGGCGTTCATTAGGAGCGGGGCACCGTACGCGGCGGAGATTTCACTCAGCACTCGACGTGTGGGTTCTGAAGACGCCGGGTCGATGTCCACGGAGCCCTCTGGCCAGGCGAGCACGTCCATCTGCTGGCCCCGAATCGTTTTCGATGTTGATGCTTGGGCTCGGAGCATGTCGCCTTCGTTGCGGTCGTCGAAATAGCCTGCCGGCCCGTTGCCTTGGACCCACCCGACGGTGAACGTTCCGATACTCCGGGTGGCGTACTGGGGTGTGACCGCCATGAGCAGGACTCCCACGAGCGCCGGCACGCCGGCACGCAGAGTGCGACGCCCCGGTCTGAGGGCCTGCACGAGGGCGGCGCACACGCCCACGACGAGGAAGGTCACACCCGTCGTTCCCACCCAGGACGCCACTTCAGGAAATGGTCCCGACACTTGCGTCATTCCTACCCGTGCCCAGGGGAAGCCCGAGTACGGCCACATTCCGACAAGTACTTCCCGCGCGGCCCACAGGGCTGCTACCAGCGCGGGGATACCCAGCAGGTCTAAGGCCCCGCCGAGCCTACGTACCTTCACCCAACGGTAGGTGAGGGTGATGGTTATGCTGCTGACACCGATCAGGACTGTCTGCAGGGCGCTGAGGGCCAACCAGGGCACTGGTCCGAGGAATTGCGCCACCCATACGAGGTGGGCAAGGTTGAACACGGCCCCGAAGACGCAACCCACGACGAAGGAAGCGAGCGTGCCTCTTCCGAGGAGAGCCGCGAGCAGGATCGTCACGCTCACGAAAGCAAGCGGCCACCATCCGAGGTCCGGTGTGGCCGCATCCATCAGCAACCCCGCCGCTGCCGCCAAGGGCAACGCCGCCGTCACGGGCAAGGAATCCGTGCCGCTGGTCCACATAGAGGGCATGCGCAGCGCGCCGGTTGCCCCTCGAAGTGCTGTCATGCGGACCCGCCTTTCTCTAGACGGCGCAGGTACTCGTTGTACTCGTCGAGCTCTGGATCCCCGTGCGCGTCCGCCCATCTGCTTGCGGCGGCGTCACGAACGGAGTCGTGCCGGAACCACCGGTGCATCACGATCAGGATCATGATGAGTGTGGGCGCCTCGCCATAGGACCATGCAAGACCGCCGGCTACGCGTTGGTCCTCGATGGGGTCGATCCCTAGGGCAATGGTCGATTCAGCGAATGTTCCTACTACCAGACTGGTCGCCATCATGAGGAACACCCCGAAGAAGGCGTGCAACGCTGCCTCAGCGAAAAGGTCGAGTGCCCGTCCTCCGTGGCTCATGCGGACCGGTAGTGGATCTGTGGAGAGCACCGGGATGGTGAACAGGATCCCGCTGATCAGGAACGCCGATTCTAAGGCGGTGTGACCGCCGGGGAGGGCTAGGACGGGATCGAGCAGATCTGCGATGTACAGGCCGTAGAAGGCCGCGAGGTAGGCGGGTAATGCGACCCAGGGGCTTAGGGCCCATCTTGACCCTCGCCACCGCAACGCGCCGTGCGCCACTTTGAGGACACTTTTTCCGACGCCGCGGTGCGGGGTGGCACGCAGCAGAAGGGTTCCCGGGGAACCGAGCACGAGCAGCGGTGGGATGGCCATCATCAATGTCAGCTGCTGAAACATGAACACCGAAAGCAGGGCTTTGCCGTAGTCCTCTACAGCGAGGCCGGTGACGGCGGCGAGGGCTGCGCAGCCGGAGACGAAGCTCACCGTGCGCAACACCGACCACCGTCGATGCTGCCGCCACAGACGCAGCGCCCCGAGGAGGTAGATGGTGGCCATCACCGTTGCGGCGCCCGGCAAAAGGGTAAAGGGGTGCGCTGCGGGCAGCAGGTAGTCGCCAAGGTCGAGGGGGGCGTTCATAGCTGTGGACCTATCGTGGCTGCGCGGCCGTATTCGCCCGCTCACACACTTCTGTGTGAGCCTCCGCTAGGTGCTGGACCGCGCGGGCAAGCCCCGGGTCGTCTCCTCGGGCGAGGGCGGCGTACTCCACGTGGATCGTCGAGTCGGTTGTGGTCGCCGAGTGGTGGACTTTCACCCAGATTCGGCGGCGAGGTATGAGAAGTCCGGTGAACAGCCCGACGCAGGCCAGCACAGAGAACGCGAGGACCCAGCCGCTGCTGGGGTCGCGTTGGATCTGCAGGGACGCGAACCGTTTCACCGGAGCACCGTCGGCTTCCTCCCAGGTGATGGTGCCCCACCCGTTGGGCAGCGCACCGGTGGTACCGGGCCTGAGTTCAATGGATTCCTGTCCGGTGTTGCCGCCGGTGAGCTGGGTGAGTTGGTCAACTTCCAGGGCGTAGACGGAACGGGGGGTTCCATCGTCGATGCCCAGGTCGCCTGCGAATGCGTTGAGGGTGATGACGGGGTTGATTACGTCGGGGTAGATCGAGGTGGCGGCACCTGAGGGCAAGGTGTCCTGTGTGGGGTAGAAAAAGCCGATCAGCCCGAGCTGCTGCGGCAAGCCATCCGGAACTTTCACGACGCCTAGTGAGGTCATGTTGGAGTCTTGCGGGAGGAAGGGTAGTGAGTCGCTATAAACGATCTGACCTTCCGCGTCACGGATGGTGAGGGTAGGCGCGTAACCGTTTCCGAGGAGATGGATGCGGTCGGTCCCTACAGTGATGGGGTAGTTGACGACCACCCGCTCGGTTCGGTCGTCTGCTCCGGGGGATCTGATCGTGACGTTGGCGGCGAAGTCGCCCGCTTGCCCACCGCCAGGGGAGCCTGCTGGCTGGTAGGTGACGTCGAAACGGTCCAGCGTGAGGGAGTACGGCGTCAGGTTGGATCCGTCCGCGAAACGGCCGGGGTCGAAGGAGGAGAAGTCGCTGAGGGTGTTGACGAAGGTTGTCCCCTCCACCACGACGCGCTGGCCGGTGTAGGCGAACGCCTTGCCGACGACGACGGAGACGAGCACGCCGACCAGGGCGATGTGAAAGAGCAGGTTGCCGGTCTCGCGGAGGTACCCGCGTTCGGCCGAAACGGAGGTCCACCCCTTCCCGTCGTAGCGGCGGACGCGATAGCGACGCCGGGCGAGTTCTGTTTCGGCAAGATCCAAAGCTGCCGCGGGGGTGAGATGCTCGCCGGGGATGGCTCGCTCGAGGTGTTCGGGGAGTCGAGCGAACCGGATGGGTGTGCGCGGCGGTTGTCCTTTGAGAGCGCGGTAGTGGTGTTTCGCCCGCGGGATGACGCACCCGATGAGGGATACGAACAGCAGCAGATAAATGGACGAGAACCAGGGCGAGTAGTAAACGTCGAACAATCCGACGGCGTCGAGGAACGGGAACCACTCGGGGTTGTTGCGCTCCCATTGGATGACGCCGTTGGGGTCGGCGCCTCGTTGAGGAAACAGTGAGCCGGGTACTGCGGCCAGGGCGAGGGAGAGCAGGAGGATGAGCGCGGTGCGCATGCTGGTGAGCTGGCGCCATGTCCAGCGGAGCCACCCTTTGCCATCCAGCTTTACCTGTGGGCCGTCTTGATCGTTCGGGGCCCCGTCAGGATGGTCCGCCGGCCGCCGCGGGTCTGAATCGACGTGGCGGGTATCAGAGCGGGAGGGGGACATTGATTACCACCTGTTGCAGAAGTGACATGAGCGAGGTCCACACGCCCGTCACCATGAGCAGCCCGAGCAGGATGAGCACGGCGCCTCCGATGAGGTTGAGTGTGCGGATGTGAGTGCGGAGGACTGTGACGGACCGCGCAGCCCACCCCCATCCGAGCGCCAGTACGAGGAAGGGCACTCCGAGGCCGAGTGAGTAAGACAGACCGAGGAGCCCGGCTCGGGCGGGGTCACCAAGGTTCCACGACACGGACAGGATTGCTGCGAGTGTGGGGCCAATGCACGGTGTCCAGCCGACACCAAGTGAGAACCCGAGAAGCGGAGCGCCGACGAGCCCGGCTCGACGACGGAGGGTCGGACGCATGCCACGCTGTCCAAGCCGGATTGCGCCTGTGAAGACCAGCCCCAGGACGATGTTCACAATGCCGAAGACGCGGGTAAGGAGATCGGCGTAGCGCGAGAGCGCCACCCCGAAGAATCCCCCCAAGACGGTCACGGCGACGAAGACCACAGTAAATCCGGCGATGAAGAGCAGGACGCCTGCTACGAGCCGCGGGCGTGTGGTGACCGTCGTCGCACCGTCTCCTCCGGTTGTGGAGGTGGGAGGGGCGGCCACACCGCCGAGGTACCCGAGGTAGCCGGGCACCAGCGGTAGGACACAGGGCGATAGGAAGGAGATGAGACCGGCGACCAGGGCGAGGGGGATGGCAAGCCAGAGTGCGCCGTCGACGACGAGCGCCCCGGCGCTCATGGTCTCTCCGCCAGCGTGTCCGCGACGATGGTGGACAGGATGGACGCGCTGGGAAGTTGGCCGATGATGCGGGCGGCGAGGCGACCCTGGCGGTCCATTACGAGCGTTGTGGGTGTGGCCTGGATCGGGGTGAGTTGCGCGAAGGCGAGTTTCACCTGACCGTCATTGACGTCGATGACGCTGGGATAGGTGACGTTGTTCTCGCGCGCGAAAGAGAGTGCTGTCTCAGCTTGGTCGTAGGTGTTCACTCCGAGGAAGTCGACTTCCTCGTTCTGGAAGCGCAGAAAGACCTCCTCGAGCATGGGAGCCTCGACGATGCACGGTCCGCAGGCGGCGTACCAGAAGTTCACCACGAGCACCTCACCTCGGTAGTCGTCGCTGGTGACGGTTTCACCGGTTTCGATGACGCCTTCGAACTGAACGGGTTCGCCTCTGTCCGACGGGGCAATCTCGGCCACTTGGAAATTCCCATCGGAGAACGATGCGCCCGCGCCGGCGTCCGTTGTTTGGGTCGTGGCGGTGCAACCGCTCATCACGCCGACGATGATGAGCGCCGTGCCGAGGGCGAGGAGTTTGCGATTCATGCCCGCTCCCTCTTGATGATGGCTCCCGCGACAAGGAAGACGACTGCGGCTGCGGGTTGCGCCGCGGTCCAGACAACACCTTCAGCGGGGATGGGGAGCACCGGGTTCCATGCCACCGCGATCACAGCAAACACCGGCACCCACCACAGCTGCCGCTCCTGGTAGGCGAACGAGGCGACGATGAGCGCCAAGATTGCCACGATGAAGCGCACAAGCGTGAACCAGCCGCTGTCCAGCAGCGCTGGCGCCACGAACAGGGCGGCTGCGGCGATCAGACCGGGGGCGAGGGCGTTTCGTTGATACCGAGATGGCGTCTTGGTCTTTTTCATTGCTTGTCCTCCGGGGGAACCCCGAACGTGGGTGGTGTGGCAGGCGCGACCTTGGTGCCACTGTGGGCGCGTTGGCGGAGCATCAGCATCACTGCAACCGCTATCGCTCCAGCGGCGAGGAAGACGTCTGCCAAGTTGCCGATGAACAGACGCCCGTATGCAAGGAAGTCGGTGACGTGGCCGATTGCGAATCCTGGCGGCGACATGAAACGGTCGATGAGGTTGCCGACAGCTCCACCGAGGAATAGCCCCACACCACCCGCCCATCCCACCGTTCGCGCGCGGGCCGCCAGGACGAAAAGCCCGGCAACGGCTGCCACGCCTATCAAGGTGAGAACCCAGGTCATGCCCGAGCCCGTTCCCAGCACCGCGCCGGGGTTGAAGGCGAGTTGCAGACCGAATGCGTCCCCAATAATGGGCACCCGTCTCCCGTCGGCAAGCGCAGTCAGGGCGATGGCTTTACTGAACTGGTCTATCAACACCGCGGCCGCTGCCACCATGCAGGCGACGGCGAACGGCCGCGTCTTCTCAGCGGTCACCTTCTTGGCCCTTCCGGAGGTGGCGGGTTCGCCGCGCTGTGACCAGAAGCGTGACCAGCGCTCCGCCGAGAATCATCGCCACCGCGGAGACTCCCAGCACGGGAGCGACCTCGCCACCGCCGGTGGGCACTCCTCGACCGTCCGCGCGTGGGGTGGCCGTGGAATGAGGATGGGTCTGGTGCCCAGGTGATGGAGTCTCGGAGCTCGTTACGGTGGTTCCTGAACGTTCGACGCTCAGAGGCGCAGTGGTGAAGCTGACATCCATGGCCGAGCTCAGCGCCGGGGCCACGACAGCAAAGGTCGGCGCGGCGGGTCCTGCAACGATGAGGGCGGCGCTAAGAGCGACAGTGGCGCACAGCGTCACCGTGACCTGCGTTGCGCGATGGCGAGGTCTGGATACGAGGAAGAATCTCATTGGTCTTTTCAAGGTCGGGCGTAGATGAATCGGGCAATACGAGCCGCGTCCGTCCATACCCCGGGAAGGGTGTTAGCTCTGGCCTGGCTGTGCACGGGGATTCCGGCAACGAACAGACCGGGTAGCGTCGTCGCGGTGGGGATGCGTCGCTGAAGCTGCGGCTGCGTGGGCAACCACTCGTCGCCCGCTTCGTACCCGGTGGCGAACACGACTGACTGGTAGGCCTGCCGGTAGCCATCCGCGAAGGCGAACTTGGCCCCGTCCACCCCAATCGTCTCGGCTCGAATGGAGACGCCTTTATCTCGGAGTGCGTCGTAGAGGGGTTCTGGGGCGATCTTCACGCGCCGCCACGGTGAGACGCGCGGCTGGGTGGGGAATTGCCGCGGATGCGCTTCAGCCCGTCGGGTGCGGACCGCCAGAGTGACGTCGTGCGACTTCGCGAGGTCGGAAGCAACTTCCGTCCCGGCGATACCACCGCCGACAATAAGTACCCGGCCTCGCGGAATCTGCTCGGGTGTTCTGTAGGCGTTGGTGTGCATCTGTACTCCTTCGACTTCGGCGTCCGCGGCCCATTTCGGAAATCGGGGACGTGCTGCGGCGCCGGTAGCGCACACGACGTTGCGGGTCTGCACTTCGCCAACCGTGGTGCTCAAGAGCAGGGTTGGGCCGTTGCCGTGGCGAGTCACGGCGAGGGCCTGGACACCCCAGACGGGGTTTACCCCGAGCTCCGCTTCGAATCTGTGTAGATAGCCTTCGATGTCTCCCGGGGTGGGGTACCGATACGGGTCACCCTCCAGTGGTCTGCGGGGGAAGCTGGAGTGCTCAGCATTGCTGAGCAACCGCATAGAAGGCCAGCGCGCACTCCACGTGCGTTGTCCCCGCGCGGAACTGTCGATGACCACGAAGTCACGCTGCGGTTCCATGCCGCGAGCGATCAGTGCCGCTGCAGTTGCCAATCCAGCCTGCCCTGCGCCCACGATGATGACTCGTCGGTGTGACAGGCCCGCCACTAGGGGGTGCCGTCCAAGCGGGTGGTGATGGCACTTTCAAGGTCGTTCCATCGTTCAATGACAAGAGGTTCGCCGTCGACGAAGAACGTAGGGGTTCGGTCCACGCCGAGGGCGCGTCCGTCGTCGAGGTCGGATCGAACGCGCTCGAGAGTGGCAGGGTCGGCGACAGCTTCGTCGTAGGCCGTCATATCCAAGCCCAACTCGGTCGCGTACGAGCGGAACAGCTCCGCTTGGCTTTGCTGAGACTCCCCCCACTGTGCTTGCGTCTCAAAGAGACGGTTGTACATGTCTTCGAAGCGTCCCTGGGCTGCCGCGGCCTCCGCAGCGACCGCTGAGTTTTCGGAGTTGATGTGGCCGGGAAGGGGGAAGTAGCGAACGACGTAGTTGATCTGTCCCTCATACTTCACACGAAGCTCTTCGACGACGGGGTAGTAGGCGCCGCAGGCTTCGCACTCGAAGTCCAAGAACTCCACGATGGTGATGGCGCCGTCGCCGGCGTCGTCGAGGACGTGGGAGTCGTCTCTAACAACCGCTATCGACCCTCCTCCCCGTTCCTCGGCGGCAACGCGGGTGTTGTTCTGATCGACTAGGACATAGATGACAGCCCCCGCGACGACCGCGACGGCGACGGCGGCGGTAATGACCGTCGCCTTCCAGTTGATTTTCATGGGTACTCCAACACTTGACGGCACAAGAAAAGCCCGGGTTGCCCGGGATGAGTGTCGCCGCGGGGGCGACGTGCCGATGTCAGGTTCTAGAGATACCCAGTTGCGCGATTGTGAGGGCGTGGCCCTCAGGCCTGCCGGACACCGGGTGGATCAAAGACGGCGGGAGGGCGCGCCAGACGAGTGTGATCCCAGCCGGTCCGCGGCGCACCAGGAGATGAACAACGAGGTACAGCACGAATCCGCAGACGACGCCGAGAACGCACAGCGCCATTCCGGGCGATACGTCGTACACGCTCGCCTCGACGATAGAGGTAGCGACGGGTGCGGCCGGGTCGTGCGGCGCAGTGTCAGATGCCGTCGCGACCACACCGCTTACCGGGGCGTTGTCGCCATGGTTGAGGGCCACGACTCCGAGCAGCAGGAGGGCCCCGAGGGCGATGATGGTAATGAGTCGCGTTATCGCTCCGTGCTCTTTCGCCAGCGCTGAGCGCCGGGCGTGAGCGTCGGTATACATCAGCAGCCAGTGTACGGAGAGGTTCTGGGCGAATGGCTGGGAACGGCCGACGGTGTGCCGATATGCGATCGGGCTGCGAACACGCCCGTTCGAGCGGTTCGGCGCCCGCGATTAAGCGTGACGGACATCCCCGGGTTCCGAATCTTGCAGGTCGGCTGTCTCAATCTGGAAGGTGGAGTGCAGCACGGACACCTCGAAGTGTTGAGCCACACATGCTCTGACGTCCTTAAGGACAGCGGCTGCGTGTCCGTCCGTGAAGCATTCGTCTTCAACCACGACATGCGCGCTGATTGTCGGCAGGCCGGTGGCGACTGTCGAGGCGTGTAGGTCATGGACGTCTATGACGTGGTCGAGTTGGAGAATGTGAGATCTCACATCGTCCAAGTCCAAACCGTCGGGGGTGAACTCCATCAACACCGACGACGTCTCGCGTAGCAACTTGAACGCACGCGGCACGATGAGAGCGGCGATGAAAAGACCGGCGATGGCGTCCGCTTGAAAGAAACCCGTCGTCCAGATGACGACAGCCGCGACGATAACCCCCAGTGATCCCAGCGCGTCATTCAGCACTTCCAGATACGCTGCCCGCATGTTGAAGTTAGCTCCGCGACTGGAAGACAGCACGAAGATGGCGATGACGTTCGCGACTAACCCAACGACTCCAAAACCCAGCAGTTCCGCAGCTGGCACCTCCGGGGGCTCGAAGAGCCGGCGTACCCCCTCGATGGCTGTGTAACCCCCTACCGCCATCAACAGAGCCGCTTGCCCGAAGGCAGCGATAACTTCGATGCGACGGAACCCCCACGTGCGTCGCGCACTAGCCGGCCGCAGCACCAGCGTCGCGGCGATGAGTGCAACGAGAAGTCCGGATGCGTCAGTGAGTGCGTGGGCCGTGTCCGTGAGGAGGGCAAGACTGCCGGTAAAGAAGGATCCAACCGCTTGAGTCACGGCGATTGCCGCGGTGATTGCAAACGCAATCCAGAGACGCGCCCGATGGTCGGTCGGATGCCCGGCCGCGCCGGTAGACGGTGCGTGCGTGTGACCGGCGCCCATCAGGCCGCGTCCGTTCCAAGGGCGAAGTCTTCACCAGGCTGATGAAGGTGAGCGCATAGCGTGACACGCGTGCCGGTGTCTCTCAGCAGGAGTTCGGCGGCGTTAATGAGAGCCGCAGTCGCCACAGGTTGCGCAAGATCGAACCAGGAAGCCCGACCCTCCGAGCGAACAGTGACTAGTCGGCAGTCCCGCAGGAAGCTGAGGTGCTTACTTACGGTTGATTGCGCCAATCCGAGGTGCTGGACGAGATCCCGGACGCGATGCTCGCCGGACGCCAGATGCTGGAGAACCGCCAATCGCGTGGGGTCCCCAAGCGCGTCGAATAGGTGCGCGTACACAGCGGTCGCGTCAGGATCGAGTAGACCACCCTCTTTATTCATCGCCACATAGCGATGATATCGTCAAATGCCGTGTCCGTCACGTCTGCATCCAACTGGGAACCATGCTCATTCTCGCCGGATCAGTGGGCCACCCGAATGCTCGCCCACAGAGCAAGCGCGACGATTGCGGTGAGGGTGGTGAAGGACAAGGCGCGGGGCCGGAGACCGGCGCGCGGTGGTAGTTGTAGTCGCGCCACAGGGTGCGTTTCGTCTGATCAGGTGGTGGGGCGCGGTGGGCTTTCCGCGCCCCACCCCGGGCGGGATCAGAGAGTGGCGAGAAGCTCCTCCATCGTGGCGATCTCGGAGGTCTGCGCCTCGATGATGGTGTTGGCGAGTGCGACGGCGTCGCTGTTCTGGCCGTTGGTCGCTTCTTCCAGGGCCATGTCGATGGCACCGCGGTGGTGCTCGATCATCTGCTGGAGGAACAGCCGGGCGGCGTCGGTTCCGGTGGCCTGCTTGAGCGATTGCATGTCGTCTTCGCTCATCATGCCGCCGCCGTGGTCCATGCTGCCGGTGGCGGGATCAACGGCTCATGACCGTCAACGGGGCGTGAGGGCCGCGCGTGGTACAGGTTTGGTCTCCGATGTCTCAGCTGCAGCGCTCCCCCGAGCCGGGGGTGTGGCTCGTCTTCGACCGCAGCAGACGAATCGCGATTGTGCGCGTGGTCGAGGTGCAGGGGCGGAAGCTGCTGCGCTCGGTGACGTTCCACGATGACCCGGCTCAGCGGCAACTAATCGGCTATTTTCCCGAGGACGGGATGAAGCTCGCAGTGGAATGCACCTGGGCGGAGTACGTCAAGCACACCGGTCCCTCGACGAGCAACCGGAAGTGAGGACTATCGCGCTCGGCCCTCATCACCTTCGGCCACAGGAATGTCCCCGTGTACCGTTGGCATAAACGGGGGATCGAAAATGCTCCCACCAGCCAGCGTTGACCGGCGACGGGGCGAGCTCCCCGCGTGAGGGGCGTTGTCGGAACTGGCGGGACGCTCACCTATCAGGGAAGGCCGCGGTTGCGGACGCTGTCGGGGCATGACGTTTCTCCTTTGAGAACGAAGACGGACTCCATGAGACAAATGTCTAGATGGACCGTAAGTCATCTTCGGGCGCGCCCCCGGGAGCGAGTCCGGAAAGTGATTCACCCCTCCCCCGGATGCTGGGATCGTGGCACGCGGTCGATCACCGTCAAGGGCGCTGCGCGTCGCGACGCGATGCGGCGTTGCCGCACCCTGGACCGTGCTCTCCCTTGCGCAAGATCGGCATGTATCCGGTGCGAGCAGCTGATGTGGTGATGCTCGAGAACGAAGGAAGGGACCGGCCCCGTGGGCACGGTCCCTTCTCAGCGCGTGTCAGGCGGTCTTGGAGACCGTCTGGGCCTCGGGGTCGACGCCGAATCTGCGGATGTAGGTCTGGCGGATCTCTTGAAGCTGTGCGCGCTCGCGATCGCTGATCGGGTCGGCCTCGCCTGCCGCGATGCGGCGCTGGAGGCTGCCCTTGTGCGATGTCACGAAGCGTCCGGTGAAGGACGAGCGGGAATGCCGAGCCATCTGATCACCTTCCTTCTCGGTCTATTTTCCGTCGCGATTGCGGGCGTGTCTACGGCGGCTGGGCGTTGAAGGTTCTTGATCGTGCGGTAGATCATCTTGCCTTCGGTGGGGGTCGCGTCCTCGAGCAGGGCCTGGAGGGCGTCGTTTGCGACCTCGCGGTCTTCCTGGTCATCGGATGCGGCCAGCCCTAGGGCCCATTGCGCGCGGTTCCACCACTGTTCGCGCGCGGCGTTCTCGCGGGCGATTTTGGTTGAGCGGATGGCGGGAGTGAAGGCGATGACGGCGGCGATGACAGCGAAGACGCCGGCCATCGGGGGCCCGCTCAGAATCGCGCGCCAGAGAGCTTCGTCGATGACAACGGGTGTGGTCAGCGCTGGGTAGGGCGGGAAGGCGCTGCGAAGGCCGTACCCGACACCCCCGCTTGCGAGGATGACCCCGGCCAGCGCCCAGCCGCGCCGCGCTCGAACGCTCACGTCATACCCCCATTGGGCGCCCCTGGGGCAGTTCGCGGGCCTTGACGGGCGGGAACGGCTTGCCGTCGTTGTACTTGGCCTCGAGGCGCTCGACCTCTTTCATCGCGGCGGCATTGAGGAACTGCGAGAGGTTGCGGAACCCTTCTTGTGCGAACGTGTGCAGGATCGCACCGCGGATGCGGTCGGTGTCTTCAAGCTCCTGGTAGAACGACACCTTCGGCGGGTACTTGGTGCGCTTCTTCGGCGCGGGCGCCTCGGCCGCGGGCGCCGCCTCGGCGGGTTTCTCCACGGGGGCGGCGGCGGGCGCCGGCTGTGGGGTCTCAGCGGGCTGATCGTCCTCGAGGCGCCCGACGAGGGAGGAGAGGGTTTTGCGTGCCATGGGAGATCCCCTATCTCTTTCCGTTGGCCCAGAGGCTCGTGAGCTCCAGGGCGAGGTCTTTGTAGTCGTCGATGGCGTTGGCGGTGGCTCGGCTGCGGGGGTAGGTGGTGACCACTTCCCCGGTCAGCGGTGCGTCCGTGTGCATGACGTATTCGCGGATGACGCTGCGGAAGCGTGGGAGGTGCATCTCGTCGAGGAGTTCGAGCGCGTCGTCTTTGCGCAAGGATCGCGCTTTACACGGCTCACCAGGACTCGGTAGGGCAGGTTCCGCGGCTCGATCAGCTGGCGAATGACGCGAACTGCGGGCTTCACGCTCATGGTCGCGGGTTCCATGGGCAGGATGACGAAATCGCTGTTGTCGAGGACCGCGCCGAGAACGTCGGTGTCCCGCAAGCTTCCCGGGGTGTCGACGACGATCACGTCGTACTCGTTGGTGCGCCGTAGACCGGCGAGGACTTGGGGGTCTGACTCGGTAGCGAAGTCGAAGGGCACATTGTCCCCTCCCGCCTCCGCCCAATCGGTCGCGCTGCGCTGCGGGTCGACGTCGACGACGAGCACGCGGGCATGATCTGACAGCACTGCGGCGAGGTTCATGACGGTCGTCGTCTTACCGACGCCGCCCTTCTGCCCGACGACGGCGAGGATGCGAAGAGTCATCTGGGGCACCTTCCCTGTAACGGTAGTCCGCCGGTCTCGGTGGTGACCAGCTCTCCAAGTCGTGGTGGAGGTCGAGGCCGAGATCGATCGGGATGTACCGTCCCTTCCACTCCCCCTCCACCCGCAACGTGATGTCCAGCTCCGTCCAGCGGGCTCCAATGTCGTAGAGCGTGCTGGAGTCGCTCAGGCCAAGGTCGCGAAGGGCGCCGAGGGCGGCTCGATATGGCGCTGGTCGCTTGTTTACCACCGCTATCCCAATGCCGGCGAGCGGGTTTCGATGTTAGGCGACAATTGAACAACTGTTGCGTAACATCGCGTCTACACAGACGTTCATCGACGCCAACATGAGCGGCACAACCATGTTGACCAGACGCTCATGTTAAATATGTCTTGTTTAACTGTTGGAGTTGGGTTGTATTCAAGAAACAAGACCTATGCATCACTTCGATGTCCAGGTTGCGCTGGAACAGAGCAACGCCTCGGCAACAGCTATTTGAAGGTCGATGTTTATGTATCTTCGGGACGGCGTTAGGGTATATGCGGGTAATGCTAATGTTTCGTAACTGTTACGTACACCAAACATCGCGGCAGCGGCGTGTCGCAAACGTACTCATCTTGTTGTGCCACTACGTTGGCGTTCGGGTTCGCTAACACCGCCGCGACACATAGGCGGGTGCACTGTTGACCCAACGTCTGTGTTTCGCATCGCCGGCGTAACAGTTACAGAACAAGCAGGGGAGTGGTCTCGTGAAAGTCATCGCAGTGTGCGGGCAGAAGGGCGGCATCGGCAAGACGTCGGTGTCGATGAATCTCGCCGCGGCCATGTCGAAGCACAGCAAGATCCTCGTCATGGATGTGGACCCGCAGGGTTCGACGATGTTCTGGGCGGAGACGGCGGATGACGTTGAAAACGAGCTCCCGTTCGATACCTCGCCGTCGACGGACCCCGAGGCACTCCGTCACCTGAAGAGCCTGAACGAGTACGACGCGATCATCGTCGATACCCCCGGCTCGCTGAGGGACGAGGATGTCCTGGGGGCCGTGCTCGACCTGGCTGACTTCGCTATCCTCCCGATCACGACGTCCACACTGGACTTCCCGGCGATAACTCGGACGTTGAACGAGTTCGTCATCCCTAGGGGAGTGCCTTACAAGCTCCTGCTGAACAAGGTCGACACCCGCCGCGGACAGAAGCGTCTGGACGGGTGGAAGCAGGCCATCGACGAGGGAGAGTTCGTCGCCGACCGCATCGGTGTACCACGGTTCAACCACCACATCCGTCTGTCGTCGACGGTGGAGGACATGCCGATGGAGGGCAAGGTCGTCACCCAGTACACGGATACCCGAGCGAACCAGAACGCGATCTTCGATTACACGGCGGTCGCGCTCGAGCTCACGGCGCAGTGGTACGAGGAAGCGAAGGCCAACTGATGGCAAAGATGGATCTGACCGCGCGGTTGAAGAACTCTGCGAAGCGTGCGCAGGATGTCACCGCGCAGGCGCACCTCGTGGCAGTTGAGGACTTGGTTGAGCCGCCTGTCACAGAAGCCCAACCGGATAGCTCGGCGCCCGCTGTCGAGCTGACGCAACCCGCCGAACCTTCGGCTGTCGCGACGGACGAAGCAGCTGGCAACGAGGCGACACCGGCACAGAAGCAGGTGTCCCGTCGGCGCCCGGCGCCCGCGGAGCCGCGCCGCGCGCCGGCTAGGCCGTCGACGACTCCGGACAACGTGGCGGGGGAGTCGGTGAAGGGTCTCGCCCTTGAGCTGCCGAAGTCTCTGAACGCCCGTCTCAACGCTCATCACACGCAGACAAAGATGAGCTTTGTGCTGACCGTGATGACGGCCGTCGAGGTGGCCTACCCCCGGCTGCAGGAGCTGATCGACAAGAAGCTCGGTCGTCATGACGAGCCGGCTCGAGTTTCACTGTTTGCAAAGCCGACACGGCAGAGAATCTCGCGCGACGAGGAGACCGAACGGCGGACAATCCGGATGAGCGCCGGCGGTCTTGAGGTGCTCGACGGACTGGTCGAGGAGTTCGCAGCGCCTTCGCGCACATTCCTGGTCATCGTTGCACTCGACACGTACCTCCCCGCCCAGGACTGACGTGCACGGCCCTGCGTCCGGGCCTCGGGGAGAACTCCTACCTGGCGCTCAGGACCGACCTCGCCGCATCCCAGACCATCGCAGCGCCTGAGACGTTCGAGGGGGCGGCCTGAGGCCTCGACTTGGCTCTGTCAATCGAGCCCACCTACGGAATCTGCAGCACGGCAACAGTCCACCGCGGCCACGACTCCAACCGGTCCTTCGTCGTATCAGGCCGCCAGGGCTAGTCCCTGCTCGAGGTAGCCGGCACGGACCAGCTCACGAGCCTTCCTGTGGTCTCGTCGCTTGGTGGGCCCTCGGGGGTACGCAGCATAGTCGGGCCGGTCGGACTCATTTGAGTAGGACTTCTTCCCTCTCCGGTGTTTCGCGCGTCGTTCCATCCAGGTAACCTCAGCACGCCACCATGCCCACACAAGGCGTTCCTCGTCGTATCTGGCGCGACGCTGCTCCAGGTAGCCGTCAACACCGCGTCCGCGGGCGACGAAGTCACGAGCGGTGGGGGAGAGGCGTCGCCATCCTCCAGGGGTCCTCTCGATTAGACCCGACGCGCTCAAATCGTCGACGCGGCGTCGGACGACGTCGGCATCCAGCCCTGTTCGATGGACGAGCTCGGCGAAGGTGGCGCTGCCCTCTGCCGGCGTGTGCTTGTAGATCAGTCCCGCGTTCCTGCCCATGCTGCGGGGTGCGGTGAAGACGTCGTGTGCGAACAGTTCCAGCCGGGTGCTGATCTCTCTGATGAGGGCTTGGGAGAGCGGGACGGCGTTGGCGATGGCGCGCATATGCGCTTGTGTCCGCTCTTGTACTGACTCCTCTGTGGAAAACCGGGTGTCGAGTCGGTAGCGCTTTGCGTGCACTCCTTCGGCCTCCGTCACGACGGCGAGCCAGCCGCCTGCGCCGTCTTCCCCGGTAAGGGCGCGGAGGGCACGGGAGACGGTGGTGCGCCCGTAGCCGGTGTCGGCGCTGAGCCGGCGTACGTCGGCTTCGACGGTGTGCTGGGAGCTCTGCAGCATGTACAGGCAGATGGCGTCCAGGACGACGCGCTGCGCGTGGGAGCCTTCGACCCGACTGTTGTGTGTCGCCCACATACCGGGGAGGGCGTCAGCGCGTGTGAGGGCGCGTTGCACGGCGGCGGCAACGCTCGCGGTGCGCTGGCGGTAATCCTCATCGTCGCCCGAAGCGCTGAGTGGGTGAGCGGCTACGAAGCGGACGGCGTACTCCCATGCAGCGGTCAGCACCTTGTCGATCTGGTGTTCGCTCCGCCGCTGGCGTGTGGCACCGACGCGCCGCGTGCGGGCGTGTTCGAGGCCCAGGGAACTGTGTACCTGCTCGCGAAGGTCCTGATAGCTCCAGCGGGCGTGTGCGGCGGCCGCGAGGATCCGCACCAGCGTGTGCGACGCGTCGGGACCGGCTTCGCTGTGCAGCACCAGGTCCATGGCCATCGACAGGGGCCGACGGCGGCCGCGGATCCGGGGCCTTCCGGCATCATCACGGACGACGTTGTGCAGGTCCTCGGTGGACGGGGTGGGCAATTCCGCGCCGAGGTCGACAAGCAGCGCATGCAGCTGGCCGGGGACGTCTTCGTCGGCCGCGTGGTCGGTAATCGCAGCCAGGTCACCCACCGGCGCCGAGTGCCCACCGGCGCGGTGGGGAGCGTAGGGCGGGCGGACGCAGCCCGCTTTGGGGTTCGTCAGCGGCGCGAGGTCAAGAGAGGGGAACAGGCTCCTGGTCAGGTAGGCGATGTCGCGGACGGCGTCAGCGTCAGCGGGCACGTCGAGGTGGACCCAGACGTGGCGTCCGCCGGTAGGACCGGACAGGCACAGCAGATGGGGGACATTGAGCTGCTCGAGCCAGTACGTGAAACGGTCTGCATCGCTCGCGGCGTCCCCGACGGATGCATCGAAGTCGAAGCAGAGGTAACGGAAGCGAAGGTCATCGTCGGCCAGGAACATCGCCCACGTCGTCGACGGCGGCGCCTCGTTGAGGGGCCAGAGCTTGTCGTAGGCGTTTAGTACCTCGCCGCTGGCGGCTCGGGCAGCCGCGCGGACGTCATCCCTGGGGGAGAGGCGGCGGGTAATCGCCCACACCTCGTCAAGGGAGTAGGGCGACACGCCGGTGGGGTCGACGAGCGTCAATGCTCGTGCGCGCCCCCGGATGGGGATTACCATGGCGACATCACCTCCTCGGAGGTACGACAAACGCCCCTCGCCAAGGGGTTGCAATCGAATACCTGCTCTCTCCGACTCCCAGTCGCCAAACCTTCGGTTGGAGTAAGTGAAGCTCTTGACTCCAGGCCCACGCGCTACGCCAATAGCGCGGAGGGCCTGATGTCATTTACGGGCGCGTCACATGACGAGCTCCTTCCATCACGGTGGGGGACGGCCGGCGGGACGCCGAGCCGAAAGTGCGGGCCCCATTGGTGAGACCGGTCTGGGTGCACGCCGTAGCGCGGTGGGGGAGAGGCATGTGGCCTCGATCCGCCGGAGTCGCCTGTGAGGGGCCGGGAGTGATGCTCGACCGGGCCATGCTGAGGGGATGTTCGCGTGACACGCCGACGTTGGTACGCGAATCCACCCCGCCGCGCGGGGTTTCGGTTAGCATGAGAGCACCTCCTGAGGAAGCTCGGGTGGGTTCCAGACTCTGGTTTGGTCGCTAAGGTCTGGCGAACTACATCGAGGGGCCCCGTCGTCTGACGGGGCTCCTTTTCGTTAGCTGGCGATCTGCGTCTGCGTCGGCAGCTCCCTCGAGGATGGGCGTACCAGGGCGAGCGGCGACACCGGCGCGACCTGATCGACTTGGGGGAATGGTTCGACGAGCAGCTCTTCGAGCATGTCGCCGGTCACTCCGGGCTGGGGTGCAAGCTCGGGCATACCGAGCTGGTGCGCCGCGAGATGAACGAGGTAGTCGCCGTAGCTCATGTGCAGCAGGTCCGCGTTCGCGCGAATGACCATGCCGAGTGGCTTAGCGGGCTTCGCCGTGATCTGGTCACGTTCGCCTTTGCTTGGTCGTCCCATGTGTCCAAGCATGCCCCGTGATTTCTTAGGCACCTACGATTGCCGTTCGGCGTGTCGAAACGTAGGTGCCTAGGAAATCTGCCCGCTTGAGGGCTATATGCCGGGGGTCGTGGCATTGCCACGAGGGGACCATTGGCGCCGAAATCCGCAAGCGCAGCCCGCCGGGGGAGCGGGGGCGCTCCTGTCACCCTCTCGCACTCCGCCCGCGTTGCGTTAACGCCGCCGCCGGCCGGGCGCGCCCGCGTTGCGCTCAGTTCCGTCCGCCGCTTACGAGCCCCACGACGCGGCGTCACGCCTCGCGGCCGCTACAACGCCGGCGACTTCTCCAGCGGCGAGGCGGTCGATGTGTCGCCGCTCCACTCCGTCCCCGCCGCGGAGGGGCGTGTTGAGCCACTGCGCCCATGTCCACGGGTCGTCGACGCCCTCCCCGAGGATGGGCAATACTTCGCTCAGACCCGGCACCAGCGCGCCGTTGCGCACCTGGAAGGCGGGGTAGAGCGTGCGCTGGTCGGAAGTGTCGAGGCGGAGGGCGCGGCGCTCACGGACGGCTTTGGAGAGGGCGGCACGCCCGACGCCGAGCTCTTTCTGAAGCCCACCGCTCGAGTAGCACGGGCCGACAATGTCCGCCCATGGGTTCTTGACGAGGCCGAGGCGGGCGACGATGTCGGCGGCTACGGTGTCGGGGGAGCCCAGCGCGCTGACCTTCGCCCCGTCGCGAATGAGGCGCTCGAGCCGGGCGCGTATAGCCTCGAGGAGCTCGTCGGTGGCCGCGTTCTCCCGTTGGTGTTCGTCTTGGTCGCTCGACACCGAACCCTCCCCGTCAACTCCGTCAACCCGT
Organism: uncultured Microbacterium sp.; assembly: GCF_947489255.1. Classification (GTDB taxonomy): domain Bacteria; phylum Actinomycetota; class Actinomycetes; order Actinomycetales; family Microbacteriaceae; genus Microbacterium; species Microbacterium phycohabitans. The sequence continues at coordinate 38,004 of NZ_CANLCY010000007.1, forward strand.
ACGCTGGAGCGGGGGTGTCAACTTTGTCAACTCAGTATGCCGCGACAGGGGAGTAGCTTCCAACCTTCAACGTCGGGTCGAACCTCACCAAATACCCGCGGATACCAGCTCGCACCCATCCGAATGCCGGTATGGCGGCGCCGCAGCGAGTGTCGGGCCGCACCCCGTCAGACGATGTTCATACCTCCGGTGACCGGGGTGTTCGCGACGGTCCAGCCGAGCGCCCGGCACGCGTCTTCGCCGCTCAGATGGCGAGTCGCGGTGTGCCCGGCATGTGCGCTCGGTGCGCCGGCGTCGCCGAAGAGCGCGTAGGCGTCGGGGCTTCCCGTGGTGAATGCCGAGCCATAGAGGACGCCGTCGTAGCCTGCGTCCTCGAACGCCTGCGCCCACGCTTGCGGGATCGAGTAGTCCGACATGGTCGTCAGCTCGCGCACGATGCCGTGCTCGGCTGCGGCGACGTCGTTCACCGCAGCGCATCGGTGTTCGGTGGGCGCGCTGACGACGGAGACGACGAAGGAGTCAGCGAGGGCGCGCGACACCACGCCTTTCCGCGACACTCGACCACGGATCCTCTCTCGCACCGCCGTGTCCACGCTTAGTGCGGTGCAGCAGGTCCCACGGGCGCCGTGCAGGTTGAACCGCCCCTCCACGCCATTGTCGTAGTACCAGGCTCCGTGCGCTGTTCCGTGGGAGCGGTACATCGGAGCGCCCGCGGCCAGGGTGGCCTCCGGAAACGCGCTGAGGACTACCCCGGCCGGCGGGGCGCTCTGCGAGGCGGTCACGCGGCCCAGGCCGCTGCGTCGTGGCGCGCCTCGACGAGCACGGTCTCCAGATCCCCGTTGGCGAGGAGGTCGATGGCGCGCGGCTGGTCCTCGCCGTTCTCGTCCGCCAGGGGAGTGTTGAGCCACTGCGCCCACGTCCAGGGGTCGTCGATGCCGGACTGCAACACGGTGAGCACCTCTTTCAAGCCCGGCACGAGCTGTCGGTTGCGGACCTGGAAGGCGGGGTAGAGGTTGCGGCCATCGGCGGTCGGGAGCCGGAGTGCGCGAAACTCCTTCACGGCACGAGAAACCGCGCCGCGTTCGACGCCGAGCTCGCGCTGGAGGCTGCCGCTGGTGTAGCAGGGACCGACGATGTCTGCCCAGGGGCTCTTCGTCACACCGAGGCGGTCGACAATGTCCTGGATGACGGTCTCGGGCTTGGTGATCACGCTGACCTTCACGCCGCCGCGCACGAGCGCGTCGATCTTGCTGCCGAACAGGTCCTTCAGCAGGTTCGCGGCCTGCTCTTCCTGTCGCCGCTGCGGGTCTTCGGGTGCGAGAGTAGTCATCGTTCCTCCATGTGTACCATGTCTACCACTCAAGTATGCGCGTGTATGTCGACCATGTCTACCACCCCAATAGGCGAGTGCCGGTACACCATGACACCCAACGGAGGGGGAGAAGCGACCACCGGCAAGCGTCGGGAGCGCCGCGGTCAGACGCTGTGCCTCCGCGATGATCCGGGCGGCGAGGTCGATGAGCGGCTCGGCGATCTCGCGGGCGGCATGCCGGTGGGTGTCGTCATCACGTGAGGCGTAAGACGGCATCGCGTTGTGAAAAGCAGAGCCGGGTCGCGTCACCACCTCGCTCCAGCGCGTTCCGTTGAACCGCTCGACGAGGGCGCGCGACTGCTCAGCTTAGGCGTCTACCCGGACGGTAACGCGCAGCACGGACACCGGCTCGTTGACCGTGATGATCCGCACGAGCTCGTAGGACTGCCGAGTGCGGGAAAACGTCGTCTGGTCGATACTCATGCGTACCCACATGCGCGGTGGCGTCGGACCGTGAGGACCGCTCACACCCGGCAGTTTTTGCGGCAAGACGGTACCGAGCAAACGCCGGTAATCTACGTTATGTCAGTTTGCGAACATCGAGCCCGTCATTCAAAGACTCTCCGGGCCTACTACTCACATAAAACCTCTTCCATTCGTCGAGTTGTGACGTGGGCGGGTGGTATGAGGATGAGAGCAAAGAGGACCGCAGCCACACCGACGAACGCCCTGGCCGCGAGTAGTGCGACGCCGAGGACCCCGAAGACGATAACTGCGGACCACAGAATGATGCAGAGAATTGACGTCCAAGTCGGCCGCATCGTTCCCGTGGGGCCTGACCGTGCGATCAGACGTCCGCGTCCTCGTCCTCTTCGGGGTTGAAATTAGAGGCGGTGTCGGAGTGTCCTGCGGCGATTCCGTTCGGGTGGGGCGGGATGGTGCCGTCGCTGCCGAGGCCGCCAGACTTCTCAGTGCCGCTTTCTGAGGTGGGCACCTCGACGCCAGCCCCTTCGAAGGCGTCAGGGTTGGAGGAGAGCTGGGATGAGTCGCTGGTGTTGGAGGTCATGAGTCTTGTTCCTTGTTGGTGGTGCGGGATCTCAACGGCGCCGGAGGAGCGCCATCGCGGCAGCGATTGCAAGAGCGACTGCCCCGGTGGTGAGGATGGTCCGTCGCAGGTTTCGGCGGATGGTGATGCCTGCTCGCGTGGTTGCTGCGAGCACTATGTCGATGGCGTTTGTCGCTGGCTCTGACGTGGCGTCGACAGCCAGCGAGACTGTGTCGCCCACTTTCTCCGCTGCCCCGCGATTGTCACCCTGACCCGTGCAGGACCCGTTGTCGCGTCGCAACGCGTCGGTCGCGCGGTTCGTGTGGTCCTTCGCCGTCTTCGCGGCGTCTGCGTCTGAAGTGCTCACGAGACGAACCCTGAGCCAGCCGGTCGCTGAGTGAGACTTGGTGCCTTCTCGGCCGTCCCGGCCCAAGTCGATCCCAGGGGTGGTCGGCTAGGAACCGGGCGAGGTTTCGTGTGGCGTGACCGGGCGGTCGACGACGGGCGGCGGTGGGGAGGGGTCATCGCTTGGTGGCCATTTCGCCGTGCGCTCGCTCCTGCTCTTCCCAGTGCGTGGCGCTCAGCATGACACCTCCGGAGGAGTTCGCCTGGTTGGCGAGGAACTTGAGGTAGAGAGGGTTGAGGCGGTGCGGCTCGACTGTGTCATAAGAGAAGCGCATTTGGATCGCTGGCTGCAGCCACAGGGTGACGCGGCCGGTGTCCGCCCCAGCCGCGGGGGTCCAGGTCATCGTGAACGATTCCCCACGCCGCATCTTGGTCGCGATGACGACCTGCAGGTAGTTGAGAAGCCGGTCGTCCATGTGGAGGGGCTGGTGGTCAGTGCCGTAGAACAGCTGGCCCATTGAAGTCCTTCTGGTGCAGTAGAGGTCGCGTCAAGGTTGCGGCCGTGCCGCGGGAGCAATCTGGGTTGCTCTACAAGTAAGAGCACGCCACCAGCCATATCGTCACAAAAAAGGTGTGACAAAGTTGGGCGGTGACCTCAGACCGCGTCAGCGCAGCGTTGCTGGCCTCCGCAGACGAGACCCTCGTGGCTCGATGCGTCGCCGGTGACACCGCGGCCTTTGCTGTTCTGGTGCGCCGTCACTCGCCCCTCCTGCGCGTGCTCATCACCCGCATCGTGGGAAGCGCGACCGAGGCGGACGACGTCGTGCAAGATTCCTTCGTCATCGCGTGGCGAGAGATGGCGAACCTCCGCGACGGCTCCGCGGTCCGCGCCTGGCTCGTCCGCATCTGCACGCGACAGGCATACGCGCTGCTACGCAAGCGCCCCGCTGACCTCGAGCTCGCCGTCTCCGAGGCGGCACCCGCAACCGCAGGGCAGCCGGAGACACAGGCTGTCCGCAACGCACAGCTTCGCGCCCTAGCGCTGGCTCTGGATCAACTACCGACGGATCAGAGGCAAGCCTGGCTTTTGCGGGAGGCCGGCGGCTTAGATTACGCAGAGATCGGCGAACTGATGGAGATTCCCGCCAGCGCCGTACGTGGGAAGCTCGCTCGCGCGAGAGCAAACATCGTGATCCGAATGGAGGCCTGGAGGTGACCGACATCGCACACACCGTCCGCCTCGACTGCGGAAAGACGATCGAGGAACTCGCCGACTACGTCGCCGAGAACCGCACCCCACGCGACCCCGACATCGAAACATGCCCAGAGTGCGCCAACGTCGTCGAAGCCCTCGAGCGCGTGTCGCACCTGTCCCAACGGCTCATGGAGCACGAGGCACGAGAACTCGAGCCGGTTACCGACAGCTGGATCGACCAGCTCCTCTCGGGTATCGAGGCGGAGATCGTCGCCGGACGAACGTACCCGCTCCCCCACCCAGACCCGCGCGTGCAGATATTCGTCACCGAGAACGCCCTGCTGTCTCATCTGCGCACCGTCAGCGACCAGCTCGACGACGTCATCCTCGGCAAGTGCGACATCGACGGTGACTTCTCCAAGCCGAACGCACCGGTCATTGTAAACAGCACCGCGAGCGTGGCCTCGGGCGCAAACATCCACAGTGCTACCGAGCAACTCCGCCGCATCATTGCCTCGACAGTGCAGAAACACACCGGCCACTCCGAGGTGATCGTGAACATTACCGTCACCGATATCCACGTCTTGAGGGCTCCGTGACCGACACCCACAGCCGTCCAACCCCGCGCGAAGTCGCCGCAGCAACTCCCGGCGTCGTCAGCGCCATCGACGCCCCGGACCCCACACAGCCGCTCATCACGCGCGTCGCCGAGGCAATGGTCTCTAATCTGCGCTCTGACAACTTCAACGAGAAGCAGTTGCCGAACATCTCACTTAGGCTGACCGTCGACGGCGAGCACCCCGCGCATCTCACCGCTACTCGCGTAGCTGAGGCGCTTCTCGCGGACGCAGACGCCGACGCGACAGTTCAGGTCCAGATCGCTCGTATTGTCTGAGCGCGCAAGCGTCAACGGCTCAAGCTTTGCGCGGCCATTGACGGGCGAGGGCGAGGACAACGGCACGCACCTATAGCAGCCGGAGAACAACCGAACCCCACTCCCCCAGGCTCAAGTGACGGAGTGGGATCTTACCGATAGTGAATGTGGGATCATACCGATAGTATATATTATGTCAGTTTGCTAGCCACATGGAGATGCCGCTCATTACCCGCCGGCCCGTGCCCGACCGGATCGCGCTCATACCCATCAGCTGCGCTGGCTTCGCCGTCACGACTTCCCTGCTTCTCGTCGGCGCCAGCATCGACAGGGTCTTCTTCAACGGTTGAGCGCTTAAGCATGGGATGCGGTGAGCCGCGGCGTCGCTAGATGTAGTCATACGGAGCGTCGCCCTCGCCAAATCCATCAGGCGGCTGCGCATGACGTGTTGACGCGTCCCCGTCAGCCTCTGCCCCCTCCAGCATGACCGTGTTCGAGGCAATCACTATCGACGTCGTGAGCGTGACGAAGATGCTGAGTCGCTGACCGCCGTCTGTCGTGACCCGCAAGAAGCCACCTCCGGCGCGTGTTGCGCCGAGAACCTGCGCCTCAATCTCTTTGACGGCTTCCAAGGGAGCGAGGGGGTAGGTCGCGTCACCGACGGTCAGTTGTACTCTCTCGATGCTTTCCCCCATGCGGCCGACGGTAAGACCCGCCTAGACGTCCTACAACCCCCGTTGCCATAGGCAAGGCGCACGACGCACACTGCGCGACACTCGACCCTGTCGCGGCCCCTCATAGAATCCCCTCAGAGGCCGCCAATCCAGTCGCGATCAGGAGAAGCCATGGGCAAGTTCACCTACGAGTCGAACACGTCGATCACCTTCGAAGACCGCCTACTCGCCCACCTTCAGGCCGTCATCATGGCCAAGACGCGGCGAGGCGAAAGCTTCACGTTCACCTGGAAAGACGACATGAGCACGGGCGGCGGGCGCACCACCGTCTACATCCACCCCCACGCATCTCTCATCTTCAAGTACAGCGGCGGCCGCACCCCGCGTCTCAACCCCGCATGGCTGCACGCACTCAACCACACGGCCAACTCGGGACGAGGGCTCTACATCGTTCCCGAACCTCAGGGCGAATACATCCCCGAGTCGCACGGCGAACCGATGACGTTCAAGGAAGTCCCCACTAACGCTCCCCCCACAGCCAGCGACTGAACCGACCATCCACGCCATGACCTGACCGCCACAGCAACCTGAGGTGGACAGTCGTGGCACCGACGGAGCGCACGATCGTGGGGTCATGAGTGCCGACGAGACCGGTCCCGGCGGTTCGGTATCGGGCCTCGCTGGATCACTTCAGGCCGGGCCCCGAGATCGCCGTGGCCTTCGTGTTAAATTTACCAACATGCGCACAGCGGTCCACAATCCCTTCCAGCCAGGGTCCGACGTGGTTCCCGAGATATGGGCTGGGCGAACAGAGCAGCTCAGTGATTGGCGCGATGTGCTTCGTCCGCGTCTTCAAGCGGGCCTGTTTGAGCGCGGTCGAACAGTGCTCGGGGAGCCGGGGCTGGGTAAATCATCGCTGGTTCGGCGAATTGCGATGCAGGCGGAGCGGACGGGTGATTGGGTTACCCCGCAGATTCGTCTCGCGTTGGGTACCGATCCGCTGAAGCGAATCGCTGCCGAGGTGTTGAAGCTGGCGGAGCGGGCAGGGTTGCCCGCCGCACGCGAGAACCGCATTTCGAACTTGCTCGAGCGGGTCCAGACGGTCGCCGCGAGTGGGGTCTCTTTGGGACTACGTGATCGCGAAGGGGTCGAGCCGCACACAGCCCTGACGGAGCTGCTGGTGGAGATTGGCCACGCTGCAATTCGGCAGAACCACGTCGTCCTCATCCATATCGATGAGGTGCAGAACATCACCGACGAGAAGCTGTTGTCGCAGGTGTTGATCGCGGTAGGCGACGCGATCACCCGGGAAGTGGAGGTTACGGTGCCCGCGGTGGGGACCATCATCCGGTCTCTCCCTATCGCCATATATCTGACGGGCCTGCCCGAGTTCGACGACAGATCCGGGGCGCGCAAAGGCGCAACCTTCGCGCGCCGGTTCGCTACCACCACGTTGGAACCCATCAACGACAATGACCTGCGAAGCGCCCTGCGGCCGCTCGTCGTCACTGGATGGGAGACGCCATCCGAGGATGGGGCCATCCTCGCCGTAAGGTTGGCGCCGGACGCCGCGGAAGCCATCGTCGATGTATGCCGTGGGGAACCGTTCTTGTTCCAGCTTGCGGGCCAGCGTGCGTGGTACGCGGGGGCCGGGAATGTAATCACCCGCGATGAGGTTCTCACCGGTTGGCGTCAGGCGGAACAAGAAGCCATCTCCCACGTCGAACGGATTCTCGAGCGGCTCCCCCAGCGCGAACGAGAGTTCATCAGCGCAATGGCAGAGCTGCCCCCGAGAGAGCGCAGCCAGGGCCAGATAGCGGCAAAGGCAGGTTTCGCCAAGCCCACCGACGCCGGCACCCCCTCTCAGCGTCTCGACAGGGTCCGCGGGATCATTGGGCGCGGAAAGGTGTATACCTTCCGCCACCGCGCGATCGAGGCATTTCTCACGAGCGACTGGCCCTCCATGGAACTGTGACCGCCGACGAACTGCGATGGCGCGTCATCTCGTCCGGTCATCTAGGGCGCGTTGCTAAATCCTGTTCCGCAGGGGCGGGGCGATCCTTGAAGCGTGTCGCGAGATGTCATCACAGATG
>NZ_CANLCY010000008.1 GCF_947489255.1 uncultured Microbacterium sp.
TCATCTGTGATGACATCTCGCGACACGCTTCAAGGATCGCCCCGCCCCTGCGGAACAGGATTTAGCAACGCGCCCTACGTGTCCGGCCCGACGCCGGGAAAACGGAGGGGGAGAGGCAATGGACTTCAGTTGCATCGACTGTGGAGCGATCGCGACGCGCGAGGTGGAAGACCCGATCGACGACGACCGGTACCCCGTGTGCATCTGGTGCGCCAACGGCTACACCGCCGCCGGATACACCACCCACCTGGCGGGAGCGGCCCAGTGAGCACCGACCTTACGACCCTCTGAACCTGCGCCCAGCGCATCCGCGCCCGCGTCGGGTACGTCGAGCCCGCCACCAACGAAAGCGTCCGCCGAGAATGGGAAGCCCTCGACGCCGAACTCACCGCCCTCGGAGTCCCCACCTACGACCGTCACGGACCCTCCACCCCCGGCCGCGCCTGGTGGACGGCCCAGACCACCAGCGGCCGCATCGTCGGTCGATGGGCCGAATCGTTCGAGGAAGCCGCCCTCGAACTCTCCCTCGCCTGGGACGAACAGCCCGCCTGGTGCGTGCCCGACACCGCCCTCGACATCGACCGCCGCTACCCCGGTCGACGCCACGAGCCCCGCATCTTCCCCGTCACCACCGAACCCATCCCCGGCCCCGACTACGCGCCCCTCGCGCCCCTGTTCTGAGAGGACCCCACCATGAACACCCTGCTGCACGAAACCTTGGGGGCTCCATCGAGCCAGTGGCAATCCGACCCGTGGTTGCCTCACCATGGAGGGGTGACTGCTGAGCGTTGCCGATCCACCGCCGATCCTGCCGAACCCCTTTCCGATGCCGAGCTGCTCATCGGCCTGGTGGTCTCACCATCCCTGAGTGCGGTGCTCGGCCCCGAGGTCACCACCTCGGTGCGCAAGATTTTGGTGCAGCGGTATCCGGGAGTGCGCTGGCAACTGAAGATGGCCGAAGACCGGCTGGTCGATCCACCCACCGAGACCTTGGACCTGCTGGAGGCGGCCCGAAACCGCGTGCTGGAGGAGAACTGGGATTTGGCCGTGGTGCTCACCGAGATCCCCCTGAAGACCGGCCGACGTCCGGTGGTCACCCAGCTCAGCCCCGTGCACGGGGTAGGACTGGTCTCCGTCCCAACCCTGGGACCCGTGCACGTGCGGCAGAAGGTGCAAGAGACCACCGTGCACGTGGTCGGGCAGCTTCTGGGCTACGACGCCGAAGACCCCAACGCCCAGCGGGATCTTGCTCGAAGAGCCCACCAGCTGTCCACCGATCTCGACGAACGCCCGGACGACAACGTCGTGCAGTTCACGGCCCGAGTGCTGAGCGGCAACGTGCGGTTGCTGCTGGGCATGATCCGCGCCAACCAGCCTTGGGCCTTCGTGGCCCGGCTCTCCCGGGCGCTGGTCGTGGCAGCGGCCACCGGCATGCTGACATTGGTGGCCTCGGACCTATGGGTACTGGCCATGGCCTACGGGCCGGTGCGCCTGGTCCTCCTGGCGGTGATGGCGATCGGGGCGGTGAGTGCCACCCTGATCCTGGGAGCCGACTTGTGGGAGCGCCCACGGCGGCGAGCCCAACGTGAGCAGGTGATCCTGTTCAATTTGGCCACCACCGCGACCGTGGCCATCGGGGTTGTGGTGTTCTACCTCGTCTTATTCATCCTGTCCTGGGTCGTCGCGCTGCTGCTCATCGACGAGCAGGTACTGGCCGGTGTCGCCGGTCACCCAGTGAACGCTTTGGACTACGCGAAGATCAGCTGGCTCACCGCCAGCCTGGCCACCGTGGGCGGAGCTCTAGGAGCTGGACTGGAGGACGAAGATGTGGTGCGCGCCGCTGCCTACACCCGGTCCAGCACCTGACACAGCCCAAGCACAGAAGAAACTGAAACATCTACGGGGCGTGAAGCAGGAACTGGTGACAACTGATCGTTAGTGCCGGGAGGCGCTGGCGGGAAGGATGTCATCATGCCCGGTGAAGCGCCCTGGGTCTGATGGAGACTCGCGCTATTTGATTCCGACCAGCAGGTTGCGGTCGTTGGGGACAGCATAGAACGCGTTCTCGAACTCGGTGGGCGGGACGTCACCGAGGTAGCCGTGGAGTCGCTGCGTGTTGTGCCAGTGCACCCACCCGAGTGTCGCGAGCTCGAGGTCCTCGACCGTCTTCCACGGCCCTGGCTGGGCAGGTCCGCGGACGAGTTCAGCCTTGTAATAGCCGTTCACCGTCTCGGCGAGGGCGTTGTCATAGCTGTCCCCGATAGTCCCAATCGAGGGTGTCGCGCCGATCTCGGCGAGGCGTTCGCCATAACGAATCGACGTGAATTGGCTGCCCGCATCGCTGTGACACCGCAGATCCTCGTGGCGGGCGCCGCGGGACCAGCGGGCCATCTCGATCGCGTCGAGGACCATCTCGGTTCGCATGTGCGACGCGACCCGCCAACCCACGATCATCCTGCTGAACGCGTCGATGATGAAGCACACGTAGGCGACGCCGGCCCATGTCGGCACGAACGTCAGGTCGGTGACCCAGAGCCGGTTCGGGGCGGGCGCGGTGAACTCCCGCTTCACGAGGTCAGGGTGGCGCGCCGACGCCGGATCCGGCCTCGTCGTCTTGACCCGCTTCGAACGCCTCGCGCCCTCGATCCCCGCGGCGCGCATCAACCGGGCGGTCTGGTCGCGGCCGATCATGATGCCCGCGCGGCGGGCAGCCTTCTAGAGCTTGCGGACCCCGTAGACGCGGTAGTTGGTCTCCCAGAGTTCGACCAGCTGCGGGATCAGCTCCTCGTCCCGCACGGTCCGCGCCGAAGGGGCGCGGGTCTTGGCGGCGTAGTAGCTACTCGGAGCCACCTGCAGCAGCCTGCAGATGAGCTCGACTCCGAGCCGGCGACCGTCGATGAGGTCGTCCTTGTTCGCGTCGATGAATGCGACTACTTCCGGTAGTGGCGGTCGAGCTCCGCCCCGAAGAAAGACGCCGCCCGCTTGAGCACCTCGTTGGCCCGACGCAACTCCCGGTTCTCCTGCTCGAGCTCACGTACCCGCTGCGCTTCGGCCGAGCTCACACCCGGCGCGACGCCGTCGTCGACGTCGGCCTACTTCACCCACATCCGCACGGACTCGACCCCGTAGCCGAGTTGCGTCGCGACCCGCTGGACCGTCCCTTGCGTGACGCCGAGCTCCGCGCGCAGCGTTCTCACCATCCGCACCGCGGCGGCCTTCTCCTCGACCGAGTAGCGACGCGTCGTCGGCTTCCCACTCGCCAGTTCCTTCGGCATAACTCCATCCTCGTTTCCAAGGTCAGGAGCCTCCAACAAACTCAGGGCGCTTCACGCCTTTTCAGTCTCCGGGGTGGGCGGTCTGGTCCGCGAGGAGACGAGCGGCCTCCGCAGCGTATGGTGCTTCCACTTGGACCTCGTAGTGGCCCGCCTCAAGGGTCTCCAGTGAGTCAAAGTCCCGTCGGCCGCCCGTAGCCAGGTGTCCAAGGAAGTAAAGCAAAGCGCCCCAAACTGCGCCAGAGGCGACCGAGATGATCACGATGGCCAGCCAACCGAATCCGGGGGCGAACAGCCCGAACAGCAGACCTAGCAGAACACCGAACCATGCTCCAACGGCTGCGCCCCGTAGCGCAGCCTTTCCTCCTGTCAAGCGACCGAGTACCTGCTCGACAACACGAACGTCGAGCCCCACGATCGCCACTCGTTCCACAGCGAAGCCGGCGTCGGAAAGACGGTCGACCGCTGCCTGCGCACTGGCGTAGTCAGAGAACCGCGCGATCGTTTGTTTCCAGCGGGGGTCATTGGTGGACGGGAGCTCACTAGCGTCCTGTTCCGGAGGGTTGTTGCGAGGGGCCTCGGGGCTGGTCATGGGCGTACTCCTTTAGTGAAAACTGGATGAACTTTGGTGAAAACTGGATGAACCACCGTGCTAAGACCAGAAGGCTGGGTGCACGCCGGTCTTGCAAGGACGGGTGTTGCGCCGTTCGGCATCAGGGAACGGTCGCCCTTGTTTGCTTTCGGCGCGTCCCGCGAACGAGAAGCATCGAGTTGAATTGTTTCGTGCCCTACATCCGCGGCAAGTTCTATGTCGGTTGGGGGCTTGTCGTCTGGCTAACTTTGGCTCGTCGATGGGTTTCCGGCCGGGCGTTACTCCTGAGTCGAGTGCTGACTCAGGACATGAATCTTGCGGGGTTTTGCCTTTTCGCTTACTGGGATGACAGGCTGAGCACGCCGTTGTCGTAGGAGGCGGAGATGTTGGCTGAGTCGACACCCTCGCCGATACTGAACTGGCGGAGGTAGGTGCCGGCGGGCCGCTCCTGAACGAGCCACTTGGCTCCCTCGGTGCGGCAGCGCCTCGTCCACCCAGCGCAGCAGCACGTCCGGCGGGGCGGCTCCGGATTGGCGAGAGAGCACGTTCCCTTGGTCGAGGATGAGCAGGGTCGGCACCGCCTGGACGGAGAACTTACGGGCAGTCTCCGGCGCGGCGTCCACGTCCACTTTCACCAGCTTGAGCTTGCCGGCACGTTTCGTGGCGACCTTCTCGAGGGCAGGGCTGACCATCCGGCACGGTCCGCACCAGGTCGCCCACAAGTCCACGAGCACCACTTGCGGGGCCTGCTCGACCACCTCGGCGAAGTCCGCATCGCCCGCATCGACGATCCACGGCACGGCGCTCTTGCAGACGCCGCAGCGCGGGTACCCCGACGCGACGGCGGGGACACGGTTCTTCTTCCCGCAGTTGGGGCAGGTCACAATCGCGCTCACGCCGCGTCCTCCTCTTCGGCGGGCGCTGCGATGTTGAAGACGAGGTCGTCGTCCTGCACGTCCAGCGTGACCGTCGACCCGTCCATCACCTGCCCGCTCAGCAGCGCACGACCCAGCCGGGTCTCGATCTCATGGCTGATGTAGCGTCGCAGCGGACGCGCACCGTACACGGGGTCGTAGCCGCGGTCAGCGATGAGCTGGCGTGCCGCGGGCGTCAGCTCGATGCGGATCTGACGCTCGGCCAGCCGGGAGCGCAGGTCGGTGAACTGCAGCTCCACAATGTCCTGGATCTGTTCACGACCCAGCGGCGAGAACACCACGATGTCGTCCACCCGGTTGAGGAACTCGGGACGGAAGTGGGCGCGCAACTCACCGAGCACACGGTTTCGCACGTCGTCGGGGATCGCGCCGCCATCGGAGCCCAACAGGTGATGGGCACCGATGTTGGAGGTCATGATGACGATGGTGTTGCGGAAGTCGACGGTGCGTCCCTGGCTGTCGGTGATGCGGCCGTCGTCGAGGACCTGCAGCAGCGTGTTGAACACGTCCGGGTGCGCTTTCTCGATCTCGTCGAAAAGGACCACGCTGTACGGGTGGCGGCGCACCGCCTCGGTCAGCTGCCCTCCCTCGTCGTACCCGACATACCCGGGAGGTGCACCGACCAGCCTGCTGACGGTGTGACGTTCCTGGTATTCGCTCATGTCCAGCCGGACCATCGCCGACTCGCTGTCGAACAGTGCTTGCGCGAGCGCTTTGGCCAGTTCGGTCTTTCCCACACCGGTGGGGCCGAGGAAGATGAACGAGCCGATGGGGCGGCGCGGGTCGCGGATGCCGGAGCGGGCACGGATGATCGCGTCGCTGACGAGCGTGATGGCCTCATCCTGACCGACCACCCGCTCCTTGAGGGTGGCGTCCAGGGTGAGGATCTTGTTGCGTTCACCTTCCTGCAGCCGGGCCACGGGGACCCCCGTCCACGCGGCGACGATCTCGGCGATCTCGTCCTCGGTGACCACCTCCCGCAGCAGCCGCTGCCGGCCCTGCTTGGAGGTGAGACGCTCCTCCTCGGCGTGCAGGCGTCGTTCCGCGTCAGCGATAGCCCCGTACCGCAATTCAGCGGCACGGTTGAGGTCGTAGGAGCGCTCAGCTTCCTCCGCCTCCCGCCGCAACCGCTCCAGCTCACCGCGCAGCTCCTGGACCTTGCGGATCGCTTGACGCTCCGCCTCCCACTGGGCGCGCTTGGAGTCCGCCTCCGCCTTCAGGTCGGTCAGTTCCCGGCGCAGCTCCTCCAGCCGGTTCTTGCTGGCAGCGTCCGTTTCCTTCGACAGCGCCGCTTCCTCGATCTCCAGGCGAGTCACCCGCCGAGTCAGCTCGTCGAGCTCAGCGGGCATCGAGTCGATCTCGGTTCGCAGTCGTGCGCAGGCTTCGTCGATGAGGTCGATGGCCTTATCGGGCAGGAACCGGTCGGAGATGTACCGGTAAGACAGCACGGCGGCAGCGACCAGTGCGCTGTCCTGGATGCGGACACCGTGGAAGACCTCCAGCCGTTCGCGCAGGCCGCGGAGGATGGAGATCGCGTCCTCCACGTCAGGCTCCTCGACCATCACCGTCTGGAACCGGCGTTCCAGGGCAGCGTCCTTCTCGATGTGCTTGCGGTACTCATCGAGGGTGGTGGCACCGATGAGGTGCAGCTCCCCGCGGGCGAGCATCGGCTTGAGCATGTTGCCGGCGTCCATCGCCCCTTCGGTGGCTCCCGCCCCCACCAGAGTGTGCAACTCGTCGATGAACAGCAGGATCCGTCCCTCCGCTGCTTGCACCTCCGCCAGGACTGCCTTCATTCGCTCTTCGAATTCGCCCCGGTACTTCGCGCCGGCGACCAGGGCAGACAGGTCCAGCGAGAACACGGTCTTGTCGCGGAGGCCCTCGGGCACGTCCTCACGCAAGATCCGCTGGGCAAGGCCCTCCACGATGGCGGTCTTTCCGACACCGGGCTCGCCGATGAGGACGGGGTTGTTCTTGGTCTTGCGGGAGAGGATCTGGATGACCCGGCGGATCTCCGCATCACGCCCGATGACCGGGTCAAGCTTGCCCAACCGGGCGTCAGCGACCAGGTCACGGCCGTACTTCTCCAGCGCCTCGTACGTCTGCTCGGGGGTGGCGGAGTTGACATGCTGGTTGCCGCGGATCTTGGTGAGCGCGCCGAGGAAGCTCTCCCGGGTGACACCGTGCCCGCGCAGCACGCGGGACGCGGCACGGTTGGAGGAGTCGTCGGCGAGGGCCAACACGAGATGCTCCACGGAGATGTAGGAGTCTTTCAGCCGCTTTGCCTCCCGCTCCGCCCGTTCCAAGGTGGAGGTGAGGCTGCGGCTCACGTACACCTGACCGGTCTGCGGGGAGGACCCGGAGACGCTGGGCTTGCGGGCGATCTCCGCTTCGACGTCGGCGCGTACCGCTTCCACGTCAGCACCCGCTGTCTGCAGCAGTCGGGGAACCAGCCCCTCCTCCTGCTGGAGCAGTGCGAGCAGGAGATGCTCCTCATCCGTCTCGATCTGACCGGCCAGGACCGCGATGCTCTGGGCCGAGGTGAGCGCTTCCTGCGACTTCTTAGTGAGTGAGTTCATGTCCATGAGGTGTCTCCTTCAAGTCGGATGGTCCGGTGCTGCTCGAGCTGCTCGATGCGGGCGAGCAGGTCGAGCACGAGTGCGATGCCGGCGTAGTTCACGGCAAGATCGGAGTGCAGACGCACGATGGTGTGCACGCGGGCGGGGACGGTACGGGCGAACCACAGCCGGCCGCTGGTGTCGACGTGGGCGGTGACCAGCCCCAGCTCGACGAACTTCCGCAGCGTATCCGGGTGGATACCTGCGGCCACCGCGGTCGTCGCCAGGTCGGCCCGGGCGACACGGACGGGCAGGTGATGTGAGGTCATGATCCTCTCCTGGCATCAAACGACGATACGTCGCGGAGCTGTTCGAACAGCTCCTTTTCCTTCTTGCTGAGAGTGCGGGGAACGACGACCTTCACCCGCGCATACAGGTCTCCCGGCTGTCCTCTGCGGGGCATCCCCTGCCCGCGCAGGCGGAGCCGCCTGCCAGTGGACGAGCCGGGCGGAACGTGCACGGTGACCGTGCCGCCGGGGGTGGGCACGCTGACATCCGCGCCCAGCGCCGCCTCCCACGGTGAGATGGGAAGGTCCGTTTCGATGTCCGCGCCGCTGAGCCGGTACCGTTTACTGTCCTTCACGCGCAGCGTGACCAGCAGGTCCCCGTCCTGTCCGTCGGCGCCCGCTCCGCCTGCGCCCGCGATCCGCAGCCGCTGCCCGTCGACAGCGCCCGCTGGGATATCGATGGTGTACTCCTGCGCGCCGCCGTACGGGGACGCGACCTGCACGGTGCGCCGCCCGCCCCGGTAGGCCTCCTCGACGGTGATCTCCAGCTCCGCGGTGTGGTCGGCGCCGCGACCGAAACCACTGAAGCCGCCCCCGAAGAGGTCCTCCCAGTTCACGCTCTGCGCGCCGCCCCCGCTCCACGTGTATCGGGTGCCGCCGCTGCGGCGCGGCTGCTCGGAGGAGCGAGCCGCGTCCGCGGCGGCGTACTGCCGGAAGTTCTCACCGAACCGGTCGTACTGTGCGCGGGTTTCCGGGTCCGACAGCACATCGTGGGCTTCACTGATCCGTTTGAAGGTCTCCTCCGCCCCCGGGGTCTTGTTGACGTCCGGGTGGAACTTACGGGCCTTCTCCCGGTAGGCGCGGCGGATCTCCTTCTGATCCGCCGACCGGGAGACCCCGAGCGCGCTGTAGAGATCCTCCGCCATCTCCTACTCCTCATCCGGCCTGCGGGTGACCACGACCGCAGCCGGTCGCAGCATCCGCTCAGGCGTTCCGAACCCGGGGCGAGTGACGGCGAGGATGCTGCGCGGCGGGACGCTGGCATCCTCGACCACCGAGACCGCCTCGTGCAGCTGCGGGTCGAACTCCGCACCGTCGATGACAATCTCGGGGTAACCGAGTGCGCGCAACGCATCAGCGGCCTGCGCCCGGATGGCCTGCATGCCACCCAGAACGCCCTCGTCAAGGTCCACCCCGAAGCTGAGCGCCCGGTCCAGCCCGTCGACGACGGGCAAGAAGGCTTTGGCGGTGTGCCGCCGCTCCTGCTCGCGGACGGTCTGGATCTCGCGCGCCATCCGTTTGCGGAGGTTGTCGTAGTCCGCCGCCGCCCGGCGCCACCGGTCCTCGGCCGTCTCCAACTGGGCGGCGACCGCTGCTTGCGCGGCGCGGATCTCCTCCGGGGACACGTCGGTGAGGTCGTCGTTCAGCAGGTCCACGGCCCGCATGTCCTCGTTCTGCTCCTCGACCATCGCGATCCTCCCTCCGTGCTACCTGTCGAATTCGGCGTCGACGACGTCGTCTTCGTCGTCCTGAGCGGGCTGCTCAGCGTGGCTGGCGTTCGCGCGGGCCGCAGCAAGGGACTGCGCAACCTGCAGCAGCTCGCCGGTGCGCTCTTTCGCTTCCTGCTCGCCGACGTTGTTCTGCACTGCCTCGCGGGCCTGCGTGATGAGCAGCTCCGCGCGGGCACGCTCGTGCTCCGGTGCAGCGTCGCCGAGCTCACGCAGTACCCGCTCGACCTGGTAGGCGGCGGAGTCCAGCTCGTTGCGGGCGTCCACGGCCTGGCGCAGCGCCTGGTCGTCAGCACGGTGCTGCTCGGCTTCCTTAATCATCCGGTCGATCTCGCCCTGGTCCAGATTCGAGGTGTCGCTGATGGTGATGCCCTGCTCGGTGCCGGTGTCCTTGTCCTTCGCCGTCACGTGCAGGATGCCGTTCGCGTCGATGTCGAAGGTGACCTCCACCTGCGCTTCACCGCGAGGAGCGGGGCGGATGCCGGTGAGCTGGAACCGGCCCAGCACCCGGTTGTCCGCAGCGTTCTCCCGCTCGCCCTGCAGGACGACGATTTCCACCGACGGCTGGTTGTCTTCGGCCGTGGAGAACACCTCGCTGCGTCGGGCGGGGATGGTGGTGTTGCGTTCGATGATCTTCGTCATCACGCCACCGCGGGTCTCCACACCCAGCGACAGCGGGGTGACATCCAGCAGCAGCACGTCGTCGACGTCGCCCTTGAGGACGCCCGCCTGGATGGCGGCGCCCACAGCGACCACCTCATCGGGGTTCACCGTCATGTTCGGCTCCTTGCCGCCGGTGAGCCGCTTGACGAGCGCTTGGACAGCGGGGATGCGGGTGGAACCGCCCACGAGGATGACCTCGTCGATATCGTTCTCGCTGACCTTCGCGTCGGCCATCGCCTGACGCACCGGACCGAGGCACCGCTCAACGAGGTCAGCGGTGAGGTCTTCGAACTTGGATCGCTTCACGGTCATGGTGAGGTGCCTGGGTCCGCTGGCGTCGGCGGTGATGAAGGGGAGGCTGACCTGGGTCTGGGACACCGAGCTGAGCTCGACCTTCGCCTTCTCGGCGGCCTCGAACAGTCGCTGCAGCGCCTGCGGGTCGTTGCGCAGGTCGATGCCGTTCTCGTTCTTGAACTCGTCGGCAAAGTAGTCCACCAGCCGGCGGTCGAAGTCGTCGCCGCCCAGGTGGGTGTCACCCGCGGTGGATCGCACTTCGACGACCCCGTCGCCCACGTCGAGGAGGCTGACATCGAACGTGCCGCCACCGAGGTCGAACACCAGGATGGTCTCGTGGTTCTTCTTGTCCATTCCGTACGCCAGTGCGGCGGCGGTGGGCTCGTTGATGATGCGCAGCACCTCGAGCCCGGCGATGCGTCCGGCGTCCTTGGTCGCGGTGCGTTGGGCGTCGTTGAAGTAGGCGGGAACGGTGATGACGGCCTCCGTCACCTTCTCACCGAGGAACTTGCTGGCGTCGTCGACGAGCTTGCGCAGCACCTGGGCGCTGATCTCCTCCGGCGCGTACTGCTTGCCGCGGATGTTGAACCGTGCTTCGCCGTTGGGGCCTTCCACGACGTCGAAGCCCACGGCGTTGGCTTCCTCCTTGATCTCGTCGAAGGACCGACCGATGAACCGCTTGGCGGACGAGATGGTGCCCTTCGGGTTGAGGATGCTCTGCCGGCGGGCAAGCTGCCCCACCAGCCGTTCACCGTCCTCGGTGAAAGCGACCACCGACGGGGTAGTGCGGGCTCCCTCCACGTTCGGGATGACCTTCTCCTCGCCAGCCTCCCAAACGGCGATAACGGAGTTCGTGGTCCCCAGATCGATTCCTACTGCCTTGGCCATGATGGTTGTTCCTTTCTTGTCACGTGAGACACGTTTCAGGGGTCGTCAAAGAGCGCGCCAGGATCGGCGCAGGCGCAGGGCTGAGTGCCCAGAGTCAGGAAGCGGGCTGTTTCAGGGGGATCTTCCGGACGGCGGGCTGCTCGATGGGCATCACCACCCGCAGGACGCCCCGGTCGCAGCTGGCGGTGACGCTGTCGCTGTCGATGCGGGGCGCCAGTCCCAGCAGCCGCATGAATTGCCCGTGGGGCCGTTCGGCGGTGAACCACTTCGCGTCGGCGGTCGCGGACTGGACGCTCACCGCGCGGACGGTGAGCAGCTGGCCGTCCACCCAGCTCGATGGACTCCGAGTCGATGCCTGGCAGGTTCGCCTCAGGAACGTACTCGTCGCCCTCTCGGGACAGATCGACCGACATCGAGCGCGGATCCATCTGCTGAAAGATGCGCAGGTCCGCACATGAGGTCACCATCTCACCACCTCCACATCGACGCTGAGTCGCCGAACCGCCGTGCGGCGCATCGGCTCGCGCTGCCCGGCCGGGCACCGGCCGAGTCCGCGAGACGAAACTCGCTCTGGCGCCAGACTGGACCCTACGTAGACATCTCGCAAGTCAGGGCGTGAAGCAGGAACTGGTGACAACTGATCGTTAGTGCCGGGAGGCGCTGGCGGGAAGGATGTCATCATGCCCGGTCCCTATTCCAGAGAGTTCCGCGAGGACGTCGTCGCTGTCGCTCGTAGCCGTGAGAGCGGCGTCAGCATCAAGCAGATTGCGACCGACTTCGGTATCAGCGAGGCGACGTTGCAGAACTGGCTCCGTCAAGCCGACGTCGAGGAAGGCAACCGTCCCGGTCAGACCGCGGCGGACGCTGCCGAGGCTCGTGAACTGAAGAAGCGGGTCCGCCTCCTTAAGCAGGAGAACGAGGTCCTCCGGCGAGCGGCGGCGTATCTGTCGCAGGCGAACCCGAAACTCGGTGGCTCCCCAAAATGACGTACCCGCTCGTATCTGAGCTCGCCGACGCGGGGATTCCCGTGACGGTGTCGTGCCGGGTCCTGAAGCTCGCAAGACAGCCCTACTACCGGTGGCGAAACGACCCCGTCAGGGATGCCGACGTGCTCCGTGCGTATCGGATCAACGCGCTGCACGACGCTCACCACGACGATCCCGCGTTCGGATACCGATACCTCGCCGACGAAGCCCGCCGGGCGGGCTGGCGGATGAGCAGGCGCACGGCGTGGAAGCTGTGCTCTCAGGCCGGGATCCCCTCGTCCGCGCAGCGCCGTCGGCGCGGGAAGGGCAAGAAGGCCGGCCCGCCGGTGTTCGACGATCACGTGCAGCGGGTGTTCCGCGCGGACGCGCCGAACCGGCTCTGGCTCACGGACATCACGGAGCATCGGACGAGCGAAGGCAAGCTCTATTGCTGCGCGATCAAGGACGTGTTCTCGAACCGGATCGTCGGCTACTCGATCTCGGATCGGATGACCGCGAAACTCGCCGTCGACGCCGTCCGAAACGCCGTCGCCCGCCGCGGTGAAGTCGCCGGCTGCATCCTGCACGCCGATAGGGGCAGCCAGTTTCGCAGCCGCGCGATGGCCCGCGAACTGCGCCGTCACGACATGGTCGGATCGATGGGGCGCGTCGGCGCCGCGGGAGACAGCGCGGCCATGGAATCGTTCTGGTCGCTGCTGCAGACGAACGTGCTCAACCAGCAGCGGTGGACAACGCGGCAGGAGCTGCGGCTCGCGATCGTCGTCTGGATCGAGCGGAAATATCACCGCCAACGAGCCCAGGACACCCTCGGCGGCTTGACCCCCATCGAGTTCGAAGCCAAGCTAACCGAGCCGCTCACACTCGCGGCCTAAACTGAACCTGTCACCGATTCCTGCTTCACGCCCGATCGAACTGCTCATCATCGATGAAGCCGAACGGTCTTACCCCACCGGGCTCGAGCTCATCAGAGACCACCACGACCGCACCCGCGTCGCCGTTGTCCTCATCGGCATGCCCGGTATCGACCAGCGTTTCCGCCACTACCCCCAGCTCTATAGCCGCCTCGGCTTCTCCCACCGCTACCGCGCCCTCGGACGCGACGAGCTGCTCTTCGTCCTCGACCGCCACTGGACACGCCTCGGCAAAACCCTCGACCCCGACGACTTCACCGACGCTCAAGCCATCGCGGCCATCGAACGCATCACCCGCGGCAACTTCCGCCTCCTCGAACGCCTCTTCCCCCAGATCCAACGAGTTCTACGCATCAACCAACTCGAAACCATCACCGACGGCGTGATCGAAGCCGCCGCCAGCGTCCTCGTCACCGGCGGACACCGCCGTTTTGCTGAACAGAACGCTGCCACATCGGATGACAGGTCACAGGAACCTGCGAAACCCCCCGCCGTAACGGCCACTGGCCGAAGCCCTCATCGGACGTTTTCGGTGGGTCGAACGTGAGTTCGGGAAGGGCTGCCATATGTGACCGCAAGGGGATCGCTTTGTGGGACGCCATCGAGCGTGCGCGCTTGCTGACGACTCAGGCAGAATCACGTGCCTCACCGACGATGTCGACCGTCCCATATAGCGTGTTCGTAAGAAATCCCGCTGACGGTTCCCTATATGGGACGACGAGGAGGGTCAGATGATCGTTGGCTACGCACGGGTGTCCACTATCGCCCAGGACGTCGAGACGCAGCGCCTCGCCCTGCTCGAGCTGGGTGTCGCCCCCGACCGGATCTACACCGACGAGGGGTTCACGGGTAAGAACCTCGAACGTTCAGGGCTGCGTGAAGCGATGGCCGCGGTGCGGGAGGGGGATACTCTCGTCGTCCCACGGCTGGACCAGTTCGCGCGGAATGCGGAAGAGACGCTCCGGCAGGTTCGTGAGCTCACCGAACGCGGCGTGATCTTTCAGATGGGGCGCACCACGTACGACCCTCGCGACCCGTGGTCGAAGCTGTTTCTCACTTTCCTCGCTGGCATGGCTGAGGCGGAGGGCGGATGGATCAGTCTCCGGACCCAGGAGGCGATGGCGCGCCCCGCGGTCCGGGCGAAGTTGAAAGGCCGGCAGCCGAGCTTGTCGCCCGAGAAGGATGCGGCGATCGCCAGGCACTTCGCGGACAACGAGATGACTCCGGCAGAGATCGCCACGCTATTCAACACGTCGCGCAGCAGCGTCTACCGCGCGGCCGGCAGGCATCAGAAGCGGATGGAGGCGCGTCGTGGCTGAGGGGGGTTCGACTAGTTGCCCTTGACCTCATCACCAACCGGGCCGCGGCGCTGCACGCCACGGACTACGGCACACCCACCGGCATCGCGAGGTACCCGCCGTCGACGGCGAACTGCGAGCCGCTCGTGAAGGCGGCCGCGTCGGAACCGAGCCACGCGACCATCTCGGCGATGTCGTGCGGCGTGCCGAGTCGGCCGATCGGGTGCTTCGTCAGCAGCGCGTCCTTGAAGCCGGGGTAGGTCTCCTCCGACATGCGCACACCCGCCGAGGTCGAACAGGCGTATTACGCTGATCAGGAATCAGCCAATCCGACACCTGTCGGACAAGGCTCCCGATAGGAACGAAAGTCAGGCCGATTCAGACTGCCCGCCCACCGGGCAGGCATCGACCGCGACAGCAACCGCCTCGTCTGGTGGATCGACCTCGACGACGGCACCCGCACCATCCTGCTCAAGGGAGCGAGCCGCTGATCGGCTGACCGGGGGACCCCTTGGGTGCGAGGAGTTCCCCGGTCGCAACCGACCGCTCGCAACCGTTCAGGAGCAGGATGCAACCCTCGACAGTGTTCACCATCGGTCACTCCACACACCCGATCGAGGAGTTCATAGCGCTGCTCGAAAACAACGGCGTGCAACAACTCATCGATGTGCGGACGGTTCCCGGCTCCCGACATAACCCGCAATTCGGCGCGCAGGCGCTTGAGGAAAACCTGACGGACGCAGGCCTGCACTATGCGCGGATGAAAGAACTCGGCGGTCTCCGCCACACCCCAGTGAATGTGGAGAGCATCAACGGTGCCTGGCGCAACAAAAGCTTCCGAAGCTACGCCGACTACATGCAAACCGAGCCCTTCGCGCGTGGAATAGACCGTCTAATCGATCGAGCAAAAGAGAAGACTGTGGCGATCATGTGCGCGGAAGCGGTCCCGTGGCGCTGCCACCGGTCTCTCATCGCGGATGCGCTGCTCGTTCGCCACATTTCTGTGAAGGACATCATGAGCGCCACCTCCACCAAACCCCACACACTCACGTCGTTCGCGTCGGTGGACGGGCAGCGGGTCTGGTACCCGCCCACTAACCTGGAAGGGCAACCGTAGGCATAGCGAGCCTCTCGCCGATGTGACCGAGTTGTCATTCCGAGAATGGATGTCGTCCACCATGGGCACACTGCACTACGGCGGGTCGGAAGCGCCGATCGTCAGCACCCCGGCGACGGACAAGGCGGTGGACGCGGAGGGCAAGGCCTGGCAGGTCGGCAACGCGCTCATTCAACGCCCCGGCACGGGCGAGGACATCGCGTACACGGCGCTCTACCTGGCCTCCGACGAGTCCTCTTGGGTGACCGGACAGAACTACAGCGTCGACGGCGGCGCGACCGCCGGGTGGCGGAACGACAGCGAGACGGACCGACTGGCCGCGAAGAACGGTTGACACGCGGGTCGCGGCGCGACCGGTGACGGACGGGAGGCACGGTGCCAGCTGACACCGTGCCTCCCGTCCGTCGTGGCCACCTCGTCTAAATCGCGAGGTACCCGCCGTCGACGGCGAACTGCGAGCCGGTCGCGAAGGCGGCCGCGTCCGAACCGAGCCACGCGACCATCTCGGCGATGTCGTGCGGCGTGCCGAGTCGGCCGATCGGGTGCTTCGTCAGCAGCGCGTCCTTGAAGCCGGGGTAGGTCTCCTCCAGCGCGTCTATCATTGGCGTCTGGATCACCCCGGGCAGCACTGCGTTCACGCGGATGCCTTTGTCGGAGTACTCCACCGCGGCGGCTCGGGTGAGGCCGATGACGCCGTGCTTCGACGCGACGTAGGCGGACTGGTGGGCGATGGCGGCCTGCCCGAGGGACGAGGCGGTGTTGATGATGGATCCGCCGCCCTGCGCTAGCATCTGCGGGATCTCGGCCTTCATGCTGATGAACACTCCGGTGAGGTTGACGGCGATCACCTTGTCGAACTGCTCCACCGTAACGTCGGCGAGGTCGGGGCCGGTGACCTCGATGCCGGCGTTGTTGTGCGCGATGTCGAGTCGGCCGTAGCGGTCCACCGTGGCCTGGACCAGGTGCTGCATCGACGCGAGGTCGGTCACGTCCGCCCGGACGAACGTCACGGCGTCTCCGCCGTCGATGTACTCGAGCGTCCCGTTGCCGGCATTCTCGGACAGGTCGGCGACGACGACCCGTGCGCCGTGGTCGACGAGGACCTTCGCGGTCTCGCGCCCGATCCCTCCGCCACCACCGGTGACGAGTGCGACCTTGCCATCGAGCGAGTTTGACATTGTGTGCTTCTTTCTCTCGGGGAGCGGCGTCGGTCGGCGTCGCTCGTTCAGTGCGGGAGCTGCGACGCGGTGTCGGCTGTGAGCCGGCGGACGTCGCTATCCAAGGTGGGGCGGTCGATGCCGAAGAAGGCGAATGAGATCGTTCCCATGAACGCGAGCCTAGTGTCCGGTAGGCGACGAGAGGGCGGTTCACTACGGCCCGTTCCTGCCCCACGTGGGCAGCGCGACGACCTCTTTCATGAACAGGATCGAGCGCGAGCTCGAGGGATCGGGCCGGTACAGGCACTGGGACGTGACGGTTGAAAGTGTGTTCATTGCAGAGGACGAATCGGACTGCGAGGTTCGCGCGACACGATAACTGGCGCGACACTGACGGTGCCCCCGAGCCGACGGGACTGCTGCACGGATAGGTGACACCTGATCTGTGGTGCTGGTTGGTGCCGCTGGGAGGATGTCATCATGCCCAAGCCCTATCCTCGTGAGTTCCGCGACGATGTCGTGCGCGTGGCTCGCGGTCGTGAAGATGGTGTGACGATCAAGCAGATCGCGACCGACTTCGGGGTCAGAAGGGCCTTTCCGAACAGCAACAATAGGAGCGCGCCGACTGTGAGGACGATCGAGGGCAGTTGGGTCCGCGACCCTGCTTGGTCCATTGCCGCCGTGCGGGACGTGGACGAGCCGACCGAGAAACTGCCCTGCGCGCCGGCGTCCCCGGTACGCCTGTCATAGATGGGGGACGCGAGCGTGTGGTGTGCGTTGTACCCTCCGGGGGTGGGTAGACGCGGCGACCCGAGAACATCTGAAGGAGTGACGGCATATGAGACATGTGACTTTGCCGGGCGGAGAAGTCGTTCCTTCGATGGGTCAAGGCACCTGGAAGATGGGCGAGCGTGCTGAGCGACGATCCGACGAGATCGCCGCGTTGATCGCCGGTGTCGAGCTGGGCATGACGCTCGTTGATACTGCCGAGATGTACGGCGACGGCGCGGCGGAAACGCTGATCTGCGAAGCGCTAGGCGACCGGCGCGACCAGTTGTTCCTCGTCAGCAAGGCGTATCCGCAGAACGCCTCGCGCGCACGCCTTTCACGCGCATGCGAGGCGAGCTTGAGACGTCTCGGCACCGACCGGCTCGACCTCTACCTGCTCCACTGGCGGGGATCGGTGCCGCTCGCTGAGACGATAGAAGCGATGGAGGCGCTGAAATCGGCCGGGAAGATTCGGTATTGGGGTGTCAGCAACCTCGATACTGACGACATGGACGAGCTTGTTTCTGCCGGCGGGGATGGCTGCGTGACCGATCAGGTTCTCTACAATCTCGTCCGTCGAGGCCCTGAGTTGGAATTGTTGCCGTGGCTCGTCGCTCATGAAATGCCTGTCATGGCGTATAGTCCCGTCGAGCAGGGACGACTCTCAAACCATCCCTCCCTTGTGAAGATCGCAGCCAAGGTCGGTGCTACCCCTGCGCAGGTCGCACTTTCCTGGACGTTGCGGCACGATGGCCTCATCGCCATCCCGAAGGCGAGTTCGATCGCACATGTGCGGGAGAACCGGGCAGCCGCAGATATCGTCCTCTCCGACGCCGACCTTGCGACACTCGACGCGGCATTTCCTCGGCCACGCGACCGTCGCCCGCTCGAGATGCTCTAGCTCAAATGGCGGTTTTCTCTCAAGGGAACCGAACGTGAGACGGATCGGCTCGAGGCGTTCAACGACGCGGTGCTTGCGATCGCGATCACACTTCCTGTGGTGGAACTGCACGCACCGAGGCCTGAGGATGGCGACCTCGCCGCGGCCTACCTGAAGCTGGCACCGGACTACGCCGCCTACGTCCTCAGCGTGATCCTCATCGGCCTCTATTGGGCCCACAGCCATTTCAGCGGCAAGCTGCTAGAGAAGACCGACCACGGCTACAACCTGCTGACCATCGGCTTCTTGGCTGCGGTCAGTATCACTCCATTTCCCGCGCGCCCGTTGGTCGAACATTTCGGTGGAGATGCGGACAGCACAACCGCCGCCCTCTGGTACCTGGGCATAGCAGCGGCACCGGCGACCTGGTGGTTTCTTCGGTGAGTGCACGCCACCGCCAAAGGTCTACCCGATCAAAGGCTGACCGAGGCTTATCCTCGCCGCCTCACCATCAAATATGGTCTTACCGCCGCTGCCTACTGGGCGGCGTCCGGAGTGGCGTTCTGGAATTGGCGTGGCGGATTGATCGCGGCGGGGATTGTAACGTTGGGCTACGTCATTCCCCCCGCAAAGCCCGTGTACAGACCCGGTATGGAACCGGGACACGATCAGATGGCTCGTTGACTGAAGGAGCGGATGGTACCTCGGAGCTGCTCGTTCCTTGCGAGTGACTAGCGACCTACCGTCGTCCGACGTTTTCGGGCTTGCTTTGCTCGCCGATCGCCAGATCGGCTAGAACACGCGCACCAGGCCGCAATTCGGGCACCGCCAGACCGGGGGAGTCGGCGGGTTCCACGACGGTTGCAGCTGCACCAGGCAGCGCTCACAGGTAGGGGAGAAGCCTGGCCATTCGTCGTCATCCATGACGCCAGGCAACCGGGATGCCGGCGGCGCCGCAGAAACCGTCCACAGGGACGTTCAGCGCCTTCCAGGAGAGGCCGGCGTGACCGCCGAGGCCCATACCCATGCCTTCATCTCCGTCTCGCCCACGCGGAACCTGATCGCGCAGGCATCCGCTGTCCACCGGCAGACCTCCGCGTCGACGAGCGCCGGCGTCGCGCCGAAGCGCACCCACGCCTTCGCCGGCTTCGGCCGCGGGTCGATAGTCACCGGTTCTACGTCTAACCGCAGCTCAGCGCTCGAGAGCGACTGCAGGGGGCCGGCCTCCGCAGCGATCCGCTCCAGTATCCGGGTATCCATCCTGCGATCGACCGCCGACGCGTATCGCTTCGATGTACCCACTGCCGATCCTCCTTGCGGACCGCCAGGTTATCGATTTTAGAACAGATGTTCTATTCCGGGTGCTCGTCCGCCAGGTCGTCCGAGGCGTCAGCCTCGGCTTGAATCTGCTCAACCTCGGCCCGCAGCCGGCTCAGCATCTCCTTGCTGTGATCCGCGAGTGCGGCATCCCAGGCATCGACGGCGCTGGTCGGGTGTCGACTGTGGCTCTTTTGATCCGAGAAACCCCATGCCCTGAGACTGGGGGAGAGGGTTCCGCGCAGCGGGACCCGGGCACTATCCCGGCTCGATCGCTACACGTCAACTCAAGGGCGAGCCCCTTGACATGTCGTTCGGCGGGGGCGTTTGCTGTCTCGCGGAGGGCCGGCGTTGTCGAGGCCCCGTCAAAGAAGCATCGAGCAATACATCTGATGGGAGTGGACATGAAGGCAGTGGTGTACGAGGGGCCCCGTCAGGTCAGCACGAAGGACGTCCCGGACGCGAAGATCGAGCGCCCTACCGATGTCCTGGTCAGGGTGACGACGACGAACATCTGCGGCTCGGATCTGCACATGTACGAGGGGCGGACGTCCTTCGAGGTAGGCCGGACGTTCGGTCACGAGAACATGGGGGAGGTCATCGAAGTCGGCAGCGGCGTGGAGAAGGTCAGGGTCGGAGACCGGGTTGTGCTCCCGTTCAACATCTCGTGCGGCTTCTGTAAGAACTGCGAACGCGGCCTGACCAACTACTGTCTCACCACCCAGCCCGAACCATCCTTCGCCGGAGCGGCCTATGGGTTCGCCGACATGGGTCCCTATGGCGGTGGCCAGGCGGAGCTGCTCCGCGTGCCTTTCGGTGACCACAACGCGCTGCGCCTGGGCGAGGATGCGGAGGAGAAGGAGAACGATTACGTCATGCTCTCTGACATCTTCCCCACCGGCTACCACGCCACCGAGATGGCCGGCGTGATACCCGGCGACAGCGTTGTGATCGCCGGGGCGGGCCCGGTCGGGCTGATGGCTGCCCTGTCCGCGATGATCAAGGGTGCCGCGAAGGTGATGGTGGTCGATCGTCACCCTGACCGGCTCGCGTTGGCCGAGCAGATCGGTGCGATTGCCATCGACGACTCCAAGGTCGACCCCGTGCAGGCTGTGCTGGACGAGACGATGGGGCTCGGAGCTGACCGTGGTTGCGAATGCGTGGGCTACCAGGCCCACGATCCCCAGGGCAACGAGGACACCGCCGCCACGCTGAACATGCTCATCAACGCGGTCCGCTTCACCGGAGGAATCGGCACCGTTGGCGTGTTCATCCCCCAGGACCCGGGGGCCAAGGGCGAATTGGCCAAACAGGGCAAGGCAGCCATCGACTACGGCACACATTGGTTCAAGGGTCAGACCATGGGAAGCGGTCAGGCCCCGGTCAAGCGGTACAACCGCCGACTGCGAGACTTGATCGCGGCCGGCAAGGCGACCCCTTCGTGGATCGTCTCCCACGAAATCTCGCTGGACCAAGCCGCCGATGCCTATAAGAACTTCGACGCCCGGTCCAAGGGTTGGACCAAGGTCCTCATCAAGCCCGGCATGTCAAACGGAAAGAAGGAAAACTGAGATGGCAGCAGATCTCCAGGGCAAGAGGGTCGCGATCCTCGCCGCCGACGGAGTCGAACGCGTTGAGCTCGAGCAACCCCGCGAAGCACTGGAACGGGCCGGCGCTCAGACCGAGGTCCTCTCGATCCACGACGGCGAGATCAAGGCCCGTGAGAACGACCTGGATGAAGCGGGCACGTTCACCGTCGACGGGTTGGTCGCCAATGCCTCGGTGGGCGACTACGACGCCCTGCTGCTTCCCGGCGGCACGGTGAACCCCGACCAGCTCCGGGTCGACGAGGACGCCGTCTCCTTCGTCCGCGACTTCGTCGAGAGTGGCAAGCCCGTGGCGGCGATCTGTCACGGGCCGTGGACGATGATCGAGGCTGGCGTGGTCGGAGGTCGCACCTTGACGTCCTTCCCGAGCATCCGCACAGACCTGCGCAACGCCGGTGCTGACGTCGTCGACCAGGACGTCGTGGTCGACGGGAATCTGATCACCAGCCGCTCACCCGAGGACCTGCCTGCGTTCTGCGACACGATCGTGGCGAAATTTGCGAGCAACTCGACCCAGGAGGAGGTGACGTCATGAGCGTGACAAAGGGACTGCTTGTCAGGCTGGAGGCCCTGCCCGGCAAGGAAGACGAGGTCCAAGAATTTCTCGGCATCGGGCGAGGACTCGTCGAGGAGGAACCGGCCACCATAGCGTGGTTCGCGATTCGTCTCGGCCCCTCTTCCTTCGGGATCTTCGACGTGTTCCCCGATGACGCCGGCCGCGACGCGCACCTGTCCGGCGCAGTAGCGACCGCTCTCGGCGAGCAGACCGGCACACTGTTCAGCGAACCGACGATCGAGAAGCTCGACGTCCTGGGCTCCAAACTCCCCGCCTGACACGACAGCCCGGGAGTATTGGCACAGAAAGGAGGGGTCGCTGCGCGCGGTGACTTCGGGCTTACACAGCCCGCTGACGTCGTGGCAGCGGCCCCTTCTTTTGCGGCCTATCGCTAATCAGCAACAGATCGGGGAACCGCGATGACAGGAACTGACGACGGCGTTGCCACGACGCGTGCACCCGAGGTAGCAGTGATCGGGGGCGGGATCGTCGGTCTGTCGACGGCGTACGCGCTGCGGGAGCAGGGCGTGCCGGTGCGCTTGTACGAGGCTGGTCTGCCCGGGACGGGTCAGTCCGCAGGCGAGTCGCGGATCTTCCGGCATGCCCACGACGACCCGCGACTCGTCGCTTTCGCGCGCGAAAGCCGCGGCGTATGGGATGAGTGGGCCGAACACTTCGATGTCGAGCTGGTCTCATCAGACGGTGTCCTGGCGATCGGAGACAGCGCCCTGGCGCGGCTGCGGGTGCTCGACGAGGTCGGCGGCGTGGAAGCTCACGAGATCGACGCGGCCGAGGTCGCCCGGCGGATGCCGCTGCTCGCTGGGTACTCGGGGCCAGCGGTGCTCGACGAGTCAGGCGGCGCGATCCGCACCCGCGCCGCAATCACGGCACTCACGGGTGCCCTTGCAGATGCGGTCACCACCGGTGAGGTCATCTCCATCGATCCCCGCGCCGATGGAACGGTCGAGGTGCGCAGCGTCACCGACCGGTCTATCTACTCCAAGGTGGTCGTGTGCGCCGGCCGCGAAACCGCCCGCCTGGCACGCAGCGTCGGCCTGTCGCTGCCGGTTCGCCTCGCCGCACACGTCAGGCTGACCTTCGACGTGAAAGCCGCCGCCCCGGCACGAGTCGCGTGCCTGCAGGACAGTAGCGGCGTCTTCGGCGAGGTCGGCGTCTACGCGACGCCGCTACCGGGTAATAGCAGCTATTCGGTTGGACTCAGCGACACCGTCGGCGTCCGCGACGACGGAACTTTCATCGACCCGGCGGCGATTCGATCGCTGGACGAACGCGCACGCGAGTACGTGACACGGGCGCTGCCCGGTCTTCACCCTGAGCCGCGCGACTTCCTTCACTGCTGGGTGACCGACCTCCCGTGGAGTGAGGACGGCGTGGCCGTGTGGGAGGCGGGCTCTGTCTTTTTTGTGGCCGGTCACAATTTGTTCAAGCAGGCACCTGCGCTGGGTCGCGCTCTTGCCCGGGCTGCGACCGGCGGCGGTCTCCGCGCCGAGCTCACGCCCGAAGCGCGCCTCGGCGAGGCCCAGAGCTAGGGCGTGTCTCTCTATCGCGGGGGGATCCGCGCTTCTGGCCGGCAAACTGTTTAGCGAACCCACGATCGAGGAGTTGGACGTCCTGGCCTCTAAGCTCCCCGCCCGAGACTACGATCTCGTCACTCGTCAGGATGGGGTTACGTTGATGGCTGCGTGCGGTGCGGCGGTGAGGTAGCCGGCGGAAGAACCGACGCCTTTGTTCGCGACGTGCTCGGGCGTGTTAGCTGCAACCACGGTCCCGCCAGCGTCGCCCGCACCGGGCCCTAGATCGATCACGTGGTCGGCCACTGCGATGACACGCATATCGAGCTCTGCCGCGACGACGCCAGTATTACCCGCCTTGACGAGCGTCTGCAGATGCGCGACCAGACGATCCGTGTCGGCGCAGTGGAGCCCGGAGGTCGGCTCGTCCAAGACGTACAGCGTGTCTCGGCGCTGCGCCCGCTGCAACTCGGTCGCGAGCTTGACACGCTGCGCTTCACCCCCGGAAAGCGGCTCATCCCAATCGGGGGTGTAGGGGTTGGGGTCTGAAGCCGCCGGTCTCGAGCAGGCTTCGGGCGATGTAGTTGGTCAGGTTGCGGAACCCGAGTGCGGAGCCGCGTAGGTGTTCGAGCCGTCCGTTGAGCCCCTCGGTCGGCCCGTTGCTAGGCCGTGTTGCTATATCCATTGGAGTGCTGCGGCGAGGTTGAGTCCGGCTGCGTATGAGGTGGCGGTCTTGTCGT
>NZ_CANLCY010000009.1 GCF_947489255.1 uncultured Microbacterium sp.
CGACAAGACCGCCACCTCATACGCAGCCGGACTCAACCTCGCCGCAGCACTCCAATGGATATAGCAACACGGCCTAGTTGCGTGCGAGAGACGCCACGGATCTCTCACACCAATCGCTCCTCGTATGCCAGGAACCTGACATAGGCGCTGTATTGGTTGGGCCCCCCTTGAGCAGCCGGCGCAATCCTCCAACGTCCGCACGATGGACCTGCAGTCGCGCGTCATGCACCTGGGCCTTCAGCTCGCTCAGGGTGTGGTGGAGTAATTGTCTTGAGCCAGCTCTGTCACTAGCCCAGCTTTCCATTACGTCGGCCGCGCATGGGAGGATGCCGCTATGGCAACTAAGCACGTAACCCATCTCGTCGACGATCTGGATGGCTCTGTCCTCGAGGGTGGCGAGGGCAAACAGGTCACCTTCTCTGTGGAGGGACGTGCATACGAGATCGATCTGTCGGATGACAATGCGAACAAGCTTTACGAGGCATTCTCTCCCTACGTGAATGCCGCCCGGCCCGTCAGCACCTCAGGCATTGGACGCCCTCGGCGCTCTTCCCCTCGCAAGAACAATGTTGACTTGAGTGCTGTACGCGAGTGGGCTCGCGCGAATGGCCACACGGTCAGTGACCGGGGCCGCGTGCCTGGCACCGTCATCGATGCCTACGAAGCCGCCAACAACTAATTACCGCCACTACCCCGCGTGCGACCGTGCGTGCCTGCCGTGCGACCCCGATTTCACGCATGAATTGGCGCTAACGTCCAAGCTCGGAACGCTGCCCCCGCGCGGCGATCGAGCGCGGCGGCTTCACCCTGGTCGCCGTCGTCGGCGCGCCTCTGACGGCCTCCGTCGCCGGCTTGGCGTTGCCGACGTCGGCGCTCATCTTCGCGGCCACGGCCTCCCGGTCGATGCCCTTCGCTTCGAGCTGGTTCGCGTCGTTCTCGCGCCGCTCTGCGGAGTCGTACTTGGGGCCGGTCTCGGCGCGACCGGACTCGGCCGCGCGCTCGTGCGACTGTGCCTCCTCGCGTGCCTGGGTTCGCTCCTCGGAGCCCTCAGGGGCGTTCTCGGCGCGCTGGCCCGCGTTCTCGGCCTCACGGTCGGCGCGGTCGGCTTCGCGCATCAGTAGCGCCGCCTCTGCCTCCTCGCCGGTGCCGCGCTGGCGTTCCGTCTCGGACTGCCGGCGCAACAGCTCGGCGTCGATCGCTGCTTGCACCGCCTGGGGGTCGCCGCCGGCCTGGTCGACGTCGACGCCGTAGCGGGTGCGCAGCTCGTCCCGCATGCGGCCCTCGGCGCGCACGGCCTCGGGGTCTTCGTTGCCCCACGCGCGCGCCGTGGCGAGCGTCGTGCCGATCTGCTCGGGGGTCGCGCGCTCCCACCAGTCGTTCCGGTAGACGCTGCTGAGCTCAACGCGCGCCCACTGCCGTTCGGCGGCGAACCGGGACGCCAGCTCGCGGGCTTGCTGCTGGCTCTCGGCCTGTGCTCGTCGAGCTGCTTCCTCCCGCTGTCGGGCGATGATTTCGCCCACGCGGCCAGCGGCGGTCACCGCAACGCGGAGCTGACCCTCGAACGCTTCGGAAATGCCGTCGCTCTCATCGACCATGGCGTGCTCCTCTCATCGTTCCGGGCCTCGGTCGGGCCGCGGGGTTGTGGTCGTGCGGGGTCGGGTCGGTTCGATCGACGCGGGGAGCGGCGAAGTCGTTCCCTTACGCCGGTTCTCCTCGGCCCGGTTCATCTTGTCCAGCGCCTCGCGCGTGGCCTCGTCGACCACCGCGGACATGTCGATGCGGCGCGGTTCGGTCTTCGTCGCCGTGGCCGCGGTGGCCGACGTCAACGTCGCCGGCAGGGCGGCGCGCACCCGCACGAGACGGGCGCGAATGTCGGTGGCGATCGCTTCCGCGTGGCGTGCTTGCTGCGCGGCCTTGGCGGCGTCGTACACGGCCTGGGTGAGGTTCATAAGCTGACGCAGCACGGCGGCTTGCGCTGCGGTTCCCTGCCCGCCTCGAACGGCACTGGCGAGGAGCATCGCAGCCCCGCCGGCCAACACTCGACCCGCCTTCTGAGGCTTCGTATGGCCGCGGTAGGTCTGCGCCGACTTCGCCAGCTCGTCCGATGCCGCGGCGAGGTCGCCGGGTACGTCCTCGACGGCGTTAGACCACGCCGCGAACGCTCCGGACGTCTGCCGTGCGACACGCGCCCATGTGTCGCGGTCGTCGAGCGGAACCGAGCGCAGCGTTTCCCGCAGTTCGCCCAGCTCGGCGGTGTACCGATCCCACAGCTCGGGGTCGGGCTCGCTCGTCTCGCGTCCCGGTGCGACGGGCCGCTGGCTGCGCTTGGCCGCGTTCCACTCGGCCGCGGCATCTATTGCGCCGGTCGGACTGTCGGGCCACTCGGCGCGCAGTCGCGGCAGGGTGAGGTCGCGGCCCATGTGACCGCCGCCGTACCAAATGGGACGCTCCCCCGGTGAGGGCTTCGCGGCCACCGAATAGCCGGTGATGACGTCGGTCTGACCCTCCGCGTAGCGGGGTCGGACGACGACACCGGAGCGGCGCAGTCGGCGCACGAACTCGGCTTCGTTCTCGCTCGCGCTTGCGCACGCGCGGACCTTGCGGGCGAGGTCGTTGCGGGGGGCATTGAGGCGAATCTCGGCGGTGATGCGTGTCTGTCGTTCGCGCGGGTCGAGCTGGTGCCAGGGGGTGACGTCGCCGCCGATCTTCTCGGCGTTCGCTTCGTACTTCCGCTGTGCGAACAGCGCGGAACGCTCCTCGACCTTGGCCTGTTCGGCGGGGCTGTAGCCGCGCGTCGCGCGCTCCCCCTTAGCCGACTCCAACAGCTCTAGGCCGTGCTTCACCTCAAGGGCTCGCGCGGCGCTCTGCGCACGCACGTAGTCGAGGTGAGTGGACGCCTTCGTGCCGTCCTCGCGCACGAGGTTCACGGCAATGTGCACGTGGTCGTTACCGGACTTCGACAAGCCGTGACGCACCGCAACCCAACGGCACGGTGCTTTCGTGCCGTCGTTGTCGTCGAACCCCATTGCAGCGACAAAGTCGGTGGCGATCGCCTTCCACTCGGCATCGGTCTTGATGCCCTCCTCGGCGCGCAGCGAGAGGGAGGCGTGCCAGACGTGCCCGCCCTTCACGTCGACCCCAAGCTGCTTGTGCGGGCGGTCCAAGTGACGTGCGATCGCTAAGCCGCTGTCGCGGCTCAGCTCGGCGTCGTCGTACCACGCCATAAGCGCATCGTCACCCGCGACAAGGTGGGGCTCCGTGTGCTCGTTGTGGCGACCGCCACCGACCAGATACGTCACGAGGCCCGACATGCGATCGCCCCGCGTGATGTTCGGCATCACGTCAAGCTCAACTCGTCGGTCAGCTCGTCAATCTGCATCGCCGTCTTGCGCACCGCCGCGAGCGTCGCGAACGTCTCGGGGTGCAGCTCGCGCGTGGCGTTGGTGGCCTTCGCAATCTGGTTGACGTTGTTCGAGATAGCGGCGAGGAGACGGTGCAACTCGTACAGCTTCATGATCGTCGCGCGCCGCTCGGATGCCGTCTCGCCGGCATCCTGCGCAAGCGCGCTCTCCACGAGAAGGCGCGGGATCGTCACACCCTGCGCGAGGGCCATACGCAACAGCACGCCCTCCTCCTCGGGGCTGGCCTTCACAACGTGACGCGCCACACGACCGCCGGCCACATTCGTGCGGCGTCGACGCTGGGACGGGCGCGGCGTAGGCGACTCATCAGCCATGCTCACCCTCCCTTCGGCCCAGCGCAGCGACCCCGCCCCTGCGGGGACCGCACACACCAAGTGTGCCGCACCTTTCGCCGCAAGTCGAGAGGTCAAGTCCGATTAGGGCACCTAAACGTATAGCTTGCTCCGCGACGGCCCTTCTATCGGCGCGAGAAATCTCGCGCGGACCATGCCGCATCCCTAAGCTCGTGGCATGGCTAAGGAGCTCTCCCCACAAGAAGCAATCGAGCGCGCACAGCGCGCGATGGAAGACCGTCTGACGTCGATCCGTAAGCTCGCGGAGTCACGCCAGGCGCTCGCGGACACGCGTGAAGCATCTGCCGCGCGAATCGCCGAGGTTGAGCGTGAAGAACGTGAAAAGGTCGCAGCGGCCGAACGAGACGATGCACGCGCATACAGCGCCACTCTCGACGCCGGTTGGACGCCCGCCGAACTGCGCAAGATCGGCTTCGCGGAGGCGGCTCAAAAGCGCAAGCCGCGTGCGCGCACCGCGCGACAGTCGACTCCGACTCAAGCCGTGGCGACGCCGCCGGCGGACGCCGCCACGAGCGGCGATGAGGGTCAGTCCTACGGGGACTAACGCAACCCCCTGACCACCTGTGGACGGCCCGAGCCACCTACGGGCTCCACCCGCCCACAGGTGGACAGCGGGACCCCACTTGACCGGCCGCTCCGCGGCCTCGGCCTGAGCCCTTCCGGACCCTTGTGGTCGACTGTCAGCCGTCTTTCCGACGCTTCGCGTGTCGACGACGGTAGTGCTCACTGAGCTTGATCTCACTGGTCACTAACAGAACCCGCGCAGCGCTCCGAAGGAGGCTCCGATGCATCTTGTCCTGGCTCGTATAGACGTACGCGCGCGCTCCCCACACAAGAGTGACCGCGACGAAGTACAGCAGGGTGTCAGCCGGTATAGCCGCGGTCGCTAGAAGTCGCCGGGCGGGCAGACGCTCTGCCGGCGTCGCCGGCGCATCAAAGTACAGATCACTCACCGAGACGGACGGATGACTGTAGGTCGACAAGACCCGGTAGATGACATAGGCATCGTGACCAGCCGGCGTAAGGTCGAGGCAGATCTCCCGGAACCGCTGCACGCTGTCGAAAGTTCCAGGGATGTGGCCCGAATCCGTGTCTACGATCTCGTCCGCGGATTGCTGGAACGTTGGGGACTGCGCCAAGCGTGCCTCTCGGGCGAACGCTGCACGGTTACGCGAGTGCTCGAGCACCACAGCTCGAACCCCGTGCTGATCTTCGCTCTGCATCACCCAGACGGACGTCAACGCGAGCTCGAACATCTGGCGAACAAGCGGGAGCGCTGCGTTCACCAGACCGTTGTTGAGAAGCAGGACAGCGGCCTTACCCGTCTCATGCAGGTGCCTGACCCAGCCGTGCACGACTCCAACTCGCTGCGCGTCCTCGCCGGTGAAGGGGCGATTGCGTCGCGCCGCTGGCTGATGCAGGACCTCGGCGTCACCGTAATCATCCCAGGCCGCCTGTAGGTCGTGAATGAGCACCCGAAGCTCGTCGCCGGTCAGAGTTGCCATCGCGCGCTACGAAGACGCCGGCTCGCGGAGCGAGCCAAACCGATTGAGCTCGGCGTAGGCGCGCGAGGCAGTCGACTTGTCAACACCGAGCACGCGCCCGATGTGGGCAAAGCTCAGCCCCTCGTCATCGCGCATCCGACGTAGCTGCGCGAGCTGGTCAGCGCTGAGCTTCGACGGTCGACCGATCGCCTTCCCCTGGGCGCGGGCGTGGTCCATGCCGCGCTGCGTGTTCTCTCGGATGGTGTCGACGCGCAGCTCTGCGAACACCGCGACGATCCCGAACAGGGCACGGCCCATCGGGGTTGTCGTGTCGATCTGAGGTTCGGTCAGACTGCGAATGTTGATGCCGCGTTCGCGCAGTTCGTTCAACGTGTCGAGGATGATCCGCTCACTGCCGCCGAGACGATCGAGGCGGCGCACCAAGAGGGTGTCACCCTCGCGGAGGTAGTCGAGGCACGCGACCCACTGCGGGCGCGCAGCAATCCGACTGGACTCGCCATGGTCGACGAACACACGAGTAGCGCCGGCCGCGCGCAGCTCGGCCTCCTGCGCATCCGGGTTCTGCTCCCGGCGCGAGACACGGGCGTACCCGATCACGTTCGTCATCTCTCGAGCCCTCCTGTCGGGAACCGATCGGACATGTAGCCGGGGCCGCGGCGGCGCGCCTGGGGCGGCTGCTGGCCGCCCGGGCCGGCGCCCCGGGTCGCTTCTTTCGGGGACCGCTGGTAGCTGCCGCTGATGACGGCTCGGACGTCTGCAAGCGGATCAGACCGGGCCGAAGATGACTCCTTGGCCTGGTCGACGAGCGGTGCGCCGGCTTCGGCACGGGTTTTCTCGACCTCCCTCACCGGTTCCGCTCGCCGGCCCTCGCGAAGCGACGATTGGTGCTCGCCCAGGCTTGTGAAATGGCGTTCGTAGCGCCGCACGTTCGGGCACATCTCAGCCAACCTCGCCGCAACGTCCTGTGACTTCGAGCGGCCATGCTCGGTGTCGAACAGGGGGCGCGCGTACGTGCTTGGCACCCATCGCCCACCGAGAGCGCCGGCCTTGCCGGCCTCGGCCTCCGCCATAGCTTCCTGCCACCGCATCTTGATGCGGTCCTCCGACACGAGGTAGGGCACCTCGACGTCGATCACCGTTACCTCATACCCGGCGCGGGTCAATTGATCGGCCAGACCGTCCGCCGACCTCTCATCACCAAGCACCGTGTCAACGACCACGTTCGTCTTCTCCGCGATCAGGTCTTCCCGAAGCGCCGCCGCAAGTCGGCTCGATTCCGTGTGCACAAGCGACGCGAGCTCCAATGGGTAGAACGTCTCCCCCGTCGCCTCCATGTCGCGCACCTCGACCGGCTTAATGGCCGACTCGTAACTACCGTCCGCGATCGCCTCGCGCAGCAGGAGCTTCTTGAACTCATCCGCGTCAACGTTCACGAACTGGGATATCTCCGCCCCCAGCACCTTCTCCGCCACGCTCCCTTTGCCAGCCCCGGGAGGCCCGGCAAGCACGAGCGCGCGGGCATCTTGGCGAGCCTCGGGGAACTGTGCGCGGACCTCGGCGTAGAGCTGGTCGTGCAGTGCGCGACGCTCGGGCCGCGGTGAGCCATTCGACCGGAACCACTCACGGTTGTTGATAGTCGCGGTGGGCGCGTCCTTTTCGAGCACCCCGCCCGACATGGACAGCCCGCGCACCAGGTCGATGTGACGCTGGCGCTCCTCAGGACTCACGCGACAGCGGTCTGTGCCTCGATGCGGTCGGCAACCTCATCGAACACGTCATCGTCGATCAACCCCTGGCGCAGCGCCCGCTCCACGTCACCGAACGAGCCCACCGGATCGACGATTAGGTCGTCCAGCTCGGTCGCGAGAGTTCCACGAGGGGCATAATTCCACCGCGTCAGCTCATCGACGAGCTGCGACCGGTCGATCACGTCAGCGGCGTAGCGCTCGCAAATCTCGAATGGGTCCGCACCGGAGAATCCGTCCCGCGGCATCGGGACCGACTTCGCTCGCTCGATCACCCGGTGGATGGTCGGCTGCTTCACCCCGAGGAGCTGCGCGATCCGCGTCTGAGATAAGCCCTGCTGATCCAGGACGATGACGCCCCGCCGGTAGTCCAACTCACCAATCTCACGACGGTGACGGGCCTTCAACGTCGCCCGCACGGCCTCCCCTGCGGAAGTTTCGATAGTCGTCATGGCTTCCCCCTCTCACTTCCAGCATACCCAAGTTATAGCCACAGCTATAGCCCCGCGGCGCGTCGAGCCACCTCGGCCGCGCGGCATGCTGCGGCGTCCGAGCGGCGGTCGTACTCGTCCGCGTCGATCGCGCCGCGCGCATAGTCCGTCAAGTTCTCGACGTCCTCGCGCGTGGGCTCCCAACCCTCATGCCACCCGGCGGCGAGCGACTGCACAACGGCGCGACATAGCTTGTCGTCGAGCTGCGCGAACAGGTCCGGGTACTGCTGCTCGATCTTCATCTGCGACTCGAACACGGCAGCCCCCTCCGTCCTAACCAATTCTACCAATGATGCAAAAGGGCTCTACTCAATTTCGCATCAATTCGTGTTTCGCAACGGGTTTTTGCATCGGGCCGATCCGCAAGATTCCGGCGCCTCGTCGATGGGCTCGCACGTGGTGCGAAACCGATCGGAATCGCACCAATGAGGAAACCTACAAGGCGCAACAGATCATCGAGAGGGTGCATTCGGACCCGTCTCCTATTTCGACGCGGGGATGGCGCCGGCTTAGCGCCCATCGATTGAGCGGACGGCCACGTGTATTTCGGTCCAGAGTTTGAACTCGGCGGTGTCGTAGCGTCCTTGCCGGTCGACGGCTGCCCATGCGTCGAGGCTTTCGAGGGGGACGCCGGCGAGGCGGGCTGCCGCAGGATGGCTGATGCGGTGGGGCTTCGTCACGGCGTCACGCTAACGCGGACGCCGGGGAGACAGAACGGATCGGTCCGAGATTCACCCGCCACATCACCTGTGGCGATGCCGTTACAGACGGTTCGAGAGGGTGAGCCCGTCGGCGCTACTCGCGTCGTGCATCATCTTGTCGATCAACTCACGGTCGAGCTGCGGTGCGCGGCCGCCGTAGAACTGCATGAGCAGGGCCCGTGTGGGGCTGATCCAGATGGAGGAGCGGCCGCCGCCGGTGGTGGGCATCTGGAGCATGAAGCCTTCACGGCGGCGGAGCTTGTTCATCATGACGACGCGGAGGTGCGCGAGGATACGGTCGTCGATGTCGTAGCTGGAGTCTTGCGTGTAGATCAGTCGTCCCACGGGGCGAGCGTGTCCTTTATCTCGTTCGAGGCTGGGCCATCGCGAAATCGCCCGGCCGCTCCGAATTATCGCACCCGCGATGTTGCTCACATTTGCACAACAGCCCGGGAAGGTTTTCGCAAGGGTCCAGGGGTGAACGTGTCGTCTGAGACGCTGACACGGACGTCGTTCCTCCGGCGTGTGGGACCTCTCGCCATGATGGTCGCGCCGGGGGTCCCGATGTTGGAGGTTTCCGATGGGGAGATTCACGTACGACTCGAGTGTCAGTGCCGACTTCGATGACCGGGAGCTCGCTCACCTGCAGGCGGTCATCGTGGCGAAGATCCGCCGCGGGGAGCGGTTCACCTTCACATGGAAGATCGACATCAGCCTCGGCGGTGGCCGGACAAGCGTCTACCTGTACCCCGGAGTCAAGCTGGCGTTTAGATACGAGGGTGGCCACACACCGCAGCTCAACCCGTCCTGGCTGCGGATGCTGACCGACGCCGCCAACTCGCCACAGGGACTTCACGTGCTTGATGAGCCGGCCGGGCGCACTCCGGACCAACTCGCGCGCGACGCCGACCGACGGAATCACCCGGTAGAGGCGTGACAACAGTCGCAGTGTGCAACGCGCTTTCCGATGGTGCAACCCCGATGCCGGTGAGACCTAGCGACATCTACGTTGTACCGCATGACTCAGAGCATCGAACGGGTTCAGCTGACCGTGAATGGTGCCACCCATGCTCTCGCGCCGTTGGAGAGCGTCGGGGATATCGAGGCTCAGGTTCTCGGCGCCACGCGCGCCGGCGGTGGCTTCATCACGGTCACGCTGGACGGGGGCGAACGTCTCAGCATCTTCGTGTCGGCGGCGGCAAGTTCGATCACCATCGCTTCCTCCACAGTGCGCCTTGATAGCGGCCTCGCCGACGGCGGCGGCGACGGGTGGCGCAACCATTCTGGGCAGGTGTTCGACGATGAGGAGTCGCCTTACGACATCATCTGACCGTCACGACGGCACGTAACCGATCGGTTCCGCTTCGAATAATCCGGGGCGCAAAGCGGTAGCAGTGCAGACCTCGCGCCGCTTGAAGCCAGCATTACGACCGCCCGACGCTCATATGCTTCGTCTGTGACGTATCTGGCAGAAAGCCCCGGCACCGTCGTGGTTGCGAAATGACGCGCGTGCTCGTCATCGACGACGAGCAGATGCTCACCGACCTGCTGTCGATGGCACTGCGCATGGAGGGCTGGGAAGTGCGCACCGCCGGCTCCGGCTTCAACGCCCTGCAGGCCGCCCGCGACTTCGAACCTGACGCCCTCGTGCTCGACGTCATGATGCCCGACCTCGACGGCATGGCGGTCCTGCAGCGACTGCGGCACTCGGGCAACGACGTCCCCGTGCTCTTCCTCACCGCGAAGGACTCCGTGGCCGACCGTGTCGCCGGCCTCACCGCCGGCGGCGACGACTACGTCACCAAGCCCTTCAGCCTCGAGGAGGTCGTCGCACGCCTCCGCGGGCTCATGCGACGCGCGGGCACCGCCCTCACCCGCGACTCCGAGCCCATCCTGCGCGTCGGCGACCTCTCGCTGAACGAGGACAGCCACGAAGTCGTGCGCGGCGACCGCGAGATCCAGCTGACGGCGACGGAGTTCGAGCTGCTGCGCTTCCTCATGCGCAACCAACGCCGCGTGGTGTCGAAGGCGCAGATCCTCGACCGCGTCTGGAACTACGAATTCGGCGGAAGCTCCAACGTCGTCGAGCTCTACATCCATCACCTGCGCAGGAAGACCAACGCCGGCCAGGAGCCGCTCATTCGCACCGTTCGCGGCGCCGGCTACGTGATGGAAGCGCCAAGGAAATAAGGGAGGCTAGGCCGATGCTCGGGCAAAGGGAGCCCGCCAAACTCGGGCCGCCCGCACGGCGGAACACCTCCCTATCGCTTATGGCCGACCCCTACACCCCGGCATCAACGGCGTCATTCCGCCAGATTCTCCGTACTGGCTACTCGCGACGCGAGGCAAATCAGCTCGTAGACGCTGCGCGTTCGCGAACCGACCTCGAGGACTCTTGAGCCCACGGGACGCGATGCCTGTGGGCAGGCAAGCCCCTGCAGTGGGGGCACCTGATGTCGGACACTGAAATGCGCCCGCACACGCGCGGTGTGCTCTGAACCCTCGGGACGGACATGCTGAAGCAAAAACCAGGCAATAAGACCAGCGCGGATGCGCCGCACCCGGACGCTGACGAGAAGCCAGACTCTCCCACCGAGCTGACGAAGCGGTCATGGAAGTACGTGCTGCGAAAGACAGTGCGGGAATTCTCCGCTGACCAGTGCACAGACGCCGCCGCGGGCCTGGTGTACTACGCCGTCCTCGCACTATTTCCGGCGCTGATTGCGATCTTCTCCGTACTGGGTGTCGTTGGCCAAGGCGACGCCGCCGCCAACGCCATCATCGGCATCATCCAAGACGTCGCCCCCAACGCCGCTGACACGCTCCGCGAACCGATCGAGCAGATCGCGTCATCTCGAGGCGCCGGTATCGCACTCGTCACCGGTATCGCCCTCGCCCTCTGGTCAGCATCCGGATACGTGGGCGCTTTCAGCCGTGCAATGAACCGCATCTACGAAATCGACGAAGGACGCCCCTTCTGGAAGCTGCGCCCGATGCAGCTGCTGGTCACCGTCATTGCCGTGGTAGCGCTTGTCCTCGTCGCGCTCGGTCTCGTCATCTCGGGTGATGTCACTACCGCTATCGGCAACGCCCTTGGCCTCGGTCAGGGCGTGCAAATCGCATGGGACATCGCGAAATGGCCGGTCATGCTCTTCGTCATCGTGTTCCTCGTCGCGGTGCTGTACTACGCCACCCCCAACGCCAAACAGCCGAAGTTCCGCTGGATCAGCCTCGGCGCCATCATCGCCATCGCTGCCCTCGCTATAGCGACCGCCGGCTTCGGGATCTACGTCGCCAACTTCTCCAACTACGACCGCACCTACGGCTCGCTCGCCGGGGTCATCATCTTCCTGCTCTGGCTGTGGATCGCGAACCTCGCCCTCCTGTTCGGCGCCGAGTTCGACGCCGAACTCGAACGCGGCCGCCAGTTGCAAGGCGGCATCGCCGCCGAAGAAGACATTCAGCTGCCCGCCCGCGACACCCGAAAGAGCAAAAAACAGGCCGAGAAAGAGCGCAGCGACGTCAAAGAAGGCCGCCAAATCCGGCTCGAAGAAGCAGCCGACGGTCCTGACGCGCCCTCCCCACCAAAGCCGTCAACGCCACGCCCACACCCCCGGCGAAAGTGGTGGCAGCTACGCCGATAACACACCCTCAGACGCTCCCGTTGGCGCAGCCTCAAATGACCCCCATGTCGTGCAGGTGTTGCGCGACACGTTCGTAGTCGACGACGTCGACGGCTCGGCCCGTGAGGCGGGTCACGGTGCCGAGCAGCATCATCCGTTCGTTCGTGAGGGTGAAGTGATGCGCGCACAGCTCGACGAGCACGGGCCCCACACCGGGGACATCGAACTTCTCCGTGCTCGTCGAGCTGTCAGCGCAGCGTACAGTCAGTGCGCGTCCTCATCCTCTTCCGGGTTGAAGTTGGAGGCGGTGCCGGTGTGCCCGGCGGCGACACCGTTAGGGTCGCTCGGAATGGTTCCGTCTTCACCGAGCCCGCCGGGCTTGGAGGTGGTGTCGGTCTCGGTTGAGACTTCGACGTCTGCGCCTTCGTAGGAGTCTTCGTCGGCGGACAGCTGCGCGTCGTCGTTGGTGGGAGTGGACATGGGTTGCTCCTTCGTTATGGGTGTG
This sequence comes from uncultured Microbacterium sp., assembly GCF_947489255.1. Lineage (GTDB taxonomy): Bacteria > Actinomycetota > Actinomycetes > Actinomycetales > Microbacteriaceae > Microbacterium > Microbacterium phycohabitans. Next base: position 12,346 of record NZ_CANLCY010000009.1, read on the forward strand.
ACTGAGGTCGATAGGTGGTCTGGAGTTGTTAGAGGCGGCGTAGCAGTGTGACGAGGGCCACGAGTCCGATCGCGACGGCGCCGGCCGTGATGAGTGCCTTCTTCGGGTCCCGCTGGTAGGTGGCGCGCGCTCCCTCCACGGCGTTCACTGCAGACTGCAGGGTCGTGTCGATGGCGGATTCGGCCTGCTGTTTCGCCTCGTCGATCTCGACGGAGACATGGTCAGCGACGTGACTGCCGGAACGAGCGGTGCCGTCGCTGCCGTTCGTGGAGGCGTGTTGCAGCGCGTCGGTGGCGTCTTCGAAGCGGTCTTTCGCCGCCGCAGCAGCGTCGTTGTCGGAGGTGGTCACAGCTGGTGGTCCTTCCACGAGTGGATCGAGGGCTTGGACGGGCAAGCAGCACTTAGCCGGTCGACTTACGGTATAAATTCACTCGCTGCATGTGCAGCGGCACCGTCACACACATGAGCGCGGACACGGTGCGATCGTCACAAAAAAGGTAAGCGGAGTCCATGCCCCCAACCACGACCAGCGGTTCTCCGTCCAATCAAGGATTGGCCGCCGCAGCCGACGACTTGCTTGTCCAGCGAGCAGTCGACGGGGACGTGGCCGCTTTTCGCACCCTCATCACCCGACACGCACCCATCATGCGCGCCTACATCGCTCGCATCGTCAGCAGCTACACCGACGCCGACGACATCCTCCAAGACACCTACGTCGTCGCCTGGAAGAAACTGCCCACCCTGCGTGACCCGAGCCAAGCCAAGCCATGGATGATGCGTATCGCCACGAGACGCGCATTCGCCCACCTCAAAAAACGCCCCCCGGAAACAGTCTTCCCGGCCGACCATGCGGCCACCGGACACGACCCGGAGGAGACGACAATACGCAACGCGCAACTGCGCGAACTCTCCAAAGCGTTGGACGCCTTGCCCGAGGATCAGCGGCAATGCTGGCTCCTTCGCGAAGTGGCGGGACTGAGCTACCAAGACATTGCCGATGCAATGGGGGTCACCACCGGCCAAGCACGCGGCAAACTCGCACGAGCACGAGTGAACATCACAGTCCGAATGGAGGGATGGCGATGACCGACACCAACACCAACTCCGACCGCACCGTCCTGGACTGCGGCAAAACCCTCGACGAGCTCAGCACCTACCTCGCCCACGACCGCACCCCCTACGACCCCGCCATCGAGGAGTGCCCGGAGTGCGTCAACGCGCTGCGCGCTCTCGAGCGTGTCTCCCACCTCTCCCGCGATCTGATCGCACACGACGCCGATACCGTGCCTGCTCCTCCCCCGTCCTGGCTGAACGACATCATCAACAACATCGGCGCCGAGCTTCGGGCCGGACGCGACCTCCCCCTGCACCACCCCGACCCCTTGGTGAGCCTCAGCATCACCGAAGGAGCCGTACGTGCCCTCATCCGTGACGTCAGCGACACCATCCCCGGCATCCTGGTCGGAGCATGTCGAATCACCGGTGAAGCCGACACACCACACGCCCCCGTACATGTCAACATCACCGTCAGCATCGCCACACACACGCCGATGCCACCACTGCTCACCCAGCTCCGCGAACAGGTAATGAAGGTCCTTCACGAACACACCGAGCTGCACATCGACGCCCTCAACATCACTGTCGAAAACATCCACGACGCGGCTGCAGGAGACGACGCCAGATGAGTAGCGAACAACCCACCCCCTCTCCGCAGCCGGAGGACCTGACCACCCTCGTCCTCAGCGTTCCGGGAGTTACCGCCGTGTACCCCTCAGCGCCCACACCAACACGAATCGCACGAGCGATCGCTGCCACCCTCGGCACCTCACCAGCCCCAGAGCCCATCGTGAATCTACGCACCACGAACGAGCGCACGACCATATCGGCCCGAGTCGCCACCCACAGCAGCCCCGCCCCCACTATTGCCCGCGACATCGCTGATCATCTGCGATCCGCACACCCCGACAAATCCGCACGCATCACGGTGCAAATCGCGAGCATCACCATCTGAGGAACACCCTCCGCCCGGGGTCCGAACATTTTTGTGACGGAGCAGGCCCTGTCGTGCTCTTCATATGTGAGCGGCACCGCCGTCTCGTGCGACAGGCCCGTCACTCCCTGCGCGCGCCCACCATCCGACTGATAGGGCCCATGGGAAACCTTTACTACAGCAACAGCGACGCCATCATCGACGATCGCCTCCTGCACTACATCCAAGTCATCGCCGCGACCAAGCTCCGCCGCGGCGAGAACTTCACCCTCACCCTGACCCAACGTGCCAACCCCGAACCTCGCATCACAATCTGGATGAACCCCAACATCCCCCTCCGCTTCACCTACACCACACCCGAAGCAGCACCCCTCGTAGGCGCATACCTCCAGCAACTCGCCGCCCAAGCAAACAGCACCAGCGGCCTCATAATCGACCTCGACCACTGGACCGAACCCGCCCCCGCTCAGCAAGCACACGCCGCAGCTCGGTGAAGGCCAGCCCCGGCAGGCGCGACTACATGTCCTTCGACAACCGTATTGGAGCGAAACCGATCGGTTTTGCACTGCTGGCACGGTTAGCGTCCGCTGCGCTGGCGGCCTATGGGTAGCGTGCGCAGCCAGTACTCACCGAGCTGGACGGTCACGGCCTTCGTGATCTCGCTGAAGAGTTGTTGTTGGCGGCGCACCTCTGTGACTACCTGCAACAGCGCGCATGTCAGCCCGTGGAGGAATCTTCGAGCTAGCAGCTGTTGCGATTGTACATTGATGGGCGGCGTCCACGATGTCGTACGATCGGCTGGCGGAAGAACGATCCGCCAGGGAGATTGAAGAGGCAGCAGGGTGCCGTTTCGCAGTAAAGACACGCTGAGCGCGTGGCTCGATGAGTTTGCCGCAAGCGGGACTGGCGGAGGCGCTGTCGCGTTCGTTGCCGATCAGGATCCCGTCGATGGCGTCGACAGCGGCCTGGTCATCTTTCCTTTGGCAAACGCAACAACGTCCGTGTACCTGGCACCGATTGCTGTGGGCGTACCTGACTGGCGCGTCACTTTCGAGGCACAGCCTGAGGTGACGGAGCTATCCCCAGACTCCGTTTACGATCTGTGCCGTGAGATCTCCCACGCCGCAGACTTGTGCGCGTTTCTCCAGCGCAAGTCCGTTGAGCATATGGCTCAACTTGCGGCCGCGGCGCAGAGCTAACTAGGCGACGGCCCGGTCGACACGTGCAGCCTCTTCACGCGCGGCCAGCGTGGCGTGGCGAAGGAAGTCGGCGAAATCGGCCTCGACCTTGGGGTCCAGGTGCGCGATGAGCTGGCGGCACGTGGCATCGAACAGCGCCAGTTGTGACCACGGCTCCTTCTCGATGTCGACCGCCAGGTGGATGTGGTTGACGCGGCGGTCCACCTGGTCAGCTTCGCGGCGCAGAATTTCGCGGCGCACGAGCCGTTCGACCATCGTGGTGATGCCGGCAGACGTGACACGCAGATAGCTGGCCAGCTCTGAGGGTCGCGCTCCGGGGTTCTTTGCGAGGTAAGACATGGCGTTGGCCTCGAGCTCGTTGACGCCGAGCTGCTTTCGAGCACGCGCCGCCGCGGCATCACGTTCCTGGGAGTAGAACGTCAGCGCCGCCGAGAGCGGCGATGTGTCGCCTGTTTCTACCGTCATGGACCCGTTCCCTACGTTGCGTATGTCTCGAAGCACTATACCTAACCATCTAACCTTCCGCCGGTGATGATTACGCCTGGTAGTCGTCAGCAGCAGTGACACTCAACTGGATTACCTAACTGTGTTTACAATATGTTACGTTGATCATCACCGGGGTTGACAGCCCAAGACCTAATGGAAGGAAGGCCGCCATGACTAGCAACGCGTTCGCTTGGGGACAACCTTCACGTCTGCGTCGGCAGACGTTCGTTCCCTCTCGCACCGCTGTCGCGGCCCAACGGTGGTACATCGGCGTGACCGCTGCGGCCGTTGTGGTTTCTGCGACCGCCGTGGGCGTCGTCGCCCCCCTCTTTTTCTGATTCACCCCCGCACCCCTCACCGCAAGGAGTCATCATGGGAAAGCTCTTCTACAGCTCGGACCCCCAGGCCATCGAGATCGACGATCGCCTGCTGCAGTACCTGCAGGTCGTTCTGTCCACCAAACTCCGCCGCAACGAGTCCTTCACCATCACGTGGACGGACACAGAGGCCGCGCACACGCGGACGACGCTGTGGGTGCAGCCTGCAATCTCCATGCGCTTTGAGTATGCCAGCGCCGAGCCGCAACGCCTGTCCGGCGGCTACCTCCGCCAGCTCGCTGACCAGGCTGCGATGTCGTCCGGGCTGATGCTGAATGCCGCCACCTGGCAGCAGCAGGAAGATGCTCACCGCGTGCAGCTCGCCGCCGCGGCGTAACGACACCGCATACTCATAACGGCCCGCCCCTCTGGGGTGGGCCGTTTTCCTTCCCTCGCCGACCTCAAGGACTCGCCATGCCATTCCACAGCAAGAACACCCTCGAGCATTGGGTGGCAGAATTCATCGCCGCCCGCGGCGCCGGCGAGGATGTCCGCGTTGCAATCCAAGAAGGCCACGGGGGCCAGGACACCGGGCTTGTCGTCATGCCCCTGGAGAACGCCCCCAACACCGTCTGGATCGAACCGCGCGAAAACGATGAAGACCTCGCGTGGCACGTACTGATTGAACCTTCCACCGAGGCTCTGGATCTGACCAGCTTCGAACTCAACGCCCTCACTCACGAGCTTCAGGTTGCGGCCGAGCTGTGCGCGTTCTTGCAAGAGAAGTCGCTGGGCCACTTCGAGCCCGATATGGAGCCGAAGGCAGAACCGGAGACGGCTGCCACCGAGTAGGCGCTCACTCCCGCACAACGCTGTGGATGCAGCCGGCCACTCGATTCGATTGATCTGCGCCAGCGCCGAGCCGCAGCATCTGTCCGGCTACCTGCGTTAGCTCGCTGATCAGGCTGGGATGTCGAGCTCGGGGCCTGATGCGCACCCGCGCCTGCACCTAGGCCGTGTTGCTATATCCATTGGAGTGCTGCGGCGAGGTTGAGTCCGGCTGCGTATGAGGTGGCGGTCTTGTCG
>NZ_CANLCY010000010.1 GCF_947489255.1 uncultured Microbacterium sp.
GTCAGAGAGATGCGGCGCAATCCCCGTTCCGCTTCCCCTGCGGGATGCCACGATCTCGCCGTCCGGCACGCAAAGGAGCGGCTTATGTTCGGCGCAAGAGGATCCAACGCACCCACGACGTGGAAACACATCGAGAATGACTTCGTGATGGGCGCCTGTGCCCACCAACTGTTCGGATACATCACCCGAAGCCCCAGCGACGAGTGGACCGCCTTCGACAGCGACTCCCGCCCCATCGGACACTTCACCCCTCTCGACGCCGCGAAAACTGCCCTTTGGACTACACACCAACCAACCCACCACAAGCAATGCACATCTCGCATAAACCGCTGGTGGAACCGTCCGAGCAGGCAAGCACCCACACCCTCGGCGATGGCCTTGTCAGGCGGAGTAAGCCGCTAACGTCCGCCGCCGGCGCGGCAGCCTCCGCCACGACGTGAAGACCCACCGGGCTGGAAGGCGGTACGAAACCCATCGGTTTTGCACCAACAGGATGTACCGTCGGTTGACCTGGCCGTTACCCCGAAGGAGGCGGTGCGGTCGAGGCCCGATACACGAATTCTGTGTCACAGAAGGTTGTGCGGAACTCGTCTTCATCACCGTCGATGCGGCGCAGTAGTTCGGTTGCCGCACTTTGTTTCATCCCCAATACCGGTTGAGAGACGGCCGACAGTTCAGGGCTCACGAGCCTGGTCCATTCGAGGTTGTCGAACCACATCAGGGAAACCTCGTCTGGAATGGAGATGCCAAGTGTCTTCAGAGCCCTGAAAGTGGCAACTGTCATGACGCTGTCTGGGGAGAACAATGCCGTCGGCCGGTCGTTTGAGAACTGGGACAGGACGGCCGAGAAGGCGCGATCGGCTGAGTGCCCGTCGCTAGAGAGAGGTTGAGCGGGTCTACCGGGATGCCCGCTTTGCGTAGGGCACGCAGGTACCCAACGATTCTGGCGCCGTTTTGGCGAAGCAGACTGGTATTGATGGAGGGCCATGAGCGAGCGTCGTCCAGCAGCTCCATGAGAAACGAGGCGCGAGCTTCAGATACGAGCGCAATTTTTCGGTGTCCGAGCTCGATTAGGTGCGTCACAGGGCGAGATCGTTTGGCCGGTACCCAAGCGTGTCAGCTGCAGCCTGCGGGGAATCATCGGCGGCGCCGCTGCCACCACTTTCTCCGGGGCTGCGGTTCAGGTGTCGACGGCTTTCGTGGAGAAGGGGCGTCGGAGCTATCGGGTGCTTCAGCGAGGCGGATTTGGCGGCCCTCCTCCACGTCGCTGGACTCTTTCTCATCCTGCTTCTTGCTTTTTCGGGTGTCACGGGCGGGAAGTTGAATGTCCTCTTCGGCGACGATGCCACCTTGCAGCTGGCGGCCGCGTTCCAGTTCGGCGTCGAACTCTGCGCCGAACAGGAGCGCGAGGTTAGCGATCCACAGCCAAAGCAGGAAGATGATGACCCCGGCGAGCGAGCCGTAGGTGCGGTCGTAGTTGGAGAAATTGACCACGTAAAACCCGAAGCCGGCGGTGGCGATGCCAAGGACCACGATGGCGATGGCCGCGCCGAGGCTGATCCACCGGAACCTCGGCTGTTTGGCGTTGGGGGTGGCGTAATACAGCACCGCGACGAGGAACACGATGATGAAAAGCATGATTGGCCACTTGGCGACGTCCCATGCGATCTGCACGCCCCGACCGAGACCGAGAGCGTTACCGATCGCCGTGGTGACATCGCCGGAAAGAACGAGGCCAAGGGCCACGAGGGCGAGCGCGACCACCGCGATGACGGTGACAAGCAGCTGCATTGGACGCAGCTTCCAGAACGGTCGGCCCTCGTCGATTTCGTAGATGCGGTTCATGGCACGGCTGAACGCGCCTACGTACCCGGACGCTGACCACAACGCAAGCGCGATACCGGTGATCAATGCGATACCCGCGCCTCGGGAGGAGGCGATCTGTTCGATCGGTTCGCGGAGGGTGGAGGCGGCGTCGGGGGCGACGTCTTGAATAATGCCGAGAATGGCGGCGGCCGCGGCGTCGCCCTGGCCGACAACACCGAGCACGGAGAAGATCGCGATCAGCGCTGGGAACAGGGCGAGGACGGCGTAGTAGACCAGACCGGCGGCGGCGTCCGTGCATTGGTCAGCAGAGAATTCCCGCACTGTTTTTCGCAGCACATACTTCCACGACCGCTTCGTCAGCTGGGTGGGGGAGTCCGGCTTCTTTGCGGCGTCCGGGTGCGGAGCACCCGTGTTGGTGTTGGTGGCTGCTTTTCGCTTCAGCATGTGATCCCGTGAATCCTGTGAGTGACCGCAACCTGTCTTGGCGCGGACACTTCAGTGTTCAACACCGGGTGCCACGGGTGAGGGGCCTTGCCTGTCGGCAGAGCGCGCCGATATGCACTCCCTTGGCCGCCGGCCGGTGGTGCGAGAGTAACCCGGTCGTGGAGCGCGTCAGTGCAGGACGACGAGTTGCGTCAGGTCGTCAGAGGGCAGGTTGTCGGCAACGGCTGTGACTTGCATGTCTGTCAGATCGATGCGGCCCGAGATAACGGTGAGGAAGGCGGAATCCGCGGCGTCTCAGTCGGTAGCGATCCACAAGAGCGTCGATCGGGGTGCGAGGGTGGTCGCGTCGACAACGTGTTGTCCCCCCTCGACCCATACCTCGGCGACGGCGTGAAAATCCACCGGGTCCAAGCCCGGGTCGTACATGGACACGAGACGTGAACCGATCCCGGTTCTCTGCCGCTCCTATGCGGGCGCCAGCACCGGGCGGGATGGCGTTTCGTGGTTGCCTTCGCGTTCCTGTTCGGGATCGTCGCGGCGCTGTTCATCGACACCACAGGAAGCATCTGGCCAGCGATCATCCTCCACGCCGGCTTCGACACCGTCTGGTTCATCCTCACCCCACGCTCTCCGGTCCTCACCGACCTCGTCAGCATCGCCGTCTGCGCCGCTCTGGCCGTACTGCTGGAAAATCTGCGCAGGCTCGCCTCTGCCGCAGCCACCCCGACACGCAACCGCTGACGCCGGCAAAGTGGCGACCCTTCGACAACAGCATCCCGAAATCGGCGGTCCCCCCTCGAAACTCACATCGCCCGCTCGGAGCCCCGCTGTGTCACCGTCGCGAGGGTCGCCGCCACACGGACAGCGGCGCGGGTTTGCTTCCCGCTGCGAACTGACAATCCGAGTCAGAGCCGCGACTTGAAGCGCCCTGGGTCTGCTGGAGACTCGCGCCATTTGATTCCGACCAGCAGATTGCGGTCGTTGGGGGCAGCATAGAACGCGTTCTCGAACTCGGCGGGCGGGACGTCGCCGAGGTAGCCGTGGAGGCGCTGGGTGTTGTGCCAGTGCACCCATCTGAGGGTCGCGAGCTCGAGGTCCTCGACCGTACGAGACGGGCGGGGCCGCGGACAAGTTCGGTCTTTTAGTAGCCGTTCGCAGTCTCGGCTAGGGCGTTGTCATACGCGTCGCAGATCGATCCGATGGACGCGGCGAAGCCTTCCGGCGCGAGCGTCTCGCGAACGACACTCTCGTAGATTGCGAGCCCGCGTCGCTGTGATGTATTAGACCGTCCACGGCCGGGTGACCGGCAAGGTCGCGTCGCCACAAGCCCATTCGCAGCGCAGTGTTACCGGCGGGGTCGTCTTCACGGTTGCGGCGTGCCAGCCCACGATCGCGCGAGTAGCAGTCGATCATGAACGACACGTAAGCGAACCCCGCCCACGTCGTGACATAAGTGAAATCCGTGGACCAGCGGCGGTTCGGCGCCTCGGCGGTGAAGTCCCGATCGAGCAGATCCGGGGCACGATCGGCATGACGACCCGGGATCGTGGTCCGCACCCGCCGCCCCCGGACCAGACTGGTCAGCCCGAGATCGCGCATCAGCCGGTCCACCTGCCGCTTGGATACCACCAGGCCGCTGCGCCGCAGGTGAGCGGTCATCTTCCGCCGCCCATATAACCCTTCCGTGTGCCCGCTGTGGACAGGAGCGCGTCGATGACCACCGCGTCCGCGCGCGCCCGCGCACTGGGTTCGGCCCGTTTCCAGGCCCGATGGGTCCGCGCGGCGACCTGCACGCCCCGCTCCCGCAGGACCTGGCAGACTGACTCGACCGCGCGGTTCTTGGTTCGCTGCTCGTCGATGAACGCGACGATCAACGCCGACGGGGGTCGAGACCCCCGGCAGGCAGTCGACACGTATCGCGCATTCAGCAGCTTCCTGCTCGGCCAATTGCGTCTTGAGCCCGCCGTCCGCGGTGCAGAAATAGGCCCCGCCGAGGAGCCGCTCGACGAGGACGACCCCCCTGCGCCCGAAGGCGATGTGCAGTCGGGCTCCTCAGCGAGGATCGCGTAGACAAAGAATTCGAAGTTTCGCTCGAGTCGCTTTTGGAGCGCCTGGATCGCGCTTACTCCCAGTGACCGGCCCCGCGTGGAGCGTCCATTGGGGCGCGTTACCGAGGCGCAAAATGCTGAGCGGGCCAGCCCGGCACGCCGGACCGACCCGCCCAGCAGGAGGGAAATGTCAGATCTGCGGCGGCTGCGCGGGGCGCTGCGGCGGCTGGGCGGAACGCCGCTGCGAGCTAACGGCATCTTGTACCTGCTGCCCGGCCTGCTTGGCCTGGTCCGCGACGGAGGGGGCGTTGCGAGCCTCCTGCTGAATCTTCGGGGCTTCCTCCTCCGCCTTGGTCAGCAGGGCCTCCCAGCGCTGCTGCATCGGCCTGATGAGGCCACCGCCGGCGCCGACGATGATGACACCGGCGATGATCGCGAGAACAGTGACGAGGATGGGCGTGGTGACGGTCGTTGCTACCTCAATCTGGTTCAGCGCCGCCGTCACACCCAGGAACAGGATGAACACGGCGACGATGTTGCCGAGGATTTTGCCGTAGGACAGTCCGCTCAGGGTGTTCTGGATGAGGCCCTTGGCGCCGGCGGCGATCGCCGAGGCGATGACGACGATGATGATGGCGACGATGATCTTCGGCAGGAACGAGATAATTCCGGCGAGCAGGTCACTGACGGGGTTCGGTCCGAACACACCGAAGGCGAACTGCAAAACGAACAGCACCAGCGCGTAGTAGACGATCTTGGCGACGATGTCGGATGCGTCGAGTTTCGACTTTGCGAGGGCCTTCTTCACGCCACCACGCTCGACGAGACGATCGAAGCCGACCTTCTCGAGCAGCTTCTCCAGAGCCTTGGAGATGAGTTTGGCGACGATGAGCCCCACGATGAGGATGACGAGGAACAGCAAGGCCAGGGGCACGAACGAGATGACCGCGGCCAATCCGTTCTGCAGAACAGCGGGGAAATCCATGAGAGAACCCTTTCGTGAAGAGGCGAAGACGCCCGGGGGGATGAGTATCGCCCTCATAGGGCGCTTACTACGTAAGACTGGCAGTGAGGTTGAGGGTCTCCCGAACGGATGCGCATCGCACGCCGTTGTGGTAAATGGCCAGAGGAGGGCATCCAGCACATGGGGGTGGGGCGAGCACCGATTCGGGTGCTTGGCAATTCGTGTGCCCATCCAACGAATAGGTGTGTGGTCAGAACTCCTAACCGGAAGGCGCTGACATGTCGACTCGCAACACCTCGGCCGAAGCATCCACGACCTGGGACTCGCCGCGTGGCTTGGAGGAACACTCATGGGAGCGGTCGGCCTAAACGGCGGCACCTCCGGCGCAGCTAACCCCGCGGAGCGGCTGAAGCTTTCCTCCGCGGGGTGGGCGCGGTGCGGTTGTCAAGCGTCGGCTCTTCTGCTCAGGTAGCCGCAACGACCAGTTTGATCGCCGCAGCAAGGTATTCCGCGGACGCGCCGACGCCGTTCTCGGCAACTTGTGCAGGAGTTCCAGCGGCGACGACTGCGCCGCCATCATCGCCGGCGCCGGGTCCGAGGTCGATGACGTAGTCGGCTGCTGCCACCACCCGCATGTCGAGTTCCACCGCGACGACGGTGTTTCCTGCGTCGACGAGAGTTTGCAGATGCGTCACGAGCCGGTCAGCGTCAGCGCAGTGCAGGCCCGAAGTTGGTTCGTCGAGAACATACAAGGTGTCCCCTCGTTGTGCGCGCTGTAGCTCGCTTGCGAGCTTCACGCGTTGTGCCTCACCTCCAGAGAGCTCGGTTGCCGGTTGTCCGAGTCGCAAGTATCCGAGACCCACGTCTGACAGTGCAGCTAGTGAGCGGGTGATGTCGTCTTCCCCGTCAAAGAACGGGTGGGCTTCCTCAACGCTCATCGCAAGCACGTCAGCGATGGTGCGCTCCCGCCAAGTGATCTCAAGGGTCGAGGCTTTGTACCGGGTCCCGTGACAATCGGGGCATTCGGTGTACACGGATGGGAGGAAGAGTAGCTCGACCATCACGGACCCTTCGCCCTCACAGGTGGGGCAGCGGCCGCCGGAGACATTGAAGGAGAAACGGCCGGGCTTGTACCCACGCGAGCGAGCCTCGGGCGTCTCAGCGAAGCGTCTACGGACGTGGTCGAACAAGCCCGTATATGTTGCAACGTTCGATCGGGGGGTTCGGCCGATGGGTCGTTGATCGATGTTGACAACCCGCCGGACCCCCTCGAGAGAGCCGTCGAGGACACCGTCGAGCCGCTCTGGGGTATCGGCAAGGAGCAGCTCGTCGCCGGTCGGTTCGTCCTCCACCGGAATGCTCTGACCGAGGCGATCACCGACGAGAGCCGGGAGGGCCTGGCTAACCAAGCTCGACTTGCCGGAACCCGAGACTCCGGTAACCGCGGTGAAAACACCCATGGGAATGTCGATGGAGACGCCGTGCAGGTTGTTACGAGTCACGTCTTTCAAGTGGAGCCACCCGCGCGGGTCGCGAGGGGTGTGCGGGGGCAGTCCACTGCCACCGAATAGGTAGCCGCGTGTCACTGAGTCCTTGACGTCGGCAAGCCCATCGGTAGGACCGCTGTAGAGAACGCGGCCGCCATGCTCGCCCGCGCCGGGGCCGATGTCCACGAGCCAGTCCGCGTGCCGCATGACATCGACGGAGTGTTCGACGACGAACAGGCTGTTTCCGCTTCTCTTGAGCCCGTCGAGGATCTTCAAGAGCGCTGTCACGTCTTGTGGGTGAAGGCCTGCGGATGGTTCATCGAGGACATAGACGACGCCGAACAGGTCGGAGCTGAGCTGTGTGGCGAGCCTGATTCGTTGCAACTCGCCACCCGACAGGGTCGGGGTGGTTCGACTTAACGACAGATACCCGAGGCCAAGATCGGTCAGTGGGCGGAGTCGCTCGATCAGCCCGGAAGCGAGCCTGGACGCAGCGGCGCGCTTCTCCGGCGAACGGTTTGCGGTGCGGCGCACATCGGATGCGGCGGCGTGCGCGGACCCTCCGGCGGCGATGCGCTGCTCCGTGGCTGCGCGACGGGAATTGGCATGAAGCACAGCACCATTCGGAACGGTCTCGGCCTGTTGCGCTCCCGCAACAACGTCGGAGAGCATGTCAGCAAGCTCTCGAAGCGGCAACTGCGAGAACTCCGCGATGTCCAGGCCCTCGAACGTGACCGAGAGCGCTTCAGGCTTCAGCCGCTTCCCGTGACAAACCGGGCATAGGGCAGCGTCGAGGTACTGCGCGACGCGGCGCTTCATCGACGCGCTCTTCGAGTTCGCGAATGTGTCCAACACATACCGGCGGGCTCCGACGAAGGTGCCCGAATAGCTCGGCTCGACCCCGGCCTTGGTCGCGGCGCGAGCCTCAGCAAGCGTCAACCGGGAGTGGACCGGAACGAACGGGGTCTCATCCGTGTAAAGGATCCAGTCCCGGTCTTTTCGTGGCAGATCTTTCCATGGCACGTCAACGTCATAGCCGAGGGCCACTAACACGTCGCGGAGCTGGTGTCCGTGCCATGCCGTCGGCCAGGACGCGATCGCGCGCTCCCGGATCGTGAGCGACGGATCCGGCACCATCCGCTCCTCGGGCACCGCGTAGACACGACCAATGCCGTGACACTCCGGGCAGGCCCCCTGCACCGTGTTCGCAGAAAAATCCTCCGCGTAGAGCATCGGCTGCCCATCCGGATAGTCCCCGGCGCGGGAGTACAGCATCCGCACGAGACTGGACACCGTGGTGATGCTTCCCACCGTGGACCGGGCACTGCGTCCTCCACGCTGCTGCTGCAACGCCACGGCCGGCGGCATCCCGGTGATGGAGTCCACATCGGGAACGCCCGCCTGATCGATCAGACGGCGAGCGTACGGCGCCACCGACTCCAGATACCGTCGCTGCGACTCCGCGTACAGCGTCCCAAACGCCAACGATGACTTCCCGGAACCCGACACACCCGTGAACACCACTAGCGAATCCCGCGGAACGGAGAGGTCCACATTCCGCAGGTTGTGCTCCCGAGCACCCGAGACCCGAACCAGCGCGTCGGCGGCGGGTGAAGAATCAGACGAAGTCATGACCGGATCGTACTGACCTGTGAGCAGCTTTGCTGTGTGTCGTCGTTTTCGCTCCGATCGGTGTCGGGTTAGACCACGGGTGACCGCTGGTGGGAATCATCTCGACGTTGCAATAAGCTGCGCCCGATTGCGCGCGCCGATCTTCCGGAGAAGGTTCGACACATGGAACTTCACCGTGTTGACGGAGATGAGGAGCTCTTCCGCGATTTCGGCATTGCGCGCTCCCGATACGAGAAGCCGTAACACATCTCGTTCGCGTATGGAGAGTTGTGAGAATTCCGGAAGTGGCCCGGGTTCCGCCGGCGGATCGAGGGGAAGCCGGATGTCGACTGAGGACCCCCAGCCGGGTGTTGAGGAGACCGCAATCGCGCCGTCGAGGGCTGTGACGCGTTCGACGATTGGGCGGATCGAGTCGTCGTGTGCGGAAAGTTCGCCGGCCCCGTCATCTCGGATGCTGATCAGGAGATTTAGGCCGTCGCAGTCCCACTGGATGCGCACCCGCCGAGCCTGGCTGCGATCCGCGAGTGCGAGCACCGAGCTGCGGACGATGGCGCGCGCCGCGTGCGCGACCTCTCCTGGGAGTGCCCGACCGGTCGCGGGCGGCTCAACGAACTGCACGTCGAGATCGCCGAACCGGACGAGTGGGAGGAGGTCGCTCTGCAGTCGGGCGAACGCACCGACGACGGGTTCGAGGATGCTGCTGCGTTCCTGATCGGTAACAGCGCGCAGCCCGATTAAGGCGCTCGTTGCCGCCTCGATCGCCATGTTGCGTGCTGCGCGGTCATCGAGGCGGGGCGATCGCAGAAGCGCGAGCATAGATTCAAGCGTGATCGCCTGCCGGTCAGCATGCTCGGCGACGATTCGGGCGTGGTCGGCGACATGCTGACGTGACGCGGGCGACGACAGTTCGGTAAAGTCCACGGTGACAACCTATCCACTCAGGTAGGCCCATGCCTACGGGTAGGTGGACCTGCTCCTTTGCGGGGGAGCCAACGTGGCTGACGGCCGTGATGATAGGGCGATGGATGTCCTCGAAACCGGTGTGGGTAACTCGCTCAGCCGCATCGCCCGCGAACTCGAACTCGCCACAGACAGACTGATCGCTCGCGACCGGGCGGGATTGGCGGAGCTCGCGGATATCGTCGGCGCTGCTCCGCGAGTCTTCGTGCTGGGTGCAGGCCGATCGGGGCTCGCGCTGCGAATGACCGCGATGCGACTCATGCATCTTGGTCTAGCCGTCCACGTCGTCGGGGAGGTCACCGCTCCTGCGATCGAACCAGGTGACTTGCTCCTCGCTGCCAGCGGTTCCGGAACGACGGGCGGCATCGTGCGCGCGGCACAGACTGCCGTCGATGCTGGCGCCCGGGTGGCGGCTATTACAACAGTCCCCGACTCTCCGCTCGCAACGCTGGCAGCCGTCACGGTAGTCGTGCCGGCAGCAGACAAGCTTGATCGCTCTGGAGCGGCATCTGAGCAGTATGCGGGCAGTCTCTTCGAGCAATTGGTCGTTGTCCTCGGCGACGCGCTTTTCCACACACTCTGGCGCCGCTCCGGCTTGACCGCTGATGAGCTCTGGCCTCGCCACGCAAATCTCGAATGACTCAAACCACTGCACGAAAGGAATCCAAATGAAACTGCAGTTTGCCATGGACACCCTCTCCACCGAGGCCGCCCTCGAACTCGCTGCTGCCGCCGCGCCGCACGTCGACATCCTCGAGCTCGGTACCCCGCTTATCAAGAGTGCTGGCCTTTCGGCGATCACCGCGATCAAGAAGGCCCACCCCGACAAGGTCGTCTTCGCCGACCTCAAGACGATGGATGCCGGCGAGCTCGAGGCTGACATTGCCTTCACTGCGGGTGCCGATCTCGTGACGGTCCTCGGTAGTGCCGGTGACAGCACGATCGCCGGTGCCGTGAAGGCGGCGAAGAAGCACGGTAAGGGCGTTGTCGTCGATCTCATCGGCGTCAGCGACAAGGCGCAGCGTGCAAAAGAGGTCGTTGCACTTGGAGCAGAGTTCGTCGAAATGCACGCAGGCCTCGACGAGCAGGCCGAAGAGGGCTTCACCTTTGCCACCCTGCTCGAGGACGGCAAAGCTTCGGGCGTGCCGTTCTCAGTCGCAGGCGGCATCAATAGCTCGACGATCGCTTCGGTGCAGGAATCTGGTGCGCAGGTGGCTGTGGCGGGAGGCGCGATCTACGGCGCTCCCGATGTCGGTGCTGCCGCCGCGGAACTCCGCGCAGCCATCGTCTGACGACCTAGGGCGTGTCTGACAGACGCCGGGTCCAGGCGATGACGGCGTTGAGATCACTGCAGCGCGATAGACGATCGCATGCTTGTCGTAGCGGGTGGCGAGTCCACGCCATTACTTGAGGTGGCGGTAGCAGCGTTCGATGACGTTACGGCCCTTGTAGTCGGCGACATCGAACCTGACGGATCGTCCGCCGCGCGACCGGCAGCGCTTGCGGTGGCCTTGCTGGTCGGACGGTTCGGGGATCGCGGCCTTGATGCCGCGGGCGCGCAGGTGCCCGCGGCATCGCGCGGGATACGTACGCCTTATCGCCCCGGACCGCGTCGGGTCGGGTGCGGGGGTGGCCGACGAGACGAGCGACAGGTCGGTGCCCCATCAGCGGCAGGAACATCGGCGAGTCGCCGGCCTGCCCCGCTGTCAGCAACGCGACCAGCGGGAGGCCGTTGCCATCGACGAGCTAGTGGATCGTCGTCGACAGGCCGCCGCGGGAGCGGCCGACCGCCTGGCCAGGCGGCTCGACGTCCCGATTCGTGTGATTCGATCCGGCCCCCTGTCAGGCGCTTCGTGTTCGTCGCGTGCTGATGCGCAAGAGCGATCGGTGGAATCCACCGACAGCGACCAATCCACCAGCCCCGCCTCGTTCGCGACGGCGGTCAGCGCCGCGAGCACCGCGACCCACGTGCCTTCCGTGGCCATGCGGTGATGCCAGTTCCACACGGTCTGCCACGGCCCGAACAGTCCCGCCGGGAGGTGACCCATGAGGAGAACGTGGCGAAACTCGACCAGCTGGAGTAGTGGCGGCACGTAGAATCCGGGACTGGGTTCCGGCACAAGACACGCCGCTTCGCGCTCTGGCGGAGCGCCGGTTCGGACAGTTGTAGCGGAATCGTTCGTTTCCGGTGCCTCGTCGTGGATTAGAGGATTCCAACAGTTCTGTTCCGAGCTGTCCGAGGATGTTGAAGATAGCGCACCTATGCGTACATCTTCATCGTGCGAGGTATACGTGCATCCCGAAGCCAGCCGGATCGCTCGCGGTCAATCGCGGTAGGCGTACACGGCGAGGGACCGGCTTGTGGGCGCGTCGTCGTTCGCTTCGCTCCACCGCGCGAAGGGCCCAAGCGGACTCCTCTGGTCTCGTGACGGGCGTTCACTCCGGGTACCTGTGAATCCGTCGACACGCTGTCCTGAGACGCGGGACCGAAATTCGTAGTGTGGTCAAGCAGAGGTTTCCCGAGGATCGGCTTCGGCCGCCCTGACCTGACCGCCTTCGCGTCTTATCCCAATCGGCTCTGATCGGGTCTGCCGATCCTTTCGACGAGAACGCAGCGACATCACAGCCACCCAACCCCGACCGTCCGCGAAGCCGGGACACGTCACATGGCCTGTGCTGCGGGCGTGTCGAGGTGGGTCGTCCACGGGCGACGCGGGAGCGTCGACGCGACGTGCTGAGAGGTGGTTCCAGTCGAGCACTAGCACACCGGCTACAGGCATTGCGATAGGTCAGGAACGGCGTCGCTCCCTACGCAGGAGGGAGCGCAGAGTCTCGACGTTCGCGTAGCCGACCCGTAGCGCGATCTCGGCGGAGGTGAGGTCCGTGGTTGCTGAAAGGTGCCGAGCTCGTTCGATGCGAAGCCGTTGGACGAAGCCGAGCGGAGTGAGGTTGAGCGCCGCACGGACTCGTCGTTCGAGGGTGCGCCGGCTGGTGCCGAGCGACTGCGCGACGACGGCGACGTTGAACGGTTCGTCCAGGCGGGCGCGCACGAAGCGTTCGAACTCGACGACGATCGGGTCCTCGTGCCGGAGATGTTCGTAGGCGACGAAGGCCGCCTGCGACGGGCGCTCGTCGATGAGGAGAAGCTTGGCGACATGTTGGGCCAGGTCGGGGCTGATCGATCGCACGAGTGAGAGCGCGAGGTCGATGTGGGCGAAGGCGGCGCCGGCGGTGACGAGGTTCCCGTCGGCCACGACCATGGTGTCGAGATCGAGGGCGACGGTCGGATAGCGCTTCAGGAACTCCGGCCCCAGGAACCAGCTGGTCGTCGCCCGCCGATGATGCATCCGTCCGGTCTCGGCGACAGCGAACACGCCGGTGCACGCCGCGGCGATCCGGGTGGTCGCCTCGTCGAGGCGCCCGAGCGAGGCGATGACCGAACGAGCATCTCGGCTCTGGAGGGCGTCGTTGGTAGCGGCGGCCGTGAGGGTTCCAAGCGCAGGGACGACGACCACGTCGAACTCTCCGGACTCCGACAGCGGGTGGTCCACCGACAGGGTCATCGATGCCGTCGTGGTCACTCGCCGTTTCGGTCCGAGGATGGCGAGTTCGATCGGGTCGATCCGCGGGTCGACATCGCCGCGAGCTCCGTCGGCCACCCGCACGATGTCGATGATCGACGCGATAGCCGAACCGAAGCAGCCGTCGATCGCGATCAGTCCGATACGCATGACGTAAACAATAGCAATACTGCCGTATACGCCATTCCCTACCGGCCCTCGCTCGTCATACGCTGAACTCGTCCTACGAAGAACCCCGATTTCAAGGAGAGTCCCTCATGTCCACACCCGCATCACTTCCGTATGCCTTCGTCGCCAAGATCGTCGCGGCCGATGGACAGCACGACGCGCTCGCCGATCTGCTCGCCAGCGCTGTCGCACTCGCCAACGAAGAAGTAGGAACGATTGTCTGGTTCGCGGTCAGGACCCACGCCGACACCTTCTGGATCTTCGATGCATTCCCCGACGAGGCCGCTCGCGACGCCCACGCCAACGGCGCCATCGTCGCAGCCCTGACGGACAATCAGCACCTCCTCAGCGCAGCACCCGAGATCATGGCGGCCGACGTCCTCGCGTCCAAGCTCCCGTAGTCCGCCAACGCACGTCCGCAACGCGAACACAACACGAGCGCTGTCGGTCACAAACTCAACAGGCAAACCAACGGGCGGCTCTGGAGCGGCTCGAGCCACAAAGCGCACGCCACACTCGAAGGAGCAATTGATGCCATCTATTCCTACATTGTCGTTGGACGACGCCAAACGTGTCATCGCGGCAGCAGAAGCTGAATCCAGCACGCAGGGTCAGCCCAGTAACATCGCCGTCGTCGATGCCGGCGGCAATCTCGTCGCTCACGTACGGATGGACGGAGCGTGGCTGGGCAGCATCGACATCTCGATCAACAAAGCTTTCACGGCCCGAGCGTTCGACACAGCCACCAAAGACCTCGGCGACCTCGCCCAACCCGGTGAGCAGTTTTACGGCATCAACGCCTCCAACGACGGTCGGGTGATGATCTTCGCCGGTGGCATCCCGCTCGAGCGCGACGGCCAGGTCGTCGGCGCCGTCGGCGTCAGCGGAGGAACCGGCGTCCAAGACCAGGCCGTCGCCGAAGCCGCCGCCAGCGCCTTCTGAGACCGACCCGCACCGAACCCGGCCCCCGGCCGGCACGGGGCTGGATGCGTGCGTCGTCGACGTAGACGGTCACGGCTCGGACCTGACGGCCAACCAGCACCTCCTCGGCGCAGCACCGAGATCATGGCGGCCGACGTCCACGCGTCCAAGCTCCCGTAGTCCGCCAACGCACGAGACGATCGCGCCCCTCCGAGCCGTAGCCAGGTCGCGACGCAACGCCACGCTGCGTTGCCGAGCGGTGCGAGGCCTATCGACACACGGACAGGATGCCGGCCGCGAGGGGTCCGTCGCAGAGGAGAGCGACGTCGGTGTCGGGCAGAGCCGTGAGTCCAGCGCATCGCGCGACCACCAGAACCGAACAGCCCCTGACCTGCGTTTCCGCAGGTCAGGGGCTGTTCGCCGGAGCCCCCCGTGGGAATCGAACCGACGACCTCATCACGTCGGCTTTGCGTCTATCGCTTGATGCGCCCACTGGGCAAACGAGCCGCTGACCTGCGCAAACGCCGAGCGTGGGGGACACCGCCATCCGGTGGTGACCGACGACGACCGACCAGTACCGACCGTTTCACCGGAGCTTGCGGCGGCGCCGAAGCCGAGCAAGCTCCATTCCTTTAGCTCACCGCGCCCTCCTCCTCGCCGGTCCCGTCGTCGTCGAAGACGTTTCGGGGGTCTTCTGAGACGACGGTGTAGGTCGGCCGGGACGCGTTGGTCCGCAGAAAAACGTGGAGGTCTCCCGACGACGGAGGTTCCTACGCCATCCATCCGAAAGACCTCGACGTGACCGACGCTACCCCGCCGGCCGGCTTCGGCCGCCCTGACCTGACCTGACCGCCTTCGCTCGACTCGACGGCCTCGGTCTGAGCGTGACCGGACAACGACTTGAACCGGATCGTGCGGTCCGCGTGCCGCGTGATGGAACCAGATCAGTGGTGCCGACGGTGCGGCAGCGAAGGCGCTGCTCGTGACACCGTGATCCGGCGGTTGGCCCACGAGCCGCAGGGCTGGCGACCGACCGTGCTGGAAGTTGTAGTGCGCCGCTACCGCTGTGCCGACTGCGGACACGTGTGGCGCCAAGACACCAGCGCCGCGGCGGAACCACGCGCGAAGCTCTCGCGCACCGGGCTGCGGTGTGCGCTGGAGGGGATCGTGGTCGCACACCTCACCGTCGCCCGTGTCGCCGAGGGACTCGGGGTCGCGTGGGACACCGCCCCAACGGCGCGGTCTTGGCTGAAGGCAAGCGACTGCTGATCAACGACCCACGCGGTTTGAGGGCGTGAACGTCATCGGCGTCGATGAGCACGTCTGGCGCCATACCAGGCTTGGCGACAAGTACGTTAGCGTGATCATCGACCTCACCCCAGTCCGCGATGGCGCCGGCCCAGCAAGGCTGCTCGACATGGTCGAGGGCCGGTCGAAGGCGGCGTTCAAGACCTGGCTCGCCGACCGCGACGACGCCTTCCGTGAGCGGTCGAGGTGGTCACGATGGACGGCTCCATCGGGTTCAAGACCGCCGCTGCAGAGGAGATCCCGGACGCGGTCACGGTGATGGATCCCTTCCACGTCGTGCGCCTGGCCGGTGACGCCCTCGACAGGTGTCGGCGCCGGGTCCAACTCGCGCTCCACGGGCACCGTGGGTTCAGGGACGACCCGCTCTACAAGTCGCGGCGCACGCTACACACCGGCGCGGACCTGCTCACCAACAAGCAGAGCGACAGGCTACGCGCGCTGTTCGTTGGTGACGCTCACGTCGAGGCCGAGGCGACCTGGGGTGTTTACCAGCGCATGACCGCCGCCTATCGCCACGAGGACCGGCAACGTGGCCGCGAGCTCATGGAGAAGCTGATCACCGACCTCAGCGCCGGCGTCCCTAAGGTGCTCACCGAGCTCACCACCCTGGGCCGGACCCTGGAGAAGCGAGCCGCTGACGTGCTCGCCTACTTCGAACGACCCGG
>NZ_CANLCY010000011.1 GCF_947489255.1 uncultured Microbacterium sp.
ATGCGAAATGGCCACCCAGCGTTGGGTGGCCATTTCGTTAAAGGAAGTCCGGCGGTGTCCTACTCTCCCACAGGGTCCCCCCTGCAGTACCATCGGCGCTGAGAGGCTTAGCTTCCGGGTTCGGAATGTGACCGGGCGTTTCCCTCTCGCTATGGCCGCCGAAACACTATTGATGTTTCAAAAACCTACAACGATTTTCATTGTTGTGTTGTTCTCGACCGTACATCGAGAACCACTCAGTGGACGCAAGCACCAAAAACGGTGTGTTATCAAGTCATCGGCTTATTAGTACCGGTCAGCTTCACGTATTACTACGCTTCCACATCCGGCCTATCAACCCAGTAGTCTGGCTGGGAGCCTCTCACCCCAAAGGGTATGGAAGTCTCATCTTGAGGCCGGCTTCCCGCTTAGATGCTTTCAGCGGTTATCCATCCCGAACGTAGCTAATCAGCGGTGCTCCTGGCGGAACAACTGACACACCAGAGGTTCGTCCAACCCGGTCCTCTCGTACTAGGGTCAGATCCTCTCAAACTTCCTACGCGCGCAGCGGATAGGGACCGAACTGTCTCACGACGTTCTAAACCCAGCTCGCGTACCGCTTTAATGGGCGAACAGCCCAACCCTTGGGACCTACTCCAGCCCCAGGATGCGACGAGCCGACATCGAGGTGCCAAACCATGCCGTCGATATGGACTCTTGGGCAAGATCAGCCTGTTATCCCCGAGGTACCTTTTATCCGTTGAGCGACAGCGCTTCCACAAGCCACTGCCGGATCACTAGTCCCGACTTTCGTCCCTGCTCGACCTGTCAGTCTCACAGTCAAGCTCCCTTGTGCACTTACACTCGCCACCTGATTGCCAACCAGGTTGAGGGAACCTTTGGGCGCCTCCGTTACATTTTGGGAGGCAACCGCCCCAGTTAAACTACCCACCAGGCACTGTCCCTGAACCGGATCACGGTCCTAAGTTAGATATCCAGAGTGACCAGAGTGGTATTTCAACAATGACTCCACACTCACTGGCGTGAATGCTTCACCGTCTCCCACCTATCCTACACAAGCCACACCGAACACCAATACCAAGCTGTAGTAAAGGTCACGGGGTCTTTCCGTCCTGCTGCGCGTAACGAGCATCTTTACTCGTAATGCAATTTCGCCGAGTTCGCGGTTGAGACAGTTGGGAAGTCGTTACGCCATTCGTGCAGGTCGGAACTTACCCGACAAGGAATTTCGCTACCTTAGGATGGTTATAGTTACCACCGCCGTTTACTGGGGCTTAAATTCTCAGCTTCGCCTTGCGGCTAACCGGTCCTCTTAACCTTCCAGCACCGGGCAGGCGTCAGTCCGTATACATCGTCTTGCGACTTGGCACGGACCTGTGTTTTTAGTAAACAGTCGCTACCCACTAGTCTCTGCGGCCACCACACCCTTTCGGAGCAAGTCCTAATAAGTGGATGGCCCCCCTTCTCCCGAAGTTACGGGGGCATTTTGCCGAGTTCCTTAACCACGATTCTCTCGATCTCCTTGGTATTCTCTACCTGACCACCTGAGTCGGTTTGGGGTACGGGCGGCTTGAACCTCGCGTCGATGCTTTTCTCGGCAGCATAGGATCACCCACTTTTTATCCGCATCGTGTCTCAGCCTCAATGACTCCCGGATTTGCCTAAGAGTCGGCCTACGCACTTGCACCAGGACTACCATCGCCTGGCTTGGGCTACCTTCCTGCGTCACACCTGTTAATACGCTAGCCGCACCAGCATGGGGTCGAGCGTTCACACACACCCGCCTCACCCCGAAGGGATCGGCTAAAGCGTGAGCTAGGACTCTTAGCACCACTGGATTAGCTTGGGCGGTTCTTCGCCGGTACGGGAATATCAACCCGTTGTCCATCGACTACGCCTGTCGGCCTCGCCTTAGGTCCCGACTTACCCAGGGAAGATTAGCTTGACCCTGGAACCCTTGGTCTTTCGGAGGACGTGTTTCTCACACGTCTTTCGCTACTCATGCCTGCATTCTCACTCGTGTAGCGTCCACGGCTGGGTCACCCCGCCGCTTCACTCGCCACACGACGCTCTCCTACCCATCAACACGGCTGGACCACGAAGGCCTACCAAAAATGTCAATGCCACAACTTCGGTGGCGTGCTTGAGCCCCGTTACATTGTCGGCGCGGAATCACTTGACCAGTGAGCTATTACGCACTCTTTCAAGGGTGGCTGCTTCTAAGCCAACCTCCTGGTTGTCAAAGCAACTCCACATCCTTTCCCACTTAGCACGCGCTTAGGGACCTTAGTTGGTGGTCTGGGTTGTTTCCCTCTCGACTATGAAGCTTATCCCCCACAGTCTCACTGCTGCGCTCTCACTTACCGGCATTCGGAGTTTGGCTGACGTCAGTAACCTTGTAGGGCCCATCGGCCATCCAGTAGCTCTACCTCCGGCAAGAAACACGCAACGCTGCACCTAAATGCATTTCGGAGAGAACCAGCTATCACGAAGTTTGATTGGCCTTTCACCCCTATCCACAGCTCATCCCCTCAGTTTTCAACCTAAGTGGGTTCGGTCCTCCACGACGTCTTACCGTCGCTTCAACCTGGCCATGGATAGATCACTTCGCTTCGGGTCTAGGACACGCGACTGAATCGCCCTATTCAGACTCGCTTTCGCTACGGCTACCCCACACGGGTTAACCTCGCCACGTATCGCTAACTCGCAGGCTCATTCTTCAAAAGGCACGCTGTCACCCCTACTAAGGAGGCTCCAACGGTTTGTAAGCAAACGGTTTCAGGTACTATTTCACTCCCCTCCCGGGGTACTTTTCACCTTTCCCTCACGGTACTTGTCCGCTATCGGTCATCTGGGAGTATTTAGGCTTATCAGGTGGTCCTGACAGATTCACACGGGATTTCTCGGGCCCCGTGCTACTTGGGATACTCTTCACGCCAAGAACAAGCATTTCGACTACGGGGTTCGCACCCTCTATGACCGGCCATTCAAAACCGTTCGTCTATACCCTCTTGTCACGTCGACTGCTCGGCAGAACAATCCGAAAAGTCCCACAACCCCCAACATGCAACGCCTGCCGGCTATCACACACGCTAGGTTTAGCCTCTTCCGATTTCGCTCGCCACTACTCACGGAATCGCTGTTGCTTTCTCTTCCTGTGGGTACTGAGATGTTTCACTTCCCCACGTTCCCTCTACCCGCCCTATATATTCAGGCGGGAGTCACCAGGTACGCACGCGCCCTGGCGGGGTTTCCCCATTCGGACACCCTCGGATCAAAACTCGCTTATCAGTTCCCCGAGGCTTATCGCAGATTGCTACGTCCTTCTTCGGCTCCAGATGCCAAGGCATCCACCGTTTGCTCTTAAAGACTTGAAATCACATGAGTTGAATCGTCAAAAAATTGACTAATGATCTTTAAGATCATCTTCACGAGCCAGCCAAAGACTGACTCGAAGATGCTCGCGTCCACTGTGTAGTTCTCAAAGTACGGGCGGAACCCACCCCAGCCACCGAAACACCGGCACCAGAACAGGCCCAAGAGGAACAAACACCAACCACACCAGCCAAACGACTGACGCAATCAGCGCCCGG
Organism: uncultured Microbacterium sp.; assembly: GCF_947489255.1. Taxonomy (GTDB): domain Bacteria; phylum Actinomycetota; class Actinomycetes; order Actinomycetales; family Microbacteriaceae; genus Microbacterium; species Microbacterium phycohabitans. The sequence continues at coordinate 3,594 of NZ_CANLCY010000011.1, forward strand.
CCCCTCAGGACCCAACAGCGTGCATGTGACAAAAACTCCGAACCGAATCGTTCCCGTGGCAAGCCACGTACTAAACCCGGAAACATCGTCCCCGACACCAAGTCAAATGTTCCACCCATGAGCTACCAGCAACACACATTCGGTGCTGAACTGGCGCCTGGACACCCACAATCCCGAAAGACCATGAGATGCCAGATGCTCCTTAGAAAGGAGGTGATCCAGCCGCACCTTCCGGTACGGCTACCTTGTTACGACTTAGTCCTAATTACCGATCCCACCTTCGACGGCTCCCTCCACAAGGGTTGGGCCACCGGCTTCAGGTGTTACCGACTTTCATGACTTGACGGGCGGTGTGTACAAGACCCGGGAACGTATTCACCGCAGCGTTGCTGATCTGCGATTACTAGCGACTCCGACTTCATGAGGTCGAGTTGCAGACCTCAATCCGAACTGGGACCGGCTTTTTGGGATTCGCTCCACCTCACGGTATTGCAGCCCTTTGTACCGGCCATTGTAGCATGCGTGAAGCCCAAGACATAAGGGGCATGATGATTTGACGTCATCCCCACCTTCCTCCGAGTTGACCCCGGCAGTATCCCATGAGTTCCCACCATTACGTGCTGGCAACATAGAACGAGGGTTGCGCTCGTTGCGGGACTTAACCCAACATCTCACGACACGAGCTGACGACAACCATGCACCACCTGTTCACCAGTGTCCAAAGAGTTGACCATTTCTGGCCCGTTCTGGTGTATGTCAAGCCTTGGTAAGGTTCTTCGCGTTGCATCGAATTAATCCGCATGCTCCGCCGCTTGTGCGGGTCCCCGTCAATTCCTTTGAGTTTTAGCCTTGCGGCCGTACTCCCCAGGCGGGGAACTTAATGCGTTAGCTGCGTCACGGAAACCGTGGAATGGTCCCCACAACTAGTTCCCAACGTTTACGGGGTGGACTACCAGGGTATCTAAGCCTGTTTGCTCCCCACCCTTTCGCTCCTCAGCGTCAGTTACGGCCCAGAGATCTGCCTTCGCCATCGGTGTTCCTCCTGATATCTGCGCATTCCACCGCTACACCAGGAATTCCAATCTCCCCTACCGCACTCTAGTCTGCCCGTACCCACTGCAGGCCCGAGGTTGAGCCTCGGGATTTCACAGCAGACGCGACAAACCGCCTACGAGCTCTTTACGCCCAATAATTCCGGATAACGCTTGCGCCCTACGTATTACCGCGGCTGCTGGCACGTAGTTAGCCGGCGCTTTTTCTGCAGGTACCGTCACTTTCGCTTCTTCCCTGCTAAAAGAGGTTTACAACCCGAAGGCCGTCATCCCTCACGCGGCGTTGCTGCATCAGGCTTTCGCCCATTGTGCAATATTCCCCACTGCTGCCTCCCGTAGGAGTCTGGGCCGTGTCTCAGTCCCAGTGTGGCCGGTCACCCTCTCAGGCCGGCTACCCGTCGACGCCTTGGTGAGCCATTACCTCACCAACAAGCTGATAGGCCGCGAGCCCATCCCAGACCAAAAAATCTTTCCAACCCCCACCATGCGATGAGGGCTCATATCCAGTATTAGACGCCGTTTCCAGCGCTTATCCCAGAGTCCAGGGCAGGTTGCTCACGTGTTACTCACCCGTTCGCCACTGATCCACCAAGCAAGCTTGGCTTCACCGTTCGACTTGCATGTGTTAAGCACGCCGCCAGCGTTCATCCTGAGCCAGGATCAAACTCTCCGTAAAAAAGAAATGCACACAACACCGGGAAAACGATGCTGCAGCGAGTTTGAAACTGACCAAAGAGAAACATCATTACTGACGTATCCATATGCCAACCCCCAAAAGGGCTGGTCTTTGATCCAAAGGAATTTCTCGCAATCCGAAGATCGACGAGGAATAAATTGGCATTTGACAAGTGCACGCTGTTGAGTTCTCAAGGAACGGACGCACCCACAGAAACAGTCATCTCGACCTACCCGTGAGGCAGTTCACT
>NZ_CANLCY010000012.1 GCF_947489255.1 uncultured Microbacterium sp.
TAGGCCGTGTTGCTATATCCATTGGAGTGCTGCGGCGAGGTTGAGTCCGGCTGCGTATGAGGTGGCGGTCTTGTCGTAGCGTGACGCGAGTCCTCGCCACTGCTTGATGAAGCTGAAGCATCGTTCGACGACGTTGCGGCCCTTGTAGCGTTGCTGCTGCTCGAGGCCGAAGTTGATCGGTCGACCGGGTCGCTTGCGTCGGTGCGCGATCTGGTCGTCGCGCTCGGGGATCGTGGCCTTGATGCCGTGCTCGCGTAGCCACGCCCGGTTCTTCTTTGACGGGTAGCCCTTGTCCGCGAGCACCCGGTCGGGTCTCGTGCGTGCAGGGCCTCGGCCACGGACGTGGATCTCGTCGAGGGTGTCGGTGAACATGCTGGTGTCTGCGATCTGCCCGCCCGTGAGCACGAATGCCAACGCCCGCGCCTGCCCGTCGCAGACGAGGTGGATCTTCGTCGTCAAACCGCCTCGTGACCGGCCGATCGCGTGGTCAGGAGGTTCCGGCCCGTACTTCTTGTAGTTCGCCGGAGCCCCCCGTGTCGCGGGGCAGGGTCGCGCCGTGCTGGTGGACACGCGCGATCGAGGAGTCCACCGACACGACCCAGTCGATCTCGCCCTGCAAAGACGCCCGCTTCTGCACGTGGGTGAGAAGGTCTTCCCAGACACCGTCGGCCGCCCAGCGACGGAAGTTCTTGTACATCGTGTTCCAGTTCCCGAACCGCTCGGGCAGATCACG